>NZ_JYBP01000003.1:0-2400000 GCF_000948285.1 Geobacillus kaustophilus
TGTCTGGGTGCCAGTCTGCCAGCATAATCATCTGCGCGCCGCGTCTGGTTCCACCTTGTTCCACTAGGTGAGTCAACTGGCTCAAGTCATTTAACCAAGAAACTGCGCCAGAGCTCCGACCTCGTACTTTGTGGACTTTTGTTTTAGCTGGTCTTAGAGTCGAGCCGTTTGTACCGACTCCACCACCTCGAGACATAATCTCCATGACAATCTCTCTGTGTTTTGCAATACCGCCACGAGAGTCATGAATTGGAGGGGCAACATAACAGTTGAAATATGTTAGCTCCTCGTCAGTTCCAGCTCCAGCGAGAATGCGACCACCAAAGAGAATTTGTTCCATGGCGAGGCGCTCTATTTCTTTCTCGAGCCATTTTTCTCCTCCAGAGAGGGCTTTTGCAACTCGTTTTTTGAGGTCAGTAACGCTCTTTTCGAGTAAAACGTCAACTGCTCGACGGTCAAGAGTGAATTGTTTTCCTCGGTCTTCTCCACCTGTGAATAGTGTGACAGTGACTTTTTCCGTCTCTGGGTCGTAATCGTCAACAATAGCGACCTCTTTGACCACCTTAATATTGCCATTTTCGCCAACAACTTGGAACTCAACAACTACAACGTCATCACGAGTAGGAGTCTTTTCTGGGTCTTTCAAGAGGTAACGGTCAGCAATAATTTTAAGCGAGAAGCTGTCCTCCTCGCTCAGTGGTTTTTGTAAGTTCTCACGAGTAATTTTCATCATGCTACATCAACCTCCTACAATCGCTCTTTTTCTTTGCCATATTTGTCATACCACTCGTGGACTAGAAGCCTTGTATTGTAAGCCTCGAGGAGCTCCTCGCAAGTACAGTCGCAAGGGTCTTTCCCCTCGGGGAGATTTAACACTGTAATGTCAAACTTGTATTTGAGTCGCTCAATCATTTTTCTTGTTCCATTTCTTCCTGCTGGGTCATTATCAAGTCCAATCACGAGTTGAGTCACTCCAGCCTTATAGAGTTCTTGCTCGTGTTCTTCTGTGAAGAAGGTTCCAATAGGGGTACAAACATGCTTGAGACCGCAATCCCATGCTCGGACGCAATCGAAAACTCCCTCGACGACTATGACCTCATTTTTGGCTCTTACCTCCTCGAGGTTGCGACCTAAGCCAGTGAGTATCCAACCAGTATGCAAGTTTCTTGGACGGTGCATCCATTTGTTTGGCATATCATCTTTGAGTCTCCGTCCAGTGACTCCAACGAGTCGCTTTTCAATGTCCTCTATTGGCATGACAACTCTGTTAGCGAGCTCTCCATCAAGACAGACTCGGAGTTTCCAGTGTTCAATAGCCTCTGGTGAGAAGCCTCTATATTCTTTGACCTTTGCCAGTTTTGCCTTGAACTTGAAAGGAGGGAGTTTCGTTTGTTTATTGGGGTCTTCACCATTTTCTGTGATTTCTACTCAATCCTAGAGACATGTTAGCTGGATGAAATAGGTTCATCAGTCAGGATCCTTCTTCCGCATACAGACCACGAAGTTGGTAGAATGGAAACAGTCAAGTGCTTTCCTTGACGGGTTCCATTCTACCAACTATCATACCGATAGCGGAAGAAGGGAGCGCTTAAGCAGCCTGACTGCCTGTAGTGTTCCCTGTACACTCCAGAAATACACGCAAACGAAACCGTTCTAGATTTCGATAGCCATATGCCCGGCGTTTGATGTTTTTGATCTTGTGATTCGTCCCCTCAATTCGGGCATTCGTATATGGGCACAAAAAGTAGGAAAGAATAGGCTCCTTCCACCTTTCAAGCGTGTTGGCTGCTTTCTGAAAAGAAGCAAAAGGGCTCTGTTTGGCTAACTGAATCCATTCTTCCAAGCGTTCCTTTGCTTCATGATATCCATCGGTTCGGTAAAAATCCCGAAACAACTCTTTCAGATAATAAGCAATGGAAAGTGCCGGATACTCCTCCAAGATATCGTCTAATCGAAGCCGTTGGTCCTTACGAAGCTTTTCACAGCCTTTCAAGAGAAGATATCGAGCCTTTTTCAATGGAGAAAATTCCTTTCTTGCTTGATCCAAGGCTTGTGTCACTTTTTGAACCACATGGTACTTATCGATGACAATCGAAGCAGATGGAAACAGGGCGCGAACCGCCTTATGATAAGGTTCCCACATGTCAAGAATCACCGTTTGGACCATTTCTTTCGACAGGATATTTTGGCTCAACAAGTTGATGGCGGAGTCACATTGGCGATCGGCATGCATTCCCATGACCGATCCGGCTCTGGCATCCATCAATACAGTTTCATACTGTTGTCCCTTTTTTACAGCGATTTCATCTAAACTAAGCACCATTCCTTCTTGAGAAGATGCTTCTATCGCTGTTTGACGCTCTTTTGCTTTTTTCGATGCGATGGAGTAATAAATGCGTTCCAATGTTGTATATGGGATGCGGTGCTTTCGGCTAACCTCTTGAATGGTGGAGCCTTCGCAAAGTTCATACAAGTACTCACAAAATCGATTGGTGTAGTGTTGATTGGGTGGAATCGATTCCAAAGAGGCGGAAAACACTTGAGAACAATTCCAGCACCGATAGCGCTTTACCTTTATGAACAAGTACACCGGTTGATGGAAAATCGCCAAATCCCGTACTTTTCTTGTCCGTCTGTCGTGGACAGAGGAAGTGGCAAACCCACAATGAGGGCAACGTTCCTGTGTCTCTGTTTTCTCTACATGAATCGCATAACCATAGGAAAGAAGTTCTTGTTTAATCACTTTAAATTCTGGCAATCCTAGTGGTATAGAAAGCACTTACGAGACCTCCTTAATGTTTATTTCACCGCTAACATTATTGCCAGGATCTCGTCAGTGCTTTCTCTTTTTTGTCACTAAATCACAAAATTTGGTGATGAACCGTTTATTGCGTTTCCTCATTTGTTCAATAAACTTGAGAGCTTCCTCTCGAAAATAGTTCTCGTCAATCTCCTCATTCTCCCAGTCAACGGAGACGTTAAACATTTCAGCGAGCTTCTTAGCCGCCTCCAAAAAGGAGCAATCTTCCATTTTCATCACAAAGTCAAAAACGTCTCCGCCTTCTTGACACTTAGTGTGACAATAATAGAGTTTGTTGCGCTCGTCAAAAGCAAACGCTGTTGGGTTGTCTCCTCGGTGTATAGGGCAAGTGGAGCGAATATTTCCACTTCCATGTATTCTCTGAGCCCCATACACCTCGAGGAGTCTTCTCACGTTAACTGCGTCACGAATACGCTCGAGAGGGTTGCGCTTGCTCATGAGACTTCCTCCTGTAAGAGAATTTCCGTTTTGAAGTCAATGTCTATCTCGTCGAGGTTTGAAGCTCCTCCACGCTGGAAAGCTATCTTAAAGCGTTGGTTTCCTGCTGAGAGGGCTCGTTCCTCCTCAGTTTTCCAACGGAGGAAGCATACTCGGTTAGCAAGTTGGAGAATGCGGTCTGAGCCAGCAATCATGCTTTCGTCAATTTCCTCAGCCTTGACAGCTCCTCGGTTGAGCTGTACTGCTGAAACAACTGGAATCTGGAGAGTTCCTGCAATATCCTTGAGGGTGCTTGTGAGGTATCCGAGGGCTTGGTATTCTTTCTCACCAACATACCCTCCAGAGCTAGGGAGCTTAATGTAGTCAAACACTAGCAAGCCAATACCGTACTCAACTTGGTATTTTCTCGCTAGAGCGACAATTTTCTCTGGGGTGAAATGAGGGAGGTAAACGTGGTAAAAAGGAGCTTCCTTGAGCATTCGACTCGCCTCTTGCAATCTGGCAATCTTGTCTCGAGCTTTTCCGTTTATCGTGTCCCTTCCAAACATGCCATTTTTAATCTCAACCTCTGGGACTCTGCTCAGCATAGCAAGTAAACGGTCTTGTTGCTCCTCGGTAAACATTTCAGTGTCAATGTAGAGAGCTGGTACTTTATCCTCAACCGATATTTTGCGAGACCAATTGAGGAGGGTGACAGACTTTCCTGTCTTGGAGCGAGCTCCTACAATAGTGAGCTCTCCAGCTTTTAACCCTTGAGTGAGTTTATCAAACTTTCTCCAGCCAGTTTTGAGACCGATAACCTCTTGAGGGTTGAGCAATCTTTGCTTGAGACGCTCTGCAACTCCTTCTCCAATAGGGACGACCTCTTGAGAGACTTGGTACTCGAGAGTAATGTCTCGAAACTTCGACTCAACCCCCATGAGGTACTCGCTGAGGTCTTTATCCTTGGCTTTTATCGCCTCGTCAGCGACCTTGAGGGCTGTTTCATATACCTCTCTGCGAGCTGACGCTTGAATAATGTGCTCTACAAAGAGCTTTGTGTTATTTGCTACTGGAGTTGTTTTGAGAGCTTCAATATAGTCAACTCCACCAAGCTCCTCAATGGCTTGCTTAGCTCGGTCATCTGTGTAGACATTCAAAATAGAGATAGGGTCGAGTTGTTCTCCCTTGGAGTAAAGGTAGTTCATAGCCATGTAAATATATTTGTGTCCATCAACCGCAAACATGTCTGGGAGCAAACCGTTGGAGCTCGCAACAATGAGCTCCTCTGGCTTATTTAAACAAATGCTCAGCAAAGCTCTTTCTGAGCCAGCTCGGTGTATCAATTCCTTTGAAGGTATTCTTTGGGTCATACCCTTCGTCACACTCCTCTTTGAGCTTTTTCACCCTCGGGACTCTTAATAAAAATACCTTGAGGAGTAATTTATGGAGAAAAAAACTTGCTCACTTGACCAACTACAAGAGTTAATCAAGCAAGCAATCTCTTTCTCAAGGTGAGCCCTCGAGAGGGGAGAGACCTCCATGACGTTCACCTTAAAACTCTAAATTTTCGAGTTCGTCATCTGTTAAAACTTCACTGCTGTCAATCTCAATAGGTTCGCCCGAGGAGTCGTCTTGTGGTAACATGTCTGGGTCAGCTTTTTCCTCAACGTTGTTGTTTTTCTTCAAAACATCCTCCCATTTAGCTCCTTTTGCAACTGCTAAACACTGCTCAGGGGTAATATGGCTGTGGTTTTTTAACTTAGCGAGGTCAACTTTGCTTTCTTCATATAAGCGAATCTCCTCGTCAGTGAGTGGGGTGTTTTGGCGAGCTGGCGTGACAGTGTACTCTGTATTTAATCCAGAGCCCTTGCGAGTAATCGTGACATCATACTGTCTCAAGTCTCCATACTCTGGGTTCATGGCGTACTTTTTGAGCTCCTTGAATAGTCCGTTACCTTTCTCGAGGAGTTTCACCTCGCCAGTTGCTCGGTCAAGAACATGAATGACATATTTTTGTTTGACTTTGCCCCATGGAAGTTTAGAGTAACCTTTCTCACGTAAAAACTTCTTGCGTTGTTCACCTTTCAAACCTAGACGGTCAGCCTCTTGGAAGACTTTCTCCATAAATGCCTTGTTTTCAGCCTCGAGGAGGTCATCTTTACCTTTGTAAGGAATGGAAGTTCCTTTGCCTCCGTTCCCTCGAGGAGCCCACCATTCTTTAAATGCGAATGGAGCAACGTCAAGCACTCTAATGCGAGTGTCTCCCTCTGGGAGTTTCAAGTATTCAATTTTGCGCTCCTCGTTGCTACCAGTTTCATTGTTATCATCATCAACAACGCTCCAGCCGTTAATTACATCTTTATCAACATTCGCCATACACTAACAGCTCCTTTCGAGAGTTTTATTGTAGTTTTACTATGGTAATACCAAAGGGTAAATTTTTTGAGTCGCTACTGACGACCCTTGCGAGAATAATATTACTACGGTAATACCACGTTGTCAACACCTATTTTGAATTTTTTTTATGCTCCTTGAGGAGCTTCCTCCTCTGGAGGAGTTGGCTCCTCGTTGGGTATTACAGGCATTTGTTGCATGAGTATTTGAATGGCTTGCTCAATCGCTTGTTTTTCTGCTGTTAAGCGTTGCACCTTTTGAGTTGCTTGCTCAATCTTTTGGCTCATATCATTGAGAAACTGTTCCTTTTCGCTTTGTAGTTTGGCGAGCTCAGCCTCCGCGAGTCTTTCTTGTGCCTTGAGTTGCGTCTCGAGGTTGTCAATCACCACATTTTTAAAAGCTTGCATATTAAGAAGCACCTCCTAGGTCAAACTCAATGGCTCGAGCCACTTGGACGACCTTAATATCAACTTTATATATATTTCCTTCCATTTTATCGTCAACAACAATGTCAATTCCGTCTTGCTCCATTTGCCGTCCGATTTGTTGTATTTCCTCTGGGGTCATGTTATCATGGTAGTTGTAACCTAACTCACGAATGACCTCAGTAATACTGGCATTAATTTTTTCACTTATGAGGTCGGACACCTCAGCGAGAGCTTCCTCAAGCGCTTTCTTCTCTCTCTCTTTTTCCATATCTTCAATAGTTAACCGTACAAATCTTTTCATTGTCCGTCCCCCTTTATATCTTTTTTTGAGTAATACCCTGTTACGACCTAGGACTTTATGTAGTGGTGCTATGTACCTTTATCATACATAAAGTTTTTCGACAAGTCAAGGGTAACCAGTTAAAAAATTTTACTGTGGTATTACTTTGAAATAACCTTGGTTATAAAATAGAACATTAGTTCGATTTTTATGATAGGTAAAAAAAGAGCCAGCTTACGAGAAGCCAGCTCTTATTTTTGTTCTTTCTCGTATTTCTTTCCGTCAACATAACCTTGACCGAGAATGTAAGAAGCCGCCAGAGTAACAACTGCCCAGTAAGTATCCTCGTCAATTTTAATATTCAAAATGTCAGTAAGAATTACGAACAATGCTGACCCTAAAAGAGTCCACAACTTGCGAGAAGCCCATTTACTGCGTTTGAATTTTTCAATAAAGTTCTTCATAGTTTCATCACCTTATCTACTCCTTCTAGTGTAGTATTTTGACCTGCTCACTCGGAGACTTACGGACAAAGAGAGGAAGGTGAGAGGGGAAAGAGAGGGAAGAAATGGCGAGGTTATTTCACTCTCAGCTTTTGACCAGCGTAAATTTTGTTAGGGTCTTTAATTCCATTTAAGCGTTGTAACTTCTTGACAGTTGTTTTGAACTTGACAGCAATCTCGCTCAGCGTGTCGCCTCGTTGGACAACATAATACTGAGGAGAGCTTTTCACTGTTGCACTCCCTCTAATGCGGAGTTTTTGACCGACATAAATTTTGTTAGGGTCTTTAATGTTGTTGAACTTCACTAGCTCGCTGACAGTAGTATTGAACTTTTTAGCAATCTCGCTGAGTGTGTCGCCACTTCTTACAATGTAAATGTCGCCAGTCGGTTTGGCTTGCGGTTTGGACTGTCTGACTGCTTCAACCTTTTGGGTAGGTTTCACAACTTTTGCAGGGTGTTCGCTTCTCATTAAGAGGTTCATATCAACATATCCATTAATACCGTTGACTTTTCCCTTATCAGTGTATTGCCAGTAATCGCAATCAACGTCTGGCTTTGCTACACCATAACGAGCATACCAGAGAAGAACACCACTAGGCTTTTGAAACTTGCTCAGAAAGCTCTTGTTAGTGTAAACCATAACAGGGAATTGAGTGCTTTCTCTTACATAATTCAAGAACGTTTCAGCCGCCTTCGTAAGCTCTGCATAAGAGAGACCATGTTCATTAGTTTCCAAATCTAATACGAGAGGTAGGTTCAAAGGTTTGTCTTTAACAGTATTCACAAAGTGTTTTGCTTCATTGATAGCGTCATTTACTGACTCAAACCTTGCAAAGTGGTAAGCTCCAACATCAAGCCCAGCATTGTAAGCTCCTCGAACGTTTTGCTCAAAGTTAGGGTCAACATATCCATAACCCTCAGTAGCTTTCACAAAAACAAACTCAATTCCATCAGCTTTCACTTTGTTCCAGTCAATGCTCCCTTGCCAGCGACTTACGTCAATTCCTTTCATGCTGGAGACCTCCTTTATATTACTGTGGTAATATCATTGGGTATCAATAAACTTGGCATTGTTGCTGAGCTCGTTTTTGTCAGCTTTAGAGCCAAGCTCTTTCCAGACAGCCATAAAGTTTGTGTCAACTTTGTCCTCTAGCTTTGCGAGGTTGCGTTGCACTTCTTTAAGCGTCTCAGCAATATTGCCAAGCTGTTCAGTGTTTTTCTCAAGGTTTTTCATCAACTCAGCCTCTCGCCTTGCTGAGGCTTCCAGTTGCTCTCGGTACATTTGAAAGAGTTGCTCCTCACGTCTGTTGTTTTCTTCTTTTTGGTCTCTAAGAGCTGTTTGAACGTACCGAGCAACCGAGTACAAACCAACAATGAACAAGACTGCAAAGACAACCTCACTGTTGGCAACAGCAAGAATTTCCTTGATAGACACCTTTCTCACCTCCTCTCAAGTGATTTTCCCCAGTATGACATGAGTACCTCCAACATTAGCAAGAATCACTCGGTCATTAGCTCGGGGAGTGTAACTTGAGAGGTAGGGGTAAGTCTTGGAGCTTACAGTGGTGCTCCCATCAAAAATCACTTTAGGGCGACCGCTACTGTAAGCAGGGTCAATTACCCCCAGTGAGAAAGGCTTATCTTTGCTCTCTTTAGCGTTCAATGAGCTTATGAGTGTTACAAACTCGTCAGCTTTCATATGCTTACCACCTTTCTCACTTCATGCTCCATTTCTCCTCCAGCTCGGAGGGTCATTTTCCAGCCTACCTCGCTGAATTTGTCATCTATCTTGAGAGGGTCGTATTTAACCCTCAAAACGTCCATATATTCATGGAATGGCATGAGAGCTGTTTTAAAGCGCAATCGACCAAACACTTGAGAAGCCTCAAAAGCAATCCGCTCAGTGTAGGCGTCGAGAGTGGCTTGGTCTGCTATGTCATCAACTTCTCTGAAATCCACAATGTTTCTCCTCACGTTGACCGTTGAAGTAGGAGAGTCTGGGTTGTCATTTATCTTTGTACTTACGAGAGGTGTTTTTTCTGGGTTTGACTGAGTAACAACCCACACGTTAGGGACTCCAAAGAAGTCAAGTTCTTCCTCAATACCGTTGTAAATAACGGAAAGCTCGTCATCGAGGTATTCATAGTCAACTGCTTTCTCGGAAGGGGAGATATAAGGGGAAGCTGTGAAATATCCTCGAGCGTCAACCCATATTTGCGTATAGTTAATGGCTTCAAGCAAGGAGTTAATCGCCTCGAGCTTGCTTGTTCCAATAGGAAACTCAATAGGAGCTGAGAGTGTTTTGGAGCTGTCTGTTATGTTGAATTTGCTTATTCCTGCGCTTATGAGAATTTCAATCACTGCGTCAGTGTACTTTTTCCCTGCTGGAATGTAATAGCGAGAGGTGAATTTGTCATCATTGAGAATAATGAGACCGTCATATGCTTCAATCTCACGATAGACTCCATTATTCTCGTCTCTCTTGGTAGGAGTGGAGAGGAGGAAAATACCGAGAGGGAAGTCAATCCAGTTACCGTCTGGCATTTGAATTTCCATATAAGGTTGAATGCGGTCACTGAGGTAGTTAATCTCTGTGGTTTCTGGGACAATCACATCATGTTCTCCGTCGATAGTAAAGGAGAGGTTGTCGGCTCCCACATAATCAGTTATATTGCGTCTCGTGAAAGTAAAGCGAAACTGTATTTGAGCATTAGTGAGGTCAGTTCCATAAGGTAAGCTAGAAAGTTGAGCTCCATTCACCTCGGACGTCCATGCTCCCCACGTAGCTCCTCCATCTGTGGAAACTCTCGACTCGAGTTTTGCTGTTGCATAGCTTGGTGTCTGGACTTGAAAGTTCACTCTCGAGTCAACTACTTTAGTATTACGTGAGTCGCTAATGTCAATGACCCCACTAACCCATTGAGCCGACCATGTAGGGGCTGTTTTGCCAAAGTAAACATTATCAATAATAACCGCTCCGTTTGTTCCAGTTGAAGTGTGCCAAGCAATCAAAACTCCAACGGTGTCCGTTCTGTCTGCGTTGACTGCTCCATCAAAACGATACCAACCGTCTCCTAAATCAGTAATTGTATAACCTCCGTTATGGTTTGTGTCACCTATCCAAAGGTTTCCCTGTCCATCGTTGTGCATAATGTAGCAATAACTCGGGACAGCAAAGTTACCATTAGGGTCGTTGACTGGTTTAAAGAAGAAGGAGAGATACAATCTTTCCCCTGCGGTCACTGAAATATTTCTTCGTTTCAAATCAATACCTAGTGAGCTGGTTGCTGTTCGTGTAATATATTGAGCCATGCCACCTAATGAGTCGGTTGTATAGTTCCAAGTTCCTCGCCCAGCTCCCCAAGTGTTCCAATCTGGGTGAGGTTGCCCACTCGTCCATGTTGTCGTCCCAAAAGTGGACTCGTTTGTTGTCAAGAGGTTAATGTTTGGAGTTGTAATTCGTACCCAGCTCCCTCCGTCAAAAGGAGAGCTCCCAGTTGCAACTGTCCCAGAGTGAGTTCCACTCGTGAAGGTACTTTCTGAGTAAGATTTTACTTGAGAAGTTGCTCGCTCAATATGCTCTGGAATGTAATTTTCTTTTATCTTAAACTTTGCTGTGCGCTTGATAGTGGAGAAGGCTGACATTTCAACCTCCCCCTCAAGCACACAATCAAGCGTCTTAATATAGTTCTCATTTTTGTCGAGTAAGTCATAACGAAAGCGTACTTTTCTGGTGTTGCTCTTAGCATGTAATACGTCAAGAATCTGCTCTCGAGTGTAACCTCCTCTCTCAATCGTTTGCATAGTTAAGCCTCCTCTCCGTTTCTAACTGCTAAGTCCTCAATGAAATGAGTTACATGGAAGTCAGCTTTCAAGGTGAAGCCATTTACGTCATTGTCTTTAACTTCAAAAGCGTCACAAGTTACCCAGAAACGACGACCGTTGCGGTCACGATAGAGAAGAACGTCTCTCCGTCTCAAGAGGTCTTTAAACATTTCAACCTCTTGGTAAGTGTCAAAAATCCACTCAACGGAAATGACAATATCTTCATGCTCGCCAAACTCTCTAACTGGGTCACGTCTGCCAGCAAACCTCATAAGTTCGCTTTCAAGTTCCATTTTAGTCTCCCTCGAGGTAGCATACTTGAGGAGCACAATGCTAGAGAGGTTGTTGGCTTCTTGAATGAATGTGTCATTAAATACAATGCTCACTTGCTCAACGCTCGAGTCTGTTGAGGTCTTGTTGGAGTTGTTTACCGCTCGGAGTTTATACTCATAAACAACTCCGCTCGCTGGAGTGTAGTCCAAAAACGAGCCGTTCGTTGGAAGGTCATCTGCAATCATAATCCATGGGGCTGTACCAGTTGGAGTGTATTCTCTGCGAAAGACTTGAATCTCCTCGGTTGCTGTGCTTGCGTTAGAAATACGGAGGTTTATGTTGCTAATTGTGACCGTTCCTGTGTTGTCCCACGTTGTGTAGAAAATAACTCGCAACTTGACAGCGTTCTCTGGCAAAGTATAGTTGAGCGCTGTTGTTCCAACAGGAGAGAGAGCTTTATCCGCTCCAGTTGCTTGGAAGCTAATTGCATTGTTATTTGCGTCATAAGCTCCAATATAGAGTCGCCCTCCTTGAATATCAAAGGTTGCTGTCAAGGTGTAAACACTTCCAGCAACAAGAGGAATTTCCTCACTGGTGAGCCAGTATTCAACTCCCTTGAGAGCTCCTGTAATAGTCAAGCTGTTTTGGTCTAATAGCTCGTAATCCATTCCTCTGACGGAGCCACTATAACCTTGGAGGAGTGGGTTTTGCTCTCCATCATTGACCAAGAAAGACGGTAAAATGTCAACGTCACTCGCTCCATAGAAAATGTTTAATACTCCGTCACCAGCTTCCTCAAAGCGTTCAATAACTGGAGGGAGTGGAGGAGTGAAGTTTGTGGAGAACACCACAATGGTGTAGTCCGACCACAAGCCTGTTGTGGAGTCCATAACTCTCAAGTGAATTTCATAGAATTTGTTGTTTTCTAAGTCAACTGGAATAGTAACTTGCTTAGTTCCTCCGCTTTTCACTTCATGGAATAGCTCCCAACCATCCGAGTCATACAATGCGAGGTCATATTGAATCTGGTTCAAACTCGACCATGTAACAGTCACCCGAGTTGTATTAACTTCCGCAAAGTCAGTAGGGTAAAGGATAGTAGGGGCGTTTGTTGGCTGGCTCGCTTTAATAATTTGCCATTGAGAATATGGAGACTCGAGACCTTGTTGGTCTTTTGTTTTAACTCCCCATTCAATGTTACCAAACGGAAGCGTGTTCGCTGGCATGTCATAGTATTGGTTTGTTGTGTTCATGAACGAGGTAGCGTTTGGAATGTAGTTCCAAGCCCCTCGAGTACCGTCAGCCGCAACTGTACGCCAAGCAATACGGAAACCAGCTTGAGCTCCGTCATCGTTGTGTTTCCACGAGAAACGGTTTGGTTGCGTTCTGTCAATGACCGCTCCAGTTGCAGGAGAGAGTTGAGTTGGAGCACTTGGAGGTTGGTTGTGGTCAATCGTGAAGTAGTTGGAATATACCCAGCCACTATATTCTTGACCGTCATATGCTCGAATAGCAACTCGAGCGCTTGAAGTTTCTTTCAGCGAGCTCGTGTCTATTGTGTAGCTTGTTGCTCCTGTCGCTGTTGTGTAATACTTCCAGCCAGTACCGTCATTAATAGCAACTTGATAGGAAAGAGCGTCTCCGTCTGGGTCACTTGCCTTGTTCCATCTTACCGTAATACTTTGGTCAACAATCTCTCCACCTTGAGGGTACGTGAGAGTAGGAGCACTCGGAGGGTTGTTCCAGTCACCAGTTACCTCAATATAAGCACAATAGCTGTCAGTTCTATAACCATAAGCCTCTCCGTAATAGCCACTCGACGCTCCAGAGTAGAGGACAACTCCATGGTAAGTACCATTTTTGTAATCATTCATAAAAACGTTAGTAAGGTCAAGGCTAATCCATCCAGTTCCTAGACCTTGATAAGCTCTGAGGTACTTATACCATGGCATTGTACCTCCAGCCTTGTTATACGTTTCTTTGTGAGCCCCAACGTCCCACTCTGGAGAAGCGTCATAAACATATATCCAGAGTTTCAGCGTAGTTGCTGTTTTGGACGTTCTCAGAGCGTCTCTCACTGAGGTAGGAAATCCAATATAGGAATGGTAGTTGTCTGCTCCACCTACTCGAATAGGAGAGCCAGCGCCAACATATGAGTTGCTTGACGCTCTGTATTGTCCCATCCAAGCTATGTTAAACTTCTTAGTTGCCAACTCAAACTCCCTCCTTTCTATCTTCGTCTAATAGCTTGTCGTAAGTCTCTTAAAATATCAGCCGAGGCTGTTTGCTCAACATTTTGACCCACAAATCTAATTGTCTCACGAGAACTATCTCCTCGTACTTCCACCTCGCCATAATGCTCATGACGAATGACAATTACAGTGCGTCCTGCTCTGCCAAAATAGTCTAAGCCAACTGTTCCATAACTATTGTTGAGCTCGCCATTGAGTTTCTCCATAGCTCCACTAATGGCTCTTGTCATAGTTGGCACTTTCTTGAGAGCTCCTTCGTACCAAGTAGGGAAGAACGACTCACCAGACTTGTCAAGGTCGCTCAACGGTCCTTCTTTTGCTGGCGAGAATGGCAATAGTCTCCGAATAGCACTCAAACCAGACGAAACAGCCGACTTAGCTCTTGCAATACCGTTTTTAACTCCTTGAACGAAAGCGTCAAGAAGTCCCTTACCAGCACTCAAGAAACTAGAAGCCATTCCCTTGATTGCAGAGACAATGCCATGAATACCACTCGAAACAGCCGAGCGAGCACTACTCATCATGCTTCTAAATCTGCTTACAAGCGAGCTCGCTAGAGAGCTAATTGTTCCCAATACTTTGGAAGGCAACGAGCGAAAGAAACTTACAACGTTGTTAATCCCAGAGCTTACAGCGCTTCGGGCGTTGCTCATCATGCTTTTGAATCTGCTCACGAGGTTGGAAGCCAAACTGCTAATGAAGCTAATAACCTTAGAAGGGAGGCTTCTAAAGAAGCTCACGATGTTGTTAATTCCACTGTTTACAGCGCTTTTTGCGTTGCTCATGAATTGCTTGAATTTTGATACTGCTTGACTAGCCAAGTTACTGATGAAAGACATTACCTTGGAAGGTAATTGTCTGAAAAAGTTCACAACAGCGTTAATTCCGTTGCTTACTGCGCTCTTTGCATTCTCCATAAACGACTTGAACTTTGCCACTGCTTGAGTTGCCATGTTGGTCACTGCTGTGACTACTGCTGTTTTAATGTTGTTCCAGACTTGTTGGAGTCTAGTCCAGAGTTGTTGAGCGTATTGCTTAATCTTATCCCAGTTTTGATAGAGTAATACTCCAACAGCAATCAGAGCTAAAATAGCCGCCATAACTAAACCGAATGGGTTAGCCAGCATAGCAACTCGTAGCAATGTGAACGCTGTTCTTACTGCGGTAAAAACTGTTTTCAGCGTGTTAAAGGCGTTCTTGACTGCGTTAATGATAGAGACGACAGCCACGACACCCTTGAAAGCCATGAAACCAGCCAAAACACTAGCAAGAACAACCTTGAGAGCCCCTAAGTGTTGCAAAAGGAATTGTCCAGTTGCTCTTATCAAGTTCAAGGCTGTTTGTACCAGCCCAGAAGTTGTTGTCCACTGAACGAAGGAGCTTGCCAATTGGAGGACGACACTGCCAAGGGGAGCTAGAGCAACGACCAACTGTCCGATGAATCTAAATAAGTTGCCAATCAAACTCAAGAGGACAGGAGTATTGGCTTTGACATAGCTGACAAACTGCTGGAATCCTTGGCTCTGACTCAACCCCTCAGCCCATTTTCTGAAACTTGCTGACATATTGACCATGCCTTGTGCGAATGACTGGCTCAGAGGGGAGAATGCTTTGAGAATTTCCATGAATCCCACAAACAAGTTGCCAGCAGTCGTGAGAATAGCTGTCAAGTTTTGTCCAACTGAGCTATTTATATAGTCAAAGAAGCTCTTTACTTGCTCGGTCTTGAAAGAAGCATTGACTTTTTCTAAGAAGCTGGCAAGCACATTTCCAGTTGTTGCAATAGCTGGCTTCAAGGCTTCCATAAGGTTGCGAATGAAGTCTAACCCTTGACCAAAGACCTTAAAAACTGGCGTTTGAAGGCTTTGAGTGAAGCTACCCCACCAAGACTTGAACTCCATTAAATCAGTGAGAGCTTGACGCTCAGCTTGACTCAATCCAGCCATAACTTGCTGGAGCTCTTTTTGGTATTTAATACGCTCTTTTGCTGAGTCAGCTTGCTTAATTTTCTCCTCAATCTTAGCAACTTCCTCGCTGGCTTTGACTACTCCTCCAATAGATGAAACAGCAACAGCACCAAAAGCCATAGCTCCAGCGCCAGCACTAGCAAACATGGAAGCCATAGCGCCAATACCAGCAACGGCTGGAGCAAAGCCAGCAATAGAGCCAGAGACACCAGCCAAAACAGTTGTTACTTTTCTACCACCATTCCCCAGTCTGTCAAGAGCTCGATTGACTTCATCAATTTTGCGACTTGCGTTGTCGATAGCGTTAATAATAATCTCAACAGAGTTAGCCAACGCTCAGCTCACCTCCTTTGTCCTCCACCAAGTTTTCTAGCAAGCTCCTTTCTGTTTTCTCTCCTGTTTTGTCTGGAGTGGTATTCGTTAATTGCGTTCATAACGCAAATGAGCTCCTCAATCGTTTTGTTGTCCTCCTGCTCTAACTGAGAAGGGAGACAACCAAACTCTCGACAGAGCTCATAAATTTGCAGGGCTTCTGGAGGGTTCTCGACTTTCTTACCCTCCAAGCTCTTTAAGACAGCCGACCTTATTGCTTTTTTTCTTCTTCTGTGACTCCATTGTCATCTTGCTCGCTAATCTTTTGTATTAACTGAGCAACAAAGTCCTCATGTAAGTTGTCAAGTGTTTCAAGAGT
This sequence comes from Geobacillus kaustophilus, assembly GCF_000948285.1. Classification (GTDB taxonomy): domain Bacteria; phylum Bacillota; class Bacilli; order Bacillales; family Anoxybacillaceae; genus Geobacillus; species Geobacillus thermoleovorans_A. The sequence continues at coordinate 15,856 of NZ_JYBP01000003.1, forward strand.
AATAGGGAGCTTGTTGTCATTCTCGTCCGTCAAATCCCAGTCTTTAATCTGGTAGAGAGCTCGAAGAACACCAATAAGAGAAGGGTCAACCTCAGCTTTTTGTGTAATAGGGTTGAATTTCATAGCTTCTTTAACTGCTTTACGAGACTCACCAAACGTCAACTTTTTAAGCGTAATCTTAGCGCCCATTACCTCAATCACTTTCTCGTCATTCTTTTTCAACCAAGGTTTGTTTGCCATTATTCATCATCCTTTCTCGTGGAATTATTAGGGGAGAGGGGAAATAGGGGAGGAGGGGGTTAAATCAGAGTAGCGTTTCCGTCTTTTGCAACTACTTCAATACCAGTGAAAAGGGCTTCAAGTTCTTGTTCTTGGTGCTCCTCAGCATTCACTGGAAGGCTGTTCGTATCGTACATTCCACCCATGAGAGTGACCTTAATGGAGTGGTTTGCGTTTTGAACATCTTGGAGCATTAACTCAACAACGAGGTTGTCTCCATTCTTGAAGGAATCCCATTGGGTCGTATCAGTAAAGTCAAGCGTCAAGCTCGCTGTAATCTCAAGGTTGCCTTCTTCAATGCGAGCTGGTTTGTTTGTGCCATTCAATACAAAACGTCTTTCTAAGTTGTTATTAATCTCAAGCTCAAACTCTCGGACGTTCGCAACTTGTACGCTGTTAATTTTGACGGAGCCTTCATAGAACATGAAATAGTTATCAAGCTCAGCTTGGACTGTTGCTGGAGTAATACCGCTATCCTCAACATGTGAGAATAGAATTTCAGCCTCAGCTGTAACAGCTTCCTCTGCGCTCGCTGTAAGCGTTAAGCTGTCAACTTTTCCTCCAACATAGTTGCGAGTGAAGTTGTGGAGCAAGTTGTGGTTTTGAATTGTGAAGCTCGGGAGTTGTTCTCCACTTCCAACTGGTGTAATCGTGTGAGTATAACCATTAGAGCCATCACCAGTTGTCGAAACCTTTCCAAGAGCCAAAGCAATCATGCGAGCATTTTGTAGAGCGAATGAGACGGAGCCATCAACTTCCTTGACTCCAGCTCGGAGCATGAAAGGAGCACGAACACCAACGCTAAGACGAGAGTCTAAGTTGTTATTTTCCTCTGGCTCAAAGCTCTCAACAATACCAATCCATTTGAATCCAGTTGTAGGAGCTTGAGCGAATGTTGTCTCCTTGGCGACAACCACTGTATTGTCAAAGCCATGAGCTTGTTTCGCCATTATTTGTCACCTGCCTTTCTGCCTTTTTTCGTTTCTTGCACTTCTTCAAACCCCAGAGTTTTCAGCTCCTTGGCGAATAACTTGTCATCTGTCTCGATGACATAACCCTCAGAAACTTCATGGTACTCTGGGAAAAGAATGCGAAACTTCCTTTTACCGTTGTAAATGAGCTTCATATTCACACCTCGCTTATGTGAAACGCTTAATAATTTGAACGTTGAGGCGAGCTCCTTGCAGGAAGGACGCTTCTCCTTGTTGTACCGTTCCAAACTCAGCCACGTCATCAATAGACAAGTAGTGGCAAACTCCTCCAAGAGTTTTGTCTTGTTCGATAGCGTCCTCAACAAGCTCCAGAAGCCTTAGACATTCGCTTTCAGCGTCCTCAGCGTCGAGAATATCGACGTAGACCCAGACTACCATATCAAGCTCGAGTTGCTTCACTCCAACCCCTACCTTGGGTTTTCTGCGTGAGCTTATCTCGAGCGCAACCGCTGGAAAGAAAGCGATATTTTGATAGGGTACTGGGTAAACCTCGATATTTTCTCCGACGCTCTGCAAATAGTTCTTAATTTGTTGTCTCAAGGCTTCTTTAATCTCTCGGTACATTCCAACATTTTGAGCCATTATTCAGTCAGCTCCTTTACATAGTCCCCAAAAATGCGCTTAATGACTTGTTCGTCCTTGGAATCGAAGTAGAGGAAAGGTCTTGGCGGGACATATCCAAACTTCGTTCGACCACCAAAGTTATGGAGTGGGGCATAAATGAGGTTTGTTCCGTATTGAAGTTTATTTTTACTTACTCGCTTAATCGCTCTGGAAGTGACTGACTGCTTGAGTCTGCCAGTATCATTGAGAGGTTTTCCACCTATACGGTGAGGGTGCCACTTGAGGGTTGCAGGGGAGAGAGGTTTCCATCTAGCTTGACGGAAACGAGTTCCAATAGACTTCTCCATGTAAGTACCAGACTGCTTGAGAGGCTTAGTAAAATCCATGTCTTGAAACTTCTCGAGGCGTTTATCAAGCCCATTGAGCTCAACTCGAATATTAATGCTGACAGCCATATTTATCACCAGTATGGTTCATCTAAGGTGAATATTGGAGGTTCATTGTTTGTAGAAGCGAAACCGCTTTGGTAGTTGCTTCTTTGTGGAGCGTCAATCATGAGGTCTCCTATTGCAATCTTCTCGAGCATGGAGATAGCTCGCTCATATCGTTTGACTTGATACTCGTCAAAGTTTGGCATTTGAGAGGAGTAAAGAGACTCAGCAAGAAAGAAGATAGCTAAGTCAATTGTAATGTGTTTAATGGGCTCTGGTACTGGGTTGAATGGAGTCACATAAGCAACCTTGAGGTGGCTATCAACTAATGTGGTTGCTTTCTTAATGTGAAACTCAATATCTTCGTCTTTAATTTGTGGAGGTAACTTCGTCATAACGTTGCGAATGTCACTGACTGTGGCATACATTATTTGTCACCTTCTTTGGTTGCCTTCTCCTTCTTAGAAGGCTTTTTCTCGTCTTTGACCTCCTCGGCAACTTTTAATTGAATCAATCGTTTACCTTGCTCGTCAGAAACCTCTAAAATTGTTCCTTTCTTGTTTAAAGTCAAGACGTTATCAACTAAGGTTTTGACTTTCAACCATAACACCTCCCAGAAAAATTCAAGGGAGGGAGAGCGTCTGAGCTAACCTCAAACCCTTTATTTTCTCTCCTCTCCCTTTACCTCAGTATTTCTCCAGTAATATTAACGGACAGCCTTAATGAGCATAATAGCTTTAGGGTCTGTCAAGTATGCTTGAGTGAAGCGAGTTGCTCTTACAATTGTGCGGTCGTTGCTTTGTTCGTTATATACTGCTGTGCGTAATGGCTCAGCGTCCGCAATATCGCCAATTACTTTGCGCTGTAACACTAGGACGTTAGTGTCCGAGAAGTTCTCGTCAACAATGAAGCTCATACCTAAGAAGTCACCTAAGTAGCCACGCAACAGAGCAACGTCTGTGTTGTTTTGGCGCAAAGCGTCACGAACGTCTTTGTTTTTCAACAACATAGCCTCAACTCGAGGGTTAATAACAACTGTGTCAGCTGTATAGCCAAAGTCTCTGACCGCTGTTTTAGCGTCAATTAACTCTTTAATCATGTTCTCTGCTGTGCCCCAGCCACCAGAAGTTAGAGTTTGAATACCAGCTTGCTCGTTTGTAGCAACTTTGTAAGACATGGAGTCAACCATTTTGCGGACGTTCATGGCTAATTTGCGGTAAGCTCGTTCAATTTGTCCGTCAGTACCGTACCGTTGCATTTCATAAGTAATCGGTACCTCTAAGCCATATTTCTTAATGAGGGCTGTTTTTTGTTCTTCTGTCAAACCAATACGTTTGTAGTTCGAGCCTTCTCCAACTTCTGGCACTTCATCGTAGGCTTGACGACCATTAGCGTCTGCGTCAGCGTCTACCATGTATTTAATCGCTAAAGCGTTCACGCTTGTTTGTGTGAAAAGTTGGTCTGCAACGAATTGGTGTCCAATCAAGTCACGAATACGTCTGTCAACGAACTCTCGCTTTAATAAAGGGTGTTGACCTAATACAAAGTCAGCCATGTGCTTCTACCTCCTTTGGTCAATTATTTCAAGTAAGCAATCACAAAGTCTCCGTCAGCGCTTGCTGTCGTTAGAGCTTTTGCAATCACTGCTCCTGTGTTAGTTGTACCGTCTCGGTGAATGAATTTGCCAGCCGCTCCAACTTGAATGTCGCCACCAGCTGGAATTGCGCCTCCTGCTGTCAAATAAACAACTGGCTTATTCATTACGACTGTTACAACGTCTCCGTCGTTACCTTTGTAGCCTTCGTTTACTCCGTCTTTAGCAACGCTACCAGCATAAACAATTCCAATAGCTTCCTCGCCAGCGTTAGCCAAGCCAACTGTCATGTCGCCACGAATGGCAACTGGTTGACCAATGAAAAGCGTTTCGCCAGCTTGCACTTTGAAAGTATGAAACGCTCCTGCTTGAATGTGGTATTCTACCTTATTGCGAGCCATTTAGCTTCAACCTCCTTGTCTCAGTAATTACAGAGTACGACCGTATTTTTTGACATACTCCTCATAGAATTTTTCAAAGTCGTCTTGAGCTTGGTCTTTTTCTTGCTCTTTCTCTGGTTGTTGGACTTCGCCTTGCTCAGAAAGGTCAACTTTTTGGAAGTTTTTCATAAACTCATCGAATAAGCCCATTTGCTCCTCGTTGAATGTTTTCAAGAGTTTTTCAAGAGCGTCAACTTGTGCTGGGACAATTTTGTTTTCTTCTTGGAAAGCCTCAATTTTCGCTTTCACTTGAGACTCACTGAATTGTTGCTGAACTTTTTCAAGAGCTTCCAAGCGTTTTGTTAGTTCAGCATACTCTGCATGAATCTCTTGCTCAATCTCCTTGCGAATTTCCGCTCTCAATTCGCTAAGATTGACAGCTTTTTCTTTATCAGCCATCTTTCCAACCTCCTTGTTTTCCTCGTATGTGGAAATATATCCATTTTCGCTAAACAACCGAGCTGTCTTTACTTGAGGGAAAGCCACTAGCGAGACCTCACGCAACTTGTAAGGCTTGAATCCCTCCTCAGTGTGCTTCAAGTAGAATGAAATAGACAGCTTTTTCATTAGGTTCTTTCTAATGCGCTCCTTGGCAAAGTCGTCAATAATGCGTAAAACTCCTAAGAGTTTTCCGTCCTTCACTTCAACGCTTTCCAAGTAGCCGACCGTATCTTTAGCACTTTCTGAGTGGTCTATCTGAATTGGCACCTCCTCGCTAGGATCAAAGTTATTGGCTAACTCCTCAAGGTCTTGCTCGGTATATTCAACACCTCGGTGTGCTCCAACGGAGAACAACTCAGCCATTTTGAGCATATCTTCGTCTTGCTCGTTGACTACTGTCTCCGTAAATTTGCCAATGTAGTAGAGTTTCTCGTTCAAGCAAGTTACCTCCTCAGAGTTAGACATTTTCTCGCCAGCCATTTTCAAGAGCGACTCTGGAGCTTCCATTTTGAGCTCTCTGTAATGGCGCAACAAGTGCTTTGCGGCTTGTCGTTTTTGCTCAGCCGTCAAGTTTGGCTCTGAGCGAGCACCAGCAAGAGCCGCAACTGCCGCCGTTAGACCGTTTTTATTCAGCACCAGAGTGTCTCCTTGTATTTCATGGTGAGGAGCCCAACAATCAGCTTGCGTCAAGTCAGCGTTGATATTAGCTTTAACAACTGCGTACATCTCACGAACAGCTTCAGTAGCGCCTTGTTCTCCGTCCTCAAGCGCTTGTTTCAATCTGCGCCAAATAGAAGATTTATCGACGCTACTCCAGTCTTTCTCGCTGACTTTGCCTTTAGCAATCTTTAGCGCCACAATTCCACCCCCTCAAAAGCCTCACCTTGGTATTACCCCTCTATTTCCCCTCTCACTAAATATATATCAGGGGGTGGTTACACTTCTCGGAGCCATTTTAGGAGGATAATACTACTTAGAAGGGGAGAGGGGAGTAAAAAATTTTTCTCCTCGGTGGTAGTTGACTTTTATTGAGTATTATTATAATATTATTACAGTAATACTTATTAGAGTAACTAATTAGGGTCAACTCTTTAGTGTAAACATAAATAAAAACATAAATAAAACACACGAGATAGTAAAAAATCAATAAAAACTCTTTAGAGTAAACCTAATTAGGCTCACTCTTTAGTGTAAAACACAATAAAAACACCACCCACGAGGTGAAAAAGGGCATGAAATACCCTTGACAACCCTCTCGAGGTGGCGTATTATTGTGGTATGACCCCTCTATTACTCCAAAATTGGAGCGTCTTTGTCCTCTTTATCCCTTGAAGTAGGGAGAGGAGGGTACTCCTCGAGCTCAATTTTGAGCTCTGGCACCCTGTTTTTAATCTCCTCGAGGTACAAATAAGCCTCAAACTCACTGCGAGACGGTCTGACCTCTCTAATTTTCTTCTTCAAAGGGTCATAAGTCTCAATTTTCGCCTTGCGAAACAGCATTTCTATGCGTTTATCAGTCGTTTTTATGCTGAAAGAGGGAGCAAACCATATCTCGACAGGTACTCCCCCAAAAGTAAACTTCAACATTCCTAGAACAACCCCCTCAAAATAGCGTATGTGAGCAAGAAATGCTCTTTATCGTCTTGGTAGAACTTCTCTGGGTTCTCATAAAGGGCTTGAATACCCATGGAGAGCACTTCTTGACCCATAAACTCACGAGTTGCATATTCAGAGCCTTTGAATCGTTGTTCCCAGCCATAAACTCGACCGACATAAGGGTTATAGAAGTTGTCTTTCTTAGTTTTTTCACCTCGGTAGAGTGTAATTTCCTCGTTTTTTGTCCGTTGTTGGTAAAACTCATTTATGAGGTCTGCAACTGCTTTGTTGTTCCAGTGGAAAACATGTCCTACTTCGTGAACAACAACTCCAGCCTCTTTCTCGACAGCTCCAAAGTATATCTCTCCACTTGCTCCAGTAGCGTATGCTCGGTAGAGGTCATTTTTGAATCTCACTTTTATGCCAGTTTTAGGAGCAAGTTTAGGGTCAACATATTTGAGGAGCCATGCTTGAGCCTCTTTGAGGGCTTGTTGCAAGCCAGTAGCATTTCTAAAGTTAGCTGTCCGAGGTGGCATTGACATAGTAAGTAACTTCTTGGACTCCTCGGTTTGTTCGACTGGCTTGAGTCCCTTCCAAGTCATTTTGTAGCGAGCTTGTGAAATACCCTGTCTTAGTTTTGCTATGAGGTCAGCATACTCTGGCTTAGAGCCATACTCCTTGGCGAACTCCTCAATGACTTTCTTGAGAGCTTCGTTGCCATAGTTGTCGCCAGCGTCATAGAGTTTTCGTACTAGCTCCTCGACTGTTTCTCTCATTTCTGGGGTCATATAGAACTTGTAGAGAGTGTCAAATATTTCAAAGCTACCCTCTAGCTCATCACTATTATAACCCCAGTAAGTAAAGAGAGCGTCAACAACTTCCTCTTTGAGCCCTGTTTCTCTAACGAGCATTTTTTCAGCTCGTTCCTTGACAAGAGCCAGTTTGAGAGCTATGTCCTTAATGTTGCCAATAGCAATTTTGAAGTCATCGTCTGGTAAGTTGCGAATAATGTCAGGGTCAGTGACTTCTCGAGGGTCAATTTTCTTCTTAGGTTGCACTAGAGGCTCTGTTTTTCCTTGGAGGAGTTTAGGGAGAGGAGCCTTAAACACAAAGCCTTTGTCTGGCTCAATGTCAACAGTGAAGTCATCTTCCCATTCTTCGTACTTCGTGACTGGCAACCAAGTAGAGCGACACTGGAAGTGGTTTGGTGGAGTGTACTCTGCTATAACGTCAGCTCGCTTAATGCTTACAATCTTTCCGTCGAGGTGTCTGCATAGCTCGGTTGTACGTCTGTCAATAATAGCGTCATACTGGAGAGCCTCAACAAAGCCATTAATTTCTGGGTCAAGCCAGCGAGCCAGTCTCCCAGCATTATACATTTTGCTTGTTTCCGTCCGAGCAATCGTTTGAGCATGCCACTCGCTGAGCCAAGTTTCTGAGGTTCTTTGAATGTTAGCAATAAGCTCTTTTGTGCTAATGCCTTCCTCGAGACCTTTGCGGAGTTCTTCTCGAATGCGGTTAAGGACGGTCTCGTCAGTAATGACGCTAATTTCAAGGCTGTATTTGTCGAGAAACTCACGAGCTTCTTGAGGGAAAATAACCTCATAGTCATAACCTTCGTCAACGACTGTCCAAGTGTCGTCCTCAGCAAACTCATAGAGCTCTTTGAGTTTCATAATCTCAAAGTGAGCTCTGAGAATGCCAGCCTCCGTTGCGGAGTAAATGAGTTTGCGAACGAGTTTGCGCCATTCTTTCTGGCTTGGCATTTGAATGCTCTTGAGAATGCCCTCAACTTCGTCCTTATCTCCATTTTCATAAGCTCGCTGGAGTTCGTCAAGTATCTTCTCGACACGCTCCACGAGTTGAGCTCTCCGCTTAGTGTCTAACCTCCGAGCCCCCTTAATAAACTCGTCCTCCAGACGGTCAAAGTCTCGTTGTATGAGTTGAACATCAGCTCGTCTCCGTCTCTCAGCAAAGGAGAGATACTTGCGAGGTAGGAGCTCGGAGGCTTTTACTTTCCCTCCGAGTTCTCCTCCTCTTGAGGTTCCTCCTCTGGCTGTTCTCCCTCTGGTTGCTGTTCTTCTGGTTGTTCCTCCTTTGGTTGCTTTCCTTCGAGTTTTTGAGGAGCAACAGGGAAACCAAGCTCCTCACGAATCCACTCCTCAGTTGGAGCAATAACTTGAGCTTGAATCATCATATTGAACACACGAGCCATTTTCTCAATGTCCTCGTTAGCAAGTGGTTTGAAGTTGAAAGCAGGGTATGCTTTAACGTTCGGGAAGTTTAAGTCAATGAGAGGGCGAATAATTTCCTCCTCAATGAGGCTCTTGAGGTCACGTTGGAGGGCTTCTAAGCGAATCATGAAAATGTCAAACTGGTTCCCAGTAAGGGCATAGGAGCCAGACTGTCCACGAGAGAGACCGAGAAGCATTGGAGGGACTAACATAGCCTCCATAATTTTGCGGTCATGGTGTTCAATGTAGCCAATAAAGTCAGCATTTGAGCCTTGAATCGCTTTAATGTCGTCTCCTCCAGAGATAGCCAAGCCAGTCATGGCATTAATCTTCTCGAGGAGTTTTGTCATTTTGTTCACGTCTCGAGCGTCTTGGACTTTCCCAATGAGCAACGGAGTTCCATAACGCTCATACGCTATGTTTGCGAAACGGTACATTTTGTCTTTAATGTACCAGTGTTTATAAACGTTGCGGAGAATGGAGTTGCCATATAAGTTGCCAAAACGTTTGTCATATGCGTACCAAATAATTTTATTACGAGGAATCTTAATTTCTTTGGAGCCAATTCGCTGAATGACATACTCAATGTCACCAAACTTGTTAGTTTTGACGGAAATCGTATGAGGGTCAAGGACTTTGAGCTTTTTAAGCATAATCTTTCCGTCTTTGTACTCAAAGACCTTCTCTGTGCAAGAGAAACCATACTCTAGGGCTGAAAGCATTTCAGCAATTGTGTCCTCGAGGTTGCCTTGAAGCATTTCAAAGTTTAGGTTAATGAAGTCAGCATATTTTCTCGTCTCTGGGTCGTCCCCTGTAACAGTGAAGCCTCGAGCTGTCGCTGAAAGTTTAATCATATCAAGCCCAGCTTTGACTTGACCGTCCTTGAGCATTTTGTCGTAAACCTCAAAAGTGAAGTCGCTAGGGTTGAAATCTTCTTGGTCTGGGCGCTCATAAGTGTCGTCCTTGTAAATACCTACCTCACCAAAAAGCTCTCTAGCGACCTCGAGAAGTTCTTGCTCCTTTTGAGCGTATGTGTTCCAAGGTAAGCGTTGACGAATTTTATCAAATAAACCCATTGGCTTTCCCTCCATTGTCAAAAGTTTTTATTTTACCAGTCATTCTCGCTAGGTAGCTCGTCAATGTCGTCAAAAATGCGGCTATTAAAGTCCTCACGTTCGACTCCAGCCCACTCAAAACGGTTTTCGACCTCGTAAAGTCCTTCTCTCACATAGTTCAAACTGTGGAATGCGTCATCTGGAGTAGAGTGGTCGTAAAGTTTCCGACCTGTGGAGGTTGTAGACTCGGAGAATTTCAACTCGAGGGCTGTATAGTGGTCAAAGAATGGCTCGACAAGTTCTGGGTCTTTGTAAGGAATGACAATTTCTCTGCGTTTGAACATCTCAATGAGGCAGTCCATCGAGTAAGTGCGGTCAACTTGGAGAGTGTATTCTCCTTTGTATTCACGCTTTTTAGGGTCAGTTTGGTAGGTGACATATCTGCAAGCTATTGCCATGCGTCCAAAAATCTCAAAGAGTTTTTGAGCTTCATAGGAGCCATAACCAATGTCTCCAACAATCTTCTCGACGTTGAAACGGTCAACGAGCTTGACAATGTGAGCAACAAGCTCCTCGTGGTTGTCAATCTTGCAGTTTTCAATGTAGTCGATAACGAGCTTGCGCTTACCAGCAATAACTTCTCGGTGTCCAATGTGAATAATCGTTTTCGACTTGCCTCCAGAGCCATAGTCAATACCCATGACAGTTGGAATGGTCGAGCTAGTTTTGAGAGCAAGGTTTCTGTCTGTGCAAGCGAGAACGTCCTCAATGGAGACTGGTTGCTCGCTACCAGAGTAGAACTCACCAAGTACCTCGTTGGCGAATGTCATAGCGTCCATGGTCATATAATCTCGCCATATTTGATTGGCTGAAATCCATGGCATGTTGAGCTGGGAGAATAGATAACCAGAGTAGAGCTTGTTTTGTGGTTTCGTTGGCACCCATCTTCCGTTAGTTCTATCCAGCTCGCCTCCACATTCGAGACAGCCAAAGTATCTGCGCTCTTTGTCGGTTCCTTCGTTCTCAACCATGATGTTGTCCATGGAGAGAAACTGCTCGCGACCACAATGAACACAAGTGACTTGCCACTTCTTTTGGTCTGACTGTCCCCAGAGCACTCTGTGGTAGTAGGAGCCAGCTTGTTTAGGTGTCCCTGTGTAGAAACAGCGTCCATTAATCTCGAGCTCGTGGTCTCTTATCTCCGAGTGGGAGACAGACTTCTCAATAGCTTCAATTGCTGTTTGAGTTATGTCTTGCACCTCGTCAAAGAATACCATGTCTCCAGAGATACCTCGGAGAGCGTCTCCATCAGACCATGCTGAGCCAAAGTAGACAATACTCGAGTTGGAGAAGCCAATGGCTGTTTTAGCGTCACGCTTCTTGTCAACGGAGTGCTCGAGTATTTTTCCTTTGGACTCCGCTATGGCTTTTCTGAAACGGTCATTCACAAAGCGAGTGACTTGCTCATTACGTGGAGCTGTGTAGGTAATCGTTGTGTGGGGTCTTGTGTAGAGGTGATAGAGGAGTTTTCTGCAAACTGTCTCGGACTTTTCGACTTGTCGTCCTGCAACGATAACTATGCGAGGGTGAGGGTCTCGGTAAACATCGAGTAAGTGGTTTCTCCCTTCAAAGCTAAAAGGTTTCCCTTTGATAGTCCCAGTGAGCTGGGTAAAGTCAATAGGGTCTTGGAGCTTTCGTTGGAGTTCCTTGAGTTGGTGGATTGGTAACACATTTTCACCTCCAGAAGGGGAGTTTGTGAGGGAGGACTGGTGATGGAGCACCTCGTGAGGGCAAAATTCCTTAAAGGAAAATATTATTTGTAAAAATGTCACAATGTGTGTGTGAAAGACCCCCCACCCCTCATAATTTTCGAGGCTCTTGCGAGCCAGCCCTCGAGAGTAACCTCCGAGAGTGAGCTCGCCAGTGTGAGCTCCTCAGAGCCTCGAGAAAGGGGCTTTAAGGTGAGGGGTATTATCATATTACCCTCCTTAGTAACACCTCAGAATGACCCATTAGAGAGCCTTAGAGGGCGTTCCTCAGTGAGTCCTTGGTCATTCCTCAGTGTTGTTTGTGTTCTCATAGCTATCTGCACTGCGCTCTCCTTCCAGTTCTTGTGGGGTTTGCTCAATAGGTTTGCGCTCTGGGGCTGGAGCTTGAGAGAGGAGTATTGCAAGGTCAATCATAGCAGTATTCTCTTTGTTGTCCTTACTTTCTTTGAAGCGTCTGTCAAGAGCAAGAGCTTGCATGTAACGGAGAAACTTGGAATCATAGTCGTTGTAGCTTTGGCTCTCGTCAACTATCTCGTAGGCTTCTGCAATCTCTTTGCGCTGGTTGAGAATGAAGTTGCGTAGGGCTCTGTCGAGGAGGAGTATGTTGGCAGGGTCGAGGTCAAGCACCTCAATGTAGTGGTTCATCATCACTGTGTAGAACTCGAGCTCCTCTTGGGTCATCACAAAGCGAGAGTATAGACCATGTATGAATCTAGCTCGAGGGTTCAAGTTGGCGAGAGCTCTTTTGCGACCCTCCTCAGTGACAGCTCCAGTGGCGTTGCCTCCATGAGCTAAACATCTGCCATTAGTGGAGCCATCTTCTTTGACATATGGAGGGTTTGTGCAAATCTTGCCAGTGCTTCTGTCGATAGCTCCGCAAATAACGTCAATATTTTTGAGTTGCTTTCTCAAGGCTTCTGCTCGCTTCTTTCTGCTTTTGGTGTATTTCATGTTATTTATTTCATCAACTTCCTTCAAAATTTTCGTTCTCAGTTGTTTTGCAACTTCAAGGTCTTTGTTGCTCATTGAGTTTATCACCTCGCAAGTGAAAATATTCTCATTTCTAGTCTCTACATGGGGGCAAGTCGCCTCGTCGAGGGGAGGGTTAAACAGAAAAGCACCTCAAAACAACCTCACGAGAGCCCTTGAGAGACAAGACTTTTCAAGCAATCAACCCACGAGACAGAAAACAACTCAAATTCCACCTCGCAAGGTAAATTTCAACCAAAAATTTTAGAGCTGACTCACGACAATAAAGTAATGGTTAAACTCCCTCAGAGAGAGTCTTACAGTCATCCCATAGTGGTTTATCACTTCCACGTTATCGCCACTAACAGTGGCTCTATAAAGGTCTCCCTTACGAAAGACATATTTACCATCTTGAACTTTGTACCTTAAACACCTCACGAGTATCACGTTTATGACCTCCATACTCAAACAAGCTAATATAGTTCACATGCTGACAGTCTTGGCACAATACCACGAGTTGAATTTCCCCTCTAACATACAACTCAGAGCTTTGCTGTATGGTAAGGAGCACTTTATGGCATTTCTCACATTGAATCATTTTCGTCGCCTCCGTTCGAGCTCTTGTTGTGCCACCTCGAGAAGAACAAACAATATCGAGGGGTCTTTGAGAATGAGCTCACGTTCTTCCTTCTCGTAGAGGATAAAAGCATACTGTTTCCCATAATACTTCCTAAAGAGCTTTATTCTTCTCAGGCTTCGCTTATCCATGTAGCCCTTAACTTCAATCCAACAGTTAAACTCTGGGAGGTAGAAGTCTGGGAGATAGCTTTCACGTTCAGCTCGAAAGTGAAACCTCTTTGGCTCATAAAGAAACTCAATACCCAACTCAGCGAGAAGCTCAGCAAGTTCCACTTCCCAGTTACTCCGAAAGCCACGCTTGAGTTTTTCACTGTAAAACTTAAACTGGCTCGGGTGCTGTTGCTTCTTGAGATACTCAAGAGCTTCCTCTCGTGAGTTAAATAATCTATGATCAACTCTCCATTTATCACCCTCTCGAGTGAGACGGTGCAAGAGACTTATCAATGTGCTTCGACTCCTGCTGTCTAACAGCTTGTAGTTTTACTCCAGTAATAACCACCTCGTCAGTGAAACTGTCCTAGCTATAACTAACTCGGGTCATTACTATTCTAGGGTTTAAACACTGAGAGAGATTACTACTAGAGTGTAACTATTTAGTGCTATCTCAGTAATGTTTTTATTTATGTTTTTTTTAGAGAGTAACTATTTAGTGTACTCTTATTAGTTCTAACTCAGTTATTTGTTTATGTTTTTATATTTTTTATTTTTATTTACTGAGTTAGAAACTATTTAGTAAACTAATATAGTGTTACTTTATTAGTTAACCTCCTAGAGTTCTTCTCACTAAATATATATCAGTAGGAGGTTACACTTTTTAGTTTACTCTCGAGCCGTTTTTCAGTATTTGTAACAAAAATGTAAAATAAAAAGGGCTCCCTTGCGAGGAGCCCACTCAGTTAGATTAACTCTCTGCCTTGTCGGTCTGGAATGAGTTCTTCGTGAGGGTTACTTATTTTGCCCTCTCGAACGTCTTGAATGATACTGTCAAGCATTCTTATAGCACTCTCACATAGTTCTCTGTCTCGGTCTGTCTTTGCGTCTTGTATTAGCTTTGTTATTGTCATTTTGCGAGCTTCCAAGTATTCAATTAGCTTGTCGAACATTTTGCTCACCTCGAGTAAGGTATAAGTTATTTAGAAGTCTGTTGCACTCTTGAATAATCGCCTTGAGCTGTTTGAGCTCTTTCTCAAATCCTTCAACCCCAATGAGAATAAACTCAATCGCTGAGGCTTCTGCTCTCATGAGGCGAATGTCAAAAATTTTGTCGTCAACTGACAGAGAAGGCTCGAGGTTAACGAGCTCGTCTTGTAAAGACTCAATGGTTACTCGAATATTTTCTCTGATAGCTTCCATTGTATCAACTCCCTTTCAAAGTTTTATTTTCAAGAGGGCTGGGTTGCCCCAGCCTCAGTATTACTCCAGTAATACCAACCTACAAAATTTTAACTCCCTCGGGAGAGAGCCAAACTATTTTCGAGCTTTCAACTGGCTCGCCAGTTTCAACGTTGTAGAAGTAACCAGCTTTGTAAGGGTTATATGTGACTTTCTTGAATAGTGTTTCAACTGGGTAGGTGAGAGCGAAGGTTCCAACTACATAAGCGTGAACATTTTTTCTTTTCTCTCTAAGAACTCGCTGGCGACCTTTTTCGCTGACCTTAAAGGTTGCGTCTCGGAGGAGCACCTCGTCAGCGTATGCTACCACTCGCCCTGTTTTTGCGTCAACGATGGAGTAGCATTTCTTGTGAAGGTTTTTGTAGACCTTTACTCGCTGACCTATTTTGATTTCTCCCTTGAAAATGAACATTCTCACCAACTCCCTTTCTAGTGTTTTCCTTGGTCACACCTTAATAATACCATGGTAATACCTAGGTGTCAATACCTTTTTGTCATTTTGCGAGAATGCCCCTCAGAGCCTCAGAAATGCCCCAATTTGAGTTTGGGGGTGTTATCATACTAGCCACCCCTCAAACGAGGCTGAGAGACCACTTCTCGGGGCTCAGAGAGCGTGTTTCACTTCCTTGGTAATACTCCAGTAATAAAAATGAGCCCACTAAGGGCTCGAAAGGGTAGGGGAGAGGGTTATTTGCGGCTCGAGTTGACTCCAAAGCTCCAGAGCTTATTGACAGTTTTGACCCAGAAGTCCTCCTCAGAAATACCACATTTCACACAACGTCTATAAGTGGACTGGAAAGGGAAGAAGCGTAGCTTGCGAAACATTTTGAAGTATCTCCAGTCACCACAATAAGGACACCATAATTGACCTTTGCGCTTTTTCTTTGTATTGTCTACATGTAAGTGTAGTTTATTTTTCAATGACTTCAACCTCCTCAAAGTTGAATCGTTTCATTTTGTGACCGTCTTGGTCTGGTTCGTCGAGTTCAACTTGAATAGGGTAGAGGTAGGGAGCATGGATAAGGGTGGGGTCGATATAGACGACCGTCCCAGTTCCACTAAACAGGAAAGACTTGCATTTCACACGAGAGCCAACTTCAAGCACTGCGAAACACCTCCATGATGTCGTCTTTTAAGTTGTAAGCCTCAATGACGAGGTTTTGGTGTTTGTTACCGACCCAGTTGAGCCAAACAGTGACAATTTTTATGTTAGTGAGGTCGAAAACAGCACAAACTTCATAGCCTTTGCGTGGGATATTACTTCTCAAGAGAATGCGGTTTGCTCCATTTTTGCGGTGATACTCAATGAGTGAAGGGTTTTTCCAGAGGGTCATAAAGTGGGCTGGGTCAATTCCTCGTTGCTTGAAGCGTTTGAAGGAGTAGTCAGTAAAGCTCCATGCTTGAGGAGGAATTTTAAAAAACTCCCTCAAAAGAAACTCTCTCTCAAGCTCGGTCATTTGAGAAAAGTGTTTTTTGCCTTCCATCATGGTGCCTCACTCCTTTTATTAATATAGTTTTACTGTGGTAATACCGAAAGGGTTAAAAAATTAACTGTTACAGTCTTTTTATGAGAGCTGTTACAGTTTGACGGTTTGCTGACTCGTTCCAACATTTCCTCTAGGTTGTCAAGTTCACATTCCATGCTCATACGACGATATGAGCTCATTCTCGCTGGGTTGTTACAACGTCTGAAATAACCATAATCAACTACATAGACCCCTTGAGGGCAAGCCATAACGTTGCCAGCGTGGAGGTCGTTTGGAATCCAGCCTCGCTCGAGACAGCCAGCAACAAATTTTTTGAGTTGTTGTTTTAGCTCCTCGTAGTTAAACTGGTAAGGGTTGTTGTTGAGTTCGAGTTCCCACAATGTTAAACCTTTAATACGTTGAATAATTAAGTATTTTCCATCTGGAGTGTAAGCGTAAAGAGTAGGGACGAAAGGTAAGCCTTGCAAACTTTCAAGGACAATGTGGTCATTTACATCTTTGAGCGAATAAACTAGGTCATTGGCTTTGAGAACTAGCTCCTCGTTGATTGCGTAAACTGTGCCACAAGTTCCTTGAGCCAGCTCGTCATAATAGTTGTCAATGCTGTCTAGTCCCAATTCAGCTTTGCGAATCACCTCCGTAATGCTTTCTAAAAGTTCATTGTTGAGAGGATTGACGACTTTCCATTTCATGTTGCTCAACCTCCTTGACTTCTTGGTAAGACCATTATATTACTATGGTAATACCAAAGTCAAGGGGGGAATTATCATTAACACAAAAAAGGCAAAAAAAACGAGGGAGGTTTTTATTTAGCATTCCTCCCTCAAGTCTTATTCTTCATCTTCCGTATTTTCTTTGAACAACTCAGACATTTTCTCAATCTCTTTGAGGTCTACTTTGTGACCATTTTCCATGTCTCTTTGGATTAATCTTTTTACATAAGTAGAGAAATATTTGTGTTTGTTAGCGTATTGATACAAAGCATACTCCATGGGGTCAGCAATATTGAACGCAACCGACTTAACTTTTTTCATGACTTTTACCCTCCGTACTCATTGATTTTTTTAATTGATTAATTTTTCCATTGTTTTTTTTATTAATTTTGGCTCTTCACCAAAAGTTGTACTTGATTTTTTCTAAACATACCCTATTTACGCTTGTGGGGGGAAAATCAGCACGTTTTGCATATCTTTGTGCAGGAAACCGTATTGCTTGTCAAGTACATGTTGTGGTGAAGAGCCTTAATTTTTAATAATTTTGTTTTACCATTGTTTTTGACTTTTGTTTATTCGTCTCATTTCATTGACTATACTTTTATTGTAATATTACTGTGGTAGCTTGTCAATACCTAATTAATACTATGGACATACTTTTTTAAATTTATACTTTGAGCAAAACTTTTTTAATACAAACCTTTGAGAGGGTCGTGTTCGTCGATTGCGTCCTTGAGTTCATGTTGAAAGTATCCAACATACTGCTTAGTGACCTCAATCTTAGAATGTCTGGCGAGGAGTTGGACTTCTCGGAGGTTTGCATTATTCTTGAGTAAGTTCTTAATAAACACGTTTCTCATAGAGTGAGCACAAAATGTTCCTTCTATGCCAGCTCGCTCTCTAAGACGTTGAAACATAAGTCTTATGCCATTTCTGGTGAGTCGTTCACCTTCTCGAGTACAAAATAATGGCTCTGGACGTACTCTAAAATGTCTGTCAACATAAGCCTGCCACGAGGAGAGTTCCTTTTTGACTGTCTCACTCATTGGGACACTCGAAAGTTTTCTGCTTTTTGTCTTACGGAGAATAATGAGTGACTCGTCCCAGTCAATGTCCTCCCAGTTGAGAGCACAAAGTTCTCCAGCTCGCAAGCCAGTTCCTATGAGGAAAATAATAATTGTGTGGTTTCTCATAGCATAAAAACTGTCTTCACGTCTTTTCATTCGTCTCAAATAGGAGAGGGCTTTGCGAATATCTTCCTCTTTAACTATACGTGGAGACTCGTCAACTCTTAGAGCCTTGATATTTTTACAACAATACTCCTCAGTAATTCCTTCCTCATAGAGCCATTTTCCGAAAGCTCTTAGGAGTTTGAGTTTGTAGTTAATCGTTACTGGGTTGTTTCCTCGTTCTTCACACCACTTGAGGTAGCCTTTAATAACTCGGGGGTTGAGTTGGTCTGTTCTCTCAATTCCCATTTCTTGGAGATACTTGGAGAAAGTTCCCCACAATGAGTCATAGCTTCTGAGGGAGTTAGGGGTGAGTCCTTCCAATTTTTTGTCAGCAAGCATTTCTTTCCATGCGAGTTCGATGAGCATAAAAATAGACCTCCTTATCTTTTCTGATAAGAGGTCACCCTTCGCTCAGGGGTAGCTCTGTCAGCGAGCGCTGTGCATGTTTTGGCCAAAAACGTTGCAACCAAGGGAATTTTGGCACTAAAAAGGAAAATGACTCCTGCCAGCACGACGCTCTCCCAACTGAGCTAATGCCCCAAAAAAGGATATGGATGATCCGTCCATGTCCCATTATATATATGGATGCGGACAATTGCAATCGTTTTTTGATCACCCGCTTTCAATATCCACGTGCACAACATCGTCAATGGAGCGGATGACGTAGTAAAGTTCGGCGGTCGAGCGCTTTTGGTCAATGACGGCTCTTAGTTTCAGCAAATGTTCGTTCTCCTCAACGTCTTTAATACGCATCGTTTTAATATTGATATCCTGCTGTTTTAAATGCTCGATCACTTTCGTAATGTTTTTGGCGTCCGCCACGGTGATTTGCAACAGCACCTCTTTTTCGCGCAGCTGCTTCGGCCCGAAAAAATTGATCAAAAACGGAATGAGTTCCACACTGACAATGAGAAGCGCGACGCCGAACGCCGATTCCCAATAGAAGCCTGCGCCGACCGCCACTCCAATCCCTGCCGCCCCCCAAATGATCGCGGCGGTCGTCAGCCCGGTGATGCTGTCGTTGCCGCGGCGCAAAATGACGCCTGCCCCTAAAAAACCGACCCCAGACACAATTTGCGCCGCCAGTCGAAGCGGATCCATCGTAATATGGTCTTTAAGCGGAAAGACGTACGCCGATTCGATCGAAACGATTGTAAGCAAGCAGCTGGAAATGGAAATCACAAGACACGTTTTCAACCCGACTGGTTTTCGCTTCAATTCCCGTTCCAGCCCGATGATCAGCCCGAGAATGGCGGAAATCCCTAGTTTGAGGAACGGATCAAACATCATCGTTTCTCACCTCATTCATGGTATAATGAAAGAAAACGCCCGATGACGCCTGTTTTCGCCCTGCGTGAAAACGGCGGCCAGGGACTGCGCTTGACGAGACAAGGAGAGGAAAACGAATGAAGCCGTCAAGCACTACAAAGGCTTATGCCGCTCTATTCATCGGCGCGCTTGCCGTATCGACATCGGCCATTTTTGTCAAATGGTCGCAGGCGCCGTCCGCGGTGATCGCGTTTTATCGGCTCTTTTTGGCCGTCGCCATCATGACGCCGTTGTTCCTCCGGCATCGAAGCGAACTCCAAGGCATCTCTTGGCGCGATTGGCTGTTTTCGCTTTGTTCCGGAGTGTTGCTTGCCTTTCATTTTATCCTTTGGTTTGAATCGCTCGACTATACATCCGTTGCCAGTTCGGTCGTGCTTGTGGCGATGCAGCCGCTGTTTGCCTTCGCGGGCGGCGCGCTGTTTTTCCGCGAACGGTTGACCGTCGCCGCGTTCGGGAGCGCGGCGTTGGCCATTATCGGCAGCGTTCTCATCAGCTGGGGAGACTTCCGCGTCAGCGGTGAGGCGCTGTACGGCGATGGATTGGCGCTGCTTTCGTGCGCGTTTGTCACGGCGTATTGGCTGTTTGGCCAAGAGGTGCGCCAACGGTTGTCATTGGTGACGTATACATACATCGTCTATGGCATCAGCGCGGCGGTGTTGTGGCTGTACGCGATGCTGTTTCGCCTTTCGCTGACGGCGTATCAGCTGACGGATTGGCTTTGTTTTCTCGCTCTCGCCGTCATTCCAACGCTGCTCGGCCATTCGGTCATGAACTGGGCGGTCAAATGGGTGAGCGCCTCGACGGTGTCGATGGCGATTTTATTTGAACCGATCGGCGCCTCGGCTCTGGCATGCTGGCTGTTTGGCGAACCGATCCGTCCGTGTCAATGGATCGGCGGTATTTTTATTTTAACAGGAATCGCCCTGTATTTGTGGGAGAAAAACGAAAAAAGGCCCGCTAACGGTGCAAGAACAGAGCGGACCCTAGGGTTCCGACGATAAAGGGCGGGCGGCGGATCGGCAGTCGGAATTCATCGAAGCCGCGGGCGAATTGGGACAAATAAGCGAAATCGACTTGTGTGATATCGGGAAGCAGGTAAGCGGATTTCGTCGCCCCCCGTTTTCGTCTTCGATTGAGCGCGGCGATGATGCCATCCTGCGTCTGAATGCCGATGCCATGCCCGTAAAACAAGCCATCGCCCAAGTAGATCGTGTTTTCCCCTTGCCATTGCGGCGTCAACAGATCGAATTCCGGGTTTTTAAAATAGAGGCAATCTCCGGGGAGAAAGTGTTCATCTTTTTTTGTTCGAATGCCAAGATCTCGGTCGGTATGCCAGTCATACAGCAACAAATCCGCAAACAACCGGTTGAATGCCGCTGGATCGATTACGTCAAGCACGGCCTTGTAAAAGACGATGACGATCGCGGTCGCGCATTCAAACGCGTATCGCTCGCTGTGGACAAAAATGTCCTTGATTGCTTCGGAAGCGGTGACATCGGGACGAAGACGAAAGCCGCCGCGCTCGTCCCGCGTCCAAAAATCGCTGTTGCAGCGCGAAAAGCGGAAAATGGCAAACCGCGCCCGGCTTTTCGCCAACTCGCTCGCCGCCCGAACAATGCGGTCGCGCAAGGCGATCTCGAATCGAAGCTGCCGTTCATTCGGGTATGTGTATAATTGCGGCGAAGAAACAAGAGCATCTAAGATTCGTTGTTCGCTGGCCGGAAGCGAAAACGAACTCGAAACGTCAAAGTTGATGGGGGACAACACGCGAATCAAAGTGAAGATGCCTCCTTGCTTGAAAAGAATGAAGCAACCAACGATGCCATAGAAAAAATGTATGCACGCGCGGCGGCGTTCATTCCGCTTTTTTAAAAGGCAAAGGCTGTTTTCATGTTGGACGGAGGGACAAAATGGCTCATGGATGTCTTCGGGGGAGTGGACGGCGTATAACGGGCATCGCGAACGAAACACGTTGAGGATTTGGGAGCGAGTGCGCTCACTTCTATGAAAGCGCAGAAGGCTGGTGAAAAACAACCATTTCTCCTAAATCGATGGTTCTCGAGAGAAAAGCAACATTTATATAGTTTCTCAATTTGATAAATGTCATTGTTGAACCGCATTTCCTGTTCAACCACCAGCCTTTTAGGCAGCCATCGATGTGTAAGCGAGCCTTCTGAGCCGCCG
Source organism: Geobacillus kaustophilus (assembly GCF_000948285.1). GTDB lineage: Bacteria > Bacillota > Bacilli > Bacillales > Anoxybacillaceae > Geobacillus > Geobacillus thermoleovorans_A. The sequence goes on from NZ_JYBP01000003.1 coordinate 37,196, forward strand.
TGTTGTCAACAATAGTTGGGCGGTGCATAGATGGATCAGGAATGGAGAAGAGGGAAAGAGGATGGATCGTCGCGTCCTAATTTTTAAAAAAAAGTATTGCATTTTTGTAGTTAAGGTGGTATATTAAGAGGCGTCGCTGATCGAAGGGTTTTTTTGACAGCAATGTGAAGCAAAAAAAGCAGTTGACATCGAAAAAGATGTTATGCTAACATAAAATAGCTGCTTGCGAGAGATAAGGCAGTTAAATAAAACTTGTTCCTTGAAAACTGAACGAAACGAAGCGCAATAGAAAAGCGGAGGCGAGCGTTTCGCCGCGGAGGGCAAATGTTCTTCGCCTGCAGGGGTTTGTAATCGCGAAGGCGAAGGTTATTTGACCCCGAGCGGCGGCGAGCCGAAGCTCGATCATGCAGGAAGCAATCAACTTTCTTTGGAGAGTTTGATCCTGGCTCAGGACGAACGCTGGCGGCGTGCCTAATACATGCAAGTCGAGCGGACCGGATCGGAGCTTGCTCTGGTTGGGTCAGCGGCGGACGGGTGAGTAACACGTGGGCAACCTGCCCGCAAGACCGGGATAACTCCGGGAAACCGGAGCTAATACCGGATAACACCGAAGACCGCATGGTCTTGGGTTGAAAGGCGGCGCAAGCTGCCACTTGCGGATGGGCCCGCGGCGCATTAGCTAGTTGGTGAGGTAACGGCTCACCAAGGCGACGATGCGTAGCCGGCCTGAGAGGGTGACCGGCCACACTGGGACTGAGACACGGCCCAGACTCCTACGGGAGGCAGCAGTAGGGAATCTTCCGCAATGGGCGAAAGCCTGACGGAGCGACGCCGCGTGAGCGAAGAAGGCCTTCGGGTCGTAAAGCTCTGTTGTGAGGGACGAAGGAGCGCCGTTCGAAGAGGGCGGCGCGGTGACGGTACCTCACGAGGAAGCCCCGGCTAACTACGTGCCAGCAGCCGCGGTAATACGTAGGGGGCGAGCGTTGTCCGGAATTATTGGGCGTAAAGCGCGCGCAGGCGGTCCCTTAAGTCTGATGTGAAAGCCCACGGCTCAACCGTGGAGGGTCATTGGAAACTGGGGGACTTGAGTGCAGGAGAGGGGAGCGGAATTCCACGTGTAGCGGTGAAATGCGTAGAGATGTGGAGGAACACCAGTGGCGAAGGCGGCTCTCTGGCCTGCAACTGACGCTGAGGCGCGAAAGCGTGGGGAGCAAACAGGATTAGATACCCTGGTAGTCCACGCCGTAAACGATGAGTGCTAAGTGTTAGAGGGGTCACACCCTTTAGTGCTGCAGCTAACGCGATAAGCACTCCGCCTGGGGAGTACGGCCGCAAGGCTGAAACTCAAAGGAATTGACGGGGGCCCGCACAAGCGGTGGAGCATGTGGTTTAATTCGAAGCAACGCGAAGAACCTTACCAGGTCTTGACATCCCCTGACAACCCAAGAGATTGGGCGTTCCCCCTTCGGGGGGACAGGGTGACAGGTGGTGCATGGTTGTCGTCAGCTCGTGTCGTGAGATGTTGGGTTAAGTCCCGCAACGAGCGCAACCCTCGCCTCTAGTTGCCAGCATTCGGTTGGGCACTCTAGAGGGACTGCCGGCGACAAGTCGGAGGAAGGTGGGGATGACGTCAAATCATCATGCCCCTTATGACCTGGGCTACACACGTGCTACAATGGGCGGTACAAAGGGCTGCGAACCCGCGAGGGGGAGCGAATCCCAAAAAGCCGCTCTCAGTTCGGATTGCAGGCTGCAACTCGCCTGCATGAAGCCGGAATCGCTAGTAATCGCGGATCAGCATGCCGCGGTGAATACGTTCCCGGGCCTTGTACACACCGCCCGTCACACCACGAGAGCTTGCAACACCCGAAGTCGGTGAGGCAACCCGTTTCGGGAGCCAGCCGCCGAAGGTGGGGCAAGTGATTGGGGTGAAGTCGTAACAAGGTAGCCGTACCGGAAGGTGCGGCTGGATCACCTCCTTTCTAAGGACGAAAAGCGGAAGCGCCGCGATCGGCTCTCGAAGCCAAATGTTCTTCACCGAGAGGGGTGCTTGCACCCCGAGGGGGAAGGTTATTTGGCAGAAGAGAGCCAGGCGCTGGAGCTAGACACGGGTCGTTATTCAACGCACAACGCGCTTTCGTTTCGTTCAGTTTTGAGGGAACGAGTCATGTTCTCTCAAATGTTTTGCGTCTGCGTCTACAAGCGGATTCGGAGAAGCCGAATTCCTCGACGCAAACCAGCGAAGAAGCGAATTCAAAGGAGCTACTTCGTTCCTTGAAAACTAGATAACCGGAAAAGCGGAGGCGAGCGTTTCGCCGCGGCGGGCAAATGTTCTTCGTCTACAGGGATTTCTAATCCTGAAGGCGAAGGTTATTTGACCCCGAGCGGCGGCGAGCCGAAGCTAGACAGGAAGAAGCCGAGACGCTTTAGGTTAAGCTGGAAAGGGCGCACGGTGGATGCCTTGGCACTAGGAGCCGATGAAGGACGGGGCAAACGCCGAAACGCTTCGGGGAGCTGTAAGCAAGCGTAGATCCGGAGATGTCCGAATGGGGGAACCCACTGTCCGTAATGGGGCAGTATCCATGCCTGAATCCATAGGGCATGGAGGGCACACCCGGGGAACTGAAACATCTTAGTACCCGGAGGAGAAGAAAGCAAATGCGATTCCCTGAGTAGCGGCGAGCGAAACGGGAACAGCCCAAACCAAGAGGCATATCCTCTTGGGGTTGTAGGACCGCTCACGATGGGAGTGAGAAAGGAACGGGGTAGACGAACCGGTCTGGAACGGCCGGCCGGAGAAGGTGAGAGCCCTGTAGTCGAAACTTCGTTCCCTCCCGAGCGGATCCTGAGTACGGCGGGACACGGGGAATCCCGTCGGAAGCAGGGAGGACCATCTCCCAAGGCTAAATACTCCCTAGTGACCGATAGTGCACCAGTACCGTGAGGGAAAGGTGAAAAGCACCCCGGGAGGGGAGTGAAAGAGAACCTGAAACCGTGTGCCTACAAGTAGTCAGAGCCCGTTGATGGGTGATGGCGTGCCTTTTGTAGAATGAACCGGCGAGTGACGATGGCGTGCGAGGTTAAGCCGAAGAGGCGGAGCCGCAGCGAAAGCGAGTCTGAAGAGGGCGTCAAGTACGTCGTCGTCGACCCGAAACCAGGTGATCTACCCATGTCCAGGGTGAAGGCCGGGTAACACCGGCTGGAGGCCCGAACCCACGCACGTTGAAAAGTGCGGGGATGAGGTGTGGGTAGGGGTGAAATGCCAATCGAACTTGGAGATAGCTGGTTCTCCCCGAAATAGCTTTAGGGCTAGCCTCGGGTTTAAGAGTCTTGGAGGTAGAGCACTGATTGGGCTAGGGGCCCCAACCGGGTTACCGAACCCAGTCAAACTCCGAATGCCAACGACTTATGCCCGGGAGTCAGACTGCGAGTGATAAGATCCGTGGTCGAGAGGGGAACAGCCCAGACCGCCAGCTAAGGCCCCGAAGTGCACGTTCAGTGGAAAAGGATGTGGAGTTGCCAAGACAACCAGGATGTTGGCTTAGAAGCAGCCACCATTGAAAGAGTGCGTAATAGCTCACTGGTCGAGTGGCTCTGCGCCGAAAATGTACCGGGGCTAAACGTGCCGCCGAAGCTGCGGGATGACCGTTGGTCATCGGTAGGGGAGCGTTCTAAGGGCAGAGAAGCCAGACCGGAAGGACTGGTGGAGCGCTTAGAAGTGAGAATGCCGGTATGAGTAGCGAAAACAGAGGTGAGAATCCTCTGCGCCGAAAGCCTAAGGGTTCCTGAGGAAGGTTCGTCCGCTCAGGGTTAGTCGGGACCTAAGCCGAGGCCGAAAGGCGTAGGTGATGGACAACAGGTGGAGATTCCTGTACCACCTTCTTCCCGTTTGAGCGATGGGGGGACGCAGGAGGATAGGGCGAGCAGGCGGCTGGAAGAGCCTGTCCAAGCCGTGAGGCTGATCCGCAGGCAAATCCGCGGATCGCAAGGCCAAGCGGTGACGGCGACGGAGCATTCCGGAAGTCCCTGATTCCACACTGCCAAGAAAAGCCTCTAGCGAGGGAAGAGGTGCCCGTACCGCAAACCGACACAGGTAGGCGAGGAGAGAATCCTAAGGCGCGCGGGAGAACTCTCGTTAAGGAACTCGGCAAAATGACCCCGTAACTTCGGGAGAAGGGGTGCTCTTTCGGGTGAAGAGCCTGGAAGAGCCGCAGTGAAAAGGCCCAAGCGACTGTTTATCAAAAACACAGGTCTCTGCGAAGCCGAAAGGCGACGTATAGGGGCTGACACCTGCCCGGTGCTGGAAGGTTAAGGGGAGCGCTTAGCGGAAGCGAAGGTGCGAACCGAAGCCCCAGTAAACGGCGGCCGTAACTATAACGGTCCTAAGGTAGCGAAATTCCTTGTCGGGTAAGTTCCGACCCGCACGAAAGGTGTAACGACTTGGGCGCTGTCTCAACGAGAGACCCGGTGAAATTATACTACCTGTGAAGATGCAGGTTACCCGCGACAGGACGGAAAGACCCCGTGGAGCTTTACTGCAGCCTGATATGGAATTTTGGTATCGCTTGTACAGGATAGGTGGGAGCCTGGGAAGCCGGAGCGCCAGCTTCGGTGGAGGCGGCGGTGGGATACCACCCTGGCGGTATTGAAATTCTAACCCGCACCCCTTAGCGGGGTGGGAGACAGTGTCAGGCGGGCAGTTTGACTGGGGCGGTCGCCTCCCAAAAGGTAACGGAGGCGCCCAAAGGTTCCCTCAGAATGGTTGGAAATCATTCGGAGAGTGCAAAGGCACAAGGGAGCTTGACTGCGAGACGGACAGGTCGAGCAGGGACGAAAGTCGGGCTTAGTGATCCGGTGGTTCCGCATGGAAGGGCCATCGCTCAACGGATAAAAGCTACCCCGGGGATAACAGGCTGATCTCCCCCAAGAGTCCACATCGACGGGGAGGTTTGGCACCTCGATGTCGGCTCATCGCATCCTGGGGCTGTAGTCGGTCCCAAGGGTTGGGCTGTTCGCCCATTAAAGCGGTACGCGAGCTGGGTTCAGAACGTCGTGAGACAGTTCGGTCCCTATCCGTCGCGGGCGGAGGAAATTTGAGAGGAGCTGTCCTTAGTACGAGAGGACCGGGATGGACGCACCGCTGGTGTACCAGTTTGTCCCGCCAGGGGCACCGCTGGGTAGCTATGTGCGGACGGGATAAGCGCTGAAAGCATCTAAGCGTGAAGCCCCCCTCAAGATGAGATTTCCCACCGCGCAAAGCGGGTAAGATCCCTCGAAGATGACGAGGTCGATAGGTCCGAGGTGGAAGCGTGGCGACACGTGGAGCTGACGGATACTAATCGATCGAGGGCTTGACCTATGAGCGGCTTCTTCCGACGGTTATCTAGTTTTGAAGGAATGAAAAAACACTTGACAGCTCGGTGCGGATCATTATAATAGTAAATGTCTAAAGAGATGGCATTTCACAGCGAAACAGTGAATTGCCCATCGTTATGATTCCGCAGTAGCTCAGTGGTAGAGCAATCGGCTGTTAACCGATTGGTCGCAGGTTCGAATCCTGCCTGCGGAGCCATCGTGGAGAGCTGTCCGAGTGGTCGAAGGAGCACGATTGGAAATCGTGTAGGCGCCAACAGCGCCTCAAGGGTTCGAATCCCTTGCTCTCCGCCATTATCCATCAGCATGGCCCGTTGGTCAAGTGGTTAAGACACCGCCCTTTCACGGCGGTAACACGGGTTCGAATCCCGTACGGGTCACTTCTTGTGGAGGATTAGCTCAGCTGGGAGAGCACTTGCCTTACAAGCAAGGGGTCGGCGGTTCGATCCCGTCATCCTCCACCATTCTAAATAATTTTATCGCTGCGGAGTGGAGAAACAAGCCTTAACTTCATCCAAACCGCTTCGAGTTGCCCCGGCGCATCTCGCTTCCTCGAGTCAGCTAGTAGAGGAAGGGGCAACGAAAAATTCACTCAGAGTATGATCAAAACTGTATCATTTCTTATCGCCGCGGGGTGGAGCAGTCCGGTAGCTCGTCGGGCTCATAACCCGAAGGTCGCAGGTTCAAATCCTGCCCCCGCAACCAAAAATGGTCCCGTAGTGTAGTGGTTAACATGCCTGCCTGTCACGCAGGAGATCGCGGGTTCGAGTCCCGTCGGGACCGCCACCATTGAGAGCGGGACGAAGGACGTTTTCCTTCTGAATAAGTTAAGGGTAGAGCTACTATATATATGGCTCGGTAGCTCAGTCGGTAGAGCAAAGGACTGAAAATCCTTGTGTCGGCGGTTCGATTCCGTCCCGAGCCACCATATAATTAAGATGCGCATGCCGACTTAGCTCAATTGGTAGAGCAACTGAATCGTAATCAGTAGGTTGCGGGTTCAAGTCCTGCAGTCGGCACCATCCCATGGAGGGGTAGCGAAGTGGCTAAACGCGGCGGACTGTAAATCCGCTCCCTTTGGGTTCGGCGGTTCGAATCCGTCCCCCTCCACCATTTTAACAAAGGGGCATAGTTTAATGGTAGAACAGAGGTCTCCAAAACCTCCGGTGTGGGTTCGATTCCTACTGCCCCTGTCATTTTTATAATCATTATGGCGACTATGGCGAAGTGGTTAACGCACCAGATTGTGGCTCTGGCATGCGTGGGTTCGATTCCCACTAGTCGCCCTTCACTTACAGCGTTGGGGTATAGCCAAGCGGTAAGGCAACGGACTTTGACTCCGTGATGCGTTGGTTCGAATCCAGCTACCCCAGCCACGAAATGCGGAAGTAGTTCAGCGGTAGAACACCACCTTGCCAAGGTGGGGGTCGCGGGTTCGAGTCCCGTCTTCCGCTCTCAATCAAGGCGGCATAGCCAAGTGGTAAGGCAGAGGTCTGCAAAACCTTTACCCCCGGTTCGAATCCGGGTGCCGCCTCCATCTAATGAATAAAAGGTATTGACGGATGTAAGATGATTTGATAAAATATCGATTGTCGCGCCGATGTGGCGGAACTGGCAGACGCGCACGACTCAAAATCGTGTGGGGTAGCCCCCCCGTGTGGGTTCGACTCCCACCATCGGCACTGAAAATTAGATGTATCAAGGATTCCTGCGAGATGTAGGAATCCTTTTTTATTTTATCCTCATACGATTCCTCATTAAAAAATCTGATTCAGTATTCCTCATACGACTTGTCAAAGAGGTGATATTTTGGCAAGGCGTAACAATAATTTATCCCCTAATGAGATTTTTGAAATGCACACAAACTATATCCAATCTGATGCTATTGATTTTCAAATAGCGTTAGAAAAATTCATTGAAGATTGCGAAATACGGAATTGTCGTCCTCAAACTATTCAGTATTACAAAAATGAATTATCTGTATTCTATAAAATTCTTCGTGAACAAGAAATTGAAGTTAATATTTACAGAATGACACCAGAAATCATTAAACAGAATGTCATCTTGTATATGAAGAATCAGAAAAATTGTAGAACGGTAACGATCAATACTCGGCTGCGTGCATTAAGAGCGTTTTTTAACTTTCTTGAACGAGAAAAAATCATTTCTAAAAAACAAAACCCTTTTCATGAAATCAAATTACTCAAAGACCGAAAGAAAGCAGTACCTACCTTCACAAAAGAAGAAATTCATATTCTTTTCAAACAACCAAATTTAAAAACTTTCACTGGTGTAAGAGATTTAACGATAATGATGCTTTTACTAGAAACAGGTATAAGGGCTTCTGAATGTGTCGGGATTCGATTATCAGACATAGATTTTCAACGTTCCCGAATCCTCATTCAAAATACAAAAGGTTATAGGCAACGATATGTACCGATTCAGAAGCAAATGAAAGAGCAGTTAAAAAAATATTTAGCAATTCGTGGCACATTAGATCATGATTATCTATTTGTTTCGATTGATGACACTCCTTTAACAAAACGTCAAATGCAGGCGCAAATTGAATCATATGGAAAGAAATGCGGTATTCATGCGACTTGTCATAAATTCAGACATACCTTTGCACGGCTTTCCGTTGAAGCAGGTGCTGGAATCTTTGAACTTCAAGCGGTTTTAGGACATACCTCGATGGAAATGGTGAAACATTACGTCAATCTATTTTCTGATGACGTGGTTGAAAAGCATAAAACATTTTCACCGATAGAGAATGTGTTTTCAAACAGAAGAAGGAGATGATTAAATGAAAACTTTCGGCACACTCATTTTTCTAAACGGACAAGCATTTTTGGAATTAGAAATTGGTGAACTCATTGCTTTAAATAATTCGTTCATTGTAGAAGATTTAAACGGTCAACCAATTACACTGGATGACAAATATGCAGGACAACAAATCGTAATCAGAAAGGCGGTGGCTTGATGAAAACAATTCAGTTGAGCGAAAAAGAATTAGCAACGTTAAAAGCGGCGGTTTGGGCGCAAATTCAAAATGTTAATAAAGATATTCGTTTTGCACAAGAACAAGGGAAAAATATTTCGTTTCTCCTTGAGTTGAAAAAAGAATTTGAGCAAGCATTTGAAGCATTAAAGTATGCCAATTAAAGAAAGGACGAAAGGAGATAAGAACATGAAAGCACTAAAAACAAAAGAATATGTAGTTTTTGCAGATGTGAAAACAACAGTTTCTATGAAGGTGAAAGCAAATAATCCGCAAGAAGCGGAAATGATTGCACAACGCCAATTAAATGGTAACTATTCACCCCGATGCTAGTGTGTAAAGTAGCCCAGCAGAAATAGGGCATTTCTGTCATAGAAAATGCCCTACGTAGCGGAAAGAACACGATCTATCGTTTCGCCTGTCAACAGAAGACACAACGAGTCCCACACGTTTTTTTCGTGCTTGGTGAGTGTGGAAACGATGCTCCTTGCGATGCAAAACGACTGCGCGAACGTTTCCTGACGAAATGTACCCGAGATGTTCTCTTTGACTTTGACCATGCGAAGATCCCGTTCGGCTTGGTTGTTGTCAAAGGGAACGTGGGCTTCACGCAAAAAGCGCAGCGCTTCTTCCTTTCGTTTTTGAAGTCGCCGAACGAAGGAGAGCGCTTTTTTCGGCAACGGTGTCATCCCTTCCAACTGATGGTTGGCTTTCTCGAGTATGCGATCATACACGTGCTCCCAACGTTTCGCTTCTTCTTCAGGAAGAAAGCCACCATGTTGTTCGACCACTTGTTTGGCATTTAATAGAAACGTGGTCATCCGTTTTGCCCATGTATGCCCTTGTTCGATGAATCCTTTCAAGTCACGTAAATGATGGGCATGACAAAGGGCATGTGTGGCTTCGGTGTATCTCGGGTATGTACCGAATGCATCATGCATCATCGTTCCTTTATATCGTGGAAGAATCCCGATTTCATCGGTTGCTTTCTTTCCACGAGAAGCGTGAGGAGCTAAGTACGTATATGCGGATGTACAGGCGACATGAACCCAGGCCTGTTTGCCATCGATCCGCAAGCTCGTTTCATCGACATGCAAGATGTCCGATTGAAGCAATGCTTCCTCGATGATGTCCATGTTTGGTTCGAGTGCTTCGCGACCTCGTTTGACCATATTGACAAGTGTTCCTGTGCTGATCGGATGTTGATATAGCTCTTCCATCATGTCACGTAAACGTTGATATGGAATCATTTGTATGTTGTATAAATACACGACAAGCGCCGTGATCCGTGGACCATATTGCACATGATTGGTGACGTGTGATGGGAACTCGGCTTGTTGCACGCATCGGCAATGTGGACATGATTTCACTTCGCGTTCATGTTGTGTCACTTCCATCGTCACGGGAGGCAGATCAAACACTTGACGGACATCGACTTTGAACGGTTTTACGTCACGCAAAGAAGACCCGCATCCTTGACACGTATCTACGCGATGGACGACACGATGATGTGGATGTTCCACTTGACGGAGCGTCGTTCCCTCATGTCCCTCCCGTCCGCCAGGCTTTTTGCCAGACGGCTCGCGGGAGGAACGCTTTTTCTCAAAACGGTCAGAAGATGGGGGCAGATGGCTATTAGAGCTGTTTTTTTTCGTGCGTGCTTCCAGCTCTTGAACGCGATACTTCAGTTGTTCATTTTCTTTGCGTAGCTGTTTGTTTTCTTGACGCAAATGTTCATTTTCTTGAATGAGTTGATGAATGAGCTGTTTTTGTTGTTGGACTTTGCTGATTAAGCTTTCAACCGTAAATACAGCTTGTTGTACCGTCAACATGCGATTCACCTCCTTGTCTATCAATATTCACATCATAGACAGGAAAACCAAAAAATATTCAGCTCACTTTATGAGGTGGCTGAATAGTTACATTAAATGATTTATCGGTAGCAAATATTAAATTGCATATAGAACACTTGAACGGTGAAGTTTTGAAGCCGAATGTCGAGAACTTTGAAATAGAAATCAATAGTATCAAAGAAGAATAATTAAAAAAATCGGGAGTGATGCGGCAACATCACTCCCAGTTAGGATAAGCATATTGAAAACAGTTCGGGTACTTAAAGCATACAATATTTTTTAAAAACATACAAGATGTATGCTTATTTCAATATGCTTATCCTATCGAACATATATTCGATAGGAGGGCAGACAATGAAAAGCGGTAATATTGAGCAATTTAAGCATTTGTCACAGTTTCGGGATTTAAAAGATTTTAATAATAACATTGAACAATGGATGATTGATTTAAAATCTAAATTCACTAAATCTGAATTGATCGCCTTAAAACGCCTTATTCGTTTCAGCGCAAAAGTCGCTGGTGTTTGCAATGCGAAGATCGCAACTATTGTTTCGGCTACACATGAATTAGATGGGATTGGTATTAGCCGTTCAACTTTTAAGCGCATGGTTACAAAAGCAAAAGCGTTTGGATTACTTACTGTTTATGAAACAGAACGAAAAAACGGTTCTCAATCATCTAACCTATATGTGTTTAATCGCTATCCAGTAAAAGAAGATGTTTCTTTTTCTCAAACAATTGAACTACCCAAAGAGGAAAAATTGGACTGCCCACAAACTAGCAATCTATCTAAAACTAGCAATCAAAATAATATAAATAAACGTAATAAAAATGTGTCTGACAATAAATATTTAGGAGATAAACTTGATGGTTCATTTACAAGCAGTAGAGTGCCAGTAGAATTTAGGGATTTAGTGAAGTGCTTTTATGACGATTACAAAGTGATCGAGGAAATGTGGAAGGTTATTCAAATTCAAACGTATTATTTATCATACTACACGCAGCAAAACCGTATAGAATTGGCTATTGATTCATTCAAACAATTAGTACGAAACATTAAACAAGGGCGGAAAGTACGGAATATTTTTGGCTATTTCTTTAGAATTGTACAAAAGAAACTAGATGAGGAATATAAAAGTATTCTGTTTGAGGTTGCCTAAAGTTTTTCATTGTGTAAAATGGAAAATTCGGCTTAAAAATGAGGTTGTATTATGGGCGATATTATGATTATAAAAAATGTAGATAATTACGTCAAAAAGCCTAAAAAAAAACTTGTTTAAAAAGTTATATTATGAACACTATAAAATAAATTATAATAAAACAACCGTTTTAAATTGTGTCAAAAAATCGGTAAAAATAAGCCTTTAAGGGAAATATATAAAGATGAGGAGGTATTTTTAGCGAAAAATCGTAAAAATTTTTCGTTTAAATTGCTATATTATGGGGAGTATATAATTTTCTGGCTCTTCACCAAAAGTTGTGCTTGATTTTTTATAACACGCTCTACTGACGCTTGTGAGGAAGAATCAGCAAATCAATGATTTTTGCACATTCTTGTTCAAGAAAGCGTATCACTTGTCAAGTACATGTTGTGGTGATGAACCATTTTTTCTGTGAAAAAGTGTCACAAAACATACTTGAAATATTACTAATATATAGAGAGAGTTATTTTTGTAATAAAGTGCGGAAAATTTGACAAAATAAATACTTGAAAAATTACTATATATAGAGTGACGAAAAATCGTAAAAAAATCTCTGAAAAAAGCAATATTATGGATACTATAAAATGAAGATTTGGAAGAGACTCAAGAAACAAAGATGGTTTTAAATCAATTTGTAAAAAATGCGATAGTTACACGAAAAACTGCAAAAAATAGCATTTTTACTTTAATATATCTATGTAAAGATAAAAAATATAATAAAATAACCGTTTTAAATCGTTCACAAAATTGTCATAATTTGTAACTGTTCAGCCATTACATAGAAAAAGTTTACGAGATCGGGTTTATTTCTGTTCCCCTTGTCTATACTATATAGATGCAACGAAGAAGTTTAACATATCCTTGACGGAAAAGCGGTTTGCCCATTTTCGACTGACGGAGGCAAGCCACAGGCTTGCCTCCGTCACGCCAAGGCGTGACGGAAGACCGAACAACCGCCTGCTTCACAGGCCCATATATGGGTCTGGAAGCGGCGTTGTTCGGTCGCCCGACAGTCGATCAAATACTCGGGAAAAACTACAAATGGTAAAGCTTCAAATTGCATCTATATAGTACCATCCAAGACAAGGGAGGTGAAAAGGATGGCAACCGTTGTTTTTGATTTCCAACAAGCAGTTTTTACACTCGAAAGCATGGTCGCAAAAATTCAGCGCCAAGCACAAACGATTGAAAAACTCGTTCGAGAAAACGAGCAACTACGTCAAGAAAACCAACGGCTTCGACAAGAAACCCAACAATGGAAAGCACGTATTGCAGAATTAGAAGCCTGTACGAAAAAAAACAGTACCAATAGCCATTTGCCGCCGTCTTCTGACCGGTTTGTGGCGAAATCTCCTTCTCGCCAACCGTCGCAGAAACAGCCGGGAGGGCAGCCGGGGCACCGAGGAACGACGCTCCGCCAAGTACCAAACCCTGACCACCGAGTCCTTCACCGCGTGACCCAATGCAAAGGATGTGGTCACTCTCTAGAACATGTTGCTCCGCTTCAAGTAGACATTCGCCAAGTGTTCGACCTTCCCGTGGTTCGCATGGAAGTGACTCAACACGAACGGGAAGTAAAGGGGTGTCCGGAATGTCATCTCGTCCAGCAGGCGGAGTTCCCTTTTTATGTCACAAATCATGTCCAGTACGGTCCAGCCATCACTTCCCTTGTTTTATACTGGAATCATGCGCAGTTGATCCCGTACGAGCGTGTCACGGAGATGGTCAAAGCGCTAGTGGATCATTCGATAAGTGCAGGCACAGTCGTGAACATGACGAGACGGTGGCTGCCTGTGGTAGAAGCAGCGATCAAAGAGATCGACGCGGCGCTGCTCGCTTCCAAGACGTTGCACGTCGATGAAACGAGCCTGCGTGTGAACGGAAAGAACCAATGGGTGCACGTGGCTTCCACTGCCAAGGTCACCCGATACGGACTTCATCGCTCTCGTGGAAAGAAAGCGACGGACGACATCGGGATCTTGCCACGGTACAAAGGAACGATGGTACACGATGCGTATTCGGTGTACCCGATGTACACAGAGGCGAGCCATGCGCTTTGCCACGCCCATCATCTCCGGGAGCTTCGGGCATATACAGAACTTTACGGCCATTCATGGTCGAAAGAGATGACCGAAGCGCTGTTAGAGATGAAACAGGCGGTGGAGAACGCGGGCGGAGCTCTACCGGAAGAGGAAGTCCGGTATTGGGAAGCCGTGTACGACGAGCTTCTAGCGAATGGTCGCCGAGAACTCGAGGAGCGTTGCCGACAAGGCAAGCATGAAGGCGCCCGCAACGCGCAGAATTTCATCCAGCGTCTAGAAAAGCGCAAGCAAGAAGCGCTTCTCTTCCTGCGAAAGAAAGAAGTACCGTTTGACAACAACCAAGCCGAGCGCGATTTGCGGATGGTGAAAGTCAAACAAAAAATTTCCGGAACGTTTCGTCAGGAAGACGATGCCGAGGCTTTCTGTGTCATGCGCAGCGTCATTTCTACCCTGCAAAAACACGGAAAGCCGGTTTGGGAATCGTTGCAAAGACTTCTAAGTGGGGAGTCTCTCCAAACGATTCTCCATTCCTTCTAGGGCATTTTCGATACGGGAAATGCCCTATGGGTGCTGGATTCTGAAAATCTCACGAATATTGGGCTGAATGGATACCATAATTTAAAGTTAGAGTGGGAAAATTTGTAAAAATTTATACTTGAAATATTACTATATATATAGAGATAATTACGTCAAAAATCCTAAAAAATTTTTCTCTAAATTGCTATATTATGAGGAGTATAAAATTTTTTATATAATTACGTCAAAAAAATGGGGGAAATTGATTATTTTTTACAGAATATAATATTATGAAGGGATAATTACAGGAAAAATCGTAAAAAAAAATCTGTTTAAAAACCTATATTATGGATACTATAAAATTTTTTCATGTGGGTAAAATGAAGAAAATTTAGTACTATTTAATAAAAAATGTTCTTATTTATGAAGGGGTAAAATGGTGCATTTAATAAAAAATGTCACTATTTATGAGAAGGTATTTTTCATTGAGTGCCGACATGATCGACATTCAATGAAGGGTATCTCCTTCAATACTTCTACAATTCGAGATTCTTTTGTGTTGTCTAGTGTCATATTTATTTAATTAATTCTTGTTTCATTTCTTAATCCTCCACTTGCTTTGCTCACTCTTTTATTTTTAAAATCAACGTACAAGGTGTTTTATTAGATTCATCTTGTACGTTGATTTATAAATTTGCTGGCTAATTCGTTGTTTTCTGATATTCGTTTGTGACGGTTGGTCGGCTTTAAAATGTCTATAGACAAAAAACGAATATCCTGCATGCACATAATCTTTTTCTGAAAGTGTTTTCTGTGTGTGTGCAGATGAAGCACGGGCGAAAAACACTTTCGGCTACACAATGATGAGGTTTGAGCATTTCGATTCGTTGTGTAGTATGTTCTGTGTATGAGAATTTAATAGGTCAGTTGTTTCTACAATGCAAAAAAATGCTCAGTGGAGTGTAGGCTTCTACACTCCTTTCAACTTTTTGTTTTGCGACTTCTTCATTATTTCTTTGCTTTTTCGCCTCCATTTTCTTGAGTGGGCTTTTTGCCTACTCTCTTTTTTTTATCTCTTTTTTACTCATATTTTTTAATTTTTCATGAAAGGAGGCGTTGACAAAATGGATTTAACACAAATTTCAATTGAGCAATTCGCAAGTAATGGAGTATTTGCACTTCTTTTTGTGTGGTTGCTGATTGATATGAGAAAAGAATCAAAAGAACGTGAACAGAAACTCATTGAACAAATTGAGAAACAAAACGAAGCACAGGAACGTATCGTTCAAGCAATCGAACGATTAGAACAAAAAATCGAAAAAATGGAGGTGTCAATGAATGGCTGAAATTACGTCTAGTGCATATCAAGCGTTGAGAAACTATATTCAAAACAACTGGAAATACATTGAGTTAAGAGATGATACAGGAAATGCAATTATAAGATTATCGCCTTCCGATTCAAGAGTTTCATGGATTCATAGCGCAGGAGATCAAATATTAAAATTACAAGTTGTCATTAAAGGTTCTAATACTGATATTCAAAAGCCGAAAACATTTGCTTCAAGTGCAATATATGATGTTGCTACTGGTGGTCAACCTTATTCAATCGAATCATTTTCACCATTTACTATTGAATCAGACCAAGACGAATTAACGGTGATTCATGAAATTCAAGTGCCGAAAGTGTGATAATTATGAGAGGTGCAGGAACGCAAGAAAATCCTTTTATTATTGAAACGTCAGCCGATTTACAAGCGATACAAAACAATCTTTCGGCTTATTACGAATTAGCAAATGACATTGACATGAAAGGTGTGACATGGACACCGATTGCGTCCGATCCCACAAACAGATTTACAGGAGTAATTGACGGAAAAGGACATAAAATATTGAATTTTACTATTAACGACACTACAAAAGATCAACAAGCGTTCATCATTTGGACAAATGCAGGAGCAACATTTAAAAATATTGCTTTTGAAAATGCGTATGTAAAAGGAAGAAATTACAACTCCGTTTTTGTTGCTAGACCATTTATGACAGTATTTGAAAATTGCTATATACAAGGAAGAATAGAGGGTACTTCATACAATGCTGCCTTTTCATATGCTTCTTCAAGTACGACATACAGAAATTGTTTTGTTGATGTGACGGTGTCGGGTTCATACGCAGGTGCGTTTGTTTCAGTAGACAATAGTAAATCTTTTTTTGAACGATGTTATTCTAATGCAAATGTGCCGTTTATACAGAAACCTAATACAAATTCGGGTTATCAAACTACATATTCATATTGCTACTTTAATAAAACAAAATACAACGGAACAAATCAAAACGGATTGAATGGTCTAACAGACACACAAATGAAACAACAATCATCATTTGCAGGATGGGATTTTACAAATGTTTGGTATATGCCACAAAATGATTATCCTAAATTACAGGTTTTTCTCGGTATTAAAAAACAAACGATCAACCTTCAATCATATATCAATCCTATTCAATCTGATATAACTAAAACAAATAAATCAACGAAACAAATACAATCATTTACTGATAATTTGCAGTCATTGACATTGAGTAAACGTGTAAAGAAATATCTTCTATCGACATATACCCTATCAATTACAACAAGCGTTCAGAAGTCAAATAGAACGGTTAGAAGTGTAACACAACAGGTCACAAGTTATATGAATCCTATTGATTCAATCATTGAACGCAAGACAAAGACATTTAAGCAATTATTGTCTTACATTGACAATATTCATTCTAATGTCAATGTAATTGTTCTGATACAAAATAAAATTGTAAATGGTTATGTGTCTGTATTAGAAAATCCTTCTTCATCGTATTGTATTGAACACAATTCTAATACATACACAATCGAAAATCCTTCCAGTGTGGAGGTGATATGATGGCACTGGCAGGCGATACAATACGTTTAAAATGTCATTTTAAAACGTTTGATGGACAGTTAGTTGATCCTGCCGACGTGAAGTTGACGATTTATGATGCACAAAAGCAACAAATTGAAGAAATTTCTCTTACAGACACCAGTAAAGAAAATGGTGTCTATTTTTATGACTATGTATTACCCGATGACAAACAAGAAATTATTTTCGAGTTTCGAGGGTTGTATAACGAAAAACCTATCCTTTCAAGAGGAAAGGTTAAAATTCAATTTTTTAAATGAAAATGGAGGTATGTGATATGGAAAATGAAAAAATTACTCAAGAAAATCAAACTCAAAAACAACAACAAGATCAACAACAAGACCAAACTCAACAAGTCGATATGAAAACATATCTTGAACTCGTTACAAAAATGGAAAAAATGGAACAAATGCTTTCACAAGAAGCAGAAAAAGCGCAAAAGATGGCTGAAAAAGAACAAGAACTATTTCAAAAACAAGTACAATTAACACTTAAAGAAAATGGTTTAGAAAAGTTTGCTGATATTGTAAAAGTTAATGATGAAAATGAATTGGCTGATGTTGTGAAGAAGTTAACTGCTATCGTAAACGAAATTAAAATTGAAACAGGTTATGTACCAAGCGATCATAAACAAATGACTGCTTATGAACAAGCGAAAAAACAAGGTAATACAAAGAATATGATTAAAGCGATTTTTGGCATGAAAGATTAATCTTTCGTGCCGTTTTTATATATCTAAAAAATTTTTAGGAGGATGATAATATGTTTACAAGTCAAGATTTTGTTTCAGGACAAAATTATGACCTTAAAGATGTTCTTATTGAAGTGAATAAAAAACAAACTCCTTTTGTTACTTTCTTAATGTCTAAAACAGTAAAAGCGACTAGCCCACAAGTGCATTGGATTACAGAAGAAATTGCAGATAGCGCAGTAACGCTTGCAGAAGGTGGAGACGCTCCAGCGTATGTAAAAGATACGCTTGCTCCACGTGATAATTATCTTGAAATTTTCGCTGCTACTGCTACTGTAACAAATACTGCACAGTATTCTAAAGCAACTGGAATTAATGATTTACTTGCCCATGAAGTTGAAAAGAAAACAAAAGCCATTAAACGCAGAATGGAAAATAAATTTATTCATGGAACTAAAGGATATTCTAACGGAGTTTACACAACAGACGGTATTCTTGCACAAATTCATCCAGATCATAAAGTCACTGGACAATTAACTGCTGATGCTTTTGAAGAAGCAATCGGCAAATTGTACGATGCAGGTGTTTCTGATGAAATTCTTGTATTCGTACCTGCTCGTATTAAGAAACAATTAAACGAATTAGGAAATGTTGAATTTTATGCCCGTGACAAATTCTTGGGCTTTGACATAGAACAATATATTACTGTATTCGGTACAGTTAATTTCATTCTTTGTGAAGAGTTAGGAAATAACAAATTCTTTGCAGTAAATCCTAACTATTTAGAAATGCCTGTTTTAATTCCATTCCACGCACAAGTAGAAGCAGTAAGTGGCTCTAAACAATCTATTTACCTTGAAACTCAAGCAGGCGTAAATCTTCTAAATGACAAAGCAGCAGTTTCTTTTGAAATTACCGAATAATTAAATACATAGCCAAAAAGAGGATAGCGCATCTATGCGTTATCCTCTTTTTTTATAAAAAAATTATTCATATTTTTGACAGAAAGGAGTGAAAGGAAATGAATATTAAATTGCGTGATGAGTATTTACTCAAGCGCAGAAAAAAGAGAATTTCACAAAAGGAACTATCACAAGTACTACAATGCTCGCAATCTCTATTAAGTCGCTATGAGCGTGGTCAATGTGGCATGAAAAAAGAAAAAGTTGAATTGTATAGACGTTATATAGATGAAAAATAAAACACATATTTTATAGAAAAAAGAAAATGGAGGTGAAAAAGTGAAGAAAGTACGGAACACGTCATGACCGCCTCCTTTTACTTCAAAAAACAAAAATTTTCTTTGGAGTAAAAGGAGGAAAGCAACCCTTCAATATGAAGGGTTGTAAAAGGGTTATTGACGAAAAAAATCAATATTTATTTTGAGTTTTTCTAAAAGGATGGCGGGAGTGTTCTCTTTCTTTCACCGCATGAAATGAAACAGAAATTAAGAGAACTATTCCCTGTTTGGTGTTCGGATTATACATCAAAACAAAATACACTTATTTTAACTGATGATTTTGATTCACTTGTAGGTTGCGCTATTGAAAAATACGTAAAAGGAAATGAAATTAATTACTTTTATAATTTTAAAAACATATTCGTTGCTGATAAAGAAGATAAACGGAAAGCAATAGGAATTGACCTTGCTTTACATAAGGGTAAATCATGGTGCAATCATGTTGTAAGAATTAATGAAAATGACTATGTGAATCCTCTTACAGCAAACATTAACGCTTTATTGAAGGTACATGCAGGTAACTACACAAAGAAATATTCCATGTCCACAACATTAACTATATGGAGTTTTTACGGTTTATCTTTACCAGCGACGAGAGAGGGAAAAATGATTCTTTTAGCAATTGATTCATCGTTCCTAGGGCATTATTCTGATAAGTTTAGAAAAATACATAATACATATTTACATTTGCTTGGCTTTGATGAATTGATTGATTTGCTTAACGAAACAACAAAAGCCGATTATTTACATATTCAAGAAAAGTACAATCTTAAATCAAAAATCATAATGAATGATGAAGGATATTTAGAAACTGATGTTGCCCTTGCAGAATTGCAAGAGTTTTTTGATTTTCCGATAGAGTTACCTAATAAGCAATTTACTTTAATGGCGCAATTTAAAACACAAGACGCTTATACATATCAAATCCAATCAAAAGATCAAATACCGAATTTAATTTCATTTGCGCTTACTGGCACAAGAAAGATGAAATATACAACACTTTGCTAGGAGGTAATCAGAAATGAATAAAAGTAATTATTTCTTTTGCTATGACAAGAGATTAAGGGATTTTTTGAGATGTGAAAAAAATATCGACTATATATGTGAAGGACGGCATTTGAAAACAGGAATGATTTTTACGGTCTTTGAACGTACGGAATTTCTCAATCAAGCCATTCTTGAATGGAAAAATCGTTAATTTATAGGAGGTAATCAAATATGATGACTTATGCAGAAATGGAACAATTATTACAATTTAATGATTACGAATCTAAAATCTTTATGCCGAATGAGATTTTTGAGGATTTAAAGAAGAATATCGACAATCCTTCACATATTGCTTTTGCTTATTCCTATATTTACTTCATTACATGGCTATACAGATATGCAAAATACGGAATGGTTAATGAACTGATTGAACAAAAATTCATTAAGAAGATATTGGGGTACAATGAAAATTATAAAAAGTTGGATTATTTGATTAAACAAAATGGAGTCCTTGAGCAAATAGGTTATATTCGCACAGAAAAAGATTTTCCTATTGCTTATTCTTATGATGAAATTGATGGGCTACAATTTCAATATATTGATGACTTCAAGGAATTTAGAGCATATATAAAAATGTTAAATGTACCGAAAAATTATAAAATTAAATTCCCTGTAAAGGCATTTTACAGAGATAAAGAATCAGAAGAGGATTATTATGAAGATGGTACATTCTTTTATGTTGATAAAACGCATTTAGTGCCATTTGAAGCATTTATATTTTGTATGACGAATGATGATTTAGGGTGTACAGGGTTTTACCTGTACGCCTTTTTGCGTTGTATGAATCAAATTTATGATGGATATAGAGTTCCACTTGAAACATTAGAAGAAAAAACAGCGATTAAAGGGCGGACACTTGATAAATATCTTGATGCATTAAAAAAATATGGGTCTTCACCATTTTCTGTGATTTCTACTCAATCCTAGAGACATGTTAGCTGGATGAAATAGGTTCATCAGTCAGGATCCTTCTTCCGCATACAGACCACGAAGTTGGTAGAATGGAAACAGTCAAGTGCTTTCCTTGACGGGTTCCATTCTACCAACTATCATACCGATAGCGGAAGAAGGGAGCGCTTAAGCAGCCTGACTGCCTGTAGTGTTCCCTGTACACTCCAGAAATACACGCAAACGAAACCGTTCTAGATTTCGATAGCCATATGCCCGGCGTTTGATGTTTTTGATCTTGTGATTCGTCCCCTCAATTCGGGCATTCGTATATGGGCACAAAAAGTAGGAAAGAATAGGCTCCTTCCACCTTTCAAGCGTGTTGGCTGCTTTCTGAAAAGAAGCAAAAGGGCTCTGTTTGGCTAACTGAATCCATTCTTCCAAGCGTTCCTTTGCTTCATGATATCCATCGGTTCGGTAAAAATCCCGAAACAACTCTTTCAGATAATAAGCAATGGAAAGTGCCGGATACTCCTCCAAGATATCGTCTAATCGAAGCCGTTGGTCCTTACGAAGCTTTTCACAGCCTTTCAAGAGAAGATATCGAGCCTTTTTCAATGGAGAAAATTCCTTTCTTGCTTGATCCAAGGCTTGTGTCACTTTTTGAACCACATGGTACTTATCGATGACAATCGAAGCAGATGGAAACAGGGCGCGAACCGCCTTATGATAAGGTTCCCACATGTCAAGAATCACCGTTTGGACCATTTCTTTCGACAGGATATTTTGGCTCAACAAGTTGATGGCGGAGTCACATTGGCGATCGGCATGCATTCCCATGACCGATCCGGCTCTGGCATCCATCAATACAGTTTCATACTGATGTCCCTTTTTTACAGCGATTTCATCTAAACTAAGCACCATTCCTTCTTGAGAAGATGCTTCTATCGCTGTTTGACGCTCTTTTGCTTTTTTCGATGCGATGGAGTAATAAATGCGTTCCAATGTTGTATATGGGATGCGGTGCTTTCGGCTAACCTCTTGAATGGTGGAGCCTTCGCAAAGTTCATACAAGTACTCACAAAATCGATTGGTGTAGTGTTGATTGGGTGGAATCGATTCCAAAGAGGCGGAAAACACTTGAGAACAATTCCAGCACCGATAGCGCTTTACCTTTATGAACAAGTACACCGGTTGATGGAAAATCGCCAAATCCCGTACTTTTCTTGTCCGTCTGTCGTGGACAGAGGAAGTGGCAAACCCACAATGAGGGCAACGTTCCTGTGTCTCTGTTTTCTCTACATGAATCGCATAACCATAGGAAAGAAGTTCTTGTTTAATCACTTTAAATTCTGGCAATCCTAGTGGTATAGAAAGCACTTACGAGACCTCCTTAATGTTTATTTCACCGCTAACATTATTGCCAGGATCTCGTCAGTGCTTTCTCTTTTTTGTCACTAAATCACAAAATTTGGTGATGAACCAAAAATATAATATGATTCACTGTAAAGTAGAAGATTTTGTTGTTGGGCTTGGAAAAGGTGAAAAAATGCCAAATACATATTTCACAAATGAGCCAACTAATTTCACAAATAACGCTAAACAGTATCAAAAAAGAAAGGTAATGAGTGTATACACATATTACAAACAACTCGAAGAAAAACAGAAACTGGCGATGCAAATTGAAGAACAGATGAATATGCTACAAAATAAAAATTAAAAAGGTAACAAATTTGCGGTATATATAACATATAACATTTAACTATATACTTTAGAATTAAAAAGGTTACAAAATTACGGTATATATAATATATAGAATAATTAATTATATTTATTATTACATTACATCTATTATTAATTATTATATATACCGCAAATATATAACCTTTTAGAATTGTAAATAAATAATACAGTAAAAATACACTATATTATATATACCGCAAAAAGATAACCTTTTTAAATTTCAAATGATGGGCTAACAAACGCTAGTCCATTTTTTTATTTAATCAAATAAATAGGGGGAATCTTTATGAAAGAATTTAAAGAAATGATGAAAAATATTGAAATGATACAAATGCGTTTATCGCTAATGAAGTTAAATCTTTTAGAACAACAATTGATTACAAAAGAAATATTGTCTGACATAAAACGATTAGAAAAATATCTTGAATCAAAGGAGGATAAATAATGAACATTCACAAAGCATTATCAAAACTGGAGTGGCGCAAAAGAGCATATTTCATGCGGAAATTTCAAATACGATCACCGAAAAATGAACATATTTTAAATATGTCTGATGAAGAATTTCTGAAATGGGCGGATAGAAAGTCGATGATCGTCTTTCAGAACTGGGAACAAACAGATGAGTATTTTGAATTGTATATGTTGTATATGAAGGGCAAAATGCAACGTGATTTAGAAACCGTATATGACGTTGTTTCAGAAAAAGCAAAACAAGGTGACGAAAAGGCGGTTAAATTGTTTCTTCAATTACATAAAGATATGAATCAACTTCAAAAAGCGATGAATCGGACACAGACAAAACAAGAAGAAGTGAAAGAAGATGAGGATGATGATTTAGAGATTTAAAAACAGACAGTATGTCGGTTTTAGAAGATAAGCAGATTTTGCGTAGGGGGTTACTCATATGTGAGGAAGGTATCGCAATAGTTGGCGATACCTTTTTTCTTTTTGCAGGAGGTGAGATTGATTGGCTAAAAGATTGACAAAAGAAGAAAAAATAAAAATCATTATGAATGATTTTAAACTGTTTGCGAAGAACTTCATTAAGATCGTTGACAATAACGGCGATACTGTACCGTTTGTTTTGAATCCAGAGCAGGAACAGTTTATGAATGAGATGTCAAAATATAATATCATTCTTAAAGGACGACAAATTGGCTTCACAACGTTATCTCTTGCCTACATGTTGTATAGTGCATGTACAAAGCCCGATACTAACTATATCATCATGACTCATCATGCAAGTGTAAGTAAATCACTTTTCGTTAAATTGAAGAAAATGTATAAAAATCTTCCGCATGACAAGTATCCGAATTTGTTTCCTAAAACACTTTTAAATAACAGGGATGAGTTGTATCTCGACAACGGCAGCCGAATCATTATTGCTACTGCAAGCGGTGAAGATTCAATTTCGGGTAATACTTTTCAATTAATTCACTTGTCTGAAATGGCGAAATACCCTGCCGATGTACAGGAAGAAATAATTGCAACATGTATTCCTGCACTTGCAAAGAATGAATCTAGTGCAATCATTATTGAATCAACTGCTTTCGGCTACAACACATATCAAGAAATGTTTATGAAAGCATACAGGGAAAAGGATAGTGTTTGGAAGGCGTTCTTTTTCTCGTGGCTTGCAGAAGCATATACAAAACAATTTAAGCATACATTCGATGAGGCAGAGGCGTGGTGGAAAGCAAATAACAACGGTAGACGAATGACATATGAGGATTTAGATCATGATGAAAAGATTCTCCGTGATAAATACGGTGCTACATATAGACAATTAATGTTTAGACGTTATTATATAGCGACAAATTCACTTGAAAAGTTTAGACGTGAGTTTCCGACTACACCAGACGAAGCATTTATGAAAACGTCAAAGAGTGTATTCGACATTAATAAGATTATTGAACGACTTCATCATGTGATACCGCCTTTAGAAACAAAAGAGGTCATGAGAGTTTTACCCGATACCTTAAAATCATACATAAACAAAAATCTTTTCATTTATCATTTACCGAAACAAAAAGTAAGACACTATGCGGGTGTAGACGTTGCAAGTGGTCAAGGTGGAGATTATTCAACAATGTCTATTTTTGATGCCGATGGACAGCAAGTTGCTTCATTCTATGCGAATGATATTCCTGTTTATCGTTTTGCAGAAATAGTGAATGAATTAGGGCGTTTTTATAATTACATCTTTATTTGTGTTGAAAGGAACTCACTGGGATTGCCTTTACTGGAACGATTACGGAAAGATTATGGATATATGAACTTATTAAAACAGAAAGTGTTTGACCAAAGAGGTAAACGGAAAATGCAACTTGGTTTCCAAACAACAAATGTAACAAAGCCGATTATTATAAACGATATGAAGGAAATGTTTGAATTAGGGCTTATTAATATTGAATGTGTGCGAACTTTAGAGGAAATGAAAATTTATCAAGAAGATAACAAGGGGAGAATGGGTAATAAAAAAGGAAATAATTTTCATGATGATATGATTATCAGCGTGGCTATGGCGTGCCAAGCAATGAAACAGGCAAAATACTATGTAGATATTTAATTTTATTTGTTGAGCGAAAGAAATCAATAAATACCAAACTTGAACGAGTTTGCGCAGCATTGTGCATGTTCGTGCAGGGGTGTGCCAGTTGGTACACTTTTTTTTATTTCACTTTTAAAAAGGGGGAATATAAATGAATCTTGGTTCATCACCAAATTTTGTGATTTAGTGACAAAAAAGAGAAAGCACTGACGAGATCCTGGCAATAATGTTAGCGGTGAAATAAACATTAAGGAGGTCTCGTAAGTGCTTTCTATACCACTAGGATTGCCAGAATTTAAAGTGATTAAACAAGAACTTCTTTCCTATGGTTATACGATTCATGTAGAGAAAACAGAGACACAGGAACGTTGCCCTCATTGTGGGTTTGCCACTTCCTCTGTCCACGACAGACGGACAAGAAAAGTACGGGATTTGGCGATTTTCCATCAACCGGTGTACTTGTTCATAAAGGTAAAGCGCTATCGGTGCTGGAATTGTTCTCAAGTGTTTTCCGCCTCTTTGGAATCGATTCCACCCAATCAACACTACACCAATCGATTTTGTGAGTACTTGTATGAACTTTGCGAAGGCTCCACCATTCAAGAGGTTAGCCGAAAGCACCGCATCCCATATACAACATTGGAACGCATTTATTACTCCATCGCATCGAAAAAAGCAAAAGAGCGTCAAACAGCGATAGAAGCATCTTCTCAAGAAGGAATGGTGCTTAGTTTAGATGAAATCGCTGTAAAAAAGGGACATCAGTATGAAACTGTATTGATGGATGCCAGAGCCGGATCGGTCATGGGAATGCATGCCGATCGCCAATGTGACTCCGCCATCAACTTGTTGAGCCAAAATATCCTGTCGAAAGAAATGGTCCAAACGGTGATTCTTGACATGTGGGAACCTTATCATAAGGCGGTTCGCGCCCTGTTTCCATCTGCTTCGATTGTCATCGATAAGTACCATGTGGTTCAAAAAGTGACACAAGCCTTGGATCAAGCAAGAAAGGAATTTTCTCCATTGAAAAAGGCTCGATATCTTCTCTTGAAAGGCTGTGAAAAGCTTCGTAAGGACCAACGGCTTCGATTAGACGATATCTTGGAGGAGTATCCGGCACTTTCCATTGCTTATTATCTGAAAGAGTTGTTTCGGGATTTTTACCGAACCGATGGATATCATGAAGCAAAGGAACGCTTGGAAGAATGGATTCAGTTAGCCAAACAGAGCCCTTTTGCTTCTTTTCAGAAAGCAGCCAACACGCTTGAAAGGTGGAAGGAGCCTATTCTTTCCTACTTTTTGTGCCCATATACGAATGCCCGAATTGAGGGGACGAATCACAAGATCAAAAACATCAAACGCCGGGCATATGGCTATCGAAATCTAGAACGGTTTCGTTTGCGTGTATTTCTGGAGTGTACAGGGAACACTACAGGCAGTCAGGCTGCTTAAGCGCTCCCTTCTTCCGCTATCGGTATGATAGTTGGTAGAATGGAACCCGTCAAGGAAAGCACTTGACTGTTTCCATTCTACCAACTTCGTGGTCTGTATGCGGAAGAAGGATCCTGACTGATGAACCTATTTCATCCAGCTAACATGTCTCTAGGATTGAGTAGAAATCACAGAAAATGGTGAAGACCCTGAATCTTCAACAATACATAAAAGGATTTTATGATGGGCGTAATGATTGGTTTATTGAAGAAGTGCAGAGTGTGACGAATCAACAACGTATAATGAATGTAATGAATCTAAAAGATTATTTGAATGGGCAACATAAGATTCTTCAAAAACAGCCATACATGTACAATGGCAAAGAATTTCATCCACGAAAAATAATTTTACAATATGCAAAGACGTTATTGAACTTCCAAACATCATTTCTTCTTCAACACCCGATTACGATTACAGGAAAAGAGCGTATTGTTAAAGAATATCAAAAGGTAAATAAGCAAGGACACTATGACCGACTGAATCGTAAAATTTTAGATAAGATGTTGAAGTACGGGCAAGTGTATGAGTATGTGTATTTAGAAGGGAATAAAACAATTAAATCGAAACTTATAGATGCTAGTGAAGGTTTTCCTGTTTGGAACGATGATAATGAAATGATTGCATTTATACAGGCGTATATGGTAAATGGGATTGATTATTATATTGTGTATTCAGAGGATACAGTTGAAACATATGATAATAAAGGTGGAGAATTACGCTTAACTGGAAGATACGCAAACTTAAGTGGATTGCCGATTGTTTATAAAACAACGAATGAAGTCAATGATAACGAAGGTAAAAGTGAATTAGAAGATTGGATTAGTATTCTTGACAACATGGAAGACTTAATCAGTAAATATATGGATACTTTTTATAAGTTTATGGATCCGATTGCAGTTTCAATTGGTCAACAGTTGAAAGGTGAATTGCCTAGCGAGGTGGTCGGGAAGGGTATTAACCTTGATGACGGTGGCGAGTTTTACCTAGAACAAAATAAAACAGATTATCAAACATTCCAAACATTGTATAAAACATTGTTGCAAGCATTGTTAGATATATCGCAGACACCAGCCGTGAGTTTAAATAAGACAGATATAAGTAATTTGTCTGAAGTTTCGATCAAACTTTTATTCCAATTGGCAGAGATTAAAGCGTCAATAAATGAACAATATATGCGTGAAGGGATAGAACAGCGCTTTGAGAAGATTAGACGATTACTTGAATATAAAGGCGTAACGTTTACTGATGATGAATTTGATTCGTTAGGGCTTGTATTCCAGTATGCACTTCCAAGCAGCGATAAAGAAATTATCGAGAATATGAAATCGTTGCGTGAAATAGGTGGATTGAGTTTGCAAACGATGTTGGAACAGAATCCGTACGTACATGATGTTCAGCAAGAGATGATGAGATTAAAGGAAGAAAAAGGCACAATATCTAGTGGCAGTGAGAATAATTAGACACAAGATGTTGTGTTTAATGGAAATGTAGATGTGTAAAGTAAAAATACTTGACGATACTATATCCGCCTGCTCGCGCCTGTTATGAAATGGCGCAAAAAGCCAATTAAAAAAAGGTTGCAGGGCAGGGGCAGGCGGTCAAGTCCAAAATTTGGCTTGTTAAGCGCATAGATGGGTTGAAAAATGTAAAAAATTACATAAAATATGGTAAAAATTAGGGTAAAATATACTATAGTTTACATAATGCATCTTATAGGAAGCAATTCCCCATATAACAAACATTATCATGGCAACTGAAAAAGCATAAAACAATACCCCTAATTGCCAAAATTTGCCCGTAGCAAGTCATTTTACACACGCGCTAAAAAATTTCGGACGACTCTTGACACTTGTCGCTGGAAATCGGACGACTTCTTTTAATTCCATACCATCCAAAAACGTTGATATTTCAATACTTTTTGCACATTCACTATACATTCAAAAAATGCCTATAAATCAACGTTTTTTTAACATAGATGAAATATTGCTCGTTTCTATTGATTATTTTTTCGCTTTGCCTATGATGAATAAAATGAAAGGAAATGATGAATATGACAAATCTTCAACGTTTGCTTTTAGAAATTAAAGGCATTGATTTAGATCAAAACGAATTAACGGTATATTTAGATGAAAACGGTCTAAAAGCACACGATGAATATAATCCTCAATCGGCAACAAATAAACGCAACATATATAAAACTGCATTATCCATTCTTGAATCAATCGCAAACAATCCTTCTTTAATGAAAGTATACAAACTTGATGACATGACTGTTGCCGATTTTCATACTAATCTTATTAATCGTATTGACCAACTCGAAAGAAAAATTCGCAGCATGAAAACGGATGAAGATGAACAAAACGGAAACGTATTCATGTTGTTTAATTCGTAACGGAGTGACTGAAAATCACGCAGTGAGGGGGATGAAATATCATCCTCTTTTTTATGATGTTACCATTTTGGCGACATCATCTTTTTATGATGTTACTGGATAGGAGGTTAAAAAATGAATCCTTTTACAATAGATAATTCCGATTTTCAATTCCTTCTTGATACAGTCGGGGAAACGGTTAAGATAGATAATGTTGAGCAAAAAGCAATTGTAAATAATGCAAAAATCGGTGATTATGAAGAGAAATATATTTATACTCTTTCTAACATTCAACGTGGAAATTTAATTCTACACAATGAAAAAAAATATCTAATTGTGTCTGATATTACGGAAGGGAAACTGTATAAGAAAGCATTAATGCGGCATTGTAATTATACAATACAAATTCAAATAACGGAGAAGAGAATAATTGGATACAACGATTTCGGAGAGTCAATATACGAAACAGTGGTTGTTGGAGAAATTAATGTTTCATGTATCATTGATAAGTACACTTTCAAAATAGATGATTTTGCGCCTATTAGAGTGTCAGAAAATCAAATTATTGTTACGATGCAGGATAATGAAACAAATAAAAGTAAATTCACTGTAAATACGACATTTGAAGTGATGGGGGAAACATGGAAGGTTATCGATGTTGATATGACAAGGAATGGATTGCTTATTTTAACATGTGAATTATCATAAAATTTAGTATTGAAAACAGGGGATAAATTATGTATGATATATTGTAAGAAAAATTAAAGTCGTATGAGAAAATTTTTTGAATCAGAAAAAATCTTGCAGGAAAACTATTGATACATCGGTAGTTTTAAATATATTCCATTTAGTGCCATTTTAAGCACGACTCAAAATCGTGTGGGGTAGCCCCCCGTGTGGGTTCGACTCCCACCATCGGCATCATTAGTATCCGATAGTTCACGAACAAAAATCGTGAAACCCTTGATGCGACCGCGTTTGCGGTCGTTTTTCATTTTTGGGGAATCCCGAAAAAAAAAACGATAAAATCCGAAAAAATGTTGCACGAATTTTGCACCGCTATTTTGCATGATATAGATCATCCATGATTTGATCGAGGAGCATATTTTCCGCTTGTTCCAGCTCGTCCAAAATGTGCGAGTAGGTCTGCAATGTGATCCCTATATCCTTATGACCAAGACGCTTTGAAATATATTTGATGTTCGCTTTCGGTATAAAAGCATCGAAGCGTGCGTATGCCTCAAGGAATGCATCGTCACCTCTTTTAAGCCAAGTTTCCTGCACAACGTTTTTAGCGTTTTGTTAACAGCATCGAGCGACGCGCAGTGTATCAACGTGAGAAACTTTTCGACCCATTGCTTATGCAAAAGTATTTTCGTTCCAGTGAGAGTGAGCCTATTTATAAATGGGACGACCACGAAAAAGAAAGTGTCATTACCATCGCCAAAGCGATTTCGGGCTTCGCCGCCTAACCTAGCGCACTGGTCACAGGTGCGCCGCCCATCGGGGTACAACTTAACCCGATGGGACGGGGTGAGGACACCCCCCTAAACTTGGGCGTTGTCTGAACCAGAAATGGATGAGGACGCGAACGACCCAAGAATCCCACGCCCTTTAGCCGTGTGGAGTGTCAAATTGGACTGAAGATCATCCACGGTGGATCGCAGTTCAGCGAGTTCTCCTTTGGTGCCATGTTCGCTTCGATCCTGTTTATTTTATTGTTCATATCATTGACATCGGATGTCAAGATGCTGACGCTCGAATGAAGTTGATTGAGTCGATCTAAAATTTGGTTAAGCAATGCTTCCATTTGGATCATCCTTTCCAAGTGTGGATGGATGGTGATTCAAAACAGCGATTTATGGCTTTTGCTGCTTTCCTCACGCTGTCTGGACCTTGTTGGTGAAGGGTTTGACCATGGGGCTGATCATCCGTGGGCGTGTGTGCAAAAGATCTGGGGACATCCGATTTTCATTTTAGCATAAATCGTATGGGGGAGAAGAGAAGGGATTTTTTGAAGAAGATGATGAAAAAGGGCGGCAAGTGTCTAGTGCAAAATGAAGGTGCATAGAGTCCTGCATCCCAAACGTACAGAGCTTCATGGCATAAAAAAGACTTGCCATCGCTTGATGTGTTGGTCAAAAAGTTATTCCTGAAAACGAAATAAAAAGCCCCTATTAAGGTGCGAAAAGAGGGTTTGGCGTTGAATTTTAGGATGATTATGCGCAACAAACGCCGGGGAGGTGTATTTGTGATGCCTTTTAAACAAAAGGGAGAAGTAAAAACTCGAACATACATAACCACCACAGGCGGGAGCGCATCAGCTGTCGCCCATTTCATTGGTGGTGTCGGCGCCTTGCTATCGCACTTGGAATCATCATGGCGATGAATTATATCCCGGGTTTGATGGAGGATGTAAGAACCCATGATGGATTTGTCAAAATGGAGCTTTTCATAAAAGGGTGAAACGATGTTTCCGTAAATGCGACTAATGATAACAAAAGAGGAGATTGGGTTGAAAAAACGGCTTGTTTTCATTGCCGCCGTGTGGACTGTTTGGTTGGCAGGCTGTAACGGGCAAACTGACCGCTATGCCATTGAAGGGTATGTTGTGAGAAAAGAAGGGGGGAGCATCTTGGTTGTCAGTTCGGATCCGCAAGATTTTCGTTCCACAGGCGGGATTGAAGAGTTTTACAATGCTATCTTGGTTTCGAATGCACCAGCGCGAGTGAAGATCGGTCAGAAAGTTCGGGTCTGGATTGATGAAGGAATTGCTGAGTCGTATCCAGGCCAAGGAAAGGCTGGAAAAGTGTTGGTTGTGCCGAGCGCTCCGCGTGATGGGGCCAGCTTATTGGAGGAGGAAGTGATCCGCCAAGCGCTGAAAAAGGAGGCGATTGGTCTCCAGCACATGATTCCTGTGATTCGAGCGGTTCAGTATGACAAACAAGCGGACACTTGGACGCTTCGAGTGAAAGACGCCCATGGGCGAACGGAATTTGATGTTCGAATCAAGGATGGATAAAGATGAGAGGATTGCCATCGATATAGATGCAATTTGAAGTTTTACCATTTGCAGCTTTTATCGACTGTCGGGCGACCGAACAACGCCGCTTCCAGACCCATATATGGGCCTGTGAAGCAGGTGGTCGTTCGGTCCTCCGTCATGCTTTGGCGCGACGGGTCAAGCCTGTGGCTTGCCTTCGACAGTCGAAAATGGACAAACCGCTTTTCCGTCAAGGATATGTTAAACTTCTTCGTTGCATCTATAGAGTTATTCAGACAAAAATAGAACACAAGAGAACGCAAACGCAAGAGAAAGGTGCCCTTCCCCCTTTGATGGGGGGGTTCGGGGAAACATTGTTACGAAGACAACGCCGAGACAAGCGGACGGTCCGGCAAGTAGAGCTGGGCGTCGCCGCTTTGGCCTGCCGCGATCCAGTCGCGCAGGCATTTGGCGAGCGCCATGCTGTAAACGGCGCCGTTGTCTCCATAGGCGTAGACGAAATAGCAGTTTGGATATTCGTCGTATACTCCGATGATCGGCAGACCGTCGTGTGTGCCGGCGTAGTAGGCGCCTAAGTAAAATTCGGCTCGAACCGGGATCGTGGGGAAGCGTTGCTGAAACTCCGCGATCAACTGGTCGCGCTTATGAATGAGTTTGGCATCGCGCTCATCGGCATACGTTGTATCTTCATCCAATCCACCGATGATAATGCGGTTGTCAGCGGTCGTCCGCATGTAGATGTAAGGACGGGCCGTTTCCCAAATGAGTGTTCGGTTGTGCCAGCTTGAGAAATCCTCGACTTGGTTGGTAACCACGGCATAAGTGCTGCTCAGCACGGCGTTCGGATCTTTTTTGAAGTCCAATGTTTCGTAACCAGCCGCCACGATGACTGCTCTGGCGCGAATGACTGCGCCGGTTTTCGTATAAAAAACGGCTTGGTCTTTTTCGAGTTTTTTTCCATTGATTTCGGTTTGTTCGTAAATGGCGACCCCTCGGCGTTTGGCATATTCCAACAGGCCGATCGTCAGTTTGTATGGATTGACTTCGCTGTCTCCTTTCGTCAGTAGCGCCGCTGGCTTGCGGAACGGATAATGGCGGGCGATTTGTTCTTCCGGCCACCATTCGATAGCAAAGCCGTGTTTCTGGAGAGCGGCGTATTCTTTTTCCAATTTGCTTACATCTTCAGGAGAGCTGGCATAATACAAACTGTCGCGGGAGACAAATTCGCAATCGAGCGGCAGCTTTCGAGCGGCATCGGCGAGATCGCGGATGGCCTGTTCACAAAGTTTTACATGCCGCGCCGCGTACGTTTCGCCAAAGCTGTTGATCAGCTCGAAAAACATTTTTTCCCCCAAGTATTGGATCAGGGCCGTATTGACAGCTGTGCTCCCGTGTCCCGCTTTTCGCTTCTCGACGACCACGACGTCAAGATCGGTGTCGCTGAGGAAGTAGGCGCATTGGGCGCCCGAAGTACCAGCGCCGATAATAAGCACGTCGCAGTCGATGTCTTCCTCTAAGACCGGGTAGCTCGGCGGGTTGGTAAAAGTTGTTGGCCAGTAGAAGATTCCAGATTGCAAGTTCACGATCGTTCGTCTCCTTCCACTTCATCGTTCGTTTTTAGCATGACCGGAATCATTTGGTTTATTCGTCGGGAAGGAGGAGGGGAACCGCGCCAAACGTTTTTTCGACTTCATGGCTGGAGCAACGCAGCAAAGGGGGATAATCAGGTAAATCCGGGAAAACGCTTAGCCTTCCCGGATGTTATTAATGAACCTATGGATATTATAAACATAGTTCAAACGCTGTCAGGTTGTTGCTTTGATGAGGGGGGGATTTCTCTTGGATGATCCCCGCGATCCGTGTCCGAAAGGGATGTTTTTTCTTTGTTGCGCTGCACAGCCCGCCCCTTGTCTATTGTTTGTTCCCTACACCGATTGTCTTCGCTCTGTAGAATTATTGCGCGTGCCGCAGGCTGGCGATGGATGCCTCATGTTCAATCGAGCGTTTGGAGAGGATGGCCAAAATGTGTTCGTGGCGCTCTTGGTTGACTTCGATCTTTTTGACAATTTCATTGGTTTCCAGGACCGCCTGCCAAATAGGGGCAAGGTCGTCTTTGGTCGCCATCTTCGCTTGAATTTCGTTTACGTTGGATTGGAGTTCATTCACTTTGGACCGGAGTTCAGCCAGTTCCTCTTTGGTCGCCATCTTCGCTTGAATTTCGTTTACGTTAGATTGGAGTTCATTCACTTTGGACCGGAGTTCAGCCAGTTCCTCTTTGGTCGCCATCTTCGCTTGAATTTCGTTTACGTTGGATTGGAGTTCATTCACTTTGGACCGGAGTTCAGCCAGTTCCTCTTTGGTCGCCATCTTCGCTTGAATTTCATTTGTGTTGGACTGGAGCTCGTTCACGGTGAAGCGAAGTTCAGCGAGCTCGTCTTTGGTGGTCATTTTCGCTTCGATGTCGTTCACTTTGGACCGGAGTTCAGCGAGCTCGTCTTTGGTGGCCATTTTGGTTTTGATATCGTTGACCTCCGATGTCAAGGAGCCGACGCTCGAATGGAGTTGGTCGAGTCGATCCAAAATTTGGTTAAGCAATGCTTCCATCTGGATCATCCTTTCCAAGTGTGGATGGACGGTGATTCAAAACAGTGATTCATGGCTTTTGTTGCTTTCCTCACGCTGTCTGGACCCTGTTGGTGAAAGGTTTGCCAAAGGAGTTGATCATCCGTGGGCATGTGTGCAGCAGATCTGGGGACATCCGATTTCCATTTTAGCATAAATCGTATGGGGGAAGACAAGGGATTTTTTGAAGAAGATGAAAAAGGGCGGCAAGTTACAGCGCAGATGATTGTCTTGGGATGGTTGTCTGTGATATTTGGATTGAGCCAATCTTAGTAAAAAATGAATAGTGCTGTTTTTTTATCATTGTATTGACAAAGATATTCAATATCAATTATTATCTTTATTGATAAGGATTATCATTATTAAGATTTAAGGGGGAATATGTAACGTGTTGCAGAAAAAATGGACCTCTCTTCTTGCCATGCTGATGGCGTTGTTCGTGCTGCTTGGGCCGTTGGCTCAACCGGCTGCGCCTGTCGAGGCCGCATCCAAGACAAGGGTGTTTAAGACGGAGCTTGGCAAGCTGGTGATCAAAGGTACGCCGAAGCGGATTGTCACGTTAAGCATGGCGGGGACAGATGCGGTTGTCACGTTAGGCTTAAAGCCAGTGGGGTACACGATTTCCAATTCTGGAACAGTGCCTACATACTTGCGCAATAAACTAAAAGGGGTGCCAAGCGTTGGGGCGCTTAGCGCCCCGAGTTTAGAGAGAATCGCAGCGCTCAAACCGGATTTGATCATTATCGACCATGAATTTGAGTTCCATAAAGCGATGATCCCTCAGCTGAAAAAGATTGCGCCAGTAGCGGGATTTCGTGCGAACAGCTACAAAGAAGCCATGAATCAGCTTCTTGTATTGGGAGACATCTTAGGGCGGAAGGCGAAGGCAAAATCGTTTGTGAATCAGTTTTATAAAGAATTGAAATCGCAGCAGGCAAAATTAAAAGATAAAAATCTTCGTGTATTGGGCTTTTTCGTAAATAAAGATGGCATTAATGTATGGCAGGAAAACTCATTCTCCGGATCGATTTTTACTGCGCTTAAGGCTGATTATGCATTTAAGGAAAAAGGGGATGAATACTCCGACTTTAAAACAGTAAGTTTAGAAAGAATTTTAGAAATCGATCCAGACGTGCTGTTTGCCTATACGGATCCTGGGAAGAATGACCTGAAAAAAGTGAAAGCCAACCCAATTTGGTCCCAATTAAAAGCAGTGAAAAAGAAGCGGGTGGTGGAAGTCAATCGCGATCTTTGGTCTCGCAGCCGGGGACCGTTGGCGGCAAAATTGATTGTAAAAGAAGCGGCATCCATTTTAAAACGTTATCAGTAATAGGATGATGCCGCGAGAGGATGTCATCTTTGGCATACGGAAAAAGAGCGATATGGATCAGTTCGCTGTTAGTGTTGGGCATCATTTTGTTGATCATCGTTTCTTTAGTCTCTGGTCCGTTTTTCGTACCCGTTCGGGAAGTGATTGATGTGCTTTTGGAAGACGATGGATCCAAATCGCGAACAGTTGTTTGGGATTTGCGTTTTCCCCGTGCGCTTTTGGCGGTTTTGATCGGGGCGAATCTGGCGGTCGCTGGAGCGATGATGCAATGTTTAACGAAAAATCCAATGGCCGAGCCAAAAATCATGGGGGTGTCGGCCGGCGGAGCCGTGGTGGTTGTCATCATTGAATATTTTTTCGCCGGCCTTCCCCTCCTTTTCTTTTCCCCCCTTGTCTTTTTGGGGGCAGCGGTTGGAGGAGCACTCGTATATAGTTTGTCTCTGAAGAGAGGCGCCCTTTCTCCGGTGCGTTTAACCCTCGCCGGAGTGGCCGTCAGCGCATTTTTGCATGCGATCACCGTCGGAATTTTGGTCTTGCTTGGCCAGGATGCGGCTGCTGTATATGCATGGCTGGCCGGTGGGTTAAACGGTTTGACATGGCGCCATTTGTCGATGATCGCTCCATGGTCTCTTGCTTGCTTGCTCATTTCCATCATGATCGCTTCGAAAATGGATCTGTTGGAACTGGGCGACGATGCAGCCAAAGGTCTTGGTGTTCATGTGGGGATTCTCAAAACTGTCATGGCAGTCATTATTATTATTTTGGCTGGAAGTGCAGTGTCCGTATCCGGGGTAATCGGGTTTATTGGCTTGATTATTCCGCACATCGTCCGAAAAATGGTCGGCGTGAATTATAAGTATATTATTCCGGTTGGCGCCTTGTGCGGAGGAATGTTGCTTTTGACGGCTGATTTGCTTGCACGCTTGGTGGCGCAGCCGATTGAACTCCCTGTCGGAGTGTTTACAGCTGCCGTTGGTTGCCCATATTTTTTGTATTTGATTAGGAAGCAGGGCGAATGGAATGCGTAAGCGTTATGTAGGACTTGTGGCTTGTTTGGCATTGCTTCTTATCATCATTGTGCCATTAGGCGCTTGTTTTGGGGATGTGAAAATCCCTGTTTCGCAAGTATGGGAGGCATTTTTCAACCGAAAGTCTTCCCTGAATGGGGAAATCGTGTGGGAATATCGTTTGCCAAGGATATTGGTCGGGCTGTTTGTCGGCGCCAACCTCGCCGTATCCGGAGCGCTGTTGCAAGCAGTGACGCAAAACCCGCTTGCCGCTCCGAATGTCATTGGAATGACGGCTGGCGCTAGCTTATTTGCTGTGTTGGCGCTGCTGATCATCCCTCATTTTCCTATCAGCGGCCTACCGTTTGTCACCTTTTTCGGTGCTCTCGCTGCCGGCCTTTGCGTGTATGCGTTTGCTTGGAAGAAAGGGATGGATAAAGGACGGTTTGCTTTATCGGGAATTGCTTTTGATGCCTTGTTTCAGGCGGCTGTTGCGGGGATTTTGGTTTTTGCGACCAAAGGGATTGATGCCGCGGTCATTTGGTTGGCGGGGAGTTTATGGGGAAGGACGTGGGAACATGTTTTTCTCATCGCTCCTTGGTCAGTGGTTGGACTCGGACTCGCTTATCTTTGTTATCGCTGCATGAATGTTTTGCAGCTGCATGATGATGTAGCGGCGAGTTTGGGACTGCGTGTCCAAGCAGCTCGTTTCCTGATTTTTCTCATTGCGGTCGGCTTGTGTGGAAGCGCTGTAGCCGTATCGGGTCCGATTGGATTTGTGGGACTGGTCATCCCCCATCTTGCCCGTTTGTTGACAAAGGCGGATTATCAGTGGCTGATTCCAGTCAGCGCCTTATTAGGAGCAATTTTGATGATCAGCGCCGATACAGCGGGAAGAACCGCCGCGGCGCCAATCGAAATCCCAGTCGGCATCCTGACGGCATTCCTTGGTGCCCCGTACTTTCTCTTTCTGCTTCGACGAGCAAAATTATAATGAAAAGGGGATCAGTATGGATTGGAAAAAATGGATGGTTTCTAGTTTCGCAGCAGTCAGTTTAGCCATAGCGGGGGCGGCGGAGTCTGAAGTGTATGCGGCGAAACCGGCCAAGCTTGCTATTGAAAGTGCGCAGCCGGTGAATGCTTCATCTGTGAAAGAGTATATCGTAAAAGGAAAAGGGTTCAAGGGAGCGAAGATTAAAATTGTGATCACGGATGGAA
This sequence comes from Geobacillus kaustophilus, assembly GCF_000948285.1. Classification (GTDB taxonomy): domain Bacteria; phylum Bacillota; class Bacilli; order Bacillales; family Anoxybacillaceae; genus Geobacillus; species Geobacillus thermoleovorans_A. The sequence continues at coordinate 75,317 of NZ_JYBP01000003.1, forward strand.
AAGCATCTGTCACTCATTACACTGTTGTTCAAAAGAGCGGATCGTTTGAAGCACCGGTTAACGTATCGACATTACGAGATGGGACGTTAACGGTGTCTGTCACGCAAATCATCAAGGGGCAGAAGCATAGCCGCGTACGAAAAAAGATTATCAAGGATACGAAGGCGCCTTCCGTTCCAGTGATCACGAATAAAGGATGGATCAATGCCAAACAGCAGAACGCTTATGCTGTCCAAGGAACAGCAGAACCCCACAGCGCTGTGCAAGTTTTGTTGAGCGATGGAAAACAGCGCATCATCAAAACGGTGCGTACGGACGGCAAAGGGCGATTCCGGGCGGTGATCGATGCAAGAAAGTTGGCGGAAGGAGAGATTACGGTCTCCGCGGTTAGTGTGGATTCGGCAGGAAACCGAAGCGGCGAATCGAAAAAAGTGCTTCAGAAAGATGTGAGCATAGAGGCCCCTGAGCTGTTGAATGAAGGATATATCAATGCTTTCAACTATGAAGCTTATCCAGTAACAGGGACAGGAACGCCTGGAGAGAAAGTGGTGGTGGAGGCTGCTGATGGAAAAAAATCCGTCTCAGCAAGCGGACTTGTGGATGAAGATGGGAATTATGAAGTAGAGATCAATACTTCTTCTCTGAAGGACGGGAAGGTCACGATCCGTGTGAAAACGATGGATCAGGCGGGAAATGAAAGCCGCGTGGCAAGTGTCGTCCTCATCAAATCTTTGACTTCTCCTGCCAAGCCGTCTATTGATAATAAAGGATATGTGAACGCCAGTGAAGATGCAACTGCTTATGAGGTGACGGGCAAGGGAGAGCCAGGGGCGGAAGTGGAGGTCACTTTGTCCGATGGAACGAATGAAATCAGCACAGTCGGTACGGTAGAAGAAAACGGGAGATACCGTGTAGAAGCTGATATTTCCCCGTTAAGCGATGGATTGATTACCATTACAGCCGTTCAAACGAGTGCAACGGGCAATGTAAGCCCCGAGGCAACCGCGACGGTTTGGAAGGATACAGCTGTTGCCGCTCCATCATTGAACGCCCTCCCAGCCGTTACGAATCAAAATCAAGCGGCATATACGATCGCAGGAAAGGCAGAAAGCAACGCATCGGTGCAAATCATCATTACGGATGGACAAAAATCTCTTGTTGAACGGACATCGGCGGACTCGAATGGGAATTTTTCGAAGACGATCGATTTGTCTGCGTTCAACAATGGCCAGCTGGTGATCATTGCGACACAAGAAGACAAAGCGCAAAACCATAGTGAAGCGACCACAGCGACGGTGACGAAAGGGCAATAAGAAGGACCTGTCGGCCGAGCCTTTCTTTGAAGCGGGATGCTTCAAAGAGGGTTCGGCCGATTTTTTTATGAGTAGAAATGTTTCATAAGTATAGGGCATAATCGTTGTAACATGTGGGGCTCTTAGAAGGCTGGTGGTTTAAGGGGAAATGTTGCTCCCCAACAGCGTTTCTCAAGTTGAAAAACCTTGCAACACCATAACTTTATCCCTTTCGACTTCTCGCAAATCGAGCGAATCCGTTGTTTTTCACCTATTTTCTAGAAGGACGGCAAAAAATGATTATGCTTGCCAAATCGATGGAGTTCGTCGGGAAACAAGAGCCGATTTTACAAGACTGCTCAATTTGAGAAGAGCCGGTTTTGAACTGCTTTTTCTCATTAAATCACCGGCCTTCTAGGCGGTGCGGCGCTTTTTTGAGTCAAAGAGGTGTTGGGGGGCGTTTGGAGAAAGGCGCGGCGTCCTCTAGCCGCGCGCCGCTACGAACGCTCACTGAAGGCGATTTGGATGGCGATTAGGGCGAACAGGGCGCCTTTTAGCCAATTGATCTGCTTGGAGATTCGTTTGTTCGACAGCAACAGATGGCGCAGTTTTTCCGCGCCGATGCTTACGAAGGTGAAGACAATGAGCGCCTGCACGAGAAAGACGGCGCCTAACAGCAGCATTTGCCGCGGCGCATGGCCGGCTGTTTCGTTCACGAACTGCGGCAAGAGCGCCAAAAAGAAGAGTGACACTTTCGGATTGAGCACGTTCATGACAATGCCTTTTTTGTACAGCAAGGCGTATGCCATCGGCTTCTGCCGCCCAAAGGAGAGGCCGCTGTCTTTTTCGCGGAACGCCTGCCATGCCAAGTACAGCAAATAGGCGGCGCCGGCGTACTTGACGATGACAAACGCCAACGCTGACTGATAAATAACAGCGGAGACGCCGAGCACAGCGGCGCTGATATGGACAAGCAGGCCGGTGCACAGCCCGAGCGCGGTGGCGATGCCCGCCTGTTTGCCTTGGGACAGGCTTTGGGCGATGACGAACAAAATGTCGGGACCTGGCGCTAACGTAAGCAAAACGGCGACGCCTAAAAACGAGAAGATCGTTCCGATTTCCATGAGGCATCCCTTCCTTCGGCATGATGACTGTATATGTTCGCCGCGGATCGTATGGATTCCTTTTTGTTTGAAAGGGAAAATGGACAAACGAAAAAGCCGCCCATGCCATTAGAAAGCAGAGGCGGCATTTCCTATTCATGGGAAGCTTTTTTCTCCAAAAACGCCCGGCCATAGCGGCCATGGTCATGGAGCATGGCGTGCTCCACCTGGATGGTGGCGTGCTCGATTCCGTATTTTTCCTTCAACATTTCATTCACTGCCAAGATGACGCATAGCGGCTGGATGCGTTCGTTGACAAACACATGAGCCGACAGCGAGTAATGGTCGGTCGAGATGGCCCATAAGTGCATATCGTGCACGTCTTCGACCCCTTCGATCTTTCGAATATCGGCGCGGATTTGTTCGAGGTCGAACCCATCTGGCACGGCTTCCATTAAGATGAGATACGATTCGCGCATAATTTTCGCCCCGCCCGTGAAAATGATGGCGGCGATCACTAAGCTGATGATCGGGTCGAACACCGTCCAGCCGGTGAAATAAATGAGCAGCGCGGAAACGATGACGCCGATCGAGCTGATCAAGTCGCCGATGAAATGCCAAAGGGCGCTCTGAACGTTTAAGTTGTCTTCCTCTTTCGTGCTCCGGCTTAAGACGATGGTCAACGTCAAGTTGACGACGAGGCCGATTGCGGCGATCCCGAGCATGAGGCGAAAGTGGATCGGTTCCGGATGGAGAAAACGCTGAATGCCTTCCCATAAAATCCACAGCGCAATGACGGCCAACGTCAGCCCGTTCAAAAACGATGTGATGATTTCAAACCGCAAAAAGCCGAACGTAAACCGACGATTCGGCGGGCGCGTCGCCATGTAGAGGGCGACCATGCTTAAGCCAAGCGCCAATACATCGGATGCCATATGGGCCGAATCGGACAAGAGGGCGAGTGAGTTGGACAGCACCCCGCCGATGATTTCGACGGCGGTGAAAAACATGGTCAACAAAAGCGTCACCCAGAGCGCTTTTTTCGATTGATTTTGCGTTTTGACGTGCGGGAGATGGTGAAAATCGTACAGTGTTGGAGCCATAATGCACCCCCCGTTATTTTTATAATAATTATCAATTTATATATATTATAATATAAAAATCCGCCTGTGTGCAAATGAAATTTCGACAGCCGGAAACAGCGGTTGTTGGAATTTGTCTAAAAATATAGACGAAGCATTCAAGGAATGAAGCGTTCTGTTGGCGAATAGGAATCAATGTTGTGCATGGCCATCATTTTGCTTCGGAAAGGATGCGATCCAGCTTGATTGCGGCGAATCCGACAGATTTAGAAGTGTATTTGTTTCATGAAGGACGTTTGTATCAAAGTTATGAGCTGTTCGGCGCTCATGTCATCCGCGACGGCGGAGCGGTCGGCACTCGCTTTTGCGTGTGGGCGCCCCATGCGCGGGAAGTCCGTCTTGTCGGCAGCTTCAACGGCTGGGACGGGGCGAAATTCCGCCTCACAAAAGTGAACGATGAAGGAGTATGGACGATCGTTGTTCCAGAAAACTTGGAAGGGCATCTCTATAAATATGAGATCATCACACCGGATGGCCGTGTTCTGTTGAAAGCGGACCCGTACGCCTTTTACTCCGAATTGCGTCCTCATACCGCCTCGATTGTCTACGATTTGAAAGGATACGAGTGGAACGATCAGCCTTGGCAGCGAAAGAAGCGGCGGAAACGGATTTACGACCAGCCGATGGTCATTTATGAACTTCATTTCGGTTCATGGAAGAAGAAACCGGATGGCTGCTTTTATACGTACCGTGAGATGGCCGACGAACTCATTCCGTACGTGCTGGAGCGCGGATTTACGCACATTGAGCTGCTTCCGCTTGGCGAGCATCCGCTCGATCGTTCGTGGGGATATCAAGGGACCGGCTATTATTCGGTGACAAGCCGCTATGGCACGCCGCACGATTTCATGTATTTCGTCGACCGCTGCCATCAGGCTGGGCTTGGCGTCATCATCGACTGGGCGCCGGGGCATTTTTGCAAGGACGCCCACGGGCTGTACATGTTTGACGGCGCGCCGACGTATGAATACGCGAATGAAAAAGACCGTGAAAATTACGTCTGGGGGACGGCGAATTTTGACTTGGGCAAGCTGGAAGTGCGCAGTTTTCTAATCTCCAATGCGTTGTTTTGGATGAAGTATTACCATATTGACGGGTTTCGCGTCGATGCGGTCGCCAATATGCTTTATTGGCCGAACAATGACCAACTGTACGAAAATCCGTATGCGGTCGAGTTTTTGCGCCAGTTGAATGAGGCGGTGTTTGCCTATGACCCGAACATCTTGATGATCGCTGAAGATTCGACCGACTGGTCTCGGGTGACCGCGCCGACGTACGATGGCGGCCTTGGGTTTAACTACAAGTGGAACATGGGCTGGATGAACGACATGCTCAAGTATATGGAAACGCCGCCGCATGAGCGGAAATACGTCCATAACCAAGTCAGTTTTTCCCTCCTTTATGCGTATTCGGAAAATTTCATTTTGCCATTTTCTCATGATGAGGTCGTGCATGGCAAAAAATCGCTGCTCAATAAAATGCCGGGGTCGTACGAAGAGAAGTTCGCCCAGCTGCGCCTATTGTATGGCTACATGATGGCCCACCCTGGGAAAAAGCTGCTGTTTATGGGCAGTGAGTTTGCCCAGTTTGATGAATGGAAGTTTGAGGGAGAGCTCGACTGGGGGCTGTTCGATTTTGAATTGCACCGGAAAATGGCCGAATATGTGAAGCTGCTGATCGCCTGCTATAAACGGTATAAGCCGTTTTACGAACTCGACCACGACCCGCGCGGGTTTGAATGGATCGACGTGCACAACGCCGAACAAAGCATTTTCTCATTCATCCGTCGCGGGAAAAAAGAGGGTGATGTGCTGGTTATTGTTTGCAATTTCACAAATCAGGCGTATGACGATTACAAAGTCGGCGTGCCGCTTTTGGCGCCGTACCGCGAAGTGTTGAACAGCGATGCGGCGGAGTTTGGCGGGTCAGGGCATGTCAATAGAAAGCGTCTTTCCGCTTTCAACGAGCCGTTTCATGGAAAGCCATACCATGTGCGCATGACGATTCCGCTGTTTGGAATTTCCATTTTGCGTCCAGTGCAAAAACGAGGGGAGAGAAAGAAGAATGAAGAAGACGTGCATCGCCATGTTATTGGCCGGTGGGCAAGGAAGCCGTCTTCGCTCGCTGACGACAAACATCGCGAAACCGGCCGTGCCGTTCGGCGGGAAGTACCGCATCATTGACTTTACGCTGAGCAATTGCACAAACTCGGGCATTGACACGGTCGGGGTGTTGACCCAATATCAGCCGCTTCTTTTGCACTCGTACATCGGCATCGGAAGCGCATGGGATTTAGATCGAAGAAACGGGGGCGTCACCGTCCTTCCGCCTTACTCCGCCTCTTCCGGCGTCAAATGGTACGAAGGCACAGCGAACGCCATTTATCAAAATATCAATTATATCGAGCAGTACGACCCGGACTACGTTCTTGTCTTGTCCGGCGACCATATTTACAAGATGGATTACCAGCAGATGCTCGACTACCATATCGCCAAACAGGCGGACGTGACGATTTCCGTCATTGAAGTGCCATGGGAAGAGGCGAGCCGATTCGGCATTATGAACACGAATGAAGACATGGAAATTGTCGAATTTGTTGAAAAGCCGGCGGAGCCGAAAAGCAATTTGGCGTCGATGGGCATTTATATTTTCAATTGGCCGTTATTGAAGGAGTATTTGCAAATCGACAACGCCGACCCGCATTCGTCGCACGACTTCGGCAAAGATGTGATTCCGCGGCTGCTTCGGGAGAACAAGCGGCTTGTGGCGTATCCGTTCCAAGGCTATTGGAAAGATGTCGGCACCGTCAAAAGCTTGTGGGAAGCCAACATGGATTTGCTTGATGAACACAATGAACTTGACTTGTTTGACCGCTCGTGGCGCATTTATTCGGTCAATCCGAACCAGCCGCCGCAATACATCGCGCCGGAAGCGGAAGTGAGCGATTCGCTCATCAATGAAGGATGCGTCGTGGAAGGAACGGTGGAGCGCTCGGTGTTGTTTCAAGGCGTCCGCATCGGCAAGGGAGCGGTCGTGAAGGAAGCGGTCGTGATGCCGGGGGCGGCCGTTGGAGAAGGGGCGTACGTAGAGCGGGCGATCATCACGCCGAACGTCGTCATCCCGCCGCATTCGACTGTGAGCCCGGGCGATGCTGATGATGACGTCGTGCTCGCAACAACCGAGTGGATCAAGCAACGGAATAAGGACACCGCAAGGAAGGATGAAGCGCAATGAACAACAACATGATGCTGGGCGTCATTGACGCGACGACGCACATGGAGGCGATGGCGCCGCTTGTCGAGAGACGTTCCATCGCAGCGGTGCCGTTTGCCGGGCGGTATCGGCTCATTGATTTCGTGCTTTCAAGCATGGTCAACTCCGGCGTTGAAAGTGTGGCTATTTTTCCGAAATACCAATATCGGTCGCTGATGGATCATTTAGGATCAGGGAAGAATTGGGATTTAAACCGAAAGCGGGACGGACTGTTTTTCTTCCCGTCGCCGGACTTGTTGTTTTCCGGTGAGCACCGGGTCGGAGCGTTCGCCCACTTTGAACAGCACATTGACTATTTTTTGCGGAGCCGGCAAAAGTATGCGGTCATCGTCAATAGCTACACGGTGTGCAACATCGACTTTGCGGCGGTGCTCGAGCGCCATATCGAACGCGGCTGCGATGTGACGCAAATTTGCCATCGCGGCGGGCCGCTGAAGATGTATGTGTTGGAGACGTCTCTTCTGCTTGATTTGATTGCCGGCTACAAAGACCGCGGCTATCGAAGCATCGTCGATGTCATCCATGACGACCGCCATTCGCTGTCTATTTGCGATTATGAATATAGCGGGTATGCGGCTGCCATCGACTCGCTCGCCCGCTATTTCCAGGCGAGCATGGAGCTTCTTGACCGCAGCGTTTGGGAGCAGCTTTTCCTTCCATCGCGTCCGATTTATACGAAAGTGAAAGACGAGACGCCGACGAAATACGGGCGGGAAGGGAATGTGAAGCGCTCGATGATCGCCAACGGCTGCGTCATTGAAGGAACGGTGGAAAACAGCGTCCTGTTTCGTTCCGTGAAAATCGGCAAAGGAGCCGTTGTAAAAAACAGCATCATTATGCAAAAATGCCAAATCGGCGATGGTTGTGTGCTTGATGGCGTCATCGTCGACAAAGACGCGAAAATCGAACCGGGGGTCGTTTTACAAGGGACGGCGGAGCGGCCGTTTGTCGTTCGCAAAGGAACGGTGCAAGGGGAGGTCGCGCATCGATGAACGCACTGTTTGCCGTATCAGAATGCGCTCCGTTTGCCAAATCGGGAGGATTGGCCGACGTCGCCGGCGCGCTGCCGAAAGAGCTGCGCCGGCTCGGCGTCGATGTCCGCGTCATGTTGCCCAAGTATGAAACGATCGCCCCGAAGTGGAAAGAACGAATGGACAAAGCGGCGGAGCTCGTCGTGCCGGTCGGGTGGCGCCGCCAGTATTGCGGCGTCGAGAAGCTCGAGCATGACGGGGTCGTCTATTACTTGATCGACAACGAATATTATTTTAAACGGCCGCAGCTTTATGGCCATTATGACGATGGCGAGCGGTTCGCTTATTTTTGCCGGGCGGTGCTGGACGCGCTTCCGGCGATTTCATTTCAGCCCGACATCATTCATTGCCATGACTGGCACACCGGCATGATTCCGTTTTTCTTGCGCGAGCAATACCGGCATGATCCGTTTTATGCGGATATCCGCACTGTCTTTACGATTCACAACTTGCAGTTTCAAGGGCTGTTTCCGCGCGGCATTTTAGAGGACTTGTTGAATTTGGACGGGCGGTATTTCACCGTCGACCATCTCGAGTTTTACGGAAGCGTCAGTTTTATGAAAGGAGCGCTTGTCGTCTCTGATTTGATTACGACGGTCAGCCCGACGTACAAAGAGGAGATTCAAACCGCCTATTACGGCGAGCGGCTTGACGGTCTGTTGCGAGCGCGTCGGGATGATTTGCTCGGGATTTTAAACGGCATCGATGACGAGTTTTACAACCCGGAAACGGACCCGTTTTTGGAGGAGACATACAACGTCCGTACGCTGGAGAAAAAGAAAATCAACAAACGCGCGTTGCAGCGGCGGTTCGGTCTGCCGGAGCGGGATGATGCGCCCGTTGTCGCGATGGTGACGCGAATGACCGCGCAAAAAGGACTTGATTTAGTGACGTGCGTGTTCCACGATCTCATGCAGGAGGAGATGCAGCTTGTTGTGCTTGGAACGGGGGATTGGCGGTTTGAACAGTTTTTCTCGCAAATGGCGGCGGCCTATCCGGACAAAGTCGGAGTGTACATCGGCTTTCACGAACCGCTCGCCCATCAAATTTACGCCGGCGCGGACTTGTTTTTAATGCCGTCATTGTTTGAGCCGTGCGGGCTGAGCCAAATGATCGCGCTTCGGTACGGGACGATCCCGATCGTTCGAGAAACGGGCGGATTAAACGATACGGTGCGGTCATACAATGAATTCACAGGGGAAGGGAACGGGTTCAGTTTTACGAATTTTAACGCCCACGACATGTTGTACACGATCCGCCGGGCGCTGTCGTTTTACCGCCAGCCGTCGGTCTGGAAGCGGCTCGAGGAGCGGGCGATGCGCGGCGATTACAGTTGGCGCCGGTCGGCGAGGGAGTATAAAAAAGCGTATGAACAGTTGCTCAAAAAGGGGGAAGACACGCTTGTTCGCCGATAAAGAAACGTTTAAACGAGCGTTTGTGACGCGGGTCGAGGCGTTGTGCGGCAAACCGTTTGCGGAGTCGACGGCGCGCGATCATTATCACGTTCTCGGCCATATGGTGCGCGAACATATCAGCCGCCATTGGATTGCGACGAACGAGCGTTGCCGGGCGGAGAGGCGGAAGCAAGTGTACTATTTGTCGATCGAGTTTTTGCTCGGCCGTTTGCTCGGGAGCAACTTGTTCAACCTCGGCGTCCGCCCGATGGTCGAAGAGGGGCTTCGCGAGCTCGGCATCCGCCTCAAAGACGTCGAGGAATGCGAAGCGGACGCCGGGCTAGGCAACGGCGGGCTCGGGCGGCTCGCCGCCTGTTTTCTCGATTCGCTCGCGACGCTCAATTTGCCGGGCCACGGGCAAGGCATCCGCTACAAGCACGGGCTGTTTGACCAAAAGATCGTCGACGGCTATCAAGTCGAGCTGCCGGAGCAATGGCTGCGCAACGGGAACGTTTGGGAAATCCGGAAAGAAGAGCTGGCGGTCGAAGTTCGCTTCTGGGGAAGGGTCGAGGTGTCGGAACAAAACGGCCGCCTTGTGTTCCGCCATGTCGACAGCGAAAACGTGATGGCCGTGCCGTACGACATGCCGGTCATCGGCTATGGGACGAACACGGTCAACACGCTAAGGCTTTGGAGCGCCGAGCCGGCGAAAACGTTCCCGCTTCATAAAGATGTGATGCAATACAAACGGGAGACGGAAGCGATTTCTGAATTTTTGTATCCGGATGATACGCACGACGAAGGCAAACTGCTGCGGTTAAAGCAGCAGTATTTTCTCGCCGCCGCAAGCCTCGGCAGCATCACTCGCGCCCATCGCCGCCAGCATGGAAGCTTGCACCGCCTTCATGAGTATGTCGCCATTCACGTGAACGACACGCACCCGGCGCTCGCGATTCCGGAGTTGATGCGCATTTTGCTCGATGAGGAAGGGATGAGCTGGGAAGAGGCTTGGCATATTACGACCCATACGGTCGCGTACACGAATCATACGACGTTGGCGGAAGCGCTGGAGAAATGGCCGATCCGCCTCTTTCAGCCGCTCTTGCCGCGCATTTATATGATCGTCGAGGAAATCAACGAACGGTTTTGTCGCGAGCTGTGGGAACGCTACCCCGGGGATTGGGGGCGGATTGAACAAATGGCCATCGTCGCCCACGGGATGGTGAAAATGGCGCATTTGGCCGTCGTTGCGAGCCATAGCGTCAACGGGGTGGCGAAACTGCATACGGACATTTTGAAACAGCGGGAAATGCGCTTGTTTTACGAATGGGCGCCGCACAAATTCAACAACAAAACGAACGGGGTGACGCACCGGCGCTGGCTGTTGAAAGCCAACCCCGAGCTGTCGGCGTTGATTACGGAAACGATCGGGCCCCGCTGGATCCATGAACCCGAGGCGCTCATTGACTTAAAACGTTATGCTTCCGACCCGGCGTTCCAACAGGCGCTGGCTGCGGTCAAACGGCAGCGGAAGGCGAAGCTCGCCGCCCGCATTTACGAAAAAACTGGCATTCTTGTTGATGAATCGTCCATTTTCGACGTGCAAGTGAAGCGGCTGCACGCCTATAAACGGCAGCTGCTGAACGTCTTGCACATTATGCATTTATACAATCGGCTGAAAGAAGACCCGCATGTTTCGTTCCACCCGCGCACGTTCATTTTCGGAGCGAAAGCGTCGCCGGGCTATTACTACGCCAAGCGGATCATCAAGCTCATCCATTCGGTGGCGGATCAGGTGAACAACGACAAACGGACGAATGAGCAGCTGAAAGTCATTTTTTTGGAAAATTACCGCGTATCGCTCGCGGAAGAAATCATTCCGGCCGCTGACGTGAGCGAGCAAATCTCAACAGCCAGCAAAGAAGCATCCGGGACGGGCAACATGAAGTTTATGATGAACGGCGCCGTTACGCTTGGCACGCTGGATGGAGCAAACGTTGAAATCGCGGAAGCCGTCGGGGAGGAAAACATGTTTTTGTTCGGGCTCACGGCCGATGAAGTGCTCCGCTACTACGAACACGGAGGCTATCGGGCGCATGAGTATTACCATCACGACAAACGGATCAAGCAAGTCGTCGACCAGCTTGTCAACGGCTTTTTCCCTGATGTCGGCGACTACTTTGAGCCGATTTACGACTCGCTGTTGGCGCAAAATGACGAATATTTTGTACTGCGCGACTTTGCCGCCTACGCCGAGGCGCACGAACGGGTTGAGGCCGCTTACCGCGATCCGGCGCGCTGGTGGCGGATGAGCGCCGTCAACATCGCCCATTCCGGCCGTTTTGCCAGCGATCGGACCGTCGCGGAATACGCGGCTGAGATTTGGGGCATTTCGCCGTCAGGGAAGAACGATTAGGCAGGGATAAAATGATTTCTCTCTCTTTCGACCTCTCGTCAAGCGTTGGGAGGAGAAGTTTTGTCCGAGACAGAAGTTTGATGTATGGACCGGTGCCTGCTTCTCTTTAGAAGGCTGGTGAAAAACGGTGATTTCTTCAAAGCCGCCTGTCCGTAAATGCGAAGAAGGACCGTTGTTGTGCTGTTTCTCTATTTGAGTAAAGCCCCTGTTGGAGCGTTTCCTCCATTCAATCACCAACTTTTAGGATAGGAGGCATAAAAGCAAAAGGGCGTTCCGTTTGGCCGGAGCGCCCTTTTTCGTTTAGTCGTCGCCGTCGAGCCAGTCGCCGATGCCGCCGAGGATGCTGCCTTCGCCGACCGATCGTCCGCCGGCGCTCGGGGCGGCGGCGAGCACGCGGTCAGCGAGCCGGCTGAACGGAAGCGACTGCACCCACACCGCTCCCGGGCCGGTTACGGTTGCCAAAAACAATCCTTCGCCGCCGAAAAAGGCGGTTTTGATGTTGCCGACATATTCAATATCATAGTCGACGTCTTTCGTCATGGCGACAAGGCAGCCGGTGTCGATGCGCAGCTTTTCCCCCGGCTGCAAGCCGCGGCGGTGGATCGTTCCGCCGGCGTGCAAAAAAGCGAGTCCGTCTCCTTCGAGCTTTTGCATAATAAACCCTTCGCCTCCGAAAAAGCCGGCGCCGAGCTTGCGCTGAAACTCGATGCCGACAGAGACGCCTTTTGCCGCACACAAAAAGGAGTCTTTTTGGCAGATGAGTTTTCCGCCGAATTCGTTTAGGTCGACGGGAATGATCTTTCCCGGATACGGGGCGGCGAAGGCGACCCGTCGCTTGCCGCTCCCTTGGTTCGTAAACACGGTCATGAACAAGCTTTCGCCCGTCAGCAGCCGCTTCCCCGCGCCGACAAGGCGGCTAAGAAGCCCTTTTCCGGATGAGGAGCCATCGCCAAATACGGTTTCCATGACGATGCCGTCATCCATCATCATCATCCCGCCCGCTTCAGCGACCACGCTTTCGTATGGGTCGAGCTCGATTTCGACAAACTGCATGTCATCGCCGTACAGCTTGTAATCAATTTCATGTGCGCTCATCGTTTCGCCTCCATTAGGATCATATGACGTTCTGCTCTGTACTACGGAAAACGGTGTCGGTCCGTTTCACAAAAAAGACCATCTTGCCGATGGCCTTTTTCATGGAGTCGTTTCCCCAAAATGCTGCTGGGACGGTCTTTCATCATAACGGCGGTAGCTTTCTTCAACGGTATACGGATCTTTCTCATACGCCGGCAAATCGCCGATGTTCGACATGATGCCTTCGTCATCCAATATGTTTTCCAGCAGCTCATGCTCCCGCGTCGGGTACACACGTACGTGTCTGCCGTGCAAATCGACGGCCGCGAAATTTTCCAAATCCTCAACATATCCGACGTTCTCCTCCGATTCGGCGTATACTTCGCCGTAGAAATCGACGTTTTTACCAAGGTCCGAAGGGGTGTCGGATGTGCCGTAGCGGGCTACTTCCTGCCATGCATCTTCCGCGTCGTAAGCGACCGATTCCGCGCGGTCATCGAAATCGAATTTGCCAAACGGCGGCATAAGCACGCCCTCTTCAAGCGGCCTCTTTTGCGACACCGTTTGATCCGGGCTGTGCTCCCGGCAGTAGAGCGTTGTCGGCAGCGCCTCAAGCCGCTCGTATGGAATCGGTCGGCCGCACACGCGGCATATTCCGTACGCGCCTTCGTCAAGGGCTTGAAGCGCCCGTTCAATTTCATGAAATTCGCGCTCCGTATGCTCGTCCAAAGCCAAATCTTTTTCCCGCTCGTACAGTTCGGTCGCCTCATCAGCGGGATGGTTGTCGCAGCTCGCCAGCTCGCCGACCGCGTCGTGGGCGTGGCTGCGAATCATGCCGAAATGGCCGTTTTGCTTCAGCCGTTCTTCCATCTCCCGTTTCATCTCGATGAGCCTCGAACGGAAGGCGGCAAGCTGTTCGTTCGTCAACATCGGTTGAAACCCCTTCCTTATAGCGTCTATATGGTGTAGTATGGGCGAAAATCAAAAAAAAACACGGTCATTCCGACCGTGTTACAGCCAATGGGCAATGAGCAAGCCAACGGAGAGCAAGAAGCCGAACTGCGTATTCGTTTGGGCGGTTGCTTTCATCGCCGGCATCATTTCAGCCGGTTTCGTTTTTCCGATGAATCCGCGCGCCGCTGCGATCGCTTTTGGGACGCTTAACAAAGCAAGCAGCGTCCAAAGCGGAACGATATGGAGCGCCACGAGCGCCACAATCCAGAGGAAGGCGGCGGCAAACATCATGGCGAGCAGGCGGATGGCCCAATCGCGGCCGATTAAAATGGCGAGCGTCTTTCTCCCTTTTTCGCGGTCGCCGTCTAGGTCGCGAATATTATTGGCGAGCAAAATGGCGCCGACTAAAATCGCGACCGGGATGGCCGTCAAGACGGCATTGGCGCTGATATCGCCCGTTTGGATGAAAAATGAAATCAAAATGATGACAAAGCCCATAAAAAACCCAGCCGCCAGTTCGCCAAACGGCGTATAGGCGATCGGAACCGGCCCTCCGGTGTAAAAGTAGCCGGCCGCCATGCAAATTGTTCCCACTACAGCGAGCCACCAGCTGCTTTCGGCGCAAATGTAGACGCCGATGAGCATAGCCAACCCAAGACAGCCAAACGCCAACGCCAGCACCGTTTTCGGCTTGAAGCCGTCGCGGACGATGGCTCCTCCGATGCCGACCGACTCCGGTGAATCGAGGCCGCGCTGATAATCATAGTATTCATTGAACATGTTCGTCGCCGCTTGAATCAACAAAGAGGCAATCATCATAGCGGCAAACAAGAGCCAATCGATTGACGTTTCGCCAAGCGCCAGCACTGTGCCGATGCACACCGGCACAAATGCCGCCGTCAGCGTGTGCGGGCGCGTCAGCCGCCAAAAAACGCGCCAGTCGCGGCGCGCCGGCGGGCGATGATCCATATGTGTTAACGGTTGCATATTCATTCCCCTTTATATTTCGTGAAAATGTCATCTATTTACGTCCAAAATAAGTGTAGGAAAACGTTTGAGGCGTGTCAACCCTTCCCGATAGATAAATGATTTCCTATTATATTATAATGGGAAGTGGGGATGGAGGGGGAATTTTACGACAGAAAGCGTGAGGAACGTGGCGATTGGATTTCGACATCACCTGCAGCAACAATTGCATAGATTGGCGGTGAATGCGGCGCGGCCGTTTGTCAGCTGGACGGAACCGTGGGAGGACGTTGATCCGGTTTCTTTTTTTATGCTGGGGCCGTCATGCGGCTTCCGCGAACGGTTTTTTTGGTCGGATCGAAGCGGAGGCACGATATTGGTCGGCCTCGGCTCCGCTTATGCGATCGAAACGGAGAAGGCGGACGGACGGTTTCATGAAGTGGAATCAGGACGGCGCCGATGGGAGAAAGAGATGGAGCCATACGGCGCGGCCGCTGCGCCGCCGTTATTGTTTGGCGGGTTTTCGTTTGACCCGCACCGGCCAGGCGCCGACATTTGGCGCGGCTTTCCGGCCGGGAAGCTCGTGGCGCCGGCCGCGCTTCTTGCCGTAAGAAATGGCCGAACGACATTGACCGTCACCGTCCCAACGGACAAAAGAGGACGGGACTGGGAGCGGGTCGGGCGCTTGCTTGAGCGGATGGATGAATGCGCGGCTGTTCCCGCCCGGCTTCCGCGCCTTGTTTCCGATAAGGAGGAGGAGAAAGAACGCTGGCTGGCGGCTGTTCGTGAAGCGATCGCCTCGATTCGGGCGGGGGCGCTCGACAAGGTGGTGCTCGCCCGCGCTCGGCGCTTGACGTTCGCTCGGACGGTGGATGCCGCGGCCGTGCTCATGCGGCTTCGCGAGCAGCAGCCGTTTGCCTACCTTTTTGCCTTTGAACAAGACGGCCGCTGTTTTATTGGCGCCTCCCCTGAGCAGCTTGTCCAAAAAGAGGGCGAGACGTGCCGATCCGTTTGTCTCGCCGGATCGGTGCGCCGCGGGGCCGCCATGGAGGAAGATGAGCGGCTCGGCGCTTGGCTGCAGGCGGATCGAAAAAACGGCGAGGAACACGAGTTTGTCGTGCAAATGATCGGCCGCTTGTTTTCTTCCGTCTGCGAGACGGTCGAGATGCCGCCCGCGCCGCAGCTTCTCAAGCTGCCGCATATCCAACATTTATGCACCCCGGTTGTCGGCCGCGGCTGCCGAGAGCGATCGGTGCTCCGCTTGGTGGAAATGATGCATCCGACACCTGCGCTCGGCGGAACGCCGCGCGATCGGGCGCTTGAGGTGATCCGCTCCCTCGAGCCGCTTGACCGCGGATGGTACGCTGCGCCGATCGGCTGGGTGGACAGCGAGGGAGACGGGGAGTGGGCGGTCGCCATTCGCTCCGCCTTGCTCGCCGGGAATGAAGCTGTGCTTTTTGCCGGCTGCGGCATTGTCGCCGATTCCGACCCAAACAGCGAATATGAAGAGACAAATGTGAAAATGGCTCCGATGTTATCGGCGTTGGGAGTGATGAACGATGGCTGATGCCTTATCCTTTTATGTGGCGGCGTTGGTCGACGGATTGGCGCAGGCCGGGGTGGCGGAAGCGGTGATCAGCCCCGGTTCGCGCTCGACGCCGCTTGCGATGGCGATGGCGGCTCACCCCGGCCTTCGCCTATATATGAACATCGATGAGCGGTCGGCCGCGTTTTTCGCCCTCGGCTTGGCGAAGGCAAAACAGCGGCCGGTCGCGTTAGTGTGCACATCGGGAACGGCGGCGGCCAACTATTGGCCCGCGGTTGTCGAGGCATACTATTCGCGCGTTCCGCTCGTGGTGCTGACGGCCGACCGGCCGCATGAACTGCGCGATGTCGGGGCGCCGCAGGCGATTGATCAGCTGCACTTATACGGACGCTATGCCAAGTGGTTTGTCGACTTGGCGCTGCCGGAAGAGGCGGATGATATGCTGCGATACGTGCGGACGATGGCGGCAAGAGCCGTCCAAACGGCCGCCGGTGCACCGTGCGGGCCTGTGCATGTGAACGCGCCGTTTCGCGAGCCGCTTGTCCCGCATATCGATGAGGCGGTTTGGGAGCGGGTGCAGGCGGTGTCAGGGACGCCACAAGTGTTGCACGGCCGCCCAGCGCTGCCGCAAGAGAGCGTATCGGCGCTGTATGAGCAGCTGGTGGCGGCGGAACGCGGTTTGATCGTCTGCGGGCCGCTCGATCGCCCCGGATTTGCCGAGGCCGTGACGGAGCTGGCGCGGGCGCTTGATTTTCCGATCCTCGCCGATCCGCTTTCCCAGCTGCGCGCCGGCTCGCATGATAAAACGTATGTCATTGACAGCTATGACGCCATTTTAAAAGAGGAAGGGATCGCTTCCAAGCTTGTTCCGGATGTGGTGCTTCGGTTCGGCGCCATGCCGGTGTCGAAACCGCTCTTTTTATGGCTGAAGCGCCATCGCGCGATTCGTCAAATCGTTGTCGACGACGGCGGCTGGCGCGATCCGATGTTGTCCGCGGACAGCTTCGTCCAGAGTGATGAACTGATTCTTTGCCGCCAGCTTCTTGAATGGGCGAAACCGAAAGAAAACAAAAGCGCGTGGTCGGCGATATGGCGCGAGATGAACGCGATCGCCCGCTTGACGCTCGAACGCCTCCTGCCGGAAGAAGAGTGGTTTGAAGGGAAAGTGTTCACAGAGCTTGCCGATTTGCTTCCAGCCGGGGCGGCGCTGTTTGTCGGCAACAGCATGCCGATTCGCGATGCGGATACGTTTCTCTTTGCGACGGACAAGCCGCTTCGCGTTTTGGCCAACCGCGGCGCCAACGGCATTGACGGAGTCGTTTCAAGCGCCTTGGGCGCAAGTCTGGCCGCGCAGCCGCTTGTGCTGGTGATCGGCGATTTGTCATTTTACCACGATTTAAACGGCTTGTTGGCGGCGAAACTGCACTCGTTGTCGGCCACCATTGTTTTGTTGAACAACAACGGCGGCGGTATTTTCTCGTTTTTGCCGCAGGCGCGCCATAAAGGGCCGTTTGAAACGCTGTTTGGCACGCCGACGGATTTGTCGTTCGCCCACTCCGTCGAGATGTACGGCGGCCGCCATACGGTGCCGCATAGCTGGGCGGAGTTCCGCCTCCATGTATCGGAATCGCTGTCATCAGGCGGGCTTCATGTCATTGAAGTGCGCACGTCGCGCGCGGAAAATGTCCGAATGCATCGATTGTTGTGGAATGAGGTTGCCCGGGAAATTGAGAAATTTCTCGAACGAAGAGGAATGGCATGAGCGTGATGGTGAATGGGGTTCGTTACCATGTGGAACAATATGGAGAAGGAGAGCCGCTTCTGTTGCTTCACGGGTTTACCGGCAGCGCGGACACATGGCGGCCGTTCGTCCCGTTTTGGCCGGACTTCCGCATGATGGCCGTCGACTTGTTGGGCCATGGGCGGACCGAGGCGCCAAAGAACGCCCGACGGTATCGGATCGAACACGCGGCAGCTGATTTGGCGGCGCTCCTTGACGAATGGGGCGTCGAACAAGTGAACATGCTCGGCTATTCGATGGGCGGCCGGCTCGCGTTGGCGTTCGCTGTTTGGCATCCGCACCGCGTCCGCCGTTTGGTGCTGGAAAGCAGTTCGCCCGGATTAAAGACGGAGGAGGAGCGGCGCGCGCGGCGGGAAGCGGATGAGGCGTTGGCGCGAAAGATCGAAACGGAAGGCGTCCGTGCTTTTGTCGATGATTGGGAGCGCCTCCCGCTTTTCTCCACTCAGCAGGCGCTCCCGGAGCCGACGCGGGCGGCGATTCGCCGCGAGCGGCTCCGCCATACGGGAACGGGGCTGGCCAACAGTTTGCGCGGGATGGGGACCGGCGTGCAGCCGTCGTTTTGGGAACGGCTTGGTGAACTTTCCATGCCTGTTCTCCTTGTTTGCGGGGAGCGCGATGAGAAGTTTTGCCGCATCGCCGCCCAAATGCACGAGCGGCTGCCCAACAGCGAACTTATCTGCGTAAAAGAAGCTGGACA
Source organism: Geobacillus kaustophilus (assembly GCF_000948285.1). GTDB lineage: Bacteria > Bacillota > Bacilli > Bacillales > Anoxybacillaceae > Geobacillus > Geobacillus thermoleovorans_A. The sequence goes on from NZ_JYBP01000003.1 coordinate 94,006, forward strand.
TGCAATTCACGTGGAACAGCCCGGCATTTTTGCTAAAATAGTAAGTGAATTCATGACAAAGGGGGAAGTGTAAATGCCGTTTGAATGGGTGAAGCAGTACGACTATGAGGACATTATTTACGAAACGTACAACGGCATCGCCAAAATTACGATCAACCGTCCGGAAGTACATAACGCGTTTCGGCCGAAAACGGTGAATGAGATGATCGATGCGTTTACGAAAGCGCGAGATGATTCGAACATTGGTGTCATCATTTTGACCGGCGCCGGCGGCAAGGCGTTTTGCTCGGGCGGGGACCAAAAAGTGCGCGGCCATGGCGGATACGTCGGCGAGGATGAAATTCCGCGCCTCAATGTGCTTGATTTGCAGCGGCTCATCCGCGTCATTCCGAAGCCGGTTATTGCGATGGTCGCCGGCTACGCCATCGGCGGCGGGCATGTGCTCCATGTCGTGTGCGATTTGACGATCGCTGCGGACAACGCCATCTTCGGCCAAACCGGGCCGAAAGTGGGAAGCTTTGACGGCGGTTATGGCGCCGGCTATTTGGCTCGCATCGTCGGCCATAAAAAGGCGCGGGAAATTTGGTATTTATGCCGTCAGTACACGGCGCAGGAAGCGCTCGAGATGGGGCTGGTCAACAAAGTCGTGCCGCTTGAGCAGCTTGAAGAAGAAACGGTCAAATGGGCGCAAGAAATTTTGGAAAAAAGCCCGACGGCCATTCGCTTCTTAAAAGCGGCGTTCAACGCCGATTCCGACGGCTTGGCCGGCATCCAGCAGCTCGCCGGCGACGCGACGCTTCTCTTCTACACGACCGAAGAGGCGAAGGAAGGAATGCGGGCGTTCAAAGAAAAACGGAAGCCGGACTTCGGCCAATTCCCGCGTTTCCCGTGATGAGAACGAAAAAGCAGCTTGATGGCGCGTCAAGCTGCTTTTTCTGTGAAAGCCGCCTTGCGCGGCCATGTTCATAAACGGCCAGGGAGCGAAGTTTCTTGGCAAAAATGCGACTCAACAAGTCGGCCCGATACAGCAAATGAGTATACATGGGGCCAAGGTTCTTGCAAAACAATGCAATCCTGCCTCGATTCAATCGGAGGAAAGGAAATGCTCGCGTTGATCGTGGGCGGGGGAAGAATAAAACGGAGGGGCGCTAGATGACGACGATGCCAAATTGGTTGAAGCAACGGGCGTTTTTGACGCCGGAGCGAACCGCTGTGAGCGACGGGGAGAGGACAAAAACGTTTGCCGAACTGTATGAAGCCGCCGCCTCTTGGGCGCGCCGCCTCGCTCGGGCGGGCGTCAAGGAAGGGGACATTGTCGCCTTGCTGATGAAAAACCGCATCGAGATGATTGAGATCATCCATGCGTTGTTTTTTCTTGGCGCCCGCGCCTTGCTGCAAAACGTGCGCCTCACTTCCTATGAGATCGGCTGGCAGCTTGACGACAGCGAAGCGCGTCTTGTTATTGCCGATGAGGAGTTGGCCGGACGCCTCGGCGGCGATGGCCGTGTTCTGACTGTAGACGCCCTGGCCGCGCTTCCAGAAGCGGACGTCTCCTTAAACGAAACGTGCGATTTGGAGGAAACCGCCACGATCATGTATACGTCCGGGACGACCGGCACTCCGAAAGGCGTCTTGCAAACGTACGGCAACCATTGGTGGAGCGCGGTCGGCTCGGCGCTCAATTTAGGCTTGCATGAGCGCGACTGCTGGCTGGCCGCCGTGCCGCTGTTTCACATCAGCGGCCTGTCGATCGCCATGCGCAGCGTCATTTACGGCATGCCGATGCGGCTGCAAACGTCATTCGACCCGAAGGAGGCGAATGAATGGATCATGCGCGGCGACGTGACGATCATGTCGGTTGTCGCCGCCATGCTTCAGCGGATGGTGGCCGAGCTTGGGGAAGCGCGCTATCCTGATACGTTCCGCTGCATGCTGCTTGGCGGCGGGCCGGCGCCGCGCCCGTTGCTTGAGGCGTGCAAAGAAAAAGGCATTCCGGTGTACCAAACGTACGGGATGACGGAAACGGCATCGCAAATCGCGACGCTGGCGCCGGAATACAGCTTGACGAAGCTCGGTTCGGCCGGCAAGCCGCTTTTTCCGGCGGAGCTTTGCATCCTAAAAGACGGAAAGCCGGCTGCGCCGCATGAAGCGGGAGAAATTGTCGTCAAAGGGCCGAATGTCGCCAAAGGATACTTGCATCGCCCGGAAGCGACGGAGCAAGCGATTCGCGGCGGCTGGTTTTTTACCGGCGATATCGGCTATGTTGATGAAGACGGATTTTTGTACGTCCTTGACCGCCGTTCTGACTTGATCATTTCCGGCGGTGAAAACGTCTACCCAGCTGAGGTGGAGGCGGTGCTGCTGTCGCATCCCGATGTGGAAGAAGCCGGGGTGACCGGCGTCGAGGATGAAACGTGGGGGCAAGTGCCGTATGCGTTCGTCCGCCTGAAACGCGGAGCGGCGGCGGATGAAGCGGCGCTGCGCGCGTTTTGCCGCGAACGGCTGGCGAAATATAAAGTGCCGGCCCGCATTTACTTCGTCGACGAACTGCCGCGAAATGCCGCGCAAAAACTGCTGCGCCGCGAACTGAAAAGGATCATTCCGAAAACTGAACATGGCTTTTGACAGCGCTGAAAACGCCGATTTCGAGGGCAGAAAGGCAGGCGTTCCCATCATAGGTGGGGCGCCTGCTTTTTTTGCCGCTGTTGTCAAAAATCGTCCATCAACCCGAGTTCAGCGGCTCGATTGGCGAGAAGCCGCTCAATCTCGGGCGGCAGCTGGTCAAAAGAGCCGAACTCATAATCCCACAAACGGGCGAATAAGTCGATGCAAGCCGGGTATGTTCCTAAAGCGGCCCGCTTCATTTCCGTTTGCAGCGCTTGAATGAGGCTGGCGCGTTTGTCCATCGTCATCCCCCCTCGAACGAGGCAAGCGCCGCCCGGTCGGCCGGGCAGCGCCTCGTTGGTCTCGCATTATGCTTCATGGGCTGGAACAAACGTTTTGCAATCCGTCTCCGTGGAATCGGACGCCATTTTTCCTGCATGGCTGACCACGTAAATGGACTCCGCGCTGCAGCGGTTCCCTTCCGCCCAATAATGGCAGTTGCGCACTTCGCAAAGAACATCTTTCGCCATGGTCATCCCCCTTGTCGTGATGAAATCGCCCGCGTCTATAGTTTGACGCATTGGCAGGCATTTTATCCATCTCTAACAGAAGACTCCCGCCTGGGATCAACGGAAGCAGGGGGCAATCGGCAGCTTCCATCATGGTTGTTCTCCCACGCCGTCCCCAACATCGCAGAAATGGCGTTTCCTTCTTCCCTGCGCTGAAGTGGAGGATCATCGCCCAAAAAATGATGAAAATATCTCTTGTTATAATTGACAAAGAAAATCATTATCAATTAAAATAAAAAAGAAAGAAGAGAGAGCGAAGGAGGATTTCATGATGGCATCGCTGCTTGTTGTCGGAGCCGATCATTTAGGCCATATTACCGATAAATTGGAGCGTTCCGGATTCCGGGAAATCATTCATCTCAACGGACGGAAAGTGAATATGGTGAAACGCGACATTCCGGATCATGTGGACGCCGTATTGGTCATGATCGATTACGTGAACCATAATTTGGCGAAGAAAGTGAAAGAGAAGGCGAAAAGCAAAGACAAGCCTATTTATTTTGCGAAACGGTCATGGAGCTCGATAAACGCCGTATTGGAGCAGCTGGAAAAACATGCGTGAATAAAGGAGGCGAGCCGTGATGCCGATCCATCACGAGACGTTGGATGTCTGGCCGTATGCGCTGCGCCGGTTTCTCCGTTCCGTCCTGCAAGCGTATTGCGACACCGTTCCTTCGCTGCGGTCGCCGCTTTGCCTGCTCCGGCTGATCGATCAGCACCGTTCGCTCCTTCCTTTGTCGATGTTCCCGACGCCGTTGCATTACGGTCTTGTCTTGGCGAAGGTGACGGATCATTTGCTGCAGTTTTTCGGTTCGAGAGAAGAAGCGTCCTGCAAGCCGTTGCTGCTCGTGGACGGAGGATTGGGCCCAGAGGCCGAACGGGAGTTGTACATCGTGTACCGCGACCGGGTGCGCGTGCTGCTGTGGTGTGAGGAAGAGGAAGCGATTGGGCGCTGCAAAGAAACGGCTCCGTCTTTATGCCGACAAGCCATCGGACGTTGTCCAAATGAACTGGAATGCTGCTTTTTATGGACGGGCGGACGCCGCATTGAGTGGCTTTCGGCTTAATATAGAAGGAAACAGACATTAAAAGCGCCGTTTTATAGACGAAAAGCTGTTGGATGAATTTCAGCTTGAACGAAGAGGAGGGGCGGCGTATAATAAACATTAGTGAGAATGAAAATCGTTATTTTAAAAATGGGGGAGCAAGACATGAAACGCATGCCTTGGAAAGTGATGGCCACGTCGGCGGTGGCGTCGTTGCTTTTGGCGTCCGGCTGTTCCGCCGTCGGGGAGAAAGAGAACGGCCGTTCATCGGAAGCGCCGCGCCTGCACGTGCCGGTGGCGGACGATCATTTTGATACGGCCGGCAATATGTTTGCCTACTCGGAATTTGAGCTTTCCGGCGAGCCGCTCGCCGAAGGGCTCGGGCTTGATTTGGACACCCTTGACGCGAGAAAACCGGATGAGCCGACGAAATTTGACTATACGGCCGGCATCGAGTCATACGAGTATTCCGAAGAAGCGATGTACGAAGTGACGGAAAAATCAGGGCTCGGCCTTCATCTCATTCACGGCCCGATCGCCAAACAGCGGGCCGAACAGCTGCATAAACCGGCCGATCAGGCGCTCGCCGATCGTTTTTATGAGCTTGTGGACAGCGTCGGCTATCCGCGCGAGGAAATTTTCCGCAACATGTTCCCGACCTTCATCGAGTACGCCGGCGGCGATCCGCATTATGCGCAAAAGGTGGACACGGACGTGTACGCGGAAAATGACGATGGGACATACGTGCCGGTCTATCAAGTCGATTTCCAATCGCTTCGCTGGAATCGGGGGAAAATGGACAAAGTGCTCACGCCATCGGCGTACGGCGGTGTCTTTTTGAAGCAAGCGCTTTGGGCCGGCGACTTTTTGGGCAATTTCCACCAAAAAGACAGCGATGAAGAGATCGAAGCGAAAACGCCAAACGACGACCAAAGCGGGAACATCGCTCTTGGCGTCAGCTCCGCCGACGGGATGCAAGGGATGATTTTGACGGAACAAATATGGAACAAGCTCGCTTTTATCCGTGACCATTTATTTTATGATGCGAAGCAACGGGCGTTGACGAAGGCAGCCGGCAGCCGCTACAACCCGAGCGGCGGCTTCGTTTATTTGCCGCACGCGGTGGAAGTGGCCGAAGGGGGAAGCGAGCTGGCGCCGGATGCGGCGAAGCTCGTCGTCAAAGATTCCCGCAGCTTGCTTGAGGACCAATGGCTCATGCTTTGGCCGGCGGCCGAGTTTTTCGGCATGACCGACCAACGTCCGGAAAACAAAAACCAAAACCCCGCGTTTTTGGCCGTGTTTGACGGAAACCCGTTCCCGAAAGCGGCAAAGGAAAATATGGACGCCGATCCGTCCAACGACCGCGTGGCCGACGACCCGTATTCCGTCAACCGCGACGTGTTGTTGCAAGTGTTCCGCAACATCGATGCGATGCATTTCAACGAAAAAGTGGGCGCGTTTGTAACGGAACATGACGGCCAAACGCAAGGAAACCGGGTCGATGCGTTCCAAGCTGGCTACACGATGGAAGCGCTCCGCATTTTTGAGCGGGCCATCGACGGCATGCCGGTCGGCTATGCGAGCGGCGAGAGCGCCAAAGGACTTGGCACGCCGGAAGGAAAGCGGGCGCTCGAGCTCATCCGCCGGCAAGCGGACTTTATCTTGAAAAACTTGATGCGAAAAGACGGGCTTGTCGCCAACGGCTACACGATCGGCCAAGGGCCGGACCAAGACGAGCCGACGCTTCTTGCCCAACTCGGCGCCATTCGCGGGCTGACGGCGGCGTTTTTGGCGACGAAAGACGAAGCGTACCGCGATGCCGCCCGCCTTGTTTATGAGGCGATGGACAAGCATTTTTGGGATAAAAAATGGCACGTGTACCATACGGGAGAAAAAGAGGACAAGTACACCCCATGGCTCGCCGGCGCGCTGTCGGGAGTGTTCCGCGTGGCGCTGCAAAACTTGAACAACGACCAAGCGGATGAAACCGCCAAAGCCCTTGACCGCGAAACGATCATTTCCCGCTACGTCGATTTTTACGACCGGATCATCGACGGGCCGACGCTTCCAGAAGGGATGCAGGCGAGCGAATTTTGGGATACCGGCGATGTGTATATGAAAGGGAAAAAACTTGGCAACACGGATCGCGATCATGTGCCGCAAGTGCAGGCGGCCGGCGGCCCATATGGCGTCGCACCGGTGCTGCGGACGGTCAAGGTCAACGTTGGATCCGTCAATCAATAACAGAAAGAAAGCGGCGAAATACGATTGAGATTCGCCGCTTTTCTTTGTAAAATTGAGGATGGTTATCATTTTCGTAAAAAACGGGGGAATATTGAAATGCGAAAATGGTGGTTCGCCGCGGCGATCGCCGCGCTGTTGGCCGGCTGTCAGGATGAAAAGGCATGGCTGGAGCAGCCGAAAGCAGCCAGACACGCCCCGGCGCACGGCGACAACATCGCCGTAAGCAGCGATGGGCGCTATGTCTACACCGCCAACATCGATGTGGATACAGTGACGATCATCAACGCGAAAACAAAAACGAAGGAAGCGGAAATTCCTGTCGGCCGCGAACCGCGCCAGTTGGCGCTCAGCCCGGATGGACGGACGCTGTATGTTTCCTGCATGTACGATGATGAAGTGGACGTCGTGTCGCTTGACAAGCGGAAAGTCGTCGACCGTTGGAAAACGGGGATCGAGCCGTTCGGCATCGTCACCAGTCCGGATGGGGCGGAAGTATATGTCGCCAACTACCGCTCGGGCACGGTCTCGGTGTTTGACGCTGAGAGCGGGAAGCGGACGAAAGACATCAAAGCGGGCGATCGGCCGCGGGCGCTGGCGCTGACAGCGGACGGAAGGAAGCTGTACGTGACGCAATATTTGGCGGCCAAAGTCACCGTGATTGACACAAAGAAACGGCGGGTGGTCAAGGAAATCGCCCTTGCTCCGTCGCCGGACAAACCGGACCGGAAAAAAAGCCAAGGCATCCCGAATACGCTCGAGCAAATTGTCATTGCTCCAGACGGAAAGAAGGCGTACATTCCGCACTTATTGACGAACGTCGATACGCCGATCCAGTTTGAGGAAACGGTATTTCCGGCCATTTCCGTCCTCGACACAACGAAAGAGGCGGAGCGGATCGACGAGCGGAAAGAGCTGTTTGCCGCGATCAATGTCACCGATGTCCATAACGAGACGATCATCGTCTCGAATCCGTACGATGTGGCGTTTTCCCCGGACGGCGGCAAAGCGTACGCGGTCATGTCCGGAAGCGAGGACCTCGTCGTCTTTGACTTGCGCCGCGGCGGCAAGGCGACGCAAATTTTGCGCCGCATTCGCGGGAACAACCCGCGCGGGATCGCGATTTCGCCGGATGGCAAAACGCTTTACGTCCACAACGCCATGAGCCATGATTTGGCCGTGATCCAAACCGGAGGAAAAAGCCCGTATGCGAAAGCGAAGCAGGAGAGCGGCACGATCCGCCTCATTGCGAAAGATTCGCTCTCCCCGCTCGTGCGCGAAGGAAAAACGATCTTTTACAGCGCCAACAGCGACGAGTTTGCCATCAACATCACAGGGAACAATTGGATGAGCTGCGCTTCGTGCCATAGCGACGGCGACATCAACGGCTTGACGCTCATGACGGCGAAAGGGCCGCGCAACGTGCCGAGCAACATTTTGGCGACGAAAACCGGGCTGTTTATGTGGGATGGGTCGCGCGACGATTTTGCCGACTACATTCATACCGTGCAAGGCGAGATGGGCGGCATGACGACGATCGACCCGTCCAAGCCGCTGCCGCCGAACGTCCAGCATATGTTTGACGCCATTCTCGCCTACTTGAACGACCCGCGTTCGTTCCCCGTGCCGAAAAGCCCGTATCGAAAGGCGGACGGCAGCTTGACGGCGGAAGCGAAGGAAGGGGATCGGCTGTTCAACGGGAAAGGGAATTGCTTAAGCTGCCATGGGGGCGAGTATTTCACCGACAGCGTCAAGGCGGTCGGGCCGGACGGGAAATTGACGACCGCCAATACCGCCTACTTGCACGACATCGGCACGGCCAACCCGAAGGACCGCGCCTCCAAAGGCGACGCCCGCGCCCGGTTCACAAACCCGCGGACGCCAAAGCAGTGGGATGCGCCGACGCTGCGAGGCGTATGGGCGACAGCCCCGTATTTGCACGACGGCAGCGCGAAAACGATCGAGGAAGCGATCCGGCGCCATCGGACGAAAGAAGTGCAAACGTTGACGCCGGGAGAAATCGCGGCGATCGCCGCCTATGTCCGCTCGCTGCAATAAATCGCGATAGGAAAACGAGACTATTTTCGTTCAGCGGCGCAGGCATAAAGAAAGGCGCCCCCATGCGTGTTTGGGCGCCTTTTCCTTGTTATTTTGGCCGCACATAGCGCTTATCGTGCATAAACAAACGCCAGAAATAGACGAAGCCGGGAAACAAAATGAGAAAGCCCGCGATGTAGGAGGCAAACAGCGCCCGGAATGTATCCGGATGGGTAAAGGCCGACTCGATCGTGACATCCGGATACACCATATAGGGCAGATGTGCCTTCCCATAGGCGTAACTCGCGAGAAAATACTGAATGACAATCGCGATGACCGCGAGCCGAGGCCTCCCTCTAACATGAGGGTGCCGAGAAGACGGCAGGGAGAGGGCGATGCCCGCGGCGGCGAACATCGCCACTGAACCGATCAGCCACGGCCAATACTCCATCATCTTGTCATACAGCCATTTGGCTTCGTAGCGCATCGTCAACATCATGCATCCCGCCATCAACAACGAGAGGGGCCCCGTGATCCAAGCGTCGCGCCGATACAGGCGGTATGCCTCGCGGTCTCCTGCTTCAAGGGAGTAATCCGCCAGCAAGAGCGAAGACAAAAACAGCGTGCTCGAAATCGCAAAGCCCATGAAGGAATAGGCATGAGGGCTTGTCAAGAAGCGCTCCAAATCGAGAGTTGGGACGCCCTTTCGGATGTCGATGAATTCTCCATGCGTAATGGGCAACACGCTAATGAGCAAGGTGGGGATGATGATGCCGGTGATGCCGGAAATATAGGTCAACGCTTTTTCATATTCTTTGGCGACATGGGCAAACACGAGAAAGGCGCTGCGGACCGCGAGCAAAAGCAAAATGATGCTGCCGGGGACAAGAAGCACCGTCCCAAGCAGGAAGGCAGCGCCGGGAAAAAAACTGAACAAGGCGACCACAATCGCGACGATAAAGACATTGGTCACCTCCCAGGTGGGCGATAAATAGCGGTTCGCAATCTTGGTGGCGTTCGCTTTTTCGCGATGGATATAGACCATCGACCAAAAACCGGCGCCAAAGTCCATCGTCGCCATGACGGCATAAATGAAAATAAACCCCCATAGCACGGTAATGGCAATCAGCTCATCGGCCATAAATCGTTCTCCTTTCTAGACGGGCAGCGTGCCTTCATTGGGCGGTTTGCGCAGGTCGTCTGCCACCGGATGGCGGCGGAAATAATAGCGAAGCACGAGCACCACGGCGATGCTCAATAGGATGTAAATCGCCACAAACAATGCGAACAAGACCGCTAAATTTCCTGTTTGCGTGACGGCTTCTTCCGTTTTCATCATCCGGTAAATGACCCATGGCTGCCTTCCGGTGCAGGCAAAAATCCAGCCGCATTCAATGCCGATCACAGCCAGCGGCCCGGCGGCGACAAAACCGTACAGGAGCCAGCGCGGAAAGGCAGGCCGCTTCAGCCATTTCTGCCAGATCCACGCGGCAGCTGACAGGAGCAATAGGAGCATGCCGATGCCCACCATGGCGTTGAACAACGTATGGACAAACAGCGGCGGCCACCATTCTTTCGGAAAATCATTCAGCCCTTTGACGACGGTGTCGAAACGGTTGCCGGCCAAAAAGCTGAGCGCCCACGGAATTTCAATGGCCCATTTCACGGATTGCGTTTCCGCATCGGTAAATCCGCCGATGGCTAACGGGGCATGGGATTGGGTTTCAAACAGCCCTTCGGCCGCCGCTAGTTTTTCCGGTTGGTATTGATGAAGGAGCTGGGCCGATTCATGCCCGTTGATCGCGGTCAACAGCGAGAATACGCCGCCGACTGTCAACGAGAGTTTGAGCGCTTTTTGGTGAAAACGCCGCACTTGCTCGTTTTGGGAGGCGCGCAACAGCTGGTAAGCGGCGATTGATGCCAACACAAAGGCTCCGGTCATATAGGCGGACAGGACGACATGTCCGGCCGTGACGAAAAAGCTTGGATTGAAAAAGGCCGCCCATGGGTCGACATCCACGATTTCGCTGTTTTCAATCCGAAATCCCGCCGGCGTGCCTTCAAAAGCGTGCACATTGGTAATTAAAATGGCGGAAGCGCTGGCGCCAAGAGCGACAAAAAACACGCTCACAATCCGCATCAACGGAGAGATGCGGTCAGCGGCGTACACATAAATGGACATAAACAACGCTTCAATAAAAAAGGCGTAAATTTCAATTTGAAACGGGAGGGACATCACTTTTCCGATCACTTCCATAAAGCCCGGCCATAGGAGCGACAACTGCACCCCGGCGATGGTGCCTGACGGAATGGCCACTCCCAGCAATACGGCCAACCCTTTCGTCCATCGTTTGGCCATGACGGCATAATCATGATCTTTTGTCTTTTGGTGCAAAAGTTCCGCCAGCAAAATCATGATCGGGATTCCGACCCCAAGTGTGGCGAAAATGATATGAAAAGCCATCGTCGTCCCGAATAAGCTGCGGGCAATGATCACGTCATCCATTTCACAACATCCCTTTCTTTTTTTTATGATTTCCACTTTTTCTCTGATTATTCCTCATTTTGGTGAAAGATGGCCTGGAAGGGAAACGAAACCGCCTGCCTCGATCGAAAGAGGCAGGCGCTTGTCTTTCAATGAAGGGCTTTTTGCAGCACGCGGAGATTCTCGGCCATAAGGGCAAAGTAATCTTTGTCGGCTTTTCGATCTTCATCGGTCAGCGATTCCAAGTTATGCAGACGGAGCGGCTTGGCGCCGATTTCGTTCTGAATCACTTCCGCCGTTTTGGGATGGACATTTTGTTCGAAAATGACATAGCGGATGTGATGCTGTTTGGCTGTCTGGATGAGCTGAGCCAGCTCTTTTTGCGATGGTTCGTTGCTCGGAGAAAGCCCGGAAACGCTCAGCTGTTTGATCCCGTAGCGGTCTTCCCAATATCCGTAGGCTTGATGGGAAACGAGCATCTCTTTTCTGGGAGCTTTCTCGATGACGGAACGAAATTGTCCGTCAAGGCGCTCGAGTTTCATCTTTAACGTTTCAAAGTTTTGCATAAACATGTCTTTTTTTTCAGGTTTCAGTTCAATCAGCAAATCGCGGATGTTCTCGGCGATCGCAATGGAGCGGATCGGGTCAAGCCATACATGAGGATCTTTGTCTCCGTGTTCGTGGCCATGTTCTTCCTCATGTTCGTCTTTGTGCCCTTCGCCATGCGCATGCTGTTCATGGTTCGATTCAAGCAATTCGATGCCGTTTGTGGCAACGAGAAATCGGACATGCTCATTTTGTAATGTTTCCTGCAGTTTTTCGGCGAACGGTTCCATCCCGTGGCCGATGTAAATGAACGCGTCCGCGTCCGCAATCTGCTGCACCGTTTTGGTTGTCGGTTCGAACGTATGGGCTTCCACTCCCGGCGGGTAAACGCTTTTGACGTTCACGGCGTCGCCGCCGATTTTTTTCGTAAAGTCTTCAAGCGGATAGACGGTTGTATAAATTGTTAACTGATCGTTCGATGTTTGGGCCTCTTTTGCCTCTGGCTTCGATTGACAGCCGTATAGCAAGGCGCTCGTCGCCAAGAGGAAAGACAAAATGATGGACGTTGCTCTCATGTTGAACTCCTTTCTTGGAATAAAGATGTCCGCATTTATTATATCGTAATCATTACGATTTGAAAATGATGGATCACCGTTTAGGCTGAAGGAGTCAATGAAGGAAACGGATTGGAAAACAGCGTCCAATCTTCCTTCATCTCTTCATCGGTCAGCAAGCATTCGTCCAGCGAGCGTTCGATGCAATCCGCGTTCATCTTGATGCCAATCAACACGAGTTCGGTCAAGCGGTCGCCGTAGGTGTCATCCCACTTTTCCCGCCATGCTTCCTCTTCTTGCAACAGCTGTTTGATGTCCTCTTCTGGATAGGAAGCCATCCATCGCCCCGCTGCTTGGATGGAGATTGATGTCCCTGCTTGCGATAGGAGAACGCACCAGTCGTTCCAAGAGGCAAGCCAAATAAATCCTTTCGCGCGCACCACTTCTGTTGGCCAGTTTTCAAGCCAATTCATCAAACGTTCCGGATGAAACGGCCGCTTTCTTCGATAAACAAAGGAAGAGATGCCGTATTGTTCAGTCTCGGGTGTGTGCTCTTCATTCAGCTCTTTGATCCAGCCGGCTGATTGGCTCGCTTTTTCAAAATCAAATAAGTGGGTGTTTAAAATGGAATCAAGCGGCACTTGGCCGAAAGTTGCCGGGATGATGACGGCTTCCGGATTCAGTTTTTGAAGAACTTTTTGTAATTTTTGCGCTTCCTCCGCCGATACAAGATCGATTTTATTGACGATAATGACATTGGCGAATTCGATTTGTTCAATAAGCAAATCCGCAATTTCGCGGCTGTCCGTTTCATCGACCGCCTGTTGGCGGTCAAGCAAGGTTTCGCCCGAGGAAAAGTCCGTCCAAAAACGGTTGGCGTCGACAACCGTCACCATGGTGTCCAATCGGCATTTTCGGGATAGATCGATTCCAAGTTCCTCATCCAAATACGTAAAAGTTTGCGCAACTGGAATGGGTTCGCTAATTCCGGAAGATTCAATGACAATATAGTCGATCTCCTCGTTTTCGACGAGCTGATCGACCGCTTTGATCAAATCCTCCCGCAAGGTGCAGCAAATACAGCCATTTTGAATGTGAATGAGCTTTTCTTCGGTGCGGAAAAATCCGTTTTGCCGAATGAGTTCGGCATCCATATTGATTTCGCTCATATCGTTGACAATGACGGCGATTTTTTTTCCTTCCCGATTGTGCAAGATATGATGAAGCAAAGTCGTTTTCCCTGATCCTAAGTAACCGCTTAATACAGTGACAGGGATTTTTTTCATCTGCTGCTCCTCCTCTTTTGAAAATAGTAATCATTACGATTTAACAAGATCGATCATACAAAAAAATGAAGCAAATGGCAAGGGCCATCAAGTGATTTTGTTTTTTTTCAGGTGTTGGGATGGTTCAGGAACGGGATCAAACCCGCCCGGATGGAACGGATGGCATTTCAAAATGCGCTTGACCGTCAGCCATCCCCCTTTTATGGCGCCAAACCGCCGGATCGCTTCGATGCCATAGTTCGAGCAAGTCGGATAAAAGCGGCATGTCGGCGGCTTGAGCGGAGAGAGGAAGCGTTGATAAAAGCGGATGCACCAAATCAGCCATTGGCCCATGTACAGTTCTCCTTTCCGTTATCATCATGATTACAATAGAACAAATGGTTCTTTTGTTCAAGAAAAACGACTGTCATTCGCTCGGAATGGGGCGCCGACCCAGCCTTTGCTTTTTGGGCATAGGCGCCAAGCCGAGCGAGAGGCAAAAAAGATGCGGGACGCCCCCCGTTTTGGTTATGATAAAAAAGAGAATCAATAACTAGGAGTGATTGACATGCCTTCACCGGTGGAAAGCTTTGAATTGGATCATTGCGCGGTTAAGGCGCCGTATGTGCGGCATTGCGGAGTTCACAAAGTCGGCAGCGACGGCGTCGTCAATAAGTTTGACATTCGCTTTTGCCAGCCGAACAAGGAAGCGATGGACCCCGCCGCCATTCATACGCTCGAACATTTGTTGGCGTATACGCTGCGCCAACATGCGGCGAAATATGATCATTTCGACATTATCGACATCTCGCCGATGGGCTGCCAGACTGGGTTTTACCTTGTGGTGAGCGGTTCGCCGACCGTGGACGAGGTCATCGATTTGTTGGAAGACGCCATGAAGGACGCGCTCGCCGCGACGGAAGTGCCAGCGGCGACCGAGCGGCAATGCGGCCAGGCGAAGCTGCATGACCTAGAGGCGGCCAAAAAGCTTATGCGTTTTTGGCTTTCGCAAGAGAAAGAAGAGTTGAAAAAGGTGTTTGGCTGATGAACAAGCCGGCCCAGGGCGGCTCTACTGCGGCTGCTTCGGGCCGGCTTGTTGTCCGCTGCCGCGCTCTTCCGGGAGCGGATCGACCGTATGCTTGTGCGCGTACGCTTTCGAAGTCGTCGCGACCGCTAAAGCGAGAACGACAGCGGCAATGATGAGGCAAACAGCCAACGTCCAGTACATCATAGCGGCTCCTTTTTTTCTTTTCATTATACCATATCCCGCAGGGCGGGCATTCATATTTCCGGCGAAATGGGGGAAGCTATCCATCGGCAGGTTTCCATGTTTCATCAGCAAGCCAGTTGGGTACAACAACCATGAGGAGGAGTGAGATGATGGCAACCCGACTGATCGATCTCGTCAACAAACAAATCGCCAACTGGACCGTTTTGTACGTGAAATTGCACAACTACCATTGGTATGTCACCGGTCCGCAATTTTTCACGCTGCACGAGAAGTTTGAGCAGCTGTACAATGAAGCGGCCGTTCATATTGATGCCCTCGCTGAGCGGCTCTTGGCGCTCGGCGGCAAGCCGGTGGCGACGATGAAAGACTGCCTTGAGCAGGCGTCCGTCAAAGAAGCGGCCGGAACGGAAACGGCCGAACAAATGGTCGCCGCGATTGTCGGCGACTTTGAAACGATGATCGGCGAATTGAAAGAAGGCATGCAGCTGGCGGATGAAGTTGGCGATGAGACGACGGGCGACATGCTCCTTGGCATTCATCGCGGCTTGGAAAAACACGTCTGGATGCTGAAATCGTTCCTAGGGCGTTGACCAAGCTTGATCCATCGCCTTGAAAGCGGAATGCTTCCCGGCCGATTGACGGCAAAGAGAAAGGCTGTCCTCGACAGTTGGGGGCGGCCTTTTTCTTTGTCGAAAAAGGGCGATTTTTTAGGGAATGCGCCGCGCCGCGTTCTCCCCTCCGGGCATACGATAGTTACGCGTATCCTATGTTCAAGGAGGGGGGAGCGTGAACAAGCCGATCCCGATGGTTGCCGTGTCGCTGTTCGGTTCATTTTTGTCGCTGTTTGTCGGCAGCGTGGACTCATTTGTTTTGATTTTGCTTGCTTTGGTCATTGTCGACTACCTTACCGGCATTGCCGCCAGCGCGGTCGAAGGCAAGCTGTCGAGCCAGGTCGGCTTTCGCGGCATCATCCGCAAACTGTTGATTTTCGTGCTGGTGGCAGCATCGCATCTCGTCGATTTGGCCATTGGATGGAACATGCATGTAATCCGCGATGCGATCATTTTTTTCTATATCGCCAATGAGTTTATCTCGATTGTGGAAAACGCCGGCCGGGCGGGCGTTCCGATCCCGTCCGTGCTCCGCAAGGCGATCGAGCTGCTGAAAGATGAAATAAAATAAGTATATTTTTCCCGGATTGCCCCACACTAAGCAAAAAGAGCAAAAGAAGGAGTGGACGAAGGTGGCAGACGAACAGAAAAAGACGTATTACGTCTCGATGGCAACCGGAGAAATTTCGCAGCTGAAGACGGCATCGCCTTGGGATTTTGAGATTCAAGCGACTGACCGGGAAATCGCCCAGCTGCGCGAATATTTCGATCAAAATTATTCGACCGACTGGCAGGCGTTTTGGCGCACCCATGTGCCATACATCCAATACCACTATGATCGGGAAAATGACGCTTACGACCGGACGCTGACGAAAATTTATGAAATGATTTATCGCCTTGGCAACGAGGAAGCAAAGGCGCACATCCGCTCGCTCGGCATCCTTCCTGACGAAAAAGAAGAGTAAACGCCGCGAGTCGAGCGGCGTTTTTCTGTATAATGGGGAGAGGAAAGGAGGGAGTCCGATGCATGAATTTCGCGATTATTACGGGCATCGCGTTCGGCTGGCCTTTGCGGACCATCCGTTTTCCCCCTCTCCCGGGCATGTATGGGTCATTTGCCGCTATGGCGGGCGCTGGCTGTTGACCGATCATCCACGCCGCGGCCTTGAGTTCCCCGGCGGCAAGGTGGAACAAGGGGAAACGGCGGCGGAGGCCGCGGCCCGCGAAGTGATGGAAGAAACAGGGGGCGTCATCCGCCGGCTCGAATATATCGGTCAATATGAAGTGGAGCCGGATATCGTGAAAAACATTTATTTTGCCGACATCGCGGCGCTCATCGAGCGGGAGTCGTATGAGGAGACGAACGGCCCGGTGCTGCTTGAGGCGCTGCCGGATGACATCCGCGCCGACCATCGGTTCAGCTGCATCATGAAAGACGATGTCCTTTCGCTCTCGCTTGCTGAATTGAAACAGCGCGGGCTGATCGATTGAAAAGGAGGAGCGCAGATCAGCGGCGGCTCTCAGACGATGGTTTCCCAAAAGGGCTGAATACATGGAAAAACATTCGACTTCACGGCTCCCAAAGGTGTTTTTCAAAAAAGCGGCGGATGCCGGCTCATCCGGGCGGCGCCAATGAAATGAGACGCCCGTCAACATTCGGAGGGCGTCTCGCTAGCGGCGGCTTCCCCATTTTTTCTCGATCAAGGCGACAAGCTGATACATCACCGTCGACAGCAAGGCGACAATGAGCAGGCTCATCAAGACGAGCGTGAAGTTGAACACTTGGAAGCCGTAAATGATCAAATACCCAAGTCCTTGTTTCGAGACGAGAAACTCGCCGGTGATGACCCCGACCCAAGCGAGGCCGACGTTCACTTTCAGCGTCGAAATGATCGTTGGGAACGATGCCGGCAGCACCGCCTCTTTAAAGCATTGATAGCGGGTGGCGCCGAACGTCTGCAATACTTTCAAATAGTTCGGATCGACCTCTTGGAACGCCGAATAGACGACGATCGTCGTGATGATGATGGAAATGACGACGCCCATGGCGATGATGGACGTAAATCCTGGTCCGAGGGCGACGATCAAAATCGGCCCGAGGGCGACTTTCGGCATGGCGTTGAACACGACCAAATACGGATCAAGCGTCTTCGCCAGACGCGGAAACCACCAAAGAAGCGCGCCAATCAGCGCCCCGCCGATGGTGCCGATGAAAAAGCCGAGCAGCGTTTCAAACAGTGTCGCCCACGTGTGGACAAACAGCGAATGGTCGCTGAGTTTTTCGACAAACAGCTTGGCGATGGCGGACGGCGAGCTAAACAAAAGCGGGTCGACCCATTGGAAGCGGCTTGACGCTTCCCAGACGGCGAAAAAGGCGGCAAGCAGCGCGGCTTGCCAAAGGCGGATGACCCGCTGTTCTTTGCGCAAGACGGCCAGGTATTCTGTGTGCAGCGTTTCGATGCGTTTATTGGGCGGATTCAAGGTCCTCCATCTCCTTCCAAATGGATTGAAAGAGCGC
This sequence comes from Geobacillus kaustophilus, assembly GCF_000948285.1. Taxonomy (GTDB): domain Bacteria; phylum Bacillota; class Bacilli; order Bacillales; family Anoxybacillaceae; genus Geobacillus; species Geobacillus thermoleovorans_A. The sequence continues at coordinate 111,713 of NZ_JYBP01000003.1, forward strand.
AGAAAACGCTGGATGCTGACGGGCGGCAAGCGGCGGGCGGCCTCGCAGGTCGTCCGGGATGACGAACGTCTTCGCCAGGCGTCCGGGGCGCGGCGAAAACAAGAAAATGCGGTCGCTCATGGCGATGGCTTCTTCGATGTCATGAGTGACGAGCACCGCTGTTTTTTCATACTGTTTTAACGTCTTCCAAACGAGCTCTTCGAGTTTCAGCTTCGTCTGCTGGTCAAGGGCGGAAAACGGTTCATCAAGCAAAAGCAGCTTCGGATCGGTCGCCAACGTGCGCACGAGCGCCGCGCGCTGGCGCATGCCGCCGGACAGCTGGCTCGGGTAATACGACTCAACCCCAGCCAGGCCGATCTCAGCAAGCAGGGCGAGCGCCCGCTCTTTTGTTTGAGCGGTTAGCGTCCCTGTAATTTTTAAGCCGAGAAGGATGTTTTCTTCGATCGTTTTCCACGGAAACAAATAGTCTTGCTGAAGCATGTAGCCGACCGCCCGGCGCGCCGCTGGAGCGTCCGTTCCGTTCGGCCAAAGCGGTCGGCCTTCCATGCGGACCGATCCTTCCGTCGGTTCAATCAGCCGCGCGATGATCGACAAAAGCGTCGTTTTGCCGCAGCCGCTTGGGCCGAGAAAGGAGACAAATTCTCCTTTCTCGACGGACAGCGACACGTCATCGAGCGCGGTGACGGCCGTCGTTTTCGTCAAATACGTGTGCGAAAGGCGGTCGACGACAAGAAACATTCCGTTCACCTGCTTTCGTCACTTGTTCATCGCGTTTTTGGCAAACGACGAATCGACAAGCGTGTCGAGGTCGACGCGTTTCGGCAGCTCGCCGGCTTCGGCCATAATGCTTTGCAAGTTGTTCCATTCTTCTTCATCCAAAATCGGATCGGCCGCGTAGGTGCCTTGGTTTTTGTACCGTTCGACGACTTTTTCGATCAAGGCCAAATCCGTGTCTTTAAAATACGGCTGAATGGCTTTGGCGATCTCCGCAGCGCTGTGCGATTCGACCCATTGCTGCGCTTTGTAGATCGCGCGCGTGAATTTTTCAATCGCGTCTTTATGTTCTTTCATATAGCTTTGTTTCGCCATGTATGACGTGTACGGCACGCGCCCGGATTCAGTGCCGAACGAAGCGACGATATGGCCTTTCCCTTCTTGTTCAAAAATGCTCGCGGTCGGCTCAAACAGCTGGACGAAATCGCCGGTGCCGCTCGCAAAGGCGTTGGCGATATTGGCGAAATCGACGTTTTGGATCAGCTTCAAATCTTTATGCGGGTCGATGCCGTGTTTTTTCAACACAAATTCGCCGACCATCTGCGGCATGCCGCCTTTCCGTTGGCCGAGGAACGTGCTTCCTTTCAACATGTCCCACGTAAAGTGGTCGATTTTTTTGCGGGAGACGAGGAACGTGCCGTCCGTTTGCGTCAATTGCGCGAAGTTGATCACCGGGTCTGTCGTTCCCTGGCTGTAGACGTAAATCGACGTTTCCGACCCGACAAGGGCGATGTCTGCGCCGCCGGAAAGCAGCGTCGTCATCGTTTTGTCGCCGCCCCATGTCGTCGTCAGTTCGACATCCAGCCCCTCTTCTTTAAAGAAGCCTTTTGCCAGGGCGACGTACTGCGGCGCGTAAAAAATCGAGTGCGTCACTTCGGCGAGCCGCACTTTTTGGAGCGGCTTTTTGCTTTGGCCCCCGTCATTCGTGCAGGCGGAAAGCGGCAAAAGCAACAGAAGCGAGCATAACCATACGGCCCATTTTTTCATGTTCGTGAACCCCCTTGGTTTGCATGCGGTAAACCGCGGTTTCACCTTATCGTATGCACGAGGTCAAAATGTGTGAATGCCTAGAAAAAATGGGCGGTCGGCCGCAAACGGGCGGACCATGCGGGAATTTTTTCAACTGACGGCCGTGAACGGTGCGGGAAAGCCAAACATGTCGGTTGGCGGAACGGGGGACAAGCTTCATCCGTCCTGGCGGCTGCGGCACGGGAGCTTGATGAGCCATGTCGCAAAAAAGAGGACAGCGCAGTGGCAAGAATCTTTGGAGCCCAATTGTTCTCACAGAAAGGAGGCGGGAGGATGGACGGGGACATCATCGGCCAATACCGATTCCCTTCGCCGCATTCGGGAATCGATGTGTTCTTTGTCACCTATATGTCCCAAGGGCTGAAGGTGAAAGGGTTTTTAGCGGCGCCGAAGCGAAAAGGCGTGTATGACGGGTTTTTGTATTTGCGCGGCGGGATCAAAAACGTCGGACAAGTGCGGGTGCCGCGCCTTGTCCAATTCGCTTCGCACGGATTTGTCGTCTTCGCCCCGCTCTATCGCGGAAATGGGGGCGGGGAAGGAAACGAAGATTTCGCCGGTGAAGACCGCTATGACGCGCTCGCCGGGTTTCATCTCCTGCGCCGCCATCCGTTCGTCCACCCCGGGCGTGTCCACGTGTTCGGCTTCTCGCGCGGCGGGGCGATGGCGCTTCACACTGCCCTGATGGCCGAGCGGGTCTGTTCGGTGGCGGTCTGGGGCGGGGTGACCGATATGGCGCTGACGTACTGGGAGCGGCCTGATTTGCGGCGGATGATGAAGCGGGTCATCGGCGGGACGCCGAACAAATATCCGGAGCGCTACCGCTGCCGGACGCCGCTCTATCATCTGGAACGACTCAAGGCCCCTGTGCTCATCATCCACGGCGAGCGGGATGAAAACGTGTCGATTGAGCACGCCTATCGGCTTGAGCGGCGGCTGAAGCAGCTTGGCAAACCGGTCACGGCCTGGTACTTCCCTGAGTTCGCCCACTATTTTCCGCCGAAAGCCAATCGGGAGATGGTGAAAAGACTCACCGAATGGATGAAACAACAGCCGACGGTGTGATACGATACCATTAGAGAGGCGGCGTGCGCCGCCAACGAACTGATGGGTTGCCAAGGAGGTTGGAACAATGGGCATGCCGATGGAACTGCAGACGATCATTGTGACAAAAGGAAAGGAACGGCGCGTTCAAGGCAATGTGTTTGTGTTGGAAAAAGAGGGCTACCGTTTGTATCCGCTTGACATTCCTCTCGAAGTGCGCCGGACGGTGCAAAGCGAAGCGAGCGGCGCCGCGGTCGTGAGAAAGCTCGAATGGGAAGACAACCGGACGACGGTGACGTATGAGCTTGTCAGCCTGTATTCGACGAATTGAACAGAAGGCGATCGGGGCTGCACAAAACGCGAGCGGCCGAATAAGCGCTGAATGGGTCCATCCGGCAGGAGCGCAAACGGAAGAACGGTTTGCGCTCTTTGTTTTGGTTTTTGCCGTCTATTTTAACTTGTGGCGTCAGGACGAAAAAAATAGCCTTTTCTTGAGAATTTCCTGTAGAATGGGAAGCAACGTTTGATAATACTATAGAAAAAGTAGGGGGGAGAAGGAGTTTAGTTGTGGAGAGCGAATATAATACGACGAATTCAATGCCGCAAGGAGGGGAAACGTGGCCAAACAGCGAATCGACCATGACCGGTTGTTCAAGGAGTTGCTGTCGACGTTTTTTGAAGAGTTTTTGCTTCTCTTTTTTCCCGACGTGTACGAGCAAATCGACGTTCATCACCTCTCCTTCCTCTCAGAAGAAGTGTTTACCGACATCACGGCCGGGGAAAAGCACCGTGTGGACTTGTTGGCAGAAACAAAGTTAAAAGGGGAAGACGGACTGATCATCGTTCACGTGGAGCATCAAAGCTACACGCAGCGGACCTTCCCCGAGCGAATGTTCATCTACTTCAGCCGCTTGTTTCAAAAACACCGCCGCCGCATTCTTTCGATCGCCATCTCCAGCTATGACGAACACCACGATGAACCTTCCTCATTGATCATCCAGTTTCCGTTCCTGACGGTTCTCGATTTTCGTTTTCTGACGGTGGAATTGCGCAAACTGCCGTGGCGCCAGTACATTCGCCATGACAATCCGGTTGCCGCCGCCTTGTTAAGCAAAACCCCGGGGGATCGACGACAATCATTTTATGCGTTCGAGCCTTACAGCCATCGAGGGTAAAGTCTATTTACAGAATTTGTCTGTGACGTTCACCGTCCCGATTGGCGTTTTTATCCTACCTATAAGGGAATGAAATTTGAAAAGGCAGGAGCGCAAACAACCCTTCGGTTTGCGCTCTGCCATATGATTAAGCAAGACTGATTCCTTATGTTTTGCTCTGAAATAAAGCGATCATTTACAAGAAGGAGGTCACAAAATAGTCCCAGTGATTTCTCCTTTTTGGCTCTCCTTATCACTCCAGATTTTCCGCTGACGGTAGCTGATCCAACCGCTGATGAAAAAGCAGAAGACAGACAAATAAAATGAAAAACGAATACCGCAAACATCGGCTATAAAGCTCATTAACAATGTGGAAATTCCGAATGTTACGGAACTAATGACTCCCTGCACGGCAAAAACATGAGGTAGAGCGTCCATCCGGGCATTTTTTTGAAGAATCGTCTGAAGACAGATCAGCTTCCATTGTTCGATGATCCCGTACAGGGCGGAATACATAAGCGCCAGCGCACCGTGCGTCGTTGTACCAAACAAAAGCGTTACAACAGCGATACAAAACGGGCCAAACAATACAAAAAATTGCTGATTTTTTTCAACCGATTGACTAAACTTAACGCTTAACAATCCCCCTATCACCATGCCGCCAAAGAAAACAGAGTTAATATATCCCCACCATTCCTCTCCTAAATGTAATTGTTCTTTCACATAAATATAAAGGATGGCCGAAATCCAAACACCATTTCCTATTCCTTCAAAAAATGACATTACGCTGATGGATTTAGCGTGCACATTTCTCCAAGTGTATTCCCATCCTAGACTGATCGAAAGGAGAAATTTCTTTAAGCCTTTACCCTGAGCAACCTTCTCCTTTGCGCGTTCTTGTATATGCAAAAGAAACATGAGAATGCTCGAGGCGACATAGAACAATAAGGTGATATTGATTAAAAGGAACGGGGATCCTAAACTGACAATCAAACTCCCGATCGGCCATGCGCTAAGTTTGATGAATTGGTCTAACGTGTTTAAAAAACTGTTGGCTTTCAAGATTTCCTCCTTGGAAACTATAAAAGGAACGAGGGAGTTTTTAATCGGATTATTGATCCCGTCTAAAAAAGCGATCAATGATACAAAAACGTAAACGATCGCAATGTGATGTTCCGCACCCCATTGCAAAAACAGCGAGAGAAAAAGCAGCAGAAATGTTTTACACACTTGTCCGTAGGACAATAACGTTTTTAGTTTATATTTTTCGAAAAATATCGGTGCGACGATTCCACTAATAAATAACGACAATGTAACGAAAAAAGGGACTAATGCGGCAGCCATGGCTTTCGATGTCAAATGATATAGGTAAGAGACAACGGAAACAATGTAGAACACATCTCCGAAATTCGCGAAAGATTGTCCGATCCAAAGGAAGTGAAATGTTTTATTTTTCATGACCTCAATCCTCTCTTTGATCATCGAAACGACTGGTGATGGAATAGTCAAAATGAGACAAAAATCAGATCTTCAGTCTTTGATGAAACTGGCTTTTTGCCACGCCCCAAATCCTAAAGGTAAATGGATATACTGAAGCAATGGAAGCCTCCCCCTTATTCTGTTTAGAGTCCATTTTTATTCCTATGGTGCTGGTTGAGCATCAGCGCTCAACTGGCTTTAGTGTGACCAGCGAATAAGCTAACAATATGGCCGTTGAGTACTGCTTCAAACCCGGCGGCGGAAGGGACTGGAATGTTTGTGATCCGGCATTGATCAACCTGAACCGAAAACACTGTCTCGATTCCTTTGCGTTTTTTCTTGAATCCACTATTCCCTATATCTTGATTAGCGTTTTCATTCTATAGAAGATCCGCCCAGTTAAGGGTTATTCTGATGCTTCTTTAAGTTTATCCTAGGAAGCCCGTGAAAAACAATGGATTCGCCGGATTTGTGAGAAATCGCAAGGAAATGAAGTTATGGCGCCGCAAGGTTTTTCGATTTGAAAAACAGTGTTGGAGAGCAGTATTTCCCCTTCAATCACCATCCTTCTAGTACAACGAGTTATTGCATCTTAGTATTTGAAAGGTCAAGTTCAACTTTTGATGATATATAAGTTGCAATAAAAATTTCCGATTTTTCGTTTCTGTTTTGACCCCATACAATTCGACTATGCTATAACATTGCGAGTGATCGGCTGGATGTAAAACAAAATTTCAATTTATATAGATGAGAATAATTTTATTTTTTTGATTGTTGTAATTATACATTTTTTTGTTAAAATGATAATAAATACAAATGGAAGGAGGTGTTATTCCATGAATAAAAAGCATGTCGAAAATATTAAACGTTATGTTGAGCATTATTTAAAAAGTAATGCACAAATGTCTCTTGTAGTACAACCACTTAGAATGCAAATTCATTTGACAAAGTAGTTTGTTCAATTTATGAAAAAAATGGGGCTAGTTGATCGCTAAAACTCAACTAGCTCCAGGAACATCGCGAAAAGTCCAACCTCGACGGTTACGACCCATGGGGAGGGGAGCGCTCCTTCACCCGTGGGGACATCACCCAAGAGCCTAAAATGGCCTCAAAACTGTCGAACTCGGGTGAAAGATGTACTTGACTTTTAGAAACAAACATGATGTTAACCCTCCCGGTTGAACAAAATAACAAAAAATGGAAATTAATCTTTTTGACGTTTCTATCATGAAAAACGTTTTTTGTCAAGTGTATTTTGTGGTGAGCTTTTTGCGATGTTGATTTTATGCGGCTTTTTCTCCCACTAAAAAAGCATGTTAATCCGTATAATCCTTAGTGTGACAAGGGATTGAAGGTTTGGGGTGAATGTTTGTTTTGACACAAAAATCCGCCGACTTCTCCTTTGATTTTATCAAGTCCTGCTGGGGTAAAAAGTTTTTCCTCCTCTCTCCCATCCCTTGTGTACCAATGATTTTACGTCATCGAAAATAGCTCGTGGTGAAGAGCCATAAATATACCGTAAATAGGGGGATTAGTATGTCAAGTATAGTTCAGACAGAATCAAAAATCTTTTTACCATTTCTGCATAAATCACACATTATCGAGAATATCGAGATTCTAAAAAATTATGTCGAGCAGGAAAGTGGAAAGAAATTCCCATTAGGTGTCACGTTAAAAGAGAAATATTTTGAAGCCATAAATTATATTCAAGATGTTCCTGTTCCATACTCAAACGAAAAAATACATGTTACATATTTTGATAAAACATTGCAGAATAAATTACTTAGTTTGGGTATGATTGGCAAAGAGGATTTGGAAAACGATAAACACATTTATTCTCAACAAGAGCAAGAAGTAATTACTGATAGAATTGAAAAAGCATTAAAATTGATCAAAGTATTGCATAATGATTTGTATGATTTAATTAATACACTTATTGGTACCTTTTTGATTTTAAAAAAAGATTTGTTTGGTGGAGGATCAGTCTCCAATGTTATGGGATTAGTATGGTTAAACCCTCAATCTGATTGGTCAATCATTGAATATGCAGAGGCCATTTATCATGAGTTTATCCACCAAAGTATCTTCTTGGATGATATGATTAACTGTATGTTTCCTAATGCTAATGAATGTGCAAAAGAAGAAGCTCTAGTTACATCAACCATCTTGAAAATCAAAAGGCCTTTAGACAGAGCATATCATGCTGCTGGAGTTTCTATAGGAATTATGCATCTTTATCACTTGTTTAATGATCCTAAAAATTCTGAGAAGTATATGGATGATTTGCGGAAAACAGTTGAAGAAATAGAGGCAAGAACACAATTCTTGGGGGAACAGGGAGTAAAAACTTTAGAAATAATGCGCAAGTTCATTAATCATCCATCTTTTGATGACATTACGTATTCCTTACAGAACTAATGGCCATTGCGACAAATGAAAACACAGAAGCCCATTGCGTTTGATCGAGTCCGGTTGTTTTGAGGTTGTTTGAGGCGAATGAAACGGATCGACGTACAGAAATGCTTAAGGATTTAGTGTCGGAGTCCAAAGCAAAGGAAAGAACAGAAAAAACGGCCGGACAGGGAACGGTTCCCTGTCCGGCCGGGTTCTTGTTAAACGAGCGGTCCGCCGAGTTTTTCAATGGACGGATCGATGTGGGCGAATTTTTGGAAGTTGGCGCGGAATTTTTGCGCCAGTTCTTTCGCTTTTTGTTCGTACGCCTGTTTGTCCGCCCATGTGTTTTGCGGTTTAAGGACGTCATCGGGCACGCCCGGGACGTGCGCCGGGATGGCGAGGCCGAAAATCGGGTCTTGCACCGTTTCGACGTTGTCCAGCTCCCCTTCGACGGCGGCTTGCACCATCGCCCGGGTGTAGGCGAGCTTCATGCGGCTGCCGACGCCGTACGGCCCCCCTGTCCAGCCGGTGTTGACCAAAAAGACGCGGACGTTGTGTTCGGCGATTTTTTGCCCGAGCATTTCCGCGTATTCGACGGCCGGGCGCGGCAAAAACGGCGCGCCAAAGCATGTCGAGAACGTCGCTTCCGGTTCGGTGACGCCGCGTTCGGTGCCGGCGAGCTTGCTTGTGTAGCCGCTCAAGAAATGGTACATCGCCTGTTCACGCGTCAGCTTGCTGATGGGCGGCAGGACGCCGAACGCATCGGCCGTCAAAAACACGATCGTGGACGGATGGCCGGCGACGCTCGGGTCGATGATGTTTTGGATCGCTTGAAGCGGGTAGGCGGCGCGCGTGTTTTCCGTCAGCGTGCCGTCGTCGTAATTCGGCACGCGCGTCGCGTCATCGAGGATGACGTTTTCGAGCACCGCGCCGAAGCCGATGGCGTCAAAAATTTGCGGCTCTTTTTCACGCGATAGATGGATGCATTTTGCATAGCAGCCGCCTTCGATGTTGAAAATGCCTCGGCTCGACCAGCCGTGTTCGTCATCGCCGATCAAGCGGCGGTTCGGGTCGGTCGAGAGCGTCGTTTTTCCCGTTCCCGACAAGCCGAAAAAGAGGGCGACGTCGCCTTCCTGGCCGACGTTGGCCGAGCAGTGCATCGGCAGGATGCCTTGTTCCGGCAGCAAATAGTTCATCACCGAGAAAATCGATTTTTTCATTTCGCCGGCATATTCGGTGCCGCCGATCAACACGGTGCGCCGTTCAAACGAGATGATGATGAACGCTTCCGAGCGCGTGCCGTCCACATTCGGGTCGGCTTTAAAGTTCGGCGCGCAAATGACCGTAAATTGCGGCTCATGCGCGGCGAGCTCCTCGGCGCTCGGGCGGATGAACAGCTGATGGACGAACAAGTTGTGCCAAGCGAATTCGTTGACGACTTGAATCGGCAGCCGATATTTCGGATCGGCGCCGGCAAAGCCTTTAAACACGAACAGCTCATCTTTCTTCATTAAATAATCGAGCACTTTGTCGTACAGTTTGTCAAACGTTTCTGGAGACATCGGCTGGTTGACGGCTCCCCAGTCGATCGTTTGCTTCGTTGACGGTTCTTCGACGATGTATTTGTCTTTCGGCGACCGTCCGGTGTACTTGCCGGTTGTCACCGCGACGGCCCCGGTGTGGGTCAGCCGTCCTTCATTCCGCTGCAACACTTTCTCGACGAGCTCGGCGACGGACAGTTGATGGCGAACGTACGGTTTTTGCAGCAATACATCAAGCTTATTTGTCATGTTTGCGATCCCCATGTTCACAACCTGCCTTCTTTATTGTAATCACTCTTGGAAATAGTATAACACATTTTTATTAATAGTCCATACTATTTATGTAGGTTTTCGTGATTTATTTTTTCCTATTTTTTTGTAAAAAAAATTCCCCCCTATGCAGTTGACTTTACTTGCTTCCTTGCGATAAGATAAGTCATTGAACGGATACTCTTATCCCGAGCCGGTGGAGGGACAGGCCCGATGAAACCCAGCAACCGTCACAACTGTACATGTGTGAAATGGTGCTAACCTGTGGCAAGGCGCAGTCCTTGAACGATAAGAGTGAAAGGAAGCAATACGATTGCCGTGACCTTTCCTCAGCCGTTACAGGAAAGGTTTTTTATATTGCGAAAAGGGAAATGAGTTCCGTGTCGCCACATTATGCCAGGAGGAGGAAACAAACCGAATGTCAGCTAAACGCCGCTTGTTTACTTCAGAATCTGTGACGGAAGGACATCCGGATAAAATTTGCGACCAAATTTCCGATGCGATTTTGGACGCCATTTTGGAAAAAGACCCGAACGCCCGCGTCGCTTGCGAAACGAGCGTGACGACCGGGCTGGTGCTTGTGAGCGGGGAAATCACGACGTCAACGTACGTGGACATTCCGCGCATCGTCCGCGATACGGTTCGGGAGATCGGCTACACGCGCGCCAAATACGGATTTGACGCCGATACGTGCGCGGTGTTGACGTCGATTGACGAACAGTCGCCGGACATTGCGATGGGGGTTGACCGGGCGCTCGAGGCGCGCGAAGGTCAGATGACTGACGAGGAAATTGAAGCGATCGGCGCCGGCGACCAAGGGCTCATGTTTGGGTTCGCCTGCAATGAGACGGAGGAATTGATGCCGCTGCCGATCTCGCTTGCGCACCGCTTGGCGCGCCGATTGGCGGAAGTGCGCAAAACGGACGTCCTGCCGTACTTGCGCCCGGACGGCAAAACGCAAGTGACGATCGAATACGATGAAAACGGCAAACCGGTGCGCGTCGATACGATCGTCGTTTCCGCGCAGCATCATCCGGAAATTACGCAGGACCAAATCCAACGCGACATTAAGGAACATGTCATCAAGCCGGTCGTGCCGGCGGAGCTGCTGGATGGGAATACGAACTATTTCATCAACCCGACAGGACGATTTGTCATCGGCGGTCCGCAAGGGGATGCCGGGTTGACGGGGCGGAAAATCATCGTCGATACGTACGGCGGCTACGCCCGTCACGGGGGCGGCGCGTTCTCGGGCAAAGATCCGACGAAAGTCGACCGTTCGGCGGCGTATGCGGCCCGCTATGTCGCGAAAAACATCGTCGCCGCAGGGCTTGCCGACAAATGCGAAGTGCAGCTCGCCTACGCCATCGGGGTCGCCCGTCCGGTTTCCATTTCGATCGATACGTTCGGCACTGGAAAAGTGTCGGAAGATGTGTTAATTGAAGTCGTGCGCAACAACTTCGACCTGCGCCCGGCGGGCATCATCAAAATGCTCGACCTTCGCCGCCCGATTTACAAACAGACGGCCGCTTACGGCCATTTTGGGCGCACGGACGTCGACCTGCCGTGGGAGCGCACCGACAAAGCCGCTTTGTTGAAAGAACAAGCGCTGGCGTTGGCGAACAACCGATAAACGCAAAACGGAGGGGGCTAGAGAGGCCGCCCTCCGTTTTTTTTAGAATGATCGACCTAAGCGGCGGGTCAAGCATGCGAAACATCATGGCGATGTGGGCTGTGACGAGGAAGATGCCAACAAAAGCGGTATAACATTTGTGTTTTTCTAGGGAGATTGAATCGACTCATGCCAAGACGCGGCGAACGCAAGCCGCCGGCTGCCTCCGCCAGTCGAAAAGTGGGCAAGCGACTTTTCCGTCAAGGATGTGGTAAAATCGTTTTTGCTCTTCACTCCCACTCCGCCGGCCGCTGTTGCTGCAGCGCTTTGTAATACTGCCCTTTCTCGACATATTCGCGGCGGATGCGCTCCATTTCGCGGATGTCGTCTTCCGTCAGCTCGCGGACGACTTTCGCCGGCCGGCCGAGAGCGAGCACGTTGGGCGGAATTTTTTTGCCCGGCGGCACTAAACTGCCGGCGCCGATAAACGCGCCTTCCCCGATTTCCGCGCGGTCCAAAATGATCGAGCCCATGCCGATCAGCGCGTTTTGGCGAACGATGGCGCTGTGCAAAATGACTTGATGGCCGACCGTCACGCCGTCTTCAATGATAAGCGGATTGTTTGGACTTTGATGCAAAATTGAGTTATCTTGAATATTGACCCGATTGCCAATCACCGTCGGCGCTACGTCGCCGCGAATGACGGTATTGAACCAAATGCTCGTCTCTTCGCCGATCACGACATCGCCGGTGATCGTCACATAGTCGGCGATAAAGGCGGAGGCGGCAATTTGCGGCGTTTTGCCTTTGTATGGGTAAATCATGGGCGTTCGTTCCTTTCTGTTGCAAAATCGATCGTTCACCATGTATTGTACAACGCTGCGTCCAAATCGCCAACGAAAGCGAGCGCGCCTAATCGGGATTGGTGAAAAACATTTCTTTTCGCCCGATGAGTGGTTGGGATAGGGGAAGAAGATCCGATTTCACAAAGCTTCTCAACGTGGGAAGAACTGTTGTTGAGCGGCTTTTTCATTCCATCGCCAACCCTTTTATGGTTTGCCCCGACCGCATTGATGGCAATACTGGAAGACGAGATCACAGGCTGTTCAGACGCGAAACGATTTTGGTTGCCGATAAGATGGAAATGCTAGGAGACGAGACCATGGTGTTTGCACCTGAGGTGAGCCGATTGAACATTCCGAAAAACCCCATCGCCTTGATGAAAATGGTGTATCGCGACGTGCTTCCGCTTGTCCACCGCGAGCTTGCCTATTGGCGGCGCCAGGCCGAGCGCATTCCCGACCCGGAATTGCGGCGCCAAGCGCTCGCGAGCATCGCGTCGAAAACGTTCCATTGCGAAGGCGGCTCCATTTTGGCGCTCTTGGCCGGAGAAAACATGGAGGACTGCATCCGCTTTATCGTTGCTTACCAGACGATCAGCGATTATTTGGATAATTTGTGCGACCGCAGCACCTCGCTTGATCCGCTTGACTTTCGCGCCTTGCATGATTCGATGCCCGACGCTTTGACGATCGGCGCGGAGCCGTCGAACTATTACCGCCATCGCCGCGAACAGGAAGACGGCGGCTATTTGCCGGCGCTCGTCCGCACGTGCCAAAAGGTGCTCGAGACGGTGCGCCATTATGAGACGATTGCCCCATTTTTGCATGAATTGGCCGGATATTATTGCGACTTGCAAGTGCATAAACATGTCGAAGCGAGCGAGCGGGTGCCGCGGCTGGAGAAATGGTTCGCGCAATACAAAGACGCCTTGCCGCCGATGGAATGGTATGAGTTTTCCGCCTGCTCCGGTTCGACGCTCGGCATTTTCTGCCTCGTCGCCTATGCGTTTGGCGAATCGCTGCCGCCGGAGATGGCGAGACAAGTGCGCGACGGCTATTTTCCATACATTCAAGGGCTGCACATTTTGCTCGACTATTTGATCGATCAGGAGGAAGACCGGGACGGCGGCGATTTGAACTTTTGCTTTTACTATCCGAATGAAACGGTGATGCTTGAGCGGCTTTGCCATTTCATCGAAGAGGCCGACCGTTATGTCGGGGCGCTGCCGCACGGCGAGTTTCACCGCCTCATTCACCGAGGGCTTCTTGGGTTGTATTTGTCGGATGCCAAGGTGAAAAAGCAGCGCGGTCTGCGCCGGCTGGCGCGCCGGCTCGTCCGCGCCGGCGGGGCGGCGTCGCAGTTTTTCTATTGGAACGGAAAAGCATACCGCTTTTGGCAGGAGCGGCAAAAACGGCTGTCCTTTTCATAAGGGCGGCCGTTTGCTTGTATCGGCAAAAGGGGCGGGATCCGAGATTTGGGCGCCCTTATCCGCCCGGGTTTCGAGCGCGAGCAAAAACGGTGGGTCGTTTTGCCGATTGATGAATTCGTATTTCAAGGCGTGGACGCGCCGCTGATCAAGGGAGCGGACGTAATCCAGGAGCGCGTCGCGTTCGCGCTTTCCTTCGGGATGGTCGTGGTAGACGACAAGGACGATGACGCCGCCCGGCTTCATGATGGAAAGCAGTTGATCAATCGCGGCGATCGTCGATTCCGGCTTGGTGACGATTTGCTTATTGCCGCCCGGCAAATAGCCGAGGTTGAACACCGCGCCGGCGATGCGCCTGTGTACATCTGCGGGAAGCGCCTCAAGCATTTCGCTATGGCTTCGCTCGAACAACGTCGCCCGCCCGCATAGCCCATGTTCCGCGAGGCGGGCGGAAGCGGCGGTGATGGCCTCAGGCTGAATGTCAAAGCCGAACACATGGCCGAAATCCCCGACGCGTTCGGCCAAATACACGGTGTCGTGTCCGTTGCCGACGGTCGCGTCGACGGCGATGTCGCCTTCGTTGACCGCTTGATCAAGCAAAAAGCGGGCAAACGGCAAAATGTTCATCAAAGCCATCGGTTGGCCCCTCCTTGCGATCGTTTCATCGTTTACGTTGGCGGGGATGGCGCTGCGGCCAAAGATGTGGGATGCCGTCGCTTTTTCCCTCCAGCCGCTCCATCCTCTACGCCGGCGTGACAGAAAACCTTGAGCTGACCGACATCGTCCTGATCGAGCTCGACGAAGATCCTCACGTCGGCATTGTAACAAAAACTTTATGGAAAATCGACCGCTGCCAATCATTGGCGTGATACGGCCGGCCTATGCGGCGCATAGTAAACATGAAGGAATATCACGAAACGAGGTGAGCGCATGGCGACAAGACAATCCGTTGAGGAATTTTTGCAGCGGTGTGAAGATGTGATCCGCTACGCGAAAGAGCAATATACGGAAGCGCAAAAGCAGGAGCATTACAACATCACCGAATACACGAACGCCCAGCAGATGCTCGAACAGACGGTCATCGATTTGGCGCACTTGGCGCGGAGCTGCAACGCCCAGCAGCGCGAGCAGCTGCATCGGATGCGGCTCCAGCTTGAGCAATTGCAAAACGACATGATTTTGCTTGACCGCTGAAACGAGGAGGAACACGACATGAAGCGACGCTTGAAACAAACGAATCCGGAGCAAAAAACACGCAACGGCCAAAACAATAACGATCTCGAGCTTGGCCAAGGCTTTGATCCGGTGAAGCTGGCGAAAAAGCAATACGAGGAAACGGGCGGCCAACCGATCCGCTCCAAGCAGCGGAACGGGTGACGACAAGCCAAAGGGGCGGATGCCGCTCCGTCTTTTTCTTCTTTTCCGCGCAGGAGCCCGCTTCAAAAGCCATTATTTCAGTGAGGGAGTTAGTTTTGAAAAAAAGCGGCGGACGCATCGGAACGCTCCGCCTTTTTGATTGCATTTTTTCCTGTTTTCCCCTACAATTGTTTCGGGAGTCAAAAGAAAAACACGAAAAGGATGATGACCGATGCCCCGCGCTCTTTGGTGGCTGCTTGTCGGCATGGCGCTCAATGTGACAGGGGCGTCGTTTCTATGGCCGCTAAACACGATCTATTTGCACGAACAGCTCGGCCAGCCGCTCGCGGTCGCGGGTGTCGTGCTCATGCTCAACTCTGGGGGAAGCGTCATCGGCAGCTTGGCCGGCGGCTTTTTGTTTGACCGGATCGGCGGGTTTCGCGTTTTGTTGGCCGGTGCGGTGTTGACGATGGCCGCGCTCGCCGGCTTAAGCGTTTGGCACGGATGGCCGCACTATGCCGTATGGCTGGCGCTTGTCGGCATCGGCAGCGGCGTCGTCTTTCCGGCGGCGTCGGCGTACGCCGGGGCGATTTGGCCGGACGGGGGGCGGCGGGCGTTCAACGCTCTTTATGTCGCGCAAAACATCGGCGTCGCCGTCGGTTCGGCGCTTGGCGGGCTTGTCGCTTCATATTCGTTCTCGCTCGTTTTTTTCGCCAATCTTTTGTTGTATGTTGCGTTTTTGTTCACGATTATTGCCGGGTTGCGGCGCGTTCCGATTTTGCCGCCGCCGAGAAAGAAACGACCCGGAGAAGCGGAAAGAGCGCCATCCCGCGCCGTGGGCTGGGCGCTCGCTCTCCTTTGCGCCGGCTATGGACTGTGCTGGTTGAGCTATGTCCAATGGTCGACGACGATCGCCGCCTATACGCGCGAGCTCGGGATACCGGTGGGGCAGTACAGCTTGCTTTGGACGATCAACGGCGCGTTGATCGTCTTGGCCCAGCCGGTGCTGGCGCGGGTGATCCGCCGCTTCATGCCGACGTTGAAGCGGCAAATCGTGATCGGTTTTCTTATTTTCGCCGTTTCGTTTGCCATGCTGTTGGGGGCGAATTCGTTTGCTGAGTTTGCCGCGTCCATGATTGTGCTCACGATCGCTGAGATGATCGTCTGGCCGGCGATTCCGGCCGCGGTGAACGAATGGGCGCCGCCGGGGAAGGCTGGGTTTTATCAAGGAATTGTCAACGGAACGGCCACGGCCGGACGGATGATTGGACCGGTCATCGGCGGTTGGATTGCTGACGCCTTAGGAATGAAGCTGCTCATCGGGCTGCTCGCCGCGTTTGCCCTGTTGGCGGTGGCTGCGGCGCTTTTGTACGACCGCTGGCTGCCGAAGCCGACGGAAAAGGCGGGAGAAAAAACAGCTGCGACCGTATAGGTTTCAACTTGCAATTGATCGACAAATTTTTTAAAATAATAATAAGTTTGCCATTGGAAACAACGAAGCGAAAAACGATGAAGAGGAGCAGTAGCGGGCTTGACGGACAGCAGAGAGTTGACGGATGGTGCGAGTCAACCGAAGTCACCCCGTGAACTCGCCTCGGAGTTGCCGGCGCGAACGATCCCCGACAGCGCCGGCCGTCGGTCCGCGTTAAGGAAGAAAGCGGGTGCGCCGTTTGGCGCGCCAAAAAGGGTGGTACCGCGGGAAGCGCGCCTCTCGTCCCTTTGCGTGGGGATGGGGGTTTTTTTGTACATATTTTCGTCCATGATGCAAGTAGAACTGGATAGGAGGAGTGCTGCGATGAGCTTCAACCACCGCGAAATTGAACAAAAATGGCAGGACTATTGGGAGAAAAACAAAACGTTCCGCACGCCCGATGATGACGACAAGCCGAAGTTTTACGTTCTCGACATGTTTCCGTATCCATCCGGCGCCGGATTGCACGTCGGCCATCCGGAAGGGTATACGGCGACCGACATTTTGGCGCGCATGAAGCGGATGCAAGGGTACAATGTCCTTCACCCGATGGGCTGGGACGCGTTCGGTCTGCCGGCCGAGCAATATGCGTTGGATACCGGCAACGACCCAGCCGAATTTACGCAAAAAAACATCGACAATTTCCGCCGGCAAATCAAGTCGCTCGGCTTCTCGTACGACTGGGACCGGGAGATCAACACGACCGATCCGAACTATTACAAATGGACGCAGTGGATTTTCTTGAAGCTGTATGAAAAAGGGCTCGCCTACATGGATGAAGTGCCGGTCAACTGGTGCCCGGCGCTCGGCACGGTGCTGGCGAACGAAGAGGTGATCAACGGCCGGAGCGAGCGCGGCGGGCATCCGGTCATCCGCAAGCCGATGCGGCAATGGATGCTGAAAATCACCGCCTACGCCGACCGTCTGCTTGAAGACTTGGAAGAGCTCGACTGGCCGGAAAGCATTAAGGAGATGCAGCGCAACTGGATCGGCCGTTCGGAAGGAGCGGAAATTGAGTTTGCCGTCGACGGCCATGACGAAACATTCACCGTGTTCACGACGCGTCCGGATACGCTGTTTGGCGCGACGTACACCGTCTTGGCGCCGGAGCATCCGCTTGTTGAGAAGATCACGACGCCGGAGCAAAAGCCAGCCGTTGACGCCTACTTAAAGGAAATTCAAAGCAAAAGCGACCTTGAGCGCACCGATTTGGCGAAAGAAAAAACGGGCGTGTTCACCGGCGCCTACGCCATCCACCCAGTCACGGGCGACCGGCTTCCGATTTGGATCGCCGACTACGTCTTGATGAGCTACGGCACCGGGGCGATCATGGCCGTGCCGGCGCACGATGAGCGCGACTACGAGTTTGCGAAAAAATTCAACTTGCCGATCAAAGAAGTCGTCGCCGGCGGCGACATCGAAAAAGAAGCGTACACCGGCGACGGCGAGCATATCAACTCCGAGTTTTTGAACGGCTTGAACAAGCAGGAAGCGATCGAAAAAATGATCGCCTGGCTTGAGGAAAACGGCAAAGGGCGGAAAAAAGTGTCGTACCGGCTGCGCGACTGGCTGTTCAGCCGCCAGCGCTACTGGGGCGAGCCGATTCCGATCATCCATTGGGAAGACGGCACGATGACGCCGGTGCCGGAAGAGGAATTGCCGCTTGTGTTGCCGAAAACGGATGAAATCCGTCCGTCGGGAACGGGCGAGTCGCCGCTCGCCAACATTGAGGAATGGGTGAACGTCGTCGACCCGAAAACCGGGAAAAAAGGGCGGCGCGAAACGAACACGATGCCGCAATGGGCCGGAAGCTGCTGGTATTATTTGCGCTACATCGACCCGCACAACGACAAGCAGCTTGCCGATCCGGAAAAGCTGAAAAAATGGCTGCCGGTCGATGTCTACATCGGCGGAGCGGAGCACGCGGTCTTGCATTTGCTTTACGCCCGCTTCTGGCATAAGTTTCTCTACGACCTTGGCATCGTGCCGACGAAAGAGCCGTTCCAAAAGCTGTTCAACCAAGGGATGATTTTAGGCGAAAACAACGAAAAAATGAGCAAATCAAAAGGCAACGTCGTCAACCCGGACGACATCATCGAAAGCCATGGGGCTGACACCTTGCGGCTGTATGAAATGTTCATGGGGCCGCTTGAGGCATCGATCGCCTGGTCGACGAAAGGGCTTGATGGGGCGCGCCGCTTCCTCGACCGCGTCTGGCGTCTGTTTGTGACCGAAAATGGCGAACTGAATCCGAACATCGTCGACGAACCGGCGAACGATACGCTCGAGCGCGTCTATCACCAAACGGTGAAAAAAGTGACGGAAGACTATGAAGCGCTCCGCTTTAACACCGCCATTTCGCAGCTGATGGTGTTCATCAACGAAGCGTACAAAGCGGAGCAAATGAAAAAAGAATACATGGAAGGCTTCGTCAAGCTTTTGTCGCCGGTCTGCCCGCACATCGGCGAAGAATTGTGGCAAAAGCTCGGCCACGCGGACACGATCGCTTATGAGCCGTGGCCGACGTATGATGAAACGAAGCTCGTGGAAGACGTCGTGGAAATCGTCGTGCAAATCAACGGCAAAGTGCGGTCGCGGCTGCATGTGCCGGCTGACTTGCCAAAAGAAGCGCTCGAGGAGCGGGCGCTCGCCGATGAAAAAATCAAAGAGCAGCTTGAGGGCAAAACGGTGCGCAAAGTGATCGCCGTCCCCGGCAAGCTCGTCAATATCGTCTCCAACTGATGATGAGGGCGGGCTTCGGCCCGCCCCCTATCCACCAACGAAAGGGGTCGATTTGCCATGAAAGAGATCAAGGAAATCACGCCGGCTGAAGTGAAAGAAAAACTCGAGCGCGGCGAAAAGCTGAACATCGTCGATGTGCGCGAAGACGAGGAAGTCGCCCTCGGCATGATCCCTGGCGCCAAACATATCAAAATGGGCGACATCCCCGATCGGCTTGCAGAATTCGACCGCAATGAAGAATACATTTTCGTCTGCCGCTCCGGGCGGCGGAGCGAAAACGTCTGCCGCTACTTGCAGGAGCTCGGCTACCGCGTCCGCAACATGACGGGCGGCATGCTCGAGTGGGAAGGGGAAACAACGCCGAAACGATAAGTGCTTCCGGCTGGAAGGGCAGGGCGGCGGGCCATCATCCAAGTAATCCCGTTCCGTCGCGACCAAAACGGCGGAAAGTGTCAGCGAATGGGAAATCGATCCATCCAAACAGCCCCGTTCGGTCAAGAGGCAGAGGAATGGCTGGCTGCCGCCGGCCTTTTCATGCGTCGGCGGCTTGCGCTCCCCGGGTCCGCTTGCGGGGGGAGGAGCGAAAAAGCGTCCCAGCTTTTTGGGGCGCTTTTTCTATTTTGTTTTAGTACCAAAGTGTGATGCAAGAAAAAAAAGGAGAGGATATAATTTTCGGTAAAATCAGACATTTGTTCGAAGGAGGAGCTTCCTGTTGAAACTCGGCGACCGCTTGAAATTCGCCCGCTTGATGAAAGGCCTGACCCAAGAAGAAACGGCTGAAGGCATTATTTCGGTTTCTTATTTATCGAAAATTGAGAACAACCAAGTCATCCCGAGCCAAGAGGTGCTCGAATGGCTGTTTCGGCGGCTGGACATCCGGCCCGGCGGAAATGAAACAACGCCTTCATGGTTCGAGTGGGTGATGTCGTGGTACAGGGCGATGATGAGCCGTGATGCGCCTGCCGCGCAGGAACTGTATGAAACGGTCAAAGAACGATGCGAGCGGTCCGGAGATGCCGAAGCCATGATTTATTTTCAGCTGATGCGAATCCGGTATTGGCTGCTTCTTGGTGACAAAAAGGGGGCGGAAACGGCGGCGCAAAGCGTGCGGGACTGGTATGGGGCGTTGAGTGATGACATGCGCTACTATTATTGGAAATTTTTTGGTCTTTTATATTATTGCCAAGAAAAGTACGATGACGCCTTGCATTGTTATCAAAAGGCAGAACAGCTGCTGAAGGGAGAATGGAAAATGAGCGGGGAGGAGGCCGATTTGGCTTACTTGTCGGCCCTTGCTTCCAGCCGTCTGTGGAAATGGTTCCAATGCCTTCATTACGCCGAACGGGCCCTGGCGCTCAGCCAGGCGGAATACGACTTGCGAAGGAGCGCCGAATGCCATGTGCTGTTGGCGATTTGCTACCGGCGCTGCGGGGAGATCGACAAAGCAGTCGAACATTGCCTGGCGGCGCAAAAAGCGGCGGGTATGGCGAATGATCGGCGCCTTCTTGGCATTGTCGAGCACAATCTCGGCCACTTGAAGGGGATGAAACGCCAATACCGCGAGGCGGTGCAACATTACGAGAACAGTTTGATCTATAAAGAGGACGCCCCGTTGGATGCGCGGCTCATTACGCTTTTGTCGCTCGTGCGCATGCATTGTGAGGCCAAGCATTATCGCAAAGCGTGGATGATCGTCGAAGAAGGGTGGAAACAGCTCGAACAAGCCCCTAACGGAGCGGTGGAGCATTATGAGTATTATTTGCATTTTTCCATTTACCGGCTGCTTTTGAGCGAAGAAGACGAACCGTTGGAGCGGCTGCTCAAACAGGAGGCGATTCCATACTTCCAGAAAAAGAAGGAATATGACGACGCTTCTTTGTACGCCGAATATTTGGCCGATTGTTATATGCGGAGGCGCCAGCACAAGCTGGCGGCCCAATATTACCAGTTAAGCTGCGCTCTCTTGCGGAAGAAAACCGGCGTTTGAAAGGAGGTGAAGCTAGGTGAAAAAGCGGGTCATTGTGATCGTCGCTCTCGCCGTCCTTGGTCTCGCTTCAGCCTTTGGCCAAGGCATCGGGGTGAAAGAAGCGGCTAAAGACGAACATCCGCCGCCGACGGTGATTGCTCGATAAAAGGAGCGTCGGATAAGGCGGCCTTATCGCTCTTTTTCTCTTCTTCAAACTGATTCGTCCCCTGCTTTCGTGACGATAGGCGAAAGCGGGGGGCGGTTTTTTGTTTCGGATGCTTGGATGGCGGAAAGTTGCTGTTTATCGATTATCTTAATGATTATGTTTTGCTCTGGATGTTTTGTCACAGGCGGAAAGCCGCAAAGAGAGAAAAAAGGAAAACCGGTTGCCTGATCAGGCCGTATTCCGCCCGATCATTTTCCCAATACCGAATCAAAATATATTGTAATAAAATTTTTATTAGAATAAATAATTTGAAAGTACAAGAAAGGGGTAAAGGGAATGAACAGACGGGCGATGCTTGGTGCGATTGGGTTGGCGTTTGGATTGATGGCTTGGCCGCTCGGCGCTTCGGCGAAGGAAAGATCAATGGTGTGGAACGAACAGTGGAAGACGCCATCGTTCGTTTCTGGTTCGCTGTTGACAGGCGAGGATGCTCCGGAAGAATTGGTTTACCGTTATCTTGATCAAGAGAAGAATACATTCCGACTTGGTGGACAAGCCCGCGAACGGCTGGGCTTGATTGGCAAACAAATGGATGAACTCGGCCATACGGTCATGCGTTTTGAACAGCGCTATCACGGCATCCCCGTGTATGGCGCCGTGCTCGTTGCCCATGTCAACGATGGCGAATTGTCCTCTTTGTCGGGTACGCTCATTCCGGATTTGGACAAGCGAGGGGTGAAAAAAGAAAAAACGATTGCCGTTCAAGAAGCGGAAGCCATCGCAGAACAAGATGTGATCGAGACGATCACGAAAGAACGCCCGAAGAAGGAAGACGGGAAACCGACGCGGCTGATCATTTATCCGAGCGGAGAGGAGGCGCGCCTTGCTTATGAGGTCAATGTCCGCTTTTTAACCCCTGTTCCGGGCAATTGGATGTATATCATCGATGCGGGAAGCGGCGCTGTATTGAATAAATGGAATCAAATGGATGCGGCCAAGCCGGGAACCGGTCCGACAATCGCCGGCACGTCGACCGTCGGCGTCGGCCGCGGTGTGTTGGGCGATCAAAAATATATTAACACCACCTACTCTTCATATTACGGCTATTACTATTTGCAGGACAACACGCGCGGCAGCGGCATTTTTACGTACGATGGACGCAACCGCACGACGCTGCCTGGCAGCCTGTGGGCTGACATTGACAACCAATTTTTCGCCAGCTATGACGCGGCGGCTGTGGACGCCCATTATTACGCCGGCGTCGTGTATGACTACTACAAAAATGTGCACGGCCGGCTGAGCTATGACGGCAGCAACGCCGCCATCCGTTCGACCGTCCATTACGGACGCGGCTACAACAACGCGTTTTGGAACGGTTCGCAAATGGTGTACGGCGATGGAGACGGCCAGACGTTTTTGCCGTTTTCCGGAGGCATTGATGTCGTCGCTCATGAGTTGACCCACGCCGTGACCGATTATACCGCCGGGCTTGTTTACCAAAATGAATCCGGCGCCATCAATGAAGCGATGTCCGACATTTTCGGCACGCTCGTGGAGTTTTACGCCAACCGCAATCCGGACTGGGAGATCGGCGAAGACATTTACACGCCGGGCATTGCCGGCGATGCGCTCCGCTCGATGTCCGATCCAGCGAAATACGGCGATCCGGATCATTACTCGAAACGATACATCGGCACACAAGATAACGGCGGCGTCCATACGAACAGCGGCATCATCAATAAAGCGGCGTATTTGCTCAGCCAAGGGGGCGTCCATTACGGAGTAAGCGTCACCGGCATCGGCCGCGACAAAATGGGGAAAATTTTCTACCGGGCACTCGTCTACTATTTGACGCCGACCTCCAACTTCAGCCAGCTGCGCGCCGCCTGCGTGCAAGCGGCTGCTGACTTGTACGGGTCGGCGAGCCAAGAAGTGAATTCGGTGAAACAGGCGTTCAATGCCGTAGGAGTTTATTAAGACGAACGGTTCATCCCTTCCGTTCTTTCCAACACGCGCCCTGTTGTTTGGGGCGCGCGTTGCTTTTTGCAGAGCAGGATTTTCCCTAAACGTGTGGAAAAAAAGAAAACGGGGGGATGGCGATGTACAAAGTGAAAGTGTTTGATAAAGAGCATGAAAAAGATTTGGAAGCGGCAGTCAACGACTTTTTAGCCCGCCTAAAAGACGGACAATTGATCGATGTCAAATACAGCGTCGCGGCGATGGAATCGGAAGGCGAGCAAATTTACTGTTTTTCCGCCATGGTCATTTACCGGACTTGACACTCTACACGGCTCGAGATCGTGGGATTCTTTGGGCGGTTTTCGTGCTGATCCCCCAAAAGGGGCGACGCTTTTTTCGTTGCGGCATTTCAATGTCAGGCGGCGAAATTTTGCGATCGCCCGCCTTGAAGACGGGCGTTGTCGGAATGTCAGCGGACGCCCCGGAGCACCCGAGGGGCATGGGGACGGCTGTCAATTCGTTGCTGTCTGCCCCGCGGGGCCGCTGATCCTGCTTTTTTCCGTCAATGCATAGCGGGCGGCATTGACGCCGGCGAGCCGCCCGGTGACAAGGGCGGCGGTGATGTTGTAGCCGCCCGTGTAGCCGTGAATGTCCAAAATTTCCCCGCAAAAGTAAAGGCCGGCCATGCATTTGGAGGCCATTGTTTTCGGCTCAATTTCTTTGACCGACACGCCGCCGCCGGTGACGAATGCTTTCTCAAGCGGCAGCGTGCCGTGGACGGAAAAGGTGAACTGTTTGCACTGCCGGACAAACGCCCGGAGCGCCTCATGGCCGACCGTGCCCGCAGAGGCGTGCGGGTCGATGCCGGCCCGTTCGAGCAAAAAGGCCGCGTACCGCTCGGGAAGCACCGTTTTGGCGATCGTTTTCATCGCCTTTTTCCGCTCCTCTTTGCACAGCTTGGCGAAATGTTGAAACAGCTCTTCCTGCGTCACGTCCGGAAGCGCGTCGATGCTCATTTCGACCGCGCCGTCCGCCGCTTTTTTCAACGCCTTAACGACAAACTGGCTGCAGCGGAGAGCAGCTGGGCCGGAAATGCCGAAGTGCGTAAACAGCATATCCATCCGGTGGGTGATGATCGGCTTGCCATTCGGCTTTAAGACGCTTAACGCGGCGCCGCGCAGCGACAAGCCTTGCAGCGTCCGCTCTTTGATGAACGGCTCATGCGAGACGATCGGCACTTCGGTCGGAAACAATTCGGTCACCGTGTGACCCGCTTTTTCCGCCCACGGATAGCCGTCGCCCGTTGAGCCGGTTTGCGGCACCGATTTGCCGCCGACGGCGACGACAACCGCACGGGCGTGGATCGTCTCCCCGCTTTTCAGCGTGACGCCGACCGCTTTCCCTTGTTCATACAACACGTCCGCCACCGGCGATTCAAGCCGAACATCGACGCCGAGGCGGCCGAGCTCGCGAACAAGCGCGTCGACGACCGACTGGGCGCTGTCGCTTTTGGGAAACATGCGGCCGTGGTCTTCCTCCTTGAGCGGCACACCGAGCCGCTCAAAAAAGCGAATGATGTCTTCATTGCTAAATACGGAAAAGGCGCTGTATAAAAAGCGGCCGTTGCCGGGAATATGGCGGACAATTTCATCCACCGGCAGCCGATTCGTCACGTTGCAGCGTCCGCCGCCGGAGATGGCGAGCTTGCGCCCGAGCTTCGTTCCTTTTTCCAACAAGAGCACCTTCGCCCCTTCTTCGCCAGCGCCGATGGCCGCCATGAGCCCGGACGGACCGCCGCCGATGATGATGACGTCATACCCCATGTTCATTCCACCCTTTCTTTCTGCGCGTGGACGATATTTTTCGTTCCATTGACAACTATGGTAAAATAAATACGCTGTCATTTTCAACGTCCATGGCTAGGGAAGGGGTCATATGTCAACATCGAAACTGCTGCGCGGCACGTTTATTTTAACGGCTGGCGTGATGATTTCCCGTCTTCTTGGCTTGTTTTACGTCATCCCGTTTTACCATCTTGTCGGCGAGCGCGGCGGGGCGCTGTACGGATACGGCTATGTGCCGTACCAAATTTTTTTGAGCTTGGCGACCGGCGGGCTGCCGGTGGCGGTGTCAAAGTTTGTGTCGAAATACAACGCGCTTGGGGAATACGGCGTCGGCTATCGGCTCTTTCGCTCCGGCCTTGTCTTGATGATCGCAAGCGGCATCGCCTCATGGCTCATTTTGTATGCCTTGGCTCCCGTCTTGGCGCCGCACGTCATCGACGCGAAAACGAACGTCAACTCGGTCGACGACGTCACGGCCGTCATCCGCGCGGTCAGCTTTGCGCTCCTCATCGTGCCGGTGATGAGCTTGATCCGCGGATTTTTCCAAGGACATGAGTCGATGGGCCCGACGGCGCTGTCGCAAGTCGTCGAACAAATCGCGCGCATCGCTTTTTTGCTTGGGGCGTGCTACGTCATTTTGCGCATCATGAACGGTTCTGTTGTCTCCGCTGTGAGCGCGGCGACGTTTGCGGCGTTTGTCGGGGCGGCGGCGGGGCTTTTGGTGCTCCTTGTCTACTGGTGGAAGCGGCGTCCGCATCTGCAGTCGCTGCTTGCGCGCGACCGCGGCGAAGCGGACGTGTCGCTTTGGGCGATGTATAAAGAGCTGCTTCTTTCTTCGATCCCGTTTGTTTTTGTCGGCTTGTCAATGTCGCTTTATCAGCTTGTCGATCAGTTTACGTTCAACCATGCGATGGCGGCGGCGGGCCTCGGGCACATCTCGGAGCACGCGTATTCCGTGTTCAACATGTGGGCGCAAAAGCTCGTCATCATACCAGTGACGCTTGCGACCTCGTTCAGCTTGGCGCTCATCCCGACGATTACGAAAGCGTATGTCGCGCAAGACCGGAAAGCGCTGCGGCAATATTTGAACCAGACGTTTCAAGTGCTCATGTTTTTAACGCTCCCGGCCGTCATCGGCATGGCGGTGCTGGCCGGGCCGGTGTACAGCTCGTTTTACAGCTATGATCCGCTTGGTGAACAAGTGTTGCGCTGGTATGCGCCGGCGGCGATTTTGTATGCGTTGTTTTCTGTGACGGCGGCGATCATGCAAGGCATCAACGAGCAGCGGTTTACGGTCGTCAGTTTGACCGCCGGCTTGCTTGTGAAGCTTTTGCTCAACACGCCGCTCATTATGAAATGGTCGGCCATCGGGGCCATTGTTGCCACGATGGCGGGCTATTTCGTCTCGGTGGCGTTCAACTTATGGGTCATTCAGCGCCGCACGCGCTACCGCTATCGGTTTGTCGCCCGCCGGACGGCGTTTATGGCCATCTTGACGGCGGCGATGTCAGCGGCGGTTATGGGGGTCGAGGCTCTGACGGCCCGATGGATCGATTACCGCGCCGGCACCGCTGAATCGGTGGGCGCTGTTTCCATCGGCGCAGCGGTCGGGGCAGCCGTCTACTTGTTTCTCAGCATCTGCTCCGGGTTGTTTTCGGCGCTGTTTGGCGACCGGTTTGCGTTTTGGCGCCGGAAAGAGAAAAAGGCGGTATCGTAGACGAGGATAGCATGGGGGATCGGCTGTTGACCGGATGGCTGTTTCCTAGAAGCGGCTCGTTTAGGCCGGAACCCGGCGGACGGCGCTTCTTGCGAACGTCGCGGCGCCTGAGCGAAAGGGTTCGACGATGGCTGTTTTTCGCCATCCCCCATGCCGTTTGGCTTGCGGCAAAAAAAGAAGAAGGCGGTCGTCCCCGCCTTCTTTCTCCATTTCGCTTACGACAGGCCGAGCCGGCGTTCGATGCGGTCGAGGCGGCTTTCCACCCGGTCGAGCCGGCGGTCGAGCCGCTCGACAGCCCGCTCAAGCCGTTCGATGCGCCGCGCCCAGTTGGCGAATGGCCCTCCTGGGTATCCGGGCCAAAATTGGCCGGCTGGCGGCTGTTGACGGTAATCATCCAACGTTGGGATAGAATAGTAGTATTCATTCATCGGCAAATCCCCCTTCTTCATGTTTCCTTCATAGTGTATGGGGGGAAGGTGGAAGCGGACTAGATGAACGCCTAATGAAGGCCAATATTTTTAGGAGGGAGATTGGTGGAGCTGCGCATTGACAAGTTGCTCGCCCATATGGGATATGGGACGAGGAAGGAAGTGAAAAAGCTGCTCAAGTCCGGAGCGGTGAAAGTGGACGGCGCGCTGGTCCGTGATGCGAAAACGAAAGTGCGGCCGGATGAGCAAATCGTGACCGTTTGGGGGGAAACGGTCGAGTACAAGCCGTTCATTTACTTGATGATGAATAAACCGCCGGGAGTGGTTTCGGCGACGGAAGATGCCGTGGAAGAGACGGTCGTCGATTTGCTTGAAGAAGAAGACCGGTCATTTTCCCCGTTTCCGGTCGGGCGGCTTGACAAAGATACGGAAGGGCTGCTGCTCTTGACGAATGACGGCCAGCTCGCCCACCAGCTGTTGTCGCCGAAAAAACACGTGCCGAAAACGTATTTTGCCGTCGTGGACGGGGAAGTGACGGAAGCGGATGTCGCGGCGTTTCAGCGCGGCGTCGTCCTTGATGACGGCTATGAAACAAAGCCGGCCAAGCTCGTTGTGTTGAAATCTGGCCTTCGTTCCGATGTCGAGGTGACGATCACCGAAGGGAAGTTCCATCAAGTGAAGCGGATGTTTCAAGCGGTCGGCAAGCGGGTCGTCTATTTAAAACGAATTCAAATGGGGCCGCTCGCCCTTGACCCGGATTTGGCCGTCGGCGAGTATCGGGAATTGACGGATGAAGAGGTGGACATGTTGAAGCAATACCGGCCGGAGACGGACGAAAAAAAAGGAACCTAAGTCGGTTCCTTTTTTTATGGAAAAGTGATCAATCGTCGATTTTGAGAAAAAGCTGTCTCGCGTCCATCTCTCATCTTGCCTACCCTATTGGCACCGGGTTTACGAAGAGATGCGCACTTTTTTGTTTGTGGTCGTCCATTTGCCCTTGCTTGGGCTGCGAACGAGATCGTTGTACATAAGCACGTTTAAGTCGCGCTGGATCGTTCGTGGGGTGGTGCCGAACTCATCAACAAGCTCTTGGGTCGTAACCGTTCCTTTTTCACTAATGTACATGTACACGGATTTGATGCGGGTAAGCATCCGATGTGTTGAAGGTTTCAAAAGACCACTCCCTATCTTAGCATCATTCGCATGGCACAACCGACCGCTAGCAGATGAGAGATGTCTTTGTCTGTTTACTACCATTGTACACGAAATGGGAGGGAAAATGCTACCCGGTTGCTTCTATTCACGAAAAATTTCAACATTTTGTCGTGGAACGGAAAACGATTTGCAACGAATGAAACATTTTGACTTCCTGTTTTTGATATGATACGTTGGCAACAAAGAGTGTTGAATAAGGAAAGGAAGAATGGCGTTGAACATCGACTGGATGAAAGAAGCAAAGAAGCGGAAAGACGATTTGATCCGCGACGTGCAAGCGCTTGTCCGCATTCCGAGCGTCCGCGATGATGAGCAGGCGCAGCCGGGGGCGCCGTTTGGGCCCAAGGTGGCCGAGGCGCTTGAGCATATGCTTCGCCGCGGCCGGGAGGAAGGGTTTCGCGTCAAAAATGTGGACGGGTTTGCTGGGCATATCGAAATGGGGCATGGGGAGAAACTTGTCGGTGTGCTCGGCCATATCGACGTCGTGCCGCCCGGGGACGGCTGGACGATGGATCCGTTTGCCGCTGATGTGCGCAATGGCCGCCTTTACGGGCGCGGTGCGATCGATGACAAAGGGCCGACGATGGCCGCGTTTTACGCGATGAAAATCATCCGTGACCTCGGGCTGCCGATCGGCAAGCGGGTGCGGCTCATCATCGGGGGCGATGAGGAGAGCGATTGGCGGTGTGTAGAGCACTATTTTCGCCATGAAGAAATGCCGGATGTCGGATTTGCGCCCGATGCTGATTTTCCGATCATTCATGCGGAAAAAGGGATCATTGACGCCGATTTGTCGTACCGCCCGCCGGGGCAAGAGGAAGCTGAAGGGTTCGCGCTTGCCTCATTCCAAGCCGGGCGCCGCTACAATATGGTGCCGGATGCGGCCGAAGCGGTGGTGGAAGGAGCGGGGCGGACGGAGGAGCTGCTTGGCCTCTATGAACAGTTTTGCCGGGAGCGCGGCGTAAAGGGGAGCATCAGGCAAAGCGAAGGGGCCGTCGTCTTTCAATTGGAAGGGGTGTCCGCTCATGGCGCCGAGCCTGAGCGGGGCAAAAACGCTGGCGTCTATTTGGCGCAGTTTTTGGCGTCTCTTCCGCTCGATGGCCAAAGCCGACCGTTCGTACAATTTCTCGCTTCTTCGTTTTCTGACACCCGCGGTCAGGAGCTTGGATTTGCATATCGCGACGAACAAAGCGGCGACCTGACCGTCAACGTCGGGGTGCTGTCGTATAACCGGCGGCATGGCGGAACGATTGGGCTGAACATCCGCTATCCGGTGACGGCTGACGGCGACGCGATCCGCCGGACGCTCGCAGGCGCCGCGGCTGAACATGGATTCGCGCTCACCCGGTTCAGCGATACGAAGCCTCATTATATCGACCCGAACCACGAGCTTGTCCGCACGCTTCAGCGCGTCTACGAAGAGCAGACAGGCGAGCCGGCCCGGCTGTTGGCCATCGGCGGCGGCACGTACGCCCGCGCCTTGACCGCCGGGGTGGCGTTTGGCGCGCTGTTCCCCGGCCGCCCGGATGTCGCCCATCAAAAAGATGAGTACATCGAGATCGACGATTTGGTGAAAGCAACGGCCATTTACGCGCAAGCGATTTATGAGCTGGCTAAATAAACAGCCCGCCGCTTGGCGAAGACAAACGAACGAAAAGGCGCCGAGCGGCGGGCGGCGCTTTAGAAACGAAAGGGGAGGACGGGATGGAAGCGGCTTTAAAACGGGAAGCATCGGTACGAAAAACGGTGTTTCCGCTCTTTTATTTTTTGATTTTTTTCGCGTTTGGCTCCTTGTTTCCGCTCTTATCCGTCTATTTGCAAGAGGAGGCGCGCCTGCCGGGAGCAGCGATCGGCTGGATCATGTCGATCACTCCGATTGTGACGATGGCCGCCCAGCCGCTTTGGGGCATGGCGACGGATTATACACGCAAACCGGTCGGGCTGTTGACGATGGCGCTCGTGTTGACAGCGCTGTTTGGGTTTCTTTATTCGCTGGCCGGAAGCTACCGGATGTTCGTCGTTTTGACCGTGCTGCTTTCGGCGGTGCAAAGCGCCATCGTTCCGCTCTCCGACAGCATCGCCCTTCATCAAGTGCGCGACCATGGCGGAAACTACGGAGCGATCCGTCTTTGGGGGTCGCTTGGCTTTGCTGCGGCGGTGTTGGTTGTCGGCTGGCTGTCCGACCATCTTGCCTTTGCGGTCATTTTTTACGTGTTTTCGTTCATGTTGCTTTCAGCCGCGGCGTTGGCTTCCCGTCTGCCGCGCAGCCGCGCGGCGGGGCCGGCGGGTGGGTTGACGTGGTCTGACATCCGAGGGCTGCTTTCCGTTCGCCCGTTTTGCCTGCTGCTTGTGGCGTCCTTTTTGCTGTTTGGTCCGATTTATGCCAACAATTCGTATTTCGGGCTGTTGATCCACGAGCTCGGCGGCACGCTGACCGGCATCGGCTTCGCCTTTTGGCTGGCTGCTGGAAGCGAAGCGCCGTTTATGAAAACGGCCGACCGGCTCATCTGTCGGTTCGGCATGACGCGCCTGCTCGTGTTGGCGGCGCTCGTGTCGGCCGCCCGCTGGTGGTCGTATGTCGCCGATCCGCCGCTTTGGTTTGTCTATATGACAGCGATCGTTCAAGGATGTTCGGTCGGGCTGGCCATTCCAACCGCCTTGCAGTATGTGCGCCGCTTGGCGCCCGAGCGGGTGCAGGCGACGGCCGTCGCCCTTTACTCGGCGGCGAGCAGCGGACTTGGCGCGTGGTTTTGCACGTTGGTGGGCGGATATTTGTTTGAGCGTTGGCAGATCGGTGCTGTCTACGTGTTTTTTGGCGCTTGCGCCATCGTCGGAGTGTTCGTGCTCATTTGGTTAGGGAAATTGGAAAAAAACGACCAAATCGGCAGGTGAGAAAGGATGAAACGGAATCATTATTTCATCGCCGTTCCGCTGACAGCCGAAGCGAAACAAGCCATCGCCCGTTTTTCGAGCAATGCAGCGCCGTCTCTGCCGTTTCGCACATGGGTGCATGAAGAGGATTATCATATCACCCTCGCGTTTTTAGGCGATGTGCCGCCGGAAAAAATGACGCCGCTGTGCGAAGCGATGGCCGCCACTGCCGCCCGCTGCGCCCCGTTTCCCCTCGTGCTTGCCGGTCTTGGGACGTTCGGGGAGCGGACAGCGCCGCGCATTTTTTGGCAAGGAGTCGAAATGGAAGAGCGGCTGCATGCGCTGCGGCGCGACGTGTATGAAGCGTGCATTAAGCTTGGGTTTTCCTTGGACCGGCGGCCGTTTGCCCCGCATATTACGATCGCCCGCAAATGGCAAGGAGCCGAACCGTTTCACCCGGATCGCCTCCGTTCGCTTGCCGCGGCCAAGGCGGTGTTTTCGGTGCCGGAGATCGTGCTGTATCGGACGAATATGGAACGGACGCCGAAGTACGAAGCGATCGCCGTGTTCCCGTTGCTTGGCGCGCCGATGAATGACCGGAAATAGCAGGTGAAACAATGGGTCAGCTCGTTAAGCTTACGGACTGCATTTCCCGTTATGAAACGGACGTGTACTATTATGTACCGGAATTCATCCGGCTGAAGCAACGGCAATGGGAACAGGCAAAAGCGCGGTGGCAAGCCGAACGGACGGCTGAGGCCAGCGGATGGCTTGAAACGGGCGAGGCGTGGGATGTTTGGCTTGACAAACCGTCATGGTGGGAGCGGCTGACGAAACGATGGCGCCGCCGTGCCGCGCTTACGGAAGAAGAGACGTTTTCTCTTGCGCCGATGGCCCGTCCGGCGGCTACTCTGGAGGAATTGAAACAGCAGTTTTTGGATGAGTTGTTCGAGTTGCAGCTGAAATGGGCGAGTTCGACGATGATGTACGTTTCCTCTTTCGATGAGAACGTGTATAGCGATGAGACGTTGAAATATTTTTTGCAGCGGTTTCCGGATACGCATTTATGCTTTTACCGGCCGGTCGCGATGGTCGGCAAGGCGCCGGTGGAGCTGGAGACGATGATGTTGACGCCATCTGCGCTCTGGTGCATTGCCTTCGTCGAAGGAAGTCCGGACAACATCGTCATGGCGTCAACCGACCGGTTTTGGGTGGAACGGGCCGGAACGAACGAAACGAGGCTGGTCAACCCAGTCGTGTCGCTGCGGCGGACGGAACAGATCGTTTCGGAGATTTTTCGCAAGCATGGGCTCGATTGGCCGATCCATCTCGTGCTGTTAAACCGCTCCGGCTACATTGACAGCGGCGGCCTTTTTCCGTTTATCCGCTATATTGATAAGCGAAATTATGACGAGTGGTTTTCCCGCCTGCGCCGCTCAGCTCTCCCGCTTCGGCACGGGCAGCTGAAAGCGGCTGAGGCGCTGCTTCGCCATTGCGCCAGCTTTTACGACCGCCGCAATGACGGGAATATGAGCGGCGAGGAAGGGCAACAATAGAAACATCTGTGCATCGATAGGGCGACCGGCCGATGATTTGGCACCGCCCTTTTTCTTTTACGTATGATAGTACTGACGGGAGGCAAAAAAGGGGGGTGAACGAACATGCTTCACATCAGCCGAACGTTTGCCGCCTATTTGGACGAGATGAACCAAATCGCTGTGCTTGCGCCGAAATCGCTCCCCCTTGATGGGATGGCGCTGTTTACGCTTGTGGCACCGAGCGGCGAGGAGATTCCGCTTTCCGTGCAGCAAGTCGAGGATTTAGGGGAGACGGTGAAATATGTGTGCCGGTTTGCATCCGTGTTCGAGTTTGGGGCGACGTATTGGGTGCGCTCCCTCTCCGGGGACGAAACCGATGTTCAAATCGGCGCCGTTGTGCGCACCCCGGCGTTTGATGATCAGTTTTTCTATGATGGGCCGTTAGGGGTCGATTATTCGAAAGAGAAGACGATCTTTCGCGTTTGGGCGCCGACCGCCGCCGCGGTCAACGTCAAACTTGTTTCCGCAGACAGCAGTGGAATCCGCTGCGTACCGCTTGAGCGTGGGGAGCGCGGCGTATGGTCAGCGGCCGTCCCTGGCGATTGGGAGCGGGCGCGTTACACGTATATCGCTTGCATCAACCGCGTATGGCGCGAGGCGGTGGACCCGTATGCGACCGCCGTTTCGATCAATGGCGAGTTCGGCGTCGTGATCGACTGGGAGAAAACGAAGCTGGCGCCGCCCTCTTCGCCGCTTCCGCCGCTCTGTTCGCCGACGGATGCCATCATTTATGAGCTGAGCATCCGCGACTTTACAAGCCATCCGGACAGCGGCGCCGTCCATAAAGGAAAGTATCTCGGATTGGCCGAAAAGGATACGCGCGGGCCGAACGGGACGGCCACCGGGCTTTCGTATTTAAAAGAATTGGGCGTCACCCATGTGCAGCTCATGCCGTTTATGGACTTTGCTGGCGTCGATGAGCGCGACCCGCAAGCGGCATACAACTGGGGATACAATCCCCTTCACCTATATGCGCCGGAAGGGAGTTATGCGACCGATCCAGCGGATCCATACGCACGCATTGTGGAATTGAAGCAGGCGATCCGCACGTTGCATGAAAACGGATTGCGTGTTGTGATGGATGCGGTCTACAACCATGTCTACGACCGGGAGCAATCGCCGCTTGAGAAGCTCGTTCCCGGCTATTACTTCCGCTGCGACGCCTATGGCCAGCCGGCCAACGGCACCGGCGTCGGCAACGACATCGCTTCGGAGCGGCGGATGGCGCGCCGCTGGATCGTCGATTCGGTTGTGTTTTGGGCGAAAGAATACGGCATTGACGGGTTCCGCTTTGATTTGATGGGCGTGCACGATATCGAGACGATGAAGGCGGTGCGCGATGCCCTCGACGCCATCGATCCGTCGATCCTTGTGTATGGGGAAGGTTGGGATTTGCCGACGCCGCTTCCTTCGGAACAAAAGGCGACGATGGCCAACGCCAAGCAGCTACCGCGCTTGGCTTATTTCAATGACCGGTTTCGCGATGCGGTGAAAGGGAGCACCTTTCATTTGCTCGATCGGGGGTTCGCCCTCGGCAACACAGGCGGGCGAGAACAGGTGAAGCTCGCCATTGCCGGGAGCTTGCGGGCGCTCGGCGGGCTGTTTTGCCATCCGCGTCAGTCGATCAATTACGTCGAATGCCATGACAACCATACGTTTTGGGATAAGATGGAGGCGGCCAACAATGATGAGCCGGAATGGCTCCGGCGGAAGCGGCAAAAACTGGCGACGGCGATCGTTCTGTTGGCGCAAGGCATTCCGTTTTTGCACAGCGGCCAAGAGTTTTATCGGACGAAAGGCGGCGATGGGAACAGCTATCGGTCGCCGGATGCGGTCAATCAGCTCGATTGGGGGCGGAAAAGCCGCTATGAAGACGACGTTCGCTACGTTCAAGGATTGATCGCCCTCCGCCGCGCGCATGGCGCATTTCGCCTCGCGACGGAAGCGGAAGTGCTGCGCCACTTGACGTTTCTTGAGCCGCTTCCGCCGTCGGTCATCGCCTACCGATTGCATGATGTCTCCGCATATGGGCCATGGGATGAGATCATCGTCATTCATCATAATGAAGAAAAACAAGAGGACATCCACCTTCCAGACGAACGGGAATGGGACATCGTATGCGACGGGCAGCGGAGCGGAACGGCGCCGTTTCACCGAGTGAGCGGCAGGCTTGAGCTTGACGGCATCGGCACATGGGTGCTCGTCCAGCCTGCGGGGTAATCGCTCAGACAGCATGCCGGAATCGTCTCAAGGCTTGCAGAGGAGCGGTGGTTATCGCTCTGATGAAACATGCCGCCGTTGAAACGAAACGGGAAAGGGCGGCCGACCGGAGTGGGAGCCGCGGGGCGCTTCCGCTTTGGCAGTTTTAAGCAAGGCGTTTGCTGAGAAAAATGTTTGCATGCCCAAGCGGTATTTCAGTATAATACAAGTAAAATGGACGGGGGAAGGACGCGGCCTGGCCGTCCTTTTTATTTGGGCACGAGAAGCAAACGGAGACGTTTCTATTTTTAAGTCGCAGGTGAACACGCTTGGAACAGTTACTAGGTAAGGAGTGGGAGATCACTCCCGCTGGCGGCGCTACAGGGGATGCGTATTTTGCTGAATATGAAGGTAAGAAATTGTTTTTAAAGCGGAATTCTTCTCCGTTTCTTGCTGTATTGTCGGCCGAGGGCATCGTCCCGAAGCTTGTATGGACGAAGCGGCTCGAAAACGGCGATGTATTTACGGCCCAGCAATGGCTGAACGGCCGGGAGCTGAAGCCGTGGGAGATGGGAAGCGAGCAAGTGGCGGCGCTTTTGCGGAAAATCCATCGCTCCAAGGAGCTTGTGACGATGCTGAAGCGGCTTGGCAAATCTCCGTTGCGCGCGAAGAAGATGCTCGCTCTGCTTGCTGAGCAACAGCGGCGCCATCCGGCCGGCGGTTCTGTCGTCTGTCAGGCGCTTGACTGGCTTGAACAGCATGTTTCGTCATTGTCGGATGACGAGCACGTTGTCTGCCACTGTGACATCAATCATAACAATTGGCTGCTTGCCGACGATGGGACGTTGTACTTGATCGATTGGGACGGGGCGGTGATCGCCGATCCAGCGATCGACATCGGCATGCTGCTTCATCTGTACATTCCGCGCGCCCAGTGGAAGGCGTGGCTCGACCAGTACGGATGGGCATGGAGCGAAGAGCTTGCCCTCCGCCTAAAGTGGTATACGATCGCTCATACGCTGCACTCGTTGTTTTGGCCGAAAGGGAAGGACGGCCAAAAAGAAAAGGAGCAGTCGCTTCGGTTATTGGAACGGGTCATCACCGAGCACTGACAACGGCCTGTCCCGCTTCTGTCCAAAGGGGCGAAACGCCGGCGGTGCTCAACCGGCGGCCGTTGATGTCTCGATCATCGTCTTTGGCCGGGAAGACGTGTTGGGAGCGTGAAAGCGGGGAGGGTCAAGCCAGCTCGTTCACCCAATCGGCGAGCTGGCTTTGGTGAGCGGAAATATGAGCGTTTAAGTCAGCGCTGTATTTCCCGCCTTGGCCGTAAGCGTAAATATGAGGGAGTATTTGCTTGACTTGGCTATTCACCTCATCGTTGGCGAGCAGCGACTTGACAAGCCGTTCAATTTGTTCGCATTCGGACACCGTCCCGCAGCAATCGAGCTGATGTTCGGATAAAATGTCGCGGAGCACGGTCAATTGATGGTTGTAGTCGAGCGGCATGCTGGTCACCATCCTTTCGCAAAGCTGTACGGTTTTATCATGCCCGGATCGAGCCGGGTTTATGATTTCCAAACCGAGAAGACCCCCGCTTCCGAGTGTGAGCGTAAGCGGGAGAGCGTTCAAGCCCGGGCGTTTTTCCGTTTTTGCTTCTTCGTTGCAAGTATGGTATCGTCAAACCGACAAACGGAAACGAGGCAGAGGTGTCGATATGCGTTTGCGCAACAAACCGTGGGCGAAAGACAAAATCGCCGCCTATCCGCAATATGTCATCCCCGATCCCGAAACAAAGCGCGGGCGATGGCGCGAACTGTTTGGCAACGACCGGCCGATCCATGTTGAGATCGGGACGGGGAAAGGGAAATTTATCACCGAAATGGGGCGTCTCCATTCGGATGTTAATTTTATCGGCATCGAGCTGTACCCAAGTGTGCTGGTGTCGGCGCTTGACAAACTGATCGAAAGCGAGCTCTCGAACGTCAAGCTGTTGAACGCCAACGCGAAAGATCTCACCGCGTTTTTTGCCGACGGAGAAGTGTCGCGCATTTATTTGAACTTTTCCGACCCATGGCCGAAAAAGCGGCACGAAAAGCGGCGGCTGACGCATCGGGGCTTTTTGGCGCTCTATGACCGCATTTTGGCGGAAGACGGAGATGTCCATTTGAAAACGGACAATCAATCGTTTTTCGAATACTCGCTTGTCAGTTTGTCGCAATATGGGTTTGTGCTCGCATCGGTCCAGCTCGATTTGCATCAAAGCGGCATCACGGACAATGTCATGACGGAGTATGAAGAAAAATTTTCCGCCAAAGGAAACCGCATTTACCGCTGCGAGGCGGTGCGTCCGCCGCGGCGGTCGTCATAGGCCCGAACCGTTTCGGTCGGGTCTTTTTCTATTTCCGGTTGGTGGAGAAAATGGTACACTAGTGGAGGGGGAGATGGAAATGGAACAGTTGCGAATTGGACAAGTCACCTTGACATGGCTTCGGGGCGGCGTCACCCATCTGGACGGCGGAGCGATGTTCGGCGTTGTGCCAAAGCCGCTTTGGTCCAAGAAATATCCACCGAACGACAACAATCAAATCGAGCTGCGCACCGATCCGATTTTGGTCGAGACCGGCGGCGCAAGGCTGCTCATTGAATCCGGCATCGGAAACGGCAAGCTGACCGACAAGCAAAAGCGCAACTTCGGCGTCACGGAAGAATCGGCGCTCGATGAATCGCTCGCCGAGCTCGGGCTGACGAGGCGCGACATCGACATTGTCCTCATGACCCACTTGCATTTTGACCATGCGTGCGGATTGACCGTTTGGAAAGACGGACGGCTTGCGCCGGCGTTTCCGCGCGCCAAGGTCATCGTGTCGGATGTCGAGTGGGAGGAAATGCGAAATCCGAACATTCGCTCGCGCAATACGTATTGGAAAGAAAATTGGGAGCCGATCGCGGATCAAGTTGTTCCGTTTACGAAAGAAATCGAGGTCGTCTCCGGCATTCGCTTGATACATACCGGCGGGCATAGCGCCGGGCATGCGATCGTGCTCATCGAATCAGACGGGGAGATGGCCATTCACCTTGGCGATTTGCTTGGCACGCACGCCCATCAAAACGTCCTATGGGTGATGGCGTACGACGATTACCCGATGGATTCGATTTTTGCCAAACAGCGATGGCTCCCTTACGGCATAGAAAGAAACGCGTGGTTTACGTTTTATCACGACGCCTATTACCGGGCGGTCAAATGGCGGGAGGATGGGACGATGGCCGCCGCCGTGAAGCGGGAGCGGCCTGCGCTATAACGGCCTGATCTCGATGATGGCGCCGGTGTAGGCATTCACGAAAAACTCGTCATCTCTGTCGTGGCGGCAGACGCCGCCGCGGTACACGGTGTACGTCAGGCCGTCTTTCTCGTACCGCTCCGGGGCGGACTGAATCCAGGAACCGCGGATGGCGCGCGAACCGCCGAGCGCGGCTTTCGCCATCGCCAACGCTTTTTCCGGGGCAAGAAGCGGCGGTTTGGAAGCGGAGCGGATGGCATAGACGACGGCCGCACCGACAGCGGCGGAGACGAGCCACTGTTTCCAAGCCATGTTTCTTTCCTCCTTCTCGATTTGATACGGTTTAGTATAGCCGATTTTGGCGGAACATGTAAGAAGGGCGGAAAGAAACAGAACGGTGAAATCGAACATAGAAAGGGAGACTCGTGATGAATGAGGACACGCTGCAATTATTCCAAACGTTGACCGAGCTTCCGGGAGCGCCGGGCTATGAGCACCCGGTGCGGCAGTTTATGCGCAAAGAGCTCGCGAAATACGCCGATGACATTGTGCAAGACCGCCTCGGCAGCCTTTTCGGCGTCAAACGCGGTGATGAGGCGGGCCCGACGGTGATGGTCGCCGGACATATGGATGAAGTCGGATTTATGGTGACAGCGATCACGGATCATGGCATGATTCGTTTCCAGCCGCTCGGAGGCTGGTGGGATCAAGTGCTCGTCGCCCAGCGCGTGCAAATCATCACGAACGACGGGCCGGTCATCGGCGTCGTCGGTTCGATCCCGCCGCATTTGCTTGATGAGGAGCAGCGCAAGAAACCGATGGAGATCAAGAACATGTTGATTGACATCGGAGCGGAAAGCCGTGAAGATGCCGAACGGGTCGGCATTCGCCCGGGCCAGCCGATCGTGCCGGTCAGCCCGTTCACCCCGCTCGCCAACGGAAAAACCGTGATGGCAAAAGCGTGGGACAATCGGTTTGGATGCGGGTTGGCGATCGAGCTGTTAAAAGAGCTGAACGGCGAAACGGTGCCGAACGTCTTGTACGCCGGGGCGACCGTGCAGGAGGAGGTCGGGCTGCGCGGGGCCCAGACGGCGGCTTCGATGATTGATCCGGACATCTTTTTTGCCCTGGAAGCAAGCCCGGCCAACGACATGTCCGGCGACAAGCAGGCGTTCGGCCATATCGGCAAAGGGGCGCTCATCCGCTTGTACGACCGGACGATGATTACGCACCGCGGCATGCGCGAATTTGTGCTTGATACGGCGGAAACAATCGGCGTGCCGTACCAGCTTTTCATTTCCCCAGGCGGAGGGACGGACGCTGGGAGGGTCCATATCGCCAACCGCGGCGTGCCGTCGGCGGTGATCGGCATTTGCGCCCGCTACATTCATACGCATGCGTCGATCATCCATGTCGACGATTACGCGGCGGCGAAACAATTGATCGTTGAGCTCGTCAAACGGTGCGATCGGACGACGGTCGAGACGATTCGCCAAAGCAGCTGAGGAGAAGCGAACGCTTCTCCTTTTCCATGACAAGGAGGGCGGATGATGAAAACGATTGCGGTCGGAACGAACAACGAAGCGAAAGTCGCCGCCGTTCGGGCGGTGTTAGGGGAAAGGGAATACCGCATTGTATCGCTTGAGGTGCCATCAGGCGTTTCCGCCCAGCCGCTGTCTGATGAGGAGACGCGGCTTGGCGCCATCGGGCGCGCCAAACGGGCGCTCGAAGCGGCGGAGGCGGACATCGGCATCGGATTGGAAGGCGGCGTGATGAAGATCGATGGGCGATGGTGGCTGTGCAACTGGGGGGCGCTCGCCGACCGAAACGGCGTGGTGGTGGCCGCCGCCGGCGCGCGCCTCGTGTTGCCGCCTGATATCGGCGCTGGCATTGAGGAGGGGCGCGAACTCGGCGACGTGATGGAAGCGTACACTGGACGGCGGAACATCCGCAGGAAAGAAGGGGCAGTCGGCGTGTTGACGAACGGGCGCGTCGACCGTTCGGCGATGTTTTCCCACATCATCGAGCTTTTGGCCGGCCAATATGAATTTTTTTGTCAAAATGGGTCGTTCAAGGTATGATAAATAAGGAACGGCTGGCAAAGCGGCAGAGGCAGCGCCAAACGTTCTATGAAAAACGCCGCATGAGCATCGTAGGGCATTTTCGGAGCCGGATTCGCCCTTGAACCAGCACCCGCCAAAAGGTGTGAAAGGGAAGGCAAGGGCGTCGGCAGAGCAAGGAGGAAAACGATGAACAGCCGGCAAATGTATGAGAAGATTAAAGAGCATCTCGTCGCCCATCCGCACTGGACGTTTCGCTTTGACGCCAAGCAAGACGCGATGCGCGTGGAAGACCGGCGCACGAAAAAAGGCGTGACGATCTTGTTGCCTGGCGTGATCGCGAAATGGCACGAACAAAAAGACGAAGCGGTGCGCGAAGTTGTTTATTATGTGGAGGAAACGTTGAAAACGATGGAGGAAGACGCGGCGCTTTCCGGAAACGAGTGGAACATTTATCCCGTCATTCGCTCGGCGTCGTTTCCGACGGAGACGAGAGAGGGCGTTCCGTTGTTGTACGATGATCATACAGCCGAAACGCGCATTTACTACGCGCTTGATCTAGGCAAAACGTATCGACTGATTGACGAGCGGATGCTCGAGAAAGAACAATGGAGCCGCGAGCGGGTGAAGGAAATCGCCCGCTTCAACGTTCGGTCGCTGCCGACGCCGGTAAAAGAGGACCGGGTGGCGGACAACGTGTTTTATTTTGTGAACACAAATGACGGGTATGATGCCAGCCGCATCTTAAACGATGCTTTTTTGGCCGATATGCGGGCGCGCGTGGAAGGAACGATGGCCGCCGCTGTTCCGCATCAAGATGTGCTCATCATCGCTGATGTGCGCAACGACATCGGCTATGATGTGCTCGCGCAAATGACGATGAGCTTTTTTGCCGGCGGCCGCGTGCCGATCACGGCGCTGTCGTTTTTATACGAAAACGGGAAACTTGAACCAATTTTCATTTTAGGAAAAAAACGGATAACGTAG
Organism: Geobacillus kaustophilus; assembly: GCF_000948285.1. Classification (GTDB taxonomy): domain Bacteria; phylum Bacillota; class Bacilli; order Bacillales; family Anoxybacillaceae; genus Geobacillus; species Geobacillus thermoleovorans_A. The sequence continues at coordinate 153,133 of NZ_JYBP01000003.1, forward strand.
CGACAAGGAGGAAGAGAGCGATGAACGTGTTTTACAACCGAGAAGGGGTCGGCGACGTGCTGCTTGTATCGCTGAAACCGGCGGCGGATGAGGAACGGACGTTTGTCAGACAAGGCGATGTCGTCCGCATCATGTCCGAACGGACGGGCGAGACGGTCGGCTATAACATTTTTTCCGCGTCTTCGTACTATCCGTTTTCCGGCAACGGTCCGCTCGAAGTGAATGAGGAGCTCGTCGGCGTCATCAACGACATCTTGGCGAAAAACGGCTTTGACGAACCGATCGAAGCGGACTTGTCGCCCAAGTTTGTCGTCGGATATGTGAAAGAGAAAACGAAGCATCCGAATGCCGATAAATTGAGCGTCTGCCAAGTCGATGTCGGTGATGAGGTGCTGCAAATCGTCTGCGGAGCGCCGAATGTCGCCGAAGGGCAAAAAGTCGTCGTCGCCAAAATCGGCGCCGTGATGCCAAACGGCCTCGTCATTCAAGAAAGCGAGCTGCGCGGCGTCGCCTCACGCGGCATGATTTGTTCGGCGCGCGAGCTCGGGCTGCCGAACGCCCCGCAGGAGAAAGGAATTCTTGTGTTATCCGACGAGTATGAGGTCGGCCAGCCGTTCGTCTTTTGACGTTCCGACGGGTGGTGCAGACGGATTCCGCTTGTTTTTTCGTCGCTGGAACGAAGCCAGTGGCGTTTTTTTCCGACCATGAAGGCAAAGAAAGAGTGAAGTGATGGATGAAATTTTGGAAACGATGGCTTCGGTTTCTCACGAGCGAGGCGGAAGAGGAAGGGAACGAACAGCGGACGAACTCCCCGCTGTCGGCTGGCATGCCCGAACGCGGTGAGGCGGACGTCATCTACCGATATCCGCAAGGCCGTTTTCGCTTTCCGTTGATTCCGGATGACGAGCTGGCGGAAGAGGGGGAAAGGCCGAGACGGGCGAAAAGCGAGGAATCCGGGCCGCTGCCGAATCGGCGCCCGTCGGCTGGCGCCGCAAAGGTGACGGCGGAAAAAAGGCTGTTCCGCCCATCCGATGTGCCATCCCCGATTTTTGGATATGATCGAAATCGGGGGAAACAGCGGCAACGAGTGGATGAAATCGAGCCGACCGGTGCAGTGGATGCAGAGAGCCAGTGCGGCGGGGCGGTTCGGGAAGAGGCCATCCGCGGCGAAGCGACATGGCGAGGCGTGCGAGAGGACACGGAAAACTGGGCGGCTGAACCGCCAAAAGAAGAAGAGTCTTTGGCCAAGCGGACAGAGGCATGGAGCGAAGAAGATGATGACGCGAGTGGAGCGATGTCCGCGGCTGTTGTGGAGACGGAAGGAAAAGATGAGCCGGCGCCGGCGGCCGGACAAGAGGAAAGCCGCGCCGAGGCGAATGAAGAAAAAGAGCAGGAGCTGGACGAACGAGGCAAAGAACGCGCGCCGCACGCAACAGACGGCGGCTTGGAGAGCGAAGGACGAGGAGTGCCGTCACAGAAGAGGAATGGAGACGGAGAGAGTGCTTCTTCGACAGAACGGCGGGAGACGACTCCAGATCGCGAAATCCGTCGCTCGGCGGCGCAAGCCGGCCGGGAGGAGGCTTCCCGCCCCGAACGAACGCGCATCCCGTATAATGTGATCATGTTAAAGCAAGATTGGCGCAAGCTGGAAGAAAAGACGGCAAATCGATCAAACAGCTATGTACGGCCGCCATTGGCGCTTCTTGAACCGCCCGAGAAGGCGGCCGAACGCGACGAGCAGTGGCTTCGCGAGCAATGCCAGCGTTTGGACCGGACGTTTGCGAGCTTCCATATCGGCGCCAAAGTCGTCGGGGCGACGCAAGGACCGACGGTGACGCGGTTTGAAGTGCAGCCGGATTTAGGAGTGAAAGTGAGCAAGATTACAAGCTTGATAGATGATATCAAACTCAGTCTGGCGGCGAAAGATATTCGCATGGAAGCGCCAATCCCAGGAAAACGGACGATCGGCATTGAAGTGCCGAACCGAACGAGCCGTCCGGTGCGCCTGCGTGAAATTTTAGAAAGCGAAGCGTTCCGCAAAAGCCCATCGCCGCTTACCGTGGCGCTCGGGCTTGACATCAGCGGAGCGCCGGTGGTGACCGACATCCGAAAAATGCCGCACGGGCTGATCGCCGGGGCGACCGGGTCGGGAAAAAGCGTATGCATGAACGCGATGCTCGTCAGCATGTTGTATAAAGCAGCTCCGCACGAAGTGAAATGGCTGCTCATTGATCCGAAAATGGTCGAACTGGCGCCGTACAACGGGCTGCCGCATTTGCTCAGCCCGGTGATTACCGAGGCGAAGGCGGCGGCGGGGGCGCTCAAGTGGGCGGTCGGCGAAATGGAACGGCGGTATGAACAGTTTGTCCACGCCGGCGTGCGCGATATCGAAAAGTATAACTCTGATCTTCACGAACGCGGAAGCAGTGAGCCGCCGCTGCCGTACATCGTCATCGTCATTGATGAGCTCGCCGACCTGATGATGGCCGCCCCAGCCGATGTCGAAGAATCGATTTGCCGGCTGGCGCAAAAGGCGCGGGCGTGCGGCATCCATTTGTTGATCGCGACGCAGAGGCCGTCGGTCGATGTTCTGACGGGATTGATCAAGGCGAACATTCCGACGCGCATCGCTTTTTCCGTTTCGTCTCAAGTCGATTCGCGAACCATTTTGGATGTAAACGGCGCTGAACGGCTGCTTGGGCGCGGCGATATGCTGTTTTTGGAAAATGGTTCGGCCAAGCCGGTGCGGCTGCAAGGGTGCTTCATTTCCGATGGAGAAATCGAGCGGGTGGCAGCGCACGTGAAAGCAGAGCAAGGTCCATCCTATCTGTTTGATCCGGACGATTTTCGGCAAACGGCGTCGATGGGCGGCGAGGATGACGAACTGTTCGAGGAGGCGTGCCGGTTTGTCATCGCCCAAGGAGGAGCGTCGACATCGAGCCTGCAGCGCCATTTCCGCATCGGCTACAACCGCGCCGCCCGGTTGATCGAGATGATGGAGGAACGAGGGCTGATCTCGGAGGCGCGCGGCAGCAAACCGCGCGATGTGTTGATGAGCAAGGACGAGTGGGAGCGCTGGCACGGGCAGAACAGCTGAGGGCGGGCGGTAGTGTTTTCCCTCCTCACGTGCTATAATGAGGAAATGAAATGGATGGTGCACCGCAATGAGAGAAATGGCAAAACGAGATGGATATCATATACTGTCTTACAGAGAGACGATGGTTGGAGGGCTTAGCGATGACAGCTTACCATTTTGTAGGCATTAAAGGCACGGGGATGAGCGCGCTCGCGCAAGTGCTTCATGACCTTGGCTATACGGTGCAAGGGTCGGATGTAGAGAAATGGTTTTTCACGCAAAAGGCGCTTGAAGAGCGGGGAATCCCGGTGCTGCCTTTTTCGAAAGACAATATCCGCCCAGGTTATACAGTCATTGCCGGCAATGCGTTTGCCGATACGCATGAAGAAATCGAGGCAGCCCGTCAGCTTGGTGTGCCTGTCATTCGTTACCATCGCTTTTTAGGCCAGCTGGCAGGCAAGTTTACGAGCATCGCGGTGACCGGTTCGCATGGAAAGACGACGACGACGGGGCTGCTTGCCCATGTGATGCAAGGAGCCCATCCAACGTCCTATTTGATCGGAGACGGCACGGGAAAAGGAGAGCCAGGGAGCAAATACTTTGTGTTTGAAGCGTGCGAATACCGCCGGCACTTCCTTTCCTACTTTCCAGATTATGCGATCATGACAAATATTGACTTTGATCATCCCGATTATTTTGCCAATGTCGACGATGTGTTTTCCGCTTTCCAGCAAATGGCGAATCAAGTGAAAAAAGCGATCGTCGCCTGCGGGGATGATCCATATTTGCCCAACATTCAGGCGAAAGTGCCGATTTTGTTTTATGGATTCGGGGAAGAAAACGATTTTCAGGCGCGCAATGTCGTCAAGACGACGGAAGGGATGGCGTTTGATGTGTTCGTGCGCAATACATTTTTCGCTTCGTTTGCCATTCCTCGCTTTGGCGCTCATAACGTGTTGAATGCTATGGCCGTCGTCGCCCTCTGCCACTACGAAGGGGTGGATGCGGGCACGATCGCCAAGCGGCTGCAAACGTTCCAAGGGGTGAAGCGCCGCTTCAGTGAAAAAACGGTCGGCCGCCAAGTGCTGATCGATGATTATGCCCATCACCCACGCGAAATTACGGCGACGTTGGAGGCGGCAAGGCAAAAATATCCGGGCCGTGAAGTGGTGGCGATTTTTCAGCCGCATACGTATACACGGACGCAGACGTTTTTGCGCGAGTTCGCCGAAAGTTTGCAGCAGGCGGACCACGTGTATTTGTGCGACATTTTCGGCTCGGCGCGTGAACATGAGGGCAAGCTGACGATCCGTGATTTGCAGGCGCAAATTCCGCGTTCCCAGCTGCTTGAGGAACAAAACGTAGCTGTATTGAAGCAGCATCAAGACGCGGTGTTGGTGTTCATGGGCGCCGGCGACATTCAAAAGTTTCAGCAGGCGTACGAACGGGCCGTTCTTTCCGCCTGACGGCCGACAGGGAACGGGCTGTGATGAAGATGGCCCGTTTTTTCCTATTTTCAAAAAGCAGGAAGAAACGTTTTCAATGTCGAAGTTTGAATGCAGAAAAAGATGGGTACAAAGGGAATGAAACGTTCGAATGGGCAAGGAGGAAATCCAGTGGAATGGCTTTTGTATGGAAGCGTTGCCCTCATCGCGCTTGCTTTTTTGCTGCTTGTCGTTTACATAGCCAGGACGCTCATCGTTTTGCAGGAAACGCTGCGCCGGCTGACGGCGGCGATCGACCATGCCGATGAACAAGTGCAAACGGTGGCGAAAGAAGTTCGTGAACTTCTCCATGCGGCCAACGGCATCGCCAGCGATGTGCAAAAAAAAGCAGAAACGCTAAATGGTGCAATTGAAGCGGTCGGAGAGATCGGCGGCACGATCCGTTCGCTCAACCGAGCGCTTCGGCAGGCGGCTGCCGGTTTGTCGGCGCGGGCGGGCCTGGGGCAAGGAAAATGGGTGAAGGCGTTGCGCTGGACAAATGTTTTGCTCGATTTACGGGAAAAATGGAGAAAAAAACAATCGTTAAAGGAGGGTATATCGAATGGCGAAAAATAACGGTGGATTTTTGTTTGGAGCGCTGGTCGGCGGCATCGCCGGCGCGGCCGCGGCTTTGTTTTTGACGAGCGAAAAAGGGCGGAAATGGCTGGCCGAGTGGAGCAACGATGAAACGTGGGAGCCGGTGAAAACAACGGCTGTCGAATGGATGGAAACGGCGAAAGAGAAAACGAAGGAAATCGCCGGCTTCATTCCGTTGAAATCCACGACGGCGCCAGCTGGCGGGGAAAACGATGGAGAGGAAGCCAAGGAGGCGACGATTCCGATTCCGCCATCCGCCGGGCCAGCCGACCGGGAAACGCTGCAAAAGCTGCTGGAGGAGGCGGAAGCGGCGCTTGATGATGCTGAGGAAACCATATCTCATCGGAAAGAAACGGAGTGAGGATGATGGGAATGGAGAAGCTGGAGACGATCGAACAGTTTGAGCGCGTCATGAAGGAAACGGAACGTTTTTTGTTCGTCAAGCACAGCCTCACCTGCCCGATCAGCCGAGCGGCGTTTGGCGAATGTGAGAAATTCGCCGCAGACCATCCGGAGCTGGCGGTGTATTGCCTGTACGTCCAAGAGGCGCGACCGCTCTCCACCTATATCGCCGAAACGACCGGGGTGAAACACGAGTCGCCGCAAGCTCTGCTGTTTGAAAACGGCCGCGTCGTCTGGCACGCGTCCCATTGGAGCATTACGTACGAGGCGCTCGAAACGCATGCGGTTGTTGCTTGATCATCCGCCCGCAGCCGCGGGCGTTTTCTCATCCATCATCACTTTATCGCTTAAAAGCGTTTAATCAAAAAAGCAAATTTTTCGTGACAACGATAGCTCCATCGATTATAATAAACACTAATTAAACGACTTCGCTCTCCAAGACGGGGGCGCCGCTTGCCGGCAAGCGGCGAAAACAATGCACCACACTTGGCGAAAGGATGAGAAAAGCATGAGCAATGAGAGATTAGATGAACTGCGGGCGCGAGTCGATGAGATCAACTTGCAGCTGTTGAAACTGATCAATGAACGGGGACGGCTCGTTCAGGAGATCGGAAAAATTAAAGAAGCGCAAGGGACGCACCGCTACGACCCGGTGCGCGAGCGGAAAATGTTGGATCTCATTTCCGAGCATAACGACGGGCCGTTTGAAACGTCGACGCTGCAGCATATTTTTAAGGAAATTTTCAAGGCTGCGCTTGAATTGCAGGAAGATGACCACCGGAAGGCGCTCCTTGTTTCGCGGAAAAAGCATCCGGAAAACACGATTGTCGAAGTGAAAGGCGAGCGAATCGGCGACGGCAACCAATATTTCGTCATGGGCCCGTGCGCGGTGGAAAGCTATGAACAAGTCGCTGCGGTGGCGGAGGCCGTGAAAAAACAGGGGATCAAGCTGCTGCGCGGCGGCGCCTACAAACCGCGCACGTCGCCGTACGATTTCCAAGGGCTCGGCGTGGAAGGACTGAAAATTTTGAAACGGATCGCCGATGAGTTTGATTTGGCGGTCATCAGTGAAATCGTCACGCCGGCTGACATTGAAATCGCCTTGGACTATATTGACGTCATCCAAATCGGCGCGCGCAACATGCAAAACTTTGAGCTGCTCAAGGCAGCCGGCCAAGTGAACAAGCCGATTTTGCTGAAGCGCGGCTTGGCGGCGACGATTGAAGAATTCATCAACGCCGCTGAGTACATCATGTCGCAAGGAAACGGGCAGATCATTTTATGCGAGCGCGGCATCCGCACGTACGAGCGGGCGACGCGCAACACGCTCGACATTTCCGCCGTGCCGATCTTAAAGAAAGAGACGCACTTGCCGGTGTTCGTCGATGTCACCCACTCAACAGGGCGGCGCGATCTGCTCATCCCGTGCGCCAAAGCGGCCTTGGCGATCGGCGCCGACGGCGTCATGGCCGAAGTGCATCCGGATCCGGCCGTCGCCTTGTCCGATTCCGCCCAGCAAATGGACATCGCCCAATTCAACGAGTTTATGGAAGAAGTGCGCGCGTTCCAACGTCAATTTGTTCAGGCGTAAGACGATCCCCTCGGTTGTTGCCCGAGGGGATTTTTTGATGAGATGGCGAGTGTTGGGGCAAACTACCCGTGAACGGTTTGTGAACAAAGCGGCAAAATGGTTGCGATTTCGTTGCGAGTTGGTGATAATGTATCGTATGATAGTTGTACATACATTCGGAATTTGACTGGTGATTGGATCGAGCGAAAAGGAGTGAAACAAAATGACGGTAACGATTTATGATGTGGCGCGGGAGGCGAACGTCTCGATGGCGACCGTCTCGCGCGTCGTCAACGGCAACCCGAACGTCAAACCGTCGACGAGAAAAAAAGTGCTTGAGGCCATCGAACGGCTCGGCTACCGCCCGAACGCCGTGGCGCGGGGGCTCGCCAGCAAAAAAACGACGACGGTCGGGGTGATCATCCCGGACATCTCAAGCATTTTCTTCGCCGAACTGGCGCGCGGCATTGAAGACATCGCCACGATGTACAAGTACAACATCATTTTGAGCAACTCCGACCAAAACAAAGAAAAAGAGCTGCATTTGCTCAATACGATGCTTGCCAAGCAAGTGGACGGCATTTTGTTTATGGGCGGGACGATCACCGAGGAACACGTCGCTGAATTTCAAAAGTCGTCGGTGCCGATCGTGCTTGCGGCCACAACCGGGCCGGAGGAGATTCCATCGGTCAACATCGACTATGAGCAGGCGGCGTTTGAAGCCGTGACGTATTTGCTGGAAAAAGGAAACCGCCGCATTGTCTATGTGACTGGTCCGACTGACGACCCGATCAACCAGCGGAAACTCGCCGGGTACCGCCGCGCGCTTGAGGAACACGGCGCGCCGTATGAAGAAGAACTCGTCATTGAGGGCGACAACTCGTACGACTCTGGTTTGGAAGCGTACGAGAAAATCGCCGAGCTCGCTGCGCGGCCGACGGCGGTGTTTGCCGGGACGGACGAAATGGCGCTCGGCATCATCCATAGCGCTCAAGACCACGGGGTGCGCGTGCCGGATGAGTTGGAAGTCGTCGGCTTTGACAACACAAGGCTGGCGACGATGGTGCGGCCGCGGCTGACCACTGTCGTGCAGCCGATGTATGACATCGGCGCGGTGGCGATGCGGCTCTTGACCAAGTATATGAACAAAGAACAAGTGGACAACCATATCGTCGTCTTGCCGCATCGGCTGGAGGTGCGCGAGTCGACGAAATGAAAAAAGCTGGCCTCAACATGGGGCCAGCTTCTTGTTTGCTTTGCACCATTTCTTTTTTGACGGCTGCAATCGCCTTGCAGTCGGCCCGTTTTTCGGTGGTGGAAACGGAAGTTGACTAGGAAAACAGGGAGTAGAAATCCATTGTTTTTTTAAATAGATAAAAAATCAAGTCCCCGCCCGGCGTTGGCTGCGAATGAAATACAACGCTTTTTCGACCGTCTGCGCGTTTTTTTCGCTGATCTCCCCTTTGCGCGGAATCGGGGGGTACAAGTCATCGGGATCGTCCCATTCGAGCGGCAAGGCGACCGGTGAAAGCGGTTGCCATCGTTGTCGCCACTCATCCGGCAGCGGGCCGGACACATCGGCTTGTCCCGTCATCTCGAGCCAAAGGAGCGCCCACGCCCGCGGCACGACGCGCCAGATGTCATATCCGCCGCCGCCGACGGCGATCCAGCGTCCGCTGCAATATTCATGCGCGATTTCGTGCGCGAGCTTTGGAATGGCGCGGTACGTTTTCATCGTCACCGACAAATGGGTGAGCGGGTCGTAATAGTGGGCGTCCACTCCATTTTGCGTTACGATGACATCGGGACGGAAAAAGTCAGCGATCTCTCGGAGCGCAGTCGTATAGGCAGCGATCCATGATTCGTCTTCCGTGAACGCATCAACGGGAATGTTGAACGAATAGCCGTAGCCCGCGCCTAAGCCGCGCTCATTGACGTTTCCAGTCCCTGGGAACAGGTAGCGTCCCGTTTCATGAATCGAGAATGTGCAGACGTTCGGATCGTCGTAAAACGCCCATTGCACCCCGTCGCCGTGGTGGGCGTCCGTGTCCACGTACAACACGCGCAGTCCGTATTTCTCCCGGATATATTGAATGGCGACCGCGCTGTCATTGTAGACGCAAAAGCCGGACGCCTTGCCGCGGAAGCCGTGGTGCAGACCGCCGCCCAAGTTGAGCGCATGCTCCGCTGCTCCGGAAAGAACCGCGTCGACAGCGGTGAGCGTGCTGCCGACCAAAAGTGCGCTTGCTTCATGCATGTTCGGAAACATCGGCGTGTCTTCGGTGCCAAGGCCGTAGTTTTGCGCCGCCGCTTCGGACAGCCCGCCGCGCCCGGCCGCTTTCACCGCCTCGATGTAGGAGCGGTCGTGAATGAGCGCCAGCTCGTCATCGGTCGCCATGCGCGGGGCGACGATATGGCGGTCTTCCAGAGCGCCGAGCGTGCAGAGCAAGTCATACGTCAGCTTGACCCGGAGCTGGTTGAACGGATGGGCGTCATGAAATTTGTACTGAAGAAATTGCTCGCTATAGACGAATGCGCAGTTTCGGCTCATGACGTAACCCCCGGCAAGTTCGGCCATAGAACGCGATAGCCGGCGTTTTGCAAATCGCGGATCAATGGAAGCGGATTCATCGTCTGCACGCGGAAGACTAAAATTTTATAATTCGGATCTAAGTCCGGATACAAAAGGACGCTGGCGATGTTCACATGGCGCTCGCTGATGATGGCCGCCGCTTTGCTTAACATGCCGGCCTCGTTCGGCACTTTGATCTCGATTTGCGATCCCGGCTGGTGGACGCCGGTCAGCTCAATGAAGGTGCGGAGCAAATCTGTTTGCGTGATGATGCCGACGAGCTTCCCATGGTTGACGATCGGCAGGCAGCCGATTCGGTGTTCGTAAAAGAGCGCCGCCACCTCCTCGACAAAATCGAGCGGATGACCGACGATGACGTCCGTTTTCATCACGTCCCCGACCGGCCTCTCCAAGTCTTCCCACTGTTCGGGAAGACGGAAAATGGATGGGCTCGCTTCGCGCAAATCTTGGCTCGTCACAAGCCCCACAAGACGTCCTTCCTCGTCGACGACCGGCAGATGGCGGATGCGGTGATGTCTTAGCAGCTGCAGCGCTTCGGCGATCGTATTCGCCGCGCGGACCGTCACGACCGGCGCTTTCATCACTTGTTCGACAAGCATTGTTCTCCTCTCCCCTTTGTGCGTGGCATTTCATGCGCGCCGCCCGCAACCGGCAAGGTGGGCGCGAACGTCCGGACAGCCCGGAATTTCGGCTAGTACATATAGCGGTTCATAAACCGAAGCCGGTCGAACCGTTGAATCGATTCGGCGTCGACCCGCTTGCCGATGCGGGCCATCAAGCAGTTCGCCGGATGGGAGCAAATCTCCGGGTCATCAGTTGCGTACCAGACGAGCCCCCCGGCGTTCATCATTTTTTCCATCACTTTTCGGTACTCCCATACGTTCAGCCCAGTGCCTTTGAGATCCCAATGCCAGTAATATTCGGTTGTGATGATGATGTAGTCTTCCATAGCGTCGTCCATCATCGAGACGATCAACAAATTTTTCCCGACGCCAAACCCGCGAAACTCGGGGATGACTTCAATGGCGCCAAGCTCGAGCAAATTTTCCATGTTCCCTTCCGACCAGCGCTCAAGCGGATCGGGATACAAAAACGTCACATACCCGACGATCACTTCGCCGCGGCGGGCGATGATGATCCGCCCTTCCGGCAGCTTGGCGATCTCAATCAACGCTTTGTGCTGTTTGGCAGGAGGGCGGAAGGAAGTGAGGTCATGGTGAAATTCATAGCTGGCCAACGCTTCCGGCGTCACCGGCCCTTCGATGAGAAGCGTTCCTTTCGGGGTTTTCAACTCTTTGGCGTTATACGTTTTTTTATGTTCCATTCGGCCACCACCTGAATTGGTCATTCTGCTTCCATTATACATAAAAACCGCACCGGCTGGCGCGGTTCAAAAAAATTTCAAAAGAGTGGGGACGGGGAATATTTTAAAAATTGAGAAATGGTTTTCAATCGACTATAATAGAAATGAAATCACTTACATAAGGGGGATCGGAGAATGAATACAGAACGGCTTCCAGTCATAGAAGGGGACTACAATTTGAAAAACTACGAAGAAACATATAAACAGTTTCAATGGTCGGAAGTGGAGAAAGAGTTTTCCTGGCATGAAACGGGCCGAGTCAACATGGCGTATGAGGCGATCGACCGCCATGCTGAGTCGTTCCGTAAAAATAAAGTGGCGCTCTATTACCGCGACGCGGCGCGAAACGAGAAATATACGTTCAAAGAAATGAAAGAGATGTCCAACAAAGTGGCGAACGTCTTAAAACAGACCGCGGACATTCAAAAAGGCGACCGCGTGTTTGTGTTCATGCCGCGCTCCCCGGAGCTGTACTTTGCCGTTCTTGGGATCATTAAAACCGGCGCCATCGTCGGACCGCTGTTTGAGGCGTTCATGGAAGGAGCGGTGCGCGACCGCCTTGAAGACAGCGGGGCGAAAGCGATCGTGACGACGCCGGAACTGCTGCCGCGCGTGCCGGTCGGCGACTTGCCGGAGCTGAAGTACGTCTTTTTGGTCGGCGACGGCATTGTCGAGGAAGGGCCGTACATCGACTTGAAAAAGCGGATGAATGAGGCAAGCAAGCGCTTCGACATCGAATGGGTCGACCGCCAAGACGGCCTAATTTTGCATTATACGTCCGGTTCGACCGGCAAGCCGAAAGGCGTTTTGCACGTCCATAACGCGATGATTCAGCACTATCAAACTGCGAAATGGGTGCTTGACTTAAAAGAGGATGACATCTACTGGTGCACGGCCGACCCGGGGTGGGTGACCGGGACGTCGTACGGCATTTTCGGCCCGTGGCTGTGCGGGGCGTCAAGCGTCATTGTCGGCGGCCGCTTCAGCCCGGACGCTTGGTACCAAACGATCCAAGATTTTGGCGTCACCGTCTGGTACAGCGCGCCGACGGCGTTCCGCATGTTGATGGGCGCAGGCGATGAAGTGGTGAAAAAATACGATTTAAGCTCGCTCCGCCATATTTTGAGCGTCGGCGAGCCGCTCAACCCCGAAGTCATCCGCTGGGGGATGAAAGTGTTCGGCCGCCGCATCCATGATACGTGGTGGATGACGGAAACAGGCGGGCATCTCATTTGCAACTACCCGTGCATGGAAATCAAGCCGGGATCGATGGGGAAACCGATTCCAGGCGTCGAGGCGGCGATCATCGACGACCAAGGAAACGTCCTGCCGCCGTACCGGATGGGCAACTTGGCCATCAAAAAAGGCTGGCCGTCGATGATGAAAACGATTTGGAACAACCCGCAAAAATATGAATCATACTTTATCGGCGACTGGTACGTATCCGGCGATTCAGCCTACATGGATGAAGACGGCTACTTCTGGTTCCAAGGCCGTGTTGACGACGTCATCAACACATCCGGCGAGCGCGTCGGGCCGTTTGAAGTCGAAAGCAAGCTCGTCGAGCATCCGGCCGTTGCCGAAGCCGGCGTCATCGGCAAGCCGGATCCGGTGCGCGGGGAAATCATCAAAGCGTTCATCGCGCTCCGCGAAGGGTACGAGCCGTCTGAAGAATTGAAAGAAGACATCCGCCAGTTCGTCAAAAAAGGGCTCGCCGCCCATGCGGCGCCGCGCGAGATCGAGTTCCGCGACAAACTGCCGAAAACGCGGAGCGGGAAAATTATGCGCCGCGTCTTGAAAGCGTGGGAGCTCAACTTGCCGACCGGCGACTTGTCGACGATGGAAGACTAAAAACAATCCTAGGCGTCCGGAACGCTCTTGTTCCGGGCGCTTTTGCTTATCGCTGGCTAAAACATCGGGCTCTTGGCACAAAAAAAAACGATCCGGGTCGTTTCCCCAGACCGTTTTTAATCATTCACTGCTAGACGGAGAGGAAGAGGGCGGACCGCCATTCTCTTTGTTATCTGAGCCGTCAGGCGGCAGCGAAACGGGATTCGACGACGCCGATTCCTGTCCAGCGATGTCCACTGCCGTGACGCAATACGCGGCGCCCGGCTGCAGCGGCGAAAATGACGCCGCCTCGTCCGCTTTTACAACGGCGACGAGGCGCCGTTGTCCCGTTTTGCTCACTTGATAGACGCGGTAGCCGATGACATCCGGCTCGTTACGGCGATTCCAGACGAGCTTGCCGCCTGCAAGCCGAGCGGCGGGTGGAGCCGGAGGACGGCCGTTTTCCTTTAATGTGGAGACGAGCCATGCATCGCCTGCCTGCCCCTCGCCGTTGATCCCCCAATCAGCGAGAAGCTTCGGATTCACGATCATTTCGCGAGTGACAAACTCTTCCGGCGTCGTCTCGAGCGCCGCATAGCGGCGTCCGTCGATGATGACGAGCCGGCTTTCGGTCAAATCGTCTTTTCCTGTCCGCGGCGCAAACTTCGTATTGTACAAATCGTAGCGGACGAGCCCGGCTTTTTCGCACGCCGCCGACGGGCTGAAGCCGCTTGCGGCGCAGTAAGGGCGGCGGACGATGCCGCCCGGCATGAGAAACCGCTTTGACGGCGCGATGAGCTTCGGATTTTGGTCATAAGCCGCGTTCATCAGCTGCGCCCATAACAGCTGGGTGCGCCGGCTGTAGGAAAGCCCTTTGTAGCGCGATTCAAGCGGCGCCGGCCGGTCATAGCCGATCCAAACGCCGAACGTGATGTTCGGATTGACGGCGACAAACCACGAATCGCGCTTGTCTTGCGATGTCCCCGTTTTGCCGGCCCAGTCCGCGGAAAATTTCAAGTAGCGCGGCACCGATGAGGCCGTTCCGCCGCGAAGCACGTCGCGCATCATATCGATCATCAAGTACGACGTTTGCGGAGAAAACACCGCGACGGGCTTGCTTTGATGTTCATAAACGATCTTTCCGTTCTTGTCAACAATCTTCTCGATCATGTAGGCGTCCACAAACGAGCCGTAATTGGCGAACGTCGCATAGGCGTTGACGTTTTCCTCAACCGTGACGCCAATGTGCGTCCCGCCGATCGCCAAAGCCGGATTTGCTTCTTCTTGTTTGGCGACACTCGTGATCCCCATTTTATGCAAATAGTCGATCGGATGGCGGGATCGGATTCTCATATACGTCCGAACGGCCGGAATGTTGAACGATTGCTGCAAGGCATAGCGCGCGGTCACAAGCCCATGCGTTTTCCCGTCCGCGTTTTTCGGCGCATACGAACCGATCGAAAGCGGCAAGTCCGGAATGATCGTCGCCGGCTGGATGACGCCCATCTCCATCGCGGGCGCGTACACCAAGAGCGGCTTCATCGTTGACCCGTTGGACCGGTGCGCTTGGGTGGCGTGGTTCAACTGCTCGCGCCTGTAGTCGCGGCCGCCGACGAAGCTGATGATTTTTCCTGTTTTGTTTTCGATGAGCATCGCCCCGACTTCGACCGGTTGGCGATGGACGACCATTTTTCCCGTTTTCTTGTCTTTTGTGTAATACACATTGTCGCTGCCGTAATAGGCGTAACGAGAGGCGATGCGCTGCATTTGTTCATAAATCTTTTTGTCGATCGTCGTATAAATCCGATATCCGCCTTGGCGCAGCGCTTTTTCCGCCTCGCCGAGGTAGCGGCGGGAACGAGCGGGGTCGCGTCTCACCTCTTCCGGCTTATAGCCGTCGCGCTTGGCGAACTCTTCGGCGAGCGCGTCTTTCGCCCGCCGCTCAATCTCCATCGTCAAAAACGGATATTGTTCAAACGGCGACGGCTTCGGGGCGGCAAAATGCTTCGCCACATCATAAGAAAGCGCTTCCTTATACTGTCCTTCAGAAATATAGCCGGCCCGTTTCATCCGGTAAAGCACCGTTTTCATCCGCTTCAAGCCCGCCGAGATGTCCGGTTTGACGCTGCCGTCAGCGGCAAACGGGGTGTAGACGAACGGGTTTTGCGGCAGTCCGGCCAAAAACGCCGCTTGAGCGAGATTCAACTCTTTGGCGTTGACGCCAAAGACGCCTTGGGCCGCGGCTTGGATGCCGGCGACGTTGCGCCCCGATGAGCTGCGGCCGAACGGAACGACGTTTAAATACGCCTCTAAAATGTCCGCTTTGGAAAAAAATTTCTCCAGACGAAGCGCAAGCAGTATCTCTTTCGCCTTCCGTTCAAATGACGCTTCGTTCGTCAATATCTGGTTTTTGACGAGCTGCTGCGTAAGCGTGCTCCCGCCGCTTTTGACCGGCGAGTTGGTCAGCTCTTGAAACATGGCGCGGATGATCGCCTTCGGAACGACGCCGTGATGTTCATAAAAATGTTCGTCTTCCGTCGCGATGATCGCTTGCACGACGTATGGCGACACTTCGGAAAGAGGCACCGCCTCGCGGTCGAGATCGGAGCGGAATCGGCCTAAATACACCCCGTTGGCAAAGTACATATGGCTTGTTTCGCCGTAACTGTAAATCTCCTTTTTCATCTCGTCGGGCGAGGGAACGGGCATATCTTTGACCAAAAAGGCAAAATAGCCGGCGCCGGCGCCGAGGGCGAAGCAAGCAAGGCAGAGTACGGCGATGAGCAAAATTAAGATGACGTTCCAAACCACATCGTATGTAAGGGAAAAATAATGCCACGCTTTTTCAAGAGAAGCGGAAAGTTGGTTTCGCTTCATGCCAGTCCCCCCTATGCGGCAAGTCATTATGTATAAGTATACCATAGGAAGGGGAGACATTGTGGAATTTTGCCGATTTTTCGCCGTTTGTGCGAAAAGCGTTAAGGTTGACAGCGAGCGCATCGCTATGGTAATAAAAATGTATATCTTTCATATGAGAAAGCGATGATGGGAACAAGTAGCGGCTGTCTCCCTGGTGCAGAGAGCTGGCGGACGGTGCGAGCCAGTCCACAGGCAGGCGTGAATTACCTCCCTGAGCAGCGATGGCGAACGGTTTTGGCGCCTAGTAGCCATCCGCCGGCTGACGCCGTTACCCAAATGAGCGAGAAAGCGCCATGCTTTCTAAGTAGGGTGGTACCGCGACGAACACTCGCCCCTTCATCACGGGCGGGTGTTTTCTTTTTCATGACATTCATAGAGAGGTGAAGGACATGGATTTGCTTGCGGAATTGCAATGGCGCGGGCTTGTCAACCAAACGACGGATGAAGACGGGTTGCGCAAGCTGTTGAATGAGGAGCGGGTGACGCTCTACTGCGGCTTTGACCCGACGGCGGACAGTTTGCATATCGGCAACTTGGCTGCCATTTTGACGCTGCGCCGCTTCCAGCAGGCCGGGCATCGCCCGATCGCTTTAGTCGGCGGAGCGACGGGGTTGATCGGTGACCCGAGCGGGAAAAAAAGCGAGCGCACGCTCAATGCCAAAGAAACCGTCGAGGCATGGAGCGCGCGTATTCAAGAGCAGCTCTCCCGCTTTTTGGATTTTGAAGCGGACCAAAACCCGGCAAAAATCGCCAACAACTACGACTGGATCGGGCCTCTTGATGTCATTGCGTTTTTGCGCGACGTCGGCAAGCATTTCAGCGTCAACTACATGCTGGCGAAAGAGTCGGTGCAATCGCGCATCGAAACGGGCATTTCGTTCACCGAGTTCAGCTATATGATGCTGCAGGCGTACGATTTTCTCCGCTTGTATGAGACGGAAGGATGCCGCCTGCAAATCGGCGGGAGCGACCAATGGGGCAACATCACGGCAGGACTTGAGCTCATTCGCAAAACGAAAGGCGAGGCGCGGGCGTTTGGCTTGACGATCCCGCTTGTGACGAAAGCGGACGGCACGAAATTCGGGAAAACGGAAAGCGGCACGATTTGGCTCGATAAAGAGAAAACGTCGCCGTACGAGTTTTACCAGTTTTGGATCAACACCGATGACCGAGATGTGATCCGTTACTTGAAGTACTTTACGTTCCTGTCGAAAGAGGAAATCGAAGCGCTTGAACAAGAGCTTCGTGAGGCACCAGAGAAGCGGGCGGCCCAAAAGGCGCTTGCCGAGGAAGTGACAAAGCTCGTGCACGGCGAAGAGGCGCTCAAGCAGGCGATCCGCATCTCGGAAGCGCTCTTTAGCGGCGACATTGCCAATTTGACCGCGGCGGAAATTGAGCAAGGGTTCAAAGATGTGCCGTCATTCGTTCATGAAGGAGGCGACGTTCCGCTTGTCGAGCTGCTCGTTTCTGCCGGCATTTCACCATCGAAGCGGCAAGCGCGCGAAGACATCCAAAACGGCGCCATTTATGTCAACGGCGAGCGCATCCAAGACGTCGGCGCCGTCCTAACCGCCGAACACCGTTTGGAAGGGCGGTTTACCGTCATCCGCCGCGGGAAGAAAAAGTATTATTTGATTCGCTACACCTAAGAAAAAAGATCCGAAATGCCGATGCATTTCGGATCTTTTTTTGCGCCTTAACGTGAGTAGAACTCGACGATGAGCGCTTCGTTGATTTCTGCCGGCAGTTCGGAACGCTCCGGCAAGCGGGTATACGTCCCTTCCATTTTTTCCGGATTGAACGTCAAGTAATCCGGAATGTAGTTGTTCGCTTCGAGCGCTTCTTTAATCACTTGCAAGTTGCGCGATTTTTCGCGGACGGCGATCGTTTGTCCCGGTTTGACGCGGTACGACGGGATGTTGACGCGGCTGCCGTCGACCAAAATGTGGCCGTGCGTCACGAGCTGGCGGGCTTGACGGCGCGTGCGGGCCAACCCTAAGCGATAGACGAGGTTGTCCAGGCGCGACTCCAACAAAATCATGAAGTTTTCGCCGTGTTTGCCCGGCATTTTGCCCGCTTCTTCAAACGTTTTGCGGAATTGGCGCTCGTTTACGCCGTACATATGGCGCAGCTTTTGCTTTTCTTGCAGCTGCAAGCCATATTCCGACAATTTCCGACGCTGCCCCGGACCGTGTTGACCAGGCGGATACGGACGTTTTTGCAATTCTTTCCCTGTGCCGCTCAACGAGATGCCAAGGCGGCGGGAAATTTTCCACATTGGACCAGTATAACGAGCCATTCGTTGCTCCTCCTTGCGCTTTTATTCGTAAAATAAAAGCAGATGTGCGCCAACAATTATGGCCATTTTGTTTTCATGCATCCTCGCTCTCGCAGCTAAGAGTTACACGATGCACCTCGGCGGGCCGAGGAACAAAATGAACCATAAAGGCGGGCACAAAGGCTGCTATATTTTACACAAAGGCTATTATATGATTTTTAGAGGATAAAGTCAACATTTTGTTTCCCTTTTTCTCCATTGGTATGGTATAATAAAAGATGCAATTTTTAAAAAAATTGTCATCCCATTCTCTCGTTTGGAATGATGATGCCGGTTTGGGTGGAAAAAGCGATGAACAAGGAAGAAATGAAACGGTATGAATCATTTAAACAAAAATTTTTCCACTGGTTTTTGGCGTTTCAGGACGATGGGCCGTTTTCGGCGGCGGCGGGCGAGCTGCTCGCGCTGCTGAAAGAAGAGCTGGCGCTCGAGCAAGCTGTTTTTTATTTGTATGACCCGGTGCGGGCTGCCTTTTATCCGGAAGCGGCCGCGGATGGGGCGCCGGGCGCTGGGTCGATCGCAGCTGATGGAGAGCGGAAAGTCGCTGTTGTCGATGCCGGTGGGCCGCATATGGCGGCCCGGCTCTTTTTCATGCTTTCCCATGAGGCGCCGGCGATGGTCGAGCTGATGTATCGAAAAGATGGTGGTTTTGACGAGCGGTTGTTGTGGGAGATCCGGGCGGATTTGGCGCGATTGTTTCGGAAACTTAGCGCGGTGCTGCAAGGAGCGGGCGAAGAGAAACGGTATGGACAGCTGCATCGCTTCGCCGCAAAAATTCATTCCTCGATGCATATCGATGATGTGCTTGAAGAAATTATCCGCACGCTGCAAAACGTCTACCCGTCGTTTACATATTATCTTCTGTTATCGCACGATAACCACCTGCGCGGGAATTTGCCGATTAAAGCGCTGATGTTGGATGAGGGGGAAAGGCAAACGGCGGCGCTGCGGGCGTTTTTGACCGGGCAGGTGCAATGCGAAGAGCTGACGGCTCCGCCGCGCTCGGTGCTGTACGCGCCGATCAAAGGCGTGCAGGCGGTGTATGGGGTGATTGAAATTATCGCCCCATACGCTGCACCATTTCCGAAACGGGAGATTCATTTTATTTCGCTGCTGGCGAGCACGGCTGGAAGCGCGCTTGAGAACGCCAAGTTGTATGAACAGTCGCGCCGGCTTGTCGCCGATTTGCAGCTGATCAACGACACGATGCGCCAATTGAACGCCCGGCCGCGGCTTCATGAAGCCATTGAGTGCATGGTGTCGCAAATTCAGCAATCGTTCGGCGCCGAAGAAGTCGGTTTTTTCTTGTTTGCGGACGGGAAGCGGGAGCTTTTGCCAGGCAGCACGCCGTTTTTTTTCGATCATCGGTCCGAGCCCTATATCGAATGGGTGGAAAAGCGGCGCCAAAGCGGAAATGACATTTTATTTGCCGGCGATGTATGCGTGTCCGCTTTCGGTCCGTTTCGCTCCATCATGGCGGCGCCGATGCAGCAAAACAAGGAAACGAAGGGACTGTGCATTGCGCTCGCCAGCGAGCCATACCGATTTACGTTTGAGATGTTTAAACTGTTGGAATCGCTCGTTCAACATTCAACGCTGGCGTTTATGAACGCGATGTTGCGCGAAGAGCTCGAGAAGATGGTGGTCACCGATTATTTGACAAAGCTGCATACGCGCCGCTACTTGGATGAGCGGATCCAAACATCCATGGGATCCGATGCGTCGGGGGCGTTCATTTTGCTTGACATTGATAACTTTAAGCAAATCAACGATTTGTATGGCCATCAAACAGGCGATGAAGTGCTCGTTCAAGTGGCAGAGACGATGCGCGCCAACATTCGCGATGGCGATGTGGCGGCGCGCTGGGGCGGGGAAGAGCTGGCGGTGTATTTGCCGAACGTGCCGCTGTCCGACGCCGTTGCCGTCGCCCGCCGCATCATGGAAAAAGTGCGGGAGCAAACGATCCCGGCGGTGACCGTGTCGTGCGGCATATCATGGTGGGGGCATGCCGGCTTTCAAGATGCAGAGAAGCTGTTCAAACGAGCCGACGCCGCGCTTTATATGGCAAAAGAGACAGGAAAAAACTGCATTTTTGTGTATGATGACTGTCATTTGTATAAGGTGTAAAAAGAGGAATCCGGGTGAGCGGATTCCTTCTTCGCGCTTGGTGCGCTTTTTGCGTCAGGCGGAAATGAGCACGCTGGCAAACTGCTCCAAAAAGCGGCGGTCGATGTCATCGAAGCGGTTTTTCACCGGGCTGTCGATGTCCAGAACGCCGATGACGCGGCCGTCTTTGATGAGCGGCACGACGATTTCCGATTGAGACGCCGCATCGCAGGCGATATGGCCCGGGAATTGGTGAACGTCAGGAACGACCACCGTCCGCCGTTCGACGGCCGCCGTGCCGCACACCCCCTTGCCGAACGGAATGCGTACGCATGCCGGCAAGCCTTGGAACGGGCCAAGCACAAGCTCCTCGCCGTCTGCGAGATAAAACCCGACCCAATTGATGTCGGACAAGAATTGATTGAGCAAGGCCGCCGCGTTCGCCAAGTTGGCGATGAAATTTCGTTCCCCGGAAATGAGCGATTTCAGCTGTTCGATGACGAGCGCGTAATTTTCTTCGCGTGTTCCATTGTAAGCCATGGGTCGAAACATAGAACTAGCCTCCTTTTTCATCATGATTGGAGCAGGATCCCTCACTTCAACATCCAGCAGGATGCAAGCAGGGAAATAGCTGATTCGCCTATTTTATGACGGCTGCGGGCGGCTGTCAATCCGAAAGCGCTTCGGGGTCCATCCTGTCCCGTCCTTGGTGCAGGTCGGCGGCGCGATGGGCGTCGGATCCGTAGACGATCGGGATGCCCCGCCGTCGCGCCTCGGCGATCACGCCGCCCGGCGGATACGGCTCAAGGCAGAGCGGTTTGGCGGCGCCGGCGCCGTTGTAGTCCAATTCATAGCCGAACTGCTTGATGTCATCGAGAATACCGACAATCCACTCATCCATTGGTTCCAAGCAAGGGAAGCGGCGATGGAATTTGCGCACAAGCGTCATATGGCCGATGCGTTTCGGTTTGTAGCGGCCAAGCTCCGTGCAGATCGATTGCCGCACCGTTTCGTAGTAGGCGCGGTGGACGCGTTCGACCGATCCGAACAAGCGGATGATGTCGGCGAACATATCTTCGCTGTAATCAAGGCATACATATTGCCCTTCGTGGGCCAAAAAGTGAACCGATAAAATGCTGTCGTCAAGCAGCGGGCCGACCTCGTCGAGCAGGCGGGTTGTTTCTTCCTCAAAGCCAGGAATAAAATCGACTTCGAGCCCGACACGGATGGCAATGTCATTTCGGTAGCGGGCTTTCACCTCAGCGACGGCGTGCAAATAGCGCTCAAGCTGACTAAGCTTCATCGAACAGTCCTGGTTGGGCGTTGGATCGATAAACCGCTCAGGAAGCGGGGCATGCTCCGTAAAGGAAATGTCTGTATAGCCAAGGCTGATCGCGCGCTCTACATAGGCCTCAAGCGGATCTTGGCTTCCGTGCGGACAAAACGGCGTATGAATATGCCCGTCGCGCATGATCGATTTTCCTCCTTTCTCCCTTAATGCATCATAGCAAAAATCCTGTAAAAAAAAATAAAAATTTTGGTCAAAAAATGTCGTTAAACATGGTATCATAAAAACATTGAAAACCATATCTCTTTTGGCCTTCTTCCGCTTGATTTTTTTATTTGCTGTTTCAGTAGCTTGAGTTTAAGGAGGCGTCAGCGGATGGGGATGGCATGGGTCGTTCTGCTCCTCGGAGCGGGGGCAATCATATACAATCAGATGTATCGAAAGCGGATGTACCGGGAAATCGATCGGCTCGAGGAATGGAAAATCAACTTGATGAACCGGCCGGTGCCGGATGAGCTGGCGAAAGTGAAACAGCTGAATATGAAAGGGGAGACGGAGCAGCTGTTTGAACGATGGCGCCGGCAATGGGACGACATTGTGGCAGTGAAGCTGCCGAATGTGGAAGAACAGCTGTTTGACGCGGAGCAGCTGCTCGACAAATACCGCTACCGGCAGGCGCGCCGGCTGCTTGGGCAAATCGCCGACGGATTGCGTCGTCTTGAGGAAGAAGTGCATGAAATCATTCATGAAGTGAATGAATTGATTGGCAGCGAGGAACAAAGCCGGGCGGAGATCGAGGAGCTGCGTGCGGCTCACCGGGAAGCGAAAAAGACGCTGCTTGCTTACCGTTATACGTTCGGTTCGGCTGCCGACTTGCTTGACGTCCGTTTAACGGAAGCGGAGAAGCAGTTTCAGCGGTTTGCCGAATTGACGGAAGCCGGCAATTATTTGGCGGCGCGCGATGTGGTTCTGACGCTGAAGGAAGAGCTCGGCCGGCTCACAGCTATGATGGAAGAAATTCCGAAACTGCTTGGCGAATGCCAAACATCGCTGCCAGCCCAGCTCGCTGAGTTGGCCGATGGCTATCGAGAGATGGAAGAGCGCGGGTACATCCTTGACCATTTGCACATGGAGCGCACGCTTCAGGAAAAACGGGAAAAAATCGAGCAATGTCTGGCCATGATCCATGAGCTGCGCATCGAAGAAGCGAAGCAAACTGCCGCTGAGCTGAAAGAAGAGATCGACGCGCTCTACGATTTGCTCGAAAACGAAGTGCTCGCGCATCAATATGTGCAAACGGAAATGCCGCGCATCGGCGGCATGCTTCAAGAACTCGCCGCTGAAGCGAAGGAGACCGAGGCGGAGGCGTTGTTCGTCCAGCAAAGCTACCATTTGCCGCCAAGCGACCTTGAAAAATATCGAAGCATCGAAAAGCAGCTGCACCAGCTGCAAAAGCGGTTTTTTCTCATTCAAGACCGAGTTGCCGAGGCGAAAACAGCGTATTCGCTCCTGAAAGAGGAGCTTGAGCAGCTTGTGTCCCAAATCGACCTCATGAAGGAAGAGCATGAACAGTTTCGAACGATGCTGCAGACGCTGCGCAAAGACGAATTGATCGCCCGCGAAAAGCTTGACGCGATGCGAAAAACATTGGCCGAGGCGCTCCGCCTTGTGCAAAAGAGCCGGCTGCCGGGGCTGCCTGAACCGTATTCGCTCGAACTGGCGGAAGCGAGACGCAGCTTGCAGGCCGTTGCCGCGCGCCTTGAAGAAAAGCCGCTTGACATGCAGGCCGTCGACCAAGCGTTGGAGGAGGCGAAAGCGGCGGTGGAACGGCTTTATGAACGCACGGTGGGGATGATTGAACAGGCGATGCTGGCGGAGCGGACGATTCAATACGGCAACCGCTACCGCCGCCGCTACCCGTCCGTGCGCAAACGGCTCGAAGAAGCGGAATCGTTGTTCCGGCATTACGATTATGAAGAGGCGCTCCGCGAGGCCGTGGCGGCGGTCGAGGAGGTCGAACCGGGCGCGTTTGATCGCGTGCAGCAGCTATGGCAAGAGAACGATGACCGGAAGCGGTGAGGAATCAACCCGATAAATGTCGGTTCAGCCGATATTTGTCGGGTTTTTGGTGAATAATGTAGGTGGCAGTGTTGGCTGGATGAATGAGGACACGGCTTTTTTAGGGGATGATGCAAGCCGTCGTGTGTCTTCGTTGCCGATTGGCGTCTGTTTTGGGTAAGATGGACGATGGACAGCGATATTTTGCCGACAATGAGCGGAGGATGGAAGCGATGATCTATCTTGACAACAGTGCGACGACCAAACCATTTCCCGAGGTGGTCGATTCGTTCGTCGCCGTCGCCACGAACTATTTTGCCAATCCGTCGTCGCTCCATGGGCTGGGCATGAAATCGGAGCGGCTTTTGGCGCAGGCGCGTGAACAAATCGCCGCCATGCTGCGCGTGAAGCCGAATGAAATCGTTTTTACCTCCGGCGGAACGGAGGCGAACAATTTCGCCATCAAAGGGGTCGCCTGGGAATACAAGCAGCGAGGCCGGCACATCATTACGACGAAAATCGAGCATCCGTCTGTCGTGGAACCGTGCCGCCAGCTTGAGGAGCTTGGTTTTGAGGTGACGTACTTGCCGGTCGACCACGAAGGAAGGGTATCGGTTGAGCAAGTGGAACGCGCTCTGCGCGACGATACGATTCTCGTGTCGGTCATGCACGTCAATAACGAAGTTGGCACGGTGCAGCCGATCGAAGAAATCGGCGCCCTCTTGGCCCGCTATCCGAAAACATTGTTTCACGTCGATCGGGTGCAAGGGATCAGCAAAGTGCCGCTCGACTTGAAGCAAGCAGGCGTTGATTTATGCACGATATCGGCGCATAAATTTCACGGGCTGCGCGGCGCCGGGGTGCTTTACGTGCGTGAAGGAGTCCGATTGGCTCCCTTGATTGCCGGCGGCGGGCAGGAGCGGCAGCTTCGGTCCGGAACGGAAAACGTCGCTGCCATCGTCGCGATGGCAAAGGCGCTTCGCTTGGCCATGGAGCGGTATGATCGGGACATCGACCGGCTTCAAGCATTGAAAGACGAGTGGCTCGAAGCGCTTGCGGCGATTCCGGATATCGAGATCAACACGCCGCGCGATGGCGCCGCTCCTCATATCATCAACTTTTCGTTAAAGCGCGGCGTGAAGCCGGAAGTGTTTGTTCACGAGCTGGAGAAAAGCGGAATCTACGTGTCGACGACGTCAGCCTGTTCATCGAAAAAGAAGGCGCCGAGCAAGACGCTTTTGGCCATGGGGCTTGGCGAAGACCGCGCCGAGCGCGGCATTCGCATCAGCTTGTCGTTTGACAACAGCCGGGAAGAAATCGCGCCCGCAGTGGCAGCGATCAAGCAGGCGATCAAAACATTAAGCGAGGTAACGGAATAAGATGATGAAGTATGACCGCATTTTGATTCGCTACGGAGAAATGACGACGAAAGGAAAAAATCGGAACATCTTCGTCCGGCGTCTTAAAAACAACATTGCCCGCAAACTGCAGGCGTTCGAGCGGATTCAGATTGAATATATGCGCGACCGAATGTACATTTTATTAAACGGCGAGCCGCATGAACCGATCATCGAAAAGCTGAAAACCGTCTTTGGCATTCATTCGTTCAGCTTGGCGATGAAGTGCGAAAACGATCTCGACGCCATTAAGGAAACTGCGCTCGCCGCCGTCCGTCAGCTCCCATACAAAGGAAAAACGTTTAAAGTGAGCGCCCGCCGCGTCGACAAACAGTTTCCGCATCGAAGCGACGAGCTGAACTACGAGGTGGGGGCGCACATTTTGCGGCAGACGGACGGGCTTACGGTCAACGTGCGCGAGCCGGATATTGACGTGCGCATTGAAGTGCGTCAAGACGGGACATATGTCACGTGCCGCGACATTTTCGGCGCCGGCGGCCTGCCGGTCGGAACGAGCGGCAAGGCGATGCTCATGCTCTCAGGCGGCATTGACAGCCCGGTTGCTGGTTATTTGTCGATGAAGCGCGGCTTGGAAATCGAGGCCGTCCACTTTTTCAGCCCCCCGTTTACAAGCGAACGGGCAAAGCAAAAAGTGATTGACCTCGTGCGCAAACTGACGACATACGGCGGGAGAATCAAGCTTCACATCGTGCCGTTTACCGAAGTGCAGCAAGTTATTTACCAAAGGATTCCAAACGAGTACTCGTTGATTTCGACTCGGCGGGCGATGCTGAAGATCACCGACGCGTTGCGCCGCCGCCAGCGGGCGTTGGCGATTGTCACAGGTGAAAGCCTCGGCCAAGTCGCGAGCCAGACGCTTGAGAGCATGTACGTCATCAATGAGGTGACAAATACCCCGATTTTGCGCCCGCTTGTTTCGATGGATAAACTTGAAATTATCGAGTTGGCGAAGCAAATCGGCACGCATGATATTTCCATTCTTCCTTATGAAGACTGTTGCACCATTTTTACGCCAAGAGCGCCGAAAACGAAACCGAAAAAAGAAAAAGTGCTCCATTATGAGAGCCAGCTCGACCTCGCTCCGCTTCTGGAAAAGGCAGTCAATGACACAGAAACGCTCGTCATTGATGAAGAAACAGGACAGGGCGATGAGTTTGCCGAGCTGTTTTGAATCTCAAAATTTACCAAAAACCATCGCTGCATATCGCCATCTGTTTTCACACATTCTATAGGTACAAGGAGGTGAAAACAGATGGCACGCAACAATACGAATCAACTGCTCGTTCCGGGTGCGCAGCAAGCGCTGGAGCAAATGAAATATGAGATCGCCCAAGAATTTGGCGTGAGCTTAGGCGCTGACACGACTTCACGCGCCAACGGTTCGGTCGGCGGCGAGATCACGAAACGTCTCGTAGCCATGGCTCAGCAACAATTGGGCGGCGCACGCCAATTCTAATTTCATACCGAATGGCTTGCGCGGCGGGGGGCATCCCCCGCCGCTTTCAATATGGAAAAACGGTATTCAAAATAGAGCGACTATTTTGTATAATAGAGATGCCGACCGCGGCGAAACAAGACAAAGGGGGAGAGGAACGATGAGACGGGAAGATTTGATTGCTCCCGAGCGCTACAATTTGACATCGGAAATAGAACGGCATGCGGCCGCTGACCCGGATCGGATCGCGTTGAAATGGGAGAGCGAGCAAGGCGAAACGAAAGAGATTACATACGGCCGTTTGATGGCGCGCGCCAACCGAATTGGAAACGCTTTCTTGTCGCACGGGCTCGAAAAAGGCGATAAAGTGCTCGTCATGATGCCGCGCCTCATTGAAACATACGAAGTGTATATAGGGGCGCTCAAAGCCGGGCTTGTCGTCATCCCGAGCTCGGAGATGCTGCGGACGAAAGATTTGCAATACCGGCTCGTCCATAGCGAAGCGAAAGCGATCGTCGCGTATGCGCCGTATACGGACGAATTTGCGCCGATTGACGGCATCGACCATTTGACGAAGTTCGTCATCGGGGAGCCCCGGGATGGATGGATTCGGCTTGAAGATGCCATGGCGAACGAAAGCGAAACGCTTGAGGCGGCCGACACGTCGCGCGATGATATGGCGTTTTTGTCGTACACATCCGGCACGACCGGCAATCCAAAAGGTGTCGTTCATTGCCATGGCTGGGCGTACGCCCACTTGCGCACGGCGGCGAAAAACTGGCTGTGCATTGAAGAAGGCGATCTCGTTTGGGCGACGGCCGGGCCGGGATGGCAAAAATGGATTTGGAGCCCATTTTTATCGGTGCTCGGTTCAGGGGCGACCGGGTTCGTCTACTACGGCCGCTTTGAGCCGGAAATATATTTGCATCTATTGGAAAAATACAACATCAATGTGCTTTGCTGCACACCGACCGAGTATCGTTTGATGGCGAAAGTGCCGGACATCGGCCGCTACAATTTATCCCATTTGCACAGCGCCGTGTCCGCCGGCGAGCCGCTCAACCGCGAAGTGATCGACACGTTCGCCAAGCATTTCGGCGTCGAAGTGCGCGACGGCTACGGCCAGACAGAAAACACGCTGCTTGTCGGCGTCATGAAAGGAATGCCCATCAAGCCAGGTTCGATGGGGAAACCGACGCCAGGCAACCGCGTTGAAATTATCGATGAAAACGGCGAGCCGTGCCCGCCCGGACAAGTCGGCGACATCGCCGTCCATATCGAAACGCCGGCGCTGTTTAAATATTATTATAAAGATCCGGAGCGGACAGCGATGCAGTTCCGCGGCGACTACTACATTACGGGAGACAAAGCGCGCAAAGACGAAGACGGCTATTTCTGGTTTGAAGGCCGCGGGGATGACATCATCATCAGCGCCGGCTATACGATCGGCCCGTTTGAAGTCGAAGACGCGCTTGTCAAGCACCCAGCCGTCAAAGAGTGCGCCGTCGTCGCCAGTCCGGATGAAGTGCGCGGCCATGTCGTCAAAGCGTTCGTCGTGCTGCGCGACGGGGTCGACAAAGACGATCCGTCTCTGATTCCGGCCCTGCAAGAACATGTGAAACAGTTGACGGCGCCATACAAATACCCGCGCAAAATCGAGTTTGTCGACGATTTGCCGAAAACGGCGTCCGGAAAAATCCGCCGCGTCGAGCTGCGCGAGCGGGAAGCCCGCCTTGCCGGACGGTCGTCGTAAGCAGAAAGAGCCGGTTGGGCTGGCCGCTGCCGGAAGGGGAGCGATGTCCATGCGGCGACCAAACAAGAGGGTGTCTCGTTGCGAGACACCCTCTTGCCGCATGCGCGTCGAACGGATTCGCCATTTTCGATCCGGTGTTTCGCCGGGAGAACAGACACATGCTTCACAAAAAGACGCGTTTCACTTTATCCCAGAACGAATTGTCTTTCAAGCGCACCGTTTTGACCACCCGGTCGCTTAAACGAATGTCAATCCGCTCAATATGCTGGATGCTGAGCGCTTCATTGTCGAGGCCGATAATCGGAAAATGGCTTGTTTCCTCCGACATTTTCAGCGTCAACGTCCGCGAACCGCTCAAAATGAACGGCGAACCGAGCGTCCGGTAGCGGTTGCTGTTGAGCGAGGCGAGCTCGCTCACCTGAAAGCAAGGCAAGAGCGGATCGACGACCGCCCCGTGCACCGATTTATTGTAGCCGGTGCTGCCGGTCGGCGTCGACACGATGATCCCGTCGCCGCGGAACGTCTCGAAATGCAAGTCGTCGATGAAAACATCGATCGCCATCGTTTTAATGATTTGCGAGCGGATCGAACATTCGTTTAAGCAGAAAAACGAAGCCGCGCCGTCGATCGTCACTTCGATGATTGGGTAGCGCCGCACTTCGAGTTTCCAATTTTTCGCCGCTTCCACCATATGATCGATGTCGTCAATATGGAAATCGCAGTAAAACCCGCGCGCCGGCAAGACAGACACGCCGACGTACAAACGGTCAGGAAGAAATCCCGTCTGCCGCACCGCCTGCAAAAACGCGCCGTCATCTCCGATGCTGACGATGATGTTCGCTTCCCGATAGTCGTCGACGACCACAAACGGACCGCGCTCTGCCAGCTCCATGAGCGGCTTCACCCGTTCGATGAGCTCGTCGTCGCGCTTATAAAAAAAATAAAGACGGTTGCGTTCCATATCCATTTTTTTCGTCCTCCCGATGGCATCATCTAATCAATCGATGTACAATGAATATTGTACCACGTTTGCCAGGATTCTAAAAATATGGGCAGCCGATGCAGGGGGGAAGACGATGAATCGAAAACGATGGACCGCGTTGGCCATCGCCGCTGCTTTGTTCGTAATCTCGGTGCTTGTTCAAGCGGTCGGCGTTCTTTTGTCCGACAAGGCCGGCGGCTGGTCGGAAAGCTGGCTGGCGCTCATGGAGTCGCCATTTACCGAAGAAGTCATCGCCGAGGGCGATCCGTTGAAAAAAATCGCTGTGTTGGAAGTGAACGGCGTCATTCAAGATGCGGGGGAAGCGGAGTCGTTTCTTTCCTCATCACAGTATAACCACCAAACGTTTTTGCAAATGATCCAACAGGCGAAAGAGGATCGAGATGTCAAAGCCATCATCTTGCGCATCAATTCGCCGGGCGGCGGTGTCGCGGAAAGCGCGGAAATTTACGATCAGCTGATGAAGCTGAAAAAGAAGACGAACAAGCCGATTTACGTATCGATGGGAGCGATGGCGGCTTCGGGCGGCTACTATATCGCTGCGGCCGGCGATAAAATTTTCGCCAGCCCGGAGACGATCACCGGCTCGATCGGCGTCATCATGCAAAGCGTCAACTATGAAGGGCTGGCGAAGAAGTACGGCGTCGAGCTTGTCACGATCAAAAGCGGGCCGTACAAAGACATCATGAATCCGGCGCGCAAAATGACCGAGGCGGAACGGGAGATTTTGCAGCGGCTGATCAATGATTCGTATGATGCGTTTGTTGATGTGGTAGCCAAAGGGAGAAAGCTTCCGGAAGACACGGTGCGCAAGCTGGCGGACGGCCGCATTTATGACGGACGCCAAGCGAAGTCGCTCCGCCTTGTCGACGAGTTCGGCTACTTGGATGACGCCATCGCCGCACTCAAAAAAGAACACCATTTAACCGGCGCCCAAGTCGTGAAATACGTAAACGATGCGCCGTGGAGCTCGCTCTTTGAGATGGTGTCGAACCGGATGAAGCCGGACAGCGAGGCGGCTGCGCTCATCCGCCTGTTGTCGCGCCCATCCTCGCCGCGGCTTATGTATTTATACGCCGAATAAAGGAGTGGAAACATGACGGACATGCAAATAACGGTGCCGCCGGCGGACGATTTTCCGCCGGCTGGGCGCCCCCTCTGCTACGGCGGCTTTTGGCTTCGTTTTTGGGCGTATTGCCTTGACATCATCGTTGTCTCGAGCCTCAACCGGCTCATCGTTTGGCCGCTTTTCCGCCTGTTCGATTGGCCGCTTGCGCGGAACGGTTTGTTCGCGCCAGCGGCGGTCGCGGCCGCCGTCGTCTTTTATGCTTATTTCGTGTTGATGACGAAATGGTTTGGGCAGACGCTTGGCAAAATGGTGTTCGGCTTAAAAGTGGTCGATGAGCGCGGCGAGCCGCTCACCTGGCTCACTGTGCTGTTTCGCGAAGTCATCGGCAAATTCATCGCGAAAAAATTGCTGTTCATCGGTTTTTTGTTTGTTGCGTTTTCCGAAAAGAAAAAAGGGATGCATGACCAGTTCGCCGATACGATCGTCGTCCGCGAGTAACAATCCGCCTGCATTAAGAACAGACCGTCAACCAATGTCCGCCTGCCGAAACGGCAGGTTTATTTTTTTTCCAAATGGCGACAATGTATGATGAAAGGGAGGGCGGACATTGAAAGCAGTCATCGCGGTCATCGCAACGGTTGTTCTTTTGCTTCTTCTCGTCGCCTGGATAAAAGTATCGGTGACGGTCGTGTTTCGCCATATGAAAGACGACGATGAATGCAAAATCGTGGTGCGCACGCTGTTTGGCCTCCTCCGCTACACCGTCCGCATTCCGCTCATCAAGCTGGACATGGATTCAGATGCGCCGGGGGTGGCGTTTCTCCAGAAAAAAGGCATGGGGGGGACGCGCGGAAAGGAGGAAAAGAAAGGGAAATTGACCGTAAAAAAAATCGCCGACCTGTTTCGAGAGCTGAAGCGGTTTCTCGAGCAAGTCGCCGACTTGCATGAAATTATGAAACAATTTTACCGTCACGTGACGATTATGCAATGGGAATGGAAGACGACGATTGGCACTGGCGACGCAGCATCGACCGGCTTGCTCGCAGGGCTTGGCTGGTCGTTGAAATACATGATCATCGGCGCGGCGAGCCGCTATATGAACATGAAAACAACGCCCGTTGTCGCCATCGTTCCGGCCTACGATCGGGCCGCTTCGGAAACGGCGTTTTTATGTATGATTCAGTTTCGAATCGGGCATGCTATGGTAGCAGGATTGCGAGTGGTCAAACATTGGCGCGGACGGCGGCTGCCAAAGCGAAAACCGTTGGCGGCCAAGCAGGCAAATGAAGGCTACTAGGAGGAATGACGATGACGAACCATCCGATTCAAGGGCTGATGACAACAGCGATGGAAAACTTAAAACAAATGATCGACGTCAATACGATTATCGGCGACCCGGTGGAGACGCCTGACGGCAGCGTCATTTTGACCGTCTCGAAAGTCGGGTTCGGGTTTGCCGCGGGTGGCAGCGAGTTTATGCTGGACGGCCAACAAAACGGCCAAGGAGCGCAACCCGGCGGGAACGGGCAGGCTCAAGGCCATGGGCATCCGTTTGGCGGCGGCAGCGGCGGGGGCGTCTCGATTACGCCGATTGCGTTTCTCGTCGTCAACTCGTCCGGGGTGAAGCTGCTCCATTTGGACGAAAGCACGCACTTATACGAAAAAATTCTTGATGTCGCGCCGCAGGCGTTCGAGAAGATTCAGGCGATGCTGAAGAAAAATAAGAAAGACGGCGCGGCATCCGAAACAGCGAACGACTTTGATATTTAGCCGGACCGTTTGCGTCCGGCGTTTTTCTGTCAGCTGGCGCGGACGGACAAAATCGTTGAAAAATTTCCTTCCGCATTTTACTATGGAAATAGTACATATTTTTTCCGAAGGGGGAGAGAACCCATGGCCCATGTGACGTTTAAAGGGCAGCCAGTGACGCTTGTCGGCAACGAAGTGAAAGTCGGCGACAAAGCGCCGGATTTCACCGTGCTTGATCAAAACTTGCAGGAAGTGACGCTCGCGGATACGAAAGGGCGCGTCCGTCTGATCAGCGTCGTTCCGTCGCTTGACACCGGTGTGTGCGACGCGCAAACGCGCCGGTTCAACGAAGAAGCGGCGAAGCTCGACAACGTCAAGGTGCTGACGATCAGCGTCGACTTGCCGTTCGCGCAAAAGCGGTGGTGCGGCGCCGCCGGCATCGAGAACGTGCAAGTGTTGTCCGACCATCGCGATGTCTCGTTCGGACAGGCATACGGCGTCTTGATCAAAGAACTGCGCTTGCTTGCCCGCGCCGTGTTTGTCATCGACAGCAACGACACGGTGACGTATGTCGAATACGTGCCGGAAGTGACGAACCACCCGAACTACGAAGCGGCGATTGAAGCGGCGAAAGCGGCGAAATAACGATGAGCGGCGGACATCCGCCTGCATAGGTTGCACGCTTTGATCACAGCGGCCCCGACTCGTTCGGGGTCGTTTCGTTTCCGCCGCCCTTTCTTGCCCGTGAAGCCAAGCGGGCGTACAATAAGGATCAGGGGAGCGGCTAGAAAGGAGGGAAGCCTTGACATGATGACGCCGGTCGAACGAATGTTTACGGTTTTGGACGAAACAGCCGAGATTTTGCAAGAAGAATTGCAATGCACGTATTTGGAGGCCGTCGCGGAGACGGGGGAGAATTTGTTCCATGGCGACGTGCTGCAAAGCGAAGTGAGCGAGCTGAACGCGAAACGGCTGAAAAAGCAGTATCGCGAACTGATGCTGGAACGGTTTCAAAACGAAGAGATCCGCAAGGCGTTTCAGCTTGCGGTGTTAAAAGGGATGCGCAAACACGTCCAGCCGCATCATCAAATGACCCCGGATGCGGTCAGTTTGTTTTTGGCCTATTTAGTCCGCGAGTTTACGCGCTCGCATTTGGCGCTGACGATCCTCGATCCGGCCGTCGGCACGGCGAATTTATTGACGGCGGTGTTAAATGGCCTTCGTGGAAAACAGGCGGCTAGCTACGGCAGCGATGTCGACGATTTGCTTGTCAAATTGGCCTATGTCAACGCGAACTTGCAAAAGCATCCGGTGCAGCTGTTTAACCAAGACAGCCTAAGGCCGCTGTTTGTCGAGCCGGTTGACGTCGTCGTCTGCGATTTGCCGGTCGGCTATTACCCGGATGAGGACAATGCCGCCCGCTTCGCCTTAAAAGCGAAGGAAGGGCGGTCGTATGCCCACCATTTGTTCATCGAGCAAAGCTTGCGCTATACAAAAGAGGGCGGCTACTTGTTTTTCCTCATCCCGAATACGCTGTTCTCGAGCCCGCAGGCGGGGCAGCTGAACGAATTTTTAAAAGAAGCGGCCATCGTCCAAGGAGTCTTGCAGCTGCCGCTGTCGATGTTTAAAAATGATCAGGCGGCCAAAAGCGTGTTTATTTTGCAAAAGAAAGGACCGAATGTCAAAAAGCCAAAACACGTGCTGCTTGTTGAGCTTCCTCGTTTTTCAAACAAGTCGGCGATGCAGGCGATGATGGCGAAAATCGACGCCTGGATCGCCGAAGAAAAAGAACGTTGACGAAAGGGCGTCCCACACAGCGGGACGCCCTTTTTTAATTATTGCATCGATGCCGCCAAGCCCTTTCGCCAAATGGGATGCCGCCTTTTTCTCCTCCCCTTGCGCTCACGCGTGGAAGTGGGGGCTTCTTGGCTCAAGATGGTCAATGTTGTTCTTTTCTTCATCGAAGAATCGCTGTTTTTCACCTTCCTTTTTGGCCAGCGCCGTTTGTATTTTTCACAACATAAAAACTTTTTTTTGCAACCGGTTGCGAAACAAGGCCGCGCTTGAAACGCGGAAACGGGAGGAATACAATGAAAAAGGCATAGTGAAACGGCGCCCAATCGCGCACACTAACGGTAAGCGCGAGCGGATTTTTGGCAAAAAAGGAGCTGTATGTTCGATGGCGAAAGTGCTAGCCATTAATGCGGGAAGTTCCTCGTTGAAATTTCAGCTGTTTGAGATGCCGGCGGAAACGGTGTTGGCCAAAGGGGTCGTCGAACGGATCGGCTTTGACGATGCGATCTTCACCATCGTCGTGAACGGCGAAAAGCATCAAGAAGTGACGGCCATTCCGGATCATGCTGCCGCCGTCAAAATGTTGCTTGATAAGCTCATTCGCTACGGCGTTATCCGTTCGTTTGACGAAATTGACGGCATTGGCCACCGCGTCGTTCACGGCGGGGAGAAGTTCAGCGATTCGGTGCTCATCACCGAGGACGTCATCAAGCAAATTGAAGAAGTGTCCGAGCTCGCCCCGCTCCATAACCCGGCCAACCTCGTCGGCATTCGGGCGTTTCAGGAAGTGCTGCCGGACGTGCCGGCGGTGGCGGTGTTTGACACGGCGTTCCACCAAACGATGCCGGAACAGTCGTTTTTATACAGCTTGCCGTATGAGTATTACACGAAGTTCGGCATCCGCAAGTACGGCTTCCACGGCACGTCGCACAAATACGTCACCCAGCGGGCGGCGGAGCTTCTCGGCCGGCCGATCGAACAGCTGCGCCTCATCTCGTGCCATTTAGGCAACGGAGCGAGCATCGCAGCGGTCGAGGGCGGCAAGTCGATCGACACTTCCATGGGCTTTACGCCGTTAGCCGGCGTGGCGATGGGGACGCGCTCCGGCAACATCGACCCGGCGCTCATCCCGTACATTATGGAAAAAACGGGAATGACCGCCGATGAAGTGATTGAAGTGCTGAACAAAAAGAGCGGCATGCTCGGTCTGTCGGGCATCTCGAGCGATTTGCGCGACTTGGAAAAGGTGGCAGCCGAAGGAAATGAGCGCGCGGAACTCGCGCTTGAAGTGTTTGCGAATCGCATTCATAAATACATCGGCTCATACGCGGCACGCATGTGCGGCGTTGATGCCATCATTTTCACGGCCGGCATCGGCGAAAACAGCGAAGTCGTGCGCGCCAAAGTGCTGCGCGGCCTCGAGTTCATGGGGGTGTACTGGGATCCTATTCTAAACAAAGTGCGCGGCAAAGAAGCGTTCATCAGCTACCCGCACTCGCCGGTCAAAGTGCTCGTCATCCCGACCAATGAAGAGTTGATGATCGCCCGCGACGTCATGCGGCTGGCGAATTTGGAAACGACAAGCCAAAGAGCTTCATGAAGCAACGAGTAAAAGGCTGTTCCAAAAGATCAAAACACGATCTTTTGCGAACAGCCTTTTTTCTTTGGCAAGCCGGACAGAAAGCGATGAGAAAAGGAAAGGCGGCTAGGATGGCAGGGCGAACATTGCGTCCCTCTCCCCGTCAAAACTCGGAATTGTGAGTAGAGGTGCTTTCCTTTATGGTAAGGAGAGAGAACGGAAGAAAAAGGGGGGGATGACTGTGCCGGTTTTCCGCGATACGGATCATTTGTACCGCGTCATCGGCGAATTTATGATGATTCCGGCGCGCGAACGGACATGGGAGGAGCTTCGCTCATGGTGGGGGAGCCATCCGTCCTATCAAGAACACGGAGATGAATTGGCGCAAATCAACCGGATTGGAACCGATATCAGCCGCTCCCGCATCGCCGTTGTGTTTGCCATTACCCATCCGGAAGCGATCATCAGCATTGACGCGAAACAGGAGAAGGAGACGGAGAAATACACAGTCCTTCTCGGCAAAGAAATCACGCGCCCCGATGTTCGCATTGAAACGAGCGGCGATGTTGCGCACCAATTTTGGGGGGGAAACATTCAGCTTCCGTTCGCCCTTCTGACAGGGAAAATGAAGGCGAAAGGTTCGAAAATGAAGGCGTTGCAGCTTGTGCCGCGCATCGTGCCTGCTTTCCCTCTTTATTGGCGGTATTTGGAGCTGATCGGGGAGAAAGATTTGCTTCGCGCGTTGCGGCGTTAGGAGGGAGGAACGTCGGGGGCACAGCCATAACGATGAGGAAAAATTCCGAAAAAGGTCGGGATGGATGATTGTTTGAAAGCGTTTTATAGTAAAAGTGCACAACAAAAATTCTGATCATTCTAAATAGTCAGGAGGTACAATGATGCCTAGTGTCAAAGAAGTGTTTGCGCTGATCGATCAACAATTGAAAGAAGACATTTCCAGAGCTGAAGGGATTGTTGCCGTGTACCAGTTCAATTTAAGCGGCGCTGATGCAGGGGTGTACCAAGTCGTTCTTCGCCCTGATGCCGGCTTTGTCATCGAGGGGGAGCAAGAGACGCCGGATTGCACGCTCAGCATGGACAGCGAAGATTTTAAAAAAATGGTGAACGGCGAGCTCAACGGAACGGAAGCGTTTATGAGCGGGCGGCTCCGCATTGACGGAGATATGGGGTTGGCGCTGCGGCTTCAAGAAGTGTTGGGGGCTTATAACAGCGCTAAACAGTGAACGGACGGCTGCCGGCCGAGACTTCCGGCAGGGGGAGCCCCGGCCGGCGGAATTTGGGTAAAGGGGACAGGAAAATGGACTTGCGGGCGATTTGGAAGAACAATATGGAGCAATACGGCGCGTATCCGGTGCTCATCTTTGAAGGGCGGGAATATACGAATGTCGACTGCGATGCCCGTTCCTCTCAGTTGGCTCATGTTTTGATCGAACTTGGGGTCAAGCCGGGCGATCGCGTTGTTGTAACGATGCCGAACAGCCCGGAAGCCGTCGTCGCCTTCAGCGGCGTCTTGAAGGCAGGGGCGGTTGTCGTGCCGGTGCTGCCGCTGCTGCAGGCGCAAGAGCTTCGCTACATTTTCAAAGACTGCGAACCGAAAGTCGTGCTGACGGCGGAAATGCTGTGGACAAAGGTGAAAGACGCCGCCCATGAGCTGCCGTCTCCGCCGGTGATTGTGACGCTGGATGACGCCGCTTCACCGCGTTCTTTGCGGACGCGAATGGAGCAGGCTCCAACCAGCATGCCGCAGGTGGCGATCAGCGAACACGATCCGGCCGCCTTGCTTTACACTTCGGGAACGACCGGCCAGCCGAAAGGGGTCGTGCTGACGCACCGCAACTTGTACACGAACGCCGAAGCTGCGGCCGAGATGGCGAAGCGGCTGCCAACCGAATATGACCGCGTCGGGCTCGGGGTGTTGCCGATCTCGCACGCGTTTGGCTTTACGATGATGAACGTCGCGCTGTTATTGGGCGATCGCGTCGTTCTTTTGCCGTATTTCGAGCCGAAAAAAGTGCTGGAGACGATCGAACGGTATCGTGTGACGCATACGGCGATGGTGCCGGCGATGTTCCACGCGTTATGCCATTACCCGGATGCCGACCGATACGATACATCGAGTCTGGCGGCTTGCGTGTCCGGCTCAGCGTCGCTCCCGCCTTCGCTCGCTAGTCAGTTTCAGCGCAAGTTCGGCTGCTTGATTTTGGAAGGGTACGGATTGTCTGAGGCAGCGCCGATCGTGACGGCGACCGATCCGACGAAGCCGATCAAGCCGGGGTCGGTCGGGCTGCCGCTGCCCGGCGTCAAGGTGGCGGTCGTTGATGAGAATGGCAACCGCCTGCCGCCAAATGAAGTTGGGGAGCTGATCGTCTCCGGTCCGAACGTGTTTCAAGGCTATTACGGAAAAGAAGAAGAGACTCGCCAGGCGTTGCGCGGCGGATGGCTGTACACCGGCGATATGGCGCTCATCGATGAAGATGGGTATGTGTTTATTGTCGACCGGAAAAAAGACGTCATCATCCGCGGCGGATTCAATATTTACCCACGCGATATCGAGGAATTGCTCATGTCTCACCCCGATGTGCTTGAAGCCGGCGTCGTCGGCGTCCCTTCGCCGAAAATGGGAGAAGAAGTCGCCGCGTATGTCGTCGTAAGGCGCGGGGCCCAAGTGAACGAAGAGGAGCTGATCGAGTTTTGCCAAAAGCGGGTGGCGAAATACAAAAGCCCGCGCTTCTTGAAAAAGGTCGGCTATTTGCCGAAAAACATGATCGGCAAAGTGGACAAAAAGAAGCTGCGTGAATGGGCCAGCGAGTTTATTTCCGCTGTTCAATCGTAAAGGAAAAGGAGAGGGACAAGGTGATTTCGTTTCAACCGACTGAAGAAGAACAGGCGTTTTTTCAAGTCGCCCGCAGCCTTGCCGTCGAGAAAATTCGCCCGGCTGCGAGGGAGTGCGAGAAGCGCCGGACCGTTTCAGCTGACTTGATTGCCCGGGTGGACGAACTCGGCTTGTCGGCGCTCGAGCTCCCGGAATCGTGGGGAGGCCTGGAACTGCCGCTTCTGTCGCAAGCGCTCATTTGGCAAGGGCTCAGCTACGGCGATTTGGGCGTCGTTCAAGGGCTTCCGGGGGCTGGGGAGGCATCATCCCTTTTTCGCCTCTCTTCTGAACACCGCGTATGGCATCGGTATCGGGAAATGGCGAAAGGAGGAAGGCCGACCGTCGCGTGGATCGATGAAGCAGGACAAAAGGAACCGCTGAAGCAAGCGATTCGCGTGCGCCGGCGCGGCAGCGGATATATTGTGGACGGGGTGTCGTCTCCAGTCCGCTTGGCGTCAAAAGCCGACTGGGCGGTCATCGCCGCTAGGGACGAAGAAGAGGAAACGGTATTGCTCGCCTTTGATGAGCGAGCATGGGAGATCGAAGAAGGAGACATCAGGCTTGGGCTGCTTACTTCCGGCATCGCGCGCCTTCGGTTTGCGGAAGTGTACGCCGGTCCGGAACAACTCGTTGCCCGCGGCTCGGAAGCGGAAACATTGCTTCACCGCGTACGCGCGCGAAATCAAGTCATCGAAGCGGCGAAGGAAGTGGGCTTGATGGAGGCGGCGCTCGATTACGCGGTCGAATATACGGCTGGAAGAAAAGCGTTCGACCAAGAGATCGCCAAGTTCCAAGGGGTGTCGTTTACGATCGCAGAGATGGCGTTTGCCTGCCGCGGGGCGAAACTGCTTGTATGGCAAGCGGCTGCTGCGGTTGACCGAGGGGATGAACAGGCGGACGGCTGCGCCTGGAGCGCGTTGTCCCGGGCCCATCGTTCGCTGCGCTACGTCACCGATCAGGCCGTGCAAATGCTCGGCGGGCACGGGTACGTGCAAGAATATCCAGTCGAAAAATGGATGCGCGACGCCCAGGCGCAAGTGATGCTGTACGGCCGGGAAACGGACTGGCTCATCCGCCGCGGCGAACAGCTGCTGGGCAAACGGAAAGAGAGGGTGGCGCCATGATTTCCTTTGAATTCTCGCCGCAGCAAAAACAAATCAAAGAGCTCGTCCATTGGTTCGCCAAACATGAAATGCGCCCGATTGCGCTTGAGGCCGACCGGCTCGGACGGGTGCCGGACGAATGGCTCAAGAAAGTCAACAAAATGGGCATTCAGCTGAATACGTCCTCGTTCAGCGGGGGGCGTCCGCTGTCTCATTCGGAAGGGAAAAAAGAGAAAAAAGAACGCGAAGGCAACCGCGTGGCGGTCATCGCCGCCGAGGAGCTTGCGTGGGGCTGCCCGGGCATTGCTCTGTCCCTTCCCGGCCCCGGCCTTGGCGGACCGCCGATTCAATCGAGCGGCACGCCGGAGCAGAAGCAGCGGTTTTTGTCCATTTTCACGAAGGAGGAGCCGCGCTGGGGAGCTTACGCGCTGACGGAGCCCGAAGCCGGCTCGGACGCGTCCGGCATCCGCACGACGGCGAGGAAAGTCGATGGCGGTTATATCTTAAACGGGCAAAAAATTTTCATCACGAACGGCGCCCGCGCTTCCTGGGTCGTCGTGTTCGCCACCGTCGATCCGACACTCGGGCGCGCCGGTCACCGGGCATTTGTCGTCGAAAAAGGGACGCCAGGCTTCAGTGCGACGCGCGTCGTTCATAAGATGGGCCTGCGCGCCAACGAAACCGCGGAGCTCTTGTTCGAAGACTGCTTTGTTCCCGATGAACATTTGCTTGGCGGTGAAGAGCTGTATAGCGCAAACGCGAATCAACCGTCCGGCTTCCGAGTGGCGATGAAAACGTTTGACAGCACACGCCCGATCGTCGCTGCCATGGCCGTCGGCATCGCCCGCGCCGCCTATGAATATACGCTTGACATCGTTCGCAGCGAATACCCGAAACAAGGACGGTTGTACTATGAAGCAGCCGCCCTGCTTGCCGAGGCGGAGCAAGAAATCAATGCGGCGCGTCTTTTAACATGGGAAGCGGCGTGGAAAGCCGACATCGGCGAGCCGAATGCGATGGAAGCGGCTGTCTGCAAGGCAGTAGCCGGCAACATGGCGCTTCATGTATGTGCGATGTGTCTCGAGCTGCTCGGACCAGTCGGCCTTGACGGACATTTGGTCGAGAAATTGTACCGCGATGTGAAAGTGTTTGACATTTTCGAAGGCACGCAGCAAATCCAGCGACTTGTCACAGCAAGACGGTTGTATGCGCCATACGGCGTGCACGTATAGAAGAGCGAGGCGGCGACCCAAACATCTCCGCTCGCGGTGGAGAGCGATGATCATTTGTGAAGTTTGCCGGTTCGATTGAACGAAAGGGGGAATTCCGATGCCTTATGAAACGTTGCGCATAGAGCGGCGAAACAAAGGAGTCGCTTGGGTGATGATCCACAACCCGCCGGCGAACGCCATTAGCGAGCGATTAATGGAAGAATTGGAGAAAGCGGCCGATGAATTGGAAGCCGACCGCGGAGTGCGCGTTGTCGTCATCGCGTCGGCCCATCCGAAAACGTTTCTCGCCGGCGCTGATTTAAAGGACATGATTCAGCGAGGAACCCAGTTTGCCGGCAATGAAGCGGGCATCGCCGAACAAAGCGCCCGCATGCAGCGCTGTTTCGACCGCTTCGCGACGATGCCGAAGCCGGTCATCGCGGCCATCAACGGCTATGCGCTCGGCGGCGGCTGTGAATTGGCCCTGGCGTGCGATTTCCGCATCATGGGCGGCGGCAAAATCGGCCTGACAGAAGTCTCGCTCGGCCTCATTCCCGGCGCGGGCGGCACGCAGCGGTTGACGCGCCTCGTCGGGCGGGCGAAAGCGACGGAACTCATTTTTCTTGCCAGACGGCTTGACCCGCAAGAAGCGCTCGAACTCGGCCTTGTTCATCGCGTCACGCCCCCGGAGCGGTTGGAAGAAGAGGCGTCGGCGTTTGCCGAGCAACTGTCAGAAGGGGCCGTGCGGGCGATGGGGCTCGCCAAGCGGGCCATCTATGCGGCCGAAGGGCTTCCAGAAGACGGATTTGGCATCGAAGCGGCGTCATTTGCGGCAACGTTTAAGACAGGAGAGCCGGCGATTGGGCTGGCGGCGTTTTTCCAAAAGAAACAACCGCAATTTTTACGTTAAACGGAGGGATCACCGATGTCGTCATGGGCGGAACTGCTGAAAGGAAAAGTGGCGGTCGTCACCGGCGCCTCACGCGGCCTCGGGCGCGCGGATGCCTTGGCGCTTGCCGAAGCGGGAGCGGATGTCGTCATTACCGATATTTTGCTCGAATCGGATGAAGAAAGCAAACAGACGGCGCAAAAATATGGGCCGCTCTCACAAGTGATGCAGAGTACAAAAGTGGTGTACGCCGAAAAGACAGCGGAAGACATTCGCGCCATGGGGCGGCGGGCGCTGGCTCTCAAAATGGACGTCACCGACCGCGAGCAAGTGAAAGAAGTGTTTGCCCGCGTCAAGGAAGAGTTTGGTTCCATTGACATTCTCGTCAACAACGCCGGCACGCTCGACCACGTTTCGCAAATCGAAAAGCAAAACGATGAGTTTTGGGAGCGCGATTTGCGGGTGAACCTGACCGGCACGTACAACTGTACAAAAGCGGTATGGCCGTATATGAAAGAACAAAGATGGGGGCGGATCATCAACATGTCGTCCGTCGCCGGGACGCTTGGCGGCTTTGGCCAGGCGAGCTATTCGGCCACGAAAGGAGCGGTGTTGAGCTTTACGAAAAGCATGGCGCTTGAGGGGGCGCGCTACGGCATCACCGTCAACGCCATCGTGCCGGGCATCATCAATACAGAAGCGTTCCGCATGGGCAATCCGAAAATGAACGAGCGGATGATCCAGCGCACGGCGTTCCGCCGCCCGGGCGAACCGGAAGACGTCGCCAACGCCATCGTGTTCCTTTGCTCGGATAAAGCGAAATACATTACTGGGATCGGGTTGAACGTATCAGGCGGCATTGAATTGTTTACGTTTTGACGAAACGGCCGCTGCGTTTTGAGGCGTGCCATCGGAGGAGATTCGATTTTCACAAAGAACAGGAGGAGCGGCATGAGGGAAGTGGTGATTGTTGACGCCGTGCGCACGGCGATCGGCAAGAAAAAAGGGGCGCTCTCAAGCGTCCATCCGGTCGATTTGCTTGTTCCGGTGCTGCGGGCGCTTGTCGACCGAAATGGGCTGGATGCCGGCCTGGTGGAAGATGTCATCGTCGGCTGTGTGACGATGACCGGAGAGCAAGGGGGCAACATCGCCCGCCAAGCGGTGCTCGCCGCCGGATTTCCGGTCGGAGTGCCGGCGTTTTCCTTAAACCGGATGTGCGGCTCGAGTCAGCAGGCCATCCATAGCGCGGCGCAAGCGATTTTGGCTGGCGACATCGACATCGCCATCGCCGCCGGGGTCGAAAGCATGACGCGCGTTCCGATGGGAAGCGACATGGGGCGGTTCAGCCGCCAGCTGACAAGTCGGTACAACATCGTGCCGCAAGGGATTTCTGCGGAGATGATCGCGAAAAAATGGGGATTGTCGCGGGAAGAGCTTGATGCGTTTTCCTTGCAAAGCCATGAAAAAGCGGCGGCGGCAACCGACCGCGGGATGTTTGAGCGGGAAATCATTCCGCTTGACGTGCCGGGCGAGGAGGGGACGGTGTCCTTCACCCGCGACGAAGGGATTCGGCGCGACACCTCGCTCGAAAAGTTAGCAGCGTTAACGCCATCATTTCAGCCAAAAGGCGGTGTCATCACGGCCGGCAACTCAAGCCAAGTGAGCGACGGAGCGGCGGGCGTGCTGCTCATGTCGGCAGAAAAAGCCCGGCAGCTCGGTTTGCGACCGAGAGCCCGCATCGTCGCCCGCGCGGTCGTCGGCGAAGATCCGATTCTGATGCTCACGGGCGTCATCCCGGCCACGCGCCGCGTGCTCGAAAAAACGGGACTGCGCCTTGAGCAAATCGATGTCATCGAAATCAATGAAGCGTTCGCTTCGGTCGTGAAGGCGTGGGAGCGGGAGCTCGAGCCGGATATGGCAAAAGTCAATCCGCGCGGCGGAGCGATCGCCCTCGGACACCCGCTCGGCGCGAGCGGCGCCCGGCTGATGACAACGCTGCTCCATGAGCTTGAGGACATGGACGGGAAATACGGATTGCAAGTGATGTGCATCGGCTTTGGCATGGCGACAGCCACGATCATCGAGCGGCTGTAAGCAGAAAGGAGGAAAGCGGGTTGCACGCATCACTCGAAACGGCCAAGCCAAAACCAGCGCGCGACTTTGCGGCCATTGGCGCTGCCATTGAAGAGGAGCTGGCTGCCATTACGGCGGGAAAACGGCGGCGGAAAATCATCGCTGTGCTTGTCAAAAACGGGCTTGGCATGGTGCTGGGCGACGCCATTGCCCGCAAGCTGCGAGGGAACGAGGGAGACAAACAATATTTGCACCATATCGGCCGGAGGCTGCGCCTAGCGTTTGAGGAGCTCGGCCCGACGTTCATCAAGCTCGGGCAGGTGCTTGTCACAAGGCAAGACTTATTGCCAGAGCCGATTACGCTTGAGCTGGAGAAATTGCTTGACCGGGTGCCGCCCATTGAGTTTGCCAAAATCGAATACATTTTGGAGCGGGAGCTGCCTGACGGCTTGGAGACGTTTGAATGGATTGAGGAGGAGCCGCTCGGCTCGGCGTCGCTCGCTCAAGTGTACAAAGCGAAACTTAAAGACGGGCCGGTTGTCGCGGTCAAAGTCGTGCGCCCGACGGTCGAAAAACTGTTTCAAACCGATATCGCCATCATTAAAAAAATGGCCGCCCGCCTGCAAAAGCGGCTGCCGCCTGAACTGCAGGCCGCCCTTGACCTCGGGGGGCTCGTGCAAGATTATTACAGCAGCGCCATGGATGAGCTGGACATGACGGAAGAAGCAAGAAAAATGCAAGAAATGAAGCAAAAGTACGAAAGGAGGGCTGAACATGTCACGGTTCCGCACGTGTATGAAGCGACGAAAAGCGTCTTGATCATGGAATACATTGACGGCTGGCTCATTAAAGACTTCCCTGTCGATTTTCTCACCTTCGAAGAGCGGATCAACATCATGATCGATCTTGTCCATCATTACGTGCAAACGATGCTCGACGGCCATTATCATG
The DNA here is from genome assembly GCF_000948285.1 of Geobacillus kaustophilus. Lineage (GTDB taxonomy): Bacteria > Bacillota > Bacilli > Bacillales > Anoxybacillaceae > Geobacillus > Geobacillus thermoleovorans_A. The sequence goes on from NZ_JYBP01000003.1 coordinate 197,671, forward strand.
CGGATGCCCACGGTTCCAACATTATGATCGACAAGCGGACGAAAAAGGCGGTCATCATCGACTGGGGGATGACCGGGCGGATGGACAGCGTGATGGCGCAAATTTTGATGCGTGTCATTTTGCACATCCAGCTCAACCAGGCGGAAGACGCCGCCGAAGTGTTTATGGAACTGATGTCGCCCACCATTTACACCGATGTTGTCAAATTGAAAGATGAACTGCGGACGTTGACGTTAAACTATGTGTCCGCCCATCAAGGGAGCAGCCGCTACAACTACGGCCGCCTCGTCCTTGAAGCGACGGCGATCGGGCTCCGCAACTACTGCAAAGTCCCGAACGGCTTGGCGCTTTGGGCGAAAGGATTTTCCGCCACCGAAGGGACGGCGCGCTGGATTTGCCCGGAAATTTCGTACGGCGAAGTCGTGGAGGCGTATGAAATTCCAATTTTAAAAAGCATCCTCGGAAAGCGCTTTAATTTTCGCGCCAACGCGAGTCTTGTCGCTGAAACGGCGGAAATGATCGCCACCTTCCCGCGCCGGTTCAACAAAGTGTTGGAGACGATGGCCGAAAACAAATGGCGCATGACCGTGCAAGTCCAAACCGACCCGGTGACGCGCAATACGCTCAACCAAATCGCCAACCGTTTGGCGCTTTCCCTCATCGCGTTTGCCATCATTATGGCCACCGGGTTTATTGTCGCCAGCATCCCGGGCGGAACGTTTCTCGGCATGGAGAAAACGACGATCGCCAACATCGGGTTGGCCGTTTCTGTCATCTTGGTCGTTTTCCTTGGCTGGCGGCTGTTCCGGACGCGCAAACAGCGGCCGCGATTTTAAAGAGGGAGGAAGGAACATGCGCGAGGAACAAGAAGAGCTGACGATGTCAAAGCGCATCGAAGCGTTTTACCGGCAAAGCGGCGGGCCGGGAAGCCCGACGATCCGGCGGTTGCTCGATAAGCATTTGCTGTATGGGAAAGACCACGGCCTGCCGGGGAAAAAGGAAGAGTTTGAGGATGTCATCCGCGATGTGTTTTTGCAAGACCATTCGACCCGGCCGCTCGTCATCGGCCTTTTCAAGCTGAAAGAAACGCTCAAGCAGGAATGGGACGCCTATTTGGATGCATTGCGGGGCCGCGGCATCCGTGAAGAGGAAGCGGATATGGCCGGCAAGCGGGCGTAATGGGCGGATGGAAAAGGAGGGAACGACATGGCAAAAGCCGCAGTATTGCACCGCTACGGGGAGCCGCTGTCAATCGAAGAACTGGATTTGGCAAGCCCCAAGCGCGGGGAGGTCAAAGTGAAAATGAAAGCGGCGGGCCTTTGCCATAGCGATTGGCATGTGGTTCAAGGGCAATTGCCGCTCCCGCTTCCCATTGTGCTCGGCCACGAAGGAGCGGGCATTGTCGAGGAAGTCGGGGAAGGGGTGACAAGTGTCAAACAAGGCGACCATGTGGTGCTCAATTGGGTGCCGTCATGCGGGACGTGCAGCTATTGCCGCACCGGGCGGCCCGATCTATGCGAGGAGGCGGCTCGGCTGATGGCGACCGGCACGCTGCCGGATGGGACGACGCGCTTTTCGCTGCATGGAAAACCCGTCTATCAATTTTTAACCGCCGGCGCGTTCAGCGAGTACACCATCGTGCCGGAGCAGGCAGCCATCCCGATTCGCCGTGATGTGCCGTTTGAGTTGGCGGCATTGATCAGCTGCAGCGTCATGACCGGGGTGGGCGCCGCCATTCATACAGCGCAAGTGCGCCCGGGCAGCACAGTCGCTGTGATTGGCGCCGGCGGCGTCGGCTTCAACATCATCCAAGGAGCGGCGCTCGCCGGGGCCAAACAAATTATCGCCGTCGACATTGTCGAGGAAAAATTGGCGATGACGAAAACGTTCGGGGCGACGCACACCGTAAACGCCCGCGAGGACGATGCCGTCAGCGCCGTGCTCGACTTGACCGACGGCATCGGCGTCGACTATGCGTTTGAAGCGATCGGCCGCCCGGAGACGATGGCCGACGCATACAACATGACGCGAAAAGCGGGAACGACGGTCATCGTCGGCATCGCCGCGCCGCATGAAGCGGTGGAGATCAACGCCTTTTCGCTGCCGTCCCAATCCAAAGCGTTGACCGGTTCTTGGCTTGGCCAAGGCAATCCGCCGATTGACTACCCGAAGCTGCTTGATTTGTACGCGGCGGGCAAGCTGAAGCTCGAACCGCTCATCAGCGCCGTCTATTCGCTCGATCAAATCAACGACGGATTCGCCGCCTTAAAGAGCGGGCAAAACATTCGCGGCATCATTCGCTTTGAAGAATGAGACGACAAGCCGCCCCGCGTGCGTTTGGGTGAACAAACAAGAGAAGCCGTTGGGCGGTCGGAAAGAGGGCGTTCCATCTGCCCTTGGACGAAAACGGGAAGGCCGGTGTTTGGGCGGGCAAACAAGGGGATCGAAAAAAACGTGGAACGATCGAGACGAGAGGGGGATTGACATGCCGGTGTTTCAAAGCGAGCAGGAAGTATACGACGTTCTCGGCCGCTTTTTTGAACGCGTGGCCGAAACGGAAGAGTCAAAAGAATTGATTGCGGCGACGGAGCTAGGACCTGGATATGACGCGTTTGTCCAATACATTTTCCATAAGCCGGAAGCGAAAATTACGTGGACGCATGAAAATGGGAAATTGAAAATTATCTGCGGCGAAACAGCGCTGCGCCCGGAGCTCATTTTTGAGCAGACGGCGGATGTCGGGCATAAGTTTTGGCTTGGGAAGCTCGACTTGCAGCAGGCGCTCGCCCGCCAGCAAATCAAAGTGCAAGGCCCGCTTGTGAACGCCTTGAAAGTATTGCCGCAGCTTGACGCCATTTACCCGGCGTACCGCGACTATTTGCAGGAAATCGGGCGGAGCGATTTATTGCCGTAGCTTGGTTTCAAGATCCGATCAATCGGGAACGTGGAGCGATGGAAAGGAGGAGATGACAATGATTTCGGCGCAAACGACGGAAGCCGATTTATGGATTGATGGAGAATGGCGGCCGGCTGCCAGCGGCGAACGGTTTGACGTCATCGACCCGGCGACGGGCGAAGTGACGGCCCGCGTCGCCAACGCTGGCGAGGACGATGTTGACGCGGCGGTCGCCATCGCCGAAGAGGCGTTTTCGGATCGGCGCTGGCTGGCCATTTCCCCGCTTGAGCGCGGACGCATCTTGCGCCGCATCGCTGAACTGATCCGCCAGCATCATTGCGAGCTGGCGCAGCTCATGACGCGGGAAAACGGCATGCCGATCAATCTAGCGTTGTTTATTGAAATTCCGCTCGCCGCCGACTGCTTCGACTTTTTCGCCTCGCTTGTCGTCAAGCCGCAAGGGGAGGTGCTGCCGTTTTCCGTCGCCGGCTCGGCGCCGGATTATATGGCGTGGACGATGAAGGAGCCGATCGGGGTGGCTGGGCTCATCACCCCGTGGAACTTTCCGCTTTTGATGCCGACGTGGAAAATCGCCCCAGCGCTGGCGGCGGGCTGTACGATGGTGGTAAAACCGGCGCCGGAAACGCCGCTGACGGCGTTGAAGCTTGCTGAGATTTGCCATGAGGCCGGCGTGCCGGAAGGCGTCATCAACGTCCTGCCTGGACTCGATGAGGCCGGAAAAGCGCTCGTCCGCCATCCGCGCGTGCCGAAAATCGCCTTTACCGGCGAAACGGAAACCGGGCGCCACATCTTGCAGGCGGCCGCTCCCCACATTAAGCGGGTGACGCTTGAGCTCGGCGGCAAGTCGCCGAACATCATCTTTGCCGATGCCGATCTCGAACAGGCGGCAAAAAGCGCGCTGTTTGGCGTGTTCTACAACTCCGGGCAAGTATGCCAGGCCGGGAGCCGCATTTTAGTGGAACGGCCGGTTTACGAAACGTTTGTCGAGCTGTTGGCCAGCAAAGCGAAAAAGCTGAAAGTCGGGCCCGGCACGGATGCGCGCAGCGACCTTGGCCCCGTCATCAGCCGGGAGCAATACGAGAAAGTATTGCGCTACATTGACATCGGCAAGCAGGAAGGGGCGAAGCTCGTTGCGGGAGGGAGCGCTTTAGATGGGCTTGGCGGCGGCTATTTCATTGAACCGACCGTCTTTGCCGATGTATCGCCATCGATGCGCATCGCCCGTGAAGAAATTTTCGGGCCGGTCGCCGCTGTCATTCCGTTTCAAGATGAAGAGGAAGCCGCCTCCATTGCCAACGATACGATTTACGGCTTGGCGGCGGCGGTTTGGACGAATGACATCAAGCGGGCGCTCCGCTTAGCGCGGCGGGTGAAAAGCGGAACCGTGTGGATCAACACGTACCAAGTGCTGTCGCCGACTGCGCCGTTTGGCGGTTATAAGCAGAGCGGCCTCGGCCGCGAGCTCGGGATGCAGGCGCTTGAAGCGTATTTAGAAACGAAAACGGTCATTTGCGATATGAACGACCGGCCGATGACTTTGTTTTAAGGTCGAAGGTGGTTTCCTAATAGAGCATTTCAAGGAGGGAGATCACGATGGTCCATCACGATGGATTTCAAACGGTGAAAGGAACGATCGATTGGGAGCATCCGATGTACAAATTGTATGAAAAAGCGAAGCGGAACGGGAAATGGAACCCGGCGGACATCGATTTCAGCCAAGACAAAGAAGATTTCGCGCGTTTGACAAGCGAAGAAAAGATCGCGGCGCTGCCGCTCGTTGCCGGCTTTTCCGCCGGCGAGGAGGCCGTGACGCTCGATATTTTGCCGATGACGAACGCCCTCGCGCGCCAAGGGCGGCTCGAAGATGTGATGTTTTTGACGACGTTTATGCATGATGAGGCGAAACATGTCGAGATGTTTTCCCGCTGGCAGCAGGAAGTCGGCATCGGGGCCATGGACTTGTCCGTCTTCCATAACGACCATTATAAACGCATTTTTTACGAAGCGCTGCCGGAGGCGATGAACCGGCTGTACACCGACGACTCGCCGGAAGCGGTCATCCGCGCCGCCACCGTCTACAACATGATCGTCGAAGGGACGCTCGCCGAATCGGGCTATTACACGTTCCGGCAAATTTACAAAAAAGCCGGGCTGTTCCCAGGGTTGCTCCAAGGGATCGATTACTTGAACATGGACGAAGGCCGGCACATTCAGTTCGGCATTTATACGATCCAACGGCTCGTCAATGAAAACGAACGATATTATGAGTTGTTCATCCGCTATATGGACGAATTATGGCCGCATGTCGTCGGCTACGTCGCCTATTTGACCGAGCTCGGAAAGCGCCAGCAGCAGCTCGCCCGCACATATGCGCTCGAGATCGACTACGACATGCTGAACAACTATGTCGTCAAACAGTTCAACATTCGCAAAAAACAAATCAGCCGAGCGAAACGGTATGACAGCGTCGAGGAGCTCGAAAAAACGTTGAGTGAGGCGGAACGCTGAAAACCAGCGGGGGAGCGGCTGTTTCCGCCACCAACAGGGGGATGAAGATGGCTGAACGTTTGAGAAGAATCGTTGCTCTTTCTGTTGTAACCGTTTTGGCTGCCGTTGTTGGCTGGCTTTTGGGCGGCGCTGGCCGGGCGGCGGCAGAAGGACAGGAACCGTCCGGATTTGTCATACATGCAGATAAAGTGGTTGGGACGATCGATTTAGGCGGAATCATTCTCAAAGCGCCGGTCGTTTTAACGGGAGATATGCCCATCGCCTTTATTCAAGCGAAAATATACGGGATGACATTGACGAAACAACAAACGATGGCGGGGCACACTGTGTCGTTTACGTTCCATACCGATCAAGTTGCGCGGACAAAATGGATGAAAATGAGAGTGAAAAAAATGGAAATCGGCGGTCTGTGCATGGATGGCGTGCCGCTTGTCGAGCAATGTTTGAAAGATGTAACGGTAGTCGCGACAGAACTGACGGCGGATGAGCTTGTCATTCCGCAGTTATCCGCTGCTGCGGCGTTCGGAACGGCTTCAGTGGATGAGGGCAGCTCGATGAAATCGAATGGGGGCCAACCGCCAGAGACGTCAACGGAAACCGATCAGCCGGCTGCGCCGTCATCAGGAGAAAAGCCAACCGCGCCATCGGAACCGAGCGCATCGCCGGATGAACCATCTTCCGCTGCGCCCAGTGGGCCGACGAATGGAAGCAGCAATGGGGCGGGGGACGGAAACGATCCGCCATCCGTAAAACCGGCACCTGAGAAAGAAGGGACGCCATCGATCCCAACTGCTCCTGCCGAGCAGCCGTCAACCATCACCCTTCCATCGCTTGACCCGGCGGGCGGGTTGATCGAGGAAGTGAAAGAAGAACAGAAGAAAACAAGCGAGCTGATTGACCAAATCAGCGATGTGGTGCAATCCGGGGTGAGCGGGAAGACGCTCGATGGCATCGAGCAGATGATCCGCAACCAGACGGAGCAGCTGACTGAACAGCTGGCACAAATCGATGCCATCTGGCAGCAGACAAATGAACAGTTGAAAGACATGCAGCAGGAGTTAAAGGAGCATAAGCCGCCGGATGGGACGGGGAGCGGACAACGGCTGCCGACGCAGGAACTGCCTGCGCCGCTTTCCGATGCGGGAGAAGAGAAGGGGATGATCGAACAGGTGTCGGAACGCATTCAACAGTATAAAGCGCAGCTTGAACAGCTTGAGGAAGTGAAACAACAGCTCGAACAACAGAAAAATGAGCTGAAACGCTGGCTGCGGGCGCTGCCATAAAGCGCGGGGACGCGCCGCTGTCAAGAGGCAAAAAAAAAAGCGGCGCGCTCTTTTTTCCGCGCCGGCGCTTCAAATAATGCCGTCGCGGATCGCTTTCACAATGGCTTCCGTCCGATTTTTGGCGTTCATTTTTTGCAAAATGGCCGATACATAGTCGCGCACCGTATACTCGCTCAAATGGAGCCGCTTCGCTGCTTCATACGTGGACGCCCCTTCGGCGACGAGCTTCAGCACCTCGATTTCCCGCGGCGACAAGTGCGGCACTGATGGAACGAGCTCCGGACGGCCTCCGTTGAATTTCGCCAGCACTTCGCCGGCGCTTTGGCCGAATTTCATGACCGCGGTGAAAATGTCGCTCGATAACGTGAAAGGTTGCCCGGGGCCTTGATCCAAAATGGCTGCACCGATGAGCCGGTTTTCCGATGGAGCGTAAATCGGAGCGATGACGATCGATTCGAGCTGGAATTGTTCCACATATTTCGCCGGCAACCCTTCCGCTGCATCAGACAAGTAAATGGGCGGAACGTTCGCCATATGATTGCCAAGCAATTGCAGCTGCTGCACGTACTGTTTAATGAGCGGCAAGGCATTAATGTCCTCGCGAATGCTTTTGATTTGATCGATGTCCAGTTTGTATCCGTAAAGTCCGAATCCGCTTTCATTGACACTCGAGTAGGCGAACAGTGCGCATCGTTCAAACGGCAAATAGGAGACAAAACCGGAGGAAATGTATTCCACCGCCTGCTGCAATGATTTCGCACGCATGATCAACCGGTCAAATAAAATGACGGCATCTTTCCAAAGCTGGTCTTGTTTCGTTTGCTCAAGCGCCATTCCCCCGGCGTGAAACAATTCGAACGAATGAAGGAGAAACGGAAGAACTTGGTGATCCGCTTCATCTGTGCAAAATAGGAAAACGCTTTCTTCCCATGGAAGCGGAATGACGCGTTTCTTTCCCCTCGCCTTTGGCATATAGGCAAGCAGCTGTTCACCCAAGGAAAAAATGGTGTCAGCCCCCATCATGTGGACGTCTGTCGGCAGCCACTCTGCTTCTCCGTATAGTTTTTTGACGTAAAAGCGGCCGTCCGCCTTGTCCAGTTCGGCGATCCAATGGATGGGCATTTGTCTCGAGACGGCAAGCTGTTCCAAAAACCGACCGATGTCCGGCTGGTTGTCGACCGTTGGGGAAAAAACGGCCTCATACATTTTGGAAAACAAATATTGAACGGCTTGATGGTCATGAAATGTGCTGCCGGGGATGGCTTGAACGACTTCGTGCACCGCATTTTCGAGCATCGTAAAGACAAACGTCATTTTGTTGGACGGCGAAAAACATGAATGGCTGCGCCATGCTTCACCGATCGTTTTCAGCCATTCGCGCGCCTCGCCATTCGCTTCCGTCATGTGTTTGGAAAGCAGTTCAATGGCCGCTTCAAGTGAATGGGCCGCGATATGCTGCTTTTTCTTCAATTCGCCTAATTTTTCATTCCAGCGGGCTGCGATCGATTCGCGGTGCCGTCCGATGACCGCCATCCCATCTTGCAAAATGGCCTGTAGCTTTTCACTTAGCGTACGATGCACCGCTTTTCCCTCCTTTTGCCGACTTGTCCGTTATCCATGAGTGGACAATTGCGTTTTTCTCTATGTGTTAATATTATAACAATTCTGTCTATTATATAACAAATAGTTTTATCCGAAAGTGTACAAAAAAGACGGCCGCCCGAAAACGGCCAGGCGCGCCTTCGGGACAGCCGATTGGTTGTCTTGTGGAGTGTAGGCGGAAGACATCGATTTCACGATGGGGTCTTTTCCTTTCGTTTCGCCAGCGAGAAGCAGCCGGCAAGAGTTGGGTAATTTTTGCTATACTATAGCCAACAACACAATGACAAAAGGAGATGAGGGAATGAGCACAGCTGTCCATAAACAAGAAGCTCCCCAAACCGTCCGCTGCAAAGTCATCACCGTCAGCGACACGAGAACGGAGGAAACCGACCAAAGCGGCCGGCTGATGATCGAGCTACTCACGGAAGCCGGGCATGAGGTCGTCGGCTATGAGATCGTGAAAGACGAAGCGGACGCCATTCGCGAGGCAGTGCTTGACGGCTGCCGCCGCCTTGATGTTGATGCGGTGCTCACGAACGGCGGCACCGGCATCGCCAAGCGCGACGTGACGATCGAAACGGTAGGTGCGTTGCTTGAGAAAGAACTTGTCGGCTTTGGCGAGCTGTTCCGCTTCCTAAGCTACACCGAAGACATCGGCCCGGCCGCCATGCTGTCGCGCGCTGTCGCCGGCGTGGCGATGGATACCGCCATCTTTTGCACCCCCGGCTCCACCGGCGCCGTGCGGCTGGCGATGACGAAGCTCATTTTGCCGGAATTGGGGCATGTGGTGAGGGAAGTGCGGAAAGATGGGAAGAAGTAGCGGAAGCTGCCCCGGCTAAAGAAGATGTTGGGCATTGGAAACGATGAGAAATAACGGCTAAGAGGATGCTCCGTTGCCGGGGCATCCTCTTTGTCGGTTAGGCCTTGATCTGCTTTCCCCTTTCTTGATTGCGAAGGATGAACCGCTGGATTTTTCCGCTCGGCGTTTTCGGCAATTCGGTGACAAATTCGACTTCGCGCGGGTATTCATGTTTGGATAAGCGCGTTTTGACGAACAAGGACAGCTCTTCGGCCAGCTCGTCCGACGGCGCAAAGCCTTCTCTGAGCACGACAAACGCTTTGACGATTTCCCCTTTGACGGGATCCGGCTTCCCGACGGCGGCCGCTTCGACGACAGCCGGATGCTCAAGGAGGCAGCTTTCAATTTCAAACGGCCCGATGCGGTAGCCGGCGCTCGAGATGATGTCGTCCGCCCGTCCTTGGAACCAGAAATACCCGTCTTCGTCTTTTGTCGCCAAATCGCCGGTCAAAAACCACTTGCCGACGAGCCGCTCGGCGGTTTTTTCAGGGTCTTTCCAATACCCCTTAAAGACGTTTGGGATCGAGTCGGTGTTAAAGGCAATTTGTCCGACTTCGCCGTCGGCGACTGGGGTTCCATTCTCATCGAGCAGGGCCACGTCAAAGCCCGGCAGCGGCCATCCCATCGAGCCTGGCCGGATTTCCATCTCGGCGGCGTTGAAGTTTCCGATCAGCATCAACGTTTCCGACAAGCCATAATGGTCATGGATCGTAACGCCCAAATGCTCTTGGAAAAAGCGGATGACTTCCGGATTGAGCGGCTCGCCGGCCGAGCTCATGGCGCGCACGTTCAGTTGATAGCGGCGAATGACGTCCGCGCCGGCCGCCGCCATCGCCCGATACGCGGTCGGGGCGGACGCGAAATTGGTCACCCGGTATTTTTCCATCAAGGAATAGCACGTCTCCGGCTTAAACGGCCCTTCGTAAAAGACGATCGGCACACCAAAGGCCATCGGCGCGAAGGTGCAAAAGATCAGCCCGTACGCCCAGCCCGGATCCGCCCCGCCGAAAAAGACATCGTCATCGCGCAGGCCAATCGCATAGCGCATATACGGATAAATGTTGATGAGCACGTTATGCGGCCACATGGCGCCTTTTGGCATCCCGGTCGAGCCGGACGTATACTGAATCGCGAGCAGATCGTCGACCGTCGTTTCTTCGATCGAGTGCTCAGTCGGCATCGATGAAAGCGTTTCCCAAAATGGCTGGTCTTGATCATGAGACGATCCGTCAATGACAAAAATGTGCTCCAATGTCGGCATGTTGTCCCGCGGCGGCAGTTTGGCGCGCTGTTCCTTGTTCGTCAAGAGGACTTTCGCCTCGGAATGGTTGATGCGATATTCAATCGCCTGCGGGCCAAACGCGGTAAAGAGCGGCACATACACGGCGCCGACTTTCCAAGCCGCCAAAATGTAGACGACAAGGGCCGGGTTTTTCGGCATCAGCGCGCAGACGCGATCCCCTTTTTTCACGCCCAGCTTGCGGAACACGTTCGCCATTTGGTTCGACCAATCGCGCAATTGCCGATAGGTGATCGTTTTTTGCTCTCCTAAAGCGTTTTCATAAAACAGCGCAATGCGGCTCGGATCGTCGGCGTACCGGTCGCATACTTCGTGGGCGGCGTTGAATCGGCCGCGCGGATCTCCGTCGTAGTGGGCGAACGCCTGATCCCAAGAAAACGATTGAATAAGTGAAGCTGGTGATAGATTGTTGGCCATGTCTGATCCCTCCGTGTTGTGTGAAAAGGAGTCAAATTAATAATAACTGTAGTTGAGTAATTTTTATAACAATAATTACCATGTAAAAAGAGACAAACAGGGTACCCCTTATGCCACATGGAGCTGTGTTTTCACGGCGTCAATAGGAATATTTTGTTTTGCTGCGCTGTAAATGAACTCCACGAGGCTATGTCCTTTTCTCTTGCGCAGGAGATCGAGCCCATCCGAAAAATCACAGTTGGACTCGAACATACTGTACACGTAAGTCAGCTGCACCAAGATCCAATACCGTTTCACCGCCCGACGCCCGCGAACGCGGTATCCATCGAGTTTCAGCTGATCTTTCGCTTGACGAAAGAAGCATTCGATCGACCAACGCTCGGCGTAGCAGCGCAAGATGTCTTCATCGCTTAGCTCTCGGTCGGTGCTCAAGACGCAGTGAAGATGTTCGGGTGTCATCGGTTGATCGGCTTTCCAAACCAGCAGCACCACCGCATCATCGAGACCGTTGAGCGCTCCTTCGCAGCGATAGACGCGATAACGCTCTTCTCCCACCGTGACGAGGCGAGTGTCGTCTGGTTCGATGGAGCGGCTCAACTGCTTCGCTTGAACGGCGATGCCGTTCGGATAGAGAATGCAGTTCGTTTTGAGCATCGCGATGACGTGAAATCCTTTTTTCAGACAAGCTTCCACGAGCGCTTTCGATGGATGCCAAGAATCCATCAGCACATAAACGGGACGATTCACATCCAACGAAGAAAGCATCTCGATCGCGAGTTCCCCCTTGCTTTTCCCAGCCGTCTTATCATAAAGGCGGAAGGCAAAGGGAAACGCCTGGGTTGCAGTATGAACCATAAGCCAAACGAGAGAATGTCCCCAGATCGACTTTTTCTCTGCGTGAGAATCGTGCCAATCACACCCTTGAATGGCGTTTGTTGCCCGTGGCGAAGGCTTCGTTTTTTGGCAAATCGTATCGTCGATCGAAACAAAAATGGGTTGATTCTCTCGTTTCGCGCTTCGTCCGACGCGACGAAGGATCCACTGCTGGAGTTTGCGAAGCAATGTTTCTTCATCCCACGGACTTTTCGTGAAAAAATGGCTCAGTGTCGTGCGATGATTCGGGTGAAAACTCCCATGATGGAGATCGGTCAATGTTCCCGAAAAGCCCTTTGTCATCATTGCATCCACGATATGAACGAGATGCTTCATGACTGGTTTCGAGAAATAAAGTGACAACCCTAACATCGTGAAAAACTTGTGAATTCCTTGGTGATGTGCGAATCTATTCATGAGACATGAACCTCCTTGTGAATGGTTTGATGACACATCTATTCTAACCAAGGAATCGGGTTCATGTCTCCTTTTTTGTTTTGATGTAAATTTATGTTAGCGAATTTGCTCATCTACAGTAATAATTCAAATAGAACTAAAATTCAACATATTGTTAAAGAACAGTGTCATGGCAAGCGAATCTGTTTGTACATAATCCGGACAAAGGATGTGATCTCGAAAGCTGCGGCAAAGACCGCATGTGACACGGCCATGGACAAAAAAGAGGCGGCCGGTTTCGTCAGCGTGTTTTGCTTTTTACCGCCGCTGCTTTTTTAAAGGAAATATTGGGACTGACCCGATACCAAATCCATAAATCATTGATGATGGAAGCGAGTTCGGCCACTTCCGCATTCAGCCGGCACGAACGTGCGAAATCCGCTTCTTGTCCGAGCGCGTCTTGTTTTTCGTTGATTTCCCGCTCCAGCGCGGCGATGCGGTCGGGGATCAAGCCGCGGATCGCTTCCCATTCAAGCAAAATCGCCTCTTGTTCGTTCGGGCTGTAGTCCTCCCAAGGCTTGTCCAGATGCGGCAGGCGGATGCCGAGCCGTTTGTCTTCGATGAAGATGCCGTTCATCCTCAATTGGCCCCCCTTTTCTTCTTCATATTATACTAAATGTCCCCGCAGGGCATGGTGGAATTTTGATGCTTTTTCATGAATACATATTGAAAAATCATCCGAAAGCTGATAAAGTGATAATGTATCGCGATGAATATTTATTTATATTAAAGTATATTTATGTGACAGGAGAGGAGAACGACCATGGCAAATCCGAAATTGGTGCTGGCATACTCTGGTGGTTTAGATACATCGGTGGCGATCAAATGGCTCCAAGAGCGCGGTTATGATGTGATCGCGTGCTGCTTGGACCTTGGCGAAGGGAAAGACCTTGACTTTGTAAAAGAAAAAGCGCTCAAAGTCGGCGCGATCAAATCGTACGTGATCGACGTCAAAGACGAGTTTGCGAACGAGTATGCGCTCATCGCCTTGCAGGCGAATGCGCTGTATGAAGGGAAATATCCGCTTGTCTCGGCGCTGTCGCGTCCGCTCATTGCGAAAAAACTCGTTGAAATCGCCGAGCTCGAAGGCGCGGTCGCCGTTGCCCACGGCTGCACGGGGAAAGGGAACGACCAAGTGCGCTTTGAAGTGTCGATCAAAGCGCTCAATCCGGATTTGGACGTGATCGCTCCGGTGCGCGAGTGGAGCTGGTCGCGTGAGGAAGAAATCGAATACGCGAAAAAGCACGGCATTCCGATTCCGGTTGACCTTGACAGCCCGTTTTCGATCGACCAAAACTTGTGGGGCCGAAGCAACGAATGCGGCATTTTGGAAGATCCGTGGGCGGCGCCGCCGGAAGAGGCGTATGAGCTGACCGCTTCGCTCGAGAACGCTCCGGACGTGCCGGATGTGATCGAAATCGGCTTTGAACAAGGCGTGCCGGTGACGTTGAACGGGAAATCCCACCCGCTCGCGCAACTCATTTTGGAGCTGAACGCGTTGGCCGGCAAGCACGGCGTCGGGCGCATCGACCATGTCGAAAACCGCCTCGTCGGCATCAAGTCGCGCGAAGTGTATGAATGCCCAGGGGCGATCACGCTCATTAAAGCGCATAAAGAGCTGGAAGACTTGACATTGGTGAGAGAAGTCGCCCATTTTAAACCGCTGATCGAGCAAAAAATCGCCGAGGTCATCTACAACGGCCTTTGGTTCTCGCCGCTCAAAGACGCGCTTGTCGCGTTTTTGAAAGAAACGCAAAAACATGTCACCGGCGTCGTGCGTGTGAAGCTGTTTAAAGGCCATGCGATCGTCGAAGGGCGCAAATCGCCGTTCTCGCTCTACGATGAAAAACTAGCGACATACACCTCGGAAGACGAGTTTGACCATCAAGCGGCCGTCGGGTTCATCTCGCTGTACGGCTTGCCGACGAAAGTCAACAGCATCGTGAACAAGCAAAACAAGGCGTCGGTGCCGGCCGGTCAATGAACGAAACGATGACACTTCATAAAGGGAAAGGAGGAAGTCGCATTCCTCTGCGGCGAGATTCGTGAAAAAGCTTTGGGGCGGACGGTTTACGAAAACAGCGGAAGAATGGGTCGACGAGTTTGGCGCGTCGATCCCGTTCGACCAAGAGCTCGTGGAAGAAGACATTGAAGGCAGCCTCGCCCATGTGACGATGCTCGGCGAGTGCGGCATTTTGCCGGCGGAAGACGTCGAGAAGATCAAAGGCGGACTGATCCGCCTGTTGGAAAAGGCGAAGCAAGGGGAACTCGAATTTTCCGTTGCGTACGAAGACATCCATTTAAACATTGAAAAAATGTTGATTGACGACATCGGCCCGGTTGGGGGCAAGCTGCACACCGGAAGAAGCCGAAACGACCAGGTCGCGACCGATATGCATTTGTATTTGCATAAGCGCGTCACCGAGATTCTCGGCCTCATCCGCGGGCTGCAGCGGGCGCTCATCAAGCAAGCGGAGAAGCATGTCGAAACGATCATGCCGGGGTATACGCATTTGCAGCGGGCGCAGTCGATTTCGTTCGCCCATCATCTGCTGGCCTATTTTTGGATGCTCGAGCGCGATTATGAACGGTTTTCTGAATCGCAAAAACGCATCAACAAGTCGCCGCTCGGCGCCGGGGCGCTCGCCGGGACGACGTTTCCGATCGACCGGAAGCGGACGGCGGAGCTTTTGGGCTTTGCCGATATTTACGAAAACAGCTTGGACGCGGTGAGCGACCGCGACTTCATCATCGAATTTTTGAGCAACAGCTCGATGCTTATGATGCACTTGTCGCGGCTCGCCGAAGAGCTCATCCTTTGGTCCAGCCAAGAGTTCCAGTTCATTGAGCTTGACGATGCGTTCGCGACCGGCAGCAGCATCATGCCGCAAAAGAAAAACCCGGACATGGCCGAGCTCATCCGCGGCAAAACCGGCCGGGTGTACGGGCACTTGATGGCGTTGTTGACGGTGATGAAAGGATTGCCGCTCGCCTACAACAAAGACATGCAAGAAGATAAAGAAGGCATGTTCGATACGGTGAAGACGGTCGTCGGTTCGTTGAAAATTTTCACCGGCATGATCGAGACGATGAACGTTCGTGCTGATGTAATGGAGCGGGCGACGAAGCAGGACTTTTCGAACGCGACCGAGCTCGCCGACTACTTGGCCGCGAAAGGCGTCCCGTTCCGCGAAGCGCATGAAATCGTCGGCAAGCTCGTGCTGCTGTGCATTGAAAAAGGCGTCTTTTTGGCCGACTTGCCGCTTGACGTGTATAAGGAAGCGTCGCCGCTCTTTGCCGAAGACATTTATGACGCCTTGAACCCGCGCACGGCGGTCAACCGCCGCAACAGCGCCGGCGGCACCGGTTTTGCCGAAGTGCGCGCGGCGCTGGCGAAGGCGAAACAGTTGCTTGGCACCCCGTAACGACGGGGTGTTCTTTTTTTGGCGTGAAAGGGGCAAACAGGTGGATGCGCGTTTGGAAATGGAATCAGCGGTCATTCTGCCGCCGCATTACGCTTTCGGCGTTCTGACCACAAGCACGTCGCATTTTGCATGGCGGACGATGTTTTCCGAGACGCTGCCGATCAAGAGCCGTTCGACAGCGTTTAAACCGGTCGCCCCGCAAACGATGAGATCGGCTTTGTATTTCGGAGCGACGTCTTTGGCGATTTTCACTTTCGGCGAGCCGAATTCGACCGCGATGTCCACATCGTCGAGCCCGGCGGCGATGGCTTCGTTTTTATACCGTTCAAGAAGTTCTTTCGCATATTGCTCCGACCGTTCGGCGAGAGCGTAGTCGTGCGCTTCAACGGTTGTGAACCCGCGCAAATCGATGATGTGGGACAAAATGAGTTTCGTTCCGTTTCGCTTGGCGATTTGGATCGCTTTTTTCAACGCCCATTCCGCTTCTTTCGACCCATCGACGGCGACGACGATCGTTTGGTAGGTCATGGTCATGTTCTCCCCTCCTTTTGGTTAAAAATGCTATCTCTATATATGGTATACCCATCGCCCTTTGACGGGAAACTAGGCCATATATTGAGATTTTATGAACAAGGGAGGAAAAACAATGGAAAAGCGGTATAACGACTGGCAGTACGACGAGGAGGAAGTGCGGACGATCACCGAGCAAATTGCTGAGTCGTATGAGAGCGGCATTGTTGACAAGGATGAATCATATTACGACCCGCGCCGGGAAGTCGGCGAATAGCCATAGCGCCAACGAGCTATGGTTCTTTTTTTGTATTCGCTCCGGTTTGTAGTAAAGTAAAAATGAAGACAGCGAATGACGAGAAGGAGGGGAAACGGTGCGGCATGCGTTGATTACGGCTGGAGCGAAAGGGTTGGGGAGAAAAGTGACCGAGCTGCTGCTTGAAAAAGGCTATTCGGTGACGGTGAACTACCGGAGCGATGAACAGGCGGTGCGCTCGCTTGCGGAGAAGTACCGCGGCGCCGCTGACCGCCTCCAGTTTGTGCGCGGCGATGTGACGAACAAAGACGATTTGGCGGCGCTTGTGGACGCCGCCATGGAGCGGTTCGGCCGCATTGACTGCCTCATCAACAACGCGGGGCCGTACATTTTCGAGCGGAAAAAGCTGGCCGATTATACGGAAGACGAATGGTACGAAATGATTGAAGGCAATTTGAGCTCGGTGTTCCATTTAGTGAGGCGGACGATCCCGATTATGCGAAAGCAGCGGTTTGGCCGCATCATTACGTACGGGTTTCAAGGAGCGGCGGATGCCCCAGGCTGGGTGCACCGCTCGGCGTTCGGGGCGGCGAAAGTGGGGCTTGTGTCGCTGACGAAAACGATCGCCCTTGAAGAGGCGGAATATGGCATTACCGCCAATATGGTGTGCCCAGGCAACATTGTCGGCGCCATGAAAGAGGCGGGGATCGCCGACGCCCGCGCCAGGCGGGATGCGGAAACGCCGGTCGGGCGCCCGGGAACTGGCGAAGATATCGCCCGCGTGATCGCGTTTTTATGCGAGGACAACTCGGATTTCATCACCGGCGCCGTCATTGACGTCACCGGCGGCGAGAACGTCATCTACCGCCATTTTTTCCAGTAGAATCTTCAGCCGCTTTTCTGATTGCTTTCCGGTTGAACAGGGAACAATAAGGGAAGAACGGAAAGGAAAAAGGAGGAAAAGCGGCCATGAAAATTGGCATTCCAAAAGAAATCAAAAACAACGAAAACCGCGTCGCCATCACCCCAGCTGGCGTGATGACGCTTGTCAAAGCGGGGCATGACGTGTACGTGGAGACGGAAGCCGGCGCTGGGTCAGGGTTTTCTGACGCTGAATATGAAAAAGCCGGGGCAGTGATCGTGCCGAACGCGGAAGACGCTTGGGCGGCGGAGATGGTGTTGAAAGTGAAAGAACCGCTGCCTGAGGAGTTCCGCTATTTTCGCCCCGGATTGATTTTGTTTACGTATTTGCATTTGGCGGCGGCTGAGGCGCTTACGAAAGCGCTCGTCGAGCAAAAAGTGGTCGGCATCGCTTACGAGACGGTGCAGCTTGAGAACGGCTCGCTGCCGCTGTTGACGCCGATGAGTGAAGTCGCCGGCCGCATGTCGGTGCAAGTCGGCGCCCAGTTTCTCGAGAAGCCGCACGGCGGGAAAGGCATTTTGCTTGGCGGCGTGCCCGGGGTGCGGCGCGGCAAAGTGACGATCATCGGCGGCGGCACAGCGGGGACGAACGCGGCGAAAATCGCGGTCGGCCTCGGAGCGGATGTGACGATTTTGGATATTAACGCCGAGCGGCTGCGCGAGCTGGATGATTTGTTCGGTGACCAAGTGACGACGTTGATGTCCAACTCGTACCATATCGCCGAATGCGTGCGGGAATCGGATTTGGTCGTCGGCGCCGTCTTGATCCCGGGGGCGAAAGCGCCGAAACTGGTGACGGAAGAGATGGTGCGCTCGATGACGCCAGGCTCGGTGTTGGTCGACGTCGCCATTGACCAAGGCGGCATTTTCGAAACGACCGACCGCGTCACGACGCACGACAATCCGACATACGTCAAACATGGCGTCGTCCATTACGCCGTCGCGAACATGCCGGGCGCTGTGCCGCGTACGTCAACGTTTGCCTTGACGAACGTCACGATCCCATACGCCTTGCAAATCGCCAACAAAGGCTACCGCGCCGCCTGCCTCGACAACCCGGCGCTGTTAAAAGGGATCAACACGCTCGACGGGCACATCGTGTACGAAGCGGTCGCAGCGGCGCACAACATGCCGTATACGGATGTTCATCAGTTGTTGCAGTGACGAAAAGATCGGTGGGAGCGCAGCGATTTGCCACCAAGGAGGCGCAAGTCCGAGCAAATCTATCCGATCAACAGAGCAAAGCTGTCCAATCCGGCCTTGTGGCACGCCGGCGGACAGCTGTTTTAATGCGCTTATTCGCGATAGCCTTTGCCAACGACCTTTCTCTCGTCCTTAGTGACAAACACGCTTATGTCTCCTAGCGTTTCGCTCCGTTACACAATGAGCAATTCCTTTGAAAACGATGTCAGCACTTCGACGCCATCATTCGTGACCGCGACGTCGTCTTCAATGCGCACGCCGCCGATGGATGGGACGTAAATGCCCGGTTCGATTGTAAACACCATGCCGGGGGCGAGCGGTTCGTTGTTGTCGCCATGAAGCGATGGGTATTCATGGATCTCGATCCCTAAGCCGTGCCCGACGCGGTGGGTGAAAAACGGGCCGTAGCCGGCTTGTTCGATGACGTTTCGGGCGGCGCGGTCGATCTCGCCCATCGCGGTTTGCGGGCGGCAGGCATCGATTGCCGACTGCTGGGCGCGCCGGACGGTATCGTAAATGAGCCGCTGTTCGTCGCTTGCCGTCTGACAGACGACGGTGCGGGTAATGTCGGAGCAATACCCATCAACGATGACGCCCAAATCGAACAGCACGAAATCGCCTGGTGCGACCGCCGCCGTTCCCGGCGCGCCGTGCGGATCGGCTGATTTTGCGCCCGCAAGCACGGTCGTTGGAAACGACATCCCTTCAACGCCGAGTTTTTTCAGCTCATATTCAATAACGGCGACAAGCTCGAGCTCCGTCACGCCCGGGCGGATGGCCGATACGCCGATTTCGATCGCTTTGTCGGCGAGCTCCGCCGCTTGGCGCAACACCTTCATTTCCTGCTCATCCTTAATCAGGCGAAGCTGGCGCAGCTTTTCTTCGGCGTCATGCCATTTGGCGTTGGGAAACAACGCCGAGAGCCGCTCGAAACGGGCGAACGACAAATGGTGTTTCTCGATGGCAATCAAGCCGGGTTTTGCGCCGCGCGCTTCGAGATGGCGCCGGATCTCTTCCCATGGGTCGGTGCTGTCGTTGTAGCCGATCACCGTAAACCCAAAGCCGCTCCGGCGGGCGCGCGGGGCTTCCATTTGCGGGCAGACGAGCGCCGGTTCGCCGTCAGGGAAGACCAAAAGCGCCAGCAGTCGTTCGTGTGGGTCGCACCAAAATCCGCTCAAATAAAAAACGTTCGCGCTTGACGTGATGAAGGCGAATGAACTATGTTGTTGTTGAAGCCAAGAGGAAAATGCTTGCAGCCGTTGGTTCATCGTTCCCTTCCTTCCTTTTTTCGCGATGGTCTATTTTAAGCGTACCAAGAAACGGGCCAATTGTAAATGGCAAGGCGGGAAAAGAAGGAAATAGGCAGGCGGCGGCGAATCATGTGTATATGGAAAGGAGAGATGTCACGATGAAAATCAGCTACCATGGCCATTCAGTCGTCCGCATTGAGACGAACGGAAAAACGATTTTGATCGACCCGTTCATCACCGGCAATGCGACGACCGATCTGAACGCAGCGGATGTGAAAGCGGATGTCATTTTGTTGACGCACGGGCATGGGGACCATGTCGGCGATACGGTTGAGATCGCCAAGCGGAACAACGCCCTTGTCGTGGCCGCATTTGAGCTGGCGACGTATTTAAGCTGGCAAGGCGTCGAGACGTTTGGCATGAACATCGGCGGCGCGCGCGAATTTGACTTTGGCACCGTCAAGTTCACGCAGGCGTTTCACAGCTCTGGGTTTGTGACCGACGACAAGCAAATTATTTATTTAGGCATGCCGACCGGCATTTTGTTCACGGCCGAAGGCAAAACGATCTATCATGCCGGCGACACCGGGCTGTTTTCCGACATGAAGCTGATCGGCGAGCGCCATTCCATTGACGTTGCCTTCCTGCCGATCGGCGACAGCTTCACGATGGGGCCGGAAGACGCGGCGGTTGCCGCCGCTTGGCTCGGGGCAAAACTTGTCGTACCGATCCATTACAACACGTTCCCGCCGATCGCCCAAGACCCCGAACGGTTCGTCTCGCTCCTTCCGCCGGGCGTCGGCCGCGCGTTGAAACCGGGGGAAAGCATCGAGCTGTAATTCGTATTGTAGCTGCCCTGCACAGCTCTCCACTGTCCGTGCTGCCTGCCCGTTGAACCCCCGCCGCCTCCGCCGTTATAATAAAAAGTAACAACGCGTAAAGGGTGAAGAATCGTTGGCGACAAAACACGAACAAATTTTGGAATACATCCATCGGCTGCCGATCGGCGAAAAAATTTCCGTCCGGCAGATTGCCAAGGAAATGGGCGTGAGCGAAGGGACGGCGTACCGGGCGATCAAGGACGCTGAGAACAAAGGGTATGTGAGCACGATTGAGCGCGTCGGCACGATTCGGATCGAGAAGAAGCGGAAAGAAAACATTGAGAAGCTCACCTACGCCGAAGTCGTCAACATCGTCGACGGGCAGGTGCTCGGCGGGCGTGAAGGGCTGCATAAGACGCTCAACCGCTTTGTCATCGGGGCGATGCAGCTGGAGGCGATGATGCGCTATACGGGCGCAGGGGATTTGCTGATTGTCGGCAACCGGACGAAGGCTCATGAGCTGGCGCTCGAAGCCGGAGCGGCGGTGCTCATCACCGGGGGGTTTGATACGGCCGATCACGTGAAAAAGCTCGCCGACGAGCGGCAGCTGCCGATCATTTCGACGAGCTATGACACGTTTACGGTCGCGACGATGATCAACCGGGCGATTTACGACCAGCTCATCAAAAAAGAAATTGTGTTGGTCGAGGATATTCTCATTCCGCTTGACAAAACAGCGTACTTGCGCGTCAATGATCCGATTGAGCGGTGGTATGCGTTGAACAAAGAGACGCGCCATAGCCGGTTTCCGGTCGTCGATGATGAGCTGAAAGTGCAAGGGGTTGTGACGGCAAAAGACGTGCTCGATGTCGACCGTCAGCTGCCAATCGAAAAGGTGATGACGAAGCAGCCGATTACGGTGAACGGAAAAACGTCAGTGGCGTTTGCTTCTCATATTATGGTATGGGAAGGAATTGAGCTTCTCCCGGTGGTGGATGACTATAACCGGCTGCAAGGAATCATCAGCCGCCAAGACGTGTTAAAAGCGCTGCAAATGGCGCAGCGCCAGCCGCAAGTCGGGGAGACGATCGATGATCTCATCACCGCCCAGTTTCGTGAGTCAGGCGACAAAGAAACGCTGTTTCGCTGCACGATCACCCCGCAAATGACGAACTATTTAGGGACGCTCTCGTACGGCGTGTTTGCGACGATCGTCACCGAGGCGGCGGCGCGGATGCTTCGCGCGTACAAACGAGGCGATTTGGTGATGGAAAATATTACGATTTACTTCATCAAGCCGGTGCAAATCGACAGCACGGTCGACGTGCGGGCAAAGCTTTTAGAGCTCGGGCGCAAGTTCGGGAAAGTGGATGTCGAAGTGTATAATGAAGGCGATCTTGTCGGCAAAGCAATGATGATGTGCCAGCTGATCGACCGATAAACGGCAAAGGAAAAAAGGATGTCCACTTCCTTATTGGAACATCCTTTTCCTTTATCGTTGGCCGGCGCATACGCCAAACGGCATTACCTTTGTTTTGCCGCTTCCTTTGCCTCTTCGACCGCCTGCGGCAGATAGCAGCGGTAGGCGCGGTAGCCGGCCCAAACGCTCCCGAAGCCTAAGGCGATAAAAATGGCGCAGATGATATAGGTCACGGTTGTCTGATACAAAAACAATTGGTTGATCCCGAACAAGGCAACGAACAGTCCGAGCGCCATGCTCGATTTCGCCGAGAGAAAGCGGCGTTCCATCGGACGCTGGGAGCGGACGTAGCGGATTTTATAATAGACGTAAAACGAAAAGGAAAATATAATGAAAATAACCAGGACTGGCATGGCTGGGTCCCTCCGTTGTTCATTTCTTTTTCCATTGTACATAGAAGCAGAGAAAAATGCCAGCGGTTGAATATGACAGGTGACTAAAGGGGAAGAACGAATGAAACCGGTTCATCAACAAATTCTTGATGCGATTCGTGAATTTGACACGATCATCATCCACCGGCACGTGCGTCCGGACCCGGACGCGTACGGGTCACAAGGCGGGTTGGCGGCGTTGCTTCGGGCGTCGTTTCCGAAAAAAAGGGTGTACGCGGTCGGAACGGACGATCCGTCGCTGTCGTTTTTGCGGAACATGGATGTCATTGATGATTCTGTGTACGCGCAGGCGCTCGTGATCGTCTGCGATACCGCTAATGAGGAGCGGATTTGCGACAGCCGCTATCGGCTCGGGCGAAAGCTGGTGAAAATTGACCATCACCCGAACGACACGCCGTATGGCGACATTATGTGGGTCGATACCGCCGCCAGTTCGACAAGCGAGATGATTTATGAGTTTTATTTGGCGGGGAAAGAGGAAGGGTTGACGATGACCGCTGAGGCGGCGCGTCTCATTTACGCCGGCATTGTCGGCGATACGGGCCGCTTTTTGTTTCCGCGCACAAGTGAAAAAACGTTCCGCTATGCTGGGGAGCTCATTTCGTACGGCTTTTCGCTGACGGAATTGTACGACGGATTGTATCGGACGAGCTTGCCGCTCGCCCGCTTAAGCGGTTATGTGCTGTCGAACTTTATGATCGAGGAAGGGGTGGCGGCTGTGAAAATGCCGCGGGCGCTGCTTGAGGAATACGGCGTCACCCCGCTTGAGGCGTCGCAGCTCGTCAGTTTGCTCGGCAATATTGACGGCATTGTCGCCTGGGTGTTTTTCATTGAGGAAGAACGAGAAATCCGCGTCCGTTTCCGTTCCAAAGGGCCGGTCATCAATGTGGTCGCCAAACGCTACGGCGGCGGCGGCCATCCGCTCGCAGCCGGCGCGTCCATTGCTTCTTGGGAGGAAGCGGATCGCGTGATGGAAGACGTAAAAGCGGTCTGCCGGGCTGAGCGGTGACGGAAACGGGTGGTTTTTAAAAGTTGTTGTTTCAGCGAAGCTTCATGTTGATAGGAGAAGGCGTCCCGAAGGTTTTCGGGACACCCTCTTTTCCCGCAAGACGCGCTTGTTTGGCACTCCGCCGCGGCGGAATGGGGCGGCAAGGCGCGCTCTACGGAAGCGGCGCCAGTTTGACTTCGACGGCCAACAAGGTAAAGATCGTAAGTGTGTGAAGTTCAAGCCGGTATGTCTTCTCGTGGATCGTATACGTTTTGTTTTCAATGGCCCGCTCAATCAGTTCTCGGCTGTTGTACACCGTTTCGATATCTTTCGTAATCAAATGGGATAAATCTTCTTTGACGCTGTCTTCAATGCGAAACGTCGTGTATGAATCAAGTTTATATTGCTCGGCGTTGGCGAGATGGACGGAAACGTCCTGCACGGTCAGCTTTTTTTTCATTTCCTTATTGTAATGAATATAGTCTTCCTGCCAAATGCGAATTTCGTTTTGCAAATCGGCGATCTGTTCGTTGAGCTCATTGACGTGCCGCACTTGTTTTTCCTGCAAGACGCCGAACATATACAAAAAGACAAACCAGCTGATGAGCGCTCCGATCGCCGCGCCGGCGAAAAAGCGCTGCCATGACGGGTATTGGTAATACGGAGGAATTCTCATGGCGAAATGTGCTCCTGCGTCAGCCACGTAATGATCGCCACTCCGGTCTGTGCTCCGCCCATGGCGGACAAAATGAGCAAAAATTGCCGCACGATGTCTTTCGTTTCCCCTAAAAACAGCCCTCGCTCAACGACGTAAAACGTGTCAAACGTCCCGCCGATGGCGGCGACGACCGCCCAAATGCGCAAATCGCCGGCAAATCGGTACATGGCCGTCAGCGGCTGGCCGCCGCTTAAAAACGCGCCGAGCGCGCCGATGATGGCGCCGCCAAGCAGCACGCCGACGGCGATAAAATAGCTTTGAATAAATGCCGGCAAGAAGGCCGCTTTTTCGTTCATGCGCTTCCCCGCCCTTTCTTTCTCTCTTATCTATGTATATCAATGGGGTGGACGGAGTATGTAGCCGAAAGAAAAGTTTTCGCCCGTCAAGCGCACGGATGAGGGAGGGATGGTCAGTATGTTCGTCCACTTGCATGTGTTGAGCGGATACAGTTTGTTTCAAAGCGCGGCGGCGGTGGAGGCGCTTGCAGCGAGGGCGAAGCAGCTTGGCTATCAAGTGCTCGCGCTCACTGATCGGAATGTGTTGTATGGCGCTATTCCGTTTTACCGGGAATGCAGGCGGAACGGCATTCGCCCGATCATCGGCGTAACGGCCGATGTCGCTCTTTTTGGGGATGAGGCGTTTCCACTCGTGCTGTTGGCCGCTGACGAAGAGGGATACCGCCATTTGCTTGAAATCAGCACAACGATTCAAACGGGGGAGGCAAAGCGGATTGAGGAAGCCGCGCTGCTTCGGTTAAGCGGCGGCATCATCGCTATCACTCCTGGAAGCGAGGGACGCGTCGAGTCGCTTGTGGCCGCTGGGGAATGGGAGCGGGCGAAAGAGGCGCTCGCCTGCTACCAACGGTTGTTTCCAGGACGGCTGTATGTCGCCGTTCAGCGCGGCGAGCAAACGCGAGCCCCATATGAAGCCGCGCTGTTGCAGCTGGCGGAGGAAACCGGCGTCCCGATCGTGGCGACGAACGATGTCCGTTATGTAGAACGCAGCGATGCCGTGGCGTGGCGTTGCTTGCAGGCCATCGGCCGCGGCGCGCTGCTCGCTGACATTGAGGACGATAACGGCCGTTATTTGGCGGGGCCAGAGGAGATGGCCCGCCGGTTTGCGGATTTGCCGGAGGCGCTTGAGAACAGCCTGGCGATCGCCGATCAATGCGAGCTGCAGATCGAGTTTGGCGGCTGGCGGCTGCCGGCGTACCCCGTTCCGGACGGGGAGACGGCCGACCGTTATTTGCGCCGCTTATCGGAACAAGGGCTCGCCCGACGCGTGCCGTCGGCCGATGAGCGCTACTGGCGTCGGCTTTCGCATGAGCTGGAGGTGATTCAGTCGCTTCATTTCAGCGACTATTTTTTGATCGTCGCCGATGTGCTCGCCTACGCCCGCCGGCGCGGCATCCTAACCGGCCCGGGCCGCGGTTCGGCGGCCGGGTCGCTTGTCGCCTACGCCTTATCGATCACCGATGTCGATCCGATCGAACACGGGCTTTTGTTTGAACGGTTTTTAAATCCGGAGCGGGCGTCGGTGCCGGATATTGACTTGGATTTTCCTGATGACCGGCGCGAAGAAGTGATTCGCTATGTGGCGGATCAATACGGGCGCGACCGCGTCGCGCAAATCATCACGTTCGGCACGTTCGGCGCCAAAGCGGCGCTGCGCGAGACGGCCAAAGCGTTTGGCGTCCCTGGGCGGGAGGCGGAACAGGTCGCGGCGCTCTTGCCGAACAAACAAAGTGTGACGCTCCGCCAATGGCATGCCGAGTCCGCCGCTTTTCGGCGCGCGGTGGACTCGGTTCCGCAAGGGAGAGAGTGGCTGGCTGTTGCGCAAAAACTGGAAGGGCTGCCGCGCCATACGTCGATCCACGCCGCTGGCGTCATCATCAGCCCGGAGCCGCTCGTTCGCTTCGTGCCGCTGCAGCCCAGCCATGGCGAATGGCCGCTGACGCAATACGCCATGGGAGCGCTTGAAGCGCTCGGATTGCTGAAAATTGATTTTCTCGGTTTGCGCACGCTCACATTGATCGAGCAAATCGTGCGCTTGATCGAGCGGCAGACAGGAAAGCCGTTTGACATTCGCACGCTGCCGCTTGATGATGAAAAAACGTACGCGCTGCTTGGCGCTGGAGATACAAACGGCATTTTTCAGCTCGAATCAAGCGGGATGAAGCGCGTGCTCGCCGAGCTGCGGCCGTCCGAGTTTGAAGATGTCGTCGCCGTCAATGCTTTGTATCGGCCGGGGCCGATGCAAATGATCCCGGTTTACATCCGGCGCAAGCGCGGCGAGGAGCCGGTCGAGTACATTCATCCCGACCTTGCGCCGATTTTGGCGCCGACATACGGGGTATTGATCTATCAGGAGCAAATTATGCAAATCGCCGCCCAACTTGCCGGGTTTTCGCTCGGACAAGCGGACGTGCTTCGCCGGGCGGTGGCGAAAAAAGAAAAAGCGCTGCTTGATAAGCAGCGCCAGGCGTTTGTCGCCGGCTGCGAGGCGAACGGCTATCCGAAAGAAATCGCGGAACAATTGTATCAGCACATCGCCCGTTTTGCCGATTACGGCTTCAACCGAAGCCATGCGGTCAGCTATGCGCGGTTGTCTTATGCCATGGCTTATATGAAAGCCCATCACCCGCTCTGTTTTTACACGGTCATGTTGGACGGCGCTTCCGGAGATCGGGAAAAAGCAGCGTTGTACTATCGGGAAGCGACGCAGAAAGGCATCCGTGTTCTCTCGCCTTCGGTCAACAAAAGCGGTTTTCGCTCTTCCGTGGAGGGGAGCGCCATTCGCCTCGGGCTGACGATGGTGAAGCAAGTCGGCCAAGCGGCGAGGCTGATTGTCGAAGAGAGGAATGCGAACGGACCGTTTGCCGACTTCTTTGATTTCGCCGCCCGCCTGCTGCCAAAAGGGCTCGGGCGCCCGGCGCTCGAGGCGCTCAGTTCCGTTGGGGCGTTTGACGAGTTCGGTGCAGATCGGGCTTCGCTCCTTGCCAGCATTGATGTTGCGGTCGAACATGCGCAATGGGTTCAGGCGCTGCAAGCCGGAGGGCTGTCGTTAAAACCGAAATATGCCGCCGCACCTTCGTGGCCTTTGTCCGAACGGCGGAGGCGGGAAACAGAGTTTCTTGGCTTCGCCGTCACCCCGCACCCGGCAGCGGTGCTTCGCCCGTTGCTGCAAGCGGCGGGGGCGGTTTGTGTGGCCGATGTACAAAATCTGTCAACTGTGGTCGGGGGAGTGGTCGTCCGGATACGGAAAACGAGGACAAAGCAAGGTGAAGAAATGGCGTTTTTCACCGTCGGCGATGAGAGCGGGGAATTGGAGGCGGTGGCGTTTCCGAACGTTTACCGCCGTTCAGCGGGCGTATTGAAGGAAGGGCAGTTTGCATTGCTTGCCGGAACGATTGAGGTGCGTAACGGACGGCGCCAGCTCATCATCCGTCGGGCCGAACGATTGGCGGCGTCGGCGCTGTATATCGACGCCAGCCGCCAAGACAAGGCGCGTCTTGCTGCGCTGAAGCAGCTGCTTGAACAACACTGCGGCAGCACCCCGGTGTATTTGTACGACGAAGCGAAGCGGAAGCTTCTCCGCCTGCCGGAGCGGTATGCGGCCGATCTCACCGCGCCGCTTGTCGATGAATTGCTTTCCTTGTTCGGCTCTGGGCGCGTAGCCGTCAAGTAAGTCGCACTTTACTATTTTATTATTTTGTTATATCGTATAACCATTAGGTGGTCAGACCAGTGAAGGAAGCGAAGGAGAGGGGTCATGGTATCAAAGAGGAGAACGTGTATGCCGAGACGTTGAAACACATCCACCGCATGATGGCGGAAGACAACCTAGCCCCCGGCGACAAGCTGCCGTCGGAGCGCGAGCTGGCCGAACGGCTCGGCGTCGGGCGTTCATCGGTGCGCGAGGCGTTGCGGGCGCTGGAATTTCTCGGCTTGATTGAAACGCGGCGCGGCGAGGGGAGGTATATGCGTGAAGCCGGCAGCCACCAGCTGATCGACCTGTTGGCGATGTTTTTGTTGGAAAACGAACGGGCGAAGGCGGATTTGGCGGAAACAAAATGGCTCATCGAGCGGCTGCTGCTTGAACTTGCGTGCCGGCGCCGGAGCGCGGAGGATGTAAACGAGTTGAAAAAAATCGTTCGTCAAAAACCGATTGATTTCGCGCGGTTTTTCGAGACGGCGGCTGGAGCGGCTGACAATGTTCTGCTCGTCCGCATTTGGCGGGTGCTGTCGGGGTTTGCCGCTTCGTTTGCGCCCGAGCCGCCCCTTTCCGACGCCGTTTATGCACAGCTGCTCGCCGCGTTGGAAAGGCAAGATCCAGCGGAGACTGCCGCCGTCTGGGAGGCGAACGGCCTTCGCCGTTGTCGAAACGGGCGGACATCGTTTGACAAACAATGATGTCCATTTTCGATAAAGTAGTAGAGAGGCGAAAACGCAAAGGAGGGGCTCCCTCGTGTGGAAAGACTTGTTTGTGAAAAAGAAAAAGTATGCACCGCTGCCTTCAGAACAAGCGAGGCATGAAGTGCCGGAAGGCGTGATGACGAAATGTCCGCAATGCAAGAAAATTATGTATACAAAAGAGTTGATCAAAAACTTGCGCGTTTGCCTAAGCTGCGGCTACCATCACCCGATGCCGGCGCGTGAACGGATTGCAAGCCTTCTTGATGACGGCAGCTTCCGCGAGTATGACGCCGATATGATCTCGGTCAATCCGCTCGGCTTTCCAGGCTACATAGAAAAACTGGAAGAAGACCGGCGCAAGTCAGGGCTGAACGAGGCGGTCGTCACCGGCGAAGGGGCGCTTGACGGCCATCCGCTCGTCATTGCCGTCATGGATTCATCGTTTCGCATGGGCAGCATGGGCTCGGTGGTTGGCGAAAAAATCACCCGCGCCGTCGAGCGGGCGCGCGAACAGCAGATGCCGTTTCTCATTTTCACCGCCTCCGGCGGCGCCCGCATGCAGGAAGGAGTGTTGAGCCTCATGCAAATGGCGAAAACGAGCGCGGCGCTCAAACGATTCAGCAACGACGGCGGCTTGTTCATCTCCGTCATGACCCACCCGACGACCGGCGGCGTATCGGCGAGCTTCGCGTCGCTTGGGGATTATAACTTTGCCGAGCCGGGGGCGCTCATTGGTTTTGCCGGCCGCCGCGTCATCGAGCAGACGGTGCGCGAAGAGCTGCCGGACGATTTCCAGACGGCGGAGTTTTTGCTGAAGCACGGGCAGCTTGATGCCGTCATTCACCGCCACGAACTGAAAGAAACGCTTGCGGTCGTCTTGGATCTTCATCAAAAAGGAGGGGAAGAGGGATGGTGGCGGAATTAGAATTCGAAAAGCCGCTTGTCGAGCTTCGCCGCAAAATTCAAGAGTTGAAAGAGTTCATGAAAACGGCGGACGTCGATTTATCGGCGGAAATCGAAAAGCTCGAAGCGCGTCTCGCCAAGCTGGAAAACGAGATTTATGCGAATTTGACGCCGTGGGACCGCGTGCAAATCGCCCGCCATCCGCAGCGGCCGACGACGCTCGATTACATCGAGCGGCTGTTTACGAATTTTCTTGAGTGCCACGGCGACCGCTGCTTTGGCGATGACGAGGCGATCGTCGGCGGCATCGCCAAATACGACGGACTCCCCGTGACGGTCATCGGCCACCAGCGCGGCAAAGATACGAAAGAAAACTTGCGCCGCAACTTCGGCATGCCGCATCCGGAAGGATACCGGAAGGCGTTGCGGCTCATGAAGCAGGCTGAAAAGTTTTCGCGCCCGATCATCTGCTTTATCGATACGAAAGGCGCCTACCCGGGCAAAGCGGCCGAAGAGCGCGGGCAAAGCGAGGCGATCGCCCGCAACTTGTTTGAAATGGCTGGGCTCACGGTGCCCATCGTCTGCATCGTCATCGGCGAGGGCGGAAGCGGCGGGGCGCTTGCCCTTGGCGTCGGCAACCATATCCATATGCTTGAAAACTCGACGTACTCGGTCATCTCGCCGGAAGGGGCGGCGGCGATTTTGTGGAAAGACGCCTCATTGGCGCAGCGGGCGGCGGAAACGATGAAAATCACCGCTCATGACTTAAAGGCGCTCGGCGTCATCGATGAAATCATTCCAGAAGTCAAAGGCGGCGCTCATCGCAACGCCGACGAGCAGGCAAAAGAAATTGACCGCGTGCTGCGCCGTTCGCTCAAACAGCTGTTGGCGCTTGACGGCGAAGAGCTCGTCCGGCAGCGCTACGAAAAATTTAAACAAATGGGCCAAGTGTCGTTTTTGCCGGAAACGATTCGGGCAAGATAAGGAAAAAGCTGTCTCCGTCTGCGGGACAGCTTTTGTGTGTGAAAAAACCAGCGCGTGTAAGCCGTTTCAGCGAAGGCTTCCATATTGTGTTCCGCTGTTGTTCATGGTACATTAGGGATGTTCAAGGGTGACAGACGTATGAGGTCGGACGTGTGCAATTCGATGCAAATGAGGTGGAAATGATGAAACGGATTGGTGTGTTGACAAGCGGCGGCGACTCGCCGGGCATGAACGCGGCCATTCGCGCCGTCGTCCGCAAAGCGATTTACCATGGGGTGGAAGTGTACGGAATCTACCACGGGTATGCCGGGTTGATCGCCGGCAATATCAAAAAGCTGGAAGTCGGGGACGTCGGGGACATCATCCATCGCGGCGGCACCATCCTTTATACCGCGCGCTGCCCGGAGTTTAAGACGGAAGAAGGACAGAAAAAGGGGATCGAGCAGCTGAAAAAGCATGGTATTGAAGGGCTGGTCGTCATCGGCGGCGACGGGTCGTACCAAGGGGCGAAAAAATTGACGGAGCACGGCTTCCCGTGCGTCGGCGTGCCCGGGACGATTGACAACGACATTCCAGGCACCGATTTTACGATCGGTTTTGACACAGCGCTCAATACGGTCATTGACGCCATTGACAAAATCCGCGACACGGCGACGTCGCATGAGCGAACGTACGTCGTCGAAGTGATGGGCCGCCATGCCGGCGATATTGCGCTATGGTCGGGGCTTGCCGGCGGGGCGGAGACGATTTTGATTCCGGAAGCGGACTACGACATGGACGACATCATCGCCCGCTTGAAGCGCGGCCATGAACGCGGCAAAAAACACAGCATCATCATCGTCGCTGAAGGAGTCGGCAGCGGCGTTGACTTCGGCCGGCAAATTCAAGAGGCGACCGGCTTTGAGACGCGCGTGACGGTGCTTGGCCACGTGCAGCGCGGCGGATCGCCGACGGCGTTTGACCGCGTGTTAGCGAGCCGCCTCGGCGCCCGTGCGGTCGAACTGCTCCTTGAAGGCAAAGGCGGCCGTTGCGTTGGCATTCAAAACAACCAAATCGTTGACCATGACATTGTCGAAGCGTTGGCGAAAACACATACGGTCGATCAGCGGATGTATACATTGTCGAAAGAGCTG
The DNA here is from genome assembly GCF_000948285.1 of Geobacillus kaustophilus. Lineage (GTDB taxonomy): Bacteria > Bacillota > Bacilli > Bacillales > Anoxybacillaceae > Geobacillus > Geobacillus thermoleovorans_A. Next base: position 229,285 of record NZ_JYBP01000003.1, read on the forward strand.
TCGATTTAATTCCCGAGGGGAAAGGAAGAAGAAGTGATGAAGCGGAAAACGAAAATCGTCTGTACGATCGGGCCGGCAAGCGAGAGCGTGGACAAGCTCATGCAATTGATCGAAGCGGGGATGAACGTGGCGCGCCTCAACTTTTCGCACGGCGATCATGAGGAACACGGGCGGCGCATCGCCAACATTCGCGAGGCGGCGCGGCGGACGGGCCAAACGGTCGCCATTTTGCTCGATACGAAAGGTCCGGAAATCCGCACGCACAATATGGAGAACGGCGCCATCGAACTGAAAGAAGGGGCAAAGCTCATCATTTCGATGAGCGAAGTGCTCGGCACCCCGGAAAAAATTTCGGTCACCTATCCGGGGCTGATCGATGATGTGTCTGTTGGTTCGAAAATTTTGCTGGACGACGGGTTGATCGGCCTTGAAGTCAACGCGGTCGACAAGCAAGCTAGAGAAATTGTCACGACCGTCTTAAACAGCGGCGTGCTCAAAAACAAAAAAGGGGTCAATGTCCCCGGTGTGCGCGTCAATTTGCCGGGCATCACCGAAAAGGACCGAGCCGATATTTTATTTGGCATCCGCCAAGGCATCGACTTTATCGCCGCCTCGTTTGTGCGTCGGGCGTCTGATGTGCTCGAAATTCGCGAGCTGCTTGAGGCCAATGACGCCTTACATATCCAAATTATCGCGAAAATTGAAAATGAAGAAGGCGTCGCCAACATCGATGAAATTTTGGAAGCCGCCGATGGCCTCATGGTGGCGCGCGGCGACCTTGGCGTTGAGATTCCGGCTGAGGAAGTGCCTCTCATTCAAAAAATGCTCATTAAAAAGTGCAACATGCTTGGCAAGCCGGTCATCACGGCCACGCAAATGCTCGACTCGATGCAGCGCAATCCGCGGCCGACGCGGGCTGAGGCGAGCGATGTCGCCAACGCCATTTTTGACGGCACCGACGCCGTCATGCTTTCCGGAGAAACGGCAGCCGGCCAGTATCCGGTCGAAGCGGTAAGGACGATGCACCAAATCGCGCTCCGCACCGAGCAGGCGTTGGAGCATCGCGACATTTTGTCCCAGCGCACGAAAGAAAGCCAGACGACGATCACCGATGCCATCGGCCAATCGGTCGCCCACACGGCGCTCAATTTGGATGTCGCGGCGATCGTGACGCCGACGGTGAGCGGAAAAACGCCGCAGATGGTGGCGAAATACCGCCCGAAAGCCCCGATCATCGCGGTGACATCAAACGAAGCGGTCTCGCGGCGGCTGGCGCTCATTTGGGGCGTGTATACGAAAGAAGCGCCGCATGTCAATACAACCGATGAAATGCTCGATGTGGCGGTCGATGCGGCGGTGCGCTCCGGCTTGGTGAAGCACGGCGACTTGGTCGTCATCACCGCCGGCGTGCCGGTCGGCGAAACGGGATCGACGAACTTAATGAAAGTGCACGTCATCAGCGACTTGCTGGCCAAAGGGCAAGGCATCGGCCGCAAGTCGGCATTCGGCAAGGCGGTCGTCGCCAAAACGGCGGAAGAAGCGTGTCAAAAAATGGTCGATGGCGGCATTTTAGTCACCATCAGCACGGATGCCGACATGATGCCGGCGATCGAAAAAGCGGCGGCCATCATCACCGAAGAAGGCGGGCTGACCAGTCATGCCGCGGTCGTCGGCTTAAGCCTTGGCATTCCGGTCGTCGTCGGAGTGGAAAATGCCACAAGCTTGTTTAAAGATGGGCAAGAGATCACGGTCGATGGCGGCTTTGGCGCCGTCTACCGAGGCCATGCGAGCGTGTTGTAACGGACGTTGTTGCAGCAAAACAGGGTGTCCCGAAAGCAGCGGGACACCCTTTCGCATCCCCATATATACGCATGAAACATCTTTGTGAAACGAAAGATTATATTCTTATTTATTAGAGAAAGCCGAGCTTTTGAGACAGCTCCTTTCGATTAAGTGGTCGGCTTGCCGATAATAAACCGCCAAAGATCACGGAAAACATTGGCGCTATGGAGCGTGCGGATGATGACAAGCGCGACGGGGCCGGCAATCAAGCCGAGAAAGCCGAGCAGCTTGAAGCCGACGAACAAGGCGATGAGCGTCGCGAGTGGATCGAGGCCGATCGTTGAAGAAAGCACTTTCGGCTCCATGATTTGCCGTTGGACGAGGACGACGACATACAGCACGCCAAGACCGATCGCAAACGGGATGTCGCCGCTAGCCATGGTGTAAATGATCCAAGGAACAAAGACAATCCCCGTTCCCAAATATGGCAAAAGATCGACGAACCCGATGATCAATGCGATCGTAATGGCGTAATCGACGCGCAAAATAAGCAAGCCGATCAACACGATGACCGTCGTAATCGAAATGAGCGTCGCCTGCGCTTTGATAAAGCCAAACAGCGCCCTCTTCAAATCAAGAAACACCGTTTTTCCGCTTGTGCGGGCTTTCGTCGGCAGCCATTGCTGCGCCATGCGCATCAGACGGTGCCAGTCTTTGCTGATGAAAAATGTCGCCAACAGCGAAAAAATAAACACGGTCGCGGCATTCGGCAGCCAGGCGAGAAGCTGCGGAATGTTTTGCAGGATGCTCTGGACAAATTCACCAACCGTCGTCCCAATCTTTTTTCCGACGGCTTGAATGTTTTGCATAATCGTATCCTGTTGGGCGGCGCTTAAACTTTTAAACATCCCGGCCAAATCTTTGTAAATCGGGATGATTTGGTCGGCGATGAACGTCTCCATGTACGTGATCAATGCTTGAAATTTTTCCGGCACGACGCGGGCTAAATATTGCGTTCCCGAAACGATTTCGGCAACAAGAAGCGTGACTAAGCCGGCGACCGCGGCAAACAACATGATGAGCGTGACGCTGACCGCGAGCCAGCGCGGCATTTTCGCTTTCCGCTCCAAAGCATCGACAAGCGGGTTGATGATCATCGCGATGAAAAAGGCGATGATGAACGGATACGTCACCGTCGCGATGTAATACGCAGCGACGGCGCCGAGCGCGACAGCGGCGATGACAAGAAAAAAGCGCAAAAAGCGATCAACATAAACTCGGGACAATGTTTCACCTCCAACGACGTTCCATATTGATATATTACACGTTTTCTTACGGGGAAGCAAAAAGGCAAGTTTCATAGGAAAGGACGGACAACCGTGAACGAACCGGTGTTGTTTTTATTGGTGTTGCTTGCACTCGGTTTTTTGGCGAAAAACAAATCGCTTATTGCAGCGGTTGCGGTGCTATTGGCCGTCAAATTCACTGGAATGGATCAAAAAGTGCTGCCGATCATTCAGTCCAAAGGGATCAACTGGGGAGTGACGATCATTACGATCGCCGTGCTCGCTCCCATCGCTTCTGGGGAGATCGGCTTTAAGCAGCTTGCCGGCTCTCTGCAGTCGTTGTCAGCCTGGGTGGCGCTCGCATCTGGCATTTTTGTCGCCTTGATCGCAAAAAATGGAGTAACGCTCCTTGCCAATGACCCGCATATGACCGCCGCGCTTGCATTCGGCACCATCCTCGCGGTTTCACTGTTTCATGGGGTCGCCGTCGGGCCATTGATCGGGGCGGGCATCGCCTACACCCTTATGAAAATGATGAAGCATTTTTGAGGAATGCCTATTGAAAGGATTTCTGTTTTTGTTTCTGCAAGCGCTGTTTCTTTTCATGGATGACAGCTGACAAAAGTCTGATAATTGTTTATAATAATAAACGTGAGTGAGTTTTCGGCCAAGCATTGTGCAGCTGTTGCGACGGGGCGGTTGTCGCCGGCCTCATGTAAGCACTTTCGCGCGCGCGTTTGTTTTTGCCTCCATTTCGAGCAAGCGCTCATCGGCCATCGGTCGTTATGGCCGGAACTTATGAAGAGAAGGGGAGATTGAACATGACAGCAACCCGTGGGCTAGAGGGAGTTGTGGCCACAACGTCAAGCATCAGTTCGATTATCGATGACACGTTGACGTATGTCGGTTATGACATTGACGATTTAGCCGAAAATGCTTCCTTCGAAGAAGTCGTTTATTTGCTTTGGCATCGCGAACTGCCGACGAAAGAGCAGCTTGAGGAATTAAAGAAACAGTTGGCGGAAAACGCTGAAATTCCAAATGAAATCATTGAACACTTCAAGCTGTATCCGATTGACAAGGTGCATCCGATGGCGGCTTTGCGCACCGCGGTATCGCTTCTCGGCTTGTATGACGAAGAGGCGGATGTGATGACGAAAGAGGCGAATTATCGGAAAGCCATTCGCCTGCAGGCGAAAATCCCGACGATTGTCACCGCCTTCGCCCGCGTGCGCAAAGGGTTGGAACCGGTTGCGCCGCGCAAAGATTTGAGCTTTGCCGCGAACTTCTTGTACATGCTGACCAGCAAAGAACCGGACGACATCGCAACGGAAGCGTTCAACAAGGCGCTTGTGCTGCATGCCGACCATGAGCTGAACGCATCGACGTTTACGGCGCGCGTCTGTGTAGCCACGCTGTCCGATATTTATTCCGGCATCACCGCGGCGATCGGCGCCTTGAAAGGGCCGCTTCACGGCGGGGCGAACGAAGCGGTGATGAAAATGTTGACGGAAATCGGCACGGTCGACAACGTCGAGCCATACATCCGCACCAAACTGGCCAACAAAGAAAAGATCATGGGCTTTGGCCATCGCGTTTACCGAAAAGGCGACCCGCGCGCCAAACATTTGAAAAAAATGTCGGAAAAACTGACGAAGCTCGTCGGCGAGCCGCATTGGTATGAAATGTCGACGAAGATTGAAGAAATCGTTACATCGGAAAAAGCGCTGCCGCCGAACGTTGACTTTTATTCCGCCTCGGTTTACCATTGTTTAGGAATCGATCATGATTTGTTTACGCCGATTTTTGCCGTCAGCCGCACCTCGGGATGGTTGGCCCACATCTTGGAGCAATACGACAACAACCGTCTCATCCGTCCGCGCGCTGAGTACACCGGCCCAGGCAAGCGGGCGTACGTGCCGATCGACGAGCGCGGCTGAAACAAGTAGACAAGGCGGTGAAGGCGTGCCTTCACGCCTTTTTATAAAAAACTGCATTGGGGGTTTTGCACGTGACGCAAGGAGAAAAAATTACAGTCCAAAATGGTGTGCTCAACGTTCCGAACAACCCGATCATTCCGTTCATCGAGGGGGATGGAACCGGACCAGACATTTGGGCGGCCGCTTCGCGCGTGCTCGAAGCAGCGGTGGAAAAAGCATACAAAGGCGAGAAAAAAATCGTCTGGAAGGAAGTGCTCGCTGGTGAAAAAGCGTACAAGCTGACGGGCAACTGGCTTCCGGATGAAACGCTTGAGACGATCCGCGAATACATAATCGCCATTAAAGGACCGTTGACGACGCCGGTCGGCGGCGGCATTCGCTCGCTGAACGTCGCGCTCCGCCAAGAGCTCGACCTGTTTGTCTGCCTGCGCCCGGTTCGCTACTTCCCAGGCGTTCCGTCTCCGGTGAAACGCCCGGAAGACACCGATATGGTCATTTTCCGAGAAAACACGGAAGACATCTACGCTGGCATTGAATATGCCAAAGGCACGCCGGAAGTGAAAAAAGTCATCGACTTTTTGCAAAACGAAATGGGCGTGCGCAAAATCCGCTTCCCGGAAACGTCCGGCATCGGCATTAAGCCGATTTCCGAACAAGGGACGAAACGGCTTGTGCGCGCGGCGATCAACTACGCGATCGAACACGGCCGCAAGTCGGTGACGCTCGTTCATAAAGGAAACATCATGAAATTCACCGAAGGCGCGTTTAAAAACTGGGGTTATGAATTGGCGGAGGAAGAGTTCGCCGACAAAGTGTTCACGTGGGCGCAATACGACCGAATCGTTGAAACGGAAGGCAAGGAAGCGGCGAACAAAGCGCTTGCTGATGCGGAAGCATCCGGAAAAATCATTATCAAAGATGTCATCGCGGACATCTTCCTGCAACAAATTTTGACGCGTCCGCGTGAATTTGACGTCATCGCGACGATGAACTTAAACGGCGACTACATTTCCGACGCGCTGGCTGCTCAAGTCGGCGGCATCGGCATCGCGCCGGGGGCAAACATCAACTACGAAACCGGCCACGCCATTTTCGAAGCGACGCACGGCACAGCGCCGAAATACGCAGGGCTTGACAAAGTCAACCCGTCGTCCGTCATTCTCTCGGGCGTCATGATGTTTGAGCATCTTGGCTGGAACGAAGCGGCGAAATTGATCATCAAAGCGATGGAGAAAACAATCGCCGCGAAAATCGTGACGTATGACTTCGCCCGCCTGATGGAAGGGGCGACGGAAGTGAAATGCTCCGAATTTGCTGATGCGCTCATCCGCAATATGGACTAATCTTTGAAAGAAAGGGATGGCAAACGATGGCGATGAAACGAAAAAAAATCTCGGTGATCGGCGCCGGATTCACGGGGGCGACGACGGCGTTCCTTTTGGCGCAAAAAGAGCTCGGCGACGTCGTGTTGGTCGATATTCCGCAGCTTGAGAACCCAACGAAAGGGAAGGCGCTCGATATGCTCGAGGCAAGCCCGGTGCTCGGCTTTGACGCGAATATCATCGGCACATCCGATTACGCTGACACAGCCGATTCCGACATCGTCGTCATCACAGCCGGCATCGCCCGCAAACCGGGCATGAGCCGCGACGATTTGGTGACGACGAACCAAAAAATTATGAAGCAAGTGACGAAGGAAGTCGTCAAATACTCGCCGAACTGCTACATCATCGTCTTGACGAACCCGGTCGATGCCATGACCTATACGGTGTTTAAAGAGTCCGGGTTTCCGAAAAACCGCGTCATCGGCCAGTCGGGCGTCTTGGATACGGCGCGCTTCCGCACGTTCGTCGCCGAGGAGCTGAACATTTCGGTAAAAGATGTCACTGGGTTTGTTTTAGGCGGCCATGGCGACGACATGGTGCCGCTCGTTCGCTACTCGTACGCCGGCGGCATTCCGCTCGAAACACTCATTCCGAAAGATCGTTTGGACGCCATCGTTGAGCGGACGCGCAAAGGCGGCGGTGAAATCGTCAACCTGCTCGGCAACGGCAGTGCCTACTACGCACCGGCCGCCTCGCTTGTCGAAATGGTCGAAGCGATTTTGAAAGACCAGCGCCGCATTTTGCCGGCGATCGCCTACCTTGAAGGCGAATACGGCTATGAAGGCATTTATTTGGGCGTGCCGACGATCCTTGGCGGCAACGGCATCGAAAAAGTGATCGAGCTCGAGCTGACCGAAGAGGAAAAAGCGGCGCTCGCCAAATCCGTCGAATCCGTTAAAAATGTCATGCGCATGCTGGAATAGCGGCGAGGCAAAAATTCGGGCATTGCCCCGGGTTTTTGCCCACAGTCTATGAAAGCGCTTTCTATACAACGAAGGGGTGGGAACATGTTGAAAAAACGAAAGCTCGGGAGACGGATCGGGGAAATTCAAGCGGGGGAAAAGCTCGTGTTCCAAGCCGCCATCGAAGATAAAGATTTGCTTCTTTATCTTGGGCTGACGGATGATGCCAATCCGCTTTATATCCAGCATGATTATGCTTCACAGACGCCATTTGGAAAACCGGTCGTGCCGTCGGTCATGTTGACGGGGATGATCACGTCGGCGGTCTCCAAATATTTGCCGGGCCCGGGCAGCTACATTACGCGGCAGGATCTTCGCTTTCTCCGCCCTGTTTATCATTATGAAACGCTTGAATTTTTGCTTGAAGTCGCCGATGTCGATGAGGCGGGCCATTGCGTGACGTTGTCCGTCATGGCGACGCGCGGTGCGGAAACGGTGCTTGACGGAACGCTGTCTGTCTGCCCGCCTCATACGTTGCCGCGCCTAGACGGGCGGGTGCTCGAGAACTTTTGACCTCATGTTGAAAGCAATCCTCACTTCGAAACAAAGGGGGAGTTTCATGCCGCTTTCCGCCAAAGGAAGCCAACCAAACGCGAGGGCCAGTTTTCCGCGGGCAACCTGTCCGCAGGAAAACGCCCTTTTTTCTTTTTTGTCCAAATTAAGGCGTCAATTGTGGTATCATAAAGGCAGAAACCATTGGACGGGATGGAGGAGCGGCATGGGACGAAAAATTTTAGTTGTCGATGACGAACAGCCGATTGTGACTCTGTTGTCGTACAATTTGGAGAAAGCCGGATTTCACGTCGTGACCGCTCACGATGGCGAAGAGGCGCTCGTGAAAGTAGCGTCCGAGCAGCCGGCGCTCATTATTTTGGATTTGATGCTGCCGAAGCTTGACGGCGTTGATGTGTGCAAGAGGCTTCGCCAGCAGCAAATCATGACGCCGATTTTAATGCTGACCGCTCGCGATGATGAATTTGACAAAGTGCTTGGCCTTGAGCTTGGCGCTGACGACTATATGACCAAGCCGTTCAGCCCGCGCGAAGTCATTGCACGCGTCAAGGCGATTTTGCGGCGCACGGAGATCGTTCAGCCGGCGGCGGAATCGAGCGAGCGGCTTGTTGTTGGCGAGCTGGAAATTTTTCCGGAACGCTATGAAGCAGCGATCGGCGGCAAGCCGCTTGAGCTGACGCCGAAAGAGTTTGAGCTGCTCCTTTATTTGGCTCGCCATAAAGGGCGGGTGTTGACGCGCGACCAGCTGCTCAGCGCCGTGTGGAACTACGAGTTTGCCGGCGATACACGCATTGTCGACGTCCATATCAGCCACTTGCGCGAGAAAATCGAAACCGATACGAAAAAACCGATGTACATTAAAACGGTGCGCGGCCTTGGCTATAAGTTGGAGGAACCGAAGCGGCATGAATAGCTTCCGCACCCGCCTTTTGTTTTGGCTCGTGGCGCTCATCGCCACGGTGTTGATCGCCCTCGGGCTTTTGCTTGGGCAATTGCTGAAAGATTTTTACGCCGAGACGATGAACAAACGGATGGAAAAAGAGGCCCAAGCGCTTGCGATTTTGCTTGAAAATGAACCGCTCGAGCAAATCCGCGCCGATTTGCAGGAAATGGGGAATGAGCTGTCGTCCCGCATCACCGTCCTCGATAAAGAAGAACGGGTGCGGTTTGACAGCGGCCGCGTCGCAGCGATCAGTGACAAAGACCATGAGCGCATCGTCCGTGCGATTTTGCGCAAAAAGCAGTTTCCCCGTTTTTCCGTGATTGAAAAAACAAACGACGTCTACTACTACATCGTCCCGTACGAGCGCGGTGAACGGAGCGGGTACGTCGTTTTAAGCACACCGACGAGCTCGCTCCAAAAAGTAAACGAGCAAATTTGGGGCGTGCTCACGAGCAGCCTTGGGATGGCGCTCGTTGTCATTATCGCCCTCGGCTGGAAAATCACCAATCAATATATGAGGCCGATTGAAGAAGCAACGAAAGTGGCGTTTGAGCTGGAAAAAGGCAATTACGCCGCCCGTGCGCCTGATGGTGAATATAACGAGGCTGGGATGCTTGTGCGCTCGATCAACCGGCTGGCCCGCCATTTGCAGGAGATGAGCAGGGCGCGGGAAATTCAGACCGACCGGCTTCATACGCTCATTGAAAACGTCGGCAGCGGCCTGTTGTTTATTGACCACCGCGGACATATTTCTCTCATCAATCGGGCGTTCCAGACTCAGTTTCATCTCGATCCGTCGGATTGTTTGCACCGTCCGTACTCCGATGTGCTGCCGCACCGCGACATCGTCCGGTTTATCGACGATATTTTCATCACCGAAATGACGATGCGCCGGCATATGCGGCTGACGATTGGCATCGAGCGGAAACATTTCGATGTATACGGGGCCCCGATCATCGGCACGAACGCCGAATGGAAAGGGATTGTCGTCGTGTTTCATGACATTACGGAGCTGAAGCGTCTTGAGCAAATCCGCAAAGACTTTGTCGCCAACGTTTCGCACGAATTGAAAACGCCGGTGACGTCCATCAAAGGATTCGCCGAAACGCTATTGGACGGCGCCATGAAGGATGAAGCGGCGCTTGAACATTTTTTGACCATCATCTTAAAAGAAAGCGAACGGCTGCAAACGCTCGTTGAGGAACTGTTGGACTTGTCGAAAATCGAGCAGCACGGGTTTCAGCTGCAGCTTGAAGACGTGGATATTGCTCAAGTCATCGCCGAAGCGGCTGCTGTGTTTCGCCAAAAAGCGGCGGAAAAACAAATTGATTTGCATATCGAATCGCCATCCGGGCTTGTCATCCGCGGCGACAGAAATCGGATGAAGCAAATTTTGCTGAACTTGCTCGCCAACGCCATCACGTATACGCCGGAGCGCGGGCAGGTCGCTGTCGAGGCGGAAGAGACGGAGAAAGAAGTGCTGATCCATGTGAAAGACACCGGCATCGGCATTGAGGAAAAGGAAATCCCGCGCATTTTTGAGCGTTTTTACCGTGTCGACAAGGCGCGCAGCCGCGATTCCGGCGGAACGGGGTTGGGCCTGGCGATTGTGAAACATTTGGTTGAGGCTCACCATGGATATATTACCGTAGCGAGCAAAGTGGGGCGCGGCACCGTGTTTACGATCCATTTTCCAAAGCCGGGGCGGTAGCCGGCCTCTTTTTATCATCTCCAACCGAGAAGCCCCTATTTTTCAGCGTGAGCGTAAGCATGGGTGAATCGGCGCCTCCCATCATGGTGGGAGAGCGTTCAAGGCAGACCGCAGGCATGATACAATAGGACAAGGAAGCATCCGAGGAGGGATGAGATTGAAAAAAAAGCTTGTTTTAATCGACGGCAGCAGCGTGGCGTACCGCGCCTTTTTCGCCTTGCCGCTGCTGCATAACGACAAAGGCATCCATACGAACGCCGTCTACGGGTTTACGATGATGTTGAATAAAATTTTGGCGGAAGAAGAGCCAACCCATATGCTTGTCGCGTTTGATGCCGGGAAAACGACGTTCCGGCATGAAGCGTTTCAAGAGTATAAAGGCGGACGGCAAAAGACGCCGCCGGAGCTGTCAGAGCAGTTTCCGCTGTTGCGCGAGCTGCTGAGGGCGTATCGCATCCCTGCCTATGAACTCGAGAACTACGAAGCGGATGATATTATCGGAACGCTTGCCGCCCGCGCTGAACAGGAAGGGTTTGAGGTGAAAGTCATTTCCGGCGACCGCGATCTGACCCAGCTCGCCTCCCCTCATGTGACGGTGGACATTACGAAAAAAGGGATTACCGATATCGAACCGTACACGCCAGAGACGGTCCGCGAAAAATACGGCTTAACTCCGGAACAAATCGTTGATTTGAAAGGATTGATGGGCGACAAATCGGACAACATTCCCGGAGTGCCGGGCATCGGGGAAAAGACGGCGGTCAAGCTGCTCAGGCAATTCGGCACGGTCGAAAACGTGCTTGCCTCCATTGATGAGATCAAAGGTGAAAAGTTGAAAGAAACGCTGCGCCAACACCGCGATGTGGCGCTGTTAAGCAAAAAGCTCGCCGCCATTCGCCGCGACGCCCCGGTCGAGCTTTCGCTTGATGACATCGTCTATCAAGGGGAAGACTGGGAGAAAGTGGTCGCTTTATTTAAAGAGCTTGGGTTCCAATCGTTTTTAGAGAAAATGGAATCGCCGTCATCAGAAGAGGAAAAACCGTTTGCGGAGATGGCATTTACGCTTGCTGACCGCGTGACGGAGGAGATGCTTGCCGACAAGGCGGCGCTTGTCGTTGAAGTGGTCGAGGAAAATTATCATGATGCGCCGATCGTCGGCATCGCTCTGGTCAACGAACATGGACGGTTTTTTCTGCGCCCGGAGACGGCGCTTGCCGATCCGCAGTTTGTCGCCTGGCTTGGTAATGAAACGAAGAAAAAAAGCATGTTTGACTCAAAGCGCGCGGCAGTCGCCTTGAAATGGAAAGGAATTGAGCTATGCGGCGTTTCCTTTGATTTATTGCTGGCCGCCTATTTGCTTGATCCGGCGCAAGGTGTTGATGATGTGGCTGCCGCAGCCAAAATGAAGCGATACGAAGCGGTGCGCCCGGATGAAGCGGTGTATGGCAAAGGGGCGAAGCGGGCCGTGCCGGATGAGCCAATGCTCGCCGAGCATCTTGTCCGCAAGGCGGCGGCGATTTGGGCGCTCGAACGGCCGTTTTTGGATGAGCTGCGCCGCAACGAACAAGATGGGTTGCTCGTCAAGCTCGAGCAGCCGTTGTCTTCGATTTTGGCGGAAATGGAATTTGCCGGAGTGAAAGTGGATACAAACCGGCTCGAACAGATGGGCGAAGAGCTCGCCGAGCAGCTGCGCACGGTCGAGCAGCGCATTTATGAACTCGCCGGCCAGGAGTTCAACATCAATTCACCGAAACAGCTCGGCGTCATTTTATTTGAAAAACTGCAGCTGCCCGTCTTGAAAAAAACGAAAACCGGCTACTCCACTTCGGCGGACGTGCTTGAAAAACTTGCGCCTTATCACGAGATCGTGGAAAACATTTTGCATTACCGCCAGCTTGGCAAGTTGCAGTCGACGTATATTGAAGGATTGCTGAAAGTCGTGCGGCCCGATACAAAGAAGGTGCATACGATTTTCAATCAGGCGCTGACGCAAACCGGACGGCTCAGCTCGACGGAGCCGAACTTGCAAAACATTCCGATTCGGCTTGAGGAAGGACGGAAAATCCGCCAAGCGTTCGTGCCGTCGGAGTCCGATTGGCTCATTTTCGCCGCCGACTACTCGCAAATTGAGTTGCGCGTCCTCGCCCATATTGCGGAAGATGACAATTTAATGGAAGCGTTCCGTCACGATTTGGATATCCATACGAAAACAGCGATGGACATTTTCCAAGTGAGCGAGGATGAAGTGACGCCCAACATGCGCCGTCAGGCGAAGGCGGTCAACTTTGGGATCGTTTACGGGATCAGTGATTACGGTTTGGCGCAAAACTTAAATATTTCGCGCAAAGAGGCGGCCCAATTCATCGAGCGCTACTTCGAAAGCTTTCCTGGCGTGAGGCGGTATATGGAAAACATTGTGCAAGAAGCAAAACAGAAAGGATATGTGACGACGCTGCTGCATCGGCGCCGCTATTTGCCGGATATCACGAGCCGCAACTTCAACGTCCGCAGCTTTGCTGAACGGATGGCGATGAACACACCGATTCAAGGGAGTGCCGCAGACATTATTAAAAAGGCGATGATCGATCTGAACGCCAGACTGAAGGAAGAGCGGCTGCAAGCGCGCCTTTTGCTGCAGGTGCATGACGAGCTCATTTTGGAGGCGCCGAAAGAAGAGATGGAGCGGCTGTGCCGGCTCGTTCCGGAAGTGATGGAGCAAGCGGTCACACTTCGCGTGCCGCTCAAAGTCGATTACCATTACGGCCCGACGTGGTATGATGCGAAATAAAAGGAGTCTTGGTGTGCAAACGCTGGCGCCCCATAAAAAATTTTTCGAGGCGACGATTCTCGGCTGCGGGTCGATGAATTGGCGCGAAACGGCTGCCGCCTCATGGAGAATCTTTCTCTCGGCGGATCAACCGGCGTCAATGTGAAAACGTCGGCGGGAACGATGCAGGAAAACGGAGGAAAGGGGGGATTGCCATGCCGGAATTGCCGGAGGTGGAAACGATCCGTCGCACGCTTTTGCCGCTTATTGTCGGAAAAACGATTGAGGATGTGCGCATTTTTTGGCCGAACATCATCCGCCATCCACGAGACCCTGAGGCGTTTGCGGCAAGAATGATCGGACAGACGGTGCGTGGTTTGGAACGGCGAGGGAAATTTTTGAAATTCCTGCTCGACCGCGATGCGCTCATTTCCCATTTGCGCATGGAAGGGCGCTATACCGTCGCTTCCGCCCTGGAGCCGCTCGAGCCGCATACGCACGTCGTGTTTTGCTTCACGGACGGCAGTGAACTCCGCTACCGCGACGTGCGCAAGTTCGGAACGATGCACGTTTATGCGAAAGAGGAAGCGGACCGCCGGCCGCCGCTTGCTGAGCTTGGACCGGAGCCGCTTTCCCCGGCGTTTTCACCAGCTGTATTGGTGGAGCGGGCGGTGAAAACGAAACGGTCGATCAAAGCGTTGCTCCTTGACCAGACGGTCGTGGCTGGGTTTGGCAATATTTATGTCGACGAATCGCTGTTTCGCGCCGGCATTCTTCCCGAACGGCCGGCCGCCTCGCTCTCCAGCAAAGAGATCGAGCGCCTGCATGAGGAAATGGTGGCGACGATCGGCGAGGCGGTCATGAAAGGGGGAAGCACGGTGCGCACGTACGTGAACACACAAGGCGAGGCAGGTGTGTTTCAACATCATTTGTACGTGTATGGCCGCCAAGGCAATCCGTGCAAACGATGCGGCACGTTGATTGAAAAAACGGTCGTCGCCGGCCGCGGCACGCATTATTGTCCGCGCTGCCAGCGCTAGGCGGCTCGTAAAAAGGGAGAGAGATTCCATGACGTTGACGATCGGATTGACCGGCGGGATTGCCAGCGGCAAAAGCACGGTGAGCGCGATGATGCGCGAACTCGGCCTTCCGGTCATTGATGCTGACGAAGCGGCGCGCGCCGTCGTCCGACCGGGGGAAGACGCCTACCGTCAGATTGTCGCCGCCTTCGGTCCGGGCATTTTGCAGACAAATGGAGAGATCGATCGGGCGAAACTCGGGGCGATCGTGTTCAACGACGAAGAAGAACGGAAAAAGCTAAACGCCATCGTTCATCCGGCGGTGCGTCAGAAAATGCTGGCAGAGAAAGAAGCGCTCGTCCGTTCCGGAGCGAAAACGGTCGTATTGGACATTCCGCTTTTATTTGAAAGCGGATTGACATCCTGGGTCGATAAAGTGCTTGTCGTGTATGTTGACGATGACATCCAGCTTCGCCGGCTGATGGAGCGGAACGGGTTCGCTGAGGAAGAAGCGCGCGCCCGCATCCGCGCCCAATGGCCGCTGGCAGAAAAAATGAAGCGGGCCGACGCGGTCATCAACAATAACGGAACGAGGGAAGAGACACGCCGTCAGCTGTTGGCGATTTTGAAACAATGGGACGCCTTGGAAAAATAGGCGTCTTTTTTGTTCGCTTTCAGTCATTTTGTTTTCCATATTCCCTAAAAATATGATATACTATTTATACAAATACAAGAAAATAGTATAACATATATGAGAGGAGAACAAAGTGAATGAAGGCGAAAGTGGCGATTAACGGTTTCGGACGAATCGGACGGATGGTGTTCCGGCGCGCCATCAATTCCCCTGATCTTGACATTGTGGCGGTGAACGCCAGCTATCCGCCGGAAACGTTAGCCCATTTAGTGAAATATGACTCAAATCACGGCAAATTTGATGGTGAGGTCATCGCCTTGGAAAACGGCCTGCTCGTCAACGGCAAAACAGTGAGGCTGTTAAACTCGCGCGACCCGAAACAGCTGCCGTGGAAAGAGCTTGATATCGATATTGTGATTGAAGCGACCGGAAAATTCAACGATCGCGAAAAGGCGAGCCTTCACCTTGAGGCAGGGGCGAAGCGCGTCCTTTTAACCGCCCCGGGCAAAAATGAAGATGTGACGATCGTCGTCGGCGTCAACGAGCATATGCTTGACATCGACCGCCATTTCATCATTTCGAACGCCTCGTGTACGACAAACTGCTTGGCTCCAGTCGTCAAAGTGCTCGATGAAGCGTTCGGGATTGAAAACGGGCTGATGACGACGGTTCACGCGTATACGAACGACCAAAAAAACATCGACAACCCGCATAAAGATTTGCGCCGCGCCCGCTCGTGCGCACAGTCGATCATCCCGACGACAACGGGAGCGGCGAAAGCGCTTGGTCTGGTGCTGCCGCATTTAAAAGGGAAGCTTCACGGCATGGCGCTCCGCGTCCCGACGCCGAACGTCTCGCTCGTCGACTTGGTCGTCGACTTGAAGCGCGATGTGACGGTTGATGAAGTGAACGAGGCGTTCATCCGCGCTGCCAACGGCCCATTGAAAGGCATCTTGGATTTTACGATGGAGCCGCTCGTCTCGATCGATTTCAATACGAATCCGAATTCGGCGATTATCGACGGCCTGTCGACGATGGTCATGGAAGGGCGAAAAGTGAAAGTGCTCGCTTGGTATGACAATGAATGGGGCTATTCGTGCCGCGTCGTTGATTTAGCCCATCTTGTCGCGGCCAAAATGAAGGAGCGTCTCAGCGTCAATGCGTAACAGCGGTTCGATGTGAAGCGCGCCGCCTGCGCTATGGCTTTTGCGATCCGCACAAGCGGATCGGGCCCTGGTGTGGGCGTGGGCGCTTTCTCTTTTTTATGCAAAAAAATAAAAAAGCCTGTTGCAAAAACCCCCTAAACAAAGTATACTATGTCTCGTGAACTTCTTAACGGCAAGGGTAATGTGACTACTTAAAGGGTTAGGACCTCTTAGGACTAACTTTCCCCCGTGGTAGTTATACATGCCATTTTGCAACTGACCTTCTGTTTTTTTATTTGTTTGAGAAAATTGGTTAAAGGGGGATTCTTTTCATGGACACGATGGGTCGTCACGTTATCTCGGAACTTTGGGGATGCGACTTTGACAAACTGAATGATATTGATTTTATTGAAAAAACGTTCGTTGACGCCGCGCTAAAGTCGGGAGCGGAGATTCGCGAAGTGGCGTTCCATAAATTCGCTCCGCAAGGCGTAAGCGGGGTCGTCATTATTTCGGAATCGCATTTGACGATTCACACGTTTCCCGAACACGGCTATGCGAGCATTGATGTGTATACATGCGGCCATTTAGATCCGACGATTGCCGCCGATTACATCGCCGAAATGCTGGGCGCGCAAACGCGGGAAACGATTGAACTTCCGCGCGGCATGCGTCCGATCGAAGTGAAAAAGGCGCAGGCGCTGTAATTGGATAAGGATAAGATAAACCGAAAGGAGCGTAAGCAAAACGCTCCTTTTTTTGCGCCTTAGGCGGTACAACAGCGGGGAAAATCATGGTATGATGGAAGAAAAAGAATGACTAGGGAGACGTGGCAATAAGCATGTGGAAAACACTCAAATACGCCTTCACAAACCATTGTGAAACGCGGGAAAATCATGAAGATGAAGAGCTAAGAAGCCATTATTACAAAGCGACGAACCGCGCCGTCATCGATGCGGTCAAGGAGCTGCTCTCGTCGCTGCCCGGCGCCGAGCTCGTTTCTGTTTCCGAAGAGCGCGGCGAAATTTGTGCGCAAACAAGGCGCGGCAAAAAGCTGTTCATCGTCGCCACCGTCATTTCCGTGCGGCCGTTTGAAACGGCGGTCGACTTTTCCGCGACGACGGAGACGAAGCTATTGCCATTTGATTTTGGGCATAGCCGGGCGGTCATTCTCGATTTGTATCGGAAGCTCGACGCCCGCCTGCCCTATATCGGTTCCGGACTGAACAGCTAACTATATCTTGTCTGTTTTCGGCCATTCCGGTATGATAGGAAGTAAGAAGATCAACGGAGTGGATGTTATGCGATGTCCTTCATGCCATCATCAAGGCACGCGCGTGCTTGACTCGCGCCCGGTTGAAGAAGGTCGTTCGATCCGCCGCCGGCGGGAGTGCGAACAGTGCCATTATCGGTTTACGACGTTTGAGCGGATCGAGGAGCCGCCGCTGATTGTTGTGAAAAAAGAGGGAACGCGCGAAGAATTCAGCCGGGAGAAAATTTTGCGCGGCTTGATCAAAGCGTGCGAGAAGCGGCCCGTGGCGCTCGAGGAGCTTGAAAAAGTGACGCAGGAAATTGAGCGTGAGCTGCGCAATCAAGGCGTCTCGGAAGTGAAAAGCGAAACGATCGGCGAAATGGTGATGGAGCGCCTGTCGCACATCGATGAAGTCGCCTATGTCCGCTTCGCTTCCGTCTATCGGCAGTTTAAAGATATTAATGTGTTCATTGAAGAACTGAAAGAGCTGATCAAAAAAGGGCAACGGTGAAAAAAGGGCTTTGGCGTTAGGCGGCAAGCCCTTTTTTCACCGTCTTTTCGGCAGGAAAGGAGAGAGCCGGTTTGAAACGAATACGGAGGAATGGAAGGTCGAAGCGATGCAACACCATTGGAAAGAGCTGATTGCTGTCGACCGTTATACCGTGCAAAGCCGAGGGGTGTTGCAAGAGGTGGACCGTAAAGTGCTGACGCTGCTTTACCAGCCGCTCATCGGCTGCCGAGCGTTGGGGCTTTATATGACGCTTTGGGGGGAGCTTGAGCTGCTTGACGGCCAGGAAGCGACCCATCATCGGCTTATGGCGCTCATGCAGTGCGGACTGCCGGACATTTACAGCGAACGGTTGAAACTCGAAGGAATCGGGCTGCTCAACACATACGTCCACGCTCCAGAGGCTGATGAACCGAAGCTGTTTCTTTATGAGCTGCGTCCGCCGCTGGCGCCAGACCAGTTTTTCCGCGACGAAATGTTGAGCGTTTTTTTGCGCCGGCAAGTCGGCCGCCGCTTGTTTATCCAGCTGAGCAACTTTTTTGCCCGCCCGTCCATTGATGAAGCGAAATTCACCCAGGTGACGCGGTCGTTTTCCGACGTGTTTTCGGCCGTGCCCGCTGAACAAATCGTCGCCGGCCTCAGCGAAGAAGCCGGGCCCGAGCTGCTTGAAGGGAAGGATCACATCAGGCGGAATGAGGCGTCGTATGTGCTCGATGATGATGTATTCGACTTTGAGATGTTTTTTGCCGGCTTGTCCAAGCAGCTTGTGCCGCGTCGGGCTGTGACAGCGAAAGTGAAGGAAGCGATTAAAAAGCTGGCGTTTTTATACGGCATTCCGCCGCTGGAGATGCAAAAACTGGTCCTTGGCGTCATCGATCCGGCCTATCATATCGATATTGACGCGTTGCGCCGGGCGGCGCGCGAATGGTATGAGCTCGAACATGGCGGTGTTGAGCCGCGCCTCGTTGAACGAGTGCAGCCGCTCGCCTACCGGACGATGGAAAACATCGAACCGCGCACGAAAGAGGAGCAGCTGATCAAACAGCTGGAAACAATTTCCCCGCGCCAGCTGCTAAAAGAGATTTCAGGCGGCGCTGAGCCGTCGCTGGCTGATTTGCAGTTGATCGAAGACATTATGTTCCAGCAGCAGCTGCTTCCAGGGGTTGTCAACGTGCTCATTTATTACGTCATGCTGCGAACGAATATGAAGCTGTCGAAAAAATACGTAGAAAAAATCGCCAGCCATTGGGCGCGCAAAAAGGTGAAAACCGTGAAGGAAGCCATGGAGCTGGCGAAAGAAGAAGCGAAAACATACCAAAACTGGGCGAACGAAAAGGAAAAAGGGACGCGGACGGTGCGCAAAGTCGTGCGCACGGAAATCGTCCCGGACTGGCTGAACATGGATTACAGCCAGCCGGATGATGATGATTTTGACGTCGAACAGGCGCGCAAAGAGCTTGAGGAACGGCTGAAAAAATACCGTGATGAATCATAGAGGGAAAAGCCATGGAACGAGTAAACCACCTGTTGCAGCGGTTGCTTGGCAATCAACGGTTTAAGCAGCGCTACGAACAAATGAAACGCTACATTTTGGAGCATCCGGACGTGCAGCTGTTTTTGCGGGCGCACGAACGGCAATTGTCGGCCGATGCGGTTGACCGCAGCTTGATGAAGCTGTATGAATTCATCGAGCAGCACGGGAATTGCCGCCAATGTCCGGGCCTTGAGCGATGCAACAACATGCTGCCGGGATACCATCCAAATTTGGTGGTCAACGGTGGAAGGATCGACGTTGAGTACGACCGTTGCCCGAAAAAAGTGCAATACGACGAGCGAAAACGGCAAGAGTCGCTCATTCAAAGCATGTTCATGCCGCGCGAAATCTTGCGTGCTTCGCTCTCTGACGTCGATCTCAATGATGATGGGCGGATCAAAGCGATCCGATTTGCCGAGCGGTTTGTGGCGGAATACGAGAAGGGGAAAAAAATGAAAGGCTTGTATTTGCACGGATCGTTTGGGGTGGGCAAAACATATTTGCTTGGAGCGATCGCCAACGAGCTGGCGAAGCGAAACGTCCCATCGCTGATCGTCTACGTGCCCGAGCTGTTTCGCGAGATGAAACATTCGCTTCAAGATCAAACGATGAGCGAAAAGCTTGATTATATCAAAAAAGTGCCGGTGCTGATGCTCGATGACCTTGGAGCGGAGGCGATGTCGAGCTGGGTGCGCGACGATGTGCTCGGCCCGATCTTGCAATACCGGATGTTTGAAAACTTGCCGACGTTTTTCACGTCGAACTTTGATATGCAGCAGCTCGCCTACCATTTGACGTATTCGCAGCGCGGTGAAGAAGAGAAGGTGAAGGCGGCGCGCATTATGGAGCGAATCCGTTATTTGGCCTATCCGATTGAAATCACTGGACCGAACCGCCGGCAATAGCGGTCGGCGGCAGCGAACGGCGCCTGAGGAAGGGGCGCCGCTTTTTTTGGGCGCGCAGCGTCTGTCAGCCCGATGACCTGCGAGCTTCTGTGCGCTGTTTTTCGTGTTTCTAGTCTAAACAGCCCGTTGTCCCCATATATATAAACCAAGCATTCCTTTCGGGCTAAAGGGGGGACAGCGGGTGATCGAAATCCATTTTGACGAGGCAAGCGAGGCGGAAAAATTGGTTGGGCTGCTATATCACCGGCAACCGGATGACGGTCCGCTGTTTCATGCCGCTTATGACGGGAACAAAACCGTGGCGGTTTACATACAGGGCGAGGAGAAGCGTGTGCTTGAGGAGCATATCATCCCAGCTATGACGGCGTTTATGCAGGAGGTGATGGAAGACCGGCTGTTGCTATCCATCATTGCCAATATTTTTTATTTCCGCGACGTCGAAGAACAGCAGCAAATTTTGGCCCTCGCTCATTCGTTTTTGGACGGCGAGCGGCGCGATTACCGGAAAAGCGCGGCGTTTGCCGCCTCGCGCACCGTGATGTTGCGCGACGCTTTTGCCTCCTTTTTGCGCGACGGCTTGTCATTTTCGTTTTCTTCGTTCGTTACGTTCCGGTTAAAGCCGTATATGGAGCGCCTCCAACATTATGTCGAGCTGGCGATTGATGAATACAAGCTGGAGCAGGAGTATCAAAATTTTGTGCAAATGCTGCGCGACTGCCTGGCTGGCCGGACGCCGCAATGGCCGCGCCTGTATTTGGTGCACGATCCGCCGCACTTCGTATTTTACGACAGCGAGCGGCGGGAGCTGTCGGCGGCGGAAGTGAGACAGTTGATCGACCGCCATCTCGTCTTCAGCCAGCCGATGTATATTGATGCATCGGTGCTCGCTCCGCTTGTCTCGCTCGCTCCGGCGGAAATTGAGCTGTACACCGATCATCCGGATGACGGCATGGTGCAGACACTGCAAAACGTGTTTCAAGAACGGCTGATCGTCTGCCGCCGCGCCGATTTTTCCCGTTTGTTTGCCGCCAACGCTGGAAATGGGGGAGAAGCTTGATTTTTCCTGCTGTTTTGGCTACAATATTATTATGAACATGAATGAACAGAAGCGATGACGAGGACATGGGTGCATTTTTACGGTTTCCAGAGAGGGAAGGCAGCGGCTGGAACCTTCCTAACACGAAAAATGCGCTTACCCCCTCAGAGCTGCGGCAGTGAACGGAACGCTCAGTAGTTGCCGCCGGTTTTCGGCCGTTATGCGTGTTGAGCCATGGCATGGCGAGGCGCTGCCATGGGAAGAAGGGTGGAACCACGACGAAAACTCGTCCCTTTTGGAGGGAGGAGTTTTTTTATTTTTCATCATCACGACAAAGGAGTGATTGCCGATGCCAGACGTCATTCGCATCACGTTCCCAGATGGGGCGGAAAAGGAGTTTCCGAAGGGGGCGACGACGGAAGACATCGCTGCCTCGATCAGCCCGGGGCTGAAGAAAAAAGCGATCGCCGGCAAACTGAACGGCCGGTTCGTTGATTTGCGCACGCCGCTTCAGGAAGACGGCGAGCTTGTCATCATCACCCAAGACATGCCGGAGGCGCTTGACATTTTGCGCCATAGCACCGCCCATTTAATGGCGCAGGCGATCAAACGGCTGTATGGCAACGTCAAGCTCGGCGTCGGTCCGGTTATTGAAAACGGCTTTTACTATGATATCGACATGGAGCATAAGCTGACGCCTGACGACCTCCCGAAAATCGAAGAAGAAATGCGCAAGATTGTCAAAGAAAATTTGGACATCGTCCGCAAAGAAGTGAGCCGCGAAGAAGCCATTCGTCTGTATGAAGACATCGGCGATGAGCTGAAATTGGAGCTCATCAACGACATTCCGGAAGGCGAAACGATTTCCATTTATGAGCAAGGCGAGTTTTTCGACCTTTGCCGCGGCGTGCACGTGCCGTCGACCGGAAAAATCAAAGAGTTCAAGCTGCTCAGCATCTCGGGGGCCTACTGGCGCGGCGACAGCAACAACAAAATGCTGCAGCGCATCTACGGCACGGCGTTTTTCAAGAAGGAAGACTTGGACCGTTATTTGCGCCTGCTCGAAGAAGCGAAAGAGCGCGACCACCGGAAGCTTGGCAAAGAGCTTGAGCTGTTTATGACGTCGCAACAAGTCGGACAAGGCTTGCCGCTTTGGCTGCCGAAAGGGGCGACGATCCGCCGCGTGATCGAACGGTACATCGTCGACAAAGAAGTGGCGCTCGGATACGATCATGTCTACACACCGGTGCTTGGCAGCGTCGAGCTATATAAAACATCGGGCCATTGGGATCATTACAAAGAAAACATGTTCCCGCCGATGGAGATGGACAACGAAGAACTTGTTCTTCGTCCGATGAACTGCCCGCACCATATGATGATTTACAAAAGCAAGCTGCACAGCTACCGCGAGCTGCCGATCCGCATCGCGGAACTTGGCACGATGCACCGCTACGAAATGTCTGGAGCGCTCACCGGCCTCCAGCGCGTCCGCGGCATGACGCTCAACGACGCCCACATTTTCGTGCGCCCGGACCAAATCAAAGACGAGTTCAAGCGCGTTGTCAACTTGATTTTGGAAGTCTATAAGGATTTCGGCATTGACGAATACTCGTTCCGCTTGTCTTACCGCGATCCGCATGACAAAGAAAAATATTACGACGACGATGAAATGTGGGAAAAAGCCCAGCGCATGCTGCGTGAGGCGATGGACGAGCTTGGGCTTGACTATTACGAAGCGGAAGGGGAAGCGGCGTTTTACGGGCCGAAGCTCGATGTGCAAGTGCGCACGGCGCTCGGCAAAGATGAGACGCTCTCAACGGTGCAGCTTGACTTCCTGCTGCCGGAGCGCTTTGACCTCACTTACATCGGCGAAGACGGAAAGCCGCATCGTCCGGTCGTCATCCATCGCGGCGTCGTCTCGACGATGGAGCGGTTTGTCGCGTTCCTCATCGAGGAGTATAAAGGGGCGTTCCCGACATGGCTTGCCCCGGTTCAAGCCAAAGTGATCCCCGTGTCGCCGGAGGCGCACCTCGATTACGCGTATGACGTGCAGCGGACGCTGAAAGAACGCGGTTTCCGCGTTGAAGTCGATGAGCGCGACGAAAAAATCGGCTACAAAATCCGCGAAGCGCAAATGCAAAAAGTTCCGTACATGCTCGTCGTCGGCGACAAAGAAGTGTCTGAACAAGCGGTCAACGTCCGCCGCTACGGCGAAAAAGAAAGTCGGACGATGGGGCTTGATGAGTTTGCTGCCTTGCTCGCTGCTGATGTACAGGAAAAACGGACAAAATCAGGGAAAGCATAATGAAGAACCCAACAGGCGAAACTCGAGTGCAACAGACAGAATGAAGGTAAAAACGACGGCGATGGCCAAAGTCATGGGCGGGTTCAAGAGCAAAGGAAGCGGCGAAGTGTCGCGCCGCGAGGAACAATAAAACATTTTCTCTTGCCAATTTAACGTCAATCCGCTATAATAAGTGACGTTGTGTTTATCAAGATCCGCTCCTTGACATGCCATCGCCAAGGTGGTATAGTGTATAAAGTGGAATGATTGCTTGTTTGTAACAAAAGCAGAAGCACCCCGCTTCTCACCTGACCGACGCCAAGACGGCTGTTGGCAGGTTGTTACGGTTCGTCAATGCGAGTGTAAGGACGTACTGCGCGGGTGCTTTGGGCATCTGCGCTTTTTTTTGGCTGGAAGTGGGGCTCTGCTGGCAAACAAGCCAGTCGGAAAAAACCTTGGAGGTGGCTCATTATTAGCAAAGATTTTATTATCAACGAACAAATTCGTGCCCGTGAAGTGCGCTTGATCGACCAAAACGGCGAACAGCTTGGCATCAAGTCGAAGCAGGAGGCGCTTGAGATTGCGGCAAGACGCAACTTGGATCTTGTGCTTGTCGCGCCGAACGCCAAACCGCCCGTCTGCCGCATCATGGACTACGGCAAATTCCGCTTTGAGCAGCAGAAGAAAGAGAAAGAAGCACGCAAAAAACAAAAAGTGATCAACGTCAAAGAGGTGCGCCTCAGCCCGACGATCGAGGAGCATGACTTCAACACGAAGCTGCGCAATGCGCGCAAGTTTCTCGAAAAAGGCGATAAAGTGAAGGCGACGATCCGCTTTAAAGGGCGGGCGATCACCCATAAAGAAATCGGGCAGCGCGTCCTTGACCGCTTCTCGGAAGCGTGCGCCGACATTGCCGTTGTCGAAACGGCGCCGAAAATGGATGGGCGCAACATGTTTTTAGTGCTCGCACCGAAAAACGACAACAAGTAAGGAGGAACCTGCGATGCCAAAAATGAAAACTCACCGCGGCTCGGCGAAACGGTTCAAAAAAACGGCGAGCGGCAAATTAAAACGCGGCCATGCGTATACGAGCCACTTGTTTGCCAATAAAACGAAAAAACAAAAGCGTCATCTCCGCAAAGCGGCGCTTGTTTCGCCTGGCGATTTCAAACGCATCCGCCAAATGCTTGACAACTTGAAATAATGACCGAACAATAGGAGGGAACGATTTATGCCACGCGTAAAAGGTGGACCTGTGACGCGCAGACGTCGCAAAAAAGTATTGAAACTCGCAAAAGGCTATTTCGGCGCGAAACACGCGTTATATAGAGTTGCGAACCAACAAGTCATGAAATCGCTCATGTATGCGTACCGCGACCGCCGTCAACGGAAGCGCGACTTTCGCAAACTGTGGATCGCCCGCATCAACGCGGCGGCTCGCCAAAACGGCTTGTCGTACAGCCGTTTGATGCATGGCTTGAAGCTGGCCGGCGTCGAAGTCAACCGGAAGATGCTCGCCGACTTGGCGGTCAATGACCAAGCGGCGT
The DNA here is from genome assembly GCF_000948285.1 of Geobacillus kaustophilus. GTDB lineage: Bacteria > Bacillota > Bacilli > Bacillales > Anoxybacillaceae > Geobacillus > Geobacillus thermoleovorans_A. The sequence goes on from NZ_JYBP01000003.1 coordinate 254,438, forward strand.
TCGCCCAACTCGCCGATTTGGCAAAAGCGAATTTGAATAAATAACAACGATGGCCATCCTTGATCAGGGTGGCCATTTTCTTATCAAGGAAAGGGATCATATGGTACAATACGGGATAGCGATCAATCTTCTCGCTTTTTTCGTGATGGGGATCGACAAATACAAAGCGAAGCGCCGCCGCTTTCGCACCGCCGAGCGGACGCTTTGGCTGCTTTCGTTGGTTGGCGGTGCCATCGGCGGAGCAGCTGGGATGTACATGTTTCGCCATAAAACTCGCCATTCGGCTTTTCGCTATGGGCTGCCGCTGCTGGCAGCGGCGGAGCTGTTTCTCTATTGGCGATGGATGAGGTAGAAAGGGGAGGAGAGAATGAATTGGCCTTTGCTTTACGATATGCAGCGAACCTTGGATCGGCGCATTGAAACGGAGCATGGCTTGATGGAGGAAGATTTGTTTGCGCGCAAGCAACTCGCCTTTCTTGTTGAATTAGGCGAACTCGCGAATGAGACGCGCTGTTTTAAATTTTGGAGCATCAAACCGCCCGCGCCAGCCGAGCGAGTGCTTGAGGAATATGTTGACGGCTTGCATTTTTTATTGTCGCTTGGGCTTGAGTGCGGCTTGTTTTATGAAGGCAAGGAAGCTCCGTCGGCAGCGCGGCCGCTTGTCGAGCAGTTTCTCGCCGTGTTTCGCGCCGCCGAGCGGTTCGGGGCGGTGAAGGAGCAAACGAAGTACGATGCGCTGTTTACGGAATATTGGCGGCTTGGCGTCGCGCTCGGGTTTTCTTCCGATGACATCGAGGCGGCGTACCGGAGGAAAAATGAAGTGAACCACAAGCGGCAAAGCGAGCGCTACTGATCTTTTTTCGGGTGGCGAATGATTCATTTTGCCAATCGTCAGCCTTTTCAAGTATAATAAAAAAGTGGACAAAACCAGAAAGGGGTGCCAAGATGGCCAAGCTGGACGAAACGTTGACGATGCTGAAAGCGCTGACCGATGCGAAAGGCGTCCCCGGCAATGAGCGGGAAGCGCGCGATGTGATGAAGACATACATAGCTCCGTATGCAGATGAAGTGACAACGGACGGCCTCGGCAGCTTGATCGCCAAAAAAGAAGGGAAATTGGGCGGGCCGAAAGTGATGATCGCTGGCCACTTAGATGAGGTCGGCTTTATGGTGACGCAAATCGATGACAAAGGGTTCATCCGCTTCCAAACGCTTGGCGGCTGGTGGAGCCAAGTGATGCTCGCCCAGCGCGTGACGATCGTGACGAAAAAAGGCGACATCACCGGCGTCATCGGTTCGAAGCCGCCGCACATTTTGCCGCCGGATGCGCGCAAAAAACCGGTGGAAATCAAAGATATGTTCATCGACATCGGGGCGACGAGCCGCGAGGAAGCGATGGAGTGGGGCGTCCGCCCGGGCGATATGATCGTGCCGTATTTTGAGTTTACGGTATTGAACAATGAAAAAATGCTGCTCGCAAAAGCATGGGACAACCGGATCGGCTGTGCGGTCGCCATCGATGTGCTGAAACAGCTGAAAGGCGTTGACCATCCGAACACGGTATATGGCGTCGGCACGGTGCAAGAGGAAGTCGGGCTGCGCGGCGCGCGCACGGCCGCCCAGTTCATCCAGCCGGACATTGCGTTTGCCGTTGACGTCGGCATCGCCGGCGATACGCCGGGCGTGTCGGAAAAAGAGGCGATGGGCAAACTCGGCGCCGGCCCGCACATCGTTCTGTACGACGCGACGATGGTGTCGCACCGCGGCTTGCGCGAATTTGTCATCGAAGTGGCGGAAGAGATGAACATTCCGTACCATTTTGACGCCATGCCAGGCGGCGGCACGGACGCCGGGGCCATTCACTTAACCGGCATCGGCGTTCCGTCGCTCACGATCGCGATCCCGACGCGCTACATCCACTCGCACGCCGCCATTTTGCACCGCGATGACTACGAAAACACGGTCAAGCTATTAGTCGAAGTGATCAAACGGCTTGACGCCGACAAAGTGAAACAACTGACGTTTGACTAATGGAAACACCGGCCGAATCGGCCGGTGTTTGTCATTGTTTAACCGCCTGCTCGAGGGTTGTGAGCATCATGTCTTTTTGCTGCTCATTGGCGTGCGTCCAAATGGCTTCAAAGAGGACGCCGAGGCCGGGCAAATATTTTTCCTCGCCCTGTTGGATCGCGTCTTCGATCGTATTTTCCAATTGCTCTTTCGAATTGTTGGCGACATTGTGCATAATCGCCTTCCGCAAGTTCAAATCCATATGTCTCACCTCGTTGGCCGTATTGTACACCGTTATCTTTTGCCAATGGCGGCGGATTTATACATGGAGCGGCTCTCGTATATGGTATAATAGAGGAAAAACTAGACCGAAAAGAGTGATGGCGACGATGGCCGCGAAACCGCTCTATGGATTGGAACGAACGGTGTTTCGCCAACTGCTTCATCTATTTTCCCGTTATGCTGATGTCATTGAAAAAGTCATTTTGTTCGGCTCAAGAGCACGAGGCGATTATAAGGAAGGATCGGATATCGATTTGGCGATCAAATTTCGAAAACCGGGAGGCCCGCTGTACCTCCTGCAATCGGACTTGGATGAACTTCCGATCATTTATACGATCGATGTTGTTGATTACAATCAAATTCACAACGAGCAGCTAAAAATGAATATTGACCAAGAAGGAAAGACGATTTTTCAAACGAACGAGCACGGGAAGGTGATGGTCACGATGAGCCGGTTGGTGGATCGGTTTCACGATTTCGAACGGGCGCTCGCCAAACTTCGCCAAAGTGCCGCAAGAGACGTCAAAACGGATGATCTCGTTTTGGATGCGACCATTCAGCGATTTGAATTCACGTACGAACTGGCATGGAAATGGATGAAACTTTACTTGGAATATCAAGGGTATGCCGAAGTGACAAGTCCGCGGAAAACGATTCGCGAGGCGTTTCGAGAAGGGTTGATTCAAGACGGAGAGACATGGCTTCGCATGCTGGAAGACCGCAACCGGACGTCCCATACGTATGATGAAGAAACTGCCATGGACATGTATGAACGCATTCGCACCCACTATATCCCGCTGTTTGACCGCTTGCTTGACGAAATGAAACAACGGCTTGACTCGGCGACATGAGCGGCCGGCGTGCGGAACGGAACGCGCTTGGCTTTGTGAAGGAACTTGACTTTGGTCGTGAAAGATGACAACGGCACACATTTTGCTATAATCAAAGGAAGAAACTTGATGCATGAGGTGACGACACAATGGAGAAAGCGACATTCGCCGGCGGCTGCTTTTGGTGCATGGTGACGCCGTTTGAGGAGCTCGATGGCATTTACGGCATCGTCTCCGGCTATACAGGGGGACATGTGGAAAATCCAACGTACGAGCAAGTGAAAACCGGCACGACCGGCCACTACGAAGCGGTGCAAATTACGTTTGACCCGGACGTCTTTCCGTATGAGCGGCTGCTTGAGCTGTATTGGTGCCAAATCGACCCGACCGATGACGGCGGCCAGTTTCACGACCGCGGGCCGCAATACCGGACGGCGATTTTTTACCATAACGAAAAACAGCGCCAGCTCGCCGAGCAGTCGAAGCGGGCGCTCGAGGAAAGCGGGCGTTTTTCGAAGCCGATCGTGACAAAAATTTTGCCGGCGACGACGTTTTACCCGGCGGAAGAGTATCATCAAAACTACCATAAGAAAAATCCGGAGCACTACAAACAAGACCGCGCCGCCTCCGGACGCGATGAGTTTATCGCCAAACATTGGGGGACGAAGCGGTGAAGCGGATCGAATCGCCGAAAAACGCGCGCGTCAAACAATGGAAAAAATTGTTGACGAAAAAAAGGCGCGACGAAACCGGGTGGTTTTGGCTTGAAGGGTTTCATCTCGTCGAAGAGGCAGTGAAAAGCAACGCGCCGCTTGTCGAGCTGATTGTCGATGAGCGGACGGACGTCCCGCCCGTCTGGAATGTCACCGGCGTCCCGGTTACAATCGTAACCGAAGCGGTGATGAAGGCGATCAGCAGCACGGAAACCCCGCAAGGAATCGCCGCCGTCTGCCGGCAGCTGTCGTACGAGCTTAAGGGCGTGAAGACGGCTTTGCTCATTGACGCTGTGCAAGACCCAGGCAACCTCGGCACGATGATTCGCACCGCCGATGCGGCCGGCATCGATGCCGTCATCATCGGTGAAGGATGCGTCGACTTGTACAACCCGAAAGTCGTGCGGGCGACGCAAGGGTCGCTGTTTCATCTTCCCATTGTCAAAGGCGATGTGGCGGAATGGATCGCGCGCTTGAAGGAGCAGGACATTCCGGTGTATGGCACTGCCTTGGAGAACGCTGTCAATTACCGCACCATCCCCCGATCGTCTTCGTTCGCCCTGCTTGTCGGCAACGAAGGAGGCGGCGTCCGTCCCGAACTGCTGGGTCTCACGACCGAGAACGTGTACATCCCGATTTATGGCCAAGCCGAGTCGCTGAACGTCGCCGTCGCGGCCGGAATTTTGCTTTATTCCTTGCAGGCGGTGCGGTAAAATAGAAAAGAAAATGAATCGGACAAGGGGGACGGAGACGGATGGATGACGAACTGCGGGCATTGTTGAACGCGGTGCTTGAGCGTCTTGATGTTCAAGGAGCCTACATCGAACAAATGCGCATGGATATCGTCAAGCTGCAAGGAAGCGTGAAACAACTCGAAGACAAAGTCGATCGCCTTCAAAGTGATGTGGACGCCATGAAAAAAGACATGGACGCCATGAAAAAAGACATGGATGCCATGAAAAAAGACATGGATGCCATGAAAAAGGACATGTTGGGGGTCAAAAAAGATGTCGCCGCGCTCAAGGAAGGGCAAGTGCGGCAGGAAAAAATTATGGAGCGCCTTGCCATCCGCTCGATTGAACAGGAAGCGGAAATCGATGAGCTGCGCAAAGAAATTTCGGCCTGACCTTGCCTTTGCCCACTCATTTGCGTATAATGAATAGCGACAATTTCCCATACGGACAACAACGATGACGGAGAAAAGTAGCTTGCTGTTCGCCATCCAGGGAGAAAACGCCATAGACTGGGAGCGTTTTTATGGCCGGCGCAAGTGAAGTTCACCTCCTGAGTTGACACCGGGACCATCCCGACGAGGGATGTAAAGGTGTTCCGGCTTTCGGCCGTTATCGCAATGAAGTGAACAGCACGCTTATGCTGTTAACAAGGGTGGTACCGCGAGCAACAACTCGTCCCTTACCGGGGCGGGTTTTTTTTATCATCTTAAACCGAGAAGCCCCCCGCTTCTACGCGTGAGCGTAAGTGGGAGGGCGTTCAACTGAAATGAGGAGGAATTGATGTGAAAGAACGGCTGTACGAGCTGAAACGCCAGGCGCTCGAACAAATCGGCCAAGCCCGCGACTTAAAAGCGCTGAACGACGTGCGCGTCGCCTATTTAGGCAAAAAAGGGCCGATCACCGAAGTGCTGCGCGGCATGGGGGCATTGCCGCCGGAAGAGCGCCCGAAAATCGGCGCGCTTGCCAATGAAGTAAGAGAGGCAATCCAACAGGCGCTGGAAGCGAAACAAGCGAAACTGGAACAGGAGGAAGTGGAGCGGAAGCTGGCTGCCGAGGCGATTGATGTGACGCTGCCGGGCCGGCCTGTGAGTCTTGGCAACCCGCATCCGCTGACGCGTGTCATTGAAGAAATTGAAGACTTGTTTATCGGCATGGGCTATACGGTCGCCGAAGGGCCGGAAGTGGAGACCGACTATTACAACTTTGAGGCGCTCAACTTGCCGAAAGGACATCCGGCCCGCGATATGCAAGATTCGTTTTACATCACGGAAGAGATTTTGCTTCGCACCCATACGTCGCCGATGCAGGCGCGGACGATGGAAAAGCACCGCGGGCGCGGCCCAGTGAAAATCATTTGCCCGGGCAAAGTGTATCGCCGCGACACCGATGATGCGACGCATTCGCACCAGTTTACGCAAATTGAAGGATTGGTTGTTGACCGGAACATCCGGATGAGCGATTTGAAAGGGACGCTGCGCGAATTTGCCCGCAAGCTGTTCGGGGAAGGGCGCGACATTCGCTTCCGGCCGAGCTTTTTCCCGTTCACGGAACCATCGGTCGAAGTCGATGTGTCCTGCTTCCGCTGCGAAGGGCGGGGCTGTGGCGTCTGCAAAGGCACCGGTTGGATCGAAATTTTAGGAGCCGGCATGGTGCATCCGAACGTGCTTGAGATGGCCGGTTTTGATTCGAAAACGTACACCGGCTTTGCGTTCGGCATGGGGCCGGAGCGGATCGCGATGCTGAAGTATGGCATTGATGACATCCGCCATTTCTATCAAAACGATCTACGTTTCTTGCGGCAATTTTTGCGTGTGTAACAGAAAAAGGAGGAGTTGGGAATGCTCGTTTCTTACCGTTGGCTAGGGGAATACGTCGATTTGACGGGCATCACCGCCAAAGAGCTCGCGGAGCGGATTACGAAAAGCGGCATTGAAGTCGAGCGGGTCGAAGCGCTTGACCGGGGAATGAAAGGAGTCGTCATCGGTCATGTGCTCGAGTGCGAGCCGCACCCGAACGCGGATAAACTGCGGAAATGCCTTGTCGACTTGGGAGAGGACGAACCCGTGCAAATCATTTGCGGCGCCCCGAACGTCGCCAAAGGGCAAAAAGTCGCCGTCGCCAAAGTCGGGGCGGTGCTGCCGGGCAATTTCAAAATCAAACGGGCGAAGCTGCGCGGGGAAGAATCGAACGGTATGATTTGTTCGCTCCAAGAGCTTGGCGTCGAAACGAAAGTCGTGCCGAAAGAATACGCGGACGGCATTTTCGTCTTTCCAAGCGACGCGCCGATCGGCGCCGATGCCATCGAGTGGCTCGGCTTGCATGACGAAGTGCTTGAACTGTCCTTGACGCCCAACCGCGCCGATTGTTTAAGCATGATCGGCGTCGCCTATGAAGTCGCCGCCATTCTCGGCCGCGATGTAAAACTGCCGGAAGCGGCGGTCAAGGAAAACAGCGAACATGTCCATGAATACATTTCCGTGCGCGTTGAGGCGCCGGAAGACAATCCGCTGTACGCCGGGCGGATTGTGAAAAACGTCCGGATCGGCCCGTCGCCTCTTTGGATGCAAGCGCGTTTGATGGCGGCCGGCATTCGCCCGCACAACAACGTCGTCGACATTACGAACTACATTTTGCTTGAGTACGGCCAGCCGCTTCATGCGTTTGACTACGACCGCCTCGGTTCGAAGGAGATTGTCGTCCGCCGTGCAAAAGCGGGCGAAACGATCATCACCCTTGATGATGTCGAGCGGAAGCTGACGGAAGAACATCTCGTCATCACCAACGGCCGCGAGCCGGTCGCCTTAGCCGGCGTGATGGGCGGGGCGAATTCGGAAGTGCGCGACGACACGACGACCGTGTTCATTGAAGCGGCGTACTTTACAAGCCCGGTCATCCGCCAAGCGGTGAAAGACCACGGGCTGCGCAGCGAGGCGAGCACCCGATTTGAAAAAGGGATCGATCCAGCGCGGACGAAAGAAGCGCTCGAGCGCGCCGCGGCGTTGATGTCGGAATACGCCGGCGGCGAGGTCGTCGGCGGCATCGTCGAAGCGAGCGTGTGGCGCCAAGACTCAGTGGTGGTGACGGTCACGCTCGAACGCATCAACGGCGTCCTCGGCACGGCAATGTCGAAAGAGGAAGTGGCCGCGATTCTTTCGAACTTGCAATTTCCGTTTACGGAAGACAACGGAACGTTTACCGTCCATGTCCCGTCGCGCCGCCGTGACATTGCCATTGAGGAAGATATCATCGAGGAAGTCGCCCGCTTGTACGGCTATGACCATCTGCCGGCAACCTTGCCGGTGGCTGAGGCGAAACCAGGCCATCTCACACCATATCAAGCGAAGCGCCGCCGCGTCCGCCGCTATTTGGAAGGGGCCGGCTTGTTCCAAGCCATCACGTATTCACTCACGAGTCCGGACAAAGCGACGCGCTTTGCGCTCGAGACGACCGAGCCGATCCGCTTGGCGCTGCCGATGAGCGAAGAGCGGAGCGTTCTTCGGCAAAGCTTGATTCCGCATTTGCTCGAAGCGGCGAGCTACAACCGGGCCCGCCAAGTCGAGAACGTCGCCTTGTACGAAATCGGCTCTGTCTATTTGGCTCGCGGGGAACACGTCCAACCGGCGGAAAAAGAGCGGCTTGCCGGCGTCATCACCGGCTTATGGCACACCCATTTGTGGCAAGGAGAGAAAAAAGCGGCTGACTTTTATGTCGCAAAAGGCATCTTAGACGGCCTGTTCTCCTTGCTTGGCGTTGACCACCGCATCGCGTACCGCCCGGCGAAGCGCGCCGATTTGCATCCGGGACGGACAGCCGAGATCGCGCTTGACGGAACGGTCATCGGCTTTGTCGGCCAGCTCCATCCGGCAACGCAAAAAGAGTGGGATTTGAAAGAAACGTACGTGTTCGAGCTCGTCTTGGCCGAGCTGTTGAACGCCGAAAGCGAAGCGATCCGCTACGAGCCGATTCCGCGCTTCCCGTCGGTCGTGCGCGACATTGCGTTGGTCGTCGACGAGGACGTCGAAGCCGGCGCCTTGAAGCAAGCGATCGCCGAAGCCGGGAAACCGCTCGTCAAAGACGTTTCTCTCTTTGACGTCTACCAAGGCGACCGTCTGCCGGACGGGAAAAAATCGCTCGCCTTCTCGCTCCGTTATTATGATCCAGAGCGGACGCTCACGGACGAAGAAGTCGCCGCCGTCCACGAGCGGGTGCTCGCTGCGGTCGAGAAGCAATTTGGCGCCGTTTTGCGCGGGTAAAACGAAAAGCTGTTCCAAAAAGCGACTCGCTTTTGGAACAGCTTCTTTTTTGGATGGATGGCATAGAATCGAAGCAAGGAAATGGGATTCGGAAGGTTCCGCTGAATCATCGCTGTTTTCTGCAAAGAAAAAATACAGAGTTTTGCAAGGAAAAGTGCAGAGAATGACAACTTGACATGGAGCCTCTGGGGGCGTGATTAAAAAGCCAGGAAGCCAGCAATATCAAGGGCTGGCTATGCCTAAAAAGGCTATCACGCCCCCCACTCCATGTCAAGTTGGCCTAAGCCAAATTCTCTGCAGATCTCTGCATTTTTATTTTGCAATAAACAAATCATCACCTGATGTCCAAAACATATAGATGCCATTTGAAGCTTTCATATTTGTCGCTTTTCCCAAGCATTTGATCGACTGCCAAGACGTGACGGAGGCAGGCCTTGGCAGTCAAAAAATGGACAAGCGGTTTTTCCGTCAAGGAGATGGTAAACGTTTTCGTTGCATCGATACAGATGCGGTTGTGCTGCCCTGTCAGCCGCGTTCGGCGATGATTTGCCCGGTTTGCGACACATCGTATCCGCCGAGCGCTTCGAGTTCGGAGCGGAATGAATCGGAGCGAAGCACGTTCAAGACGGCGGCGATGAGCGGTTCGTTCTCCGGCGTCCGCAGCATGACGACATCATACTGCTCTTTCATCAGTGGAATGAATTCGACGCCGGCCATTCGCGCCACTTTTTCCGTGCCGATGCCGACATCAGCAAGGCCCGCCGCCACCGCTGAGGCGACGCTTAAGTGGCTTGTCTCTTCCCGTTCATACCCGCGAATAGCGGACGGCGACAGCCCATGCAGGCGCAGCTGTTCATCCAAGAGCACACGCGCCCCCGCTCCTTTTTCCCGGTTGACGATCACGACGTCGCTCCTTCCCAAGTCGCTCCACGTTTGGATGCCGCGCGGATTGCCTTTTGGCACGTAAAACCCGATCGGCCTGCACATCAAGTTCGCCATGATGTACGCATGCCCTGTCAACAGCTTTTCAACATACGGGCGGTTGTACTCGCCTGTTTGCCCGTCAAACAAATGCACGCTGACGATGTCACATTGCCCTTTGTATAGAGCGATCAATCCGTTGAGGCTGCTCGTATAGGTGCGAAGCGATTGATAAGGGCCGCCTTTTTGGAGATGGACGCCAAGCAAATCGAGAGACATATCTTGACCGCTGATGATGATGGGGCGAAGAGCGGCTTCGGTCGGCCGCGAAACGGCAAGGAAAACGGTGCTTCCCTCCCCTTTTTGCCCGGCGATGTACCGCTCGAGATCATCGGCAGTGACCCGCATTTGCCGCCCGACGCGAAAGGCGGGCAGCTTTCCTTTTTTCACTAAATCGTACACCGTTAGTTTTGACACCCTTAGTAAGGAAGCGATTTCTTCGATCGTGTATGACCGCGGTTCCGGCATCGTTCGATCCTCCTTTCTTCCATTGTAACGCAAAGAGAAAGATGTGAAAAAATTTTTTCTTTCCTAAACTATTTATCATTATTTATAATTAGATATCATTACATATAACATAAATTGTTGGAGAAAAGGGGGATCCACATGCGAAAAATGGCATGGATCGTCGCGGTTTTCTTGTTGTTCGGCTTATATGGCTGCGACGCCGGTCCAAAAGAGGGCGCCCATCAAACGAAACCGGCGGAGAACGCAGAGTTGACGGTTTCCGCCGCGGCCAGTCTGCAAGAAGCGCTGGAAGAAGCGAAAACGGCGTTTGAACGAAAGCACCCGAACATCCGCATCCGATATAATTTTGGCGCGTCGGGCGCCTTGCAAAAACAAATTTCCCAAGGGGCGCCGGTCGACCTCTTTTTCTCCGCGGCCGCCGAGCCGTTTGAGGAACTGAAAAAGGAAGGACTGATCGATGCCAAACACGAAAAAACCGTGCTCGCCAACGAGCTGGTGCTCATCGTTCCGAAACAAGGAGAAGGGGCGATTCAGTCGCTTGATGACATCACCCGCGCCAAACGAGTGGCGATCGGCATCCCCGAGTCGGTGCCGGCCGGCATGTACGCGAAACAAACGTTGGAGAAGGCGGGGCTGTGGGAGCAAGTGAAACCGAAGCTCGTCTACGCAAAAGATGTCCGCCAAGTGTTGACGTATGTTGAAACCGGCAACGTCGACGCCGGGTTTGTGTACCGGACGGACGCGCTCGTGTCGGACAAAGTCAAGATCGCCGCCGCCGTTCCGGATGGCATGCACGACCCGATCGTCTATCCGCTTGGCGTCGTGAACAAAAGCCAACATCTTAAAGAGGCGGGGGCGTTTTACGATTATTTGACGAGCGAACAGGCGCTCCAAATATTCGAACAACACGGGTTCCGACCAAGCCGTTGAATCTGCTTCCCATCGGGAGGGGATATATGGTAAAATAAAGGCGATGCCAATCGAATAGGCGATGGAGTTCGCCATAACCGCCGGCTTCCGGCTGATGACTCCTGCTGCGGATAGAAGCGGCAGGAGTTTGTTCATTTTTGGAAGGGGGGATCCTCATTGGTCTATTTCGCTGTCGGCATCGCCGGCATGATCGGCGCGCTTGTCCGCTATGGCCTCGGTTTGGTTGTTCCCGCCGCCGTCGGCGGCTTTCCGCTCGGGACGCTTTTCATCAACTGGACAGGCTCGTTTTTGCTCAGCTGGCTCACCGTCTTCTTCACCCGCCGACCCGCGTGGCCGCCATGGCTCAAAACAGCGGCGACGACCGGCTTTGTCGGTTCGTATACGACGTTTTCGACGCTCAGCGTCGAATGTGTGGAATTGATGGAACAAGGGCGCTTTGGCATGGCGGCTGTTTATATCGCTGCCAGCCTGTTTGGCGGCCTGTTGGCCTCATGGGCTGGATATGCCGCCGCTCAACCGGAACGGAAGGAAGGGATTGGATAATGTACACACCGCTGTTTGTGGCGATCGGCGGTTTTTTCGGCGCCATGGCCCGCTATATCGTCAGCCGCTGGGCGGCTCGGCGTTCGCCGCGTTTTCCGCTCGGGACGCTCATTGTCAACTTGCTTGGGTCCTTCTTGCTCGGCTGGCTCGCCGGAAGCGGCGCCGCCGATGCCGCAAAACTGCTTGTCGGCACCGGCTTTATGGGCGCGTTCACCACGTTTTCGACCTTGAAATGGGAAAGCGTGCAGCTGATCCAGCAACGCCAATGTGTGAAATCCATGGCCTATTTGGCGGTCACCTACTTGTTTGGGGTGTGGCTCGCATGGGTCGGTTACCACGCGGGGCGGTGACAGGCAACAATGAAAAACGGGCTCTATTTCTTATCGGGGGAGAAAAAGAGATCGTTGTTCTTTGATCGAGAGGAGGAGGTCTAGATGGCAGAAATTGAAGAAAGGTTCAAGACGTTGCGATATTTTGTTGATGGCTACTACAACCAATCGATCGATGATGATGAGTTTGATGATAGGATTCGCGATTTTTTCGCTTGTCTTTGGGCAATCCGTGTGGGTCAATGGATCAAAACCGTTTCCCCGCAAACGATTCGTTCGCGGGGAAACGGTGAGCGATGAAGGACAACGGCCGAAACACGGATGGCGTTATCTTTTGTTTTTTCCAGACAATAATTGTTCGAGAATGTCATGAATGCGCGTATTTTCATAAATGCCGGTGAATCGCTCCGCTCCCGGACCCATGGCGGTCAGCGGCACATCGGCGGCGGTGTGGCCCGTTGTTGTCCAGTCGAGGGCGAACGTTTGCGTAGAGCGGGCGATGGCAAACGGACCGTCTTCGCCGGAGATCGTTTTGCCGTCTCCCGATTCATCCGTGCCGCCCGGCGTTTCGATCGTCAAGCCGCCGCATTCATGGTCGGCGAGCACGAGGACGAGCGTATCCCGATGGCGCTTGGCGTACTGTTTCGCTGCGGCGACCGCTTCGTCAAGCTGCTGGCCGGCTTTGATCATGAGCGATCCGTTGTTTTCATGGCTCATTTCATCAATGGCTTCTTCTTCGACCACGAGGAAAAAGCCGTTTTTATTTTGCGACAGCACGTCAAGCGCTTTTTTCGTCATATCAGGCAGCGACACGACGGGATTGTACACATCCCCTTCTCCTTCAGGGAGTTGCTGGAACATTTCTTCGTTGGCAAACAGCCCGAGCAGCTTGCGGCCAGACGCTTGTTTCAGCTCATCGGCGGTGCGGACGTACGTGTAGCCCAGTTGTTTCGCCCGTTCAACCAAGTTTCCTTGCGTGCCTTTGCTTGCTTCTTCCGGATCTTCGGCTGGATGGTCGGGGTAATAGCCAGGATTTCCAGCAGGGTACCAGTAATCCTCCCCGCCGCCTAAAATGACGTCCACTTTTGTTTGTTCAATGTATTGCTTGGCGATGTCGCTTTGGGCAGAACGATTGGCGGTGTGGGCGGCAAACGCGGCCGGTGTGGCGTCCGTCACTTGGGCGGTCGTGACAAGCCCTGTTGCCTTGCCGGCTTTTTTCATCTGTTCCAAAATCGTTTCCACAGGTTTTCCTTGCGGATCAACAGAGATGGCGCCGTTGTACGTTTTCACGCCTGAGGCGATCGCGGTAGCCGCCGCAGCGGAGTCGGTGATGAATGACTTCGAGTCGGCGGAGTTCGTATGGACGAGGCCGCTGTACGGCATGCTGTCCATTTCCAATTCCCCGCTCAATCCTTTTGTAGCGAGGCGAATGGCGTTGCGATGGGCTGTGCCCATGCCGTCGCCGACAAAAAGGACGACATTTTTCACTTCAGGCGGCTTCGATTGTTTCGCTGGGGCGGCCCATGCATCTTGTCCGGCGTGGTACAGCGCTATTCCAGCGCTCAGCCCGGCGATGAGCAAAGCCGTGCGGCGTTTCGATTGGAACATCGTTCTCCTCTCCCTTTTCAGATGATTTTGTCATTTTTATCGTACAAGCCAGATGTTAAGCGTTCGTGAATGCAATGTAATGGCTTTAAAAAAATTTCCTCTCTATTCAGATTGGACGATAGAATGGTTTCTCCTTTGGCAACATTCCTTGTTGACTTTCTCTTTTTTCCTTGGTATCGTTACTAATAGTTCAACAGTTGAACAAAACCGATGACAGCTCTCCATCTACTGTTGAATCTGGTTGATTGTTCAATGATTGAACCATCGGAGGTGAATCAATGTCGGGACGAAACATCGATGAGTGGATCGACCGCTATTTGTCCGTGTCATTTCTCGTGATGAAGCGGGGGGCGTCGCTTGTCAAAGGCAGCCTTTGCGAAGAGATGACGCACGATCAATATTACTTGCTTCGCTACATCCGCCGGCGGGGGGCGTGCACGTCTACGGAACTGGCCGCAATGTTCGGCGTGAACAAAAGCGCGGTGACGGCGATGACGAATCGCCTCGTCGACAAAGGTTGGCTGCGCCGCGACCGCGATGAGAGAGACCGGCGAGTCGTCGTTTTGTCGCTGACAGAACAAGGAGAAGCATGGATCGCCGAAATGGACCGCAACGTCTATCGGCTCGTGGAAGAGGTGATCGTCCGTTTCCCTGAAGAAGAAATTGAAACGTTCATCCGCACGTATGAACGGTTGGCCCATGTGCTGCAGGAGGTGGAAGAAGCGAAATGAGAGCGATCATTAAAGGAAGATGGTTCGCGCTTGCGGCGTGGATCATCATCGCGGCGGTGCTCATGATGACTGCGCCGAACATGGGCGAGCTTGTCCGCGAAAAAGGGCAGCTGAGCGTGCCGGACGGCTACTCATCGTCATTGGCGGCAAAATTGATCAAAGAGGCAAACGGTCAGGAAAACAAACAAAATGAACGCTCCGCGGTGCTTGTCTTTTACAAAAAAGGCGGGTTGACGGCGGGCGATAAAAAAGAGATTGAACGGGCGGTAAACGCGCTCGAAAAGAAAAAAGAGGAACTTCATGCAACGAACATCGTCTCGCCGTTTGCCAACCGGGAGCTGGAAAAAGAACTCGTTTCCAAAGATGGAACGACGATGCTCATTTCGGTAAGCATCGACCCGGCCGGGCGGACGGCGAAGCAATTGACCGACGCCCTGTATAAAGCGGTCGATGGCGTCAAGGTCGAGCATTATTTCACCGGCGGCTGGATGATCGATGAAGATGTCGTGACGAGCTCACAGGAAGGCGTGAAGAAAACGGAAGGGATCACCGTCGTCTTTATTTTAATTGTCTTGCTGGCGGTGTTCCGCTCGCCGGTGGCGCCGCTTATTCCGCTGCTCGCGGTCGGGGCGACTTATGTCGTCTCGCAGTCGGTCGTTGCCTTTTTGGTGGATCAGGTGAATTTCCCGCTGTCAACGTTCACGCAAACGTTTTTAGTCGCGGTGTTGTTTGGCATCGGGACCGACTACTGCATTTTGCTGCTGAGCCGGTTTAAAGAAGAACTGGCGAAACGCGGCGACCGGGTGGAAGCGATCGTCGCCACGTACCGGACGTCTGGAAAAACAGTGGCAGCGAGCGGCATTGCCGTCATGATCGGCTTTGCGGCGATCGGTTTGTCGACGTTTAAGCTGTACCAATCGGCGGCGGCCGTTGCCGTTGGGGTGGCGGTGCTGCTTGTGGCGCTCGTGACGATTGTGCCGTTTTTCATGGCGGTGCTTGGCGAAAAGCTGTTTTGGCCGGTGCGGGGGAAGCTCGAGCATGGGCAAAGCCGGCTTTGGCTCGCGGCTGGCCGATTTGCGTTCGCCCGTCCGCTTCTGGCGCTGGCGATTGTCGCCGTTGTGACCGTGCCGGTGTTGGCAGTATATGATGGCAAAATGTCGTTTGATTCCATGGAAGAGATCGGCGATCATTATCGCTCGGTCAAAGCGTTTGACATCATTGCCGATCATTTCAATCCGGGAGATGCCATGCCGACGCAAGTGGTATTGAAAAGCAAAGAGCCGCTTGATTCGGAAGAAGGGCTGGCGTTGATTGAGAAAATGAGCCGCGAGATCGAAACGGTTGACGGCGTGGCGAGCGTCCGCTCGGCGACGCGCCCGACCGGTGAGCCGATTAAGGAGCTGTTTGTTACGGAGCAGGCGAAACAGCTGAAAAACGGCCTTGGCGCTGGCAAAGAGGGAATTGAGAAAATCGGCTCCGGCCTCAAGACGGCAAGCCAAAAGTTGTCCTCGTCCGCTCCGCAGCTTAAGCAGGCGTCATCCGGCATCGGCCAGCTCGTCTCCGGAACGGAGCGGCTTGAAGACGGCCTGCGCCAGCTGCAAACCGGCCTCAGCCAAATTGAACAAGGGGTGCGCCGGGGAGCGATGGGCGCCGGCGAGCTGAAAAAAGGCTTAGCGACGCTTCGCGACAATGCGAAAAAGCTGCAGGAAGGCGCGAATCAGTTGCTTGACGGCTACAAGCAGGCGGAACAAGGACTGTCGGCGCTAAACGGCCAGTACCGGCAAATCGAAGCGGGATTAAAGGCTGTCGCCGATCAGCTCGCCGCCGTGCAGACGATGCTCGGGCAAGTCGAGCAGTCGCATCCGGAACTCCGCCAAGATGGGCAATACCAACAAGCGAAAATGACCGTCGCCGCCCTGTCCGGCCAGACGAAACAAATGGCAGACGGCCTGTCGCGGTTGAACGGGGCGCTTGAGCAGGCGCGCGCCGGTTTGGCGAAAGCGAACGAATCGTTCGCCCAACTCGCAGCCGGCCAGGCGGCGGTGAACGGCGGCTTGGATCAAGTGATCCAAGGGCTTGATGAGCTCGAAGCCGGATTGACGAAAGCGGCCGACGGCCAAAAACAGGCGGTGGACAAACTGCCGCAATTCTCGGCCGGACTTGAGAAAGTGAACAGCGGACAGCGCCAATTGCTTGAACATTTCTCCGCCCTTGACGGCCAGCTCGGCCAGCTCGTCGACGGCCTCGACCAAAGCGCGTCCGGCCTTCGAAAAGTGGCTGGTGGTCTCGGAACGGCAGAGGCGTACTTAGCTGATTTGTCATCTGCGCCGGAGAAAGAAATGGCGGGCTGGCACATGCCGAAAGAGGCACTTGAAAGCAAAGAGTTCGCGCAAGCGAAAGACGCGTATATGTCGAAAGACCGCCGCATCGTGACGTTCGATGTCATTTTGAACGAAAACCCGTATTCGACATCGGCGCTCGGCCGCATCGATGACATTCGCGCCGCCGCCGAACGCGCGGTGAAAGGAACGAAATGGGAAGACGCGACCATCGCTGTCGGCGGCGTCACAAGCACGTACGCCGACCTGCAGGCGATTTCGAACGCGGACTATAAGCGGACAGCCGTCCTCATGTTAATCGGGATCGCCATCGTGCTGGCGGTGCTGCTCCGCTCGCTTATCATGCCGCTCTATTTGATCTTGTCGCTCGTGTTGACATACTACACATCGATGGCCGTCACCGAACTCATTTTCGTCAACGGCCTCGGCTATGCCGGTTTGAACTGGGCGGTGTCGTTCTTCGCCTTTGTACTGCTGTTGGCGCTCGGCATCGACTACAGCATCTTCCTCATGGACCGGTTCAACGAATACCGGGGCCGTCCGGTGAAAGAGGCGATGCTGTCGGCGATGGGCCATATGGGGACGGTCATTATCTCCGCCGCCGTCATTTTAGGCGGAACGTTCGCCGCGATGTATCCGTCCGGCGTCCTGTCGCTTTTGCAAATCGCGACGATTGTGCTGACGGGGCTTCTGCTTTACGCCCTCGTCGTCCTGCCGCTTTTCGTGCCAGTCATGGTCCGAACGTTCGGTCGCGCGAACTGGTGGCCGTTCCGGCAGCCGGTGAGTGAAGCGGACGGACTGGAACAACAAAAAATCAGTTAAGATGGCGAGCCAACGCCGCTCCCACAGATCGGGGAAGCGGCGTTCTTTTTTAGGAATGTTAGGAATGAAGGGAGAACGGAAAGGATGTCCCTCCTCCCAGCGATAGGAACGTATATTCTGTTTGACGCGTCTGGTCATTTTCACCGATATCGGCCGCGCATCTATACTCCAAAGCAAGATGACATTAATGGCGTAAACGCAAGATATGATGTATCCATTCAGCCCAATATTCGTGAGATTTTCAGAATCCAGCACCAATAGGGCATTTCCCGTATCGAAAATGCCCTAGGAGGAATGGAGAATCGTTTGGAGAGACTCCCCACTTAGAAGTCGTTGCAACGATTCCCAAACCGGCTTTCCGTGTTTTGGCAGTTTCTCTACGTCGGCATTGGCTAACGTATACGTCGGTTTGGTATAACTTAGCCCTAACCGATGCAGAATTTCGCTTGTTCCACGAAGGGTATACGTTGGCCCCCACTTTTGTTGAATGAGTTCAGCGACAATCGCGAGCGTCCAATTATATTTCGTTTTGAATCCGACATCAACAGGAAGCTGATGTTCGATGATCAAAGCCAGTTCTTTTTCTTGATCTCGGGTCAATCTACGCGGAGCGCCAGGCGAATGTTTCATCTCTAACCCATCAAGACCGTGCTGGGTATACGCATGGATATAGTTATAGATTGTTTTCTTGGATCGACCAATAATCGTTGCGATTTCTCCTTTTTCGTATCCCTGCAAATGGAGATAGATGGCTTGGTAGCGCTCATACGCACGTTTACTTTTCGCTTCTTTCATGACGATGGACAACTTTTCGATTTCATCTTTGTGATTCGGCATTCTACTTTCTCCCGTTCCTCGTATTTTCTCTTTAAGTTATTCGCCATGGAACTGGAGAAAACCTTTATTTCAATTTATATAGCAATTTCTCTTTTTTTTTTGACCAATTATATTATAATAGTTTTATACATGGATTATTTTTACAATTAATAGTATTAGTAAACTGGAGTGATACATAATGAAATGGTCCTGGCCGTTATTTATTGTCATTACGATGCCCTTTCTTCTTTTGATCGCCATTGCCTTCGTTTTAAAAGAATTCCAATCTCCTTTATGGATGAAAATCGCAGACATTGTTCTCGTACTCGCCTACGGGATTGTGTATTCGCGCTTGTTGCGGAAGTTACGGTAGTTTTTGAAAGGGGGTGATTTCAACATGAGTTTGTTGGCTCTTGTAGCGGGGACGCTGGGCGTGTCACAAGCTGTTGCCACGACCGTTGTATCGATTGTGTTGACAGGGTCGACGTTAGTTTCTATCATTCTAGGAATTACTGCTATTTTATCCGGTGGAGTGGATGCGATTTTAGAAATCGGATGGTCGACATTTGTGGCGACAGTGAAAAAAATTGTTACGGAACGGGGCAAGGCCGCAGCAATTGCTTGGTGAGTGGTGAAGCAGGGTGGGAATGGCCATCCTGCTTTTTTCCCGTCCATGTTGAACTAGAAGGGTGAAGCAAGTTGAAACTAGTGTGGCTATTTTATCAACAGATGAGAAAGAGCAGCATCGCTCCGCTGCAAAAAAAATTGCTGCTAAGCCCAAAAGGGGCGTTGTTCGTTGCTGAAGGGGGAAAGTGGCTTCTCTCTTGTTGTCTCGTCATCATTGTATGTAGCCGGTCTTCCGTATTCGGCTCTTCTTTTACCATCGGGCTACTCTTGTTACTAGCGACTAGCCCTTTCATCGCCGTCTTGCTCGACTCGGGGGAAAAATTGCAACGTGATTATCATTATGATTACTTGCGGTTGTCAAGCGAACAGGACGACGTGGTCTGGCGGCGTTTGGTCGTCATCCACTATGTTAGTTATATGTTGCGCATGTTGCCAACCGTTTTTCCGCCGTCTGTTGCCTTGATTGTGAAGCTCGGGTGGGTTGGAACCGAACTTGTATGGTTTGGACAAGCAACTTTGTTTTTCCTTTATGTGATGTCTCATGTAATGAGGGGGACAAAGTTTGGGGGGGCGACGCGTATTTTCAGGCGTTCTTTCTTGCTTTTTCTCCTTAGCGGTCGGTTATATGGTCATGATCCCGATTGTATCGTTGTTACAATTGTCGCGCCATGCTGTTAAGACATATGGGTTGTCGATTTCGTATCTCGCCTATATGGATGGTCAGTTCGCCAAGTGGCAACAATGGATTCATGAGCGAGTGTTTACTTGGCATGGGATGGTAGGATTGAACGGAGGTGTCTTGGCGGCTAGCGGTCTTGCAATCGCAGCGTTCGCGTTGGGAAGCTTGCGATCCGTCCGTGCTTGTGTGGAAGCCAAGACATACGTGCTGTATAAATGGTATCAGCGTGTGATCCAATCATCATGGCAACCCGCTAGTGAGAATGCGCTTCTGTATAAAGATACTTGTTTGTTAATGCGTAAAGCCAGTCAATTGGACAAACCGCCTTTGTTATTGTTTCTGCCGGGAGAATGGTTTCTTGTCACAGGAGCGAATATCGCTTTGTTCCCTTTCATCCATAATCTTTTCGTTATATGTTTTCTTTGTTTGTTTGAAATGTATATCGTGATGACAGGAACATTGCGCGCCGTTGCCAGTACATTTTCGCAAGTCTTTTTGTTTGAAAGCGATATTGAGCGATTGCTCGTATTTAGGCTTCTTGATCCCCCTCCTCTTGTGCAGTTAATTCAAGCGAAGTGGACATTGTTGCGACGGATAGGAGTATATCCGTGCGCGGCGGCGCTTGGCTTGCTTGCTATTGAATGGGTAGGATGGTTTAGGGGGAATGCGCTGATTGTTGTTTTGCTTAGCATCATCATAATGCCGTTGTATCCGTTAGTTATCAAACGGATTTTGCGCACTGATTATGAGGTGTTTTGTTTTCTTTTATCGAGCGGAGAGAAAGTAGAGTTGGCTTCTCCGCGCGATTATGCTGGCTATATGGTCGTAGCGGCTGGCAATCATCTATTTCATCGGTTATTCACTTATGTGACTATCTTTTCTTCTCTGATCTCAGCCTTTTTCGTCTTGCTAAGAGGCGAACAATGGGGATGGTATAGCACTTTGTTTGTTATAGCTTTATATATCGTTTTGTGGGGAAGCACTCGTTATTCCATCGATAGGAGAAAGGATGGGAAAGGATGATCGGGAGAACCATTCGCAGCCATCTGCCATATTTTTGTGTATCGCTGGCTGTATATGGGATATGTTTTGCTTTCGGTGCCGTCATTGTTTCTGAAAAATTAACGATCCATCCAACTTCCATGGCGTTTTGGCCGACTTTAGCCCACAACTTTATGGTCGGGGCGATTCTTATGTTTGGCGGATGGTTGACATTAGGGGTCGTAAATACAGTTTATCTCGCCTATAATGCAGCAATGTTAGGAGCCATTGTGAAAGGGGTCATGAAAGGGTATGGATTGCACCCTATTATAACGGGCATCCTTCCCCATGGAATTACAGAAATCATGAGCCATTTGCTATTTTGTACGTTAGGATATGAAACATGGCGGTTGCTCCATATTGTGAAAAAAAGAGCACGAGCTGAGGAGACAGAACCGCTTCATATACGTGATGTTGTTTTGTTATTCACGGCAGCTTCCATACTATTGGTAATATCTGCGCTCATTGAGGCGACTGTGTCGCACGCATAGGAGGGAATGTTGTGGACGAACCGCTTTTTTCATTGCAAAATTTAACGTATAGTTATGATGGAAAAACGCTCATTTTTGACCAGTTTTCCTTCGACGTTCTGAAAGGGGAAACGATTTTCCTAACAGGTCCAAATGGCGTTGGGAAAACAACGTTATTACAGATTATCGCTGGCTTGCTTTCTAATGGCCATTTGACCTACCGTGCTTATTATAAAGGAAATCCGGTTCAGCTGGTTGCGATACGCCGCTATATATCGTACGTAACGGCTGAACCCCCTTTATTTTCTAAACTGACAGGCTATGAAAATATCGAATGTTTTCGGCTTTTATGGCGATTAGATCGCACATATTACCAAAAGGTAGAAGCGATTTGCCATACATTAGGGATGGCGGATTGGCTAGCTCTTCCCGTTGATCAATATTCGCTTGGGACGTTGCAAAAGTTGCATATCGCGATTGCTTTAGGACGGCCTGTGGAATTGTATTTAATGGATGAGCCTTTTAACTCGCTTGATGTGACCAGCCGGGACATACTAGCGGAATGGATTCAAACGGACAACCGTGCATCGTATATCATTGCTTCCCATGTCCATCAAGACAAGTTCCCTAGTGCGCGTGTATTGACACTTGCTCGTCCGGTGAGAAAGGAAGGCATCTGGTAAAGCGGGAAGGTTGTTTATTGCAAAATAAAAATGCAGAGATCTGCAGAGAATTTGGCTTAGGCCAACTTTACATGGAGTGGGGGATGTGATAGCCTTTTTAGGCATAGCCAATCCTTGATATTGCTGGCTTCCTAGCTTTTTAATCACACCCCCAGAGGCTCCATGTCAAGTTGTCATTCTCTGCACTTTTCCATGAAAAAAATCCTTTCTAACGTGGAATGTTCGTTAGAAAGGATACCATGTTTTTGACGATGCACAAAGACCAAAATTCTTAACTTGATGGGTATGGTCGGATTCACCCTTCTCTTGACCAACGCCTGACAATGAGGGAGAGTGGAAAAAAGAAGGCAATCGAAAAGAAGCCTTTGCCTTGATCTGAATTTAACCTTTGTCAGGAAGGGGCGCAACCTATTTTGTTGTCACGACGAACGACTCATATTAGTTAGTCGAGTTGTCCGCTGAATTGGGAAGGTGAAAAGATTGATCCTTCTTCTCTCTTATCAAAACAAAATATAGTTTTATGGTTGCCCATCCAACCAAACCACCAATCGAATTTAATATAAAATCGTCTACGTCCGCTACTTTGTTTGGAATTCCAGTTAAACAATTAATAAGTAATTGGGTCAATTCAATGCCCAAACTTACGGAAATGACGACAGTCAAAGTTCGAAAAAAGCCTGTGCTGCGTTTTTTCAATAGTCCTATTAAAATCGGCAACGGGAGAAGGAGAACAATATTCCCC
Organism: Geobacillus kaustophilus; assembly: GCF_000948285.1. Lineage (GTDB taxonomy): Bacteria > Bacillota > Bacilli > Bacillales > Anoxybacillaceae > Geobacillus > Geobacillus thermoleovorans_A. The sequence goes on from NZ_JYBP01000003.1 coordinate 277,069, forward strand.
ACGACTTGCAAAAGGTTGCCTTGCTTCCACGCAGAGATAATGGTTTGAAACGGGATCAACTGATAATAGTATTTCCAAGGCATGTCCGGATAGCTTGTTTTATCAAAGCTGATCGTTATCGGGAGTAAGGTCAGTTTGACAACAGACAAAGAATAAAATATTGTAGTTGCGACAAAGAAGAGTTGTTTAACGGTCATATTCGCTTTCCTTTTTTTCAAAATGAAGCAAGTGATACCACATAATATGACAAAAACGATCATAAATAGCGGTGGATGTAAGTCAAATGAGAATCCAATCGTTTTCATGCATGTCACCAATCCTGGTTCATGAATTTACCAACTGTAATCAATTTTTACTTTTCCCTCAAATAAGATTCCAGTGAAGTTTCTGAATCTTATATAATATTTACCGGAACCTGAACCCGATTTATAAAGGGTGACGCTATCCACTTCTGTTGATGAAACCGTACCGCTATCAATATCAGAATCTCCAAAGAATCCTTGTTTCTTTAGATATAAAGTCATGGTTGTTCCTTTTAATCCTTTTGAGGGATATGTTGCCACAACAAACTTTGGCGTCGCACTTGCATCAAACGTGCGGCTGTTAAGCCCTCCGGTCAAACTGTACGTCGATTCGTACGTACCGCTTGCTGCAAAAGCTGTCAATACCGAGGAGAATAAAACAACAGCTAAAAAACTGAATGACAATATTTTTCTAAACATCATAAAACCTCCTTTTTGTGCAAAAATTTATAATAATAGCTTATAGTAACCTTTTTTTTTTGTCAAGAATGAAATGTTTGGTCGGTCAGTCAAGAGTTTGTGGAGAACTCTTCTCGGTTCACCACGTATGTTGTCGACCACCAGTTAGCAAACCGTTTTTTGATATTGTAAGCGTTTTTGGACTTTCATCTGTCATGGTAAGGTAGTGAAGATGCAATCAAATTCCGAAGAACTGACAATGCTTAATGGGTCGGCGTCCCGGATGACTGATGAAGATAAGGGATATTTTGACGTACCGTACTGGGATTACAATTCATTCACGTGCTGCTGGAATGGATTCCTTTTGTACGAGCAACGGAAAAAATCGAAGGCCATCGATGGCGCGGCAGAATAGGTTGTCTAATGATCTCGGTTCACTAGGCTGCGTGGGGGACAGCATTTTGGTTGTTTGCGTTTTTCTTCATACTGTAAAAAGAAACATGTGGAAAGGATGGGAAACGGTGTCGTTCCGTCACTACGGGCCGACCTTTGCAGCGGAGCCAACGTTAACGTTTCCCATGGTTGTTGACTGAAAGAATTACCGGCGCTTGGCGATGTCAAGCGCCTTTTTCGTATTGGCAAAATGAAGCTTGGCGCACGTCTCGAGCATCTCTTCCCCTCGCTCGCGGATGATCCGGGCCGCGGCTTCGTCAACGATGGCGCCGGCGCCTTTCGGGAGCAAAAGGCCGACGGTGCGGGATACTCGCTCCATCTCTTCTAAAAACACATAGCGGGCGATGATCGAGGCGGCGGCGACCGCCACGTGCACGCTTTCTGCTTTCGGCAGGCAATGCACCCGCTCGCTTACGATGCGCGCTTCCCCTGCGAGGTAGCGGAAATACGAGTCACGTTCTAAAAATTGATCGATAATGATTGCTTCCGGTTCGATAGGCGCGATTTCGTCGAGCAGCTTGGTGAGCGTCCGATTATGAAGCAGCGCCTTCATTTTCGTCTGCGGCATGCCGCTTCGCTGCCAGCGGTTGTATTCCGCGTTATCAAGCACGGTGACAGCAAAAGGCGCCGTTTTCATGATGGCGGGGGCGATTTTGTTGATCGCCTCGTCCGTTAGTTGCTTCGAATCTTTCACGCCAAGCGCCGCGATTTTGGCGATATGCGACCGATCAACGTAGGCGGCGGCGACGACGATCGGGCCGAAATAGTCTCCGGTGCCGACTTCATCCGAACCGATCGCAGAAAGCTTCTCGAGCCCATGTTCCAATGGGGGCGAGGCGGTCTCCCCCTCCTGTCGTTTGCCTGGATCAGCCCCCCTCTTCCCCATCCATTTTGCTGCTTCTTGCTCCGCCGCTTTCCCTTGAAACAGCACTTTCCCCGAGCGGTAGGCAGTGATCACGACATCCGGGCGCTTGACGGCGAATAAAGCTCCGGCCGGAAGCCGGTCGAATAAGGCGTCTTGGTAGTGGGCGAGCAGCGCATTAAGCAACTGTGGATCCGCGTGAATCACATAGTTTGACAACGTTCGCTCTCTCCTTTATCCTCTTTTAGATCCGTTTGTGTCGCATCTTTCCATTATACCAGCATTCATGATATGATAAACAGTAGGATTTTGCGAAATGGGGGAAATAGTTTGACTGGGCAGCCAAAAACGCGGGTGAGCGTCCGCATCTATGGTCAAGACTATACGATCGTCGGCACAGAAAGCCCGGCCCATATCCGGCTCGTGGCCGCGTTCGTTGACGATAAAATGCATGAATTCAGTGAGAAAAATCCGATGCTCGATGTGCCGAAGCTGGCCGTTTTGACGGCTGTTAACATCGCGAGCGAGTATCTCAAACTGAAAGAAGAATATCAACGGCTGACGGAACAACTGAAACAGAAAAAGGACGGGGAAGACGATGATTGATGTCGTGCTGCTGTTTGTCCTGTTGCTGGGGGCGATGATCGGACTCAAGCGCGGCTTTATTCTCCAATTCATTCATATGGCCGGGTTTTTCATTGCCTTTTTCGTTGCTTATAAGTATTATGAGCGGCTTGTGCCGACATTGCGCCTTTGGATTCCATATCCGACGTTCGGCGATCCGGAGGCGATGAAGCTGCTGTTTCAGAGCACCCATTTAGATGATGCGTATTACCGCGCCATTTCGTTTGCTCTCTTATTTTTTGTCGTCAAAATTGTGCTCCAAATCATCGGCTCGATGCTTGATTTCGTCGCCCAGCTGCCGCTGTTGCGCAGCGTCAACCGCTTGGCCGGGGCGGCGCTCGGATTTGCGGAAGTGTATTTGCTTGTCTTTTTGCTTTTGTATATCGGTGCGCTCGTGCCGATTGACAGCGTCCAAGAACAGCTGCAGCGTTCGCTCATGGCGACCGTGATTGTGAAACATACGCCGGTGTTGTCGGAGATGCTTGGCAACTGGTGGATTCATGGCCGCGTTTGACGGAGCGCGGCCGCGGTTTTTCGGGAAAGGGAGGGACGGGGATGAGCGTCCATAAAAAAGAGGCCATCCGCCTGCTTGAGACAATTGCGTTGTATATGGAGATTAAAGGGGAAAACCCGTTTAAGGTGAACGCCTTCCGCAAGGCGGCAAGCGCATTGGAAACGGATGAACGAAGCCTGACGGAAATCGGCGACTTTACCGCCATCCCTGGCATCGGCAAAAGCACAGCGGCGATCATCACTGAATTTATCAAGAGCGGCTCGTCGTCGGTGCTGAATGAGCTAAAACGCGATGTTCCAGAGACGCTGCTTGCCTTGCTCAAACTGCCGGGGCTTGGCGGCAAAAAAATCGCCAAACTGCATCAGGAGCTTGGCATTGTCGATATGGACGGGTTGAAAGAAGCGTGCATGGCTGGAAAAGTGCGGGCGCTTCCTGGTTTTGGCGCGAAAACGGAAGAAAAGCTGCTTGCGGCCATTGAAAAGGCGGGCAAACGCCCCGAGCGGCTGCCGCTCGCCCGGGTGCTCGCGATCGCGGCGGACATTGAACGCCAGCTCGCTTGTCTTGATGGCGTGATTCGCTTCTCGCGAGCCGGCAGCTTGAGGCGCCTAAAAGAAACGGTGAAAGATTTGGATTATGTCATCGCCACCGACCGTCCGGCCGAGGTGCGCGACGGGTTGCTCGGCTTTGAGCGCATCCGCGAGGTGCTCGCCGCTGGGGAGACGAAAGTGTCGCTTCTTTTTCAGTATGACGATGAAATCGCGGCTGATTTCCGTCTCGTCGGCGAGGACGAGTTTGCGACCGCGCTTCATCATTTCACCGGATCGAAGGAGCATAACGTGCGCATGCGCCAGCTCGCCAAAGAGCGCGGGGAGAAAATCAGCGAATACGGTGTGGAAGACGAAGCGACAGGCGAAGTGAAAACATTCCGTGATGAAGCGGCGTTTTACGCCCATTTCGGGCTGCCGTACATTCCGCCGGAGCTGCGTGAAGATGGCACGGAAGTCGATCGATATTCTTCTGATGATCCACTTGTCCATTTTGACGATATCCAAGGCGACTTGCATATGCATTCGGCATGGAGCGACGGCGCGTGTTCGCTCGAGGAGCTCGCCGAAGCGTGTCGCCGCCGCGGCTACCGCTATATCGCCATTACCGACCATTCGCAATTTTTGAAAGTCGCCAACGGCTTGACGCCTGACCGATTGCGGTGCCAGCGCGAGGAAATTGAACGGCTGAACGCGCGCTATTCGGATTTTACGATTTTGGCCGGCGTTGAGATGGATATTTTGCCGGACGGGACGCTCGATTACGACGATGACGTGCTCAAGGAGCTTGATTTTGTCATCGCCGCCATTCACTCTGCGTTCAAACAGCCGCGCGAGACGATCATGAAACGGCTTGAAGCGGCGCTTCGCCACCCGTACGTCGATGTCATCGCTCATCCGACCGGGCGGCTGATCGGCCAGCGCGACGGCTATGACGTCGACGTCGAACGGTTGATCGAGCTGGCGGCGGAGACGAACACAGTGCTTGAGTTAAACGCCAACCCAAACCGGCTCGATTTGTCGGCGGCCTACGTGAAAAAAGCCCAGGAAGCGGGGGCGTACATTGCCATCAACACGGACGCCCACCATTTGGACATGCTCGAGGATATGGCGATCGGCGCAGCGACTGCAAGAAAAGGTTGGATCCATAAGGAAACGGTCATCAACACATGGCCGCTTGAAAAGCTGCAACAGTTTTTGCGCGACAAACGAAAGAAATGAATCAGCTGGGGGTCAGATACGTGCAACAAAAAGTGCTTCACACCTTGGAGTTCGATAAAGTGAAAGAGCAGTTGGCTGAGCATGCGTCCTCGGCGCTCGGTCTCGAGAAAATCACTGCTCTCGCACCGTCGCCTCGGTTGGAGGAAGTGGCGGCGTGGCTTGAGGAGACGGATGAAGCGGCCGCCGTTTTGCGGATGCGCGGCTATGCGCCGCTTGACGGGGTGGTCGACATCCGCCCGCATTTGAAACGAGCAGCGATCGGCGGCGCGCTCAGCCCACAAGAGCTGCTTGAAGTGGCGGCGACAGCGGCCGCAAGCCGGCAGATGAAACGGTTGATTATGGATGTGCATGAAGAGTACGGCGGGTTGGCGCGCCTAGCCGGTTATGCCGATGAGCTCGTCGAGGTGCCAGCGCTTGAAGAGGACATTCGCCGCTCGATTGACGACCATGGCGAGGTGCTCGATGCAGCGAGCGACCGCCTTCGCACGCTGCGCGGGCAAATTCGGGCAGTGGAAGCGCGCATCCGCGAGAAGCTTGAGAGCATCATTCGCTCGCCGGCGGCGCAAAAGCGGCTGTCGGACGCCATCATTACGATCCGCAATGACCGATACGTCATCCCGGTCAAGCAAGAATACCGCAGCGCCTATGGCGGCATCGTCCACGACCAGTCGGCGTCCGGAGCGACGCTGTTTATTGAGCCGCAAGCGGTCGTTGAGCTGAACAACGCCTTGCGCGAGGCGCGGGCGAAAGAAAAACAGGAAATCGAACGCATTTTGCGCGAACTTTCGGCAAAAGTCGCCGAGCAGGCCGAGCCGCTTGGGCGAGCCGTCGAGGCGCTTGCCCAGCTCGATTTTGCCTTCGCCAAGGCGAAATACGCCCGCCGGATTCAGGCGACAAAACCAGCCGTCAACAACCGTGGCTACCTCCGCTTTTTGCAGGCGCGCCATCCGCTGCTGGATCAGGACAAGGCGGTGCCCAATGATATTGAATTGGGCGGCGACTATACGACGATCGTCATCACCGGGCCGAACACCGGCGGGAAAACGGTGGCGTTGAAAACGATCGGCTTGTTGACGCTCATGGCGCAAGCGGGGCTGTTCATCCCGGCGGCCGACGGTTCGGAAGCGGCGGTGTTCCGTTCCGTTTTCGCCGATATCGGCGACGAGCAGTCCATCGAACAAAGTTTGAGCACGTTCTCGTCCCATATGGTCAATATCGTTGACATTTTGCGCCATGTCGATGGTGAAAGCCTTGTGCTGTTTGACGAGCTTGGGGCTGGCACCGACCCGCAGGAAGGGGCGGCGCTCGCCATCGCCATCTTGGATGAAGTGCACGGGCGCGGGGCGCGGACGGTGGCGACGACGCATTATCCGGAGTTGAAAGCGTACGGCTACAACCGCCCTGGCGTCGTGAATGCCAGCGTCGAGTTTGACACCGAAACGCTCTGCCCGACGTATAAACTGTTGATCGGTATCCCCGGCCGCAGCAACGCCTTTGATATTTCGCGCCGCCTTGGGCTTAATGAACGCATCATCGAACGGGCGAAAGCGCAAGTGAGCGCGGAAAGCCATAACGTCGAAAACATGATCGCGTCGCTCGAGCGGAGCAAAAAGCAAGCCGAAGAAGACGAAGCGCGGGCGCGCGCGGAGCTGGAGGAAGCGAAACGGCTGCGCGCCGAGTGGGAGGGAAAGCTCGAAGCGCTCGAAGACGAAAAAGAAGAGCGGCTCGCTGAAGCGGCGAAGCGGGCGGCTGACATCATCCGCGCCGCCGAGCGCGAAGCCGAGCGGATCATTCAAGAGCTGCGCCGCTTGCAAAAAGAAAAGCAGGCGGAAGTGAAAGAACACGAGCTCGTTGCCGCCAAGCAGCGGCTCGCTGCCGCTATGCCGAAAGTGGAGAAGCGGAAAAAGGCGAAAAAGGCTGCCTCACGCCATGCGTTCCAGCCGGGCGATGAAGTGAAGGTAACGAGCCTCAACCAAAAAGGCTATTTGATCGAAAAAGTGTCGAACGACGAATGGCAAGTGCAGCTCGGCATTTTGAAAATGAAAATTCATGAGCGCGATTTGGAGTACATCGGCAGCGCGCCGGCGAAAGAAGTGACGCCGATTGCGACGGTGAAAGGAAAAGACGCCCACGTCGGCTTGGAGCTCGATTTGCGCGGAGAGCGGTACGAAGACGCCCTCATTCGGCTTGAGAAATACTTGGATGATGCCGTGCTCGCCGGCTACCCGCGCGTTTCGATCATCCACGGCAAAGGGACGGGCGCGCTCCGCCAAGGAGTGCAGCAGTTTTTAAAACAACACCGGGCGGTGAAAAGCTTCCGATTCGGAGAGGCGAATGAAGGCGGCACCGGGGTGACGATCGTCGAACTGAAATGATGGGGGCGATGGCAATGGCGTCGTTTTGGGAGCACGACATGGTGAAAACGGCGGCCAATTTCAGCGTTGCCGTGTTGTGCATCGTTGTCTTTTTAGCTGTATTTGAGTTGGTGACGAAATACAAAAATTGGGAGGAAATTCAAAAAGGCAATGTGGCGGTGGCGATGGCGACGGGCGGGAAAATTTTTGGCATCGCCAATATTTTCCGCTATGCGCTCGCCCGCCATGAGTCGCTGCCGTCGATGATCGGCTGGGGGCTGTACGGGTTTTTGCTTCTGCTTGCCGCGTACTTTATTTATGAATTTTTGACGCCCAAGTTTAATATTGATGACGAAATCGCCAACGACAACCGGGCCGTCGGCTTTATTTCCATGGTGATTTCCGTCGGCTTGTCGTTTGTCATCGGCGAAGGCATTCAGTAAAGGGGAACAACGAATGAACGCAGTAGTGAAATGGTTGTTGATTGCGGTCGGGCTGCTTTTGGTCAGCGGCATCGTCTATATGGCGGTGCGCAACCGGTCGGTCGATGTGCTGGCGAAAATCTTGTTTGTCATCTGCGCGTGCTTTTTCTTTATTGGTTTGGTGTACTGGTTTTGGTGACGTCTCGCTCAGGCGAGGCGTTTTTTTTGATGAAAAATTACAAAAAGTGAAATAAAATAGAAACAAGGAGGGATGCATATGGAAAAACCGTGGCTTGCTCATTATCCGCCGGAGATTCCGCATACGCTTGACTATCCCGAGAAAACGCTTTCTGACTATTTGCGGGAGACGGCGGAACAATTCGGAGACCATGAGGCGATTGACTTTTTGGGGAAAACGATGACGTTTCGCGATTTGTACGAGCAGGCTGTGACGTTCGCGCATTATTTGCGGACGATCGGATTGAAAAAAGGGGATCGGGTGGCGATTATGCTGCCGAACTGCCCGCAGGCGGTCATCAGCTACTATGGGACGCTCCTAGCCGGCGGCATCGTCGTGCAGACGAACCCGCTTTACACCGAGTATGAGCTTGAATACCAGCTGAATGACAGCGGCGCCTCGGTGCTCGTGACGATGGATATCCTGTATCCAAAGGCGGAAAAGTTGAAAGGGAGAATACCAGTCCAACATTCGATTGTCACAAGAATGCAAGATTATTTGCCCACGGTGAAGAAATGGCTGTATCCGCTTGTCCAGCGGAAGCAAAACATGCCCATCGTCCGCATCGCGGAAAGCGAAACCGTTCATCTGTTCCGCACGATCATGAGCCGCAAAGAAACTGCGCCGATCGGGGTGGACATCGATCCGGTGGAAGATGTGGCGCTGCTGCAATATACAGGCGGCACGACGGGGCATCCGAAAGCGGCCATGTTGACGCATCGCAACTTGATCGCGAATACATTGATGTGCGCCCGTTGGGTGTATAAATGCGAAAAAGGAAAAGAAACAGTGCTCGGTGTGCTTCCGTTTTTCCACGTGTACGGAATGACGACGGTGATGAATTTGTCCGTGATGATGGCGAGCAAAATGGTGCTGCTCCCACGGTTTGATGTGAAGCAAACGTTGAAAACGATTGAGCGCACCCGGCCGACGATGTTTCCAGGCGCGCCGACGATGTACATCGCTTTGTTGAACCATCCGGATTTGCCGAAATATGATTTGTCGTCGATCAACGTCTGCATCAGCGGCTCCGCTCCGCTGCCAGTTGAAGTGCAGGAGCAGTTCGAGCGGGCAACGGGCGGAAAATTGATTGAAGGCTATGGGTTGACCGAGGCGTCCCCTGTCACTCACAGCAACTTTCTTTGGGACGGGGAGCGGGTGAAAGGAAGCATCGGCGTTCCGTGGCCGGATACGGAAGCGAAAATCGTTTCCTTGGAAACGGGCGAGGAAGCGAAGCCGGGAGAGTTAGGGGAACTTGCCGTCCGCGGCCCGCAAGTGATGAAAGGCTACTGGAACCGGCCGGAAGAGACCGAGCAAGTGTTGCGCGACGGCTGGCTGTATACAGGAGATATCGGCTATATGGATGAACGCGGCTATTTTTACATCGTGGATCGGAAAAAAGATGTCATTATCGCCGGCGGTTACAACATTTACCCGCGCGAAGTCGAGGAAGCGTTGTACGAGCACCCGAAAGTGCAGGAAGCGGCCGTGATCGGCGTTCCGGATCCGTACCGCGGTGAGACGGTGAAAGCGTTCGTCGTGTTAAAGCCGGGGGAGGCGTGCAGCGAAAAGGAGCTTGACGCGTTTATGCGCCAGCGCCTAGCTGCTTACAAAGTGCCGCGCATCTACGAGTTCCGCAGCGAACTGCCGAAGACGGCGGTTGGCAAAATTTTGCGCCGCGTGCTGGTCGAAGAGGAGAAAAAGAAGCTTGACAAATCGGCAGAATTGCCCGTAAAATGAAAATATGAATGATGGTTCATTCATTTGACGGATGGAAAGTGAGAAAAGGAGAATCAATATTGCGGAGGGAAAAGCCGAAATTTAAGCAAATCATTGACGCTGCCGTCGTCGTCATCGCCGAGCATGGCTACCATCAGGCGCAAGTGTCGAAAATCGCCAAGCAGGCCGGTGTCGCCGACGGCACGATCTACCTTTATTTTAAAAACAAAGAGGATATTTTAATTTCGCTTTTTCAAGAAAAGATGGGGGCATTCATCGAGAAAATTGAACAAGAGACAGAAGGAATTTCAAGCCCCCTAGAGAAATTGTATGTATTGGTGAAAACTCATTTTTCCGCCCTCGCTGCTGATCCGCATATGGCGGTCGTCACGCAGCTTGAGCTGCGCCAGTCGAACAAAGAGCTTCGCCATCGCATCAATGAGGTGCTGAAAGGATATTTGCGGCTCATCGACCGCATCATCATGGAGGGGATGGAAAAAGGGGAGTTTCGCCAAGATTTAGACGTCCGGCTCACCCGCCAAATGATCTTCGGCACCTTGGATGAAACCGTGACGACGTGGGTGATGAACGAGCAAAAGTATGACTTGGCCGCCCTCGCCGAACCGGTGTACGAACTGCTCGTCAAAGGGTGCGCCGCCGGGCGTTAGGATAGGCAGAAAGGGGAGAGGCTTCATGGACTTTTTTCGTTTGGCGAAAGAGGAGTTCGTCGCCATCGTGACGTTTTCACGGCCGCCGGCGAACGCCCTTTCATCAGCGGTTTTGAAAGAGCTTTCAACTGTGTTGGACGAGCTCGAGACCGATCCGGATGTGCGCGTCGTGCTGCTTCATGGCGAGGGGCGGTTTTTCTCAGCCGGCGCCGATATTAAAGAATTCACGTCCATCGCTTCCGTCGAGGAGGCATCCGGCTTGTCGCGCAACGGCCAGCTGGTGATGGAACGGATCGAGCGGTTCTCCAAACCGGTCATCGCCGCCATTCACGGCGCCGCGTTAGGCGGCGGGCTTGAGTTGGCGATGAGCTGCCATATCCGCATTGTGGCGGAAAATGCCAAACTCGGCCTTCCGGAGCTGCAGCTTGGCATCATTCCGGGATTTGCCGGCACGCAGCGGCTTGTACGCTACGTCGGCTTTGGCAAAGCAGCGGAAATGATGTGGACGAGCGAGCCGATCACCGGACTCGAAGCAGTCGAGTGGGGGCTTGCCAACAAGGCGGTGCCGGAAGAGCGGCTTCTTGATGAAGCAAAAGCGTTGGCGAAAAAGATCGCCGCCAAAAGTCCGCTTTCCGTCCGTGCGACGATTGAACTGCTCAACGCCGCGAAGGAAAAATCGTTCGCCGAGGCTGTGCGCGAGGAAGCGGAATGGTTTGGCCGCGTGTTTGTATCCGAGGATGCAAAAGAAGGCGTGCAGGCGTTTTTGGAAAAACGGCCGCCCGTCTTTCAAGGAAAATAATCATCAATGATGTCTGAATGTTGGCAACTACAACAATTGTTCGAGGAGGGGAACGACGTGAACATTTTTGTCTTAATGAAACGCACCTTTGACACGGAAGAAAAAATCTCCATCGTCAATGGCAAGATTAACGAGGAAGGCGCTGAATTCATCATCAACCCGTACGACGAATACGCCATTGAAGAAGCGATTCAAGTGCGCGACAAACACGGCGGTGAAGTGACGGTCGTCACTGTCGGCAGCGAAGAGGCGGAAAAAGAGCTCCGCACAGCACTCGCCATGGGCTGCGATAAAGCGGTGCTCATCAACATTGACGATGATGTTGATGAGCAAGACCAATATACGACGGCGAAAGTGCTCGCTGAGTATTTGAAAGACAAAAATCCGGATTTGATTTTAGCCGGCAACGTCGCCATTGACGGCGGCTCCGGTCAAGTCGGCCCGCGGGTTGCGGAATTGCTTGGCATTCCATACGTGACGACGATCACGAAGCTGGATATTGCCGACGGCGGCAAAGTGACCGTTGTGCGCGATGTTGAAGGAGATGAGGAAATCATCGAAACGTCGCTGCCGCTCCTTGTCACGGCTCAACAAGGGCTGAACGAGCCGCGCTATCCGTCGCTGCCGGGGATCATGAAAGCGAAAAAGAAACCGCTTGAGGAGCTGGAGCTTGACGATTTGGACCTCGAGGAAGATGATGTCGAAGCGAAAACGAAAACGATCGAAGTGTTCTTGCCGCCGAAGCGCGAAGCGGGCAAAATTTTGCAAGGCGAGATCGCCGATCAAGTGAAAGAGCTCGTTCAGCTGCTCCGTTCTGAAGCGAAAGTCGTGTGAGGCGACAGGCAGCCACCCGCGCGCGTTGACGGACAGGAACGATGGAGAATAAACGGTAGGGGGACTGAAACTATGGCACGCAAAGTATTGACATTGGCGGAAGTACGCGACGGATCGCTGCGAAACGTTTCCTTTGAAGCCATCGCAGCGGCCAAAACGATCGCCGAAGGCGGGGAAGTCGTCTCGGTGCTCGTCGGCGACCAGGTACAGGCGCATGCGAACGAACTCATTTACCGCGGTGCGGACCGCGTTGTCGTCATTGAACATCCGAATTTGAAATTTTATACATCAGACGGCTATTCGCAAGCGTTAAAAGCCGTGATTGACAAAGAGCAGCCGGAAGGCATCGTCTTTGGCCATACGGCGCTCGGCAAAGACTTGTCTCCGAAATTGGCCATCAAGCTCGACGCCGGCCTCGTTTCCGACGTCATCGCGGTCGAGGAGGCAGGCGGCAACATCGTCTTTACGCGTCCGATCTACTCCGGCAAAGCGTTTGAAAAGAAAATCGTCACCGATGGCATCATCTTTGCGACCGTGCGTCCGAACAACATCGCGCCGCTTGAGCGCGACGAATCGCGCACAGGCAGCGTCGAAGCGCTCGCCGTCGAGATTAAAGACTTGCGCGCGATTGTCAAAGAAGTCGTCCGCAAAACGGCGGAAGGCGTCGACTTGACCGAGGCGAAAGTGATCGTCGCCGGCGGCCGCGGCGTCAAAAGCGCTGAAGGCTTCAAGCCGCTCCAAGAGCTCGCTGAAGTGTTGGGCGGTGCGGTCGGCGCTTCGCGCGGGGCGTGCGATGCCGGTTATTGCGACTACTCGCTGCAAATCGGGCAAACCGGAAAAGTCGTCACGCCGGACCTTTACATCGCCTGCGGCATTTCGGGCGCCATTCAGCACTTGGCTGGCATGTCGAACTCGAAAGTCATCGTCGCCATTAACAAAGACCCGGAAGCGAACATTTTCAAAGTCGCGGACTACGGCATTGTCGGCGATTTGTTCGAAGTCGTTCCGCTCCTCACCGAAGAGTTCAAAAAACTGAAAGTGCATTCGTAATAAACAATACGGACGGCTTGAGCCGTCCGTTTTTTGACGGATAAATTCCGCAGCAAAAGCGAATAGTAGAAACGAAGCAAAACATTCGCGCCGACATGCATTCCATGGTATACTTTGCTTGCAGCATTCAAGAAGATGGGAGGAAATCCATATGGCGATTGTCAATGCCACTGACCAAACGTTCGCCGCGGAAACGAAAGATGGCCTCACGCTCGTTGACTTCTGGGCGCCATGGTGCGGACCGTGCCGCATGATCGCTCCGGTGCTTGAAGAGCTTGACCGCGAAATGGGCGACAAAGTGAAAATCGTCAAAGTGAATGTCGACGACAACCAGGAAACAGCGTCGAAGTTCGGCGTCATGAGCATCCCGACGCTGCTTCTGTTCAAAGATGGCCAACTTGTCGACAAAGCGGTCGGCTATCAGCCGAAAGAGGCGCTTGTTGAGTTTGTGAACAAACATGCATAATGTCGAGGACGAAAAAATCCAGAGGGATGGGCCTCTGGATTTTTTTATGTAAGGCATGATCAGCCAGGAAAAGCGGATTTTCAGCAAGAAGGGAGCCCTCACTTTTTCACCATGTATTGACACTGAAATTCATTTTCTTTTATAATCTCATTGTGTTGATATTGATTATCATTTTTTGATGTGTGAACGGGGGGATGCAGAATGTCATTGAAATGGAAGTGGCTCGCCGTCTTCGCCGCAGCAGCGTTGGCCCTTGGGGCGTGCGGCCAGAGCAAACAGACGGAGGGAACAGAAAAAGAAAGCAGCAACCAAATGGCTGTGGAGAAACAAGAAAAGCCGAAAGAGGAAGCGAAGGCGGAGAACGAGAAGGAAGAAGCGGAAGTCGATTATGCGGGAGCGTTCAGCGAAGCGTTGGCGGAGCTTGAGAAAGCCAAGCAAGGCGGAAAGGTCGACTTCGGCAAAGTGGAGAGCATCTACAAAGAAAAGCTGCAGCCGCTTGTGCAAAAACGCGACGCGGAATTTGAAGATGCCCTTGACCAACATATTACCAACGCACTGGCGGCTGGCAAAGACGGGTCGCTTGAGCCGTTGGTCGTCAAACAAATTTTCGACAAGCTGATGCAAAAAGTGTTTTACACGACGATCAAGCATGAGTTTACCGAAGCAGAAGAGCATTGGGCCAATAAGGAAGAAGTAAAGGAAGAGCTTGAGGAAGCCAAAACATTTTACGCGATTTTGCAGTCGACCGTAGAAAAGCGCGATGCGGCTTACGGAACGAAGTTGGTTGACGCGATCAACGGGGCGTTTGTCCAAATGGAGCAAGCGGTCCAAAATGATGATGCGCTCTCATTTGCCCTCGGCAAGCAAGTGGTTGATAAAACATTGATGAAAACGTTCTATTTAGCGAGCGGGGCGCTGCCGCACGGCTATGCGGCGAAGGCGGCGGCCGCGGCCAAGGAAAACGAAAAAGAGGCGAAGGTGGAACAGGCAGAAGGCTGGGCGTTTTATCAATCCGTCTATCCGTATATGAAACGGCATGCCGCTGAAGAAGCGGACTACATTTTGAAACAGTTTGACTTGCAGACCGATGTCAAAACGCTCGATCCGAAAGCGGTGAATCATGCGTTCGTGCGCGGATGGGCGAAAGTGGCGCTTCATGAATATGAAGAAAGCAAAGAAAATTGGGGGCAAGACAAATCGGTGATCACCGCCTTAGAAGGCGCGCTCTTTATTAACATGATCGAACAGGATATCAAAACGCTGCTCGGCGACAAGGCGTATGACACGTTGAACGACCAAGCGGCGCGCTACTTGGAGGCGGCAAAGGCGAAAAACAAAGCCGAGGCGGACAAATGGCTGCCGCAAATTGAAGCCGCCCTGCAACAAGTGATTGAAAAAGCGAAATAACCTGCCAAATGAGGGTGTCGGCAAGGCACCCTTGTTTAATGAGCGCCGGAACGGTGTCAATGCGGATGGAAACATTTTTTTCGTTGTGGTTTGCGACTTTCCGGCGCTGCTATGGTAAGATGCTAATGGATAAGGGAATTTGGCGATGGGGGGAAACAGGTGAAAGTTGTTGTCACTGGAGGGGCAGGGTTTATTGGCAGCCATCTGGCCGCCCGTTTGAGCGATCAAGGATATGAAGTGGCTGTCATTGATTGTTTTCATCCGTATTATTCCCCAGAACGGAAAGAGCGGCAGTTCGAGGCGCTCACCGGCGGGCGGGTGCCGCTTGTCCGCTTTGATTTGCTTGACGGAAAAGAGACGAAAAAATGGTTTGTCAAGTTTCGCCCTGATGTCGTCTACCATTTGGCGGCGCTGCCGGGCGTGCCGTATTCCCTTGAGGAGCCGCTCGCGTATATCGACTATGACATCAAAGCGACGGTGAACGTGTTGGCGGCGGCAGGGGAAGCAGGGGTGGCGCATGTGCTGTTTGCCTCATCGTCATCGGTGTACGGGGACCGCGGCAACGTCCCGCTCCGGGAAGAGATGGCTGACGGCCGCGTCGTGTCGCCGTATGCGGCCGCGAAATATGGAGCGGAGTCGTTTTGTCATGCGTACGCCCATTTGTACGGTTACAAAATGACCATTTTTCGCTATTTCACCGTTTACGGGCCGTGGGGTCGTCCGGATATGGCGATTGGCACGTTTCTTCGCCGGCTGCTTTCCGGTGAAGAAATTATCGTGTACGGCACAGGGACGGCGCGTGATTATACGTACATCGATGATATTGTGGAGGGCATGATCGCAGCGCTTCACCGCGGCGGCGGGCGAAGCGAAGTGTTCAACTTGGGCGCTGGGGCGCCCGTCACTATGGAGCAGCTGCTCGCCGAGCTGCGAAAGCATTTTCCGGACATGAAGGTCGTGCGCGCGCCGGAGCGGAAAGGTGATGTGAAAGCGACATGGGCGGACATCACGAAGGCGGAGCGGGTGTTTGGCTACAAGCCGAAGGTGGCGTTTGCCGAAGGGCTCGCCCGCACGGTGGCGTGGGCGCGTGAATATGAGCGGTAAACCGACGGCTAAAGCGGCGTTGCGAGCAGCTGGGCTCGCGCTTCTTTTCTTTTCCGCTTGGCTGACATACCGCTGCTTTGACGGCCGACAGATGCTCCATCATCTAGCCAGGCTAGTCAGCCGCCCGATCGAGATGGCTGCTGCCGCTTTCGTATATGGATTGTCGTTTTGGCTGCGGGCGTGGGCATGGAAGCGATATGTCGGAAAGCCAATCGCCTTCTCTGTTTATTGGCGTGCGGTGCTGTTTAGTTTGTTTGTCAACCATCTTGCCCCGGTGAAAATCGGTGATGCTGTGCGTATGGCCTTGCTTGCCCGCCAGCCCGGCGTTTCAGCCGGCGAGGCCATTGAATCGGTGGCGGTGATGCGGCTCCTTGATATGGCGGTGCTGGGCGGATTGACTGTCATTGGGGCGTATGCGTATATGCATCACATTCCCCGCATTCCGCTCTTGGCAGGGGCCGTCGCCGTGGGGTTCGTGTTGACCGCGGTCTTGTTTCGCCGTCCGCTCCGCATCGATTGGTTATGGCGGCGATGGAGGAGCGTATTTCACGGCTGGCGCGGCGCGGCGATGGCCGGAGCGGTGGCGGCGAGCTGGCTGTGCGAGGCGGCAGTCATTGGCGTGGTCGCCAAAGAGGTCGGTATACCGCTTTCTTTTGGACAGGCGGTGTGGGCAAACAGCGCGACCGTTTCCGGACAAATTGCCCAAATTGCTCCCGGTGGACTCGGAACGTATGAGGCGGTGATGGCGTTTGCCTTAACTACGGTTGGTGCACCATGGAATGTGGCGTATATGGCCGCGGTGCTGACACATGCGTTTAAATTTCTGTTTTCTTACGCCGCCGGAGCCGCGGTATTGTGGTTTTGGCGGTCCGACTGGCAGGTGGTGCGGGGCGTATGGAAAAAGGAAAGGGTGAGGCAATGAAAGAAGCATCGCGATTCGAAAAAATGGCGGCGCGCTGCTGGAATTTGCTGAATGAGGGAAAGCCGTTCACGCCGATTTTTGTCGTCGGAACGATGAGCATCTACCATGCCGCTGATCTTATGGGCGGCTCATGGGCGTGGCTGCTCGGCATGGCGGCGGCGCTTCCGCTGTTTGTTGTCTATTATGTGTATGATTATCCATTGTTTTTGCGCAATTATTTATGGATCCCGTATGTCGTGTTTCTCATCGTTTGGTCGTTCGCTGATGCGTCGTTATTGTTGTTGGCGTCGGGGCTTTACTTTTTCTTTACCGTCTTTTTTTGGGGAACGCTTTATTACCATTTGCGCATCGGCACGTCGTGGTGGAATTTCACCCGCTTTTGGAAGCTGGTGCTGAAAAACAGCGATTCGACAAGCGGCAACGCCCAAGAGCAGCTGCCGAAAGTCTTTCTCCTTTTGTCTGTTTGGGAATATGCGTCGATCCAAGTGGAACGAGGGGAGGATTTGGGGCCGCTGTACGGCGCGCTTTGGCTGTTTGCCGCTGGGGTATGGCTGTTTTCATGGGTGTTGCACCGGAATTTGTTTGACTGGCAGCCGGAGACCATTCCGACTTACACGAACAACGTGCCGAGCCCAACCGTTCCGATCAGTGACAAAGTGTATGTCATCGTCATTGACGGGATGCGCAAAGACCGGTTTGAAGCGGCCAATGCCCCGTTTTTGAAACGGCTGCGCGCTCACGGGACGGAATTTGCGCAAATGGAGACCGTCTACCCGGCGCGCACGGTCGTCTGCTTTACGTCGATGTTGACGGGCACGTATCCGTTTGAGCACGGCATTCGCTCGAATATGGTATGGAAGCTCGGAGCAAAAGTAGAAACGATCTTCGACTCGCTCCGCAAAGCAGGGAAAACAGGCCGCTTGCTTGGCATCGCTCATTTGGTCGATTCGTTCGGCGATGATGTCGAAACAGTGACGGCCGTCATGCCCAACGATCTTGCTGACCGTTATATTATGGAACGGGCGAAACGCATTGTGGAAGAGCAACGTCCAGACTTGCTTGTCGTGCAATTGATCGCCACCGACCAGACCGGCCATAGCCGCGGTGTGCTGTATGACGAGTATATCGAAAAAATTGAAGAAGCCGACGCGTTGATCGCGGAGTTTGTCGGCTGGCTTGAGGAACGGGGCGAGCTCGAGCGCGCGACATTGATCGTCTGCGCTGACCATGGCCAAGCGGATGGCATCGGCGGCCACGGCCATCTCGATGAAGGGGAGCGGTATGTGCCGTTTTTTCTATACGGCCCGGCGATTGAAGCCGGAAAACGAGTCGATGAGAAAAAAAGCCTCGTCTCGCTGGCGCCGACGATCGCCTATTTGCTTGGTGCGCCGTATCCAAGCCATAGCCGCGGTCCGGTTTTGATCGAGGCGATGCGAAAGGAGGAGAGCGATGAAAAAGCAGCGCGTCATCGTCTTTTTGCCGGCGCACAATGAAGAAGAAGCGATTGGGGAAGTGATTCGCCGCATTCCGCGTCATTTCCATCCCGATGTAGAGGTCAGCGTCTTGGTCATTGATGATGGATCGAGCGACCGGACTGCTGAAGCGGCGCAAGAAGCGGGGGCCGATTACATTTGCCGCTGGCCGGAAAACCGCGGCCTCGGGGCGGCGGTGCGGCGCGGGCTTGAGGAGTGCGTCCGCCTTGGCGCGGATATCGGCGTGATGATCGATGCCGACAACGAATATCCGCCGGAACAAATTCCCGACCTTTTGGCGCCGATTTTCACTGGCGAAGCGGACTATACGATCGGCTCGCGCTTCCTTGGCACGATTCGCGGCATGAAATGGCACCGCCGCCTCGGGAATTATTTGTTCACACGGCTGCAGTCGATCCTTCTCGGCCAGCGGTTGTATGACGGGCAGTCGGGGATGCGCGCGTTTTCCCGCCACGCGATGGAAGAGGCGGAAATCATCCACGATTACAATTACGCCCAAGTGCTGACGCTCAATTTAGTGCGCAAAGGGTTTCGCTTGAAAGAAGTGCCGATCCGCTATCAAGTGCGGACGACCGGCCGCTCGTTCATCAAGTTCACTGCCTATATAACCGCGGTCATCCCGGCCATCTGGAAGGAAATGCGCCGACCGGTCAAAAAAGCTGTCATTGACCGCGAAGCGCATGTGCTTTCTTTGGAGCGGGAGCGCCATTGTTCGTGAGGCGGCCGCATCTGGCCGCCGGCCGTTTTTTCTATATTGACAACGATGGTGATAATGATTATCATTGATCTTGATAGGAGGAGCAGAAACGTGAAAACATCCCGTTTCTTTTTTTACATAGCAGTGATCATTATTCTCAATCTCGTTCCGCTGAAAGCGTTCGCCTACTCGTACGGGAACCCGAATGAAGAGGCGGTTGCTGAAGCGTACAAACAGATGAAAGAAAAGCTGAATGAACAGCCGCCGAATTTTGACTCTGCCAAGCAAATCTTTGAAACGGTCAAAAAAGAAATCGACATGCATATGGGGCCGGAGCCGTCCAAGGCGGTGCTTGCGGCCATCGAAGCCAAGGACCGCCAGGCGGTGATCAAGGACATGGAAAAAATTTTAGTGCTCAATATCGCCCGCCGTTTGGACAATATTGAGGCGAACTTTGACCAGTACGATACGAGCAAGCGGCTGTTGGCGAAGGCGTTTGCGACGTATGAGGCGCTGTCCCCGGTCATCCAAGGGAAAGCTCCTGCGCTTGATAAACAGCTGCGCACCGAGTTTGACAAGGCGCTTCAGTCGCTTGGCAACCCGGGGCTGTTCGGCGTCGGCGAGAAACAATCAGACATAGAAACGTTCAAGAAAAGCAAGGAAGCCATTTTATCGGCTTTGCAAAAGCAATTTGGCCTCAAAAGCCTAAAAGTCGGCCATTTTTCGGAAAGAGCTGCAGAAAAGCCGGATGCAGTGCAAAAGAAAGAGTGGACCGATTTGTCCAAAGCAAAAAACTGGATTCCGCTCATCGTCATCGCTGTTGTGATCATCGGAGCCGTCTTGATTTACGTACGTCGCCGGAAGCGTGCTTAGTCTAAACTTAATGAGGAGGCGGGGGCATGGAAGTTCAAGCGCTGCTCATCACGTTTCGCGAAGCGCTCGAGGCATTGCTCATTGTCGGGATTATTACGTCGTATTTGAAACGGGTCGATCACCGGGAATACACAAAGTACGTATGGCTTGGTGCTGGTTTGGCTGTGTTGGCGAGCATCGGCGCGGCCATTTTGTTTCAAGTCGTGCTCACGGGATTTGCCGCGATGGGCAGCGAAATCTACTTGAAAATCGGCATCATGATCGTCTCCGCGTTGCTCTTGACGCAAATGGTGTTTTGGATGGCCGCGCATAGCCGCGACATGAAAAAGAACGTCGAAGGGAAAATGGACCAGTTCATTACCGCCGGCAATGTCGTCGGCATGGTCATCCACTCGTTTTTAGTCGTGCTGCGCGAGGGAGTGGAAACGGTCTTCTTCTTCGCCGCGATTACGCATGGCAACATCGGCGCGGCGATGCAAGGCTGGGGGGCGGCGACAGGAATCGCCATTGCCGCTTTGGTCAGCTACTTTTTCTTTAAAGGGACGATGCGCATCCCGCTGAAGACGTTCTTTAAAGTGACCGGCGCTTTTATCGTCTTGATCGCCGCCGGCCTGCTCGTGCAAGCCATTTCCATGATGCAGGACATTGGCCTCATCGGGAGCGTCATGCCGCACGTATATGATTTGACATGGCTGCTTCCGGAACATCCGATCGATTATGAGCATTATGTGCGCGACCATGGCGTCGCCCCCGTCTTTTCCGGTGAAGTCGGCGTCTTTTTAAAAGCGCTGTTTGGCTATTCATCAATGCCGTCGCTTGAAGAAGTGATCGCCTATATCGGCTACTTCGTCGTCGTGTATTTGTTGGTGGCGAGCCGCCGCAGTCAAAAGAGCGCTGTGGTCGAGAAACCGCCGGCCGCCGCGTTGGATGAAAACAAAAAACGCGTCATGTAAACGTACAAGGCTGCAGCGCCTTGTACGTTTTCTTTGGAGGGGGACACGGTGAACAAACGGTTTGGCGACCGTCTTTGGATCGGCTTTAGTATCGGAACGGCTGTTTTGTTGGTTGGCGCGGGCCTATATTGGGCAAGCCCGTATGCGGCCACATGGGATGAAGTCGATTTTGCCTTGGCGCTTGAGCGCTATGACGTTCTGGCGATGCAGCCGCATTTCCCGGGCTATCCGTATTTCATTTTGGGCGGCATGGCCGTTCACGCCTTGGTCGCCAATCCGGCCAAAGCGCTTTCGATCTTGAATGTGCTCGTGTTGTTTTCCGCCGCCTTTCCCATCGTTTGGCTGCTCGCGCGCCATATGCCGCGTTCAGCGGCGCTGCTCGCCGCGCTTTCAGTGATTTCTTCCAGCTACGTGCTCCTTGCCGCCGCCCGGCCGATGTCGGACGGCGCGGCGCTTGGCGTGCTTTGGTGGTACGTATGGGCGGTGGAATGGGCGCGGCGGCGAACAACATGGATGGCGCAGCTTTGGCCGGCCGCGTTGTTTAGCATCCTCATGGGCATCCGTTTGTCTTATGCCCCGTTTGCTGCCGCGTTGTTGATCCTTTGGCATGAGGACATGAAAACGCACCGCCGCCTCGGCCGCGTGGCGGCATCGCTGTTGGCGGCGGCCGCCTTTCAATTTATTTGGGTGGCGGCCGTCGCGGCCACGGAAGGCGGCCTTTGGCCGTTTATGAAGCTTGGCTGGGCATTTGTCGTCGGCCATTTCAGCGACTGGGGCGGAACGGCGGCGGCGAGCCCGCTCCCATTTTCAGAGCGGGTGCGCCGCTTTGTCCTTGACAACTTTCTTTGGACCGGCGTGGCCAGCCAAAACGTTTGGCTGCTGTCCGCCTATGCGGCAGTCGGCGCCATCGCCTGGCTCGCGGGGCGGTTGGGGCTTCCGCGTCCGCTTGTCGTTTCCGCGTTGCTGTACGCTTTGTGGGCGCTGTTTGGACAAAACATTGATAAGCCGCGTCATCTCCTCCCGCTCGTTCATATCGCGCTCGTTTGCGTGTGGGGGCGCGTATTGGCTGCGCCGCGATCATGGAAGCTCGTGTTGGCGGCAGCGGTTGTGCTGTTGCAGTCTACAATCGGCATCGGGCTGTTGCGCGAGCAGGCAAAGACGCCGCCTTCGGTGTATCAGCTTGCGGACGATTTGCGTGACAAACGGCCGCCGTTTGTGGTATATACGTGGGAAGAGACGCGCGTCCTGGACTATTTGAACGTGCCTTTTCCACATAAAGACGTGCTCCATTTTTCCTTCTTTTTGCAAGACAAAGAAAACTACCGCCATGCTGCCATTTATATGACCGACCATGTCGTTGATGGATTTCGCGCCCAAGGGGTCGATGTTTCTAGCCATGTGCGCAAAGTGAAAACGTATCGTTCCAGTTTGCTTGCCGATCCAGTGTATGGGACGATTACGCTGTACGAATGGGTTGATGGAGCAGTGAGGTGATGGTCAATGAACGAGCGGCTGAAAGAAAAGCTGGCCGTGCTGCCGGAACAGCCGGGCTGCTATTTGATGAAGGACAAATACGGAACGGTCATTTACGTCGGCAAAGCGAAGTCGCTGAAAGCGCGCGTCCGCTCGTATTTCACCGGGACGCATGACGGCAAGACGCAGCGGCTTGTTGAGGAGATCGCTGATTTCGAATACATCGTCACCTCGTCAAACGCCGAAGCGCTCATTTTGGAGATGAATTTGATCAAAAAGCATGATCCGAAATACAACGTCATGCTGAAAGATGACAAAAGCTACCCATTTATTAAAATCACCGCGGAAAAGCATCCGCGTCTGCTTATCACCCGCAAAGTGAAAAAAGACGGCGGCAAATATTTCGGACCGTATCCAAACGTGCAGGCGGCGAACGAAACGAAAAAGCTGCTCGACCGCTTGTATCCGCTCCGCAAATGCTCGACGCTGCCTTCGCGCGCCTGTTTGTATTACCATATGGGCCAATGCCTCGCCCCGTGCGTCCATCCGGTGTCAGACGAGCAAAACAAGGCGATGGTCGAACAAATCGTCCGCTTTTTAAACGGCGGGTATGAAGACGTCAAGCAGGAGCTCGCCGAGAAAATGCACGAAGCGGCGGAAGCGCTCGAGTTTGAGCGGGCGAAAGAATACCGCGACCAAATCGCGGCAATTGAAATGACGATGGAAAAGCAAAAAATGATGCTCAACGACTTCATCGACCGCGATGTGTTCGGCTACGCGTACGACAAAGGTTGGATGTGCGTGCAAGTGTTTTTCCTCCGCCAAGGAAAGCTGATCGAGCGCGACGTATCGATCTTCCCGCTTTACCAAGACCCGGATGAGGAAATGCTCACGTTTTTGGGTCAGTTTTATGTGAAAGCGCATCATTTGAAGCCAAAAGAAGTCGTCCTCCCGTCCGACATTGACGGCGAGCTCGCCAGTGAATTGCTCGGCGTTGCCGTCGTCCAGCCCAAAAAAGGGAAGAAAAAAGAGCTTGTTGAGCTGGCGAGCAAAAACGCGGCCATTGCTCTGAAAGAAAAATTTTATTTCATCGAGCGGGACGAAGAACGGACGATCAAAGCGGTCGAACGGCTCGGGGAGCGTCTCGGCATTCCGGCGCCGCGCCGCATCGAGGCGTTCGATAACTCCAACATATACGGAGCCGATCCGGTCTCGGCGCTCGTCGTTTTCCTCGATGGCAAGCCGGCGAAAAAAGAGTATCGGAAATACAAGGTCAAAACGGTGGCGGGGCCGAACGATTATGAAACGATGCGCGAAGTCGTGCGCCGCCGCTATACGCGCGTGTTGAAAGAAGGATTGCCGCTTCCTGATTTGATCATCATCGACGGCGGCAAGGGGCATTTATCGGCGGTGCGGGATGTGCTCGAAAACGAACTTGGACTGGATGTGCCGCTGGCCGGATTGGCGAAAGACGAAAAACATCGCACATCAGAGCTTTTGGCCGGCGACCCACCGGATGTCGTGCCGCTTGACAGGCAAAGCCAAGAGTTTTATTTATTGCAGCGCATCCAGGATGAAGTGCATCGGTTTGCCGTCGCATTCCATCGCCAGACGCGGCAGAAAACGATGTTCCATTCCGTGCTTGATGACATCCCGGGCGTCGGAGAAAAGCGGAAAAAAGCACTCTTGAATTATTTCGGCTCGGTGAAAAAGATGAAAGAGGCGACGGTGGAAGAGTTGCAGCGGGCGAACATCCCGCGGGCGGTGGCGGAGAAAATCTATGAAAAACTGCATGAATAATGGCTGAACGGGCGTCCGTTTTGCGAGCGGACGCCCGTTGCCTGCATTTCATTCGATCGCCTGCTTCCGATCCCATTTCACTAAAATGCGCGCTTTGCCGTCCCGCTTTGGCGGCAGTTCGACCGCTTCGGTGACGAACCGCTTTTGTTGTTCGATTTGCTGAGCGAGAAATCCAGCCTCAAGCTGGAACGAGCAGCTGCCGTACAAGGAAAAGCGGGCGGCGATGATGGGGCCGGACAGCTCGATATATAGTTCGTCGTTTCGCTCTTCGCCGGTTGATAGCTCCCCCCAGCCCGCCCGTTCAAAAAACAGGGCGACGTCATCGAGCGTTTCGAGCGGGTAGCGCCGCGCCAGCTGTTTGCCGGCCCAGTACAGCAGCGAAGCGGCATCTTTGCCAAGCAGGTCGGGAAGAAGCGAATGGCGAAGCAGCTCAGCCCCGAATGCGGAAAGCGCAATTGACCCAAACATTTGATATTGGTCCTCTAATGGTGGCTGTTTCATCGTTTTCCCCTCTTTCTATCCATTTCCCCATTATAGCTGAATTGCTGCCGGAGTGCATCCTCTTTCCTAAGGTGGCGCAACTATGAGAATGTTTGAACATTTTGTGGCAGTGTTTTCTTGACGCTTATACAATGTGGGAGTACAATGAATGTGACAAAGCGAATAAGGGAATGGAAGGCGCTTCCGTTTCCGCATGGCGAGCGAGAGGGATATATTTTTTATTCAATTGAAGGGGGTTTACATAATGGCAGGGAATCGCGAGTTTTACTATCGCCGGCTCCATTCGCTGCTGGGGGTTGTTCCCGTCGGCATCTTTTTAGTGCAGCACTTGGTCGTCAATCATTTTGCGACCCGTGGGCCGGAAGCGTTTAACCGGGCGGCGGCGTTTATGGAAAACTTGCCGTTCCGCTATTTTCTTGAAATTTTTGTTATTTTTCTTCCATTGTTGTTCCACGCTGTATACGGCATTTATATCGCGTTTACAGCCAAATTCAACACTCGCCAGTACGGCTATTTCCGCAACTGGATGTTCATGCTTCAGCGGATCACCGGCATCATTACATTGATTTTTGTCGTCTGGCATGTGTATGAAACGCGGGTGCAAGCCGCATTGGGCGCCGAAGTGAACTACGATATGATGGCCAACATTGTCGACAATCCGTTTATGCTCGGATTTTATATTGTTGGGATCTTGTCCACGGTCTTTCACTTCGCCAACGGCTTATGGTCGTTCTGCGTCAGCTGGGGGTTGACAGTGTCCCCTCGTTCGCAGCAAGTGTTTACGTACATTACGATGATCATTTTCGTTGCGCTTTCCATTGTCGGCATTCGCGCCATTTTGGCGTTTGCGTAAGACAAGCGTTCCATTCCTAGGGAACGATTCGACGATGAACCGCTGCGTTGGCTCGTGACAGATCGCGTCTTAGCCGTTCGCCGAACGATCGCTTGGTCGATGGCGGGCCGGCAAGGCAAAATGTGCGGCATGCAAGCAAAAGCAGCAATCTATTAGGGAGTGAGTAGCTATGAAAAAAGGGAAAATCATCGTTGTTGGCGGCGGATTGGCCGGCTTGATGGCCACGATTAAAATCGCCGAGGCAGGAGTGCCTGTCGAACTGTTTTCACTCGTTCCGGTAAAGCGTTCTCACTCCGTCTGTGCCCAAGGCGGCATTAACGGAGCGGTCAACACGAAAGGGGAAGGCGACTCGCCGTGGGAGCATTTTGACGACACCGTCTATGGCGGGGACTTCTTGGCGAACCAGCCTCCGGTCAAAGCGATGTGTGAAGCGGCGCCGGGGATTATTTACATGCTCGATCGGATGGGCGTCATGTTCAACCGGACGCCGGAAGGGTTGCTTGATTTTCGCCGTTTCGGGGGGACGCAGCATCACCGGACCGCCTATGCTGGAGCCACGACTGGCCAGCAGATTTTGTATGCGCTTGATGAACAGGTGCGCCGCCATGAAGTGGCTGGGCTCGTCACGAAGTACGAGCATTGGGAGTTTTTAGGCGTCGTTTTGGATGACGAGCAAATTTGCCGCGGCATCGTCGCACAAGATTTGCGGTCCATGGAAATCAAAGCGTTTCCAGCCGATGCCGTCATTTTGGCGACCGGCGGGCCGGGGATCATTTTTGGGAAATCGACGAACTCGGTGATCAACACCGGTTCGGCGGCTTCGATCGCCTATCAGCAAGGCGTTTACTACGCGAACGGCGAGTTCATCCAAATTCATCCGACCGCCATTCCGGGCGATGACAAGCTCCGTCTTATGAGCGAATCGGCGCGCGGGGAAGGCGGACGCATTTGGACGTATAAAGACGGGAAACCGTGGTACTTCCTTGAGGAAAAATATCCGGCTTACGGAAACTTGGTGCCGCGCGACATCGCCGCACGGGAAATTTTCCACGTCTGCGTCGATTTGAAGCTCGGCATCAACGGCGAAAACATGGTGTATTTGGATTTGTCGCATAAAGATCCGAAAGAGTTGGATGTTAAGCTTGGCGGCATTATTGAAATTTACGAGAAGTTCATGGGCGAAGACCCGCGCAAAGTGCCGATGAAGGTGTTCCCGGCCGTTCACTACTCGATGGGCGGCTTATGGGTCGACTATGACCAAATGACGAACATCAAAGGGCTGTTTGCCGCCGGCGAGTGCGACTATTCGATTCACGGGGCGAACCGCCTCGGGGCGAACTCGCTTCTGTCGGCGATTTACGGCGGAATGGTCGCCGGCCCGAACGCTGTCCGCTACATCCGCGGCCTCGAGAAATCGGCGGATGCGATGCCGTCGACGTTGTACGACAGCTATGTGAAACGGGAGCAGGAAAAATGGGAGAACATTTTGGCGATGGACGGCACGGAAAACGCCTATGTACTGCATAAAGAGCTCGGTGAATGGATGACGGCGAACGTGACGATCGTCCGCTACAACGACCGGCTGTTGAAGACGGATGAAAAAATTCAAGAGCTGATGGAGCGGTATAAAAACATCAGCGTCACGGATACGTCGAGATGGAGCAACCAAGGAGCGACGTTTATCCGCCAGCTGTACAACATGCTGCAGCTTGCACGAGTCATTACGCTTGGCGCTTACCATCGCAATGAAAGCCGCGGCGCGCACTACAAGCCGGAGTTTCCGGAGCGCAACGACGAAGAATGGCTGAAAACGACGATGGCCCGCTACACGCCAGATGGTCCGGCGTTCCATTATGAAGACGTTGACGTCTCGTTGATTAAACCGCGCAAGCGCGACTACAGCAAAAAGAAAGAGGAAGTGAAGTAAGATGAGCGAGAACAAAACGGTTCGATTGATCATCATGCGCCAAGATCGTCCGGATTCTGCGCCGTATGAAGAGGAGTTTGTCATTCCGTACCGCCCGAACATGAACGTCATTTCGGCGCTCATGGAAATCCGCCGCAATCCAGTCAACGCCAAAGGGGAAAAAACGACGCCGGTCGCTTGGGAAATGAACTGTCTCGAAGAAGTGTGCGGCGCCTGTTCGATGGTCATTAACGGCAAGCCGCGCCAAGCGTGCGCCGCGCTCATTGACAAACTTGAGCAGCCGATCCGCCTCGAGCCGATGCGCACATTCCCTGTCATCCGCGATTTGGTCATCGACCGGAGCCGGATGTTTGATGCGTTGAAGCGAGTGAAAGCATGGATTCCAATCGACGGAACGTACGACTTGGGCCCGGGTCCGCGCATGCCGGAGCGGAAGCGGCAATGGGCGTACGAGCTGTCGAAATGCATGACGTGCGGAGTCTGCCTTGAAGCGTGCCCGAACGTCAACAGCAAGTCGAATTTTATCGGCCCAGCGCCGCTGTCGCAAGTGCGGCTGTTTAACGCCCACCCGACCGGGGCGATGCATAAAGCCGAACGGTTGCGGGCGATTATGGGCGACGGCGGATTGGCCAACTGCGGCAACTCGCAAAACTGCGTGCAATCGTGCCCGAAAGGCATTCCGTTGACGACGTCGATCGCGGCGTTAAACCGCGAAACGACGATTCAAATGTTCCGCGATTTCTTTGGCAGCGATGAAGTGTAGCGGCACAATCAAAATCCCCTTCATTCGAATTGATATGAGGGGGATTTTTTGTTTGGCTGGACAAGTGGAAGCCAACCGTCTCCGGCGAACCGAAAGATGAAGAAAAAAAGACACATTTTTCTATTAGATAAGCAATTTTTCGTCACCGACGCCCTTGCTCTCACATACGATATGGCGAGGAAATACCCATCCGGCAGTTCGGGCCCATTGAGAGCAAGGAGGGTTACAACCGTTGAAGGACAAATCGTTTCAATCGAAGCCGCTTTTGACAAAAAGAGAAAAAGAAGTTTTCGAATTGCTTGTGCAAGACAAGACGACAAAAGAGATCGCCAAAGAGCTGTTTATCAGCGAGAAAACCGTTCGCAACCATATTTCGAACGCGATGCAAAAGCTTGGGGTCAAGGGGCGCTCGCAAGCTGTCATTGAATTGCTTCGAATGGGCGAACTTGAACTATAAACGATGCCGGCTTTCCTTGTTGGACAGCCGGCTGTTATGTTCTCTTGCGGCCGGACGAGGGTTGGCGCCCGTCCGGTCTTCGTCCGCGGCGGCCGCCGCATTTTTTTTGTTGATTATCTTTGCCGGTGTTGTAAAATGAAAAGTAAGAATAGCCGTCGATGCAAGCCGCCGTTTGAGGCTGGCCGCGGAAACGATCAAGGAGAGATGGTATGCCGTCTGCGATGAATGAAAGAACGGTCGCCGAGCTGGAAAAATTGCTTCGTTATATCGCCGCAAATTTGAAACAGCGCGGCCGTGAAATTTTGACCAACTATCCGATCACCCCACCGCAATTTGTCGCCCTGCAGTGGCTGCTTGAAGAAGGGGACTTGACGGTCGGCGAGTTATCGAACAAAATGTATTTGGCGTGCAGCACGACGACCGACTTGGTCGACCGCATGGAGCGGAACGGACTTGTCGCCAGAGTCCGTGATGAACACGACCGCCGCGTCGTCCGCATCCACCTGCTCGAAAAAGGGGAACGCATTATCGAAGAAGTCATTGAGAAACGCCAGCGCGATCTAGCCAATGTGTTGGAAAGTTTTTCAGACGAGGAAATCGTCGTCTTTGAGCGTTGTTTGCGCAAATTGCATCAAGAAATGACGAAAGAATGAGGCGATCACTTGGAAAGAGCAATTGGTGTCATTGACTCAGGAGTCGGCGGTTTGACCGTCGCCAAAGAAATTATGAGGCAGCTGCCAAAAGAACAAATTATTTACTTAGGCGACACCGCCCGTTGCCCGTACGGGCCGCGGCCGGTGGAAGAAGTCCGCCGATTTACGTGGCAAATGATCGATTACTTGCGGCAATATCCGTTGAAAATGCTTGTTATCGCCTGCAACACCGCGACGGCGGTCGCGCTTGACGACGTGCGGGCGAAGCTTGACATTCCTGTGCTTGGCGTCATTCATCCCGGCGCCCGCGCCGCCCTGAAAGCGACTAGGCGCGGGCACATCGGCGTCATCGGCACGATTGGCACGATCCGAAGCCGAGCGTATGAAAAGGCGCTTCAATCAATCAATCCGCGCGTCCAAGTCGAGAGCTTGGCCTGTCCGAAATTCGTTCCGCTTGTGGAAAGCGGCGACTTTGAAGGGCAGGAGGCGATGGCGATCGTCGCCGAATCGCTCGCTCCGCTCCGTCCGCTGCCGATCGATGTGCTGATTTTAGGCTGCACGCATTATCCGTTGCTCGCGCCGCTCATTCGCACGTATATGGGCAAACGCGTGAAGCTCATTGGCTCGGGCGGTGAGACGGCTCGTGAAGTGAGCGCGATTTTGCACCACAGCCAGCTCCTTTACACCGGCGAGCGCGAACCGAAGCATTTGTTTTTCACGACCGGGCCGAAAGAGCTGTTTGAAAAGATTTCCGGGAAGTGGTTTGGCAAGCCGATCGGCACGGTCGAAGCGATTCGGCTGTAACCAACCAATCCTTTAGCGTCCATGCGCTAAAGGATTTTTTTATTCTATTTTGGAAAACGGCTCGTATACATAGTAGTACAAACTACGAGTAGGAGGGAACGTCAATGAAACGGACGACTCACATATGGGCGGCGCCGCTGCTCGCCTCGCTGTTGTTGCTTGGCGGCTGCGGTTTGTTTGGGCGAGATGAGGCGGTGAAGGAGATCGATCCGCCGCAAGAGACGAGTTATGTCAAAGACGGCCAAGCGCTTCAGGAAACGACGGAAAGCCAAAAGGAAGGGAAAGAGAAAGCGAAGGCCGCCGAGACGGTGAAAAGAGAGCTGTACTTGATTGACAAAAACGGCTTTGTCGTGCCGCAAACAGTGGAATTGCCGAAAACGCAGGCCGTGGCGAAACAAGTGCTCGAATATTTGGTTGAAGACGGACCCGTGTCAGAAATGTTGCCGAACGGCTTCCGCGCGGTCATTACGGCCGGAACGACGGTGCTTGGAACAAAATTGGAAAAAGACGGAACGTTGATCGCCGACTTTTCGCCGGAATTTAAAAACTATAAGCCGGAGGACGAAAAACGAATTTTGCAGGCGATTACGTGGACATTGACGCAATTTGATAATATCAAGCGCGTCAAAATCCGCATCAACGGCTACGATCAAAACGTGATGCCGGTCAATAAAACGCCGATTCAAGATGGGGTAAGCCGCGCCGACGGTATCAATATGGAAGCGAGCGGCGTGCCAGACATTACGAATACGCATCCGATCACCGTTTATTTTGTCGCCCAACAAGGGAACAGCACATACTATGTGCCGGTGACAAGGCGTGTGTCCAATAAGGAGAAAGATGATATTGCCGCGGCCGTCAACGAGTTGATTCAAGGGCCGGAACAAGGGAGCGGGCTTGTCGGCGTTTTTCAGCCGGACGCGAAGCTTGTCGATGCCCCGAAATATGAGGATGGCAAAGTGACGCTTAACTTTAACGAAGGCATTTATGGCAGCAACAAGAAAAATGTCATTTCCGACGTCGTGTTGAATTCCCTCGTTTTGTCGCTCACTGAGCAAAAAGGAGTCGAAAGCGTGGCGATCACAGTCAATGGCAAAGCCAATCTTGTCACGGAAGACGGCAAGCCGCTCACCAAACCGGTCGCTCGGCCGCAAAACGTCAATACCGGGACATTTTAACCGGTCGGCGCTGACAGGCTGGAAACGAATAGGACGTTATGGTATAACAAAGAGGTGGAAACGTATTCCGCCTCTTTCTTTTTTTCGCTAGGTGGAAAGAAATGCGGTGTCTGGCATTTCGTTGAAGATGGAGAAAAGGAGGACTCAGTTGATGAGAGCGGACGGACGAAGCAGTTGCGAGCTGCGCCCTGTACATATACACCCGCATTACATGAAGCACGCTGAAGGGTCGGTGCTCATTGAAGTCGGCGACACGAAAGTCATTTGCACGGCGACGGTCGAAGAGAAAGTGCCGTCGTTTATGCGCGGCGGCGGCAAAGGATGGATTACGGCCGAATATGGGATGCTGCCGCGGGCGACAGAGCAGCGGAATGTGAGGGAAGCGAGCAAAGGAAAAGTGTCGGGGCGGACGATGGAAATTCAGCGCTTAATCGGCCGTGCGCTTCGCTCGGTTGTTGATCTTGAACAGCTTGGTGAGCGGACCATTTGGATCGATTGCGACGTCATTCAGGCGGATGGCGGAACGCGGACGGCGTCGATCACCGGTGCGTATGTGGCGCTTGTGTTGGCGCTTGCCAAACTGGTGGAAGAAGGGAGGCTCGAGGCGCTTCCGATCCGCGATTTTCTCGCCGCTACCTCGGTCGGCATCGATCCGGAGCATGGGGTGATTCTTGATTTAGATTACAACGAGGATGCGCGGGCGAAAGTGGATATGAACGTCGTCATGACCGGAGCCGGTCAATTTGTTGAGATTCAAGGGACCGGAGAGGAAGCGGTTTTTTCACGCGCCGAGCTCGATGAATTGCTTGAAGCGGCGCAAATAGGCATCGAGCAGCTCATCGCCGTTCAGCGCCGCGCATTGGGGGAGTGGGCTGCTCAGATCGGCGGGCAGAACGAGGCATGCGGAGAGGGGGCGGCAGAGTGAAGGAGATTGTCATTGCGACCAAAAACGCCGGCAAAGCGCGCGAATTCACCGCTTTGTTCGCCAAGCGGGGCATCCGTGTGAAATCGTTGCTTGATTTTCCAGATATTCCGGATGTCGCAGAAACGGGAAGCACGTTTGCGGAAAATGCCGTGCTCAAAGCAGAAGCGGCGTCGCGCCGTCTAAAGCGGCCGGTGATCGCCGATGATTCCGGGCTCGTGGTCGATGCGCTCGGCGGCCGGCCGGGCGTTCATTCGGCCCGTTACGCCGGGGAAGATAAAAACGATGCACGCAACATCGCCAAGCTGCTTCGCGAGCTTGACGGGGTGCCGATGGAGCAGCGCACGGCTCGCTTTCATTGCGCGCTCGCCGTCGCGATTCCAGGGCGGCCGACCGCCGTCGTCGAAGCGACATGCGATGGTTATATCGCCGAAGCGCCGCGTGGGGAGGGGGGCTTTGGCTATGATCCTGTTTTTTACCTTCCGGAGCGGGGAAAAACGATGGCGGAGCTTGCGCCGGAGGAAAAAAATCAAATCAGTCATCGCGCCAAGGCGCTGACGAAGCTCGATGAGCAGTGGGAGGAGATCGTCGGTGGAAAGGGGCGGACGGAATGAAGGCGGTGATTGTGAGCGACAGCCATGGGCTGACTGCCGAACTTGCTGACATTGTTAACCGTCATCACCATGAAACGGATTTGTTTAT
Source organism: Geobacillus kaustophilus (assembly GCF_000948285.1). Taxonomy (GTDB): domain Bacteria; phylum Bacillota; class Bacilli; order Bacillales; family Anoxybacillaceae; genus Geobacillus; species Geobacillus thermoleovorans_A. Next base: position 310,021 of record NZ_JYBP01000003.1, read on the forward strand.
CCATTGCGGCGACTCGGAGTTGGAGGTGGGGGCGGACGAGATCGCCCCATTTGCCGTCGTGCGCGGCAACTGCGATTTCGCCGCGTTTCCTGCTGAGCGCATCGAAGAGGTGGGCGGCGTTCGGTTGTTTGTCACCCATGGCCATTTATACGGGGTGAAAACGTCGCTTTTGCGTTTATCCTATCGCGCGCAAGAAACAGGGGCTCACGTCGTTTGTTTCGGCCACTCGCATTTGGCCGGCGCCGAGCAAATGAATGGGCTGTTGTTCATCAACCCCGGCAGCATTGCTTTGCCGCGCGGAAGAAAAGAAAAAACGTACGCGGTGTTGACCATCGGCGGCGGGCGCGCGCATGTCCAATTTTATAAAGTGAATGGGCAGCCCGTTCCCGGAATGGAACGAACTTTTTCGATCTAAGCGGACAAAACGTCCGCTATTTTTTTGTTTTTCGTCTTTGGCGGTTAGAACGCGTCCGCCTTCTATGGGCCGGCCAAGAAAGAAAAAATTTTTTTGAATCTGCAAACCCTTGATTCTATCATAATGTAAGCGCATTCAAATAGTTTGATCAATCAAAATTTTCAAAAAACGTTATTGACGGCGCGGAGGTTTCGGATTATTATAATTTTCAAATAAGAGAAACGACTCAAACACATCATCGAGCCGTTCAAAGCAACTGTTGACTGATCAAGGAAGAGGGGAACCGAAGTGGGCGAACAATGGATCTTTTTAAACGGAGAATTTGTGACAAAAGAAAACGCCAAAATTTCCGTGTATGACCATGGATTTTTGTATGGCGACGGGGTATTTGAAGGGATTCGCGTCTATAGCGGCAACGTATTCCGCCTTGAAGAACATATAGATCGGCTATACAACTCGGCGAAGTCGATTTTGCTCGACATTCCGTACACGAAGGAAGAAATGATTGGCCACGTGCTCGAAACGATCCGCCGCAACGGCTATCACGATGCGTACATCCGCCTGGTCATTTCGCGCGGGGTCGGTGATTTAGGACTTGATCCGTACAAATGCAAAACGCCGCAAATCGTGATTATCGTCGAGCCGCTCGCGCTCTTCCCGAAACATTTATATGAAACGGGCATTGAAGTGGTGACGGTGGCGACGCGCCGCAACCGCTCCGATGTGCTGAGCCCGAAAGTCAAATCGCTCAACTACCTAAACAACGTGCTTGTCAAAATCGAGGCGCATTTGGCGAATGTAAGCGAAGCGCTGATCTTAAACGATCAAGGCTATGTCGCGGAAGGTTCGGGGGACAACGTTTTCATCATCAAAAACGGCGTCATTTACACCCCGCCTGGGTATGTCGGGGCGCTTGAAGGCATTACGCGCCAAGCAATCATCGAAATTGCGGAGGATCTCGGCTATACGGTGAAAGAGGAGCCGTTTACCCGCCATGACGTCTATATTGCTGATGAAGTGTTTTTGACGGGGACGGCGGCCGAAGTCATTTCCGTCATCAAAGTCGATGGCCGGACGATCGGCGACGGGACGCCGGGACCGCATACAAAGCGGTTGCTTGAAGAATTCCGCCGCCGCGTGGTCGTCGAAGGAGTAAAGGTGTATCCGACGAACGCCAATGTCGGTTGATCGTCCATGACAAGTGGATAGCGAAAAAGCGTTGACGAGGATAAGTAGTCAGCGGGATCAACATCCACAGAGAGCCGGGGTAGCTGCGAACCGGTGATGTTGCCGCTTGATGAACTCACCTCTGAGCGCCAGCCTGAACGCCGGACGGCTAGTAGGGCTGGACGAGTGGAGACGCGCGCTTCACTCGTTACCAAAATGAGCGGCCGGCTTCGGCTGGCCGCTCCTGAGGCGGCTGTCATGGCCGTGAAGAAGGGTGGTACCGCGGAAAGGAAACCTTTTCGCCCCTTTGGCTGGAAATACCAGCCATCGTGGGCGGAAAGGTTTTTTATATGGAGGACAAATCACAGGGAGGATGGACGATGGCAAAAATGAAAGTCGAGGAACAAGAAAAAGCGAAGACGAAGGCGAGAATGAGCGGGTCGCTGATGCTCATTGAAGCGCTCAAGGAAGAAAAAGTCGAAGTCATTTTCGGCTACCCGGGCGGGGCGGTGCTCCCGCTGTATGACGAGTTGTATAAAGCCGGCGTGTTCCACGTGCTGACGCGGCATGAGCAAGGGGCCATCCATGCGGCGGAAGGATATGCGCGCATTTCTGGAAAACCGGGGGTCGTCATCGCCACCTCTGGCCCAGGAGCGACCAACATCGTCACCGGGTTGACCGACGCGATGATGGATTCGCTGCCGCTCGTCGTCTTTACCGGGCAAGTGGCCACGAGCGTCATCGGCTCGGATGCGTTTCAGGAGGCGGACGTTGTCGGCATTACGATGCCGATTACGAAACACAACTATCAAGTGCGCGACATCAGCGAGCTGCCGAGAATCATTAAAGAGGCGTTTCACATTGCGACGACCGGGCGACCCGGACCGGTGTTGATCGATATTCCGAAAGATATTACGACGGCCGAAGGGGAGTTTGATTACGATCAAGACGTTCACTTGCCCGGCTACCAGCCGACGACGCAGCCGAACCATTGGCAAATCCGCCGGCTTGTCGAGGCGGTCAGCCAATCAAAGCGGCCGGTCATTTTAGCCGGCGCTGGCATCTTGCACGCCAATGCGGCCGATGAATTGCGGCAATACGCCGAGCAGCAAAGCATTCCAGTCGTTCATACGCTCCTTGGCCTTGGCGGCTTCCCAGCGGATCACCCGCTTTTCTTAGGCATGGCGGGCATGCACGGCACGTATACGGCGAATATGGCGCTGTATGAATGCGATTTGCTCATCAATATCGGCGCCCGCTTCGATGACCGGGTCACCGGCAATTTAAAATATTTTGCGCCAAAAGCGACCGTCGCCCATATCGACATCGATCCGGCGGAAATCGGCAAAAACGTGCCGACGAAAATCCCGATTGTCAGCGATGCGAAAGCCGCCTTGCAAGAGCTGATCGCCCAGCAAGGCAAGCCGGCGGACAACGCGGCGTGGCTCGCGCAGCTTGACGAATGGAAGCGGCGCTTCCCGCTCCATTATGAGCCGGAGGCCGGTACGATCAAGCCGCAAAAGCTCATCGAGATGATTTACGAATTGACGAATGGCGAGGCGATCGTGACGACAGACGTCGGTCAGCATCAAATGTGGGCGGCGCAATATTACAAGTTCAACAGGCCGCACCGGTGGGTGACGTCCGGGGGGCTCGGCACGATGGGCTTCGGGCTTCCGGCAGCGATCGGCGCCCAGCTCGCCGACCGAAGCGCTACGGTCGTTTCGATCGTCGGCGATGGCGGCTTCCAAATGACGTTCCAAGAACTGTCAGTCATTCAGGAGCTAAGGCTGCCGATCAAAATCGTCATCGTCAACAACCAGGCGCTCGGCATGGTGCGGCAATGGCAGGAGCTGTTCTATGACAAACGGTACTCCCATTCGCTCATTCCGAATCAGCCGGATTTCGTCAAGCTTGCCGAAGCGTACGGAATGCTGGGGATGCGGGCGAAGACGGAAGAAGAGGCGGCCGAAGTGTTAAAACAGGCGTTTGCCATCAACGGCCCGGTGCTGCTTGATTTCCATGTCCGCGCCGACGAGAACGTCTATCCGATGGTGGCGCCCGGCAAAGGGCTTCATGAAATGGTGGGGGTGAAAGCATGCGAAGAATCATCACGATGACTGTCAACAACCGCCCCGGCGTCTTAAACCGCATTACCGGGTTGTTTACGAAGCGGCATTACAATATCGAAAGCATTACGGTCGGGCATACGGAAATCGAGGGCATTTCGCGGATGACGTTCGTCGTCAACGTTGACGATGAACGGACGGCGGAGCAAATCATTAAGCAGCTGAACAAGCAGATTGATGTGTTGAAGGTGAATGACATCACCGACCAAGCGATCGTCGCCCGCGAGCTGGCGCTCATTAAAGCTGCCGCTCCCCCGGCGATCCGCCAAGAAATTTACACGCTCATCGAGCCGTTCCGCGCCTCGATCGTCGACGTAAGCAAAGACAGCCTCGTCATTCAAGTGACCGGCGAGCCGGAAAAAGTCGAGGCGTTGATTGAACTGTTGCGCCCATACGGCATTAAGGAAGTAGCGCGCACGGGAACGACCGCGTTCACCCGCGGATCGCAAAAAGCGGCGGCGAACCAGAAAACGGCGTTTATCATTTAACAACCATCGTACAAAACCGCGCCCATGCGCAATAATGGCGCAACCGCAGCGTTCGCGCCGTTTATTGACCAACATTTCCACTACAGGACAAAGGAGAGGGTAATCATGGCAAAAGTCTACTATAATGGGGATGCAAACGAACAATACTTGCAAGGGAAAACGGTCGCGATCATCGGTTACGGCTCGCAAGGCCACGCCCATGCGCAAAACTTGCGCGACAGCGGTGTCCGCGTCATCGTCGGACTGCGGAAAGGAAAATCGTGGGGGCAAGCAGAACAAGACGGATTTGAGGTGTATTCAGTCCGCGAAGCGGCGAAGCAGGCTGATATCGTCATGGTGTTGCTGCCGGATGAAAAGCAGCCGGTTGTGTACAAAGAGGAAATCGAGCCGGAACTCGAGCCAGGCAATGCGCTTGTGTTTGCGCACGGCTTTAACATCCATTTCAGCCAAATCGTCCCGCCGAATCATGTTGACGTCTTCTTGGTTGCGCCGAAAGGCCCAGGCCATCTCGTGCGGCGCACGTATGCGGAAGGAGCGGGCGTACCCGCGCTCATCGCTGTCTACCAAGATGTGACCGGACACGCGAAAGAAACGGCGCTCGCCTACGCGAAAGCGATCGGCGCTACTCGAGCCGGGGTGTTGGAGACAACGTTCAAAGAAGAGACGGAAACTGACTTGTTCGGTGAACAAGCGGTGCTGTGCGGCGGGCTGACGGCGCTCATCAAAGCCGGGTTTGAAACGCTCGTTGAAGCCGGGTATCAGCCGGAAGTTGCCTATTTCGAGTGTTTGCATGAGATGAAGCTCATCGTCGATCTCCTTTACGAAGGAGGTTTGTCGTGGATGCGCTATTCGATTTCCGATACGGCCCAATGGGGTGACTTTATCACCGGCCCGCGCATTATTAACGATGCTGTGAAAGCGGAAATGAAAAAGGTGCTGCATGACATTCAAACAGGAAAATTCGCGAAGAGCTGGATTTTGGAAAACCAAGCGAACCGTCCGGAGTTCAACGCCATCAACCGGCGTGAGAATGAGCATTTGATTGAGATTGTCGGACGCGAACTGCGAAGCATGATGCCGTTTGTGAAGGCAAAACAAATCGAGGCGGTGGTGCCAGGTGCGAAAAATTAAGTTTTTTGATACAACGTTGCGCGATGGGGAACAATCTGCTGGAGTGAACTTGAATTTGCAAGAAAAGTTGGAAATTGCCCGTCAGCTTGAACGGCTGCGGGTTGACATCATCGAGGCGGGTTTCCCCGCCTCATCGAAAGGCGATTTTGAGGCGGTCAAACAAATTGCTGAAACGGTGAGAGCATGCTCGGTCACCGGGCTGTCGCGCTCGGTCCGAAGCGACATTGATGCGGCGTGGGAGGCGTTAAAAGGCGGCGCGGAGCCGCGGCTCCACCTATTCATCGCCACCTCGCGGATCCATATGGTGCATAAATTGCGGATGACGCCGGAACAAGTGATTGAAGCGGCGGTTGAAGCGGTGAAATACGCGAAGCGCTTTTTCCCGATCGTCCAATGGTCGGCGGAAGATGCGTGCCGCAGCGAGCTGCCGTTTTTGGCGAAAATCGTCGCCGAAGTGATCAAAGCCGGCGCTTCGGTCATCAACATTCCGGATACGGTCGGCTATATTACGCCGAAAGAATACGGGGGAATTTTCCTCTATTTGCAAAACAATGTTCCGAATATTGAAAATGTTTCACTCTCCGCTCATTGTCATGATGACTTGGGCATGGCGGTGGTGAACTCGCTGTCGGCCATTGAACATGGAGCGACGCAAGTCGAGTGCACGATCAACGGCATCGGCGAGCGGGCCGGCAATGCGGCGCTTGAGGAAATCGCTGTCGCCCTTCACATCCGCAAAGACTACTATCAAGTGGAAACGCGCCTCAATTTGCAGGAAATTAAGCGCACAAGCAATCTTGTCAGCAAGTTGACCGGGATGGTCGTTCCGCCGAACAAGGCGGTCGTCGGCAAAAACGCGTTTGCGCATGAATCAGGCATTCATCAAGACGGCGTCTTAAAGGAAAAAACGACGTACGAAATCATTTCGCCAGAACTTGTCGGCGTGCCGTCGAATTCGATGGTGCTCGGCAAACATTCCGGCCGCCATGCGCTCCGCAACCGGGTTGAGGAGCTCGGCTACACGTTGTCCGATGAAGAAATCAATCAACTGTTCATCCGCTTTAAAGAATTGGCTGACAAAAAGAAAGACATTACCGATGACGATTTAATCGCGTTGATTTTCGAAGAGAAGTTCGACCACTTCAAAGATTTTTATCAATTGTCTTCCATTCAAGTGCAATACGGGACGAATCAAATTCCGACAGCGGTTGTTGTACTGAAAGACGGGAAAGGAAACAAAATTCAAGAAGCGGCGACCGGCGCCGGCAGCGTCGAGGCGCTGTACAATACGTTGGAGCGCTGTTTCCAAACGACGGTGACGCTGCTTGACTACCGGATCGAATCGGTCGGCGGCGGCCGCGATGCATTGGCGCAAGTGTTCGTCAAAGTGCGCGCCCATGACATCGAGACGAGCGGTCGCGGCACCGCACAAGACGTGTTGGAAGCATCGGCGAAAGCGTACATCAACGCCATCAATCGTGTGTTTATGATAGAAGCGATGCGCGGCGAAAACGAGAAAGTGGCAACACCATAAAACGGGGGGATTCAGAATGGGAAACTATCGGATTGCCGTCTTGCCAGGGGATGGCATCGGCAAAGAAGTGACGTCCGGAGCGGTCGAGGTATTGAAAGCGGTCGGCATCCGGTTTGGCCACGAGTTTACGTTTGAATATGGATTGATCGGCGGAGCGGCGATCGATGAGACGGGGACGCCGCTCCCCGAAGAAACGCTCCGTCTTTGCCGGGAAAGCGATGCGGTGCTGCTTGGGGCGGTCGGCGGTCCGAAGTGGGATGACAACCCTCCGCATTTGCGTCCGGAAAAAGGATTGCTTGCCATTCGCAAGCAGCTCGACTTATATGCCAACTTGCGGCCGGTTGTTTGCTATGACAGTTTGGTTTCCGCTTCGCCGTTAAAACCGGATCTCGTGCAAGGCATCGATTTTGTCATCGTCCGCGAGCTGACCGGCGGCATTTACTTCGGCCAGCCGAGCGGCCGCGTCGTCGAAAACGGCGAAGAAAAAGCGGTCGACACCTTGCTATATAAAAAGGAAGAAATCGAACGGATCGTCCGCATGGCGTTTACGCTTGCACGCGGGCGGAAGAAAAAAGTGACTTCGGTCGACAAGGCGAACGTCCTTTCGTCAAGCCGTCTATGGCGGGAAGCGGCCGAAGAGGTGGCGAAACAGTTTCCGGACGTCACGCTTGAGCATATGCTTGTTGACAATGCGGCGATGCAGCTCATCCGCGCGCCGAAGCAGTTTGACGTCATTGTGACGGAAAACATGTTTGGCGACATTTTAAGCGATGAAGCCTCCATGTTGTCCGGTTCGCTCGGGATGCTGCCGTCGGCCAGCTTATCCGCCTCCGGGCCGAGCTTGTATGAGCCGGTGCACGGTTCAGCGCCTGATATTGCCGGCATGAACAAAGCCAATCCGATTGCGGCGATTTTGTCAGCGGCGATGATGCTCCGCCTGTCGTTTGGGCTCACCGCGGAAGCGGAGGCGGTCGAGCACGCGGTACGGCAGACGCTCGCCCTAGGTTTGCGCACCGCCGACTTGGCGCCAAGCGGCGGCCGCATCGTATCAACGAATGAAATGGTCGAAGAAATCAAAACGGCGGTGCTGGATTATACGGCCATTGCGCAAATTATGACCGTTTATGCCTAAGACGTGCGAGGTGAAAGCCAATGAAACCGAAAACGATCATCGATAAAATTTGGGAAAACCACGTCGTCTACCGCGAAGAAGGCAAACCGGATTTATTGTATATCGATTTGCACTTAGTGCATGAAGTGACCTCGCCGCAAGCATTTGAAGGATTGCGGCAAAAAGGGCGGAAGGTGCGGCGGCCGGATTTGACCTTTGCGACGATGGACCATAACGTGCCGACCGTTAACCGATTTGTGATTACCGACGAAGTGGCGTGCAACCAAATTGCCGCGCTTGAGCGCAACTGCCGCGAGTTTGGCATTCCGCTCGCCGATCTGCACAGTGAAGAGCAAGGGATCGTCCACGTCATCGGCCCGGAGCTTGGGTTGACCCAGCCGGGAAAAACAATCGTTTGCGGCGACAGCCATACGTCGACGCACGGGGCGTTTGGCGCCTTGGCGTTTGGGATCGGCACGAGCGAAGTCGAGCACGTGCTGGCGACGCAAACGCTTTGGCAGCATAAGCCGAAAACGCTGCAAATCCGCATCAACGGCCGCCTCGTCAAAGGAGTGACCGCCAAAGATGTCATCTTGGCCATTATCGGCCGCTATGGCGTTGGCGTCGGCACCGGTTATATTATCGAATTTACAGGTGAAGCGATCCGACGCATGTCGATGGAAGAGAGAATGACGATTTGCAACATGTCGATTGAAGCTGGGGCGAGAGCCGGCCTCATCAGCCCGGATGAAACGACGTTTGCCTATTTGCGCGGCCGCAAATATGCGCCAAAAGGCGAGGAGTTTGACAAGGCGGTGGAACGGTGGCGGGCGCTTGCCAGCGATGAGGGGGCGGAGTACGACAAAACGATTGAAATCGACGCGTCAACGATCGCTCCAATGGTGACGTGGGGGACGAATCCGGCGATGAGCACATCGGTCGACGGCGTCGTGCCGCATCCCGAGCAATTTGAAAGCCAAACAGAGCAAAACGCGGTGCGCCGGGCGCTTGAGTACATGGGGCTTGAGCCGGGCACGCCGATTACGGATATTCCGGTGCAGCACGTCTTCATCGGTTCGTGCACCAACTCGCGCCTCAGCGATTTGCGGGCAGCGGCGAGCATCGTGAAAGGGAAAAAAGTGGCTCCGGGCGTGCGGGCGCTCGTCGTGCCTGGATCGCAGCAAGTGAAAAAACAAGCCGAAGCGGAAGGGTTGGCGCAAATTTTCATCGACGCCGGTTTTGAATGGCGCGACTCCGGCTGCAGCGCCTGTTTGGGCATGAACCCGGACATCATCCCAGAAGGCGAGCACTGTGCGTCAACGTCGAACCGCAACTTTGAAGGGCGGCAAGGAAAAGGGGCGCGCACGCATCTCGTCAGCCCGGTGATGGCAGCGGCGGCTGCGATTTACGGACATTTTGTCGATGTGCGACAGTTTGAAGCCGAGCCGGTTCGGTGACAAACAGATGAAGCGGCCATCTCCGCTCGCTGGGCATTGGAAGACGATACAGCCTTGCTGCGAACGATACATCGAATGGAAGGAGAAGGGACAATGAAGCCGTTTACGATTCACCGTGGAAAAACCGCCGGCATCGATCGGGCGAATATTGATACCGATCAAATCATTCCAAAGCAGTTTTTGAAACGGATTGAACGCACCGGCTTTGGCCAGTTTCTCTTTTACGATTGGCGGTATTTGAGCGACGGCACGCCAAATCCGGAGTTTGAGCTCAACCGCCCGGAAAACGAAGGGGCGACGATTTTGGTTGCTGACGAAAACTTCGGCTGCGGTTCATCGCGCGAACATGCGCCGTGGGCGCTGCAAGATTACGGATTCCGCGTAATCATTGCCCCATCGTTTGCCGACATTTTTTACAACAACTGCTTAAAAAATGGGCTGTTGCCGATCCGGCTGGATAAAGAGGATGTCCGCTACTTGCTGCGCCAAAGCGAGCGCGCAGACTATGAACTGACCGTTTCGCTCGAGGAGCAGCGGGTATTTGACGATGAAGGATTTTCACGTCCGTTTGACATCGACCCGTATCGAAAACAGCTGTTGCTAAAAGGATGGGACGAAATTGATTTAACGTTTGTATATGAACCGTATATTCAAGCGTATGAACAACAGCATAGACCGCGGCCGTAAGCGTCTGTCTTTTGCGGTGCAGCGTGACGGCAAAAATCGGCTGTTCCGCCGTTATTTTGGCAGGAACAGCCTCTTTGTTTTGCATATAGGAGGATGAAGAAAACGGACGGCTGCAGCAAGTGCCCAAAGGGTCGGCTTGTTTCGGCTAAGAAAACTTGTTACACTTGTGGTAAACACACATAGGAGCGGGCGAAGATGGCCGGAAAAAAAGGAAAAATCATCATGTTTCCGCAAATGAAAGAACGGCTGATGGAAGAGGCGTTTGCTGCACTTGAAGCGAAACGCTACAAAGAAGCGTTCCGCTTTTTGTGCGCGGCTGAGCAGCTTGGTGATGACAGCTTCCCCATCCAGCTTGGGCTTGCTGTCTGCTGCTGCGAGCTTGGGGAATACGATGAGGCGGAGCGGCGCCTCGCCGCCTTGCTTGACGAACAGCCGAACAACAGCGATCTGTTGCAAATGTATCTCGCCGTGCTGTTGCAAACGAACCGATACAACAAGGCAGAAACGGTGATCCGCGACGCCTTGCGCCGTCCGTCGCTATCCGTTTCGTTGCGCGAACAGCTTCGCCAGCTGCTGCGATTCAGTGAAAAAATGAACGCCCGCACGCTTCCGCCTGCGGAGTGGAAGCGGGTGAGACGGCTGCTTGAGTCCGAGGACATTGCTGAGCAGTTGCAACTGATTAAACAGCTGGAAAAAGAAGACATCGAGCCGGTGTTGCCGTTGCTCAAGCAATATTTACGCGCACCGGAAAAAAGCCCGATGGCAAAAACGATGCTTCTTCGCCTATTGACAGGGAAGCGAGTCAACGAAACGGTGACGGTTGAAAAATTTGGCCGTTGCATGGAGGTCGTCCCGTCAGCGTTGGACGAACAGACGGAAACGGAATTTGCTTCATCGCTGCTGGGTCTGCTTGAACAGCAGCTCGCGGCGGAAAGCCCGAGCTTATATGAAACGGCGGCAGACATTTGGCTTCGCTATGCTTATGTATTGTACCCGTTTCCACCGGAGCCGGCCGATGCGGCGGCTTGGCTTGCGGCCCTCCATTGGATGGCGAGCCGGTTTCAAGGATTGGACGTTGACGCCGATACATTGGCTGTCCGCTACGGCGTCGAGGCATCAGAGATGGTCGGGCTTTGCAAAAAGCTGAACGAAATAGAGAGACTTTCCTTTTTCTAATCGCTCGTTCTCTATTGAAACATGTCTTTTGTATGTTATAATATAATGGCTGTGCTATGTATCTGTTTTCGCATAATGTGCTACATAATGGGATATCATAAAAGGATCATGGACAATCGGGTTTATGGTCCGAGCAATGATTCCAGGTGGAGGGAACAAGGATGTCAGTCAAATGGGAAAAGCTTGAAGGGAACGAAGGTGTATTGACCGTTGAGGTCGACGCTGAGAAAGTGAACGAAGGCTTAGACGCCGCGTTTAAAAAAGTGGTGAAAAACATCACGCTCCCGGGCTTCCGCAAAGGGAAAGTGCCGCGCGTTTTGTTTGAAAAACGGTTCGGCGTTGAAGCGCTCTATCAAGATGCGCTCGACATTTTGCTTCCGGAAGCATATGCGAAAGCTGTTGAAGAGGCGGGCATTGAACCGGTATCGCTGCCGGAGATCGATATTGAGCAAATGGAAAAAGGCAAAAGCTTGATTTTCAAGGCGAAAGTGACCGTCAAACCGGAAGTGAAGCTCGGCCAATACAAAGGGCTTGAAGTGGAAAAAATGGATGCGACGGTGACGGACGAAGATGTGGAAAACGAATTGAAACGTTTGCAAGAAAACTATGCTGAACTTGTCGTCAAAGAGGACGGAACGGTGGAAAACGGCGATACGGCCGTCATCGATTTCGAAGGGTTTGTCGACGGTGAGCCGTTTGAAGGCGGCAAGGCGGAAAACTATTCGCTTGAAATCGGCTCTGGAACGTTCATTCCAGGGTTTGAGGAACAGCTTGTCGGCATGAAAGCCGGTGAAGAAATGGAGATTCAAGTCACGTTCCCGGAAGAATACCATGCGAAGCAATTGGCCGGCAAACCGGCGACGTTCAAAGTGAAAGTGCATGAAGTGAAAGCGAAGCAGCTGCCGGCGCTCGACGATGAGTTTGCGAAAGACGTCGATGAAGAAGTGGAGACGCTTGATGAGTTGAAAGCGAAAATCCGCGCCCGGCTGGAAGAGGCGAAAAAGAACGAGGCGGAGACGGCCTTGCGCAACGCGGTTGTCGAAAAAGCGGCGGCTAACGCAGAAATGGACATTCCAGAGGTTATGATCAAAAACGAAACTGACCGGATGCTTCGCGAGTTTGATCAACGCCTGCAAATGCAAGGGCTGAACTTGCAGCTGTACTATCAGTTCTCCGGGCAAGATGAAGCGGCGTTGCGCGAGCAAATGAGAGAGGATGCCGAAAAACGGGTGCGCGCGGCGCTGACGCTTGAGGCGATCGCGAAAGCTGAAAACATTGAGGTCACGGATGAGGAAGTGAACGAAGAGCTTGAAAAAATGGCGGAAGCCTACAAGCTGAGCGTGGACAAATTGAAAGAGCTGCTCGGCAGCTTGGATGGCGTCAAAGAAGATTTGAAATGGCGGAAAACAGTCGATTTTCTTGTAGAGCACAGCAAGGTTGCGGCATAATATATCTTAAGGAGAGAACAAGGCGCGAGATGTTCGTGCCTTGTTCTTTATCCACAACCATGGGGCCTGAACAGCAATTTGAAAACTTTTCTAGACGGAAGGCAGTTTTTTCATTCGCTTTATCAGGAACATGTATGGTAAAATAGCGAATACATACGTTCTGGCGACATACGTGATGGCGGAAATGGATACATAAGCAGGCGCGATTTCGTTGGCAAGGGGTGGATGACATGTTTAAATTCAATGATGAAAAAGGGCAGTTGAAATGCTCGTTCTGCGGCAAAACGCAGGACCAAGTGCGAAAGCTGGTCGCCGGTCCGGGGGTTTATATTTGCGACGAGTGCATTGAGCTGTGCACGGAAATTGTGGAAGAGGAGCTCGGCAATGAAGAAGAATTTGAATTTAAAGATGTGCCGAAGCCGGTTGAGATTCGGGAAATTTTAGATGAGTACGTCATCGGCCAAGACGAGGCGAAAAAATCGCTCGCTGTTGCGGTTTACAACCACTACAAGCGAATCAATTCCGGCAGCAAAATCGATGATGTCGAGCTGTCGAAAAGCAACATTTTGATGATCGGGCCGACCGGAAGCGGGAAAACGCTGCTCGCGCAAACATTGGCGCGCATTTTGAACGTGCCGTTTGCCATCGCCGATGCCACCTCGCTTACAGAGGCCGGTTATGTTGGCGAAGACGTCGAAAACATTTTGCTGAAGCTCATTCAGGCGGCCGATTATGATGTGGAACGGGCGGAAAAAGGCATTATTTACATCGATGAAATTGACAAAATCGCCCGCAAATCAGAAAACCCTTCCATCACTCGCGACGTATCCGGCGAAGGGGTGCAACAGGCGCTGTTGAAAATTTTAGAAGGCACCATTGCCAGCGTTCCGCCGCAGGGCGGCCGCAAACATCCGCACCAAGAATTCATTCAAATCGATACGACGAACATTTTGTTCATTTGCGGCGGAGCGTTTGATGGCATTGAGCCGATCATCAAGCGTCGCCTCGGCAAAAAAGTGATCGGTTTTGGCGCGGAAATGAACCAGACGGATGTCGACGAGAAAAACTTGTTGTCGAAAGTGCTGCCGGAAGACTTGCTCAAATTCGGACTGATTCCGGAGTTCATCGGCCGCCTTCCGGTCATTACGACGCTCGAGCCGCTCGACGAGCAGGCGTTGATCGACATTTTGACGAAACCGAAAAATGCCATTGTGAAGCAATACCAAAAAATGCTTGAGCTTGACGGCGTTGAGCTCGAGTTTGAAGAAGCGGCGCTCCGTGAAATCGCGAAAAAAGCGATTGAGCGGAAAACGGGGGCGCGCGGCCTTCGCTCCATCATCGAAGGGATTATGCTCGATGTGATGTTTGAGCTGCCGTCGCGCGAAGATGTGCAAAAGTGCATCATCACGCTCGATACGGTGCGCGGCACAAAGCCGCCGACGCTGATCCGCCATGATGGCACCGTCATCGAGCTGGAACGGAAAACATCTGCCTGATGGGAAAACCGCCTTTTTTCGGCGGTTTCTTTTTTTGCCGCCCATGCCCTAGTCGCCGGTCGGCGCTTTTTTTGTTTATTCCCGCCAGTTCGCGGAGATACTATCATACTACATACCATCTAAAGGCAGGAGGATATCGGGGCATGGATTGGACGAACATCGTACTAGTCATCCAGCTGTTTTTCGGGGTCATCATTGGCCTTTATTTTTGGAATTTGCTAAGAGGGCAGCGTGTGCAAAAAGTTTCGATCGATAAAGAGTCGCGCAAAGAGATGGAACAGCTCCGCAAGCTGCGTTCGATTTCGCTCACCGAGCCGCTGGCGGAAAAAGTGCGGCCGAAAAGTTTTGACGACATCGTCGGTCAGGAAGACGGCATCAAGGCGTTAAAAGCCGCTTTATGCGGCCCCAACCCGCAACATGTCATCATTTACGGGCCGCCCGGCGTTGGCAAGACGGCAGCTGCTCGGCTCGTGCTTGAGGAAGCGAAAAAAAATCCCCTCTCCCCGTTTCAGAAGAATGCGGTGTTCGTGGAGCTTGACGCGACGACGGCGCGCTTTGACGAGCGCGGCATCGCCGACCCGCTCATCGGCTCGGTGCACGACCCGATTTACCAGGGGGCCGGGGCGATGGGGCAAGCCGGCATCCCCCAGCCGAAGCAAGGGGCGGTGACGAACGCCCACGGCGGCATCTTATTCATCGACGAAATCGGCGAACTCCACCCGATCCAAATGAACAAGTTATTGAAAGTGCTCGAGGACCGGAAAGTGTTTTTTGAAAGCGCCTATTACAGCAAAGAAAATCCGCAAATCCCAAGCCATATTCACGATATTTTTCAAAATGGGCTGCCGGCAGATTTCCGGCTTGTCGGGGCGACGACGCGCACGCCGAACGAAATTCCTCCGGCCATTCGCTCCCGCTGTCTAGAAGTGTTTTTCCGTGAACTCGATCAAGATGAAATCGCCTTGATCGCCAAAAAGGCGGCGGAAAAAATTCGCTTGAACGTGTCAGAAAGCGGCATCCGTCTCCTTGCCGCCTATGCGCGCAACGGGCGGGAGGCAGTCAACATGATGCAAATTGCCGCTGGCCTGGCCATCACGGAAAACCGAGAAAACATTTTGGACAAAGATATCGAATGGGTCATTCAATCGAGCCAAATGACTCCGCGCTGTGAGAAGAAAATTGCGTCCGCCCCGGCGGTCGGCGTCGTCAATGGGCTTGCCGTGTACGGCCCGAACACCGGCGCGCTGTTGGAAATTGAGGTGACCGCCCTGCCGGCGAAAGGAAAAGGATCGATCAATGTCACCGGCATTGTCGAGGAGGAAAGCATCGGCAGCGCAGAAAAATCGGTGCGGCGAAAAAGCATGGCGCGAGGCTCGGCGGAAAACGTCATTACGGTGTTGCGGGCGATGGGGGTGCCGGCGGACCGCTACGACCTTCATGTCAACTTTCCAGGCGGCGCGCCGGTTGATGGCCCTTCAGCCGGGGTGGCGATTGCGGTCGGCATTTATTCCGCCATTTACCAGCTGCCGGTGGATCATACGGTTGCGATGACCGGAGAAATCAGCATCCGCGGCTCTGTGAAACCGGTCGGCGGCGTGTTCGCCAAAATCAAAGCGGCCAAACAAGCCGGGGCGAAAAAAGTCATCATCCCGATTGAGAATATGCAATCGTTGCTAGGTGATGTCAGCGGCATTCAAATCATCGCCGTCCGCCGCCTCGAGGAAGTGCTCGTCCATGTGTTCGGGGAAGAGGCGCTCCGCCGCGGCCCCGCGCTGCTGCCAGCGGCTATGGATCGCTCGGAGAAAAAGCTCGTCTAGCCAAAGGAAACGGCGGCAAGGCGAACGATTGACAACGAAAGCGGGCGTCCGATCGCAACCGAATCGGGCGGCTCGCTCGGCCTCTCTTTTATGTACGGCTTCGGCGCAAGCGGATCGTCGCTGAAGTCGGTTTTTCTTTGCCTGCAGACGGAGCGCCGCGCGTTTTTTCGTTCGTCAAATTTTACAAACCCGGCTACCGTACTATACAATAAACGAATAGAAGCGAGAGATGGAGGTGTTCGGCGTGAACGGAAAGAAAAAGGAGACGGTCGTTCCGCTTTTGCCGCTGCGTGGGCTGCTCGTGTTTCCGACGATGGTGCTTCACTTGGATGTCGGGCGCGAGAAATCGGTCAAAGCGCTCGAACAAGCCATGGTCGAGGATCATATGATTTTGCTGACGTCGCAAAAAGACGTTGCCATCGACGAACCGGACATGGATGACTTATATAAAATGGGAACGATCGCGCGCGTCAAGCAGCTGCTGAAGCTCCCGAACGGCACGTTCCGCGTGCTTGTCGAAGGCGTCGCCCGAGCGCTCATTACGGAAGTGATCAGCGAGGAGCCGTACTTTCTCGTCAAAGTCGAAAAGTTTGCCGACCGGGCGGCGAAAGATTTAGAAGATGAGGCGCTCAAGCGGACGATGCTTGAATATTTCGAGCAGTACATAAACTTGTCCAAGCGGCTGTCGGTCGACATTTACGCCTCGATCGTCGACATTGATGAGCCGGGGCGAATGGCGGACATCATCGCTTCGCACTTGCCGCTTAAGCTCGAAGAAAAGCAGCGCATTTTGGAAACGATCGACGTGAAAGAGCGTCTCAATCAAATCATTCAAATTTTGCACAACGAAAAAGAAGTGCTCCAGCTTGAGAAAAAGATCAGCGCCCGCGTCAAGCAGTCGATGGAGCGGACACAAAAAGAATATTACTTGCGCGAGCAAATGAAGGCGATTCAAAAAGAGCTCGGCGAAAAAGAAGGAAAAACAGGCGAAGTTGAGGAGCTGAAGGAAAAAATTGAGGCGGCCGGCATGCCGGAGCATGTAAAGGAAACCGCACTGAAGGAGCTCGACCGCTATGAAAAAATTCCGGCGACTTCAGCGGAAAGTGCGGTCATCCGCAACTACCTTGATTGGCTTATCGCCCTGCCATGGTCGAAAGAAACAGAAGACATCCATGACATTAAGCGGGCGGAAGCGATTTTACACGAGGAGCACTACGGGCTTGATAAAGTGAAAGAACGGGTGTTGGAGTTTTTGTCCGTCAAGCAGCTGACGAAATCATTGAAAGGCCCGATTCTTTGCCTCGCCGGACCGCCGGGGGTCGGAAAAACATCGCTTGCCCGCTCGATCGCCAAAGCGCTTGGCCGCCGTTTTGTCCGCGTCTCGCTCGGCGGCGTCCGCGACGAATCGGAAATCCGCGGCCATCGCCGCACGTATGTCGGCGCGATGCCAGGGCGCATTATTCAAGGAATGAAGAAAGCAGGCACGATTAACCCGGTCTTTTTGTTAGATGAAATCGACAAAATGTCAAGCGACTTCCGCGGCGATCCATCGGCGGCCATGCTGGAGGTGCTGGATCCAGAGCAAAATCATGCGTTCAGCGATCATTACATTGAAGAGCCGTACGATTTATCGAAGGTGATGTTCATTGCCACAGCCAACCATTTGGCGTCCATTCCGCAGCCTTTGTTGGATCGGATGGAAGTCATTCACATCCCCGGCTACACGGAAGAAGAGAAGCTGCATATCGCCAAGCGGCATTTGCTGCCGAAACAAATCACCGAGCACGGGCTGAAAAAGGCGGCGCTGCAAATTCGTGATGAGGCGATGCTCGATATCATCCGCCATTATACGCGCGAGGCCGGGGTGCGGGAGCTGGAGCGGCAGCTTGCTGCCATCTGTCGGAAAGCGGCGCGTCTCATCGTCTCCGGCGAGAGAAAACGGGTGGTGGTGACAGAAAACAACATCGAAGAGTTTTTAGGGAAGCGAAAATACCGCTACGGCCGAGCGGAGTCGGAAGATCAAGTCGGCGTGGCGACCGGGCTGGCGTATACGGCGTTTGGCGGCGATACGCTCGCAATCGAAGTGTCGCTTGCGCCAGGCAATGGGAAACTCGTGCTGACCGGCAAGCTCGGCGATGTCATGAAAGAATCAGCGCAAGCGGCGTTCAGCTATGTGCGGTCGCGCGCTGAGGAGCTTGACATTGATCCGAAATTCCATGAGAAATATGATATTCACATCCACGTTCCGGAAGGAGCGGTGCCGAAAGACGGGCCATCGGCCGGCATTACGATTGCGACCGCACTCATTTCCGCTTTGACAGGCAAGCCGGTGAGCCGCTTTGTCGGCATGACCGGGGAAATTACGCTGCGCGGCCGCGTTCTTGCGATCGGGGGGCTGAAAGAGAAAACGTTAAGCGCCCATCGTGCCGGATTGAAAACGGTCATTTTGCCGAAAGACAATGAAAAAGATTTGGCTGACATTCCGGAAACGGTGAAGCGCGACTTGCGCTTTGTGCTCGTCTCCCATCTCGATGAGGTGCTGCCGCACGCGCTGGTGGGGTGGAAGCGATGAATGTGAAGAAAGCAGAGCTTGTGACCAGTGCCGTCAAGCCGGAACAATATCCGGACGGCGGACGGCCGGAGGTGGCGCTCGCCGGCCGTTCGAACGTCGGCAAATCATCATTCATCAACAAAATGATCAACCGGAAAAACTTGGCGCGCACCTCCTCAAAGCCAGGTAAAACGCAAACGTTGAATTTTTATTTGATTAACGACTCGTTTTACTTTGTGGACGTGCCAGGTTATGGTTTCGCCCGCGTGTCGAAGCAAGAGCGGCAAAAATGGGGGAAAATGATGGAGACGTACTTTACGACGCGCGAGGCGCTCAAGGGGGCGGTTTTGCTCGTTGACTTGCGCCATCCGCCGACAAAAGACGATGTGATGATGTACGAGTTTTTGAAGCATTACGAGATCCCGATGATCGTCATCGCGACGAAAGCGGACAAAGTGCCGCGCGGCAAGCATCAAAAACACGCGAAAATCGTGCGCGAGACGCTGCGGATGGCTGACGGCGACCCGCTCATTTTGTTTTCCGCCGAGACCGGACAAGGGAAAGACGAAGCATGGGCGGCGCTTTTGCCGTTTGTGGCCTCATGACGAAAACACCAGCGATTCCGCTGGTGTTTTCACTTCTAAGGCTATTTTCGCCTAGTCCATAATAGATAGACGCCGATGCCGATGAGTCCGAGCGGCCAAAACTTCCAGACAGAGGAAAGCCCCGCTTGGACGAGGTGAAAGAATGGCTGGCCGCGCCCGGAAAACGTCAGCACGACAGCGAGAAGCAAAAAAAGCACGCCAAAGCCGGCCCCGCCTTTTTGTTTGCGGCTGCTGGCGAAAAAAGCGAGCGCGATGAGGAAAAAAAACATGTTCACGCCGCGGGGCCAGGCCGAAAATGCACTCGCAAGGAGCAACTCAACGCCAAATCCGAGTAAAAGAAAGCCGGGGAAAAGGTAAGCATATTCGCGCGCTGCATGCGCCTGGCCAAGCAAAGCCGCGCCGCAAATGGCAAGCAAGGCCGGCCAACCTTGGAAGAAATGGAAAAGGGGGGATTCCAACTGTCCGGCGAGAAAATACAGCCCGAGGCCGATGAACAAGATGCCGGCGAATACCGTTCGGGTTTTCATGATCGTCGCGTCCTCCGTTTCCCTTTTGGACATGTTTATGATAGAATGATCACTGTCTACAGTTTAGCATAGCTTTGGAGGCATGTTCACAATTTTTTCAAATCGGAACGATGGACGGTTGTGATATAATGATGGAAGGGATTCGGTCAATAAGGGGGATGGCATCGTGCAAATCGTAGTCGTTGGCGTCGACTATAAAACCGCCCCTGTAGAAATCCGCGAAAAGCTCGCGTTTGCGGAAGCGGAACTCGGTGCGGCGATGAAACAGCTCGCCAAGCAAAAAAGCGTGCTCGAAAATGTGATCGTCTCGACGTGCAATCGGACGGAAGTTTATGCAGTGGTTGATCAACTGCATACCGGCCGTTACTATATTAAAGCATTTTTAGCCGAATGGTTTGGCGTCAAAGTGGAAGCGATTGCTCCGTATTTGCGTGTGCTTGAAGGAGAGGCGGCCATCCAGCATTTGTTCCGCGTGGCGGCTGGCCTTGATTCGATGGTGCTTGGGGAAACGCAAATTTTAGGGCAAGTGAAAGACAGCTATTTGCTCGCTCAAGAGGTCGGGACGAGCGGCACGATTTTCAATCATCTGTTCAAGCAGGCGGTGACCTTTGCGAAGCGCGCCCACTCGGAAACGGGCATCGGCGCGCACGCTGTATCGGTCAGCTATGCGGCGGTTGAGTTGGCGAAGAAAATTTTCGGCCGCCTTGCCGGCAAGCACGTCTTGATCATCGGCGCCGGCAAAATGGGGGCGCTGGCGGCGCAAAACTTGTACGGCAGCGGCGTCGGCAAAGTGACGGTCGTCAATCGGACGCTTGAAAAAGCGAAACAGCTTGCTAAGCAGTTTGCCGGCGAAGCGAAGCCGCTCGGCGAATTGTCATGCGCTTTGCTGGAAGCGGATATCGTCATCAGCTCGACGGGAGCGAAAGGCTATATTTTGACGAAGGAAATGGTGGCGCCGCTTGAGAAAATGCGCAAAGGCCGCCCGCTCTTTATGGTTGACATCGCGGTGCCGCGCGATTTGGATCCGGCGCTGGCCGAACTGGAAACCGTCTTTTTGTACGACATCGACGATTTGCAAGATGTGGTGGCGGCCAACTTGGCGGAACGGCAAAAGGCAGCGGCTCGCATTGAAACGATGATCGAAGCGGAACTTATGGCGTTCAGCCAATGGCTGCAGACGCTCGGCGTCGTGCCAGTCATTGCCGCATTGCGCGAAAAGGCGTTGGCCATCCAAGCCGAAACGATGAAAAGTTTGGAGCGGAAACTTCCGCATTTGTCGGAGCGCGACTGGAAAGTGTTGAATAAGCATACGAAAAGCATTATTAACCAGCTGCTCCGCGATCCGATTTTGCAGGCGAAGGAACTCGCCGCCGGCCCGAATGCCGAGGAGGCGCTTCAGCTGTTTATGAAAATTTTCAATATCGAAGATGCGGTGAAAGCCGATCGGCATATGCAGCAGGCGAAATCCGTGCAATGCGATGAACAAGACGCGGAGGCGGTCCGTGCCGCCCGCCCATCATGGCAGCTGTAAGGTGGGATGGACGGTGGCGCTGCTGTATGAGCTGTCCATTTTGCTTTACATCGCTTCGATCCTTTTCTATTTCATCGATTTTTTGCAGCAAAACCGGAAGGCGAACGATCTCGCCTTCTGGTTGCTTTCTATTGTGTGGCTTTTGCAGACAGTGACGTTTGTTTCTCGCATCATGGAGACGAAGCGCTTTCCGATTTTGACGATGTCGGAAGGGCTTTATTTTTACGCTTGGCTGCTCATTACGCTGTCGCTCGTCATCAATCGGCTGCTGCGCGTCGATTTCATCGTCTTTTTTACGAATGTGCTTGCGTTTTTTATTTTGGCCATTCATACGTTCGCACCGTCTTCGCAGTCGCCGGCTGTTGCGGAGCGGCTCGTCTCGGAGCTGCTTATCATCCACATCACCCTTTCGCTCGGAGCGTATGCGGCGTTTACGCTGTCGTTTTTGTTTTCGGTGCTTTACATGTTGCAGTACAGTTTGCTGAAAAAGAAAAAGTGGGGGGTGCGCCTTTGGCGCATGGCGGATTTGTCGCGGCTTGATTTTTTGTCGTATGTTTTAAATGTGCTCGGCTTGCCTATGTTGTTATTAGGGCTCATTCTTGGCGTGATTTGGGCGCACATTCAAATCGACCATTTCCATTGGTATGATGCGAAAGTGCTCGGGTCGTTTGTCGTTCTTCTCGTCTATGGCGTCTATTTTTACAAGCGAGCCGTCCGGCAGATGCAAGGGAAGGCGATCGCGCTATGGAATATCGGTTCGTTTTTATTTTTGCTTGTCAACTTTTTCTTGTTTGGCAGTTTATCAAAATTTCATTTTTGGTATTCGTAATTGAGGTGGAACGAGATGCGGAACATTGTCGTTGGCTCGCGGCGCAGCAAGCTTGCCTTGACCCAGACGAAGTGGGTGATCAACGAATTGAAACAGCTTGGAGCGCCGTTTACGTTTGAAGTGAAAGAAATCGTCACAAAAGGAGATCGGGTGCTTGATGTGACGCTCTCGAAAGTCGGGGGCAAAGGGTTGTTTGTGAAAGAGATTGAGCATGAATTGCTCGCCGGCGGCATCAATATGGCGGTCCATAGCATGAAAGATATGCCGGCCGTGCTGCCCGAAGGTTTAGTGATCGGTGCGGTTCCGCGCCGCGAAGATGCACGCGATGTGCTTGTCAGCAAAGGCAACCGGGCGTTGCATGATTTGCCGGCGGGATCGGTCATTGGCACGAGCAGCTTGCGCCGTTCGGCGCAGCTGCTTGCCTATCGCCCGGATTTGACGATTAAATGGATTCGCGGCAATATTGACACAAGGTTGGCGAAGCTCGAAAGCGAAGAGTACGATGCGATCGTGCTGGCGGCGGCGGGTCTTGCGCGCATGGGTTGGGGCAATGACGTCATCAGCGACTATCTTTCTTTTGATGTCTGTGTTCCGGCGGTCGGCCAAGGGGCGCTGGCGGTCGAATGCCGGGAGGATGATGACGAATTGCGCCGATGGCTCAGCCGGTTAAACGACGAGCAAACCGAGCGGGCTGTTCGGGCGGAGCGCGCCTTTTTGCAGCAAATGGAGGGCGGCTGTCAAGTGCCGATTGCCGGCTACGCCGAAGCAGACGGCGGCATCGTGCGCCTCACGGCCCTTGTCGCTTCGCCGGATGGAAAAGAAAAGTATAAAGAAATCGTCACGGGCGCCGATCCGGAGGCTGTCGGCCGGCAGGCGGCCGCTGTCTTAATCGAACAAGGGGCGAAAGCGCTCATCGAGCGGGTGAAACAGGAGTTGAGCCAATCATGACACATAGCGCGCTCGCCGGCAAAACGGTGCTCGTGACACGCGGCAAAGAGCAGGCAGCATCGTTTTCTGCCAAGCTGCGCGCTGTCGGCGCCGTGCCGGTCGAGATCCCGCTCATTGCCATCCGACCGGCGGCGCCGGAGGAAATCGCCGCTATGGCTGAGCGGATCAATGAATATCACTGGCTCATCTTCACGAGCGCCAACGCGGTCCGCTTCTTTTTCCCGCACGTTTTGTTGCCGCAGCCGCTGCCGAAGATGGCCGTTGTCGGGCGGAAAACAGCGGCGGCGCTCGCCGAGCGCGGTCTTTCCCCGGCGCTCGTGCCGGATGATTACACTGCTGAACGGCTGGCGGCCGCGCTCGTTCCGCATATCAAACGAGGCGATCGTGTACTGTTTGTGAAAGGCAATTTGGCCCGTCCGACGCTGCCCGAGTCGTTGCGAAACGCGGGGGCCGTCGTCGATGAGCTCACGGTGTACGAAACCGCATCGGATGAAAGCGGCCGGGAGCGGTTGTTGTTGCTGTTGCGCCGGCGGGAGCTTGATGCGGTCACCTTGATGAGCCCGTCGGCGGTTGACAGCCTTGTCCGCCTTCTCGACAAAGAAGCGGATGCCCTTCTTTCCGGTGTTGCGGTCGCCTGCATCGGGCCGGTGACGAAAGAAGCGGCCGAGCGGGCGGGCATTCCGGTGCATATTTGTGCGGCCGATTACACCGCTGATGGTATCATTAAAGCGATGGAACAATACTTTTCCATGGAGGGACAATGAATGGCACTGTCATTTGACCGCCATCGCCGCTTGCGGCAAACGGCTGCGATTCGGGCGATGGTGCGCGAGACGCATCTTCGCGTCGAGGATCTCATTTATCCGCTGTTTGTGGTCGAGGGAAGCGGCATTAAGCGGGAAGTGCCGTCGATGCCAGGGGTTTACCATTTATCGCTTGACCGCTTATCAGAGGAAGCGGACGACATCGCCAAGCTTGGCATTCCCGCCGTCATGGTGTTTGGCGTGCCGAATGAAAAAGATGAAGTCGGTTCGCAGGCGTATTGTGAGACAGGGATTGTTCAGCGGGCGATCCGCCAAATCAAAGCCGAACACCCGGATCTAGTCGTCATTGCGGATACGTGTTTATGTGAATATACGAGCCACGGCCATTGCGGCGTCGTCGAAAACGAGCGTGTGCTGAACGACCCGTCGCTCGAGCTCCTCACCAAAACGGCGGTGAGCCAAGCGCAAGCCGGCGCCGACATCATTGCGCCGTCGAACATGATGGACGGCTTTGTCGCCGCCATTCGCCGTGGGCTTGATGAAGCAGGGTTTGAGTATGTGCCGATCATGTCGTATGCAATCAAATACGCTTCGGCGTTTTACGGCCCGTTCCGTGATGCCGCCGACAGCGCGCCGCAGTTTGGCGACCGGAAGACGTACCAAATGGATCCGGCCAACCGCCTTGAGGCGTTTCGCGAGGCGGAGTCGGATGTCAAAGAAGGCGCTGATTTCTTGATGGTGAAGCCAGCGCTTGCGTACATGGACATTATCCGCGACATCAAAAACCGCTTTCCGCTGCCGCTTGTCGCCTATAATGTGAGCGGCGAGTATGCGATGATCAAGGCGGCGGCGCAAAACGGCTGGATCGATGAGAAGCCGGTCGTCATGGAAATGTTGACAGGGATGAAACGGGCGGGCGCGGATTTGATCATTACGTATTTTGCGAAAGATGTCGCCCGCTGGATGGCTGAATAGAGAGGAGGGCGGAAGCATGCGAAGCTACGAACGGTCAAAAACCGCTTACGAAGAAGCGGTGAAGTTGATGCCGGGCGGGGTGAACAGCCCGGTGCGCGCCTTCAAGTCGGTTGGGATGACGCCGATTTTCATGGCGCGCGGCCAAGGAGCGAAAATTTACGATATTGACGGCAATGAGTACATTGATTACGTGCTGTCATGGGGTCCGCTCATTTTAGGGCATGCCCATCCCCAAGTCGTTGAAGCATTGAAGCGGGTGGCCGAACAAGGGACAAGCTTTGGCGCTCCGACATTGCTTGAAAATGAGCTCGCCAAGCTCGTCATCGAGCGGGTGCCGTCGGTCGAGATCGTGCGGATGGTCAATTCCGGCACCGAGGCGACGATGAGCGCCCTCCGCTTGGCGCGCGGCTATACGAAGCGCAACAAAATCGTGAAATTCGAGGGCAGCTACCACGGCCATGGCGATTCGCTGCTCATTAAAGCCGGCTCCGGCGTGGCGACGCTCGGCCTGCCGGACAGCCCGGGCGTGCCGGAATCGATCGCCCAGCATACGATCACCGTTCCGTACAATGATCTGGACAGCGTCCGCTATGCGTTTGAGCGGTTTGGCGAAGACATCGCCGCGGTGATCGTCGAACCGGTCGCCGGCAACATGGGCGTCGTTCCGCCAGTGCCTGGCTTTTTGGAAGGGCTGCGCGAGGTGACGAAACAATACGGAGCCTTATTGATTTTCGACGAGGTCATGACCGGGTTCCGCGTCGATTACCACTGCGCCCAAGGGTATTATGGCATTGAGCCGGATTTGACGTGCCTTGGCAAAGTGATCGGAGGCGGCTTGCCGGTCGGGGCGTACGGGGGCAAAGCTGAGATCATGGAGCTTGTCGCGCCGAGCGGGCCGGTGTACCAAGCCGGCACGCTATCCGGCAACCCGCTCGCCATGACGGCCGGGTACGAGACGCTCCGCCAGCTGACGCCGGAAACGTACGAAGAGCTTGGCCGCAAAGCGGCGCGTCTTGCAGATGGGCTCCATCAGGCAGCAGAGAAATACGGCATCCCGCATACGATCAACCGCGCTGGGTCGATGATCGGCTTTTTCTTCACGAGCGAGCCGGTGGTCAACTACGAGACAGCGAAAACGTCCGACTTGGAGCTGTTTGCCGCCTATTATCGGGAAATGGCGAATGAAGGCATTTTCCTGCCGCCGTCGCAATTTGAAGGGCTGTTTTTGTCGACGGCGCACAGTGATGATGATATTGAATATACGATTGCCGCTGCAGAGCGGGTGTTTGCCCGTCTGCGCGGATAAGGAAAGGGGCTGCCGACCGTCGGCAGCCCAATTTTTTATCATACCTCCTCGTTTCTGTTCATACAATGGATAATGTCATAGAAAATTTGGCGAAGGGACGGAAGGAGGAGGCCCGGTTGGAGCAATCGTATTTGCGTTTTTCATTGGAAGAATCGGTCTGGTTTAAAAGAGGACAGGAAGTCGCCGAGTTTTTATCTATTTCTCTTGATCCGGTCATTTCCGTCGATGAGTACGACCAATACATTACGATCCGCGGCGCGCTTGAGTTGAGCGGCGAATTCCGCCAAGCGGGCGAAGGGCAGGCTGAAGCGGATGACGACGTGTTTGAGCTGGCTGGTTATCGGTTCATTCAACACATTTCGGTGCGCGAAGACGGGATCAGCGAACTGTCGCACCGTTTTCCAATCGATATTACGATTCCAAAAAACCGCATTCGTTCCCTTGAGGATGTGTACGTGACGGTTGAATCGTTTGATTATGATTTGGATGAAAATGGAAGATTGCTGATCACTGCCGACATTTCGATCAGCGGCATCAGCGAAGCGCCGCTTGGCGATGATTTGCCGGACGATGAGGAGGACGATGAGCCGCTGTTTGCCCCGTTTGAATCGATCGCCCGCAAGGAATCGTTTGCTTCCGTGGATGATCTCGCCGATGAGGAGGATGAACAGCCGGCTTTTGCCGCTGGCGAAACGACGGTTTCCGTCATGGAGCCAGCCGTCATGCGTCATGAAGAAACGGAGGGTGAAGAAGAGGCCAAAGAGCCGTTTTTGCCGCTTGAGACGGAAACGAAGGCGGTCAGCGCACAGACGGAGGAAGACATCGCTTCGCTGCTGCCGCCAACTGAGGCGAAAGTATCGATCGGGGCGGCGAAAAAGGCGGTTGAGGAAGAAGAGGAAGAAGAAAAGAAAACAAAAAGCGAAAATGCGCTTTACTTGACGAAACTATTTGCGAAAAGCGAGGCGGAAGAGTTTACGAAACTGAAAATTTGCATCGTCCAGCAAGGAGATTCATTGGACAAGATTGCCGAACGGTATGATGTAACTGTCTCGCAGCTTTTGCGCGCCAATGATTTGGAAAGCCCAGATGACGTGCACGAGGGGCAGCTTTTGTATATTCCGGCCATGGCGGGAAGCCGTCCTTTCTCATGAAAGGGACGCTTTCCGTTTCTTTTGCCGATAAGGGGGCGTCACGATGGCCGCACAGTTTGACCAATATGATGCTGTGCTCGTCCAGTATGGGCTTCGTCCAGTGCGCATGGAGCAGCGAGGCAAAGCCGTCAAGGTATACACGAACCGCGGCGTTTTCGCTTTAAAGCCGCTTGAAAGCGAGCAAGAAGCCGCCGCCGTTTGGCAGTCTCTTCAGCATGGCGGCCCCCGTTGTCTCCCGCTTTACCTGACGCGGCGGCGGTCGTTGTTTGCGGCGGAAGGCAGCCGTCTTTATTATTTGCAAGCATGGCATAACGGCGAAGCGAAGGCGGAAGGGGACCCGGTCCGCGCCTTTTTTCGCGATCTCGCACGCCTCCATCGCTCTACAGTTCGCTCCATAAAAGTGAACGAAGAAGAGATCGAGGATTATCGAAAGCAAAAAAAAGACGAATGGCAGCGGGCCCGCGCCGTTTGGGAAGAGCGTGTCGAGCGGTATGAAGCGGCGTGGTACATGTCGCCGTTTCAGCTCCAGTGTTGCACATATTTTCACGAGGTGATGCGCGCGTACTCGTTTGCTGAGGAGCGGCTCGATGCTTGGGAAGAGATATTGAAGGAAACGAAGCAATGGCGGATCGCCTGGGTGCACGGCAAAGCACGCCTTCCCCACTATATCCCGCCGTATTGGATCAGCTGGGAGCGGGCGCATTGGAATTCGCTGCTCTTTGATGTGATCGCCGCGCTCCGTTTTCATGTGTGGACGATGCCGCCGCTCGGGAGCGAGTGGCTGGAAGGGGTCGAGGAGTACGAGAAGGAGCTGCCGTTATCCGACGGGGAGCGAGCGTTTTTGTACAGCCATTTGGCGGAGCCGCGCGGGTTTATCCGCTGTTTGGAGCGATATGAGGCCGCTTCGCGGAAGGAGCGGAACGAACGGGAACATGTCGCCGCGCTGCAGCGCTGTTATTTGGCGTTTAAAAACATGGAGGCGCTCATAATGCACCTTGTCCAACGCGACGCCGCGCAGCAGCAGGAAGAAGCGGTGGACAATGAACCGCCGGCGGATGAAGAGGATAATGGGTAAGCCGATGACAAACAAAACGGCGTCTTCCTAAAAAAGATGGTGATGGAACAGAGAACGCGGTCCAACGGAAGTGTTTCTCCATTTAAAACAAGAAAAGCGGCTTTTCCTTTCATGTGAGAACCAGCGATTCCGCGAAAATGATTGTTTTTTCATCAGACCCTCTGAGAGGGCGGAGATTCATGGCTTTTCTCAAATTGAGAAACCTCATAAACCTTGTTCTTTTCAACACTTGAGAACCGCCGTTTTAAGTAAAGAAAACGATCGTTTTTCCGGACTTCTAAATCCATTCGAAATGGAGCGCCACGGCAATGAGAACAAAGATCGCCAATAAAATGACATCAAACGTCGTCGGCAAAAAAATGGTGCGGATCGCTTGAAAGATCGTGAGCGGAATGATTACTTGGGCGCAGACGGCGCGCACTTGCCGAAGCCACGGCGGCCACGAATACGGGTTGAATCGCCGCATCGACATTCCCTCCTTCTCCGGTTTACTATACAATATGAATAGAAAAAATGTTTGTCACCAAACGGGTGGCAGTAGAATAAATAAATAAAAACTTGGCAAAGATGATGGACAATGGTAGTATAATAATCGAACAATGACGACAAAAGCGAAGACGGGGAGGAGTACAGCGGTCCGCGCCTGCAGAGAGGGAAATCAGAAGCTGCGAGATTTCCTAGGATGCCGGCTGCTGGAAGGTCGCCCTTGAGCTGCTTCTTTGAACGGCGCTGTTGCCGAGTAGAGGAAGCCGGCCGTGTGCCGTTATGCCAATGAAGCGCTTAAGCCTTTGGGCTTAAGAAAAAAGGTGGTACCGCGAAAGCAGCTCCTTTCGTCCTTTTGGGATGAAAGGGGCTTTTTTGCTTGCCGGCTGCGCGGCTTTGCGCTGTCGGCCGCATTGTCCATCACGTTGTAAGGAGGGAAATGACATGGCACAGCACGAAGTGTCGATGCCGCCGAAATACGACCACCGCGCGGTCGAAGCGGGGCGCTACGAATGGTGGCTGAAAGGGAAATTTTTTGAGGCGACCGGCGATCCGGCGAAAAAACCGTTTACGATCGTCATTCCACCGCCGAACGTCACCGGCAAACTGCATTTAGGCCACGCGTGGGATACGACGCTGCAAGACATCATTACGCGCATGAAACGGATGCAAGGGTATGACGTCCTGTGGCTTCCGGGAATGGATCACGCCGGCATCGCCACCCAGGCGAAAGTGGAAGAGAAGCTGCGCCGGCAAGGGCTGTCGCGCTACGATTTAGGCCGGGAAAAGTTTTTAGAAGAAACATGGAAGTGGAAGGAAGAATACGCCGGCCATATTCGCAGCCAATGGGCAAAGTTAGGGCTTGGCCTCGACTACACGCGCGAGCGGTTTACGCTCGATGAAGGGCTCTCAAAAGCGGTGCGCGAAGTGTTCGTCTCGCTTTACCGAAAAGGGCTCATTTACCGCGGCGAGTACATCATCAACTGGGACCCGGTGACGAAAACCGCTTTGTCGGACATTGAGGTCGTTTATAAAGAAGTGAAAGGCGCGCTCTACCATTTGCGCTATCCGCTCGCCGACGGCTCCGGCTACATTGAAGTGGCGACGACCCGTCCGGAAACGATGCTCGGCGATACGGCCGTTGCCGTGCACCCGGATGACGAGCGGTATAAGCATTTGATCGGCAAAATGGTGAAGCTGCCGATCGTCGGCCGCGAAATTCCGATCATCGCCGACGAGTATGTCGATATGGAGTTCGGCTCCGGGGCGGTGAAAATTACGCCGGCGCACGACCCGAACGATTTTGAAATCGGCAACCGCCATAACTTGCCGCGCATTCTTGTCATGAACGAAGACGGCACGATGAATGAAAACGCCTTGCAATACCAAGGGCTTGACCGGTTCGAGTGCCGGAAGCAAATCGTCCGCGATTTGCAAGAACAAGGAGTCCTCTTTAAAATCGAGGAGCACGTCCACTCGGTCGGCCATAGCGAACGGAGCGGCGCGGTCGTTGAACCGTATTTGTCGACGCAATGGTTTGTGAAAATGAAGCCGCTCGCCGAAGCGGCGATCAAGCTGCAGCAAACCGACGGGAAAGTGCAGTTTGTGCCGGAGCGGTTTGAAAAAACGTATTTGCATTGGCTTGAAAACATCCGCGACTGGTGCATTTCGCGCCAGCTTTGGTGGGGGCATCGCATCCCGGCGTGGTATCATAAAGAAACGGGCGAAGTGTACGTCGACCATGAGCCGCCCAAAGACATCGAAAACTGGGAGCAAGACCCAGATGTGCTCGACACATGGTTCAGCTCGGCGCTTTGGCCGTTCTCGACAATGGGATGGCCGGATGTGGAGTCGCCGGATTACAAGCGCTACTACCCGACCGATGTGCTTGTCACCGGCTATGACATCATTTTCTTCTGGGTGTCGCGCATGATTTTCCAAGGGCTCGAATTCACCGGAAAGCGCCCGTTCAAAGACGTGCTCATCCACGGCCTCGTCCGCGACGCCCAAGGGCGGAAAATGAGCAAATCGCTCGGCAACGGCGTCGATCCGATGGATGTGATCGATCAGTACGGCGCCGATGCGCTCCGCTACTTCTTGGCGACCGGCAGCTCGCCGGGGCAAGACTTGCGCTTCAGCACCGAAAAAGTCGAAGCGACGTGGAATTTCGCCAACAAAATTTGGAACGCCTCGCGCTTTGCCTTGATGAACATGGGCGGCATGACGTACGAGGAGCTTGATTTGAGCGGTGAAAAAACGGTCGCCGACCATTGGATTTTAACGCGTCTCAACGAAACGATCGACACGGTGACGAAGCTCGCTGAGAAATACGAATTCGGCGAAGCAGGGCGCACGCTGTACAACTTTATTTGGGACGACTTGTGCGACTGGTACATTGAAATGGCGAAATTGCCGCTTTACGGTGACGACGAAGCGGCGAAAAAGACGACGCGCTCCGTGCTGGCGTATGTGCTCGACAACACGATGCGCCTGCTTCACCCGTTCATGCCGTTCATTACCGAGGAAATTTGGCAAAACTTGCCGCATGAAGGCGAATCGATCACCGTCGCTCCGTGGCCGCAAGCGCGCCCTGAGCTGTCAAACGAAGAAGCCGCGGAAGAAATGCGGCTGCTCGTCGACATCATCCGCGCCGTCCGCAACGTCCGCGCCGAAGTGAACACGCCGCCCGGCAAGCCGATTGCGCTCTATATTAAGGTGAAAGATGAACAAGTGCGGGCGGCGCTCATGAAAAACCGCGCCTATCTTGAGCGGTTCTGCAACCCGAGCGAGCTCTTGATCGATACAAACGTTCCCGCGCCGGACAAAGCGATGACGGCGGTCGTCACCGGCGCCGAGCTCATCATGCCGCTTGAAGGATTGATCAATATTGAGGAAGAAATTAAGCGGCTCGAAAAAGAGCTTGACAAATGGAACAAAGAAGTCGAGCGCGTCGAAAAGAAACTGGCGAACGAAGGCTTTTTGGCGAAAGCGCCGGCCCATGTCGTCGAAGAAGAGCGGCGCAAGCGGCAAGATTATGTCGAAAAACGCGAAGCCGTCAAGGCGCGCCTCGCCGAGCTCAAACGGTAGACAAACGATCTCGCCGTTGATTATGATGAAGACGAATCCGCTTTCGAGTGGATTCGTCTTTTTCGATGGAAGATGATGTTGTTGAAAGAAGAGGAATGCCTTCGACATATGCGATTCAGTCTTTTCCTTGATGGATCAGGATACAAAGGACAAGGAGGATGGTCAACATGGTTCGAACGTATGAAGAAGCGGTTGCTTGGATTCACGGGCGGCTGCGGCTTGGCATGAAACCGGGATTGAAACGGATGGAATGGATGATGGAAAAACTTGGCCGACCGGAACGCCGCGTCCGCGCCGTCCATATCGGGGGAACGAACGGCAAAGGGTCGACGGTCGCCTATTTGCGTTCGATCTTGCAGGCGGCGGGCTATTCGGTCGGGGCGTTCACGTCTCCATATGTCGAACAGTTTAACGAACGGATCACCATCAACGGCGAACCGATCAGCGATGAAGAGATTGTAGAGCTCGTGCAGACGATCAAACCGCTGGCGGATGAATTGGAACGAACAGAGCTCGGCGGGCCGACCGAATTTGAAGTGATCACAGCGATGATGCTGTATTATTTCGGAAAAAAACACATTCAAGACATCGTGCTCATTGAAGTCGGCCTCGGCGGACGCTTGGACTCGACGAACGTCATTTATCCGCTCGTTTCCGTCATTACGAACGTCAGCTACGACCATATGAACATCTTAGGCGATACACTCGCGCAAATCGCCGCGGAAAAAGCGGGGATCATTAAATCAGGGGTTCCGCTTGTGACAGCAGTGAACGAGCCTGAGGCGTGGGACGTGATCGCCAAGACGGCGGCGGAGCGGAAGGCGAAAACGTATCGGATCGGCGTTGATTTTACCGTTTCTGACCGGCAGGCGACGGCCGAAGGGGAACAGTTTTCCGTCACGACTCCATTTGCCGAATATCGCGGTTTGCGCATTTCCATGCCGGGCGCCCATCAAGTCGAAAATGCCGCTGTGGCGGTGATGACGGCAGAACTATTGCGGCTTGGCTATTCATTTTTGATCGATCCGGAGCATATCACCGACGGGCTCGCAACGGCCACTTGGCCCGGCCGGTTTGAGCGGATGAGCGACAATCCTCTCATTATCCTTGATGGCGCCCATAACGAGGCCGGCATCCACGCGCTTGTGGAGACGGTGCGCGCCCATTATCCCGACAAACGCGTCCATGTTTTGTTTGCGGCATTGGCGGACAAGCCGCTCGAGCGGATGATTCGGCTGCTTGATGATCTGGCGGCAACGATGACGTTTACAACGTTCGATTTTCCGCGCGCGGCGTTGGCGGAAGCGCTTGCTGCCCTTTCGTCTCACCTGCATAAGGCGGCGACAGATGATTGGACAGGCTGGCTCATCGAGAAGAAAAAACGAATGGGAAACGACGAGCTGTTGCTTGTCACTGGATCGCTTTACTTTATATCTGAAGTGCGAAAACTTCTAAAAAAATAATGCCAAGTGATGAAAAGGATTGATATAATGGAAGAAAGATAGTCCTTTTGGCTCGGGAGGGGAGGCATATGCAACGGTGGCGCGGCTGGTTGTTATGGGGGATGTTGCTATGGCTGATGGCGAGTGTATGGCCGGTGAAGGCGGGTGTTGCTTACGCAGGCCAACCGGAAGGGGCTATCACGTTTGTTTCCGATGAGAAAATTGAAGGATGGGCGACCGCACCAGGGGACGGCAACGGGCAAGGGAACAGCATTCGCTACTTTATGATTCGCATTCAGCTGAAGGAACAAAACGGCACGGCAGTCAGCTACCGAGCCGAAGCGGTGGAAGCGCCGGCGGACAGAAACGGGGAGAAAAAGTATACGTTTTCACTCGACATGAGCGGCAAGTGGCCACCAGCTTCGGGAACGACGGCGACTTACCAAATCACCGTCGATGCTTATCGCGTGTTGGGAAATGGAAAAGAGGATGTGTATTTTTCATTCCCACAGGCGCCTTATCAATATACGAGGCAAACTGAGGCGAGCACGGCTAAATTGGATTTTTCCCTCTCGTTTTCACAGCCGGAATACGCCAAGCCGCCAAACGGCGATGCCCAAGGCCGGCTCGATGTGACGCTGGTTCCACAAGGCGCTGTTTCAGGACTCATCCGTCCACCCATCGACGTCGTGTTTGTCATGGACGTGTCAGGCTCAATGACATCGACAAAATTGCAAAGCGCGAAATCCGCTTTGCAAGCGGCGGTCAACTACTTTAAGTCCAATTACAATCAAAATGACCGTTTTGCTTTGATCCCCTTCTCCGATGGGGTGCGGGAAACAAGCGTCGTTCCGTTCGGGAAGTACTCGAATGTCCTAAGCCAGCTTGATGCCATTCTCAATGTCGGCAACAGCTTGACCGCCAGCGGCGGGACGAATTACTCGGCGGCATTGTCTCTAGCCCAGTCCTATTTCACTGATCCGACGCGCAAAAAATACATTATTTTCTTAACCGATGGCATGCCGACCGTGTTGAATACAACCGATTCCATTACGTATCGGGAGGTCAAGCCAAAATTTTTTGGCGGATACCAGTATACAGGAAATAAAATCACCGATTCTCTTCCTGTCACTTACGAACTGTACAGCGACGGCCGGACTGCTGGCATCCGTTTTACCGACAACAAAGGGTATTCCCGCCAATTTTACAGCGATGGGCAAGATTATGTCAATGGATGGCGAGTGTCTTGGGATAACGGTTATCCATTCACCTACAGCGGCATCGAAACGAAAATTCGAGCCAATGCCATAGCGGTGGCGAAGACGCTTGGGATGAACAATATTACTTTATATTCGATTGGCTTTGGCAGCAACGGTGAAGTCGATTTAGATTATTTACAGACGCTGTCCGCGACTGCTGGCGGCGAAGCGCGGCAAGGAACAACGCAAAATTTGACCGCTTTGTTCCAACAGTTTTCCCAGCTCGCCACCACGCCGGCGATCACAGGAACGATCCGCATCCCGCTTTCGTCGTTTGGAGGCAATGTCGCCATCGCAGAAAATGGCCAAGTATGGCTTGATGACGCGAAACAAAACGCCTATATTTCGTTTTCGATTCCGTATCAAGCCGGCCAAGGCACTCCCGCGCCGGTGACGATTCCGATTCCCGTATCGTTTAAAGCGAAAGGAACGTATACGTTCAACGCGGAGTTGACGTATCGAGATGTGTATGGACAACTGCAGCCATCGATAACAAAAACTGTGACGGTCACCGTCAAAGACGAAGCGCCGCCATCATTTACAGGCACGGTGAAATTGCAAGGATTGACCAATGAGATCAACAGCTTAATCAAGCGCGGCGCCACCGATGGCAACGACAATCGCTTCCGGGCGACGTATTCGATGTCGCTTGTCGGCTATGTCGGCAATGCGACGGGAACGATCAGTAATGTGAAAATTCTTCAGCCGCTGCCGGACGGCATCTCCGTTATTCCGGATGGAACGGTGTCGACGTATGTGCAAAACGGTGTGCATTATGCGCAATGGTCGTTTGCCAACCAAACGTTTGACTACAGCCAGCTCAACAAACTGACCTTGACAGCGCAATGGGTGATGCAAGCTGATTTTGCCATGAACAATGTTCAATTGCCGCCTGCGGTCGTGACCTTTACCGACAGCCGCTATGGGGCGCGGACATCGACGCTCGCGCCGCCGACAGAACGAATTGGCATGAAAGTTCGTTTGGATGATTTCCCGAACTTTTACTATGTGGGGGACGCATGGGGTGTGATCAGTAAATATCAATTTTTTGCTGCTTCCGAAGATAGTGTCGGAAGTGCGGAACCGAATTCACACGGATTATTGCCGTTGCCTGTCAAGGCGCTGCAATATGACCCGAATGATGATGGGGTGTTGCTTGTCACATACAGCAACGGCCAGACGGTGCCTGTATACATTAAGCCGCATCTTTCCGTTGTCACGGCCAATGGCGCCGTTCCAAATGGAGCGACGACTTATGAGGCGCCAACCGTGAAAATTACCGGATTGGTGGCTGGTGAAGGGGTGTCGTATCAGTACCAAGTCGTGCGAAACGGTGTGGCGGCCGCTTGGACATCGCTTTCTTCACCGTATGCGATTGCCATTTCCAATGACGGCTCCTATACGGTGACGGTGCAGGCATCAGGGGGATTGACGAGGGGAACAGGCCTAGCGAGCGCGGCATTTACGTATACAAAGCTGATTACAGAATTGAAGCTTGGTTCGTATCAAACGAAGATGAATGTTGGCGACACGCAGACGATTCCGGTGACGATTGTCCCGAGCGATGCAACGAACAAAACGTTGGTGTGGTCATCGACCGACAATACCGTGGCGGTGGTGCAAAACGCCACGGTGACGGCGTTGAAACCGGGAACGGTCACGATCACTGTTCGTTCAACGGATGGAGGGAATTCGTCCGCGACGGCGACGATTACGGTCATCGACCCATACGTGCCGCTTATGGGCATGGCGTTCCGCAATCCGATCCTATACATGAACGTCGGCGACAAGCTCGAAGTGGGGCAAGAGCTCCGCTTCACCCCGGACAATGCAACAGACAAGGCGCTTCGCTCTGTCACACCGTCTGATGATCGTTTTGTCAAAGCGGTTCAAGAAAACGGGAAATGGTATTTAGAAGCGGTCGATGTCGGGTATGCGACCATCACAGCAACGGCGAAGGTAAAAGCGCCGGGTGGCGGGGACATTCAAGCTGAAGCGACTGTCATTGTGCGGGCGCCTTCTACGAACCAAAACAGCGGAAACGGCGGTCGATGGTAAAAATGTATGAAGCGGCCTCCCAAGTGGGAGCGCCGCTTTGATTGTTTATTCCACTTCCAGCCGGTCGACCACTAGAGAGATGCGATTGACAAAAGGAAGTCCTGTTCCTTGTTCGACAAGCACTTCGGGCCGATAACGGACGATGAGGCGGGAGGACAGTGGATTGTTGCCCGGGGCAAACCGGCTCGGTTCACCATTGTCCCCATTGACTTGGCCGCGGAACGCGTTGACAACCAGCCCATTGATGTCCGTATCCGGGGCTGTTGTTCCATTCCCCTTCGCAAACAGCCCGCCTTCAATATATAAATAGGACCCGACTGCATAAATCGTGGCGCTGCTGTCCGTGTAAAAGTACCCTTTCAAATTCGGTGTTGGAATGGTTGGGTTATCGAATTCATTAATGCGGGAAATGTCAAGCGGCCCTTTCGACAACAACACCAATCCTTTGTCATTCGCCGCCCGTTCGATCTTGTTTTGGTAAATTTTAGTATACCCTGTCGCATAGATGCTCGCATCAAGCCGCAAGTTGCCTGTTAGCATGACATTGCCCAAAACGATGAAATTTCCGCGCACGCTGACAAAGGTGTTTGGATTTGTCGGCCCATCGAGGCGAAGATCCCCGTTGATGATGAGCCATTGGTTGACGCCGTTGTTGCTAATATCTATATCTCCTGTTAAAACACTGTTTCCGTTAAGATAAAGCGGCTTTGTTTTTGGACTTTCTTTTATCGCTTTTTCAAGTGGGATGTTTTGATTGATTGGGAGCGAAGTCCACTGATTGGATAGCTCCTCAACTAAACGGTGAAGCTCGGCATCTTTGTCCGCCGCTTCCTGAATGGCTTCCACTTGCTCAATGTAGGCATCGCGCGTTTGCGATGACAACGGCGAAATACCCGATGCCTGCAACAGTTTGTCAGCCACGGTAAGGTCAAAATCGACATCGATAAAATCCTCATTTTCTTGCCGGATAGTTGGCGCCGGTTCCAAAACATCCGTTGGCCAAAGAGACGCCCAATTGTTTGTCATGTGGAAGCGGTCTTGTGCTGCTTCCCAACAGTTGGACGTTTGCCCGCATGCATTCAACCGGCCATCGCTTGTGTACCAAATGGAGGAAGACGATAAACTAGGCATGCCGGCGTTAGGCATGGCGACTGTCAGCTCTCCGTTCTTTTTGACATAGTTGGTTGTGTTGCTGGCATAGGCCTGTTGTCCTGCGTAGACGTTGCCCTTTTCGACATAGATGCCGCCATTTAACACGACATCTCGGTTGGATCCGAGTGCATATTTGAGAAAGCTTGGTGTGTTTGTGACAAAGACGAGACGCTGAACAGTCCGCGTCTGATGTCCGTCAGTGAATGTTTTCGATAAACGAAGGGCGCGAAGAAACACTTGATTTTTTGGAATATTGTATTGCGCACTTTCATCCTTCATGACCACTCCGTAGCGGTCATGTAAGCGGCCAGCGATTGTATTTTCTCCCGGAGATGGGCTGTCAATCCCGAGAAACTGATCCCATTGGTCCGGCACAAAAATGCGATGATTGACAAAAAAATTAGGTTCGGATAACTCGGCTTTTAACTCGGACACTGCTTCGTTTACATATGTCTTGGCTTCATGCAACGATTGGACATCGTCTACGCGAATGGTAGTGAATTGAGCGTGCTGAACGGCAGCAGTCACAATGGTCAACCCGAGCAATAAAAACACCGTCACAACTAGCAATGTGGTAATTAAACTGTATCCTTGTTCATGTAAGCGCAGGCGCATATGCCTCCCCCTAAAAACCAAATTCTGTCCGCAAAGTGAACGGCTCAGCCGAGATGATTTTATTGTTGTTGCCGTCTTTTACAGTCAACGTAATCATCAGAACTCCGCTTTGGCAAATCTCTCCTTCCCAGCGTGCACAACGGAACGAAAAGGATGAAGAATCATCCAGCAAAAAGTGTGTCGAAGTAATCGTTTGCCCATCAATCAAAAGCTTGCCTCTTTGGATCGAAATCGTTCGATG
Organism: Geobacillus kaustophilus; assembly: GCF_000948285.1. GTDB lineage: Bacteria > Bacillota > Bacilli > Bacillales > Anoxybacillaceae > Geobacillus > Geobacillus thermoleovorans_A. The sequence continues at coordinate 348,676 of NZ_JYBP01000003.1, forward strand.
TGCGGGCTGTTCCAACGTTTCACGCGAAACGAGGCCAATTTGGCCGTTTGGTTTGAATTGCTCGTTTTTGACGAATGACAATTCCTCCAGCGGTTTGTTTTCTTGTCCTTGATTGGCTTCAAGGCCGTCAGGGGAAAAGGCGTACAATTCATTCATCATTCGCGCTATCGCGTAATCTGCCTCGCTGCGTAGCATGTTTTCAATGTCGATGCGTTCATAAACGCGGATGCCCGTCAGAAAAACCGTATAGATGGCGCCGATGATCAAAAGGGAAATAGCTATAGCGGCAAGCAGCTCCACCAATGTCATTCCAGATTGGGAGCTAACGAATCGTTTCATCGGTGACCACTCCTTCGACCCATGAGATGTCTCGAGCCCGCTCTCCCCAGCGGACGGTGGCATACAGTTTGATCATGTAGGAGCGTGACCCAGACGTTGTTATTTTGTTTCTTTCTTCTCGGATGCGAGCTTTTAGTTGCTCTGGCAACGCAACAAAATCGGAAGAAGAGAGAAACTGATCCCAGTCTTTTTGCCCCCAGCTAATGAAATACACCGATGTTTCATAATTGACATTGTTTACTGTTGGAGCAAGCTCGGTTGTGCACATTTGTTGGGATGAAATGCCTCCGCTTAGATTCTCATTGGGAAACAGCAGTTGTTGCAGTGTTTCATTGTTGCAACTGCTTTTCTCCATTTTGATGAATGGGAGATCATTGTTTTCCATATAGTCATATAGTTGCGAAAAATGGACATTTTTCTCGAAATACGCTGCAACGCCGCGAGCAATATTGATGGCGACCGTGCGTTTCTCGTTATCGGATGTATAGGTCATCGCGTTCGTAAAAAAGGAGAATAGGCCGATCGCTACAGCAGACAACAAGGCAATGGATAGCAACGTCTCGATGAGGGTGAACCCGAAAGCATAACCATGGGAAAAAATTTTCTTATCCGCCATTGATCACAACCTTCTTTCAAAATATGTAACTTTATTATACAATAAGTAAGAGTCGAATGTTGCAGATTTTTAGCATAAAAGAGGGCTTTTGTCATAGAAACGGAAACGGGGTGGCAGGATGAAAGAGGCGCTCATTTACGCCGGGGCTTTTGTCGTGGCGCTGCTCCTTGTGTGGCTGCTTCCGCTTGGCTTCAGCCGCCTGGGAGGGTTTGCAACTGTCGTAGTTTCCATGCTCGCCGCATGGCTTGCGCAAATTTCCAGTTCCGTCGTTCCACTTTGGCAGACGGTGTTGCTTGTTCTCTTGCTGCTGGCCGCCATATCATATTTACTTGATCGTCGGTTTGGTGCACTCCTTTACCGTGACGCACCTCATCGTGCATTGAATCTAACTGAAGATGGAAACGAGAGCGAAGAAGCAGGTTGGCTTGTGCATGACGCTTTTAGGGCCAGGCCGGCCGAGGATAGAGTTTCGCTTAGGGCGGTTGAGCTTGATCAAGAGAAACCTTTGTTGAAAAACGATGAGCAGCATGAAAGAGAGCGGCTCGCTGAAGAGGAACGTTCTCTTGATGCGATGTTGATGGAAGCGGCGGAAGAGGCGGTGGTAAAATGGGATCAAACAGGAGAAGAGAACCAAGCGCCAGAGCCATTGCGGTGGACTTCGGATTGGCTCGATGAATGGCCAGTCGCGGTCACGCTTGACCTCGAGGCCGCCGTGTTGCGGGACGAACCGAAAGGAGAGAGGAAGGCCGAATGGACGGAAATGGCTGCCTTCGATCTTTCCTCTCCTGCTTCAAATGACGGGCATGGGGAAGCTCAAGCCGTCGGCGATGACGAAAAAGCGTCACGAAACGATGTAGAAGGAGCGCAGGCCGATGCCGTAAATGCATGGATGAATATTGAGGATGTGCTTTTAGAGACGGTTGACATGGAGGATGGAAATCAGACAATTGGAAGGGAACAGAAACAAGTGGACAACGCAGAGGAAGAACATAGCGCAGCCCCTTTGGAAGCTACGACGGCTTCAAATGTGGGGCCGTTGGATGCTGGGGAAGGAAACGATGTCGTTGTTCAAGATGATGAACAGCTCATTTGGCGGGCTGGAAGTGACTCTGTTGCTTTTGTGTCAAACGATGGTTCGGCTGCTGAAGCGGATGAAGAAAACTGCTATGCTGAATGTTTGGCGCGGCCGTTAAATGGTTGGTCGCATCGCGTGTCTCATGCCTCCGCCATCGCTGTGCCTTCGGTTGAAGAGAGGGATGGTGGAGCAACGAGCGTTTTCGAGCAACAAAATCGAACAACGGGCTCTTTTGAACGAGAGTCATTGCGGCCAAATATAGTGTTGTCAGTCGAGAAGCAGGCCAACGTTGTTCCTTCCGATAAGGCGCAAATGGCGGCGGCTGAGCTGATCCTGAATCGCCGGCGCCTCACCGCGGTCGCTTATGAAGAGTGCCTGCAACAATGTTTGCAAGCGCCTCTTTCCGACCGTGACTATTATGTGTTCGCCCGCTTGTTGCTTGAACATTATGCGTTGGAACGAAAATATGATCAGCTTGTCTCTTGGGCTGAAAAGCTGGAGCGCCGTTTTTCTGGATATCCGGCGGTGGCAGCCGAGCTGGAGTTTTGGCGGGAAATGGCCGCTACATTAGCAAACAGTTGAGGTGAAAAGAATGAAAGCTAGCGCACAAATCATTGGACTGCCGATTATCAGCATTGCCGATGGAATGCAAATCGGCACGGTTAAAAGCTTTGTCATTAATCCGGACAAAGGATCCATCGATTTTTTGACAGTGGAGCAAGAGGATGTGCAGTTGAGCTTAAAGGCGATTCCGTTCAAAAAGGTTGTCGGGATCGGCGAATTTGCCGTTACGGTGGCAAGTGTCCATGACGTCATCGATTTGTCGGAAATTCCGATCGCAAATCAGCTTGTGAACAAACAAATCCGCATTAAAAATACAAAAGCGGTTACGCGCAAAGGTCAGCTGCTTGGAGAGGTCCATGAGTTTTTTATTGAGGAAGAGACGGGGGACATCATTGGCATTGCTCTTCGCCTTGAGAATGGCGAAGCTGTGCTCCCGTCCTCACGAGTGTTGACGTATGGAAAGGATATTTTGATCGTAGATGATGATGCTCATGCGGCTCTCTTTTCCGATGTCGCTATGCTGATTCGAGAAAATGGAAAGCAAGTTGACAACGTTGAACAGGGACGCAGCGATATTTCGCAACAGATGGAGGCGATATCTGAAACGGCGGAAAATGTCGAAGCGCTTGAGTCGCTTCGTGAAAAACAAATTGCTTTGCTGGCGGGGAAACGGGTGATGAAAGACATTTATGATTTGAATGGCCAGCTGCTGTTCCCAGCTGGGACAACGCTTGACGAAGAAGCTGTGCGCAAAGCGCAAGAAGCAGGCCCAAGCGTGATCGTTGATGTTTCGATGAACGTGGAAGCCGAATAAAAGGGGGAGAGCTAGTGAGAGCCGTTGCCATAGGGAAGCTGTTTGCGGTGATGGCGGTCTGCACCGTTTATTTTCTTGCCTTTGCCCGCATAGGCGCTTTGGCTTATGAAGCGTTTAGGCCGAACGATGGCCGCTATGGTCCTGGGACGTCCGTCGGTCCTGTTTCCATCGCTGGAATGACATTGGAAGAAGCGCGCCAAAAAGTGGTTGAGCAGGTGAATGAATGGCGGTCAAGCGCTTCGATTCCTGTCCGCTATCAAGAAAAGAAAGCGGAGTTGCCGACGGATGTTTTTACGTTCCGTGCAGTGGAAAGTACAAAACATGTAATCGACGGTCGCTCTTCCCCGCTTTTCGTGTTAGCCGACATGACTGCTTGCATGGAAACGATGGAACGGCTTCTCCCGGCCGCGGCTTTTGCTGCATTGGATATGAAGGCATTGGAGGCCGATTTGGAAGCGGCTGCGTCGCGGCTCGCGATTCCAAGCGAACCGCTTGATTTAGCTCGTTACTTATCCACTTCCCTTAAGGGGCAATCGGTTGTGAGCGAAGCCGCCGTGGCCATTCATGATGAAGGATTGGCCCGATTTCTCGCCGCCGAGCGCCGTATTGCCATCCACGCCAATCAACTGTTTTCCTTGCGCACCATCATCCAAGAAGCGGATGGGGTTCTGTCGGAACGTGCGGTCGATGCGTTGGCATCCGCAGTCTATCGCGCAGCGCTTTCAACCAATTTTTTGATGATTGAGCGGTATGCGGGGAGCACGTTGCCGAATGGCATTCCGCCGGGATTTGAGGCCAAAGTGGATGAAAAACGCGATTTGCAATGGTTCAATCCGAATTCGACTGACTATACGCTCCTCCTTCGCTACGATGGCCGCCAAGTCAAGGCGATGGTGTACGGTTGGCCGTTTGCGTACCAATATATTGTTCGGACGAGCACACCGGAACGAATCGAACCGCGCAAAATCGTTCAATACGATGCCCGCTTGGCACCGGATGAAACGGTAACCAAACAAACCGGACGTCCTGGGTTGCTGGTGAAAGTCGAGCGTGAGGTGCGCGATGGCTCCCGTCTCGTCCGTAAGGAGACTGTGAGCGAAGATTTTTATCCGCCGACGTACACGGTCGAAGTGAGAGGTCTCCATGTTTCAAATGCATCGCCAAGCGCTCCGGAAGAGACGGGAAATGAAGCATCCCAATCGCCATCCACGTCAGGCTCATCGAACAGTGAGGGAGCTGAACAAGAGCCGGCAGGGGGGAAAAGCGGCGGAGAGCAAGGTGGAAATGGGCAGGACAGCGACGCTCCTTGGAACCAAAGTGGAGAAAGCGGTGAAAGCCCATGAACAAAAAACGAGAGAAAAAACGGCTAGGCGACTTGTTGGTTGAAGCTGGCTTAATTACGGAAGAACAATTGGCCGAAGCGTTGCGGGAGAAAACGCCCGGGCAAAAGCTCGGCGACGCTTTGCTGCAGCGCGGCTACATCACGGAGCAGCAGCTGATTGAGGCGCTTGAATTTCAGCTTGGCATTCCTCATGTCAGCTTGTATCGCTACCCCATCGATCCGAAAGCAACCAGCCTCGTGCCGAAAGAGTTTGCCCGCCGCCATATGCTCATGCCGCTCAAGGTGGAAGGAGACCGGCTGCTCGTTGCCATGGCCGACCCAATGGACTTTTTCGCCATCGATGATCTGCGCCTGTCGACCGGGTTTCAAATTGAAACAGCGATCGCGTCGAAAGACGATATTTTGCGGGCGATCAATAAATATTACGACATCGACGAAGCATTTGAGGATTTTTTGCAAACGCCGCCGCCCGAGGTGCGCGGCGACGAGCGGGCTGCTGAAGACGATTCCCCCATCGTTCGTTTGGTGAACCAAATTTTGCAGCTTGCTGTTGAACAGCGGGCGAGCGACATTCATATCGACCCGCAGGAGACGAAAGTGCTCATCCGCTATCGGATCGACGGCCTGCTTCGCACCGAGCGGGCGCTGCCAAAGCATATGCAAAGCATGTTGACAGCGAGAATCAAAATTTTGGCCAATATGGACATCACCGAACACCGCGTGCCGCAAGACGGGCGGATCAAAATGAACATCGATTTTCACCCGGTCGATTTGCGCGTTTCGACGCTGCCGACGGTGTACGGCGAAAAAATCGTCATGCGCGTCCTCGACTTGGGCGCCGCTTTAAACGATATTCATAAACTCGGCTTCAATCCGGTTAACTTAGATCGGTTCATTCGCTTGATCGAGCGGCCGAACGGCATCGTCTTGATCACCGGACCGACCGGTTCGGGGAAATCATCGACGCTTTACGCGGCGCTCAATCATTTGAACAATGAACATGTAAACATCATTACGATCGAAGACCCGGTTGAATATCAGATCGAAGGCGTCAACCAAATTCAAGTCAACCCGAACGTCGGCTTGACGTTCGCCCAAGGGCTCCGCTCGATTTTGCGTCAAGACCCGAACATCATCATGGTTGGGGAGATTCGCGACCGCGAGACGGCGGAAGTGGCGATCCGCGCTTCGCTCACCGGCCATTTAGTGTTGAGCACGCTTCATACGAACGATGCGTTAAGCACGATCACCCGCCTGATCGATATGGGGATTGAGCCGTTTCTAGTAGCGACGTCGCTTGCCGGCGTCGTTGCGCAGCGGCTTGTGCGCCGCGTCTGCCGCGACTGCCAAGAGGTGTATGAGCCGACAAAGCGGGAGCGGGACATTTTCGCCCGCCGCGGCATTGAGGTTCATCAACTTGTCCGCGGCCGCGGCTGTCCGACGTGCAACATGACCGGCTACCGCGGACGGCTGGCCATTCACGAGCTGCTTGTCGTCACCGATGAGATGCGGCGCGTCATTTTAAACAACGAGCCGTTTTCGAAATTGCGCGAGCTTGCCCTGCAAAACAAAATGATTTTTTTGCTGGATGATGGGCTGTTGAAAGTGAAGCAAGGGTTGACCACGCTTGAAGAAGTGCTGAAAGTGGCCATTTTGCATTGATGGGTGAGACGGATGAAGGAAAAGCTTGAGGCGTTGTTGCGCGCTGCCTTTGAATGCCGCGCTTCCGACGTGCATTTGACCGTCGGCGCGCCGCCGATTTTTCGCGTGAACGGGGAGTTGAGAGCTTACGGCCATGAGCGCCTGCACCCGGAGGAAACAGAGCAAATGGCGCGAGCCGTCATTCCGCCGCCGCTTTGGCAGCAGTTTCAAGAAACCGGAGAGCTTGATTTTTCGTATGGCATTGCCGGCGTTTCCCGCTTTCGCTTAAACGTGTTTAAACAGCGGTCATGCGTGTCTCTCGCCGTGCGTCTCATCCCGATGCGCATCCCGACGCTTGAAGAGCTTGGCCTGCCGAATGTCTTAAGGCGCATTGCGGAAAAACCGCACGGGCTTGTGCTTGTCACCGGACCGACCGGCAGCGGCAAGTCGACGACATTGGCGGCAATGATCGACTATATGAACAAAACGATGTCGAAACATATTATCACGCTTGAAGACCCGATCGAGTATTTGCATAAACACGGGAAATCGATCATCGACCAGCGTGAGGTGGGGGTTGACACCGGAAGCTTTGCCGCTGGGCTGCGCGCTGCGCTTCGCCAAGACCCAGACGTCATTTTAGTTGGGGAAATGCGAGATTTGGAGACGATTCAAACGGCGATCACCGCTGCAGAAACGGGCCATTTAGTGCTCGGCACGCTTCATACGGCGAGTGCGCCGGCGGCGATCGAGCGGATGATTGATGTTTTCCCGTCCGCCCAGCAGGCGCAAATCCGGCTGCAGCTCGCTTCCGTGCTCGTTGCCATCATCGCTCAGCGCTTGTTTCCAAACAGACGCAAAACCGGGCGGACGGCAGCGCTGGAAATTTTAGTGAACAATGCGGCCGTCGCCAACTTAATCCGCAACGAAAAAGAGCATCAAATCATCAACATTATGCAAACGAGCCGCAGCATCGGCATGCAGACGATGGAAATGAGCGTTAAGGAGCTTGCAGCCGATGGACGCATCGATCCGTTGGCGGCTGAAGCGTATTTGGCGGGGGAGCGTGGAGACGATGGTGCAGTTTAAGTACGAGGGGCGCGACCGAAGCGGGCGGAAAAAAGCAGGAGTGATCACTGCCGTTTCGCGGCGCGAGGCAGCTGCCAAGTTGCGTGAGAAAGGCATTCGTCCTATTGCGCTCGCTGAAGTTCCTCCGTCAGTCTGGAACAAAGAAATATCAATTGGACGAGTGGTGAAGTTACAGCACTTCGTTGTGTTTTTGCGCCAGTTCGCAACGCTTGTGCGCGCCGGGGTGACGATCGTCGATTCGATCCGCATTTTGGCGGAGCAAACGGAAAGCAAGGCGCTGGCTCGCTCGCTCGCAGATATTGAACAAATGTTGCGTGAGGGAAACCCGCTTTCCGCGGCCGCGGCAAAGCATCCGCGCATCTTTCCGCCCTTGTTTGTCAACATGGTGCGCGCCGGCGAAGCGAGCGGGACGCTCGATGAAACGCTCGACCGGCTTGCCGACCATTTTGAAAAAATGCATCGAACGCGGCAAAAAATCGCCTCAGCGCTCGCCTATCCAATTGCTGTTGCCATCATTGCCACCGCGGTTGTCATTTTTTTGCTTGTCGCTGTTGTGCCAACGTTCGTCGAGATGTTCGCCGAGTTCCACGCCGAACTGCCGGCCATTACGAAGTTTGTTTTGAAGGCAAGCGGCGTGATGCAGCGGTATTGGTGGGCGGTCGTCCTGCTTTTTGCCGGCGTGTACGCATCGTTTGTGGTCCTGCGGCGGCAAAAGACAACGAAGTACTATTTGGATTATGCCGCCATGCGGCTGCCGATGTTCGGCACGCTCGTGCAAAAAGCGGCGCTCGCCCGCCTGACGCGGACGCTCAGTTCGCTTGTGTCAAGTTCTGTGCCCATTTTAGAAGCGCTGGCCATCTCTGAACGCGTCGTCGACAACGAAGTGATCGCATCGGTGCTCGTTGAAGCGCGCGCTGCCCTTGAGCGCGGGCAGTCGCTCGCCGAGCCGCTCCGCCGCCATTGGGCGTTTCCGCCGCTTGTGGCGCAAATGATCACGATCGGCGAACAGACCGGTGCGCTTGACGCCATGCTCGGCAAAGTCGCCGATTTTTATGAAGCCGAAGTGGATGCCGGCACCGACCGGTTGAAATCGCTCATCGAGCCGCTCATGATCGTGCTTCTCGCCGGCGTCGTCGGGACGATCGTCACTTCGATCATCGTGCCGATGTATGATATTTTCAACCATATTCAACAATAAAATAAGAATATATTCCTATTTTTCTCCCTATGTTGTAGAATAATAGGGAAAACATGCTAAAAATGAAAGAAAGGGAGAGTGAACCATGTTCAAACGGGTGTTGAAAAACGAGCGCGGCTTGACGCTCATCGAACTGCTCGCCGTCATCGTCATTTTGGGGATTATCGCGGCGATTGCCATTCCGGCGATTGGGGGGTTGATTGACAATTCGAAAAAAGACGCGCACGTTTCGAATGCGCAGCAAATGATCAACGCAGCGAAAATCGCCGTGACGGCGGATAAGGATTTGATACCGGCGAATGGGAAGTATACACTTGTTACGCTTAAATACTTAGAAGATGAGGGATATTTAGAAACAGTAAAAGACCCGGATGGAGGCACCAATTCGTATAAAAAAGGTCCTACAGGTACAGGTGCACAGCAAATGCAGACAGGCTTGAGTGATGATCCTAATGCTGATTATTCTTACGTACTTATCAAAAATGATAATAATAAACTAAGTTACTTTGTCAAATTAATTAACAATGAACGGGGGGTACATAATAGTGGGGCAGCTGTCCAAGAACAAGATCTTAAACGCAGTGCAGTTGGGGCTGTCAGGTGAGAGTGGAAGTTAAGAAGATAGTTGAAAATAGAAAAAGCGTTTGATAGGAATTAATATCTATGAATCAAATTGCCCTAACTTTGGTTTTCCTCTACTCCCTCCTCCTCGCCTCGTTCTTTAACGTCGTCGGGCTGCGGGTGCCGGCCGGGGAGTCGATCATCAGGCCGCGGTCGCATTGCCCGGCGTGCGGGCGGACGCTGTCGGCGGGGGAGTTGATCCCAGTCGTGTCGTATGTCGTGCAGTGCGGGCGGTGCAAAGGGTGCGGGGGGCGCATCTCCCCCCTTTACCCGGCAATGGAACTTGCGACCGCCGCTTTGTTTACCGCGGCTCCCGTTTGGATCGGCTGGGGGGGGAGGCTGATTGTGGCGTGGACGTTGATCAGCTTGTTTGCCATCATTGTCGTCTCGGATCTTCGCTACATGCTCATCCCCGACCGGGTGCTCCTCGTCTTTGCCGGTTTGTTTTTGGTTGAGCGGCTGGTGATTCCGTTTTTGCCGTGGGCCGATATGCTCCTTGGCGCGGCGGTCGGATTTTCGCTTTTATGGCTGATCGCCGTGCTGTCCAATGGCGGGATGGGGGGCGGCGATGTGAAACTGTTTGCCGTGCTTGGGTTTGTGCTCGGTTGGAAAATGGTGTTGCTCGCGTTTTTCTTGGCGACGTTGTACGGAACGGTGATCGGGATTGTCGGCATGGCATTGGGCCGCGTACGGCGCGGCAAGCCGATGCCGTTTGCGCCCGCGATTGCGCTCGGGGCGCTGACCGCGTTTTTCTTCGGAGAAGCGATCGTGCGCGCGTATATCTCATTCATTGTGTAAAGACGGCAGAAAGGAAGCAGGCAACTATGGCGTTATGGCGGCGAAAGGTGAAACAGGCGAACATCATCATCAAAGATCATGTCCTCCGCTATGTGGAAGCGAAGCCGGGGCATCCGCCGGAGGCAAGGCGGTGGGGAGAACGGGCCTTGCCGCCCGGCATCATCCGCGATGGAAAAATCGCTGATCGGGAAACGTTGGCGATGATTTTGGACGAATGTGTTGACGAATGGAAACTTGACGGGCGGCGCGTCCGCTTTGTCGTTCCCGATCCATTTGTGATGATCCGCCATTTGCCGCTTCCCGCTCATTTGCCGGACGAGGACATCCGCGGCTATTTGTTTATGGAGCTTGGCGAATCGATCCCGCTTCCGTTCGCCGATCCGGTGTTTGACTACGTCGTCGCCGAGAGGACAGAGGAGGCGCTGAATGTCCTGTTGTTTGCCGCGCCGGAAGAGGCGGTGGCCGAATATGCGGCGCTCTTGGAAGACGCCGGCCTGCGCCCGGTGGCGGCCGACGTGTCCCCGCTTTGCGCCTATCGCCCGTTTTTTGTTGCCGGACAAGCTGCGGCGGACGACCACATTTTGCTTGTCCAGTTTGACGAATCGGCTGTCAATTTGAGCGTCTTCCACCGCCATTTGCCGCAGTTTATGCGCCATGTGCCGCTTGAGGCTCCCGGGGAGCCGACGGCGGCGATCGTCGACCCGTTTATTGACGTGTATAAAGAAATCGAGCGGATAATGAGCTTTTATTCGTTTTCCATCCAGCAAGGAAAACAGCAAATTACGCGCCTCTTCCTCACCGGCGACCATCCACGGCTTGACGATGTGTTTGCCGTTATGTCAGAGCGGCTTGATGTGCCGCCGGAGCGGCTTTCTCGATCGCTTGATCCGTTGCCGGACCGTTATCATCTCGCCTGGGGATTGGCGTTGAAAGAAGGAATGGCCGACTATGATCGCTGACATCAACTTGCTGCCGCGAAAAGAACCGCGCCGCGCGGCGGGCGCCGTGCTGGCGGCCTTCGCCGTTTTTCTTCTGCTGCTTGGCGCTGGCGGAGGCTACTGGCTGATGGAGCGTGCGAATCAACGGCTCGCGGCGCTTGAAGGGGAGCTTCGGCAAATGCGCGCCGAGCAGGCGGCGATGGAGGCGAAGGGAAAAACGACGGAGCAGCAACAAGCTGAGCAAGAGCTTGCTAAAGCGGTCCAATGGGCGAACCGTTATCCGTTCAAAACGGTGCCGCTGTTGCGTGCGTTGACCAAACAACTGCCAGAGCGCGGCTTTATCATGAGTTTTTCGTATGCCGGTCAAAAGACGGTGACGATGACCGTGCAGTTTGATGCGGCGGAAGAAGCGGCCTATTATTTAGATCGGCTTGAGAAAATTCATTTGGTCAAAGCCGTCAAATTGATCGGCATCTCAGCCAGCGGCGAAAGCAGCGGGGCAGAGGAGGAAGCGATCGTGCCGCGGTATATCGCGCAATATGAGCTGGAACTTCAGCCGACAGGAAAAGAGGGGGGCAACGAATGATGGGCCGCTTTGGCAAATGGCCGCTCCTGTTTGCCGGGATGTTTCTTCTTGCCGTTCTTTTGTTTGCCGCTTTCTATGTTTTCGTGCTCCTGCCGCGCTACGAACAAATGGAGCGGCTCGAGGCGGTCGTACAAAGCGAGAAAAACGTATTGGCTGCAATGAAAAAGCAGGCGGCGGGGAATCGAGAAGAGACGGCGGAGAGCCTGGCGGCTTTGCAGAGGAAAGTGCCGGTGCGCTCGTTCGCCGATCAACTGTTGCTGGTGTTTCAAAAAGCGGAATATATTTCTGACAGCCGGCTATTGAGCGTCAGCTTCGCCGAAGGGCAAGGAACCGGAGAATCTCCTCCGCAAGGGAACGCGAATGGAGCGGAAAGCAAGGCGTTGATTCCTCCAAGCAGCATCCAGTCTATTACCGCCCAATTGACGGTGGAATCTCCCTCCTATTATCAGCTTGAACGGTTTTTAGAGGTGCTTGAACACTCCGAGCGCATTTTGGCGGTGGAAGGATTGACGTTTACCGGCCCGCCGGAGTTGACGTCCACCGCTGTTGACGTGCAACCGCTCGCCTATTCCATCAATGTCCGCGCCTTTTACGCGCCGCAGCTTGAGAAATGGAAGCAGCTCATTCCCATCCGTGATGTCCCTCCGCCAAGCGGAAAAGACAATCCGCTCGTGGAAGTGGCGCCGTCTTCGGGCCGGTAGCGGGGATGGTGGAAGTCCGATATGCTCATTCGCATGAAGCGGGGGATGACCCTCATTGAACTTTTGGCTGTGTTGGTGATCATCGGCATTATGGCGATGATCATCGGTCTTGCCATGTGGACGATGATTGATCGGGCGCGCGAGCGGGCGTTTGTTTCTGATGCTTATGGCTTGTATGAAGCGGCGCGGCTGTATGTCGGCGCGGAAAAAGTGGAGTTTTTGCCAGCCCGTTCTTCCGCCGCCTTGTCATATGGTGAATTGGTAGAAAACGGACTGCTGGATCCGATCAGCGATCCGTTTACCGGAACGGTGCTTTCACCGAAGACCAATCCATCGTACGTGCTTGTCACGAAGCGGGAAGACGGCGGGATCGATTACGCCGTTTGCTTGAAAGGCGAGACGAAACAGCTTTGCACTTATGATGGGCGCGAGCAGCCGATTCCTGTCGAAGCGCTGGGGACGGAGGCGATTCGCAACCGTTAATGTCGGAAAATGAAGAACAGAAGCGGGAACAAGACGACAAATGTCTTGTTCTTTTTTTTTCTCTTTATGGTAAGATAGGCGAAAGAAATCGAAGGCTGAAGAAGGACGGTGGCAAAATGGACAAGCAGCGCATGCACATTACGGTGAATATCAATGGCAAGCCCCGCCCCTTTACCGTGGAGCGTCCATTGGAAGAACGGCTGTTCGAGGAGTCGGGGGGGAGCCGGACGGACGACCGTCTTCAGAAAGAGCGACAGCCGAACGGGACGGGCGAAGGAGAACCACGGACGAACGCGTTCCAAGAACGAAAGCCATTCATGGATGAGCGGTCAGCCGATTTCTCTTTCGTCGAGGACGAGCAGGTTAGGGAATATATAGAAGCCACGGGTTGGGAAGAAGCCGCCGCCGTTGAGGCGGATGAACGGATCATCTCCGTTTCCGAAGCGATCCAACAAAAGAAAAGCGGCAGACGTCGGCCATGGCGGCTGCCGGCTCAAGCCAAGTCGCTGTTCGCCGCCGCGTTGGTCGCCGCGTTGGTGGGTATGGCGTTTGGCATGACGGTGCTACGCATCATTCCGAAGGAAAAATCTGCTTCGTCGCCGGCGTCTGAAGCGATGGCGGAATTGACAAAGCCTGAAACGGCGGCGGGCGAAGAAGGGAGAGAGCGCGTCATACAAGCGCCGTTTTCCATTGCGGTCATTCAAGCTGGCGTCTATTCGAATGCGACGGCGGCCAAGCAGGCGTCCGAATCGATCAAAACAGCAGGCGTTCCGGTCGTCGTTGCGGGACAAAAACCGGCAGCGCTCTATATCGCCGTCGGCGCGGATAAGGAAACGTTGCGGGCGGTCAACGATAAATATCGCGAAGCGGTGTCGAGCACGTACGTCAAAGAGCTGTTGTTTTCTGCGGATGCAAAAGCGCGCCGTTTAGAGGTTGTCCAAAAGGGAGAGGCTCTGTACAAACAGATGGCGTCAGTCTCCGTTGCCTTGCTTAGCGGCCGGAATGTCGGCGAGGATGATTGGCGGACGTTGCAAACCGTGTATGATGCATTCGAAAAAAGCAAAATGGACGACGGCAAAACAGCGGGAGGCTATATCGAGGCGCTGAAGCAGGCGTATGTCGCCCTTGCCGCATACAAAGAGCAACGGGATGAAGCGCTGTTGGCCAAAGCCCAGCAACAGCTGCTCGAGGCGCTTGCTGCTTATATCGAATTGGTGCCGCTAGGGAGCTAGAAGCCCCGTTTTTTTTTTTGCCCATTTCATATATATAGATGCAACGAAAGCGTTTAACATATCCTTGACGGAAAAGCGGCTTGTCCATTTTTGACTGTCGAAGGCAAGCCACAGGCTTGCCTCCGTCACGCCTTAGCGTGACGGAAGACCGAACAACGCCCCGCTTCACAGACCCATACATGGGTCTGGAAGCGGCGTTGTTCGGTCACCCGACAGTCGATCCAATGACCGGTAAAATCTATAAATGTTAAAGCTTTAAATTGCATCTATATAGATGGCAGCGAAAACGTTTAACATATCCTTGACGGAAAAGCCGTTTGTCCATTTTTCGACTGTCGAAGGCAAGCCTGTGGCTTGGAAGACCGAACAACCACCCGCTTTACAGACCCATACATGGGTCTCAAAGCGGTGTTGTTCGGTCGCCCGGCAGTCGATCAAATGCTTAGTAAAATCTGCAAATGTTCATGCTTCAAATGGCATGTATACAGAAAATTGCCTTTCACCGCAAAATTTGCTACGATACAAATGAATCTTCCGAGCCGAAACGAGTGAAAGGAGAATGAACGATGCCTCCACGGTTCGTGCTTGCTTCCCGCTCCCCGCGCCGCAGGCAGATCCTCGAGCTGGCCGGTTGGCCGTTTGACATTCAAGAAAGTCAAGCCGATGAGACGATCGCCCCCGGAACGCCCCCTGATGAAGCTGTCCAACTGCTTGCCCGCCGGAAAGTTGAGGCGGTGGCTCCATCTGTCCCCGATGCATACGTTCTTGGCGCTGATACAATCGTGGTGTGCGACGGACGCTTGTTAGGGAAGCCGCGCACGAAAGAAGAAGCGTTCGCCATGTTGCGCCTCTTGTCCGGGCGGACGCATGACGTATGGACCGGCGTCGCCATCGCAACGCCCCATCAGCCCATCACATCGTTTGCGGAAAAAACAGCAGTCACGTTTTGGGAGCTCGATGACGAGGAAATCGCTGCTTATATTGCGACCGGGGAGCCGATGGACAAGGCGGGGGCTTACGGCATTCAAGGACGAGCCGCCTTGTTTGTCAAACGGATCGAAGGCGACTATTTGACGGTCGTCGGCCTGCCGCTGTCGCGGACGGTCAGGGAATTGCGCCGGCTCGGGTGGCCGACGGCATAGATCAAAGCAAAAGCGGCCGCCGTCTGGCGCTTTTTTGCAAAAGAACGCCCCCGCAAACGGATTCTGCTGTCGTACCGAGGGGCGGTTCAAGCCTATCCATCTTTCGATGAAGCAAAACAAAAAGGGGGAGTATGATGGCGTGGATGATCCGCGATGTGCCGAAAGACAGTCGACCGCGTGAACGGCTGCTGTCATCAGGGCCGGAAAGTTTATCCGACCATGAACTGATCGCCATTTTGTTGCGCACAGGCACGAAGGAGGAGTCGGTCGTGCAGCTCGCCCAGCGTCTCCTTCGCCATTTTGAGGGGCTGAGGTCGCTCAAAGACGCAACGGTCGAAGAAATGACGAACATCAAAGGGATCGGGCCGACGAAAGCCGTGCAAATTTTGGCGGCGTTGGAGCTCGGCCGACGCATCCACCAGTCCGGCGGCGCCGACCGCTATGTGATTCGTTGCCCGGAAGACGGAGCGAAATACGTCATGGAAGATATGCGCTTTTTATCGCAAGAACATTTTGTCGCCCTTTATTTAAATACGAAAAACCAAGTCATTCACCGCAAAACGGTGTTCATCGGCAGTTTAAACGCCTCAATTGTCCATCCGCGCGAAGTGTTTAAAGAGGCGATCAAACGTTCCGCCGCCTCAGTCATTTGTGTGCATAACCACCCTTCTGGCGATCCGACTCCAAGCCGCGAAGACATCGATGTGACGAAACGGCTCGCGGAATGCGGCCGCATCATCGGCATCGAGCTCTTGGATCACCTCATCATCGGCGATCAAAAATTCGTCAGTTTGAAAGAAAAAGGCTATGTCTGACGGTTCTCATTTTTTGTCGAATCAGTTATAATATCAACTATGGGTTTTTCCGAATCCGTTTGGGCGGTGTTGTACAATTTATAAATGACTTGACATCCGATCCATGTTGTCAATAGAAAATCATATGCATTTCGTTTCGGAAAGGAAGATCGATCATATGTTTGGAATTGGGACGAAAGATCTCGGGATTGACTTAGGAACAGCGAATACGCTCGTTTATGTGAAGGGAAAAGGGATCGTTTTGCGCGAGCCGTCGGTTGTCGCCATTCAGCGCGACACGAAGCAAATCGTCGCCGTCGGCAACGAAGCGAAAAACATGATCGGGCGCACGCCGGGCAACATCGTGGCGCTTCGCCCGATGAAAGATGGCGTCATCGCCGATTATGAAACGACGGCGACGATGATGAAATATTTCATTCGCAAGGCCGTCAAAACGAAAGGGTTGTTTGCCAGCAAGCCGTATGTGATGGTATGCGTGCCGTACGGCATCACGGCCGTGGAGGAGCGCGCGGTCATCGATGCGACGCGCCAGGCTGGAGCGCGCGACGCCTATACGATTGAAGAACCGTTTGCGGCCGCGATCGGCGCCAATTTGCCGGTGTGGGAGCCGACCGGGAGCATGGTCGTCGACATCGGCGGCGGTACGACCGAGGTGGCGGTCATTTCGCTCGGCGGCATCGTGACGAGCCAGTCGATTCGCATCGCTGGCGATGAAATGGATGAGGCGATCATTCAATACATCCGTAAAACGTACAATTTGATGATCGGAGAACGGACGGCGGAGGCGATTAAAGTCGAGATCGGCTCAGCCGGAAATCCGGAAGGGATCGGAAACATGGAAATTCGCGGCCGCGACTTGCTCACTGGGCTGCCCAAAACGATCGAAATCAGCGCCGAAGAAGTGGCTGAGGCGCTGCACGATACGGTTTATGCGATCGTCGAATCGGTGAAAAACACGCTCGAAAAAACACCGCCGGAGCTGGCGGCTGACATTATGGACCGCGGCATCGTGCTGACAGGCGGCGGAGCGTTGCTGCGCAATTTGGACAAGGTTATCAGCAAAGAGACGGACATGCCGGTCATCGTCGCGGAAAATCCGCTTGATTGTGTGGCCATCGGCACCGGGAAAGCGCTCGACCACATCGACTTGTTTAAAAACAAGGCGAGAGACCATCGCTGACGGTAAGAAGGTGTGACGCATGCCACAGCTTTTTGGGAATAAGCGTCTCATTTTTTTGCTCGTCAGCATCGTCATCCTTGTCATGTTGATCGGCTTTTCGCTGCGCAGCCGCGACGAGTTGACGTGGCCGGAGCAGTTTGTCAAAGATACGGTCGGTTTTGTTCAGCTTCTGTTTGGGAAGCCCGCCCAGCACGTCGCGGGCTTCTTTGAAAATGTGAGCGATCTTCGCCGTACATATAAGGAAAACGAACTGCTGAAGGCGAGACTTGAGGAATATGCGGCGCTTGAGACCGAGGTCGAGGCGCTGCGGCAAGAAAACGAACGGCTGCGCGCGTTGCTCGATAAAAAAGAGAGCTTGCGTGATTTTGTTTCGATTCAGGCGACGGTGATCGGGCGGAACCCGGATCGTTGGCGGGAAACGATCATCATCAACAAAGGCGAGCAACACGGCGTGAAAAAAGATATGGCCGTCATCACCCCAGCGGGGCTTGTCGGCAAGGTGCAGCACGCTTCCCAATTTACGTCCACTGTGCAGTTGTTAAGCGCGCTTGACCAAAACAACCGCATTTCCGCTTATATCCAAGGAAAGGAAAACGTGTTTGGGTTGATCGAAGGCTACGATGAGAAGCGGCGCGAGTTGCTGCTCGGAGAAATTCCGATTGACGCCAAAGTGGAAAAAAGGCAAAAAGTGTTGACTTCCGGTCTTGGGGGCGTGTTTCCGAAAGGGCTGCCGATCGGTGAGGTGACCGAGATCAAGCCGGACCAATACGGATTGACGAAAGTCGTCTATGTCAAGCCGTTTGCCAACTTGTATGATATTGATGATGTCATGATTGTGAAACGAACCATCGATGCAGCACTGCAGGAAAAGGAGGAGGCAAAGTGAACAAGTGGCGTCTCCCTTTCCTTGCGGTGTTATGTTTTGTGAGTGAGAGCCTTTTTGTTGATGTATGGCCAAAAGGCGATTTGTATGTCCACTATTTTTTTGTTCCCCGGTTTTTTCTTGTTTTTCTCGTGTTCACAGCGATGCATTTCGGCGGGACGCGGGCGATGGGGTACGGATTCATCTTCGGGTTTCTGTATGACTGCGTCTACACAGAGCTGCTCGGTGTTTATGCGTTTGCCTATACGCTTATAGCCTACTTGGCGGGCAAAGCGATGAAATGGTTCCACCAAAACTGGTTTGTTGCATCGCTCTTGTCGCTGCTTTCCATTTTGCTGCTTGACAGTTATGTCTACGGCATCCAGCTGTTGATCGGGCGGACCGATTGGTCGTTTTCTGTTTTTTGGAACCGCCGTCTATGGCCGACGCTGCTTCTGAACGTCGCGTTTTTGCTCGTCTTTTCGTACCCGCTCGAACGGCGATTGGCAAAAATTCGCCGGCTTGAGCAGGAAGAATAAAAGAGGAAAAACGGCCCGTTTTGTAGAATTATTTGTTGGGGTGAACGTTGTGGCGAAACAAAAGCAGCAGTACGTGACGATTAAAGGGACGAAAGATGGGCTGACGCTGCATCTCGATGACCGCTGCTCGTATGACGATTTATTGAAAGAAATCGAGGAGCGGCTTGTCAAACAAGCTGGCGTCGCGCCAGACAGCCCCCTTGTCTCTGTTCATCTGAAAATTGGGAACCGCTATTTGACGCCTGCCCAAGAGGAAGAGGTGCGTGCGCTCATCCGCCGTTCAAAAAATTTGGTCGTCGATTCGATCGAAAGCAATGTCATGTCGAAAGCAGAAGCGATAGAATGGATGAGAAAAACGGAAATTGTGCCCGTTTCGCGCATTGTTCGTTCGGGACAAGTGCTTCATGTCGAAGGGGATTTGCTGCTGATCGGCGACGTGAACCCTGGCGGAACGGTCATTGCCGGAGGCAACATTTTCATTCTCGGCGCCTTGCGCGGCATCGCCCATGCCGGGTATGCCGGCAATAAACAGGCGATCATCGCTGCATCGGTCATGAAACCGATGCAGCTGCGCATCGGCGACATCATGAGCCGAGCGCCCGATTCGAAAACGGATGAAGGAAATGAAATGGAATGCGCCTATATTGATGAGCATAACCAAATTGTTGTCGACCGCCTTCAGCTGCTTATGCATTTGCGGCCGAATTTGACGCGCTTAGAAAGGAGAATGTGACCGTGGGAGAAGCGATCGTCATCACTTCCGGAAAAGGCGGCGTCGGCAAAACGACGACGACCGCGAACCTTGGGACGGCCCTCGCCATTCTAGGGAAGCGGGTGTGCCTTGTTGACACCGACATCGGGCTGCGCAACCTCGATGTCGTGCTTGGGCTTGAGAATCGAATTATTTATGATTTGGTCGATGTCGTTGAAGGGCGTTGCACGGTGCAAAAGGCGCTTGTGAAAGACAAGCGGTTCGATAACTATTTGTATTTGTTGCCGGCCGCGCAAACGAGCGATAAGTCGGCGGTCAACCCCGCACAAATGAAACAGCTCATTGAGGAGCTGAAACAGGAATACGATTATGTGCTCATCGACTGTCCGGCCGGAATCGAACAAGGCTATCGCAACGCTGTCGCCGGCGCGGACGAAGCGATCGTCGTCACAACGCCGGAAGTGTCGGCGGTCCGCGACGCCGACCGCATCATCGGCTTGCTTGAAGCGGAGGAGCACGTCAAACCGCCGCGCCTCATCATCAACCGCATTCGCAGCCATATGGTGAAAAACGGCGATATGTTGGATGTCGACGAAATCATCTCGCATTTATCGATCGAGTTGCTCGGCATTATCGCCGACGATGAAAACGTGATCAAAGCGTCGAACCGCGGCGAGCCGATTGTGCTGGACCCAAACAGCAAAGCGTCGATCGCCTTCCGCAACATTGCCCGCCGCATCCTCGGCGAGTCGGTGCCGCTCCCGCCGCTTGAGGAAGAGGAGAAGGGGCTGTTTTCAAAGATTCGGAAAATATTTAGTTTGAAATAATGGAGTTGGCGCAAGAAGGCCATTGAATGGGCCTTCTTTTTTTATTCATATTGTTGTGCTGTTTGGAATTCCTGATCTGTAACAACGGGAGCAGATGGTATCGATCGGTTGCGGCGCTCAGCCGAAACGTTGGTGTGAAACCGCTTGAGGGATTTGTTCGCGGACGTGTTCGACGAGGCGCGGCGAAAAACGCTCGTTCATATTCCATGAGGTTGTCTCATAAATTAGTACAAACGTTGTTGGAAAGGTGGAGGGGGGACGTATGGACCGACGCGTTCGGGAAATCAGAAAACGGATTGAACGGCGGAGAAAAGAGCGCCAATATTATGAGGCGAAGCGGCGAAAGGAACCGAATTGGGAAGCCGCGGACGAGGAGCGGTACGGGCTGCCGGTCGTCACGTATGACCGCTATTCGTTTGAATCAGAGCCGCATCCGCTGTTTCGCAAGGAGTGGTTTCTTTTTCAAACGTTCATAGCCGCTTGTCTCGTGCTCGTGACGGCCATTTTGTTCCGGCATCCGTCCGCTTCGCTCGATCCAGCGCGCCAGTTTGTCAAGAGGACGATGGAAACTGAGTTTCAGTTTGCGGCCGTCTCAGCCTGGTATGAAAAAACGTTCGGCGAGCCGCTCGCCTTTTTCGCCCCGAAAAAGGAAGAAAAGGTGAAAACGGCTTCATCCTATGCAGTGCCGGCTTCTGGACGGATTTTGGAAAGTTTTGAAAAAAACAGGGAGGGCGTGACGATCGAAACCGAGAATGGAGCCAAAGTGGAAGCGATGAAAGAAGGGATTGTCACCTTTGCCGGTACGAAAGACCGTCTCGGCAAAACGGTCATCATCCAACATGCGGACGGCACGGAGACGTGGTATGGACATTTGGGGGCCATTTCGGTGAAATTGTATGATTTTGTAGAAATGGGGCAGGAAGTTGGCACGGCCGAGGCGAGCGAGGCAAATAAACAGAAAGGGCTGTTTTATTTTGCTATTAAACAAGGAGATGAATTTATCGATCCGATTCAGGTGATTTCCTTTGAATAAGTATATAGCGCTGCTCGGGAAGCTGCACATCCACCCGCTGTTATGGCTGATCGGCGGCATCGCGGTGCTTACCGCCCATTTCAAGCAGCTTTGCCTGTTGTTTTTCATCGTCCTCGTTCATGAGCTCGGCCATGCGGCGGCAGCCGCGTTTTTCTCTTGGCGGGTGAAGCGGATTTTGCTGCTGCCGTTCGGCGGAGTGGCGGAAGTCGAAGAGCACGGCAACCGGCCGTTCCGCGAGGAGTGGATCGTGACGCTCGCCGGGCCGGCCCAGCATCTGTGGCTCGTAGCGGCGGCGTTTTTTTTGTGGAAGGCCGGCATGATGGATGGCGGGAGCTGGGAGCTCTTTTTTCGCTACAATGCGGCCATTTTCGCTTTGAACTTGCTGCCGATCTGGCCGCTGGATGGAGGCAAGCTATTGTTTCTACTGCTGTCCTACCGCCGCCCGTTCAGCGAAGCGCACCGGAACACGGTCGCCGTATCGGCCGCTGCGCTTGCTGTCGGCGTCGTTCTTTTGTTGGTGTTGGCGCCGCGCCAGCTTGATTTATGGGCGATCGCCGGCTTTTTGGCGCATGCTCTTTTGCAGGAGCAAAAGCAGCATCCGTATGTCGTTATGCGCTTTTTGCTTGAGCGGTATTATGGAAACAAAGGCGGCTATACAAAGCTGCGGACGATTACGGCGCCGGCGGACGAATGCATCTCGGCCGTGCTGCAGCGATTTTACCGCGGACAAAAGCATGCGATCATCGTCGTTCGCGACGGGCGCGAACGGGCGACGCTCGATGAAAACGAGCTGCTGCATGCGTTTTTTGCCGAAAAGCGAGCCGATGCGCCGCTTGGCGCTCTCATCTATTGATCGTGGCTATATGATGCAAAGAAAACGTTTCACATATCCTTGACGGAAAAGTTGCTTATCTTTTCGACTGACGAGGGCAAGCCGCAGGCTTCCCCGTCACGCCAAGGTGTGACGGGAGGCCGAACAACCGCTCGCTTCGCAGACCCATACATGGGTCTGAAAGCGGCGTTGTTCGGTGGCTCGACAGTCGATCTAATGCTCGGTAAAAGCTACAAATGTGAAAGCTTCAAATGGCATCTATATAGTCATTTGCGCCGTTTCATCATCGCCCGCCGAGGGACGAAGGTGACGGTTGACGGCCGGCCGTTTCTATGTTAAGATAGATGACGTTGTAGACTTTTTGTCCTGCCAACAAGGGCAAAAGAGGGCGGCTGTCGCAAAAAGACGCACCCGCACTACAACCGCTCAGCGCGGGCGATGAAGCGCTCCGTCTTGGGCCGCCTCGGCGCTGGCGAGTCTGAGTCCATGAAGGAGGTGCGATGCATGTACGCAATTATCGAAACTGGCGGCAAACAATTGAAAGTCGAAGAAGGCCAAGAAATTTACATCGAAAAATTGGATGCGAATGAAGGCGATACGGTCACGTTTGACAAAGTGCTGTTCGTCGGCGGGGAAACGGTGAAAATCGGCAACCCGACGGTCGAAGGCGCAACCGTGACGGCGAGAGTGCAAAAACACGGCCGACAAAAGAAAATTATCGTCTTCAAATATAAAGCGAAAAAGAACTATCGCCGCAAACAAGGCCACCGTCAGCCGTACACGAAAGTCGTCATCGAAAAAATCAACGCGTAAAGATGATCCGCGTCACGATTGAACGGGAAGCGGACGGCCGCATCCGCGCGTTTACGATGGAAGGGCACGCCCATTTTGCGAAACGCGGGCAGGACATTGTATGCGCCGGCGCTTCGGCGGTCTCGTTCGGCACGATCAACGCCATCGAGACACTTATTGGCGTAAGCCCGCATGTTTCGCTCGGCAAAGACGGCGGCTACCTCCGTTGCGAGCTTCCGGAGCTGGAAGAAGCGGCGGCAGAGAAAGTGCAGTTGTTGTTGGAAGCGATGGTCGTTTCGCTAAAGACGATCGAACGCGATTACGGAACATTTATCCGCGTGACATCCATCTAGCGGGAGGTGACTGCCATGCTGAGACTTGACCTGCAATTTTTTGCTTCGAAAAAAGGGGTCGGTTCGACGAAAAACGGCCGCGACTCGATCGCGAAACGTCTTGGCGCAAAACGGGCTGACGGTCAATTCGTCACCAGCGGCTCGATTTTGTACCGTCAACGCGGAACGAAAGTCCATCCGGGCTTGAACGTCGGCCGCGGCGGCGACGATACGCTGTATGCGAAAATCGACGGCATCGTCCGCTTCGAGCGGCTCGGCCGCGACCGCAAACGCGTCAGCGTCTATCCGGTCAGCCAAGAAGCGTAATCGATGTGGAAAAAACTCTAACCGTTCGGTTAGAGTTTTTTCTTTTTGGGGTAGAGAAAAATCGTTCTCGTTCAATGTCAAAAAATGTTATAGTAAAAGTACATGCCTCCCCCATAGCCGGGAGGCGGAACTCCAAGCGAGGCGGGGAGCCTACGCTTAGTGGATAGGGGAGCGTCGGATGGAGAAGCGATGGACTGTCGTTGAGGTGATGCGCCATGCTCGCCATGACTGGTTGAACAAAATCCAGCTCATCAAAGGGCATTTGGCGCTTAATAAAATCGAACGGGTGCAGGAAATTATTGAAGACATGATCGGTGAGATGCATCAGGAAACGCGATTGACGAATTTGAAGGCTGAGCGGTTCGCTGAGCTTGTCATGACTTATAACTGGGAGCCGCGCCCGCTCGTTCTTGAGTATGAAATCACGGACGGCGAAGCCGATTGGTCGCGGTGTGATGAACAGCTGGCTGAATGGTGCCGCACATTTTTTCGTCTGCTCGAAGCGCAATCCGATGAGCGGACAGAAAACCATTTATGTTTGTCCATTGAACTGTCCGACCGACGGGCGGCGCTGTTTTTGGATTACCGCGGCACGTTTAGGGATGGCGAAACCATTCGTGCTTGGCTTGAGCGCTGTGAACCATCACCGCCGCTTCGGCTCGCGTCGTTTGCTGTTGGCGAGGGCGAATTGACGGTGGAGCTTGAGCTTTTGGCGGCGGAATCTTGATCGTTGATTGGACGAAGGAGAATGGACGAGCCCATGGAGTGCGGACGGATCGATCCAATCGGGCCGAAAAGCGGCGGCTGGGCTTGAACCGCCCGCCAGCCTGCAGACGGCCGATGCTTGCGTACATATTGACATCATGGAATCGACTCTGTATACAATAATAAGTATTAGTCATACTCATTTCACCATGATACCATGATGGAAGCGAATCGGAGGAACAGCCATGTTTGTTGATCAGGTGAAAATTTATGTGAAAGGCGGGGACGGCGGCAACGGCATGGTCGCGTTCCGCCGGGAAAAATACGTCCCAAAAGGCGGGCCGGCCGGCGGAGACGGCGGCAAAGGCGGCGATGTCGTCTTTGTCGTTGATGAAGGGCTGCGGACGTTGATGGATTTCCGCTACCAGCGCCATTTTAAAGCGCCGCGCGGCGAAAACGGCATGTCGAAAAATCAACACGGAAAAAATGCGGAAGACTTGGTTGTCAAAGTGCCGCCTGGGACGGTCGTCATTGATGCGGACACAAACGAAGTGCTGGCTGATTTGACAGAAGCGGGACAACGATTTGTCGTTGCCAAAGGTGGGCGCGGCGGGCGCGGCAACACCCGATTTGCGACGGCGTCCAACCCAGCGCCGGAAATTGCGGAAAACGGCGAACCGGGCGAAGAGCGCAACATCATTTTAGAGCTGAAGCTTCTCGCTGACGTCGGGCTGGTCGGGTTTCCAAGCGTCGGCAAATCGACGCTGCTGTCGGTCGTCTCCGCAGCCCGTCCGAAAATCGCCGAGTACCATTTTACGACGCTCGTTCCGAACTTGGGCGTTGTCGAAACAGAAGATGGGCGCAGTTTTGTGATGGCGGACTTGCCGGGATTGATTGAAGGGGCCCATCAAGGGGTTGGGCTCGGGCATCAGTTTTTGCGCCATATTGAACGGACGCGCGTCATCGTCCATGTCATCGACATGGCGGCGGTCGAAGGGCGCGATCCGTACAACGATTATCTCGTCATCAACGAAGAGCTGAAACAGTACAATTTGCGCTTGACCGAGCGGCCGCAAATTGTTGCCGCCAATAAAATGGACATGCCGAACGCCGAAGAAAACTTGCGCCGCTTCAAAGAGAAAGTTGGCGATGCGGTGCCGGTCTTTCCGATTTCGGCGGCGACAAGACAAGGAGTGCGCGAGCTGTTGTTTGCCGTCGCCGACCTGTTGGAAACGACGCCGGAATTCCCCCTTCATGAACGGGAAGATCCGGCCGTGCAGCGCGTCGTGTACAAATATGAAAAAGAGGAGCCGCCGTTTACGATCACCCGCGCCAGTGATGGAGCATTCATTTTGGCGGGCGACAAAATCGAAAAGTTGTTTAAGATGACGGATTTCTCGCGCGAAGAATCGGTGCGCCGCTTCGCCCGCCAGCTTAAGGCGATGGGAGTGGATGATGCGCTGCGCGAGCGCGGCGCGAAAGACGGAGACACGATCCGGTTGCTTGATTACGAGTTCGAGTTTGTCGACGACTGGGATGAATAGAGCGGGGGAAGGTGCCGTGGAGAAAAAATTTTATTTGGTGCGCGAAGACGTCCTGCCGGAAGCGATGAAGAAAGTCGTGCTCGCTAAACAGCTGCTTGAGCGGAAAAAAGCCGCCTCGGTCGCCGAGGCGGCGCAGCTCGCCAACATCAGCCGCGGCGTTTTTTATAAATACCGTGATGCCATTTTTCCGTTCCAAGCGGTGACGAAAGAAAACATCGTCACGCTCTTTTTCCATTTAGAAGACCGCTCCGGAACGTTGTCAAAGCTGCTTGGTGTTGTGGCGGCGGCCGGCTGCAACGTGCTGACCATCCATCAAACGATTCCGCTTCAAGGGAGGGCGAACGTGACGCTGTCGGTCAGCACAAACGATATGAACGAGGAGATTGATGAGCTCCTCGCTAAGCTCAAACAGCTCGAATTTGTCGAAAAAGTGGAAATTGTCGGTTCGGGAGTGTATTAAAGCAAGGGAGAGGCAAACGAGATGAAAATCGGTTATTTAGGACCGAAGGCGACGTTCACCGAAGCGGCGGCTGCTCTTCTTTTTCCGTCGCAGCCGCGGGAGCCGTATGACACGATTCCCGATTGCATTGACGCCGCGGCGGCCGGAGAGATTGAAGCGGCTGTGGTGCCGCTCGAGAACGCCTTGGAAGGATCGGTCAGTTTGACACTCGACTATTTAATTCATGAACAGCCGTTGCCGATCATCGGCGAAATCGTTGTGCCGATCGAGCAGCATTTGATGGTGCACCCATATTTCACCCCGCATTGGCGCGAAGTGAAAGAAGTGTATTCCCACTCGCACGCCATCGCCCAATGCCGGAAGTTTTTGCATACGGTGCTGAAAGGCGCGAAGCAAGTGCCGATGACGTCAACGAGCGCCGCCGCGAAATTTGTCAGCGAGCATCCGCACTTGCCGGCGGCGGCGATCGCCAACCGGCTGGCGGCGGAAAAATACGGGCTAGTGATCGTGCAGGAAAACGTCCACGATTACGATTACAACCATACGCGCTTTATTGTCGTCAGCCGGCGCAAAGAGCCGCTTTCGCCTGCTTCGCCTCTTTATGCCGGCGACAAGACGACCGTGGTCGTCATGCTGCCGCAAGACCGTCCGGGCGCACTCCATCAAGTGTTATCAGCGTTTGCCTGGCGGCGGCTCAATTTGACAAAAATCGAATCGCGCCCAGCGAAAACGGGCCTTGGAAACTATTTCTTTATTATTGACATCGACGCGCCGATGGATGACGTCCTCATCCCGGGGGCGATCGCGGAAATTGAGGCGCTCGGCTGCACAGTGCAGCTGTTGGGCAGCTATCCATATTATTTTGCTTGACGCAGACAAAAACACGCGGGCGGCCTGCTGCCGTCCCCCTGTTCCTTTTTATATAGATGCAACGAAAACGTTTACCATATCCTTGACGGAAAAGCGGCTTGTCCATTTTTCGACTGACGGAGGCAAGCCACGGGCTTGCCTCCGTCACGCCTTGGCGTGACGGAAGACCGAACAACCACCCGCTTAGCCCCATACATGGGTCTGGAAGCGGCGTTGTCCGGTCGATCGACAGTCGATCAAATGCTCGGTAAAAGCTGCAAATGTGAAAGCTTCAAATGGCATCTATATAGATGGCCCGCCGCGCAGTATTCCGCAGGGAATGAACCGATGTTCGGCCAGGTCCAGTTTACGCTTCGATGAGGAAGCCGGCTTGTTTCAAGGCGCGGCAGGCGGCGTCAAGCTTCACTGGTGAATCGGCTTCCAACGTATGCAAATGGGTTCCGTCTGTCAGCTGCAACAAATACGACGATTTTGTCGCCTCGATTTTGGCGATGAATTGGTCGACTTCCAGACGGTTGCTCACCATGATCGAGGCGGTTAAATCGCCGTAGACCGGATGCTCGATTTTGACGTCCTTGACCGTCACGCCGCAATCCACGAGCAAATACAACTCTTCTTTCGTCTGTTCTGGCGTATGGAAGCAGGCGACCGTCCTCGTGTACGTTTTGGCCGGTTCAGCCGGCTTTAAATACAAATAGCCTTGGCTTGTGGCGATGATTGGTTCGTTGCGCGCCTTTAACAGTGAAATGTCTTGGACGATCACTTGGCGGCTGACGTTCGTTTTCGCTGCCAGCTCAGCCCCCGTGAGCGGCGCTTCGCTTTCTTTCAACCATTGCAAAATGAGCTGGCGCCGCCTTTCCCCTAAAATTTTCTTTTCCTCTTTCACCCGCCATTCCTCCTTTCATGCCGATGTAAGTCGCTCCAATGTGGAAACGAACTGGTCGATCTCCGCTTCGGTCGTGGCCGCGCCCAATGAGACGCGGATGAATTGCTTCGCTTCTTCAGGCGTTTTCCCGACGGCGAGCATCGTCCGCGACGGCGCCTGCAGCCCGACTTGGCAGGCGCTGCCGGTGGAAATGGCGATGCCGGCGCGGTTGCATTCAAGCATCACAAGCTGCCCTTCGTACCCAGCGACGGACAAACCGATAATATGGGCAAGACGGAAATCGGGATGGCCTTCCACCGTCACCGGCAGCTGTTTGGCGGCGATGGCGTGAAGCAACCGATTCCGCAGTCGTTCCAAACGCGACTGTTCGTCCGCCATTCGTCGATGGAGTTGCTGCGCGGCCGTAATGAAGGCGGCAATACCCGGTACGTTGACCGTTCCCGGCCGAAAGCCTGATTCGTGCGTCGCTCCTGGGAATACCGGCTTCCAATGCCGGCGCGGGTTGATGTACACAGCGCCGACCCCTTTGGGACCGTACACTTTATGGGCGGAAACGGATAGGCTGTCCAGTCCTATCTCTTGAACATCTAGCTGTATTTTAGCAAAAGTTTGCACGCAGTCGCTATGAAAAAGGACGCCGTGCGCCCGCAGGAGGCGGCCGATGTCGGCAAGCGGCTGAATCGTGCCAATTTCCGAGTTGGCGTGCTGGATGGAAGCAAGGATCGTCTTCGGCGTGATCGCCCGCTCCAAATCGGCAAGTCGAATGCGCCCGAATCGGTCGACGGGCAAATACGTGACCGTATATCCTTCTGTTTCCAGCTGTTTGAACAGGTGATGGAGCGAGGCATGCTCGATTTCGGTCGTGATTAGGTGGTTTCCCTTATGCCGGTAGGCGGCAGCTAACGAACGGATCGCGAGCACGTTCGCTTCTGTTCCGCCGCTTGTGAAATAAATCCCTTCCGCTTCTCCGTTAATCATGGCGGCGAGCTCGCGCCGGCATAAGGCAAGCAGTTGTTTCGCTTTCGTTCCGATGTCATGCAAGCTGCTTTCGTTGCCAAAGTAAACGGACGCCGCTTCAGCGTAAGCGGCGATCGCCTCTTGGCACATTGGCGTCGTGGCCGCGTAATCCAAATAAATCATATTCCCCCGCCTTTGCATCATTTTTTCGCCAAACCTCTTGCCATTAGTTTAAATATGTGTAAATATAGATGTCAAGACACATGAAAAGAAAGGGGCGTCCGGGAGTGAAGGAAGGTGGCGTGATTATCGTCGGAAGCGGGCTGGCGGCGTTAACAGTCGCGTATCATTTATCTGAGTTCGACCATGTGATGATATTCACGAAAAAACGCCGCACCGACAGCAATTCATGGCGGGCGCAAGGAGGGGTGGCCGCGGCGCTGGCAGAGAGCGACGATTGGCGCGCTCATTTTCGCGATACGATGGTCGCCGGCTGCTTTCATAACGATGAGCGAATGGTCGAGCGGCTCGTCCGCGAAGGGCCGAGGCGGCTGCAAGAATGGATCAACGCCGGCATGGCGTTTGATCGGGACGAACGCGGTCGGTTTTGTTTCGGCCTTGAAGGCGGGCATAGCCACCGCCGGGTTTTGCACGCGGGCGGCGATCAAACGGGCAAAGCACTCGTTTCGTTTTTGCTTGAGCGGCTCGAGGGACGCGTATGGATGGAGGAAGGAGAGCAAGTGATCGATTTGCTTGTGGAAGAGGGGCGTTGCGTCGGGGTGAAAACGAAGCGGGAAGACGGTTCGGTGTCCATTTGGCCGGCGTCGGCCGTCGTGTTGGCGACCGGTGGATGCGCCGGATTGTATACGTTCACTTCCAATGCGCCGACGGCGACTGGCGACGGCATTGCCATGGCGTACCGCGCCGGTGCGGCGGTGACGGATATGGAGTTTATCCAATTTCATCCGACGATGCTCATTGCCGGCGGAAAAGCGGTCGGGCTCGTCTCGGAAGCGGTGCGCGGCGAAGGGGCGGTGCTTGAGGCGGAAGACGGAAGACCGTTGATGGACGGCGTCCATCCGCTTCGCGATCTCGCCCCGCGCGACATCGTCGCTCGAGCGATCGCGGCGGAACTCGATCGCGGCGGCCGCGTGTATTTGAATATTTCCCGCGTTTCTCATTTTCGCCGCCGCTTTCCGACGATCGCTGCGCTATGTGAGGCCTATGGCGTCGACCTTGAAGCCGGCCGCCTTCCTGTCGCGCCGGGCGCCCATTTTTTAATGGGCGGCGTTGTCGTCAACGAGTGGGGGCAGACGACGGTGCCGGGCTTGTACGCCGTCGGGGAAGCGGCGTGCACCGGTGTGCACGGCGCCAACCGGCTCGCGAGCAACTCATTGCTTGAAGCGATCGTCTTTGGATTCCGTGCGGCCTGCGCCATCCGCCGTCAGGCGGCGTGGCCGGAAACGGCGCACCGAGCGGATTCATCCAGCCCGCGTCGTTTGATTGTACCACGGCTGCCCGAGCGGGCGTTGCTCTGCGAACAGCTGTCAACGTTTGTCGGCATCGTCCGCGACGGCGATCGTCTTCGAAAAGTGGTCGGCTGGTTGGAACAGTTTTCGTTGCCGGATTGGCTGGATGGCGACCTTGAACGATTGTCGGCAGAGGAGATTGAAACAGGATATATGCTGCTAGTGGGCTGGCTTGTCGCTTCATCAGCGCTTGGGCGCACGGAAAGCCGCGGCGGCCATTACCGGAGCGATTTTCCGTGTGAACGCCCAAAGTGGCGGGGGCGGCGCCTCGTGCGGACGAAAGAAGAGTGGGCCCGCCTTGGGGCTGGGAGGTAAAGCGGCAAAGAAAACGGGGGGATGAAAGATGAATCGGTTGAAGCTCGAACAACTGTTGCGACAGTTTTTTCTTGAAGATATTGGCGACGGCGATGTGACGAGCGAGACGATTTTTCCGGCTCATGAACGGGCATCAGGCATGTTTATGGCTAAAGCGGACGGGGTGGTAGCCGGCGTCGGCATTATTGCGGCGGGCTATCATCTGCTGGATCCGCGCATCGAAGTAACCATCATGAAACAGGACGGCGAACGGGTCCAAGCCGGCGAAACGATCGCCGTCGCATCCGGACCGGTCGGGCCGCTGTTGTCCGGTGAGCGCGTCATTTTAAACTTGCTGCAGCGGTTAAGCGGCATTGCCACCGTGACGCGACAGGCCGTTGACTTGCTTGGCAATAGCTCCACACGCATTTGCGACACGCGGAAAACGACGCCGGGGCTGCGCATGCTTGAAAAATATGCCGTCACATGCGGCGGCGGCTACAATCACCGCTTTGGCTTGTACGATGGTGTCATGATTAAAGACAACCATATCGCCTTTTGCGGATCGATCGCCCGCGCCGTCAAAATGGTGCGGGAGCGGCTTGGGCATATGGTGAAAATCGAAGTAGAGACCGAAACGGAAGACGAAGTTCTCGAGGCGGTCGAAGCCGGGGCGGATGTCATTATGTTTGACAACCGGACGCCGGATGAGGTGCGGGCGTTCGTCCGGCTTGTGCCAAAGCCGATCATCACGGAAGCGTCGGGGGGAATTACGCTCGCCAATGTGGCGGCGTACGGCGCGACCGGAGTCGACTACATTTCGCTCGGATGTTTAACCCATTCCGCCCCAGCGCTCGATATGAGTTTCAATTTGCGATAATGGAGGGGAGAACCGTGAACGTCCTTGAACAGTTGAAACGGCTGGATGAGATGCCGGAACGGTATAAAACGATGGAACGAAGCGAGCTCGAAGCACGCGCCCGCGCGGTGAAAGAACGGTTCGGCAGGCGCCTTTTCATTCCGGGCCATCACTACCAAAAGGATGAGGTCATTCAGTTCGCCGATGCGACCGGCGATTCGCTTCAGCTTGCCCAGCTCGCGGCGAAAAACAGCGATGCGGAATATATTGTGTTTTGCGGCGTCCATTTTATGGCGGAAACCGCTGATATTTTAACGAGCGACCATCAAGCGGTCATTTTGCCGGATTTGCGCGCCGGTTGTTCGATGGCTGATATGGCTGATATTTTCCAAGTCGAACGGGCATGGGCGGCGCTTATTGAGCGGTTTGGCGAGACGATCGTGCCGCTTGTGTACGTCAATTCGACCGCGGCGATTAAAGCGTTTGTCGGACGCCATGGCGGAGCGACCGTCACCTCGTCGAACGCGGAAAAGATGATGGCTTGGGCGCTTTCACGGAATGAACGAATTTTCTTTTTGCCGGATCAGCATTTAGGGAGAAATACGGCCTATGCGCTCGGCATCCGTCTTGACGAGATGGCGGTGTGGGATCCGCATGAGGAGACGCTCCAAGGGGCGGACGATCTCGACAAGGTGAAAGTCATTCTTTGGAAAGGACATTGCTCCGTGCATGAAAACTTCACCGTGCGGCAAATCGAGCATATTCGACGGATGAAGCCTGGAATCCATGTCATCGTCCATCCGGAATGCAGCTGGGAGGTCGTCCAGCAAGCAGACTACGCCGGTTCGACAAAATACATTATTGAAACGATCCGCAATGCTCCACCCGGCACCCAGTGGGCGATTGGAACGGAAATGAATTTGGTGAACCGGCTGAAGCACGAACATCCAGACAAAGAAATTGTTTCTCTCAATCCATATATGTGCCCGTGTTTAACGATGAATCGAATTGATTTACCGCATTTCGTCTGGGCGCTCGAATCGTTGGAACAAGGGGTGGTCGTCAACCGCATCACCGTTCCGAAAGACATCGCCGCAGAGGCAAAAGAGGCGCTCGACCGCATGCTTTCGCTTGCCTAGCTTTTTCCCTGGCTTGACGAGGAGGGATCCTCGTTTGGTCAGGGATTTTTTTATCATAAATCAACGATCATCGTCATACATTGTGTTGAAAGACGATAACGGGAAACAAGCATCGGTTTGATCGAGCGTAAACAGTCTCGGTTTAGGAGGGGAACGGAGTGAAAATCCATATTGTCCAAAAGGGCGACACCCTTTGGAAAATCGCCCAAAAATATGGAGTGGATTTTGAACAATTGAAAAAAATAAATGGGCATTTGAGCGACCCGAATATGATTATGCCTGGAATGAAAATCAAAGTGCCGACAGCAGGGGTGCCGGTCAAAAAAGAGACGAAGGCGCCTGTGTCACCCAAAAAAATGCACGTAAAAGAGCACCCGTACGCGGAGGCGAAACCGTTCGTCTCATTCCACATTGATGCCGAGCTTGACAATGCTCCGGAAGGCGAGGCAGCGGTAAACGAACCGGCGGGTGAGGCGCCGAAAGTAGCGGTAAAGAAAACGCCCAAAGCAGTCGTAAAGGAAACACCGAAAGCGCCGGAGAAGAAGGCGGAGAATGTGCCAGTGAATGAAGCGCCGAACGTGCCGGTGAACGAAACGCCAAATGTATCAGTGAATGAAACGCCAAATGTATCAGTGAATGAAACGCCGAATGCGCCCATCAATGAAGCGCCAAAGGCACCAGCGGGTGAGGCGCCGAAAGCGGCGATGAACGAAACGTCAAAGGCTGTCGAGAAAAAAGCGCCAAAAGCAGCGGCACAAGAAGCGCCAAAAACGCCGAAAGCGGAGGCAAAAGAAGGGGCAAAAGCGAAAGGCGCCTCTGTGCCGCCGCTTGTGCATACGATTCCGCCGGTGGCCCCGCCTCCTCAGCTTTCGTTCGCTCAATCGCTGGCCAATGTGCCGCCCATTCCGCCGAAGCCGAGCAATATTTTGCCCAACATGATGAAAGAGGAGGACAATGAGAGCCCAGCTGAATGGAAAGGGGAATCGGCGGCTGAGAGCGAAGACGCGCCGCCGTTGCCGAACATTCCATATGTTCCTGTCGCCCCGCCGACGGCCCCAACATTTGGAATTGAGCAAGGATGTGCGCCAGTGCCGCCGGTTTGGCCGGGGAACGGATTTTACACGCCGCCGCTTCCGGTCATGCCGCCGTTCTATTTGCCATCGTCTGCGCCGTCGGCCGTTGAGAAAAGCGGCGAAAGTCCGGAAAACGGTTCAGCGCCGTTTCCCGGCATTAGCGAAAGCAGCAGCGAATCATTAGAACCGCCGTTTTCTGGGCCTGGGGCTGCCGCCCCGTTTGTCCCGTCGGCGGGGGGCGTTTTCCCACCGCCCGGTGCTGCAACGCCAGTTTATGCGCCGCCTGCGGCGTACCCCTCGCCTGTCGGCTATCCGCCTTTTGGGTATGCGCCGGCTTATGCGCCGACCCCGTACTACGGAGGGTACGCCCTGCCGGCTCCATCCGGATATGCGCCGCAGTCAGCGCCGCCGCTTCCGTGGCCAGGCGTCGTTTATCCGACAAGTCCAGCGGGATACGCGCCGCCATCCTACCCGCCATCATCCGCCCCGCCGGTTGCCGGCCCCCGTTTGTTTAGCGAACCGCCGGATGAGGAGAGCGGGCATGGCGAGGAACAATAGCCAAGTGAAAAGAGACGCCGCCGGCCGTCTCTTTTTTCTTCTTGACCGCCAATATCGGCTTGTTATTCAACAAGTTGTGGCATTGAAACCACATGTCTTAGCCATTGTCGCCCGGCAAGGAATGTTTGTCGCCAAGGCGTATCGCTTTCCTGTTGCGGCCGCGCGGCACGCCTGGCTTCTTGCCGCATTAAGGAAGGCCGGTTTTTTTGCCGCGCCGGCTCCTATGCCGATCGGGCGCGGCGGAGTGGTTGAAGCCGGCGGATGCTATTGGCTGCTGACGGAATATGTGGCCGGAGCGCGTCCAATCTCGTTTGCCGCTTGGGCTGACGCCGCCGATGGACTTCGTTTGCTCGAACGTTACCATACAGCAACGGCAAACATCGCCAGCAGCGAGCAGGAGGCGATGGGGCTGCCGCGTGCGCAGCTGTATGACAAATGGCGGCGCCGCTATGAGGAGTTTTGCCGACATTTGCCTGTTGTTGAAACGATCATGGACAAAGAAGACATTTTATTTACGCTGAGCTGGGCGGATTACTGTCTATCAACGTGTCGCGAGCATGCTCCAGAGTTGACGGCGGATTCTGCTGCCATCATTCATGGTGATGTCGCCTCCCATAATTTTTTGCGCACCGCAACCGGCCAGATGCATCTCATCGACTATGACGCGGCCGCTCTTGCCTCGCCTGGGCTTGACTATTGCCAATACGCCAATCGCCTCTTGCCGTATATCGGTTGGTCATATTCAACACTCGCCCGTTTCGCTCCGCTTCGCTGTTGGTTGGAAAAACGCTGGTTTTTGCATGCGCTCTTATTTCCGGCTGATGTGCTTCGCGAATGGCGGTCAGCCGCCGCGCGCCGCCGCCCCCTTGTGTTTGATCGCAAGCGGAGAGAACGGTTTGTCCGCCGCCTTTATGCTATGCTACAATGAAGAATAGAATCTTTGGAAAAGGAGTCGAGGACGGATGCAAGAAAAAATTGACAAACTCGTGCAATGGTTGCGTGACCAAGTCTCATCAGCCGGTTTAAACGGGGCGGTCGTCGGCATCAGCGGCGGCATCGACTCGGCGGTTGTCGCCCATTTAATTAAGCGCGCCTTTCCGGACGATTCGCTGGGGCTGATCATGCCGTGCAAAAGCAATCCGAAAGATATGGAAGATGCGCTGAAAGTGGTGAAAAGCTGCGGCATCCGGCATTTGGTCATCGATTTGACTGAGGCGCACCGGACGTTGTTTGGCGCGGTCGAGGCCGAGCTGAAAGCCATCGGGGAGTGGAAGGAAGAGCGCGCGCGCCTCGGCGATGCGAATACAAGGGCGCGTTTGCGCATGACGACGTTGTATGCGGTCGCCAACAATTACGGCTATCTCGTCGTCGGTACGGACAACGCCGCCGAATGGCATACGGGCTACTTTACGAAATACGGTGACGGCGGAGTCGATTTAGTGCCGCTCATTCACTTTACAAAAGGCGAAGTGCGTGAAATGGGCCGTCTGCTCGGCGTCCCGGAAGAAATTATCAAGAAAGCTCCAAGCGCCGGACTGTGGGAAGGGCAGACGGATGAAAGCGAAATGGGCACGACGTATGAAATGATCGATAAATATTTAAAAGGGGAAGATATTCCAGAACGCGATCGAAACATTATTGAACGGCTTCATGAACGTTCGCATCATAAACGGCAGTTGGCGATTGCGCCGCCGAAGTTTTAGCCGTCACCTCGTTGGGTTGAACTGGCAGCGATAAACCCCCCGCGTTTGCCGCAAGCTAAACGTAAGGCTGGCTTCATGCCAGCCTTGGGCGAAGGAAACCAAGGGGGGTTTTCCATTGAGATACGCGGTCAGATGGATCGGCGCGTTGTCGGTCGCCGGCTTGCTTGCCTCATGCACCAACTACCGTGCGAATGAGGAAGGGGCGCAGCGTTATCATGATGCGGCGAGACCGATCGGTTTTTACTCGACGGAGCGAGGCGACGATTTCCGCTATGGCCGATACGGGACGAATGCGCTCAATTATGACAACCGTTATATATGGGCGCGCCGCGGTCCAGTCACCGATTATTTGGCGGACGGCGGCCGCCTCGGAGGACCAGCAGCGACCCGGTTTGACACGGACGTTCCGGCTCTTCCGCCCGACGTCGATTTCGGTGACAGCGATTACAACTACCATGGGCATTTGCACTCGCTAAACGTCGATCCGCACCCGTCGTACTACCGAAGCTATGCCGGCGGTTTGGCTGAGAAGCTCTCCCGCCGCGCCGCAGCGGTGAACGGAGTCGACGATGCCCGCGCGGTTGTGTATGGCGATCAGGCGCTCATCGCGATTGCCACAGACGACCGTCATCCCGAGCAACTTGAGAAGCGTGTCGAGCAAGCGGTCGCTCCGTACGCGGACGGCAAGCGGGTGCGCGTCACCTCGAATCCGAGCATGTACCAACGCATCCGCACGATTGACAATGCGCTTCGACGCGGGACTCCAATCAATATGGAAGAAATCCGCCGTGATTTGCGCACCATTTTTATCGATGGCACGATTCAAGAACGGCCGGAAAACACTCGGTGACAAACGAAAAAGGCGTCCCAAAAAAAGCGGGGCGCCTTTTTTCATGGCTGCTCCTTCGCTGGAGCTTGGCTGACAATTTCCGCGTTTTTTGCTATAGTAATAGTCGGAACATTCCGTTGCGATGAGAGGAGAACTGTCGATGGCTGGACATTCGAAGTGGAAAAATATCCAACGGCGGAAAAATGCTCAAGATGCCAAACGCGGCAAACTGTTCATGAAACTGGCGAAGGAAATTTATGTGGCCGCCAAAAGCGGCGGAGGCGATCCAGCGTCCAATCCGAGCCTGCGCCTTGTCATTGAGAAGGCGAAAGCGGCCAACATGCCGAGCGAAAACATTGAACGGGCGATTAAAAAAGCAACTGGAACCCAAGAACATACCAACTATGAGGAAATTCGCTACGAAGGATATGGACCAGGCGGCGTTGCTGTCATGGTCGTTTGCCTGACGGATAATAAAAACCGCACCGCTGCCAACGTGCGTGCGGCGTTTTCGAAAAACGGCGGCAATTTAGGGGAAACGGGCTGCGTCTCCTATTTGTTCGAGCGCAAAGGGCTGCTCGTGATTGATCGCGAACAGCACAACGTTGATGAGGATGAATTGCTGCTTTTGGCCATTGAAGCGGGCGCCGAGGAGATGGAAACAACGGACGAATCGTTCGAAATTTATACAGCGCCCGAATCGTTTGAAACGGTGAAAGACGAGCTGGAACAGCAAGGATTCACGTTTGCCAGCGCGGAAATTACGATGATTCCGCAAACGTATACGACGCTTGAGGGCGACGATTTGAAAAAAATGCTGAAGTTGATCGATACGCTTGAAGATGATGATGACGTCCAAGAAGTGCACCATAATTTGGACGAATCGGTGCTTGAGGAGTAGCGACGTCCGTCGGCGAAGCCGGCGGATTTTTTGTACATACGTTCGAAGGTCGTGGAACATAATGGAATATGATGATCGAGCGCCGTTGGCTCGAATCCCCGCCCCACTTTTTGGACCGACGGCAGCTTGCCTTGCAAAAAAGTTGATGGAGCATGAATAAAATGGCGTCCGCTGGTGAAACTAGTGGCGTAAAGGAACCATCATCCGAGAAGAGAGGAACAAACGATGCGAATTCTTTCCCTCATGCTGTGGATCGCCGCCATCGCGCTGCCGGTTCATTCGGCATCCGCCGCGCCGGTCAAGATGACGATTGTGCTCGAGCGGCAATACTTGGACGGAGAGATGAGCGAAGAGAAAGTCATAGAAACAATCGATTCGATGACAGAAATATGGAAAAAATATCGCGATTGGCAACTTGTGACGCTTGATGACCAGACGATCGTGTTTCGCAAAACAATCAACGACATTTCACCGCTGTTAAAAACAAACGGCTACTTCGGAATTACGGACGATGGCACGTTGTCTATTTTCAACGGCAAGCCCGGCCGGTCGAGCAAAATCATTCAGTCGTTTTTCCAAATCGATGTGCAAAAGCTCGAAAGCCGCCAGCAGAAGAAGTTGAA
This sequence comes from Geobacillus kaustophilus, assembly GCF_000948285.1. Lineage (GTDB taxonomy): Bacteria > Bacillota > Bacilli > Bacillales > Anoxybacillaceae > Geobacillus > Geobacillus thermoleovorans_A. Next base: position 387,036 of record NZ_JYBP01000003.1, read on the forward strand.
GCAAGGAATTCGCGTCCTCTCGAAAGAACGGTATGAACAAGTGATCGAAATGTACCGCCATTTTGCGGTCGTTCAATAAGCCGAAATAAAGGCCCGTGGTGCAAAGCGCATCGCGGGATTTCTTTTTGCTATAATGGAATCATATGATACAATGAAAGGACGAAAAAAAGGAGAGGAGCATCCGTTGATCGAGTTCATCCGCGGGTATGTCGATTACGTTTGCCCGGAATATATCGTCATCGACCATAACGGCATCGGCTACGAGATCTTTACGCCGAACCCGTTTGCGTTTCAGGAAAGCCGTGAGGCGGCGGTGACCGTCTATACATACGAATATGTGCGTGAAGATGTGCGCGCCCTGTACGGGTTCCCAACGCGCGAGGAGCGCAACTTGTTCGCCAAGCTGCTGCAAGTGTCGGGCATCGGGCCGAAAGGCGGCCTCGCCATTTTGGCGGCCGGGCGTCCGGATGAACTGGCGCGGGCCATCGAGGAAGAAAACGAGGCGTTTTTATGCAAGTTTCCAGGCGTGGGCAAAAAGACGGCCCGACAAATGATTTTGGATTTAAAAGGGAAGCTCGGGTCGCTTGCGGCGCCGGCGGCTGCACGTTCGGCCGCACCGCTTTCCGGCGCGCTCGCCGAGGCGGTGGCGGCGCTCAAGGCGCTCGGCTACGCTGAACGGGAGATCGAGAAAATCATTCCGGCGCTCCGCGAAGAAGCGATGTCGACGGAACAGTATGTGAAGCGGGCGCTGGCGCTGCTGTTGAAATAACGGGCAGCTTTAGGGAGGGATGACCGTGGAGGAACGGCTTGTATCCGGCGCGGCTTTAGGGGAAGAGGCGGCGTTTGAGCCAAGCTTGCGCCCGCAATATTTGCATGAGTATATCGGGCAAGATAAGATCAAAGAAAACTTAAAAGTGTTCATTGAAGCGGCCAAGCTGCGCGAAGAGACGCTCGACCATGTGTTGCTGTATGGACCGCCGGGGCTTGGGAAAACGACGCTCGCCGTGATCATTGCCAATGAAATGGGCGTCAAGCTGCGCGCGACGTCCGGGCCGGCGCTCGAGCGGCCGGGAGATTTGGCGGCGCTTCTCGCTTCGCTTGAGCCGGGGGATGTGCTTTTTATTGATGAGATCCACCGGCTGCCGCGGGCGGTGGAAGAGGTGCTCTATCCGGCGATGGAAGATTATTGTTTGGATATCGCGATTGGCAAAGGGCCGGATGCGCGCACGCTCCGCCTCGACTTGCCGCCGTTTACGCTCGTCGGAGCGACGACGAGAGCCGGGGCGCTGTCGGCGCCGCTTCGCGACCGGTTTGGTGTCATCAGCCGGCTCGAATACTATCACATCGACCAACTGGCCCAAATCATTGAGCGGGCGGCAGCCATCTTGCAAATCGGCATCGAGCGCGAAGCGGCGTTTGAGCTTGCCCGTCGGGCGCGCGGCACGCCGCGCATCGCCAACCGTTTGCTCCGGCGCGTCCGCGATTTCGCGCAAGTGCGCGGAGATGGGGGGATTACGCTGCCGCTTGCTGTCGAGGCGCTCGAGCGGCTGCAAGTCGACCGGCTCGGGCTCGACCAGATCGACCATAAGCTGCTTTCAGCGATGATTGAAAAATTCGCCGGAGGCCCGGTCGGGCTCGAAACGCTGGCGGCCGTCATCGGCGAAGAAGCACAAACGATTGAAGAAGTATATGAGCCGTACTTGATGCAGATCGGTCTCTTGCAGCGTACGCCGCGCGGGCGCGTGGTGACGCCGGCGGCGTATGCGCATTTCGGAATGGAGGTGCCGAAGCGGTGAACAGTCTGCCGAAGTTGATCATGACGATCGGCGTTGTGCTCATTATTGTCGGGTTTGTTATGCAGTTTGTCAAACTCGGCCGCTTGCCTGGGGATATTGTAATCCGCAAAGGGAATATGACGTTTTATTTTCCCGTTGTGACATCCATCTTGCTGAGCGTTGTGTTATCGTTGATTTTTTACGTGCTCGGACGATTTCGCTGAAGGAAGGAGAACTGCATGAAAGTCGATTTGTTTGATTTTCGTTTGCCGGAAGAGTTGATTGCGCAAACGCCGCTTCCAGACCGGGCGGCATCAAGGCTCATGGTGCTCGATAAACGAACGGGCGCCATTCGCCATGAAATGTTTCGCAACATTATTTCGTACTTGAATCCGGGCGACTGCCTCGTTTTAAACGATACGCGCGTCATGCCGGCGCGGCTTTACGGCGAAAAAGAGGAAACGGGCGGAACGGTCGAAGTGCTGCTGTTAAAGCAATTGGACGGTGACCGTTGGGAGACGCTCGTCAAGCCGGGAAAACGAGTCAAGCCAGGAACGAAACTCACCTTTGGCGAGGGGAAGCTTGAAGCCGTCTGCCTCGATACGCTGGAACACGGCGGGCGAGTGCTTGAGTTTTCGTATGACGGCCTGTTTTATGAAGTGTTGGCCGAACTTGGAGAGATGCCGCTGCCCCCGTACATTAAAGAAAAGCTTGACGACCCGGAACGGTATCAGACGGTGTACGCCCGTGAAATTGGTTCGGCGGCGGCGCCGACCGCCGGTTTGCATTTCACCGAAGAGCTGCTTGACGCCATTCGTGAAAAAGGGGTGCATATCGTCTTCATCACCCTTCATGTCGGGCTTGGCACATTTCGGCCGGTGCAAGTGGACGAAGTCGAGAAGCACGATATGCACGCCGAGTTTTACCAAATGAGCGAGGAAACGGCCGAGACGTTAAACCGCGTTCGGGAGCAGGGCGGCCGCATCATCGCCGTCGGCACGACGTCGACACGGACGCTCGAGACGATCGCGGGCAAACATAACGGCCGATTTGCTGCAGAAAGCGGCTGGACCGACATTTTCATCTATCCGGGCTATGAGTTCAAAGGGATTGATGGGCTGGTGACGAACTTCCACCTGCCGAAATCGACGCTCATCATGCTCGTGAGTGCGCTCGCCGGGCGCGAAAATATTTTGCACGCGTATGAAGTGGCGGTGAAAGAGCGGTATCGCTTTTTCAGCTTCGGCGATGCGATGCTCATCATTTGAGAAAGGAGACGAGCACGTTGACGACACCGATTCGCTTTGAACTGATTAAAACGTGCCGGCAGACGGGCGCGCGCCTCGGCATCCTCCATACGCCGCACGGCTCGTTTGAAACGCCGATGTTTATGCCGGTTGGGACGCTCGCCACGGTCAAGACGCTGTCGCCGGAAGAGCTGAAACAAATGGGGGCCGGCGTCATTTTAAGCAACACGTATCATCTTTGGCTGCGCCCCGGGCATGACATTGTCGCGGAAGCGGGCGGGCTGCATGCGTTTATGAATTGGGATCGCGGCATTTTGACCGACTCCGGCGGCTTTCAAGTGTTTAGCTTAAGCGAATTCCGCCGCATCGAGGAAGAAGGCGTCTATTTCCGCAACCATTTAAACGGCGATAAGCTGTTTTTATCGCCGGAAAAAGCAGTCGAAATTCAAAATGCGCTTGGCGCCGACATCATCATGGCGTTTGATGAGTGCCCGCCGTATCCGGCGACGTATGAATACATGAAACAGTCCATCGAGCGGACGAGCCGTTGGGCCGAACGATGCCTGAAAGCGCACCGTCGCCCGAATGAGCAAGGGCTGTTTGGCATCGTCCAAGGCGGCGAGTATGAGGAGTTGCGCCGGCAGAGCGCTCGCGATTTAGTGTCGCTCGATTTCCCGGGCTATGCGGTCGGCGGGCTGTCGGTCGGCGAGCCGAAAGACGTCATGAACCGGGTGCTTGAGTTTACGACGCCGCTTCTGCCGGCGGACAAGCCCCGCTATTTAATGGGCGTCGGTTCGCCGGATTCGCTCATTGACGGGGCGATCCGCGGCATCGACATGTTCGACTGCGTCTTGCCGACGCGCATCGGCCGCAACGGGACGGTGATGACGAGCGAAGGGCGGGTCGTCATTAAAAACGCCCAGTACGCCCGCGATTTTTCGCCGCTTGACCCGAACTGCGACTGCTACACGTGCCGGAACTATACGCGCGCGTACATCCGCCATCTCATCAAATGCGATGAAACATTTGGCATTCGCCTCACGTCTTACCATAACGTCTATTTTTTGATAAAATTGATGGAGCAGGTGAGACAAGCGATCCGCGAAGATCGACTCGCCGATTTCCGCGAGGAATTTTTCGAACGCTACGGCTTCAACAAGCCGAACGCGAAAAACTTTTAACGGCTGGAAAGGAGGGGGATTGCATGAACGCAACGATCGCCAACTTGCTGCCGATCGTGCTGTTTTTCATTATTTTCTACTTTTTGCTCATCCGTCCGCAGCAAAAACGGCAGCGCGCCATCCAGCAAATGCAGGCGAATTTGAAAAAAGGCGATAAAATCATCACGATCGGTGGATTGCACGGCATCATCGACTCGGTCGATGAGGACAAAATCATCGTTCGCGCCGGCGACGGCACGCGGCTGACGTTCGACCGCTCCGCGGTGAGAGAAGTGGTGGCGGAAAGCAAGGTGTAGCGAAAGCGCGGCCATCGGCGTCTAAGCTTGAGCGCCGATTTGAACGGCGGTGCGAAAAGCGCGAGCGAGACGCAATCTCGTTTCTTACCATCGCGCTCTCCATCACAAAAGGTGTCCCGTTTGCTTTGAGGACACCTTTTGCTTTTGCGCTGGTTTGTCGTTTTTACGTCCGTTCATAGCGCGACGATGACAAATTGACCCCGACGATGCCGCCTAAGGAAGCGGCGGCGAAAAAGGTCAGGTGGTACAGCCATTGTTCGACGGTAAACGATTTTTCCATGCCAAGAAATTGAAACAAAAAGATGATCGCCGTAAATAAGAGGCCGGTCAGCCCGCCGGCGAGCCATCCTTTTTCTTGGCTTTTTCCCCCGGCGACAACGCCGCCGATAAACAGCGAGACAACCGAGGCGGCAAACACGATCCAGGTGAGCGACGATTCGTGAATGTCCGTCCATTTGAGCAACAACGAAAAAATGAAGCTGACGAGCGCCGCCAACACAAAAATGGTGGCGATTCCATACACCAGTGCACTGCCAAGCCGTGACACCGCGATCCCTCCTTGGCCCAAACGCTTTTTACCACAATATATTCACCGCCGGACAGGTTTAGACGTTTATTTACGCTTGTTTTTGCCGGCCAGCCAGTGCAGCCCCGGAAGGTAGACGAGCTCTTCGCGCCGGATGAGCCGGAACAGAACGAGGCAGGCGGCATATAGGACGGCTGTCGCGGCTATGGCAAGCAGCGTCCAAAGCGGTGCGGGCACGGCCAAAAGCGGATGGCGGGAGAGCGCATAGCCGATTGCGCCCGCGGCGATGATGGCGCTAAGCGCTTTGATGTACTCGCGCGCATCGATGGAAAAAGACACCGCCTTGACGACCGTGGCAAAGTGAAGCAACGTCACAAGAACGGTGCTGACTGCAGTCGCCAGCGCCGCGCCCATAATGCCTAAACTTGGACGGGAAGCAAGGACGAAGATGCACACGAGCTTCACCACTGCTCCGATCAAGCTGTTCGTCATGGCGGCGTTCGCCAAGTCCAGTCCTTGCAAGACCGCCTGCAGCGGGCCTTGGAAATAATACAATAAGAAAAAAGGCGCCATCACTTGAATAAAGATCGCGGCTTCACCTGTGCCGTACATCCAGCGCATGAGCGGCTCGGCGAACAAGTAAAGAACGACGGTGGAAAGGCCGCCGGTGACAAGCGACAAGCGCATCGCCTGGGCGATTCGGTATTCGACCAAAAGCAGCTTGCGTTGCGCCATTGCTTCGCTGATGGCCGGCACCAGGGCGGTCGAAAGCGCGTACGTAATAAACGACGGCAACGTCAGCAATGGCAACGCGTAGCCGACAAGCTGTCCGTATTGCCTCGTGGCAGTGGAGGCGGCGATGCCGGCCAATGCCAAGCTGTTGGCGACGACGATTGGTTCAAAAAACCAAGAAAGTGAGCCGATCAAACGGCCGCCGGTTGTCGGCAGGGCGATGCGCATGAGGCGGACGAACGTCTCTTTGCCGGCTTGGACGTAGTGAAAAAACTTTGTCCGCAGACGAATCGATTTTTTAACCTTAAATAGAAACAGCAAATACAATAATGCTGCCAGCTCGCCGAGAACAGAAGACGCCATGGCGCCGGCGGCGGCATACTCGACGCCGTACGGCAAAAGCGGCTGTGTGCATAAGGCGATCAAGCTGATGCGGACGATTTGTTCCATCAAGAGCGAGTAGGCGTACGGTTTCATTTGCTGGCGTCCTTGAAAGTAGCCGCGCAGCACCGAAGAGATGGCGACGATCGGCACAATTGGAGCGATGGCAAGAAGCGGATAGTACGTGCGCGGGTCGGTGAACATCGTCCGGGAGAGCCATGGCGCAGCTGCGATCAACGCCGGCAGAAGCACGATGCTTAAGGTGCCGGTGGTGGTGAGCGACACGACGAGGATTTTTTTGACCTGCTGCCGGTCGCCGGCCGCCTCTGCTTCGGCGACGAGTTTGGAAATGGCGACCGGCAGCCCGATCTGCGTCGCTGTAATCGCCAAAACGAGCGTCGGCACGGCCATCATGTACAGCCCGACTCCTTCATCGCCGATCATGCGGGCGACGACGATTCGGTTGATGAAACCGAGAATTTTCGTAATAAAGCCAGCGGCGATTAAAATGACCGTACCTTGTAAAAATTTAGACATTTTCTCTCCCTGCCTTCTCAAATGCCTCCATCTTTTATACAATATATGCAAGGCCCATGGCCAAGCATGACAACATTGGCAGGCGGCAATGGATACGAGGGGGGATGGGGGATGGATGAAAGCCGGAAGCTGCGCGAACAGCTCATGCCGGCGCTCGAGTCGAAGTGCGATGAGTTTCGTCTTCTCGGCTATACGCAAGTGACGATGGACGGGCTGTGGGAATGTTTATGTTCCCGCAAGTGGAAGCATCGGCCGGCGGAAAAAAGGCTGCATGAGTTGGTCAGCGACATTTTCTCTCTTTCGGCGGGCGAGTATATGACATTTTTGACGATGCGTTCGTATAAACAACAGGCGGCCGGCGATGATGAGTTGAAGCGGGTTTTAAAGGAATTGTTATAGTGGAAAATTGACACTTGCCGGCTGCTGTTTCATAATGGAAGGCGAGGCCAATGTTTTGCTTGGCGCTGCGGCGGACGGCGCCGAAGCAAGTTGAAGGAGGATCTTAAGGAGAATGGTAAAACGAAGCCGCATCGTCGCCTTTTTTCTGCTCCTGCTTTTGTTTGCTGGAGTGATGGGGCCGACGATTCGAGGAATTGTACATAACATCAAACTGGGCCTTGACTTGCAAGGCGGTTTTGAAGTGCTGTATGAAGTGAAGCCGGCCAAAAAAGGCGATAAGATCGACCAAGAGACGCTGCAAAGCACTGTCAGCGCGCTGAATAAACGGATCAACGTCCTTGGCGTCAGCGAGCCGCGGGTGGACATTGAAGGAGGAAACCGCATCCGCGTCCAGCTCGCCGGGGTGAAAGACCAAAATGAGGCGCGCGAAATTTTGTCCACACAGGCGAAATTGACGTTCCGCGACGTCAATGACAACGTGCTCATGGACGGGAGCGATCTCGTCCAAGGCGGAGCAAAGCTGTCGTTTGATGAAAACGGCCGACCGAGCGTCGCTCTGAAATTGAAAGACGCCGACAAGTTCCGCCAAGTGACGGAAAAAGTATATAAAATGGGGCCGCCCAACAACATTTTAGTCATTTGGCTCGATTTTAAAGAAGGGGTGGACTCCTACCGGAAAGAGGCGGGCAAAGCCGATCCGAAATTTATTTCCGCCGCTTCGGTCAATCAAGTGTTCAATCAGACGGATGTGTCGATCGTCGGCAATTTTACGGTCAAAGAAGCGCAACAGCTGGCTGATTTGCTCAATGCCGGCGCGCTGCCGGTCGAGCTGCATGAAATTTATTCGACGTCCGTCGGCGCTCAGTTTGGGAAAAACGCCCTGCAAAAAACGGTGTTGGCCGGCATCATCGGCGTGGCGGCGATCTTCTTGTTCATGATTTGGTTTTACCGGCTTCCTGGGATCATCGCCGTCATTACGCTGTCGGTATACATTTATTTGATTTTGCTTTTGTTTGATTGGATGAACGTCGTGATGACGCTGCCGGGCATTGCTGCCCTTATTTTAGGGGTTGGGATGGCGGTCGATGCCAACATTATTACGTACGAACGGATCAAAGAGGAGCTGAAGCTCGGCAAGTCAATGCTGTCGGCGTTCCGCGCCGGCAAACGCGGGTCGTTTGCGACGATTTTTGACGCCAACCTTACGACGATCATCGCCGGCGCTGTCCTCTTTATTTATGGGACAAGCTCGGTGAAAGGATTTGCGACGACGCTCATCATCAGCATCATCGTCAGCTTTCTCACTGCCGTTTACGGCACGCGGCTGCTGCTCGGCCTGCTTGTGTCAAGCCGGTGGTTCGATAAAAAGCCAGAGTGGTTTGGCGTCAAGAAATCGGAAATCTTAAACATTGCCGAAACGACCGAGGAAACGGAAGTGCCGACAAAATTTGACCGCTGGGATTTTGTCAAACATAGCAAAAAGTTTTTCGTTTTCTCTGGCGCATTGACGATCGCCGGCGTCATCTCGTTGTTTGCGATGGGGTTGAATCTTGGCATCGATTTCACTAGTGGCACGCGCGTTGAGGTGACGAGCAGCCAGCCGATTGACGCCAAAGAACTGAGCGGTTATTTCGAGCGGCTCGGCTACAAGCCGGAAGGTGTCGTCCTGTCCGGCACGGACGGGAAAACAGGCGTCGTCCGCTTGATTGGCGTGCTCGATAAGCAAGAAATTGCCAAGTTGAAAAACGAATTGAAGCAAGCGTATGGCAACGAACCAAACATCAGCACCGTCTCGCCGGTCGTCGGCAAGCAGCTTGCCCGCAATGCGCTCATCGCTGTGCTTATTTCATCGATCGGCATCATTCTTTACGTGACGATCCGCTTTGAGTGGCGGATGGCGTTGGCAGCGATCGTCGCCCTGTTGCATGACGCCTTTTTCATTGTCACGGTGTTCAGCTTGACGCGTCTTGAAGTCGATTTGACATTCATCGCCGCGGTGCTGACGATCATCGGGTACTCGATCAACGATACGATCGTCACGTTTGACCGCATCCGGGATTTGATGAAAAAGCGGAAAGTGAAAACGGTCGACGACTTGAAGCATATCGTCAACCGGGCGTTGCAGCAAACATTTACGCGCTCGGTCAACACCGTATTGACCGTCTTGTTTACAGTCATCGCGTTGCTCATCTTTGGCAGCGAAGCGATCCGCAATTTCAACCTCGCTTTGCTCGTTGGACTTGTGTGCGGCGTCTATTCGTCGCTTTGCATCGCTTCTCAGCTTTGGGTCGTTTGGAAGGGACAGGAGTTCAAAAAAGGGAAAGGAGCCAAAAAAGCGGCGGCCGAGGCCGAACCACAGGTGTAACAGCGCGCCGGAAAAGTGTGAATGTGCTTTTCCGGCGCCTTTTTGTTCGGTGCAATGCTCGGGGCGGAAAATGGATACACTAACCGTCAGATGCAATATAGGCAGCGCGTGAGGCTGCTGAATGCAAAGGTGGGGGAGATGGCCATGGAACACGAACAGCGGTTCAGGCAGGCGAAAACGGCAGCGATCGTCGGGATTGCTGGAAATATGGCGCTTGCTGCCGTCAAGGCGGCGGTCGGCGTGTGGAGCCAAAGCCAAGCGTTGATCGCTGATGCCGCCCATTCGGCGTCCGATGTTGCCGGCTCGTTCGCCGTTTGGGTTGGACTGCGGGCTGCCGCGCGTCCGCCGGACGAGGATCATCCGTACGGGCACGGAAAAGCGGAGTCGATTGCCGCCATTATTGTGGCGGTTCTTCTCTTTCTTGTTGGGCTTGAGATCGGGCGCTCATCGTTTCTGTCATTTTTCGCCCCACTGTCGCCGCCGGGGGCGGCCGCCATTTACGTCTTGTTGTTGTCGATCGCCGTCAAAGAGGCGATGTTTCGCTATAAATACCGGCTCGGGAAAAAGCTAAACAGCGATGCGCTGATCATCAACGCCTATGAGCACCGATCGGATGTGTTTTCGTCGTTTGCTGCGCTCATCGGCGTCGGCGCCGCCATTGTCGGTGGAAAATGGGAGATTGGCTGGCTTGTATACGCCGATCCGCTCGCCGGATTGTTCGTCTCGCTGCTTGTTCTGAAAATGGCATGGGACCTTGGCCGACAGTCGGTCCATACGGCGATCGACCATGTGCTTCACGAAGAAGAGGCCGGCTATTTGCGCGAGGCGGTCTTGTCCGTTCCCGATGTGCGGCAAATCAATGAGCTGCATGCGCGCGAGCACGGCCATTACGTCATCGTCGATTTGAAAATCGCCGTCGATCCGCGATTGACGGTCGAAGAGGGGCACCGAATCGGAAAAAAAGTGAAAGAAAAACTGCTGACGCTGCCGCGCGTCCGCAATGTCATGGTTCACATCAACCCGTACAACCCGGAAAAAAAACCGTAATGTCGTTGCCTGCCCTTTTCTCCTTTTTGTATAATAAGGAGAGTTGAGGTGGGAGACATGTTGAAAGCGAAAACGCGTTGGGAGGTGGAGCGCCTCGATGAGCAAGTGGTGAGGCGGCTTGCTGAGGAAGCCGGCGTCCCGCCCTTATTGGCGAGGCTTCTCGTCCGCCGCGGGGTGCGGACGGCCTCGGAGGCGGCGGCGTTTCTCAATCCGCTTGAGCAACCGTTTCATGATCCGTTTTTGCTTGACGGGATGGAGCGAGCGATTCAGCGTCTAAAGCGGGCGATCGACGCAGGTGAACGAGTGTTGGTATACGGCGATTATGATGCCGATGGCGTTTGCAGCACGTCGGTGATGGTGAGTGCTCTCAAGGAGGCGGGGGCGTCGGTCGAGTTCTACATTCCGAACCGATTTACGGAAGGATACGGGCCGAACATGGCGGCGTTTCGCTCCGCAAAAGAGCGCGGCGTTTCCGTCATTGTGACCGTCGACAATGGGATTGCGGCGGTCAAGGAAATTGCGGCCGCCAACGAGTGGGGGATGGATGTCATCGTAACGGATCACCACGAGCCAGGTCCGGTGTTGCCGGAGGCGCATGCGATCATTCATCCGAAGCAGCCGGGAAGTACATATCCGTTTCGCGATTTAGCCGGCGTCGGCGTTGCGTTTAAGGTAGCCCATGCCTTGCTTGGGCGGGTGCCGCGCCATTTGCTTGATTTGGTCGCGATCGGCACGATCGCTGATTTGGTTCCGCTTGTTGGGGAAAACCGCCTCTTTGTTGCACACGGGCTTGAAGCGTTGCGAGCGACGGAGCGCATCGGGCTGCGCGCTCTTTTTCGGCAATGCCGCATTGATGCGGCGGCCATCAACGAACAGACGGTCGGATTTGTCATCGCTCCGCGCTTGAACGCGGCGGGGCGCCTCGGCGGCGCCGATCCGGCAGTGGCGCTCTTAATGACGGACGATGAGAACGAAGCGGTGCAGCTGGCGGCGGAGATGGACGAGTTAAACCGCGAACGTCAGCAGCTTGTGGCACAAATCGCTGAAGAAGCGGCGGACATGGTGCGCCGCCAATTTCCTCCTGAGGAACATCGCGTCTTGGTTGTGGCAGGCGAAGGATGGAATGCCGGAGTGGTGGGCATTGTCGCTTCTAAGCTTGTCGAGCAGTTTTACCGCCCGGCGGTCGTGCTTTCAATCGACCGGGAAAAAGGGATCGCCAAAGGGTCAGCCCGCAGCATTCATGGGTTTGACTTATTCGCCAGCCTGTCGCAATGCCGCGACCTGTTGCCGCACTTTGGCGGCCACCCGATGGCGGCGGGGATGACATTGTCGCTTGATGATGTCGAAGAATTACGGCAACGGCTGAACGACATCGCCGCCGAAACGTTGTCTGAGGACGATTTTACGCCGCCGACGTTCATTGATGCTTCCTGTTCGATTGCTGAGTTGACGCTGTCGGCCGCCCGCAGCCTTGAGCGGTTCGCTCCGTTTGGCGTCGGCAATCCGCGGCCGCTTGTTCTCATTGAAGGGGCGTCCGTTGAAACCATGCGGCGCGTCGGGGCGAACGGAGCCCATATGAAAGCCGTCTTTTCCCAAGACGGGGCCGCGATCGATGCCATCGGCTTCGGCCTTGGGCCGTTATGCGAAGAAATCGCTCCGGATGCGCGCATTTCGGCGGTCGGGGAGCTGTCGGTGAACGAATGGAACGGGTTCGCCAAGCCGCAGCTGTCGTTGTGTGATCTGGCGGTCAGCGACTGCCAGCTGTTTGACGTCCGCGGCTGCCGCGACGTCCGTCCACTTCTTGAGCGGCTGCCAAAAGAGAAGCGGCTAGTCGTCTCCTTTCGCTGTGAAACTGGGCAGCGCCCGGACGTGGCGCCATTTCGCGGGGAGCTTCATTGCGTGCCGACCGAAGAAGAGGCGGGCGCCTTATCGATTGACGACCGCTATGTCGTGCTGCTTGACGTGCCGCCGCGGCTGGCCTTGCTGTCGGCGCTTCTTGGCAGCGGGCGGCCGGCGCGCATTTACGCGGTGTTTGCCCAGCCCGAGGCGCAATTTTTCCGCACGTTTCCGACGCGCGACCATTTTAAATGGTTTTACGCCTTTTTGCATCAACACCGTTCGTTTCCGCTCGCCAAGCGCGGTGGTGAGCTGGCCCGCGCCCGCGGTTGGACGGAAGAGACGGTTCATTTTATGGCGAAAGTATTTTTAGAGCTTGACTTTATCAACGAACAAAACGGCGTCATTTCGCTCGTTCATCAGCCGGCGAAGCGCGATTTGCACGAATCGCCGACGTACCGCCGGCGGCGGGACGAGCTCGAGGCGGAGCATCAGTTAGTCTATTCCACTTACGAGCAATTGAAACGCTGTTTGGCGGAAATGACACGTTCGCAAACGCACGAGGAGGCAAACGTATCATGGACTTAAAACAATACATTACGATTGTGCCCGATTTCCCGAAGCCGGGCATCATGTTTAAAGATATTACAACGCTGATGGACAACGGTCCGGCGTACAAATATGCGACCGACCAAATTGTTCAATATGCGCGCGAAAAACAAATCGATATCGTCGTTGGTCCGGAAGCGCGCGGCTTTATCATCGGATGCCCAGTCGCCTATGCGCTTGGCGTCGGATTTGCGCCGGTGCGCAAGGAAGGGAAGCTGCCGCGCGAAGTCGTCCGTGTGGAGTATGGCCTGGAATATGGAACAGATGTCTTGACGATGCATAAAGATGCCATTAAGCCAGGGCAGCGCGTGTTGATCACCGACGATTTGCTGGCGACGGGCGGGACGATGCGGGCGACGATCGATTTGGTGGAACAGCTCGGCGGAGTGGTGGCCGGATTGGCGTTTTTGATTGAGCTTACCGAGCTTGGCGGCCGCAAAAAATTGGAAGGCTACGATATTTTGACGCTGATGCAGTTTTAAACAGTCGACATTGTTCGCATCTTCGGATACAATAAAGAAAAAAGGGGCACTCACACATGAGTGCTCTTTCTTATTAACCGTATGAACGCAACGGACCTCTGTGCTTTGCAGCTTCAATTTTAATCGATTAAAAAGGTGATTCAACCCTATGGCCAATGAACAAGTGCTGACAGCGGAGCAAGTGTTTGAACGAGCGAGCTGTTATTTGTCGGAACAAGACGTCGCCTTTTTGAAAAAGGCGTATGAGTTTGCCAAGCACGCCCATCGCGACCAATTTCGGAAATCGGGCGAACCATACATCATCCATCCGATTCAAGTCGCGGGCATTTTGGTGGACTTAAAGATGGACGCGACAACGATCGCCGCCGGGTTTTTGCATGATGTCATCGAAGACACCGAGGCGACAAAAGAAGACCTCGAGCGCGAGTTCGGCGCGGAAGTGGCGATGCTTGTCGACGGGGTGACGAAGCTTGGGAAAATTAAATATAAATCGCAGGAAGAACAGCAGGCGGAAAACCACCGGAAAATGTTTTTGGCCATGGCGCAAGATATCCGGGTCATTTTGATCAAGCTCGCCGACCGGCTGCACAATATGCGGACGTTAAAACATTTGCCGGTGGAAAAGCAACGGCGCATTGCCAATGAGACGCTCGAAATTTTCGCTCCGCTCGCGCATCGGCTCGGCATTTCGAAAATCAAATGGGAGCTTGAGGATACGGCGCTTCGCTATTTAAACCCGCAGCAATATTACCGCATCGTCAATTTAATGAAGAAAAAGCGGGCCGAGCGCGAGCAATATTTGGAGGAAGTCATTCAAGAAGTGCGCGAACGGCTCAACGAAGTGCATATTCCTTGCGAAATTTCCGGGCGTCCGAAACATATTTACAGCATTTATCGAAAAATGGTGATGCAAAATAAACAGTTCAACGAAATTTACGATTTGCTCGCTGTCCGCATCATCGTCAACAGCATCAAAGACTGCTATGCTGTGCTCGGCATTATTCATACATGCTGGAAGCCAATGCCGGGGCGCTTTAAAGACTACATCGCCATGCCGAAGCCGAACATGTACCAATCGCTCCATACGACGGTGATCGGCCCAAAAGGCGAACCGCTTGAGGTGCAAATCCGCACGTTTGAAATGCATCAAATCGCCGAGTTCGGGATCGCCGCCCACTGGGCGTACAAAGAAGGAAAGACGATCAAACCCAACTCGTTTGAAGAAAAGCTGTCTTGGTTTCGGGAAATTTTGGAATGGCAAAACGACGCCAGCAATGCCGAAGAGTTCATGGAATCGCTCAAGATGGATTTGTTTTCCGACATGGTGTTCGTCTTCACGCCAAAAGGCGATGTCATCGAGCTGCCGGCCGGATCGGTGCCAATCGATTTCGCTTACCGCATCCATTCGGAAATCGGCAACAAGACGATCGGGGCGAAAGTCAACGGCAAAATGGTGCCGCTTGACTACAAGCTGCAAACGGGCGACATCGTCGAAATTTTAACTTCCAATCATTCGTACGGTCCGAGCCAAGACTGGCTGAAACTGGCGAAAACGTCGCAGGCGCGCAACAAAATCCGCCAGTTTTTCAAAAAGCAACGGCGCGAAGAAAACATCGAAAAAGGCAAAGAGATGGTCGAAAAAGAGGTGCGCAGCCTCGGCTTTGAGCCGAAAGAAGTGATGACGGCCGACAACGTAAAGCGCGTCGCCGAAAAGTTCAACTTCTCGAACGAAGACGATATGTATGCGGCAGTCGGCTATCATGGCATCACAGCGGCGCAAATCGCCCATCGGTTGACGGAAAAATGGCGAAAGCAGCGCGATCTCGAGGAACAGCAGCGCAAACTGGCCGAAGCGGTCTTCGAAGCCAAGCTGCCAGCTGGCAAAAAGCGCGACTGCGGCATTCGCGTCCAAGGAATGGACAACTTGCTCATCCGTTTGTCGCGCTGCTGCAACCCGGTGCCGGGCGATGAAATTATCGGCTTCATTACCCGCGGCCGCGGCATTTCCGTCCACCGCGCCGATTGCCCGAACGTCAAGACCGAAGAAGCGGCCGATCGGTTGATTGCCGTAGAATGGGAGAGCGGAGCAAACGGCGAGCGTGAATATAACGTGGACATTGAGATCACCGGATTTGACCGCCGCGGTTTGCTGAATGAGGTGCTGCAGGCGGTGAATGAAACGCGCACCGATATTTCCGCCGTCTCGGGACGCTCAGACCACCGACATAAAATTGCGACGATCCATATGACAATCGCCATTCATAATTTGAGCCACTTGCAAAAAGTCGTCGAACGAATCAAACAAATTCCCGACATTTATTCCGTCCAGCGCTTGATGAACAACTAAGGGCGGCGAAAGGAGGGATGCAAGTGAGAGCGGTCATCCAGCGGGCGAAAGAGGCCAAAGTCACCGTCGGCGGCGAAGTCGTTGGTGCCATTGATGCGGGTTTTGTCGTCCTTCTTGGCATCACGCATGAAGATACAGAAGACGATGCTGCCTATTTGGCTGAGAAAATCGCTCATTTGCGCGTTTTTGAAGATGAAGACGGAAAAATGAACCGCTCCTTGCTTGACGTCGGCGGGGCAGTGTTGTCCGTGTCGCAGTTCACCCTTTACGGCGACTGCCGGAAAGGGCGGCGGCCGAACTTTATGGCGGCGGCCAAGCCCGACCATGCCTTGCCGCTGTATGAGGCGTTCAACGCCGCTTTGCGCGAAAGAGGCGTTCATGTAGAAACCGGCGTATTCGGTGCGATGATGGACGTATCGCTCACAAACGACGGGCCAGTCACCTTGATCATCGACAGCAGCGAGAAACTGGGAAACAGATGAAGTTTCCCGGTTTCTTTTTTATTTTCGGCGAAAAATGGGAAAGATGAAAACAGTGGCATAGCAGAGAAAGGAGGAGGGCGATGCGGCAGACGAGAAAAAGTGAACAGGCGCACCAGGCAAGCGATGTGCTTTCTGCCGATTTCCATGAATGGATGCGTGTGGAAGCTGACTATAGCGCCTTTGAGCTGGCTTCGGAGTTCGGCGTGACGCTGCGGGATGTGCAAATGTTGAAGCAGCAGCGCTTCCGCCCGTAAACAAAGCCGGCCGGGAATTTGTTGTGCGTTTTTACAGGCGCGCGCCGTGGTGTGTGAAAATGACAGAGGGGAATGGAAAGAAATTTAAGCATATGTGTTGACAAATGCGGACGCCCATATGATAATGAATATCGTATTAAAATTATTATAATCTAACCAGCAGTCACAGGAGGTAGATGAAGAATGTCACTCGTAGGAAAAAAAGTGCAACCATTCCGAGCACAAGCGTATCACAACGGTGACTTCGTCGAAGTGACGGAGCAAAACTTTTTAGGAAAATGGAGCATCGTCTGCTTCTATCCGGCGGACTTTACGTTCGTCTGCCCGACGGAGCTCGAAGACTTGCAAGACCACTACGCAACGTTTAAAGAACTTGGCGTGGAAGTGTACTCGGTTTCGACCGACACCCACTTTACTCATAAAGCATGGCACGATACATCGCCAGCTATCGGCAAAATCGAATACGTGATGATCGGCGACCCGTCGCATCAACTGTCGCGCATGTTTGATGTGCTCGATGAAGAACAAGGATTGGCGCAACGCGGCACGTTCATCATTGACCCAGACGGCGTCATTCAAGCGGTGGAAATCAATGCGGACGGCATCGGCCGCAACGCCAGCACGCTGATTGATAAAATTAAAGCGGCCCAATATGTGCGCAACCATCCGGGTGAAGTCTGCCCGGCGAAATGGAAAGAAGGAGCGGAAACGCTGAAGCCAAGCCTAGACCTCGTCGGCAAAATTTAAGGGGGGCTTAGGCGATGCTGCTGGATGCTGACATCAAGGCGCAACTAGCCCAGTATTTGCAATTGCTTGAAAATGATATTGTCTTGACGGTAAGCGCGGGAGACGACAACGTTTCCCGCGATATGCTTGCTTTAATCGATGAATTAACGGCGATGTCGTCGAAAATCAAAGTCGAAAAAGCGAAGCTGGAACGAACGCCAAGCTTCAGCGTCAACCGGGTCGGCGAAAACACCGGCATCACCTTCGCCGGCGTGCCGCTCGGCCATGAATTTACGTCCCTCGTTTTGGCGTTGCTTCAAGTGAGCGGGCGGCCGCCGAAAGTCAGCCAAGACGTCGTGGACCGCATTCAACAAATCAGAGGCAAACATCATTTTGAAACGTACGTCAGCTTGACCTGCCACAACTGCCCGGACGTCGTCCAAGCGCTCAACATCATGAGCGTGTTGAACCCAGACATTTCGCATACGATGATCGACGGGGCGGCGTTTAAAGAAGAAGCGGAGCAAAAAGGGATTATGGCCGTACCGACGGTGTTTTTAAACGGCAAACTGTTCGCGAGCGGCCGCATGTCGCTTGAAGATATCCTCACCAAATTAGGGAGTGCTCCGGATGCTTCTTCCTTCGCCGACAAAGAGCCGTTCGATGTGCTGGTGATCGGCGGCGGCCCTGCGGGTGCGACAGCAGCCATTTACGCAGCGCGCAAAGGCATTCGCACTGGGATTGTTGCGGAGCGCTTCGGTGGACAAATTTTAGATACGCTCGGCATTGAAAACTTTATCAGCGTCAAATATACGGAAGGACCGAAGCTTGCGGCCAGCATTGAGGAACATGTGAAGCAATACAACGTCGACATCATGAACTCGCAGCGGGCAAAACGACTCGAGAAAAAAGACTTGATTGAAGTCGAGTTGGAAAACGGCGCCGTGTTGAAAAGCAAAACGGTTGTGATCGCAACGGGCGCCCGTTGGCGCAACCTTGGCGTGCCGGGCGAGGAAGAGTTCAAAAACAAAGGGGTCGCCTATTGCCCGCATTGCGACGGCCCGCTGTTCGAAGGAAAGCACGTGGCGGTCATCGGCGGCGGGAACTCTGGAGTCGAAGCGGCGATTGACCTGGCTGGCATCGCCAGCCATGTGACGCTGCTTGAGTTCGCCCCTGAACTCAAGGCGGATGCTGTTTTGCAAGATCGTTTGTACAGCTTGCCGAACGTAACGGTGATCAAAAACGCGCAAACGACGGAAATCACCGGCACGGACAAAGTCAACGGCTTGACGTACATCGACCAGGAAACAGGGGAAGAACACCATATCGAATTGCAAGGCGTGTTCGTGCAAATCGGCCTTGTCCCGAACACCGAATGGCTTGAAGGAACAGTGGAACGGAATCGCTTCGGCGAAATCATCGTCGATAAACGCGGCGCGACGAACGTGGAAGGCGTCTTTGCCGCGGGCGACTGCACGGACAGCGCCTATAAGCAAATCATTATTTCGATGGGCTCGGGTGCAACCGCGGCGTTAAGCGCGTTTGATTATTTGATTCGCCATTAAGAGGGCCGAAGGTGAACCGCCTCTTCGATCCCATGGGGGGCGGTTCAACGAATCGGCTCTCTTTTTTATAAGGTGAGACAACTTGACAAACGGTCGAGATTGTCCGTAATATAAAATTACATCTTTCTCATACGGAACAACCGATGATGGAGAAAAGTAGTTAAGGCCCACATGGCCAGAGAGGAAGCGCCCAAGGCTGCGAGCGCTTCTCCATGATGGCTTAACGAAAGACACTCCGTAGGCTTCCCTTTGAACGCGCTTTGCGCCAGTAAAGGGGAACGTGCGCCATGCGTTAATGGCGACAAGCGGAAGCCGGATCGGCTTCAATTAGGGTGGCACCGCGGGAATCACGCTCTCGTCCCTATCGATGACAGGGACAAGGGCGTTTTATTTTGGGCAAAGGAGGATGAGCATGGCTTTTCAAATTCCAAGAGGGACGCAAGATGTGCTGCCGGGTGACTCGGAAAAATGGCAATATGTCGAGCACATTGCCCGCAGCCTCTGCAGCCGGTATGGGTATCAGGAAATTCGGACGCCGATTTTTGAACATACGGAACTTTTTTTGCGCGGCGTCGGCGATACGACCGACATCGTGCAAAAGGAGATGTACACGTTTGAAGACAAAGGGGGCCGCGCGCTGACGCTCCGTCCGGAAGGAACGGCGCCGGTTGTCAGAGCGTTTGTCGAGCATAAGCTGTACGGAAGTCCGAACCAGCCGCTGAAATTGTACTACAGCGGGCCGATGTTTCGCTACGAGCGGCCGGAAGCGGGACGGTTCCGTCAGTTCGTCCAGTTCGGCGTCGAGGCGCTCGGCAGCAGCGACCCGGCGATTGACGCCGAGGTAATGGCGTTAGCGATGCATATTTACGAAGCGCTTGGCTTAAAACAGATCCGGCTTGTCATGAACAGCTTGGGCGACCTTGACAGCCGCCGGGCGCACCGAGAGGCGCTTGTTCGCCATTTTTCAGATCGCATCCACGAGCTGTGCCCGGACTGCCAGACGCGGCTTCGTACGAATCCGCTCCGCATTCTCGACTGCAAAAAAGACCGCGATCATGAGCTGATGGCGACGGCGCCATCGATTTTAGACTATTTAAATGATGAATCGCGCGCCTATTTTGAGAAAGTGAAACAATACTTGACAGCGCTCGACATCCCGTTTGTCATTGATTCCCGGCTCGTGCGCGGGCTTGACTATTACAACCACACGACATTTGAAATTATGAGCGAGGCTGAAGGATTCGGCGCGGCGGCGACGCTGTGCGGCGGCGGGCGTTACAACGGGCTTGTCCAAGAAATCGGCGGTCCGGAGACGCCGGGCATCGGCTTTGCCTTAAGCATCGAACGGCTGTTGGCCGCCCTAGAGGCGGAGGGCGTGGAACTGCCGGTAGAGAGTGGGCTTGACTGCTATGTCGTCGCCGTCGGCGAACGGGCGAAAGACGAGGCGGTCCGCCTTGTTTATGCATTGCGCCGCTGCGGATTGAGGGTCGATCAAGATTATTTGGGCCGAAAATTGAAGGCGCAGCTGAAGGCCGCCGACCGGCTTGGGGCATCATTTGTCGCCATTATCGGCGATGAAGAACTCGAGAGACAGGAAGCGGCGGTAAAGCATATGGAGAGCGGTGAACAAACGAACGTGCCGCTCGGCGAGCTGGCGCACTTTTTGCTTGAACGGATCGGGAAGGAGGAGTGAGCGAATGGAACGCACATATTATTGTGGAGAAGTCCCGGAAACGGCTGTCGGCGAGCGTGTCGTGCTCAAAGGCTGGGTGCAAAAGCGCCGCGACTTAGGCGGGCTCATTTTCATTGACTTGCGCGACCGAACGGGCATTGTCCAAGTTGTCGCCAGCCCGGACGTGTCGGCTGAAGCGCTGGGGGCAGCGGAGCGCGTGCGGAGCGAATACGTCCTGAGCGTTGAAGGAACGGTCGTCGCCCGCGCGCCGGAGACGGTCAATCCGAACATCGCGACCGGCCGCATTGAAATTCAGGCGGAACGAATCGAGATCATCAACGAGGCAAAAACGCCGCCGTTTTCGATTTCCGATGATACGGATGCGGCGGAAGACGTGCGCTTAAAATATCGGTATTTGGATTTGCGCCGTCCAGTCATGTTTCAAACACTGGCGCTTCGCCACAAAATCACAAAGACGGTGCGCGACTTTTTGGACGGCGAACGCTTTTTGGAAGTCGAGACGCCGATGTTGACGAAAAGCACGCCGGAAGGGGCGCGCGACTATTTAGTGCCAAGCCGCGTCCATCCGGGCGAATTTTACGCCTTGCCGCAGTCGCCGCAAATTTTTAAGCAGCTGCTCATGGTCGGCGGCGTGGAACGGTATTACCAAATCGCCCGTTGCTTCCGTGACGAGGACTTGCGCGCTGACCGCCAGCCGGAGTTTACGCAAATCGACATCGAAATGTCGTTTATCGAACAAGAGGATATTATCGATTTAACCGAACGGATGATGGCTGCCGTCGTGAAAGCGGCCAAAGGGATCGACATCCCACGCCCGTTTCCGCGCATCACGTATGACGAGGCGATGAGCCGCTACGGCTCGGACAAACCAGATGTGCGCTTTGGCTTGGAACTTGTTGACGTATCGGAAATCGTCCGTGATTCAGCATTTCAAGTGTTCGCCCGCGCCGTCAAAGAAGGAGGTCAAGTGAAGGCGATCAACGCGAAAGACGCTGCGTCCCGCTATTCGCGCAAGGATATTGATGCTTTGGGCGAGTTTGTCGGCCGCTACGGGGCGAAAGGGCTCGCCTGGCTGAAAGCGGAAGGCGAAGAGCTGAAAGGACCGATCGCCAAGTTTTTCACCGATGAGGAACAGGCGGCGCTGTGTCGAGCGCTTGCTGTCGAAGACGGAGATTTGCTTTTGTTTGTCGCCGACGAAAAAGCGATCGTCGCCGCGGCGCTCGGCGCGCTGCGGCTGAAGCTTGGCAAGGAGCTCGGCTTGATTGACGAAGCGAGGCTCGCGTTTTTGTGGGTGACGGATTGGCCGCTTTTGGAGTATGACGAAGAAGAAGGGCGCTATTACGCCGCCCACCATCCGTTTACGATGCCGGTGCGCGACGACATTCCGCTGTTGGAGACAAACCCAAGCGCCGTCCGCGCGCAGGCGTACGATCTCGTCTTAAACGGTTATGAACTTGGCGGCGGCTCGCTCCGCATTTTCGAACGGGACGTGCAAGAAAAAATGTTCCGCGCCTTAGGGTTCAGTGAAGAAGAAGCGCACCGTCAGTTCGGATTCTTGCTTGAGGCGTTTGAATACGGCACTCCGCCGCACGGCGGCATTGCGCTTGGCCTTGACCGGCTGGTGATGTTGCTCGCTGGGCGCACGAACTTGCGCGATACGATCGCGTTTCCGAAAACGGCGAGCGCGAGCTGCTTGCTCACCGAAGCGCCGGGGCCGGTGAGCGCCAAGCAGCTCGAGGAGCTGCACTTGGCGGTTGTGCTTCCGGAAAAAGAATAATGGCGCTGCTGGAAAGATCAGCGGCAAGTGTTCACAAACGCTCAAAAATATGATACAATCAAAGCAACAAACCGTCCTAATGTGTTCGTCGAATCACCGATCGTTTTGACCGAACAGTTCATGATCCGGGAGCTCGGGGTTTCCAAGCGGCGTGCACGCCTCTTCGTCACGGGGGAAGCGCAAACCTTGGAACAGGGCACCCACTTATGGGAGAGCGGGTTCAAAACGAAGGCATCGACGGCACGATTGGGACTGGCGACATCAAGGGATCAACAACATTTCCCCTATGCGGATGGCCGCATAGGGGGTTTTGTTTTGCCAGCAAAATGCCGTTGCCTCTTTTGCTGTCTTGATGGTAGGATAAAAAGCGGCATAAACATCAATTTTGAAGCACACGGAGAGGAGAACGATGCTGCACCAATTTTCCCGCAATGAACTCGCGATTGGCCCTGAAGGGTTGGAACGTTTAAAAAACGCCACCGTCGCCGTCCTTGGCGTCGGCGGCGTTGGGTCGTTCGCCGTCGAGGCGCTCGCCCGTTCCGGCATTGGCCGATTGGTGCTTGTTGATCGAGATAACGTCGATATCACCAACATCAACCGGCAAATCCATGCGTTGCTCTCGACCATCGGGCGTCCGAAAGTGGAGCTCATGAAAGAGCGCATCGCCGACATCAACCCGGCGTGCGAGGTGATCGCTTTGCAAATGTTTTATACGGAAGAGACGTATGAGCAGTTTTTCGCCTATGATCTCGATTTTGTCATCGATGCGTCCGACACAATTGTGTACAAAGTGCATTTGATGAAACAATGCCTCAAGCGCGGCATTCCGATCATCTCCAGCATGGGTGCGGCGAACAAAATGGATCCGACCCGGTTCCGCATTGCCGATATTTCGAAAACACACACCGATCCGATCGCGAAAGTCATCCGCGCCAAGCTGCGCAAAGAAGGGATCCGCCGCGGCATTCCGGTCGTCTTTTCCGACGAGAAGCCGGTGAAAATCCGCGAAGATGTCCGCCAGGTCGTCGGCAATGACGCTTCGCCGATCCGCAAGGCGAAAATGCCGCCGTCTTCGAATGCTTTCGTTCCATCAGTTGCCGGGCTCATTATGGCTTCGTACGTGATTAATCGTCTATTAGAGGGAATTCCCATAAGGCGCGTTGGCGAAGATTGAACGACTCCACCTTCATTTCAAACAAAATGGGAAGGTGGAGATTCCTCTGAACATCCGGTGCATTCACCGGTTTGTTAGCGGGCGCTGTCCGTCGTTCCAGCGGTGAAAACGTGTCCCGATGCTTTGTTGGGGCACCTTCTTTTTTTATGAATGGGCGAGCGATTCGTTCGATCCGTTCGCCTCGGCGGCAAACAGCTGGGCAAGAGAGAAGCGGTCGCCTTCTTCGGAAGCGAGCTGGCGGGCGCGGGCCATAATTTTCACGAGCGCCTCATAATCTTCTTGCACGGTGGTCTGCCTCGTTTCAAGGCGTTCGAGTTTTTGAGCAAGCTGTTCGTTCCGCGCCTGCCATTCCGCCCGTTCGCGTTTCAGGCGCTCGTTGTCCTGGCGGATCGCTTCCATCTCCTCGATGCCGCGCCGCAATGTTTGCAAAAAGGAAATGCACTGCTCCAGTGTTAATGAGGCCGCCGGGAGAAAAGGCGATGACCCTTCGGCGCCATCCCGTTCTCCAGAAGGACTCCAAGCATCAACGGTATTGTCTTTTTGCCACTTTTTCATCATTTCGAGCGCTCGTTTCCGTTCTTTCCGCTGCTTTTTTGCCTGTTCGATCGCCTCAAGGTGCCGTTTGCGCACCTCAGCGTTCCAACGGAATCCGCATGCTGCCGCTGTGCGGTGCAGTTGTTTCCCAACGACTTCAAAAGCGGCAAGTTGCGTTTTTCCTTCGCGTATATATTGCAGCACCGTTTCAGCCAACAGTACATCTTCTTCATGTGACCAAGCATCCTGTCTTGTTTTCATGTTGTCCACCCCATCAAATGGTAATGTTGATATGGTCATAGTTTTTCCGTTTGATTTCCACTTTAAACTTCGCCCTTTTCATTTTTCCCATTTTCATGTATCATAGAAATAGTTTTGTATGACCGGTCAGTACAAAACAATCAGACTGATTGGTCAAAATCGTAGGATGAGGGGTGGGATGATGACGTTTTTGACTAGGTTCAGTTTGAAAAATGCGGCAGCGGTGTTTGTATGTTCGTTTTTGCTCATGTTTCTAGGACTGTATTCCTTCTCTTCCTTGAAGGTCGATTTGCTGCCGAACATTGAATTTCCCCAGTTGTCGATTGAAGCGGTCTATCCTGGGGCTTCTCCGCAGGACGTGAATGAGGAAGTCACGGCCAAGCTCGAGGAAAAACTGAAGTCCCTTGACGGGCTTAAGCAAATGCAGAGCTCTTCCTATGAAGGAATGGCCGTTATTAATCTTGAATTTCCGTTTCGGACGGATATGGAGAAAATGGAGCGGCAGGTTGAATCGCTCATTGATAAGGCAGGATTGCCTGACAATGTACAAACTGAAGTCAATCGGTTTTCATTCGATTCCATCCCGGTTTTCAACATTTCCTTGTTCGCTAAAAAGGGAACCGATCTGCAAACGTTGCTGGAAACCGAAGTGATTCCAGAATTGAATAAAATCGACGGGGTGAATTCCGTTTCGATCGGCGGAGACAGCGAGCGCTTCATCCGGATCACCGTCGACCGGAAAAAGGCCGTTCAGGCGGGATTGACCTTGTCAGAGATAAAAAAACAAATCAATGAAAAGGTGTTTGCCTTTCCGGCCGGAACGTTGAAAAGCGATGCTTGGCAAATTCCGGTTCGCGTCGAAGAAACATTGAGCACCATTCATGAGCTGCAAAACATGACGCTTGTGCCAACAGCTGTTCCGATGGCAGCGAATGGATTGCAACGCGTTGCGCCCGTCAAGCTCGGGGACATTGCGACGATTGAGGAAGTCAACGAGCAAAGCGAATTCACCCGCTATAATTTGAAGCCATCGCTGTCGATGGCCGTGACGAAAAAACAAGATGCCAATACGATTGAAGTGGCGGACCAAGTCATCAAAGTGCTGAATTCCTACAAACATCAGTTTGATTATTCCATCGGGTTTGATTCATCAGCTGGCATCAAACAATCCGTCGAATCGCTTGTCCGTGAAGGGCTGCTCGGGGCGCTGTTCGCTTCGTTGGCCGTATTGCTCTTTTTGCGCAACGTTCGGGCGACCGTGATTGCCATCATCTCGATTCCGCTCTCGCTGCTTGTATCGGCCATTTTTCTCAATCGTATGGATATTACCCTCAATGTCATGACGCTTGGCGGCATGGCCGTCGCCGTCGGCCGAGTCGTGGATGACAGCATTGTCGTGATTGAAAATATTTTCCGCCGCGTCCGCCGGGAGAAAACAAGCATGAACGATGATTTAGTCGAGCAATCAACGAAAGAAATTGTCAAAGCGATTGTGTCCTCGACCATCACAACCGTTGTCGTCTTTTTGCCTCTCGGGCTTGTTGGGGGCGTTACAGGGGAATTTTTCCTGCCTTTTGCCTTGACGATTGCGTTTGCCCTGTTGGCCTCTTTGTTGGTGGCCGTGACGGTTGTGCCGATTTTAGCGAAATTTTCGTTCCGCCGTGTGCCGCCAGAGGAAAAAGAAGGAGCGCTTCAGCGTCTGTATGGCCGAATCATTGAATGGGCGCTCAACCATAAAGCGATTGTCTTTGTGTTGTCGGTTGTGCTGTTGGTTGGTTCATTGGCGCTCGTGCCGAAACTTGGATTTACGTTTTTGCCGAACGAAGAGCAGAAAACGCTGGTGGCGAGCATTGAACTGCCGGCTTCCACATCGGTGGCCAAAACGAATGATGTGTCGTTGGAGATGGAAAAGATGTTTTTAAAACGAAGCGATGTCGAGAGCGTCACCGCCGCGGTGGGAAGCCGCGATTTCCGCACCGGTTTGAAGCGGCCCAATCAAGCCAGCTATTATATTCTATTAAAGGACAGCGCTGACACCGCGAAAACTGCGGTTGTTTTCGAAAAAGAAATGCGCCGCATCGCGAATCAGCTCGCGCCCGGGGCCAAAGTGGGCGTGCAAGAGATGTCGAGCGGAGGGCCGCCGACGAATAATAACGTGAATATTGACTTATACTCCAATGATTTGGAGGCGCTCCAAACAGCGGCCAAACAGGTCGAGACGTATTTAAAACAGCGCGATGATGTCAAAGATGTGACGAATAACTTGACGGAAAAGCAAAAACAAGTGATTGTCGCCATTGATCCGGAAAAGGCGGCCGCTTATGGCGTTTCGGGCATGCAATTGCTCGGGGCGGTGGCCGATGCGGCCAAACCGGTCGATGTGGGGACGCTGAAACTCGGCGGCAAGGATGAGCAAGTCGAACTTTCGTATGATGAAACGTTGGGATCGATCGATGAGTTGAAAGAGCTTCCGATCGTGACGAGAAACGGAGTGATTCCACTTTCAGATGTCGCCGAAGTGAAAGAGGCGGACGTGTATACGTCCATTCAAAAGCTGGACGGAAAAGTGTTTGCCCGCGTATCCGCCCAGATTGTCGGCGACAACATTCAGAAAGTAACGAATGATATTTCTAAACATGTAAATGATTTGAAGATCCCATCCGATGTCACAGTGAAAACGGGCGGCGGAAGCGATGAGACGATGCAGACGTTCCGCGAGCTCGGTGTAGCCATGGCGGCGGCCATTGGGCTTGTGTATTTGACGATGCTGATTACATTTGGCAAAGTGCGGGTGCCGCTGATCATTTTATCTTCCCTTTTGTTTGTTCCCATTGGTTCGCTGTTTGCTTTGTATGTGGCTGATGAGCCGCTTTCCATCAGCGTGATGATCGGCTTGTTGATGCTCATTGGCATCGTGACGACCAATGCGATCGTGCTGGTGGATCGAATCGGGCAAAACCGCGAACAAAAACGGATGACGGTGCGAAGCGCTATCATTGAAGCCGGCAAAACACGGCTGCGGCCGATTTTAATGACAGCCTTTGCGACTGTGACAGCGCTCATTCCGCTTGCGCTGACGAATGAGGCCGGCACGTTGATTTCGAAAGGGCTGGCCATCACTGTCATCGGCGGCCTGACGTCGTCGACGTTATTGACGCTTGTGTTCATTCCTGCGATGTATGAGGCGTTTTTCTTCCGGACGGCAAAACGCGAACCGATGGCAAAATGACAGAGCTGGATGGCCGGATAACGGGCCGTCCGGCATTTTTTTTCATGGGAAGATCGACTATAATGGACATGAAGAAGGAGCAAGGAAGGCGAAAACATTGGGACGGAAAGAGGACATCATTGAAACGGCGATGAAATTATTCGCCGAAAAAGGCTATCACGCTACTTCCATGCAGGAAATAGCCGAACGGAGCGGAGTAGCCAAAGGTTCGATTTACAATTATTTCAAATCGAAAGAAGAGTTGGCAGTATCGATTTTCCGCTACCATTATGAAGTTTTGTTTCACCGGCTTAAACAAATCGAGGCTGATCCCGCCTTAACCGCGCGCGAGCGGTTTTGCCGTCAGTTGACTGTACAAATCCAGCTGTTTGACGAACATAAAGAGCTGGTGCAAATGCAGTTGGGCGAACAAGCCGTGAAGGTGAGCCATGAGGTGCAGCATCTGGTGTTTCGCATCCGCGCCCATACGCTCCACTGGTATCGCCGGGCGATTGAAGACATATACGGCGAACAAGTGCGTCCAGTTTCGTTTGATTGTGCGACGATGCTCAACGGAATGCTGAAAGAATATCTGATTTACTTGGCGGTAGACCGAAAGCCGCTGCTTCCTGAGAAGCTTGCCACCTTCTTGCTCGATCGGCTTGATGCCATCGTTGCCAGCCTGCTTGACGGAAAGACGGGGTTGCTCGATGAAGCGATGATGGCCGATTACATTGCTGCGGCGACCCAAGAGCGGAGTCAATGGAAAGAACGGGCCATCAGCTGTTTAGAGCGCATGGCGGCGATGCGTCCGGTTGAAGACGATATTCTTCGCTCGCTGCGCTTATTGAAGGAAGAACTCGAGAAGGGGGAGACAGCTAGGCGGTTTATGGTGGAGGCGCTTCTGCTCTATTTGGCGAAATACTCGCTTCCGCTGTACAATGAGTTGAAGGAGGCCATTGAACGCTATTTTTATTAAAACCACCGATCTTCCCACGGGGAGACGCCCCATTCGCCGAAAATGAATAGGCGCCATCGGAGGATGTGTGTGAACATAGCGTCATCAATCTCAAGGAGGGGGTCGGCATGCCCAAAACGATGGAGCCGCTCGCTCTGCGGCTGCGGCCGCGGACGATCGATGAGATTGTTGGACAACAGCACATCATTGGCCCTAGTACGCCGCTTTATAAAATGGTCAAAAAAGGTTATGTTCCATCGCTTTTGCTTTACGGAGAGCCGGGGACAGGGAAGACGTCGCTCGCTTATGCCATTGCCCGCACCGCCGGGCGCGAATGGGTCGCGATCAATGCGACGGCCGCCGGCAAAAAGGAAATCGAAGAAGCAGTTGAAGCGGCGCGTTGGTCGGGCAATGTCCTCTTATTTATCGACGAAATCCATCGGCTGAATAAAGCGCAGCAAGATGTGTTATTGCCGCATCTCGAATCCGGGCTCGTGACCTTGATTGGGGCCACAACGGAAAACCCGTTTCACGAGGTCAATCCCGCCATTCGCAGCCGATGCGGGCAAATCCAACAACTGAAACCGCTCCAGCCGGATGACCTCATGATCATTCTGAAACGGGCGCTCGCCGACCCGGAACGAGGGGTCGGCGAGCCGCCGGTCGTCATTGACGAGTCGTTGTTATGGCGCATCGCCGAGGCAGCCGGCGGGGATGCGCGCGTCGCGCTTTCGCTTCTAGAGGCGGCGGTTGCGGCTGCCGATGAGCGCCACGGCCGCTTGTATATTGATGAGGAGATCGTGGCTTCATGCACGGCAAACCGCGGTTTTACCCATGACAAATGTGGCGGTCATTATTATTCGTTGTTGTCCGCGTTTCAAAAAAGCGTGCGCGGCAGCGATGCCGATGCCGCGCTTCATTATTTGGCCCGTCTGCTTGAAGGCGGAGACTTGGCGTCCGTTTGCCGGAGATTGCTTGTGATGGCTTATGAGGACATCGGACTTGCCAATCCGATGATGGGAGTGAAAGTAC
Organism: Geobacillus kaustophilus; assembly: GCF_000948285.1. Lineage (GTDB taxonomy): Bacteria > Bacillota > Bacilli > Bacillales > Anoxybacillaceae > Geobacillus > Geobacillus thermoleovorans_A. The sequence continues at coordinate 416,460 of NZ_JYBP01000003.1, forward strand.
AGGCGGCGGTCGAAGCGGCGGAACGCCTTGGGCTGCCAGAGGCGCGCATTCCCCTCTCCGTTGTGACGATCGAACTCTGTTTAAGCCCGAAATCCAACAGCGCTTACAAGGCGCTGGACGCTGCTATTGCCGATGTCCGTTCCGGCAAGCTTGGCGATATTCCGGATCATTTAAAAGACGCCCACTACAAAGGGGCGGCTGCACTCGGGCGTGGACAAGGCTACTTGTATCCGCACGATTATCCGAACGGCTGGGTGGCGCAAGCGTATTTGCCCTCCGCTCTGGAAGGAGTCCGCTATTATGAACCGAAAGAGCATGGCGAGGAAAAACATTACGCCAAGGTGTACCGGCGGCTTGAGCAGTTGAAACAACAGGACAAGGTTCGGCCGTGAAGGGAAAGGGATTTTTATGATATAATAACATAGGCGTTTCATGCTCGCTTTGACCGAGCTGACCGGATGGAACGTGGTGTACATTCGCATCGGGATCGAAGCGTTCGTGCTGTTGGCCGGCTGGTTGCTCGGCGGCCCGGTGTTGTTTGGCACGTTCCTTTTTTGTGTGACGATCGGTTCGATTGCCGGCTTGGCGCTCGCAATGCCAGAAGGTCGTGAGCCGCCTGCTTGGACCGGTCGTCGGCACTCGGACGCAAGGGTTAAGCCGTTAGGAGGGATATGAATGAAGATTTCGACGAAAGGCCGATATGGCTTGACGATTATGATCGAATTGGCCAAAAAATATGGCGATCGTCCGATCTCGCTTCGTTCGATCGCCAAGGCGAACAATTTATCCGAACATTATTTAGAGCAGCTCGTCACGCCATTGCGCAACGCCGGGCTCGTCAAAAGCATTCGCGGAGCGTATGGCGGCTATGTGCTCGCTGAACATCCGGCGAAAATCACCGCCGGCGACATTTTGCGCGTGTTGGAGGGGCCGCTGACCCCGGTCGAGGAGCTCGAGGAGGAAGAGCCGGCGAAGCGCGAGCTATGGATTCGCATCCGCGATGCGGTCGAGGAAGTGCTCGACAGCACAACGCTCGAAGATTTGGCGAAGTATAGCGACGGGGATGAAGGGGCATATATGTTTTATATTTAAGCAACAGAAAGGAAAGGAGAATGGTCGTTGGAACGGATTTATTTGGACCATGCGGCAACTTCCCCGGTCCATCCAGACGTGGCCGCCGGTATGGTCCAGTGGATGACGGAACAGTTCGGCAACCCGTCAAGCATCCATCATTTTGGACGGCAGAGCCGCCGCGCGGTCGATGAAGCGAGGGCTGTTGTCGCCCGCTCGATTGGGGCGAAAGAGACGGAGATTGTGTTTACAAGCGGCGGCACGGAAGCGGATAACTTTGCGGTCATCGGAACGGCCATAGCGAACCGCAGCCGCGGCAATCATATCATTACAACCGCCATCGAGCATCATGCGGTGCTGCGCGCTTGTGAATATTTAGAGACGCAAGGGTTTGAGGTTACGTATTTGCCTGTTGACGAACAAGGGACGGTATCGGTCGAGGATGTCAAGTCCGCGCTGCGCGATGAGACCGTTTTGGTGTCGGTCATGTTTGCCAACAACGAAGTCGGCACGATCCAGCCGATTCGCGAAATCGGGGCGTTGCTTCGCGATCATCCGGCTTATTTTCATACGGACGCCGTCCAGGCGTACGGGCTTCTTCCTGTCGATGTGAATGAATACGGGATCGATTTGCTGTCGATTTCCGCTCATAAAATCAACGGCCCGAAAGGAAGCGGGGCTTTGTATGTCCGGGAAACGGTCCGCATCACTCCGCTCCTTTTCGGCGGCGAACAAGAACGGAAGCGGCGCGCCGGCACGGAAAACGTCCCCGGCATCATCGGCTTGGCGCAGGCGGCGGAAATCGCTGAGCGAACAAGGGAAGAGAAACGCCGGCAATATGCGGCGTGGCGCGAAGCGATGCTTGCGATTTTCCGCTCCTCAGGGATCGACTATGCGGTCAACGGCCGCCCGGATGGCCTGCCGCATATTTTGAATGTCGCCTTCCCGGGAACGAATGTCGAATCGCTGCTTGTGAACTTGGATTTAGCCGGCATCGCCGCCTCGAGCGGGTCAGCATGCACCGCCGGGTCAATCGACCCGTCGCACGTGCTTGTCGCGATGTGCGGAAAAGAGTCGGAGCGCATCCGTTCGTCTGTGCGCTTCAGCTTCGGGCTCGGCAATACGATGGAACAAATCGAGCGGGCGGCCGAGGAAACAGTGAAGATCATAAAGCGGCTCACAAACCGCTAAAGGGGGGAAGCAGCATGAACAAAGCGCCGCACGAAACGCGCGTGGTCGTCGGCATGTCCGGCGGGGTCGACTCGTCGGTCGCTGCGCTGTTATTGAAAGAACAAGGATATGATGTGATCGGCATTTTTATGAAAAACTGGGATGACACCGATGAAAACGGCGTTTGCACGGCGACTGAGGACTACGAAGACGTCGTGCGCGTCTGCAACCAAATCGGCATCCCGTATTATGCGGTGAATTTTGAAAAACAGTATTGGGACAAAGTGTTTACGTACTTTTTGGACGAGTACAAAGCCGGGCGCACGCCGAACCCGGATGTGATGTGCAATAAAGAAATCAAGTTTAAGGCGTTTTTAGAGCACGCCATGTCGATCGGCGCCGATTATATCGCAACCGGCCATTACGCCCGCGTCGAGTTTCGCAATGGCGAATATAAAATGCTGCGCGGAGCCGACCGGAACAAAGATCAAACGTACTTTTTAAACCAACTCGGCCAAGCCCAGCTGTCGAAAGTGATGTTTCCGATCGGTCATTTGCACAAAGCCGATGTGCGTCGGATTGCGAAAGAAGCCGGGCTCGCCACCGCTGAAAAAAAAGACAGCACCGGCATTTGCTTTATCGGCGAGCGCGATTTCAAAGAATTTTTAAGCCACTATTTGCCGGCCCAGCCGGGAGTGATGAAAACGCTCGATGGCGAAGTGAAAGGTCGGCATGACGGCGTCATGTATTATACGATCGGCCAACGCCACGGCCTAGGCATCGGCGGCAGCGGCGAACCGTGGTTTGTCGTCGGCAAAGACGTGCGCGAAAACGTGTTGTATGTCGCCCAAGGGTTTGAAAACGAATATTTGTATTCCACCTCGCTAAAAGCGGTCGATGTCAACTGGGTGTCTGACCGCAAGCCGGAAGCGCCGTTCCGTTGCACGGCTAAATTTCGCTACCGCCAGCCGGATATCGGCGTGACCGTTCACCCGCTTGCGGACGGCGGGGTGGAAGTCGTGTTTGATGAACCGGCGCGGGCGGTGACGCCGGGGCAGGCGGTCGTTTTTTACAACGGCGAAGAGTGCCTTGGCGGCGGCACGATCGACGAAGTGTTCCGCAACGGCGAAAAGCTTTGGTATGTTGGCTGACGGATGTGCCGGTGCGCACGGTCTTCAATCAGGCTTTAGGCTGGGGCCGTTGCTTGAAAATCACGTTGAATCAGGGGGGGATGGGCGGTGGCCAATTTCAACGAACAAGGCTTGGCGTATATGCGCGAAGGGAAGTATGAGGAAGCCATCCGCTGTTTTTCCGCTGCGGTCGAACAGCATCCGGACGATCCGGCCGGGTACATTAACATCGGCACAGTTCTTGTTGCTGCCGGTGAAGAAGAGAAGGCGCTTGACTGTTTCCGACAGGCATTGGAAGTTGACAAGAAGGCGGCGGCCGCGTATTACGGCATGGGTGCAGTGCATTATAAGCGTGAGCAGTTCGCGAAAGCGAAAGATATGTTTGAGCGCGCGCTTGGGCTTGGTCTTGACGATGCGGATACGCATTTTATGCTCGGCATGTCCTTATGGCGGCTCGAGATGCCGCGGCTGGCGCTGCCGTATTTGCAGCGAGCGGCCGAGCTGAACGAGACGGACGCCGAAGCGCTGTTTCAGCTTGGCCTTTGCCTTGCCACGCTCGATTATGTCGATGAGGCGAAGCGTTATTTCGAAAAAACGTTGGAACTCGATCCGCGCCACGCTGATGCGTACTACAATTTAGGCGTCATTTATGCGTACAAAGATGAGCCCGATGCCGCCCGCAATATGTTTGCCGCTGCCTTGGAAGCCAAGCCCGATCACGTGCTTGCCGGATACGGAAAGAAACTGATGGAAAAGCGGCTTGCGCCGTAAAAAGGCAGGGGGATGGCTGTTGCAAGAGCAACAAATCCTCGCCCTTGACGGACGCACGTTCATTAAAGGAGTGTGCTTGGCGGTCATTTTTCATAATGAGGAAACATTGTACACGGTCGTCCGCGTGCGCATTGAGGAAACGAACGAAGCGCCCGTTGAGGAGGAAGTCGTCGTCACAGGCTATTTTCCGCGTTTAAACGAAGGGGACGTCTACATCTTTTACGGACAATTCCGCCAACATCCGCGTTTTGGCCGCCAATATGCGGCCGAACAATTCCGCAAACAGCTTCCGAACACGAAAGAAGGAGTCATTCATTATTTATCGAGCGGTTTGTTTAAAGGAATCGGCAAAAAAACGGCTGCGGCGATTGTCGAGACGCTCGGCGAAAACGCGATCGCCGTGATTTTGCGCGACCCCAAGGCGCTAGAGCGTGTGCCGAAGCTGACGAAAAAAAAGGCGAAGCAGCTGTACGATGCGCTTCGCGCCCACGAAGGGCTTGAGCAAACGATGATCGCCCTCGCCCAGCTCGGTTTTGGCCCGCAGCTGGCCATGAAAATTTACCAAGCGTATGGCGAAGAAGCGATTGACATCATCCACGAGAACCCGTACCAGCTCGTTGAAGATATCGAAGGGATCGGCTTCGGCCGCGCTGATGAAATCGGGCGACAGCTCGGCATTTCCGGCAGCCATCCGGCCCGGCTGCGCGCCGCCTCGTTGTTTGTCCTTGAACAGTCGTGCTTGCAGGAAGGGCACGTTTATTTGCGCGGGGAAGAGCTGATGGCGCGCATTGGGGAGCTGCTTGACGGAAGGCCGAGCGGTGCGGTGGATGGACAAGCGATCGGCCAGACGCTTCTGATGTTAAGCGAGGAAGGGAAGCTGATCGCCGAGCAAGGGCGTTATTATCTTCCTTCCCTTTACTTCGCCGAGAAAGGGATCGTCTCCAACATTAAGCGGCTGCTCGGGCAGACGCCGCCGTCGGCGTTTGCCGAGTCGGAGTTTTTGCTGGCGCTTGGGGCGCTTGAGGAACGGCTTGGCATGCAATATGCCCCCCAGCAAAGGGAAGCGATCCAACAAGCGCTTTCTTCGCCGCTGTTTATTTTGACCGGCGGTCCGGGAACGGGGAAAACGACGGTCATCAAAGGCATCGTCGAGCTGTTTGCCGCCCTAAACGGCCTGTCTCTTGACCCGGCTGACTACAAACAAGGCGAGCCGTTTCCGGTGCTGCTGGCCGCACCGACCGGCCGGGCGGCGAAGCGGATGAGCGAGGCGACCGGGCTACCGGCGGCGACGATCCACCGCTTGCTCGGCTGGAATGGGGCGGAAGGGTTCGGCCGCGACGAGAACGAACCGATTTCCGGCAAGCTGCTTGTCATCGATGAGATGTCGATGGTCGACACGTGGCTCGCCAACCAGTTGTTGAAAGCCGTGCCAAACGGCATGCAAGTCATTTTCGTCGGCGATGAGGATCAATTGCCATCCGTCGGGCCAGGGCAAGTGCTGAAAGACTTGCTCCGCTCAGGCGTCATTCCGTTCGCTCGGTTGACCGAGGTGTATCGCCAGGCGGAAGGATCATCGATCATCGAGCTTGCTCATGAGATGAAGCGCGGCGTCGTGCCGGACGATTTGACCGCTCCGAAGGCAGACCGTTCCTTCATCCGCTGCCGTGCGGGCCAGGTCGTCGATGTCGTGCGGCAAATCGCTGACAACGCGCGAAAAAAAGGGTTTTCCGTCAAAGATATTCAGGTGCTCGCCCCGATGTACCGTGGCCCAGCGGGCATCGACCAATTGAACAAAGCGCTTCAAGAGCTGTTCAACCCGCCGGCTGAAGGGAAGCGGGAGCTGTCGGTCGGCGAGGTCGTCTACCGCGTCGGCGATAAGGTGCTTCAGCTTGTCAATCAGCCGGAAGATCATGTCTTTAATGGCGACATTGGCGAAGTCGTCGCCATTTTTTACGCCAAAGAAAATACGGAAAAGCAAGACTTGCTCGTCGTCTCGTTTGATGGCATTGAAGTGACGTACACACGGCAAGATTTAGGACAAATCACCCATGCGTACTGCTGTTCGGTTCATAAGGCGCAAGGAAGCGAGTTTCCGATCGTCATTTTGCCCGTCGTCAAAAGCTATTACCGCATGTTGAAACGGAATTTGTTGTATACTGCGGTGACAAGAAGCAAGCAGTTTCTCGTTTTATGTGGGGAAGAGGAGGCGTTTCGATTCGGCGTCGCAAAACAAAGCGACGGAGCGCGCCAGACGGCGCTCGCTGAGAAGCTGGCGGGGGCGGCGGCGCCGTTTGTCGAGGTCGAACTGCCGCTTGAAGAGGCGAACATGGGGATGGAAAACGTTACGCCGTATGACTTTATGGGCGATGAGCCAAGCTAAAGGTGGCTGGAAAGGTGGGAGAACGATGCGGACGTTTTCCGACATCAAGGGACTTCCCATTTATGAGCAAACGACGGGAAAAATGGTCGGAACGATCGCTGACATTTGGTTTACCAGCCACGGCGCGGTCAAAGGGCTTGTCGCGGAACGGGGAGGTTTGTTCGGCCGCCGCCGCTATTTGCCGCTTTCAGCCGTGCAGTCGTTCGAAAAAGACCGAGTCATCATTTGTGACGCAGATAGCTTCCAGCCGTTTCCTTCTTCTGACAGCGGCCACTCTCTTTACGGCGAACGCGGCCTCGCTGGCAGCATGGTTGTCGCCGCGGACGGAACAACAATCGGACTGTTGGATGACGTATATTTTGACGGGCAATTGGGCAAAATTGACGGATACGAGATCAGCGAGGGATTTTTTTCCGATTTGACTGAAGGGAAGAAACGAATGGAGCTTGCTCCGTTCACCGCCAGAGAAGGCGTGGTCACCGTGGAAACAACGATGTAAGGAGAGTGGCTGTCCATGCTCATTTGCCCGAATTGCAAACGAAAAAATTTAGGGAAAATCGGCGTCAACCAATACTACTGCTGGGATTGCTTTATTGAGCTGTCCGTCTCGAAAGGAATGATCCACGCTCATCAAGTGGAAGAAGACGGAACGTTGAGTTCTCTTGACGACTTGTTTGACGACCACGAACGCACGATCCAATTTTAGGGGGGGACACGCATGAACCGAATGATGACGTCGCTGTTAGCAGTCGGATTAGGCGTTGCAGCTTATCAGCTCGCCCAACGAAACGATTGGATGAACGGTCGCACGATGCGGAGGATGCGCCGCCGCTTGATGCAAACGATCCGCTGACGGCGCTGCCGCCCTCGCCTTTGCGCGGGGGCGGTGCCTTGTGGTTGTCAAATAGTGCTAAAAGCGGTGAAGGCATATTTCCCGCCGCATCTCCTACACTAAACGGTAGGAGGTGTGGCAATTGGGCGAGCAACAATGGCTGTCGTTCTTTCGCATCGGAAAATGGTTGCTCATGACGGCAATCATCTATTTGATCGTTCGGATGAAAGACGTTTGGTGGCCGGTCATCGATTTTATCGCAACGGTGTTGACGCCGTTTTTGCTGGCGTCGTTTATTACGTATCTGCTTTACCCGTTTGTGGAATCCATCCATCGCAAAGGAATGCCGCGCGCCCTTGCCATTTTGTTGATTTATTTGTTGCTTTTCGGTTTGGTCGGCTACGGCCTGTACCGCGGCGTGCCGTTATTCATCGCCCAGTTGCGTGAACTGGATGAACAGCTGCCGTCTTTAATGAATACATACCGCCAATGGGTGCGCCACATCCACGACGAGACGTCGAATTGGCCGCTTGAGGTGCACACGCGCATCGAAGCGATGTTTGTGCAGTTTGAGCAGGCGGCCGCCGCCGCCGTCACGATGGCGATCAATGCCGCCAAATCGTTCATCGGTTCGGCGGCGACGCTGCTGATCATTCCGTTTATCGTCTTCTATATGTTAAAAGACATCGAGGTGTTGAAAAAAGCGGTTTGGTACATGACACCGAAGCGGTGGCGTGGGCCGGGGATGACGTTTTTGAAGGATGTCGATGAATCGCTTGGCGGCTACATCCGCGGCCAACTGTTCGTCTGCACGGCGATCGGTCTGGCGGCGTCGCTCGGCCTGTGGCTTGCCGGGATGGATTATCCGCTGTTGCTCGGCTTTGTCATTGGCGTGACGAACATCATCCCGTATTTCGGCCCGCTGATCGGCGCCGTTCCAGCGGTCATTTTGGCTGCCACCGTCTCGCTGAAAATGGTCGTGATCGTGCTTGTCCTCATTTTTACCTTGCAGTTTTTAGAAGGGAACGTTTTGTCGCCGCTGATCGTCGGCAAAAGCGTGCATATGCATCCGCTTGTCATTATGCTCGCCCTCTTTGCCGGCGGTGAGCTCGCCGGCGTGCTCGGCCTCATTCTTGCCGTTCCGACGGCGGCGGTGCTGAAAGTGGCCATCACCCATTGGAAAGAGCATTATGCTTCGCATTGACAAATGCTTTCTGCTTGTCTATAATCTTTCAATGAAAAAAGTGAATACATAACGCCATGACGGATCGAGTATGTTGCAGTCCATCTTAACGCGCGAGCTCGCGCACAGAGAGGAATTTCCGCGGCTGAAAGAAATTCCAGATGAAGGGCAACAGAAGGCTAATCCGGAGCGCAGGCAAAACCTGACGCAAGGCTGCGTTACGGCCAAAGAGGTGATGGGCGTTTTTTGCCCATAAACAGGGTGGTACCGCGAGCATAACTCTCGTCCCTGCAGGGGATGGGAGTTTTTTTATATAAAAGGCGAAAGGGGAGGATCATCATGAAAAAGCTGACATCCGCCCAAGTGCGGCGCATGTTTTTAGACTTTTTCCAAGAAAAAGGTCATGCAGTTGAGCCGAGCGCATCGCTCATTCCGGTCGACGACCCGTCGCTGTTGTGGATCAACAGCGGCGTCGCGACGTTGAAAAAATACTTTGACGGGCGCATCGTTCCGGAAAACCCGCGCATTTGCAACGCGCAAAAATCGATCCGCACCAACGACATTGAAAACGTCGGGAAAACGGCGCGCCACCATACGTTTTTTGAAATGCTCGGCAACTTTTCGATCGGCGATTACTTCAAGCGCGAAGCGATCCATTGGGCATGGGAGTTTTTGACGAGCGACAAATGGATCGGTTTTGATCCGGAACGGTTGTCCGTCACCGTCCATCCGGAAGACGAGGAAGCGTACAACATTTGGCGCAATGAAATCGGCTTGCCGGAAGAGCGGATCATTCGCCTCGAAGGCAACTTCTGGGACATCGGCGAAGGCCCGAGCGGTCCGAACACGGAAATTTTTTACGACCGCGGCGAAGCGTTCGGCAACGACCCGAACGATCCGGAGCTGTACCCAGGAGGGGAAAATGACCGCTATTTAGAAGTATGGAACCTTGTCTTTTCGCAGTTTAACCATAACCCGGACGGCACGTACACGCCGCTGCCGAAGAAAAACATCGACACCGGCATGGGCTTGGAGCGGATGTGCTCGATTTTGCAAGACGTGCCGACGAACTTTGAAACCGACTTGTTCCTGCCGATCATCCGCGCGACCGAGCAGATCGCCGGCGAGCGGTATGGCGAAGATCCGGACAAAGACGTCGCCTTTAAGGTGATCGCCGACCATATTCGCGCCGTGACGTTCGCAATCGGCGACGGGGCGCTGCCGTCAAATGAGGGCCGCGGCTACGTGCTGCGCCGCCTGCTCCGCCGCGCGGTGCGCTATGCGAAACATATCGGCATTGAACGCCCGTTTATGTACGAACTTGTTCCGGTCGTCGGCGAGATTATGCACGACTACTATCCAGAGGTGAAAGAAAAAGCCGATTTCATCGCCCGCGTCATCCGGACGGAAGAAGAACGGTTCCATGAAACGCTCCATGAAGGGCTCGCCATATTGGCGGAGGTGATCGAAAAGGCGAAAGAGCAAGGAAGCCGCATCATTCCGGGCGAGGAAGCGTTCCGCCTGTATGATACGTACGGCTTTCCGATCGAGCTGACGGAAGAGTACGCCGCTGAAGCGGGCATGACGGTCGACCATGCCGGATTTGAGCGCGAGATGGAGCGGCAGCGCGAACGGGCGCGCGCGGCCCGGCAAGATGTCGATTCGATGCAAGTGCAAGGCGGGGTGCTCGGTGACATTAAAGATGAAAGCCGGTTTGTCGGCTACGATGAGCTTGTTGCCGCATCGACGGTCATCGCCATCGTCAAAGACGGACGGCTTGTCGAGGAAGTGAAAGCCGGCGAAGAGGCGCGAATCATCGTCGATGTGACGCCATTTTACGCCGAAAGCGGAGGACAAATCGCTGACCAAGGCGTGTTTGAAAGCGAAACAGGAACAGCGGTCGTCAAAGATGTACAAAAAGCGCCGAACGGCCAACATCTTCATGCGATCATCGTCGAACGCGGAACGGTGAAAAAAGGAGCCCGCTATACGGCGCGCGTCGATGAAGCAAAGCGGATGCGCATCGTGAAAAACCATACGGCGACCCATTTGCTCCATCAAGCGCTGAAAGACGTGCTCGGCCGCCACGTCAACCAAGCGGGGTCTCTTGTCGCCCCGGACCGGCTTCGTTTTGACTTCACCCATTTTGGACAAGTGAAGCTGGACGAGCTCGAGCGCATCGAAGCCATCGTCAACGAACAAATTTGGAAAAGCCTCCCGGTTGACATTTTCTATAAGCCGCTTGAGGAAGCAAAGGCGATGGGCGCGATGGCGTTGTTTGGCGAAAAATACGGCGACATCGTCCGCGTCGTCAAAGTCGGCGACTACAGCCTCGAGCTGTGCGGCGGCTGCCATGTGCCCAACACATCAGCCATCGGGTTGTTTAAAATCGTCTCCGAATCCAGCATCGGCGCCGGCACGCGCCGGATTGAAGCAGTGACTGGGGAAGCGGCGTACCGCTTTATGAGCGAACAGCTGGCCATTTTGCAAGAGGCGGCGCAAAAACTGAAAACAAGCCCGAAAGAATTGAATGCGCGTCTTGACGGACTGTTTGCCGAGCTGAAAGAGCTTGAGCGCGAAAATGAATCGCTTGCTGCCCGCCTCGCCCATATGGAAGCTGAGCACCTCATCCGTCAAGTGAAAGATGTAAACGGCGTGCCAGTGTTGGCGGCGAAAGTGCAGGCCAATGACATGAATCAACTGCGGGCTATGGCTGATGATTTGAAACAAAAGCTCGGCACGGCGGTCATCGTGTTGGCGTCCGTTCAGGGAGGAAAAGTGCAACTGATTGCCGCAGTAACGGATGACTTGGTGAAAAAAGGGTTCCATGCCGGCAAACTGGTGAAAGAAGTGGCATCGCGTTGCGGCGGTGGGGGCGGCGGGCGCCCGGATTTGGCGCAAGCCGGCGGCAAGGACGCGAACAAAGTCGGTGAAGCGCTCAGCTACGTCGAAACGTGGGTGAAATCCGTTTCCTAATCGGCGCGGATCGTGTACAATGGATGTAAAAGGACGGGATGCCTGAATAAGGAGCGAGGTGGAAACGGTGAGCTCGTTTGACCAAACGATGCAGTTTCATTTTTCCGAGGAGCCGACCGAGACGAACGTTCGCGAAGTGTTGTTGACGGTGTATGGCGCCTTGCAGGAAAAAGGCTACAATCCGATCAACCAAATTGTCGGCTACTTGTTGTCCGGCGACCCAGCTTACATTCCGCGCCATAAAGACGCGCGCGCGCTCATCCGCAAAATCGAACGCGACGAATTAATCGAGGAATTGGTGAAATTCTATTTACAGGGGCAACGAAAGGATTAACTTGATGCGGACGCTAGGATTAGATTTGGGAACGAAAACGCTCGGCGTTGCCGTTAGCGACGAGCTCGGCTTTACAGCGCAGGGATTGGAAACAATTGCCGTTGATACAGAGCGCGGCGACTACGGCTTAAAGCGGCTGCGCGCCATCATCGATGAGTACGGCGTCGATACGATTGTGGTCGGGTGGCCGAAAAACATGAACGGCACGCTCGGGCCGCGCGCTGAGGCGAGCGAACGGTTCGCCGCCAAGCTGCGCAAGGAGTTTTCTTTGCCCGTTGTGCTTTGGGATGAACGGCTGTCGACGATGGCCGCCGAACGGATGTTGATCGCTGCCGACGTCAGCCGAAAAAAGCGGCGGAAAGTGATCGACAAAATGGCGGCGGCCGTCATTTTGCAGTCCTATTTGGACAGTAAACGATAAATTGGAGGAGAAAACATGGAACACGGAGACCGTCATATTACCGTTGTCGACGAACATGGCAACGAGCAGCTGTGTGAAATTTTGTTTACGTTTGAATCGGATGATTTCGGCAAATCGTATGTGTTTTACTATCCGGTCGGCGTTGAGGCGGAAGATGAGAACGGCGAGACGGAAGTGCACGTTTCCGCCTTCATCCCTGGGGATGAGAGCAAAGAGGGCGAACTGCTCCCAATCGAGACGGAAGAAGAGTGGGACATGATCGAAGAAGTATGGAATACGTTTTGCGCTGAACAGGAAGAGGAAGACGAAGAATAAGGGACAGCAGAGGGGGGCCAAAAGGATCGGGGCCCCTTTTCTTATTGCCGTATTATGCGCTGAGAAATGATAAGTTGTGTTCCATGCAATGGTTCAGACATCTTCTTGTTTGTTCGACAAACGTTGCGAAGGGCTTCGATTGACCGGCGCGTTTCCTCCTCCGGCTTTGCATTTTTTGACCGTCAAGGGCGAAACATGCAGAATTTTGTAGTATAATATGGCCGGGATGAAAGGAGGGAAAAGATGAAACAGAACGATTTTAGGGCGCCAGAGGCACGGCTTGTGCGGAAAATCGTCTTGATTGTTTGCGCTGTTCTGCTGGCGGCGCTTGTCATTGCCGGCGCCAGCAGTTTCTTATACATCCGCTCAGCGCTTAAGCCCGTCGACCCGGATGACCGCACTCCGGTCCATGTATCGATTCCAATCGGCTCGTCGCCGGCGGCGATTGCCGAGCAGCTCGAACAAAAGCGGCTCATTAAAAGCGCGGCCGTGTTTCGCTTATATGTCCGCTGGAAAAATGAATCCGGCTTCCAGGCTGGGGAGTATGAGCTGACGCGGGCGATGCCAATGGCGCGCATCATCGAGCTGTTAAAAACGGGGAAATCGCTAAAAATCGGATTGAAGCTGACCGTTCCGGAAGGGTCGCAATTGGTGCAAATCGCTGACCTCATTGCCGCGAAAACAGGGTACAAACAAGAACAGATTATGAAATTGCTTAACGATCGCGCGTATATCGAACGGCTGATGAAAATGCACCCCGATTTGTTGACTGATGATATTTTTCGGAAAGGCATCCGCTATCCGCTGGAAGGCTACTTGTTCCCGGCGACGTATGTGTTTGCTGACGAAAATCCGACGCTTTCTGAGATCATTGAGGCGATGGTGGCGAAAACGGCAGCTGTGCTTGACACATATAAGGCAGCGATGAAAGAAAAGAACATGTCGCCGCATCAGCTGTTGACGATGTCGTCGCTCATTGAGGAAGAGGCGACGGAAAAAGCTGACCGCGAAAAAATCGCCAGCGTGTTTTACAATCGGCTGCACCGCGGCATGCCGCTTCAAACCGACCCGACCGTTTTGTACGCCCTTGGCGAACATAAAGAGCGTGTGTTGTATAAAGATTTGCAGGTCAATTCGCCGTACAACACGTACATGCATAAAGGACTGCCGCCGGGGCCGATCGCCAACGCCGGCGTCATGTCGATCGAAGCGGCGCTCGAGCCGGCGGCGACCGACTATTTATACTTTTTGGCGACACCGGGCGGGGAGGTCATTTTTACGAAAACGTTGGCCGAGCATAACCGGGAAAAGGCAAAATACATTGGGAAACAATAGTTCAACATGGAAGTTGATGGCCGGCAGGGGAAACAGCTTCGTTTTTCCACTGTTTTGTGGTAGTATAGTTGAATAGACCAACGATACGATAAGAGTCCTTTTGCGGCTCTTATTTTTCATGACGACAAAGCGCAGACAAAGCGCAAATGCCGGGTTGTATATAGATGCAATTTGAAGCTTTACCATGTTGTAGTTTTTCCCGAGTATTTGATCGACTGTCGGGCGACCGAACAACGCCGCTTCCAGACCCATATATGGGTCTGTGAAGCAGGCGGTTGTTCGGTCTTCCGTCACGCCTTGGCGTGACGGAGGCAAGCCACAGGCTTGCCTCCGACAGTCGAAGATGGGCAAACCGCTTTTCCGTCAAGGATATGTTAAACTTCTTCGTTGCATCTATATAGTTCAACTTTGGCAAGCGCTTTTCAGTTTGCTGACGGCAGGGAGGAATTCCTCTTGCTTTCCAATGACATTGTTTTGTACTTGCAAAAGTTGCGTCCGGCGCCGGACGAGGGCATTGAGGAGATGGAGCAGTACGCCTATCGGCACCGCATACCGATCATGGATCCGGTGAGCGTCGAAGTGCTGTTGTTCATCTTGAAGCTGATCAGGCCGCGCCGCATTTTGGAAATCGGCACGGCGATCGGCTATTCGGCGATCCGGATGGCAAAGGCGCTGCCGGATGCGTGCATTGTGACGATCGAAAAAGACCGGGAGCGGTATGAGCGCGCCCGTTTTTACATCGAAAAGACGAACACCAAGCGGCAAATCGAGGCGGTGTTGGGCGATGCGCTTGCGGTCGAGGCAGATGTGGCGGCCGCCGCGCCGTTTGATGTGCTGTTTATCGATGCCGCCAAAGGGCAGTATGAGCGCTTTTTTACGCGCTATGAGCCGTTTGTGGCGGCAGGCGGCCTCATCATCAGCGACAACGTCTTGTTTAAGGGGCTCGTCGCCGCCGAAGCGCCGGCGGACAATCGACGGCTTTGGAACATCGCCCGAAAAATTCGCCGCTACAATGAGTGGCTCATGAGTCGAAACGGTTATGATACGGTGATCATTCCGGTCGGCGATGGGCTCGCCATATCGAAAAAACGAGGTGAAGAACAGTGAAAAAACCCGAATTGCTCGTGACGCCGACGAGCGTTGCCCATATCGACGAGCTGGCTGAAGCCGGAGCGGACGCGGTCATCATTGGCGAACAGCGCTACGGTTTGCGGCTTGCCGGCGAATTTTCCCGCCATGATGTCGCTGACGCCGTCAAAGCCGCCCACCGGCGCGGCATGAACGTGTATGTGGCGATGAACGCCATTTTCCATAACGATAAAGTGGACGAGCTGGGCGACTACGTCGCGTTTTTAGCTGATGTCGGCGCCGATGCCATCGTCTTCGGCGATCCCGCGGTGCTCTTGACTGTCCGAGAAACGGCGCCGCACATGAAGCTTCACTGGAGCACGGAGACGACAGCGACGAACTGGTATGCGTGCAACTATTGGGGCCGGAAAGGGGCGAAGCGCGCCGTCTTGGCCCGCGAGTTGAACATGGACGCCATTTTGGAAATCAAAGCTCGTGCCGAAGTGGAAATCGAGGTGCAAGTGCACGGCGCGATGTGCATGTACCAATCGAAGCGCTCGCTGATCGGCAGCTATTTTGAATATCAAGGGAAAGTGATGGAAGTTGAACGGAAGAAGTACGAAAAAGGGATGTTTCTTTACGACAAAGAGCGCGACAACAAATATCCGATTTTTGAAGACGAAAACGGCACGCATATTATGAGCCCGAACGATGTTTGCATCATTGACGAGCTCGGCGACATGGTCGAGGCCGGCATCGACAGCTTTAAAATTGACGGGATTTTGCACGAGCCGCGCTACATTACCGAAGTGACGAAGCTGTACCGCCGCGCCATCGATTTATGCGCCGATGACCGCGAGCGGTACGAACGGGAAAAAGAGGAGCTGCTTGCGGCCGTTGAAGCGCTTCAGCCGCCGCATCGCCGCATCGACACCGGATTTTTCTTCAAGGAGACCATTTATTGAGAAAAGGAGGGAAGCAGCATGCTTTTAAAAAATGATCGCATCTCCGAGATCATTGACGGCAAGCGCGTCATTGTGAAAAAGCCAGAGCTGCTCGCCCCGGCCGGCAACTTGGAAAAACTGAAAATCGCCGTCCATTACGGCGCAGACGCCGTCTTTATCGGAGGACAAGAGTACAGCTTGCGCGCCAACGCCGACAACTTTACGCTCGAGGAAATTCGCGAAGGGGTGGAATTTGCCAATCGATATGGAGCCAAAGTATACGTAACGGCCAATATTTACGCCCATAACGAAAACATCCCTGGCCTTGATGACTATTTGCGGGCGTTAGAGGATTCCGGCGTTTCCGGCATCATCGTCGCCGACCCCCTCATCATCGAAACGGCGCGCCGGGTGGCGCCGAAGCTTGAAGTGCATTTAAGCACGCAGCAATCGCTTACCAACTGGAAAGCGGTCCAATTTTGGAAAGAGGAAGGGCTCGAGCGGGTTGTGCTGGCTCGTGAAGTGGGCGCAGAAGAAATCCGACAGATCAAAGAGAAAGTCGATATTGAAATCGAGGCGTTCATCCATGGGGCGATGTGTTCCGCCTACTCCGGCCGTTGTGTATTGAGCAATCATATGACGGCGCGCGACTCAAACCGCGGCGGATGCTGCCAGTCGTGCCGGTGGGATTACGATTTGTACCAGCTCTCGGACGGCCGGGAAATTCCGTTGTTTGAAAAAGGGGACGCCCCGTTTGCGATGAGCGCGAAAGATTTGAACTTAATCCGCGCCATTCCGGTAATGATCGAATTGGGTGTGGATAGCTTGAAAATTGAAGGGCGGATGAAATCGATCCATTACGTGGCGACGGTTGTCAGCGTCTACCGGAAAGTGATTGACTCCTACTGCGCTGATCCAGACCATTTCACGATCCGCGAAGAGTGGGTGCGGGAGCTTGAGAAATGCGCCAACCGCGAGACGGCGCCGTCGTTCTTTGACGGCTTCCCGGATTATACGAACCATATGTACGGGACGCACAGCCGGAAAACGACGCATGAATTCGCCGGTTTGGTGCTTGGCTATGACCCGGAGACGGGCATCGCCACCGTCCAGCAGCGCAACCATTTCCGCCCGGGCGATGAAGTCGAATTTTTCGGTCCGGAAATTGAAAACTTCACCCAAGTGATCGAGAACATTTGGGACGAAGACGGCAACGAGCTTGATGCGGCGCGCCATCCGCTGCAAATCGTGAAATTGAAGGTCAAGCGCCCTCTCTTCCCGTACAACATGATGAGAAAGGAGAATTAAGATGGGGAAGAAGCCCGTTGTCATCGGCGTCGCCGGCGGCTCCGGCTCGGGGAAGACGAGCGTCGCCCGCGCGATTTACGACCATTTTGGCGACCGCTCGATTTTAGTGCTTGAGCAAGATTTTTATTATAAAGACCAAAGCCATCTTCCGTTTGAAGAGCGGCTGAAGACGAACTACGACCACCCGCTGGCGTTTGACAACGATTTGTTGATTGAGCATATTCATAAGCTGCTTCGCTATGAGCCGATTGACAAGCCGGTGTACGATTATACGCTGCACACTCGCTCAAGTGAAGTCGTGCGTGTTGAGCCGAAAGAAGTCATTATCGTCGAGGGCATCCTTGTCTTGGAAGATGAGCGGCTTCGCGATTTAATGGATATTAAGGTGTATGTCGACACCGACCCGGACATCCGCATCATCCGCCGTCTCATCCGTGATATGAAAGAGCGCGGCCGCACGTTCGATTCGGTCATCGAGCAATATTTGTCCGTCGTTCGGCCGATGCACAACCAGTTTGTCGAACCGACGAAGCGCTACGCCGATGTGATCATTCCAGAAGGCGGACAGAATGCTGTCGCCATCGATTTAATGGTGGCAAAAATTCGCACAGTTCTTGAACAAAAAGCGGTTTTGTAATAACATAACAGAGACAAAACAATATATTATTATAACAAGTAAGCGTACGAACAGCCGTTTTTGCTGTTCGTACGTTTTACATAATGCAGAATATATAGAGGAGTGAGATGAATGGCGAACGAAAAGCAGTATCCGATGACGAAAGAGGGAAAAGAGAAACTGGAACAAGAGCTTGAGTACTTAAAAACGGTCAAGCGGAAAGAAGTGGTGGAGCGCATTAAGATTGCGCGCGGGTTCGGGGATTTGTCGGAAAACTCGGAGTACGATGCTGCCAAAGATGAGCAGGCGTTTGTCGAATCACGCATCCAAATGCTTGAAAACATGATCCGCAACGCCGTCATCATTGAAGAAGACAAAGAAAATCCGGACGTCGTCTCGCTTGGCAAATCAGTGACATTCATTGAACTGCCGGACGGTGAAGAAGAGACGTATACGATCGTCGGCAGCGCTGAAGCCGACCCATTTGAAGGGAAAATTTCCAATGACTCGCCGATTGCGAAATCGCTCATCGGCCGCCGCGTCGGCGATGAAGTGACGGTGCAAACGCCGGGCGGGGAAATGCTTGTGAAAATTGTGGCTGTGAAATAAGAAGCAGGAGGCGGTCGGCCTGAACAAGCGGCGGTGTGCGAAGCGAAGAAAATTGCCGCCGCTTGACGTTTCAAACGGAAACACCTCGTCAACACTGATGATGAGGTGTTTTCTTTATGTGGAAAAAACGAACACTTGCCATGCTCGCCCTCATTCAATTGGGCTTGTTGTTGCTTGTCGGGCGATTGGCGCAAATCCAGCTGATTGACGCCGAGTCGTTTGCCAATCATAATTTAATTGCTGAAAGCGTCGCCCAGCGGACACAAGAACTCATTATTGATGACGGGCGCGGCTCGTTCGTCGACCGAAATGGCGCGCCGCTCACGAAGCGATATGTGCCGTCGCTTGTCTTATTTCCATTTTTAACGGCGATGAAATGGCCGATGGAACAAGTGGCCCGCATCGCCGGCGTCTCGGAAGAAGAGATCCGCCGCCAGCTTGAGCAGGCGGACGGTCCGTTCGTCTTAGAGAAGGATGGCGAGCCGCTCGCCTTGAGCGCCCAGCAAATGAAGCAAATTAACGATTTGGGCATTCCGGGGGTATTTGCCGTCAACAAGCAATATCCGTTGGAAACGGTGTACGCCCCGCATTTGCTTGGCTTCACCCGTCCGGATCAGGAGCTCATCAAGAAGCGTTATCCGAAACGGACGCTGCCGCCAAAGACCGAAGTGGGCATTCAAGGGCTTGAGAAAGCGTTTGATGAATTTTTGCTCGCCGACGGCGAAACGAAGCTGCTTTACCATGTTGACGCCGAAGGGCGGCCGTTGTTTGGGCTTGATGTCAAATACAGCGATACGGGCAATCCGTTTTATCCCGTCACCGTGCAAACGACGCTTGACCGCGATCTGCAGCAAGAGATGGAACGGATCGTCGACCAGTACGGACTGAAAAAAGGCGGCCTCGTGCTATTGGACATTGAGACAAACGGTGTGCTCGCCATGGTCAGCCGCCCAAACATGGACCCGCGCGATCCGTATAAAAACCGCGGGGCGGAAAACCAAATGGCGCTTCCGCAAATCCCTGGATCGATTTTTAAAACGGTCATTGCGGCTGCGGCGCTTGATGAAGGGCTCGCATCGCCGGAGACAACGTTTGATTGCAGCCGAAAGATTGACGGCAAAACGCGCGATGAGGAGCATGATTACGGCGTGCTTGACTTAGCGGACAGCTTTGCCGTCAGTTGCAACAATGCTTTCGCCACGCTCGGCAAGCAGTTGATCGAGCAAGATCCGGATGCGTTTGAAACGTATGCGAGAAAGCTCGGGCTGTATCCGACGGCCGGCTGGGAAGGAGTGGTGTACCATGAAGAGCATTTCCGTCAGTTCCCGGAGGAGCAAAAGGGAACGATTTGGCATGATCCGCGCGACAAGCGGGTGCCGCTTGCGGTGGCGCAAACGGCGATCGGGCAAAAAAATGTACGCGTCTCTCCGCTTGGCGTCGCCAACATGATGGCGACCATCGCCCGCGGCGGCGAAGCGCTTCAGGTGCGGGCCGTTGACAAAGTGCTGTATAAAAACGGTGCGACTCTCTTTTCGTTTCCGCCCCAACCGGATTCAGACATGGCGCCGATCGCTCCGCAGACGGCCGAAGAGCTGCAGCGGCTTTTGCGCGGCGTTGTTACCAAAGAGGATGGCACCGGCCGCCGCTTCCGTTCGCTGCCGTATCCGGTTGCCGGCAAATCGGGGACGGCGGAGACAGGAAAAATGGACGGCGGCGCTGAATTCATTAATAAATGGTTTGCTGGCTATTTTCCAGCCGACCGCCCGAAATACGCCCTCGCTGTCGTTGAGCTCGACTGTCCGAGCGGGCGGGCCGCGACGAATGATGTGTTCGCCGCCGCAGTCGAGTCGCTTTATGCTTATGACCGCGCCAAAAAGGAAGTGAAGTGACGAACCAAATGTAAGGGGTATCCATTTTCCATCATAAGCATCATCCAAAGAAGGGGGAGGAGACAGTGGTGCAAACGGAAACGCGCTTTGCCGCCCGCGCCAAGCGGCGGAGAATCAACCGTTGGCTCAATGGAGCTATTGCGGTTGTCGTGCTGCTCATTTTGATTGTCGGTGGGAACTTGCTGTTTGGCGGCGAACCGGGCGAGAAGGCGGTCGATCGCGAAGCAAAAACAGAAGCGGCCAACGCGAAGCGAGTGGAAGTGGAAACAGGTGAAGCGGTGGAGCCGGCGGAAGCCGAAACGCCCGCTGAGGAAGAAGACGCGGCTTCCACCGATGAAACGAGCGAAACGGGCTCGACAGAAACGCCGGGCCCGCCGGGGTCCAACATTGAAAAAGAAATCGTCAACCCGGCATGGCAGCCGATCGGCACGACGCAATCGGAGCCGCATGAAACGGTGTTTAAGAAAGATTCGGTCGACTGGAAGGAAATGCTCGATGCCGTCAGCTATGCGACCGGCATCGCCCCGGAGGAGATGATCGTTTGGTTCATCGGCAACAACGGGCCGAACAAAGCGGTCGCGACGATTTCGACGAAAGATCAAACCGCCCATTACAAAGTGTACATTGAATGGGTGACGAACGAAGGTTGGAAGCCGACGAAAGTGCAAAAGTTGAAGCAAAAGTCATAAGCGGCATAATGAAGGGAAGCGGAGATATATTCGAAACTTCAACGGCATCAGTGAAACAATGGCGGTTCATTAGCGGCGGAAAAATACACAGGCGCCCAAAAACGAAGAGCGCCTGTTATTTTTTCGCTTTGAAATGAACGACCGCGCTGTACCAACGCTTTCCGTTTTCCATCACATGCATTTGATGGGATACATGATGGACGGAAAGCAAGAGCGCCTTGTTATGTTCAATTTGTTCGTTGATTTTTTTCTCGAGCGCCCGCAAATCGTCGGCTTCAAAAAATTCGATTTTATCCTCGATCAAATCAAGAGAAATGTTAGGCATCGCTCTTCCTCCTTTCCATTGTCAGTGTAGCAAATTTTCCCGCCCTCATCCACCGGTGTACAAGGGGGAACAATACGAACGAAACATGATCGTTGAACAAGGGAAAAACATATGCTACAGTAAGAGCAGGCAATACCAAAAACATACTATATTTATAGAAATTATAAACTTTTGGGGTGTGGCCATATGGGCAGAGAGTTTCTTGACTTGTTTGAGCAATGGGCGGAATCGTATGACCGATCGGTCGAAGGATATGATGAGCAATACAGCGATGTGTTCGCCGGCTATGACCGCATTTTAAGCACGGTCGCCGACAAAGCCGGCCAAGTCGTGCTCGAGTTTGGCGTCGGGACAGGCAACTTGACGAAAAAGCTGCTTGAGCGCGGCAAGCAGGTGTACGGGATCGAGCCATCGGCGCCGATGAGGAAAAAAGCGGCGGAAAAGCTCAGCGGGCGAGCGGTCATTCTGGACGGCGATTTTTTGCAATTTCCGACACCGTCGGAGCCGATCGACACGATTGCCAGCACGTATGCGTTTCATCATTTGACGGATGCGGAAAAAGACGAAGCGTTGGCCAAATATAGTCAATTGCTCCATCCGGGTGGTAAAATAGTGTTTGCCGATACGGCGTTTCGCGACAAAGAGGCGTTCCGCCGGGCGATTGAGGAAGCCCGGACGCGCGGCTTCCACGATTTGGCCGACGATTTGGAACGCGAATATTATACGACGCTTGACGTATTGGAATCACTGTTTTCCAAGCATGGCTTTTCCGTCTCTTTTGCGCAGCAAAACGCGTTCGTCTGGGTGATGGAGGCGGTGAAACAAACGACATAGAAAGAGGGAGAACGATGAAAGCAGCCATTATTGGAGCCATGGAAGAGGAAGTGGCGATTTTGCGTTCGCGTATGGAAGGGCGCGAGGAAACGGTCATCGCCGGGTGTGAATTTTCCGAAGGGTGTCTTGACGGCGTGCAGGCGGTGTTGTTGAAATCCGGGATCGGCAAAGTGAACGCCGCCATGGGAACGACGCTTCTGCTTGACCACTTTCGCCCTGATTTCGTGATCAATACGGGTTCGGCCGGCGGATTTTTGCCTTCGCTTCGTGTCGGAGATCTTGTCATTTCCGAGGAAGTCGTCCATCATGACGTCGATGTGACCGCGTTCGGCTACGCTTATGGGCAAGTGCCTGGCCTGCCGGCGCGCTACCGGGCGGATGAGGCGCTTGTTGAGGCGGCCAAGCAGGCGGCGGCGCGGCTTGATGGCCTGCAGGCAGTGACCGGCTTGATCGCCACCGGCGATTCGTTTATGAATGATCCAAAGCGAGTCGAATTTGTGCGCGGTCAGTTTCCGGAATTGTGCGCCGTCGAAATGGAAGCGGCGGCGATCGCCCAAGTGTGTGTGCAGTTTGGAACGCCGTTTGTCATCGTCCGGGCGTTGTCTGATATTGCTGGTGAGGAGTCGGATGTGTCGTTTGAACAGTTTTTGGAGACGGCGGCGAAACATTCGGCTGAACTTGTCTTGTCGATGCTTTCCGTTATGAAGGAGAGACGCTAGGAAACAAAACGCCGCCGTTCCGCAGCCAAAATGAACGTGAAGAAACGGAGTGACTTGTATGCGCGTAGCAAAAAGCATCCATGAGTTGATCGGCCATACGCCGGTTGTCGAAATTACGCGCTTCCCCCTCCCGGAAGGCGTTCGGCTGTTCGCCAAGCTTGAATACTTCAATCCTGGCGGAAGCATTAAAGACCGGCTCGGACAAGAGCTGTTGCGCGAGGCGTTTGCATCAGGAAAACTGAAAGAGGGGGGCACGATTATCGAGCCGACGGCCGGCAACACCGGCATCGGTCTGGCGCTAGCGGCGATCGGCAAAAACGTGAACATCATTTTTTGTGTACCGGAAAAATTCAGCATCGAAAAACAACAGCTGATGAAGGCGCTCGGGGCGCAAATCGTCCATACGCCGACCGAGGAAGGAATGGAAGGGGCGATCCGCAAGGCGGAGGAGCTCGCCCGCACGATTCCGGGCGCTTATTGCCCGCAACAGTTTCAAAACCCAGCCAACCCAAGGACGTATTACAAGACGCTCGGTCCGGAGCTGTGGGAAGATTTGGGGGGGCAAATCGACATTTTTGTCGCCGGCGCCGGCTCCGGCGGCACGTTTATGGGGACAGCTGCGTTTTTAAAAGAAAAAAACCCGGCCATTAAAACGGTCATCGTTGAACCGGAAGGCTCGATTTTAGGCGGCGGCGAGCCCGGTCCGCATCGGACGGAAGGGATCGGCATGGAGTTTTTGCCGCCGTTTATGGATCCGGATTATTTTGATGCCATCTACACGATCGCGGACGATGACGCGTTCCGGCGCGTCAGCGAACTCGCAAGACAGGAGGGGCTTTTGGTCGGCAGTTCGTCCGGCGCCGCGTTTCATGCCGCCTTGATGGAAGCAGAGAAGGCAAAGCCAGGGACGAATATCGTCGTCATTTTTCCGGACGGGAGCGAACGCTATTTAAGCAAACATATTTATGAAGGTGGGAGGTAACGATGAGGCGGAAAACAATGCTCATTCATGGCGGCATTCCGGGGGATCCGCATACTGGAGCGGTGTCGGTCCCGATTTATCAAGTGAGTACGTATAAGCAAGAAGAAGTTGGAAAGCATAAAGGGTTTGAATACTCGCGCACCGGCAACCCGACGCGTGCGGCGCT
Source organism: Geobacillus kaustophilus (assembly GCF_000948285.1). Taxonomy (GTDB): domain Bacteria; phylum Bacillota; class Bacilli; order Bacillales; family Anoxybacillaceae; genus Geobacillus; species Geobacillus thermoleovorans_A. Next base: position 440,527 of record NZ_JYBP01000003.1, read on the forward strand.
TGAGAAGCTGATCGCCGACCTCGAGGGCGGCGAAGCCGGCTTTGTGTTCGCTTCCGGGATGGCGGCGATTATGGCCGTCATGATGTTGTTTCAAAGCGGCGACCATCTGGTGCTCACTGACGATGTCTACGGCGGCACGTATCGCGTCATGACGAACGTGCTGAACCGGTTCGGGCTTGAGGCGACGTTCGTCGATACGAGCGATGTCGCCAACATCGAGGCGCACATCCGGCCGAATACGAGAGCCATCTATATCGAAACGCCGACGAACCCGCTGTTGAAAATCACTGACTTGCAAGCCGCCGCCGCCATTGCCCGTGCGCATGATCTGCTATTGATCGTCGATAACACGTTTTCCACTCCGTACTTTCAGACGCCGCTTGAGCTTGGCGCCGATATCGTCATCCATAGCGCGACGAAATATTTAGGCGGCCATAGCGACGTTGTCGCTGGGTTGGCGGTTGTCCGCACGCCGGAGCTTGCCGAACGGCTCCATTACGTGCAAAATTCAACCGGCGGCGTGCTCGGGCCGCAAGATTCATGGCTATTGATGCGCGGGATGAAAACGCTCGCCGTGCGGATGGAGGAACATGAAGAAAATGCGCGCCAAATCGCTGCTTTTTTGGCTGAACACAAGGCGGTCAAGCGCGTCCATTATCCAGGTCTTCCGGATCATCCGAACCACGAGTTGGCGAAAAAGCAAATGCGCGGATTTGGCGGCATGATTTCGTTTGATGTCGGCAGCCTCGAGCGAGCCGAGAAAGTGCTGTCGCGCGTTCGCTACTTTACGCTTGCTGAAAGCTTAGGGGCGGTCGAAAGTTTAATTTCGTTGCCAGGGAAAATGACGCACGCCTCGATCCCGAAGGAACGGCGCGAACAGCTCGGCATTACCGACGGCCTGATCCGTTTGTCGGTTGGGCTTGAAGATGTCAACGATCTGCTTGACGATTTGGCGCAAGCGCTTGGCTGAAATTGCCGCTCCCCCCTTCCGTCCATGTATGATACAGTGAAAGGGGAGAGGAGGGATCGGGCTTGAATGAGCAGCAACGAAACGAGCTGCGGGCCAAGGCAGGCGACTTTAAAACATACAGCCTCGTCTTGTTCGCATTTGGAGCGTTTCTCTATTTCGGAACGGTCATCCCAGGAGCGGTTGAGACAGCGAAAAAACCGTTCGCCCTATTGGCAGTCGCCGTCTGTTTTGCCGCGTCGCTTTCCTGTTTGCGCCAAGCCGCCCGCTATGCCCGCCGTCTTGAGGAAGAAGAAGAGCGGTTCGAACCGTAAACCTGCCTTTTGGCCAAAAGGCGGGTTTTTGTTTAGCCATGCTGGCGTTCAAGGGAAAGCAAGCTTTTTTCCTATTTTGCAAAAAACGGTTTACAATGGAAATAATTTTGGATATAATTACCTGCGTAGCATCATTTCGAAAGGGAGGTCGAAGACAATGACAATGATGATGTGGACAACAGTAACGCATCCATTCTATCAAACGGCTATTCGACCTTCCGCCGACCGGGAATGAACGTGCACCGATGACGAAAAACAGCGATCGGGCCGCAGAAGGGGAGTAGTCTCGCTTTCTGCGGCCTTTTTGTACGCTTAGCCGCAGAAACGCCTTCCTTCTGCGGTTTTTTTGCATGGAAAGGAGGTGGGGAGGCATGACGATCCATTTGTTTTTTATCACGATCACGATTGAGCGGAGAAAGCCGCGGCAACGGAACATCGAAGAGGAGCGGTTCGCACGTGCAGCCGAAGAGGAGTTGCTTGACCGCAAATGTTCCGCTCATCAACGGTTGTTTTAAAACATGGAGATGAAAGGGGAGAAGATTCATGTCAATTGTACCAGTATGGATTGTGATGTGGATGAAACAGACGGGAGACTCGACTTGACTCAGGCTAAAGGGGTGTTATCGGTGCTCCGCGTGCTGTTGTTGACGGTCGAATTTCATGAATTGTTCAAAATGTGGCGGAAGCGATCCACGTCTTCTTTGGTAAAATAAAAGTAAACGAGAAGGCCAAGGAGGGAACGGGGATGTTCGCCATTGTCATGTCGATCATCATTACCGCGTCGATTGCGCTTGTTGTCGCCGCGGAAGTCAGCGTTGAGGCAAGAGCGTAAGCACGGCGGTTCTTCTGCATCGGGAGGGGGATAAGCAGGCGGACCGAATCAGCAGAACGTTGGCATCAATCGTTTTTGATTGGTCAAGTCATTGCCGGCTCATTTCGGGCCGGTCTATTTTTGTCGTAAAGACACGGACAACATCGCCCCTGCATATACATAACGATAGGCGGTTTCCGCCGATGACAGCAGGCGGGGGTGGGAGCATGTCCGGCATTTTCACGGCGTTTACGTTTCTGTTGAAAGAGCTGACGTTTCTTGTCTCGTATATTAAAAACAATGCGTTTCCCCAGCCGTTGAGCGCTCAAGAAGAGGAAAAGTATTTGGCGCTGATGGCAAAAGGCGACGAGCAAGCCCGCAACCGGCTCATCGAACACAACTTGCGCCTTGTTGCCCACATTGTGAAAAAGTTTGAAAATACGGGAGAAGAGGTCGAGGATTTAATCTCCATTGGCACGATTGGCTTGATCAAGGCGATTGAAAGCTATTCGCCGGGCAAAGGAACGAAGTTGGCAACGTATGCGGCTCGATGTATCGAGAACGAAATCCTGATGCACCTTCGTTCATTAAAAAAAACGCGCAAAGACGTCTCGTTGCATGAGCCAATCGGCCAGGACAAAGAAGGAAACGAAATCAGCCTGCTTGATATTTTAAAAGCCGAAGGCGAAGACATCGTCGATGAAATCCACTTGAACATGGAGCTCGAACAAGTCAAACAATATATCAGCGTGCTTGATGAGCGGGAAAAAGAGGTGATCATCAATCGCTTTGGCCTCGGTCGGCAGCGGGAAAAAACGCAGCGTGAAATCGCCAAAGAGCTCGGCATCTCGAGAAGCTATGTCTCGCGCATTGAAAAACGGGCATTAATGAAAATGTTTCACGAGTTTTATCGGCAGGAAAAAGAAAAACGGCGGTCATAACAAAAGCGGGTTGCTGGTGCAGCGGCCCGCTTTTTTCAGTAATGGAAGAATAGAAATTATTTTAAAAAATTGAATTCTTTCGTTTATATCCTTTGATGAAGCGATTTCAATCAAAAATATTGACAGATTTTATTTTTAAAAGTAAAATAATTTTGTCGTCTTTTGTCTAAATTTGTCTAAAGGAGGCGAAAAAGCATCATGCGCAAGATCGGCTTGGCATGGCAAATTTTCATCGGCCTTATTCTCGGGATTATGGTTGGGGCCATTTTTTACGGAAACCCTAAAGTAGCGACGTATTTGCAGCCGATCGGAGATGTTTTTCTCCGTTTAATTAAGATGATCGTTATCCCGATCGTCGTCTCGAGTTTGATTGTCGGCGTCGCCAACGTCGGTGATGTGAAAAAGCTCGGAAAGTTGGGCGGCAAAACGATCCTTTATTTTGAGATCATTACGACGATTGCCATTATCATCGGCCTCTTGGCAGCGAACATTTTCCAACCAGGCGTCGGCGTCAATATGAAGTCGCTTGAGAAAACGGATATCCAGTCGTATGTCGATACGACGAACGAAGTGCAGCACCATTCGATGGTTGAAACATTTGTCAACATCGTGCCGAAAAACGTGTTTGAAGCGCTGTCGACCGGAAATATGCTGCCGATCATCTTCTTCTCGGTGATGTTCGGGTTGGGCGTAGCCGCGATCGGTGAAAAAGGAAAACCGGTGCTTCGCTTTTTCCAAGGCACGGCGGAAGCGATGTTTTATGTGACGAACCAAGTGATGAAGTTTGCGCCGTTTGGCGTTTTCGCCTTGATCGGCGTGACGGTGTCGAAATTCGGCGTCGCTTCGCTCCTTCCGCTCAGCAAGCTCGTTGTGCTCGTTTATGCGGTCATGGCGTTCTTCGTGTTGGTGGTGCTTGGCGCTGTGGCTAAATTGGTAGGTACAAATATTTTCCATATTATAAAAATCTTAAAGGATGAATTAGTGCTTGCCTATAGCACGTCGAGCTCGGAAACAGTGTTGCCTAAGGTTATGGAAAAAATGGAGAAGTTCGGTTGTTCGAAGGCCGTGACATCATTTGTCGTTCCGACCGGCTATTCGTTCAACTTGGACGGGTCGACGCTCTATCAGGCGCTGGCGGCTGTCTTTATCGCTCAACTGTACGGCATCGATATGCCGATTTCGCAGCAAATCTCGCTTGTGCTCGTTTTAATGGTGACGTCCAAAGGGATTGCCGGTGTCCCAGGCGTATCGTTTGTCGTCTTATTGGCAACGCTTGGCACGGTTGGCATTCCAGTTGAAGGATTGGCGTTTATCGCCGGCATCGACCGCCTTTTGGACATGGCGCGCACAGTGGTCAACGTCATCGGCAACTCGCTGGCGGCGGTTGTGATGTCGAAGTGGGAAGGGCAATATAACGAAGAACAAGGAAAACAATACATTGCTGAGTTGCAGCAGCAAAGCGCCTAAGAGAAAAGTGGCTCAGATGTGTTGATTAACCAATAAAAACTATATAGACTTCCATGGCGAAAAAATTTCGTCGCCATCGGAAGGGTGAAAATGTCCCTATGTTGAATGCTGCAACTTTACGCTACGCATCTTGGAGTTCGGGTATTTTCAGGATAGATGATAATCGACACTCGTGAAAGCGGCTGAATGACCAGCCGCTTTTCCTGTTTTGTTGGCAAGGAACGTATAGTATAATGAAAAAATGGACAACGAAGCGAAAGACAAGGAGGAAAAACGGTGCACGAAGTCCTTCAATCGATGTTTTCATTTTTGACTAGTTTAGGTTACGCTGGCATCGCTCTTGCCTTGATGGTGGAAGTGATCCCTAGCGAGATCGTGCTGGCTTATGCCGGCTATTTGGTGGCGCGCGGGGATGTCTCGTTCGCTGGTGCGGTGGCGGCCGGAACAGTAGGCGGCACGGCAGCGCAGCTGTTTTTGTATTGGATGGGCTACTATGGCGGACGGCCGTTTCTAGATCAGTATGGGAAATATGTATTGATCCAGAAAAAACATTTGGATGTGGCGGAACGCTGGTTTGCGAAATTTGGCCCCGGCGTCATTTTCAGCGCCCGGTTTATTCCCGTCGTCCGCCATGCGATTTCGATCCCCGCCGGCATTGCTCGGATGAAGTGGCTGCCGTTTACGATTTACACGGTGTTGGCCATCATCCCATGGTCCATCTTGTTTATTTGGTTGGGAGAGCAGCTTGGCCAACGATGGCGGCAAATTGACGAGATGGCAACGCCGTACGTCCGCCCGGCTATCGCAGCGGCAGTGGCGGTGGCGGTGATTTACATCATTTGGCAACGACGACGCCGCGCTGCAGATGAAAACGAGCGCATGAAATAGTTGCTCGTCTGCATGCTGTCGGCTATATTTATACATGAACCATCTTTTGGCTAAATTTTTATGAAAAATGAGGGACGAACGTGAAACGTTGGATTATGATTGCGCTGCTATTCGCTGTGGGGCTATGGCTTGTGCCATACAGCGTGCCGCTTCTCCTCGCGCTTGCGACCGCGCTTTTGCTCGAGCCGTCCATCCGCCGATTGCAAGAAAACTATAAGCTGAAGCGCGTGCACGCCGTCACGGCGATTTTTTCATTGTTCATCATCATTTTTGGGCTTTCCCTTTATTTTCTAGTCGTTATTTTTGTGCAACAAGTGATGGCGCTCTCGCAAAAACTGCCTTACGTGTTAAACGAAGCGACGAAAGTGCTCGACCGCCTCATTCAAACGTGGCAGTCGTATTCCAGCTCCATTCCGCAGGAAATCATCGATTCGCTTGAACGCGGTGTAAATACTGTCGAGCAAATGCTTTTGTCGTTTGCGACCAACTTGACGCAGTCGCTCGTCCATTATATTGCCGCCATTCCGGCGTTTTTGATTCATTTTTTAGTGTATTTGATCGCGCTGTTTCTCATTTGCCTCGATTTGCCTCAGCTGAAGCAAGGCATGCGCCGCTATTTGTCCGAACGGACCGAACAGCGGCTTGGGATGGTCGCCGCCCAGCTGAGCAAAGCGGGGATCGGCTTTTTAAAAGCGCAGTTTTTGCTTAGTTTAATTACGTTTTTCCTCGCGCTGGCTGGCCTTTTCGTGTTGGGGGTCGACTATGCGGCGTTGATGGCGCTGGTCATCGTCGTCGTTGATATTTTACCGATTTTAGGAACGGGTTCCGTGCTTGTTCCGTGGGGGCTCATCAGCATGGCGAACGGCGACAATACGCTTGGCATCGGGCTCATCGTGCTGTTTGTCGTCATCACCGTCGTGCGCCGAATCATCGAGCCGAAAGTGTTTTCCACCAATTTGGGCATTTCCCCTCTCGCCGCGCTCGTCAGCGTCTATCTGGGGTTTCAGCTGCTTGGCTTTATCGGGTTGTTCGTCGGGCCGGTCGTTGTCATTTTGGTTGAGGCGCTTGCCAAAGCCGGAGTCATTAAATGGACGATCAAGCTTTGATTTTTTGGAATAAAGGTCTTTGCAGATGAAAGAGGAAAAACCGGCGAACCGCCGGTTTCAGACTGTTGACAAAATGGTTATAAGACAGTTGTCTTATAACCATTTTGTTCCATTTTTAAGGTTGTTTTTCTTGATGAACGAACCAAAATAGATGCATACTCGAATACATACAGAAAGGAGAGGCCCTTTCTCCACAAGTAGTTCGCCAATTTCTTTAAATTCATGGCAGCACAAACAAGCATCGCCTGCATCTGGTTTCTTTCCAATCCTCGGTAATTCGTCCAGCGCAGACCATGCTTCTCTTTTAAATCTGCAAAATTCCGTTCAATCGTCTGTTTCCTTAATTCATACAACTCGCGATGTTCTGGTACATATCGTAAATGTTCGGCTTCTTCGTAATACTCTTGCCAAACATGGCGTGTCACGACTTTCGTATGATTTTTGCTTGCTGTACACTTTTGAAGGGATGGACATCCCTGACAGATGGATGGATCTGATTTATACTCCCGATAGCCTTCCCGATTCGTTGTTGAATAAGATAACACTTGGTGATTGGGACAAAGGTAACAGTCAAAATGTTCGTCATATGCAAATTCAGATTTTCGGAAGAACCCATCTTTCGTCTTTGGACGAGTATATGGCCAAATCGGATGGATCTCTTGTTCTAATAGGTATTTCGCAATCGCTGGCGTTTTATATCCGGCATCGATGCACACATCTGTTGGGCATCCTTTGATTTCTTGCTTCACTCGCTCAAACAGTTCAAAAAACGCTTGGCTATCATGAACATTGGCGGCAGTGACATACGTGTGTAATATCCAACCATGTCGGTCACAAGCGGTGTGATAAGAGTAAGCAAATACCCGTTCACGTTCATTTTTCACAAACATCCCACTGTCTGGATCTGTTTTACTGACTTTGATTTCTCGTTTTTTTTTATCATTTTCTGGCGGTAGTGGGGATTTCCCATGAGCGATGCGATCTCGCTCAATTTCTTTTTCTAATTCATCTTGATAAGCTTTCGCTTCCACTTCTGCCATTTCTGTTGTGAATTTTCTTTTGTTCGCACTCGCCTTCACATGAGTAGAATCGACAAATACGACACTTGGATCCACAAGCCCGTGTTGAAAGGCTTCTTCCAAGATTCTTGAAAAAATCTTTTGAAAAACATCGGTTCCCGCAAAACGTCGCGTGTAGTTTTTACTTGGTGTCGAATGATGGGGCACAGGATCATGCAGACTCAATCCCAAAAACCAACGATAAGCCACATTTGTTCGAATCTGTTCTACGGTTTCACGCATCGAACGAATCCCAAAGATGTAACGAATCAAATACATTTTGAACAGCACAACGGGATCAAGACTTGGTCGTCCATGGTTAGGAGAATACAAATCCTTGACCATATCGTAGATAAAGGAGAAGTCAATGGCTTTTTCTAGTTTACGAACAAGGTGGTCTTCAGGAACAAGATCATCAATTTTTACCGTTGTTTCGATATGTCTCCGATCTTCTTGGTAACGTTGAAGCATCTTATTCCACTCCTTCAAGATACCCTTATACCTATATATTAAAACAGCTTGTCGACTTTGTCGACAAGCTGAAACCGGCGAACCGCCGGTTTTTCTGTCTGGACATGGGGAAGAGAGTTTTGGCAAAGCGACGGCTAAAGAAAACCGCCCGCTGAAGGCGCGGCGGTCACTGAGTGGATGTCGACGAATCATTGACGTCGGTGAGCGGCAAAATCAAAATTTCGACACGCCGGTTTTTCATCCGCCCGGCAGCGGTGGCGTTGGAGGCGATCGGCTTGTATTCGCCATACCCTTTGGCGCTGAAATAGCGCGGGTCGAGCTGCTTGTTTTCAAGCAGCACTTTCATGAAATTGACGGCGCGCATGACGCTCAGCTCCCAGTTGGAAGCAAATTTCTCGTTATGGATCGGCACGTTGTCCGTATGGCCGCTGATGATGATATTGCGCGGCGGGTTCATGACGAGCAAAGCGGAAATTTCCGCCGCAAGACGCCGGTCTTTCATGCGCACTTCGGCGCTGCCGGAGTCGAATAAAATATCATCCAAAATGGTAATCGCGAGCCCTTCTTCCGTCAAGGAAGTCTGCAGTTTTCCCGTCAGCTTGTTGTCGTGGATGTAGCTGTCGATTTTCGCTTTGATTTGCCTTAATTCTTCTTTTTCCTTTCCGTTTACGGCTGGGGAAGGCTGCTTTGCTTGATGCCGTCCTTCCTCGTCTTGGGCCGGTGGAGTGATCGGCTCGATCGGGCTTTGAAAGTCAAGAACACCCGTTCCGCCGGCAAAGGCGGTGCTAAAGGCGCGCGCAATTTCTTGAAACTTCTTTTGGTCGATTTGGCTGCTCGCAAACAAGACGATGAATAAGGCGAGCAACAGTGTCAACAAATCCGCGTACGGAATCAGCCATGCCTCGCTCATATGGTCGTCATGCTTGTTCTGTTTTTTCTTAGCCATTGGCCGTTTCCCCTTGCACCAGCGCTTGGCGCCGCTCGCTTTCCGGCAAGTATGAGGCGAGTTTTTGTTCGATCATGCGCGGGGCTTGTCCTTCCAAAATGGACAGCACCCCTTCAATCATGATGTAGCGCACGCGCGCCTCTTCCTTCGATTTCCGCCGCAGTTTATTGGCAAACGGATGCCAAAGCACATAGCCGGTGAAAATGCCGAGCATCGTGGCGACAAAAGCGGCGCTGATCGCCTTGCCGAGCTCGGCAATGTTTTCCATATTGCCAAGGGCGGCAATCAGGCCGATGACGGCCCCAAGCACCCCGAGCGTCGGCGCGTACGTGCCTGCTTGGGAAAAAATCGCGGCATTCGCTTCGTGGCGCTCTTCCATGGCAACGATTTCCTCTGTCATGACATCACGGATGAACTCTTGCGTTTGCCCATCGATTGCCATGCTGAGCCCGTTGCGCAAAAACGGGTCGTCAATGTCGCCCAATTTCGCCTCGAGCGCCAGCAGCCCTTCGCGGCGGGCGATATTCGCCCAATCGACGAACAGCGGAATCAGCTGTTCGACCGTTGGCGCCTTTGTTTCCGTGAAAATGACTTTGAAAAGTTTTGGCACTTTTTTAATTTCCTGCGTCGGAAAGGCGATGACGACCGCTGCCGCCGTCCCGACGAGAATGATGAGGATGGCGGCCGGATTGATCAATACAGCAGGCGAAACGCCCTTAAAGTACATGCCCAACCCGACGGCAATGACGCCAAGGATGATGCCGATGACCGATGTTTTGTCCAAATGAATCCCCCCGCTTTTTTCCTGCGAACGATCTACGCCATTAGGCGTTTTTATGAAGAAACCATATTTATCATATACTGAATATAGGAGGTTGAAAAGGGAAAAAGGTGTGACATGAGACGCAAAAAGCTGCCCGCTCCATCAGGCTGACGGAAAGGGCAGCTCCGGTGATCGTCATATTTTTTTCAGTTTAAACGTGCCGACCATTAAAAACGATAAAATGAGCGCCAAAAACATAAAAGATTGCGGCGGGAAGTACGGGATGGCTAAATAACCGAGCGTCATCAGCACCCCGGCGGCGGTGATCGGCAGCCCCGCGAAGTAGCCGTTGTTTTCTGTGATGTTGAAGCGAGCGAGGCGGAAGGCGCCGCAAGCGATGTACAAAACGGTGAATACCGCGCCAGGCGCGCCGAACTCATGGAACAAGCCTTGGTACATCAGCAAGGCGGGAGCGACGCCGAAGGAGACGATGTCGCTCATTGAATCGAGCTGCTTGCCAAGTTCGGATTCAATGTTCATCTTGCGCGCCACAGCGCCGTCAAAGCGATCGACAAACGCTGCTAAAAAAACGAGCAACACGCTCATATGAAGCTGCCCTTTCAGCGTAGCCAGGACGGAAAAGCCGCCAAGCGACAAGTTTGTCATCGTCAAAATGTTTGCCGCGTTTGCTTTCAGCTTTTTTAACGTATAATCTAAATAGTCCGATAAGAACAAGTTTCCCCACTCCTTTTCCAACAGAAAACGCCAAAAGAAAATTCTACTACCATTATACTCATTTTGGCGGTAATATGGAAGGTAGTAACGAATGGCGATGTTGCGCTACTGGAGGGAACGTGCTTGCGAAAATGGCTTTATCGTTTGTTCATCGAGCTGACCAATCACTCGCTTTCTTCAAAGCTGCTCGCTTCGTTTGCCAAATCGCGCCTCAGCGGGCTGTTGATATCATCGTATGCAAAAATTTATCATATTAACCAAGACGAAATGGAAAAAAGCCTAAAAAATTATAAGACGTTGCAGCAACTGTTCGTCCGCCGGCTGAAGGCCGGGGTGAGGCCGGTCGACGCTGATGAGCATACGGTCGTCAGCCCGGTCGACGCTGTCATTGAAGACATGGGCACGATTCGAGAAAACTGTGAAATGATCGTCAAGGGAAAGCCGTATTCCATTGCGGAAATGCTCGGCAGCGTTGAAGCGGCACAACCATATGTGAACGGGTTCTTTTTTATTCTGTATTTAAGCCCGAGCCATTATCACCGCATCCACAGCCCAATATCTGGAGTGATCGAAAGGCAGTGGGCGCTTGGCCGCAAGTCGTATCCGGTCAACCGTCTTGGCTTAAAATATGGGCGTCGGCCGCTCGAAAAAAATTACCGCCTCATCACCGAGGTCACAGCCGGCGGCAAGCGCTTGGCGATCGTGAAAATCGGCGCCATGTTTGTCAACAGCATTGAATTGACCCATGAGGGTGAGCAGCTTGTAAAAGGAGAGGAAATGGCGTATTTTTCGTTCGGTTCAACGGTCGTCTTGCTGTTTGAACGCGCAAGTTTCGCACCTGACCCGCGCATTGTTGCGCCCATGCCGATCAAGGTCGGCGAGCGGCTCGGCTATTGGTGCAAGGCGCACGAGCGCTAAGGCTTTCGGAAACAAAAAAAGCCCGAAGGCCTTCGTTTATGAGGACAGCTTAATTTTGTGGGTCAATGAACGGCGCTGGATTTCTTTTTCAATCAACTCGATGAATTCCGGGCTGAGGTTGAGCTCTTTCGCCTTGAAGTACGACTCGATCAACAGCTCGTCGGACAAATGTTTCATCGGGGGGCGTCCTCCTTTTTGAATGGAATATGGCAAACATGTCATACATATAATGGTAGGTTACTTACAATGTACCATGGCTTGCGAAAGAGAACAACCGTTCCGTTATCCACAGAAAACGGTGGATAACATGTGGAAAACATGTTTATAAAGCGTAGGAAGTGTGATGGCAAGCTTGTGTATAATGTGGGCAACAGTTATCCACAAGATGGAGAGGTGCAAAATTTGTCGAAAATTTTTTCTATTTATCATCGGTAAGCTTTGTTTTGAAACAAACGATAAAATTCGCTATGATGGGAAAAGCAAATGGAAAGGCGGGTGTCCGGCATGCTTCACTGCTTTTTGCCAAGCCAGTTTGCCAAGCGTGTGATCGACATTACTCCGGATGAGCTGAAACAAAAAGGGGTTAAAGGGATCATCACCGATCTGGACAATACGCTCGTTGAATGGGATCGGCCGAGCGCCACTCCGGAGCTGGCCGCATGGTTTGATGCGATGAAGCAGGCGGGCATTAAGGTCGTCATCGTATCGAATAATAATAAACAACGCGTGCAGTCGTTTGCTGAGCCGCTTGGCATTCCGTTCATCTTTGAAGCGCGCAAACCGTTGACACGCGCGTTTTTGCGGGCATTAAAGATGATGGAACTTAAGAAAGAGGAAGTCGTCGTCATCGGCGATCAGTTGCTGACCGATGTGCTTGGCGGCAACCGGCTCGGACTCAACACGATTTTAGTCGTTCCGGTCGCCCAGACGGACGGATTATGGACGCGTTTCAATCGGAAAGTGGAGCGGAGAATTTTAAACATGATGCGCAAAAAAGGGATGATTTACTGGGAGGAATGATCGTGGAGCCACAACTGCGTTGCATCGGCTGCGGAGCGGCCATCCAGTTTGACGATCCGAAAAAGGCGGGCTATGCGCCGAAAAGCGTGCTCGAAAAAGAGGCGGAAGAAATCATTTGCCAACGTTGCTTCCGCTTGAAACATTACAATGAAGTGCAAGACGTGCCGCTTGATGACAGCGACTTTTTAAACATGCTGCATCGGATCGGGGAATCGAAGGCGCTTGTCGTCAACATCGTTGACATTTTCGATTTCAACGGCAGCTGGATTCCTGGCTTGCCGCGGTTTGCGGCTGAAAATCCAATATTGCTTGTCGGCAACAAGGCAGATTTATTGCCGCGGTCGGTCAAATACCCGAAGCTGCTGCGCTGGATGCGCCGCATGGCGGAAGAGCTCGGGCTGCATCCGGTGGATGTCTGTCTTGTCAGCGCGGCGAAAGGAATCGGCATGGCGAAGGTGATGGAAGCGATTGACCGCTATCGCGAGGGCGGCGATGTGTATGTCGTCGGCTGTACGAATGTCGGCAAGTCGACGTTCATCAACCGGATCATTGAAGAAGCGACCGGCAAAGGGAATGTGATTACCACGTCATATTTCCCGGGGACGACACTCGATATGATCGAAATCCCGCTTGAGGGCGGGGCGACGTTGTATGATACGCCAGGGATCATCAACCATCACCAAATGGCGCACTTTGTCGATGCGCGCGATTTGAAAATCATTACGCCAAAGCGGGAAATCCATCCGCGCGTTTATCAGCTCAACGAAGGGCAGACGCTCTTTTTCGGAGGCTTGGCCCGCCTCGATTACATCAAAGGCGGGCGCCGCTCGTTCGTCTGCTACATGGCCAATGAGTTGACGGTTCATCGGACGAAGTTGGAAAAAGCCGACTCCCTTTATGCCAATCAGCTCGGCGATTTGCTCTCACCGCCAAGCAAGCGCTATGCCGCTGAGTTTCCGCCGCTTGTGCCGCGCTCGCTGTCGGTGAAAGAGCGGAAGACGGACATCGTCTTTTCCGGTCTCGGCTGGGTGACGTGCAACGACCCGGGCGCTCAGCTCGTCGTTCATGCGCCGAAAGGGGTCGACGTGTTTATTCGTCAGTCGTTGATTTAATGGAAAGCGGGAGGGGAGAAACGTGGAAAAGGTATACGGGTTGATCGGATTTCCCGTCGAGCACTCGTTGTCGCCGCTCATGCATAACGATGCATTCGCCCGTTTGGGCATTCCGGCGCGCTATCATTTGTTTTCCGTTGAATCGGGGCAAGTCGGTGCGGCGATCGCTGGCGTGCGGGCGCTCGGCATCGCCGGGGTGAACGTGACCATTCCGCACAAATTGGCAGTCATTCCATTTTTGGACGAAGTGGACGAGCCGGCGCGCCGCATCGGGGCGGTCAATACGATCGTCAATAACGACGGCCGGCTCGTCGGCTATAATACAGACGGACCCGGTTATGTCCAAGCGTTGGAAGAGGAAATGAACATCACCTTGGACGGCAAGCGGATTTTGGTGATCGGCGCTGGCGGCGGGGCGCGCGGCATTTACTTTTCGTTGCTGTCGACGGCAGCCGAGCGCATCGATATGGCCAACCGGACGGTGGAAAAAGCGGAGCGGCTCGTCCGCGAAGGGGAGGATGGCCGCTCGGCGTGTTTTTCACTCGCCGAGGCCGAAACGCGGCTTGACGAATACGATATCATTATCAATACCACTTCTGTCGGCATGCATCCGCGTGTCGAGGCGCAGCCGCTTTCCCTTGAACGGCTGCGGCCAGGGGTGATCGTTTCCGATATTATTTACAACCCACTGGAAACGAAATGGCTGAAAGAAGCGAAAGCGCGCGGCGCCCGCGTGCAAAACGGCGTCGGCATGCTCATATATCAAGGGGCGTTGGCGTTCGAAAAGTGGACCGGCCAATGGCCGGATGTCAACCGGATGAAACAGCTTGTCATCGAAGCGTTAAGGAGGTAACATATGCTAACGGGAAAACAAAAACGGTTTTTGCGCGCGCAAGCCCATCATTTGAAACCGATTTTTCAAGTCGGCAAAGGCGGCGTGACGGAAGCGATGACCGAACAAATTGCGGCGGCGCTCGAAGCGCGCGAGCTGTTGAAAGTGAGCGTTTTGCAAAACTGCGAAGAAGACCGCCACGCCGTCGCCGAGCAGCTCGCGGCTGGAACGGGGGCGGAAGTCGTGCAAGTGATCGGCAATACGATCGTCTTATACAAAGAATCGAAGGAGCATAAACAAATCGTCCTGCCCGACTGACAGCGGGATGGTGCGGCAGGCGGCGGGAGGAAAGAAGATGGGAAAAATTGGGATTTTCGGCGGCACGTTTGATCCGCCTCATTACGGTCATTTGCTCATGGCGAATGAAGTGCTTGACGCCCTTCAGTTGTCAGAAATTTGGTTTCTGCCCAACCGCATTCCTCCCCATAAGCAGCACGAACAAGTGACCAAAAGCGAAAACCGTTTGCGCATGCTCGAGTTGGCCGTGGCCGGCCATCCGCGCTTTCACATTGAGACGATCGAGCTTGAACGGGAAGGGCCTTCGTATACGTATGATACGATCCGGCAGCTCGTCGCGATGCATCCTGATGACGAGTTTTATTTCATCATCGGCGCCGATATGGTCGAACATTTGCCGAATTGGCACCGCATCGAGGAGCTCATCGAGTTGGTGACGTTCGTCGGCGTCAAGCGGCCTGGGTTTTCCATGGAAACGCCGTATCCGGTCATTGAGGTCGAGGCGCCGCAGTTTGCCGTTTCTTCCTCGCTCATCCGCGAGCGGGTGCGGAACGGACAGACGATTCGCTACCTCGTGCCAGAAGGCGTTAGACTTTATATTGAGGAGAAGGGGCTATATGGAGCGAGAACAGGCGTTACTGATCGTGAAACAACAGCTGACAGAGCAGCGCTACGAGCATACGCTTGGCGTTGTCGAAACCGCCGTTAAGCTCGCCAAGCAATACGGCGCCGACGCGAAAAAGGCGGAACTGGCGGCGATTTTCCACGACTATGCCAAATTCCGTCCAGTCGAGGAAATGAAACAAATCATTTTGGCGCAAAATATGCCCAACGATTTGCTTGCTTACAACAGCGAGCTATGGCATGCGCCCGTTGGCGCCTATTTAGTGCAGGCAGAAGTCGGCATCGACGATCCGGAGGTGCTGGATGCCATTCGCTACCATACGTCGGGAAGAGCGGGAATGACGCTGCTGGAAAAAATTATTTATTTGGCCGACTATATGGAACCAGGGCGCCGCTTCTCCGGCGTCGACGACGTACGGCGCTTGGCGGAAGAAGACCTCAACCGGGCGCTGTTGCAGGCGGTGAAAAATACGATCGCGTTTTTGCTTGAGAAGCGCCAGCTCATTTATCCAGACACGATTCATGCGTACAATTCACTCGTGCGTGAAGTGAAGGGGGAAGCAAAACGGTGACGGAACAAGAGGCGTTGCAGCTTGTCGTCCGCGCGGCGGATGATAAAAAGGCGGAACAAATTGTCGTCTTGAACATGAAAGGCATTTCGCTTGTCGCCGATTATTTTGTCATTTGCCATGGCAATTCGGACAAACAAGTGCAGGCCATCGCCCGCGAAATTCAAGACCAAGCGGAAGAACACGGCTTGCCGGTGAAGCGGGTCGAAGGATTCCATGAGGCGAAATGGGTGCTTGTCGATTTGGGCGACATCGTTGCACATGTTTTTGCCAAAGAGGAGCGCGAGTATTACAACCTCGAACGGCTCTGGGGGGACGCCCCGACGGAAGACGTCGCGGCTGTGTTGCAGCCATGACATACGGCCGCTTCGCCGATTGGTATGACGCGCTCATGGCCGAGGCGCCGTATGATGCATGGCAATCGTTTGTTGAACGGGCATTCGCCCAATACGCCAAACGTCCGGGCAGACGGGTCATGGACATCGGCTGCGGGACGGGAAAGCTTGCCATTCGCCTCGCCAAGGCGGGATGGCAAGTGTCCGGCGTCGACGTGTCCGAGCATATGCTTGCTATCGCCCAGGCGAAAGCCGAAGCGGCGGGCGTCGATGTGCCGTTTTTCGAACAAAACATGGCGGAGCTCGACGGGTTTTCTGATTTGGATGGCGCCTTCATTTTTTGCGATGCGCTGAACTATTTGACAGGCGAAGAGGATGTGAAGCGGACGTTCGCCGCCGTCTATCGCTCCCTTGGCGGCGGTGGGCTGCTTTTGTTTGACGTCCATTCCGTCTACAAAACGGACGTTTTGTTTCGCGATGCGGTGTTTGCGGATCAAGACGAGGACATCAGCTACATATGGACATGCCATCCACTTGACTGGCCGCACAGCGTCGGGCATGAATTAACCTTTTTCGTCCGCTGCGGCGCCCTTTATGAGCGCTATGACGAATGGCACGAACAGCGCACGTTCGAGCGCGCCGCCTATGAGCAATGGCTTTATGACGCCGGTTTCGAAGTGCTTGAGGTGACCGCTGACTTCACCGATGCGCCCCCGACCGAAACGGCGGAGCGCTTGTTTTTTGTCGCGCGGAAGCGGTGAGCCGGAATAGACAAAAAAGAAGGCGCTGTTGCCAATGATGTATTTGAGATGCTTGAACACCGCTCGAAATAGGGCAAAAAGAGCCGGAGGGGCTCTTTTCTTTTTTTCATCCGGATGTGGAGACCAGGGGGCGCATGTATCACTATAAAGCGCTGTGAAGATCGACACGATTCGGCCGCTGTATGTTTTCTGCAAAGAAAAAATACAGAGTTTTGCAAGGAAAAGTGCAGAGAATGACAACTTGACATGGAGCCTCTGGGGGCGTGATTAAAAAGCCAGGAAGCCAGCAATATCAAGGGCTGGCTATGCCTAAAAAGGCTATCACGCCCCCACTCCATGTCAAGTTGGCCTAAGCCAAATTCTCTGCAGATCTCTGCATTTTTATTTTGCAATAAACACGCTGTACAAATGAAAGATGAGAAAAATTTTAAAAAAGATGTGTGATTTAGAAGGATTATGAAGATATTGGTCGAAATATGCAAAATATAGGACAAACGATCTAAGGGAAAACGTCTAGTGGGGTTGAACTGAAAATGACCAATATTTATGCCCATACGCCACGGGAAAATGGACAGGAATGGCATCGGTTAGATGATCATTTGTTAAGTGTAGCGGAAATGGCACAGTCGTTCGCTGCTCCCTTTCAAGGGGAAAGAGTGGCTTATTTATGCGGTCTTTTGCATGACTTAGGCAAGTTTCACCCTCTTTTTCAAGAATATTTACAAAAGCAAGCGAGCGGAGAAATGAGCCGCAGTATTCCCCATGCGATTTGGGGAGCGGCGTTCATGTACCAGTTGTATTGGAAAAAAATGAATGATCCGCATGCTTGGCAATGGTTTTCGTTGCCGATCGCTGCCCATCATGCGGGTTTGCATTCGTCTGCCTATTTATCACTTACCCTCGAAGAGAAGTTAGAAAAACAACGTTCACATTTTGTAGAGATTTTACGGCAAGCCGAGTGGTTCTTAAAGAAATTTGTATTTCCATACATGCAAAGTGCGACAAAAATTCCCTCATTTTCTGAGACAGAGAGGGAGATGTGGATTCGCTTGGTCTTTTCGGCGCTTGTTGACGCTGATTATTTAGATACAGAGCGACACTTCCAGCCAGAGCTTTCTCCACTCCGACAGCCGACTGTTTCGATAACTGATTTATGGAATATGTTTGTTGCTGACCAGGAACAATTAACAAGTCAAGCGGATGATACAGCAGTTAATCGGATGCGAAGAGAAGTGTATGAGGAATGCGTCTGCGCCGCAGCCAGATCGCAGGGAGTATATCGTTTGACGGTGCCGACTGGAGGGGGAAAAACGAGAAGCAGTTTAGCTTTTGCGTTGAAACATGCAGTGGAACACCGGCTTGACCAGATCATTGTCGCAATCCCATATACAAGCATTATCGAGCAAACGGCGAACGTATATCGCGGCATTTTCGGGAACGACGCCGTGCTGGAGCACCACAGTCAGATTGAAGTGGATGACGAGAATGAAGCAGCGGATGAACGGCTCATCCAACACCGTCTCTCTGCGGAAAATTGGGACGCTCCGCTCATTGTCACAACAACAGTGCAACTGTTTGACAGTTTGTTTAGCAATCGTCCAAGCAAAGTCCGCAAACTGCATAACTTGTCGCGTAGCGTCATTATTCTTGATGAGGTTCAATCGCTCCCGCCGGAGTTGCTAAAGCCGACATTAGACGCACTTGCCATGCTTGTCCGTCATTGTCAAACAACGATTGTTTTATCGAGCGCCACCCAGCCATTTTTTGAAGAAAGCCGATTTTTGCATGCATTCTCACAAATGGCAGTCGAAGAAATTTTGCCGCCGCCGATTGTGAACCGTCATTTTCAACAAATGCAACGGGTGGACTATGACATATGGAAATCACCTATTTCATTGCCAAAGCTTGCCCGTTTCATCCGAGAACAAAAGCAATTATTGGTTGTCTTTAACACGAGAAAAGAGGCGAAAGAGTGCGTTGAACTTCTTCAGGAAGATGAGGGGGTATTCCATCTTTCCACCCTTCTTTGCGGCGCGCATCGTCGTCGAATTTTAAAGGAAGTTCGTGAACGTCTGCGGAAAAACCAACCCGTTCGCCTGATCAGCACACAAGTCGTGGAAGCAGGGGTTGACTTGGATTTTCCTATTGTCATGCGGCAAATGGGGCCACTTGACCGGATTGTCCAAGCGGCAGGGCGCTGCAATCGCGAAGGGAAAATGGACAAGGGAAAAGTGATTATTTTTGAAACGGAAGAAATGCCAAGCCCAAGAGGCCCGTATCGAACAGCGATGGAAACAGCACGGTCCTTATTGGCTCAACGACATCCTAATGATTTACATAACCCGAATATATTCCGGGAATATTTCCGCCGTTTATTCGCCTCGGTGGATGTGGATTCGAAAAACATCCAAAAAGATCGGGAAACGCTTGATTATCCTTTAGTCGCTGAAAAATATCGTCTGATTGATCAGGATACTGTTTCCGTTATCGTCCCATACGCGGAGGCGTCGGAATACTTGCGAACGTGGGAATCTTCTCCTTCCCGCTATTCATTTCGCCGTTTGCAACCATATATGATCCAGCTTTATCGTTTTGAGGCCGAGAAGAAAGAAAAGGACGGATGGCTGCGGGAAGTGGCAGACAGTGTTTATGAATGGCTTGGCGATTATGATGAACGGATAGGCATTAAAGAAGAAGTCCACGATCCGTTCAGTCTGATTGGATAAAAGAAGATTAGGAAGGGGAAATGAGATGCAACGCCGAGCGAAAATCCAAGTGAAGGTGTGGGGGGAATATGCTTGTTTTACAAGACCAGAGTTTAAAGTCGAGCGTATTAGTTACCCGGTGATGACGCCGAGCGCAGCACGGGGGATATTGGAAGCGATTTTTTGGAAGCCGGAAATTCGTTATGAGATTCGACAAATTGGAATTTTGCGTTTAGGCGGTCAGCAAGTAATTTTGCGCAACGAGCTCACAAGCAAGCAAAATAAAAAGCCGATCATGATTGAAAACGACCGCGCCCAACGGACGAGCTTGATTTTAAAAAACGTCGCCTATTGGATTGTTGCGGATATCGTTTTAACAAAGCGGGCGGTTGATCCGGCAGCGAAATACCGCGATCAGTTTAACCGCCGGGTTGAAAGGGGGCAGTATCATCATACGCCATATTTAGGAACGAGGGAATTTGCCGCCTATTTTTCGTCCACAAGCGAAGAGGATGTTGTGCAGCCTATCGATATGGACATCGGCACGATGTTGTTGGATTTTGCTTTTATCGAAGACGGTTCGAGAAAAGAAATGGCGTTTCTCCGCCATGATGAAACAGGGACGCGAACGGCGGCGGGATTCGCGAAGCCAGTCTTTTTTGAGGCAAAGGTAGAAGACGGTTGGTTGCATATTCCAACTGAAAAATATCAACAGCTTTACGCATTGGAGGGTCAAGATGCTTTACGCGTTGATTGAGTTGGGGGCTAGGTTGCAGAGGGATAAGAAAATGCCTCCTCTTTGTTATGAAAAAAAGCAGGTTAATTGGATTATCGATTTAAGTGGAGAAACCCCTTATTTAAGAGGTCCGTTCGAAAAAGGGGATTATCGTACGATAGAAGCCCCTATTCGACAGAGATCAGGAAAAGCGTCTGAAAAAAACGTGAAACCCTATTTATTAGTCGATGATGCCCGGTATGTATTAGGTATTCCGGAAAGCTGGGAACCAAAAAAAGTTAATGAAGCACAACTGATGCATAAGGAATATGTGCGACTCATAGAAGAGGCATATCATAGTACAAATATGCCAGAGTTGAAAAGGATCCTTAACTTTCTTCAGGGGTCTTTGAAAGAGCAATTTTTTCAATCGATTAAGCCAAGAGATATTATCACATTTCAAGTAAATGAAGACTCACTGATTTGCGAACATCCAAAAATCCAACAGTTTTGGGTTCAACATTTAGAAAAAGAACTAGTCTCTAACGACAAAAACGATTGTTCGATTTGCAGGAACTACGCTCCTTATGTGCGTATTTTTCCAAGTTCTATTTCATTGTTTGGTCAAAGACCCGGATTAACAAGCTTTAATGAAAAAGCATTCGAATCGATGGGGAAAGACCAAACAAATAATGTGCCCATATGTTTTCGCTGTGCAACTTTGACTGTAGACGTTTTAAACTACTTGTTACGGGAAGATAAACATCATACGGAGTTATATAGAAACAAAAAAAAGAGAAATGATTTGCAATCCCAAATGGCTGTATATTGGATCAATGATTCAATAAACGAGGGGAACCGAAGCGGAATTCAAATCGACGCAAACATGTTCGCTGCTATACTTGAACAATGGTTTTTTGATGAGGAGACAAACAACCGAACGCCTCCCCCTGAGTTAAAGCAGTTAGAGGAATTGATTGCCCTTCCAAAAACGGGGCGGGAGCAGGCGCTTCATTTAGACAAAACATTCTTCCACATGGCTGTTCTTTCGGCCAATAAAGCGAGGTTGGTGGTTCGAGAATGGATTCATACATCCATTTCTCAATTGCTTGTGCATTTGGAGCGGTATACAACTGCCTTGCGCATCGTTCAGCCGAATGGGGAAATAGGTCATTTGTTGCCATTGGCCCATTTGATTCGCGCCGTTGATATGCATCCAGGATTGGTGCGCCAATGTTTGCGCATGATTTACCAAGGGGCTTTGCCGCCTACTGAATTGCTGCCGTTAGCTCTTCAACGTTTCCGCTTACCGAAAGTGTTAAATGATGGGAAGGAAATGTGGAGATATCATGCACTAGCTAGCTTGCTAAAACTAGCTCTCACTTATGGAAAGGAGGAAGCCAATACGATGGAGTCTTTGAACATTCATTATTCACAGCCATCTTACATTTGTGGACGCTTATTGGCCGTATTGGAAGAAATTCAGCAGCGTGCTTCGGGGTACCGGATTGGGAACACGATTGTCCATCGTTTTTACGGTGCTGCTTCAACTGCTCCGGCATCGACATTTGGCTCATTGCTGCGGCTTGCGACGACAGCCCATCTGCCGAAAGTGTCTGTTGAACTCGGCCGTTTGCTTGAGGAAGTGATGAAGCAGTTGGATGAAGCTGGCGGTTTTCCGGCAATTCTGAATTTAAGACAACAAGCGGCATTTGCCCTTGGTTTTTATCATCAGCGTGCTGAATTCAGCAATAGACGTCAAAACAATCAAACGAATGAAACGGAGGAAAAACAATGACAGAACGTTATACTGATCCGAAAAAACGTCATGAATTCGTGTTGCTTTTCGATGTCAAAGACGGGAATCCAAATGGCGATCCAGATGCTGGGAACATGCCGCGCGTCGATCCGGAAACAATGCACGGTATTGTGACTGACGTTGCCATCAAGCGGAAAATTCGAGATTACGCCGCGACGGTATTAGGCAAACCGATTTTTATTCAAAGCCAAACAGCACTAAACACAATCATTTTTCAAGCATATCAAGAAATCGGCGTGCAATTGGCAGCAACCGATTTAAGTGTAGAAGAAAGGGAAAATGGGGAATTAATGAGTTGGCTTTCACAGCTTGAGGAAAAAGGAGTGGTGCTTGAAGGCAACCGAGTCATTTACACAGGTGAGGATGTCAAAGAGGCTGATATTCGCCAAAAATTAACCGAAGGACTAGAAGAGGCCGGTCTTAAAAAGCAACTAGGGACGATATTGAGAAATATGGCCAAACGTTTGGCACAAGCCGCAAATAATGTGAAAATTGATGAACAAATACGCCAAAAAGCACAATATGCTTTGTGCCAAAAGTATTACGATATTCGCATGTTCGGAGCTGTGATGTCAACAGGGCTGAATGCCGGCCAAGTGCGTGGTCCGATGCAATTGACGTTCTCACGTTCGATTGACCCGGTATTTCCATGGGATTTGACCATCACACGCACGGCGATCACCAAAGAATCGGATCGTCGCAGAAAACAAACGGAGATGGGAAGAAAGCCGTTGATTCCATATGGCTTGTATCGGTTGCATGGATTTTACAATCCATTTTTTGGAGAGAAAACAGGGATTACGGCGGAAGATTTAGCTGATTTTTGGGATGCGCTCGTTCATTTATTTGCATTTGATCATTCTGCAGCTAGAGGAGAGATGAATGTCAGAGCACTGTATATTTTTAGCCATGAAAATGCTAAAGGATCAGCCCCGGCTCATAAACTGTTTGAATTGGTGAAAGTGGAGCGACGCGAAGAGGAAGCGCCAAGGTCATTCAATGACTATGTCTTGCTCGGACCGGCAGATGAGGGACAAAAAGATGTTTCTCTTGAACGTTTCCCTAGTGTAACCGTAACGCGCCTCGTATAAACGTTGGCGAAAGGATTGAGCACCCATGCAGTGGAATGAAGATGATTGGGTCATGCTGTCTGCTTTGCAACATTATGTGTATTGCCCGCGCCAATGTGCGTTGATTCATCTCGAACAGACGTTTGAAGAGAACGTGTTTACGCTTCGGGGAAATCGTGTGCATGAACGGGTAGATACGCCAGAAGGAGAACAATTAGGGGACAAAAGGGTTGAACGCGCGCTTCCGATTTGGTCTGAACGCCTAAGAATCATGGGGAAAGCGGATTGTGTTGAATTTCTTCCCGATGGCACTCCATATCCAGTTGAATACAAAGTCGGAAAACGAAAAACAAAACAGGCGGATATGGTGCAACTGGCAGCCCAAGCACTTTGTTTAGAAGAAATGTTTGGTCGACCCGTGACAAAGGGGGCTTTATACTATTACCAGTCAAGAAGACGATTGGAAGTCGACATGACAAAGCAACTGCGGAAACTGGTGGAAGAAACGATACAAAATGTAAGAGAAATGTTGCAAAACGATCGATTGCCACCACCCGTCAATGATGCCCGATGCCGCGATTGCTCGTTGCAGAACGTTTGCATGCCACAGGCTCCTGCCAACGTAGCTGCTTGGGTAAGCGAGGAGAGCGATCATGATTAAACTATTGTTGAATACGCTATACGTTCAAACGCAACAGGCATATTTACGTCTCGATCATGAAACGATTGTCGTCGAGGTGGAAGGGACAAAGACGTTGCAAGTCCCTATCCATCACATTGGCGCCATTGTCATGTTCGGACATGTTTCCATCAGCCCATATTTGCTTGGCAAATGTGCCAACCAAGGCATTTCTGTCATTTGGTATGATGCATATGGCCGTTTTTTAGCCCGAGCCACTGGGAGGACGAGCGGGAATGTGTTGCTTCGGAGAGCGCAGCATCAAATATTGGAAGATGAAAAGCGAATGTTGCATATCGCTTCTCGTTTTGTGTCTGGCAAGATTCGCAACAGCAAAAGCGTGCTTCAGCGGGGGATGCGTGATTATCCGGAAAAACGTTTACGGTTGGAGCAATCGGTGAAGCAGCTTGACCAAAGCTTGCGCAACATCGGAAAACAAACGACATTGGATGAACTGCGGGGAGTTGAAGGATACGCCTCATCTGTATATTTTGAGGCATTCGCATCGCTCATACGGTCGGATGAGGACGGATTTTTTGCTTTTACCGTGCGGTCGCGGAGGCCGCCTCGCAATCCGATCAATGCCTGTTTATCATTTGCTTACAGCATTTTAACACAAGACTGCATCTCGGCACTGGAGGGGGTGGGGCTTGATCCGCAAATTGGTTATTTGCACGCGTTGCGACCTGGGAAGCCATCGTTAGGTTTGGATCTTGTTGAAGAATTTCGTCCTTACTTGGCCGATCGCTTTGTTTTGACATTAATCAACCGAAAACAACTGGATAAAAGCGATTTTGACATGCGTCCGGGCGGAGCTGTATTTTTGAATGAAAAGGGGAGAAGAACATTTTTGGCTGCTTATCAAAAGCGGAAACAAGAAGAAATCCAGCACCCCATTATCAACCAAAAAGTTCCGTTAGGGTTGCTGCCCCACGTACATGCTCGACTGCTAGCGCGGTATTTGCGGGGAGATATTGATGAATATGTGCCATTTGTCATGAGGTGATCATTATTGGATATTTTAGTGACATACGATGTGGAGACATTGGAACCCAGCGGCCAAAAACGATTGCGGAAAGTGGCGACCATTTGCCAAAATTTTGGCCAGCGGGTGCAAAAGTCGGTTTTCGAGTGCAACGTCAATCAGGCTCAATTGGAAGAGATGGAGCATCAATTATTGCGTGTCATTGATTTGGAAAAAGATAGTTTGCGGATATATATGTTGTACGGTGACCGGTCAAAGGCAGTTCGCGTCTATGGAAAAGATCATTACATCGATTATAATGATCCGATCATTTTGTAGAAATGAGGAACAGCAAT
The DNA here is from genome assembly GCF_000948285.1 of Geobacillus kaustophilus. Taxonomy (GTDB): domain Bacteria; phylum Bacillota; class Bacilli; order Bacillales; family Anoxybacillaceae; genus Geobacillus; species Geobacillus thermoleovorans_A. The sequence goes on from NZ_JYBP01000003.1 coordinate 465,770, forward strand.
ATTACAACGTGCGAACATAAAGCAATGGCGGAAACCTAGGGGAGATCGCGATGAGAGGAAAAGCTTGCAATAATGCGGAAAATAGAAAATGGACCAGCGCATGTCCTATCTTTGATACAAGTAAAATGTACAAATTCGCGTTTCTATGTCTTGAAATCCGCTTAGCGCAAGACATCTAAACGCGGGCGTTGCACCCAGCCAAAAGGCTGGGTGAGGATTGAAACAAGTAACATGAAATTAAAAGATGATGACGAGATGTTGCACCCAGCCAAAAGGCTGGGTGAGGATTGAAACACTTGGACGTGTTCATATATCTTCGCAAAAGCCGGAGTTGCACCCAGCCAAAAGGCTGGGTGAGGATTGAAACAGGACATCGGGTGGGTTGACGAGGAAGGCGTGCGTGTTGCACCCAGCCAAAAGGCTGGGTGAGGATTGAAACCAAGGTGATCCTGTACTATTTAAGTAAGTGTTTTGAGTTGCACCCAGCCAAAAGGCTGGGTGAGGATTGAAACCGGTTCTTGGCGACAATGACGTCAATGGTGTTTTGTGTTGCACCCAGCCAAAAGGCTGGGTGAGGATTGAAACTTACGAACCGCTGTTTCAAACGCTCAAAGAAAAGGGTAGTTGCACCCAGCCAAAAGGCTGGGTGAGGATTGAAACAAGACGATTTCATCATCAATCAACACGGCGGCTATGTTGCACCCAGCCAAAAGGCTGGGTGAGGATTGAAACAAGGATACGAAGTAAGGGAATACTTGCTTGAAAAGGTTGCACCCAGCCAAAAGGCTGGGTGAGGATTGAAACCACCAAAAGGAACGCCCTACAGGGCAGTCGGGTCGTTGCACCCAGCCAAAAGGCTGGGTGAGGATTGAAACGGGATTGAACAAATGATTGACGAGGGGAAGAAGGTTGCACCCAGCCAAAAGGCTGGGTGAGGATTGAAACTCTCTGTGGTTATAATGATTGAGAGGAGGTTTAGTTGCACCCAGCCAAAAGGCTGGGTGAGGATTGAAACCAACAAAGATACTCGAAAATCCAAGTCCAACAAAGTTGCACCCAGCCAAAAGGCTGGGTGAGGATTGAAACATTTCTCCCTCAACCTTTGTTGTATGGTTTGCATGTTGCACCCAGCCAAAAGGCTGGGTGAGGATTGAAACCCGACAGGAAAGTGAGGAACGAAAATGCAAGCAGGTTGCACCCAGCCAAAAGGCTGGGTGAGGATTGAAACAGGAATTCTTCGGCGCTGTCGCCCATAAGCCTTGTTGCACCCAGCCAAAAGGCTGGGTGAGGATTGAAACACGGTCGGTTGCGCCTTCTTTGACCGGCCTGTCAGTTGCACCCAGCCAAAAGGCTGGGTGAGGATTGAAACTGGGTCAAGTGAATAAACCGTTGCAATCGTCTCCGTTGCACCCAGCCAAAAGGCTGGGTGAGGATTGAAACTTTGAGGCGCTCGTACAGAACTTGCTTTGGATATGTTGCACCCAGCCAAAAGGCTGGGTGAGGATTGAAACAAAGTTGATTTTGATAATGAGGATATTGAGGATATAGGTTGCACCCAGCCAAAAGGCTGGGTGAGGATTGAAACAGCAGAAGACGAAACAACAAAATGATTACGGGGAAGAGTTGCACCCAGCCAAAAGGCTGGGTGAGGATTGAAACATCAGCGTAATCGCCTGGCGGAAAACGGCTGAAAGTTGCACCCAGCCAAAAGGCTGGGTGAGGATTGAAACAGTTCTTTGATAACGCGAACGACGCCACGCCGGGTTGCACCCAGCCAAAAGGCTGGGTGAGGATTGAAACAGCATTCAACGGATCGAGTGAATTGAACGGGCTGGTTGCACCCAGCCAAAAGGCTGGGTGAGGATTGAAACCAGATGAGTATCTGATGGGTGCGCAGGGTGTCATCCGTTGCACCCAGCCAAAAGGCTGGGTGAGGATTGAAACACTGCGTTCCGGCCGCGCAAGCGCGGTGCGTCGCGTTGCACCCAGCCAAAAGGCTGGGTGAGGATTGAAACTTTGTATTTCTTGAAGTACAATTTTTGTATTTCGTTGCACCCAGCCAAAAGGCTGGGTGAGGATTGAAACAACGTTCAGCAGAAAAACACGGATCAAATCACGGTTGTTGCACCCAGCCAAAAGGCTGGGTGAGGATTGAAACAGGTGCAGGATCTCCTTTGATCTTTGGCAACCCTGTTGCACCCAGCCAAAAGGCTGGGTGAGGATTGAAACATTCTCTTGCTGTCTTGGCGATCGGGTGGCTTCCGTTGCACCCAGCCAAAAGGCTGGGTGAGGATTGAAACTGCTTTTGCGGCTCCTATTGCTCGTGTCGTTGCCGGTTGCACCCAGCCAAAAGGCTGGGTGAGGATTGAAACGATTGGTATTTTGATGTCTTAGGTTGCTCAGGTGGGTTGCACCCAGCCAAAAGGCTGGGTGAGGATTGAAACACGACAAACCATAAACCAATCATCAAGGGAGATGACGTTGCACCCAGCCAAAAGGCTGGGTGAGGATTGAAACTCCTTTCCGGTCAGAATAGAAATCGCCCGGCTGGGTTGCACCCAGCCAAAAGGCTGGGTGAGGATTGAAACCTGTTCGAGAATAGATAGAAAGGATGACGCAGATGTTGCACCCAGCCAAAAGGCTGGGTGAGGATTGAAACTACTCGATTTCCGTATTCACATTGTATCGATAAGGTTGCACCCAGCCAAAAGGCTGGGTGAGGATTGAAACCATATTTAAAGCAGTGGTTGTTTTTCTTTTTGATGATTTGTTGTTGCACCCAGCCAAAAGGCTGGGTGAGGATTGAAACTGGTTATTGGTGAGGTCAAATTGACCTCATGGAGTTGCACCCAGCCAAAAGGCTGGGTGAGGATTGAAACGCGTTTTCTCGCCCCTCGTTTCTGCGCGGATAATGTTGCACCCAGCCAAAAGGCTGGGTGAGGATTGAAACCACAAAAATAAAAAAATCCCTGCCAAAAGGCAGGGGTTGCACCCAGCCAAAAGGCTGGGTGAGGATTGAAACCCATCATAGTAAGCGTAAGGAGCGCTGGTAAAGGTGTTGCACCCAGCCAAAAGGCTGGGTGAGGATTGAAACATTTTGTTGGTGTGCCATTAGCGGTCAACTCTTTTGTTGCACCCAGCCAAAAGGCTGGGTGAGGATTGAAACCATGCCTACACGCTTTCTGTCATCGCATACAATAGTTGCACCCAGCCAAAAGGCTGGGTGAGGATTGAAACAATCCCTCTGCCGCCGATCACTTGGAACGTCTTCGCGTTGCACCCAGCCAAAAGGCTGGGTGAGGATTGAAACCTGAAAAAAAGCCGATTGTCTTTATTGACTACCTCAGTTGCACCCAGCCAAAAGGCTGGGTGAGGATTGAAACTGGGTCAAGTGAATAAACCGTTGCAATCGTCTCCGTTGCACCCAGCCAAAAGGCTGGGTGAGGATTGAAACACGTTAAGCGTCATCGGATTTTGCTTTGCTTGAAGTTGCACCCAGCCAAAAGGCTGGGTGAGGATTGAAACCTAGACGATTGCGCCATGAGCAAGAGCAGAGCGGCGTTGCACCCAGCCAAAAGGCTGGGTGAGGATTGAAACGAGTAAGCAAACTGGTACGTGATGAACGGCGGCGTGTTGCACCCAGCCAAAAGGCTGGGTGAGGATTGAAACTCGAATTTGGCCATGCCAAAGTAAATGGCGGACGGTTGCACCCAGCCAAAAGGCTGGGTGAGGATTGAAACAAGTACATCCTCCTTTTCATCAAGAAAAAAATATTGTTGCACCCAGCCAAAAGGCTGGGTGAGGATTGAAACAAAATTAGCCGACCTCGCAGTAACCGCGCAAAAACTGGTTGCACCCAGCCAAAAGGCTGGGTGAGGATTGAAACAAGTCGTTTGGATTCATGAAATTTTCCATGATCGTTGCACCCAGCCAAAAGGCTGGGTGAGGATTGAAACTGACAAATCGTGATACGGATTTCGCAACTTCATCGTTGCACCCAGCCAAAAGGCTGGGTGAGGATTGAAACAAATTTTTATTCTAAAAACTCAATAACTACGAATGAGTTGCACCCAGCCAAAAGGCTGGGTGAGGATTGAAACAATCACGGCACGCACAACGTTTTTGCCGCCGATTGTTGCACCCAGCCAAAAGGCTGGGTGAGGATTGAAACCGGGATACGGCCAAAGAATTGAAGATGAAACCAAGTTGCACCCAGCCAAAAGGCTGGGTGAGGATTGAAACATTTGCAAGGCGGACGAAGATGAGAACGGCGAAGGTTGCACCCAGCCAAAAGGCTGGGTGAGGATTGAAACATCTAACGATACCAGGCGTGTTGATTATCCAATAAAATCCAAAGGGTATAGAAAAAAGAGCACCTTTCCTGTAGAATGTGAGTAGCGACACAAACAAACCCAGGAGGTGCTCTCTATGAACAAGCATACCACACTCCCGAATTTGATGCAAAAACTTGTTTCGGATGAAGAGATTCAACTGATTGCCGAAGCGGTTGGGTATCGTGATTCGTCTCGAACCTTTACGTTGCGCGAGTTGATTCACTTCTTCCTGCTGGCCGCCATGCATCAATGGAAAAGCTTTCGCCACGGAGCCGATGTGGGGCCTCTGTATGGATTGCCGCGATTCCATTATTCAACTGTATCCAAGAAAGCGAAAGAAGTTCCCTATGACATCATGAAACGCTTGTTGGCGTTGATCATTTCCAAGTGCAACCGCCAAACCCGCCGTTCGCTTCGGTTTCCCAAACCGCTTCGGGTGGTGGATTCGACGACCGTCACGGTCGGGAAAAACCGCCTGCCATGGGCGCCGTATCACGGCGAACGCGCCGGAGTGAAGCTGCACGTCGCGTATTCGCCGGAATCCTCGTTGCCGGCAGACGTGGTGGAAACCATCGGACTGCGTCATGATGGCCCGGTGGGAGAACAGTTGACGAACGCTCAACAAGTGCTGGTGGAAGACCGGGCGTATTTCAAAATCGAACGCCTCGATCGATTTGTGGAGCAGCATCAGCTCTTTGTCATTCGGATGAAGGACAACATCGAACTTCATCAGAAAAAAAGCTTGAAACGCCTTTCCAGCACATCCTCATCGGTTCAAGCCGACTTCACGTGCCAGTTGGGGACGAAACAATGCCGCTCCACCAAGCGTCACCGGGTGGTGATCTTTCGAGATGCGAATGGCCGCGACATTCGGGTCGTGACGAACCTCTTCCATGCGTCTGCGGAAACCATTGCCGACATGTACCAACAACGTTGGACTGTTGAGGTCTTTTTCCGTTGGGTGAAGCAATATCTGAATGTCCCGACCTTGTTTGGCACGACGGAAAATGCGGTATACAACCAACTGTTTGCGGCGTTCATCGCGTATGTGTTGCTGCGATGGCTGTATGATCAAACCAAAAAACAGACGAACGTCTCTCTTTCCTTCATTTCGTTCGTTCGCCGTTTTTTCTCTGGGCAGCTTCCTCTCGATTGGAAATCCGGGATGGCCGCTGCTTTGTTTGAGTATGCCCAAATTTATGGAAGGCGTATGTATAATTTTGGATAATCAACACTCGTGTAACGATACATTAAAAAAATCGGCTATATAGTTGCACCCAGCCAAAAGGCTGGGTGAGGATTGAAACCGCTTCTCCTGTTCTTCCAACTCTCCTTGCCATGTTGCACCCAGCCAAAAGGCTGGGTGAGGATTGAAACTCAAATAAAATAGTATCAATTAATTCGCAGCGGAGTTGCACCCAGCCAAAAGGCTGGGTGAGGATTGAAACGCTTCACCGGTTATCGTGAGACCGGAGTCACAAGCGTTGCACCCAGCCAAAAGGCTGGGTGAGGATTGAAACAGCCGCAATTCCGTGGCATATTTGTCGGACGGCACGCGTTGCACCCAGCCAAAAGGCTGGGTGAGGATTGAAACCATATGTTACGTGAATCTAAAATGCCTGCGCTTTTGTTGCACCCAGCCAAAAGGCTGGGTGAGGATTGAAACGATTTCTTTCCATATGAACTTTTGACCGCCGATCGTTGCACCCAGCCAAAAGGCTGGGTGAGGATTGAAAGAAATAAACAAGCACGTTGCGAGCAAAACAAGTGTGTATCAAAACCAAAAGAGGAAACATCCGTTAGCCCTTGGCTGAGGAAGCCAGGGGCCATTTTTTGCCGAGCAAAGAAGGAATTTGCCGCTTGCTGTCGAATTAATTTTTATGAAAACAGTTGCTTCACCTTTTCCACATCTTCTTTAAACTTCTCATGTGTTTTTGCAAGCACTTCTTCAAAGACGCCGTTCATTCGTTGTTCCAGCACAGCGATTCCTTCCCCGGTAATGCCGCCTTTGACGCATACTTTTTCCTGCAACGTTGGCAATGTGTACAGATTCCGCTTGAGCAGTTCCCCAAGGCCGATGATCATATCGGTCGCCAGCATCGTCGCTTGTTCTTTCGTGATGGCGGTTTTGACCGTCGCGGCGTCGATGAAGCGCTGAAGCAAATAGCTGAAAAACGCCGGGCCGCAGCTTGAGATGTCGGAGGCGACGCGGGTGATGGCCTCGTCGATGTACACCGGCGAGGCGATGCGCCGGAGAAGACCATCGATCGTTTGCCGGCAATCGTCCGAACAGCGCGATCCGAAGGTGACGAGGATGCTGCCGGAGAGCGCCCGGTTCGCAATGCTCGGGATGGCGCGCACGACTTGGCAAGGGACGGCCGCTTCAAGCTGTTCGACGCTGATGGGGCTTGTGATCGATACGAGGCAATGTTCATTTGTCCAGTACGTGGTCAGTTGCTGCAATAATGGGTGGATGTCGAACGGTTTGACGCACAAAAAGACGATGCTGGATTGTTTGACGACTTCTGCTGCGTCGACAGCCACCGTGATGCCGGGATATGTGTGTTGTATGGCAAACGCTTTGGCAAGCGTGCGGTTCGTAATGGCCAGTTCATTCTCTTTGACGGCGCCGGAGTCGAGGAACGCTTCGATTAAAACGGTGCCCATATTCCCCGTGCCGATGACGCCGATGTTCATGTATTGTCCCCCCTCCCCGTTCTGTTCGCCGGAATTCTCTTTTTCGATATGTATGAGCAAAATGGTTGATTTATGACTGGAAACGGAAAGGATGGGACATATGTGGGAACAGGTGCAGGAGCTTGGAAAACGGTATGGAAAAGTGGGAGTGCTTTTGCTGTTTGCCGTTGCGGCGGGGTTGTGGGTGTTTCGTCATCCGACGGATGAAAAGGGGCAAGTCGTCTTGCCGGCGGCTGAAACCGATGCTGCCCAGTCGGAAGCAAAAAAGGAAGAAGCGCCAAAAACCGCTGTGGTGGATGTGAAAGGGGCGGTCGCGAAACCAGGGGTGTACGAGGTGGCGGCGGACGCCCGCATCCGCGATGTCATCGTCCTAGCTGGCGGATTGACGGACGAGGCGGATGAAACGAAAGTCAATTTGGCGGCAAAAGTGCGCGATGAAATGATGATTTACGTCCCGGCAAAAGGCGAGGCCGCTCCTGCGTCGGAAACAACCGGTGCCGCGCCGAAAGATGAAGCGGGTATCGGGCCGCAAGTGGCGGTCAATACGGCGACGGAAGAGGAGTTGATGCAGCTTCCCGGCATCGGACCGGCGAAGGCAAAAGCGATCATCGCCTATCGCGAAGAGCACGGGCCGTTTCGGCGGGCGGAAGATTTGTTGAATGTAACCGGAATCGGGGAAAAAACGTTGGAGAAATTGAAACCTTATTTGCTTGTTCCGTAAAGGCTCAGGGGCTTGTCGACACGTTTCGGATTGACGGGGGCGGGAAGCGGCCGGTAGACTAAAAACATGGAAACGAGCGGAGGGATGGAAAATGGAACGTATCACATGGGATCAATACTTTATGGCGCAAAGCCATTTGCTCGCGCTGCGCAGCACGTGCACGAGGCTGGCGGTCGGGGCGACGATTGTGCGCGATAAGCGCATCATCGCCGGCGGATACAACGGGTCGATCGCCGGCGGCGCCCATTGCATCGATGAGGGGTGCTACGTCATTGATGGGCATTGTGTGCGGACGATTCACGCGGAAATGAACGCCATTTTGCAATGCGCCAAGTTCGGCGTCCCGACAGAGGGGGCGGAGATGTATGTCACCCATTTTCCATGTTTGCATTGCTGCAAGGCGATCATTCAAAGCGGCATTCGCGCTGTCTATTACGCCCAAGACTACAAAAACCACCCGTACGCCTTGGAGCTGTTTGCCCAAGCTGGCGTCCGGCTCGTGCAAGTGCCGCTGAAAACGGATGTGTTCGCCTTGCTTTCCGGCAGCGGAGGTGAAGCATGAAAGGACAAGCCGTCTATCCCGCCGCGGCGGCGCTCTTTGCCGTGGCGGCGGCCTCACCGTCCAAAACGGCCTGCCTTCTCCTTATCGTTTATCTCCTTCTCCTTTTCATCCGCCGGCCGCGCTGTTTCCTTCCCGCTCTCGTTGCAGCTCTCTTCTTTTTTGTCTACTTTCTCATCGTTGACCATTATAACAAAACTTCTCTTTCCGGCGGCCGTCATTCGCTTTCCGTTCGTTTTTCCGCCGCGCCGGCGATCGACGGCGATCGATTGCAGGCGGCGGTGCAAGCTGGAAAGGAGCGGGTGCAGCTCCGTTACACCATTCGCACGGTCGCGGAAAAAGAAGTGCTGCGTGCGCGTCTTATGCCCGGGGTCGTGTGCCGGCTGAGCGGAATGCTCGAGCGCCCCATGCCGGCCAGCAATCCGTATGCGTTCGATTACCGTCTTTATTTGCGCCGCCACCGCATTCATTGGCTCTTTCTCCCTGAGGCGATCGATCTTTCCGCTTGCGTGCGCGTCCGTCCCACCATCATCGAACGGCTTGAAGCCATTCGCGAGGCTGGCGTCCGCCGCATTGAAGCCCGGTTTCCGCCGGAAGCGGCCGGCATCGCCGCTGCGCTCATTTATGGCGAACGCCGCTCGCTGGATGAGGCGGTGCTTGACGGCTACCAGCAGCTCGGGATCATCCATTTGTTGGCAATTTCCGGCGGCCATGTCACCCTGCTTGTCAGTGCTGCGTTGACCGCTGCCATTCGGTTTGTGACGCGCGAGGCGGCCGTGCTCTCCTTGCTTGCTCTATTGCCTATGTATGCGGTGCTCGCCGGCGCTTCGCCGTCGGTGCTGCGCGCCTGTGCGACCGGAATGATTGTATTGGCCGTCCAGTGGAAAAAAGGAACAATCCATCCGCTTGATGCGTTGAGTTGGACAGCGTTGGCGCTGCTCGTCTTTGATCCATATATGGTTTGGGATGTCGGTTTTCAACTATCGTTCATCGTCACGTTCGTCCTTCTTGTTCATTTCCCTGTGTCCGTCTCCGTTCGTTCGCCGCTTGGGCGTCTGTTTCAGACAGCGCTTGCCGCTCAGCTCGCCGCGCTGCCGGTTTTGCTTTACCATTTTTATGAAGTTTCTGTTTGGAGCGTAGGACTCAATGTCTTCTTTGTCCCTTGGTATTCATTTGTCATCTTGCCGCTCGCTTTTCTATCCGCGGTTTTTCCCTTTTCTCCGCTCATTTGGCTGTTTAGCCGCCTCATTGAGCTGACGGACGCGGTTGTCCGTTTTTTCTCGGTCGATTACTCGTTTATGCTTGTGCTTGGCCGTCCGGGGCCGTGGGGCTTAGCTGGCTATCTGACGGCCATCTCGGCGGCGTTTTTGGATTGGGAACGCGGCCGTCTGCTCCGCGGATTGACAGCGGTGGCGGCGGCGACGGCGCTTCAGCTGGCCGCCCCGTACGTGGATCGGAAAGGGGAAGTGACGGTATTGGATGTTGGGCAAGGGGACTGTATTTATATTGAGCTTCCTTATCGAAAAGCAGTCTATCTCATTGACACCGGCGGGACGCCGGAATGGGCGCAGGAATCATGGCGCAGGCGGTCGCGGCGGTTTGCTGTCGGCCGCGATGTCGTCGTGCCGTTTTTAAAAGCGCAAGGGGTGCGAACGATCGATAAGCTCATATTGACGCACGATGATGCCGACCATATCGGGGCCGCGCCTGAGGTGCTCGAAGCGGTCAAAGTGAAGGAAATTGTCACAAGCCCAGGAGCGCTGCCGCACGTCCAAAAGATGGCGCGGCCGTTTTCCGTGCCGGTGGCCGCCAGCGTGCGGGGGGATCGGTGGAAGGTGGGCGATGCCGCGTTTTCCGTATTGCACCCGGAGGCGGGAAACAATGAGGATAATAACGGCTCGCTTGTATTGCTCGCCCGCTTCGGCCGTTTGACATGGCTGTTTGCCGCGGATATCGAGGAAGAGGCGGAGCAAGCGCTCATCCGCGCGTATCCAATGTTGCGCGTCGATGTATTGAAAGTCGCCCACCACGGCAGCAAAACGTCGACAACAGAGCCGTTTTTGCGGACGGTCAAGCCGCGAGCGGCCATCATTTCCGTCGGCCGCTACAATCGCTACGGGCATCCGTCCCCCGAGGTGCTTATGCGGCTTGGGCAACAACGGGCGATCATTTGGCGGACGGATGAAAACGGGGCCATTCGCTATGTGTATGACGAAAACGGTGGAACCTTTCAGGTGATGAAACCATAAGATGTAGTGCACAAAAAAACGGAACGTTTCAGCAGAAACAAAAAATAAGGATTGCTTGCGCAAGCAATCCTTATCGACTGAAAAATTCGATCAACGTTGCGATGATGAACATGGTAGCGAAAAAGCCGAACGACACGATGAATCCGACGGCGGAATCGACGGCGTCATTTCGTTGGCTTTGCACTTCCTTTTCAAATACGTTCATCGTTTTCCCCCTCCTCGTTCAATCATTTTTAGTATAGACGAAAACGCGTAAAAAATCTACCGCCGCTCGCTTCTTTTCCTTCCTTGACAACAGTTGACACAAATACTTTCAAACAGCCGGGAAAACATAAAAATAACCCGCTGGCCAATAAGGTCCTAGGACTTATAGGCCAGCGTTTATATAAAGGGGAACCGGTTTTTTCGGCAGCCGGTTCCCTTGTAAAATGACGAAAAACGGTGTATCTTTTCTAGCAGAGACGTTTGCTAGGGAATGGAGACGGGAACATGCTGGAACGCGTATGGGGAAACATTGAAAAACGGCGGTTTTCTGCTCTTTATTTATTATACGGCAATGAGCCGTTTTTATTAATGGAAACGTATGAGCGATTGGTGAACGCAGCGCTTGGCCCCGAGGAACGGGAGTGGAACTTGGCTGTGTACGATTGCGAGGAAACGCCGGTCGAGGCGGCGCTTGAGGAGGCCGAGACGGTGCCGTTTTTCGGCGAGCGGCGCGTCATTCTCATCAAGCATCCGTATTTTTTTACGTCTGAAAAAGAGAAGGAGATCGAGCATGATTTGGCGAAGCTGGAGGCGTACTTGAAGGCGCCGTCGCCGTTTTCAATCGTCGTCTTTTTCGCGCCGTACGAGAAGCTTGATGAACGAAAAAAAATTACGAAGCTCGCCAAAGAGCAAAGCGAAGTCGTCATCGCCGCCCCGCTCGCCGAAGCGGAGCTGCGTGCCTGGGTGCGGCGCCGCATCGAGAGCCAAGGGGCGCAAGCAAGCGATGAGGCGATTGATGTCCTGCTGCGGCGGGCCGGGACGCAGCTTTCCGCCTTGGCGAATGAAATCGATAAGTTGGCTCTGTTTGCCGGACCGGGCGGAACAGTTGAGGCGGCGGCGGTTGAACAGCTTGTCGCCCGCACGCCGGAAGAAAACGTATTTGTGCTCGTCGAGCAAGTGGCGAAGCGAGACATTCCAGCGGCGTTGCAGACGTTTTACGATTTGCTTGAAAACAATGAGGAACCGATCAAAATTTTGGCGTTGCTTGCCGGTCATTTCCGCTTGCTTGCGCAAGTGAAATGGCTCGCCTCCTTAGGCTACGGACAGGCGCAAATCGCGTCGGCGCTCAAGGTGCATCCGTTCCGCGTCAAGCTCGCTCTTGCCCAAGCGGCCCGCTTCGCTGACGGAGAGCTTGCTGAGGCGATCGACGAGCTCGCTGACGCCGATTACGAAGTGAAAAGCGGGGCGGTCGATCGCCGGTTGGCCGTTGAGCTGCTTCTGATGCGCTGGGGCACCCGCCCGGCGCAAGCGGGGCGTCACGGCCGGCGGTGAAGCGCTCGCCCGGCCGTTTGCCGTGAACAAAAGAAAAACAAAAAAACGACCTGGCGCCAGGTCGTTTTTGATTAGGAAGCTTGGATGCTGTTCAATTTTTTCGCTAAGCGCGATTTTTGCCGGCTGGCGGCGTTTTTATGGATAAGGCCTTTGCTTGCAGCTTTGTCTAATTTTTTCGAAGCAATAATGAATGCCTCGCGCGCTTTTTCCACGTCTTTCAATTCAACAAGCGCTTCAAACTTTTTGATCGCCGTACGCATGGCCGATTTCATCGAGGCATTGTGAGCCCGGCGCTTTTCGCTCGTTTTCGCGCGTTTGATCGCTGATTTGATGTTAGCCACGTTCGTTCACCTCCGTTACCGTTCCTATTCTCACTGTGAACAACAGGAAGAACAAATGTTATTCTATCAAACGTGTTTTGATTATGCAAGAGTGTTCAAGCGAAAATCCTTTGCGAAACATGAATGACCGGGCCTGATTGCGGCGACAATAAAAGAAAACGGCAGAAATGGGGAGGAACGACATGGAACAGCCGCTTGATTTACGCCAGTACTCGGTGCGCACAGATTTGGCGATCGAAGCGCATGAGATTGCAGTCGAGGAGCGTTTGCAACAAAAAAGAGAAAGCGCCGCGCCGATTGAGGGAGTCATGATCCGTGACGAGGAGATCGACGGCGTCAAGCTGTCGCATGTACATGTCACGGAGCAAGGAGCGGCCTCGATCGGCAAAAAACCGGGTCACTACGTGACGATTGAAGCCCAAGGCATCCGCGAACAAAACACCGAGCTGCAGCAAAAAGTGCAGCGCATTTTTTCCGAGCAGCTAAGCGCCTTTTTCAATCGGCTCCGCATTCGGGAACAAGCGAGCTGCCTGATTGTCGGGCTCGGCAACCAAAACGTCACTCCGGATGCGCTCGGGCCGCTCACGGTGGAAAACGTGCTTGTCACCCGTCATTTGTTCCAGCTGCAGCCGGAAAGCGTCGAGGAAGGCTTCCGGCCGGTGAGCGCCCTTGCTCCGGGGGTGATGGGGACGACCGGGATTGAAACGAGCGACATTATTGACGGCGTCGTCCGGAAAACAAAGCCGGATTTTGTCATTGTGATTGACGCCTTGGCTGCCCGCTCGATCGAACGGGTCAATGCGACGATTCAAATTTCTGACACCGGCATCCATCCTGGATCTGGGGTGGGCAACAAGCGGAAAGAGTTAAGCTATGAAACGCTTGGCATTCCGGTCATTTCGATCGGCGTTCCGACAGTTGTCGATGCGGTCTCCATCACGAGCGACACGATTGATTTCATTTTGAAGCATTTCGGCCGCGAAATGCGCGAAGGGAAACAGCCGTCAAGCGCGCTCGCTCCGGCGGGCTGGACGTTTGGGCGCAAACGAAAATTGACGGAACAAGACATGCCGTCGCCGCAAGAACGGTCGACGTTTCTTGGCATGGTCGGCACGCTTGGCGATGAAGAAAAGCGGCGCCTCATCTATGAAGTGCTCGCCCCGCTCGGGCATAATTTGATGGTGACCCCAAAAGAGATCGATTCGTTTATCGGCGATATGGCCAACTTATTAGCCGGCGGCTTGAATGCGGCGCTGCATCGGCAAGTCGACCAAGGCAATGTCGGCTCCTACACCCATTAGACAAAAAACAGTTCTATCTTTTCCCGCTTGGCCATACGTTAAACTGAGGAGACAAGCCGGGAAAGGGTGGGAATATGAAACGATGGCGCTCCCCAAACGTCATGATCGCGATTCCAGGAGCCAGCATAAAGAAACTGTTGATGCTCATCATCCTTGGCTGCATGATGATGTTTATGCTTGTCGGAGCGCTCACATCGCTGCGGCCGGAATACCGTCCGTCGTCATCATCGCTGAACGATATGGCGGCCCATTTTCCGGAAGAGACATTCATTCGTCTGTTCGCCTTGGAAAATCGATATTTTGCGCAGCTGCTGCCGAAAGATCGGCGGCAGACGAATTACTCATCGTTATTGTTCCGCCTGGCGACGAGCATCAATCCCGATGACCCGCGCAGCCTGCTTGGCAGCGAGCTGCCGGGCTTTGCCCTTTATGACAGCAAAATTCTCATCGCTGGTGAAGGAACGGATTATACGAACATGCCATACGAATCAGCGCCGCCGCTTGAGGCGATGCTTGCGGAGCGGCAAGCCTCGGTCGATGAGCTCGAACAAGCAAACAAGAACGAAGATGAAAAACCGGTCCCCCCCCCATCGCAGACGACTGGAGGGAAAAAAGTGGTCTACATTTACAATACCCATACGCATGAGTCGTTTTTGCCGGCGCTCAAAGGGGTCACTGACCCGGATTTGGCGTTTCACCCGACGGTCAACATCACAAAAGTGGGGGAAAAGTTAGCGGAAGAACTGGAAAAGCGCGGAATCGGGGCTGAAGTGAGCAAAATCGACATTGTCAGCGAATTGTTAAAGAAAGGGATGAAATACTCCCAATCGTATGATATGTCTCGCCAAACAGTGATCGCAGCAATGAAGCAAAATCGTGACTTGCGCTACTTCATCGATATCCATCGCGATTCGCGGCGGCGGAAATATACGACGGCTACGATCAACGGCGTTGATTATGCGCGTGTCGCATTCATTATTGGCGGAGAAAACGCGACATACGAGAAAAACTTGCAGTTGGCTACCGCGTTGCATCAGTTGCTGCAAAAGAAATATCCAGGTTTGAGCCGCGGGGTGATCGAGAAAAAAGGAGCCGGGACGAACGGCAAGTTTAATCAAGATTTATCGAAAAACGCGATTTTAATTGAAGTCGGCGGTGTTGAAAATACGTTTACTGAGTTGTTTCGTTCCGTGTCGGCGCTCGCTGAGGTGTTCAGCGACTATTATTGGCAGGCGGAAAAAGTGGAAGCGCCGGCTCCGGCGGAGAAAAAGTAAAGGGGCGTCACTATGGCAAGATGGTTGATTCGCTTTACTCTAGCGATCTTTCTCCTTTTTTTCGGCGTGTTGTTTGGCATGCAAGAGGCGCATCGCGGCATTGAACGGATGCGCGGTTATGTCGATCCGTCGTTTCCATCCGTCATCGATATGAAAAAAAGGGAAAATGGTGAGGTGGAAGCGGCGGTGTTTGGCCGGCCGATCGTTGCTGGAGATTTAGGAGAAAAGCAAGAAACGATTCGCGAGCTGAAAACGTTCAACTTGTTCTCTAGGCTCGGCCAACTTTTTGCTGATGCCGTCACCGCGCTCATGGAAATGCTGTTTTCGCTCGTCGGCCGGGTGTTGGACTAGCCCGTTCATGTGAGGACGAAACAGGAACGTGCCGTCACAATGGCGGCTTGTTCTTTTGGACGCCGTCCGCCGGCTGGAGTACAAAGTGCTGCGCTTTCCATATTGTCGGTTGTTTTCTTGGCGCGGCTCTGGCCGTTTCGCGTCTTTCCGGAAAGCCCGAACGGCGGCTTGGCTTTTCGTTCATCATTGAATCTTCTTCGCGCTGTTGTTATAATCAAAGCTAGTGTAGTTTTGCGAAGAAGCAGGAGTGAGAGACGATGAACCGGGAAGAACGGTTGAAACGGCAGGAACGGATCCGCAATTTTTCGATCATCGCCCACATTGACCACGGAAAATCGACGCTGGCGGACCGCATTTTGGAAAAGACGGGGGCGCTGTCGGAGCGCGAATTGCGCGAGCAGACGCTCGATACGATGGAGCTTGAGCGCGAGCGCGGCATCACGATTAAATTAAATGCGGTTCAGTTGACATATAAAGCGAAAAATGGCGAAGAGTATATTTTCCATTTGATCGACACGCCGGGCCACGTCGACTTTACGTACGAAGTGTCGCGCAGCTTGGCCGCTTGCGAAGGGGCGATTTTGGTCGTCGATGCAGCGCAAGGCATTGAAGCACAGACGTTGGCGAACGTGTATTTGGCGATCGATAACAATTTGGAAATTTTGCCCGTTATTAATAAAATCGATTTGCCAAGCGCCGAACCGGAGCGGGTGCGTCAAGAAATTGAGGATGTCATCGGTTTGGACGCCTCTGACGCGGTGCTTGCTTCGGCGAAAGTCGGCATCGGCATCGAGGAAATTTTGGAAAAAATCGTTGAAAAAATTCCGGCTCCTTCGGGCGACCCAGACGCGCCGCTCAAGGCGCTCATTTTTGATTCCCTTTATGACCCGTACCGCGGCGTCGTCGCCTACGTCCGCGTCGTCGACGGAACGGTGAAGCCAGGGCAGCGCATTAAAATGATGTCAACCGGCAAAGAGTTTGAAGTGACGGAAGTCGGCGTGTTCACGCCGAAGCAAAAAGTCGTCGACGAATTGACGGTCGGGGATGTCGGCTATTTGACCGCCTCGATTAAAAACGTGAAAGATACGCGCGTCGGCGATACGATCACCGATGCTGAACGGCCGGCCGCCGAGCCGCTCCCGGGCTATCGGAAGCTCAATCCGATGGTGTTTTGCGGGATGTATCCGATCGATACGGCGCGTTACAACGATTTGCGCGAGGCGCTCGAGAAGCTGCAATTGAACGATGCGGCGCTCCACTTTGAGCCGGAAACGTCGCAGGCGCTTGGGTTCGGCTTCCGTTGCGGGTTTCTCGGCTTGCTCCATATGGAAATCATCCAAGAGCGGCTCGAGCGCGAATTTCATATTGATTTGATCACGACCGCGCCGAGCGTCGTTTACAAGGTGCATTTGACCGACGGAACGGAAGTCGACGTCGACAACCCGACGAACATGCCCGACCCGCAAAAAATCGATCGCATTGAAGAGCCGTATGTGAAAGCGACGATCATGGTGCCAAACGACTATGTCGGGCCGGTGATGGAGCTGTGTCAAGGAAAGCGCGGCACGTTTGTCGATATGCAATATTTGGATGAAAAGCGCGTCATGCTCATTTACGATATTCCGCTCTCGGAGATCGTCTACGACTTTTTCGACGCTTTAAAGTCGAACACAAAAGGGTACGCGTCATTCGACTACGAATTGATCGGCTACCGGCCGTCCAATCTCGTCAAGATGGATATTTTGTTAAACGGCGAAAAAATCGATGCCTTATCGTTTATCGTCCATCGCGACTCTGCGTACGAGCGCGGCAAAGCGATCGTTGAAAAGCTGAAAGATCTGATTCCACGCCAGCAATTTGAAGTGCCGGTGCAGGCGGCGATCGGCCACAAGGTCATCGCCCGCTCGACGATCAAAGCGTTGCGCAAAAACGTGCTTGCCAAATGTTACGGCGGCGACGTGTCGCGGAAGCGGAAGCTGCTTGAGAAGCAAAAAGAAGGAAAAAAGCGGATGAAACAAATCGGGTCGGTCGAAGTGCCGCAAGAAGCGTTTATGGCCGTCTTGAAAATTGACGACCAGAAGAAATAACAGGCAAGGCTGTCTCCTTCGGGGATGGCCTTGTTTGTTTCCTGCGGCGCCGGCCGGCTGAAAGGAGGGGGGATTGATGGCCGTCTCAGCGTATTTTCATATTCCGTTTTGCGCCCATATTTGCCATTATTGCGATTTTAACAAAGTATTCGCCGCCGGCCAGCCGATTGACGACTATTTGCGGGCGATGGACAAAGAAATGGCGTGGACGGCGGCGGAATTTGGCAGCCAACTCAAGACGCTGTTTATCGGCGGCGGCACGCCGACGGTGCTTGAGCCGGCGCAGCTCGGCTATTTGCTTGCGAGCATCCACCGCCATTTTCAGTTTGACCCACAAACGGCCGAATTTACCGTCGAAGCCAACCCGGACGGCTTGACGAAAGAAAAGCTCGCTATTTTGCGCGATGCCGGAGTGAATCGGCTGAGCCTTGGGGTGCAGACATTTGACGATCAGCTTCTGCAAACGATCGGCCGCACGCACCGGCGCGGCGACGTCATACGGGCTGTAGCGTTGGCCAGAGAAGTCGGGTTTCAGAACATCAGCATTGATTTAATGTACGGTTTGCCGGAGCAGACGCTTGAGCAGTTTACGGCCGATTTAGAAGCGGCGTTTTCGCTTCATGTGCCGCATCTTTCTGCTTATTCCCTCATTTTGGAGCCAAGGACGATTTTTTATAACGAATGGCGGAAAGGGCGGCTCCGTCTCCCGAGCGAAGAGATGGAAGCCGAGATGTACGAAGCGGCGATGGAGCAGATGGCTGCCGTTGGCTATCGGCAATACGAAATCAGCAACTATGCTTTGCCGGGATTTGAAAGCCGGCACAACTTGACTTACTGGAACAACGAGGAGTACTACGGCATCGGCGCTGGGGCGCACAGCTATATCGACGGGGTGCGGCGGGCGAATATCGGCCCCATCCGGCATTACATCGCTGCGATCGAACGCAGCCAATGGCCGCACCGCGACGTGCGCCGCTTGACCACTCGCGAGCAGATGGAAGAGGAAATGTTTTTAGGGCTGCGCAAAACGGAAGGGGTGTCCAAAGCCTGCTTTCGGCAAAAGTTCGGCCGCGACCTCCAGGACATATTTGGCGCGGCGATCCGCCGGGAAATCGAAAACGGACGCCTCGAGGAAACGGCGACTCACATCCGCTTGACAAAACGAGGCAAGCTGCTCGGCAATGAAGTGTTTGCTGCGTTCCTCGGCGAAATGTAAACATTGACATTTGCCGGGCGATTTGCTACCCTAGTAGTAGATTTAGCACTCGAGTTGTTCGAGTGCTAACAGAGGTGAGGCACGTGCTAACGAACCGCCAACTGCTGATTTTGCAAGTGATTATCGACGATTTCATTCGTTCTGGGCAGCCGGTCGGTTCGCGGACGTTATCGAAAAAGCATCAAATCGCGTTCAGCTCGGCGACGATCCGTAATGAGATGGCGGATTTGGAGGAGCTCGGCTATATTGAAAAAACGCACATTTCTTCCGGCCGTGTGCCGTCGGAAAAAGGGTACCGCTACTACGTCGACCATTTGCTGCCGCCGCAGCGGCTGACAAGGGCGGACATTCAAAAAATCCGCTCCGTGTTTGCCGAGCGCATCTATGAGCTGGAAAAACTGATGCAAAAGTCGGCGCAAATTTTATCCGAGCTGACGAACTATACATCCATCGCGCTCGGGCCAACGTTTAAAGAAAGCAAACTGAAGCGGATGCAAATCGTTCCGCTCACCGAACAGACAGCCGTCGCCATCGTCGTGACGGACACCGGCCATGTTGAAAACCGGGTCGTGACGATTCCGTCATCGATGGACGCAGGCGACCTCGAAAAAATGGTCAACATTTTCAACGAGCGGTTGAACGGCGTTCCGCTCATTGATTTGAAAGAAAAAATGGAAACGGAAGTGGCCGATGTATTGCGCCGTCACATCCACAACTACGACAGCGTGCTCAATGCGCTCATGGAGACGCTCGAGGCCCCTGAAGAAGAAAAAGTGTTTTTCGCCGGCAAGGCGAATATGCTCAACCAGCCGGAGTTCAGCGACATCCAAAAAGTGCGCCCGCTTCTGAACATCATTGAGCAAGAAAAAGACATTTATCGCCTGCTCCGCAAGCAAAACCAAAAAGGAGTTCGGGTTTCGATCGGGCATGAAAACGAACTGCGCGGCATGGAAAATTGCAGCTTGATTACGGCGACGTATTCGGTCGGCGATGAGCCGCTCGGGGCGATCGCGATTCTTGGTCCAACGCGCATGGAATACTCGCGCGTCATCACGGTCTTAAACCGTGTCGCTTCCGATTTGTCGGCCGCGTTGACGAAATGGTATCAAAGTCAATAAGAATGGCCATATTGGATAACGGATGGATCGCGCATCCATCCTTTCCTTGTGGCCATTGATACATAAAAGGGAAGAGCCCCGGCAGGGAGGTGAACGCAATGGAACAAGGAGAAAAGCAAGTGACGGAACAAGCTGCATACGATGAGCCGGAGCGGGAGCAACCGATTGAGGAAGAAGCCGCTCCGCAGCCTGAGGCGGGAGCGGGCGATGTTCCGTTTGAAGAGGCCGGCGTGGAGGAAGCGGCGGAACGAGCTGAAGAGGCGCCGACGGCCAATGAGTTGGCGGCGGCAAAGGCGCAGATCGCCGAATTGGAAGCGAAGCTTTCAGAGATGGAACACCGGTATCTCCGCCTGTATGCCGATTTTGAAAACTTCCGCCGCCGGACGCGCCAGGAGATGGAAGCGGCTGAAAAATACCGCGTCCAAAGCTTGGCGAGCGATTTGCTTCCGGTGCTTGACAACTTTGAACGAGCGTTGAAAATAGAGACGGACAACGAACAGGCGAAATCGATTTTGCAAGGGATGGAAATGGTGTACCGGTCGCTTGTTGATGCCTTGAAGAAAGAAGGCGTCGAGGCGATCGAGGCGGTCGGAAAGCCGTTTGACCCTTATTTGCACCAAGCCGTCATGCAGGCGGAAGCGGAAGGCTATGAGCCGAACACGGTTGTTGAGGAGCTGCAAAAAGGTTATAAGCTGAAAGACCGCGTGCTGCGGCCCGCCATGGTCAAAGTAAGCCAATAAACGGAAATGGAGGGTGATAGACGATGAGCAAAATTATCGGCATCGACTTAGGAACGACGAACTCTTGCGTCGCCGTGTTAGAAGGCGGCGAAGTGAAAGTCATTCCGAATCCGGAAGGGAACCGCACGACCCCGTCGGTCGTCGCGTTTAAAAACGGCGAACGCCTAGTCGGCGAAGTCGCCAAACGGCAAGCGATCACGAACCCGAACACGATCATCTCGATCAAGCGCCATATGGGGACGGATTACAAAGTCGAAATCGAAGGGAAGCAATATACGCCGCAAGAAATTTCGGCGATCATTTTGCAATACTTGAAATCGTACGCCGAAGACTATTTGGGCGAGCCGGTGACGCGTGCGGTCATCACAGTGCCGGCGTATTTCAACGACGCCCAGCGCCAAGCGACGAAGGACGCCGGCCGCATCGCCGGCCTCGAAGTCGAGCGCATCATCAACGAGCCGACGGCCGCGGCGCTTGCTTACGGCCTTGATAAAGAAGAAGACCAAACGATTCTCGTCTATGACTTAGGCGGCGGGACGTTTGACGTCTCGATTTTGGAGCTTGGCGACGGCGTGTTTGAAGTGAAGGCGACGGCCGGCGACAACCATTTGGGCGGCGACGACTTCGACCAAGTGATCATCGATTATTTGGTCAATCAGTTCAAGCAAGAGCACGGCATCGATTTGTCGAAAGACAAAATGGCGCTCCAACGCTTGAAAGATGCGGCGGAAAAAGCGAAAAAAGAACTGTCCGGCGTCACGCAGACGCAAATTTCGCTTCCGTTTATCAGCGCCAATGAAAACGGCCCGCTCCATTTGGAAATGACGTTGACAAGAGCGAAATTTGAAGAGCTGTCCGCCCACCTCGTCGAGCGGACGATGGGGCCGGTCCGCCAGGCGCTTCAAGACGCCGGCTTGACGCCAGCGGATATTGATAAAGTCATTTTGGTCGGCGGTTCGACGCGCATTCCAGCTGTCCAAGAAGCGATCAAGCGCGAGCTTGGCAAAGAGCCGCACAAAGGCGTCAACCCGGACGAAGTCGTGGCCATCGGTGCGGCGATCCAAGGCGGGGTGATCGCCGGCGAAGTGAAAGATGTCGTTCTGCTCGACGTCACGCCG
Source organism: Geobacillus kaustophilus (assembly GCF_000948285.1). Lineage (GTDB taxonomy): Bacteria > Bacillota > Bacilli > Bacillales > Anoxybacillaceae > Geobacillus > Geobacillus thermoleovorans_A. The sequence goes on from NZ_JYBP01000003.1 coordinate 487,412, forward strand.
CTTTCGCTTGGCATTGAAACGATGGGCGGCGTATTTACGAAACTGATTGAACGGAACACGACGATCCCGACAAGCAAATCGCAAGTGTTCACAACGGCGGCTGACAATCAAACGACGGTCGACATTCACGTCTTGCAAGGAGAACGCCCGATGGCGGCGGACAACAAATCGCTCGGCCGCTTTCAGTTGACCGGCATTCCGCCGGCGCCGCGCGGCGTGCCGCAAATTGAAGTGACGTTTGATATTGACGCCAATGGCATCGTTCACGTGCGCGCCAAAGATTTAGGAACGAACAAAGAGCAGTCGATTACGATCAAATCGTCGTCCGGCCTGTCGGAAGAAGAAATTCAGCGCATGATTAAAGAAGCGGAAGAAAACGCCGAAGCCGACCGGAAGCGGAAAGAAGCCGCCGAGTTGCGCAACGAAGCCGACCAGCTCATGTTCATGACCGACAAAACGATCAAAGAAGTCGAAGGAAAAGTGAGCGCCGATGACATCAAGAAGGCGCAAGATGCGAAAGAGGCGTTGAAAGCGGCGCTCGAGAAAAACGACATCGACGACATCCGCAAGAAAAAAGACGCCCTGCAAGAAGCAGTGCAGCAGCTGTCGATCAAGCTGTATGAACAAGCGGCGAAACAGGCTCAAAGTGCAGGATCGCAAGGCGGCGCTGCCAATAAAGACAACGTGGTGGACGCCGAGTTTGAAGAAGTGAACGACGATAAATAATGCAACTGAAAGTCAAAGTCAGGCCTGCCTTGGCTTTGACTTTTTTTCTAGCATTGACATATTGCCTTGCCGCAGAGGGAAATGATAAAATCAAATTTATGTGAGTGAATCGGGAGTGGATGATCAACGATGGCGAAGCGCGATTATTACGAGATTCTCGGCGTCAGCAAAAACGCGACGAAAGACGAGATTAAAAAAGCGTATCGAAAGCTTTCGAAGCAGTATCATCCAGATGTGAACAAAGCCCCGGACGCCGCGGAGAAGTTTAAGGAAATTAAAGAGGCGTACGAAGTGTTAAGCGATGATGAAAAGCGGGCCCGCTACGACCGCTTCGGCCATGCCGACCCGAACGAAACGTTTGGCGGCGGCGGATTCCAAGACGGAGGGTTTGATTTCGGCGGCTTTAGCGGCTTTGGCGGTTTTGAAGATATTTTTGAAACGTTTTTCGGCGCTGGTCCGCGTAGGCGGGCGAGCGGTCCGCGCAAAGGCGCGGATGTCGAGTATATGATGACGCTTACGTTTGAAGAAGCGGCGTTCGGAAAAGAAACGGAAATTGAAATTCCGCGGGAAGAGACGTGCGACACGTGCCAAGGCAGCGGAGCGAAACCGGGCACAAGTCCGACGTCTTGTCCGCATTGCCGCGGCAGCGGGCAAGTGACAAGCGAACAAGCGACGCCATTTGGCCGCATCGTCAACCGCCGGACATGTCCCGTCTGCGGCGGCACGGGCCGGTACATTCCGGAGAAATGCCCAACGTGCGGCGGCACGGGACGCGTCAAACGGCGGAAAAAAATTCACGTCAAAATTCCAGCCGGCGTCGATGACGGCCAGCAGCTGCGCGTCGCCGGCCAAGGGGAGCCAGGGGTCAATGGCGGGCCGCCGGGCGATTTGTACATCATCTTCCGTGTTGAGCCGCACGAGTTTTTCAAACGCGACGGCGACGATATTTATTGCGAAGTGCCGTTGTCGTTCGCCCAGGCGGCGCTCGGTGATGAGATCGAAGTGCCGACGCTCCATGGCCATGTGAAGCTGAAAATCCCGGCCGGCACGCAGACAGGCACGCGCTTCCGCTTGAAGGGAAAAGGGGTGCCGAACGTGCGCGGCTACGGCCAAGGCGATCAGCACGTCATTGTCCGTGTTGTGACGCCGACGAAGCTGACCGAAAAGCAAAAGCAGCTGTTGCGCGAGTTTGATCGGCTCGGCGGAGACACGATGCACGACGGGCCGCACGGCCGTTTTTTTGAGAAAGTCAAAAAGGCGTTTAAAGGAGAAGCGTAAGCGCGATGAAATGGTCAGAAATCAGCATTCATACGACGCATGAGGCCGTTGAGGCGATTTCGAACATTTTGCATGAAGCGGGCGCCGGAGGCGTCGTCATCGAAGATCCATACGATTTGGTCAAAGAACGGGACGACTGGTACGGCGAGATCGTCGAGCTCAACCCGGACGACTACCCAGAAGAAGGGGTGATCATTAAGGCATATTTGCCGGTCAACAGTTTTCTTGGTGAAACGGTCGAACAAATTAAGCAGGCGATTAACAATTTATGGCTGTATGATATCGACCTTGGCAAAAATAAAATTACATTGAGCGAAGTAAACGAAGAGGAATGGGCAACGGCGTGGAAAAAGCATTATCATCCGGTGAAAGTGTCCGAAAAGTTTACGATCGTGCCGACGTGGGAAACGTACGAGCCGGCGTCTAGTGATGAGCTGATCATCGAAATGGATCCGGGCATGGCATTTGGGACCGGCACGCACCCGACAACAGTCATGTGTCTGCAGGCGCTCGAAAAGTACGTGCGCCCCGGCGATCATGTCATTGACGTCGGCACCGGCTCCGGCATTTTAAGCATCGCCGCGGCGATGCTTGGCGCTCGGTCGGTGCGGGCGCTCGATTTGGACCCGGTGGCGGTCGACAGTGCGCGGCTGAACGTGAAGCTCAATAAGGTGCAGCATATCGTAACGGTGTCACAAAACAATTTGCTCGACCATATCGAGGAACCGGCTGATGTGATCGTCGCCAATATTTTAGCGGAGATCATTTTGCGCTTTACCGGTGACGCCTACCGGTTGTTAAAGCCAGGCGGCCGCTTCATCACGTCTGGCATCATTCAGGCGAAAAAGCAGGACGTCAAAGACGGGTTGCTTGCCGCCGGCTTTGCCATTGAGGAAATCAACGTGATGGAAGACTGGGTGGCGGTTGTCGCCATGAAACCGTAAGCAAAGAAGGGATGGCTGTGCAGCGCTATTTCGTTTTCGGCCAGGCGCAACAAGAGGGGATCGTCGCGATCAGCGGCGATGATGCCCATCATATCGCCCGCGTCATGCGCATGAAGCCGGGGGACGGGATCATTTGCGTCTTTCCAGACGGGCGCGCGGCGGTGTGTGAAATTCAACAAATTGCCAATGAGCATGTGCAAGCCCGTATTGTACAATGGAAAGAGGAGCGAAGCGAGCTGCCGGTGCGCATTTACATCGCCCAAGGGCTGCCGAAAGGCGAAAAGTGGGAGCTTGTCATCCAAAAGGGAACAGAGCTTGGCGCCGCCGGCTTTCTTCCGTTCGAAGCCGCCCGGTCGGTCGTGAAATGGGACGCGAAAAAGGCGGAGAAAAAAGTCGATCGATGGAAAAAATCGCCAAAGAAGCGGCTGAGCAGGCTGAACGAACGGTGGTGCCGGACGTGCGGGCGCCGCTTTCATTTGTCGAACTCCTCGCCTTTGGCCAAACGGTCGATGTTCGGCTGTTTGCCTACGAAAAAGAGGCGCGAAACGCCCGGCATGCCGCGCTTCCGGCGCTTCTTTCCCGCCTCCGTCCGGGCGGCGCGTTGCTGGCTGTCTTCGGGCCGGAAGGCGGGTTCAGCCCGGAAGAAGCAGAACAGCTTCGGCAGCACGGCTTTTCGCCGTGCAGCCTTGGGCCGCGCATTTTGCGGACCGAAACAGCTCCGCTCTATTTGCTTTCCGCCGCCTCTTATGAATGGGAGCTGCGCGCGCCGAACGGCGAAGCGGAGCGCGCTTAGTGAGCAGCATTGGCTGTTTCTGATAAAAGTTCGGTCCCGCTGATCCTTAAGCGGGGGCAGAGTGAGGTGAACAAGATGCCGACAGTGGCTTTTCATACACTAGGCTGCAAAGTCAATCATTACGAAACCGAAGCGATTTGGCAGCTGTTTAAAAAAGCCGGCTACGAGCGAAAAGAGTTTGAAAGCCGTGCGGATGTGTATGTGATCAACACGTGCACGGTGACGAACACCGGCGATAAAAAGAGCCGTCAAGTCATCCGTCGTGCGGTGCGCCGCAATCCGGACGCCGTCGTCTGCGTGACCGGCTGCTACGCGCAAACATCGCCGGCTGAGGTCATGGCCATTCCGGGCGTTGATATTGTCATCGGCACGCAAGACCGGCATAAAATTTTGGATTACATCGAGCAGTTCCAGCGCGAGCGCCAGCCGATCAACGCTGTTCACAACATTATGAAAACGCGCGTTTTTGAGGAGATGGATGTGGCGGAATTCACTGATCGGACGCGGGCGTCGCTTAAGATCCAAGAAGGGTGCAACAACTTCTGCACGTTTTGCATCATCCCGTGGGCGCGCGGCTTAATGCGCTCGCGCGATCCGCAGGAAATCATCCGCCAGGCGCGCCAGCTGGTTGCCGCCGGCTATAAAGAAATCGTTCTGACCGGCATTCATACAGGCGGCTATGGCACCGATCTGAAAGACTATAACTTTGCGTCCTTGTTGCGCGATTTAGACGAGCAAGTGCCGGGGCTGAAGCGGCTCCGCATTTCGTCGATTGAGGCGAGCCAAATTACCGATGAAGTGATCGATGTTTTGAAGCGTTCGGACAAAATCGTCCGCCATTTGCACATTCCGCTCCAGTCTGGGTCGAATACGGTGCTCAAGCGGATGCGCCGCAAATATACCGTGGAATTTTACGCGGAGCGGCTCGCCCGGTTGCGCGAAGTGTTTCCAGAGCTGGCGGTGACTTCTGACGTCATCGTCGGCTTCCCAGGCGAGACGGAAGACGAATTTATGGCGACGTACAACTTTATTCGTGAACAACGGTTTTCCGAGCTGCATGTCTTTCCTTATTCGAAGCGGACCGGCACGCCGGCGGCGCGCATGCCGAACCAAATCGATGAAGAAACGAAGCATGACCGCGTCCGCCGCTTGATCGCTCTGTCCGACCAATTGGCGAAAGAGTACGCCTCCCGTTTTGAAGGGCAAGTGCTCGAAGTCATTCCGGAAGAGCGTGACAAGGAGCGGCCGGATTTGTACGTCGGCTATACAGACAACTATTTGAAAGTCCGCTTCCCGGCAACCGAGGAAATGGTCGGTGAACTTGTCAAAGTGAAGATTACGAAAGCCGGCTATCCTTATAACGAAGGGGAGTTTGTCCGCATCGTGCCGGATGAGGCGGTTCATTCGGTAAAATTAAGCTCATAACTTCGCATGGCCAAGGCGAGACGCGAAATCAGCTTCGTGCCGTGCCCCAGCTGATGCTGGGGTTTTTCTTTTTTCCCCGGGGACACTACAGATGGCAGCTGGTTTTTGTCGAAGGAGCATGGTATGATGGTAGACGTCAGACCTTCCATCTTGACGGAAATGGCAGAAAGGGGTTTCTCCGAATGACGATGAATATCGCAAAAATGATCGATCATACGCTGCTCAAACCGGAAGCGACGGAACAACAAATCGTGCAACTGTGCACGGAAGCAAAGCAATACGGCTTTGCTTCCGTGTGTGTCAACCCAACGTGGGTGAAAACGGCGGCGCGCGAGCTTTCCGGCACGGATGTCCGCGTCTGCACGGTCATCGGCTTTCCACTTGGGGCAACGACGCCGGAAACAAAGGCGTTTGAAACAACGAACGCCATCGAAAACGGCGCTCGCGAAGTTGACATGGTGATCAACATCGGCGCGTTAAAAAGCGGACAAGACGAGCTTGTCGAGCGCGACATTCGTGCGGTTGTCGAAGCGGCGGCTGGCAGGTCGCTTGTCAAAGTGATCATTGAAACGGCGCTTTTGACCGATGAGGAAAAAGTGCGCGCCTGCCAGCTCGCAGTGAAAGCCGGCGCTGATTATGTGAAAACGTCGACCGGGTTTTCGGGCGGAGGTGCGACGGTGGAGGATGTGGCGCTGATGCGGAAAACGGTCGGCGACAGAGCAGGCGTCAAAGCATCAGGCGGCGTCCGCGACTGGAAAACCGCTGAGGCGATGATCAACGCCGGCGCGACGCGCATCGGCACAAGCTCTGGGGTGGCGATCGTCACCGGCAGGACGGGCCGCGCTGACTACTAAGCCCGGTTTCGGTCATGCAAAAACAGAATGACCTTTTCGATGGCGCCGACAAATGGAAGAGCAGCCACTGAGCAAATGACGTTGAACAAGACGCTCACATGAGCGAGCTGCACATCAGGCGCTGGGCTGAGCCTAGCGGCAAAACTGGCGAGCGGCTCGGTCCAAAAGGCGAACAAAGCGGCGCCGACGACGTTCAGCCATAGATGGGTGTAGGCGGTCAGCTGGGCCTCTTTGCTGGAGCCGATCGAAGCCAAAAGTCCAGTGATGCACGTACCGATGTTGGCGCCAAGCAACAGAGCAATCGCCGCGGACAGCGTCAAAAGCTGTTCGTTTAAAAATCCCATGGCGATGCCGATCGTTGCCGCGCTCGAGTGGACGAGAGCGGTGAGGACGATGCCGGCAAGAAGGCCGACAGCGACGGATCGGTTCGTTTCTTTAAGCCATGCATCAACGAACGGATAGGCGGCAAGCGGTTTAGCGAGGCTGCCAAAGCCGTCCATGGCAAACAGCACAGCGGCGAGGCCGACAGCGGTCATGCCGATGCCGAGAACAAGGTGATGGCGGCCGAAAAAAACAAGCAGCGCGCCGCTTATAAGAAGTGGGATGGCGCCATCGCCGATATCAAGCGTCATCAGCTCGGTCGTGATCGTCGAGCCGATATTGCTGCCTAAAATGATGCCGATCGATTGGCGGAACGACAAGTAGCCGGCGGCGACAAGGCCGACCGTCATCACCATCACCGCTGAGCTGCTTTGCAAAAGAGCGGTCGTCGCCAAACCGGCGGCAAATCCTTGCAGCGGCGTGGCGGTAAAGCGCATGAGCCACCGTTTTAACCGATGGCCGGACAACGTGTAAAGCCCAGCTTTCATCATAAACATGCCAAGAAGAAACAAAGCGGTGTAAATGGCAAACAGCATCAGAAACGACCCCATGGGCGATCCCCCCTTTCACCCTATATGTATGGGCCTTGTCCGCGGGTGATGACCGTTTTTTCAGCGCGGGGAAGAAGCGGCCAGCAGGACGCCGCTGCTTTTTTTATTGACCTTTTCTGTCAGCATGTATTATAATTGACAAGTACAATATGCAATGGTTGTTGTTCGGAGGGAGGGAAGCAGGATGTCCAAAACGATCGTTCGCAAAAATGAGTCGATCGACGACGCTCTTCGTCGCTTTAAGCGTGCCGTTTCGAAAACGGGCACTTTGCAAGAAGTGAGAAAGCGCGAATTTTATGAAAAGCCAAGCGTCAGACGGAAGAAAAAATCTGAGGCGGCTAGAAAGCGCAAGCACTAAGAGCATGCATTAAAGAGGGTGTATAATCGGTGAGTCTTCTCGATCGTTTGAATGACGATATGAAGCAGGCGATGAAAAACAAAGAGAAAGAAAAACTGTCTGTTCTCCGGATGCTGAAAGCGGCGCTGCAAAACGAAGCGATCAAGCTCGGAAAAAGCCCGCTCTCGGAAGACGAAGAGCTGACGGTTCTTTCTCGCGAACTGAAACAGCGTAAAGACTCCCTCCAAGAATTTGAAAACGCTGGCCGTTCAGATCTTGTCGAAAAAGTGAAAACCGAAATTGAAATTGTTCAATCGTATATGCCAACGCCGCTGACAGAGGACGAGCTGCGCGAATTGATCGAGCAGACGATCAAGGAAGTCGGCGCCTCTTCGAAAGCGGATATGGGAAAAGTGATGGGCGCGATCATGCCGAAAGTGAAAGGAAGAGCGGATGGTTCGCTCGTCAACAAACTTGTCCAACAACAGCTGTCATAAATGCAATGGGCCTTGCCGGCAGGCGGGCCCGTTGTTTTTGAAAAGCGGTGCTAGAACCCCCTTTTGTCTCATACATATGAGATGAAAGGGGGTTCTTTTTGATGGTGAAAAAATGGCGCCAGCAGGTGAAGCGGTGGATGGCGGAAAAGCTTGAACTTCCCGCCGACATTATGATGGACCTGCCCCGCATTACGATGGTTGGTCACATACATATTTACATTGAAAACCACCGCGGGCTGCTCGCGTTCAGCGATAAAGAGCTCCGCCTTTTGCTGCGGAACGGACAGCTCGTCGTCCGCGGCGAACAGTTTGTGATTAAAACGATTTTGCCGGAAGAAATTTTGTTGGAAGGACAAATCAGACAAGTCGTTTATATAGATGAATAGCGAGGAGGAACGGAGATGAAAAACGAATGGGTCGACACGCTCGCCGGCAGTGTGCGGGTCAAAGCGAGAGGGAAAGGGATCGAACGGTTGATCAACACCTGCGTCCGCCAAGGGATTGTCGTCTGGAACGTGAAAAAGCATAGCGCGGATACCGCGACGTTTTTCATTAAGCTCAGCGACGTGAAACGGCTGCGCCATGTCGCCCGGCAAAGCGAATGCAAACTTTCGTTTGTCGGGAGAACCGGGCTGCCGTTTTTTTGGCGGCGAGCCTGGCAGAACAGCGGGTTTTGGCTCGGCTTGCTCCTTTTTATAGCGATTGTGTTTTTGCTTTCGAACATCGTTTGGAAGATCGAGATCAAAGGGGCGGCTCCAGAGACGGAGCATCAAATTGCCCGCGAGTTGAAGCGAATGGGAGTCGAGCGCGGCGCATTTCAGTTTCTGCTTGATGACCCGGAGACGCTGCAAAAAAAGCTGACGGAACGCGTTCCGGACATCACGTGGGTCGGCGTTGAGTGGAAAGGGACGTCGCTTCACTTCCGCGTCGTTGAAAAAGAGATTCCGGAGCCGAAAAAACCGATTCCACCGCGTCATCTCGTGGCAAAAAAAGAGGCGGTCATCGCTGATTTGTTCGTTGAAGAGGGACAACCGCTCGTTTCCGTCAACGACTATGTGCAAAAAGGCCAGCTGCTTGTTTCTGGCATTATCGGCGCTGAAGGGAGGACGAAGTTTGTGCCGGCGTCAGGGAAAGTGTTTGGCGAAACATGGTACAAGTCTACGGTCGTCCTGCCGCTCGAGACGACGTTTCGTGTGTTGACCGGCAAGTTCACCGAACGGCATTATGTCGGAATCGGGCGCCTTTTGATCCCCGTTTGGGGATGGAAGAAGCCGGTGTTTGCCCATACCATCGTTGAGACAGAAAAACGGCCGTTTCGTTTTTGGAAATGGGACTTGCCGCTCTATTACGAGCGCATCACGATCCGCGAGGCGGAAGAAGTGAAGCGGCGCTACACGTGGGAAGAAGCGTTCGCGGAAGCGAAAGAGATCGCCCGCCGCGAGCTGAGGGCGAAATTGCCGGAGGAGGCGGCCATTCGCAGCGAAAAAGTTTTGCATCAGGCGAAAGAGAATGGTAAAGTAAGGGTAGAATTGCATTACGAAGTCATCGAAAATATTGCTGTACCACAACCCATCGTCCAAGGAGATTGAGAATGTCAGAGCAGTTCGTTACGATCAGCCAACATGTGCGAAACCCGCAGGAAGCGGTGGCGCTCTTTGGCGTTCATGACATCCATTTAAAGCGGATCGAGGAAGAGCTTGGCGTGTCGATTGTGACGCGCGGGGAAACGGTCAACGTCTCCGGCGCGCCGCAGCAAGTTCAGCTCGTTGATGAATTGCTTCGCCATTTATTGATCGTCATTCGCAAAGGGGCGGCGGTCAGCGAGCGCGACATTATCTACGCCATCCAGCTGGCGAAAAAAGGGGCGCTTGACGGCCTTGTTCAGCTGTACGACGAGGAGATTACAAAAAACGCCAAAGGAAAGCCGATCCGCGTCAAAACGTTGGGCCAGCGCTATTATGTTGCAGCAATTGAACAGCACGACTTGACGTTCGGCATCGGCCCAGCCGGCACCGGAAAAACGTATTTGGCGGTCGTCATGGCGGTCAAGGCGTTAAAAAACGGCAGCGTCAAGCGCATCATTTTGACTCGTCCGGCCGTTGAGGCCGGAGAAAGCCTCGGCTTTTTGCCCGGCGACTTAAAAGAGAAGGTCGACCCGTATTTGCGCCCGCTTTATGACGCTTTAAACGATGTGCTCGGCGCAGAGTACACGCAGCGGCTGATTGAGCGCGGCACGATTGAAATCGCCCCACTCGCCTACATGCGCGGCCGGACGCTGGAGGATGCGTTCGTCATCCTTGACGAGGCGCAAAATACGACGCCAGCGCAAATGAAAATGTTTTTGACCCGGCTCGGCTTCGGCTCGAAGATGGTCATTACCGGCGATATTTCCCAAGTCGACTTGCCGAAGGGCGTCGAATCGGGGCTTTCGGTCGCCAAGCGCATTTTGGCCTCCATTAGCGGCATCGCCTTTGTGTTTTTGGAACAGTCGGATGTCGTTCGCCATCCGCTCGTCGCGAAAATTATTGATGCCTATGATGAGGCGGGCTTATAGAACGAGAGCGACGGGATCGGTCTTTTCTTGCAAAGCGAGGGGAAAACCGGTGGGAAGGTTTCGTTTTTTTCTTGAGCGGACAAAAACAGTCCGCTTTGTCCGCTTTTGGCTGTTTTTGCTTTTGGCCGTTCTGTTGTTTGCCGTTTTGTATTGGCAAGTGAAGCCTCGCCAGTATGAGCTGCGTTTGTTTGACGTGGCTAAGGAAACGATCCGTTCGCCGGTGACGGTCGAGGACAAAGAGGCGACCGCCAAGCTGAAAGAAGAGGCGGCGGCGAAAGTAGCGGATGTCTATACGTTAAAAAAAGAATATGCTGAAAACCGGGTCGATCTTCTTTCCTCGCTGTTTGCCGCGATGGAAAGCGTGCAGCACGAGGCGGAGCCGGACCGCCCGCTCGGCGATATGATCGCCAAACTTGAGGAACGGCTGCCGCCCGAATGGCTTGCCTATTTGTCTGCCGCTGAATGGCAACGGCTGCTTGCCGCCTCGCCGGAGGAGCTCAAGACGGCGAAGGAAGCCGCCTTGACCGCGGTGCATGCCGTCATGAGCAAGCGCATTTCCCAAGCGGAACTTGACACGGCGCGGGCGGAAGCGGCCAAAGAGCTTGAATACGCTGCGCTGTCGCCGCCGCTTCGCGAGGCGGTCGCGAAGCTTTGCCGACAGGCGGTCATTCCGAACGTCGTCTACGATCGGGCGGCGACGGAAGAAAAACGGCGGCAGGCGATGGATGAAGTGAAGCCGGTGAAAATTTTGCAAGGGCAAGTGATCGTCGAGGAAGGACAGTTTATTACGAATGATGTTTACCGCCGGCTCGAGCTGGTCGGCTTGCTTGAGAGCGGGCGTCCGTCTTGGACCGCCGCTGGGCTTTTGGTGTTCGTTTTGTTGCTGCTTGCTCCGCTCATTTACTATTTTCGGACGGAAACGACGAATGAAAAGCTGTCGCTTTATACAGCCATTTTTACGTTGATGATGACGACAATGGCGCTCATTCGCCTTCTTCCATCCAGCGGCGCTGTTTCCATCGGTTTCCTTGTGCCGGCGGCGTTCGGGCCGATGCTCGTCCGCATTTTGCTCGGAGAGCGGCTCGCGATGATGACGACCATCATCGGAGCAGTGTGCGGCAGTTTGCTGTTCAATGAGGAAATTGGAACGGCCGGCGCGGTGTCGGTGTCGTTGATCGTTTACTTTCTTGCCGGCGGCCTGGCCGGGACGTTTTGTCTGCCAAAGGAGCTGGCGAAAGCGAACATTTGGCGGGCCGGCGTGTTTGTCGCGGCGGTCAATATCGTTTCGCTTTTTTCGCTGTTGCTGTTAAAAAACGGCCGCTATTCGCCGACGGAAATCGGCTTGTTGGTGCTGATGGCGGCGGCCTCAGGGGTTTTTTCTGCCATTTTGACGATCGGTCTCTTGCCGGTGTTGGAGGCGGCGTTTGGCATTTTGTCGCCGCTTCGGCTCATTGAACTGTCCAATCCGAACCATCCGCTCTTGCGCAAGCTGCTCACTGAAGCGCCGGGGACGTACCATCATAGCATTATGGTCGCCAATTTGGCCGAAGCGGCGTGCGAGGCGATCGGCGCCGACGGCTTGCTGGCGCGCGTCGCCTGCTACTACCATGACATCGGCAAGACGAAGCGGCCGCACTATTTCATCGAAAATCAAATAGGCGGCAATCCGCATGACCATTTATCGCCACAGTTGAGCAAAAATATTATTATCGCCCATGTCGCCGACGGCGTCGCTTTGCTGCGCAAGCACCGGCTGCCGAAGGAGATCATCGACATCGCCGAACAGCACCACGGCACGACGCTGCTGAAGTATTTTTATCATAAGGCGCGCGAGCAAACCGAGTTTGTCTCGGAAGCGGAGTTTCGTTATCCCGGGCCGAAGCCGCAGACGAAAGAAGCGGCGGTCATCAACATCGCCGACAGCGTCGAAGCGGCTGTTCGCTCGCTATCCAACCCGTCGCCGGAAAAAATCGAGAAGATCGTTCGGTCGATCATCGCTGATCGCTTGCAGGACAACCAGCTGAACGAGTGCGACATTACGCTGAAGGAGCTGGAACTTGTCGCCCGTTCGCTTTGCGAGACTTTAAACGGCGTCTTCCATTCGCGCATCGAATACCCAGAAGTACGAAAGGAAAAGGTGAAGCATGCATGACCATTCACATTGATTTTCTAGATGAAACGAACGAGGTGACCGCTGAGCAAATCGAGACGATCGAGCGGCTGCTCGCCGAGGCGGCGGCCCTTGAAAACGTGCCGGACGGGGCGGAGGTGAGCGTCACATTTGTGGACAACGAACGCATCCGCGCGATGAATCGCGACTATCGCGGCAAAGATGCGCCGACCGATGTGCTTTCGTTTGCTCTTGAGGAGGAAGGGGAAGAAGAGGTTCACATCGTCGGCGCTGATATGCCGCCGGTGCTCGGCGATATCGTCATTTCGATTCCGAAGGCGAAAGAGCAGGCGGCGGCCTATGGACATTCGTTTATGCGCGAGCTCGGGTTTTTGGCTGTGCACGGTTTCTTGCACCTGCTTGGTTACGATCATGGGACAGAAGAGGAAGAGCGCGTCATGTTCGCCAAGCAGGAAGATATCTTGGTGAGGTTCGGGCTGACAAGATAATGCGCGGCAAACGAGAGCGAGACCGGTTTGCTTGGGCATGGGCGGGAATGAAGGCGGCGGTGAAAGAGGAAGCTCATTTGCGCTTCCACTTGTCGGCCGCTGTTGTCGCCTTTGCCGCTGGGTGGGTCGTTGGGCTGTCGCGCTGGGAGTGGATCGTGCTGCTCATGGCGGTCGGCACGGTCATTGTGCTTGAGCTCGTCAACACGGCTATTGAGCGCGCCGTCGATTTGGCGACGGGTGAGTTTCATCCGTTGGCGAAAGCGGCGAAAGACATCGCTGCCGCGGCGGTGCTCGCGGCGGCCGGATTTGCGGTTGTGATCGGCCTTTTGCTGTTTTGGCCGCATCTTCGCTAAACAAATGAGAGAGAAAATTCTAATTTTTCTGTTACATTTTGATTTCAAATGATGAAATGGATGGCGTTTTTTTGTAAAATAAAAGAAAGCAGCGTTTGCTTGCAGGAAAGGAAGAGTCACTCGTGGAGATTGAGCAGCTCATTGCCGAAGCGAAAAAAGCGCGCGAACTCGCCTACGTGCCGTACTCGAAGTTTCCAGTCGGCGCCGCGCTGTTGACGAAAGGCGGCAGTGTGTACCGCGGCTGCAACATTGAAAACGCCGCCTACAGCGTGTGCAATTGTGCGGAGCGGACCGCGTTGTTTAAGGCATATTCGGAAGGGGAGAAGGAATTCACTGCTCTTGCGGTCATCGCCGACACTCCCCGCCCGGTGCCGCCGTGCGGCGCATGCCGCCAAGTGATCGCCGAACTTTGCCACGGCGATATGAAAGTCATTTTAGCCAACCTCAAAGGCGATGTGAAAGTCATGACAGTCAGCGAATTGCTGCCAGAAGCTTTTTCAGCGGAGGATTTGCATGCGTAAAGAAGGATACAAATCAGGATTTGTTGCCATTATCGGAAGACCAAACGTAGGAAAATCGACGTTTTTAAACCGCGTCATCGGGCAAAAAATCGCGATTATGAGCGATAAACCGCAAACGACGCGCAATAAGATTCAAGGCGTGTACACGGACGATGACGCGCAAATCATCTTTATCGACACGCCTGGGGTGCATAAACCGAAGCATAAGCTCGGCGACTTTATGATGAAAGTGGCGCTCAATGCGCTTCGCGAAGTCGATTTGATTTTGTTTATGGTCAATGCCGAGGAAGGATTTGGGCGCGGTGAGGCGTTCATCATCGAACGGCTGAAAGAAGTGGACACCCCGGTGTTTTTAGTCATCAATAAGATCGACCGCGTCCATCCGGATGAATTGTTGCCGCTCATTGACCGATACAAAGATTTGCACCCGTTTGCTGAAATCGTGCCGATTTCGGCGCTTGAAGGGAACAATGTCGACCGCCTGCTTGAGCAAATTAAAGAGCGGCTGCCGGAAGGACCGCAATATTATCCGCCGGACCAGATCACGGACCATCCTGAGCAGTTTATCATCGCCGAGCTTATTCGCGAGAAAGCGCTTCACTTGACGCGTGAGGAAGTTCCGCACTCGATCGCTGTCGTCGTCGAACGCATCGAGCGGCGGGAAGGATCGGGAACGGTGTACATTAGCGCAGTGATCGTGGTGGAGCGCGATTCGCAAAAAGGAATCATCATCGGCAAGCAAGGACGGATGCTGAAGGAAATCGGACAGCGGGCGCGCGCTGACATTGAAGCGCTGCTTGGGTCAAGAGTGTTTTTGGAGCTGTGGGTCAAAGTGCAAAAAGACTGGCGCAACCGTCTGGCGCAGCTGCGTGATTTCGGGTTCCGTGAAGACGAGTATTGACGGTTAGAAAATTTTACGCGACATAAACCGTTTTTGCCTGAGCCAACCTATAGGTAGACCACCAATACGCAATGCCTGCAGGCGGAAAGAGGTGTCATTCCATGCTTGAGTTTACGTGGAAGCTGTTTAGCCAAACAGGCAATATCGACACGTACCTTCTATTTAAAGAGTTGGAACGCGAGCAACAGTTTGGCGGTGAAGAGCAAAACGCTGAACAGAAAGAAATCGACCAGCCGATCTCGTAGCATCGTTGTTGGTAGAAGCGGTGGTGAGGGGATGTTCGAAACGTGTGAAGCGATCGTCATGCGGACGGTCGATTATGGCGAAACAAATAAAATTGTCACATTGTTTACCCGAGAATGGGGAAAGGTGGCTGCGATGGCAAGGGGAGCGAAAAAGCCAAGCAGCCGCCTTTCTGCTGTTACCCAGCCGCTCTCATACGGCCATTATGTCATCCGCCGCAGCCGCGGCGTCGGCGTTCTTCACCAGGGAGAGCTCATCGACTCGATGCGGGCGCTGCGCGAAGATTTGTTTGCCGCCGCCTATGCGGTGTATATTGTAGAGCTCACCGACAAAAGCACGGAAGAGCAAAAGCGCAATCCGTACTTGTTTGAGCTTCTTTTGCAGACACTACAATATATGAGTGAAGGCCTCGATTTAGAGATTTTGACGTTCATTTACGAAATGAAAATGCTTCGAGTGCTTGGCATTCCGCCGGTGCTGGACCGTTGTGCCCGCTGCGGGGCGACGGAGGGGCGTTTCTCGTTTTCCGTCAAGGAGGCGGGCTTCCTTTGCCATCGCTGCGAGGCGTCCGATCCCCATCGGTTCCCGCTCTCTTCGGCTTCCGTCCGGCTGTTGCGCCTCTTTTTTCATATCGATCTTGCTCGGCTTGGGTCCATATCGGTGAAAGAAAGCACAAAGATGGAGCTGGGCGCCGTATTGTCCGCCTATTATGATGAATATGCCGGCCTGTCGCTGAAGACGAAGCGTTTTTTGCAGCAAATCGGTGAACTGAAAGACAAGCTCAGCCCCGACGGAGGGCAAGGAGCATCATTTTCATTGTGAATGGGGCGTGTAGTATAATATAAATGAGAGTGATAGCGTGTGGGACCTTTTTTGGCAAGGTGGTGAACGACAATCGAACTAAATAAACGCCAAGAACAGATTTTGCAAATTGTGAAAGACTACGGGCCGATCACTGGAGAAAGCATCGCTGAGAAACTGAACTTGACGAGGGCGACGCTGCGGCCGGATTTGGCCATCTTGACGATGGCTGGCTACTTGGAAGCGCGGCCGCGCGTCGGCTATTTCTATACGGGAAAAACCGGCAAGCAGCTGTTCGCCGATAAAATGAAAAAGATGAAGGTCGAGGATTACCAATCGATTCCGGTTGTCGTCAATGAGAATGTGAGCGTCTATGATGCGATCGTCACGATGTTTCTAGAGGACGTCGGCACGCTGTTTGTCGTCGATGATGAGTCGTTGCTTGCCGGGGTGCTGTCGCGCAAAGATTTGTTGCGCGCAAGCCTTGGCAAGCAGGAACTGACGGCGATTCCGGTCAATATTATTATGACGCGGATGCCGAACATCGCCGTTTGCTACAAGGACGACCCGCTCATTGACGTGGCTGAACAGCTGATTGAAAAACAGATCGATGCCATGCCCGTCGTGCGCAAAAGGGAGAAAGGATATGAAGTGATCGGCCGTATTACGAAAACGAATATAACGAAAGCATTCGTGTCGCTAGCCAAAGAGGACTAATCCAAACAAAGGAGGAGAAGAATGAACCAGCGCCTTGTTTACGTCGTATCCGATTCCGGCGGGGAAACGGCCGAGCTTGTCGTCAAAGCGGCGGCCAGCCAGTTTCACGCCTCGCCGATTCAAGTGAAACGCGTCCCGTATGTGGAAGATAAAACGACATTGGCTGAAGTCGTCGCTTTAGCGAAAATGAACCGCGCCATTATCGCGTTTACGCTCGTCGTTCCGGAGATGCGGGAATTCTTGCTCGCCGAAGCGGCGCGCGAAGGAGTCGTCGCATACGATATCATCGGTCCGCTCATTGAAAAGATGAGCAATTTGTTCCAGCTGACGCCAAGATATGAGCCGGGTCAAGTGCGCGTGCTTGACGAAGATTACTTCAAAAAGATCGAAGCGATCGAATTTGCCGTCAAATACGATGACGGGCGCGACCCGCGCGGCATTTTGCGCGCCGATATCGTGCTCATCGGCGTATCGCGCACATCGAAAACACCGCTGTCGCAATATTTGGCGCATAAGCGGCTGAAGGTGGCGAATGTGCCGATCGTTCCAGAGGTCGAGCCGCCGGAGCAGCTGTTTCGAGTCGGTCCGGGGAAATGCTTCGGCTTGAAAATCAGTCCGGATAAACTGCTTTCGATCCGCCGCGAGCGGCTGAAATCGCTCGGCCTGAACGACCAAGCGATTTACGCCAATATGGATCGAATCAAAGAGGAGCTCGCTTATTTTGATGAAGTCGTGAAAAAAATCGGCTGCGACGTCATCGATGTGACCAACAAGGCGGTCGAAGAGACGGCGAGCATCATTATGAAAAAGTTGAAGCGCTAGCTTCGCCTCATCCGCACGATTTCTTGATTGGAGTCGTGCGTTTTCTTATGGCATATTGCCGCGACTTATATTATAATAAAAAATTGCGAGAAAAATGACCTATATAGGTTTAGAGCGGCCATGAGACGAGTAAACTATTTATAGCCGCTTGTCAAGAAGAACGAAAAAAAGATTTTCGACAAAGTTGTCCATCATTCGGCAAAAAAGCAGGATTTTTTTGCGATGGTGTAGAATAATAGGGGGTGTAAGGCAACCCTTGCTTTATGAGCACGGTCATCTGTTGCACAAGATCGTCAAGAAAAAAGTGAAATTTTCTTTTTCTTGCTGAAATATAATATACCGAAGCTCATCTTCGAGATGCACCGCTCTGATGAATCTTTGTCCAGACGGCGGGCTGAGGGGCGGGAAGCGGATGATCAAGCCAGCCGATTTTACGGGCAAGGGGGCGAAGCGAACGTTTTGAAAAAATTTGTCGAAATGGAAAGGAAAATCGGCTTGTTGCCGAGAATAAATACGATACGGGGTTGTTCGTATGGGACATCGCATTCCCGAGGAAACGATTGAAGCCATCCGCCGCGGCGTTGACATCATTGATGTCATTGGCGAATACGTCCAGTTGAAAAAGCAAGGCCGCAACTATTTTGGCTTATGCCCGTTTCACGGAGAAAAGACGCCATCGTTTTCCGTTTCCCCAGAAAAGCAAATTTTCCACTGCTTCGGCTGCGGGGCAGGGGGGAATGCCTTTACGTTTTTAATGGATATCGAAGGCATTCCGTTTGTGGAAGCGGCGAAACGTCTTGCGGCCAAAGCAGGGATCGACTTGTCCGCCTATGAGCTGGACAGCCGCGGGAGTGATGGCAGCCGAGCCGACGAGGCGAAGGCGATGGTTGAAGCACACACGTTGTTGAAACGATTTTACCATCATTTGCTTGTTCATACAAAAGAAGGACAAGCCGCGCTCGACTATTTGCGGGCGCGCGGGTGGACAAAAGAAACGATCGACCGATTTGAAATCGGCTATGCGCCGGATGTTCCTGATGCCGCCGTCAAGCTGCTGGAGAGCCGTTCGTTTCCGTTGGTGTTGATGGAAAAGGCGGGCTTGTTGGTGAAAAAAGAAGACGGGCGATACGTCGACCGCTTCCGGAATCGGATTATGTTTCCGATTCATGATCATCGCGGCGAGACGGTTGGTTTTTCCGGCCGTCTGCTCGGCGACGGGCAACCAAAGTACATGAACAGCCCAGAAACGCCGATTTTCCGCAAAGGCACGCTTTTGTATTTTTTTCACGAGGCGCGCGTGTCAATCCGCAAGCGTCAAGAGGCGCTGCTCGTTGAAGGGTTTGCCGATGTCATCTCTGCCGTGCAGGCTGGCGTTGACTATGTGGTGGCAACGATGGGAACGTCGCTGACCGAGGAGCAGGCACGCATTTTGCGCCGCCATGCTGAAACGGTCACGATTTGCTATGACGGCGACAGCGCCGGAACGGAGGCCGCCTGGCGCGCCGCCGAACAATTGAGCGCATTCGGGTGCCGCGTGAAGGTAGCGTTGCTCCCGGACGGGCTGGATCCAGATGAATATATACGCACTGGCGGCGCCGGCCGTTTTGCCGAAGAGATCGACGCCGCCCGGCCGCTCATGGCGTTTAAAATGGACTATTTGCGGCGGAGAAAAAATTTGCAGGAAGAAGGCGACCGGCTCCGTTATATCGAGGAAGCGCTCCGAGAAATCAGCAAGCTGTCGAGCCCGGTGGAAAAAGATTATTATATGCGCCAGCTTGCGGATGAGTTTTCGCTGTCGCTCTCCGCGCTTTACGAACAGTTGTCCCGCTCCAAGCCGGAACAGCCAAAGCCGCAGGTAAACAACGACGGAAAACAAGCCCAGCCGGCATTGACGAAAAAATTGCTTCCGGCCTTTCAAAATGCCGAGCGGTTGCTGCTTGCCCATATGATGCGGAGCCGCGAGGTGGCGCTCTTTGTTCAGGAGCAGGTCGGCGGCCGATTTAATATCGAAGAGCATCGGGCGTTGGCTGCTTACATTTACGCCTTTTACGAAGAGGGGCATGAAGCCGACCCCAGCGCGCTCATGTCTCGGCTTCCTGGCGAGTTGCGGACGCTGGCGAGCGAACTGTCGCTTTTGTTGGTCGCAGACGACGTTTCCGAGCGGGAGCTTGCCGATTGCATCCGGCATGTGTTGAATCACCCGAAATGGTTAATGCTAAAGGAAAAAGAGCAAGAAAAGACGGAAGCGGAGCGAAGAAAAGACTTTTTGACGGCCGCCCGCATCGCGAAAGAGATGATTGAGATGAAAAAAATGTTATCTTCTTCATAACATGGTGGTATGAGTTTTTAAAGGAGGTAATGAAATGGCTGAAAAACCAGCCCAATCAAAGCAGGCTGAAGCTGCCGGCGAATCGCTTGAACAAGTGAAAGAGCAACTCGCTGAGCTCGGCAAAAAGCGGGGGATTCTCACCTATGAGGAAATCGCTGAGCGGTTGTCCGGCTTTGATTTGGACTCCGATCAGATGGATGAGTATTATGAATACCTCGCTGAGCAGGGCATTGAAGTGATCAGCGAATCTGACCTTGAGGCCGATCCCGACATCGATGACTTGGCCAAAGAGGAAGAATTCGACTTAAATGACTTGTCCGTTCCTCCCGGCGTCAAAATCAATGACCCGGTGCGCATGTACTTGAAGGAGATCGGCCGCGTGCCGCTGTTGTCGGCGGAAGAAGAAATCGAGCTGGCGAAACGGATCGAGCAAGGCGATGAAGAAGCGAAACGCCGGCTGACGGAAGCGAACCTCCGCCTCGTCGTCAGCATCGCCAAACGGTATGTCGGCCGCGGCATGCTCTTTCTTGATTTGATTCAAGAGGGGAACATGGGGCTGATCAAGGCGGTCGAAAAGTTTGACTATCGGAAAGGCTACAAGTTCAGCACGTACGCGACGTGGTGGATCCGCCAAGCCATCACAAGGGCGATCGCCGATCAGGCGCGGACGATCCGCATCCCGGTTCATATGGTCGAAACGATCAATAAACTGATCCGCGTCCAACGGCAATTGCTCCAAGACCTCGGGCGCGAACCAACGCCGGAAGAAATCGCCGAGGAAATGGATTTGACGCCGGAAAAAGTGCGGGAAATTTTGAAAATCGCCCAAGAACCGGTGTCGCTCGAGACGCCGATCGGCGAGGAAGATGACTCGCATCTTGGCGATTTCATCGAAGATCAAGACGCGACATCGCCATCCGAGCACGCTGCTTACGAGCTGTTGAAAGAGCAGCTCGAAGATGTGCTTGATACGCTGACGGATCGCGAGGAAAATGTGCTGCGCCTCCGCTTCGGGCTTGACGACGGACGGACGCGGACGCTCGAAGAAGTCGGCAAAGTGTTCGGCGTGACGCGCGAACGCATCCGTCAAATTGAAGCCAAAGCGTTGCGCAAGCTGCGCCATCCAAGCCGCAGCAAACGGCTGAAAGACTTTTTAGAGTGACCGTTTTGTTCGATAGTTTACTTCTTCGGAAGTAAACTATTTTTTCTTTCTTTATGGTATGGGAAAGGTGGTCTATCTATGAATCGGCAACGACGGGAAACGATCATCCAAGAAATCGAATATTGGAAACGTTCGCGCCTTCTGCCGGAACATTATTGCGACTATTTGCTCGCGTTGTACACGGAAGGAGACGCCCGTTCGCACGGCCGACGGTGGCGCAGCTCGCTCGCCGCTGGTCTCTGTTTATTGCTTCCAGCCGTTGCTCTTGTCATTTATTTTACTGAATTGTCATTCGTTTTGCAAACGCTCCTTTTCGCCCTTTTTTTGGCTGCCTGCTTGTTCTTTTGTTGGCGGTGGCGGAACAAGCGAGAGCTCCTTCACTTTCCGCTCATCGGAAGCGCCTGGATTTTGCTTGTGGCATCCATTTTTGAGGTCGATCGGTATTTTCCCAGGCAAACGGGTGCGCTAGTAGCTGTCGTGCTCGGAAACTGTGTTCTCTGGTTTGTTGTCGGCCGCCTGCTTCACCTTCGCTACTTTTCGCTCGCCGCTGTCAGCGGGGCGTTGCTTGCAGCCGCCGTCGCCTGGTGGCGCTGAGGCGTGTTGTTGCCATTTCGGCAACTTAGGGCTTTTCCTTGACCATTATTTACAGTAAAATAAAATTGTTTGCAGCGTTCTTCATTATACATAAGGGAGGTAAAAGAGATGAACCGCAATCCGCTCATCCCGTTTTTCATCATCATGGCATTCGGGATTGTGCTGACGTTTGTCTTGTCGTTTAAAGGGCTAGGCGATGCGAAGGAAATGGCCAAAGAGAAAAAAGGCGGCGAAAAAACGGAACAAACGGCCGAATTCAACCCAGAGCAGTTTTACCAACAAACGTGCTCTAGCTGTCACGGCCAAAACTATGAAGGCGGCGTCGGTCCATCGTTGAAAGGGGTCGGGCAACGGCTGTCGATGGACCAAATTAAAGACGTCATCCAACACGGGCGCGGCAACATGCCGCCAGGGCTTGTGCCGGCGGATAAAGCCGATGCCATGGCGAAATGGCTCGCCGGTTTAAAATAAATAATGGGTGGTGAGCATCCCTTTGCTTTTTGGCAAGGGGATGTTTTGTTTAGTACAATAGAGGCGCGCGGCGCTGGAGAGGAAAGGAGGGGAAGGCGAACCGCCTTCGCGCTGCAGGTGGCGGAAGGTTGGTTGCCATTGCGGTGCTATGAATGAATTTCGCTTGTCGAAACGGCTGGAAACGGTCGCCTCATTCATTCCTAAAGGGGCGGTGCTTGCTGACATTGGGTCGGATCATGCGTATTTGCCTTGCTATGCCTGCTTGCACGGCTGCGCATCAAAAGCCATTGCCGGCGAGGTGGCGGACGGACCGTTCCGCCTAGCGCAGCAGCAAGTCGAGAAGTCCGGGCTTTCTCATCTCATTTCCGTGCGAAAAGGAGACGGGCTTTCGGTTCTCGCTCCAAAAGAGGCGGACTGCATCACGATCGCCGGCATGGGTGGGGCGCTGATCGCCCGCATTTTGGGCGACGGAAAGGAAAAGCTTGACGGCGTCAAACGGCTCATTTTGCAGCCAAACGTTGGCGCGGAACTTGTTCGCCGTTGGCTTCTTGATCATGGGTGGGAATTGATTGCCGAACGCATTTTGAAGGAAGAGGGGCAAATTTATGAAGTGCTCGTCGCCGAGCCCGGCGTCCCCCGACGGCCGTATCGCCATCTCGAGGCGGAGCTGCTCCTTGGACCGTTTTTGCGCCGGGAAAACAGCGAGGTGTTCCGCGAGAAGTGGAAGCGCGAGATTGAAAATTGGAAACGGATCATCGCTGATTTGACGGCCAAAGGGCAAAGCGAAGCGGCTGAGCGGAAAAAGCGCGAACTGGAGAGAAAAGTTCAATTGGTAGAGGAGGCGATGCTATGAGCCGCGTTCCGTACGGCTATGAAATCATTCAGCTTCTTGAGCAGCTTGCTCCGAAACAGTTGGCGATGGAAGGGGATCGGAGCGGTCTGCAAATCGGGACGCTAAACAAGCCGGTCAAAAAAGTGATGATCGCTCTTGATGTGCTCGAAGATGTCGTTGTCGAAGCGATCGATCAGCAAGTGGATTTAATCATCGCCCACCACCCGCCGCTGTACCGCCCGCTGAAGCAGCTGCTGACGGATGAGGGGCACGGGCGGATGATCGCCGCGTGCATCAAGCATGACATTGCGGTGTACGCCGCCCATACGAATTTGGATGTGGCCGATGGCGGTCTGAACGATTGGCTGGCCGAGGCGCTCGGTCTCCAAGAGACGACAGTGCTTGTGCCGACGTATACGGAAGCGTTGAAAAAGCTCGTTGTCTATGTGCCGGTGACGCATGCTGAGGTGGTGCGGAAGGCCTTAGGCGATGCCGGCGCCGGGCATATTGGCCGCTACAGCCATTGCACGTTCAACAGCCGCGGCGTCGGCACGTTTTTGCCGGAGGAAGGGGCGCGGCCGTTCATCGGCGAGCAAGGGCGGCTCGAGGAAGTTGAGGAAGTGCGCATCGAAACGATCGTGCCGGCCTCTCTTGAACGGCAAGCGATTCAGGCGATGCTGTCTGTTCATCCGTATGAGGAAGTGGCATATGATATCTATCCGCTTGACAACGGAGGCCGCCGCTTCGGGCTTGGGCGCATTGGCCGGCTGCCGCATCCGGTGACGCTTGGCGCTTTCGCCGAGCAGGTGAAAGCGGCGTTTTCCGTTCCGGCGGTGCGCGTCGTGGGCCGGCTGGACGATCTCGTGCAAACGGTCGCGGTGCTTGGCGGCGACGGAAACAAGTTTGTCAGCGCAGCCAAGGCGGCTGGCGCGGACGTGTACGTGACCGGCGATGTGTATTATCATACCGCCCATGACGCCCAAGCGCTCGGCCTTCATATCATCGACCCAGGCCATAATGTAGAAAAAATCATGAAAGAAGGCGTAACCCGTTACTTAACCGCTGAGCTCGCGAAACGTCAATGGGAGGCGGAAGTGATCGCTTCTAGCGTCTATACCGATCCGTTTCAGTTCGTATGAACGGCCAACGAAAAGGGCTGTCCTGGATGAGCGGTTCAACCGTTTGTCCAAGACAGCCTCTCTTTATGGACGAAACAACCGTCACTCTTCCTTCTTTGTTTTCACTTTCGGCAAAATTTTTTGCAGCGGCACTTTCCGTTCCCGCTTCCATGTCGACGGGTCGTTCGGGTCAAACTGCTCCAAAAAATCGATCACTTCTTTCGTAATCGGCGTCGGAGTGGAGGCGCCGGCGGTGACAGCGACTTTTTTCGCATCTTTAATCCAGTTGATATCGATTTCCGTTACATCGGCGACGCGATACGCCTTCGTGCCGGCGATCTCTTCCGATACTTGGGCGAGGCGGTTCGAGTTGTTGCTGCGCGGGTCGCCGACGACGATCGTCACATCGGCTTCCTTCGCCTGCTCAGCGACCGCCTCTTGTCGAAGCTGGGTGGCGAGGCAAATTTCTTTATGCATTTCCACGTGCGGGTATTTTTCTTTCACTTTCGCCATGATGTCGGCGACGTCCCATTGGCTCATCGTCGTTTGGTTCGTCACCATGATGCGCTCATTGTGAATGGACAGCCGTTCGACATCATCGATAGTTTCTACAAGATGGATCCTTTCCGGATTGATGCCGACCGCTCCTTCCGGTTCCGGGTGTCCTTTTTTGCCGATATATATGATATCGTAGCCATCGGCGAGCTTTTGTTCGATGAGCCGATGCGTTTTTGTCACATCGGGGCATGTCGCATCAATCGTGACAAGTCCCTTTTCGAGCGCTCGTTTTTTCACTTCCGGTGAGACGCCGTGGGCGGTGAAAATGACGGTGCCATGGTCAATTTTTTCCAAAATTTCCAAACGGTTTTCTCCATCGAGCGTGATGATGCCTTCTTCGGCAAACGCGTCCGTGACGTGCTTATTATGGACAATCATGCCGAGAATGTAAATCGGACGCGGCAAAGATGGGTCCAACGCCGCGTTGCGGGCGATGACCATTGCATCGACCACCCCGTAGCAATACCCGCGAGGGGTAATTTTAATCACTTCCATCATATTCCCTCCCTGCCGCCGGCTGTGCGGCGGTTGTTCATCTTTCATTATATCGGAGCACCGGAGAGAAGACAAAGAATAACCGCCCTAAACAGAGGGTGCGCTAGGGCGGGGAAAGAAACTAGATATACAGTTTCGGCTTGGACGGCTTCGGGGCGGCCGGTGTTTCTTTTTCCTGCGGCTCTTCGCGCTTTGCCTGCGGAACGGAGCGTTTTTTTGGCGCCTTGGCGGCCGGCTTTTGTTTCGTTTCGTTGGCCGGTGCGCTTTCCGACGTTGTTTCGCCTTCCCCTTCGTCGGCCGGTTTCAGCTCGCGGAAAATGCGGATCATCGCCGGAAGATTGCGGATGAGCGGTCCATACTGCTGCACCATCGGCATGACATTTTGCGCGATGCCGAGCATTTTTTGCACGTTGTTTAACATGCCAACCAAGCCGCCGCCCGTGTTGGATGCGGCGGTGTTAGCAGCGTTGGGCAGCATCGGCAGCCCCCACGGAGATGACGCAGCAGCCGGCGGCTGCCCGCGCGAAAACAAGCGAGCCAAGAAGCCGCCGGGGCCGCTGGGGCCGCTGGGGCCAAAAGGCGGCGCCGGCATGCGGGCGAACGGGGCTGGCGGCCTTCCGGCAAACGGAGAAGGCATCATCGGGGGCCGGCTGTATCTCATAGCAGTTGCCTCCTTTCGGTCGTGCGGATGAACGAATGTCCTCCTTCATACAATATGCGGGCAAGGCGGGAAAGGTTTGTTGCCGCATCGTCTTTAGTTGCGGCAGGGGGCAGCGATTCGCTATAATGGTGAAGCGGACGAAGCGGTGCCCATATGCCATTTGAAACGTTAACGTTTACGCTCTTTTATGGAGCCAGCGACTGTCGGGTGACCGAACAATATCGCTTCCAGACCCATGCATGGGTCTGTGAAGCAGTGGGTTGTTCGGTCTTCCGTCGCGTCAAAGCTTGTCGCCGACAGTCGGAAAAATAGACGACACGCTTTTGGACCAACGAGATGGGAAACCTTCCAGTTGCATTTATATTATAGAAGGGAGTGGTGCTTGATGATAGAAACGCAGTTCACTCGTTTTCCGTTTCAACCGTTTATCATTGAAGCGATCAAGGCGCTTCGTTTTTATAAACCGACGGAAATTCAAGAGCGCATCATTCCGGGGGCGCTGCGCGGCGAAAGCATGGTCGGCCAATCGCAAACCGGAACGGGAAAAACACATGCGTACTTATTGCCGATCATTGAAAAAATCAAACCGGAACATGCCGAAGTGCAAGCCGTCATCACGGCGCCGACGCGCGAATTAGCGACGCAAATTTACCACGAAACGCTGAAAATCACGAAGTTTTGCCCGAAAGATCGAATGATCGTCGCCCGTTGCTTGATCGGCGGGACGGATAAGCAAAAAGCGCTCGAAAAGCTCAACGTGCAGCCGCATATTGTCATCGGCACGCCAGGGCGCATCAACGATTTCATCCGCGAGCAGGCGCTTAATGTGCATACAGCGCACATCCTTGTCGTCGATGAAGCCGACTTGATGCTTGATATGGGCTTTATCACGGATGTCGACCAAATTGCCGCCCGGATGCCGAAAGACTTGCAAATGCTCGTCTTTTCAGCGACGATTCCGGAAAAGCTGAAGCCGTTTTTGAAAAAATATATGGAAAACCCGACCTTTGTCCACGTCGATCCGAAACAGACGGCGAACGAAAACATTGAACATGTGCTCATCCCGCTGCGCGGACGCGAGAAAACAAAACTTCTTCATGATGTGCTCCTCAGCTACAACCCGTATTTGGCCATCGTATTTGTCAACACAAGGAAAATGGCTGACGAGGTCGCCGACCGTCTCGCTGAGCAAGGGTTGAAAGTCGGCGTGCTGCACGGCGATTTGACGCCGCGTGAGCGGAGAAAGATGATGAATCTCATCCGCGATTTGGAGTTTCAATATGTCGTCGCGACCGATTTGGCGGCGCGCGGCATCGATATTGAAGGCGTCAGCCACGTCATCAACTACGAGCTGCCTGATGATCTGCAGTTTTATATTCACCGCGCCGGACGGACGGCGCGCGCCGGCTATAGCGGCATTGCGGCAACGATTTACGAGCCGTCTGACCAAGATGCGATTGCTCGATTGGAAAAAATGGGGATTTCGTTTGTTCACCGTGATTTCGTGGGCGGCGAATGGAAGGAGCTGCCGCCGTGGAACCGGCGAAGCAAGCGGGCGGGCGAAAAGGATGACGAACTGGCGTTGCTTTTCGCCAAACTGAAAAAAACGAAGCAAGTGAAGCCGGGCTACAAAAAAAAGCTGCGCGCGGAGCTGGAGAAGAAGAAAAAGCGGCTTGGCCGCTTCAAAAAATCATAATAGCCGTCCGCCTTTAACGCAAAGAAAAGGGAGAGAAGAACATGTTAAAAATCGGTTCACATGTTTCCATGAGCGGAAAGAAAATGCTGCTGGCCGCCAGCGAAGAAGCGGTCTCCTACGGAGCGAACACGTTTATGATTTACACTGGGGCGCCGCAAAACACAAAGCGCAAGTCGATTGAAGAGCTCAACATCGAAGCCGGGCGCAAGCATATGCAAGTGCACGGCATCGAAGAGATTGTCGTCCACGCCCCGTATATCATCAATATCGGCAATACGACCAATCTCGATACGTTTTCGCTAGGCGTCGACTTTTTGCTCACGGAAATCGAGCGGACGGAAGCGATTGGCGCCAAACAGCTCGTGCTGCACCCAGGCGCTCATGTCGGCGCAGGGGTGGAAGCCGGACTTCGGCAAATTATTCGCGGATTGAATGAAGTGTTGACGCGCGAGCAGACGGTCGAAATTGCCCTGGAAACGATGGCCGGCAAAGGGTCGGAATGCGGGCGGACGTTTGAGGAGCTAGCGTACATTATCGACGGCGTCGCCTATAATGATAAGCTGTCCGTTTGCTTTGATACGTGCCATACGCATGACGCCGGCTATGACATCGTCAACGATTTTGACGGCGTTCTTGAGGAGTTTGACCGGATCATCGGCCTCGGGCGGCTGAAAGTACTGCACATCAACGACAGCAAAAACCCGCGCGGCAGCCGGAAAGACCGCCATGAAAACATCGGTTTCGGCCATATCGGGTTTGCTGCGCTCAACTATATCGTCCATCATCCGCAGCTTGAGGATATTCCGAAAATTTTAGAAACCCCATACGTGGGCGAAGACAAAAACAACAAAAAACCGCCGTACAAGCACGAAATTGCCATGCTGCGGGCGCAGTCGTTCGATGACCAGTTGCTTGAAAAAATCACCGCTGGGGCGGAATGAAAAAAGGGCTATGCGCCCTTTTATTTTTTTTGCACGAATTTCAAAAATAGCTCGTTCGCTTTTCGAGCGATGTCTGGCGAAGTGATTTTCGCTAACTCTCGCACCCATTTTTTCCGCTCCTCGGGGTCAAAGACGTTAATGTCGTTCGTCCGGGCGAGATGAAGAATTTGTTTCGCTTGGCTTGTCGTGATGGGCAAGCCGTACTCTCGGCTGTACGCAACGAGTTCTTCCGGGGTGATCGTTTTTAATTTTTGCTTGACAAGCTGTTGGTAAATGTTCATCGCAGCCGCCTCCTTGCTTCTGTTCCATCATATGACGTGAATGGAAAAGGCGTGTATGGTATAATAGAAAAAACAAAAAGGGAAAGGGTGGTAGTTTGGCGCCAAAACAGCATAAAAAAGAACCGTTAGGCCATGTGTTGTATCGGGTGTTGATGATCGCCATCGGCGCCTCTTTGGCGGCGTTTGCCATCGAGCGGCTGCTCGTTCCAAACAAAATGATCGACGGCGGCATCATTGGCATATCGCTGATTCTGGACTACTTGACTCCGGACGAATGGCGGCTGCTCAATTTCGCCACGCTCGTCATCCTCTTAAACGCCCCGTTCATGTATTTCGGCTACAAGCAAATCGGGAAAACGTTCATGCTGTCAACGATTTTAGGCGTCGTGATCCTCGGCGTCACCGAACGAGCATTTCACCATCTTTCCCCGCTGACAACCGAGCCGATTTTAGCCACCGTTTTTGGCGGGTTGTCGCTCGGTCTTGGCGTCGGATTGGTCATCCGTCATGGCGGATCGCTCGATGGGACGGAAATTTTAGGGATTTTGATGACGAAAAGAATCCCGTTCTCGGTCGGCGAGTTTGTCATGTTTGTCAACGTTTTTATTTTTGGCTGGGCGGCGTTTGTGTTTGGCCTCGAGCCGGCCATGTATTCGGTGATGACGTACTACATCGCCTCAAAAACGATCGATGCGGTCATTGAAGGGCTTGACGAGACGCGGGCGGCCTTTATTGTGACCGATCATTATGAGGAAATTTCCGACGCCATTTTGCACCGGCTCGGACGCGGGACAACGAAATTGCTCGGCAAAGGCGGATATACGGACGAGCAAAAGGAAATCATTTATGCAGTCGTCACGCGCTTGGAAGTGACAAAACTAAAATCGATCGTCAATGAAATCGATCCGGATGCGTTCATCACCATTATGCCGACGCATGAAGTGCGCGGAGCCCGCTTTAAATCAGCGATTCATTGAGGTTTACAAAACGCGGATGGTGGGGTATACTTGCATAGTGAAGAAAATCGGAATGATTCTGAATTAGCAAGGGAGAACGGCCATGGAAAATGGGCTTGTTGTGCAAATGGAGGATGTGTCGTTCCGCTATGAAAAAGAGAACGTGCTTGAGCATGTTAGTTTAACGGTGCCGAAAGGGGCATTTTTAGGATTGGTCGGCCCGAACGGCTCGGGAAAATCGACGCTGCTCAAATGTGTGCTCGGCTTGTTAAAACCGAACAGCGGCCGCATTTTTTTGTTCGGCGAGCCGATTGAATCGTTTCGCGAATGGCATCGGATCGGTTTCGTGTCGCAAAAAGCGAACAGCTTCAACCGCAGCTTTCCGGCGACGGTTGAGGAAGTGGCGGCGAGTGGATTGGCGGCCAAACGCGGCTTATTTCGGCCGCTGACAAATGAAGACCGCCGTGCGGTCGAAGCGGCGCTCGCGGCTGTTGGGTTGAGCGGCCTGGCAAAGCGCAATATCGCGGAGCTGTCCGGTGGCCAGCAACAACGGGTATTTATCGCCCGCGCACTGGCGAGCAAGCCGGAGTTGCTCATTTTAGACGAGCCGACGGTCGGCGTGGATGCACGCCATGTGCATGAATTTTACGAACTGCTCGGCGACTTGAACCGCCGCGGCTTAACGCTTATCTTAGTGACGCATGACATCGGGACGATCACGGACCGGGTGACCGATATCGCCTGCTTGAACAAGCGCCTCTATTTCCATGGAAAGGCGGAAGAGTTCGAACATCTTGGCAACGAGGCGATTTCGCAGTTTTATGGCCATCCGCTCCACGTTCTCTCTCACGAGCATGAACGGACGGAATGAAACGGTGACGGTGGAGGAATGACACGTGTGGGAAGCCATTTGGCAATACGAATTTTTGCGCAATGCGTTTGTTGCCGGCGTTTTGACCGGTTTCACGGCGCCATTGCTCGGCGTTTTTATTGTCGTTCGGCGGTTGTC
Organism: Geobacillus kaustophilus; assembly: GCF_000948285.1. GTDB lineage: Bacteria > Bacillota > Bacilli > Bacillales > Anoxybacillaceae > Geobacillus > Geobacillus thermoleovorans_A. The sequence goes on from NZ_JYBP01000003.1 coordinate 517,832, forward strand.
ACTCATCGCTGATGCGTTGAGTCATGTGACGCTCGCCGGCATTGCCGCCGGGCTCTTGCTCGGTTCAGCGGCGCCGGCGGCCGCCAGCTGGAGTCCGCTTTACATCGGCATGAGTTTTTCCGTCGTCGCGTCGCTTTTCGTCGAGAAGCTGCGCGCCGTTTACCGGCATTATGAGGAGCTCGCCATTCCGATCGTTTTGTCGGCTGGCATCGGCTTGAGCGTCATTTTCATTTCGATGGCCAACGGGTTTACGACCGATTTGTTTTCGTATTTATTCGGAAGCGTCAGTGCCGTCAGCCGTGCTGACGTTTGGACAGCGTTTGCTGTCGCCGCAGCTGCCGCGATGGTGATTTTGACGTTTTACAAAGAGCTGTTTCTTCTTTCCTTTGACGAGGAATACGCCCGTGTCTCCGGCGTTCGCACCACATTGATCCATTTTTTGTTTATTGTGCTTGTTGCGCTCGTCATCGCTGCATCAATGCGCATCGTCGGCGTGCTCCTCATCTCGTCGCTCATGACGCTGCCGGTGGCGGCGAGCATCCGCATCGCCAAAAGTTTTAAACAGGTGATCGGGCTTTCGATTTTGTTCGGGGAGCTGGCCGTTATCGCCGGGCTCTGGGCGGCGTATGAGCTGGACTGGGCGCCGGGCGGAACGATCGTCATCGCAGCGGTTGTCATTTTGCTTTTCGCACTCGGATGGAAAAGGGGGCGGCAGCGATGAATATCGACCAAGCGTTGCAGTTGATGAAAGAGAAAGGGTTTAAATATACGGAAAAACGGAGACAAATGTTGGAGTTATTTGCCGAAAGCGACAAATACTTGACGGCCAAAGACGTGCTTGAAGCGCTCCGTCCCGTCTATCCGGGCTTGAGCGTTGATACAGTGTACCGCAATTTGTCGCTCTTTACGCTGCTTGGCATTTTGGAGATGACCGAGCTGTCCGGGGAAAAACATTTCCGTTTTGCCTGCGGCGTCCGCCGCCACCACCATCATTTCATTTGCATCCAGTGCGGAAAAACAAAAGAAATTGACGCATGTCCAATGGATGTGCTCGCCGAGAAGCTCGATGGTTATGAGATCGCTGACCATAAGTTTGAAATTTACGGCACATGTCCGCAATGCCAACAACATCTCCCTGTATAAGCAGGGAGATGTTGTTTTATGGCCGGAGGCGCTGTTCGATTTCTCGCTTTGCTTCAAGCCAGTTGTTGACGCGGATGACGTTTTCAGGGAGCGGGCCTTGGTTGTACGGAGTGTCAAACAAAATGACGGGAATGCCGCATGTTTCGGCGATTTCGCAGGCATTATCGTACTTGTCTTCAAAGAAGGCCGACAGCTTATATTGGCGGACGGCGGCGATTTTGTCGTGCGACCCAATCAGATCAATATGGTGGTAATGGACGCCGTGCCGCCGGAACCAGCGCTCGGTGAGATCGTACAAATGGCGGCCGCGGGCGCTGATGTAATACAGCTCGTATTTGTCTTTCCAGCTGTCAATCACCTCAAGCGCATAGCGGGCAAGCGGAGCCCTCTCATAAATATCCGCTTCGTTTTCTTCAAGCCAGCGGTCCATTTCTTCCTCCGCCACGCCGTATAACGGCGCCAAATTGTATTGCGTAATGTCGTTTAATGCGAGCTCTTTGCCGAATGCTTCGTTTAAATACGGAATGAACGTGCTCGGACATGTCACCGTGCCGTCAATGTCGATGCCAAGCCGTTTTTTCACCACTTCACCCTCCTGTTAGAAAATATTCACACTGATAAAATAACGCCGGTTTCTCATACTAATAATGCTTCTTACTTTAGGAAAGCGAGGGAAGCATATGGCAGACGACCGCGAGCGCACGTATGGAGGCTACGTGCAATCGATCGGAAAAGAGGAACCAGAACGCAATTTTATGGAAGAAACAGCGGCGGAAGTCGCTGAACCGATTCGCCGCGCCGATGAACGGGACAAAGAACGCGCGGACGGCGCCGGGCTCGGCTGGCTCGCTTTGGCCCTGTCCATCATTGCCTTGTTTATTTGGCCGATTTTGTTAGGGGCGGCCGGCATTATTGTCGGGTTTATCGCGCGCCGACGCGGCGCAGAGACGCTCGGTGCGTGGGCCATCGGCATCGGCGTCATCGCGATTCTCGTCCGTCTGTTTATTATGCCGTTTTATACGTAAAAAGCGAGGGTGTCCCCAAGAGGGGACGCCCTTTCTGGTTGTGCAGGAAAATTCCGCTCATTGGGCGGCGTTGCCTTTCAGAGCGGCTTTGTTTTCCTTATTGCTTTGCAAAATATTCTTCCGCCAGCTTGTCGATTTCTTTTTTCAGCTCTTCCACCATTTGCTCTTCCGGCACTTTTCGGACGATTTTGCCATGGCGAAACAACAAGCCTTCGCCGCGGGCGCCGGCGATGCCGATGTCGGCTTCCCGTGCTTCCCCTGGTCCATTGACGGCGCAACCGAGCACGGCGACTTTGATCGGCGCTCGAATTTGGGCGATATAGTCTTCGATTTCGTTGGCGATGCGGATCAAATCGATCTCAATCCGCCCGCACGTCGGGCAGGAAATAAGCGTCGCCGCATTGGAGGCAAGTCCGAACGTTTTTAAAATTTCGCGCGCCACTTTTACCTCTTCAACCGGGTCGGCGCTTAACGAAACGCGGATCGTATTGCCGATGCCTTTGCTTAAAATGGCGCCGAGCCCCACTGCGCTTTTGATCGTGCCGGAAAACAGAGTCCCCGCTTCGGTGATGCCGACATGGAGCGGGTAGTCGAACGTGCGCGCCGCTTTTTCGTACGCTTCAATGGCGAGGCGCACGTCGGACGCCTTTAACGAGACAATAATATCATGAAAATCAAGCTCTTCCAAAATGCGGATATGATATAAGGCGCTCTCCACCATGCCGTCGGCCGTCGGGTATCCGTATTTTTCCAAAATGCGTTTTTCCAGCGATCCGGCGTTGACGCCGATGCGAATCGGCACGCCGCGCTCTTTCGCCGCTTTCACGACCGCTTCGACTTTTTCGCGGCGCCCGATGTTGCCTGGATTGATGCGGATTTTATCGACGCCGCCTTCGATCGCTTTCAGCGCCAATTTATAGTCAAAGTGGATGTCGGCGACAAGCGGGATGTTGATTCGCTTTTTTATTTCCGGTATGGCCTCAGCCGCCCGCTCGTCCGGGCAGGCGACGCGGACGATTTGGCACCCCGCTTCCTCGAGGCGGTGGATTTGCGCCACCGTCGCTTCGACATCGTGCGTTTTTGTCGTCGTCATGCTTTGAATGATGACTTCGTTGCTGCCGCCGATTGTCAGCGGACCGACGCGGACCGGCCGAGTCTTTGAACGATGGATGATTTCACCCACGGGAATTCGCTCCTTTAACATTCAAGTCGCTTTCTGCATTATTGTAACAGTGCCATCCGCCGTTTGACAAGCGATTCGCCGGTTAGCGATAGATCGGCACTTTATAAGTTTTCCCGATTTTTAATGTTTGCGCATGTTCGCCTGGATTTAACCGTTCAAAATCACGGATCAGCTGCTCGAGCGGAACGGGCAATGGACCGTTGAGTTCTTTCTCGATGATGGACAACAACGTATCGCCAGGGCGAATGGTCACCGTCCGGTACGGGATGGCCGCCTGTTTCGACTGGACAATGGCTGCTGCTGTTTCAGACGAAGGGTGGAGCGTTCCGATGGCAAGATCGCGGTAAACAATATAGCTGGAAAGAATGAGAAATAGGAGAAGAATGAATTTTTTCATGGCGCTTCCTCCGCTTGCGCACATTTGTCGTTAATTCATATGTATGCTTGTCCAGCGAAAATATGCCTTCCTTGGTAAGGTCGTTGATTTCATGGGGAAAACACTTCAACAAATTTGAAAAACGGCATCACAGTTCTTCTTTGCATTTAAGGCTCGACAGCTTTGAAGATATTCTTGTTTTTTTGTCTTTACAGAAACTTAACAACCGCTTTATAAGGGCCTAACAATGTCCCGCTGCAATGGTCTTGTACGTTGAAAGTACGAAAACAAAACGGGGGGATTTCTTAATGTGGAGCAAACGAGTCAAATTGGGATTGGCCGCCTTGTTGATGACCGGCGTTTTGGCCGGCTGCGGGCAGACCGAAAACAACAATGCGGGCGGCAATGAAGAAACGCCAAAGAAAGAAGAAACCTACTCCGGCACCATTGCCCTAGCGGGATCTACAGCGCTTCAGCCGCTGGCAGAAGAAGCGGCGAACGCGTTTATGGAAAAATATCCGGACGTGTCGATCACCGTTCAAGGCGGCGGCAGCGGCACGGGCGTCAACCAAGTGGCGGCCGGCGCCGTGCAAATCGGCAACTCTGATGTGCCGGCGGCGGAGAAACTGGACGACAAATCGAAAGCGTCAGAGCTCGTTGACCATAAAGTGGCCGGCATCGCCTTTGCGATTGTGGTCAACGACGATGTGAACGTCGATAACTTAACGACAAAGCAAATTCAAGATATTTTCAATGGAAAGATCAAAAACTGGAAAGAAGTCGGCGGACCGGATGAAGCCATTCACGTGATCAACCGTCCGGCGTCATCGGGAACAAGGGCGGCATTTGAGAAAACGATCATGAAAGACGTGAAAATCAACGATTCGATCGGCACGGTCCAAGATTCAAACGGGGCGGTCGAGCAAGCGATCAGTTCGACGCCGGGTGCTGTTAGCTATGTAGCGATGTCGTATTTAATCGGGGAAAAGAAAAACTTGAAAACGGTAAAAATTGACGGCGCGGAACCGACGGTGGAGAACATCCGCACGGAAAAGTACCCGTTTTGGTCGTATGAATACATGATCACCAAAGGGGAAGCGAAGGAAGAAGTGCGAGCATTTATCGATTTTGTCAAGAGTGAAGAATTTGCGCCGACCGTTAAAAAGATGGGGTATATCCCGATGACGGAATTGGAGTAGAGAAGGGCGGAAGGCCGGCTCGTTAGGCCGGCCTTTGACAATGGAGGGATGAAGCCATGCAACAAATGCATACGAAACGGCGGAATCGCTGGCTTGAAGAATACATCGGCCGCACGTTTGCAGTCATCTGCGGCTGGCTGATCGTTCTGATTACGGTGACGATGATCATCTTCTTAGCGGTAAAGGGAATTCAGTCCTTTACGGACAGCGGTCTTTCGCTTTCCGACATGTTGCTTTCGGCGCAATGGGATCCAAACGGCACGCCGCCGAAGTATGGGGCGCTCATTTTTATTGTTGGCTCGATGCTCGTCTCGCTTGGCGCTTTGTTGATCAGTGCGCCGATCGCTTTGGCGTTGGCGATTTTCATGAACTTTATCGCTCCCAAATGGTTCGTTTCGTTGCTCAAGCCGGTGCTGGAGCTGCTTGTCGGCATTCCGTCGGTGGTGTATGGCTGGCTTGGGGTGACGATTCTCGTTCCGCTCATGCGCGAATGGTTCGGAGGCTCCGGCTTTAGTCTGCTTGCGGGGATCATCGTCCTTAGTATGATGATTTTGCCGACCATCACCAGCATTGCGGCCGACGCCTTAGCCAATGTCCCGATGGCGTATATGGAAGCATCATACGGGCTTGGCTCTACGCGTTGGCAGGCGATTTCCCGCGTCATCGTTCCGGCGGCGAAAGCCGGGATTGCCACCGGCGTCGTTTTCGGCTTGGCGCGGGCGTTTGGCGAGGCGCTTGCCGTGCAGATGGTGATCGGCAATACGATTAAGCTGCCTTCAGGCCTTGACAGCCCGACGGCGACGTTAACAAGTGTATTGACGATGGATATGGCGAATACGATCAACGGAACACCATGGAACAACGCGTTATGGACATTGGCGCTCATTTTGCTCTTGATCTCGTTTTTCTTCATTGCCGTGATCCGTTTGGTCGGCCCGAGAAAGGAGGGATAAGATGACAGCGCGAATGATCGATAAAGTATGGACAGGCATTTTCTATGCGGTGGCTGCTGCAGTCATCGGGTTGCTTATTTTCTTTTTTGCCGTTGTGTTGTCGAAAGGCGCGGGATTTTGGCAACCTGAGTTTCTGTTCGGACGGCCAAGCAATACGCAAGCGGGCGGCGGCATTGGTCCGCAGCTCATCAATTCATTTTATATGTTGGTTGTGACATTGCTTTTGTCGGTTCCGCTTTCGTTGGGAGCTGGAATTTATTTGGCCGAATACGCCAAACAGGGGCGGATCGTCGGGTTCATTCGCCTTTGCTTGGAAACGATGGCATCATTGCCGTCGATTGTCGTCGGGTTGTTTGGATTGTTGGCGTTTGTCACTTTGACGGGTTGGGGCTATACGCTGCTTGGCGGAGCGTTAGCTGTCACGATCATCAATTTGCCTGGATTGACGCGCATTTGTGAAACAGCGATTTTGGATGTTCCGTCCAACATTAAAGAGGGGAGTCTTGCCCTTGGAGCGACACGCTGGCAGACATTGGTCAAAGCGGTGCTTCCGGCCGCCATCCCGCAAATTGTCACCGGCGTCATTTTATCGGCTGGGCGCATTTTCGGCGAAGCGGCTGTTTTCATTTATACCGCTGGGCTGACGACCCCGATGCTTCGTTGGGATGCGGATTGGGGCAGCCAGGCCAACCCGCTGAACGTGTTTCGGCCGGCCGAAACGCTGACGGTGCATATTTGGAAATTGAATTCGGAAGGCATTGTCCCAGACGCGAAGCTGATCGCGGCCAAATCGGCGGCTGTGTTGATGGTGGCCGTTCTTTTATTCAATTTGGCTGCACGGCTCGCTTCTTCCTTGCTTGCGCGGTATTTCTCCGGGGGGCGGCGCGCGCGTCCAGGACGTGGAGAAAGAAGTAAAGCAGCGTAAGCACAAAAAAAGCTGTCCTGCATCGACAGGCAGCTTTTTTATATTTCCCGTTTGGCTGATGGCACTTCCTTGACGGCCAAAAAGAGGACGACAAGCGAAACGAACCAATGGATCAACGCGCCGTAGGGCACAACCGCCTGCACCGTTTCCATCACGGTGAAAAAGACGGTCGACAGCGTAATGGCGTAAGCCGACATCACCCATGTATGACGGTAGCGCAGCGTTTTGTCGAGCACGCCGGCAAAAATCAGGCCGAAAAAGGCAAAGATGCACACGCTGATAAATTTCCCGGCGCAGGCGAGGACGTATAAAACGAGCCCAAAAAGCGGGATGAGGACAGGGAGAAGCGACTGAAGACCGGCGATGAACGCGCGAACGTCTTCGTCGGTAATGGTCACGTCCGGAAACGTGGCATAGCTGTAATGCTGCGCCTGATGGCCGGCGACGAGCACGGCTTCATGCTTCAAGAGCGCGATGGCGTTCGGAAACTGCTCGACGTTCTTACTCGTCACTTTGCCGGTGCTGTCAAAAATGATCGTAAATCCGCCTTGGTCAATATGAATGGGCTTGGCTGCTGCTGAGCGAAGTTCACCGTTTTCAATCGCAAACGACGGCAAGTCGTTATGCAACAAGGCGCTCGTTGTGCGGACGCCTTCGGCGAGAGACACCGAAGCGTAGTAAAAGGTCGGAAGAATGGATAAGAACGTAAGCAAAAACAAATAGCCAATCGTTTTTCCGATTCCTTGGAATCGGAAGCGGGCGATGTCTTTTGGGGAATATAAGCTTTTCCACAGCTGGACAAATACGTTCATCACAGACACACCTTTCTTTGTCTCCTTTTCCATTGTAGCTGGGAAAGAGGAAGAATTCAACTTGGGACGAAGAAAAAAGCGGGCATCTTCCCGCTTTAGTCAGAAGGCAAATGAAAGGTGCCAAGCAAGGCGCGCCATTGCAACACCCGTTCATTTAGTGCATCGGCTTCGGAACGAATGGCAGCCATGGCATTGTGCTGGCCGTCGGTAAAATGTGAAATTTGCTCCATCGACGAAGCGATCTGTTGGGCGACGGTGGCAATCTCTGCGATATGTTCACGCATTTTCGCTGATTTGCCGCTCGATGGCGGCGAATTGCTCTGAAATTTGCAGCGTATGTGCGGATGAATGCGACACCATTGCAGTGATTTCTTCAAAGGCTTGTTGGCTTTCCGTGAACGTTTTTTTCGTTTCATCGAGTTGCTTTGCACTTTCTTTCATTGATTGAACCGCGGCCTCGATTTGGTTTTGCACATCTTGAACAATGGATTGAATTTGTGCCAACGCTTGTCCTGTTTGCGCCGACAGCGACCGGATTTCTTTAGCAACAACTGAGAAACTTGGTCTGTATGCAAAACCCCTTGCTTCTTTTTCAATATGTCGCGCACGACCTGCTTGGACAGCGTTTGGTTGGGCGAGGTTGGCCGTTTCGCTACCGTCTTTCCCGTTTCCGTTAAAATCAATTGCACCGGATGAAGGTGTAAAGCGTGGAATTTCCGTTCATTTAAGGCCAATGAATAGTTCAGTTTTTGAGAAAATGCTTCATTGGTCGTTGTAGCCTTTAAAATAGAAATTTTTTCAATCATAGTTTCGCTTGATAATTGCAATTGTTGCTGGATCGACTGAATAGCTGAATGGCGTCCTTGAATATAGCCGATTGAAGTGATGGCAAGGGCCGCCAACGTCGTTGTGAGCACCATTGCCGTCATGACAATTGTCTCAAGCCGGAAGGCGCTCCATAATGAACCTGTTCGTTTCGTTTCCATTTTCGCTGAGTTCCCCCTTAACTGGAAGCTACTTTATACTATATACTATAGCTTGTCATTATGAAGAAACGGTCAACGGCATGTTGAAAATATGTAAACAAAGGGGGAGAACAAGCAAATCGATTGAAACATTGTGCCAACTTTGGTAAGCTAATCTCAAACGGACGCTTTGGCGTTCGTGTACATACCAAATAAGGAGGAGATCGGTATGCCATTTGAATTGCCAGCATTGCCGTATCCGTACGATGCGCTTGAGCCGCACATTGACAAAGAAACGATGAACATTCATCACACGAAGCACCATAACACATACGTCACGAATTTGAATGCGGCGCTTGAAGGGCATCCGGATTTGCAAAACAAATCGCTCGAAGAATTGCTCAGCAATTTGGAAGCCCTTCCGGAAAGCATCCGCACGGCGGTGCGCAACAACGGCGGCGGCCATGCGAACCACTCGCTTTTCTGGACGATTTTGTCGCCAAACGGCGGCGGCGAGCCGACGGGTGAGCTGGCTGAGGCGATCAACAAAAAATTCGGCAGCTTCGCGGCGTTTAAAGACGAGTTTTCGAAAGCAGCGGCCGGCCGTTTCGGTTCTGGCTGGGCATGGCTTGTCGTGAACAACGGCGAGCTGGAAATTACGAGCACGCCGAACCAAGACTCGCCGATCATGGAAGGTAAAACGCCGATTCTCGGCTTGGACGTTTGGGAGCATGCGTACTACTTGAAATATCAAAACCGCCGTCCGGAATACATTGCCGCATTCTGGAACATTGTCAACTGGGACGAAGTGGCGAAACGGTACAGCGAAGCGAAAGCGAAGTAATCAACAAAGCGGGGCGAAACGAAACGCCCCGCTTTTTTAGCGATGGAGGGTGCAGGCAAAGGAAGCGGTTTTCTTTGCGCCGGGTGCATAGCCATAGCGGAAATGGCCACACTACCGGATAGATGAAAAGGGGAGTTTGCAATGGCATTTTTCCAAAAACTAACCGGTCAAGAACAAGTGAACCGCGACCTGCTTCTTTTGCTTTGCATCGGTGGGTTTTACGCGCTCGGTGTTTCCCTGTCGAACACGTTTGTCAACATTTATTTATGGAAACAGACCGGCGATTTCCGCGACTTGGCGCTATACAATTTGGCGATTGTCACGATGCAGCCGCTGACGTTTATTTTCGCCGGCCGGCTGGCAAAACAAATTGACCGCATTCTTGTTTTGCGGCTTGGTGTGTCGTGTTTAGCCGTTTTTTTTGTCACCGTTTTATTGGTCGGCTCTCGCGCCCATCAATATTTGCTTTTTCTCGGTGCGCTGCTCGGCGTCGGCTATGGTTTTTATTGGCTGGCGTTTAACGTGTTGACGTTTGAAATTACCGAACCGGAGACGCGCGACTTCTTTAACGGTTTTTTTGGGGTGTTGACCTCATCAGCCGGCATGATCGGGCCGATTGCCGCCGGCTATATGATTTCATCGCTCGCCGGTGCGAAAGGGTATACGTTCGTTTTCTCGCTGTCGCTCGGCTTGTTTCTTGTCGCCGTGCTGCTCAGCTTTTTCTTGAAGCGCCGCGCGGCTGCGGGGAAATATTTGTTCATCCGCATTTTAAAGGAGAGGAATGAAAACCGGAACTGGCGGCTCATTACGAATGCCCACTTTTTCCAAGGATTGCGCGAAGGCACGTTTGTGTTTATCATTTCCGTGCTGGTGTATGTCACTTCTGGAAGCGAATGGGCGCTCGGCAAATTCGGGCTTGTCAACTCGTTCACGTCGTTTGTCGCCTATTATGCCGTCTCTCGGCTGATCAAGCGTGAATATCGGATGAAAGCGATTTTGCTAGGAGGAGCGCTGCTATACGGGGCCATTTTCTTGATCGTTTTCCATCCGACCTATCCGCGCCTCATTCTTTATGCCATCACGATCGCCATTGCGTATCCATTGTTGCTTGTTCCGTATTCCTCCTTGACGTTTGACGTCATCGGGAAGAGCTGGAAATCGGCCGAGGCGCGCGTCGAATACATAGTTGTCCGCGAATTGTTTTTAAACGCCGGACGGGTGGCGTCGATTTTAGCCTTTTTAACGGCTGTGGCGCTCTTTGGAGAAGAGGTTGGCATCCGCGCGCTTATGTTTGTGTGCGGAGCCGGGCATTTGGCAACTTACTGGTTTGTCCGCCTCATTCGCTTCACCGATGACCGTCCAGAGCGCGGTCATCGTGAGCAGATTTTTCTTCGGCCGAAGCTGGACGACGAACGAGGCCGTTCGCCGGTGTGAGGGGCCAAGTTTTTCCCTAGCCATGCCCGCCTTTTTCTTTTACAATAGGGGGAGGGAAAGGAGGAACGGGGGATGAAACGGAAAAAGCGGGCGCAAGTGCCGATTCGGTTAAACATTTTGTTCTTCTTTGTTTTTTTGTTGTTTTCAGCGCTCATTTTGCGCCTTGGCGTCGTGCAGATCGTCTACGGTGAAGACTATCGGCGCGAAGTGGAGCGAACGCAGGATGAAATCGTCAGCACGCCGGTGCCGCGCGGCAAAATTTACGATCGGTTCGGCCGCGTGATCGTCGACAACACACCGCAAAAGGCGATTACGTACACGCGCTCCAAAACGACACAGCCGGAAGAAATATTGGACATAGCAAGGAAACTTGCCCAATACATCGACATTCCCGATGCGGAGAAAAAAGTGACTGAGCGCGATATGAAAGATTATTGGATTTTAACGCATCCGGAAGAAGCGAAACAGAAGGTGAGCGAACAAGAACGGAAAAAGCTCGCTGATCAAGGGCTGACGCAAAAAGAGATCGACAAAAAAGTGTACGAGTGGACGCTCGATCGCATCACCAAGCAAGATTTAGCGCAAATTTCGAAAGCGGAGCTTGAAGTGATCGCCATTAAACATGAGATGGAAAGCGGCTACGCCTTGACGCCGCAGACGGTCAAAAGCAAAGGAGTGACCGACCGCGAATATGCAGTCGTCAGCGAGCATTTGAGCGAGCTGCCCGGCGTCAATACGACGGTGGATTGGGACCGGAAATACGTCTATGACAACACATTCCGCTCTGTGCTCGGCAGTGTGACGGAAGAAGATGAAGGCGTCCCGCGCGAACGGCTCGATTACTTTTTAGCCCGCGATTACAGCCGCAACGACCGCGTCGGCAAAAGTTATTTGGAGATGCAGTATGAAGAAGTGCTGCACGGCAAAAAGGCAAAAGTGAAAAACGTTGTCGACAAATCGGGCAATGTCATCTCGGTCGAGCAAGTGTATCCAGGCGAGCGCGGCAAAGACCTCGTGTTGACCATTGATGCCGAGCTCCAGCAAAAGGTTGAGCAAATCATTCAACAAGAGATTCTGGCGACGAAGCGCAAAGGCCGGTCACCGCTCTTGGACCGGGCGTTTGTCGTCATGATGAACCCGAAGACGGGCGAAGTGTTGGCGATGGCCGGCAAGCTTCTTCAAGACGGCAAATTTGTTGACTTTGCCATCGGCAACATCACGTCCGCTTATGCGATGGGATCGGCGGTGAAAGGGGCGACCGTTCTCACTGGCTTTCAAACCGGGGTGCTTCATCCGAATACGTATATAAAGGACGAGCCGCTGTATATTAAAGGAACCCCGGTGAAAAAATCATGGAAGACGATGGGGACGATCAACGAGCTGACGGCGCTCAAGCAGTCGTCGAACGTCTATATGTTCAAAACAGCGATCGCCATCGGGGGCGGTGTGTATCGTCCGCATGCGCCGCTTCGCATCAATCCAGAGGCGTTTACGACGATTCGCCACTATTTCAGCCAATTCGGCCTTGGTGTGAAAACGGGCATCGATTTGCCAAACGAACTTAGCGGCTTCCAAGGACAAAGCACGCGCGGCGGATTTTTGCTCGACTTAGCCATCGGCCAGTACGATATGTATACGCCGATGCAGCTGGCGCAATACGTCTCGACGATCGCCAACGGCGGCTATCGGATGAAGCCTCAGCTTGTCAAAGAAATTCGTGAACCGTCGGCTGACGGAAAAAAACTTGGCCGGATCATGAAACGGTTCGAACCGGTTGTGCTAAACCGGATTGATATGAAGACGGAATACATCAAGCGGGTGCAAGAAGGATTCCGCCGTGTGATGCAAGAGCCGGGCGGAACGGCGTATTCGTACTTTGCGGGCGCTTCGTACAAGCCGGCCGGCAAAACGGGGACAGCGGAGGCGTTTTACGATGGACCGATCCAAAGCCGACGGAATGATCCAACGTACAACTTGACGCTCGTTGGCTATGCGCCGTACAACGATCCAGAAGTGTCGTTCGCCGTTGTCGTTCCGTGGGCGACGCAAGGGGAGAGCGATGGGATCAATGACCGGATCGGCCGCCGCATTTTAGATGCGTATTTTGAATTGAAAGCGAAGCGGGCGGCCGGCGGCGGGAGCAGCTTCGATGCGCAAGGCGGCGCGGAGGCCGCTGATGCGCGCTGACATCAAAGGCGCCTGAACGGGCGCCTCTTTTTTACGCTTGCAAAAAAATGGCTCTTCACCAAAAGTTGTACTTGATTTTTTCTGAACATACCCTATTTACGCTTGTGAGGGAAAATCAGCACGTTTTGCATATCTTTGTGCAGGAAACCGTATTGCTTGTCAAGTACATGTTGTGGTGAAGAGCCAAAAAAATGATGTTTGTTTACAAAAACTTTACATACCGTCCACACAGCGTTAACGATCGTTTTGTATGCTCATGATAGGAAAAACTCGATCTTCCGTTGCCAGTGAGGGCGGAAGGAAATGAAAGGAGTCACGCCGATGAGTACGATGGCGGTGGTGGAGCGCCGAAAGGAGGACATTCCTTCGGCCCAGTTGGTGAAAAAAGAGGTCGTTTACGAAACGAATGGACTGAACGTATGGTATGGCGAGCATCATGCGTTAAAACATATTCACCTGTCTTTTTATGAACGCGAGATTACAGCGATTATCGGCCCGTCAGGATGCGGCAAGTCAACCTATATCAAAACGCTCAATCGAATGATTGAGCTCATTCCAAACGTCCGGCTCGAAGGGGAGATTTTGTATCGCGGCCGCCGCATTTTTGACACGTCATACCCTGTTGAACAGCTGCGGACGCAAGTGGGCATGGTGTTTCAAAAGCCCAATCCGTTTCCAAAGTCGATTTATGACAACGTCGCCTATGGGCCGCGCATTCATGGGATCCGCGACCGGCGGCGGCTCGATGAGATCGTCGAAAAAAGCTTGCGCCAAGCGGCGCTTTGGGAGGAAGTCAAAGATCGGCTTCATGAAAATGCTCTCGGTTTATCGGGCGGCCAACAGCAACGGCTGTGCATCGCCCGCTGTTTGGCCGTCGAGCCGGATGTCATTTTAATGGATGAACCGACATCAGCGCTCGATCCAATTTCGACAGCGAAGGTCGAGGAGTTGATGGGCGAGCTGAAAACAAAATACAGCATCATCATTGTCACGCATAATATGCAGCAGGCGGCCCGCATTTCTGATCGGACGGCGTTTTTCTTAAACGGAGAAGTCATTGAGTACGGCGAGACAAAAATGTTGTTTTCTCGCCCAGCTGATCAACGGACGGCGGATTATATCGCCGGGCGGTTCGGATAAAAGCGGCCGGGTTGCGTCGGCAATGACGAACAAAAAGTTCGTTTCAAAAAAGGTGTGTTTCTTTCAAAAAAACGCGTTTGATGCGCAGACACAGCCTTAAGAAAAGGTGTCCCGATCCTTTGGGACACCTTCTTTCGTTATGGCTCGGCAATCAAACGGCCGATGGCTGCGTAGTCCATATCGCTCTTCACGTTGTAGACACCGGGGCGGATGGAGCGCGTCAGCCCATGTTGCTCCAAGTAGTCGTTGAAGGCGCGGGCGCTTTGAATGATGCCAGCCTCTTCAAGTTCGCGGGCAAATGTCTCTGGCGTATCTCCTTTCTTAATAACGAGTCGATAGACGTAAACGGTTTGCCCTGATGGTTCGGACATCTGCTTGGCCGACGCTTTCGGAGCGGCGTTCGGCTGAGCGCTGCGGAGCTTGTCGTATTCTTCTTTCGCCACAGCGACAAGCCCGTGCTGCTTAAGAAACGCCTTGACTTCCGCTTCTGTCGGCGCAGCGGGGGGCGAGGCGTAATACGAAGCGCCGATAAGCGACGTAGATAACAGCAAACCGAAGGCGAAGGAACGAATCGAACGTTTGTTCATATCCGCAATCTCCTTACCGCCCGCTCGACTTCTGAGACGGTCAAACCTGTTTCGCGGGCGATGTCTTCGAGCGGGAATCCTTGTTTATGCAAAAACAAGATGCGCCGATCGGCCGGCGGCAACGATCCGCCAAGCCGCGGCGAAGCGGACCGTTGTCGCTCTGGAATGAGGAGCTCCTCCTCGATGACTTGCAATCGCTTTTTAATCTGGTATGTTTCTTGCGCCAGCGAAACGGTCAAATGATCAATTTGTTCTTCGAGCGGTTTCAGTTCATCTTTAGCAAAAAAGGAAATAACAACAAGAATAATGGCTAGAGCTGCCAAAGCGATGATCGCATATTCCACCACGTGCATCCCTCCCCTTTTCACTATACCATATCATTCTCTGCTTGTGGCGTTCTTATTGAAAAAGATGAAATTTAGTGGTGGAAATCGCCACAGAAAAATGGTATCATAGAAAAGTCTGATTATATAAAGTTCGTTTGGAGGGAAAAAAGATGCGTGTGAACATCACATTGGCATGCACAGAATGCGGCGAACGCAACTATATTACGTCGAAAAATAAACGCAACAACCCAGAACGTTTGGAATTGAAAAAATATTGCCCGCGCGATCGCAAAGTCACGTTGCACCGCGAAACGAAGTAAGCAGTGGGAAGATGATTCCTGCTGCTTTTTATCTTTATGGGAGGAAGGGGAAGATGATGGACGGCAAACGGGAATGGCGCCAGCGCATGTTGAATCAGCTTCGGCAGCTTAAAGCGGCAGAAAAAGAGATGTACGATCGGCAAATCGCCGCTCATTTATATCGGTGGCCATTATGGCAAACGGCGCGGACGATCGCCATGACGGTGTCGAGAGAGACGGAAGTCAACACCTTGCCGATCATTGAGCAGGCGTGGCGGGAAGGAAAAACGGTCGGCGTCCCGAAATGCGATCCAAGGGCGAAAACGATGTCCTTTCGGCGGCTCGCGTCGTTTGCCCAGCTCGAAAAAGCGTACGCTGGATTGTTTGAGCCGATTGAAAAACAAACAACGCCGATCGACCGCGATGAGTTTGATCTCATCATTGTCCCAGGGGTCTGTTTTGCCAAAACCGGCTATCGGATCGGCTATGGCGGCGGGTATTACGACCGATATTTGCCGGGTGTTTCGGCGGTGACGGCAGCGCTGGCTTACTCCTTTCAAGTGATGGACGACATTCCGGCTGAGGAGCATGATGTGCCGGTGAAATTCATTATTACTGATCAAGGAGTTCTTCACTGTGAGCGATGAATGGTGGTATATCGCGGTCTCTGCCCTCGCTGCCGGCGGCGGGTGGTTGTTGCGCTCGTTGTCCATATCAGGAGCGGCGGCAACCGTTGTCATTGGCGCAGCGGTTGGATGCGGCTTTTCATGGGGCGGAATATGGGTGTTAGGCTGCTTTTTTGTCAGCTCCAGCTTTTTTAGCCACATTGGAAAGCAACGCAAGGCAAAACTGTCTGAAAAATTGGCGAAAGGAGGGCGGCGCGATGCCATCCAAGTGCTGGCCAATGGCGGGGTGCCGGCTGTGTTGGCGCTATTGGCCGCTGTCCGCCCCGACCCGATTTGGGATGATCTGTTTGTTGTCGCCGTCGCTGCAGCGAACGCCGATACATGGGCGTCTGAAATCGGTTCTTTAAGCCCGTGGCCGCCTCGGGTTTGGCCGATCTTTCGGCCGGTGGAAGCCGGCACCTCAGGGGCTGTGACGCTCCTTGGCACGGCTGCTTCGTTTGCCGGCGCACTGTTTATTGCGGCTGTTGGCGTGTTTTTTCTCGACGTCCGGCCCCTTTTTACTCTTGCCTTTTTCGGTTGGCTCGGCAGCTGGTTCGATACGTGGCTTGGCGCGGCTTGGCAAGCGGCTTACCGCTGTCCGGCATGCGGGGCGACGACTGAGCGGAAACGGCATTGCGGGCAGGCGACCATTCATATGAAAGGCTGGCGGTGGCTTGACAATGATGCGGTAAACTTTCTGGCGGTCATCGGCGCGGTGCTGGCCGTCTTCGTGCTGGCGCGTTAGACGCGCTCTGCTTCATATTTGGAGAGAAAAAGGGAAAAAGAATAACGAGCATGTCATAGGATGAAGGAGGAACAACGATGAATAAATGGTCGTACTCGCTGCTTGTCGTTGCCGCTGGATGTCTTGCTTACCGCTATCGCTACCGAATGGCCGCCTTCGCATTGCGCGTTCCGTCATTGCGAAAGCAACTTGTCCGCTTTGCGCTTCACATTCCCCCCGTGCGCAACGCTCTTGTTTCGCAAATGTTGCGTCCATGATGCGGCTGCGGTGAATCATTTTTGAAGAAGTCGGTTATGAAAAAACCGGCTGCGGCGGCCGGCGCCCGCCGGCCCATTCGCTCCGGTTTGCCGGACGGTCGATGAGTTGGCTTTGTTGCTGTTTGTCGGACTTGGCCTCGCCAGGGAAAGGGAGAGGAGAACGTGATTGGAACGATGGATGTACTGTTTTGGCAGCTTGTTCAGCGTTTGTCTCGCGGCGGCTACCACATCGTGCGGATGTCTGAGCAGGCCGATGAAGTATGGCTGGAATCAAACCATTGGCGTCGCCCAACACTCATCCGCCTCGTGCGCGCTGATTTTGATTGGAGCCGATCGTTGCGCCTTGATATGGAATATACATGGCAATTCGTTCAGCAAATGAGGGGATGGAATTTCAGCAAAGCGGGCCGGGTCATCAATGTTTATGTGGCGGTGTATCCGCCGGTTGACGATTGGGAATTTCTTGTCGCCGAGCCGTTGCCGCTCTCTGGAGTGTCCGATGGCGTGCTTCATACGCTCCTCCTTCACAGCGGCAATATGGGGGACGTGCTGTCGCGGCTTGCGGAGATGACGGGCGTTGCGCTCCATTTTGAGCCGCCTGTGGAAACGTCCGATCCGTTTGCTGCCGCCGAGCGCTTAAAGCGCGAGGTGGTCCGCGAATGGCGGCGCCGCCGTGAGGAGGAACGGCGCATTTTTGAGTATGGCAAGCCGATGTTCACCCGGCTGTTCATCGTTGTGCAGGTTGCGATGTTTTTGGTTCTCGAATGGAGCGGCGGGAGCACGAATCCGGATGTGTTGATCCACTACGGCGCCAAATTCAATCCGCTCATTGAGGCGGGAGAATGGTGGCGGCTGTTGACGCCAATGTTTTTGCATATTGGTTTTTTGCATCTGTTGACAAACACTCTTGCTTTGCATTATTTAGGGATAACAGTTGAGCGGCTATACGGCTCGCTTCGCTTTTTGTTCATTTACGTAACGGCCGGATTTTTCGGAGCGCTGGCGAGTTTTTTGTTTACACCATCATTATCGGCCGGCGCGTCGGGAGCCATTTTCGGGCTATTCGGGGCTCTTCTTTACTTCGGCACTGTCTACCGGCATTTATTTTTTCGGACGATGGGGATGAACGTCATCAGTTTAATCATCGTCAACCTGTTGTTTGGCTTGCTTGTTCCTGGCATCGACAACGCCGGCCATATCGGCGGACTGGTTGGCGGTTTTTTGGCGGCTGGCGTCGTTCATTTGCCAAAACACACCGCTTTAGGGCGGCAGGCGGGAGCGTTGGCGGTGTCGGCGCTGCTTGTCGCCGCTGGCTTATGGATCGGATTTCGGTAAACGCCCCCACTTCGCTTTGTTTGAAGTGGGAGGCCTCTTTTCGAAATGTGTTAAAGAAGTTGCACGAGCATCACTTTTTCCCCGGTTTTCGCTTCAATGAGAACGAAGAGCCTGCTGTAATCTTTGCGAATGAGAATGAGCGGCACCGTGCTGCCGATTGGCGAGAGGATGGCTCCATCCTCTTTTTTGATGCCGAGAATGTACGACTTGTACAATCCTTCCCAGAGACGGCCGATGACGGTTTGCGTTTTTGCTGTTGACAACCCAGGCAACGGTTGTTCCGTGTAGGCGACGAGCTCCGGCAAATAAAGGGCGTAATAATCTTTCTTTGACAAAGAAAAGTGGGTGAGCAGCTCGTCCGCTTTATGACGGAGAAATTCATTCGTGGCTTTGTTCAAGACGCGCTGCCATTCGCGCTCGTCATCTGTTCTGGGCCGCCGGAACGATGTGAGCGGATGATATGGCGAGTCAATGACATACAAATAGCTGCTTGACATCGTTTGGCTGCTTGTGATGTTCTCTCCTGTATGCAGCTCGCCGTGATGGAACGAGACGGCTTGAAAAAAGCGGCTGTCCCGCATCCGGACCGTCTTTTCTATGTCGATCGCATCCGTGTTCGTTTTCCATTTTGACAGCACATCGGCCAAGCGGCCATCGGCAAACAACAACGAGACGTCCTGACGCAAATAGACGCGGCGGTTTAAAATGGAGGCGGCTGACCAGCGAAGCGTGTAGCGTCCGGGTTCATTGCCGCCCTCAAGCGCCAGCGATGTTTTCGCTTCGATGAACGCCGCTTCGCGATCAAGCGGGAAAAACTTGATCGTTTCAGCGGTCTGATCGTGCTCCCACAGCGAGGCGAGCGCGGCGGCAAGGAAAAAAGCAAGCGCCATGAAGGGGATCATCCATCGTTTCATGACATCCTCCCGGATTGGACAAGGTTTTCACCAATATATGCATCACAAGGAACATTTATGTATGAATTTCATCATGCTTGTCTATGATGGGGAGTATACAGTGCAAACGATGCAGGGGGATGACGATGGAGAAACAGATGCCCAAACGCCTGGCGTCCCGTCGCCTTCATGACAATGCATCCTATTTAGCCGAACGGCTTGGAGTCGGGAAGAGCTTCGATGTCATTCGCCTTGACGTCGAATATGGCGGCCGGGCGATGGCGTTGTTTATGATTGACGGATTTGTCAAAGACGATATTTTGCATTATTTGATGAGATATTTGTCCCGGATTGAGGAACACGAACTGGACGTTCACCCGCTTGAGAAGCTCCTGAAAAAATATCTTCCGTACGTCGAGATCGGGCAGACAGACGACTTGGAAGAAGCGGCCGCGATGGTGCTTGCCGGGCCGACCGCGCTTGTTGTTGATGGGGTGGATCGGGTTATTTTGATTGACGCCCGCACGTATCCGGTGCGCGGGCCGCAAGAGCCGGACACGGAACGGGTCGTACGCGGGGCGCGCGACGGTTTTGTCGAGACAATCGTCTTTAACACCGCGCTCATTCGCCGCCGCGTCCGCGACCCTTCTTTGCGCATGGAGTACGTGCAGGTGGCGCGGCGCTCGAAGACCGATATTTGCATTTGCTATATCGAGGAAATCGCCGACCCAGAACTCGTTCGCCGCGTTCGGGAATCGATTACCGCCATTGACACAGACGGGCTGGTTATGGCTGAGAAAACGGTGGAAGAGTTTATTTCCGGCCGGCATTGGAATCCGTACCCAGTTATCCGCTATACGGAACGCCCCGATACGGCAGCGGCCCATTTGTATGAAGGCCATGTGCTTGTGATCGTCGATGGATCGCCAAGTGTCATGATTACCCCAGCAACGTTTTGGCATCATTTGCAGCACGCTGAAGAGTACCGGAATAAGCCGATCATCGGGGCGTATTTGCGGCTCGTCCGCTTTCTGGCCGTTTGGGTGTCGGTGTTTTTACTGCCGCTTTGGTATTTGCTCATGATTGAGCCGGAACTGCTGCCGGATCCGCTCCAGTTTTTGGGGAAGGCCAAATTGGGAGACATTCCGCTGTTTGCACAAATTTTGATGATTGAAATCGGGATGGATATGCTGCGAATGGCCGCCATTCATACACCGTCTTCGCTGGCGACCGCGCTCGGCCTCGTCGCCGCGCTTATGATCGGCGGCATCGCGGTGGAAGTTGGACTCTTTTCCAATGAAGTGATTTTGTATTTTTCTGTTACGGCCATTGGTACGTTTGCGACGCCCAGCTATGAAATGAGCTTGGCGAACCGGCTCGTCCGCATTGCCTTGCTCATTTTGTCCGGCCTGTTCGGCCTGTACGGTTATGTCATCGGCATCACCGTTTGGATCCTTGCCTTGGCGCGGATGACGTCATTTGGCGTTCCGTACTTATGGCCGTTCATCCCGTTCTCCTACCGAGCGATGCGCGACGTGCTCATCCGGTCGCCGATGCCGCTCAAAAACCGGCGGCCGGCGATTCTTCACCCGCGCGACCCTGACCGCTGACGCAGGTGCTGATTTTAGCGCTTGCGTTTTTTGTCTTGACGGCCGCGGCCGTTTGCCGCTACATTAAAAGAGGAAAAAAGGAGCATGAATGATGATGAAGACGGTATACGACGTTCAGCAGCTGTTGAAACGGTTTGGCACGATCATTTACGTGGGCGACCGGCTCGCTGATTTGGAGCTGATGGAAGAGGAAGTGAAAGAGCTGTACCAGTCCCAGCTGATTGATGCGAAACAGCTGCAAGCCGCTTTGTTTATTTTGCGGCACGAAGCGCAAATGGAGCGGGAAAAACGGATGAAAAAAGGATGAGGATGCAATGGAACGATGGTTGGCAGGCATTGACCTTGGGGGCACGACAATCAAAATGGCGTTTGTCACCACCGAGGGTGACATCGTGCACAAATGGGAAATTCCGACGAACACCGCCAATCGCGGTGAGCATATCGTCGCTGACATTGCCCGGTCGCTTGATGGGACGCTCGCCCAGCTCGGCGGAGCGAAAGAGAGGCTGCTTGCCGTCGGCATCGGCGCTCCCGGGCCGGTCGAAGAGGAAACCGGCATGTTGTATGAGACGGTCAATATAGGGTGGACGAATTATCCGCTGAAACAACGGTTGGAAGAAGCGATGGGGCTGCCTGTGGCAGTCGATAATGATGCCAATCTTGCGGCGCTTGGCGAAATGTGGAAAGGAGCAGGGGGAGGAGCGCGCCATTTGTTGTTTGTGACGCTTGGCACCGGCGTTGGCGGCGGTGTGATTGCCAACGGCGCCATTGTGCGCGGCATAAACGGCGCCGGCGGAGAGATCGGACATATGACGATGATCCCTGATGGCGGCGCCCGTTGCAACTGCGGCAAAACCGGATGTTTGGAAACGATTGCGTCTGCCACCGGCATCGTGCGGATCGCCAAGGAGAAATTGACCGCAGATGATCGTCCGAGTGAGCTTCGCAACGGGGATGTGACGGCCAAAGCGGTGTTTGACGCCGCCAAAGCGGGCGATGCGCTGGCATTGGAAGTGGTCGACGAAGCAACGTACTACCTTGGTTGGGCGTTGGCGAATGCCGCCAATGTGACGAACCCGGAGAAAATCGTGATCGGCGGCGGCGTGTCCAAGGCGGGTGACATGCTTGTCGAGCGCGTGGCCGCCCATTTCCGCCGCTTCGCGTTCCCGCGCGTCGCCGTTGGGGCGAAGCTTGTTTTAGCGACGCTTGGCAACGATGCCGGCGTCATCGGCGCCGCCTGGCTGGCGAAAGAGCTTGTCGGCGCGTAAACAACGGAAGGTGTCCCAAAAAGGTTGGGGCGCCTTTTCTTATTGTTGGATGATATGAGATGGGGACGAACTTTGAAGAAGGAGATGTTTGCGAACATTCGTGCACTGCCGCCTGCCAGGCGCTCATTTTTTGCCGTCTGCCGACATATGTTAAGGTAAAGAAATGGGAAGGGGAGACGGCGCATGCACCTTCAAGCATGGCCCGGCGATACGTTTGAAACATATGGCCGATGGTTTTCAGTGCCGACTGAGCTGATCATCGATTCGAATCCTCATGTAGAAGAGGGATTGCGCCCTGGGCAGACCGTTGCCGTCCCGGGATACGCGCCGATCGATACATGGGAAGCGCTCGCTGACCGCTTATCGCTGCCGACGGAGGTGCTGCGGCGGCTGCCGGGGGCGATGGCGGTCATCAACGGAACAGCGCCGTTGCCGAAGCGGATTTCGTCCCCGATCGTCCGCAGCGTCCGTCCGTACAATTTTGCCGCTTTGATGGAGGATATCACCGCCCTCGTCTGTCACTATCCGTTTGTGCGCCAGCGGACGATCGGCCATAGTGTTCTCGGCTTGCCGCTTGTTGAACTGCAAATCGGCCGCGGACCGGTGCGCGTGCATATGAACGGATCGTTCCATGCGAATGAGTGGATCACGACGGCAGTGATCATGGCGCTCATCGACGAGTACGCGAGGGCGCTGGTTAACGATGACGAGCTTGCCGGCCATCGGGTGCTTGATTATTACCGTAAAGTGACTCTTTCCGTTGTGCCGATGGTCAATCCTGACGGCGTCAACCTTGTGCTGAACGGCCCGCCGGAAGAAGAGCCGCATCGGAGCCAAGTCGTCTGCATCAACGGTGGATCGCTCGATTTTTCGCAATGGAAAGCGAACATCCGCGGCGTTGATTTAAACAATCAATTTCCAGTTAACTGGGAAATAGAACAGGCCCGCAAACCGCCGAAAGCGCCGGCGCCGCGCGATTTTCCTGGCTTTGCCCCCCTCACCGAGCCGGAGGCGAAAGCGATGGCGGCGCTCGCCGAGTCGAGCGATTTTGCAATGGTCGTCGCGTTTCATACGCAAGGGAAGGAAATTTATTGGGGATATGAAGGGTTCGAGCCGCCGGAGGCGGAGGCGACGGTTCAGGCGATGGCCAAAGCAAGCCGCTATCAGCCTGTCCGCTACATTGACAGCCATGCCGGCTACCGCGATTGGTTCATTCAAACGTGGAAGCGGCGCGGCTACACCGTGGAGCTCGGCGAGGGCGTCAACCCGTTGCCGCTCTCGCAGTTTGCGCAAATATACCGCGACAGCCTCGGCCTGTTTTTAGCAGCGCTCAAAATGGCATAAAAAACGCAAGAGGCATGATTGGCCTCTTGCGTTTTCAGTGCGTGCCGGTTGGAATGCCGTGATCCAAAATGGTCATGATGGTAAACCAGCCGAATACAGCCGCGGTGGCAAGTCCAAACAAAAATCCGAGCACGTTTTTCTCGCGCAATGTACGGAGCATTCCATAAAGGGCAAGCAGCGTCACAAGTGCAAAAATAATGACCGTACCCATCGTTTTACCCCCTCATGAAACAGTATGTACAAACGTGTCCATTCTTTTTCATTTTAATCTTTTTTCCTCCATTTGTCGAGGTCCCTTTCTCTTTTCTCTTCCATCGCTTGAAAAAAAACAGTAAAATAAAGTTAAATATTGGACATGTCAAAGAAAGGAGGTGATGGCCTTGGAGTGGACGCGTATTCCCGTCGGCCCGATTCAGGCCAACGCTTACTTGTTGTCGTCTGCAGACCGACAATGCTTGATCGTTGACCCCGGCGCGGAAGGCGCGGCGCTCGTCCGCCGGATCGAGGAAAAAGGGCTGACCCCGCTGGCGATTTTGCTGACGCATGCGCATTTTGACCATATTGGCGGCATCCCGGACGTGCTTGCCCGCTGGGACATTCCGGTGTATTTGCACGAGAATGAAAAACAATGGCTGCAAGATCCGGCGCTAAACGGCTCACTTTATTTTGGCGGCCCGGTCGTCGTCCGCTGCGAACCGATATGCCTTAAAGGGTCGACGGCGCTGAACATCGGCCCGTTTGCGCTCGATGTCCGCGAAACGCCGGGCCACTCGCCGGGCAGTGTCTCGTATTATTGCCAAGAAGCGAACATTGTGTTTTCCGGCGACGCACTGTTTGCCGGCAGCATCGGGCGCACTGACTTGCCAGGCGGCAACCATCAGCAGCTGTTGAAAAGCATTCATGACGAACTGCTTACGCTGCCGGAGGAGACGATCGTTCTTTCCGGCCACGGGCTGGAGACGACGATCGCCGCGGAGATGGATACAAATCCGTTTTTGCATGGGTTTTCGTAAGAAGAAAGTAAAAAGCCTTCGTTTGGCTTTCACAAAAAAGCGCACCCGCGAGGTTCGGCCAAGCGCCGCTTGAATCAGCAGTGTGACGAAGGCAAGCCTGTGGCTTGCCTCCAACAGTCGGAAAACATAGACGACACGATTTTGGGTCAATGAGAGGTGAAGCCTGCCAGTTGTATTTATGCAGACAAGAGGCTAGCCAGGGCGGTGCAGCGGTTTGTTG
Source organism: Geobacillus kaustophilus (assembly GCF_000948285.1). Lineage (GTDB taxonomy): Bacteria > Bacillota > Bacilli > Bacillales > Anoxybacillaceae > Geobacillus > Geobacillus thermoleovorans_A. Next base: position 542,580 of record NZ_JYBP01000003.1, read on the forward strand.
GGTGGAAAACACAAAAAAACCCTTCTTAGCTGCGCCAAGAAGGGTTTTTGGGGGATGTTCTATCCACAATAATGGGAGGGGATATAGTTTAAGCTGCTACTATAACGATATATGATTATTTTCACTATGTCAACAGTAAAAAATCAAGAGCTTTTTGCGATGTTGATTTTATGCGGCTTTTTCTCCCACTAAAAAAGCATGTTAATCCGTAGAATCCTTAGTGTGACAAGGGATTGAAGGTTTGGGGTGAATGTTTGTTTTGACACAAAAATCCGCCGACTTCTCCTTTGATTTTATCAAGTCCTGCTGGGGTAAAAAGTTTTTCCCCCTCTCTCCCATCCCTTGTGTACCAATGATTTTACGTCATCGAAAATAGCTCATCAAAAATGGGGTAGAAAGATGAACCGATTGTACGAACAGATTGCCGCGGCGCCGGGCGGGCGGGTGTCGTACGCCGATTACATCAAGATGGCTCTTTACGACGAACGATTCGGCTACTATATGCGAGAGCAGGCGAAAATCGGCAAGGAAGGTGATTTTTTTACGAACAGCTCATTCGCGCCGGTGTTTGGCAAAGTGCTCGCTTCCCTTTGGATTCGGCTCGTGGAAGAAGGGGGGCTGCCGCCGGCTGTTTGCGAGTGGGGGGGCGGAGACGGAAGATTGGCGCTTTCCGTATTAGAAGAATGGAAGAAAAAAAGCCCACATACATACGACCGCTTGTCGTATACGATCATCGACCAAAGCCCGTTCCACCGCCGGCGCCAGTGCGAAACGCTTCAATCCGTCGCCGAGAAGGTGGAGCAATATGACGATGTCTCTCGCTGGCTGGCCGAGCGTGGGCCGTTTTCCGGCATCGTGTTCAGCAACGAATTTTTTGATGCATTTCCCGTTCACGTCATTGTAAAGGAAGGCGGCGTTTTGCACGAATGTTTTGTCGCCGCCCGCGATGGCCGGCTCGTTGAAGAAAAGGCGCCGCTTTGCCGTCCCACTATTGTCCGCTATTTAAATGAGCGCGGATTAGATCTTGCTGAGGGGCAAAGGCTTGAGGTGCCTCTCGCGATGAAGGCGTTTTGGCTCGAGGTTGGGACGCTGTTTCATCAGGCAGTGATGGTGACGGTAGACTATGGCTATACGGACGAACAGCTGCGCGCCCCGGGGCGGCGACATGGAAGCTTGCGCGGATATTTCCGTCATCAGCTTGTTGCCGACCCGCTTCGCCATCCGGGGGAGATGGACTTGACGAGCCATGTACAATGGGATGCGCTTCGCTTGTACGCCCGTCAGGCTGGGTGGGAGGAAGTGTCATTCGTTCGCCAAGATCGGTTTTTGCTCGCGGCCGGCCTTTTGCATGAATGGAACGTTTCAGAAGGCGACGATTTCTTTTCGCCGGCAAGCCGCCAAAATCGAATGATCCGCGCGCTGATCGCCGACGATGGCGTCAGCCGCTTTTTTGACGTGCTTATCTTGCAGAAAGGAATGAGTCTCCCCGCGCGCGACTTTTGGACAGCGCCCGAGTTTTTGCCAGCCGATTGACGGCTTCCTTCGCCTATCTGCAATGGAGATAAGGGGTTCAGGTCAAAGCGACAAAAAAACAGGCAGGAGGTTCTGCCTGTTTTTTATTCACCCATGCCGGGCACCATCATAAACGTCGTCCAATACGTAAACGCCGCGAAGAAAATCGTCAAATATGCTCCGAAAATGTAAAGGTACATTCTCTCGGTCAGCTTTAAAAAGCCGAGGAACAAGAAAAACACCGTTTGGCCAAAGAAAATGAGCGACGTCGTATGCATATGGCCAAGATAAAACATGACAGCAAAAATGCCGGTCCAAAAGGCGAGCACGCGGAACATGCGATCCATTATGTATCCCTCCTTTGCTTGTGCAAACCATTGGTCCTTACTTATTATAATGTACAATGGTTGGGAATGTAAATAACGCTTTCGGGCAGGTGGCAGGAAATGATGCCAATGCAGGCCGTTGTTTGCTTCCAGACAAAGAAAAAAGAAGGAGGGACGCTGTCACGGACGGATGACGATGCGGTAGGCGCAGCGGCGGCTGCCTTCCATCATATTTTCCGTTTCCGCTACTTCAGCGCCGGCAAACAGCGTCTCGACCATTCCCTCTAAAAAAGCGTGGTGCATGCCGCAAACGGTATCAGGTGCTTGCGCGGCGATTTCTTTGAACGGGCAGTTGAAAATATCGAGGTATAGCACTCCTTTTTCTTCATCATAGTGCAATTGCGGCAAAAATCCAGCCGCTTCGGCCGCCTCTTCCATTATAGCGATTTTGTCGGCCATGGTGAGCGCGCCCGCTGTGCTGTTATGCGGCAAACGGCTGGCGATGAGCTCACGACCGAACCGCTTTCCTGTTTCACGCAACGCCTCGCTTCCAATGGGACCAAGTTTGGCCATCGTTTGAATGGCGATGCGGGCGAGGAGTTGATAATCGCGGAACGGAAAATACAGCCCGATCACTTCGTCGGATAGCCGGTACAGCCGGCTCGGCCGTCCGCCTTTTCCCGTTTTTTGCGTATCCGATATGACCATGCGAACGTCTTCAAGCTTCGTTAAGTGCAAGCGGGCGACGTTTGGATGGATATGGAATTTTTCTGCGATTTCTTGAACAGAAACTTCGCGATGCACTTTTGCCATGTATTCATAAATATGAAATCTGGTCGGGTCAGACAATACGCTTGTGATTTTCAACGTTTGTTCCATCGGTTCCCCTCCTAAATGAATCATTGATATGGTTATTATAATGAAATCGTCCAAAGCGAGGAATGATTTTTGTCACTATTGGCAGTGAGTTGACCGACATTCAAAAAAAATTCACAAAAAAGCTGCGCCAAAAGCAGGATAACGGCTCATGCTCGTCGAAATACAAAGCAGTCTGTCGAAAGGAGGGAATATGTGCTGAACGAGATTGAACAAACGGCAAACCGCCTTCTCGCCGAAGCAGTGCAGCGCCGCGCCTCGGATCTTCACCTCGTTCCGCGCCGCCGCGATGCCGCCGTTCGTCTTCGGCTCGACGGCATGCTTGTCGACGTCGGCGTGCTTCCGAAAGAAACCGCGGAACGTCTCATCGTCCACTTTAAATTTTTAGCCGGCATGGACATCGGGGAACGACGCCGCCCGCAAAGCGGCGCCATGGAAGTAACTGAGTTTGGGGAAACGGTGCATTTGCGTTTATCGACGTTGCCGACGCTCTACGATGAAAGCCTCGTCATTCGCCTTCTGCCGCAGCGCCTCTCGTTGCCGCTTCGCGAACTATCCTTATTCTCCCGCTCCACCGCACGATTATTTTCCTTCATGCAGCATCCGCAAGGACTCGTGCTGTTGACTGGCCCGACGGGGTCGGGAAAAACGACGACCCTGTATACCCTTCTTGATCTTTGTCAAGCTGAAAGGCAACGCAACATCATCACGCTTGAAGATCCGATCGAAAAACAGAACGAACGATTGTTGCAAGTGCAAATCAATGAGAAAGCAGGGATCACGTACGCCGCCGGCCTAAAAGCGGCGCTGCGCCATGACCCGGATGTGTTGATGGTCGGAGAGATCCGCGATCATGACACGGCAGCCATTGCCATCCGTTCAGCGCTGAGCGGTCATTTGGTCGTCTCGACGATGCACGCCGCCGATGCAGTCGGCGCCGTCTACCGGCTGCATGAATTCGGCATTCCAATCGCCGATTTGGCCGAGACGCTGCTTGCCGTCTCCGCCCAGCGGCTTGTCGAGCTTTGCTGCCCGCTGTGCGGCGACGATTGCCATCCATCGTGCGGCCGTCTTGGGCGATGCCGGCGCACCACTGTTTATGAGTTGCTTTACGGTTCAGCGCTTGAGGACGTTATTCGTTCACTCACCGATGGGAGAGGGAAGCCCAAGCGCCCTTATATGACGCTGGTCCGCTTGATCCGCAAGGGGATTGCGCTCGGCTACCTGCCCGTCCGCATGCTTGAGCTCGTCGGAGGGGGAGAAAGATGAAACGCAAAATGTGGCCGCTCGCTGAACAGGCGTTGTTTTTCACCCGGCTCGGCCGGCTGCTCGAGCGCGGTTACCCCCTTGGGCAAGCGCTTGAGTTCTTGGCCATCCAGGCTCCAACACATCGCCGGCTGGAAGTGGAACGCTGTCTGCAGCAGCTGCGCGCCGGGCTGCCGCTGTTTGCGGCTGTCGAAGCGCTGTCGGTCGACCGCATGGCGGTTAACCTCCTCTTTTTTGCCGAACGGCATGGCGACTTGCCGCGCGGCATGGCAGAGACAGGGGAGGCACTGGCGCAAAAAGCGCGCTTCCACGAGCAACTGCGCCGCTTCAGTCGCTATCCGCTGTTCCTTCTTTCTTTGCTCATCATCATGCTCGTCTTGATGGAATGGTGGCTGCTGCCGCAGTTTGAACGGGCGGCGGCGGCGTTTTCTCCACAACGCGGACACACCGCTTGGCTGCTTACGGTGATCGCCCATGCCCCTATGGTGCTGGCCGCCATCGCCGCCTTGGCGGTGTTCTCCGGGCTGTTTTACGCCGTCTGTTTCCGCCGCTGGCCGGTCTCCCGAAAACTTCGATTCGCTTTGCGAATTCCAGGGTTTTCTTCGTTTCTGAAACTGTTCCTCACCTGCCTGACTGCCCGCCAGCTCGGGCGCCTGCTGCAGGCCGGATTGTCGGTTTATGATGCGCTCGGCGTGTTCAGCGAGCCGTCGTCCTGGCCGTTTTTGCAAATGGAAGGTCGGCGCATTCGCGAGGGGTTGATGAAAGGGATGACACTTGACGGATTAATCGGCGCCGTCCGCTATTACGAACAAGAGCTGGCGCTTGTCATCCGTCACGGCCAGTCGAACGGCGAACTTGGCAAAGAACTTGAACATTACAGCGAGTTTTTGCTGCAGATGATGGAACAACGAATGGAGTCGGTCTTAAAACGCATGCAGCCGCTTTTATTGGCGGTCGTTGGCTCGTTTGTCGTCGGCATGTATTTGGCGATTTTGCTGCCGATGTTTTCTATGTTGAATGAAATGTAAATCACTCCCATCTGATAAGGATGGGGCGGTTCTGTAGGAGCAAGATGCTCAATCTTGATATGTTGGATCCTTGAGAGAGGGGTGCGCCCCTCCTCCCAAGGCCCAACTAATGAACAGATTCGATGGTCAAGGAACGGATCGAACTGAACCGGTCATTCGCTAAACGTTCTTTCTGAAATTTCGTATGCGAGGAGGAGCGACAATGAATCAAAAGGGATTCACATTGATCGAAATGTTGATCGTGATGATGGTGATTTCTGTTCTGCTGCTGATTGCCATTCCGAATATTACAAAGCACAACAGCATGATCAATTCAAAAGGATGCGAGGCGTTTTTGAACACGGTGCAAGCGCAGGTGAAAGCATACGAGATGGAGCATAACAAAATTCCGACGGTGCAGGAATTGCTCGACGGCCGCTATATTAAATCGGCCAAATGTCCGAACGGCCATGCGATCCAAATCAGCGCGAACGGTGATGTGAGTGAAAGCGGCTCATAACGGCGGGTTTACGCTGCTTGAGATGCTGATCGTCTTGGCGGTCGTCCTCTTGCTTGCTGCGCTCGCTGTCCCCACGCTTGGCGGCGCGATGCGTAAGCAGGAGGAGGCGTATATGTTGGCTGTGTTGCGCGCGGACTTGTATAGAGCGCAGCAATACGCCATCGCCCATCGGGCCGATGTGTCCATTTTTTTCACTGACGGCGGGGCGGAGTACAAGGCGGTTGAGGCAGCGAGCGGCCGGCAGGTTGTCGTCCGCTCGCTGCCTTCCCCGTGGCGGTTTCGGCTCGTCACGCTGCGCAACCCGCTCGTCTTTACGGACAACGGCAACATCGAGAAGGCGGGAACCGTTTGGGTGCGTGGGGGCAAGAGCAACTACAGGCTTACTTTTTTGCTTGGAAAAGGGCGGTTTTATGTGCAAAAAATGTAGCGGCGGTTTTTTACTGGTGGAGGCGTTGTTCGCTTTGTCGCTCCTATGGATGACGACGGCGGTTCTTCTTCCGCTGCTCATGCAAATCGCCGTCGAGCGGCAAAGCCTCACCCTCGAAGAAAAAGCGCATCAGTTGTTAACGATCGCGTTGTACGAGGAGCCGCTTGTGGGAGAAACCATCGTTGCTGACGGACGCACGATGTTCCGGCTGCAGGCGCGAGAGGAAGGAGGGCGAATGTGGAAAGTATGCGTGCGTTGGAACGATTACGCCGGTCGCGAGATGGAGCGGTGCGGGTATGGAAAGCGGTAGCGGCAAAAGAAAGCGGGTTTACAATGATTGAAGCGTTGTTGGCGCTGGCGGCTGCGATCGTGATAGCGGCGGCTGTTCCGGCGTTGTTGTCCGTCCGCTTGCTGGCCCCAGAGCCGACGGACGCGTTTTCCCGATTGGAATGGCGGCTGTTTTTGCAGCAGCTGCAAATCGAGCTGAATGAAACGAAGCAATGGTCGACTGGCGGCCGTGTCCTCTATTTGCAAAAATGGAGCGGCAAGACGGTCAGTTTTTCTGTTGTTGCGTCAAGAGCCGAACTGATCCGCCAGGTGGACGGTGCTGGCAATGAAACGGCGCTCCGCCATGTGCGCGCTGTTTCGTACCGCGCCGGCGCCCGCGGGATATTTTTGCAAGTGACGGCTGATGACGGCACCGTTTGCGAGGCGTTTGTAGCGCGGGCGTTTTAGCGGGCGGCTTGTACGGTGAGCCTCCTTGACCGCCGCTTCCCCCTTTTAGACTGGAAAAACGAGGAGAAGGGGAAATGGGTCGACAAGATGGCGTTATTTTTCCGATTGTGACTGTTGTTTCTTTGTTGCTTGTCTTTTCTGTCATGCATGTCTTGCTCCTCTATGAAGCGGAACGACAGGCGGCTTATGAGGCCCAGCAGGCAGTCGAAGCGGATGAACTTGTGCAGATGGCCGTGTTTGACGTAAAAGAACGCATCGCATCTGCTGATCCGTCGACCGCGGGGGAGGCTGGAGAATGGACCTATCCGCGCGGAATGGCGGCCTACCGGTGGGTGCGGGAAGATGCAGCACACATTCAGGTTTCTTTGTCCATCCGTTCGGCCTCTGGGCTGAGGCGCGCTGTCATGTTTACTGTCACGCTTCCGGCGCTTCATATTGTCGAATGGAGCGAGCAAAACGGTTAAAAGAGGAAAGAAGCGGAAAAACTAAAAGAAAAAAAGGGGGGATTTGATGGCGGTCAACGATTATGTCAAGTTTGTCACCCAACAGTTTGTCGCCTACATGGATTTGCCGAAAGAGGAGCGGAGGCAACGGCGTCAGGTGCGGAAACAAGAGCAGCCTCCCCTTTCATACCGCTTGTTTGGCATGGTGCCGCTTTCGCTTCGCTTGCTGTTTCGGCGCCGCCCGTAGCAGCCGCCCGCTGGCCTAGGCCGGCGGGCGGTTTTCGTGCCGACGGAAGGGAGTTTGTCGATTTGAGCGCTCCGAGCCGGATGGACCAATCCCGGAGTTGATTCACGATGAGCGGGGCAGCAAATAAAACAGTCCGCCGTTGATGACGGAAACGGTGATATGCGGCTTGTACTGCTTTTCCAACGCTTCCTTCTCAATATAATAGCACTGCGGCTTTTCTTCGCTGTCTTTGTAAAACTCATCAAGCAATGCCAAATCGTCGGCCCAGCGCCGGTGGGCTTCGTCGGCCCACGCATGGTTGTCGGCGGCGATGCGGCCGCGAATATATTGTTCAATGCGGCCGATGCCGCTTCTCGGCTTAATGAGTGGGGAGATGGTGAAACAGTAATCAGGGATTTTCGGCGTCAGCCGCCGCTCGCGCAGCCGTTCGTGGAACGACTCGACGATCGTTCCGCTAATGAGGTGAAGGCCAAGGGAGACGATTTCATCTTTTTTTCGGTCGCATTCGTACGAAATCGTGACGTTCATGCCGAGCCATGGATGGAGGGCGGCGTTGCCGTCTAAAGGCGCGCTTGGCTCCTCATACAGGCGGATGAAGCTGCCGCGTTTTTGCGCTGAGCGGAACAGCTGGTGCAGCCGGGGAGCGCCGAAATGGAGGCGCTCCCCTTTGAGTTTGTCCGTCCGCTCGCTCGCGCGGGTGATGAGCGTCAGTCGCATCGGCTGCGGCACGCCGCCTGTCCGTTCAATATAATGCCAGTAAAACGGCCGATTCATCAGTTCTTTGTCCATTTCTGCCGTCAGCTGCACGGTGAGGTAGTCGTCGCTTGCTTCCACAAACGTGCAGCCGTTGGCCGCAAAATAGCGTTCGACAAAGCGGCGGATTTCATGTTGCTGCATGCTGCTTGCCCCCTTCTTTTCCGAGCTGCTCCGCCAGCTCGATCATGGCGATGATGTTTTCCATTTTGATTTTCATCTCCCCTTCGCTTCGCGAATGAACGAAGGCGTCTTCGAAGTAGCGCTCTAGGTTGGCGAGGTTCATTTTCGCCAAAATGTCGTCCAGCTCGCCGACGACTCGTTCGAACAGGCGGATTTTTTCGTACAGAAGCGTTAAAATATGCTCTTCGACCGTCTGTTTGATGGCGAAGTTGTAAATGTAAACGTCATCAGTCTGGCCGAGCCGGTGGACGCGGCCGATCCGTTGCTCAAGGCGCATCGGGTTCCACGGCAAGTCGTAGTTGATGACATAGCGGCAAAACTGCAAGTTGATGCCCTCGCCGCCCGCCTCGGTGGCGATGAACACTTGGGCGTGGTGTTTAAACAGTTCCTGCATCCAGTCTTTTTTGCCGCGCCGGAAGCCGCCGCGAAACGGAACGGACGAGATGCCGTGCTGCTTTAAAAACCATTGCAAGTAAAGCTGCGTCGCCCGGTATTCCGTGAAAATAATGACTTTGTCATTGATGGAGCGGATGAGCTCGAGCGCTTTTTCCGCCTTTGAGTTCGTCGTGACAGCGTTGATTTTTTCCAATACGCGTTCAAGCGGCTCTGGAACCGCTCCGCCGCATTTGTCGATCATGTTTTTGATCGTGAGAAACAGCGCTTCGCGGCTGCTGCACGCCTCGCGAAGAAGCGTGATGAGCGAAAACGAGCCGGCGAACGATTCGCGGCGGAGCGCCTTGACCGCTTCATACAGTTCCCGTTCCTCATTCGTAAACTCGATCAGCACCGGTTCAACGTGGCGCTTTGACCATTCGATCGGTGTGTCGGCGCGGCGGTTGCGGATCATCACTTTGTTGACGAGCGCTTTTAAATGGTCGTTCGTCTGTACGGCCCGTGTTTTGCCGTATGTTTTGGCAAATTGCTCGGCGTTGCCTAAATGGCCAGGCTTCAAGAGTGAGACGAGGTTGAAAATTTCTTCGATCCGGTTTTGGATCGGCGTCGCCGTCAGGAGCAAACAAAACTTCTTTTTTAAATTTTGCACAAACTCGTAGTTTTTCGTTTTGTTATTTTTCAGTTTGTGCGCCTCGTCGATGATGATCATGTCGTACGACTGCCCGTAGATGATGTCGCGGTGCGGCGGTTTTTTCGCCGTGTCGATCGAGGAAACGACAATATCGCACTGCTCCCAGACGTAGCTCTTTTTCTGCTGGACGGCCGGGATGAAAAATTTTTCGTTCAACTCTCTCACCCATTGCGAAACAAGGGAGGCGGGAACGAGAATAAGCGCTTTTTTCACAAGGCCGCGAATCATATATTCTTTTAAGACGAGCCCGGCCTCGATCGTTTTTCCAAGCCCGACTTCATCCGCCAAAATGGCTTTGCCGTTCATCTCCTCGACGACGCGGCGCGCCACTTCAAGCTGGTGCGGAAGGATCGTCAAGTGGGGCAAATGTTTCGGCGCCTGCAAGCCATTAAATTCCGGGACGCTTAAATGATGGGCGGCCTCAAGCGCCAGTTCGTACATTTCCCAGCTCGCCCAAGGGCCGTCTTTTTCGACGCGTGCCAAAAATTCCTCCTTCCATGTTTCATCCATTTCAAGATCAATGTTCATGGCGATCCCCTTCCCTTGTTGCGAATGTTTATATAGATTACATTTGGTATGTTGGGTAAAACAAGAACATTATTATGACTAATTACCATGAAAGTTCGATTATTTCCTATTGCCCTTTGGCTGCAGTTGATGGTAGTATAAATTTAGAACATTCGCATGACTCGTGTTGATGAGGGCGTTTGTTAGTATGTCCGTTTTGAAAACAATTTATCGATGGGCGGATGACGGCAAGGGGAGAGACTACGGAATGTAGCGCCGAAGGAGCAAGCGGAAAACGCGAATCTCTCAGGCAAAAAGACTCTTGCTTGACGCAGCTCTGGAGAGCGCCTGCGTTCACGCAGGCCACCCAAGAGGAAACCGATCGGCCCCACGGACCGCGAACGGACGCGCCAAACGGCCGGCGGGAAACTTTCAGGTGCCAGGACAGAGCCCCCTTACTTGTTGATAGGGGGAAGTCTGTCCTTTTTTGTGTGATGTGGATCAAAGGAGGGAAAATCAGATGCTAAAGCGCACGCCCCTATTCTCGGTGTACGCCCGTTACGGCGCCAAAACGATTGAATTTGGCGGCTGGGAGATGCCGGTGCAGTTTTCCAGCATCAAGGAAGAACATGAGGCTGTAAGAACACGCGCCGGGCTGTTTGACGTCTCCCATATGGGGGAAATTGTCGTCCGCGGCCGCGGGAGTCTTGCGTTTTTGCAAAAACTCATGACCAATGACGTCGCCAAACTGCGGCCCGGCCGGGCGCAATATACGCTCATGTGCTATGAGGACGGCGGCACAGTCGATGACTTGCTCATTTATCACAAAGCCGACGACGACTATTTGCTTGTCGTCAACGCCGCAAATACGGAAAAAGACTTCGCCTGGCTAAGCGAGCATGTTGAGGGCGATGTCGAGCTCAAGGATGTATCGGCCGAAACGGCTCAGCTTGCTTTGCAAGGACCGGCAGCAGAGCGCGTCCTGCAGCGATTGACCGATTTTGATTTGTCCATGCTGCGCCCGTTTTCATTCGCCGACGGCGTCGAAGTCTCGGGCGTGAAGGCGCTCATTTCGCGCACCGGCTACACGGGTGAAGACGGGTTTGAGCTATATTGTAAAGCTGAAGACGCCGCCGCGCTATGGGAGGCGATCCTAGCCGACGGAGCTCGTGACGGCGTCCTTCCATGCGGGTTGGGGGCGCGCGATACGCTCCGCTTTGAAGCGTGTCTTCCGCTTTACGGCCAAGAGCTGTCCGACTCGATTTCACCGGTTGAAGCCGGACTCGGTTTTGCCGTCAAAACGGAAAAAGAGCCGCCGTTTATCGGCCAAGCTGTGTTGAAACGGCAAAAAGAGGCGGGGCCGCCGCGCCGGCTCGTCGGCATCGAAATGATCGACAGAGGCATTCCGCGCCACGGATACGTTGTATTTGCCGACGGCGAAGAAGTCGGTTTCGTCACGACCGGCACGCAGTCGCCGACACTGAAGAAAAACATCGGCTTGGCCTTGGTGAAAGCGGATGTGGCCGCCATCGGCCGGGAGGTGGAGGTGGACATCCGCGGCAAACGGCTGAAAGCGAACATTGTGCCGCTTCCGTTTTACAAGCGGGCCAAGTGACGATTCCAAAGCGACAAGGAAAGGGGAAAAGCGCTGTGCTCCATCGTTATTTGCCGATGACGGAAGAAGATAAACGGGAGATGTTGAAGACGATCGGCGTCGCCTCGATTGACGACTTGTTTGCCGATATTCCAGAACAAGTCCGCTTCCGCGGCGAGCTGAAGGTGAAACCGGCCAAATCTGAGCCGGAGCTGTGGAAAGAGCTTGCGGCCTTAGCGGAAAAAAACGCCAACGTAAAACAATACGTTTCCTTTTTAGGAGCCGGGGTGTACGACCATTATATTCCGGCTGTCGTCGACCATGTCCTGTCGCGCTCTGAATTTTATACGGCATATACGCCGTATCAACCGGAAATTTCCCAAGGCGAGTTGCAGGCGATTTTTGAGTTTCAGACGATGGTGTGTGAGTTGACCGGCATGGATGTCGCCAACTCGTCGATGTACGACGGCGGCACGGCGCTTGCCGAAGCGGTGCTTCTTAGCGCCGCGCATACGAAGCGGAAGAAAGTGCTCATCTCGACCGCCGTTCATCCGCAATATCGGGAAGTCGTGCGCACATACGCCAAAGGGCAGAAGCTCGAAGTGAAAGAAATTCCGTATGACGGCGGCATCACCGATCTTAAGGCGCTTGAAGAGGAAATGGGGGATGATGTGGCGTGCGTTGTCGTCCAATACCCGAACTTTTTTGGTCAAATTGAGCCGCTGAAAGCGATCGCGCCGCTTGCGCATGAAAAGAAAAGCTTGTTTGTCGTCGCCAGCAACCCATTGGCGCTTGGCGTGTTGACTCCACCGGGAGCGTTTGGCGCCGACATTGTGGTCGGCGACATGCAGCCGTTTGGCATTCCGACGCAGTTTGGCGGCCCGCATTGCGGCTATTTTGCCGTCAAAGCGCCGCTCATGCGAAAAATTCCAGGGCGGCTCGTCGGGCAGACGACCGATGAGGACGGGCGCCGCGGGTTTGTCTTGACGCTTCAAGCGCGCGAACAGCACATCCGCCGTGATAAGGCGACATCCAACATTTGCTCCAATCAAGCGTTAAACGCCTTGGCCGCTTCCGTGGCGCTGTCGGCGCTCGGCAAGCGGGGCGTAAAAGAAATGGCGGCGATGAACATTCAAAAAGCGCATTATGCGAAGGTGAAACTTGAAAAGCGCGGATTGTCGTCGCCGTTTGCCGGTCCATTTTTCAACGAATTCGTCATCCGGCTCGGACGGCCGGTTTCTGATGTGAACGGCCGCCTGCTCGAAAAAGGAATCATCGGCGGCTATGACCTTGGCGGCGATTATCCGGAGCTTGCCGGTCATATGCTTGTTGCTGTCACCGAACTGCGGACAAAAGAAGAAATCGATCGGTTTGTCAATGAATTGGGGGATGGCCATGCGTAACGATCAACCGCTTATTTTCGAAAGAAGCAAGCCGGGGCGCATCGCCTACAGCCTGCCGTCGCTTGACGTGCCGGCTGTTGATGTCAGCGAGCTCGTGCCGGCCGATTATCTTCGCACTGAAGAGCCGGAGCTCCCGGAAGTGTCGGAGCTTGACTTAATGCGCCATTATACGGCGCTCTCGAAACGAAACCACGGCGTCGATTCCGGGTTTTACCCGCTCGGGTCATGCACGATGAAATACAATCCGAAAATCAATGAAAACGTCGCCCGCCTCGCCGGGTTTGCCCACATTCATCCGCTTCAGCCTGAGAAAACGGTCCAAGGGGCGCTTGAACTCATGTACGACTTGCAGGAGCACTTAAAAGAAATCACCGGCATGGATGCCGTCACCTTGCAGCCGGCGGCCGGCGCCCACGGCGAATGGACGGGGCTGATGATGATCCGTGCTTACCATGAAGCAAACGGCGACTTCGGACGGACGAAAGTGATCGTTCCGGATTCGGCGCACGGCACGAACCCGGCGTCGGCGACCGTTGCCGGGTTTGAGACAGTAACGGTCAAATCGACGGCCGATGGTCTTGTCGACTTAGAAGATTTACGGCGTGTCGTCGGCCCTGATACGGCGGCGCTCATGCTTACGAACCCGAACACGCTCGGGCTGTTTGAAGAGCATATTGTCGAAATGGCCGAAATCGTCCACAAAGCCGGCGGCAAGCTGTATTATGACGGCGCGAATTTCAACGCGATTCTTGGCAAGGTGCGCCCGGGGGACATGGGTTTTGACGTCGTTCATTTGAACTTGCATAAAACGTTCACCGGCCCGCACGGCGGCGGAGGCCCAGGCTCCGGCCCGGTTGGGGTGAAAGCCGACCTCATTCCGTTTTTGCCAAAGCCGGTCATCGAAAAAGGGGAAAACGGTTATTACCTTGATGATGACCGTCCGCAATCGATCGGCCGCGTCAAGCCGTTTTACGGCAATTTTGGCATCAACGTCCGGGCGTACACGTACATCCGCTCGATGGGGCCGGACGGCTTAAAAGCGGTGAGCGAATATGCGGTGTTAAACGCCAACTATATGATGCGCCGCCTCGCCGAATATTACGATTTGCCATATGACCGCCATTGCAAGCATGAGTTCGTTCTCTCCGGCCGCCGGCAAAAGAAGCTTGGCGTCAGAACGCTCGACATCGCCAAGCGGCTGCTTGATTTCGGGTTCCATCCGCCGACGATTTACTTCCCGCTCATCGTCGAAGAATGCATGATGATCGAGCCGACGGAGACGGAGTCGAAAGAGACGCTCGACGCGTTTATTGACGCCATGATCCAAATTGCCAAAGAGGCGGAGGAAAATCCGGAAATCGTTCAAGAAGCGCCGCATACGACGGTCGTCAAGCGGCTCGATGAAACGACCGCGGCGCGCAAGCCGATTTTGCGCTACCAAAAAGAAATGTAAGCTAAGCCTTGTTCTTATGCGGCCTGCCTCGTAAAGGGAGGCCGCTTCGTTTTGCGGCTGGCTGCGTTGACAGAAAAGTTCGGTTAGTTTATTATATAAACTAATGGTTGAAGTCGATGAAAGGGGAGAGGGACATGCAATACTGCCAACTAGGAAACACCGATCTTCAAGTGAGCGCGCTCAGTTTCGGCACGTGGGCGATCGGCGGTTCGTGGGGAAACGTCGACGACCTTGAGTTTCAAAAAGGAGTGGACGCCGGCGAGCTGCGTTGGATCGCTAATGGGCGCGGCAGCATGGCGAAAGCAGCATTGCGCTGGGTGATCGATCATGAAGAAGTGACATGTGCCATTCCAGGTTTTAAGACAGTGAAACAAGTGAAAGAAAATTTAGACGCGATCCATATGCCGCCATTTACAGAAGCAGAAAAGGAACGGCTTCGCCAGTTTTATTGGAGCGAGGTGCATCCGCACATCCGCGGGGCATACTAAGCAAATAAGACGAAAAGGATGACAGAGACGTGCGGACAGGAAACATTTCCCTTGTAAAAAAAATAAATAAGCAGCTCGTCTTGAAATTGATTCGCGACCAGCATCCAATTTCGCGCGCTGATATTGCGAAGACGACCGGATTGAATAAAGCGACCGTTTCCGCGCTTGTTGACGAACTGATCGCCGAGCATTTCGTCCATGAAAGCGGGATCGGCGAGTCAACCGGAGGACGCCGCCCGCTCATGCTTCGCTTCAACGCCGACGCCGGATCGCTTGTCGGCGTGGAGCTGGGGGTGAACTATTTGTATGCCGTGCTGACCAACTTAAACGCGGACATCCTTTGGGAGCAACGGCGTTCGTTCCGCCCGTCCGAAGGGCAGGAGGCGATCATCGGCGAAATGATGGAGCTCATCGAGGCGGCCATCCGCCGGGCGCCAGCGACGCCGTATGGCGTGATGGGAATCGGCATCGGCGTGCCGGGCGTCGTCCATACCGAGAGCGGGACCGTTGTGTTTGCCCCGAACTTGCGCTGGGGCGATGTCGCCTTGGCGGCTGTTTTGCGGCAACGGTGGCCTGAGCGTCCTGTCATTGTCGAGAATGAGGCGAAGCTGGCGGCGCTTGGGGAAAAATGGTTTGGCGCCGGCCATGAGTTTGCCCATTTCGTCTATATTAGCGCCGGCATCGGCATTGGCGCCGGCGTCGTTCTTCACCATCAGCTCTATCGGGGTGTCAGCGGCCTAGCTGGTGAAATCGGCCATCATACGATCGATGTCAACGGCATTCGCTGCAGCTGCGGCAACATCGGCTGCTGGGAAATGTATGCGTCGGAAAAATACATTGAACGCCGTTTGGCTGAAGAAGGGCGTTCCGAATGGCTCGATGACCACTTTTCCATCGCTGCGATGGCACTGGCGGCGGAAAGCGATGAACAGTTGGCGCGCATTTTGGAGGAAACAGGCCGCTATCTCGGCGTTGGGTTGTTGCAGGTGATTTATGCGTACAATCCAGAAGCGGTCATCATCGGCGGTCCGCTTGCCCAGGCGGGCGAGTATGTGATCGGTCCGGCGCGCCAAGAAGTGAGAAAGCGGATCCTCGTCAAAAAAGAAAGCGAACCATCCATCATCGCCTCCAAGCTGAAGGAGAAAAGCTGCGCCATCGGCGCGGCTGCTTCGGTGCTTGAGGCGGTCGTCCTGCCGCCTGAATTTGCGGCGGTCTAGCGCATGCGAAAAGAGGCGCCTGCCTGTTTCGGCAGAGCGCCTTTTTGGTTAACGGGCTATGCTTTTTTCTTCACTTTCCCGGTCCATGTTTTAAATCCGCCTTTTAAATGGTACAAGTCGCGGTACCCTTTTCGGTAGAGCATTTGCGCGGCACGCCCGCTGCGCAGCCCGTTTTGGCAGTACAAATAGATCGGCTGGTCTTTGCGCAATTCTTTCATGCGCATGCCTAGCTGCGTGAGCGGGATGTTGCGAGCCCCTAAAATATGTCCAGCCGCAAACTCATCCGGTTCGCGGACATCAATCAATTGCGCTTTCCGGTAGCCGGCGCGGAACTCTTCCTCTGTCAATGCTTTGACAATTCTTCGCTGCCAGAAGTACGTAATGACGGAATACACGATGATCGCGCCGAGAATAATGAGCAATGCTTCCACCCGTCATGCCTCCTTTCGCTTTGTCTGCTATTTCCTATTATATAAAGTCGCCGCCGGGAAGCAAAGAGATTTTCGCCATGCCATTTTTCTTTCCTTCACCGGCGTTGTTTGCTAAACTAGTAAAGGCGGCCAAAATTGTCCCGTCCCTTGGCGGTGGTGGACAAGCCGCCGCAGCGTCTAGAACATGGAACAATAGAGAAGGTGGAACGATGGCAAAAGAAGTATGGCGCTTTATCGATTCCGGCCATTGCCCGCCGGCGTTCAATATGGCGCTCGATGAGGCGCTTCTCGATTGGCACAGCGAAGGCAAAATTCCGCCGACGGTCCGCTTTTATGGCTGGAATCCGCCGACGTTGTCGATTGGTTATTTTCAAAAGGTGGAGAAAGAAATTGATTTAGAGGCGGTGAAACGGCACGGCCTCGGCTTTGTCCGTCGGCCGACCGGCGGGCGCGGCGTCCTGCACGATCAAGAATTGACATACAGCGTGATCGTCTCCGAATCGCACCCAGCGATGCCGAAGACGGTGACGGAAGCATACCGCGTCATTTCCCAAGGCATTTTAGAGGGATTTCGCTATCTTGGATTGGATGCGTATTTTGCCGTGCCGAAGACAGAAGAAGAGAAAGCCGATTTGCGCAGCCCGCGCTCGGCTGTTTGTTTTGACGCGCCGTCATGGTACGAACTTGTCGTTGAGGGACGGAAAATTGCCGGCAGCGCGCAAACGCGGCAAAAAGGCGTCATTTTGCAGCATGGCTCGATTTTGCTCGATTTGGACGAAGACTTGCTGTTCAGTTTGTTTAAATACCCGAACGAGCGGGTGAAAGAGCGGCTGCAGCGTGAATTTAAAAAGAAAGCGGTCGCCATCAAGGAGGTGGCGGGCCGGGCG
This sequence comes from Geobacillus kaustophilus, assembly GCF_000948285.1. Classification (GTDB taxonomy): domain Bacteria; phylum Bacillota; class Bacilli; order Bacillales; family Anoxybacillaceae; genus Geobacillus; species Geobacillus thermoleovorans_A. The sequence continues at coordinate 559,939 of NZ_JYBP01000003.1, forward strand.
GTGACGATTGAGGAAGCGAAAGAAGCGTTTTACAAAGGATTTGAAAAAGGATTGGACATCGTGTTGGAGCCGTACACGCTCACCGACGAGGAGCGGGCGTATGTCGAAGAGCTGGCGCGGACGAAATACGAAAGCGATGAATGGAACTTCAAGCGCTGAGCAGCGACGCGGCAAATCGTTCGTTTTCCGGCAGAAACGGCGGCACTCCCCCGTTTTTCTCCGCATTTCGCCATGTTTTGTTTTTTTGCTTGACAAAAACGAAATCGTTTGTTCTCTTTAACAATATATAGTATGATTTTCATAAAAAATCATACTATATATTGTTTTTTTCTGTTCGATATGGTAAGGTAGAGAAGACAGGACAACTTTGCCAAAAAACATGAGAGATTATATAAAAGAGGAGAGATAGGAGAATGACGGTGGCGTCATCCGAGAAAATGAAGATCAATATTGACAAGCTGAACGAGGATATCCGCCTATTTCCGCAAGTGCATCCGATTACGCCGGATATGCACATCACCCATAAAGGCGTATCCCGTTTGGTCATGTTGGATCGGTATTCGTTCAAAGATACGGAGAAGCTGACGCTTACACCGGGCGACTTTGTCGTGTTGACGATCAAGGAGGATCCGAAATTCCCGGCACGAGGGCTCGGGTTTATCGTCGACATCGACTGGGAGGCGAAAAAGGCGCACGTGTTGATTGAGGACGAATACCGGCATGTGCTCGAAGGGGAAGAGGCGGAGACCGGCATTGTGGTTCGGTCGCTCGACATTATCGACAAGCCGCTCGAGATTTTCTATGAGCAAATCGCCAAGCGCAATGCCACCGGGCTGGCGGCGGTGGAAAAGACGGAAGAAAAGCGGAAAGAGTGGTTCGAAAAGTTTTATCAAGAGCTCGCAAGCTTGAATTTTGTTCCGGCCGGCCGCGTGTTGTACGGCGCAGGTTCAGGCAAGGAAGTGACGTATTTCAACTGCTATGTGATGCCGTTTGTGAAAGACTCGCGCGAAGGAATTTCCGAACATCGGAAGCAGGTGATGGAAATCATGAGCCGCGGCGGCGGCGTCGGGACGAACGGCTCGACATTGCGGCCGCGCCATACGCTTGCGCGCGGGGTGAACGGCAAATCGTCCGGGTCGGTCTCGTGGCTTGACGACATTGCGAAGCTGACCCACCTTGTCGAGCAAGGTGGCTCCCGGCGCGGCGCCCAAATGATTATGCTTGCCGACTGGCACCCGGACATTATCGAATTCATCGTCTCGAAAATGCAAAACCCGCGCATTTTGCGCTACCTGCTCGAAAATATGGAAGATGAAGGAATCAAAAAAGCAGCGCGCGACAAACTGAAATTTACGCCGCTCACCGAGCGGGAGCGGGCGATGTACGAAGCGATCGTCCGATACAAGAACGCGCCTGACTACGGCGGTTTCACTGAGGAAATCATCAAAGACGCCGAAGAAAAACTGCGCACCGGCGGTACATACACGGTGCACAATCCTGACTTTTTGACCGGTGCGAACATTTCCGTCTGCTTGACGAAAGAGTTCATGGAAGCGGTCGAAAAGGACGAAGAATACGCGCTCCGCTTCCCGGATGTGGAAACGTATTCCGAAGAGGAAATGCGCATTTACAACGAAAAATGGCATGAAGTCGGCGATGTGCGAGAATGGGAGAAAATGGGCTACCGCGTCCGCGTCTACCGAAAAATCCGCGCCCGCGAACTGTGGAAGCTGATCAATATTTGCGCAACGTATTCCGCCGAACCGGGCATTTTCTTCATCGACAACGCCAACGAAATGACGAACGCCCGCGCGTACGGGCAAAAAGTCGTGGCCACCAACCCGTGCGGGGAACAACCTCTCGCACCATATTCGGTCTGCAACCTGGCCGCCATTAACTTGGCGAACATGGTGGACAAAGAACGGAAAGTCGTGGACTACGAAAAACTGAAACGCACGGTCGAAATCGGGGTGCGGATGCAAGACAACGTCATTGACGCGACGCCGTACTTCCTTGAGGAAAACAAAAAACAAGCGCTCGGCGAGCGCCGCATCGGCCTTGGCGTCATGGGGCTCGCAGACTTGCTCATTTACTGCGAAAAAGCGTACGGCTCTGAGGAAGGAAACGAGCTCGTCGATGAGCTGTTCCGCACGATCGCCACGACCGCGTACCGGGCATCGATCGAGCTGGCGAAAGAAAAAGGCAGCTTCCCGTTTTTGGTCGGCGAAACGGAGGAAGAGACGCGCAAGCTGCGCGAAGCGTTCATCAACACCGGCTACATGAAACGGATGCCAGAAGACATTCGCCAAGATATTTTGAAATACGGCATCCGCAACTCGCACTTGCTGACGGTGGCGCCGACAGGATCGACTGGGACGATGGTCGGCGTCTCAACCGGGCTGGAGCCGTACTTCTCGTTCTCGTACTACCGGAGCGGGCGCTTGGGCAAATTTATCGAAGTGAAAGCGGACATCGTCGAAGAATATTTGGACAAACATCCAGAAGCCGATCCGAACCACTTGCCGCCTTGGTTTGTGACGGCGATGGACTTGCCGCCGGAAGCGCACGCCGATGTGCAGTGCATCATTCAACGCTGGGTCGACTCGAGCTTGTCGAAAACGGTCAACGCGCCGAAGGGCTACACCGTCGAGCAAGTGCAAAAAGTGTACGAGCGTTTATGGCGTTGCGGTGCGAAAGGCGGAACCGTCTATGTCGACGGCAGCCGCGATGCACAAGTGTTGACGTTAAAGGCTGAGGAGAATCAGATTGAAGAGCAACTTGAACTGCTTCCAGAGGAGCTCGAGGAAAAAGAGACGAAACGCCCCGTCGTGCTCGTTGATACGATTCAAGATGTGCGCGCCACCGATGTGACAATCGGTTCCGAAATCGGCAATATTTGCCCGATTTGCCGCGAAGGGACGATCGAAGAGATCGGCGGCTGCAACACGTGCACAAGCTGCGGCGCGCAGCTGAAGTGCGGGTTGTAATGTTGAATGATGGGGTGAAGGACACGCTGGTTCTGCAATGAACATATACCAGTCAAGTAGACCAGTGTAAAAACCCCCCTCTTCAGCTGCTCGCAAGATAGTGGAATGAAGAAACGTTGTCAAGGAAAGCACTTGACAACGTCCCCTTCATTTCACTTCATTGAAGATATTCCCAGCCGTTCACCTGCCAGGCTGCCTTGGTCATTCGGTACTCTATCGGACTAAGGTGGCCTAATCTTTTTTTTGAAACCGTTCATGATTTCATGATTATAAAATACGAAAAAAATCTTTCATTACACAAAATGGTTGACAGTACCTTTTAGACGTTATGATTCTATTTTTGTACAAACTTTTTTACTGAATGAACAAAAATAACACTGGAGATAAAAATACAAAATGTATAAATATTAACGTACAAAGTGTTTGTATATTGATTTACCCAATTATAACGATAGATTTTAGAATTTGTATTGGACGGTGGCCCTCCTAATTGCTTGATTAGGTTCACAAAATACGAAATTTCTAAAAAAGCTGAGAGACATAGAATAAATAGTGAAGAAATAGTTATAAATAACCATTTTTTTTTTGAATAAGCTGCGTTATTCATTATTTTCCATATTTCCCTTCCGAAGAAGAAAAATAGTAGTGCAGATAATATTATAAATATCATTCCTGGATTTCCATTTCCAGAAATTACATGAGGTTTCATTGTAAATAGTTTTGTTAGATATATCATAAATAAACAAGCCAAAAGCAATCCAATCAATCGTCTGGAAAATAAATTCAACTTCACTACTCCCTCCCCCCCCGATTTTACTGGATTTATCACATGAAACACTCCTTAGGGATGATGAAGGACTGTTTCATTTTTTAAGATAACCACGCAAAGTCGATATCTTGATCATCATCTGTCCAATCAAACCAATGCGTTGCGGTATTATTAGCGCCGTTGTCAGGATCTTTGTAAGCGATATGCAAATCCCCCGTATAAGGTTGAAATTCGATTTTACCATTTTTTAAATCGTGTAATAATTCATTTCGCTCGATAAAGTTTTCAATCGCTTTTTTGGCGTTTTCAATACTGATAGTACTATAAGAGTGATTAGAGTGCGTTGAGGTTATTTGTTTCGGGTAATCAGCATGTGTGGCTAAAGGTAAGCATAAAGTGCTACTCAATATCACAATGCTAAGTAATCTTTTCATAACCGTACCTCCTCTAGAAATGTTGATATATCGAGGATTTTCGGCCTTACAGGGGTGTTAAAAAATCATTTTTGGACAAAATTGATTATATGGTATTCGATATTTTATAGATAGAATCCTTCTTCAACAATCAAAATTTTATATTTATTCATTCATCACATATTATATACTTTACATTTCGCACCCCGAGTTCGACAGCGACTAGGCAAACCAAGTGCCTCTCGCCCCTTGATACAAAATGGATCAGAGGCATTTGAGCATATTTTAGGCGTGTATCTAGGGGCGAGGATGGATACCTAGAAGGCCGATGAAAAAGTACACGCCAAGGCAGGGATTAAGGGGGCTTATGTTGAAAAAGAGGAGAGGAATCTTTGGAATGGAGCGTGAGCGGATCACGAAAGCCCCCAGCCCCCCTTCGACTCAGCCTCGTCTATTTCAAGTCATCGACATGGAGGAACTGGTTCCTCCACATCATATCCTGCGTCAAATCAACGAAGCCGTTGACTTCCCCGTCATTCACGATTGGGTGACTCCCCTGTACACGGAAAAAACGGGTCGTCCAGCGGAAGATTCGGAACGGGACCGGCTCTTTGGCGTGCGCAAAAACGGAATTTGGAGCAGGAAGCCCTGCACGTCCTGCCATCCTTTGGCGCCAAATGGCGGAGAGAATGGCCTCCAAAATTCGACATGAGGGAACTCTATGCCTCATTAATTCACCGGCCTTCTAGGATCCGTATCGAACAGCATCTTGGCCATTTTCATTTGCCTAAAATGGCCTTAAAACTGTCGAACTCGGGTAAGAGGGATTATATCACAGGGAACCGGCGTTTTTTTACATAAAGGGGGAAAGCGAAAATATAGTGGTAAAAGGGAGAAATGAAAGGGGGAGCGTTATGATTGTCCATGTCATCCAGCGCGGCGAGACGCTTTGGAAGCTGGCTCAGCGTTACGGCGTTCCGCTCGAGTGGATCGTCGCCGCCAATGAACTGAGCAACCCGAACGAGCTTGCTGTCGGTCAAGCTGTCGTCATTCCAGTTCCGTATCGGTACCATACCGTCCGCCCAGGGGAAACGTTATGGCAAATCGCCCGTCAATACGGAGTGGCGGTTAAAGCCATCATGCAGGCGAACCGGATCGCCAATCCGGCGCTCATTTATCCGGGCGCAGCATTGCTTATCCCCGCCCGCATCCATACGGTGCGTCCCGGAGAAACGCTGGGGCAAATCGCCGCTGCTTACGGGGTGAGCGTCCAGCAAATCATTGAATTCAATCCGATCGCCGATCCGAGCGCGGTCGTTCCCGGGCAACGCCTCACCATTCCGCCAGCCAAGCCGCTCATTGAAGTCAATGCGTTTACGGTGGATCAAGGAGAAAAAGGAGCGGAGCAAGTGCGCGAAGTCGGCCGCCATTTGACATATGCCGCGCCATTCGCCTACACGATCCGCGCCGACGGCGGACTCAATCCGATCAATGATACCGCATTCATTCAGGCGGCTTATGCCGCCCGTGTCGTGCCGATGATGACGATCACAAACTTTACGTATCGGGATCCGGGCTCAAGATTGGCGCAGACCGTTTTGGCCGATGCCACGCTGCAAACCCGGCTGCTTGACAACGTCATTCAAGTGATGCGAGCAAAAGGGTACCGCGCGTTGAATGTCGATTTTGAAAACGTCTACCCATCCGACCGCGAGCGGTATAACGAGTTTTTGCAACGGGCGGCCAACCGGCTTCACGCTGAAGGGTATGTTTTATCGACGTCGCTGGCGCCCAAAATAAGCGCTGAACAAAAAGGGCTGCTATACGAAGCTCACGACTACCCAGCCCACGGACGCATCGCCGATTTTGTTGTCTTGATGACCTATGAGTGGGGCTACCGGTTTGGGCCGCCGCAAGCCATTTCGCCGGTGAATCAAATTCGGCGCGTGCTCGATTATGCGGTGACTGCCATTCCGCGAAGGAAAATCATGATGGGGTTTCAAATTTACGCCCGCGACTGGGTGCTGCCGCACGTGCAAGGGCAAGAGGCGGAAACGTTCAGCCCAAAAGAAGCGGTTGAGCGCGCCATTCGCTACGGAGCGTTCATTCAGTACGATCCGGCGGCTGCTTCGCCGTTTTACCGCTACACGGACGAACACGGGCGCCAGCACGAAGTATGGTTTGAGGACGCCCGCAGCGCGTTGGCAAAATTTGAATTGGTGAAAGAATACGGATTGCGCGGAATCAGCTACTGGGTGCTCGGGTATCCGTATCCAGAAAACTGGGTGCTGCTAGAAGACAACTTCCGCGTTCGCAAACGTGGATAAACGAATGGAGCGTATGCGCATGGGGCATGCGCTTTTTTACTTTGCGCTTTGGAGTTCCAACCGTTTTTTCAGCTGGTAGATCTCGGTGTCGTGCTGGCCGATTTTGCTGCTTAAATACTCGATGGCGATGTTTGCGTTGCGCCAATCGTTCGACAAAATTTCGAACATGCGCTGATGGTCGGCGAGCTCGTCCTCGATTTTTTTGAAATGGCTGCGCGTCTCGATGATGAAATGGTCCAGTTTTTCCTCAAGACGCATTTGCCGTTCCTCGAGCTGCCGCTGCTGTTCTTCAAGACGCTGTTGCCGTTCCTCAAGCCGCAACTGCCCGGCTTCTAGACGGTCGAGACGTTCATGAATCGGCTGCAGCTCTTCTTTCAGCACTGAGCGAAGCAATTCGACAAGCTCACGAGACATTCCACATCCCTCCCTTGCTGTTTAGTTTTATTGTACCATTGTGCTCACGGGTTGTCATGGCGAATCCTAAAGATGTGCGAATGTTTGGGAAGGAAAACAGTGTGTGCTGCTTGAGCAGCTTCGCGAAATCGGCCGCCAACGGGATTTGTTCCATGTGTATAACAATATGTGGGATCCGAAACTGCACCTGGATAGCATGATCAATGGCCGAGAATGCCGACAAATCGTTGCTGAAACCGACGGTCATGCCCGCTGGTTTCGCTGGGAGGCGGATGGCTGTGGACGAGGGGAGACAATGAGATGAAAAAAGAATTCCAAATAAAGTTAGATAACGACTTCCCCGTTTTCGTCCATACTAACTATAAAGATGGACGAAATGGGGGGAAACGATGAAACCGTTTGTGCCAAAACTTGTGTATTTCGAACCGGAGGCGTTATCGTATCCGCTTGGAAAGGAATTGTACGAGAAATTTACACAAATGGGAATCGAGATTCGCGAGACGACATCACACAACCAAGTGCGCGGCATTCCGGGAGAGACGGAGCTGGCCCGGTATCGAAACGCGAAATCAACGCTCGTTGTTGGCGTGCGGCGGACGCTCCAATTCAATTCATCGAAGCCGTCAGCCGAATACGCTATTCCGTTGGCAACCGGATGCATGGGCCATTGCCATTATTGCTATTTGCAAACGACATTAGGAAGCAAGCCATACATCCGCGTGTATGTCAACTTGGACGACATTTTCGCTCAAGCGCAAAAGTATATTGACGAGCGTGCGCCCGAGATCACCCGCTTCGAGGCGGCGTGTACGTCCGACATTGTTGGGATCGATCATTTGACCCATTCGCTCAAAAAAGCGATTGAGTTTATCGGCGCGACCGACTACGGGCGGCTCCGATTTGTGACGAAGTATGAGCATGTCGATCATTTGCTTGATGCCAAGCATAACGGCAAAACGCGGTTTCGCTTCAGCGTCAACTCCCGCTATGTGATCAACCATTTCGAGCCGGGAACGTCCTCCTTTGACGCGCGGCTTGCAGCAGCGCGCAAAGTGGCCGGTGCCGGCTATAGGCTCGGCTTTGTCGTCGCGCCGATTTACCGGCATGACGGCTGGGAACAAGGGTATTTTGAGTTGTTTCAGGAGCTCGCCCGGCAATTGGAAGGGATAGACTTATCTGATTTGACGTTTGAGCTCATCCAGCACCGGTTTACGAAACCGGCCAAGCGGGTCATCGAGCAGCGTTACCGGAAAACAAAGCTCGATTTGGACGAGGCGAAGCGCAAGTATAAATGGGGGAGGTACGGCATCGGCAAATATGTGTACCGTGACGAGGAAGCGCGGGAGCTGGAGGAAACGATGCGCTCGTATATTGCTCGCTTTTTTCCATCGGCTCAGGTGCAGTATTTTACGTAATGTCCCCTTCATGGTATAATGGGATTGATTGCTATTTTTTGTTTGCCTATGCGGCCAACTGCGGCAGAAAAGCTGAAAATAAAGCTTTTTCATCTATATAGATGCGACGAAAACGTTTCACATATCCTTGACGGAAAAGGTCGCTTATGCATTTTTCGACTGTCGTGGGCAAGCTGCAGGCTTCCCCGTCACGCCAAGGCGTGGCAGTCGATCAAATGCTCGGTAAAAGCCGCAAATGTTAAAGCTTCAAACTGCATCTATATCGTTTTTATTGGTTCATCAACACGCCTGTTTCATGAGAGATGCTGACGGCCGCTGCATTTGTGTGCGGCAGACAAACGTGACGGGAGGGGACAAACGTTGCCGACACCAAGCATGGAAGATTATATTGAGCAAATTTACATTTTGATTGAAGAAAAGGGCTATGCCCGCGTCTCTGACATCGCGGAAGCGTTGTCCGTCCATCCCTCCTCGGTGACGAAAATGGTGCAAAAGCTCGATAAAGATGAGTATTTAGTGTATGAGAAATACCGCGGACTCGTCTTGACGCCAAAAGGAAGAAAAATCGGCCAGCGGCTCGTCTACCGCCATGAGTTGCTTGAGCAGTTTCTCCGTTTGATCGGTGTCAGCGAAGAAAACATTTACCGCGACGTGGAAGGGATTGAACACCATTTGAGCTGGAACGCCATCGACCGGATCGGCGATTTGGTGCAGTATTTTCAAGAGGACGAACGCCGTCTTGAAGCGCTGCGCGATGTCCAAAAGCGCAATGAACAAGGAGAGTAAGCTGAGGCTTGCTCTTTTTTGTTTGCCGTACTAAACACCGCTTCTTTCTCTTACATATGTATAAAGAGCGAGAAAGGGGAGGTAGAGGTGGACATTGACATCGTCTTTTCCGGCGGCGGAGTGAAAGGGTTTGCGTTGCTTGGGGCGTACGAAGCGATTGAGGAAAAAGGGCTGCGCTGGAAGCGGCTGGCTGGAACGAGCGCCGGTTCGCTGCTTTCGGCGCTGCTTTCGGCCGGATATAAAGCGCATGAGATTGCCTCATTGCTCGAGGATCTTGAGCTTACACAGTTTTTGGATGAACGGCCGCTATGGGTCCCCTTTCCGTTTTGGAAATGGGTGCGCCTGTATTGGCATCTGGGCCTTTATCAAGGAAAAGTGTTTGAGCAATGGGTAGAAGCCGTGCTTGCGGCCCGCGGCGTGCGGACGTTTCAAGATGTACCGGCCGGCAGTTTGTATATCGTCGCTTCCGATGTGACAAACGGTCGCATTGTCGTGCTGCCGGATGATTTGGCCATATACGGCATTGACCCTGGGGCGTTTTCCATCGCCAGGGCAGTGCGGATGAGCATCAGCATTCCGTATTTCTTTGAGCCGATCCGCCTCCGCGGGCGAAACGGTGTCTCCCTCATTGTTGACGGCGGGGTGCTCAGCAACTTTCCGCTGTTTTTGTTCGATGAAGAAAAGAAGAAAAAACGGCCGGTGCTCGGTGTTCAACTAAGCCCGAAGCCAGGCGAGCGGCCGAAACGAACGATCACCAATGCGCTCGATTTGTATGAAGCGCTGTTTGCGGCGATGAAGGAAGCGCATGATGCCCGCTACATTTCGCGCCGCCATGAAAAAAACATCGTCTTTTTGCCAGTAGACAACGTCATTTCCACCGAATTTTCGATTGATCCGGAAGTACGCCGGCGTCTGATCGATTACGGACGTGAGCGGACGCGGCAGTTTTTGCGCCAATGGGCGTACTAGACGGGAAAGCGGCAATAGGGCGCGCCTCTGCTGCCGAAGCTGAACGGCAGAGGCAAACAAAAAAGAATCAAGCTAAAACGAAGCTCGATTCTTTTTTTTGCCTTTTTTGCCCTCGATCACGGTCAAGTGCGGAATGGCCGTCCGTTTTTTCAGCGGCCGCTTTAGTTTCGCCGGCTTTGCTTGTTTGCGCCCGGAGCGGGGATGGAGCTTTTTCGACTGCCGCACCGCCTTTAAATACGATAACCGATCTTGATCGGTGCGGCGTTGGTAGACGAACCGGTAGAAGAGATAAATGGCGGCCAAAAACAGCGCAACAAACAACAGCTGGCGGAACAGCACCGTCGGATGGGCAAAAAGGGTATAGACAATGCCAAGCGTTCCAAGCAAAATCATAAGCCCGACAAGCGGATGAATGGCCCGGCGCCGCAATGAGTCCACCCCCTTTGATCGATTACTGCACCGCTTGTTTCCTTTCGGCTTCCGCTTCCAAATGGAGAAGCCGCTGAAACGAGGCGATGGCCACTTCCACTTGGTCATCGTCCGGTTCTTTTGTCGTCAACCGCTGCAGCCATAGCCCGGGATAGCCAAGCCAGCTTAGCAGCGGAATATCCCTCAATTTATTTGTAAACTGCAAGACTTCAAACGAAACGCCAAGCACGACAGGAATTAAAGCGAGCCTGTTTACGATTCGCAGCCAAAGCGGATCCGTCGGCACGAACAAATAAAGGAATAAGCTGATCATGACAGTAAATAAAATGAAGCTGCTGCCGCATCGGTAGTGAAGGCGCGAGGCGCGCTGGACTTGCTCAACCGTGAGCGGCCACCCGGCTTCGAAGGCGTTGATCACCTTATGTTCCGCCCCATGGTATTGAAAAACGCGCTTGACCAACGGCGTCAGCGAAATGAAGTAAATGTAGCCAAGCAACAGTATCAGCTTAAAGGCGCCTTCGAGCAAAATTTGCCCCATTTTCCCCGGCACGAGCGGTTTAAAGGCGTCGGCGGCGAGCGCCGGAACGAGCGTAAAAATGGTTTTGGCGAATAAAAACGATAGCACGCCGATGACGGCGGCGCCGAGAATCAGCCCGAATTTGGAGCGGCTCTCGTCGTCCGCTCGTTCGTCGTCGGAAGACGACTCATACTGTTCGCTCGCAAATTGCAAATGTTTCGCCCCGTTCGCACTCGCTTCAATAATGGCGACAATGCCGCGGACAAACGGAATTTTCTTCAGAGCAGCTAGTGTCGGATGGCTGCGGCGAGGCAGCGTAAAATAGCCAATCGTCCCGTCAGGGCGGCGAATGGCGGTGACGGAGTGCGTCTTGCCGGCGAACATCACCCCTTCCACAACTGCTTGGCCGCCGTATAACGGTTTCTCCATTGATGATTTCATCAAGTCAACACCAACCTATTTTTATGTTTATTTTATTTTATTCTACAAGAAACGTCCGGAAACCTCTAGGTTGATGCTGCTATTATGATTTCCAAAAAATCCATGATTTACACAAGAGTGGTCATTTTTTCGTTTGATTCATGGTACGGTCGGCTTTCGGTCATACTAACAGACAAGGAGGTGCACGATGATGACCGAACAAAAAGGGGAGCTCGAGCAAGAGAAGACGGAGCGGCCGATGACGCTCATGCAAAAAACGATCATCATCGGGTTTGTCGGCGGGGTGTTTTGGAGTTTGATCGGCTATTTGGCTTACTTTTTTCACTTCAGCGAAATTAGTCCGAACATGATTCTCATCCCGTGGGTTGCCGGGGACTGGAAATATGGGAAAGCCGGCAATTATGCGGCCATCGTGCTGATCGGCATCATTTCTATTGCAGCGGCGCTTTTGTACTACGCGTTCCTGCGCAAGATCGCCGGTATGTGGGCGGGAATTGTATATGGCGTGGTGCTTTGGATGATGGTCTTTTATTTGTTGAATCCACTGTTTCCAAACGTCCGACCAGTTGCAGATTTAGAAATGAATACGATTATTACGACGCTTTGCTTATACATTTTATATGGTGTATTTGTCGGCTATTCGATTTCTTTTGAAACGCAAGAAATGAATCGATCGGCGTCAAATGTGGGAAAAGAGGCGGCAAATGAAGGAAACTGACGAAGCTTTTTTTCGCTCTCACCCGCTGAAGTGAGTGTTGCATCAAGCGCCGCGCGGATGTCTAGCGGAAACGACCATCTTTATGGTAAAATGAAGAAGGTTTTTGCACGTTTCAGCATCAGTCCATGGCTGCTGCGGGCGTTGCGTGAAACTGGCGCGCCTACGAGGTCTTTCGCGTCATCCTGACCGCGAAGATTTTCTCCGCTCTCGACGCAGGCAGCGGAGGAGACGAGCACATTCTAAGGGAAGAGGAGACGGAAACATGGAAAAGCTGGAAAAGCTTCGGGCGCTTCTTGACGAGCAGCATATCGACGGGCTGTTAGTAACAAACGGCTGCAACCGCCGCTATTTGACCGGGTTTACTGGCACGGCCGGTGCTGTACTTGTCAGCCGTCAAGGGGCGGTGTTGATTACGGACTTCCGCTACGTCGAACAAGCATCGAGGCAAGCCCAATGGTTTGAAGTCGTCCAGCACAGCGGGCCGATCATCGAAGAAATTGCCAATCAGGTGAAGCGGCTTGGCATCAAGAGGCTTGGCTTTGAGCAAGAACATGTCACCTATGCCGCATACAAGTCATATGAAGAAGCCATCCGCACTGAACTCGTGCCGACGTCCGGGCTGGTGGAAAAATTGCGCTTGATTAAGTCAGAGGCAGAGATTAAGATATTAAAGGAAGCAGCAGAAATCGCCGATGCGGCGTTTTCGCACATTTTGTCGTTCATCCGTCCAGGCGTTAAAGAAATCGAAGTGGCGAATGAGCTGGAATTTTTTATGCGCAAGCAAGGGGCGTCTTCGTCCTCGTTTGATACGATCGTGGCCTCCGGATATCGGTCGGCGCTGCCGCATGGCGTGGCATCGGAGAAGACGATTGAGCGCGGCGAACTCGTGACGCTGGATTTTGGGGCCTATTACAAAGGGTATTGTTCCGATCTCACCAGAACGGTCGCCGTCGGCGACATCAGCGCCGAACTGAAAACGATTTATGATATCGTCCTTGAGGCGCAGCAACGCGGCATGAACGGGCTGAAAGCGGGCATGACCGGCAAAGAGGCTGATGCGCTCACGCGCGATTACATCCGCGAAAAAGGGTATGGCGACTATTTCGGCCATTCGACCGGTCATGGGATTGGGTTGGAAATTCATGAAGGACCGACGCTTTCGTTCCGTTCCGATGTCGTGCTCGAGCCAGGAATGGTCGTCACTGTTGAGCCGGGCATTTACATTCCGGGGCTTGGCGGGGTGCGCATCGAGGACGATGCGGTCATCACCGCTGATGGGAACGAAGCGCTCACCCATTCGCCAAAAGAACTGATCATTTTATAATGGATTGCGTGAGGAGGATTTCGGCTGATGATTTCAGTCAACGATTTTCGCACAGGACTTACGATTGAGGTGGACGGCGACATTTGGCGCGTCCTTGAGTTCCAACACGTCAAGCCGGGCAAGGGGGCGGCGTTCGTCCGTTCGAAGCTTCGCAATTTGCGCACCGGGGCCATTCAAGAGCGGACGTTCCGCGCCGGCGAAAAAGTAAACCGGGCGCAAATCGACACGCGCAAAATGCAATATTTGTACGCCAACGGCGACCAACACGTTTTTATGGATATGGAAACGTACGAACAAATCGAGCTGCCGGCAAAACAAATCGAGCATGAACTGAAGTTCTTGAAAGAAAATATGGAAGTATTTATTATGATGTACCAAGGCGAAACGATCGGCGTCGAGCTGCCGAACACCGTCGAGTTGAAGGTGGTCGAAACGGAACCAGGCATCAAAGGCGACACTGCTTCCGGCGGTTCGAAACCGGCCAAGCTCGAAACCGGCCTCGTCGTTCAAGTGCCGTTTTTCGTCAACGAAGGCGACACGCTCATCATTAATACGGCCGACGGCACGTACGTTTCGCGGGCGTAAGCGCAAGCCCGACAGGCACCGTCTCGGACACCTTCCGGGGCGGTGTTTTTTATGCGCAAAATGGGCGCCGTATTGCTCTCCCCCATCGTTTTCCTCAGTAAAAACTTCTTCTGAAACGGCTTGTTTTCGCATACGTTTGTACTAATCGATCCCATTTGGCAAAACAGGAGGGGAACATGAAACATTGGCTGCGATCGATCGATCCGTCCGTTATGGCCATGGCTGGCATGCGGATGGTGTCCGCGTTCATTGAACTGAGCGCGGCGCTGTTGATGCTTGTGTTCAATGACGTGAAAAAAGCGCTTGCCGTTAATGCCGCGCTTGCTGTCGTCGGTCCAACCGTCATGATGGTGACCATGGCGATTGGACTGCTTTCGCTTGCGGACGAGCTCTCGTTTTCCCGGCTCGGGCTTGTGGCGCTCGGGATAGCGCTCATTTTGTTCGCGATTTACAAGTAAGGCATAAACGGTGCATTCCGCCCATACATATGAACTAGTCCACAAGAAAAGGGGGAGGGCCATGGAAGCGGTGTGGGGAATTTTGCCGAAAACGGTCGCCGCCGCGTTGCAGCACCATCTTCCTTCATGCCGACGCGGAATTGAAGAAATCCGCATCCGCGTCTCCCGGCCGCTTGAGGTGATCGTCGACGGAACGGCCCGGTTGCTGCCGTATGAAGTGACGAAAGAAGACGCTGTGCAGTTGCTCAATAAATTGAGTCATTATTCGATCTATGCCATCGAAGAAGAGTTGAAGCGCGGATTTATGACGATTGAAGGGGGGCATCGCGTTGGGCTGGCCGGCAAGGTCATTATGGAAGGCGGGAAAGTGAAAGCGATCCGCGATGTTTCCTCGTTTAACATTCGCATCGCCAAGGAACAGATCGGCATCGCCGAGCCGCTGATTCCGTATGTGTACGACGGCCGCTGGCGCCATACGATGATCATCGGCTCGCCGCAGACGGGAAAAACGACGCTCCTGCGCGATGCCGCGCGCCTGATTAGCAGCGGGACGGGGCGCATTCCGGCGCAAAAGGTGGCGATCGTTGACGAACGTTCGGAAATCGCTGGCTGTGTGAAAGGGATTCCTCAGTTTTCGTTCGGCCCGCGCCTTGACGTGTTGGACGCCTGCCCGAAAGCGGAAGGGATGATGATGATGATCCGCTCGATGAGCCCTGATGTCATGATTGTCGACGAAATCGGGCGCGAGGAGGACAGCGAGGCAGTGCTTGAAGCGGCCAATGCTGGCGTCTCTGTATGGACGACTGTGCACGGCCGCAACATCCAAGACGTCTGGCAGCGTCCGACGCTCGGCCCGGTGATGGAACAAAAGGTGTTTGAACGGTTTATTGAGCTGACGAACATTCCCCATCCTGGCTCAATCCGACGCATTCTCGACGCTGGTGGAACGGTGCTGTATGAACGGGCGGTGGTTCATCGATGAAATGGTTTGGCGCTCTGTTGATTCTCTCCGCCTCAACATGGCTTGGGTTTGCCGCTGCCCGCGTGTTGCACGAGCGGCCGCGCCAGCTCCGCCAGCTGAAAGCGGCGCTGAGGGCGCTTGAGGCGGAAGTGATGTATGGCCATACGCTGCTTGCCGACGCCGCTATGCATCTCGCCCGGCAAACAGCCGCCCCCTTGTCCGAATTGTTCGAGCGGTTTGCCGCCGCGTTATGCACAGAAGAAACGAGCGCCGCCGAAGCATGGGAAAAAAGCTTGCGAGCCGTATGGGGAAAAACCGCTCTAAAGCAAGGTGAATTTGAAGTGATGAAACAATTTGGCGCCACGCTTGGCCAATACGACCGGCTCACCCAGCAAAGGCAAATCGCGCTGGCGCTCGCCCATCTTGAGCGGGAGGAAGCGGAAGCGCTAGACAACCAGGCGCGCTACGCCAAGATGGCGAAAAGTTTAGGCGTGTTGGCCGGCCTGCTGCTCGTCATTTTACTCATGTAGACAGGAGGCAGAATCATGGGCATCGATGTCGATCTCATTTTGAAAATCGCCGGCGTCGGCATCGTCATCGCGTTTTTGCATACGGTGCTTGACCAGATGGGGCGGAAAGAATACGCCCAATGGGTGACGCTGCTTGGCTTTATTTATATTCTGTTTATGGTCGCCTCAATCGTCAGCGATTTGTTTCAAAAAATTAAAGACGTTTTTCTGTTCCGCGGGTAGGGGGGATCGGCCATTGACATTTTGCAAATCGTCGGCCTCGGGTTGATTGCGACGTTTTTGGTCGTGCTGCTGCAGGAACAAAAGTCGAATCTCGCCTTTTTGTTGACCGTGTTTGTGGGCTGCACCATTTTTCTGTTGTTGGTCGATCAAATCAGCAGCATTTTGGCGATGTTGCGAAAAATGGCGGAAGGCGCCCATATTCAGATGGTGTATTTAGAGACGATGCTGAAAATCATCGGCATTGCCTACATTGCCGAGTTCGCCGCGCAAATTTCCAAAGACGCCGGCCAAGGGGCGATCGCCGCCAAAATTGAGCTCGGCGGCAAAATCGTCATTTTGGCGCTGGCTGTTCCGATTTTGACCGCGATCATTGAAGCGGTCATCGGCCTCATCCCGTCGGCGCGCTAAAGGAGGGAACGGATTGAAGCGAACAGCGTTCCTTATTGTCGGGCTGATTTCTCTCTTTTTTTGTCCGTTGGTCGTACAAGCCGCAAGCGATGGACCGTCGGTCAGCGAGCAGCTTGCTCAGCTCGATGTGAGCGATATCCGCCGCTATTGGGAAACGATCGTCAGCGAGTATGGCGGGTTTTTGCCGGAAAGCGAGAAAGGGCCGCTCACCGATTTTTTAAGCGGCGACAAGCAATGGTCGCCGGCTGAATGGCTGAAGGCGCTCGCCCGCTATTTGTTTTATGAACTGCAGGTGAACGGCAAACTGCTCGGCACGCTCATTTTGCTTGCTGTCTTCAGCACGGTGCTGCAATCGCTGCAAAATGCATTCGCTCAGCAGGAAGTAAGCAAAATCGCCCAGGCGGTCGTCTATATGGTGCTCTTGTTGATAGCCTTAAACAGCTTTCGCCTCGCGGCGGATTATGCGCTTGAGGCGGTGCGGACGATGAGCCATTTCATCATCGCCCTCGTTCCGCTGCTGCTCGCCCTGCTCGCCACTTCCGGCGGGGTCGCATCGGCGGCGTTTTTCCACCCGCTCATTTTGTTTGTGATGAACACCACCGGCACGATCGTTGAATACGTCACCTTGCCGCTTTTGCTTCTGGCTGCGCTGCTTTCTGTCGTCAGCACGCTCAGCGACCGTTACAAGGCGACTCAGCTCGCCGATTTGTTCAACAAAGCTGCCCTCGGTTTGCTCGGTCTCATTTTGACCGTGTTCCTTGGCGTCATGTCCGTGCGCGGAGCGACAGCGGCCGTGGCTGACGGCGTAGCGCTTCGGGCGGCGAAATTTGTCACCGGCAATTTCATCCCGGTCGTCGGCAAGCTGTTCACCGATGCCGCCGATACGGTCGTCGCCGCTTCCATGCTGTTGAAAAATACTGTCGGGTTGGTCGGGGCGGCGATTTTGCTAATGATCGCCATCTTTCCAGCGGTGAAAATTTTCGCCGTCGTCATCGTCTACAAACTATCGGCTGCTCTTCTGCAGCCGCTTGGCGGCGGACCGGTATTGTCCTGCCTCAACATCATCGGCAAAAGCATCGCCTACGTGCTGGCGGCGCTGCTCATTGTGTCGCTCATGTTTTTCTTAAGCCTCACCGTCATGGTGATGGCCGGGAACATTACGATGATGGTCCGCTAGGGGGAGCGCTATGCAGCTAGTCATTGAGTGGGTGACAAACATCATTTTGTTTTTGTTGTTTGCTGTCATCATCGATTTTTTGCTACCGTCGGGGACGATGCAAAAATACGTGAAAATGGCTGTCGGGCTTATGCTCGTTCTCGTGATGCTTGCTCCGGTGCTCCGGCTCGCTTCCGTTGATCCCGAGCAGCTCATCGCGTCGGCGCTCGTCCATTTTTCCAACGGTCGTGAGGGGGAAGAGGCAATAAAAAATCAAATCGAACAGCAGAAAAAAGAAATACAAGCCTCGCAACGCGCATATATTTTAAAACAAATGGCTGTCCAGCTCGAAAACGATGTCAATGAGGAGTTGATGGAAAAGTATGGGCTGAAAGCGGATGTCAACGTTTACGCCAAGCCAGGCGACGACTGGCGCATGCCGGATGACATCAAGACGATTGAGGTCGTCCTTTCGAAACAGAAGTCATCCGGTTCGGTGGAACCGGTTGTCATCGATACGACGAAGCCGCCGGCTTTGCCGGAGGGCGATGCTTCGCTGGCAGAGGAGGTGCGCGCTTTTCTCGCCGGCCGATGGGAAATCGATGAAGATAAAATTGACGTGCAATTTAGGGGGAGGGAATAGGGGGGATGCTGCCGCACATCAAACGGCTCTTTTCTTCATCACCGAAAGACGGGGGAGGAGAAGGAGCGCAGAAAAAATGGCCGTTTTCGTACGTCATCGTCCTGCTGTTGGCCGGGGTCGCCTTGATGGCGGCAAGCCATTGGACGAACAATGGGGAGGAGGCTGCATCAAAATCTTCCGCCGGGCATCCGTCCGCTCCAGCCGAGCCGGCATTCCTGGCAAGCAAGGAGACGAAGGAAAAAGTGATCGCCGCCTATGAGGAGCGGTACGAAAAAGAACTGAAAGCCGCGCTCGAGGCGATTGAAGGGGTGGACGATGTCACCGTCGTCGTCAATCTCGATTCAACGGAGCTGAAACTGTACGAGAAGAAGCGTTCCACCCAACAGCAAACGACCGAAGAGAGCGACAAGGAAGGCGGGAAGCGGACGATCGAAAACGAGTCGACCAATGAAGAAGTCATCATTATTCATAACGGCGAAGAAGAAACGCCGCTTGTCGTCGCCACGAAAAAGCCGGACATCCGCGGCGTTCTCGTTGTCGCCAAAGGGGCGGACAATTTGCAAATCAAAAAATGGATCGTCGAGGCGGTGACGCGCGTGTTAAACGTTCCGAGCTACCGCGTCGCTGTCTTGCCGAAAAAATGACCGGGTAAGGGGAGGAGATCGGCATGTTGAAAAAACAAACCGTATGGCTGTTGACGATGTTGAGCTTGGTCGTTGTGCTGTCGGTCTATTACGTGACAGCGCCAAAAAATATGAACGACAGTCCGGCCTTTACCGCCAATAAGAAAACGGAAAAAGCAACCGATCAGCCGAGCGTCGCTGTCGAAGAGGCGAAAAAGCCGTCCGCGTCTGGCGGAACGGGCGACGACTTGTTTACAGCGCTGCGCATGAAAATTGAGGATGAACGGAGCCGGCTGCGCGATGAGCTGAACGCCATTGTCGCTTCAGCGAACGCGACGGCGGAAGAAAAAAATGAAGCGCTCGACAAAATTGAAAAATTGCAAGCATTGTCCGAAAAAGAAGCCACGTTGGAGACGCTCATCAAATCGAAAGGCGGTTATGAAGACGTGCTCGTGCGCGCCGATGACAACCAAGTGCGCGTGACGATCAAAGCGAAACAAAGCTCAGCTAAATCGGCGAATGAAGTCATTCATATGGTGAAAAAAGAAATACCCGATGCTGAATACGTGACGGTTGAGTTTCAGCCGGCTGGATGAACGCGCTGCTCTTTAGGGCAGCTTCTTTTTTGCGCAAAAGTCTTTTGTTTGTCCTACTGTTGTGTGTATAATCGTTATGAACACATTTGAAACCGCCTGCCAGGAACGGGCTGCACGATACTTGGAGAAAGGTGTGAGATCGATGAAAATTCAAGAAATCCGTGAATTGATCCGTTTGGTCGACCAGTCCTCGATTGACGAATTCGTATACGAACAAGGCGAAACAAAAGTACATATGAAAAAAGGAACGGCTGCTGTTGCCGTTGCGTCGGCTGCGGCCGCACAGACGGCGGTCGCGCCGCCGGCGCCTGCCGCTCCGGCAGCGGTCGAACCGGCTCCAGCTGCTCCCGTTCAAGCAGCGGCCTCGGAAGCGCCGGCACCGAAAGCGGAAACGCCGGTGGTCAAAGAAGCAAAGCCGGCTGTGGAAAGCAATTTGCATCAAATTACGTCGCCGATGGTCGGCACGTTCTACGCAGCGCCGGCGCCGGACAAGCCGCCGTATGTGAAGCCGGGCGACAAAGTGAAAAAAGATACGGTCGTTTGCATCATCGAGGCGATGAAGCTGTTTAATGAAATTGAAGCGGAAGTCGATGGCGAAATTGTCGAGGTGCTCGTGCAAAACGGCCAGCTCGTTGAATATGGCCAGCCGTTGTTTTTAGTCAAGCCTGAATAAGGGAGAGAACGGACGATGATCAAAAAAGTGTTGGTGGCGAACCGCGGGGAAATCGCCGTCCGCATCATCCGCGCCTGCCGCGAGCTTGGGATTGAGACGGTCGCTGTCTTTTCGCAAGCCGACCGCGACGCCTTGCACGTGCAGCTGGCTGATGAGGCGTACTGCATAGGGCCGACCGCTTCGAAAGACAGCTATTTAAATTTCACAAACATTATGACCGTCGCCACGCTGACTGGCTGTGACGCCATCCACCCCGGTTACGGGTTTTTGGCGGAAAATGAAGCGTTCGCCGAGCTGTGCCGTGAATGCAACGTGACATTTATCGGCCCAAGTCCGGAAGCGATTGCAAAAATGGGCATTAAAGACATCGCTCGCGAGACGATGCGCGAGGCGGGGGTGCCGATCGTGCCTGGGTCGCGCGGGATTATCGAAAGCCTTGATGAGGCGCGGGCGATTGCCGAAGAGATCGGCTATCCGGTCATCATTAAAGCGACGGCCGGCGGCGGCGGGAAAGGAATCCGCGTCGCCCGCGACGAAGGCGAGCTCGTCAAAGGCATCAACATCACCCAGCAGGAAGCGGCGACGGCGTTTGGCAACCCAGGCGTCTATATTGAAAAATATATCGAAGATTTCCGCCATGTCGAAATTCAAGTGCTCGCTGACTCGTACGGCAATACGATTCATCTCGGCGAGCGCGACTGCTCGATCCAGCGCCGGCTGCAAAAACTGGTCGAGGAAGCGCCGTCGCCGGCCCTTGACAACGAAATGCGCCGGAAGATGGGCGAGGCGGCGGTCAAGGCGGCGAAAGCGGTCAACTACACCGGCGCCGGTACGGTTGAATTTATTTATGACCACCGGAACAAACAATTTTATTTCATGGAGATGAATACGCGCATTCAAGTCGAGCATCCGGTCACTGAACTGATCACCGGCATCGATTTGGTCAAGGAGCAAATCCGCATCGCCGCCGGTGAAAAGCTGTCGATCACCCAAGAGGACGTCGCGTTTAACGGCTGGGCGATCGAGTGCCGGATCAACGCCGAAAATCCAGCGAAAAACTTTATGCCGTCGCCGGGGAAAATCGCCATGTACCTGCCGCCGGGCGGCCCGGGCGTGCGCGTCGATTCTGCCGCCTATCCAGGCTATACGATCCCGCCGTATTATGATTCGATGATCGCCAAATTGATCGTTCATGCGCCGACGCGTGCGGAAGCGATCGCCCGCATGCGACGGGCGCTTTCGGAGTTTATCATTGAAGGCATTCATACAACGATTCCGTTCCACATAAAATTAATGGAGCATGAGAAATTTCAAAGCGGTGAGTTTAATACGAAGTTTTTGGAGTTATATGATATTATGAAGGCGGAATAGGAGGTGCCTTATGTCTGAGCATGTTTTTGAAACAGAGCAAGCGTACCCGGCGCTTGGCAAGGTGGAAATTGCACCGGAAGTGATTGAGGTGATCGCTGGCATCGCGGCGTCAGAAGTCGACGGCATCGCGCAAATGCGCGGCAATTTCGCCGCCGGCGTCGCCGAACGGTTTGGAAAGAAACACCATGGAAAAGGCGTCAAGGTTGATTTGCGCGACGACGGCGTCGTCATCGATCTTTATTGCCTCGTCCAGTTTGGCGCATCGATTCCGAACGTGGCGAAAAAGGTGCAGGAAAATGTGCGCCAGGCGCTTTGGAACATGACCGGCCTCGAGGCGAGCGAAGTGAACGTTCATATCGTCGGCATCCAGTTTGAGGGCGGCAAGCAGGAACAAGGCGTGGTCGAACAGTGATCTCGCAAGGCAGTTGCTTTTTCGGCGGCTGCCTTTTGTTTTTTTGGACAAAGTTTGTTATTGTAATGAACGAGGCCGTTATGGCGCTGCCAACGGCAACACGAATGATTTGTGGGAAAAGGGTGGTTTTTTCCGAAAAATATGATATGATTTCATTGTGAATGTTCGTTTTTGGAAAGGGGGACCGCTATGAAGCGGCATGAAGCACGGGAAAAGGCGTTGCAGGCGCTGTTTCAAATCGATGTCGGACACATTCCTCCAGACGAGGCGCTCCACAATGTCACGGGCGGCGACATCGACCCGTTTTTGCGCCAGCTCGTCTTTGGCGTCGTCGAGCACCAGGAAGAGATTGACGAGCTGTTGCGCGCCAATTTGGAAAAATGGACGCTTGAACGTGTCGCCAACGTTGACCGCGCCATTTTGCGCATGGCGACGTACGAGATGAAATACGCCGATGATGTGCCGGTAAGCGTCAGCCTCGATGAGGCGGTCGAGCTGGCGAAAAAATTCGGCGATTGGAAATCCGGAAGTTTTGTCAACGGCGTGCTTTCGAAAGTGAAGGCGGCGCTGCAAAAATAAAACCGGCTGCATCGCGGGCTGATCTCGAATGATGAACGAGGAGAGGGGAACGAAACACGATGACAGCACAAATCATTAGCGGAACGGAGATGGCGAGAACGATTCGCACCGCATTGGCGGATCAAGCCGCACAGTTGAAAGCGGAGGGCGTTGAGCCGGGGCTGGCCGTCATTCTAGTCGGCGACGATCCGGCGTCGCATTCGTATGTAAAAGGAAAACAAAAAGCGTGCGCCGAGGTCGGCATTCGCTCGTTCCTTTACACGTTTCCAGCGGCGATCGACGAAGAGACGCTGCTTGCGAAAATCCGCGAGTTAAACGTCGATCCAGCGGTGCACGGCATTTTAGTGCAGCTGCCGCTGCCGGATCACATTTGCGAATGGTCGGTTATTGAAACGATCGCACCGGAAAAAGATGTCGATGGGTTTCACCCGATCAATGTCGGAAAAATGATGATCGGCCAACGGGCGTTTCTCCCGTGCACTCCGCATGGCATTTTAGTGATGGTGCAATCGGCCGGCATTGACATCGCCGGCAAGCACGTTGTCGTCGTCGGCCGAAGCAACATCGTCGGCAAACCGGTTGGCCAGCTGTTTTTGCACGAACATGCCACCGTCACCTACACTCACTCGAAAACGCCGGATTTGGCCGCCATCACTCGGCAGGCGGACATTTTGATCGTCGCTGTCGGCAAGGCGCGCCTCATCGGCCCGGAACACATCAAGCCCGGGGCGGTCGTCATCGACGTCGGCGTCAACCGGCTTGAGAACGGCAAATTGTGCGGCGATGTCGATTTTGACGCTGTAAAAGAAGTGGCTGGCTATATGACGCCTGTGCCGGGTGGAGTCGGGCCGATGACGATTACGATGCTCTTGCACAACACGATTGAAGCGGCACGGCAGCTGGCCGCAAAGTGAGGGCAGGATCAGTGGAAGTTAAATATGTGACGGTCGGAGCGCTGACGAAGTACATCAAACGCAAGTTCGATGTCGACCCGCATTTGCGCGATCTATGGGTGAAGGGCGAGATTTCGAATTTTAAGCAGCATTCGCGCGGCCATATGTATTTTACGTTGAAAGACAGCCAAGGACGCATTGCCGCCGTCATGTTCGCCGGCTACAACCAATATTTGCCGTTCCATCCTGAAGATGGGATGAACGTGCTCGCGCGCGGGGAAATTTCCGTGTATGAACCGAACGGCAACTATCAGCTTTATGTCAAAGAAATGCAGCCGGAAGGCGTCGGAAGCCTCTATTTAGCCTACGAACAGCTGAAGCAGCGGCTCGAGGCGGAAGGGCTGTTTTCGCCGGCCCATAAAAAGCCGCTTCCAGCCTTTCCTCGCTGCATCGGTGTTGTCACATCGCCGACTGGAGCGGCGGTGCGCGATATTATGACGACGATTCGCCGCCGCTATCCGCTCGCCAAAGTCATTTTGTTTCCAGCGCTCGTTCAAGGGGACGGGGCGGCGCCCTCCATTGTGCGCGCCATCGAACGGGCGAATGCGTTCGGCGGGGTTGATGTGCTGATTGTCGGCCGCGGCGGCGGCTCGATCGAAGAATTGTGGGCGTTCAATGAAGAAATCGTCGCCCGCGCCATCTTTGCCTCCAAAATTCCAATTATTTCCGCTGTCGGCCATGAAACAGATTTTACGATCGCCGACTTTGTCGCCGATTTGCGGGCGCCGACGCCGACGGCAGCAGCTGAGATGGCGGCGCCGCATGTTGGGGAGATCTCTAGGCGGCTCGTCGAGCGGAAATGGCGGCTCATCCGCGCCATGAAAGAGCGGCTTGCCGCTGATAAAGAGCAGCTTCGCCGGCTGCAAGGATCCTACGCATTCCGCTATCCCAAGCGGCTCTATGAACAAAAAGAACAGCAGCTTGATGCGTTGCTTGAGCGGCTTAGCCGCCAACGCGAACGGCTCGTCGACAAACACCGTCAGCGGCTGCATGAGCTTGACATGAGACTATGGCGGCATCATCCGGCTGCAGAGCTTGAACGGATGAAAGAACGGCAAAAGGCGGCCGCCAATGCGCTGGAAAAAGCGATGCGCACTGCGGTGGAGCGCCATCGGTTCCGCTTTCGCTCCAACCTCGCCCGGCTTGAGGCGCTAAGCCCCCTTCGCATCATGGAGCGGGGCTACAGCTTGGTGTACAATGAGCAGGGCGAGCTCGTGAAACGAACGAAACAGCTTCGAATCGGCGAGCATCTTTCCATTCAAGTTCAAGACGGACGAGTCGATTGTCAAGTGACGGGAGTGGAGGAGAGTACGGTATGAGCGAAGAAAAAGAGATGACGTTTGAAGAAGCGATGAAAAAACTGGAGGAAATCGTCGATAAGCTCGAGGAAGGGAACGTGCCGCTTGAGGAGGCGATCGCCTTTTTTCAAGAAGGCATGAAACTGTCCAAGCTTTGCCATGATAAATTGCAGCATGTGGAGAAACAGTTGGAGTACATGCTGCGCGAAGACGGCGAGCTTGTCCCTTTTTCGCCGGAGGAGGAGTGACAGGTGGTGCTGCTTTCGGTTGAACAGTTTCTCAACGAACAAAAACGGGCCGTCGAGGCGGCGCTTTCCTCCTATATGGCGCGGCTTCGTGGGCCGGAGACGCTGAAAAAGGCGATGGCCTACTCGCTTGAGGCCGGCGGCAAACGAATCCGCCCGCTTTTGTTGCTGGCGACCATCCAAGCGCTTGGCAAAGACCCGGCGATCGGTCTGCCAGTCGCTTGCGCCATTGAAATGATTCATACGTATTCGCTTATTCACGATGACTTGCCAAGCATGGACAACGACGATTTGCGGCGCGGCAAGCCGACCAACCATAAAGTGTTCGGCGAGGCAATGGCCATTTTGGCTGGGGACGCCTTGCTTACGTATGCGTTTCAATTGATCGCCGAGGTCGATAACGACCGCGTGCCGCCTCCCGTCCGTCTGCAGCTTATCGAGCAGCTCGCAAAGGCGGCCGGCCCGGAAGGCATGGTCGCTGGACAGGCGGCTGATATGGAGGCGGAAGGAAAAACGCTGGCGCTTGCGGAATTGGAATACATCCACCGCCATAAGACGGGGAAAATGCTGCAATACAGCGTGCACGCCGGCGCCCTGCTCGGCGGCGCCGATGGTCGGCAGACGCGCGAACTCAACGAGTTCGCCGCGCATTTAGGCCTCGCCTTTCAAATTCGCGACGATATTTTGGACATTGAAGGGACGGAAGAGAAAATCGGCAAGCGAGTCGGCAGCGACCATGACAACAAGAAAGTGACGTATCCGGCGCTGCTCTCGCTTGATGGCGCCAAAGAGAAGCTGACGTTTCATATTGATGCTGCGAAGCTCCATTTGCGGCAGGCTGGGGTGGATGGCGCTGTGCTTGCCTACATTTGCGAGCTTGTCGCGGTCCGCGATCACTGACTGATTCGGGGCGGCGGCCTCTTGTTCCCGTTGTTCGCTTTCCTTCGGGGCGGAGGCGGCCTTGTTTTTTTGGTTGTTTTCCGCCGGGCGGCCGCCGCAAGTTCTATAGAAGATACACCACAAAACGCGTCCTAGTGGTGACGGGCTGCGTTGGCGGGAAAAGTCGATTTTTCGCGCCGGATCATGTATAATAATACTACCTGTACGAGGAGAAACGGCTCGGAGAACGACAGAATGAAAGCGAGTGATCTTTGTTGGACTTGACAAAAATTGACCATCCGTGCGTTGTCAAAAACATGTCCATTCCTGAGCTGAAACGGTTAAGCGCCGAGATTCGGCGGTTTTTAATTGAGAAGTTGTCGAAAACGGGCGGACATATCGGCCCAAACTTAGGGGTTGTCGAGCTGACGATCGCCCTCCACCGCGAGTTCGACAGCCCAAAAGACAAGCTCATTTGGGATGTCGGACACCAGTCATACGTGCATAAAATTTTGACCGGACGCGCCGCTGCGTTCGACACGCTCCGCCAATACAAGGGGCTGTCCGGATTCCCGAAACGGAGCGAAAGCGAGCATGACGTGTGGGAAACGGGCCATAGCTCGACGTCGCTGTCGGCGGCGATGGGCATGGCGATTGCCCGTGATTTGAAAGGGACGGATGAATACATCGTGCCAATCATCGGCGATGGGGCGCTCACCGGCGGCATGGCGCTTGAGGCGCTCAACCATATCGGGCATGAGAAAACGGATATGATTGTCATCTTAAACGACAATGAAATGTCGATCGCCCCGAACGTCGGCGCGTTGCACAACATCCTCGGTCGGCTGCGCACCGCCGGCAAATACCAGTGGGTGAAAGATGAACTGGAGCTGTTGCTCAAGCGTATCCCAGCGGTCGGCGGCAAGCTGGCGGCGACCGCCGAGCGGTTGAAAGACAGCTTGAAATATTTGCTTGTCTCCGGCGTCTTTTTTGAAGAACTTGGGTTTACGTATTTAGGCCCGGTCGACGGCCACGATTTTGAGGATTTGCTTGAGAACTTGCGCTATGCGAAGAAGATGAAAGGTCCGGTGCTTGTGCATGTCATCACGAAGAAAGGGAAAGGATACAGTCCGGCGGAAAACGACAAAGTCGGCACATGGCACGGCACAGGGCCGTACAAAATCGAAACCGGTGCTTTTGTCAAAACGAAAGAGGCCGGTCCGTCATGGAGCGCGCTTGTCAGCGAAACGGTGCGCCGGCTCGCCCGCACCGACCCGCGCATCGTCGCGATTACGCCGGCGATGCCGGTCGGCTCGAAGCTGGAAGGGTTCGCAAGCGAGTTCCCAGATCGGATGTTTGATGTTGGCATCGCCGAGCAGCACGCGACAACGCTCGCGGCTGGATTGGCGACGCAAGGGATGAAACCGTTTTTGGCCATTTATTCGACGTTTTTGCAGCGCGCCTATGACCAAGTCGTCCATGATGTATGCCGGCAAAACTTAAATGTCTTTTTCGCCATTGACCGTGCTGGGTTGGTCGGGGCGGACGGCGAAACGCACCAAGGGGTGTTTGACATCGCCTTTTTGCGCCATGTGCCGAACTTGGTGTTGATGATGCCAAAAGACGAAAACGAAGGACAGCACATGGTGTACACCGCCATCCGCTACGACGACGGGCCAATCGCCATGCGTTTCCCGCGCGGCAACGGGCTTGGCGTACCGCTTGATGAGGAGCTGAAAGAAATTCCAATCGGCACGTGGGAAGTGTTGCACAACGGCTGCGATGCGGCGATTTTGACGTTTGGCACGACGATTTCGATGGCGCTTAAGGCGGCTGACGAGCTGGCGAAAGACGGCATATCAGTGAAAGTCGTCAACGCCCGCTTTTTGAAGCCGATGGATGAAGCGATGCTTCACGAACTGCTTGAAAGCCGCCTGCCGATCTTAACGGTCGAAGAGGCGGTGCTGCAAGGCGGCTTTGGCAGTGCTGTGTTGGAGTTTGCTCATGATCATGGCTACCACGGAGCGGTCATCGAACGAATGGGCATCCCGGACCGCTTTATCGAACATGGAAGCGTCAGCGAGCTGCTCAATGAAATCGGGCTGACGTCGGCCCATATCATCGACCGCATCAAAACGATGGCGCCAAGAAAACAGAAAAGGGCTTGAGACATGAAAGGAAAAAAAGAACGGCTCGATGTGTTGCTTGTCGAACGAGGGCTGGCGGAAACGCGGGAAAAGGCGAAGCGAGCGATCATGGCCGGGCTTGTCTATTCAAACGACGTTCGACTCGATAAGCCCGGGGAAAAAGTGCCGGTTGACATTCCCCTTGAGGTGAAAGGCAACCCGCTTCCGTACGTCAGCCGCGGTGGGTTGAAACTGGAAAAAGCGTTGCGCGAGTTTCACATTCGCGTGGAAAATAAAATTGTTCTTGACATCGGCGCGTCGACCGGCGGTTTCACCGACTGCGCCTTGCAGCATGGAGCGAAGCTGACGTATGCCGTCGATGTCGGCTACAACCAGCTTGCCTGGAAGCTGCGTCAAGACGAGCGCGTCGTTGTGATGGAGCGGACGAACTTCCGCTACGTGACGCCGGATCAGTTTACGAAAGGGCTGCCGGAAGTAGCTGTCATCGATGTCTCGTTTATTTCGTTGCGGCTCATTCTGCCGGTCGTCAAGACGGTCATTGTGCAGGGCGGCGATGTGATTGCTCTCGTCAAGCCGCAGTTTGAGGCCGGCAAGGAAAAGGTCGGCAAAAAAGGGATTGTTCGTGACCCGAACATTCACGAGGAAGTGCTCGAATCGATTATTCAATTCGCCTGCGCGGAAGGATTCGATGTTTTGCACTTATCCTATTCGCCAATTACGGGCGGCGATGGCAACATTGAGTTTTTGCTTCACGCTGTTTATTCGGGAGAAAATCGCAAAGGGGAAAACCGTCTGCCGATGCCGATCGCACATATCGTACGTGAGGCGCACGCCCATTTGCGCGGCGACAGGACAGAGGGGCACGGCGAATAGCGGCGGGCGGGGAACAACAGCGTGGCATTTTGCAAGCAAAGAGGTGGCGCAATGTGAACAAAGGGCAAAGGCATATTAAAATTCGTGAAATCATTATGAACCATGACATCGAAACGCAAGACGAGCTTGTCGAACGGCTGAGAGAAGCTGGCTTTAACGTCACCCAGGCGACCGTCTCGCGCGACATTAAAGAAATGCAGCTCGTCAAAGTGCCGATGGCCAACGGCCGCTACAAGTACAGCCTTCCGTCCGACCAGCGTTTCAATCCGTTGCAAAAGCTGAAGCGGGCGCTTGTTGATGTGTTTGTGAAGCTTGACGGAACGGGCAACTTGCTCGTCTTGCGGACGCTGCCGGGCAACGCCCATGCCGTCGGCGTTTTGCTCGACAATTTGGATTGGAACGAAATCGTCGGTACGATTTGCGGCGACGATACGTGCCTAATCATCTGCCGTACGCCGAAAGATGCGGAAAAAGTATCCGACCAGCTGTTGTCCATGCTCTAGGCGAGGACCGGCCCCGCTTCCGTTCCACGTTCAAGGACGGAACGACAGGGTGGTCCTCGCTTGCAAACACGAACATATGTGCTATAATCAAAAGAGAAATCAATCGGACAGGCAAGGAGTGGTGAAATGCTCGCCGAGCTGTCGATTAAAAATTTCGCCATTATCGAGTCGCTCTCGTTGTCGTTCGACAAAGGGCTGACAGTGTTAACCGGCGAAACGGGAGCCGGCAAATCGATCATCATCGACGCGATTCATTTGTTGATCGGCGGACGCGGTTCCGCTGAATTTGTTCGCTTTGGAGCGGAAAAGGCGGAAATCGAAGGGCTGTTTTTGCTTGATGATGACCGCCATCCGTGTTGGCAAAAATGCGCGGACGTTGGCATCGACGCCAGCGACGGCATGATCGTGTTGCGCCGCGATATTTTGGCTAACGGCAAAAGCGTCTGCCGTATTAACGGCAAGCTCGTCACTACGGCGGTGCTGCGCGACATCGGGGCGACGCTTGTTGATATTCACGGCCAGCATGAACATCAAGAACTGATGGATCCGTCCCGCCATCTGCCGCTTTTAGACGAGTTCGGCGGCCTAGAGGCTGCAGAGGCGCTTGTCCGCTACCGCGCCGTCTATGAGCGGTATGAGGAGTTCGGAAACAAATTGAAAAAGCTGAGCGAAAATGAACAGCAAATGGCGCACCGGCTTGATTTGCTGACGTTTCAGCTGCGCGAAATCGAGCAGGCGGCGCTCGAGCCGGGCGAGGACGAGCGGCTGATGGAGGAAAAAGTTCGCATCGTAAATTTTCAAAAAATTTACACCGCGTTGCAGAAAAGCTATGAGGCACTCTCCGGAGAGGGACGCGGGCTTGATTCCATCGGGGAGGCGATGCGCCATCTCGATGATGTCGCAGGCATGGATGCAGCGCTCAAAGATGCGCATGAAACGACAGCGAACTGCTACTATTTGCTCGAGGAAGTCATGTACAAGCTGCGCGATCAAATTGAGGGGATGGAGTACGACCCAGAACGGCTCGATGCCATTGAAAGCCGTCTTGCGGAAATCGGGCAGCTCAAACGAAAATACGGGGCGACGATTGCCGATATTTTGCACTATGCCGAGACGATCGCCGAGGAAATCGAGACAATCGAAAATCGCGAAACGCATGTGCATGAGCTTAAGCAGCAGCTCGCTGCGGTGACGGACGAGTTGCTCACGGAGGCGAAAAACGTCACCGCTGTTCGGCAAACATATGCCCGGCGCCTGATTGAGCGCATTCATCAAGAACTGAAAGACTTGTACATGGACAAAACGAAATTTGACATCGTATTTGCCAAGCGCGAAGGATCGCTTGACGCCCCTTTGGTCGACGGCGTGCCGGTTAGGTTCCAAGAAGATGGCATCGATGTCGTCGAATTTTACATTTCGACGAACGTCGGCGAGCCGTTAAAACCGCTCGTCAAAGTCGCTTCCGGCGGGGAGCTGTCGCGCATTATGCTGGCGTTGAAAACGATTTTTTCCAAACATCAAGGAGTGACGTCGATTGTTTTTGATGAGGTCGACACCGGTGTCAGCGGACGCGTCGCTCAGGCGATGGCGGAAAAAATTTACCGCATCGCCAGCCAGTCGCAAGTGCTTTGCATTTCCCATCTGCCGCAAGTCGCGGCGATGGCGGACACGCACTTGTTGATCGCCAAAGAGACGGATGGGGAACGGACGAAGACGGTCGTGAGGAAGCTCAATGAGGAGGAGAAAGTGAAGGAAATCGGGCGGATGATTTCCGGCGTCGAGATGACGGAGCTGACGAAACGGCATGCCAAAGAGCTGTTGGAACTGGCGGCGAAAATGAAACATTGATTCCTGTTTCCTCTGTTCGTCGAAGGGAGGAGCATCCCTCTCAAAGAGGGCTGATGCCGCCTGCCTGCTCTGACTTGGCGCCCGCTCTCCTCAAGAGAACTACGGCGTTTCCATTAAAGATAAGCCAAAAGCCGTGCGGCTGTCCGGATGCAAGTCCATCCAATTCCGGGCAGCTTTTTTATCGGCAGGGCGATTATATTTTCCCCGGTTCAGGCAAAATTAAAACTGTAACCGTTTTTGCATGGTGTAGGCGGGAGCGAGGAGAGTGGACGACATTGAATAAAGAAACGGCGCGAAAAATCGCAGGAGTGCTTCTCCTTGGTATATTGACGGCCATCGCTTTTTCCAAACCGATGAAGGAATATTGGCAAATTCCAAAGCAGCTTGTCCTGTTTGAAGGCGATGCGGTTGAATTTTCTGCTGCTTCCCTTCCTGTGCAAGCGGCCGTCAATGACCGAAACGCTCCCGAAACGCTCAATATTGAGCGAAAAAACGGTTCTCTGTCTGTAAAGGCGAAACGCCGCGGACATGAAACGATGGTGTTGCAGGTTGCCGGAATGCCGATCAAGCAAGTGGATGTCAACGTGCTGCCGACGCTCAAAGTCATTCCCGGCGGACAATCGATCGGCGTCAAGCTCAATACCGTCGGCGTTCTTGTCGTCGGTTACCACCTTGTCGAAACCGAAAACGGGAAAAAATCGCCGGGAGAGGCAGCCGGCATTCAAGTCGGCGACATCATTATTGGCATTAACGGCCAAAAAATCGAAAACATGAGCGACCTCTCCCCTTTCATTGAGGAGGCCGGCAAAACGGGAAAACCGCTTCATCTAAAAATTCTGCGCGATCAGCACTCCATGACGGTGAAGCTCGTTCCGCTGAGAGATAAGCATGACGATGTGTACCGCATCGGCCTGTACATTCGCGATTCGGCCGCCGGCATCGGGACGATGACATTTTATGACCCCAAATCAAAAACATATGGCGCACTTGGCCATGTCATCTCTGACATGGATACGAAAAAGCCGATTGTCGTGCAAAACGGGCAAATTATGCGCTCGACTGTCACATCGATCGAAAAAGGGACGAGCGGCAATCCAGGTGAAAAATTAGCCCGCTTTTCCGACCGCGAAGAAGTGATCGGCACAATCACCACCAACAGCCCGTTTGGCATTTTCGGCAAGCTGATCAAACCACTGCCGAACGGTCCGTTCACAAAACCGATCCCGGTTGCCTTAGCGAACCAAGTGAAAGAAGGACCGGCAAAAATATTGACAGTGGTGGAAAACGACAAAGTCGAGCAGTTTGACGTGGAAATTGTCAGCATCATTCCGCAGAAATTTCCTGCGACCAAAGGCCTTGTGATTCGCGTAACTGACCCGCGCTTGTTAAAGAAAACAGGGGGCATCGTCCAAGGGATGAGCGGCAGCCCGATCATTCAGGACGGAAAACTCGTAGGCGCAGTGACGCACGTTTTCGTGAATGATCCGACATCCGGCTATGGCGTCCACATTGAGTGGATGCTGCAAGAGGCAGGCATCGATCTATACGGCAAACAAAAGAAAGCGAGCTGACAAAGTCGGCTCGCTTTTTCCCGGCAGCCAACATTCGATTCTTGCGTATATTTGGTGAAATGATGAATGATGATTTGGTCGCCATTCATCTCTTCCTGATCATCCCAAGGCCAATGTTTCGAAATGCTGTGAGCGGCTTGATTGGTTCCGCAATATTGGTTGGCAGCCACTAAAAATTTTTCAAAAAAGGCGGCAAAAATTTTGCCGGTTTGGCATAGATATTTGGTGAAACATCCGTTAAAATGAAAGGTGTAAAGATTTTTCGACAAACGCATCGCTGGTGAAAACGAATATTGTCTAATGAGCTCATTTTTTGTTATAATTTTTATTTTTTGAAAAATAAAAGGATTTTTTGCCGCTGTTGTCGAATGTACGTTAACGGAATGTTACATAGCAAGAAAAAGTGGGGGAGGACGATCGTTTTGAGCATTAAGGTGTGCATTGCCGATGATAACCGCGAATTGGTGACATTGCTTGACGAATATATCTCGAGCCAGCCGGACATGGAAGTGATGGGCACGGCGTATAACGGCCAAGACTGCCTTCATATGCTCGAGGAAAAGCGGCCGGATATTTTGCTTCTGGACATCATTATGCCGCACTTGGATGGGTTGGCTGTGCTTGAGAAAATCCGCGCAGGTTGTGAGCATCAGCCGAGCGTCATTATGCTGACGGCGTTCGGCCAGGAGGATGTCACGAAAAAGGCAGTGGAACTTGGCGCCTCCTACTTCATTTTAAAACCGTTCGACATGGAGAATTTGGTCCATCACATTCGGCAGATTCATGGCAAAACGGCGCCGATGGTCAGAAAAACCAGCTCTGCCTACCAGGCGCGCGACAACAAACCGAAAAATTTGGATGCCAGCATTACGAGCATCATCCATGAAATCGGCGTCCCGGCGCATATTAAAGGCTATCTGTACTTGCGCGAAGCGATCGCGATGGTGTATCACGACATCGAACTGCTCGGCTCCATCACGAAAGTGCTCTATCCGGACATCGCTAAAAAATACAACACGACCGCCAGCCGCGTCGAGCGCGCCATCCGCCATGCGATCGAAGTCGCTTGGAGCCGCGGCAACCTCGAATCGATTTCCTCGCTGTTCGGCTATACAGTGAGCGTCTCGAAAGCAAAGCCGACCAACTCGGAATTCATCGCCATGGTGGCGGACAAACTGCGGCTTGAGCATAAGGCATCGTAACGGAAAACGAATGATAGCCAAAGCGGCAAGACGCTCCGCATTGCGGGCGTCTTTTTTGCCGTTTGGCGGCTTGCTGGAGCGAAAAGAGGGGGAACACGGCTTGCGCCTGGTGTACAGAGGCGGCTTTACCGCCAAGGGCCAGACGGTTAAGATGGGTCGTTTTCCTTTTTCTCCAATTCCAGCAGCTTGTTCACCAAAATGTGCGGCGGCATATGCATGATTTGCTCGATCGGCACGCCGAGCGCTTTGGCCAGCTTTTGCGCCGTTTCCAGCGAAATTTTCAACGGCTGCATCATCTCACCTCGTTTGT
Source organism: Geobacillus kaustophilus (assembly GCF_000948285.1). GTDB lineage: Bacteria > Bacillota > Bacilli > Bacillales > Anoxybacillaceae > Geobacillus > Geobacillus thermoleovorans_A. Next base: position 594,494 of record NZ_JYBP01000003.1, read on the forward strand.
TCATAGTATTAGTTTTAGTATAACGAACGGCCGCCGGTTTCGGCCAGTTCCTTGGCTGAACGGCGAATAAATGCGAAAGGAAGAAGGAAGAATGACATGGATTTTTGCCCATCGCGGGGCGGCGGGAACGCACCCGGAAAATACGATGGCGGCGTTTATCGAGGCGGAAAAAGTAGGGGCGGACGGCATTGAATTGGATGTGCAGCTCACAAAAGACGGCGAAATCGTCGTCATTCATGACGAAACGGTCGACCGGACGACGGACGGCAGCGGCTGGGTGAAAGCCATCACGTACCGCGAACTGCGCCGATTGAACGCGGCGGCGAAATGGAGAGGCAAGTATGGCCATTGTCCGATTCCGCATCTTGAAGAAGTGCTTGCTTGGCTGTCATCAACACGGATGGCGGTCAACATCGAGCTGAAAAATAGCCTCATCCCCTACGAAGCGCTTGAGCAAAAAACGATCGACCTCGTGCGCCGCTATGGGCTTGAGAAACGGACGATTTTGTCATCGTTCAATCATCATAGCATGCGCCTTTGCCGAACGCTTGCACCGGAAATCGAGACGGCGCTCTTGTACATCGAGCCGCTGTATGACCCATGGACGTATGTGCGCGCCATGAACGCCGACGGGGTGCATCCGCACTATCGGACGGTGACGGCGGAATTTGCCGCCGAAGCGCGGCGGCGCGGGGTGGCGGTCCGCCCGTTTACGGTAAATAAGCGAAATGTGATGAAAACGATGTTTGCTTATGGCGTTGACGCCGTCTTCACCGACTACCCGCGACAAGCGAAGCAATGGAAAGAGAAAACGCCTTAACGAGAGACGTTAAGGCATTTTTTGTTTGCCTTGAAATGGATGTTTCCCAATGCAAAGGCATCAACGTTTCGAGTCAAGGTGTTTTTCGTTTTCGTTGAAAACGCGCCTGCACTTTGTTGCGCTTCCGGTCGCGGTGCAGCAAAAAACCGCCGAGAAACGCCAGCCCGGCGGCAAACAGCGCGAGCCCGGCGAGAAATTGGAGCCATAAGGCAGAAAACAGCGGCCCGTTGATGCCAAACAACGCATCGCGCATCCATTTGATGCCAAGCGCCGCTCCAAGCCCGGGAATGACTAAAATCAACAGCGCAATCATTCGCCCCATCGCGATCGCGTTCCTTTCCGAAAAGAGTGGCCTTATCGACTATCATAGCGGTTATTGGGCGTTTGTCAAGGAAAGAGCCAATCAAGTATGATAAAAGTGTCTGCAAAAGTTGGCATACTATAAAGTGTGGTGGATGGACATGAAAAAAGTGATGATCATTGGGGCTGACTCGCGCGGCACATCGCTGTTGAAGCTGCTCCATGGAGCAGCAGGGTTCGAAGTCGTGGCGGTCGTGGATGTAGATGCACACGCTCCGGGATTGCAGCTGGCGAAAAAATGGGGCATTGCCGCCGCGAGCGACTGGCGTCCATGGATGGCCGAGCCGCTTGATTTGATCATTGAAACGACGGGTAAGGCGGATGTCCTGGAAGAAATCCGCCGACGGGCGCCCGAGGGGGCGAATATTGTTCCGAGCGCGGTCGCGCGGATGATGGCCGATCTCGTTGAGGAAAAAGAAAAGCTCATTGCCGAGCTGAAAAGTGAAGCGGCCCGACGCGCGCTCATCTTTCATTCGTCCCATGATGGCATGATTGTCGTTGATGAATATGCTTGCATTACCGATATGAATCCAAGCGCGGCGGAGCTGCTTGAAGTCGATAAAGACAAAGTGATCGGCAAGCATATTTTGACCGTTCTTCCGTCAAGCGGCTTGCCGCGCGTGCTCGAAACGAGGCAGACGGAGTTTCACCAAGAAGTGGAACTGGCCAATGGAAAAAAATTGATCACCACCCGCATCCCGATCATCGATGATAGTGGCAAACTGTTTGGAGCGCTCGCGGTATTCAAGGACATCACCGAGCTTGTCGCTTTGGCGGAAGAAATCACCGACTTAAAAGAAGTCCGCATGATGCTTGAAGCGATCATCCACTCGTCGGAAGAGGCGATTTCCGTCGTTGATGAAAACGGGAACGGCATTTTGATCAACCCAGCGTATACACGGCTCACCGGCCTGACGGAGGAAGACGTCATCGGCAAACCGGCGACGGCCGACATTGCGGAAGGGGAAAGCATGCACATGCAAGTATTGAAAACGCGTCGCCCGGTGCGCGGGGCGCGCATGAAAGTCGGCCCGAAAAACCGGGATGTCATCGTCAATGTCGCGCCGATCATTGTGGATGGTGTATTGAAAGGAAGCGTCGGTGTCATTCATGACGTGTCAGAAATTCAGCGGCTGACGGCTGAGCTCAATCGGGCGCGGCAAATCATCCGCACGCTCGAGGCGAAATATTCGTTTGCCGACATCGTCGGCGAGTCGGAAGAGATGAAGGTTGCCATCGAGCAGGCGAAGTTGGCGGCGAAAACGCCGGCGACGATTTTGCTGCGCGGGGAATCAGGGACGGGCAAGGAGCTGTTCGCCCACGCCATTCACAACGCGAGCGACCGAAAGTATAACAAGTTTATCCGCGTGAATTGCGCGGCCATTCCGGAAACATTATTGGAAAGCGAACTGTTTGGCTATGAGGAAGGAGCGTTTTCCGGTGCGCGGCGCGGCGGCAAGCGAGGGTTGTTTGAAGAAGCAAACAACGGAAGCATTTTCCTTGACGAAATCGGCGAGCTGTCGGCCAGCACGCAGGCGAAGCTGCTCCGCGTCTTGCAGGAGCGGGAGATCGTCCGCGTCGGCGGGACGAAGCCGATCCCAATCAACGTCCGTGTCATCGCTGCAACGAATGTCAACCTTGAAAAAGCGATTGCCGAAGGCGCCTTTCGTGAAGACTTATATTATCGGCTCAACCGCATGCCGATTTACATTCCGCCGCTGCGCGCCCGCAAGGAAGACATTCCGGCGCTTTGCCGGCATTTGATCCAGAAACTGAACCAAGATTACGGGCGCAACGTCGAAGGGGTGACGGATGAAGCGATGGCGCGGCTGCTTGCCTACGATTGGCCTGGCAATGTCCGCGAGCTCGAAAACGTACTCGGGCGGGCGATGATTTTCATGAAGTTTCATGAAGTGATGATCGATGCCGCGCATTTGCCGCCGCTCGCTTCGCCTTCGTCGGCGCCGGCGCCTCGACTGGAGATGGAAGAGGAGCTTCGGCCGCTTGGGGAAATGGTGAGCCGATACGAAGCGAGCTTGATTGAGCAGGCGCTTCGCCGCCATCGCGGCAATAAAACAGCGGCGGCCCGGGCGCTTGGCATTTCGGTGCGCAATTTATATTACAAGTTGGAGAAATACGGGCTTGACAAAAATAGCATGCAATAACTTGCGTGAATTGAAGAATGTTGCACACTTTTATTTTCGAAAGCAGTGTGTTAAAAGCGTTTTCATTTATAATGAGTTGGCACGGTTTTTGCATAAAAGATCGTGCCGCACGATTTGCAGAAAAGGTTGGTGCAGATGATGAAGCTTGAATCGTTAGTGGAAGAAGCAAGACAATGCCAGGACCGGACGGTGGCCGTGGCGGCGGCGGAAGATGAAGAAGTGATCGAAGCGGTGGCGATGGCGCTCGAACACCGTCTCGGACGCTTTGTGCTCTATGGCGATCGGGAGCGGCTCGGACGGCTGTTGAAGGAAAAAGGATGCACCCGCTTTTCCGACGTCGATGTCGTTCATGCGAATTCGATCGGGCAAGCCGCAGAGCTTGCCGTGCGCGCCGTCCATTTGAACGAGGCGGATGCGTTGATGAAAGGGCATGTGCCGACGGCGACACTGCTGAAAGCGGTCTTGAACAAGGAGTATGGGCTGCGCGCTGGAAAGGTGTTGTCCCATGTCGCGGTTTTCGAGGTGCCGGCGTTCGACCGGCTCGTCATCGTCACCGACGCGGCGATGAACATCGCTCCGGATTTGGAGCAAAAGGTGCAAATTGTCAACAACGCGGTCAGCGTAGCGCGTTCGATTGGCATTGAGCGCCCGAGAGTCGCGGCGTTGGCGGCGGTGGAGACGGTCAATCCGGCCATGCCGGCAACCGTCGATGCGGCCGCGCTCGCTATGATGCAAAAGCGGGGGCAAATCAGCGATTGCCTGCTTGACGGACCGCTCGCGTTAGACAACGCCGTGTCGATGGCGGCGGCGAAGCATAAGCGGATTGAAAGCGATGTGGCCGGACAGGCTGATATTTTGCTTGTGCCGGACATTGAATCCGGCAACATGCTGTACAAGTCGCTCGTCTATTTTGCGAAGGCCAACGTCGGCGCGGTCATCGCGGGGGCGAAGGCGCCGATCGTCTTGACGTCGCGCGCCGACTCGGCGGAAAGCAAACTGTATTCGTTGGCGCTTGCTGTTTGTTCAGCGGCAAAATGAAATAGATGGAGGAGGCCATCAGTGATGGAACTGTTTCAATATATGGAAAAATATAATTATGAACAAGTGTTGTTTTGCCAAGATAAAGAATCCGGCTTGAAAGCGATCATCGCCATTCACGATACGACGCTCGGCCCGGCGTTAGGCGGGACGCGCATGTGGATGTACAATTCGGAAGAAGAGGCGCTTGAAGACGCCTTGCGCCTCGCCCGCGGCATGACGTACAAAAACGCGGCCGCCGGCCTCAACTTAGGCGGTGGCAAAACGGTCATCATCGGCGATCCGCGCAAAGATAAAAACGAGGCGATGTTCCGCGCGTTCGGCCGGTTCATTCAAGGGCTGAACGGCCGCTACATCACGGCGGAAGACGTCGGTACGACTGTTGCCGATATGGACATCATCTATCAAGAAACGGACTATGTCACCGGCATTTCGCCGGAATTCGGCTCATCCGGCAACCCGTCGCCGGCCACGGCTTACGGCGTATATCGCGGGATGAAAGCGGCGGCGAAGGAAGCGTTTGGCAGCGATTCGCTCGAAGGAAAAGTCGTCGCCGTCCAAGGGGTTGGCAATGTCGCCTACCATTTATGCCGCCATTTGCATGAAGAAGGAGCGAAACTCATCGTTACCGACATCAACAAGGAAGCGGTGGCGCGGGCGGTCGAGGAATTTGGCGCGAAAGCGGTCGACCCGAACGACATTTACGGCGTGGAGTGCGACATTTTCGCTCCGTGCGCGCTAGGCGGCATCATCAACGACCAAACGATTCCGCAGCTGAAAGCAAAAGTGATCGCCGGCTCGGCGAACAACCAGCTGAAAGAGCCGCGCCATGGCGACATGATCCATGAAATGGGCATCGTCTATGCACCGGATTATGTGATCAACGCCGGCGGCGTCATCAACGTCGCGGACGAGCTTTACGGCTACAACCGCGAACGGGCGATGAAAAAAATCGAGCAAATTTATGACAACATCGAAAAAGTGTTCGCGATCGCCAAGCGCGACAACATTCCAACGTATGTGGCCGCTGACCGGATGGCCGAAGAACGAATTGAAACGATGCGCAAAGCGCGCAGCCAATTTTTGCAAAACGGCCATCATATTTTAAGCCGCCGCCGCGCCCGCTAATAGAGGCGAGGGGCGGCCTTCCGCCCCGCCGGCGGATGATGGAGGGACAGCAACGATGGAAGAGCAGAAGTTTCGCATTTTAACGATCAATCCAGGATCGACTTCAACGAAAATTGGCGTCTTTGAAAACGAACGGCCATTGCTCGAAAAAACGATCCGCCATGAGGCGGATGTGCTTCGGCAATATAAAACAATCGCGGACCAGTATGAGTTCCGCAAGCAAACGATTTTGCAAGCACTGGATGAAGAAGGGATCAATTTATCGAAATTGAGCGCCGTCTGCGGCCGCGGGGGGCTCCTCCGCCCGATCGAAGGCGGGACGTACCGCGTCAATGAGACGATGCTTGAAGATTTGCGGCGCGGATATTCCGGCCAGCACGCGTCCAACCTCGGCGGCATTTTGGCGCATGAAATCGCCTCGGCCTTAAACATTCCGGCCTTCATCGTCGATCCGGTCGTCGTCGATGAGCTCGACCCGATCGCCCGGATCAGCGGCTTTCCACTGATCGAACGGCGCAGCATTTTCCACGCCTTAAACCAAAAAGCGGTCGCGCGCCGCGTCGCCAAACAGCTTGGCAAGCGGTATGACGAATTGAACTTGATCGTCGCCCATATGGGCGGCGGCATCACGGTTGGCGCCCATAAGCAAGGAAGGGTCGTTGATGTCAACAACGGGCTTGACGGCGAAGGCCCGTTCAGCCCGGAGCGCGCCGGGACGGTGCCGGCCGGCGACTTGGTGGCGTTATGCTACTCCGGCGATTATTATCGCGAGGAAGTGATGCGCATGCTTGTCGGCCAAGGGGGGCTTGTCGGCTACCTTGGCACGAACGATGCGGTGAAAGTCGAAAAAATGATCGAAGCCGGCGATGAAAAGGCCAAGCTCGTGTATGAGGCGATGGCGTACCAAGTGGCGAAAGAAATCGGTGCGGCAAGCGCCGTGCTTTCCGGCAAAGTTGACGCCATCATTTTGACCGGCGGACTGGCGTACGGCAAATCGTTTGTCGAACAGATCACCCGCCGCGTCCAATGGATCGCTGATGTCATCGTCCATCCGGGCGAAAACGAACTGCAGGCGCTCGCCGAAGGCGCGCTTCGCGTCCTGCGCGGCGAAGAAGAGGAAAAAGTGTATCCAGGCGAGGCCGTTTCGCCGGTTCCAGCCCGGCGCTGATGCGGCAACGGACAGAAAGGAGAAGGCAAGATGGCAAAAGAATATGATGTCGTCATTCTAGGCGGAGGAACGGGCGGCTATGTCGCCGCCATTCGCGCCTCGCAGCTCGGGTTGAAAACGGCCGTTGTGGAAAAAGGGAAGCTTGGCGGCACGTGCCTGCACGCGGGCTGCATTCCGTCCAAAGCGCTGCTTCGCAGTGCAGAAGTGTACGCGCAAACGAAAAACGGCGAGGCGTTTGGTGTCATCGCCGACGGCGTGCGCCTCGATTTTGCCAAAGTGCAGGCGCGCAAAGCGGCCATCGTCGAGCAGCTCCATAAAGGCGTTCAACATTTGATGAAAAAAGGGAAAATCGATGTGTACGCTGGCACCGGCCGCCTGCTCGGCCCATCGATTTTCTCGCCGCTTTCGGGGACGGTGTCGGTCGAAATGAACGACGGCAGCGAAAACGAAATGCTTGTGCCGAAATTTGTCGTCATCGCCACCGGCTCGCGGCCGCGCACGCTGCCAGGGCTCGAGCCGGACGGCGAATTTGTGATGACGTCCGATGAAGCGCTGCAAATGGAGACGCTCCCATCGTCCATCTTGATCGTCGGCGGCGGGGTGATCGGCATGGAATGGGCGTCGATGCTGAACGATTTCGGCGTGGATGTCACCGTGCTTGAGTATGCTGACCGCATTTTGCCGACAGAAGATGAAGACGTGTCAAAAGAAATGGAAAAATTGCTCCGCCGCCGCGGCGTCAACATCGTCACGGGAGCGCGGGTGCTGCCGGAGACGCTCGAGAAAGGAAACGGCGTCACGATCCAAGCGGAGCATCAAGGCGAGCGGAAAACGTTTGCCGCCGACAAGATGCTCGTTTCCGTCGGGCGGCAGGCGAACATCGAAGGAATCGGCCTCGAAAACACCGACATTGTCGTGGAAAAAGGCTACATTCAAACAAACGAATTCGGTCAAACGAAAGAATCGCACATTTACGCGATCGGCGATGTCATCGGCGGCTTGCAGCTTGCCCATGTCGCCGCCCATGAAGGGATTGTCGCCATTGAGCATTTAGCCGGGTGCAACCCGGCGCCGATTGATTATACGATGGTGCCACGGTGCATTTACACCCGGCCGGAGGCGGCGGCAGTCGGCTTGACGGAGCAGGAAGCAAAAGCGAAAGGCTATGACGTCAAAGTCGGCAAGTTTCCGTTTAAAGCCATTGGCAAGGCGCTGGTATTCGGCGAAGCGGAAGGGTTTGTGAAAATCGTCGCCGACCGGAACACGGACGATCTGCTCGGCGTCCATATGGTCGGGCCGCACGTGACCGATTTGATTTCCGAAGCCGGGCTCGCCCGCGTGCTCGATGCGGCTACTTGGGAAGTCGCCCATGCCATTCATCCGCACCCGACGCTGTCGGAGGCCGTGGCGGAAGCGGCGCTGGCGGTCGACGGCAAAGCGATTCATTTTTAGCTTATGGAGCATCCGCTCGGCGCGCGATCATTGGTTGACTATGTGAATCTAAGGGAGGTTGTTGCGATGGCGCAAAACCGTCATCAGGCGCTCGGATTAAGCGATGACACGGTGTTGGAAATGTATGAAACGATGCTTCTCGCCCGCAAGCTCGATGAGCGTATGTGGCTGTTAAACCGCGCGGGGAAAATTCCGTTCGTCATCTCGTGCCAAGGGCAGGAGGCAGCGCAAGTCGGCGCGGCGTTCGCCCTTGACCGGACGAAAGACTATGTGCTGCCGTATTACCGCGATGTGGGCGTTGTTCTGACGTTTGGCATGACGCCGAGAGAATTGATGCTGGCGGCGTTCGCCAAGGCGGAAGACCCGAACTCCGGCGGCCGGCAAATGCCCGGGCACTTCGGGAAAAAGAAAAACCGGATCGTCACCGGTTCATCGCCTGTGACGACGCAAGTGCCGCATGCGGTCGGCTTCGCGTTGGCGGCGAAAATGGAAAAGAAAGATTTTGTCGCCTTCGTCACGTTCGGCGAAGGGTCGTCAAACCAAGGCGATTTCCACGAAGGGGCGAACTTCGCCGGCGTTCACAAGCTTCCGGTCATCTTCATGTGCGAAAACAACAAGTACGCCATTTCTGTGCCGATTTCGAAACAACTCGCATGCGAAAAGGTGTCCGACCGCGCCATCGGCTACGGCATGCCGGGCTATACGGTCGACGGAACCGATCCGCTTGAAGTGTACCGCGTTGTGAAAGAAGCGGCCGACCGCGCCCGCCGCGGCGAAGGGCCGACGCTCATTGAAGCGGTGACATACCGCTTGACGTCGCACTCGTCGGACGACGACCACCGCGTCTACCGGACGGAAGAAGAGCTCGCTGAAGCGCGCGCCAAAGACCCGATCGTATCGTTTGCCAACTATTTGAAAGAAACCGGCGTCTTGACCGATGAACGAGAGAAAGAAATTCAAGAACGCGTCATGAAGGAAGTGAACGAAGCGACCGACTATGCCGAGAAGGCGCCGTACGCCGAACCGGAGCACGCGCTTCGTTACGTGTATGCCGAGGAGTAAGGGGGAATCGACGATGCCTGTTATTTCCTATATTGATGCGGTCACGATGGCGATTCGCGAAGAAATGGAGCGCGACCCGCGCGTGTTTGTGTTAGGAGAAGACGTCGGCAAAAAAGGCGGGGTGTTCAAAGCGACACAAGGGTTATACGAACAGTTCGGCGAAGAGCGCGTGATTGATACGCCGCTTTCGGAATCGGCGATCGTCGGCGTCGGCATCGGCGCGGCGATGTACGGCTTGCGCCCGATTGCTGAGATTCAGTTTGCCGACTTCATTATGCCGGCGGTCAACCAAATTATTTCCGAAGCGGCCCGCATCCGCTACCGCTCGAACAACGACTGGAACTGCCCGATCGTTATTCGCGCCCCGTACGGCGGCGGCGTGCATGGCGCCCTGTATCACTCGCAGTCGGTCGAAGCGATTTTCGCCAATCAGCCGGGGCTGAAAATCGTCATGCCATCGACGCCGTACGATGTGAAAGGGCTTCTGAAAGCGGCGATTCGCGACGAAGACCCGGTTCTCTTTTTCGAGCATAAACGCGCCTACCGCCTCATTAAAGGGGAAGTGCCGGCGGACGACTACGTGCTTCCGATCGGCAAGGCGGACGTCAAGCGTGAAGGCGATGACATCACAGTCATCACGTACGGGCTGTGCGTCCATTTTGCCTTGCAGGCGGCCGAGCGCGTCGCCCAAGACGGCATTTCCGTTCACCTGTTGGATTTGCGCACCGTCTATCCGCTCGACAAAGAAGCGATCATCGAAGCGGCGAGCAAAACGGGGAAAGTGCTGCTCATCACGGAAGACAATAAAGAAGGCAGCGTCATGAGCGAAGTAGCGGCCATTATTGCTGAGCATTGCCTGTTTGAGCTCGACGCGCCGATTATGCGCTTGGCCGGTCCGGACGTCCCGGCGATGCCGTATGCGCCGACGATGGAAAAGTTCTTTATGGTCAATCCGGAAAAAGTCGAAAAAGCGATGCGTGAACTCGCGGCGTTTTAAGGCGAAGACATTGCAGCAAAGATAGGAGGGTATCGATGTGGCCATCGAACAATTGACGATGCCTCAGCTTGGGGAGAGCGTCACCGAAGGCACCATCAGCAAATGGCTCGTCTCCCCGGGCGACAAAGTGAACAAATACGATCCGGTCGCCGAAGTCATCACCGATAAAGTGAGCGCGGAGATTCCGTCGTCGTTTGCCGGCGTCATCCGCGAGCTGATCGCCAAAGAAGGAGAAACGCTCCCGGTCGGCGCGCCGATTTGCACGATCGAAGTGGAAGGCGAAGCGGCCGCGCCGGAAGCGAAGCCGGCGGAGGAAGCGTCGAAAGCGGAAGACAACGCCCCGCCGGCCGCTCCGAAAAAGGCCGACCGGGCGAACAACGGCCGCTACTCGCCGGCCGTGCTCCGCCTCGCCCAAGAACACGGCATTGACCTTGAACAAGTGAAAGGCACTGGTCTCGGCGGACGGGTGACGCGCAAAGATTTGCTGAAGCTCATTGAGTCCGGGCAAATTCCGAAAGCAGGAGCGGCACCGGCGGCGGAACAAGCGGCGCCGAAAGCTGAACCGAAAACGGAACAACCGGCCCCGGCCGCCGCGCAAGTGGAACCAGCTGCTCCGGTCACGGCGCCGATCAAACCAGCGGCGCCAACGATCGAAGCTGGAGCGGGCGACATCGAAATTCCGGTCACCCCGGTGCGCAAAGCGATCGCGGCGAACATGCTCCGCAGCAAACACGAAGCGCCGCACGCGTGGACGATGGTCGAAGTGGACGTCACCGACCTTGTCGCCTACCGCGACGCGATCAAAGACGAGTTCAAGCGGCGCGAAGGCTTCAATTTGACGTATTTCGCCTTCTTCGTCAAGGCGGTCGCCCAAGCGCTGAAGGAATTCCCGCAGCTGAACTCGGTGTGGGCCGGCGATAAAATCATCCAGCGCAAAGACATCAACATCTCGATCGCCGTTGCCACGGATGACGCTTTGTTCGTTCCGGTCATCAAGCACGCCGATGAGAAAACGATCAAAGGCATCGCCCGCGAAATCGCTGAACTGGCGGCGAAAACGCGCGCCGGCAAACTCCGTCCGGAAGACATGCAAGGCGGCACGTTCACCGTCAACAACACCGGCGCGTTCGGCTCGGTGCAGTCGATGGGCATTATCAACTATCCGCAAGCGGCCATTTTGCAAGTGGAAACGATCGTCAAACGCCCGGTTGTCAAAAACGGCATGATCGCCATCCGCGACATGGTCAACTTATGCTTGTCGCTTGACCACCGCGTCTTGGACGGCTTAATTTGCGGCCGCTTCCTCGCCCGCGTCAAAGCGATTTTGGAAAACATGAACAAAGACAATACGCCGATTTATTAACGGTTCGCCCCATCGCCATTGGTTGGCGGTGGGGTTTTTATATGGCGCGATTTCAAACTTCTTTCACAAATGTGAGGTATAATGAGGACAGAAACGAACGTGCGAAGGAGAAATACTGGATGAATCGAGTGAGTATGTGGATGTTGTTATGTTGGCTCTTGCTGCTAAGCGGCTGCGTGAAAACATCGTTTCCCCCGATCGCTGATTCGCTTTCGGTCATCATCAGCCTCGATGTCAAAGCGGAAACGGTCACGTTTTTGAACGCGAACAACGGCGAAAAGGTCGCTCGCTGGCACATCAACGAACCGTTTCAAGGCGGGGCGTTGAGCCCAGACGGACGGACGCTTCTTTTGTACGGCCGGAATCTTGACCGTGTCTACCGGTACGACCTTACAACCGGGAAGCCGCTTAGGGAGTGGAAAACGGGAAGCGGCATCGTAAGCGCGGTTCCATCTCCAAATGGACGCACATGGTTTTTCGGCGACAGCGTGCACAACGCGGTGCGCGTCACGGGCCGCGACGGGAAGGAAATCGCTCGTCTGTCGGTTGGCCAGTCTCCGATGACGATGCTTGTCAACCGCGCTGGAACGCGGCTGTATGCCATCGATTTTCAAGACGAACGCGCGTCGGTCATCGACGCAGCCCGCCGCCGCGTCATCCATTCGTTTGCCGTGCCGAAGTTCGCCCTAGGCGGATTGGTGCGCGAGCGGCAAGGGGAGCTGTGGGTCGGCGGACACGGAAGCGGAAGCAAGGTAGAGAGCAATATCCACATCTACTCGCTTGAGGACGGCCGTTTGCTCCGGACGCTTGCCGCGCCAGTCATGCCAGTCGATTTTGCCGAAACGAACCGCGGCGTGTTTGTGCTAAGCCACGGCTCCAACACAGTCTATCAATTTTCTCCAGACGGAAAGAAGCTCGCTTCGGCGTCTGTCGGCGCCAATCCGTTTGCCATCGAGGCGGCAGGAGGCCGTTTGTATATCGCCAGCTATGACAGCGATGAAATCATCGTGGTCGACGAAGCGACGATGCGTCCGCTTGCCCGTTGGAAAACAGGGGATGGCCCGCTGCAGTTGCTCATTCGGGAGGGACGGTAAATGGACAAGCGAACGGTGTTGATTGTTGATGATGAAGAAGAGATGCGCCTGTTGGTTGGCATGTATTTGGAAAACGCGGGCTTCCGCTGCTTGGAAGCAGGAGACGGGGACGAGGCGTTGGCGATTCTTGCGCAACAGCCGGTTGATGCAGTTCTATTGGACGTCATGATGCCAAAGCAGGACGGATTCGCTGTCTGCGCACGCATTCGCGAGCAGTCGGACGTGCCGATTTTGTTTTTGACGGCACTGGGGGAAGAATGGGATAAAGTGAAAGGATTGAAGCTTGGCGGCGACGATTACATCGTCAAGCCGTTCAGCCCGGGGGAGCTCATCGCTCGTCTTGAGGCGGTGCTGCGCCGGGCGCGGCGCAGCCGCGAACAGAATGGCCGGCTGCAATTCGGGGAACTCGCCATCGATGAAAAAGGCCGGACGGTGGCCGTTGGCGGCGATCCCGTGAGGCTGACGTTGAAAGAGTTTGAGCTCTTGCTGTTTTTGGCGAAGCACCGTGGTCAAGTGTTCAGCCGCGACGACTTGCTCGTCAAGGTGTGGGGGTACGACTATACCGGAAACGCCCGCACGGTCGATACGCATGTGAAAACGCTGCGCATGAAGCTGAAAGACGCCGGCCGTCATATCCAAACCGTATGGGGCATCGGCTACAAGTTTGAGGGATGAACATGAGGAGGCTTCGGTTAGGACAGAAAATATGGCTGTCAATCGGCGCAGCGGTCGTGGTGACGCTGGCGTTTTCCTTTGGCCTTTTGAATTATTTTTACCGGGCGGTGTACATGAAAGAAGTGGAACAAACGTTGATTGCGGAAGGGACGAGCCTCGCCCGCGACTATCGCGGCGGGGCGGTGACGGAGGTGTACCGCCGCCAAATTGAATGGTATGACGAAAAATCGACGGCCACCATCTTGTTGATCGACAACCCGCGCGAACTGAGCGCCTGCTTTCCGTTTCCGATTCACTATGACGCGCTCGTGAGCGGCCGCGACCGGGAAACGCTGTTAGCCGGGAAGCCCGTCGTCAAAACGGGATACGAAAAGAGGTTCGGCCGCCGGGTGATGGCGGTCGTCGTTCCGCTTTTGGACGGCAAACGGCTTGAAGGAGCGATTTACTTGTATTTGCCGTTAGCCGATGTGCAAGAAGCGACGAAGCGGGCGGCGACCGCGTTTTGGCCGCTTGCGGCCATGTTCGCCGGCGCGCTTTTGTTCGCCGGACGGCGGATGGTGCGGCAGATGACCGAGCCGCTGCAAGCGATGGAACAAGCGGCAGAACGCATGGCGGATGGCCGCTATGAGGCGGCCATCCCGGTGCGGACCGATGATGAAATCGGCCGTCTGGCGAAGGCGTTCAACCAAATGGCGGACGCCATCGCCAAAGAAGACGAGCGGAAGCGTGAGTTTTTGGCCAATGTCTCACACGAGCTGCGCACCCCGTTAAGCTATATGAAAGGGTACAGCGAAGCGCTCCTGGCCGGCCTCGCGAAAACGAAGGAAGAAGAAAAGGCGTATCTTCGCCTCATCCACCGCGAAACGGAACGGATGGAGCGGCTTGTCCACGATTTGTTGGATTTGGCGCGCCTTGAAGGGCAAGGCGTGCCGCTCGAGCGCGCGCCGGTAGCGTTCGCCCAAGTGATCGAAGATGTCATCGCCACGTACGAGCCCATCGCGGCGCAAAAGCGAATCCAACTGTCATGCGAGTTGGACTATGATGTCATCGTCAACGGCGACGCCGACCGGCTTGAACAAGTCGTGCGCAACTTGCTTGACAACGCCATCCGCTACACCCCGGAAGGCGGCGCGGTGACGGTTCGGCTTTCCCGCCTGTCGGAAGCAGAAGGCGAGCTTGTCATCCAAGATACGGGAAAAGGCATTCCGAAAGACCAGCTGCCGTTTCTCGGCCAGCGCTTTTTCCGCGTCGACCGCGCGCGTACCCGCAAAGAAGGCGGCACCGGCTTGGGGCTGGCGATCGTCAAACAAATCGTCGCCCTTCATGACGGTGTGATCCAGTTCGACAGCGACCTTGGACGCGGGACGACTGTATCGGTCCGCTTGCCGCTCGTTCGGGAAGAGGAATAAACATCGTTCAAGACGCAGGAATTCACGGTGTATAATTAATTAAAAATAGGAGGTAGGTGGAGTATATGGGTGCACCAGAAAAGGAACAGGCCCTTATGACCTACAAAGAGTACGCAACATGGCCGGAAGGAAAACGGTGCGAGGTGTTGGACGGGAACATCATCAGCTTGGCGCCATCGCCGACGCCGGAACATCAATGGATTTCGCTCCAGCTTTCGATCGAATTTGGGATGCATCTCAGAGGAAAGGATTGTCGCGTGTTGACCGCCCCGATCGATGTGTACCTTTTCGAAGATCATCGAAAGGGATGGGTGGATGAAAACGTCCGAAACTGGGTATGCCCCGATCTTGTCGTCATCTGCGACAAAAACAAAATTCAAAAAAATCGCATTGTCGGGGCTCCGGATTTGGTCATCGAGATCTTGTCCCCCGCCACGGCCAAAATCGACCGGATGGACAAACGGATCGCGTACGAGCGGGCCGGGGTGAAGGAATATTGGATCGTTGACCCGGCGAATCAAGTGGTGGAAGTGTATTTACGTGAGAAAACAGGATCGTTGGAACTTCGCGGAGTGTACAACCGGGATGACGCCGTTTCCGTTCATGTATTGAAGGATTTCGTGATCGATTTGCAAAACATTTTCCAAAATGAATAAATGGCAGTTGAGATTTTCGCTAAGCGGCGATTTGGGAGGGGGACGAGGGAGCATTGTCCAAGAGAGTATGTAACAACGCCCCCTTCCTTTCATCGTATCGTCGCACGGCGGAAGAAGGAGGGCGCTTTCCGTCATTCTATAACATGCTCATCATTAAAAAGTTAACCGTATACGTTTGTCAAAGGAGATCCAGACGGGCAAACACAATTCAAAAAGCAAATGGATCTGATAAACAATGCCTGGAATCATCATAGTCAAACATTTGCGTGAAAAGAAAGGCAACCGTTCGTGTGCCTATGAAATTCGGTGTTTTTTCTAGGATCCGCATCGCGAAATCCTTGATATAACAGCATTTTGGACATTTTCATTTGCCTAAAATGGCCTTAAAACTGTCGAACTCGGGTTTGACCAGTGCGGAATGCAAGAGGCAAAAGAAAAAAGCCGCCCGCAGGCAGGACGGCTTTTGGCGTTCCGGACGCAAATGGCTTTGCCATCTATCGGTCTGTCGCTCCGAGATGTTTTTTCAGGGCTTCTTGGAGGATTTGTAAATAGTTGACATGGTGTTGTTTCGCCAAGTCATCGAGCCATTTCGGGATCGTTAATGTTTTTTTGACTGCTTTGTTTTCCATTTCATGACGAAAAGGTGGCATCCATACCTCGATAAACACGATAACTTAATTGTTTCCTGTTTGAATTTCTGATACTTTTGAAGGTTGAGGAATCTCTTCATTTTCCTGTTCCAAGCCGTATAAGTGTAATGCCATCACTTCTTTTGCCATTTGAAACGCTTCTTCTTCGGTGTTTCCGCATGGTAAAGCAGCCAGGAAGATCCGGAAACTCAACAGATATTCCATCATCCGCATAATCGAAAATCGCTGGGTAAATGTAACTTTCCTTATTTTTAAAAACAACAATAATCAACGGCATTCCTGTTACTGTGTTCCTGCGAACGGCTTTTGTTTTTTCCGAAAAAAGCAGCGCCTCTGGCAATCTGTTTTTTTGTTCATTGCCCAAACGCGGCCGATGTACTACAATAAACATAGAAACCGTTTTTTCCCACAAGAAGCGTTATCAGCTCTTCGTTCCGAGCAAGACGGGCTCGAAAGGGAAAGGTGCGGCTTGAAAAGAAAGCGGCTTCTTATGTCAGGAAGGCAAAGGGGGATCGGGATGAGCGATGTCGCGAAGATGAAGGAAGCGGCGTTTCCGGCTCCGACGGTGGAGGAGTGGGAGCGGGAAGCGGAAAAGTCGCTGAAAGGCAAGCCGCTCGAGCGGCTTGTATCGATGACGTACGAAAACATTGCGGTGAAACCGCTCTATACGCGCCGAGACTTGGAGGTGCTTGGTCCGCTTGAGCAATACCCGGGCTTTGGCCAGTATGTGCGCGGGGCGCGGCCGGAAGGGTATCGGGGCGGGCCGTGGAAAGTGAGCCAGGAGATTTCAGCGGCGAGCCCGTCCGAATGGAACGAGGCGGTCAAGCATGATTTGCAAAGAGGGCAGACGGAAATTCATCTCGCTCTTGGGCGGCTGCCGTTTGCCGTCGAGTCGGTCGATGTTCTCGCGGCGATGTTTGATGGCGTGCCGCTCGATCGCGATTCGCTCCGTGTGGACGCCGGGGCGCGGTCGCTTCCGTTTTTGGCGCTGCTTGTTGCTTATTTGCAGGAGAAGGGACTCTCTCTTTCGGCCGTGCGGGGCGCGATCGGCATGGATCCGCTCGGGGCGTGGGCGGAACAGGGGGTGCTCTCGTGTTCGCTTGAGCGGCTGTATGATGAAATGGTGGAAGTGACGAAGTGGGCGAAGGAACAGATGCCCGCCGTCCGCACGATTTTGGTGCGCGGCGAGCCGTACCATAACGGCGGGGCGAACGCCGTGCAGGAGCTGGCGTTCGCGTTGGCGACCGCGGTCGAGTATATCCGCGCTGGGCTGGATCGAGGCTTGACGGTCGATGACATCGCGACGCGGATGCAAGCGTCGTTTGCAGTTGGGGCTGATTTCTTTATGGAAATCGCGAAGCTGCGGGCGGCGCGGCGGTTGTTGGCCCAAGTGATCGAAGCGTTTGGCGGCGGTGAATCAGCAAGGCGGATCGAGCTGCATGTGCGCACGTCGCGCTTTACGAAAACGGTGTACGACCCGTATGTGAACATGCTTCGGGCGGCGGCGGAAGCGTTTGCGGCCGTTGTCGGCGGCGCTGATGGCGTGCATGTGTCGCCGTTTGACGAGGCGATCGGACTCCCTGATGAGTTTTCGCGGCGCATCGCCCGCAACACGCAGCTCATTTTGCTTGAGGAGGCGCATGTGGCGAACGTCATCGATCCGGCGGGCGGCTCGTATTATGTGGAAACGTTGACCGCTAAGCTCGCTGAAGAAGCGTGGAAGCTGTTCCAGCGCGTGGAGGAACAAGGCGGCATGATAAAGGCGCTCGAAGACGGCTTCGTGCAGTCGGAAGTGGAAGCGGTCGCCAAGCGGCGGCTGGATCGTGTCAAGACGCGGAAGGAAAAAATCGTCGGCACGAACGTGTACGCGAACTTAGAAGAAACGCCGATCCAAAAGCCGACGCAAGCCGCGGCGAAAGAGTTGCCGCCGTTGGATGAAAAGGGGGTGGCGGACATTCGAGGTGCGCTCGCGGGCGGGACGTGGATGGAAGCGGCGATTGGCGCGGCCCGTCGTCGAGCAACCGCTCGGGAGATCGCAGCGGCGCTCGCTGACGGAAACTCGTCGGTCCGCATTGCGCCGATTCGCGCATGGCGCTTGGCTGAGCCATTTGAGCAGCTGCGCAAGGCGGCCGAGGAGCATGCGGAGCGCACCGGAAGCCGGCTTTCTGTTCACTTGATCAATATCGGGCCGCTTGTCCGCCATCAGGCGCGCGCTGATTTCATCGCCGGATTGTTTGCGGCCGGCGGGGTGGCGGCCGAGCGGAGCGGCGGCTTCGCATCGGTCGAGGAAGCACTCGAATGGGTGCAAAGCACGGACGGGACGCATTATATCGTTTGCGGCGCCGATGATGATTATCCGTCGTTCGTTCCGGAGTTGGCGAAAGCGTTCAAGCAGGCAAAGCCGATGGCGAAGCTGTATGTGGCCGGAAAACCGACGGAAGAGCTCGCGAAAACGTACGCGGACGCGGGGGTGGACGGCGCGATTCATCTCGGTTCGAACGCGTACGATGTGATCGTGGCGTTTCTAACGGAAAGAGGGGTGGCGCTTGATGGCGAAGTACGTTGATTTTACAAAAATGACGCTTTCCGCCGCAACGGCCGATGTTGATGAACGGAAGTGGAAAGAAGCGGTCAAAGAGCGAGTGCAAGAGTCGATCGATGAGCTCTTGTTTCAGACGAACGAACACATTGCGGTGAAGCCGCTTTATACAAAGGAAGACATCGATGGGCTTGATTTTCTCGATTACTTGCCCGGCTTGCCGCCGTATTTGCGCGGGCCGTACCCGACGATGTACGTCGTGCGGCCGTGGACGATCCGCCAATACGCCGGCTTTTCGACCGCCGAGGAGAGCAACGCGTTTTACCGGCGCAACTTGGCGATGGGGCAAAAAGGGTTGTCGGTTGCGTTTGATTTGGCGACGCACCGCGGTTATGACTCCGACCATCCGCGCGTTGTCGGCGACGTCGGCAAAGCAGGGGTGGCCATCGACTCGGTGCTTGATATGAAAATTTTATTTGACGGCATCCCGCTCGACCAAATGTCGGTGTCGATGACGATGAACGGGGCGGTGCTGCCGATCATGGCGTTTTACATCGTCACGGCCGAGGAGCAGGGAGTGACGCAGGACAAACTGTCCGGCACGATCCAAAACGATATTTTGAAAGAGTATATGGTGCGCAACACGTACATTTATCCGCCGGAGATGTCGATGCGCATCATCGCCGACATTTTCGCCTATACGGCCAAATACATGCCGAAATTCAACAGCATCAGCATTTCCGGCTACCATATGCAAGAAGCTGGGGCGCCGGCCGATTTGGAGCTGGCGTACACGCTCGCTGACGGACTTGAGTACGTGCGCACCGGTTTGAAAGCGGGCATTGACATCGACTCGTTCGCGCCGCGGCTGTCGTTTTTCTGGGCGATCGGCATGAACTACTTTATGGAAGTGGCGAAACTGCGGGCGGCGCGTCTCATGTGGGCGAAAATGATGAAAACGTTCCATCCGAAAAATCCGAAATCACTCGCTCTAAGAACGCATTCGCAAACGTCAGGCTGGAGCTTGACCGAGCAAGATCCGTTCAACAACGTCGTGCGCACGCTCATCGAGGCGCACGCGGCGGCGATGGGGCATACGCAGTCGCTCCATACGAACGCCTTGGATGAAGCGATCGCCTTGCCGACTGACTTCTCAGCGCGCATCGCCCGCAATACGCAGCTGTACTTGCAGGAAGAAACGGGCATTTGCCGGACGATCGACCCGTGGGCCGGTTCGTATTACGTCGAGACGTTGACGAACGAATTGATGAAGCGGGCGTGGGCGCATATCGAAGAAATCGAAAGCCTTGGCGGGATGGCGAAAGCCATTGAAACGGGCATCCCGAAAATGCGCATCGAAGAAGCGGCGGCCCGCCGCCAAGCGCGCATCGACTCGGGGGCGGAAACGATCATCGGCGTCAACAAATACCGTCCGGAAAAGGAAGAGCCGATCGACATTTTGGAAGTCGACAACACCGCCGTGCGCCAGCGGCAAATCGAGCGGCTGAACGAGCTGAGGGCAACGCGCGACAACGAGCAAGTCGAAGCGGCGCTTGACGCCATCACGAAAGCGGCGGAAACGGGCGAAGGGAACTTGCTTGAGTTGGCCGTCCAAGCGGCGCGCGTCCGGGCGACGCTCGGGGAAATTTCGTACGCGATCGAAAAAGTGGCGAAGCGCCATCGCGCTGCCATCCGCTCGATCAGCGGCGTGTACAGCTCGGAATACAAAAACGAAGCGCAGCTGGAACGGGTGAAGCGGCGGGTGGAGCAGTTCGCGGAACTTGAAGGGCGGCGCCCGCGCATCTTGATCGCGAAAATGGGGCAGGACGGCCATGACCGCGGGGCGAAAGTGATCGCGACAGCGTTTGCCGATTTAGGGTTTGACGTCGACATCGGCCCGCTCTTCCAAACGCCGGAAGAAACGGCGCGCCAGGCGGTTGAAAACGACGTGCATGCGATTGGCATCAGCTCGCTCGCTGGCGGGCATAAGACGCTCGTGCCGCAGCTTGTTTCCGAGCTGGAAAAACTCGGGCGTAGCGACATTCTCGTCATCGTCGGCGGCGTCATCCCGCCGCAAGACTACGCCTTCTTGTATGAACACGGCGCCGCTGCCATCTTTGGGCCAGGCACGGTGATCCCGGAAGCGGCGGAAAAAGTGCTCGATGAAATTTACGCCCGGCTCGGCTATGAGGACGTGAGCGAATGAGCGGCGAAGAGAAACGGCAAGGACAGGACGCTCTCCTGTCGGAACCGGCGGACGGCAAGCCGCGGCGTCCGGAATGGGCGGATGGCGAAAGCGCGTCGTCGTACGTGCAAGCCGCGCGCCCACCGGCGCCAAAGCGGGTCGTGAGACGGAAAGAGCGGTCGGTCGAAGAATACGTCCAAGGAGTGCTCACCGGTGACCGCACGATATTGGCGCAGGCGATTACGCTTGTCGAAAGCAATGCTGCTCGTCATATCGATTTGGCTCAACAAGTGTTAAATGAACTGCTTCCGCATGTCGGCCGCTCGATCCGCATCGGCATCACCGGCGTGCCGGGGGCGGGAAAAAGCACGTTCATTGAAGCGTTTGGCACGTTTTTATGCGAGCAAGGGCATCGCGTCGCCGTCTTGGCCGTCGACCCGACGAGTTCGTTGACCGGCGGCAGCATCCTCGGCGACAAAACGCGGATGGAGACGCTTGCCCGCCATCCACATGCGTTTATCCGCCCGTCGCCATCTGGCGGGGCGCTTGGCGGCGTGCACCGGAAAACGCGTGAGACGATGATGTTGTGTGAGGCAGCTGGCTATGACATCATTTTGGTTGAGACGGTCGGCGTCGGGCAAAGTGAGTTTGTCGTTCGCGGGATGGTCGACTTTTTCCTCCTCTTGGCGTTAACCGGCGCCGGCGACGAGCTGCAAGGGATGAAGCGCGGCATCATGGAGCTGGTGGACGCCATCGTCATCAACAAGGCGGACGGCGATAATAAAGAAAAAGCGCGGGCGGCGCAAAAAGAATACAACCAATTTCTCCATTACCTCCGCCCGGCCACGTCCGGCTGGGAGACGAAAGCGTACACGTGCTCGGCGCTTTTGGGCGAAGGAATCGCCGACATGTGGCGCGTCATCCAAACGTTCGTTGAGACGACGAAGCGATCCGGCGTCTTTTTCGACCGCCGCCGCCAACAGCAAAAAGACTGGATGCACGCCATGATCAAAGAATATGTAGAAACGCGCTTTTTCGCCGACCCGATCGTGAAAGAAAAGCTCCCGATGCTTGAGAACAGCGTCATTTCCGGCGCCAAGCCGGTCACCGCCGCCGTCCGCGAGCTGATCGAAGCGTATGAACGGAGGATCGACGATCAAATATGATATGATAAACGTAAATCAGAGGAGGTGTCACAATGTTTCAATTCCAATTTCCGCTCTATAACGACATCGTCGAACAAGCGCGGCGTGAAGCGGTCGAAGCCGGATTTGAAGAGCTGCGCACGCCGGAAGATGTCGATGCGGCATTCCGCCGTCCGGGCACGACGCTTGTCCTCATCAACTCCGTGTGCGGCTGCGCCGGCGGCATCGCCCGTCCGGCAGCAGCCCACGCCGTCCATTACGACAAGCGGCCGGACCATTTAGTGACGGTGTTTGCCGGCCAAGACAAAGAAGCAACGGCCCGCGCGCGCGACTATTTTGTCGGCGAGCCGCCATCCTCGCCGTCGTTCGCCTTGTTAAAAGACGGGAAATTGTGCGCCATGCTGCACCGCCACGACATCGAAGGGCACGAGCCGGTCGCCGTCGTGCAAAAGCTGCAAGCGTTGTTTGATGAATACTGTGAAGAAGTGTGAAAGGAAAACCCGAAGCTGGAGAGGGAGCTTCGGGTTTTTGCATGACCATTATTGTTTGTGATAATATGTGTTTTAAGGAGATTGGATAAAGGCAAACAGGCAGCGCATATGGTATAATGATTCAGATAACTATTCACCCCGATGCTAGTGTGTAAAGTAGCCCAGCAGAAATAGGGCATTTCTGTCATAGAAAATGCCCTACGTAGCGGAAAGAACACGATCTATCGTTTCGCCTGTCAACAGAAGACACAACGAGTCCCACACGTTTTTTTCGTGCTTGGTGAGTGTGGAAACGATGCTCCTTGCGATGCAAAACGACTGCGCGAACGTTTCCTGACGAAATGTACCCGAGATGTTCTCTTTGACTTTGACCATGCGAAGATCCCGTTCGGCTTGGTTGTTGTCAAAGGGAACGTGGGCTTCACGCAAAAAGCGC
This sequence comes from Geobacillus kaustophilus, assembly GCF_000948285.1. Lineage (GTDB taxonomy): Bacteria > Bacillota > Bacilli > Bacillales > Anoxybacillaceae > Geobacillus > Geobacillus thermoleovorans_A. The sequence goes on from NZ_JYBP01000003.1 coordinate 617,327, forward strand.
AGCGCTTCTTCCTTTCGTTTTTGAAGTCGCCGAACGAAGGAGAGCGCTTTTTTCGGCAACGGTGTCATCCCTTCCAACTGATGGTTGGCTTTCTCGAGTATGCGATCATACACGTGCTCCCAACGTTTCGCTTCTTCTTCAGGAAGAAAGCCACCATGTTGTTCGACCACTTGTTTGGCATTTAATAGAAACGTGGTCATCCGTTTTGCCCATGTATGCCCTTGTTCGATGAATCCTTTCAAGTCACGTAAATGATGGGCATGACAAAGGGCATGTGTGGCTTCGGTGTATCTCGGGTATGTACCGAATGCATCATGCATCATCGTTCCTTTATATCGTGGAAGAATCCCGATTTCATCGGTTGCTTTCTTTCCACGAGAAGCGTGAGGAGCTAAGTACGTATATGCGGATGTACAGGCGACATGAACCCAGGCCTGTTTGCCATCGATCCGCAAGCTCGTTTCATCGACATGCAAGATGTCCGATTGAAGCAATGCTTCCTCGATGATGTCCATGTTTGGTTCGAGTGCTTCGCGACCTCGTTTGACCATATTGACAAGTGTTCCTGTGCTGATCGGATGTTGATATAGCTCTTCCATCATGTCACGTAAACGTTGATATGGAATCATTTGTATGTTGTATAAATACACGACAAGCGCCGTGATCCGTGGACCATATTGCACATGATTGGTGACGTGTGATGGGAACTCGGCTTGTTGCACGCATCGGCAATGTGGACATGATTTCACTTCGCGTTCATGTTGTGTCACTTCCATCGTCACGGGAGGCAGATCAAACACTTGACGGACATCGACTTTGAACGGTTTTACGTCACGCAAAGAAGACCCGCATCCTTGACACGTATGTACGCGATGGACGACACGATGATGTGGATGTTCCACTTGACGGAGCGTCGTTCCCTCATGTCCCTCCCGTCCGCCAGGCTTTTTGCCAGACGGCTCGCGGGAGGAACGCTTTTTCTCAAAACGGTCAGAAGATGGGGGCAGATGGCTATTAGAGCTGTTTTTTTTCGTGCGTGCTTCCAGCTCTTGAACGCGATACTTCAGTTGTTCATTTTCTTTGCGTAGCTGTTTGTTTTCTTGACGCAAATGTTCATTTTCTTGAATGAGTTGATGAATGAGCTGTTTTTGTTGTTGGACTTTGCTGATTAAGCTTTCAACCGTAAATACAGCTTGTTGTACCGTCAACATGCGATTCACCTCCTTGTCTATCAATATTCACATCATAGACAGGAAAACCAAAAAATATTCAGCTCACTTTATGAGGTGGCTGAATAGTTACTGATTCAGTAAGTTTCTCTTGTGATCAACTTTTTTTGGGTCTTCACCATTTTCTGTGATTTCTACTCAATCCTAGAGACATGTTAGCTGGATGAAATAGGTTCATCAGTCAGGATCCTTCTTCCGCATACAGACCACGAAGTTGGTAGAATGGAAACAGTCAAGTGCTTTCCTTGACGGGTTCCATTCTACCAACTATCATACCGATAGCGGAAGAAGGGAGCGCTTAAGCAGCCTGACTGCCTGTAGTGTTCCCTGTACACTCCAGAAATACACGCAAACGAAACCGTTCTAGATTTCGATAGCCATATGCCCGGCGTTTGATGTTTTTGATCTTGTGATTCGTCCCCTCAATTCGGGCATTCGTATATGGGCACAAAAAGTAGGAAAGAATAGGCTCCTTCCACCTTTCAAGCGTGTTGGCTGCTTTCTGAAAAGAAGCAAAAGGGCTCTGTTTGGCTAACTGAATCCATTCTTCCAAGCGTTCCTTTGCTTCATGATATCCATCGGTTCGGTAAAAATCCCGAAACAACTCTTTCAGATAATAAGCAATGGAAAGTGCCGGATACTCCTCCAAGATATCGTCTAATCGAAGCCGTTGGTCCTTACGAAGCTTTTCACAGCCTTTCAAGAGAAGATATCGAGCCTTTTTCAATGGAGAAAATTCCTTTCTTGCTTGATCCAAGGCTTGTGTCACTTTTTGAACCACATGGTACTTATCGATGACAATCGAAGCAGATGGAAACAGGGCGCGAACCGCCTTATGATAAGGTTCCCACATGTCAAGAATCACCGTTTGGACCATTTCTTTCGACAGGATATTTTGGCTCAACAAGTTGATGGCGGAGTCACATTGGCGATCGGCATGCATTCCCATGACCGATCCGGCTCTGGCATCCATCAATACAGTTTCATACTGATGTCCCTTTTTTACAGCGATTTCATCTAAACTAAGCACCATTCCTTCTTGAGAAGATGCTTCTATCGCTGTTTGACGCTCTTTTGCTTTTTTCGATGCGATGGAGTAATAAATGCGTTCCAATGTTGTATATGGGATGCGGTGCTTTCGGCTAACCTCTTGAATGGTGGAGCCTTCGCAAAGTTCATACAAGTACTCACAAAATCGATTGGTGTAGTGTTGATTGGGTGGAATCGATTCCAAAGAGGCGGAAAACACTTGAGAACAATTCCAGCACCGATAGCGCTTTACCTTTATGAACAAGTACACCGGTTGATGGAAAATCGCCAAATCCCGTACTTTTCTTGTCCGTCTGTCGTGGACAGAGGAAGTGGCAAACCCACAATGAGGGCAACGTTCCTGTGTCTCTGTTTTCTCTACATGAATCGCATAACCATAGGAAAGAAGTTCTTGTTTAATCACTTTAAATTCTGGCAATCCTAGTGGTATAGAAAGCACTTACGAGACCTCCTTAATGTTTATTTCACCGCTAACATTATTGCCAGGATCTCGTCAGTGCTTTCTCTTTTTTGTCACTAAATCACAAAATTTGGTGATGAACCTTATTTTTTTAGGAGTATCCCTGACTCCTTTATCATCCGGATTCGGCATCGTTATTTGACCGTAATGGTCACGTATCCTCTTGAACCAACCGTTTGACCAACAATTTGGCCATAATATTTATCGCCTTCTTGTTGTGGAAAATTGCGCGTTTCTTCTTGCCTAGGATTGAGCCAGTTGGTGGAGGCGACGACGCTGTCGGGCCACCAATTGATCAATTTGTAAGCATAGCCTCTTGTTTGGGTCGCGAAGCCGTTATTTGCGGCCAAACGTCAATGATACCCTGTCTGCTTTTATTGAGGTTTCCGATCTCCTTTGCGGATCCATACAATGGTGATACATGCTACTAGAAAGATGGACAGCGTTAACATGATGAATTTGTTGATGAGCATCGGTTCCCAAACCGGCGGCTCGAACAAAAAGATATGCGGCCAGGGCATGAACGTTCCTAATGTGGCCACTTCAAGCACCGTATAAATAAAAATGACTGTCAGTGCGATATGGGTGTTTTTTGTAAGAACAAGGGCGGCAGTGCTGAAAAATAGGTAAAAGAACGTCAATAGAATGAAATGAATGAGATTCAAAAAAGACAAAGAAGAAACTCCGTATTTCCACATGAATGCCCCGCTTAGAGCGGCAACTCCTAATAAATGGATGGAAGAATAACGTACGACATCAATCCCAACCCATTTCCTATAGTAAGGGACAAGCGTTTCTTGCGCTCCATCTTCATACAGTTCACCGAATCGATAAATCAGGCACCATCCGGAAAACGGGATGAACAACCCTTGGATGACGATCACATCATCGTAAATGCTTGACGATTTCCGGGGAACAAGCAAAATAAGCAACAGCGATAGGATGAACATCGCTGGTGGGATAAAAAAGGCTCCGCCCATTGTCTTGCGGTCAAACACGAATGCGGTTCGCATCCATTCGATGTAAGCTTTCATCTTGGTTCCCCTCTTCGGACAACAGCCAAATAGCCATCGATCAATCGCGGTGCCACCGGTCTCCCCCCTGTTCCCCCATTTTTGGAAAACACCCGCGCGTGAATGCCATCCTCTTCTTCGAGAAGCTGCACCACTTCTCTCGTTGCGATCAAGTCATCCAATTCTTCGGGGCATATGCAATATTCCCACACACAGCCTTCTGCGCGGGACTTCAGCTCAGACGGCGTGCCTTCAAACAACACTTGCCCTTGTTTCAAAACCCCAATTTTGGTGCACAAAAACTCAATGTCTTCCACAATGTGCGAAGAAATGACAATCGTATGCTCGGAACCAAGCTGCTTGAGCAGATGGCGAAAGCGGATTCGCTCTTCAATATCCAAGCCGGCAGTCGGCTCGTCAAACAGCAAGATGGACGGCTTTCGCGTCAATAAATGGGCAATTCCCACCCGCCGCCGCATGCCGCCGGACAGCTCGGACATTTTTTTCGTCTCATGGCCGTTCAAGTTCACTTTTTGAATCGCTTCGGCAACGGCCGCGTGCCGTTTGTGTTTGTCCATCATTCCTTGCAATAAAGCGAGATGGTCAAGCGTTTCTTCGACCGTAATGTTCGGATAGACCATGAAATCTTGCGGCAAATAACCGATCCGTTCATGAGCTTTCACATATTTTCCTTTGGTGCAGCTTTGTTTGCCGATCGCCACTTGCCCTTCATCCATGGGCGTCAAGCCGGCCAATATTTTCATCAATGTCGTCTTGCCGGCTCCGTTCGGCCCGACTAACCCGTAAATCCCTTCCATGCAAAGCGATACGTTCGATAAAATGAGTTGTTTTTTGATTCGTTTCGTGACGCTGGATACATGGATCATGTCTGTCCCTCCTGAACGATGCGGATAAGCTGTATCGCTTTCTCCCAGCTGTTATCTGCTCCTTCATTTATTTGTTTGTACCATAAAGCCAAAAATTTTTGTTTTTTCTCATCGGATAAGCGTTCATACTCCCCATACAGCTTCCTCAGCACTTCCTCTGTTTTCTTGTCAGGGGGATCCACTGACAAAGCCAAATCAAACGTCAAATCTCCTCCGGAATAGGGAAGGGCTAATTGTTGTTGGAACCATCTTGACAACAACGCTTGAAACACGTCTTTTTGCATTGATAAATGTGTTCCCCTCCAAAGAAGCCCTTCTGTGATGATTTCCGGCAAATACATCAATGTTCCTTCTTGGGAGCGAAGGGAATATGGCGTATCAATTTGAAGAAGCAGGTGATCGCTGCTATATACACACCGTTGTTCACCATGGGGAGCGAGCAACACGATGTTTGTCGGCAACTTTGCCGCTTTTAAATCGAACATCTGCACGATATCATGGTGGATGCGCCGTACATGACGTTCGAAAATCGGCCAATCTTGCTTAAGATTCGGCCAGTCGGCAGGGTAAACGATCTGCCATGGCCCGATTTTTTCCTTCAAAAACATTCCTGCCACAGCTGTAATGCCGCCGGATACAACTCCTTCGTACATTCCGTCGCTTCGGCGCGGCAAATTCGTATAAAATGGCGCCATTCCATAAAACGACAACGTATAGCGGATCGGATGGCTCGATTGCATTGATACAGGCACCGGACTGGAATGAACGTTCACAAAGGCAAACGGAGCATGATTGGCTTTTGTCGGCACCCAGCTGAAATCGCTCGGTAAAAACAAATAGTGCGGTGAAACGGGAATTTGCGCGGAATCGTTCAATTGATACTCAAACGTCCATTTGTCAGTCAAGCGATTGGATAACCGTTTAACCGTGATGACATCCCCCTGTTGAGTAAAAGGAAGCTGGTTTCCAGTTTGATCGGTGATTCGCTTCAGAGCAAAATGATGATAAAGCACGAACGACAGCGTGTCGCCCCGAATTTGGCGCAAGGTCACTTTCACTTTCGCATGTACACCGTTTTTGGCCTCCAGCTGAATGTCGTATCGCTCAATCGAATAGTGCAATGTGCTTGGTTGGATGGTTGAATCATGAGTTTGGTAGTAAACGTTTTCTTGAGCCAAATCAGCGTAGCTGAACACCAGTTTGTTTCCAGTGAAAAGATGCGGAAACAACCAAGCATCACCCGCCAAAAGCAAAACAACACCCGTAATAATGGCCGCTTTCTCCTTTGTCGTGCGGGCCGTTTTCCAAAGAATAGCCCATACCGCCATCATCGACGATAGGATCCAAAACAATATTTTCATATACGTCGAAAGGCTGACATGGTACCCAATGACGTCACGAAATACATCGTCCATATTCAGCGGACCGATGTAAAACAAACTACGGATGTCGGAAAAAGGGATTAGATGGAAATAACGGGAAAACAATTGTGTATTCATCGGGCCTATGGCCAGCCAAATGACCATCATCCAGGCAAAGCTTAATCGATTTTTCCCAAACAATAGAGCATTGAAAATACCAAGAAAAAAGGCAAATACGAACGGCAATAGCCAATATACGGCAATATACGATGCCGTTTCGGTATACAACGAAGAAAAGGGAAGACCCCATGTGCGGTAAAACTGCCATACAAGTACAACTTGCAGACCGGTGAAGAATGAAAGAAACAGCAAGTGATTCACGAACAAGGCGGCGATTTTCAACGCTGTGATGTGCAGTGAACCGGCAAACAAAAGATTGGCGCCAAATCGGTATTCATCAGAGAACAACTTATAAAAAAATACCATAAACAGTAGCATGGCTGCTTGGACGATTAACGTCATTTCCCCGACAAAGTTTCCATAATCCGTCTTGCCAAAGGAATCGTACTGGCGAATGAGAAAGCGCATCATCAGCATGATGAACCAAAATGTGTATGTTCCCATATAGAGAATACTTTTTCCCATCTGTTTGGCGTAAAACCATGATAGGCGAGTAAACAAAGTCATAAGGGGTCACTCCATTGTCAGCATAGTCGTATCCATCAACGATAGCAGGGAAGCAAGCGAATGCCGGTGTGATGGAGCCGTGTTGACATTCGCTTGCTTGTTGAATAAAGCGTGCCAACTTAATTCACGGTCACTTTTGCTTCGCCATAAATAGATGTCGCATTGGCCTGTGTGTATGCTTCAGCATAGTAGAAAGACCCGTTTTCAGCTGTGAAAGATTTTTTTATTGTTTGTGATGGATAGGCTATTGCCGAAGCAACTGTTGAATCAGGCCACCAGTTAATTTGTTTTTTGGCATACCCTTGTACATAAAATGCTGGACCTGATGAAGAGACGACCAATGTTCCAGAGGCCCCAGTAGCTTTCACTGGTGTTCCTGTGGCAGAACTAGCCCCCGGTGAAATATGCGCAATGGAAGTGCCGGAGGCATAAACAGATCCAGCAATGCTGAGAACCAACACTAAAATGAATAGTGGTAGCCCCTTAGCTTTCGTTTTACGTGCCTTATTGACAACCATCCTTCTCACCTCCTTTTAAGGGTAGTAATTTGGTAGAATCAAGTTGATAAATGGGTTTAGGAAGCATTGTGAATATTTTTTCTATTCGATTTGTAAAGATGAGATAATGTGCATTCGAAAAATCATCTTTTAAGAAATAATAAAACTGTTCGTAACTATTCACCCCGATGCTAGTGTGTAAAGTAGCCCAGCACAAATAGGGCATTTCTGTCATAGAAAATGCCCTACGTAGCGGAAAGAACACGATCTATCGTTTCGCCTGTCAACAGAAGACACAACGAGTCCCACACGTTTTTTTCGTGCTTGGTGAGTGTGGAAACGATGCTCCTTGCGATGCAAAACGACTGCGCGAACGTTTCCTGACGAAATGTACCCGAGATGTTCTCTTTGACTTTGACCATGCGAAGATCCCGTTCGGCTTGGTTGTTGTCAAAAGGAACGTGAGCTTCACGCAAAAAGCGCAACGCTTCTTCCTTTCGTTTTTGAAGTCGCCGAACGAAGGAGAGCGCTTTTTTCGGCAACGGTGTCATCCCTTCCAACTGATGGTTGGCTTTCTCGAGTATGCGATCATACACGTGCTCCCAACGTTTCGCTTCTTCTTCAGGAAGAAAGCCACCATGTTGTTCGACCACTTGTTTGGCATTTAATAGAAACGTGGTCATCCGTTTTGCCCATGTATGCCCTTGTTCGATGAATCCTTTCAAGTCACGTAAATGATGGGCATGACAAAGGGCATGTGTGGCTTCGGTGTATCTCGGGTATGTACCGAATGCATCATGCATCATCGTTCCTTTATATCGTGGAAGAATCCCGATTTCATCGGTTGCTTTCTTTCCACGAGAAGCGTGAGGAGCTAAGTACGTATATGCGGATGTACAGGCGACATGAACCCAGGCCTGTTTGCCATCGATCCGCAAGCTCGTTTCATCGACATGCAAGATGTCCGATTGAAGCAATGCTTCCTCGATGATGTCCATGTTTGGTTCGAGTGCTTCGCGACCTCGTTTGACCATATTGACAAGTGTTCCTGTGCTGATCGGATGTTGATATAGCTCTTCCATCATGTCACGTAAACGTTGATATGGAATCATTTGTATGTTGTATAAATACACGACAAGCGCCGTGATCCGTGGACCATATTGCACATGATTGGTGACGTGTGATGGGAACTCGGCTTGTTGCACGCATCGGCAATGTGGACATGATTTCACTTCGCGTTCATGTTGTGTCACTTCCATCGTCACGGGAGGCAGATCAAACACTTGACGGACATCGACTTTGAACGGTTTTACGTCACGCAAAGAAGACCCGCATCCTTGACACGTATGTACGCGATGGACGACACGATGATGTGGATGTTCCACTTGACGGAGCGTCGTTCCCTCATGTCCCTCCCGTCCGCCAGGCTTTTTGTCAGACGGTTCACGAGAGGAACGCTTTTTCTCAAAACGGTCAGAAGATGGGGGCAGATGGCTATTAGAGCTGTTTTTTTTCGTGCGTGCTTCCAGCTCTTGAACACGATACTTCAGTTGTTCATTTTCTTTGCGTAGCTGTTTGTTTTCTTGACGCAAATGTTCATTTTCTTGAATGAGTTGATGAATGAGCTGTTTTTGTTGTTGGACTTTGCTGATTAAGCTTTCAACCGTCAATACAGCTTGTTGTACCGTCAACATGCGATTCACCTCCTTGTCTATCAATATTCACATCATAGACAGGAAAACCAAAAAATGGATCTTCACCACACAGTGTACTTGACAAAGAAAGACGATCATGATAAAGAAAACCAAAACAGCATTTTTTTATACCACACATCTCTTTGAGCAACATTGCTATCATGTTTGTCTTTAAAAGTCAAGTACATCTTTTGGTGATGAACCCAAAAAATATTCAGCTCACTTTATGAGGTGGCTGAATAGTTACAACTGTTCTAAGTCTTCGAAGTCAAAGTGTTTCGTCGGCTGATCGAAAATGAATACTGTGCGATTTAGCGACTGTCCAAGAGAAACAAGATAAATCAGCCGTTGAAACATCGTCAATGAATCGATGGATGCATGGGAAGGGAGGCGATATTTTTTCCATAGTGCCGATTGCTGAAAAGGACGATTCAGCCATATCGAAATATCTTGCAAACGATAGTTTCTCCACAGTTGGTGGTAGTTCTCAGGAATCACGAAAAATACGGTTTTATTCGGTTTTCCTTTTGCTGCCTGTTCATTGAAATGGATTTCCCCTTCATCGATAGGATGAAAGCCGGCAAGCGCTTTGGCGACAATATCTGTGCGAATGTGATTTTTGGCTAGAATGATGGATTGGGAAGGAAGATTGACGGAACAATGATGCAAAATAAGTTGGCGATGGTGCTTGAGGGTCACATTTTTTAATTCCATCATTTGTCTCCTTCCCCCCTTTCTTGCGCTAGTTGAATCAATATGTTTTCTTTTTCTTTTATGGATAGTGCCATGTAGTGCTCCCACGTTGTTGAGTCGATGGAGGATTTTTCCGCTATCCTGTTTCCATATCCGATAGATGGAATATGTAGTTTTTCCATTAAATACAAGCCGACAAAGAGACTGATCTGTTCGTTTTCGAACAATCGGTACGGGATGGAAAACGCAGCCAACTCCTGAATATGTTTGGTTGCCGGAGTGCCATTGACGTCCAAGAACGGATCAACATAAAACGTGTAGTTTCCGTCAGCCACCGTGCTGTCGTACAGCGAAAGGTTTGTGGTGTTGATGCTTTTTGGGATGATTGAGACGCTCTTGACTTCTTTTGTGCAATAATCTGTATTTGCAAGATTCGGAAACAAGTGGCATAGCTCATTGCGGATGGAAACGAGTTGATGCTTCAATTCCATATAATTTCTTGTTGTAGTGAGAAATGGTTTATAAACAAGGAAACGAGTATGTTGCACTTGAATTTGTTTGTAAGGACCATTGATCACGGAGAGACAAGGGAGATGGTCCCCATGCCAACGGTACTTTTCCTTTCCGACAATCATGTTGACTCGTGTACATGTTTTCGTTTCCACATTGGAATGAAGCGTTCCGGATGAGTCGATATCGTAAAGCGTTGAATCCATGGACTGCGGATACCAGTTGGCTTCAAATGGCAACAACGTGACGCCCGATGTCAACGGATAAAAGGTTGAGCCGAACGTATGCCGATAATAGATCGTCATGGATGGGGCACCGTTGGTCTGCACCTGAACAACGTTTCCTTGTTGTTGAAAGGGGAAACGCTTCCCTCCGCCTTGGATGTGATCGATTTGAAATTGCTCGTTGATCGAAAAACGAACGGTGTGTTCTTTCGGATGCAGAGAGAGTGTGGCTTTGATCGGATACGTGGATTTCGGATTCACCTCGATCTCCTTGATTTTCCAATATCCATGCAACGGGATGTTCTTGGGCTGAGCCTGATGTTTGATTTGTTGATAGAGTTTGACGTCGTTTGCCAACAGAATGTCATCCAACTGGAATTTTGATTGTGCATGTTGAAGGAAAAATGTTACGAAAATAACGAGAGTCACACTAGCCGCAAGCCCCGCGAAGGATCGCCGCATGCTTCGAAAAACGCCATAAACGGCGATGGAAGAAAGAATATACGCCAATTTGATCAGCACGCGTTCTTTTTGGAAGGTTAGGCTGAATAACGGGTCAATGTAAGGCCAACGATGGTTTCTCCACAAGGAGAAGGATGGATTGCGATATTCCAAAGAAAACAGCACGATGATCCACAAAACAAACACACCAACGAGCAACATCGCTTTTTTCGAAGAATGATAGGCGTAAACAGCGCCTGTGGACAATCCGATCATCCACGCCCATAGAAATGGTAGAAGAAAATGAATCAAATACAATGGAAACAGAAAGGCGAAAAGATCCCAACCCGCTGAATAGTTGATCACCACCGCACCGGCGATGATCCCGGCCAAGGCCAGTTGCCAAGCGAAAAAACAAATAAATGCGATCAAAGCTTGGCAGAAGACGATCTTTTGCGGGTTTGGCATGATGTCATTCATCGCGATCCAGTGAATTGGAGTCGAAGTGAACAACGAAACATGCAAGCGGAAGCTGAAGAGCAGCCAGACGGCCATTCCAATCGGAACCAAGTATTTCGTATATAAGATCCACTCCGCTGGATTGATGGTATGGGGATTGAGGCAAACAAACATCAAAACCCCAGAAAATACGAATATGAAACTAGCTTCTGCTTTTAAGCGGGACGCCATTCTTGAAATGAACACCCATTTCATGTGGAATGCCCTCTCTGATCATCAATTTCAAATGTTTGTAAAATTCAATGGCATTATAAAAAAAAAAGAAGATGTCAACCTTTTACATGGAAATTCACAGTATATTCGCAAATAATAGGAAAATCGTATTATCATGATAGTTTTTGGCCAATTTCGCGCCTTTAGATGCAGGGAGTGTCCATTGTGTGACGTGCTTTTTTTCGATGCGCTGAACGAAAGTGTTAGACATGAAATCGAGTGCGACGGGAAAACGATTTATGAAAAAGCCCGCTCATAAACCATGTCTTTTTGTCTAGGACGGTCTGTCCCCATATTAGCGGACAGCCGTCTTTTTTGCTTCTCCGCGGCTGTTTGGGCAAGATGGGCTTCCGAGCGGCGTGTGAGGCCAGGATTGTCCGTTTTTTCCTTGCACCGAAAGCGCCGTCATCGGTACAATGAAGTCGGCAAACGTTGGCAAAGGGGAACTGCACGTCATGAAAATCGGCTATCGAACGCTAAAAACTGCCGTCGGCGCGGCGTTGGCGATCGCCATCACCCAATGGCTTGGGTTGCACAATTTTGCTTCTGCCGGCATTATCGTCATTTTGTGCGTGCAAGTGACGAAAAAGCGGTCGCTTGAGACCGCCCGGGCGCGTTTTGCGGCGTGCGTCGTCGCGATCGGGTTTGCGGCGTTGTTTTTTACCGTCTTCGGCTATTATCCGTGGACGATTGGGCTGTTGCTGCTTTTGTTTATTCCCGTGACGGTCCGGCTGAAAATAAACGAAGGCATTGCGACAAGCTCGGTCATTATTTTGCATTTGTATGCGGCCAAGGAAATGACGTGGGGATTGGTCGCCAATGAACTGTTGTTGGTGGCTGTCGGCATCGGGGTGGCGCTCATCGTCAATATGTACATGCCGAGCGCCGAGAAGCAGCTCAAAGAGTACCAGCGCATTGTCGAAGATTTGTTCCGCATCATTTTAAAAGAAATCGTCCGCTACTTGCGCACGAATGAACTCGATTGGGACGGCAAAGAGCTGCCGCTCGCCGCGGAGGCGCTCGACAAAGCGAAAAAACTCGCCATGCGCCACGCCGACAACCAATTATGGCGTAATGAAGATGAATATGTCCGCTACTTCCGCATGCGTGAGCGGCAGTTGGAAATCATCGAGCATATGCTTCCGCTTGTGACGTCGCTTACGTACACGGTTGAGCAGCGGATGATGATCGCCGATTTTATCGATGAATTAAGCGACGCCATTCACCCGGGAAATACGGCGGACCGTTTTTTGCGGCGTCTTGCCGAGATGCGCGAACAGTTTAAGGCGATGCCGCTGCCAAAGACGCGCGAGCAGTTTGAAGAGCGAGCGGCGTTGTTTCATTTAGTGCGGGAATTGGAGCGATATTTAATCATTAAAAGCGAATTTCATCCCGGAAGCGAACCGAGACGGCGGCTTGAAAAGTCGGTGATTTAATCGGATATAGAGCTTCACAGCAGTGTTTTCCAAATTGAAAAACCTTGCAACATCGCGTTTTTTTCCACGATTCCTCATGGATCGAGGAAATGGATTGTCTTTCACCAGTCTTTTAAGGCATGAAAACGGGGCATATGTCCATCCGTTTTGGCGCACACTATAGCCAAACATTCAAGCAAAGGATGGACTTATATGCGGGTATGGTTGGCCATTTGTCTCGTGATAACCGCAGTGTTGGGGGCGCCTTTCCAGACAGCGGCGGAGGCGAAGCCGCTCGTGATTGTGAACAAAGCGATCAATAAGCTCGCGCTCGTCCGCGACGGCCGCATCGAAGCCGTTTATCCGGTGGCGACCGGGGTCAATACCGATTTGACGCCGGAAGGAATGTTTACGGTGACGGTGAAGGCGAAACACCCGTATTATCGGAAAAAGAACATCCCGGGCGGGGCGCCGAACAATCCGCTCGGCACAAGGTGGATCGGCTTTAACGCGCGCGGGACGGACGGGCGCACGTACGGCATTCATGGCACGAACAACCCGGCGTCGATTGGCGGCTACGTTTCGCAAGGCTGTGTGCGCATGCACAACCGCGATGTCGAGCAGCTGTATGAACGGGTGCCCATCGGCGCCAACGTGCTCATTCTCCGCAGCAACGAATCGTTTTACGCCATTGCCAAACGGTACGGCGCTGTCCAATGAAAAACGCAAGCTTCCGGTTTCGGAGCTTGCGTTTTTTACGCCGGATCGCGCTTAAAACCACATGCTGATGCCGGCGAGGAGCGTCGTCAGCAGCATGCAAATGAGCATTAAATATACGACCAACTTTTGCGTTTTGCGCGACAACGGTCCGTCCTCCTTCCCGTCCGCTGTTCTAGATTTATTGTAACGTCAAATAGAGGGGCGGACAAGGAAAAATAAAAGAAGGATTTTTTGTCGAAATGGCGAATTATAAATTGTTGGCCTCATCATTTTGCAGCAAAGGGGATCAAGACGATGCAGGTGAAAAAAGTCGACCATATCGGCATCGCTGTCCGCTCGATCGAGAAAGCGCTTCCGTTCTATACGGATGTGCTCGGCCTGCCGTTTCTCGGCATTGAGGAAGTCGAGTCGGAACAGGTGAAAGTGGCGTTTTTGCAGGCTGGCGAGGCGAAACTGGAGCTGCTGGAGCCGCTGTCGCCAGAGAGCGCGGTGGCGAAATTTATCGAAAAGCGCGGCGAAGGGATCCATCACGTCGCCCTTGGCGTCGATGATATCACCGAACGCATCCGTGAGCTGAAAGAGCGCGGCATCCGCATGATTCAAGATGCGCCAAAACGCGGCGCCGGCGGGGCGTGGGTGGCCTTCATGCATCCGAAATCGACCGGCGGCGTGTTGTACGAACTTTGTGAACGGACGAACCGAACGGAGGGACACCAATGAGCGACATGTACGACAAAATCAACGAACTGTATGACCGTCGCCGCGAAATCGAGCTTGGCGGCGGCGATGAGAAAATTGAACAGCAGCACGCGAAAGGGAAGCTGACGGCGCGCGAGCGGATTGACTTGCTTTTGGATGAAGGAACGTTTGTCGAACTCAATCCGTTCATCGAGCACCGCTGCACCGATTTTGGCCTGGGGGAAAAGAAGGGGCCGGGTGACGGGGTTGTGACCGGCTACGGGAAGATCAACGGCCGCACCGTATTTGTGTTCTCGCAAGATTTCACCGTCTTCGGCGGGGCGCTTGGGGAAATGCATGCGAAAAAGATCACGAACATCATGGATTTGGCGGCGAAAACCGGGGCGCCGATCATCGGCTTGAACGATTCGGGCGGCGCTCGCATTCAAGAAGGGGTCTTGTCGCTTGACGGGTACGGGCACATTTTTTACCGCAACGCCATTTATTCCGGCGTCATCCCGCAAATTTCCGTCATTATGGGGCCGTGCGCCGGCGGGGCCGTCTACTCGCCGGCCATCACCGATTTTGTGTTCATGGTCGAAAAAACGAGCCAAATGTTCATCACCGGCCCGAAAGTGATTGAAGCGGTGACCGGGGAGAAAATCAGCGCCGAAGATTTAGGCGGCGCCCGCGTGCACAACACGATCAGCGGCAACGCCCATTTTGCGGCGGCGAATGAAGAGGAGGCGCTCGCCGAGGTGCGGCGGCTCTTGGGCTATTTGCCGTCCAACAATAACGAAAAGCCGCCGTTTGGCCCGATTCCGGACGGGGACGACTACCGCCCCGATTTGGCCGATGTCGTGCCGATTGACGCCGTCCGCCCGTACGATGTGCGCCACGTCATCGCCCAAGTCGTCGATGACGGATCATTTATGGAAGTGCAAAAAGATTTCGCCAAAAACATCGTGATCGGCTTTGCCCGCATCAAAGGCGAAGTGGTGGGGCTTGTGTGCAACCAGCCGAAGTTTATGGCCGGAGGGCTGGACATCGACTCATCCGACAAGGCGGCGCGGTTTATCCGCTTTTGCGATTCGTTCAACATCCCGATCATTACGTTTGAGGATGTCACCGGCTTTTTCCCGGGCGTCAAGCAGGAGCACGGCGGCATCATCCGCCACGGGGCGAAAATTTTGTACGCCTACTCGGAAGCAACGGTGCCGAAAATTACGGTCATTTTGCGCAAAGCGTACGGCGGCGCGTACGTTGCCTTAAACAGCAAATCGATCGGCGCCGATGTCGTCTATGCGTGGCCGAACGCCGAAGTGGCCGTCATGGGGCCGCAAGGGGCGGCGAACATCATTTTCGCGAGCGAAATTGAAAAAAGTCCGAATCCGGAAGAAACGCGGGCGCAAAAAATTGAAGAATACCGCGAGAAATTCGCCAATCCGTACGTCGCGGCGAAATACGGCATGATCGATGACGTCATCGACCCGCGCGACACGAGAATCAAGCTCATTCAGGCGCTCGAGATGCTTCGAAATAAACACGAAGAACGGCCGAAGAAAAAGCATGGCAACATTCCACTGTAAACAAAAGGGGGCGAGGTGCCCCTTTTTGTTTCCTGTTTGCGAGGAAATTCATGCGCGTCAGGGGCGTTCCCATCGCTCTTCCCCTACGGCCCCACATTGGATCCGTCCGCGGCGGCCCGGGACAGGCGCGTGTCGATGCGTCCTGAACGTGCGGGGCGTGTGCGGCCGGTTTGGCTCTTGGTGGAACATTTCGGTATACTTGAGGTGGAATACATAGACGGGAGGAAGAAAACCATGGTGAATGAACAGCGTCTTGTCGATGAATTTTTAGAGCTCGTGCAAATCGACTCGGAAACGAAGCATGAGGGAGCCATCGCCAAAGTGTTGAAACAAAAATTTGAAGCGCTCGGCCTTGAGGTGATCGAAGACGATGCCGCCGCGAAAACGGGGCATGGGGCGGGCAACTTGATTTGCACACTCCCGGCGACAAAAGACGGGGTGGATCCGATTTATTTCACGTCTCATATGGATACGGTCGTGCCCGGCAAAGGGGTGAAACCGTCGATTCAAGACGGCTATATCGTCACCGACGGGACGACGATTTTAGGCGCGGACGATAAAGCGGGCTTGGCGGCGATGTTGGAAGCGATTCGGGTGTTGAACGAGCAAAACATCCCGCACGGCGTGATCCAGTTTATCATCACCGTCGGAGAAGAGTCGGGGCTTGTCGGAGCGAAGGCGCTTGACCCGTCGCTCATTCAAGCGAAATACGGCTATGCGTTGGACAGCGACGGAAAAGTCGGCAACATCGTCGTCGCCGCGCCGACGCAGGCGAAGCTGAAAGTGGTGGTGCACGGCAAAACGGCGCACGCCGGCGTCGCACCGGAGCGAGGGGTTTCCGCCATTACGATTGCGGCGAAAGCGATCGCGAAAATGCCGCTCGGCCGCATCGACGAGGAAACAACGGCCAACATCGGCCGCTTCGAGGGCGGCACGCAAACGAACATCGTCTGCGACCGCGTCGATATTTTAGCCGAAGCCCGCTCGCTTGTCCCAGAAAAAATGGAAGACCAAGTGGCGAAAATGAAAGAGGCGTTTGAAACGGTCGCCGCGGAAATGGGCGGCCGCGCCGATGTCGAGGTGGAAGTGATGTACCCGGGCTTTACGTTCAGCGACGGCGACCATGTCGTGGAAATCGCCAAACGGGCGGCGGCGAAAATCGGCCGGCCGTGCAAGCTCGAGCGAAGCGGCGGCGGCAGCGATGCCAACATCATCGCTGGCTTCGGCATTCCGACGGTCAACCTCGCTGTCGGCTATGAAGAAATCCATACGACGAACGAGCGGATGCCGATTGAAGAATTGGTCAAACTGACGGAAATGGTCATCGCCATTGTCGAAGAAGTCGCCAATGCCGGGTGAGCATCCGGGCGCTGGATGCTCTTTTTTCTTTCAACGTTGAAATGCAGTGAAAAACAACCTGGAATCGGCCGATAAAAAAAGCAGAATGCCAATCACGAAAGAGGTGGCGGGGGATGGACAAATACGTGGTCTTTCGCGTCGAGCGGGAACAGTACGCCGTCTCGATCGCGTATGTTGTCTCGATTGAAAAAATGACGGCGCCGACCGCCGTGCCGCATATGCCGAACGCCATGGCGGGCGTCGCACGCATCCGTGGTGAGCTCGTGCCGGTGCTTGATATGCGAAAGCTCCTATACGGGCGGACGATCGAAGAAACCGAGCAGACGCGTCTTGTCGTCGCCGCGGTCGACGGGTTGTCGGTCGCGTTTATCGTCGATGAAGCGAAGGAAATCGTGGATATTGAGCCCGGGGCGATCAAGCCGCTGCAACTCGTATCCGCGGAGCGCACGCCGTATGTTGTCGGGATCGCGACGATGCCTGAGCGGCTGCTGACGGTGCTTGATCCGCGCGTGTTGTTTGCCCATTTGGAGGAAGCGGACGCGATTCGCGAGCAAGTGGCTGCCGCCCAGGCCGCGGCCCAGGCGATCCAAGAAGGAGAGACGGTATAGGTGTTTGCCTATACCGTTTTTTCTTCCGCGCATATCCTAACCATGGAAATGAACTTCAAATCCAAAGGAGGCGCATTCCATGGTTCGACCGTTCGGCCCATATATGGGCGGCTTTTACCCGCCTTACTATGGCGGCTACGGCCACTATCCGTATGGCTACTATCCTTATTGGCACGGAGGCTACGGCGGCTATCACCACTTTCCATACGGGATGCATGATGGCCACTATCCGTTTTCGCCGTACGGCTTCCCGCACTATGGAGGCTATTAATCATGAGGGGCTGACCCAAAAGCGTCATTCTTCTCAAACGAAATACAACATATTGCGCATGATTCATTGTTTCGTGGCGATATATGGTGATGAGCAAGGGTGTCCCGATCCTTTTGGGACACCCCCTTTCCATATGAACATGTCAAGCAAAGCTCGTCGTGCAGCCCCGTTCCTAAATCGGTTTAGAAAAACTTGCAGGCAAACGCAAACGTATGGTATGTTGTTTGATGAACAAACCAAAACGGAAAGGGACGTTGGACAATGGCGAAACAGCAAATCGGCGTCATCGGACTGGCGGTCATGGGGAAAAACTTGGCGTTGAACATTGAGAGCAAAGGCTATTCGGTGGCGGTATACAACCGTTCGCGCGAAAAAACGGACGAATTTTTGCAGGAAGCGAAAGGAAAAAACATCGTCGGTACATACAGCATCGAAGAATTCGTCAACGCCCTCGAAAAACCGCGGAAAATTTTGCTGATGGTGAAAGCGGGAGCGCCGACGGACGCGACGATCGAACAGCTGAAGCCGCATCTGGAAAAAGGCGATATTTTAATTGACGGGGGCAACACGTATTTTAAAGATACGCAGCGCCGCAATAAAGAACTGGCTGAACTCGGCATTCACTTTATCGGCACGGGCGTTTCCGGCGGCGAGGAAGGGGCGTTGAAAGGTCCGTCGATCATGCCGGGCGGGCAAAAAGAAGCGCATGAGCTCGTGCGTCCGATCTTTGAAGCCATCGCCGCCAAAGTCGACGGCGAGCCGTGCACGACGTACATCGGTCCGGACGGCGCCGGGCACTACGTTAAAATGGTGCATAACGGCATCGAATACGGCGACATGCAGCTGATCGCGGAAGCCTACTTCCTGCTCAAACATGTGCTCGGCATGGATGCGAACGAGTTGCATGAAGTGTTCGCCGACTGGAACAAAGGGGAATTGAACAGCTATTTAATCGAGATCACCGCTGACATTTTCACGAAAATCGATGAAGAGACGGGCAAGCCGTTGGTCGATGTTATTCTGGACAAAGCCGGGCAAAAAGGGACGGGCAAATGGACGAGCCAAAACGCCCTTGATTTGGGCGTGCCGCTGCCGATCATCACGGAATCGGTGTTTGCCCGTTTCATCTCGGCGATGAAAGACGAGCGCGTGAAAGCAAGCAAAGTCCTCTCCGGCCCGGCGGTCAAGCCGTTTGAAGGCGACCGCGCCCACTTCATCGAAGCCGTGCGCCGTGCGCTTTATATGAGCAAAATTTGCTCATACGCCCAAGGGTTTGCGCAAATGAAGGCGGCTTCTGAGGAATACAACTGGAACTTGCGGTATGGCGATATCGCCATGATCTTCCGCGGCGGCTGCATTATCCGCGCGCAATTTTTGCAAAAAATTAAAGAGGCGTACGACCGCGATCCAGAGCTGCCGAACTTGCTCTTGGATCCGTATTTCCAAGACATTGTCGAACGCTACCAAGACGCCTTGCGCGAAATTGTCGCCATCGCGGCGATGCGCGGCATTCCGACGCCAGGGTTCGCAAGCGCCCTCGCCTATTACGACAGCTACCGCACCGCGGTGCTCCCGGCCAACTTAATCCAAGCGCAGCGCGACTACTTCGGCGCCCACACGTACGAACGCGTCGACAAAGAAGGCATTTTCCATACGGAATGGTTGAAATAAGCGAAAAACCCTTAGAGCTGTGGGCGGCTCTAAGGGTTTACATATATCTGGCTCTTCACCACAAACTGTATTTGACAAATAAAGACGATCATGATAGAGAAAATCAAAACAGCATTTTTTCCTTTTAATACCATACGTCTCTTTGAGCAACATTGCTATCATGTTTGTCTTTAAAAGTCAAGCACATCTTTTGGTGATGAACCAAAATAAAGACAAAAAAATATAATAATATACCCTTGGGCTAGTTAAGCGCTAGCGCTCAACTAGCACCACGGGTTGATGAAAAACCTTGAAAACACCAATTAACCAAAAACCCCCCTCACTTAGCCTTCGGAATTAAATGGGCCAATGCCGGAGCGGTTTTGGTTCTTCCTTCACTCACCGCATCGTTTTAAAGCGCCTCGCGAATAAGCTTTTTGTGATAACGAACGGACAATACGCCAAACAGCGAATAGCAGACCGTGTAAATCGCCATCACCGTCAACATCGGCGTCCACAGTTCGGTGCCGAAAAAGAACCAGCCGGAACGGACAGCGAAATAGCTGTGAGACAATCCGAGCAGCAACGGAACGCCAAAGTAGAACAGCTGTTTCCGCCGGATGCCCCCGAGCAAGTCGCTTTCGGTGAAGCCGAGCTTGCGCAAAATCGTGTAGTTCGGTCGTTCTTCTTCTCCGGCCCCCATTTGCTTGAAGTAGAGAATGCAGCCGGAGGTGACCAAAAAGGCGAGCCCTAAAAAGGTGACGACAAACATGATCAACCCGAACGTCTGCTTTTGGTGGCGGCTCATCGCCAGGCGCGAATCGGCGATGGAGGCGAACTCCATACGTTGGAACAGTTGATCGGCTCGGTCGATGCTTGTTTCATCGGTCAGATGAACGCCGATGTGAACCTTTTTCTTTTGAGGATCGATCCCTTTTTGCAGACGGGCGAACATCGTTTGATCGATGACGACCGTCGGCATGCCGTACGTGAAATGGTAGTTGATGTAATAGTCTTTTTTCATTCCAACGTAATGCAGAGGGATCATGCGCCCGTTTTCTTCCAGCCGAATCGTTCCCGTTTCTTTAAAGGGAAGGAATTGGCGAAGAAAGTCCTGATATCCCGTAAGCAGCGCTTCCCCAGGCTTGACATCGATGCGGCCTGTACTCGTGTCGCTGATCACCGATAACGGTGTGGCGGACGGGTGAAACTGGAGTCGGCTTTGGTCGGCGACGTCCAAAATCATGGAAATATCAGTCGGTACTTCCATGACGTCAATGACGGTTTCCCGATAATGAATATCATGCGATCGCAACGCAGCTGTGAAACGGGCGGCGTCCTTTTTGTCGGTGAACGCGAAATCGGCGGCGACGTTGTTTTGCGCGGATTGCTCGGCTGAATAGTAGGAAATATAGCTTAGCGAGATCAACCCGATCGCGACGGCCGACACGGTCGTGATGATGGTGAGCAGCAATGCATTTGATTTCATGCGAAACATGAGCGATGACAGCGACAGTACGTCGTTGATCGACAAATAGCCGCCTTTGCGCTTCCGCCATAGGTGGAACAGAAAGCTGATCGTTCCTTTGAAGAACAAATAGGTGCCGATGATGACAGCGCCTAAAATGAACGCCATAGCCATGAATAATCCTTGAACGGACTTCCAGTCGCTGCTAAACAATTTCGTCGATATACCATAGCCGCTGCCGATGAGGATGATCCCTGCCAGCCCCACGACCATGTTCCAGGCAGAGATGTGTTTCGCCTCGGTCGCCGATATGGAGCGGAACAAGGATAAAATCGTTTGTTTTTGGAGAAACAGGCGGTTCATCCCCATCATGAAGGTATAAATTACACTAAACACGATCAACGTTTGTCCCAATGCCTGAACGGAAAAGGATAGGGACGCCGTTAAGTGAATATCGATGATTTTAAACAAAATCATCATCAGCAGCTTAGAAGCGGCAAATCCCATTAAAATGCCAATGATCAGTGTACCGTAATAGAGAAGGAAATTTTCAGCGGCCAACATGAAAAAGATCGTTCTTTTCGTCAACCCGATCAATTGCAGCAAAGCAATTTCGGTGCCGCGCCGTTGGATAAACAGGGCGTTGGCGTACAAAAGAAAGACGCCGACGATGACGATCAGAAGCATCGAGCCGGCGCGAACCGCTGCCGCCCCTTTTACTCCCCCTTTGATGGCATCCAAGGCCGGATCATATTGCAACGTCACGAACGAGAAATACAAGGCCGAAGCAAACATCAAGGCAAACACGTACAAATAATAATGTTGAATGTTTTGTTTGATGTTCCGAAACAGAAGCCGTTTCATGTTCATGGACGGACACCGCCCAGCACGCCTTGCGTTTGCATAATGGCTTGGAAAAATTGTTGCTGCGTTTCTTCCCCTTTATACAACTGGGTATACAATTGTCCATCTTTGATAAACACGACACGGCTCGAGAAACTGGCCGCAGCTGGGTCGTGGGTGACCATGATGATCGTCGCCTTCCGTTTTTGATTCAATTGCTGCAATTTGTGCAGCAAATCAGAAGCGGATTTCGAATCGAGCGCGCCGGTCGGCTCATCAGCAAAAATGATGCTCGGTTCATGGATGAATGCCCGCGCTGCGGCGGTGCGCTGTTTTTGCCCGCCGGAAATCTCGCTCGGGTAGTGGTGTTGGATCTCGTCAATGCCAAACTCGGCCGCCAGTTCTGCAAATCGTCTCTCCGCCTCTTGTTTGGGCGTTTTCGTAATCGATAAAGGCAGAAGGACGTTCTCTTTGACCGTCAGTGTGTCAAGCAAATGATACTCTTGAAAGATGAATCCGACATGGCGTTTGCGAAATTCGGCCAGTTCTCGGTCTTTCATGGCGGCGATGTTCGCTCCTCCGATGAAAATGGCGCCCTCGCTCACCCGGTCGATCGAGGAAAGAACGTTCAGCAGCGTCGTTTTCCCTGATCCGGAAGGCCCCATGATCGCGAGAAACTCCCCCCTCTCCACACGCAGATCGATGCCTTTGAGCACCTCTTGTCGGTTCTTTTTCGTTCCGTAAATTTTGTGAATGTTGGTTGCTTCCAATATGACCATATCGTTTTCCCTCCTTCGTTTCCATCATAAGCAATGGTGCTGGTTTTTTCCTGCGTTTGGCCGAACAAAATGAAACCGCATGTGACAAAATCGTCACATGCAGTGCGTGCGGATGATGTCATTTTCTTGCGGAAATATGATCGTAAACGTCGTTCCGCGCCCAGGGGTGGATTCGACATGAAAGTCAAGAAGGAGCGGCTTGGCTGCTTTTTTCGCCAAATACAGCCCCATCCCTGTCGCTGCTTTATTTTGATGTTCGGTGGTGGAGGTGAAGCCTTTCTCAAAAATGCGCGGCAAGTCCTTTGGATCAATGCCGCGGCCGAAATCTTGAATTTGCAAGCAGGCATGCCGGCTTTCCATAAAGCTTTTCACGACAATATCGGATGACTCGCTGTATTTCACCGCGTTCGTGATGATCTGCCTGATGATGAACGAAAGCCATTTGGCATCGCTCAGGACGGAGCGGACGTCTAATTGAAGGTCAAAGCCGATGCCTTTTTGCATACACCACGATTGCAATGGCTGAATCTCATTGACGAGAAGCGGCTCAAGCTCGACTTGTTCGATATATAAATCGTTTTCCATGCGCGGCAGCCGTTGTTGATGAAGCTGCTGATCGAGAAGCAGGTGAATGCGCAGCCACTCATACAAGAGCGGAGACTTGGTGTTTTCATCCTCGACCCGTTCGATGATGAGCCGCATGGCCGTAAGCGGCGTTTTCATTTCGTGAATCCATGACAACCATTCATCTTTCTCTTGTTCCAATGTAGCGCGGTGTTCCGCCTGTTCTTGTTTCCATTGGTCCGTTTGGCTGGCGATGACGCGCTCAACGATTCTCTCGAACGGACTTGCCGCCCGCAGGACAGAGACAGGATCGAGACCGAATTCCCACTCTTGCAAACGTTGATAAAACGCCGTTTCTTTTTTCCAGCGGATGATGACAAAGACAACAAAGATGATGGTCGTTAAAAAGACGATATAAAGGGCGGAGGAGAAGGGAATCGTCGGATCCAGATAAGCGACAAACAAGATGAACAGCTCCAGAAAGAGAAAGAGGGCCATCCAGCTTTTTCGTTCCCACAAATAGTCTTTGATCATCAGTGGCTCCCTTCTTCCGTTGCCATATAGCCTTGTCCGACTTTTGTTTCAATGAAGCGTCCCAAGTCGAGTTCGTCGAGTTTTTTCCGCAGGCGGTTGACGTTGACGGTCAGCGTGTTGTCGCTCACAAACCGCTCGTCCTGCCACAGCCGTTTGATCAGCTCCGTGCGAGTGACGATTTGGTTTTTCTTCGTTAATAAATGTTTCAAAATCAACAGTTCGTTTTTTGTCAGCTCCACTGTTCCGCGTTCATTCGAGACCGTGCTTTTCTCATAGTCGATCGTGGCTCCAAGCCATGTTTGCAGCTGAATGGGTCCGGCGTTGTAGTGGTACACGCGGCGAAACAGCGCCTGGATTTTGGCGATCAGCACGTCAAAATGAAACGGCTTTTGGATGTAATCATCCGCCCCAAGCTGCATCGACATAACCATGTCGGTCGGGTGGTCGCGCGAGGATAAAAACAAAATCGGGACGTTCGAATGCGCACGAATTTGCCGGCACCAGTGGAATCCATCAAATTTCGGCAACTGGATGTCAATGATGACCAAATGCGGCTTGCAATCCGAAAACTCTTCCATCACACGGCTGAAATCGCGGATGCCGCAAACGTTGTATGACCATTGTTCGAGACGTTCTTTGATTTCTTGAAACAACGTTGCGTCATCTTCAATGAGCAAAATGTTCAACTTTGCCTCACCCCACTTGTTTCTATTGGGAGTTCCGTTTTCATTATATTTGTTTGACCGTTCGGGGAAAAGGAGGTTCAAAATGGAAAGCATGAAAATGTATTAGACAGCAAAGCGATGGCCGCTGTTCGTGATCGGCGGCGGTTGGTGTATGCGGCCGAACGGGGTGCGTATGGCAAAAAGAGCTTGAAGTGATGATCAACGATGGGCTATCATGGATATGGAGGATGGAGAAGGAATGGCCAAATGGTGGTGCTTGATTGTTTGAGCTATGCTATGCGCAAGGAATGTATAGGAGTTAGAAATCATCGTTTGACGGAGGATTGGAATGGGAACAACATTTAGGAAAGGTTTTTTATTTTGTCTCTTCTTGTTTATCTGTCTTCTCCATGTGTCTCCTTCCGCTAAAGCGGAAGCGGCCGGACCGCGTACGCAACAGCTTCCTGGGCGCGTGCTCGATTGGGTCATGGATGATCAAAATGGGTATATTTATGCGCTCACGGAAAAGGGGATGTTATTATTTATTGAAGCGAGCACATTGGCGATCGGGGGCGGGAAAATTTTCTTCACGGACAATAGCCTCACGTTGACGGGAATCGATTGCCGTTTATGATATGAAGACGAAAAAACAATAGCGGATCCCAAAGGTATTCATCAATCCAATGATTGTGTATGACAAAAAACAAAATGTATTGTATGTCGGACAGGAAGGAACATCGGATCACGCTCTGTATGCGGTGCGGCTTTCTGATTGGCATGTTTCGGAACTGTTGTCCTTCCCTGGAGGGGACGATGCCTTTTTTATGAACGGCGGGGAGATTTTTTACGGAAAGGCGCGCATCAATCCAGCCCAGCCCGGCGCATTGGTGGCCGCTGAATTTCCGGAGCCGCTGCGGGCGGCGAGCGGTCAATATATCATCACCAGCCGAGCCATTTATAACCGGGCAACAGAAACGAAAATCGCCGATTTGTCATCTGAAGCGTTGCTCGCAACGGCTGGGGATGATGGAATGATCTTCACGTATCGAAAAGTGGCTACGGACCATTATTTGATTAAGCAAAAACCGTCTCGATAAACCGCCGCTGCTGGGGGAGCGTTGGTGCTTCGCCAGAGCGGCATGGAAAATAAGCTAACCAAAAAAGTTTTCACAACGTCTTGACGGGATCGTACCTCCGCCCGTCTAGTTTTATAAAGAAGCAAATATGTCATAATGAGGATGATGTCCAAGGGTGAACTTTCCAAGGCGTTCAATCACTTAAACACGTCCGTTCACAGATAGGAGGGTCTTTCCATGTCACAGCAGCGTAAATCGATCATCCCCGACGACTTTTTATGGGGCGGGGCAGTGACGTCGTTCCAGACGGAAGGGGCGTGGAACGAGGGTGGAAAAGGGCTGTCGATCGTTGATGCGCGCCCGATTCCAAAAGGGCATTCCGACTGGAAAGTGGCGGTCGATTTTTACCACCGCTACAAAGAAGACATCGCGTTGTTCAAGGAGCTCGGCTTTACCGCCTACCGGACGAGCATCGCCTGGACGCGCATTTTTCCAGACGGGGAAGGGGAGCCGAATGAGGCGGGCTTGGCGTTTTATGACGCTGTGTTTGATGAATTGAGAGCGAACGGCATCGAGCCGGTCATTACGCTGTACCATTTCGACTTGCCGCTGGCGTTGGCGAAAACGTATAACGGCTTTGCCTCGCGGAAAGTCGTCGACTTGTTTGAGCGGTACGCACGCACCGTATTTGAGCGTTACCGTGGGAAAGTGAACTATTGGTTGACGTTCAACGAACAAAACTTAGTGTTGGAGAACCCGCATTTATGGGGGGCGATCTGCCCGGAAGACGAAGACCCGGAAGCGTTTGCCTACCGCGTCTGTCATAACGTGTTTATCGCCCACGCGAAAGCCGTGAAGGCGCTGCGCGAAATCGCTCCCGAGGCGAAGATCGGCGGGATGGTGACGTATTTGACGACGTATCCGGCGACATGCCGGCCGGAAGATGCCCTCGCCAACGTGCAGGCGAAAGAGCTGCTCGTCGATTTCTTTTTTGACGTGTTCGCCCGCGGCGCCTATCCGTGCTATGTGACGAATCGGCTTGAGAAAAAAGGGATCGTCTTGCCGCTTGAAGAAGGAGATGAGCCGCTGCTGCGGGAGCAGACGGTCGACTTTTTGTCATTCAGCTACTATCAAAGCCAAATCGTCCGCCATCAGGAACAGGATGAGCGGATCATCAAAGGGCTTGAATCGAATCCCCACTTGCCAAAGACAAAGTGGGGCTGGGCGATCGACCCGATCGGTTTGCGGATTGCCTTAAAAGATGTGTACGCCCGTTACGAAATGCCGATTTTCATCACCGAAAACGGCATTGGACTGGAAGAGGAGCTAAACGAGAACGGCACGGTCGAGGATGACGAGCGGATCGACTATTTGCGCCGCCATATCGAACAGATGAAGCTGGCGATGGAAGAAGGAGTCGAGGTGATCGGCTATTTGATGTGGGGCGCGACGGATCTGTTAAGTTCGCAAGGGGAGATGCGCAAGCGCTACGGCGTCATTTTCGTCAACCGGGACGACGAGAACTTGCGCGATTTGAAGCGCTATAAGAAAAAAAGTTTTTATTGGTTCCAGCGCGTCATTCGCACGAATGGGGAAGAGCTGTAAAAAGAGGCGGGGAAGCCCCCGCCTTTTTACCAGTCTTTAGGGCGACCGTGGCGAATGTTCAATCGTTTAAAATGTTTGTCCCAAGTAACGACATCTTCTGGGGGATTCGCTTTTGCATGAGCGGCGATATACGCGTCAATGAAATCCACCTTTTTCTCGCCATAATCTCGAAGCGCCTGTTGCACAACATCTTTTTCCTCTGTTTCGATCCCGATCCCGTTGGTAAACTTTAATAAGGCGGCGGAAATGTCGGACGGCGATGCTTGATAGACGGAGGCCAGCACCCAGCAACATTCTGCGACGACGAGCGGATTAAGGCGCAAAATCAATTCTCCTGCTTCTACTTTCTGCAACATGTCGCCAACTTCTTCCGCAAGCTCTTGGGGATGGCCGGTCATGATTCGAATCACCACATTTGTGTCAATCCACAGCTTGCGAGTCACTTAGTTTTCCTCCCCGTCTTTCAATTCTTTTGCTCCCATCGTACGATAGACTTCATCTCGGATTTCCTCAACGGGGCGGAACGGCTGATTGGTTTTGAGAATGCCGATTAATTCTGACAAGCGATATTTCTTCGTGACTTCGACTTTGATTTCCCCATCTTCATTTACAATAAACGTAAGATCGTCGCCTTCAGCAAGGCCTAATGTTTTTCGGATTTCAGCAGGAATGACCACTTGCCCTCGGCTAGACAGTTTGCTTGTCGCTTTCATGACGATCGGCGATGGTTGATCCGAAACATTCATTTTCTCCATTGGTGCGTTTCGCTCCTTCCTACACACTTTTTATACTTACTTTTATTATATGTCTTATTTTTGTGTTTAATCAATCATTGAAAATCATATTATTTTTGGTGTGGTAAGAAGTTGTGTGGGGGACAACAACAATGATGAGAATGGACATTGAACGCCCTCCTACCTACGCTCATGCGTGGAAGAGGGGGGCTTCTCGGTTTGGAATGATAAAAAAGCCGGTCCCATCAAGGGACCAGCTGTTTTCACGGCTCGCGGTCAAACAGCAAGACGCGCGCCGGGGCGGCGTCGGTGCCGACGAGTTTGAGCGGGGCGGCGACCATGAAATAGCGGCCTTCGGGGACCTCTTTTAGCCGCAGCCCTTCGATGACGATGACGCCGGCGCCAAACAGCGTTTTATGGGTCGGGTGGCCTTCTTGCGCTCGCTCAATGCCAAGGGCGTCGATGCCGACGCCGCGGATCCGTTTGTCGGCCAAATAACGAGCCGCCTCTTCGGCGACGAAAATAAACTCGAAATGGAACGCATCTTCCAACGAGTTTTTTGTTTTGAACAAAACGAAGTCGCCTTCTTGAATATCAAGGTGGGCGATATCGTTTTTTGTGATCCGGTCATTGACGTCGGTTAAGTCAAACAATTTGCACGGGCCGACAAGGTGGTCAATGGGAATCGTTTCAAATGTCGCTCCGCCTTCGACCATATGGAGGGGCGCGTCAATATGCGTGCCGGTGTGCACGTCCATGTCAATGCGCGATTCGGTCACATAGCCGTTTGTGACGGTGGTGCGCTTCGGCTGTTTTTCCGGTTTGTTTTTATACACGGGCATGCCCTCGTAAATCGGGGCGGTGACGTCATACACCTTCATCGTTCATTCGCTCCTTTGCATGAGGGATAAAAGGGGCAAGCGCCCCAAGTTGGTTTGTCAAAGAGGACGCGATGGGCGCAACGGAAGGGCCATCGCGTCTTTACGACCGCGGATGCTCGATCGGCCACCAGTGGAAGCCGTCTTTTTTGAGCAGCTCGTCCGCGGCCGCCGGGCCCATGGAGCCGGCCGCGTAGTTTGGAAAGTCGGCCGCTTTCGTGTTCGCCCACACTTCAGAAATCGGGTCGACGAACTGCCATGACGCCGCCACCTCGTCCCAGTGGGTGAAGTTCGTCGCATCGCCGCGCATGCAGTCGTACAGCAGTTTTTCGTATGCTTCCGGCGTGTTGATGCCGTCGATGCAGTTGTTGCAATAGTCGAGTTGAAAGGGAGCTGTTATGGTCGTCGATTCGCCCGTTTTTTTGCCGTTTAAATGAAGGGTGATCCCTTCATCCGGCTGGATGTGGATGACGAGCAAGTTCGGGGCGATCGTCTCATTCGTCCGGTAATACAAGTTCATCGGCACATCTTTAAATTGGACGACGATTTTCGTCGATTTTTCCGCCATCCGTTTGCCGGTGCGAATGTAAAACGGCACTCCGGCCCAACGGAAGTTGTCGATCAGGAGTTTTCCGGCGACAAACGTTTCCGTGTTCGAGTCCGGGGCGACGTTTGGCTCCTCGCGGTACGCCGGCACGTTTTTGCCGTGGATCACCCCGCGCCCGTATTGGCCGCGTACGAAATAGCGGTCGACTTCATCGTGCACAATGGGGCGCAAGGCGCGCAGCACTTTCACTTTTTCATGGCGGATGTCATCGGTCGTCAATTTAATCGGCGGTTCCATCGCCAACAGGGCGACCATTTGCAGCATATGGTTTTGCACCATGTCGCGCAGCGCCCCAGAATGGTCGTAGTAGCGGCCGCGGTCTTCAACGCCGAGCGTTTCGCTCGATGTGATTTGAATATTGGCGATGAACCGGTTGTTCCAAAGTGGCTCGAAAATGGCATTTGAGAAGCGGATGACCTCGATGTTTTGCACCATTTCTTTGCCGAGGTAATGGTCGATCCGGTAAATTTCCCGCTCGGAAAAGACGCGGCGAATCTCGCCATTCAGCTTCTTGGCGCTCGCCAAATCATGGCCGAACGGCTTTTCGATGACGAGCCGCTTAAAGCCACGCGTTTCCGTCAATCCTTCCGACTGCAAGCGGGACGTGACGGTGCCGAAAAATTCCGGAGCCATCGCCAAGTAAAAGATGCGGTTGCCTTCGGTCTCGTATGTGCCGTCGAGCTGTTCAAGGAGCGACTTTAAGCGCTGGTACGACTCGGCTTCCGTCACGTCGAACGGATGGTAATAGAAATGGGAGGTGAAACGCTCGTCGACGAGCTTTTGCTGAAACGCCGTTTCCACCGAGTCGCGCACATAATTTCGAAACTCTTCCGGCGATAACGGGCGGCGCGCGACGCCGACGACGGCAAATTGTTCGTTCAAATGCCCTTTTTCATACAGGCGGTAAAGGGACGGAAACAGCTTCCGTTTTGCCAAATCTCCCGTCGCTCCGAAAATGACGATGATCGATTTCGGGTTCATGTTGTCCACCGTATGTACCTCGCTTTAGCCAAATTTGTCTCTTCAATGAAATCATTGTAGAGGTTTGCCGGCGGGAACGCAAACACTTTGTTGCGTTCCCGCCGGCAAAGCGCCTATGTTCATGAAAGAGTCGGGTGTCAGCCCGGTGTTTTTGAGCGAAAAAGAAAGTTGAAAAGCCGTTCCGACATTGGTACGCTAACAACAGGCAATGATGAGCGAGATAAGGAGTGAAGCGCGTTGGAACTGTTGTTTTTAGGCACCGGCGCCGGCGTGCCGGCGAAAGAGCGCAACGTATCGTCCGTCGCTTTGCAGCTGCTTGACGAGCGGGGGGCGACATGGCTGTTTGATTGCGGCGAAGCGACGCAGCATCAAATTTTGCATACTGCCATTCGCCCGCGCCGCATTGAGCATATTTTTATTACTCACTTGCATGGCGACCATTTGTTCGGGTTGCCTGGATTGCTCGGCAGCCGTTCGTTTCAAAGCGGCGAGACGCCGCTTACAGTCTTTGGCCCGAGCGGTCTGCGCGCGTTTGTCGAAACGGCCCTTGCCGTCAGCGGGACAAAGCTCCGGTATGAACTGAACATTGTTGAGATCGATGAGGGCGTCATTTTTGACGACGACCGGTTTACCGTCATGGCCAAGCGTCTCGACCACGGCATGCCGTCATACGGTTTCCGCGTCGTCGAAAAAGATTTGCCCGGCCCGCTGTTGGTCGATCGATTGCAAGCGCTCGGCGTCCGTCCCGGCCCGATTTACCAACAAATCAAGCAGGGGAAAACGGTCGTGCTCGAGGACGGCACGGCCATCGACGGGCGCGAATTTGTCGGGCCGCCGCAAAAGGGGAGAATCGTCGCCGTGTTGGGCGACACCCGTTTTTGCGAAGCGGCGATTGAACTCGCCCGCGATGCCGATGTCGTCGTCCACGAGGCGACGTTTGCCGCGGCGGAACAGCGGCAGGCCCATGACTATTTTCATTCCACGACCATCGACGCAGCCGAGGTGGCGAGGCGGGCCGGGGCGAAGCGGCTTATTTTGACCCATATCAGCTCTCGCTACCAAGGTGCGGCGGCATGGCAGCTCGTCGCCGAGGCGCGCGGCGTGTTTCCGAATACCGAACTGGCCGCTGATTTCGCCTCGTTTCCCATTCCGCGCGAAAAATAGAGGCTAGAACCGCCAGCCGCGCTCATATTGGACTGGAGCTTCGATTTTCACGCCCAGCTCTCTCGCCGCGGCGTATGGCCAATACGGGTTGCGCAGCAGCTCGCGCGCCAAAAAGACGAGGTCAGCGCGGCCGTTATGCAAAATTTCTTCCGCCTGCCAGCCGGACGTAATGAGGCCGACGGCGCCGGTCGGAATGTCCGCTTCGCGGCGGATCAGTTCGGCAAACGGCACTTGGTAGCCGGGATAGGCGTCAATAGCAGCCGGCACGACCGCGCCGGAGCTGACATCGACGAGGTCGACGCCTTGTTCTTTCATCCGCTTGGCGTATGGGACATAATCTCTCGCCGTCAGCCCGTCCGGATGGTAGTCGGATGCCGAGATGCGGACAAAAAGCGGTCCGTCCCACACTTCGCGGACGGCGTCGATTACTTCGCCCAAGAAACGGTAACGGTTTTCCGGCGAACCGCCGTACTCGTCTTGGCGTCGGTTGGATAAAGGCGACAAAAATTCATTGATTAAGTAGCCGTGGGCGGCGTGGATTTCGATGACGTCGAAACCAGCTTCCTTCGCGCGCCGTGCGCCATTTTGGAACGCCTGCACCGTCTCTTCAATGTCGGCTTTCGTCATTTCTTTCGGCGTCCGCGACGATTCGTTGAACGGGATGGCCGACGGGGCGATGATCTCCCCTGGCACTTCCGACTTCCGGCCAGCGTGGGCGAGCTGGATGCCGATGGCCGCGCCATGCTCTTTCACAAGTCCGACGAGTTCGCGAAGCCCCGAGATATGGTCATCGCTCCAAATGCCTAAGTCGCGTTCGGAAATGCGGCCTTGCGGGGTGACACCGGTCGCTTCGACGATAATCAAGCCGACTTGGCCGACAGCGCGCGTTGGGTAGTGGATTTTATGCCACGTGCGTACGGCGCCGTCTTTCGTGTCGCACGAATACATGCACATTGGCGACATGACAATTCGGTTTTTCAGCGTCAGCCCGCGGATCGTATACGGCGAAAACAACATCGTGTTCATGACAAGCAGCTCCTTTCTATGACAATGAATAGTTCATTACTGAATGATAGCACGCTGCTTATCAAAAACAAAATGAAACGGATTGTTGCCGTGTTCGGACTAGGCGGGAAAGCGAGCGGCGCGCTCCGGAGGTCCGCTCTTTACGCTTCGGCGATGGCAGCGAGAAGAGCGCTGCCGAGCTCTTCGGAACGGGCCGTCGCCCGGCGGATGCAGGCGATGACCGCCTCTTGGAACCGGTATTGCTCAAGCACCTTGATGCCGGCTTCGGTCGTGCCGCCCGGGCTTGTGACTTCGCGGCGCAGGACGGACGGGTGCTTATCGGATGCTTTCAACATTTCCGCTGCACCGATGATCGTCTGTAAAATGAGCGTTTTGGCAATATCGCGCTCGAGGCCGATGTCGGCTGCCGCTTTTTCCATGGCTTCGACCAAGTAATAGACATACGCCGGACCGCTCCCGGACAGGCCGGTGACTGCATGCAAATCGCGCTCCGGCACGACGGCGACGATGCCGACCGTTTCAAACAGCTGTTTCGCGACGTCAAGATGCTCTTTGGAAGCAAAACGGCCGCCGGCGATCGCGGTCGCCGATAAGCTGACAGCGGCCGACGTGTTCGGCATGGCGCGCACGACAGGGACGTCGCATCCGGCGAGCTGTTCGATCGTTTCGGTCGTGATGCCGGCGAGCAGCGAGAGAATAAGCTGGTTTGCGCGAAGGGCCGGCGCGATGGCGTTCATGGCTTCCGCGACATCTTTCGGCTTCATCGCCAAAATGACGACATCCGCCTGTTTGACGGCTTCTTGCGCCGAGCCCGCCGTGCGGACGCCGTATTGGCGCGCAAGCGCCTCGAGCCGGGCGCGGTTTTGTCGGTTGGTGACGATAATGTGCGCTGGATGGCAAAATGCTTTCGTCATGCCGGCGATGAGCGCTTCTGCCATCGAACCGGCTCCGATCAACGCGATTGTCCGTTCGTTGTTCATCGTTCGACTCCTCCTTGCATTGGCGTATAAAGTCAGGCAAAAGAAAAAGGTTTTCCGCCCTGCAAAAGGACGGAAAACCTTCGTTTCCGCGGTACCACCTTTTTTGGCCCGATTTGGCCCAAGCGCCAAACAGGCCCGACTCTGCCCCGATAACGCCGGGGTGGCGTTTAGGTTGGCCTAACAGCTCCTAGGGTAGGTTCAACCGCAAAGAGGGCAGCAAAGCCTTCCAGCCGCGGGCTTCGCTCTCTGTTGCCGTTTGCGGTTTACTGGCCCTGTTCATCGCCGGTTTTGCCGTATCCGTGATTTTACTTGCCATTATGCCGTGGGACAGGCGCGATTGTCAAGAGAGGAGCATGAATTTTTTTGCAATTCCGGCGTGCGGAAGAAAAAGGCATGACAAACGGATGAAATCGGTGTAAACTGTAAAATAAAATATAATGAATAACCATTCATTTTGGCGATGAAACGGCTCGAACGGGATGGTTCACGAACTTTGAGGAAAGAAGGGAATGGAATGAACGAGGAACGAGTGTACCGGATCACGGTGCCGACGCCGTTTCCGGTCGGTGACGTGCATATGTATGTGATCGCCGGCGACCGGCTGACGTTGGTCGACGCCGGAGTGAAAACAGAGGAAGCGTGGCAGCTGTTTGTGAAGCAGCTTGGTGAGATTGGCTATGCGCCAAAGGATATTGAACAAGTTGTCATCACTCATCATCATCCGGACCATATCGGCTTGCTTGACTATTTTCCGCATGCGCCGATCATCGGCCATCCGAAAGCTGATCCGTTTTTGCGCCGCGAACGTTCGTTTATGGATCGGTACGTCCAATTTTTTCAGGAATTTTTTACAGAATGCGGCGTCGACCGCCGCTTGTTCAGCCAGCTGTCCAAAGAAGGCGGATCGCTTCGCTACGCAAGTCGGCGCGGGCTTGACATCATGGTGACGGAAGGGAACGCGGTGCCGGGGATGCCTGGGTGGCAGGTCATCGAAACGCCGGGGCATGCGCAAAGCCATATCGCGCTCTACCGCGAGGAGGATGGGCTGTTGATTGCCGGCGACCATTTGCTCGTTCATATTTCCCCCAACCCGATGATGGAGCCGCCGGCGGAAGGGGAGACGGAGCGGCCGAAACCGTTATTGCAATACAACGAATCGCTGCAAAAAATGCTGCAATACGACATCGTTCGTTCGTTAAACGGCCATGGCGACGATGCGACCGATATTCCGGCGCTCGTTCGCGAGCGGCTTGCCAAGCAGCGCCAGCGCGCCGAGCGGGTGCTCGAAATGGTGCAAGAGCGTCCGCACACCGTGTTTGAAGTGTGCCAAAAGCTGTTCCCGGCCGTGTATGAACGTCAGCTCATGCTGACGATGTCCGAGACGATCGGCCAGCTTGACTATTTAGAAGCGAACGGATATGTGACGAAAAAGCAAGAAGACGGCCATTACGTTTATGAAGCGGCGGGGGTGTCGGTGTGCGGCTGAAGGGGCGCCATGTCGTCATTACCGGAGCGTCGGGAGGTCTCGGTGAGCAAATTGCCTATGAAGCAGCGCGCCAAGGGGCGATGCCGGTGCTGTGCGCGCGCAATGAAGAAAGGTTGAAAGAAATCAGCGCGCGAATTGAAGCGCAAACCGGCATTCGCGCCCCGTATGCGCCGCTTGATGTCAGCGATCGCGATATGGTCGACGCTGTATTTTCTCGGTTCATCGCTGAACTTGGCGCGATCGATGTGCTGGTCAACAATGCCGGGTTTGGCGTCTTCCGCTATGTCGAGGATATCAACTTGGATGAAATGGAGCGAATGTTTGCTGTCAACGTCTTCGGCCTCATCGCCTGCACGAAGGCGGTGTATCCACATATGAAAGAGAGAAAAAGCGGTCATATTATCAACATCGCCTCGCAAGCAGGCAAAATCGCGACGCCGAAGTCAAGCGTCTACTCAGCGACGAAACACGCGGTTCTCGGTTTTACCGACGGCCTTCGCCTCGAGGCGGAGCGCTTTGGCATTTTCGTTACGGCCGTCAATCCGGGGCCGGTGGAGACAAACTTTTTTTCGACGGCTGACGAATCGGGAGAGTATGTGCGCAATGTCTCGCGCTGGATGCTGCGGCCGGAAGTGGTGGCTAGGTGCGTTGTCGCTGCGATGATGACGCCAACGCGCGAAGTGAGCATGCCGCGCTGGATGGATCTCGGCGGCCGCTTGTACCGGCTCGCCCCCGGCCTTGTCGAAAAAGTGGCGAAACGGGCGTTTTTCCAAAAGTAAGCGAGGGGGATGACCCAAAAGGGTCATTTTCCTTAAATGAAACACAACTTATTGTTTTTAATAGTGGTTTTATGCCTATAGCAATAGGAAAGGGTGTCCCGATCCTTTTGGGACACCCTTTCGGATCATCGGATAGACGCGCGAAATGCCTTTCCTCTTCTTGAAGAAAGATGGCCTTTGGGGCCAGCCCTGTGTTCGTTTGACACGAGCCGGGTCAAGCGCTGGTGATGAACTGGTAGACGGCGTCATGGACAAGTTCATAAATGTCCGCGTTTGGCTGCCTCTCTTTGGCGGCGGCAATGCGGATGCAAAGCTCGCGCCAATCGTTTTCGTCAAGCGGCATCATGTCATCATCACAGCCATAACGCCGCAGACAGTTGCGCACCTGTTTTTGCAGCCAACGTTCATCCATTGGCTTCACCGTCCGTTACTGTCCGTTGGTTTCCGTGGACGGAGCGCGGACGACCGACTGAAAGCGGCCTTTGTGCGAACCGTCGCAAAACGGTTTGTTATTCGACAGCCCGCACCGACAGAGCGAAAACGTTTGTTTCGTCACAAACGGCTTTCCTTCTCCATCGAGCAGTTCAACATCGCCGGTGACGCGCAGCGAGCCGTTGTCGTTCACTTTGATTTGCACTTTTGCCATCGCTTTTTCCACCTCGCTTTGTTTTGACAGCTTATTATGTTGGCAGGTAAAATGAATAAGGAAATCAAAGGGAAAAAGGAGCCAGCTATGAGTCTGTACATCACGTTTACGGATGCAGCCAAACGGGCGCTTGCCTCTATTGTAGCGAAATCCGGACGGCAGTTAAAGCTGATGTTTGACACTGACGGCTGCGGCTGTTTGGTCGACGGCGTGCCGGCGCTATGGCTTGTCGACAAGGCCGATGACGATGATTTGGCCGTCGAGACGAATTTTGTGCCGGTGCTCGTGGAACGGTCGCGACTCATCTTTTTTGATGAAACGATGACGATTGACGTCAAGCCGGGGACGACTGTTTTTCAGCTCAAAAGCCCAGGGCAAACGTTGAATGGGCATATGCCGCTTGTCGAGGTGAAATCTGGCCATGGACGGTAAGTTAGAGCAGCTTGCAAAGACGGCGAAGCAAAAAACATGGGTGTCGTTCACCCATGAAAACGATCCGTACAGCTTGCTTCATTGGTCGGTCGCCGGCCCGTATCATGAAGCGAAAGACGTCTGGCTGCTGCAAAACGAAATGACGTTTGAAACGAAAGAGTTTCCGACGCTGGAGGCGGCGATCGCCTGGCTTGGCGAACATATGCCGCACATCACTGAGGTGTTGTAAAGGGGCCGCCCCTAAGCCATTTTCGGCCGGGGGGCGCCCCTTTCCATAGTTAGAAGCCGCGTTTTGCGCCGAACGGCGCTTTCCAAATGTTATTGCGGACTGTTTTGCCGCTTCGTCGGGTGGATTGCTTTTTCCAATTCTTCTTTTGCGATCACCGGCTTCACCGTATCGGCCGACGGTTTCCCTTTTTGGGCGCTGTTTTTCGCCATTGGTCATCTCTCCTTTTTGCTGTTGTTTAGTTGTATCGTTTGACAAAATGACAACTGTTATGCAAAGGGGGGCATAAACAGTGAAAAAACAAGAAAAGCAGAAAAAAAGAGAGGACGATCAAAGATGGATGCTTGCCGACCGGCTCGGTGCCGAGTTGGAAGCGAAGCTGCTTGCGAAAAAACGGGCGCTCGTCGAGGAGGAAGCCCGGCGTCGGGCGGCGGAAGAGGCGCGGCGCCGGCATGGCGTTTTCGCTGGCGATGATGCTGTTTACGTTGCGCACGCGTCGTCCGCTCGCCGCCGCCCAATTGTCCGCCATGGCGCAATCGGTCGGCTATTTGCTTGCGGCGTCTGGTCCGCCGCTATTCGGCGTATTGTATGATGCGTCCGGACAGTTTACCGCCCCGCTTGGCATGTTGTTGGTCGTTTGTGCAGCCATGATGGTGTTCGGCTTAGGGGCAGCGAGGAATCAGTATGTGGAAGAGGATTGATCGGCTTTTGTGGAGCGACCGGTCCATTTGGAAAAAAGAGCCCGTAACGGCCCTTGGCAGCCGTTGGGCTCTTTTGGTTTGTTTTTTCGTTTTGTCTCTTGTCAGCGCTATGGCCGCCGGCAAGTTCAGTGACGCACATAGGCAGGGAATAGAGGCAAGCAGCGGCCTGCGGTTACCGGCTTCGCCGGCAATCGGCGTCCCAATTGAGTCCGATGGCGCGCCCTGCGCTTATCGGTGCGCCTCATACACCGAGCGCTTTGTCGCTTGTTTCAGCCATTCGTATTCGTCGCGGCCAAGCGGCGGAGCGGAAGCGGCCGCGATGTTTTCTTCGAGCTGCCGAAGCCGGCTTGCGCCTGGAATGACGGCGGCAACGACCGGGTCATGGAGGCAAAATTGCAGCGCGGTCGCGGTCAATGAACGGCGCCCGGCCGTTTTTTCCTTCAGTTTCGGAATGAGCGTTTGCAGTTCTTTGTAGGAATAGTCGAGGTAGCCGTGTTCTTTCACCGCGCTGCTCGCTTGTTCAAGCGGGCGGTCGGTGAGCAAGCCTCTAGCAATCGGTCCGCGGGCGATAACGCTGATATGATGTTCGCGAAGAAGCGGGAACCATTCTTCCGGCCGGCGATCGAGCAAGCTGTATTGCATCATGACGCTGACGATGTTCGAGCGCTTCACATATTCGCGAATGACGTTTGGGCGGATCGAGGAGATGCCGTACCAACGGATGACGCCTTCTTGCTTCAGCTCTTCGAATGCTTCGATCGTCTCGTCGATCGGGTCGTCGATCGTGCCGCCGTGGAGCTGGTATAAGTCAATGTAGTCCGTTTGCAGACGGCGCAGGCTCTCTTTGACCGCTTGTTTGATATAGGCTTTTGACGGATCCCAGTCCCAGCCGCTTCCGTCTCGGCGCCAACGGTTGCCGACTTTTGTCGCGATGATGACTTGGTCGCGCTTCCCTTTCACCGCTTTGCCGACAAATTCCTCGTTTAAGCCGCGGTCGTATAAATCGGCTGTATCCAAGTAGTTGATGCCGCGCTCCAATGCTTCATGGATGAGATAGATGGCATGGTTTTCATCAGTGCCGAGCGACATGCAGCCGAGTCCAATTTCGCTGACGTATAAGTCTGATGTGCCGATGCGGCGTTTGTTCATCTTTTGCGCCCCCTTTCGCGATCGATGAGGATATGTTCATTGTACAACGGAAGCGAAAAATTGGCCAAACATGTAGTACAATGAAAAAGAGTCCATCTATATCGATAGGGGAGAAACAGAATGAAGCTGTATGAAAAAACGATTCGCAAAGAGAAGCTGTTCAGCGGCCGCATCATTGACTTGTATATGGAGGAAGTCGAGTTGCCAAATGGGAAAACGAGCCGGCGCGAGGTGGTCAAACATCCGGGGGCGGTGGCGGTGCTGCCGCTGTTGCCGGACGGGAAAATCGTTCTTGTCCGCCAGTACCGAAAAGCGCTGGAGCGCGCATTAGTCGAGATTCCGGCGGGCAAGCTAGAACATGGGGAAGAGCCGCTCGCTTCCGCACACCGCGAGCTCGAAGAAGAGACTGGCTACCGCGCCCAATCGATGCGCCATCTCATTTCTTTTTATACATCCCCAGGGTTTGCCGATGAACTCATCTATTTGTATGTCGCCGAGGGGCTGGAAAAAGCGGAGGATGGCGCCGGTTTGGATGAGGACGAATTCGTCGAATTATTGGAAGTGACGTTGGAGGAGGCGCTTCGTATGCTTGAGCGACGCGAAATTTATGATGCAAAAACGGCGTATGCCTTGCAATATTTGCAGCTGCGCCGCGCGCTGGGGGAGCAAAATGCCGAATAAAAAAAACGAGCGCGGCCTCGGCCGTTATTACGCTGATTTACATATTCACATCGGCCGCACCGCCTCGGGCCGCCCGGTGAAAATTACCGGGGCGCGGACGTTGACGCTTGAGAACATCTTGCATGAGGCGGCTGAGGTGAAAGGGATCGACCTTGTCGGCGTCATTGACAGCCATGTGCCGGAAGTGCTGGACGAGCTCGAGCGGGCAATGGAGAAGCACGGTTGGCGCGAACATGAGGGGGGTGGCGTCAGCGCCGGAAAGGTGACGCTTTTGTTAGGCAGTGAAATCGAAGTATATGACGACCATTGCCATGGACCGATCCACGTGCTCGTTTTTTTGCCGACTGTGCAGGCGATGCGCATGTTTTCCGGTTGGCTTGGCAAACGAGTAAAGAACGTGTCGCTCAGTTCACAGCGCATTTACGTGTCCGGCCGTGAGCTGCAAGCTGCCGCGAAAGAGCAGGGCGGCTGGTTCATTCCCGCGCACGCGTTCACCCCGTTTAAAAGCTTGTACGGAAAAGGGGTCAAGCACAGCCTGACAGAAGTGTTTGAACCGGATCGGATTGATGCCATTGAACTTGGGTTAAGCGCCGATACGGCGATGGCGGACCAGATCGCTGAATTGCATCGCTACCCGTACTTAACGAATTCCGATGCCCATTCGCTGCGGAAAATCGCCCGCGAATATGAAGAGGTGCGGCTCGCCGCCCCGACGTTTGCCGAATTTGAAAAAGCGCTGCGCGGTGAAGACGGGCGCGCGATTGTTGCCAACTACGGTTTAAATCCTAAACTCGGAAAATATCACCAGACAGTGTGCGAGCGCTGCCTTGCGCCGGCTGCACCGGACGTCGACAGCTGTGCGGCATGCGGCCATCATCGCTTCGTGAAAGGCGTGTTTGACCGGCTTGCGGAGCTGAAAACGGCGGAACGCGGGCCGAAACGGCCGCCGTACATTTATCAAGTGCCGCTTGAATTCATCCCCGGCCTTGGTCCAAAAGCGTATGAAAAGCTGCTCGACCGTTTTGGCACGGAAATGCGCGTTCTTCATGAGGCCGCGGTGGAAGAGATCGCGGAGACGGTGGGAGAAAAGTTGGCCCAACTGATCGTCTTTGCCCGCAGCGGTGCGCTCCATATCGAGGCTGGGGGCGGTGGGAGATACGGGAAAGTGCGGGAGGGGTAACCACTCGGGCAGCGCTCCTGCCGTTCATCATCATGCCGTGCGTGCTGCTTGGCCCAGCCCGGCCATGCGCCAGTGGACCGAGGCGTCGTGCCGTCCGTGGAGTCGGCCACACGTCGGGTTGAGCTGCTTTTTCATTACATTACCGGCCTTTTCGAAAAACAGTCATACCGAAAGCGGATGGACATACAATCTACTAAGAGACAAAGTAGGAGGACGAAGCACAATGAGAACCCATCCGCTGAAATCGGCTATCGCTGTCCATTGGCGTGAACATGCTTCATTGTATGTGTTTGTCATCGTCCTGTTTCTCATGGGCGTCGTTTTCGGCGCCATTGTCGTCAACAGCCTCGGTTTCAGTCAAAAGCAAGACTTGTACTATTACTTGACGCAATTTTTTGGACAAGTGTCAAAAGACAATATCGCAAGCGCCCATGATATGTTCCGGCAAAGCTATATGCACAACGTCAAATATACCGCGTTGATGTGGGTGCTTGGCATTTCTGTCATTGGCTTGCCGATCATTCTTGTTTTGCTGTTTTTCAAAGGCGTCGTCGTCGGCTTTACGGTTGGCTTTTTAGTCAACCAAATGGGTTGGCGGGGGTTTCTTTTGTCGTTTGTGTCCATCATGCCGCAAAACTTGGTGGCCCTTCCACTCATGATCGTCATGGGCGTCATTTCGATTTCGTTTTCCTTGCACATGGTGCGCAACCAGTTTATGAAGCGGCCGCATGGATCGATGTTTCCGATGGTGATGCGCTATGCGGCAGCGATGGCGGCTGTCGCCCTTGGGCTGCTTCTTTCCTCAGCGGTCGAGGCGTATCTTTCGCCCGCATTGATGAAACAGGCGGTTCAATGGACAATGAGTTTCATCATAATGAATATTATATAGTAACCATTATCATTTCTTCATAATAGTGATTTTACTTTGATACTTCCCTCGTGCATTTGTTATAATGATGGGTGAACGGCGAGGGAGGAATGAAAAGATGGAAGATCGTGTGGAACGAATCAAGAAGCAGCTGCATTCGGCGGGTTACAAGCTGACGCCGCAGCGGGAAGCGACGGTAAGAGTCCTGCTTGAACATGAAGAAGACCATTTAAGCGCGGAAGACGTCTACCTCCTCGTGAAAGAAAAATCCCCGGAAATCGGGTTGGCGACCGTTTACCGGACGCTCGAGCTGTTAACCGAGCTGAAAATTGTTGATAAAATCAATTTCGGGGACGGGGTGTCGCGCTATGACCTCCGCAAGGAAGGGGCGGCCCATTTCCATCACCACCTCATCTGCTTGGAATGCGGATCGGTGGCGGAAATTCAAGAAGATTTGCTTGAGGATGTCGAAGCGATCGTCG
Organism: Geobacillus kaustophilus; assembly: GCF_000948285.1. Taxonomy (GTDB): domain Bacteria; phylum Bacillota; class Bacilli; order Bacillales; family Anoxybacillaceae; genus Geobacillus; species Geobacillus thermoleovorans_A. Next base: position 659,629 of record NZ_JYBP01000003.1, read on the forward strand.
AGGAGAAGTGGAAATTTCAAATTAAAGACCATCGTTTGACGTTCCATGGCATTTGCCACCGTTGCCAGCAAAAGCGCGAAGAAGAAAAATAAAAAAACCTTTTCCAGCGGGAAAGGTTTTTTGCGTATAAACAACGAAACAAATGGCATATCCTCATACTAGCAAGCTGACAAGCAGCTGATAGGGAGGATGCCATGAAAACCGTTTGGCAAATGGTGAAAGTGTTTCTTTTATTTACGGGATGCACCATTTTATTTTATTATAGTCTTGTATGGTTTAACCGCGAGTACGAGTATTACCACCGATACGATGAGCCGAAGGGATCGGCGGTCAAAGTATCGGCGGCGGAAAGCGCGCCGCCAAGTTGGCTCGACCGGCTGTTATTTTTTTATCGCGATGGGGAGTAGAGAGCGTTGGAATACGAGTTGAAAGATTTTCTGCATTATTTGACGGTGGAGCGGAATTTGGCGCACAATACGATTGTTTCATATGAACGCGATTTGAAAAAATACGTCCGCTATTTGCGCCAAGTCGAGCAGCTTCAGGCGTGGGGCGAAGTGGAGCGCCTCCATATTCTCCATTTTTTAAAGTTTTTAAGCGAACAAGGGCAATCAGCAAGGACAGTCGCCCGCCATTTGGCGTCGATCCGTTCGTTTCATCAGTTTTTGCTAAGGGAGAAAATTGCGGCGCAAGACCCGACCGTCCATATCGAAACGCCGCAGTTTGAACGGACGCTGCCGAAAGTGCTGTCGGTCGAGGAAGTCGAGGCGCTGCTTGCGGCGCCGCAAGTGAGTACACCGTTTGGGCTGCGCGATAAGGCGATGCTTGAGCTGTTGTATGCGACCGGCATGCGCGTCAGTGAGCTTGTGCAGCTCAACTTAAGCGACGTGCATTTGACGATGGGGTTCGTCCGCTGCTATGGAAAAGGGCGGAAAGAGCGGATCGTGCCGATCGGGCGCATGGCGATTGAAGCGCTTACCCGCTATTTGGAGCACGGGCGCCCGCAGCTTGTCAATCCGCGCCGGCGGGCGGCGGAGGCGCTGTTTTTGAACCATTACGGCCAGCGGTTGACACGGCAAGGGTTTTGGAAAATTTTAAAGCGGCTCGCGAAAGAAGCCGGCATCGAAAAAGAGTTGACGCCGCATACGCTTCGTCATTCGTTTGCGACGCATCTGCTTGAGAACGGGGCTGATTTGCGCGCCGTTCAAGAGCTGCTTGGGCACGCTGACATTTCGACGACGCAAATATATACGCATGTCACGAAAACGCGCCTAAAAGACGTGTACAAACAGTACCACCCACGTGCCTAGCAGCTGCCGTATGCTAGGCGCTTGCCTGTCGTTTTAGTTGTCAGACTTCTGACCAGTTGGCTATAGGCGTGTTTTTGCGAAAATACGGGAACGATAGAAATAGACTCCATTTTCATTGCAGGCAGGGGGAATGAGCATGAAAGCGACGTACCGGCGCGTCTTTTTGATTGTGATGGATTCGGTCGGCATCGGCGAGGCGCCGGATGCCGAGAAATACAACGACAAAGGGGCGGATACGCTCGGCCACATCGCCGAGCATCGCGGCGGCCTCCATATGCCGAATATGGCGAAGCTCGGCTTAAGCCATATTCGCGAAATCAAAGGGGTGCCGAAAGTCGACCGTCCGCTCGCGTACTATACAAAAATGAAGGAAGCATCGGCTGGCAAAGATACGATGACTGGCCATTGGGAGTTGATGGGCCTTCGCATCGACAAGCCGTTCCGCGTCTTTCCGAACGGGTTCCCAGATGAATTGATCGCTGAGCTCGAGCGTCGCACCGGCCGGAAAGTGATCGGCAACAAGCCGGCGAGCGGAACAGCGATCATCGAAGAGCTTGGCGAAGAGCATATGAAAACAGGGGCAATCATCGTTTATACATCAGCCGACTCCGTCTTGCAAATCGCCGCCCATGAACAAGTTGTGCCGCTTGAGGAATTGTACCGCATTTGTGAAATCGCCCGCGAATTGACGCGCGATGAGCCGTACATGGTCGGGCGCGTCATCGCCCGCCCGTTCATCGGCGCGCCCGGCCATTTTGAGCGGACGGCGAATCGCCACGACTATGCGTTGAAACCGTTCGGCCGCACGGTGATGAATGAATTGAAAGACGCCGGTTATGAAGTGATTGCCATCGGGAAGATCGCCGATATTTACGACAATGAAGGAGTTACTCAGTCGTTGCGAACGACATCCAATATGGACGGAATGGATAAGCTCATCGACACGCTCGACATGGACTTTACCGGGTTGAGTTTCGTCAATCTCGTCGATTTTGACGCTAAATACGGCCATCGCCGCGACCCAAACGGTTATGGCGATGCGCTCGAAGAGTTCGACGCCCGGCTTGCCGATGTGTTGCCGCGGCTGAAAGAGGATGACTTGCTCATCATCACCGCTGACCATGGCAACGACCCGATCCACCACGGAACCGACCATACGCGCGAATACGTTCCGCTTTTGGTGTACAGCCCGCGCTTTCACGGCGGCAAGCCGCTCCCGGTCCGCGAGACGTTTGCCGATGTCGGCGCAACGATTGCGGATAACTTTCGAGTCAATCGGCCGCCGTACGGAACAAGCTTTTTGGCTGATTTGGCCTAACTTCATAAAGAACGATGAGAGGGGAAAAGAATGGATCGACAAGCGATTGAAAAAGCCGCCAGTTATTTGCGCCCATTCATGCCGACGCCGCCTGAAATCGGCCTCATTCTCGGCTCCGGTCTCGGCATGCTCGCTGATGAAATCGAAGAGGCGGCTCGCATTCCGTATGAACATATTCCCGGATTTCCAGTGTCGACCGTTGAAGGACACGCTGGGCGGCTCGTATATGGGCGGCTTGAGGGGGCGACCGTTGTCGCCATGCAAGGGCGGTTTCATTATTATGAAGGGTATTCGCTTCAGGAAGTGACGTTTGCCGTCCGGGTGATGAAGGCGCTTGGCGTCCGCGAATTGATCGTGACAAACGCTGCGGGCGGCATCAACGAACGGTTCCAACCCGGCGATTTCATGATCATTTCCGACCACATCAACTTGCTGGGGGCAAATCCGCTCATTGGTCCGAACGATCCGGAGCTTGGCCCGCGCTTTCCGGACATGACGGAAGCGTACAGCCGGCGGCTGCGCGAGCTCGCCAAGGAAACGGCGGCGAGACTTGGCGTTCGTGTGCATGAAGGAGTATATGTCGCCAATACGGGGCCGTCGTACGAAACGCCGGCGGAAATCCGCATGATTCGTACGCTCGGCGGCGATGCGGTCGGCATGTCGACCGTGCCGGAAGTGATCGTCGCCCGCCATGCGGGCATTGAGGTGCTTGGCATTTCGTGCATTTCGAATATGGCGGCAGGGATGTCGGACGCTCCGCTTCACCATGATGAAGTGGTCGAAACGGCCGAGCGGGTGAAGACGGATTTTTTGCGGCTCGTGAAAGCGATTGTTGCCGAAATGGCGAAATCAAAATGAAAAAGGTGATCGCGATGCGAATGGTCGATTTGATTGCCAAAAAGCGCGACGGCAAGGCGCTGACGAAGGAAGAAATTGAGTGGATCATCCGTGGGTATACAAACGGGGACATTCCCGATTACCAAATGAGTGCGCTCGCGATGGCGATTTATTTCCGCGGCATGACCGAGGAGGAAACGGCGGCTCTCACGATGGCGATGGTGCACTCCGGCGAGGTGCTCGATTTGTCAGGCATTCGCGGTGTGAAAGTCGATAAACATTCGACTGGCGGGGTCGGCGATACGACGACGCTCGTTTTAGGGCCGCTTGTCGCTTCTGTCGGCGTGCCGGTGGCGAAAATGTCTGGGCGCGGCCTCGGCCATACGGGCGGCACGATCGACAAACTGGAGTCCGTGCCGGGATTTCATGTCGAGATCAGCAAAGACGAGTTTATTCGACTCGTAAATGAAAACAAAATCGCCATTATCGGCCAAACGGGCGACTTAACGCCAGCTGACAAAAAGCTATATGCGCTTCGCGATATAACGGCGACGGTCAACAGCATTCCGCTTATTGCTTCGTCGATCATGAGCAAAAAAATCGCTGCTGGGGCGGATGCCATTGTCTTGGATGTGAAAACAGGCGCTGGAGCATTTATGAAAGAGCTTGACGAGGCGCGCCGCCTCGCGCGGGCGATGGTGGACATCGGCAAGCGCGTCGGCCGCCGGACGATGGCCGTCATCTCCGACATGAATCAGCCCCTTGGCTATGCGATCGGAAACGCCCTCGAAGTGAAAGAGGCTATTGAGACGTTGAAAGGAAAGGGTCCGCACGATTTAACCGAACTTTGTTTGACGCTCGGCAGCCATATGGTCTATTTGGCGGAGAAGGCTCCATCGCTTGATGAGGCGCGCCGTTTGCTCGAAGAGGCGATTCGCAGCGGGGCCGCCATCGCGGCGTTCAAAACGTTTTTGGCCGCTCAAGGTGGAGATGAATCGGTCGTCGACGACCTGGATAAATTGCCAAAGGCGGCCTATACGTCGACCGTCACGGCGGCTGCCGATGGCTATGTCGCCGAGATGGCCGCCGATGACATCGGCACGGCCGCCATGTGGCTCGGCGCCGGCCGGGCGAAAAAAGAAGACACGATCGATCTGGCGGTCGGCATTGTGCTCCATAAAAAAATCGGCGACCGCGTGCAGAAAGGGGAAGCGCTCGCCACGATTCACAGCAACCGTCCAAATGTGGTTGACGTGAAAGAAAAGATCGAGGCGGCTATTCATCTGTCGCCGCAGCCGGTTGCTCGGCCGCCGCTCATTTATGAGACCATCGTATAGAGAAGGACGCCTGGCGATCCGCAAGGAAAAAAGCAGTTGTTCAAGAAGACGCCTGAAACGCGTGTTTCGGGCGTTTTTTTGTTTTTTGGAAAATGAGCTGTTTTTTGTATAAAAATATATCTACTGGAAAAAATGTCATGTATAAAGAATGGAGGTTTGGGAGATGAAAACGACAGTCACTCGTCTTCTTTTATTGCCGTTTCTTCTTTTTCTTCCTCTTTCTGCCCATGCCGAGGCGAAAGAGATGAAGGAGGCGAAAGTGAAGCTGGCCGATGAAGCGAGATCAGCCATTTTGATTGAACGCGACACCGGCAAAGTATTGTATGAAAAAAATGCCCATGAACCATTGCCGCCGGCAAGCATGACGAAAATTATGACGATGCTGCTAGTCATGGAAGCCATCGATGAAGGAAAGCTGTCCTACGATGAAAAAGTGCGGGCGAGCGAATACGCCGCGTCAATGGGTGGATCGCAAATTTTCCTCGAGCCGGGCGAGGAAATGACCGTCGATGAGCTGCTGCGCGGCATTGCCATCGGTTCGGCCAACGACGCGTCGGTCGCTATGGCTGAGCAGATCGCCGGGTCGGAAGAAGCATTTGTCGAGATGATGAATGAAAAAGCGAAACAGCTCGGCTTAAAAAACACCCATTTCGCCAATGCGACCGGTCTGCCGGCGGAACATCACTACAGCAGCGCTTATGATATGGCCATGATGGCGCGCGAACTGTTGAAATATGAAGATATTACGAAATATACGAGCAAATACGAAGACTATTTGCGCGAAAATACGGACAAAAAATTTTGGCTCGTCAATACGAACCGGCTTGTCAAATTTTATCCGGGCGTTGACGGCCTGAAAACCGGATATACAGCCGAAGCGAAATATTGCTTGACCGCCACGGCGAAAAAGAACGGCATGCGCGTCATCGCTGTTGTGTTCGGAGCGCCGACGCCGAAATCGCGCAATGCGCAAATTACGAAGATGCTCGATTACGCGTTTTCCCAATATCGAACTCACCCCGTGTACAAACGGAATGAAACAGTCGCCCGCGTCAACATAAGCAAAGGCAAACGGTCATCCGTCGAAGCGGTGACGTCGGAGCCGGTGTCGGTGCTGACGAAAAAAGGGCAGTCGGTCGAGCAGATCGAGAAAGTGATCAAAGTGAAAGACAATGTGAAAGCACCCATTCGCAAAGGCGATGAGCTTGGCGTCCTCATTTTAAAACAGGATGGAAAAGAAATTTTGCACAGCCCGATCGTCGCCAAGCAAACGGTCGAAGAAGCGAGCTTTTGGGACTTGTTTAAGCGGGTGTTTGGCCGCTTCGTGCAGGCGGGATAATGTCAAGTTTTGCGGTCTTTTCGCTCTCTTTGGCGAACGACCACTAGTTTTGTCGGGCGGCAGGATTTCGGGCGGACAGCAGCGAAATGTCTCCATATCCTGAAATGGACAAGGGGGAACACGCTGTGAGTCTCGCGATCGACTTGGAAGTGAAGCAAGACGTGCTCATCGTTCGCCTGTCTGGGGAGCTTGACCATCATACAGCCGAAGAATTGCGTGAACAAGTGACGGATGTGCTCGAAAACCGAGCGATCCGCCACATCGTGCTCAATTTAGGACAATTGACGTTCATGGACAGCTCTGGCCTCGGCGTCATTCTCGGACGCTATAAACAAATCAAAAACGTCGGCGGGCAGATGGTTGTATGCGCCGTATCGCCCGCCGTCAAACGGCTGTTTGACATGTCGGGTCTGTTTAAAATCATCCGCGTTGAGGCGGATGAGCAATTCGCCTTGCAAGCATTGGGGGTGGCGTAAATGCGAAACGAAATGCACCTCCAATTTTCCGCCCGCAGCGAAAATGAATCGTTCGCCCGTGTGACCGTGGCGGCGTTCGTCGCCCAGCTTGACCCGACGATGGACGAACTGACGGAAATTAAAACGGTTGTCTCTGAGGCGGTGACAAATGCGATCATTCACGGCTACAACAACGATCCGAACGGCATCGTCTCCATTTCGGTCATCATTGAAGACGGTGTCGTCCATTTGACGGTGAGAGACGAGGGAGTCGGCATTCCTGACATCGAAGAAGCGCGCCAGCCGTTGTTTACGACAAAGCCCGAGCTCGAGCGGTCAGGGATGGGCTTTACCATTATGGAAAACTTCATGGACGAAGTCATCGTCGAATCAGAAGTGAACAAAGGGACGACTGTGTATTTGAAAAAGCATATTGCGAAAAGCAAAGCGTTATGTAACTGAGGGAGACATGCCTATGGATGTCGATGTCAAGCAAGATCAGTCGCCAATCAAAGATCAGGAGATGAAAGAGCTGATCCGCCGCAGCCAAGAAGGCGATCAAGAAGCGCGTGATGAAATTATTGAAAAAAACATGCGCCTCGTCTGGTCGGTCGTTCAACGTTTTTTAAACCGCGGCTATGAAGCGGACGACTTGTTTCAAATCGGCTGCATCGGCTTGTTAAAGTCGGTCGACAAGTTTGACCTGTCGTATGACGTCAAGTTTTCGACGTACGCCGTGCCGATGATCATTGGGGAGATTCAGCGGTTTCTTCGCGACGACGGCACCGTCAAAGTGAGCCGTTCGCTGAAAGAGATGGGCAACAAAATCCGCAAGGCGAAAGACGAGCTGTCAAAAACGCGCGGGCGGGCGCCGACGGTTACGGAAATCGCCGACCATTTAGGCATTTCGCCAGAAGACGTCGTTCTGGCTCAAGAGGCGGTCCGCTCGCCGACATCGATTCACGAAACGGTGTACGAAAACGACGGCGATCCGATTACGCTGCTTGATCAAATCGCTGACGCCGACGAGGCGTCATGGTTTGACAAAATCGCCTTAAAAAAAGCGATCGAAGAACTCGACGAGCGCGAGAGGCTGATCGTCTATTTGCGCTATTACAAAGACCAAACCCAGTCCGAAGTGGCATCGAGGCTCGGCATCTCTCAAGTCCAAGTATCCCGGCTGGAAAAGAAAATATTGCAGCACATAAAGGACAAAATGGACGGATAGTCCATTTTGTCCGCACTTGGGCGGCAACAAAATGGACGGATCGACCATTTTGTCCGCACTTGGGCGGCAACAAAATGGACGGATCGACCATTTTGTCCGCACTTGGGCGGCAACAAAATGGACGGATCGACCATTTTGTCCGCACTTGGGCGGGGATAACACGGACGGATGTCGATCTATTTTCCGCACTTTAGCAGCGAAAATGGGTCGAGTTCGTCTTTTTTTTTGGCGGACAAGAGAAGCGAAGGAGCATCTTTGCACCGCTTTTTCCGGAGCAAAACGACAACAATCGTTTCCCCTTGAAAAAGAACGGTCGTTTTTTTTTTGCCCATTCTTTTCTATTTTTATGAAATCGATGGTGAACGACAACAGGCCGCATGATCGGTGTTTTTGCCAGCCAAACTAAAGAAAAACAAAATGGGGGCAAAGGTGTGAAGCAAATGGCCAACACCGTATTTATCAAGCCGCGCCATCGCGTGCAAGTCGAGCCGGGGGCGGTGGTGACGCTCGGGCAGACAGCGCAAATCGCCGCGCCGGATGGCGGGCTCATTCGGCGGTTGAAGACGATTCCGCTCTATCGCATCCAGCCCAGCGATAAAAATATCGTCATCATTGATATGATGCAAATGATCCAGGCTGTGTTTGACGTGGATTCCTCGCTTGATGTGCAGATGATCGGCCCATCGCAGACGATCATTGAAGTCGTCTATGAAAAACGGAAGGTTTCGGCCGCTTCCTTCGTTCTCGTTTGGCTTCTTTTGTTCGTCGGTTCGGCGATGGCGATCATGAACTTTCACGAGGACGTCAGCATGCAGCAAGTGCATCGCCATCTGTACGAAATGATGACCGGCCAAGCGGTCGACAAACCGTTGCTTTTGCAAATTCCGTATTCGCTTGGGCTTGGCATCGGGATGATTTTATTTTTCAACCATTGGTTCCGCAAACGAATCAACGAGGAGCCCAGCCCTCTTGAAGTCGAAATGTTCAACTACCAGCAATCGATTGATCAGTACGTCATTTTGCATGAAAACAAAGAAAGCTTGAGGCCCCTTGACGACGCTTGAAATTTTGCTGGTAGTGTTCGTCGGCTTCGCCGGAGGGCTGGCGGTCGGAACCGGATTTGTCGCCTTTTTGGTCGTGCTTGGCGTCATTCCGCGCCTGACGCAGCTGACGAAAACGATGAAACGCGTTCATGCCTATGAATGGGGGGCGGTGGCTGGCGCCACCGTTGGCGGCTGGATGAGTTTGCGCCATTCGGTCTGGCATTTGTCCAAATATTGGCTGGCGCCGATCGGATTGCTGCATGGCGTGTTCATCGGAATGCTCGCTGCCGCTTTAACAGAGGTGTTGAACGTTTGGCCGATTTTAGCGAAGCGGATCGGCGTCGATGATAAAATCGTCATTTTACTTATGGCCATTGCCTTTGGCAAAGTGGCCGGTTCGTTGTTTCATTGGCTTTATTTTGTCGATCACTTCCGCTGACAAAGGGGGAAGGAACCGTGGGATTAAAGTCCGATTATGTCCGGGAGGTGAAGGCGTTTCAGCCTTCTCCCCCATACGCCGCCAATGCGGTAAAAGCGTTTCTTGTCGGTGGGGCGTTTTGTGCGTTGGCGCAATGGCTTGCTGATTGGTATGGCGGCACGTTTGCCGCTTCGCCGGTCGAGGCCCATCTGTGGGCGTCTATGGTGATGGCCGGATTGGCGATTGTGCTGACGGCCGTCGGGAAATATGACGATTTCAGCCAATTTGCCGGTGCGGGGGCGACGATGCTCATTACAGGGCTGGCCAATGCGATCGCCAGCGCCGCCATCGAGCATCGAAGCGAAGGATGGACGGCCGGGGTGGCCGGGCAGATGTTCAAAGCTGGCGGGGCATCGGTCATTTATGGCTTGATTGCCGCTTATGTGCTTGGCCTTGTTTGGCCGTGGTGAAAAGAGGGATTGGCCATGAAACGTGTCGGAAAGCAGACATGGGTGTTCGATGACGGCGTTTACATTCAAGCGGCCGCTGCCGCGGTCGGACCGCTTGAAGCAGACGGCCCGCTCGGGAGCTATTTTGACATTTGCCATCGCGACTTATATTGCGGCGAAGAGACGTGGGAGCTGGCCGAGCGGCGGCTGATGCGGGAGGCGGTGGACTGCTGCTTGCAAAAGGCGGGCGTCTCTGCCGAAGAAGTCGATCTGTTTTTGGCCGGTGATTTGTTAAACCAAAATGCGACATCGAACTATGTCGCCCGCGAGCTGCCCATTCCGTTTTTATGCTTGTTCGGCGCCTGTTCGACCTCGATGCAGACGTTGGCGGCAGCTGCTGCGTTTGTCGCTGGTGGATTGGCTGATCGGGCGCTTGCGGCGACAAGCAGTCATAACGCGACGGCCGAACGGCAGTTTCGCTACCCGACTGAACTTGGGGTGCAAAAGCCGAAAACGGCGACGTTCACCGTCACGGGCGCCGGCGCCGCGCTCGTTGGCCGCGCGCCGGGACGTTGGCGCGTCCGGGCGGCGACGATCGGCAAAGTCGTTGACGCCGGGCTGAAAAACCCACTCGACATGGGGGCGGCGATGGCTCCGGCTGCGGCCGATACGATCGAGCAACATTTCCGTGACTTAGGCGCCTCGCCGGGCGATTACGATTTGATCGTCACCGGCGACTTGTCGCGCGTCGGCAGCGTCATCGTCCGCGAGTTGCTTGCTGAATCAGGCTACGATGTGACCGACGTTTACAACGATTGCGGGCTGATGATTTACCGGCCAGATCAAAAGGTGTTCGCTGGCGGCAGCGGCTGCGCCTGCTCGGCGGTTGTCACGTACGGGTATTTGCTTCAAGAGCTCGCCCGCGGAACGTTTCGACGTCTGTTTGTCGTCGCTACCGGGGCGCTCTTGAGTCAAACGATGGTGCAACAAAAACAGTCGATCCCAGCGATCGCTCACGGCGTCGTCATCGAAGCGGCTGGACAGGAGCCGGATTTGCCGCCGTAGGACGTCTTTTATTTGGGAACGATCAGGAGGGAATGTCATATGGAATACGTCCGTGCCTTTCTCGCCGGCGGGCTGCTGTGCGCCATCGTTCAGCTCATCATCGACCGCGGCAAATGGACGCCGGCTGGCATCGCCGGTTCGCTTGTCGTCCTTGGCGTACTCCTTGGCTTTGGCGGTGTCTATGATCCATTCGTCGCTTGGGCTGGCGCCGGGGCGACGATGCCGCTGAGCGGATTTGGGTATTGGTTGGCGAAAGGGGCCATGGCAGAACCGCGGCCGGAGGGATTTGTCGAAACCGGAGCAGCGGTGTTCCGATTTGCCGGCGCCTTGTTCGCTTTTATCGTGGCTGGCTCGTTTGCCGCGGCGCTCACTTGCAAACCGAAAGGGTAGAGATGATGGAAAAACGACGAGTCATTTTAGTAACGGATGGGGACGAGTTCGCCTGCCGGGCGATTGAGCGGGTCGCCGCCGAGATCGGCGGCCGTTGCATTTCCCGCTCGCAAGGCAATCCGACGAAACTGAGCGGTGAACAGTTGGTCGAACTCATTTTGCAAACGCCGTACGATCCAGTGTTTGTCATGTTTGACGATTGCGGCGCCCTCGGGGAGGGGGCCGGAGAGCAGGCGCTTCGCTATGTGGCGACGCATGAGCAAATCGAAGTGCTCGGGGCGCTGGCGGTTGCCTCCAATACGCGCCAGCATGAATGGACAAAAGTGCATGTGAGCATCGACCGTGACGGCGTGATGATCGAATATGGGGTCGATAAAGAAGGCGTCCGGGATCTCGAGATCGGGCGGATCAATGGCGATACCGTCTACTGCCTTGACCGGCTGAACATTCCGCTCATCGTCGGCATCGGCGACATCGGCAAAATGGGATACCGCGACCATGCGAAATATGGAGCGCCGATTACGCGCAAGGCGGTCGAGTTGATTCTCGAAAGGAGTGGTGGCCATGCCGGAAAAAGAAAAGAAACCGAAAGCGCCGATCGCGAAGCGGCTCGTTGACAACGAGAAGTTTTTGCAACAGCGGATCGGCGTCGGGACAAGCTTTGATTTAGGCGTGCGGAAAATCTATGTCCTAAACCGGGAAGTACATATTTACTACTGCAACGGTTTATGCGACACGCAATACATTATCGAATTGTTAAAACAAATCGTGCGCATCAACGATGATGAACGCCAGGCGTCCCAAGCGTGGCAGATCATCGAAAATCGACTCGTTCATCAGCAAGTCAGTCCGGTGACGAGCCTTGACGAAACGGTTGACAAGCTGCTGTCGGGCTTGATCATCGTCTTGATTGAAGGCGAATCGACCGGGTTTGCCGTCGATGTCCGCAGCTATCCAGGCAGGCAGCCGCAGGAGCCGGACACGGAAAAAGTCGTGCGCGGCGCCCGCGACGGGTATGTTGAAAACATTATTGTCAATACGGCGCTCACCCGCCGCCGCATCCGCGACGAGCGGCTGCGCTTTGAAATTTTGCAAGTCGGCGAGCGGTCAAAAACGGACGTATGCATCGCCTACATTAAAGACGTCGCTGACCCAGGGCTTGTTGAACTCGTCAAGAAAGAGCTGCAGCAAATCAACGTCGATGGGCTGACGATGGGCGACAAAACAGTCGAAGAGTTTTTAGTCAAGCAAGGATACAACCCGTACCCGCTCGTCCGCTATACGGAGCGGCCGGACGTCGCAGCGACGCACTTGCTTGAAGGGCACGTGCTCATTATGGTTGATACATCGCCAAGCGTCATCATCACGCCGACAACATTTTTCCACCACGTCCAGCATGCCGAGGAATACCGGCAGTCGCCAGGGGTCGGGACGTTTGTGCGCTGGGTGCGGTTTTTAGGCATTTTGACGTCGTTGTTTTTGCTGCCGCTGTGGGTGCTGTTCGTCCTTGAACCGTCGTTGCTGCCCGAATCATGGGCGTTTATTGGGCCGAACAAACAAACGAACATCCCGATCATTGTGCAAATTTTGCTCGCTGATTTTGGGATTGAGTTTTTGCGGATGGCAGCCATTCATACGCCGACGCCGCTGTCAACCGCGATGGGTTTGATTGCCGCCGTCTTGATCGGACAAATCGCCATCGATGTCGGGCTGTTTGTGCCGGAAGTGATTTTATACATTTCGGTGGCGGCGATCGGTTCATTTGCGACGCCAAGCTATGAGTTGAGCGTGGCGAATAAGATTTCTCGATTGGCATTGGTCATTCTTGTTGCCTTGTTTAAAGTGCCTGGGCTCGTCATCGGCACGACCGTTTATTTGCTTTGGCTGGCCAGCATCCGCTCGCTTAATACGCCGTACTTATGGCCGTTCATCCCGTTCGATCCAGCAGCATTTATGCAAATTGTCGTCCGCCGTTCGGTCGCCGGAGCGAGAGTGCGCCCGAGCATCGTTCACCCGCAAGACCGGCAAAAACAGCCGTCATGACGCGAACGATCCATTTGGAAGCGGCCGTTTCCATCGATTGGCGGCCGCTTTTTTCGTTTAAGCGCTATTGCAACTTTTGTATAATTATGATAAGTTATATATAATTGCTTGCACTGATGGCGCTTGTCTCAGCGCTTCGCACGTTTGCATGGCCCAGCGCGGGGTGTGCGGCCTTCCGTTTCAAGGCAGAGACGATGGCGCTCTGCGGTTTTCCATTTTGTAAAGGCAGTTGCCGATTTTGCAAACTGTCTTTTTTGCTTTTGCCATGCGATTTCGATAGAGGAATGAGGGGTTTGTGATGTTTCTTCACGGGACAAGCCGCGTGAATGAACAAGGGCATTTGGAAATCGGCGGCGTCGATGTGGTCGAGTTGGCCAAAACGTATGGAACGCCGCTTTATATTTATGACGTTGCGCTGATCCGCGCGCGGGCGCGCGCGTTTAAAGAAGCATTCCAGCGCCGCGGCGTGCGGGCGCAAGTCGCGTATGCCAGCAAGGCGTTTTCCGCCGTCGCCATCGTGCAGCTGGCCGCTGAGGAGGGATTGTCGCTTGATGTTGTCTCAGGCGGTGAGCTGTATACGGCGATCGCGGCTGGTTTTCCGCCTGAGCGCATCCATTTTCATGGTAACAACAAAAGCCGGGGCGAATTGGCGATGGCGCTTGAACACGGCATCGGCTGCATCGTTGCTGACAACTTTTACGAACTCGAGCTGATTGAAGAGCTGGCGGAGCCATCCGGCCGGACGGTGCCGATTTTGCTCCGCGTCACGCCGGGGATCGAGGCGCATACGCACGATTACATTTTAACCGGACAGGAAGATTCAAAGTTCGGCTTTGACTTAAACAACGGTCAGGCAGACGAGGCGTTTCGGCGCGTCATGGCGTCGGCCGCGTTTCAGCTGCTCGGCGTCCATTGCCATATCGGATCGCAAATTTTTGAAACAGCTGGGTTTGTGCTGGCGGCGCAAAAAGTGTTTGCCAAGCTGGCCGCGTGGAACAAAGCGAATGGATTTGTTCCCGCGGTCGTCAATCTCGGCGGGGGCTTCGGCATCCGTTATACCGAGGAAGATGATCCGATTCCAGTGACAGCGTACGTCGACTGCATCGTGGAAGAGGTGAAAAGGCAGGCCGAAGCTTGCCGTTTGCCGTTGCCGGAAATTTGGATCGAGCCGGGCCGTTCGCTTGTGGGTGATGCCGGAACGACGATTTATACGATCGGCTCGCGCAAAGAGGTGCCCAATGTCCGCACGTATATCGCCGTTGACGGCGGCATGAGCGACAACATTCGGCCTGCCCTCTACGGGGCGAAATACGAAGCCGTGCTGGCGAATCGAGTGTTGGATGAGCGGACGGAAGTGGTGTCCATCGCTGGGAAATGCTGTGAGTCGGGGGATATGCTCATTTGGGACATTGCGTTGCCGGAGGCGAAGCCGGGCGATTATTTAGCGGTTTTTTGCACGGGCGCTTACGGCTATTCCATGGCGAACAATTATAACCGTCTGCCGCGCCCAGCCGTTGTGTTCGTTGAAAACGGCGACGCCCAGCTCGTTGTGAAGCGCGAGACGTATGAAGATTTGATTCAATATGATTTGCCGCTGAAAACGAAAGTGAAAAAATAAAGGCCGTTGGTTTGAAAGAAAACGGTTCTTTACCAAGGAAAAGGCGCCCGTTGCTCGTTGGGCGCCTTTTCTTATTGATTGCTTGATGAAAACGCTGATTTAATGGCGTTCCAAATTTCTTTCAAGATGTCAATGAGATTTTGGATGAACGTTTTCCCTTCCTCCGACTGCAAAAAGGCCGACAGCTGTTCTTTCGCCTTGCTCAGCTGATCGTTCACTTGATCCCAATTAATATGGGCGTTTTGCATTTTATGGAAAAGAGAAATCAGGTTGTTCATTTCATTCTCACTCAGCGTAATGCCAAGGTCGTTGGCGATTTTTTCAATAAGGGCGCGCAAATCAGCGTCCGTCTGCGGCGGGTTGTTGGCGATTTCTTGTTTGATTTTCGCCAGCAGGGCGACCGCTTTGTCCGCGCCGATCGAATCGGCGAGCTTCGCCGTCTGCACCATTTCCTCGTTCGCCACTTTTTTGACATCATCAGGGATGGCTTGGTCCGAGGAAATTTCATACGCCTTCATCAGCCCCGTCAGCGCTGCGGTGCCGGAAACCGGGAACGGAGCGGTGATGTAAATATCGGCATCTTTCACCCCTGCGGTGATCAAGGCGTTTGTATACATCTCTTTCGTCACCCACGTGATGTTGTGCGTTTCGACATGAAGCCCCGAGCCCGGCTCTTTTATCGTGATCATCGACGACGAGATGGCGCGCGTGCCGATTTGCGCTTTCGGAATGAGTCCGTCCAAATATTTATGCTCTTCAACGTTTGAGACCGTGATCGTTTGCGCCCCGTCCGGCGCCTTCATTTCGTCGAGCACTTTTTGCTTTTGTGCATTCGTTAAGTTTTCCCCGAGCGTCACAATGACATCGCCCGGCGCGGCATCAGCCGCTGCGATGCCCGGAGATGCCAGCAGCACCGCCCAAAGCAGTGATGAAGCGATCGTTCGTTTCACATAGCTCGCCTCCTGTTTACGAAAATGCATTATCATTATACCGTACGCTCGCCTGCTTGGCTATCGGAAAAGCGCGGCGCGGTCAGGCGGGCTCACGAATTTGAAAAGACATTTTTTGTTTTGTTTCATTTGGCAATCATGGTATGATAAAAGCAGTTTCGATGTCGAAAAGGAGCGGGATGCTTGTGGCGAAAAAAGGATATATTTTAATGGAAAATGGAGAAAAAATCGAATTTGAGCTGTTTCCGAATGAAGCGCCAATAACAGTCGCCAATTTTGAAAAACTGGCGAATGAAGGATTTTATAACGGGTTGACGTTTCATCGCGTCATCCCTGGATTTGTCAGCCAAGGAGGATGTCCGCGCGGCAACGGAACGGGCGATGCCGGCTACACGATCCCGTGCGAGACGGACAACAATCCGCACCGACATGTCACCGGGGCGATGTCGATGGCGCACCGCGGCCGCGACACCGGCAGCTGCCAGTTTTTCATCGTCCACGAGCCGCAGCCGCACTTGGACGGGGTGCATACTGTCTTTGGCCAAGTGATATCCGGCATGGACGTCGTCAAGGCGATGAAAAGCGGCGACGTGATGAAGGAAGTGAAAATATTTGACGAACCGTAAACAGCGCATGAGCGAGGATGATCGGACTGTTCGAAACAACTGGCGCTTGTTTTTCTTTTTGCTTGCGGCCAGCCTGTTGTGGGGAGCAGCATATTGGCTTTGGGTCGCCAATTGATGATGCCTTGCTGTGAAATGTGGTATAATGAGCATAATGAATATAGCGATGCATCCTTCGGGGCAGGGTGAAATTCCCGACCGGCGGTGATGGGGCTTTCCGCCCCTCAGCCCGCGAGCCGAAAGGCAGGATCCGGTGCGATTCCGGAGCCGACAGTATAGTCTGGATGGGAGAAGGATGCCAATATGCGCACGGCTGTTTTTGGCCGGTTCAGACTGCATGGGCAGCGTCTGTCGGCCGACTAGGCATGGCAGTGTCTTTTGCTTCCGACCGGCCTGTATAGCTCGCTTAACGAACATGTGTTTGTTTGCGCATCATTGGCCATTCTCTCAACAACAATAAGACCCCCGGGGGATTCCCGGGGGTTTGATCGTTAAGGGGGGAATGTGGTGCATAACGATGAACATTATATGCGGCTCGCCCTCGATGTGGCCAAAGCTGGAGTCGGGCAAACGTCCCCCAATCCTGCCGTTGGCGCGGTCGTTGTCAACGATGGGACGGTCGTTGGGCTTGGCGCCCATTTGAAAGCGGGTGAGCCGCACGCTGAAGTCTATGCGATCCGCATGGCTGGCGAGAAGGCGCGCGGTGCGACGGTGTACGTGACGCTTGAGCCGTGCAGCCATTATGGAAAAACGCCGCCATGCGCCGATTTGCTCATCCAAGCGGGCGTTCGTCGCGTCGTCGTTGCCACGACCGACCCGAATCCGCTTGTCGCGGGAAAAGGGATTGCCAAGCTGCGCCAAGCGGGCATTGACGTTGATGTCGGCGTATTAAAAGACGAAGCGGACGAATTGAATCGGATGTTTTTCCACTATATCGCTGCAAAAACGCCGTTTGTCACGTTGAAGTTTGCATGCAGCCTCGACGGCAAAATCGCGACGGCGACGGGGGAAAGCAAATGGATTACGTCCGAAGCGGCGCGCGAAGACGTGCACCGCCTCCGCGCCCGGCATGACGCCATTTTGGTCGGCGTCAACACCGTTTTGACCGACAACCCGAAGCTGACCGTCCGTCTTGGGGAAAAGCGGAAAAACCCGCTGCGCATCATTTTGGATACAACATTGCGTACACCGCTTGACGCCCATGTCGTCGCTGACAAGGAGGCAGAAACGTGGATCATCACCGGCGCCGTCAGTCGGGAACAAGCGGCGGCGTATGAGCGCCTTGGGGTGCGCGTATTTTCGATGCCGGCGGCCCAGATCGATGTACGCGATGTGCTCCGTCTGCTTGGGGAGCAGGGAGTCATGTCGCTGTTTGTCGAAGGCGGCTCGCGCGTTCATGACAGCTTCCTCCGCGCGGGAGCAGTCAATGAGGTCATCGCCTATATCGCTCCGAAGCTGATCGGCGGCCGCGGGGCGCCGACGCCGGTCGGCGGCCTTGGCTTCGCCCGGCTTGCTGAAGCGGTGGAGCTTGACATCCGCCGCATCGAGACGATCGGCCCGGACATCAAAATCGTCGCCGCGCCGAAACGGAAGGAGGAATCGTTGTGTTCACTGGCATTATTGAAGAGATCGGCACGATCGAACAAATGAAGCAAACCGGCGACGCCATCGTGATGACGATTGGCGCCAAGCGGGTGCTCGAAGATGTGCGGCTTGGCGACAGCATCGCCGTCAACGGCGTCTGCTTGACCGTCACATCGTTCACCGAACGGCAGTTTACGGTCGATGTCATGCCGGAGACGGTGAAAGCGACGGCGCTAAAGACATTAAAGCCGGGGGCGAAGGTGAATTTGGAGCGGGCAATGGCGGCTGGAGGACGGTTTGGCGGCCATTTCGTCACCGGGCATGTGGACGGCGTCGGGCGCATCATCCGGCAGTGGCCGAAAGCGAACGCCGTCTACTATGAAATCGAAGTGCCGGCCTCGCTGCGCGCCTATATGATTGAGAAAGGATCGGTCGCAGTCGATGGGACGAGCTTGACGATTTTCGGTCTGAGCGAGCGCACGTTCATCGTTTCACTCATTCCGCATACGCGTGAGGCGACGATTTTAGGCGAAAAGCGGCCGGGCGATCTCGTCAATATCGAGTGCGACATGATCGGCAAGTACGTCGCCGCTTTCCTCACCGCGAAAGCGACGCCGACCTCCAAATTGACGGTCGAATTTTTGGAGCAGCACGGCTATAAATAGTGGAAAAGGGGGCAAGCTTGATGTTTGACACGATTGAAGCAGCGCTTTCGGCGCTGAAAAACGGAGAAGTGATCATCGTTTGCGATGACGAAGACCGCGAAAATGAAGGCGATTTTGTCGCGCTGGCCGAAAAAGCGACGCCGGATGTCATTAACTTTATGATCACTCATGGCCGCGGGCTTGTCTGCGTGCCGATTACGGAGGAGTTGTCGGAGCGGCTCGAGCTTGAGCCGATGGTCACTCATAACACCGACGCGCACGGCACAGCGTTTACTGTCAGCATTGACTACAAAACGACGACGACAGGAATCAGCGCCTATGAACGGGCGGCCACGATTCAGGCGCTGCTTGATCCGAATGTGAAAGCAAGCGACTTTAGACGGCCTGGACACATTTTTCCATTGATTGCGAAAAAGGGCGGCGTTCTTCGGCGCGCCGGCCATACAGAAGCGGCGGTCGATTTGGCCCGTTTGTGCGGCGCGAAGCCGGCCGGCGTCATTTGCGAAATCATTAAAGAGGACGGGACGATGGCTCGCGTTCCTGATTTACGGCAAATCGCCGACCAGTTCGGATTGAAAATGATCACGATCAAAGATTTGATCGCCTACCGGAGCCAGCGGGAAAAGCTCGTGAAACGGGAGGTGGACGTTTGGCTGCCGACCGAATTCGGCGAATTTCGCGCCATCGGCTACACAAACGTGCTCGACGGAAAAGAGCATGTGGCGCTTGTCAAAGGAGAAATCATCCCGGATGAGCCGATCTTGGTGCGCGTCCATTCCGAATGCTTAACCGGCGATGTGTTTGGCTCGTACCGGTGCGACTGCGGTCCGCAGCTGCATGCGGCGCTCAGGCAAATCGAGTCGGAAGGGAGAGGGGTGTTGCTTTACATGCGCCAAGAAGGGCGCGGCATCGGCCTTATGAACAAGCTGCGCGCTTACAAGCTGCAGGAGCAAGGTTATGACACAGTCGAGGCGAACGAAAAGCTCGGCTTTCCGGCCGATTTGCGCGATTATGGCATCGGGGCGCAAATTTTGAAAGATCTCGGTGTAACGAAAATGCGCCTGCTCACGAACAACCCGCGCAAAATCGCCGGTTTAAAAGGGCATGGACTCGAAGTGGTCGAACGGGTGCCCATTCAGATGCCAGCGAAAAAGGAAAATGAAAAATATTTGCGCACAAAACACGAAAAATTAGGGCATATGCTTCATTTTTAAAGACGAAAGGAGCAGCGAACATGCGCATCATTGAAGGAAATTTAGTCGGCACTGGACTGAAAATCGGCATTGTCGTCTCGCGTTTTAACGAGTTCATCACGGGCAAGCTTTTATCTGGGGCGATCGACGGCTTAACGCGCCATGGCGTGAGCGACAGCGACATCACTGTCGCCTGGGTGCCGGGTGCGTTTGAAATCCCGCTTGTGGCGAAAAAAATGGCGGAATCGAAGCAGTTTGACGCTGTCATTACGCTTGGCGCCGTCATCCGTGGGGCAACGAGCCATTTTGACTACGTCTGCAGCGAGGCGGCCAAAGGCGTCTCCCACGCGGCGCTTGCAAGCGGTGTTCCGGTCATTTTCGGCGTGTTGACGACGGACACCATTGAACAGGCGATCGAGCGGGCCGGCACGAAAGCGGGCAATAAAGGATGGGAAGCGGCGGTGTCGGCGATCGAAATGGCGAACGTCTTGCGGACATTTGCGTAAAAAGGCATGAAATGGTTCACAATATCGGTGAGAATGTTTATAATACGTATAGAGAAAATGACAAAAACTTTTCCATTTCGGAAAAGCGTTTGTCGATAATGAGGGATTTTTATGTTAATCCGTTACCGAAAAAACTATGAGAAAATCGCCATGGGGCTGTTGTCGTTTATGCCGACGGAAAAAGACCTGAAACGGCTGCAGCAGACGATGAAACAGTATGAAACAAACAACGATTGGCAGCTGTTTTTATGGAAAGAAGGGGATGACATCGTCGGCATTATCGGCGTCCTGCTGCGCGCTCCTGATGTTGTGGAAATCCAGCACATCAGCGTCAATCCATCACACCGCCATCAAGGGATCGGAAAACAGATGGTCAAGGCATTGAAAGAGGTGTACCCGGATCGCCGATTGTGCGCCAACGAGTGGACTGCCTCGTTTTTCGATAAATGCCATGCGTGCAACGAATAACGAAACTAGCGCGGCGCCGTGCTCAGGCGGGCGGCGGAGGGGGAGGGAAGCCAACTCCTTCCGCTTTGGCCCGTTTTTTTTGTTCGCGTGCGGCGATGACGTCCGAGCGGTCGCGGCGCCGGTGTTTATCCACAAGATCAAGATTTGCTAGGTCGCTTGCTTGCCCCCAAACGAGCTGCCGGCGGACGCAGGCGGCTTGGCATTGCTCATAAAGGGAACGGTCGCGAATCGGCAGTTCGACGCTTTCGTACGGTTCGCCGCGAGTGATCCGCCGTGCCGTCTCGTCGAGCAAGCGGGCGAGCGCCTCGTCATCGAGGCCGAGCCGCCGGATCATCTCTTGCGCTTCGTCAAGCAGCGCCCGCGCCCGTCGAATGAGGCGCAGCGCTCCCGAGATGTTGCCGCGCCGGTAATGGTAAAAAGCGACTGCCATTTGAATGAGCACAAGCCAACCGTTGTTTCGACCGTCTTGTTTCCAATGCTCCTCCAAAATTTCGTGGCATTCAAAATAATCGCGGTCGCTATGGAAATGGACCAAATATTCGATATACGCTTTTGGATACATCGGCCATCGTTCCTTTCAAAAGTGGGCCGCACTATGTGAAGGCGGACCGCTCTTCTTCAATTATACGACTTCGGCGGCTTGCGTCGCAAAAAAGAGGCTGTTTTCCGTCCGCTTCGTTATGATACAATAAATGTACTGCAGCTCGAGACGAGCCTCCCGGGCGGTGGTTCTGGAAAAAATGGTGGGATGGATGTGCAATTGCCGTACAACGTCAAAATCGAAGCGTTTGAAGGGCCGCTTGATCTGCTTTTGCATTTGATCAACCGTTATGAAATTGATATTTACGATATTCCGGTCGCGCAAATTACGGAGCAGTATATGGCGTACATTCACGCCATGCAGGAGCTTGAGTTGGATATCGCCAGCGAATATTTAGTGATGGCGGCCGCCTTGCTTGCGATCAAAAGCAAAATGCTGTTGCCGCCCTCCAATGAGGAAGCTGTCGACGACGACATCGAGTGGAGCGGTGACGGGGACCCGCGCGAGGAGCTGACGCAGCGGCTGCTTGAATATAAAAAGTTTAAAGAGGCGGCGCGCGAGTTGAAGCGGCGCGAAGAGGAGCGGGCGCTTTTGTTTACAAAGCCGCCGAGCGACTTAAGCGCATACGCGGATGAGAAAAAGGCGGCGCCGCTGGATGTGAACGTATACGATATGCTTGGCGCCTTGTCGAAGCTGTTGCGCCGCAAAAAACTGCAAAAACCGATGCGGGCGAAAATCGCCCGCCAAGATATTTCCGTCGAACAGCGCATGGCGGAAATTTTGCATGAACTAAAGCAGGCGAACGGGCGGAAAAACTTTTACGAGCTGTTTCCGTCCTACGATCGTTCGTATATCATCGTGACGTTTTTGGCCATTTTAGAGTTGATGAAGCAAGACGAAATCATCGTTGAGCAAGAACGGAATTTCAGCGATTTGTTTCTTGCGGTGAAACCAGCCGGTTGAGATGGTGCGGTTTGGCCGCGGCGGTTCGCTGCGGCGGACCGCTTTCCTTTTGTTGGCCGTTTGGCCCATGCCGTGATGAGGCGGAGGGGTAGGCCAAGGACGACAGTGGAACGGACGTTGGAAAACGACGGAGACAGGCGGAAAGGAGGAGGGGCGCCAACGAGTTTGGCGCGGCAGAAGGGCGATGGAACAAAACGAAACGGAAAAAACGGGCGGCGCCGGCGCGCTCAAGCCGGCGAAGGCGATTGTCGAAGCGTTGTTGTTTGCCGCTGGTGACGAAGGACTGTCGCTTTCGCAAATCGCTTCTGTGTTGGAAGTCAGCGAGCTGGAAGCAAAGGCGGTGATCGCTGAACTGCAGGAGGACTACCGCCGCGAAGAACGCGGCATTCAACTGATGGAGCTGGCCGGCGTGTTTTTGCTGGCGACGAAAAAAGAGCACGCTCCATACTTGAAAAAGTTGGTCGAGGCGCCGGGGGCGTCGCCGCTGTCGCAGGCGGCGCTTGAGACGCTCGCCATTATCGCATACCGCCAGCCGATTACGCGCGCGGAGATTGAGGAAATTCGCGGCGTAAAAAGCGACAAGCCATTGCAGACGCTGATGGCGCGGGCGCTCATTCAAGAGGTTGGACGAGCCGAAGGAACCGGGCGGCCGATTTTGTACGGGACAACCCCGGAATTTCTCGATTATTTCGGGCTAAAAACGCTCGAGGAGCTGCCGCCGCTGCCGGAATGGGCGGACGATGGCGAATCCGAGCGGGAAGCGGATTTATTTTTCGAAAAATTAGCAGAAAATTTGAGCGACAGGCAGCCGGAATATGGTAAACTAAAGAAAAATGGCTGATCGGGAAGGAGAGCGCTCATGAACGTTTGCCGCCTGTATGGTGAAGAGCTGCAAAAGTCGCAATCGAACACGTTTGAAGACTATTTCAACCGCTCGGAAGTCACGTACCGCGACGGGGGCGAAGAGCGGACGCTGTCTGTGTTGTATTTGCGCCATTTTGAGGCGGCGCTGCTTGATGGGCTGCCGTATGAAAGCGATCCACTGTTTACGGCCAACGGGCGCGACATTTATTTGCGCGACATCATTGCTCTTGTCTGTTTATGGAAAAATCCGGCGTATCGGAAGCGAAAGCGCGTCTATATTCACGATGAAGAGGAATTGCGCCGTTATTTTGCTGAGGTAGACGCCAAAACGCTGCAGGCGCTCGTCAGCGAATGGGCGGAAACCGGCGAGTGCCGCTTGCCTGAATGGTCGGCGTAACGAGAAAATGCGGTTGGCGCCGCATTTTCTGTGCGTCCGGATCAGGAAACCGTTTGGTGCAGCCGGCAGTTTGCCAAAGCAGCCTGTCTTTTTCAGAAAAAATCGGGCTGACCCAAAACATATCCGCGTTTTGGGTCAGCCCGATTTTTTTGAGCGGTTTATCTATGGCTCATTTGCAGACCCGCCGCAGGGAAGCATCACGACGGTTCTGTTCTTCCTTGCTGTCTTTTCCCAAGATGAACTCCCGAGCGGCCGGGAATTTGGGTAAACGCGGACAAGAACGATTTCCCCATGACAGCATACGATATGGCGAACAAAACAGGAGGAGGTTTTTACCAAATGGACGATCGGGAGTTGTTCGCCCAATATGCGGCTAAGGTGAACGAATGGGGAAATCAAGTCAAGGAAACGCTCGCTTTGCGTGGGGCAAGCACGGATGGCGCTTCGTCGCTGCTCGAGTTTATTGCCGAGCATGACGGCGAGTGGACGGAAGAGGACGTCCGCAAGCTTCAGCGCCTTGCCGATGACGTGTATGTCGGTGCGCTTCGCCAGTATGTCATGGAAGCGGCTGCGTGGGGAAGACAAGTTGAACAGGCGCTGTCTGCACGCAGGATGGCTGAGGATGTTGGGCTTTCGTCTTTGTTGGCGTACATCGATGGATACGGCGATGAATGGACCGAAGAAGCGATTTACGAGCTCCAGCGTCTTGTCGATGACGTATACACTCGGGCCGTCCGCCTGGCTGATTCGTCAGCTGCCGAGCGGGAAGAAGAGGCGACGCAAGAACAAGTCGAAGGGGAATCAGTGTCGCCTAAACTGGTGATTGAAATTAAAGAGAAAGAAGACGGATGGCTTGACACGAGCGGGACGGCAAAGAGGGTTGAGGGCGAAAAAGAGCCGGCTTTTATGGCAGAGCTCTCCGACTCGCCGCCTGATATAGCGGACGGCGAGCCGGGCCAAGCGGACAACGCGGCCGATGGAAAGCGACGCTGGGTGGATGCGGACGACGGCGGTGAGCCGCGCCAACAAGCAGCGCCCGGCCGCCATGTCTTGCCGCCGCTGCCGTACCGTTATGACGCGCTCGAGCCGCATATTTCCGAAGAAATCATGCGCCTTCACCATACGAAGCACCATCAAAGTTATGTCGACGGCCTCAACAAGGCGGAGCGGATGATGGCCGAGGCGCGCCGGACGAACCATTTTGATCTGTTGAAACATTGGGAGCGGGAAGCGGCGTTTCACGGCTCCGGGCATTATTTGCATACAATTTTTTGGTACAACATGCATCCGGAGGGCGGCGGCGAGCCGCGCGGGGAGCTGCGGGCGCAAATCGAACGCGATTTTGGCAGCTTTGACGCCTTTCGCCGTCATTTCACCGAAGCGGCGAAAAGCGCCGAAGGGGTCGGCTGGGCGCTGCTCGTTTGGGCGCCGCGAGCGCACCGGCTCGAAATTTTGCAGGCGGAAAAACACCAGCTCATGGCGCAATGGGATGTGATCCCGCTTCTTGTGCTTGATGTGTGGGAGCATGCCTACTATTTGCAATACAAAAATGACCGGGCGGCGTACATCGAACATTGGTGGAACGTCGTCAATTGGCGCAACGTTGAAGAGCGCTTTCACGAGGCGCGGAAGCTTCGTTGGCAGCCGTTTTAAACGGGCGGGGGGAAACCCCCTGCCTGTTTTTTTGTGAGAGCAGGCGTTGCCAATCAATCAAGACACCTGTCCGTCTTTTCGTGGAGCGGCTTTCTCTTTGCAGGGAAATGTCATCAATGCGCCCAGTGCAAGCGCCGGAGCGGATCGTTCAGGGCTGTCTCCCCTTGCAACGGCATTTTTTCATCATATTTGTCCCATCGACGCATACACTTGTACAAAACGCGGCTTTGGGGTTCAGCCTGTTTCCGCCGCGACGTTTCTTCGGCTGCGGCCCGTTCAGCCTAATCGGAAAGGAGGAACAGGCGATTCCTTCCGGCTCGTTGAACGAGAGGGATCCTCGCCGATATGAGATGAATAAGCAGAAGCGGCTCATTGCGTTCATTCTTGCACTCGCTGCGGGGATTATGGCATTTGTGCCAGAGCGGATGCGCGCTATGGATGGGGTGAGCGCAAAAAGCGCGATTTTGATAGAGCAGCATTCCGGGCGGGTTTTGTTTGCCAAGGATGCCTATACAAAACGGCGCATCGCCAGCATTACGAAAATTATGACCGCCATTTTGGCGATTGAATCGGGGAAGATGGACGACACGGTGACGGTCAGCGCCCGCGCTGTCCGGACCGAAGGGTCGTCAATTTACTTGCGCCAAGGGGAGAAAATCAAACTGCGCGATTTGGTATATGGGCTGATGCTTCGTTCCGGCAACGACGCGGCGGTGGCCATCGCGGAACATGTCGGCGGCAGCGTCGAAGGATTTGTTTTTTTAATGAACCAAAAAGCAGCTGAAATCGGGATGCGTGATACCGAGTTTGCCAATCCGCACGGGTTGGATGACGCGGAAAACCACTACTCGACCGCGTACGATATGGCGCTGCTCATGCAATATGCGATGAAAAACAAAGAATTTCGGCGCATCTCGGGGACGAAGGTGTACCGCGCTCCCGCTCCGCCCGGCGAAGACGGCGCGCGTGTGTGGCGAAATAAAAACAAGCTGTTGACAAGTTTTTACGAATATTGCACCGGCGGCAAAACCGGCTATACGAAACAGGCCCATCGCACGCTCGTGACGACGGCGTCCAAAGGCGGCATCGATTTGATCGCCGTGACGTTGGATGCACCGGACGATTGGAATGACCATATCGCTATGTACGAATATGGATTTTCTCATTATCACATCGCCAAAGTGAGCAGCGAGCGGGTGGTCGACAAAATTTCTGATCCGTTTTACCGCGGGCGGCTGCATGCGGTCCGCGATTTGCGATATCCGGTGACCGATAAAGAGGAGAGCGGGCTGCGGGTGAAAGTGTATTTGCTGAAGCCGCGCAAAGGATGGGGAAAATACCCAGAACGGGCGCCGACAGAGGTCGGAAAGGCGGTGCTTTATTTGCATCAAAAGGCGGTTGATTCGGTGCCGCTGCTGTATGAACCGGGAAAGGAAGGAAGCGGCCGAGGGTTTTTATGGCAAGCATTTCGCTTTTTAGGTGTGAGAAGCGATGGTTAACCTCATTTGGGTGATGATGGCGGTCATTGGCATCGTCTTTGCGGCGGCCAACGGCACGATGGACGAAGTGAACAAAGCGGTGTTTGAAAGCGCCAAAGAAGCGGTGACGATCAGCATCGGCATGGTCAGTATTTTAGTGTTTTGGCTCGGGCTGATGGCGATCGCGGAACGCGCCGGCTTGCTTGACAGAGCAGCGCGTCTGTTTATGCCGCTCGTGCGCCGCTTGTTTCCAGAGGTGCCGCCCGGCCATCCCGCGCTCGGCTATATCGTCTCGAATATGGTCGCCAACATGTTCGGTCTTGGCAATGCGGCGACGCCGATGGGCATAAAGGCGATGGAGCAGCTAAAAAAGCTCAACGGCGGCCGCGACGAGGCGAGCCGGTCGATGGTGACATTTTTGGCCATTAACACATCAAGCATTACGCTCATTCCGGCGACCGTCATCTCGATCCGCATGACATACGGTTCAGCGGCGCCGGGCGAGATCATTGGGACGACGATCGTCGCCTCGACGATTTCGACGATCGGAGCGGTATTGATTGACCGGTACTATTATTGGAAACGGATGCGGAAAGGCAGGAAGCCATAATGGCCATCGTCCAACTTCTTTCTGTTTGGCTGATCCCTGCGCTCATTGCTTTTATTTTGCTTTACGGTACAGCAAAGAAAGTGCCGACGTACGAAGCGTTTGTGGAAGGCGGCAAGGAAGGGATCGAGATCGCGTTTTCGCTCATCCCGTATTTGGTCGGCATGTTGGTGTCGGTCGCCATTTTCCGAGCCTCAGGGGCGCTTGATGCCATGATGGAAGTGATCAAACCGCTGGCTGATGCCATTGGACTGCCGGCTGAAGTCGTTCCGCTTGCCGCTCTCCGCACGCTTTCCGGCACGGCGGCGCTCGGCATGACGACCGATTTGATCGCTACTTACGGCCCGGATTCGTTCATCGGGCGCCTTGCTTCTACGATCCAAGGCAGTACGGAGACGACGCTTTACGTGCTCACCGTCTATTTTGGCGCCGTCGGCGTCAAAAAAATGGGTGATGCGTTAAAAGTCGGCATTTTGGCCGACATTCTCAGCTTTATTGTTTCTGTTTTCATCGTTTTGTTTGTATTCGGGCGCTAGCGGCGCCTCTGTTTTTGTTTTCCCGCCCAATGGGCGGGCTTTTTGGTTGGCCCCAGAGAGGAATGATCAAAATAGAAAAGCGCCCTGCTTGTATCTGTCCGACGGAAAGGGTAAGATGATGAGAGAGGTGAGAGAGAATGGAACGGTTGCAAAAAGTGATCGCTCGCGCCGGCATCGCGTCAAGGCGCAAGGCGGAAGAACTCATTTTGCAAGGGCGGGTGAAAGTGAACGGCCGCGTCGTTAAGGAGCTTGGCGTCAAAGTCGGGCCGCGCGATGATGTCGAAGTCGACGGCATCCCGGTCGAGCGCGAAGAGCCAGTGTATTATTTGCTGTACAAGCCGCGCGGGGTGATGTCCAGCGTCAAAGATGACAGAGGCCGCAAAGTGGTGACCGATTTTTTCAAAGATCTGGACAAACGCATTTATCCGATCGGGCGGCTTGACTACGATACGTCTGGACTGCTTTTGTTGACGAATGACGGCGACTTTGCCAACCTGCTTATGCACCCGCGGTATGAAATTGAAAAAGTGTACATTGCCAAAGTGAAAGGCATTCCAACGCACGAGCAGCTGAAACGGCTCGAACAAGGAGTGCAGTTGGAAGATGGCATGACGGCGCCGGCCAAAGTGAAGCTGCTCTCCACCGACCGGAAGAAGGGGACAGCCATTGTGGAAATCCGTATCCACGAAGGACGAAACCGGCAAGTGCGCCGCATGTTTGAGGCGATCGGCTGCCAGGTGCTGAAGCTGAAGCGGGAGCGGTACGCGTTTCTCGATTTGAAAGGGCTGCGCCCCGGCGAATACCGCGAGCTGACGCCGCATGAGGTGAAGCTGCTGCGCGTCCTTGCCCAATCCGGGGGAAGAAAATGACGAAGATTGTCACATAACGTTCATATCCTTGCGCATAAACGAGCGAGGGACTTTGCTATAATGGAAAATGGGAGATTGTGAACCGCTTGCCTCCCCCTCTAGCGTTGACTGTGGGGGAGGAGAAACGTAAAGGGGTTTGAACGATGAAAAAACAACAGCGCTTCGTGATGAGGACAGCGATTTTGCTCGTGTTGCTCGCAGCGGTCGGCTATACGATTTACACGAATTTTTTCACGGAGAAAACGGCTGTCGCTGTTGGTTCGACGGCTCCTGATTTTGTGCTGACCGATTTGAAAGGGCATGAACATCGTCTTTCAGACTATCGCGGCAAAGGCGTTTTTTTGAACTTTTGGGGAACGTGGTGCAAGCCGTGCGAGCGGGAGATGCCGTATATGAACGAGCTGTACCCGATTTACAAAAAACAAGGGGTTGAAATTTTGGCTGTCAATGTCGGTGAACCGAAGTTGAGCGTTGAAAAATTCGCGGAACGGTTCGGCCTGACATTTCCGATTGTGATTGACCGTCAAGATCAAGTATTGAACGCCTATAACGTCGGGCCGCTGCCGACAACGTTTTTGATTGACAAAAACGGCGAAGTAAAACAAATCATTACCGGAACGATGACGAAAGAAGACATCGAACGGCATCTAGAAAGCATCAAACCGTAAGGAGTTTTGCGCCATGGAACACGTCAAATGCGAATGCGGCCATGTCAATCCGCACGGCACGGCGTTTTGTGAGTCGTGCGGCAAGCCGCTTGCCGATTTGGGAGAAAAACCGATTTTGGACATGCGCTACGAAGGAAGCGCGCGCCGATCGCAAACGTACAAAAAAACGATGATCGACCAAATTTGGGCGTTTTTCTCGTCGGTCAAAGTCGGGGTGGCGCTCATCGTCATCACGCTCATCGCTTCGGCGATCGGCACGATTTTCCCACAGCAAATGTATATTCCGCCGAACGTTGATCCAGCGGAGTATTATAAGCAGCAGTACGGCTGGGCAGGGAAGCTGTATTATGAGCTCGGCTTTAACAACTTGTACAGCTCATGGTGGTACATTTTGCTCATCGCCTTAATCGGCGTTTCGCTTGTCATTTGCAGCTTGGACCGGGTCGTTCCGCTTTACCGCGCCTTGAAGCGGCAAGGAGTGAAGCGCCATCCGCGCTTTTTAGAGCGGCAGCGGCTGTTTGGCGTCTCGCATGTGAGCGATCTCGACAAGACGATGGCTGTGTTGAAAGAACGGCTGGCTGCGCGGCGCTACCATGTCCGCGAGGAAGAGGGGAATTTGCTCGCTGAAAAAGGGCGGTTTTCCCGCTGGGGGCCGTACGTCAATCATATCGGCCTCATCATTTTCTTGATCGGGGCGATGCTTCGTTCCGTTCCCGGCATGTACATCGATCGGGTGATGTGGATCCCGGAAGGGGGGACGAAAGAAATTCCTGGGACGAACGGCCGCTACTTTTTAAAGAGTGAAAAATTTATTTTTGAAACATATGAGAAAGGCAAAGACAACGAAGTGTTCAACGCTGCCATCGACCGCGTCGGCAACGGGATGATCGCCAAAAACTATCAAACAAACGTCGTATTGTATAAGCGCGTCGGCCCTGTGATCCCCGGCGCCAAGCCGAAGCTTGAAAAAGTGAAGGAGTATCCGATTCGCGTCAACGAGCCGCTGGAGTTCGACCATTATGCGCTTTACCAAGTCGATTTCCGCTTGAATGAGCCGAAAGCGATGTCATTTCAATTGGCGGACAAGCAGTCGGGGAAAACGTTCGGCACGGTGACGGTCGACTTGTATGATCCGAAAGAGTCGTACAATCTCGGACATGGGTATCGCGTTGAGCTATTAAGCTATTTTCCTGATTTTGAGTTTGATGAAGACGGCAATCCGTCAACGAAGTCGCGCGTGCCGAACAACCCGGCGTTCGTGTTCAAAATGTACGCGCCGGACCGTCCGAAAGGGGAAGTAAGCTTTGTCGCCATCCAGCAGACGATCGAACCGTTTGGCAACAACAAATACAAAATGGCGTTCGCGGGGCTTCAAACCCGCAATGTCTCCGGTTTGACCGTCCGCCGCGACTTTACGCTTTGGATTTTAGGGGTAGGCGGCGCGATTTTCATGATTGGGCTCATCCAAGGGATGTATTGGAACCACCGCCGCATTTGGGTGCAGCGGGTAAACGGCGAGCTATGGATCGCCGCGCACACGAATAAAAACTGGTTCGGCTTGAAAAACGAGCTGCGCCGTTTGTTTGACGGCACCGGCGTCATGATGCCGGCTGATCAGCTCGAAAACGACAAAAAAGCCGGACAAGGAGGACAAGCGCATGGTACAGCTTAGCAGCACGTTGCTATATATCGCGTTCGTTCTATATTTAATCGGCACGTTCTTTTTTGGCGGCGCCATTCGCGACAAGCGAAAAGAACGGCAAGAGAAGGATCGTTGGTCGCAGCTTGGCATCGCGGTGACGATCATCGGCTTTCTCGCCCAAGTCGGCTATTTTGTGACGCGCTGGATCGCCGCTGGGCACGCGCCCGTGAGCAACTTGTTCGAGTTTACGACTTTTTTCGGCATGATGCTGGTTGCTGCTTTCATTATTATTTATTTCATTTACCGGCTGAGTGTGCTCGGCTTGTTTGCGCTGCCGGTTGCGTTGCTTGTGATTGCTTACGCAAGCATGTTTCCGCGGGAAATTTCGCCGCTCATTCCCGCCTTGCAAAGCGATTGGCTGCACATCCATGTGACGACGGCGGCGGCTGGTGAAGCAATTTTGGCCATCAGCTTTGTCGCTGGGCTCATCTATTTGATCCGCGTCGTCGATCAATCGAAGCCGTCGAAACGGACGTTTTGGCTCGAAGTGGTCATGTTTTGCTTAATTACCACGCTCGGCTTTGTCATCGTTTCGACAGCGTTCGGTCTTTCTGATTATGAAGCGAAGTTCACGTGGGTCGACAAAAACAAGCAGACAGTTGAGGTCATCTACGATATGCCGGCGCTCGTCGGGCCGCACAAAGGGGTGCTTATGAAAGAAAGCGCCGGCCGCATGGAGCCGCTTGTTGAGATGCCGGCGATCATCAATGCAAGAAAGCTAAATACGGTCATCTGGTCGCTCATAGCTGGAACGGCGCTGTACATCATGCTTCGGCTCCTCTTGCGCAAGCGCGTTGCCGCCGCGCTGCAGCCGCTCGTGAAGAACGTTAACTTGGATTTGACCGACGAGATCAGCTATCGGGCGGTGGCGATCGGCTTTCCAGTGTTTACGCTCGGGGCGCTCATTTTCGCGATGATTTGGGCGCAAATCGCCTGGACGCGCTTTTGGGGCTGGGACCCGAAAGAAGTATGGGCGCTCATTACTTGGCTGTTTTACGCTGCCTTTTTGCACCTTCGTTTGTCAAAAGGCTGGCATGGTGAGAAGTCGGCGTGGCTTGCCGTCATCGGATTTGCCATTATTATGTTCAACCTAGTGGCGGTCAACCTCGTCATCGCGGGGCTGCACTCGTACGCCGGAACATAAGCGCAAGGCAAACGGATGCCCTGTTGGCGGGCATCCGTTTTTTCAGTAAACTAGAAAGCGGGGGACTGTTTCCATTTTTCATATGGGAGGGTGTTTGGCGTGGAAAAGCAAGAAAAGCCAGTCCGCATTTTGGTTGTTGACGATGAGGAGCGAATTCGTCGGCTTTTAAAAATGTATTTGGAACGGGAAAACTATGTGATCGATGAGGCCGGCGACGGCAATGAAGCGTTGGAGAAGGCGTTGACGAATGATTATGACGTCATTTTGCTTGATTTGATGCTGCCGGGCAAGGACGGCATTGACGTATGCAAAGAAATTCGCGAGCAAAAAACGACGCCGATCATCATGTTGACGGCAAAAGGCGAAGAATCCAACCGGGTGCAGGGGTTTGAAGTGGGAACCGATGATTACATTGTCAAGCCGTTCAGCCCGCGCGAAGTCGTGCTGCGGGTGAAAGCGTTGCTGCGCCGCGCGGCGAACGCCGCCTACGCGCCGGTGGAGACGACGGCGAAAGACGTGCTTGTGTTTCCACATTTGACGATTGACAACGATGCCCACCGGGTGACGGTCGACGGCAAGGAAGTCAGCTTAACCCCGAAAGAATATGAGCTGCTTCTCTTTTTGGCCCGCTCGCCCGACAAAGTGTTCGACCGCGAACAGCTGTTGAAGGAAGTATGGCATTACGAGTTTTTCGGCGACTTGCGCACGGTCGACACCCACATTAAACGATTGCGCGAAAAGTTGAATAAAGCGTCGCCGCAGGCGGGAAAAATGATCGTCACCGTCTGGGGAGTCGGCTACAAGTTTGAGGCAGTGAACGACTGATGTGGCTGTTTCGCAGCGTTGTCGGCAAGCTATGGTTTACGATTTTACTGCTCGTTTCGTGCGTGCTGTTTATTTTAAGCATTTTGCTTATTAAATTTTTGGAAGATTATTATGTGCAGGAAGCGGAAAACGACCTGACCCGCCTGGCGACAAAAGTGGCCGAGGTGATGCACGACTACCGCGACGAGCAGCTCGCCCGTTCGATCGCCTGGACGCTTATGGACAATCGCACGAAAGCGGTCATCGTCGCCGATGAGTCGCACTATTGGTATTCGCCTGGCGACGCTGGTTTGGATAATATGCCGCTGTCTTCCATCCGCCAAGATCGGGATTTGCGCCGTGTGCTGACCGAGCGGGAGACGGTGAAAAAACGTCTGTATGCCCCGGAGTGGCAGCCAAAAGAAAAGCTGCCCCGCGATATGATCATCGTCGGCGTGCCGATGTCGATGCCGGACGGCAGCCGCGGCGCTGTGTTTATTTACCAATCGCTTGAAGCGATTGAACAGGCGACCAGTCGTACGAAAGAGCTCATTTTTCTCGCCGCGTTTATCGCCATTGTCATGACGACGTTTTTTGCCTTTTTCTTGTCAACGCGCATCACCTCCCCGCTTCGAAAAATGCGGCAAGCCGCGTTTGAAATGGCGCGCGGTCATTTTGACATGAAAGTGCCGATTTTAACGAATGACGAAATCGGCGGGCTGGCCATGGCGTTCAACCAAATGGGGCGGCGTCTGCAGTTTAACATCAACGCCTTAAACCAGGAAAAAGAACAGCTCGCCAGCATTTTAAGCAGCATGGCCGATGGTGTCATTACGTTTAACCGCGATGGGGAAATTTTGGTTACGAACCCGCCGGCCGAGCGGTTTTTGCAGGCATGGTATTTTGAGCAAGGGAACGATGTCGAGGCCATGGCTCCGCTGCCCCCGCAAGTGAAAGAACTGTTCGCCCGCGTCGTTCGCGAGGAGAAGGAGCAATCGACCGAAGTGACGCTGCAGGGGCGGACGTGGGTCATTTTAATGACGCCGTTGTACGGCAAAACGATGGTGCGCGGCGCGGTGGCTGTTTTGCGCGACATGACCGAAGAGCGGCGGCTTGACAAGCTGCGCAAAGATTTTATCGCCAACGTTTCGCACGAATTGCGCACGCCGATCGCCATGCTTCAAGGCTACAGCGAGGCGATCATCGACGATATCGCGGCGAGCGAAGAAGAGAAGAAAGAGATGGCGAAAGTCATTTATGACGAGTCGCTGCGCATGGGCCGCCTTGTTAACGATTTGCTTGACTTGGCGCGCATGGAAGCTGGCCATATCGAGCTCGCGTACGAACAAGTCAAGCTCGTTCCTTACATCGAGCGGGTGATCCGCAAGTTTTACGGGCTGGCGAAAGAAAAGCAGATTGAGCTGACAGCCGAGTTTCGCGACCAAGATATCGAAATCGCCTGCGATCCGGATCGGATCGAACAAGTGCTGACGAACTTGATCGACAATGCCATCCGCCATACGGAATCGGGCGGCACGGTCCGCCTGATTGCCGAACGAAGCGGCGACGGCGTGACGATCCATGTCCAAGATTCGGGCTCCGGCATCCCGGAAGAAGATTTGCCGTTTGTGTTCGAGCGGTTTTACAAAGCCGACAAAGCGCGCACGCGCGGTCGTTCCGGCACCGGGCTTGGCCTTGCCATCGCCAAAAACATCGTCGAAGCGCATAAAGGGTTCATTACCGTCCACAGTAAACTGAACGAAGGAACGACGTTTTCCTTTTATTTGCCGTCCGGTGAGCCGAAAGGAGCATAGCGCTGTTTGGAAGAGCGGGGAAGCCGCAGCTTCCCTGCTTCTTTCGTGCTGGAACCAGTTGGCGATCAACACTTGTTTCTGGTGGTATAGACAACTAGAATATATAATGTTATGATAGAAACAGAAGGTGGGAAATCGCGATGAAACGATGGATATTGAAAAATGCCGCGGTGTATGCAGAAACAGGACGCATTGAACAAGGATATGTGCTGATCGAAGGGGAAAAAGTGGCCGCGATCGGCCCGATGTCGTCATGCCCGACTGATGAAAGGGATGAAAGGGCGGAAGTGATCGAGCTTTCTCCGCAGTTTGCTGTTGTGCCGGGATTCATTGACGTCCATATTCATGGAGCGGCGGGGGCGGATGTCATGGACGCGACCCCGGAGGCGCTTGACAAGATGGCGAAGGCGCTGCCGGCGGAAGGCGCGACAAGTTTCCTAGCGACGACGATGACGGCGCCGAGTGAACAAATCGAAGCCGCGCTTCGCAACGTCGCTGGCTATATGGCGGAGGCGAACAGGCCGGGAGCCGCCGAAGTGCTCGGCGTTCATCTGGAAGGACCGTTTTTGTCGCCGAAGCGCGCTGGAGCGCAGCACCCGCGCCATCTCGCCGATCCGGACATCTCACTGTTCCAGCACTGGCAAAAGGCGGCGGATGGCCATATCCGCCTTGTCACCCTTGCTCCGGAGCGAAACGGGGGGCTGGAGCTTGCCGCCTACTTGAAACAGACGGGTGTGATCGCATCGATCGGCCATTCCGATGCCGTTTACGACGAAGTGAAAGCGGCGGTCGAGGCTGGGATGACGCATGCGACCCACCTGTTCAACGGGATGCGCGGCATCCATCACCGCGAACCAGGTGTCGCCGGCGCTGTGCTGATGTTTGACGAAGTCATGTGCGAGTTGATTGTCGATGGGCTGCACGTTGCGCCGCCGATGGTTCGCTTCGCTTACCGGAATAAAGGAAGCGATGGGCTCATCTTAATCACCGATGCCATGCGGGCGAAATGTCTCGGCGATGGGCGGTATGAACTTGGCGGCCAAGAGGTGGCGGTTCGGGGCCAAGAGGCGCGGCTTGCCGACGGCACGCTGGCGGGAAGCGTGCTCAAGCTTGGCGAGGCCATCCGCCGTGTGCTCGATTATACTGGCTGCACGCTTGAAGAGGTGATCCGCATGGCGAGCTGGAATCCGGCGAAACAGCTTGGCTTGCTTGATCGGAAAGGCAGCTTGCGGCCCGGCAAAGACGCCGATGTCGTCGTTTTGAATGAACGATATGAAGTCATGATGACGTTTTGCCGCGGCGTGCTTGCCTACAGCAAGCTGGATGAAAGGGGTAAAGAGCGATGGCCATGAAGCTTTTGAGAGCTGCTGACTACGCAGAGATGAGCCGCCAGGCGGCGGACATCATCATCAAACAAGTCAAGGAAAAGCCGAACGCCGTTCTCGGCTTGGCGACCGGCTCGACCGTGCTCGGTGTGTACCGCGAATTGGCCGTCGATCATCGGCAGCATGGGACATCGTATCGGCTCGTGCGCACGGTCAATTTGGATGAATACGTAGGCCTTGGCCCGGATCATCCGAACAGCTATCGCTATTATATGAATCAGCATTTGTTTGCCCAATTGGACATCCCGCTTCATCAGACGCATGTGCCGGACGGGTTGGCCGCTGATCTTGACGAAGAATGCCGCCGTTACGAGCGGCTCATCGATGAATTGGGCGGCATCGATTTGCAGCTCTTGGGCATCGGCCGCAACGGCCATATCGGCTTTAACGAGCCAGGGACGCCGTTTTCGACAGCCACCCACGTCGTCGAGCTGACCGAGCTGACACGGGAAGCGAACGCCCGCTTTTTCCCATCGCTTGATGACGTGCCGCGCTATGCCATTACGATGGGGATTGCGACTATTTTGCGCAGCCGCCGCATCGTGCTGTTGGCGTCAGGGGAGGAAAAAGCGGAGGCCATGGCCCGGCTTCTCGAAGGCGTTGTCACACCGGACTTGCCGGCTTCAGCGCTTCACCTTCATCCGGACGTGACGATCATCGCCGACCGAGAGGCGCTCTCGCTCATCCCAAAGGAAAAGCGGCGGGGGGATGCGCCGTGATCGATAAACAGTCGCCGATTCCGATTTACTATCAGCTCGAGCAATATATGAAAGAAAAGATCGAAAAAGGGGAGTGGCAGCCGGGCGAAATGATCCCGTCTGAGCGCGAGTTGGCGGACATGTATGACATCAGCCGGATGACCGTTCGGCAGGCGGTCAACAATTTAGTGAACGATGGCTATCTCATCCGCCAGCGCGGGAAAGGGACGTTTGTCGCCGCCCAAAAAATCGAGCAGCCGCTGAAAGGGCTGACGAGCTTTTCCGAAGATATGCGGGCGCGCGGCATGGAGCCCGGCACGATCGTCCTTAGCTTTGAGACGGTTCCGGCTTCCGAGAAGCTCGCTGAAGGACTTGGCGTCACGGAAGGCGATGACCTTTACGAAGTTCGCCGCCTCCGGTTGGCCGACGGGGCGCCGATGGCGCTCGAGACGCTCTATATTCCCGTCTGTCTTGTTCCGGGACTGACACGTGATGTTGTAAGCGGTTCCGTCTATGAATTTATCGAAAAAGAAAAAGGGATGATCATCGGCTCCGCTGTTCAAACATTGGAAGCATCTGTCGCCCGCAAGGTGGAGGCGGAGCATCTGAAGATGAAAGAAGGGGCTCCGGTGTTGCTGCTTGAGCGCCGCACGCACCTTGTCGACGGTCGGCCGCTTGAAGTCGTCAAATCGGTGTACCGCGGCGACCGGTACAAATTTATGATTGAGATGAAAAGGGGAGGATCAAGATGTTAGGCTTTTTACAGCGGCTTGGAAAAGCATTAATGCTGCCGATTGCCGTTTTGCCGGCGGCAGGATTGTTGCTTCGGCTCGGTCAGCCTGATTTATTGAATATTCCGTTTATCGCCGCCGCAGGCGATGCCGTGTTTTCCAATTTAGCTCTGATTTTTGCAATCGGGGTTGCTGTCGGATTTGCCAAAGACGGCAACGGCGCCGCCGCTCTGGCCGGCGCGATCGGCTACTTTGTCTTGACAAAAGGGGCGGCTGCCATTGATAAGGACATTAATATGTCCGTGTTAGGCGGCATCATCTCCGGGGTTGTCGCTGGGCTTTTGTACAATCGTTACCATGATATCAAGCTGCCGGATTGGCTCGGCTTTTTCGGCGGACGGCGGTTTGTGCCGATCGTGACATCGTTTGTGATGCTTGTGCTCGCTTTGGTTTTCGGCTATGTTTGGCCGCCGATTCAAGACGGCATCAACGCGGTCGGTCATTGGATCGTTGGGGCAGGAGCGCTTGGTGTCGGAATTTTCGGGTTCCTCAACCGGCTGTTGATTCCGGTCGGGCTGCACCATGTGTTAAATAGTTTTGTCTGGTTTGTCTTTGGCGAATATAACGGCAAAACCGGCGATTTGAGCCGCTTTTTCGCCGGCGACCCGGATGCGGGCATTTTTATGGCCGGCTTCTTCCCGGTAATGATGTTTGGCCTGCCTGCGGCAGCGCTGGCGATGATCGCCGCGGCGAAAAAAGAGCGGCGCAAAGCGATCGCCGGAGCGCTCTTCGGTGTGGCATTGACGTCATTTTTAACTGGGATTACGGAACCAATTGAATTTTTGTTTATGTTTTTATCGCCGCTCTTGTATGTCGTCCATGCCGTGTTGACCGGCTTGTCGCTCGCAGTGGCGACAATGCTTGACATCCACCACGGGTTTACGTTCTCGGCCGGGGCGATTGACTTTTTCTTAAACTACGGCATTGCGAAAAAACCGTATTTGTTGATTATTCAAGGTCTTGTATATGCTGTCGTCTATTTCGTCGTCTTCTATTTCCTTATTACAAAGCTCGATTTGAAAACGCCAGGCCGTGAAGATGAGGTAGAGGGCGAGTTTACCGACAGCGGTGCGGCGCAGTCGGGCGTCAAATACGAGGACCTTGCTGCAAAATATATCGAGGCGTTGGGAGGAAAAGATAATCTCGCGCAAATTGACAATTGCGTGACGCGCTTGCGCCTAAAAGTAAAAGACATGGCAAAAGTCAACGAAGCAGAATTGAAACGTTTGGGAGCGAAAGGTGTGCTTCGCCTCAACCAAACGGATTTGCAAGTGGTCGTTGGCACGGATGTCGAATTTCTGGCCAACGCTATGAGAAAATAAGGAACAACGAAGCCGTTCTTTTAAGGGACGCCAGAAAGGGGGAGCTCCGGTGAAGCGGCTGTTGGATTGCAACGCCTCGGATTTCGCACTGACAAGCAAAATGGCTGGGGCGGATCTCCATCATATCGGCGGCGACGCTGGCTATCATGGCATCGCTGTTCCAGAGAATATTATGGCGTATTCGATCGCCATTCGCGGCAGACGCCATACGTATATTCGCATGGCAAGATCGCCGTTGAGATAAAGTGGAATATGATCAGTCGAGGGGTGTCCCAAAAGGATCGGGACACCCTTGCTCATCACCATATATCGACACGAAACAATGAATCATGCGCAATATGTTGTATTTCGTTTGAGAAGAATGAAGCTTTTGGGTCAGCCTCGTTTTTTTGTCGGCAGAGGATAGGATGGGAGCCAAGATGATGGAAAAATAAGTTTGCGGATGTGGGAAACATTTGCCTTGTACCGCCGTCTCTATTTATTTTGTGATCAAATGAAAGAACAAATTTGTGATAAAATGAAAGAACAAAAGGGAAAGCATTGCGAGTGGCGGGGAGAATAATGATGATCGCCGAGCCGTTGTTTCATCTCATTCTCATTTTCAGCGTATTGTTGCCGCTTGTATCGTTGACAGTGTTGGCGCTGTTGGGAGTAGCGGAAAAAGAAGTGGATTATTGGCAGTTGGAACATGCGCGCCTTCGATTAGAAAAAAAACTCCAAGAAAGCAAGTATATGCAGCTCCATCAACAAATCCGACCGCATTTCTTTTTCAATGCGTTGAACGCTTTCTTATCTCTGGCGCGCTTAGGAAAAAATGAAGAAATGATTCGGGGAATGGAGCATTTTGCTCTGTTTTTGCGTGATAGCTATGAGACGAAACAGCCGCTTATTCCGTTCAAACAAGAATGGGCGCATACAAACAACTATCTAGCGGTGCAGCAGCTTCGCTTCGGTTCACGGCTGTCGGTGTCGGTGCAAATGGACCCGGATGGAGAGCGTGCGCTCATTCCTTCTTATACGTTGCAAACGCTGGTAGAAAACGCATTCAAACATGGCCTTGAGAAAAAGGCGGGTGAAAAATGTTTGGCGATCGATTTTCGACGCCAAGGCAACTGGGTATATTTGCGCGTCTGCGATAATGGCAATGAAGGGAAGGAGTTATCCATCGCGAATGGAGGTGTCGGCTTGGATAATTTGCGCAAGCGGTTTGCTCGTTTGTTTGATTTGCCAACTCAGCTTGTGTTGCAAAAAGATGAGCGCGGGTGGACAGAGGCGCTTGTCGTTTGGCCGTATGTTCCAGGGGATGAGGGATAAACGATGAAGGTGTTGATTGTCGATGATGAATATTTGGAGTTGGAACAACTCACGTATTTGGTGAATCGGAAATATCCGCATTGGGAAGTATGGACGGCGGAGGATGCCGCAGAGGCGAAACGGTTGGCCGCGTCCCATCGCTTCCCGCTGGCGCTGATCGATATCCACCTTCCGGGACAGTCCGGGTTGGATTTGGCCTATGAGCTCAAACAAAAACAGCCCGATCTCGCCTTGATCATTATCACAGCCTACCAAGATTTTGCTTATGCCAAACGGGCGATTCAGCTTGAAGTGCTCGACTACTTGGTGAAGCCGCTCATCGAGAGCGAGTTTGATCAAGCGTTGTCGAAATTTGAACAAAAGCATCCAGAAGCGCTTGTCTCGTCTCCGCTCATCCGCGGGGCCCTCGAATATGTGCACCACCATTACGCGCAAAAAATCAGCTTGACCAAGGCGGCTGCCGCCGTGCACGTCCATCCGGCTTATTTGAGCAAGCTGTTTGTTGAGGAAGTCGGCATCCACTTTAAGGATTACGTCAATCGCTACCGAATTGAAAAGGCGAAAGAGCTATTGATCAAAAAGCCGGACTGGTCCATGGCGCGCATTGCTGAGGAGACGGGGTTTTCCAGCCAACATCATTTCAGCCATTCGTTTCGAAAATATGTCGGTGTGCCACCTACGAAGTATAAGGAGATCAATGGATAATGGACTGGTATATGCTTTTATTCATGGCATGCGTACTGCTGCTTGCTGCTGTGCCGCATATTGGTCGCTGCAGTTTTGTAGGGGCAGAGGCGCTTGGATTAAGCAAAGGGGTCAATGCCCTGTTAATGCGTTTCGCATCCGGAGAGCTGCTGTTGTTTGGATGTTATGCCTTTATTCATGGTGGAGTGGCGGCGGGGGTGGCGACGGCTATGGCGGTATGGGCCGCCATTTTTGTAGTTTGGCGTTCAGCAGCGGCTGTCCGCTATCGCTCCCTAACA
The DNA here is from genome assembly GCF_000948285.1 of Geobacillus kaustophilus. GTDB lineage: Bacteria > Bacillota > Bacilli > Bacillales > Anoxybacillaceae > Geobacillus > Geobacillus thermoleovorans_A. The sequence goes on from NZ_JYBP01000003.1 coordinate 701,001, forward strand.
GAGGACGGAGATCGTTGGCCGGACTGCTGTTTTACGGCGCGGGCTTTGTTTTTCTTTCGGTTTTTTGTTCGCCTTCTTTCTATTGGCCGGCTGCTTACCGTTGTCGTGTTATGCGCGTATTTGCTGCAGCAACTCTTTCGTTTTTCTCCGTATTTTTTATTCATTTGGCTCGTCTATGTGTACGTGTTTACCGTGCTCGCCGGTTGGTTGGGAATGCGGAAAATCGGAACGGTTCTGTTATACATTGTCTATATAGTGATGGGAATGGTTCCGTTTGCCTATTATCTAACAGGCGGTGTGGCGCGGCAATATGAGATGATTGTGCGCACTGTCCCAGCTTTTCTCGATGTGAACATGGCTTCGTTGTTCGTGTTGTTTTGGGTTGTGCTGACGGCGGCTGCCGGGCAATGGTTGGCTGACGAGTATGTATGGGATATTGCATCAATATTGAAAAAAGAACGCGTTATGCTGACATTTTCTATGACCGCGTTTTGCCTTGCTCCGCTTCCGTTGGCCGTCGCAGCCTTATGCGTCCCGTATGCGGCGGCCGCTTCGACTGCCGCCATACTGAAACGGTGGCTGCTCCATTCTTCTGTCTTGATTGCCTGGCCGCTTACTATTGCCTTGCTGGCGGCGTTGTCACTCAGCTTATCCCTTTCCTTGCATTCCGTTGTGCAAATCTTTTGGCGCAGGTGGAGCAGGCATCTCTCATGGACATATGTCATCTCTTTTTTGCTTGTACTAGCCCTCTTTTTTATTGCTCCCCTTCTTCCGATGCGGATGGTTATATTCCTGACCGCCTTGCTTACCTCCTCGTGTTTTGGGTTGGCTGCTTTACGGACAGGAGAGAAACCGATGGGGGTTATAGGCATGATCGGATGGGCATGTTTGTTTGCTATCGCCTGGCGATGGGGAATGCGCCATAATGAGCTGGAGGCCATAGCATGGAATGGGATTGGCAGTTTCTTGTTTACTCAGATTTATCGATTAATTCAAAAAATAAAGAAGTAACAAAAATGAATCAAAAAAATGCAAAACAGTTTGTTTGCTCCCTGTTATAATGAGACAAAAACGAAAGGGAGGAAAGCGAACATGTCATTTGTTCCGTGCACGACGGCCATTTATGCATTTAGCAAAAACCACCAACCGGTTCGAACAGTCCAGTCAGGGGAAACGTTTGTCATCGAAACGTACGACTGTTTCCAAAATCAAATTACTTCAAGCGAAACGCCGTTTGACTCGATCGATTGGAATCATATCAATCCGGCGACCGGACCGATCTATATTGAAGGGGCGGAACCCGGTGACATTTTAGCGGTAAAAATTGAACAGATTCGCCTCAAAGGACAGGGGGTCATGGCTGTCGGCCCAGGGCTCGGGGTGCTTGGCGATCGGATTCCGCAGTTTGAGGCGAAAATGATTCCGGTGGAAGAAAACCGGGCCGTATTTGACGAGCATCTTTCTATTCCATTAAATCCAATGATTGGCGTCATCGGGGTAGCGCCGAGCGGTGAGGATGTGTCGTGCGGAACGCCCGGGCCGCATGGCGGCAATATGGATACAAAGCTCATTACAACAGGGGCAACCGTTTATTTCCCGGTCTTTGTCAAAGGGGCGTTGTTCGCATTAGGCGATTTGCATGCGGCGATGGGGGACGGCGAAATCGGCGTGTCTGGCATCGAAATTCCGGGGGAAGTGACGGTCACCGTCCGGGTGATGAAAGGATATTCGCTCCACCATCCGCTGTTGCAAAACGATGATGGCATTGCGACGATCGTCTCGGCCAAAACGTTGGATGAGGCGGTCAAACAGTCGGTTGAAGAAATGGTTGATTTGCTGTTGCCGCACACTCCGTTGACGCTGAATCATTTGACGATGGTGCTCAGCGCCGCCGGCCAGACGCAGATCAGCCAAGTCGTTGATCCGCTTGTTACGGCGCGTTTCTTTGTGCCGCGCTTTGTGCTCGAGGCTTACGGCGTCCGCCTATTTGGGGAGTAAGGAGGGACGGAGATGATGCAATTGGAAACGAAAACATCAGTCGAGCAGCTCGGTTATAAACAGGAATTAAAACGGTCACTCACCTTTGTTGATTTGTTAATTTACGGAATGGTGTTCATGGTGCCGATCGCTCCTTTCGGCATTTACGGGTATGTGGCCCAAGGGTCAAAAGGGATGGTCGCCTTAGCATACTTAATCGGAATGGTGGGGATGATTTTCACCGCCTTGAGCTACGCCAGAATGGCCGAGGCGTTTCCAATCGCTGGGTCGGTGTATTCCTACGCCCAGCGAGGGATTAATGAGTATGTCGGGTTTATGGCCGGATGGGTCATTTTGCTTGATTACATTTTCGTTCCGGCTCTTCTCTACTTAGTCAGCGCCGCCGCCTTGGCCGACATTGTGCCGCAAGTGCCGATTTACGTGTGGCTCGTTCTGTTTATTGCTCTGAATACGATCATTAATATTCTCGGAATCGAGATGACAGCGAAAGCGAACAAAGTCATTGTCATCTTAGAACTCATTGTCCTTGCAGTGTTTGTGATCACAGGAATTATTGCTATTATAAAAGGTGTCAATGGAGCGCAGTTTACGTTCAAACCGTTGTACGACCCGGACCATTTCAGCATGGGAACGGTGATGGGGGCGGTGTCGGTGGCTGTCTTAAGCTTCCTTGGTTTTGATGCGGTGTCGACGCTGGCTGAGGAAACGAGGGACGGGAAATCATCGATCGGCAAAGCGATCATTTTCGCTTTGCTCGTTGTCGGTGCGCTTTTCATCGTGCAAACGTGGGTCGCCGCTCTCATTTGGCCTGATTATACGACGTTTAAAAATGCAGACGCGGCGTTTTATCAGATTGCGGAGTTGGCAGGCGGACCATGGCTGAAATGGACAACGATCGTCGCCACCGCGCTTTCGTGGGGGATCGCGAACGCGCTCGTCGCCCAGGCAGCCATCTCCCGCATTTTATACAGCATGGGCCGTGACCGCAAACTGCCCAGTGTACTGGCCAAAGTGCATCCGAAATTTCAAACGCCATACGTCAGCACGTTGCTTGTCGCTCTGATTTCGCTCATTGTCACGACGGTGTTCGCCTCACAAATTGATAAGCTCGCTTCGCTTGTCAACTTTGGCGCCCTGACGGCTTTCCTCTTTTTGCATGTATCAGTGATGAACTATTTCTTGCGCAAACAAAAAAGCAACGATTACATCAATCATTTCTTGTTCCCGTCCATCGGCTTTATCATCATCGGTTATGTGTGGGTCAATCTTGACCCGCTCAGCAAAAAGCTGGGATTGATTTGGATCGCGATCGGACTCGTTTATTTGATCTTTTTGCGGCTCACCAACAAAGACTCCCGGCTAAGTGGAGAATTGTAGACTCCTGCATGGCCTGACGCCGGCATAAAAGGCGTTGGGCCTTTGATTTTTGGCGGCGATGAAACGTTTTTCCGATCTCGACGTATTACATAGAATGAAAGGTATGAGATTACGGCGCCTTGTCAAGGCAAAACGCGTTGTGCTTGTTCGCTGCATGGTGGGCGCCAATAAAAATTGGGAAACCGGAGAGGAGAAATGAGCATGTTTGGAAAAGTCGCCGCTGATGTGCTCGGATTGAGCGACATCGGCGCGGTCATTCAACCGAAAGACTATGACAAAGTGGATGCCGATGATTATGTGATGCACGAGGATGGGGAGAAAATCTATTTTCTTATCAAATCGAAATCGGATGAGTATTGCTTCACCAACCGCGCGCTCATCCATTTGGACGGCACAAGCGCGACGAGCAAAAAACGGACGTTGCGCCGTTACGATTACTATAAGCATCCGATTTCCGACGTGTCGCTCGAAACAGCCGGGACGGTCGACCTGGACGCGGAAATCAAATTTAAAATTGGGCCGCACTCATACTCGATCGATGTGCATAAAAAGCATATTGAGGAACTGAAAGATTTGTATAAATCGCTGCTGGCGATCGCTGAGATTTGCCATGAAAATGAAATGAAGTTCGACTATGCCGAGCGGAGTCTGGAATTGGCGGCCAAGGTGTTTGCCAACATGCGCGGCGACGGCGCCAACATTGCGACCGATTTTCAAGCGGTGAACGAATATGCGTTTCAATGGCTGACCGAAGCGAAAAAGAACTATACAGTGAAAGATTTCGGCTTTGTGTTTGACAAATATATTCAACAGTGACGAGATGAAGGTTGTATCGGGGAAAGACGCCGTGCCAGAGGCGAGGTATCTTTCCTTATTTTTTTCAAGATGGCAGTATAGATGGGGCAGCTGCTTTTTGTCTGCAGGAGAGGGCTAGGATCATTCCGCATATGTAGGAGGAGAGCGTGATGGATAAACACCAACAAGCCATGATCACCGTTTCAGCCTGCTGTAAATTCATAGTTGTCAAATGCTAAACGCTGCATTATTATAAAAATGTCCATATCCGACAAATTCATCAACTCGCAGCAAGGTGCCGTGAAGGCTTAATAGGGAATCCGGTGGGAATCCGGAGCTGTCCCCGCAACTGTCAATGCGGACGAAATGAAATCGCCACTGTACGGACAGATGGCTTGCGCTGTTTTCCGTACGGGAAGGCTTCAGAGTAGGAGGAAGCATGAGCCAGTAGACCTGCCTTGCTTGCAGCAGTTTCCGACTCTTCGGGGGGTGAGATGCGGAAACGGTGGCACAGGCTTGTTTTGCGCCTGCATAGGCCGTTTCGCGCTCATTCCCCCGCCAGGACGGAATGGGCGTTTTTATTTTGCACAGCAGGAGGGGGAACAAAGAATGAAACGTTGGACATGGCCGACGGTGTTGGCGGCGCTATTCCTTTTGGCTGCCGTGCTAGTCGGTTGCAGCGGTGGGACCAATAGCAACGTCCAGCCGGCGAAAAAAGAAGAGCCGAAAACGGAACAAGCGGCGTTTCCGGTGATGGTGAAAGACGGGCTCGGCGAGGATGTGACGATCAAAGCCGAACCGAAAAAGATCGTTTCGCTCATCCCAAGCAATACGGAAATCGCCTATGCGTTGGGGCTTGGCGAGAAAATTGTCGGCGTCAGCGATTTTGACAATTATCCGGAAGACGTCAAAACGAAAACGAAAATCGGCGGCATGGAGTTTAACGTCGAGAAAATCATTTCGCTCAAGCCGGATCTCGTCTTGGCCCACGCGTCAAGCGCCCATAACTCGCGCGATGGCCTGCAGCAATTGAAAGACGCTGGCATCACTGTGCTCGTTGTCAATGATGCGAAGTCGTTTGATGATGTGTATGCGTCCATCGAATTGATCGGCAAAGCGACGGGGGCGATGGGCAAAGCGAAGCAAGTGATTCATGAGATGAAAGAGAAGCTTGCGCAAATTCAAGAAAAAGCGAAACAAATCCCGGCGGACAAACAAGCGAACGTCTGGATTGAAGTGTCGCCGCCGCCGCAAATTTATACAGCTGGCAAAGGGACGTTTATGGATGAGATGCTTCAAGTGATTTCAGCGAAAAACGTCGCCGGCGGCTTGGAAGGCTGGCCGATGGTGACAGAAGAAAAAGCAGTGGCCTATAAGCCGGACGTTATCATCACGACATACGGCGGAGCGAAGCAAGTGCTTGCGCGCGCCGCTTGGAAAGACGTGCCGGCGGTGAAAAACAAGCGGGTGTATGACGTCAACTCCGATTTAGTGAGCCGGCCGGGTCCGCGCCTTGCCGAAGGGGTCGAGGAACTTGCCAAAGCCATTTACCCGGATGTGTTCAAGTAAAACGCTGATGTACGCTCTGGCCGTTACAACGGCCGTCCTTTCGCTGCTCGTAGGGATATCGACAGGATCGCTGTCGATTCCCTTTTCTTCTATTGTTCGCATTCTTATGTCCGAATGGTTTGGCATGCCGCTTCCGTCTGACATTCCGGCCGATTGGGTGCCGATCGTCACCGCGATTCGCCTGCCGCGCGTCGCGCTCGCCTTTTTGGTCGGCGCCTCGCTGGCGATGGCCGGCGCGGCGTTCCAAGGGTTGCTGAAAAATGCTCTCGCCGACCCGTACACGCTCGGCGTCTCATCCGGCGCCTCGGTCGGAGCGGTGCTTGTCATTTTTCTCGGCTGGCAATGGCCGCTGTTTGGGACGTTTACGCTGCCGGTGGTCAGCATTTTGTTCGGCATGGCGACGCTTGCTGCCGTTTTGGCGTTCACCCGCGCCGTCGAGCGGCGTATGTCGGTCGAGACGATCATTTTAGCCGGCATTATTTTCGGCGCGTTTTTCAGCGCCTTCATTTCGCTCATGATCGCTTTGACCGGGGAAGAATTGCGGCAAATCATCTCATGGCTGATGGGGAGCGTGGCGATGCGCGGCTGGAAATACAGCGGGCTGCTCTTGCCGTTTTTCCTCATCGGCGCGGTGGTGCTGATCGCCAACGGCCGCGAATTGAACGCGTTTGCTTTTGGCGAGGCGGCGGCGCTTCATGTCGGTGTTGATGTTACGCGCCGAAAAGTGATCATTTTGACGGCGGCGGCGCTGCTTACAGGGGCGGCGGTGTCGGTGTCGGGGACGATCGGTTTTGTCGGGCTTGTCGTTCCGCATATGGTCCGGTTCGTTTGCGGGCCGAACTACCGGGTGCTGTTGCCGCTGTCGCTCTTGTATGGCGGCGCGTTTCTTGTGCTCGCCGATGTGGCGGCGCGGACGATCATTGAACCGCGCGAACTGCCGATCGGCGTCATCACCTCGTTGATTGGCGCCCCGCTGTTTGCGGTGTTATTTTTCCGAAAAACAAGGCGAAAGATGGGATGACGATGCTTGAGGTGCGCGCCGTATCACATCAGTATGGGTTAAAGCGAGTGCTTGATCATGTGACGTTTTCCGTGGAAAAAGGGGAGCTGTTCGGCATCGCCGGGCCGAACGGCAGCGGTAAAACGACATTGCTCAAACTCATTAGCAAAGAGCTCCCGCTTGTAAGCGGGGAGATCACGATTAGCGGTCAGCCGCTTTCGGCGCTGTCTGCGAAGCAATGGGCGCGGATGGCCGCCGTCCTGCCGCAGACAGCGGAAACGGCGTACGGTTATACGGTCAAGGAAACGGTGGCGCTCGGCCGCTACGCCCATCAGCGCGGCCTGTTTCCAACGTGGACGAAAGAGGATGAAGCTGCGGTTCAAGAAGCGCTCGCCGCCGTCGGTTTGATCGACAAAATCGATGAGCCGCTTGAACGGCTGAGCGGCGGAGAGCGGCAGCGCGCCTATTTGGCGCGGGCGCTCGCTCAAGAGCCGCAGTTGCTTCTGTTGGATGAACCGACGAACCATATGGACATAAGCGGACAAGTCCGGCTTTTGGACCGGCTCGTGGAAGCTGCCCGCTCCCGCGGCCTGACGGTTGTCGCCGTCTTTCATGATATGAACGTCGCTAGCTTATACTGCGATCGGGTGATTGTGTTAAAAGAAGGAAAAACAGCGGCGCTTGGAACGCCGACAGATGTGATGACGCCGGCGCTGCTTCAGGAAGTGTTTGCCGCGCCAGTGGTGCGTCAAGCCCACCCGGCGGCGGCGAAACCGGTGTTCTCGTTTGTGCCGAAAGGAAAAGAAGAATCACCAGCCGCCGGGTTTCGTTTGTCCTTTCTTGATGACGCCGCTGTTCTTGCCGCCCGAAAGCCGCTTCGCGTCCTGTCCTCGGCATTGATCGGCGCTGGGTTTCAATGGGCGACCCATTTTGTCAATCGCCAAGTCGGGTTGGATTACGATTGCGGCGATGCGGAAGGAGACATGCGCCGCTATTTGGAGCAGCGCGGGTTTTCGCCGGAACGAACGATCGGCATGATGACGGCGGTTGACGTCCGTGATGCTGTGTGGGTTCAGGAGGAAGGGGAAGCGTTTTTGGTTGCGGTCATGGCGACGGCCGGCGTCGGCAATGCAATTGATGCGGCGCGGTCGTGGCAGCATAAACCGTTTGCGGTGAAACCGGGGACGATCAATATGGTTGTTGTCATTGAAGGAAGGCTCACCGATGCCGCGTTCGTGCAAGCGGTCATGACGGCGACGGAAGCGAAGGCAAAAGCGCTCGCTGACCGTTCGGTTTGCGACCCGGAAACAGGGACGGTTGCCACCGGCACGTCGACCGATTCGCTCGCCGTGGCGGCGACGCAAACCGGGCGGACGTTTGCCTATGCCGGAACGGCGACGGAACTGGGGCGGGCGATCGGCCGGCTCGTGTATGAAGCAGTAACGGAGGCGCTTGACCGCTACAAGCGGCGGAGGGGACGGCCATGACGCACCTGTTCGCGTTGACGGTGGCTCTTCTGCTCGATGCCGCCTTTGGCGACCCGCGCTGGCTTCCGCATCCCGTGCGCGGCATGGGGAAGTTGATCGCTTGGCTTGACCGACGCTGGAATCAGGGGGCAAAGCGGCGGGCGAAAGGTGTGGCGGCCGCAGCGGCGGTGTTGGCGGTCGTTTATGGGTTGTCGGCGTTGGTCGTTTATGTGGGCTATGCGTTGTCCGTGTACGTGGGGGTGGCGGTTGAGGCGGCGCTCATTTTCACCACCATTGCGACCAAAAGCCTCGCTGAAGCGGCTGAAGAGGTGCGCCGGCCGCTTGAAGCGGGCGATCTTCCTGCGGTGCGGCGGGCGCTGTCGATGATCGTCGGCCGCGATACCGAGCAGCTTGATGAAGCCGGCATCACCCGCGCCTGCGTCGAAACGGTGGCGGAAAATACGAGCGACGGCATCACCGCCCCGCTCTTTTATGCGGCCATTGGCGGCGCGCCGCTCGCTATGCTGTACCGGGCGGTGAACACATGCGATTCGATGATCGGTTATAAAAACGAAAAGTATCGCGAATTTGGCTGGGCGGCCGCCCGGCTGGATGATGCGCTCAACTACGTTCCGGCGCGGCTGACGGCGTTCCTCATGGTATTGGTTTACGGCGGCCGTCGCTTTCGCCGTTCGTTGGCGATTTTGCTTCGCGATGCCCGCCGCCATCCGAGCCCGAACAGCGGCTGGCTCGAGGCGGCGATGGCCGGTCTGCTTGGCGTGCAGCTTGGCGGAACGAATACATACGGCGGCGTCGTCTCAGAGCGGCCGACACTCGGCGACCCGGATGTTCCGCTGCGCTCGGCTCATATCCGCCAGGCGGTCGGCATGATGATCGGAACGGTGCTTGCGTTTACGTTATTGCTATGGATCGGAGGGATGATCGTTGCGTTGGCCGGCGCATGGGGCGAATCCGCTCGCGCTTTATGAACAGTGCGGACTGGCGGCCCCGAGCGATTATATCGATTTCAGCGTCAATACGAATCCGTACCGGCTGCCGCCGTCGGCTTGGCCGGACGGCGAGGAATGGATCCGCTGGGCGGCGGAGTATCCAGATCCGGAAGCGAAGGCGCTTAGGGAGCTCGTTGCCAAGCAGGAGCAGATTCGACCCGGGCAAGTGTTGGTGACAAACGGGACGGCGGAGGCGATTTATTTGTTGGCCGCGCTGCTTGCCGGCCGGCGCGTCGGGATCTTGGAGCCGACGTTTTCCGAGTATCGGCGCGCCTGCCTTGCTTACGGATGCGAAGTCAAGTCTTTGATGGCAGAGGAAAGCCGCGGCTTTTCGTACGACATTGACAAAGCGGCGGCATGGGCGGCGGAATGTGACGCTCTGTTTGTCTGTCATCCGAACAATCCGACCGGAACCGTGATGCCGGAGCGTGATCTCCGCTCGCTCGTCGCTGCAGCGGACCAAGCGGGGACGTATATCGTGGTGGATGAGGCGTTCTATCCGTTTTGGCACGGCGGATTTACAGCCATGCGCTGGCTGGATCGCTATCCGCGCCTCATTGTGCTTCGATCGTTGACGAAAATCCATCATCTGGCCGGCGCGCGCCTCGGCTATGTGGGGGCTGATGAAGCGGTGATCGCTTCGCTGAAAACGCGTCAGCCGCCGTGGAGCACAAGCCGCATCGCGCAACAGCTGGCGCTTCGCTTTGCCTCGATGGAATCGTTTGTGGAGTGGACGAAGGAGCGGATCGCCGCCGAACGGGCGCGCGTGTTTTGGTCGCTGCCGGCCGGCCGGTATGCCGTCTCGCCGTCGGTTGTCAATTTTTATTTGTTGCGCCCGCTCTCCGGGCGGACGGAGGAGCTGTTTTTCTATTTATTGCAACGAGGAATCGTTCCGCGGCATACGAGGAATTTTCCGGGATTGGACGGACGTTACGTGCGGCTTGCGGTCAAAACGCAGGTGGAAAACGATCGGCTGCTTGAAGCGCTTGCGAGGTGGAGCGGATGATGGTGTTTGTGAGCGGCGCTGTGCGCAGCGGCAAAAGCGAAGCGGCGGAAGCGTGCGCCATCCGGCTTTCTCGCGGCGGCCGGCTTCACTATATCGCCACCGCTCAAGCAACGGATGAAGAAATGGCGGAGCGCATCCGCCGCCATCGAGAGCGGCGCGCGGCGCAGGCCGAGCATTGGACAGTGTGGGAAGCCCCGTTCTCTTCTCAGGAGATTGCCGCTTCCCTGCGCCCAGATGATGTCGTCCTGCTTGATTGCTTGACCGCTTGGCTCGCCTATGAACTGTTTTCCGGGGAAAGCTGGAAAACGGATGCCGCCGCCCAAGCCGTTGCTTGCCGCATCTTTGATGAAGTGCGGGCGTGGGCTGCCGCCTGCCGCGCGGTCGTCATCGTATCGAACGAGCTGTTTTCGGGGGGAGTGCCGGATGACTTCGGTACGTTTCGTTATATGAAAATGCTCGGTTGGCTTCACCAGCAGCTTGTGGCGGAAGCGGCGGCCGCCGCGGTCGTTGAATACGGCCTTCTCCGGGTGAAAAAAGGGCGGTGGCCGCAATGAAGACGGCATGGAACGGTTGGCTGTTGGCGCTGCAGCTGTTTACGATCATCCCGATTCGTCGCTCGATCGAATGGAACGGCGCCCATGTCCGTTGGCTTGTGCGCTGCCTGCCGCTTGCCGGGGCGCTGATTGGAATGCTTTCGGCCGGAGTGTATGCGCTCTTTTCATCGTTTTCGTTTGGCTCGCCGCTTGTTTGGGCGCTTCTTCTTCTTTGGCTCGGCATTTGGATGGCCGGAGGGATGCACGCTGACGGCTTTATGGATGTGAGCGACGCGTTTTTTTCATACCGCGACGTCAAGCGGCGGCAAGAGATTATGTCCGATTCGCGCGTCGGAGCCTTCGCCGTCTTGTCGCTCGGTTGTTTGTTGTCGTTTCGCTGGCTGTTTTTGTACGAGTCGCTCCAGGCTGGCATACCGCCGGCGCTGTTCATCGCTGTTCCGTTGTTGTCGCGGGCCGGGGCTGCCTGGCTTCTTTCCGTCGGCAAGCTGGCGAAGCCGACAGGAATGGCGGCGGCGCTAGGCGAATATAGTTCATGGCATGATGCCATTTGGGCGCTTGGACTCGCTTTTGTATTGCTTTCGCTTCTTTGTGCATCCACCGCCATTTCGGTGCAAACAGGGGCGGCGCTGGCTGCAGCGGCTGTCGTTTTGGCGGCGGCAGCAAAGCCGTGGGCGGGAAAACAGTTTGGCGGCATCACCGGGGATGTGCTCGGAGCGTTCATTGAAGGGGGAGAGACGCTGCTATGGGGCGTCATTTGGCTGTTACACTCATCCGCCATGGGATGACCGAACTAAATCGAAGGAAGGCGTATATCGGCTGGCTGGATGCGCCGCTTGCCGAAGGGGAGATCGCGCGGCTCGGCCGGCTGCGATGGGAGCCGCCTGAACCGGTGGACGTTGTGGTCACAAGCGACCTTTGTCGCTGCCGGGAGACGGTTGATTTGCTGTTTGGCGGACGCAGGGCGGATTGGTGCACGAGCCGTTGGCGCGAACTTTCCTTTGGCGCCTGGGAAGGAAAAACGTTTGCTGAGCTGGAAGCGGAACCCGCTTACCGCCAATGGCTTGCGTCGCCCTTTTCTGCGGCGCCGCCCGACGGAGAGCGCTATGCCGAGTTTCAGGCGCGCATCAAACAGGCGCTCGCGGAGACGATCGCTTTGGCCGAGCAAAGCGAAGCCCGCCATGTCGTGATCGTCACCCATGGCGGCCCGATTCGCCTCCTGCTCAGGCAGTATGCGCCCGATGCCCGTTCGTTCTGGGAATGGGAGGTGCCGTTTGCCGGCGGATATACGCTTGTATCGACGTTCGAGCGTTGGAAAGAGGGAGAGCGGTGCATTTCGTTATCGGCGGTGCATTTCAAGGAAAACGAAAATGGGTGCGGGAACGATACGGAATAAATGACGGAGTTCATATTATATGGCATAACGGTTATGTGGAGCCGTATGGGCCGCCGGGCGGCGTCGAAACGGCGAAAACAGTCGTCTTAGATGGTTTGGAAGCGGCCATCCGCCCCCGTCCGGACGCAGATGAGTGGGAATCCTACTTCCGGGCTTGGCAGCGGTGGGAAGCGGCAGCGCCTAACCGTACAGTCGTCTGGATCGGCACCGATGTGACGCAAGGCGTTGTCCCGGTTGATCCGGAAGAGCGGCGCTGGCGCGACGCCGTGGGAATGTGCTACCAGAGGCTGGCGTCCATGTGCTGCCGCGTCGACCGGCTTTGGTGCGGGTTGGCGGAACGATTGAAATAAGGGGGAGAGGAAAATATGAAATTGTATACGCGGACCGGAGACCAAGGGAAAACGAGTTTAGTCGGCGGGCGCGTGGACAAAGACCATTTGCGCGTCGAGGCGTACGGGACGATTGACGAGGCGAATTCGTTCATCGGTTGGGCGCTTGCGCTGCTTTCAGGCGATGAGCGGTTTCGCGACCTTTGCGCCGAACTGCAAAAAATCCAGCACGAGCTGTTTGACTGCGGCGGCGATCTGGCCATCGTCAACGGCAAGCTGCCGTATAAAGCGAACGAGGAGATGGTCACATTTTTAGAAGAGCGCATTGATGCATACATGCAAGAGGCGCCGCCATTGCAAAAATTCATTTTGCCGGGCGGCTCCAAGGCGGCTGCGGCGCTCCATATGGCGCGCACGGTGACGAGACGGGCGGAGCGGTGCATCGTTTCCTTGCAAAAAGCGGAGTCGATCAACGATGTCGTGCTCAAATATATGAACCGCCTGTCCGATTATCTGTTTGCCGCTGCTCGGGTTGTGAACGCTCGTTTAGGGGTGAAGGACATCGAGTATGAACGGAGCGCCATTGTGTTCCGTGACAAGGAGGAGAAGCAATGACCCGCCGATTCGCTTGGATAGCTGTTTGTTTGGCGCTTTCTGTCATCGGATCGTTTATTAAGCTGCCGACGTTTGTCGGCAGCATCGCTTTGGACAGCGCGCCGGCGCTTGTCGCCGCTGCTGTGCTTGGCCCGCGCGCCGGAGCGGCCATCGCTGGGCTGGGGCATTTAGTTTCGGCGTTGATCGGCGGTTTTCCGCTCGGCCCGGTTCATTGGTTTGTCGCTCTTGAAATGGCGGGGCTTGGCGCGTTGTTTGCCGTGTTGCATCGGCGGGGATGGAAACTAGGCAGCGCTGTCGTATTTTTCATCGGCAATGCGTTTTTGGCGCCGCTGCCGCTTGTCGTTTCGTTCGGCTGGCCGTTTGTTTTTGCCGTCATTCCGCCGCTTTCGGCCGCCGCCGCGGTCAACGTGTTGATCGCGATGGCTATCATGCCGGCTGTCATACGCCTAGCGGCAAAGGCAGGGGTGGGGGCGCCGCATGCGTGATGTGCTTTTTCTTCCGTTTGCTGACGGCATGGAGCTCGCCATTGCCGCCGACGGTTCAGCGGCGGTCGGGGACAAGCCGGCTGACGCCGTGTCCGCTCCGGTGGACGTCGTGGCGTATTTTGCCGTCCGCGTCGCTTTAATGGAATTGTTAAGCATTGGGGCGGAAGCGAAAGCCGTCGTGCTGCAAAACTTCATCGCCGATGACCGGTGGGAAGCGCTTTGCCGCGGCATCAGGCGAGCGTGCCGCGAGCTGGGGATCGATCTCCCTATCACCGGCAGCACGGAATCGAATTTTCCCACCGAGCAGTCAGCGCTTGGGGTAACAGCGATCGGGCTTGTGTCGGCCGGACGGAAGCGGATCGGCGTGACGCCGGATGCGGCAAAGTTTGCCGTCATCGGCCGTCCGCTCGTCGGCCCGGCCGTGCTGGCGCATTCCCAATGGGTCGCGCCGCTGTCGCTGTTTGTTGAACTCCTAGCTTCTCCATACATTTACGAGTTGATCCCGGTCGGTTCCAAAGGCATTTACTACGAATGGACGCAGCTGTTGACTGCTAACGGCCGCCAATGGCGGTCCTGCGCCTGCCCGCTTCCGCTGTTTGCCTCCGGCGGCCCGGCGACGTCCGTTCTTGTCAGTTACGATCCGGATGGCGAACGTGAAATCAAAAAGCAAGCCGGCTCTCTCTTTTTTCCACTGCACGTCGAGTGGTAAAAGCCGGCTGCTTTTGGTGAAAAAAATCATTCCCTTTTTAGCTCGGACCCGTTATCATGAAGATAATGGGATTTTTTTGTCGTGGTCCATGGGGGAGATAGGGGGAGAGAAGCGATGGACCCCGTCTTTGAACAGTTGTATGAAAAGTACCATCATGATTTGTTTAATTTTTTATTCTACATGGTGCGGAATCGAGAGCAGGCCGAAGATTTGGTTCAGGAAGTGTACGTCAGAGTGCTGCGCTCATACAAACGATTTAAAGGGCAGTGCAGCGAAAAAACGTGGCTGCTGTCCATTGCGCGCCATGTGGCCATAGATTTTTTCCGCAAGCAAAAACGCCGACGCCAATGGGCTGGTTCGGTGGAATGGAGCGAGGAACAAATCGGCGCCGACGAGCCGATTCCTGAGGAGATAGCGATTCAAAAAGAGGAGATTCAGCTTATGTACCGTGGTTTGGCACGTTGCACGATTGATCAGCGGCTTGTGCTCGTCCTACGATTCATCCAGTCGCTGTCGATCGCGGAAACGGCGGAAGCGCTCGGCTGGACGGAAAGCAAAGTGAAAACAACGCAGCACCGCGCACTAAAGGCGCTCAAGCAATATATGGAGGAAGAGGCAAAACAGGAGGGGTGGCGGTGTGAAAAAGCTCAATTGGAATGAGCGATGCATTGAGCATGGCCTTGAACAGTTGCCCGTCATCAAAGACCGGCGCACGAAAGAAGAAGTGTACGTCCGGCTGGTGCGCGCTCAGCGGATGGCGCGCTGGAAGCGGCGTTGGCTCCCAGCGATTGCATCGGCGGCCGTGCTTGCATCGGCGGTTTATGCCGGTCCGCATTTCATCGTGCCAACACGTTCGGACAAAAACGAGGCTTTCTCATCCCCTGTTCAGACGTTGCAGGCGGATGGCGCTTCCTCTCACCCAAAAGCGATAATGGCCGCCAGCGAACCGGAGAATGCAGTGGTTATTGCCTTGCCCGATGAGCGAATCGGCCAAGTGGTGCCAGTGGTTGTTCCCCTTCCTGGCCGCTTTGCGCCGGCAGAACGGCTGTCCGCGGCGCTGAGTGAGCTTTCCCGTTCCCCGTTGCGTGAGGCGTCCGCGTGGCTCGACGGTGTGAAGATGGCCCCGGCGGCAGGCGATGGGCGCATATGGGTTGTTCGCGTTCCAGCGAGCCATCGCGTGTTTGCCGCCAGCCATGAGGAACAACGCCTCTTTTTCGAAGCGGTCATGGAAACAGTGCGGCAGATGGGCGGGCGAAGCATCCGCTTTTTCACTGGGGAGGAGGAAGGGCTCGATTTGCCGGTGTTTGGTCGTCTCAAAACAACAAAGATCAACGAGCAGAAGCGAATGTATTATCAAAACCGCTCCTCCTCCTTCGGCTATACGGTGCTCATCCCGGCGCCAGGCAGCGCCCGCTCGTTTCCTGAGGCGCTGCAGCAGATGAAAAAATCGGCGATCCACGGGCTTGAGCCGGCCATTCCACCAGGGGTGGAAGTTGATTCGGTCGATGTCGATGCGCGCCATGCGACGGTCCGGCTTCATTTGTCCGCTCGGCCAAGCGCGGAAGAAGCGGCGAGCATGGCGGAGGCCGTGCTGCTGACGGCGAAAGAGTTTGGGCTGCTTGATGTCACATTCGAGTCGAGCGGGTTATCGACTCTTGGCCCGTATCCGCTTGGGAAGCCGATCAACGTGCCGGCCGGACCGAACGCCGCGCTGCTGGCAACCGGCCCGTAGCCGCCAGCGTGAGCTCTTAGCTGTTTTTAGACGGCATCATTTTGTTACATTTTTGTTAATGTCGACGCGAGGCCGTTCTATCGGCGTTCGTTTTGACATAAGACATATATGGCGCGACATAGGCAAGGAGGGATGGAAATGGGCGATGTGATGAGACGCCTCTTGGCGGTGGCTGGTGTGGCGGTATGCGTCGGACTGTTGTTTCTTGTCGGCGCCAACGGATGATTGGATGAATATTCGCAAAACGGTTGTCCTTTCTTGCGGTAATGCGTTATAATGAGAAAAACAGCAGGAGAGGAGAAACACCGATGTTGACCGATTACCATAACCATTTGGAACGAGGGGCGTTGACGCTTGATTATTTGCGCCAGTTCACGGATGCAGCGGCCAAAAAAGGCATTCAGCATTTCGGCATTTCCGAGCACGCGTACCATTTCTATCAAACGAAAAACATTTTGTCAAATCCGTGGGTCGAGGCGCGCCGCTGCTACGATATGGCCGATTACGTCCGGTTGTTCCACGAAGCGTGGGATGCGGGCATCGATGTGAAAATGTCGATTGAAATGGACTATACACCGGGCAAACACGAGGAAATGGCCGCCTTCATCCGTTCATACGAGTTTGACTATGTCATCGGTTCGATCCATTGGGTCGATGATTTCGGCATCGACTTAGTCGAATATCGCCACGAGTGGGAACGGCGCGATTTGTACGATACATACCGCAAATATTTCGATCAAGTCGTGACATTCGCCGAGTCGAATTTGTTTGACATTATCGGCCACCTCGATTTGGTGAAAATTTTTAAATACGTCCCGGAAGATGAGGAATTTTTGCTTGAACAATACGACCGGGCGACCACAGCGCTCGCCAATTCGAAAACGTGCGTCGAAATCAGCACCGCCGGGCTGCGCAAGCCGGTCGGCGAACTGTATCCGGATCCGCGCCTGTTGAAAATGTGCTATGACAAAGGCATTCCGATTGTGTTGTCGTCCGACGCGCACGTGCCTGAGCACGTCGGCGCCGACTTTGACAAGGCGGTCGAACTCGCCCGCAGTGTCGGCTATACCGAGCTGATGACGTTCTCGAAAGGCGAGCGGAAGGCGGTGCCGCTCGGCTGAATGGAACTGACAAAGCACGAGGGTGTCCCAAAAGGATCGGGACACCCTTTCTTATTACTGTATGTAGGCATAAAACAATCATTAAGAAACGATATGTTGTGTTTAAGGAAAAACAACCTTTTGGGTCAGCCCCATTTCATCACCGCCTTTTCGCAAGAGGGAACTATACGATGCGAATGGCTGCTGTGGGGCTTGCTCGACTGAAAAACGCAGGCTCCTTTCTGGGAAGGCCTGCGTTTCGGTATGATCCGCCCGCAGAAGCGGGTGATTATGCTTCGAGCCGTTTCACCGTTTCGATGTCATCAATTTGCGCCAACACCTGCAATACTTCATCATCGACCGGTTTGTCAAGCGATAAGATCATCATCGCCTTGCCCCCCGCTTCTTGGCGGCCGACTTGCATGGTGGCGATGTTGACATCGTGCGCCCCAAGCACGTTCCCGACTTTGCCGATCATCCCCGGCCGGTCTTGGTGCTGGATATACAGGAGATGGCCTTCCGGGGCAAAGTCGATGGCGACGCCGTCAAAATGGACGATGCGGTCGCCGTAGTTTGGCACGTGCGTTCCTTTGATCGTGAACGTTTTGTTTTCGCCATGGACGGTGAGCGAAATGCAGTTCGCATAGCCGTGCGTTTCATCGGAAAATTTTTCGCCGTATGTGATGCCGCGCTCTTTGGCGACCATGGCGGCGTTCACCTCGTTGACGGTTGAGGCGACGCGCGGCCGCAGGAAGCCGGCGAGCAGGCTGCGGGTGATGTACGTCGTCTCCAGATCAGCGACCGTGCCGGCGTAGGTGACCGATAGCTCTTGCACCGGGATGTTCATAAACTGCGATGCGATCAAGCCGAGCTTCCGGCCTAAATGATAGAATGCTTGAATTTTTTCATAGACATCTTTCGACAACGCCGGCAAGTTGATCGATGAGGTGACTGGCCGTCCTTCAAAAAAGTGGAGCAGCTCTTCCGCGACTTGGGTGGCGACGTTCAGCTGCGCTTCGACGGTCGACGCCCCTAAATGCGGCGTGACGATCACATTGTCAAACGCTAAAAGCGGGTGATCCCCTGGCGGCTCTTGTTCAAAGACGTCGAGGGCGACGCCGGCGACATGTCCGCTTTCCAAGAACGGGATGAGTGCCTGTTCGTCGATGATGCCGCCGCGGGCGCAGTTGATCAAATAGACGCCCTTTTTCGTTTTCGCCAAGTTTTCTGTGCCAAGCAACCCACGCGTTTCTTTCGTGAGCGGCGTATGAACGGTGATGATGTCAGCCACGGCCAGCACTTCGTCAAGCGAGTGAATCGAGACGCCGAGTTTTTCGGCGCGTTCTTTCGTTAAAAATGGGTCGTACACGTGCACGCTCATGCCAAAGGCGCGCGCCCGTTTGGCGACTTCCGAACCGATGCGGCCGAAGCCGATGATGCCCAATTTTTTGCCAAACAGCTCGTTGCCGACAAACGCCGAGCGGTTCCACTCCCGCGATTTGACGGAAATGTGCGCCTGCGGGATGCGTCGGACGAGGGCGGCCATCATGGCAAAGGTATGCTCAGCGGCCGAAATCGTATTGCCGTTCGGCGCGTTAATGACGACGATGCCGCGTTTCGTCGCTGCATCGACATCAATGTTGTCGACGCCCACCCCGGCGCGGCCGATAATTTTTAAGTTTGGCATTTTTTCCAATAGTTCTTCCGTCACTTTGGTGGCGCTGCGCACGAGCAAAGCGTCAAAGGTGTGCAATTCCTCTTCCGCTTCGTTTACTTTCTTTTGTACGATGTTGATCTGCGCCGATGCGCAGAGCGGCGCCAAACCTTCTTCACTGATGGCGTCGGAAACGAGTACGCGAAACACAGTGGGTGCCCCTTTCTGTTTCAAGGATGTTAAATTTCTGATAATTTAACATGCGAAAGCGGTTTCTGTCAATGGGGAGAAAAGAAGTCATACCAATGAAAACGTTTTTTTTGATCGGGAATGTTCGGGTTTTGAAAAAGAAAAACGCCCATATCAAACGATATGGGCGAAATTGTTCGGAAACGAAAACAACGCGTAACGCGCTGATATGTTGAGCGGATTACTTGTTTTTCTGTTCATTGTAGCGGGCGATGCATTCGTCGATCAATTTGGCGGCTGCTTCCGGCCCTTCCCATGTGCCGATTTCCGTCCGTTTCCCTTGCAAGTCTTTATAGCGTTCAAAAAAGTGAGCGATTTCTTTCAGTTTGTGCTGCGGGAGGTCTTCAATCGAGCGCACTTCGTCAAAGCGCGGATCTTCGACCGGAACGCCGATCAATTTCGCGTCTTCTTCGCCGCTGTCGACCATGTTCAAATAGCCGATGACGCGCGTGTCGATGACGCAGCCCGGAAACGTCGGGTTGGTCGTGATGACCAAAATGTCGAGCGGGTCGCCATCCAGCGCCAACGTATTTTGCAAGTAGCCGTATTCAGCCGGATAAAACATCGGGGAATATAAGACGCGGTCGAGCTTGAAAATGCCCCGCTCTTTGTCGAATTCGTATTTGTTTTGGCTGCCGGTTGGAATCTCGATAAACGCTTCGACAATTTTATTTTCGAATGCCATAACCCGTTCCTCCTTTGTTGGTTATGTATGCATGAAAACTTGTCCACCCTAGCAGGAGCGGCGGACAAGCCAATCTTATTGTAGCACGTTCGCCCAAGATGCGCCACTTGTGAAATGCCATTTTTTCACGCTTGCATCAAAAAACCCTCATGCCGATGAGGCAAGAGGGGGAATGTTAGTCAAATTTATTCGGATCGCCGTCAAAAGGCTCGTCAGCGACTTTAATCGACTCAGTCGGACAGCCTTCGAAGGCGTCCATCATATCGTCAATCAAAATCTCCGGAACTTCGACGATGCCTTGGTTGTCATCAAGGGTGACGTAGGCAATGCCGTCCTCGTCGTAGTCGTAAATGTCCGGAGCGGCGGCGCCGCAGGCTCCGCAGGCGATGCAAGTCTCTTTATCCACAATCGTATACTTTGGCATAAAAATCGAACCTCCCCAAGTTTATTGGAAACGGACGGGCCATCTCCGTGTTGCCTGCTCGGAAATGAACTTTCACTTTTATAATAAGACCGTACGGCGGGCTTTTCAACAAAAAAATCGCTCTCTTGTAT
The DNA here is from genome assembly GCF_000948285.1 of Geobacillus kaustophilus. Classification (GTDB taxonomy): domain Bacteria; phylum Bacillota; class Bacilli; order Bacillales; family Anoxybacillaceae; genus Geobacillus; species Geobacillus thermoleovorans_A. Next base: position 721,282 of record NZ_JYBP01000003.1, read on the forward strand.
TTTTACACATATGCATCTTATTTAATTTTGTTATCATATGGCGGAACTGTCAACCGATCGATTTTTTTCTGCCGATCAGTCGGGTGATTTTTGCTACAATAGAGGCGAGGGAGGAACAAAGGATGCGGCATGGCTATGCCCCATTTTTGCTTGCCCATTGCTTGCACCGCTTCAACGGCGAACGGACGCTGGCGGCGGTATACCATTTATTTTCGGGAAAAAAATCGGCGCAGACGCTCCAAGACAGCAAATGGTTTCAGCTTGAGCCGCTGTTTGGCACATGGAAGAATGTGACGATGGCGGCGCTCGAGGAGGCGGCAATGGCGCTTGTCGAACAACGGCTCGCTTTATCCGCGAAACAGCGGACATACACATTGACCGCGGCAGGAGAAGAATGGCTTGCTGAGCAAGCGGCGCTTTTCCCCTGCCATCTGAACGGCTGGCGCTATCATGAGGCGGAACCGCTGTTTTGGCAGCGTCTTTCCTTGATCGGGCAGACATTGTCAAACCTCGTCTATGGGCGGCGTTTTGCACCGATTTGCCGCGACGAGCGGACGCTTCAATGGGTGAAGCAATATTTGCTTGCAAAAGGATCGCGCCAAATGTTGGCCGAGACGCTGTATCAAGAGCTCATCCGGCTGCTTGAAGCGGTTTCGGAAGAGGCGGCGGCGATCTTTACGCTGCGTTTGACGAGCGCGGTCCGCATCGGTTGGACGATGGAGCAAATCGCGGCCCATTTGCAAAAGGACGCGCTCTACGTGCAGTTTCAATTCCGCAACGTGCTTCATTACATCATGGCGGAAGCTGAGGCTGGACGCGCTCCGATGATGGCCGAATTGATGAGCGGGCTGGCGCCGGCGGTGCTGACACAATCGGCGCAAAAAACGTACGAATGGCTGCAAAAAGGAAAGACGATCGACGAAATCGCCGCCCTTCGGCGCTTGAAAAAAAGTACAATCGAGGATCATGTCGTCGAGTTGGCCGCCAATGTGCCCGATTTTTCGATCGCCCCGTTTGTCGCCGCTGAAAGGGCGGCGGCGATCCAGGCCGCGGCGCGGGCGCTCGGGACGCGCAAGCTGAAGCGTATTCGCGAGGCGCTTGGCGGAATAGCGAGTTATTTTGAAATTCGGCTCGTGTTGGCAAAGGAAGTGGGACGTTGGATGAATTAACGAAAACATTGCATGAGCGGTTCGGGCACGCGTCGTTTCGGCCCGGACAGCGCGATGTGATCGAAGACGTGCTCAGCGGGCGCGATGTGCTGGCGATGCTGCCGACTGGAAGCGGCAAATCGCTTTGCTATCAGCTGCCGGCGTATTTCCTCCCGGGGAGCGTGCTCATTGTCTCGCCGCTCGTCTCCTTAATGGAAGATCAAGTCGAGCAGCTGCGCCGGCGCGGTGAAAAGCGCGTTGTCGCGTTCCATAGTTTGCTCGATGCGGAAGAAAAATGGCAAGCCCTCGCCTCGCTTCCAGATTTTCGCTTTATTTATGCCTCACCGGAAATGCTGCAATCTGAAACGTTTTTGGCGGCGCTCCGGCGCGCTCGTGTTTCGTTGTTTGTCGTCGATGAGGCGCATTGCATTTCACAGTGGGGTTATGATTTTCGCCCGGACTTTTTGAAGCTCGGAGCGGTCCGCCATGCGCTCGGTTCGCCGCCGTGTCTGGCGCTGACGGCGACGGCTACGCCGGAAGTGCAGGAGGACATCATCCGCACGCTCGGGATGGAGCGGACGCGCCGCCATATTTATTCCGTCGACCGCCCGAACATCGCCTTGGCGGTGGAACATTGCTTATCGGTTGAGGACAAAGCTGCGCGCTTGGCCGAATGCGCGAAACGGCTCCGAGGACCGGGGATCGTGTACTTTTCAAGCCGGCAGTGGGCTGAAGAAATGGCGCGCCGGCTGGCGCAAAACGGGGCGGGACGGGTCGCCTATTACCACGCCGGCATGGATGGGGAACAACGGCTGCTTGTGCAGCAGCAGTTTTTATATGACGAGCTCGACATCGTTTGTTGCACAAGCGCGTTCGGCATGGGGGTGGACAAAGGAAACGTCCGTTTTGTGCTTCACTTTCATATGCCGGCCCAGCTTGAGGCGTATGTGCAGGAAATCGGGCGCGCCGGGCGTGACGGGGCGCCAAGCCTTGCGGTATTGTTTTACGCGGACGGCGACCGGGCGATCGCCCAGGCGGTCGCCGAAGCGGAGCTTCCCGACTCGGCTGCGCTCCGCGAGTGGTGCCGGCGGCTGCCGGAAGACGCCGTCGGCGGTGGATGGCGCGCTATGGTTGATGCCGGCGGATTTACGGACATACAAAAACGGCTGTTGGCGTACTTTTTAGAATGGGGACAAACAGCGGCGCCCGAACAGCTGACGGCCGCGGCGAAGGAGCGGCTGTATGAAGGGATGGCCGCTGCCATCGAGGCGCGGCGGCGTTGGAAGCGAAAAAAATTGCGCGAAATGGAGGAATGGGTGCACGCCTCTTCATGCCGGCGCGCGGCGATTGTCCGCGCGTTCGGGGAGGAGCTATCGGACAAACCGGATGCTTGCTGCGACAACTGCGGCCTGGAGACGGACCGTTTCATGGCGGACGGCCGCCGTCCCGAGCCGGCGCCCGTCCGGCCTTGGCGCGAGGAGCTATGGCATATGTTTTTTGGCGGGAGGCGGCGCGATGAGGCGGCAAAGTGAACAAATCAAACAGATGACAGACCGCGAAGTGCTCATCCATCTTTATATCACGCAAGGGTTGCTGCTGCTTTTGGCCGGCGGCAGCTCGCTGTTTTTATTTGCTCGGGAGGAGTGGCGTCGGCTTTGGCAGTTTGAGCTGCGCGATGTGCTCGTGTACGGAGCCGGCGGGGCGGCGTTCGTGCTCGCTGCCGAGTTTTTGGCGATGCGCTATTTGCCGGACGATTGGCATGATGACGGCGGCGTCAATGAAAAAATATTCCGCGGCCGCTCGATTCCGCATCTCTTTTTTTTATGTGCGCTCATTGCGGTGACGGAAGAATGGCTGTTTCGCGGCATTGTGCAGACGCATTGGGGGCTCTGGGCGGCAAGCGCCATTTTTGCCGTGCTGCACGTCCGGTATTTGGAAAAATGGTTTTTGTTTATGGTCGTCGTGCTGCTCAGTCTCTTTCTCGGCGTCCTTTACGAGCAGACTGACAGCTTATGGGCCGCCATCACCGCTCACTTTTTGATCGATTTTGTGCTTGCCTTACATGTTCGGTTCAAACGGGGGGCAGAGGAAGAAAGGGAGTGAAGCGATGGAAGAGGCATCGGGGCGCCTGGCGCGGAAAAAACGCCCGGCGTCAAGCGCGGGGGCGCCGCCATCGCGCCTAAAACGGCGGCGGCAAAAAGAGGAGCAAAAACGAAAATACATTCCCGTCCGTTTGCTCGCGTTTTTGTTTTTAACGCTGCCGGCTGCGGTGACGGCTGTTTACTATGCCCAGTCAAAGCCTGGAACGGTCACAGTCGTCCGCCATGAAGAAAGCGGCAGCCGGGAGACGGTGCGCATTATTCAAGAAGATGGCGCGAAGGCGGAACAAACATCAGAGCCGAAGCGCGCCGCGGGTGACGGGGCAAAAAGCGAATCCGACGCGCAGACCATCACCCATGTGGTGGCGGCGAACGAAACGCTCTATAGCATTGCGATGAAATATTACGGCACGCCTGCCGCCATGGAGATCATCAAAAAAGAAAACGGCTTGTCAACGAGCCGGCTCGAGCCGGGGCAAACGCTGCGCATTCCGTTCCCCGCTCAGACGGAATAAGCGGTTGCGCCCGCCGGCCGAAAAAATGGCCGCGCGCGTTCCCCTTTGTTCTAATCTGTCTGTTGCCCGCATATGATGGACAATAGAATACGGACAAGGGGGAGAGCGCCATGACCCGGTTTCCGGATGAATTTTCCCTCGATGAAGTGACAAAAGAAATGTTGCTTGCCGTCATTGAAAAAAAGAAAAAATGGGAGCGGCTTGAAAAGCGGTCGACGCTTTTGCAGGCGGCCGCGTTGGCCGGCTTGGCCGCGTTCCTTCTTTATATCATTGCCAACGCTGCAGCGATCACGGCGTGGAGCGAACGATTCGCCTGGTTTTTTGCCGCCCCGGCCCACATTTTCATCTTGCTCCTGTTATGTACGGTGTATTGGCTGGCTGTTTATTATAAAGGAAAAAGTGAAAAGGCGGAAGACGACTTTCATGCCCTCCGTTGCGAAATTATCCAGAAAAGCATCGATTTATGGAAAAATGAAGAACAATGGAATGGGCGTCACCGGCTGTTTGAATGGCTGAAGCGGGAGTACGACATCAACCTATATTATGAAAACAGCTGAATGGGGGCCCATCCAGCTGTGCTTTGTTTAGAATATTTTTTTCTGGTTGCGCTCTTCTTTCAAAATTTCCACTGCTTCGCGGAATCGCTGCGCATGAATGATTTCCCGCTCGCGCAAAAAGCGGAGCCCATCGTTTAAATCCGGATCGTCGCTCATGTTGATGATCCATTGGTAGGTGGCGCGCGCTTTCTCTTCAGCGGCGATGTCTTCGTACAAGTCGGTGATGGGGTCGCCTTTTGCTTGAATATACGTCGCCGTAAACGGGTTGCCGGCGGCGTTATGGTAAAAGAGGGCGCGCTCATGATCGACGTAATGAGGCTCAAGGCCGGCTTCTTTCAGCTGCTCCGGCGTCGCGTCTTTCGTCAGTTTGTACACCATTGTCGCGATCATTTCCAAATGAGCGAGTTCTTCGGTGCCGATGTCGTTAAGCAGCCCGATCACTTTCGGGGGCAGCGTATAACGCTGGTTTAGGTAACGGAGCGCCGCCGCCAGCTCTCCGTCCGCCCCGCCGTACTGTTCGATTAAATACTTCGCCAATCGCGGGTTGCACGTGCTGACGCGAACCGGGTATTGCAGTTTTTTTTCATAAATCCACATGATCCGTTCCTCCTTGCGTTCGTGATGAATCAGCTACACTTGCCAAGGCCAAGGCGCGTCGTCCCAGTTCCACGGGTAGTTCGAATAGCTATGGCCGAACTGCTCAAGCGGGCCATAGGCGGCTTCAAACTGTTTTTTCAGCTGCTTCCGCTTTTGCGCGAGCTGGTTAAACTGTTGAATGGCTTGATAATCGTTCGGGTGGGTGTCCAAATAAAGCGTCAGCTCGACGAGGGCAAAATCGACGGCTTGCAGCTCCTCAAGCTGCTCGTAATACTCCTTGGGCATTTGTTTCATGAACCATCACCTTTTCCCTTCGTTTCGTAAGGGCTGTAGTAAGGATCGTAAAACACTTGCCAGAGCGTTCCTTTCATCAACGCCTCGCGCAGCGGAAACTGCGGCAAATTCGGCGGTTGGAAGCCGACATACAAGTTGGGCGCGGTGACGTACGTTTTGACGCGGATCGGCGGGCACGGGTCAAACGGGCTGATGTACGGCTCATATTGTTTGCGCGTCGTAAACATAAAACCCCCCCTTTTTTGGCAAAGTTCAGTCTATATGTATGATGGAGCCATGTCGTTCATGCCTGTTTGCCATGACGAATAATGAGGATCGGGCTAAGGAGGAAACCATGGGCCGTCTATCGATGACCGCCATGGCCGCTGTTTTGTGCACGTATTTGTTTTTTCGCTGGCTGCCGCCGCTCGAGCCGTTCTCGCTGGAGCGGTTTTTGACCGATTTGCTGTTTGCCCCGCTGCGGACATGGCTTGCGCTCGTTTGCTTTTGGTTCGGGACGGCTGCCAACGGGGCGCTCATCCGCGCGGCAGTCGGCGGGACGGTGCGCCTGTTGTCCGGCCGGCGGTTTCGTGTCGGGGAATGGGTGGCTAGTTTGGCGGCGCTCGGCCATTTTTATTGGGCGTTTCGGTTTCATTGGCCGCTGGCGGCGCTTTTTTTCGTTTTTTCCTTTTTTTATGGTATGATGACGATGAGAGACCGCCGGTTGACCAAAGATGATCGGCTTTAGCAGGAGGAAGTATGATCATCGGGGGAATGATCACGAGTTTTCTTGTTTTGCTTGGTTATATGTGGAAAGAAGCGCACAGCAACCGGGTTCGTCACGTGATCCTGTCGTTTCCTCATTTTCTCGATCATTGGCCGCCGCTTACGATTTTTTTTATTTCTGATATTCATCGGCGGATCGTTTCGTCACGCATGCTTGAGGAAGTAAGGGGAAAAGCGGATCTTGTCGTGATTGGCGGGGATTTGGCCGAAAGAGGGGTGCCCGAAGCGCGCGTCCGTGAAAATGTGCGTCGGTTGCGCGAGGTCGCTCCTGTTTATTTTGTTTGGGGAAACAATGATGACGAAGTCGACTACGATCTTCAATCAGTGTTTGAGGAAGAGCGCGTCCACGTGCTCAAAAACAAAGCGAAAGTATGGGAGCACGGCGGTGTGCCGGTCGCGCTCATCGGCGTCGGCGACGTAAGCCGAAAGGAGGCGGATATCGACCGGGCGCTCGAACACGTTCCGCCTCAATCATTTCGTATATTAGCCTGCCATAACCCAGCGATCGTCGCTCGCCTAAGAGAGGAGCAGCACATTTCACTCGTGCTGAGCGGCCATACGCATGGAGGACAAATTCGCTTCTTTTCCATTGGGTTGTATGAAAAAGGAGGGCTCAAATGGCAGGGCAGCACGGCGGTGTTGACGAGTAACGGCTACGGGACGACCGGGGTGCCGCTTCGCCTCGGAGCGCCGGCAGAGACTCATCTCATCACGATTGTGCCCGGAAAACCGACACCCGAGAAAAAATGCTTGTCTAAAACGGGGCAAACGATGTAAACTCATTAATAACAACAAACGAACCAATTGCCGCTTGCGTCATACAATAACGGTAAGAGATGGCTCTGTAGGTAAGGAGGGGTGCCGATGCGTCTTGAGCGCTTGACCCACAACAAAATCAAAATTTTCCTGACGTTTGACGATTTGCTGGACCGCGGGTTGACGAAAGACGATTTATGGAAAGATACGTTTAAAGTCCATCAGCTGTTCCGCGATATGATCGAGGAAGCAAGCGAAGAGCTCGGTTTTGAAGTGAACGGATCGATCGCGGTCGAAGTGTACTCTTTACCGGCGCAGGGCATGGTCGTTATCGTTACGAACGAAGGCGACTACGACGACATGGAAGAAGAATTCGCCGACGATTATATCGAAATGCAAGTAACGCTCGATGAGAGCGATGACATATTTTACGAATTCCAAACGTTTGAAGATGTCATCCAGCTCGCTCATCGCCTGCATGCGGTCGGCTGCCTCGACGGTACGCTTTATTCTTATCAAGGCCGCTTTTACTTGCATGTTCCCGAAGAGCCTCCCATTCCGCTTGACAACTTTGTCGCCTTGCTGGCCGAGTTTGGCAACCCGGCTACGATAACGATACATCGTGTGCAAGAATATGGGAAGCGGCTGATTGAACGCCGCGCGATCGAACAGCTCGTTCGTTATTTCCGCGCCAACTAAGGCATAGAAAGACTCCTTGAAATGGACAAGGAGTCTATTTTTTGCGCCGACTGCTCGACGCCGCTTCGCCATTTTTCCTTTGCATCCGGCCACAGAAGGTGTATACTATGACATGAAAGGCGACAAATTATTATAGCGAGCTTATAGGAGGTTTACGTATGGCAGCCGATAAGCATACGGAAGAGAAAGAACAACAATACGACGTGCTGGCGTCGACACAAATTGTTATACATAGAGCGTTGGAAAAGCTCGGCTACCCGGAAGAAGTGTATGAGCTGTTAAAAGAGCCGATCCGCGTGTTGACAGTCCGCATTCCGGTGCGCATGGACGACGGGTCGGTGAAAATTTTTACCGGCTACCGCGCGCAGCATAACGATGCGGTCGGTCCGACGAAAGGCGGCGTGCGTTTCCATCCTGATGTGACGGAACGAGAAGTGAAAGCGCTGTCGATTTGGATGAGCTTAAAGTGCGGCATCGTTGATTTGCCATACGGCGGCGGCAAAGGCGGCATCGTCTGCGACCCGCGCACGATGTCGTTTCGCGAGCTCGAGCGGCTAAGCCGCGGTTATGTGCGCGCCATCAGCCAAATCGTCGGACCGACAAAAGACATTCCGGCGCCGGATGTGTTTACGAACTCGCAAATTATGGCGTGGATGATGGATGAGTACAGCCGCATCCGCGAGTTTGATTCGCCGGGGTTTATCACCGGGAAGCCGCTTGTCCTCGGCGGTTCGCACGGCCGGGAAACGGCGACGGCCAAAGGAGTGACCATTTGCATCCGCGAGGCGGCGAAAAAACGCGGTTTGTCGCTCAAAGGGGCGCGCGTCGTCGTTCAAGGGTTCGGCAACGCTGGCAGCTATTTGGCCAAATTTATGCACGACGCCGGGGCGAAAGTCGTCGGCATTTCCGATGTGTACGGCGCTCTGTACGACCCGAACGGGCTCGACATCGACTACTTGCTTGAACGGCGCGACAGTTTTGGCACGGTGACGAAGCTGTTTAAAAATACGATTTCGAATCAAGAGCTGCTTGAGCTCGATTGCGATATTTTGGTGCCGGCGGCCATCGAAAACCAAATTACGGCCGAAAACGCTCCGCGCATAAAGGCGAGCATCGTCGTCGAGGCGGCGAACGGGCCGACGACGCTTGAGGCGACGGAAATTTTGACGCAGCGCGGCATTTTGCTCGTTCCGGACGTGTTGGCAAGCGCCGGGGGCGTGACTGTGTCGTATTTCGAATGGGTGCAAAACAACCAAGGTTACTATTGGACGGAAGAAGAAGTGGAACAGCGGCTTGAAAAAGTGATGGTCAAAGCGTTCAACAACGTGTATGAAATGGCGCAGACGCGCCGCGTCGACATGCGCCTTGCCGCCTACATGGTCGGCGTCCGCAAAATGGCGGAAGCGTGCCGGTTCCGCGGCTGGGTGTGAGGCGAGCACGCGCCGATGTTTGCAAGCTTTGGTGAAATCCCCTATCATAAGATAGGGGATTTTTTGCTTCATGCGAGGTGGCAAAAACGATGAAAGAGGAGAAAATCATTATTGTCGGCGGCGGTCCGTGCGGGCTGGCGGCGGCGATTGCTTTGCAAGGCGCCGGATTTTCGCCGCTGGTGATCGAGAAAGGAAACATCGTCCATTCGATTTACCGTTTTCCGACGCATCAGACGTTTTTCAGCACGAGCGACCGGTTGGAGATCGGCGGCGTGCCGTTTATCACGGAAAACCGGAAGCCGACGCGAAATCAAGCGCTCGCTTATTACCGCGAGGTCGTCGTCCGCAAGCAAGTGCGCGTCAATGCGTTTGAAGAAGTGAAAACCGTCAAGCGGCAGGAAGACGGGACGTTTTTTATTGAAACGACAAAAGGGACGTACCGCGCGCAATATGTCGTTATCGCCACCGGCTATTACGACCATCCGAACTATATGAACGTGCCGGGGGAAGAGCTGCCGAAAGTGATGCATTACTTTAAAGAAGCGCATCCGTACTTCAACACCGACTGCGTTGTCATCGGCGGGAAAAATTCGAGCGTCGACGCGGCGATGGAGCTTGTGAAAGCGGGAGCGCGCGTGACGGTGCTGTATCGCGGCAACGAGTATTCGAAAAGCATTAAGCCGTGGATTTTGCCGGAGTTTGACTCGCTTGTGAAGAAAGGCGTGATCCGCATGGAGTTTCGCGCGCATGTGAAAGAAATTACCGAAGAAGCGGTCGTGTATGAAGTGGACGGGGAAACGAAAACGATCAAAAACGACTTTGTGTTTGCCATGACCGGCTATCATCCGGATCATCGCTTCTTGATGAACATCGGGGTGCAGATCGACCTGGAAAGCGGCCGGCCGCATTATGATCCGGAGACGATGGAAACAAACGTGCCGGGGGTGTTTATCGCCGGGGTGATCGCCGCTGGCAACGATGCGAATGAAATTTTTATCGAAAACGGCCGCTTCCATGGAGACGCTATTGCCGCCTGCATCGCCAAGCGCGAACGGGAGGGGTCAGCCAAGCAGCTGCAGTAGCGCTTCTAATACATCGACTGGGCATATGACGGCATGCCCTCCTCGAACGATGAACGCTTTGCGGGCAAATGTCATTTGCCCGCTGGCGTTCTTGTTCGAGGGAAGAAGCAGAAAAGCTTGTGTTCAGCCATATCATTCTATGTTTTTTAGTAAAATAATGGATAATCAACGCTCGTGTAATGATGCTAAAGCGAGAAAGCGAGGGTGGCTTGCGTGACGAAACGGAAAGTGGTGCTCCTGACAACCGGCGGCACGATTGCGAGCAAGCGAAACGAACGTTCCGGCCGCCTGCGGGCCGGGGCGCTAAGCGGTGAAGAACTCGCCGCGATGTGCCATTTGCCGAGGGAGATTGAGGTCATCGTTGAAAGTGTGTTTCAACTTCCGAGCATGCATTTGACGTTTTCGCATTGGCTTGAGCTGAAAAAACGGATTGAGGCGCATTTCACCGATCCATCCGTTAATGGCATCGTCGTCACTCACGGAACCGATGCGCTCGAAGAAACGGCCTATTTCCTTGATTTGACGATCGATGACCCGCGGACGATCGTCGTCACCGGTTCGCAACGGGCGCCGTCTGATTTGGGCAGCGATGTGTACATCAACATCCGTCATGCCATTTACGCCGCGTGCGCCGAGCCGTTGCGTGGGGCGGGGACGGTCGTTGTGTTCAATGAACGCATTTTTGCCGCGAAATACGTGAAAAAAGAACACGCCTCGAACATTCAAGGATTCAACGCTTTCGGTTTCGGCTATTTAGGCATCATTGACAACGATGAGGTGTACGTGTACCAAAAGCCGATCCGACGCGAATATTACAAGCTTGTGCGCCCGCTTCCACCCGTGGACATTGTGAAATGCTACTTGGAGGCGGACGGCAAGTTCATTAAAGCGGCTCGAGAAAGCGGCGTCGCTGGCATTGTGCTCGAAGGGGTCGGCCGCGGGCAAGTGGCGCCAAAAATGGTCGATGAAATCGTCAAAGCCATCGAAGCAGGGATCAAAGTCGTTGTGACGACGAGCGCCGAGGAAGGGGCGGTGTATACAACGTACGATTACCCCGGCAGCGCCTACGATTTGCATAAGAAAGGGGTTATTCTTGGCAGCGACTACGATGCGAAAAAGGCGCGCATCAAGCTCGCTGTCGCTCTTGCTGCCGACGCCGCCGTTGATGGCTTGTTCGCTTATTAGGCAACAAGCGGCCCAGCAATTCCTCTTTTTTTCTCCCCCGTTTCGTGGTACGATGAAGTTAAAAATGCCAAAGAAACGGGGATCGAGGATGTTTTCGTTGATTTCCGCCGGCGTCGCCCCCGGGGTGGCGCTGCTTAGTTATTTTTATTTAAAGGACGAGTATGAGGCTGAGCCGCTTTCGTTTGTGCTGCGCATGTTTTTGTTCGGCGTCTTGCTTGTGTTTCCAATCATGTTCATCCAATACGTGCTGACGGAAGAAGGGATCGCCGCGTCGCCGGCAGCCGAGGCGTTTCTTTCGGCCGCGCTCCTTGAGGAGTTTGTCAAATGGTTTGTCGTTTATTTTTTTGTGTATGACCACGACGAATTTGACGAGCCGTATGACGGCATTGTGTACAGCGCCAGCGTCTCGCTTGGGTTCGCGACGCTGGAAAACATTTTGTACTTATTGGCCAACGGAGTGGAGACGGCCATTGCCCGGGCGTTTTTGCCGGTGTCCAGTCATGCGCTCTTTTCCGTCATCATGGGGTTTTATTTCGGCAAGGCGAAGTTTGCCGCAAAAAAGCGCCGCTATTATTTATGGGCGTCTTTTTTGCTGCCGTTTTTCCTTCATGGCGTCTATGACTGGCTGCTGCTTGCCAAAGAGCGATGGGGCTATTACATGGGGTTGTTTATGCTCGCCTTATGGTGGGCGGCGTTGCGCAAAGTAAAACAAGCGAAAGGATACGCCCGCCCTCAAGCGGTGCCGCCTGTGAAAAGCCAAGCGTAAAAGCTTTGGCTTTTTTCTTTTTTTCGCATAAAAAAGGGAAACGGAAGGAAAATAGGGGTAAAAACGGTGAGTGTTGACGGGAGGTTCACATATGGCAAGGAAATGGGTTCTATTCATCGCATTGGCTGTTTGGACATGCATGTACCCATCAGACCATGCTTCCGCGTTTTCCCCGCAAGTGATTCAGCGCGGAGCAGTTGGCGATGATGTCATTGAACTGCAGGCGCGGCTGCAATACCTTGGGTTTTACAACGGCAAAATTGACGGCGTGTTTGGCTGGCGAACGTATTGGGCGCTGCGCAATTTCCAATACGAATACGGCTTGCCGGTCGATGGACTAGCCGGATCGGAGACGAAACGGAAGCTTGTGAACGCTTCAAAATATTACGAGCAGTTTGTGAAAGAGCAAATCCGCCAAGGAAACGATTTCACCCATTACGGCGGCATTCCGCTCAGCCAGCAGGTGAAAAAACGCGGCGGCGGTTCAGGGGGTTCAGTGCGGGCGGCGAAAACGACGGCGTCGAACGTGCCGAAAGGGTTTTCTCAAAACGATATTCGGCTGATGGCGAACGCCGTTTACGGGGAAGCGCGCGGGGAGCCTTATATCGGGCAAGTGGCTGTTGCCGCCGTTATTTTAAACCGGCTCGAGCATCCGTCATTTCCGGACACGGTCGCCGGGGTGATCTTTCAGCCCGGCGCATTCACCGCGGTCGCCGATGGGCAAATTTGGCTGACGCCGAACGAAACAGCAAAAAAAGCGGTGCTGGATGCGATCAACGGCTGGGACCCGACCGGGGGAGCGATTTACTACTTCAACCCGGCCACGGCGACGAGTTCATGGATTTGGAGTCGCCCGCAAATCAAGCGGATTGGAAACCATATTTTTTGCAAATAAAAGGAGGGAGACGAGATGGTGCGATACTTACTGATTGCAGCGCTTGTCGTCGCTGTCGTCGGCACCGGCTACTGGGGCTACCGCGAGCATCAGGAAAAAAACGCGATCTTAATTCATGCGGAAAACAATTACCAGCGCGCGTTCCACGATTTAGCCTACCAGATCGATTTGCTGCATGACAAGCTTGGAGCGACGCTGGCGATGAATTCGCACGCCTCATTGTCGCCGGCGCTCGCCGAAGTGTGGAAAATCGCGTCTGAAGCTCATTCCGATGTCGGCCAACTGCCGCTGTCGCTTTTGCCGTTTAACAAGACGCAAGAGTTTTTATCGAAAATCGGCGAGTTCAGCTACCGGACGGCCGTGCGCGATTTGGAAAAAGAGCCGTTGACCGAAGAAGAGCACAAGACGCTCGAGGCGCTGTACAAAAGCGCCGGCGCGATCCGCCAAGAATTGCGCAACGTGCAGCATTTAGTGCTGGAAAACAATTTGCGCTGGATGGATGTCGAACTGGCGCTGGCGACGAACGACGAGAAAGGCGACAACATCATTATTGACGGCTTAAAAGCGGTGGAGAAAAATGTTGATACATTCTCAAGTTCGTCCGAGTTCGGCCCGTCGTTCATCGGTCTCGCCAATGAGGAAAAAGGCTTTGTCCGCGCGAAAGGGCGCCCCATTTCCAAAGCGGAAGCCAAACGGACCGCCCGCGAGTTTCTTGGATTAAAGGGAACAGAGAACATCAAGGTGACGGAAAGCGGCAAAGGGGCGGACGAACGGTTTTATAGTTTGACGATTCACGATCCGAAAACAAAAGGCGACATTTATATGGATGTGACGAAAAACGGCGGGTATCCGATTTGGGCGTTAAACAGCCGACCGGTCGGCAAGCCGAAGATCGGCTTGTATGAAGCGGCCAACCGCGGAATGGCGTTTTTGAAACGGCACAAGTTCACCGGCTTTGAGTTGTACGACAGCATGCAATACGATAATGTCGCCATGCTGACGTTTGTCAAAAACGAAAACGGCGTCCGCATTTACCCGGAAGCGATCCAAATGAAAGTGGCGCTTGACAACGGCCATGTCGTCGGTTTTACGGCGCGCGACTATTTGTCATCGTCCATTCCGCGTCCGTTGCCCAAACCGACGCTCACCGTCGAGGCGGCGAAGAAAAAGTTAAACCCGCATTTGAAAGTGATGGAAGAGCGCCAGGCGGTCATTATGAACGATTTGCAAAAACCGGTGCTTTGCTATGAGTTTTTAGGAACGCTTGGCGATGAAACATATCAACTGTTCATTAACGCCGCAACCGGCCTTGAAGAAAAAGTCGAGAAGCTCGAAAGCGTGGAGCCGAATTACAGATGAAGACAAGGGAGGAAAAGCTGGGATTGTCGGCTTTTCCTCTTTTTTTGTAAAGATTAGGAAAGTATAAAATTTTGCAATTAGGCAGAGAGCTGTCTAGCTCCAAGCGCCATCGGCTCGAGTCGCTCCGCCCCACACTGCGGCGGCCACAGCCTCCGCGGTGGGGCTTGTGCGATCTTCGCCGATAGGCGGGCGCTTTGCGCTTTTCTTAATCAAAGGCAGCCGGGGGTATGGTATAATCGTCATGGGACATCATGCGGGTCAGCGAAACGATCGCTGGTTCGGCAGCTGACAGAAAAGGGGAAAAGGAAACATGATGATCAGAATCGGAGATTCGATCCGGCTTGAGCCGTCGGACGGCTCAGCGCGGCAATACCGAAGCAAAGCGCTCGCCGTTGCTGACGGGGCGGTTCATATCAGCTATCCGATCGATGAACAGAGTGGAAAAACCGTTTATTTGTGGAATGGGATGCAGTTTAAAGCGACTTTTGTCGGGCAAGACGGCGGTTTATACATGTTTGATACCGAAGTGAAGGGGAAAATCCGCGATCCGTTGCCGATGGTCGTCTTGGCTTACCCGGGTGAGGAATACGTCGTGCGCATCCAGCGCCGCCGTTATGTGCGGGTGAAAGCGAATGTCGATGCAGCCGTCCATCCGTCTGACAGCGAGTTCGCCCCGTTTGTGACGATGACGGTGGATATCAGCGCCGGCGGCGCCGCCCTCCTTGTGCCGCCGGCGCACGCTCCGCTTCTTCGCCCCGGCATGGCGGTCGAGCTTTGGCTCGTGTTGGCGATGCGCTCCGGCGAATATCATTACGTGCAAACGAAGGCGTCGATTGTGCGCATGGCTGATGACGAGCGCGGCATGGCGAAAATGTCGGTGGAGTTCACAGACCTCGCCCCCCAAGACCGCGTCCGGCTCATTCGCTACAGCTTTGAACGGCAGCTTGAGGAGAGAAAATGGGAGAACGAACAGAATAAATGAGCTGGGCACGTGGAATACTGCTAGAAAAAATGGGAACTAGGAGGTTTGCGGCATGAAACGGATCGAACAGCTGTTGTGGAAGCTTGTCGTCATCCAGACGATTTGCCTGTTGATCGCCCAATGGCTTGTGTTGTACACGAAAGCGCCCTTGTATATCGGCAAGGTGTACGAATACGAGGGGGTAGCCAAGCCGGAAAAAACGAAAACAGTCGAAACGGCCGTCGACCGTTGACGGCGGATATGGTACAATGAACATGGAGACATGCAGGGGTTTCCTGCATTTTTCTTTGTGCACTCATCAAGCGATTTTAGGCAAAGCAGGAGGAAGTCATGAAACGACGAATCAGCATTGCGATCGACGGACCCGCCGCGGCGGGGAAAAGCACGGTCGCCAAACGGATCGCTAGGCGGCTTTCCTACGTATACATCGATACCGGCGCCATGTACCGCGCGCTGACGTATCGGGCGCTTGTATGCGGCGTTGACATCCATGATGAGCAAGCGCTCTTGTTGTTGCTTCGCGATACATCGATTGAGCTCAAGCCGTCGCCGCACGGACAAATTGTCCTCGTCAATGGCGAAGACGTCACCGACATCATCCGCAACGAGGCGGTGACGAATGCGGTGTCGCTTGTCGCGAAGCATCCGCTTGTACGCGAGGAGATGGTCGCCCGCCAGCGCGCCTTGGCGGAAGGGGGCGGCGTCGTCATGGACGGGCGTGATATCGGAACGCATGTGCTGCCGAACGCAGAAGTGAAAATTTTCCTGAAAGCTTCGGTCGAGGAGCGGGCGCGGCGCCGGCATGAGGAAAATCTCGCACGCGGCTTTCCGTCCGATCTTGAAAAGCTGAAAGAAGAGATCGCCCGCCGCGACCGGCTCGATTCGGAACGAGAGACAGCCCCGCTTCGCAAGGCGCCGGATGCGGTGGAAATCGACACGACATCGCTGTCAGTTGAGGAAGTGGTGGAGCGGATTATGGAGATTGTCAACGAAAGGATTGGATGACGGTGGACTTTTATTCATTCGCCAAGGGGGTCGTCAAGGGAGTGCTTACCCCTTTTTACCGCATTCAAACGATCGGGATTGAACAATTTCCAAAGGAAGGCGGCGTGCTTCTTTGCGCCAACCATATCAGCAACCTAGATCCGCCGGTCATCGGCATTACGGCGCCGCGCCCGATTCGGTTTATGGCGAAAGAAGAGCTGTTTCGCGCTCCGGTCGTGAAAACGCTCGTCAAAAACTTGCATGCCTTTCCAGTCAAGCGCGGCATGAACGACCGCCAGGCGTTGCGCACGGGTCTTGAGGTGCTGAAGCAAGGCGAAGTGCTTGGCATTTTTCCGGAAGGGACGCGCAGCAAAGACGGCCGGTTGAAAAAGGCGCTGCCCGGCGTCGGCTTTTTCGCTTTGCGCACCGATGCCGCCGTTGTCCCGTGCGCCATTGTCGGCCCGTATCGTCCGTTTGCGCCGCTTAAGGTTGTGTACGGAGCGCCGATCGATATGGCGCCGCTGCGCGCGCGGAAGGCGAGCCCAGAAGAAGCGGCCGATTACATTATGGATCATATCCGCCGGCTGCTGGAAGAGCATCAGCGAGCATGAAAGGAACATGCTGTTCGAGGCATCCCTTCCGCCGCCTCAATGAGCATTATAGTACATGTTGATTGAGAAAATATGGTATACTAACTAGAAAAGCGTCCTTATTTTGCCGACAGCCGGCCGCGGCCTCGGCGCGAGGCGCGCTTTTGACAGTTGCCAGTCGATGAAGGAGGGTTTTTGCGATGACAGAAGAGATGAATGTGCAAGTCAATGTGTATGAAGTGGGCGATATCGTCCGCGGCAAAGTGGTGAAGCTTGAGGACAAGCAAGTGCTTGTCGAGGTGGAAAACAGCAAGCAAAGCGGCATCATTCCGATCAGCGAGCTGTCGAACTTGCATATTGAAAAACCGAGCGATGCCGTCGCTGTCGGCGATGAAGTGACGGCCAAAGTCAAAAAAGTGGAAGAAGGAAAAGACGGAGAAGAAGGGTTGCTCATTTTATCGAAAAGAGCGGTGGACGCCGAGCGGGCTTGGGAAGATCTTGAGCGCAAATTTGCAAGCGGTGAAACATTTGAAACAGTCATTAAAGACATCGTCAAAGGCGGTCTTGTCGCCGATGTCGGCGTGCGCGGCTTCATCCCGGCGTCGCTTGTCGAGCCGCATTACGTCGAAGATTTTTCCGATTATAAAGGAAAAACGCTCTCCGTGAAAGTCGTCGAGCTTGACCGCGAGAAAAACCGCGTCATTTTGTCGCATCGGGCGGTCGTTGAGGAAGAACAAGCGCGGCAGCAAAAAGAACTGCTCTCCCGCCTTGAGCCGGGGCAAGTGTTGGATGGCGTCGTCCGCCGCATTGCTGATTTCGGCGTCTTTGTCGATGTCGGCGGGTTTGACGGGCTTGTACATATTTCCCAGCTTTCCCATACGCGCGTCGCTCATCCGTCGGAAGTGGTGAAAGAAGGCGATGTGGTGAAAGTGAAAGTGTTGGCCGTCGATCCGGAGAACGGGCGCCTGTCGCTGTCGATCAAAGAAGCGCTGCCGGGCCCATGGGAAGGCCTCAGCGAAAAAGTGAAACCGGGCGATGTCGTCACCGGGACGGTGAAACGGCTCGCTTCGTTCGGCGCGTTTGTGGAAGTCTTCCCAGGCGTCGAAGGATTGGTGCACGTGTCGCAAATCGCCAACCGCCGCATCGGCTCGCCGCATGAAGTGCTGAAAGAAGGCGACGTGGTGAAGGCGAAAGTGCTCGACGTCAACGAAGCGGATCACCGCCTTTCCCTCAGCATCCGCGCGTTGCTTGAGGAAGAGGCGGCCGCGCCGGCCGAGGATTACAGCCAATACACAAGAACGTCGGAAACGCGCGGCTTTCAGCTCGGCGAAGTGATTGGCGAGCAGCTGAAAAAATTAAAGTAATGTAGAGCTGCACAAGATCAACTAGCTGGCAAAACAAAGCGAAAGCTCCTTTCTGTCCGATGGCTTCTGCCATTCTGGACAAAGGGAGCTTTTTTCTTTTTTGCTTGATTCACCGCATCGGGACAAGGGCGGCTGCAAGAAAGAGAAGGACCATTTTTTCTTAATGGCGATTCTGTTCCCGCGCTTCTTCTGGTGTATCAAGCCGGGCCGCTCCTTTATAGGAGAGCGATTGATCGCGGTCTGATTCGACGCGCCGCGACTGTTTCAGCTTCTTTTCTTGGCGGTCTTTTCCCACTCCATTCCGCTCCTTTCTATGCAGGATCGTTTTTACTATGGCCAAGCGCTCTGCTTTGTATGCATGAATGAGCGTCCAAAAAAGCTGGCATAATGAATATCATAGGGAGTGGAAATGATGGAAGGAGCATTATTTTATTTATTTTTTTGGTTTGTGTGGATTATTGCTACATTTTTGATGAAAAAGGGAGCCGACCGGACACAACTGGCCGCTTTTGCGCTTTTGATGATCAGCTTTGCTTCATGGGCAGTGAAGGTCGGCCCGTTCCATGCCGTGGCGTCCTTTTTTGTGCTGTTTTTCTCCTCCTGTTACGTGGCGGTCACACAGCGGCCATGCGGATGGCTGCGGATGGCGCTGTCAGCGTCCGGCTTGGCGTTTGCCTATGCCGCTTTTCGTCTGCTTGCCTTGTTTGATCCGGTCTGGATTTGGCTTGATGGCCAATGGATGCTTGGCTGGTGGATGGCCTTGATCAGCAGTCTGTTCCACCCCCGCATATCCGCCCGCCTTCTTTGTCTGGCGCTCGGCGGCTGTCAAGGGGAAGTGGTATACGCCA
Source organism: Geobacillus kaustophilus (assembly GCF_000948285.1). Lineage (GTDB taxonomy): Bacteria > Bacillota > Bacilli > Bacillales > Anoxybacillaceae > Geobacillus > Geobacillus thermoleovorans_A. The sequence continues at coordinate 740,197 of NZ_JYBP01000003.1, forward strand.
TGTCCATCTGTCGCATGACGCCGGGTTATGTGCTTGGGTCGTTTTCCTTTTTGGATGCGCTCGCCATTAGCGCATTATCTTTGCTCGTTTGGGAATCGATCCGCTTCTTCTCGCTAGAGCTTGAGGAAAAAAGGCCTGTAAGGAGGACGAGGCAGCCGTGAACGAATACACGTTTCCGATTTTATACGGTGTTGCCGCTGGGGTGTTGACGCGGCTGTATTTGTTGCGCACCGATTACCGGCAATATCCGACCTACTTGCATGGGCGGACGATCCATATCGCCTTAGGAGCGATTGCTGCTGGCTTGGGCACGGTCGCCGTGCCGGCGATTATGGAAAAAGAGTTCGCAGCGATCACGTTTTTGGCCTTGGCCGCCTCACAATTTCGCGACGTGCGCAATATGGAGCGCAATACGTTGAACGAGTTGGATCAGTATGAGCTGGTGCCGAGAGGAAAAACATACATCGAAGGCATCGCGATTGTGTTTGAAGGGCGGAACTATTTAGTCATTTTCGTCTCCTTTTTATCGACGCTCTTTTATTTAGTATGGGACATTTGGGCCGCGCTTGCCGCCAGTATCATCGGCCTTATGGTGGCGCGGCGGTTTATGAGCGGAAGCCGGCTGAAAGACATTGCCGACGTCCAATATGTCAAGCCGCGTTTTGAAGGAGCAGGGTTGTATGTTGACAACATCTATATCATGAACATCGGCTTGCCGGCGCGGCGCGAAGAAATTTTGCGCTATGGGATGGGATTTATTTTAACGCCGAAAAATTTCAACGCTCGCACGACGATCGCCAATCTTGGGCAGCGGCAGGCGATTTTGCATGATGTATCGACCGCCCTCGGCATTTACCGCGACTCCGGAACGCCAGCGCTCGTGCCGCTCGCCAAGCGCGATTTGAACGACGGGCGCGTCGGCATTTTCATTTTGCCGCAAGTCGAGGATGCCGAGAAGGCGAAGGCTGTTATCGAAAACGTGCCGGTGCTTGAGAGCGCCATCCGCATGCCGAAGAAACGGCGATGGAAGCGGAAAGGGGGGAGCGGCGATGACGCATGAAAAAATGATTTTGGCCGTCATTACGATGAACGGCGGGCGCGTCGCCGGCGGCGCGCCAATCTTTATTTGCCAAACAAAAGAGGAAATGGAACAGATCGCCGCGAATTTAGAGGCGATTTTGGATGGCATCGCCCATGAAGTGGCGGAGGGGCTTCTTATTATCGTCAAACATTAGTTGTTGAGCGTTTCGCTTTTTGATAAAATAAAGCAGTTGTAGCCTACCCTGGCTCATCACGAAAAGAGGCGCTTGATTGGTAAAAAGTCATTTCCTTCCTAGCCTCGCAGTCAAGTGCCCTTGGCGTTGATGGACCGATGCCCTTCCGAAAAGGGCGTTTTTTTCAGCGACAAAGGCAAGGAGAAAACGAAGATAAAGGGTGGTAGCATGGCAAATCCAGTCGTGGCCATTGTCGGCCGTCCCAATGTAGGAAAATCGACGATTTTCAACCGCATTGTCGGGGAACGCATTTCCATCGTCGAAGACGTGCCTGGAGTGACGCGCGACCGCATTTACAGCCAGGCTGAATGGCTGAACCATTCGTTTTATTTGATCGATACCGGCGGCATTGACATTGGCGACGAGCCGCTGCTTGTGCAAATTCGCCAGCAGGCGGAAATCGCCATCGATGAGGCAGATGCCATCATCTTTATGACGAACGGCCGGGACGGTGTGACTGCGGCTGATGAAGAGGTGGCCAAGCTGCTCCGCCGGTCGAATAAGCCGGTTGTGCTCGCGGTGAACAAAATCGACAATCCGGAAATGCGTGATTTGATTTACGACTTTTACGCTCTCGGTTTTGGGGAGCCGTATCCGATTTCCGGAGCTCATGGGACAGGGCTTGGCGATTTGCTTGATGCTGTCGTCCGCCATTTCCCGAAAGGCGGTGGGCAGGAGTATGAAGAAGACGTCATTAAGTTTTGCCTCATTGGCCGGCCGAATGTCGGCAAATCGTCGCTTGTCAACGCAATTTTAGGTGAGGAGCGGGTCATCGTCAGCGACATCGCCGGTACGACGAGGGACGCCGTCGACACCTCGTTTGTGCGCGAAGGGCAGAAATATGTTATCATTGATACGGCAGGGATGCGCAAGCGAGGAAAAATTTACGAAAGCACGGAAAAATATAGCGTCTTGCGCGCGTTAAGGGCCATTGAGCGCTCGGACGTCGTGCTTGTTGTGTTAAACGCTGAGGAAGGCATCATCGAGCAGGACAAAAAAATCGCCGGATACGCGCATGAAGCGGGTCGCGGTGTCATTCTTGTCGTCAATAAATGGGATGCGATCGAAAAGGACGACAAAACGATGGTCGAATTTGAGCGGAAGATTCGCGACCATTTTCCGTTTTTGGACTATGCGCCGATTTTGTTCGTATCGGCGAAAACGAAGCAGCGGCTGCATAAGCTCTTGCCGCTCGTCCGGCTTGTGAGCGACAATCATGCGATGCGCGTCCAGACCAATGTGCTCAATGAAGTCATCATGGATGCGGTGGCGATGAATCCGACGCCGACGCATAACGGCCGGCGTTTGAAAGTTTATTACATGACGCAAGTTGCCGTCAAACCGCCGACGTTTGTCGCGTTTGTCAACGATCCGGAACTGATGCATTTTTCATATGAACGGTTTTTGGAAAACCGCATCCGCGATGCATTCGGCTTTGAAGGCACGCCGATTAAAATCATCGCCCGCCCGCGGAAATAAGAAAAGCGGGGGCGCCGAGATGAGCTCTCGAAGCCAAATGTTCTTCACCCTTAGTGGTGCTTGCCTCCCGAGGGGGAAGGTTATTTGGCAGAAGAGAGCTATTCGCCGCAGCTAGACAGAAAGAAAAGCGGAGGCGAGTGTTTCGCCGCCGCGAAAGTCGGACGAACAGAACGAAGAGGCGGCGTTGCGACAATCGGGTAAAGGAAGTGGAAAACGATGGAGAACATCGCTGTATTGGGGGCTGGAAGCTGGGGGACTGCGCTGGCGCTCGTATTGGCTGACAATGGACACTACGTCCGGCTCTGGGGTCATCGGACCGAGCAGATCAACGAAATTAACGAAAAGCGGACGAATGAAAAGTATTTGCCGGGCGTTCGCCTGCCGGACGCCATTATCGGTTATGACGACCTTTGCGCTGCGCTTGACGGCGTGGCGATCGTTGTGCTCGCCGTGCCGACTAAAGCGATCCGCTCGGTGCTTGCGGATGTGCGCGCCTGCTTGGCGGCGCCGATCACCGTCGTCGCTGTCAGCAAAGGGATTGAACCGGGAACGCATAAGCGGGTGTCGGAAATGGTCGCCGAAGAAATGGGGGAATGGCTTGCAGATGTTGTCGTTCTCTCCGGGCCGAGCCATGCCGAGGAAGTCGTGCTCCGCCACCCGACGACCGTGGCGGTATCGTCGCCAAATATGGAAGCGGCGCGCCGCATTCAAGACATCTTTATGAACCATCACTATTTTCGCGTGTATACGAACCCGGATTTAATCGGCGTCGAAGTCGGCGGGGCGCTGAAAAATATCATCGCTTTGGCCGCCGGCATCAGCGACGGGCTCGGCTATGGGGATAACGCCAAAGCCGCTCTTATTACAAGGGGGCTCGCCGAGATCGCCCGCCTCGGCTGCGCCCTCGGCGCCAACCCGCTGACGTTCGCCGGTTTGACGGGAGTCGGCGATTTGATCGTCACGTGTACGAGCGTTCATTCCCGCAACTGGCGGGCCGGCTACATGCTCGGCCAAGGAAAAAAGCTGGACGAGGTGCTCGAGAGCATGGGGATGGTCGTCGAAGGGGTGCGGACGACAAAAGCCGCCTATGAGCTGGCGAAAAAGCTTGGCGTGAAGATGCCGATCACCGAAGCTCTCTATGACGTATTGTTTGCGGGAAAAGACCCGAAAGAGGCGGTCGATTCGCTCATGGCGCGCGGAAAAAAAGAGGAAATGGATGACTTAAACAACATTTTTGCCGAACAAGAATGATGAAAATAGACCAATGGCGGTACAAGTCGTCTTCGTTCTGCATACAATATGGCGAACCATCATCGGCTTGAGCTTCCGGAAGGGTATGAGGGGATGCTGAAGTAAAGAAAGCCCCGCTTTACTTCAGCTTTTTTTTTGCCAATGCTATAATTATAGTTGTCGAAAAAAGGAGGAGCGTCCATGTCACCGGCGTTAGCGAAAATGTGGATCGCCATCGCCTCGATGGTGTTTATGTTTATTTCCGTCGGCTTCATTTACTTAAGCCGCTACAAAGTCAAGATGAAATGGCTTCGCTTCCTGTTGGCGCTCGTCGCCTACATTCTTTTGATTTTCGCCGGCATCATCATTATTTTCGTCGTATTCAGCGGACCGACACCGCAATAGACAAAAAGGTGGGAATGATGAAACGAATCGCTCGCTTGTTGTTGTCATGTATATGTTTGGCGCTGCTTTCCGGCTGCTTGTATCCACAAGAGCGGCTGAAACAAAACCAAATTCCTTACAAAGACCAAGTGGCGGCCGTCCAATCGGCGGTGGACGAGTACCGGAGGGCGACCGACGGGCTTCTGCCGATTAAAACACGCGACATGAACACGCCGGTGTATTTGAAGTATCCAGTCGATTTTCAAAAGCTCGTTCCCCGCTATATGCAGGAGCCGCCGGGAAACGCCTATGAAAGCGGGGGCGTCTTCCAGTATATGATCATCGATGCGGAAACGAACCCGACGGTCAAGTTGCTTGATCTGCGCTTAGCCGAACGAATCCGCGATCTGAAGCTGCGGCTCAGCATGTACACGGACAAGCATAAATATCCGCCGTTTCAAGACGTCGTGGCGCCGGGCGTATTTACGCTTGATTACAAAAAGCTCGGCTATAAAGAGCCGCCTTATGTCGTCAGCCCGTTTTCCGGCAACAACTTGCCGTTTGTCATCGACGGGAATGGAGAAATTTACATTGATTACCGTTCTGATTTATATGCGGCGTTGAAAAAATATCCGCACCACTACAAGCCGGGTGACGATATTCGCTCGATTTTGACCGACCATTCGCTGTTTGTGCCGGCGTATTCGCTGCCCTATACGATCGACGCCAAGACGAATGAACCGATTTTTTTCACAAAATGAGTCATCTTCCCTTCTCTAGGAAAATACATTCTAGAGAAGGGATTTTTTCTATTTTAGTCATAACCGAATCGGACAACATCATATGCATATAGTGTCCGACTATGCTAGCTCATTCCACTGTTTCTTATAACGACCGAAGGACTGGAGGGGAGTCATTTGGAAAAGGTCGATATTTTTAAAGATATCGCCGAGCGGACCGGGGGCGACATTTATTTAGGGGTCGTCGGCGCCGTCCGCACCGGAAAATCGACGTTTATTAAACGGTTTATGGAGTTGGTCGTTATTCCGAACATTAAAAACGAAGCCGATAAAGCGCGCGCCCAAGATGAACTGCCGCAAAGCGCCGCCGGCAAGACGATCATGACGACAGAACCGAAGTTCGTGCCAAACCAGGCGGTGACGGTGAAAGTTGATGAGGGGCTTGAAGTCAACATCCGTCTTGTCGACTGCGTCGGCTACGCCGTGCCCGGCGCAAAAGGATATGAAGACGAAAACGGGCCGCGGATGATCCACACGCCTTGGTATGAAGAGCCGATCCCGTTCCAAGAGGCGGCGGAAATCGGGACAAGAAAAGTCATCCAAGAACATTCGACGATTGGAGTCGTCATTACGACGGACGGCACGATCGGGGAAATTCCGCGCCAAGACTATGTCGAAGCGGAAGAACGGGTCATTAGCGAGCTCAAAGAAGTCGGCAAGCCGTTCATTATGATCGTCAACACCGTTCGGCCGCACCATCCGGAAACCGAGGCGCTTCGCCGCGAGCTCGCCGAAAAGTACGACATTCCGGTGCTCGCCATGAGCGTGGAAAGCATGCGCGAAGCCGACGTGTATAACGTGCTTCGCGAAGCATTATATGAATTCCCGGTGCTTGAAGTGAACGTCAACTTGCCGAGCTGGGTGATGGTGCTGCGCGAAGATCATTGGCTGCGCGAAAGCTATCAAGAAGCGGTGCGCGACACAGTCAAAGACATTAAGCGGCTGCGCGATGTCGACCGGGTTGTACAGCAGTTTGCCGAGTACGATTTCATCGAAAAAGCGGCGCTTGCCGGCATCGAAATGGGGCAAGGGATCGCCGAAATTGACTTGTATGCACCGGATGAACTGTACGATCAAATTTTAAAAGAAATCGTCGGCGTCGAGATTCGCGGCAAAGACCATCTGCTTCAGCTCATGCAAGACTTTGCCCATGCGAAAGCGGAATATGACCAAATCGCCGACGCCCTGAAAATGGTCAAACAAACGGGCTACGGCATCGCTGCGCCCGCTTTGTCCGACATGAGTCTTGACGAACCGGAAATCATCCGCCAAGGATCGCGCTTTGGCGTCCGTTTGAAAGCCGTTGCGCCGTCGATTCATATGATCAAAGTTGACGTCGAATCGGAGTTTGCCCCGATCATTGGCACGGAAAAGCAAAGCGAAGAGCTCGTCCGCTATTTAATGCAAGACTTCGAAGACGATCCACTGTCGATTTGGAACTCTGACATTTTCGGCCGCTCGCTCAGCTCCATCGTTCGTGAAGGCATCCAGGCGAAACTTGCGCTCATGCCGGAAAACGCCCGCTACAAGCTGAAAGAAACGCTTGAGCGCATCATCAACGAAGGCTCCGGCGGCCTCATTGCGATTATTTTATAGAAAAGCAGAGGCCGCGCGCCAAGCTCCCGACAAGGGGGCTTTTTTTGATGCCATTTTTTCAGTTGCTAAGCGGCAAAGGCAAAAAATCGCCAAAACCCTTGAGAAATCAGGATTGGCACTTGATTATGAGCATGGCGTTATGGTAATCTTTTATCTGAAATCGTTGTTTTGGTGAAATATGCCTAAAATTGGCCGTTTTTGCGAAAAAAGATGTTGAATTTCCGCGGTCAATTGGTTAAGATTAGGCATGTCACCGCCTGTTGGCGGGAAGAAGGCGGTTTTCCTCGCTCTTTGCTTCGTTTGCGCCCGGTGAAAACAGGAGAAGCCCAAACCTGTTGGGAAGGGGCTTCAGCCGGCGGCATAGGCGCATCTCCTGCGGACTGTCGCGAGGCAAACATAGCGTGATTGGCTGCGCCGGCGCGGCGCGCGGGCCTTCTTGCCGCTGGATTGAATGTCTATGTATAGAAAAGCAGAAAAGTGTGCACAAATGGTAGTAAACAAGATCAGCCCCTTGGGAGGAGGTGAATGGCATGAACAAAACGGAATTGATCAACGTGGTCGCTGAAACAAGCGGTCTTTCCAAAAAAGATGCAACAAAAGCCGTTGATGCGGTGTTTGATTCCATTACAGAAGCGTTGCGAAAAGGCGATAAAGTGCAATTAATCGGTTTTGGAAACTTTGAAGTGCGCGAGCGCGCTGCTCGGAAAGGACGCAACCCGCAAACGGGCGAAGAAATGGAAATTCCGGCAAGCAAAGTTCCTGCATTCAAACCGGGCAAAGCATTGAAAGATGCCGTCAAGTAAGCCTACATAGCAGGAGCGCAGGAGGGAAGGGCAGGTGATCCACCGGCCCTTCTTTTTTGTTTTTTTTGGCTCCCTATGCTAGAATCGGATTACATGCAGTTTTTATGATGCAGGAGGATGTTGTTTGTATGCCAGAGATCAATTTTGCGCAAATTGAATATGCGGTCCGCCTCATTCTCGAGGCCATCGGGGAAGACCCGAACCGCGAAGGGCTCGTCGATACGCCGAAGAGGGTGGCGAAAATGTACGCCGAGGTGTTCGCTGGTCTGCAGGAAGACCCGAAGCAGCACTTTCAAACCGTATTCAGCGAGGAACATGAGGAGCTTGTGCTCGTCAAAGATATTCCGTTTTATTCGATGTGCGAACACCATTTAGTGCCGTTTTTTGGCGCTGCCCACGTCGCCTATATTCCTCGGGAAGGGAAAGTGACCGGGCTGAGCAAGCTCGCTCGAGCTGTTGAGGCGGTGGCGCGCCGTCCGCAGCTGCAAGAGCGCATCACGGCAACGATCGCGGATTCGATCGTCGAGGCGCTTGAGCCGCATGGGGTGATGGTCGTCGTTGAGGCGGAGCATATGTGCATGACGATGCGCGGAGTGAAAAAACCGGGGGCCAAAACAGTGACAACAGCGGTGCGCGGCGTGTTTGAAACCGATGCCAACGCCCGCGCTGAAGTGCTTTCGTTAATCAAAGCGTAAGGAGGGAAGAGGATGTACACAAACAGCGATTTTGTCGTCATTAAAGCGCTCGAAGACGGGGTGAACGTCATTGGGCTGACGCGCGGCGCGGACACAAGATTTCACCATTCGGAAAAGCTTGACAAAGGCGAAGTGTTGATCGCTCAGTTCACGGAACATACGTCGGCGATCAAAGTGAGAGGCAAAGCGTATATTCAAACGCGCCACGGTGTGGTTGAATCGGAAGGGAAAAAGTAAGCCGGCAAATTTCTAGCAAACTAGAGCGTTTTCGACAAAATTATGTTATAATGAGTCCGTCATGGCGGTGCAGATATTTTTGGGGGGACAAGGGTGAGAAGAGTGAATGACATCATGGTGAAATTGGCGTCATTGAAGGAACAAATCGAACGGCTGCTTGACCATCCGTATTTGCGCGAGCATGTGCCGGCCCCGGCTGTTGATGAAGACCGGCTGCTGCTTTCGCTGTCGATGATGACTGATGCTCCGGCGGGGCCGAATGAGCCGGACCGGTGCATCATCGCCATGATGCTCATGCAAATCGCCCTTGACACCCATGATCAGGTGACAGACCGCGGCGGCGATTTGCGGACGCGGCAGCTTGTCGTTTTGGCCGGCGACTTGTACAGCGGGCTTTATTACGACTTGCTGGCGCGCTCGGGCGATGTTGCGCTCATCCGTTTGTTCGCCGAAGCGGTCCGCGAGATTAATGAGCAAAAAGTGCGGCTGTATGAAAAAAAGGTGGAGCGGATCGAGACGCTGTTCGCCGCGGTCGGCATGATCGAGTCGGCGTTGCTTGCGAAGCTTGCCGAGCGCATCGGGGCGCCGCAATGGGGGGAATTTGCCGGCCATTACTTGCTTTTGCGGCGCTTGCTGCTTGAGCAGGAAGCGTTCGTCCGCACTGGGTCATCAATGCTGTTTGAGCAAATGGCGCATATCGCCTTTCCATGGGCCAAAGGGCTGACGAAAGAACAAAAGCGGCATTTGCTTCGCCTTTGCGAGCGTTATATTGACCATTGCAAGGAAGCGCTGCTGGCGGCGAATTTGCCGATGAACGACCTGCTGCGGTTTCGCATGGCGGAACTTGCCGGTGGATTTCAAGCCATCGTCAAAAAGTCGGTGGAAGAAGGGTAGAACGATGCATCAATCGAAAGAAGAGCGGGTCCATCGCGTATTTGAAAAAATTTCTGCACATTATGACCGGATGAATTCGGTCATCAGCTTCCGCCGCCATTTGAAATGGCGCGAAGACGTCATGCGGAGGATGAATGTGCAAAAAGGGAAAAGGGCGCTCGACGTTTGCTGCGGAACGGCCGACTGGGCGATCGCGCTGGCTGAAGCGGTCGGGCCGGAAGGGGAAGTGTACGGCCTTGACTTCAGCGAAAACATGCTGAAAGTCGGCGAACAAAAGGTGAAGGCGCGCGGCCTTGGCAATGTCAAGCTCATTCACGGCAACGCCATGCAGCTGCCGTTTCCCGACAATTCGTTCGATTATGTGACGATCGGCTTTGGCTTGCGCAACGTTCCTGATTATATGACGGTGCTTACGGAAATGCACCGCGTCACCAAGCCGGGCGGCATGACTGTCTGTCTGGAAACGTCGCAGCCGACGTTGTTTGGCTTCCGCCAGCTTTACTATTTTTATTTTCGGTTTATTATGCCGCTGTTTGGCAAGCTGTTGGCGAAAAGCTATGAGGAATACTCGTGGCTGCAGGAATCGGCGCGCGAATTTCCAGGGCGGGACGAGCTGGCCGAGATGTTCCGCGAAGCCGGTTTCGTCGATGTCGAGGTCAAACCGTACACGTTCGGCGTAGCGGCCATGCATTTAGGCTATAAACGATGAGTCAAGGTGAACACCATGAAGTTAAAGGCGATGTATTCGTTTTTAAGCGATGATTTGGCGGCGGTCGAAGAGGAGCTGGAGCGGACGGTAAGATCCGAATACGGGCCGCTCGGGGAAGCGGCGCTCCATTTATTGCAAGCGGGCGGAAAGCGCATCCGTCCCGTTTTTGTCTTGCTGTCCGCCCGCTTTGGCCATTATGATTTCGAACGGATTAAACATGTAGCCGTAGCGCTCGAACTCATCCATATGGCATCGCTCGTTCACGATGATGTCATCGATGACGCCGACGTGCGGCGCGGGCGGCCGACGATCAAGGCGAGATGGAGCAACCGCTTTGCCATGTATACAGGCGATTACCTCTTCGCCCGTTCGCTTGAGCGGATGGCGGAGCTTGAGAGTCCCCGCGCTCATCAAGTGTTGGCGAAAACGATCGTTGAAGTGTGCCGCGGGGAAATCGAGCAAATCAAGGATAAATACCGATTTGATCAGCCGCTTCGCACGTACTTGCGGCGCATCCGCCGAAAAACGGCGCTATTGATCGCCGCCAGCTGCCAGCTTGGCGCCTTTGCCGCCGGCGCGCCGGAAGCCGTGGCCAATCGGCTGTATTGGTTCGGCCATTACGTCGGCATGTCGTTTCAAATTACCGATGACATTCTCGATTTCACCAGCACGGAAGAGCAACTCGGCAAGCCGGCTGGAAGCGATTTGCAGCAAGGAAACGTCACCCTCCCCGTGCTGTATGCCCTTTGTGATGAACAGGTGCGGGCAAAAATTACGGCCGTCAACGCGGACACGGATGCCGAGGAGATGGCGGCGGTGCTAGCGGCCATTAAACAGACGGACGCCATCGAACGATCGTATGCGCTAAGCGATCGCTATTTGGAAAAGGCGCTCGGCCTGCTCAACGAGCTGCCGGCCAACGAAGCGCGCACGCTGCTTCATGATCTCGCTCTATACATCGGAAAAAGGGATTATTAGCGCTTTCAAGGACGCTGTTGCCAACGGCGGAAAACAATGATACTATGATGGGTGGGAATCCGTTTCCCAGTACATACGACAGTAGAGGTGGAGAGCGAATGGCAGAACGGACATTCATCATGGTGAAACCAGACGGGGTTCAGCGCAATTTGATCGGCGAGATTGTCGCCCGTTTTGAAAAAAAAGGCTTCCAGCTTGTCGGCGCGAAGCTGATGCAAGTGTCGCGCGAACTCGCCGAGCAACATTACGCTGAACATAAAGAGCGCCCGTTTTTCGGCGAGCTTGTCGACTTTATCACTTCGGGGCCAGTGTTTGCCATGGTGTGGGAGGGCGAGAACGTGATCGCCGCCGCTCGGCAAATGATGGGGAAAACGAATCCGCAGGAGGCTGCCCCTGGCACGATCCGCGGCGATTTCGGCTTGACGGTCGGCAAAAACGTCATCCACGGCTCCGACTCGCCGCAAAGCGCCGAACGCGAAATCAACTTGTTCTTTAAAGAAGAAGAGCTCGTCAGTTATTCGAAACAGATCAATGCATGGCTGTACTGACGTGAAGACCGGCCGCCATTCGGCCGGTTTTTGCCGTTTTTGTACATTGACAGGGGAGAGGAACAGGCGACGATGGACGATTATGCGCAGTTCATTGCCAAAGTGAAGCGAAAAACAGGCATTGACTTATCGCTATATAAGGAAGCCCAGATGAGGCGGCGTTTGGCGTCGTTGTACATGAAAAAAGGGCTAAAGAGCTTTGCCGAGCTGTTTGCGGCGATGGAGAAAGAGCCGGCGCTATGGCATGAATGCTTGGATCGGATGACGATCAACGTCTCGGAGTTTTACCGGAACGCCAAGCGTTGGGAAGTGCTTGAGCACACCATTTTGCCGCGGCTTTTGTCGGAAAACCCGCGCCCGAACGTGTGGAGTGCTGCCTGCTCAACCGGCGAGGAGCCGTATACGCTCGCGATGGTGCTCGCAAAACGATTGCCGCTTCACCGCGTGTCGGTGTTGGCGACCGACATTGACGATAATGCGCTCGCCCGCGCGCGCCTCGGTTTGTACAGCGAACGGTCGCTTGTAGAGCTGCCCGAGGAAATGAGAAAAAAGTTTTTTACGAAAGAAGGCGAGTATTATAAAATAGACGAAAAGATCAAACAGACAGTCAAGTTTCAAAAGCACAACTTGCTCGCGGATCCGTTTCCGCGCAACATGGATTTGATCGTCTGCCGCAACGTGCTCATTTATTTTACGGAAGAGGCGAAGCGGATGCTGTATCGCAAATTTCACGACGCGCTCCGGACGGGAGGCGTACTGTTTGTCGGCAGCACGGAGCAGATTTTCAATCCCGGCTTGTACGGCTTTGAAGTCGAGGAGACGTTCTTTTACCGGAAGAAGTAGCCGGCTTCTTTTTTTGCGGAAACTATTTTCATTTTTCAAATTTATGATATATTTTTACTTAAACGCGTTAAAGAACTGAAGGGAGAGACAAATATGCGGTATTTGACAGCAGGGGAATCGCACGGGCCGCAATTGACGGCCATTTTGGAAGGGGTGCCGGCCGGGCTTGAGCTGTGCGCCGAGCATATCAATACAGAGCTGGCGCGCCGGCAAAAAGGATATGGACGCGGCCGCCGCATGCAGATCGAAAAAGATGAGGTAAAAATCGTCGGCGGCGTCCGGCACGGGAAAACGCTCGGCTCGCCGATTGCGCTCGTGGTTGAAAACCGTGATTTTACACATTGGCGAACGATTATGGCGATCGAGCCGATCGAGGACGAAGCGGAAGTAAAGCGGAAAGTGACGCGTCCGCGCCCAGGACATGCTGATTTAAACGGCGCCCTGAAATACGGCCATCGCGATATGCGCAACGTGCTGGAGCGCTCGTCAGCGCGTGAAACGACGGTGCGCGTGGCGGCCGGGGCGGTGGCAAAGCGCATTTTGGAAGAGGTCGGCATCCGCGTCGCGGGCCATGTCATCGAAATCGGCGGCGTGCGCGCAAAGAAGCTCGATTATCGTTCGCTTGAAGAATTGCAGGCAGTGACGGAAGAATCGCCGGTGCGTTGCTTTGATTTGGAGGCGGGGCAAAAAATGATGGAAGCGATCGATTGGGCGAAGAAAAACGGCGATTCGATCGGCGGCATTGTCGAAGTGATCGTGGAAGGCGTTCCGGCCGGAGTGGGCAGCTACGTCCATTACGATCGAAAGCTTGATGCGAAAATCGCGGCCGCGATCGTCAGCATCAACGCGTTTAAAGGCGTCGAATTCGGGATCGGCTTTGAAGCGGCGCGCCGTCCGGGAAGCGAAGTGCACGATGAAATCATTTGGAGCCCAGAACAAGGCTTTTCGCGCCGGACGAACCGGGCGGGCGGCTTTGAAGGAGGAGTGACGACCGGGATGCCGATCGTCGTGCGCGGAGTGATGAAGCCGATTCCGACGCTGTATAAGCCGCTTCAAAGCGTGGATATCGAGACGAAAGAGCCGTTTGCGGCAAGCATTGAACGGTCGGACAGCTGCGCCGTGCCGGCGGCGAGCGTCGTCGCCGAGGCGGTCGTCGCCTGGGAAGTGGCGGCGGCGATCGTTGAGCAGTTTGGGCAGGACCGGATGGACTTGATTAAGGAAAATGTGGAACGCGCCCGCCGTTATGCAAAGGAGTTTTGACGATGATCGAACGGACGATTGAAACGGCGACAAAGCGTTATCCGCTTCTGTTGGGGGACGGAGCGGCCCGCGAGCTGCCAAGCTTGCTTCGGTCGCTCGCCTGCCCGCCGGGGACGAAGCTTTTCATCATCACCGACGATACAGTAGCGCCTCTTTATTTGGACGAGGTGCGGGCGTTGCTTGCCGCCGCTGAGTATGATGTGTACGCCTACGTCATTCCAAGCGGGGAAGCAGCCAAGTCGTTTGACAACTATTACGCCTGCCAGACGGCGGCCATCAAGTGCGGGCTCGACCGCCGCTCGGTGATTGTCTCGCTTGGCGGCGGCGTCGTCGGCGATTTGGCGGGATTTGTCGCCGCCACCTATATGCGCGGCATCCGTTACATTCAAATGCCGACAACACTTTTGGCCCATGACAGCGCCGTCGGCGGCAAAGTCGCGATCAACCATCCGCTCGGCAAAAATATGATCGGCGCTTTTCACCAGCCGGAGGCAGTCGTATATGACACCGCCTTTTTGCGCACGCTGCCTGAGCGCGAGATTCGATCCGGGTTTGCTGAGGTGATCAAGCACGCGCTCATCCGTGACCGTCGGTTTTACGAGTGGCTGCGCGCAGAAATCAAGACGCTTGCTGACTTGTATGGCGACAAGCTCGCCTATTGCATTGAAAAGGGTATTGACATTAAGGCCTCCGTCGTGCGTGAGGATGAGAAGGAAACCGGGGTGCGCGCCCATTTGAATTTCGGCCATACGCTCGGCCATGCGCTGGAAAGCGAATTAGGCTACGGCACGCTTACTCATGGGGAGGCGGTCGCGATCGGCATGCTGTTTGCCGTCTTTGTCAGCGAACGGTTTTACGGCCGGTCGTTTGCTGAACACCGGCTGGCCGACTGGTTTTCTGGATACGGATTTCCAGTTTCGCTGCCGGCAGCGGTGCAGACGAGCCGCCTGCTCGAAAAGATGAAAAGCGACAAAAAGGCGTACGCCGGCACGGTGCGGATGGTGCTTCTCTGTGAGATCGGCGACGTCGAAGTGGCGGAACTCGAAGACGACAAACTGCTCGCGTGGCTGAACGAGTTTGCCAGACGGGGGGAGAACGATGATTCGCGGCATTCGCGGAGCGATTACAGTGGATCGAAATGACGCCGAGGAAATCGTGGCGGCAACTGAAACGCTGCTTGGTGAAATGATCCGCGCAAACGATGTCGCCGCCGCCGACGTGTCGTTTGTGCTCATTTCCGTCACCGACGACATCACCGCCGCGTTTCCGGCGCAGGCGCTGCGCCGGTTGGACGGCTGGACGTATGTTCCGGTCATGTGCACGAGGGAAATTCCGGTTCCCGGTTCATTGCCGCGCTGCATCCGCGTCATGATGACGGTGGCGACGGAGAAGAAGCAAGAAGAGATTTGCCACGTGTATTTAAAAGAGGCGGTCGTGCTGCGCCCCGATTTGTCGTTGACAAAAAAAACAGAAATGTAATATAGTGAAAATAACCTCTTTGCCCCCTGAGACAGCGGGGGCGTGAGAAGTGGAGCGAGAGCAGAGAGCGAGCGCAGGGTAGATGAGAATGAGCGAGTTTAGCTGAGGTGAGCGTTTTTTTTCATTCGCCGACATCTGCCCAAAGACGGTCGTCTTTGGGCATTTTCTTTCCCCATTGTTTCGCCTCATAAACCCTCATTCTTCGCCCGTCGATCACGAAAGGGAGGAGAAGCGATGTCTGCTGATGGGCTGGCCGCTTTTTTGGCGGAAGCGAACGAATTTCGCACCATCCCGATTGTGCGCAAATTTGTAGCCGATGTCATTGAGCCGCTCGGCGTGTTTGCCAATTTGCACGAGGAAGCGGTGTTTTTGCTTGAAAGCAAGGATGACGAATCGCCGTGGGCGCGCTATTCGTTCATCGGTGTGGCGCCGTTTTTGATGCTGGAGAGCGAAACTGGCGAAACGTTTTCGGTGAAAGACGAAAACGGGAACGAACAAATCACCGCACCGACGCTGAAAGAAGCGTTTCAATGGGTCGAGCGGACGCTTGCCGTCAAGCCGCTTGCCGAGACGGTGCCGTTTACAGGCGGTGCAGTTGGGTTTTTAGGCTACGATTTCATTTCCGCCATCGAGAAAGTGCCGCGCCACAAAAACCGCGATGTGCCTATGAAGACGGCCTATTTCGTGTTTTGTGAATCGCTGTTTGCGTTTGACCACCAAAAGCGTGAGCTGCTCATCATTCACTATATTCGGTTGAGCGGCAATGAAACGGAGGAAGAGAAAATCGAAGCGTACCGCGCGGCCAAACGGCGCATGGCCGATCTCGCGGCGAAAGCGGCCCGCCCTCAAGCCGAGCAGCCGCTCTTGCCGGCGGAAAACGAATCGGGGCGGGCCGCCTCGTTTGCCAAAGCGGCGTCCAATTATGACAAAGAACAGTTTTTGCGCGATGTGGAGGCCGTGAAACGGTACATCGCGGCCGGCGATGTGTTTCAAGCGGTTCTGTCGCAGCGCTTCTGCGTGCCGGTTCAAGCCGGAGGCTTTGCCATTTATCGGTTGCTCCGATACATCAACCCGTCGCCGTACATGTTTTATTTCCAGCTTGACGGTATAGAAATTGTTGGCAGTTCGCCGGAAAAACTGATTCAAGTGCACCGTCGGCGCGTTGAGATCGACCCGATTGCCGGTACACGGCGGCGCGGCCGATCGCCGGAGGAAGACGAGAGGCTGGCTGATGAGCTGTACCACGATCCGAAAGAACGGGCAGAGCATTATATGCTTGTCGATTTGGCGCGCAACGACATCGGTCGGGTCGCCAAGCACGGAACGGTCGAGGTGCCGGTGTTGCTTCAAATCGGCAAGTTTTCACACGTGATGCACTTAATTTCCAAAGTCATCGGTGAACTGGACGACAACGTCCACCCGATCGATGCACTCCTTGCCGCCTTTCCGGCAGGAACGGTGAGCGGGGCGCCGAAAGTGCGAGCGATGCAAATTTTGCAGGAACTCGAGCCGACGGCGAGGGGGCTGTATGCCGGAGCGATTGCCTATATCGGGTTTGACGGCAACATCGATTCGTGCATCGCCATCCGGACAGCGGTCGTGAAAGACGGCTATGCCTATGTGCAAGCCGGCGCCGGCATTGTTGCCGACTCCGTTCCGGAACTGGAGTGGAAAGAGACGCGCAATAAGGCGAGCGCCTTGATGAAGGCGATTGAACAAGCGGAACGACTATTTGCTAAAGGGGAGAGGGTCGTATGTTGAAGCAGCTGCTTTCGAAATGTGCGGAAGAGAAAGCATTGACGGAAGACGAAGCGTATGCGGCGATGAATATCATCATGTCCGGCGAGGCGACGGACAGTCAAATCGCAAGTCTGTTGTCCATGCTCCGCCTGCGCGGAGAGACGGTCGATGAGCTCGTCGGATTTGTACGGGCGATGCGCGACCGGATGACTGCCATTGAGGCTAGCGATGATGTCATCGATACGTGTGGCACGGGCGGCGATGGGGCGGCGACATTCAACGTTTCCACCGCCGCGGCGATCGTCATTTCATCGCTTGGCGTCAAAGTCGCCAAGCACGGCAACCGCGCTGTTTCGTCAAAAAGCGGCAGCGCCGATGTGCTCGAGCGGCTCGGCATTGACATTCAAACGTCGCCATCGGCCGCCAAACAGGCGTTGGAAACGAAAGGACTGGCCTTTCTGTTCGCCCCGCTCTATCATGCGGCGATGAAATACGCTGCCGGACCGCGGAAGGAAATTGGTTTCCGCACCGTTTTCAACTTGATCGGCCCGCTCGCCAATCCGGCGCGCTGCAAGCGGCAAGTCGTCGGCGTCTATTCGACCCGCTACGCTGAGAAATTGGCGGAGGCGATGCGCCGCCTCGGTTCGGAACATGTGTTGTTTGTCACCGGGCGCGACGGGCTTGATGAATGTAGCATCGCTGCAGAAACGGATGTTGTGGAGCTGAGAAACGGCTCGATCCGCCGCTTCGTCCTCGCGCCGGAAGATGTCGGCTTGCCGCGCGGCGAGCTTGCCGATGTGCAAGTGAGCGATCCGGAAGAGAGCGCCGCGCTTCTTGAGGCGGTGATGGCGGGAACAGCTCCGGAGAGCGCCATCAATATCGTGGCGCTGAACGCCGGCGCCGCCCTGTATGCCGCCGGCAAAGCTGAAACGATTGCCGAAGGAGTGGCGATGGCGAAAGAGGCCATTTTGTCCAAAACCGCATATGAACAACTGCAACGCCTGCGGGCGAAGGAAGTGGTTCATGATGCTTGAGCAAATTTTGGCGACGAAACGGGAAGAAGTGGAAACGTTGACGCTGCCGGAGCCATTGCCAAAGCGGAAGCGCCGTCCATTTGCGGCGGCGCTTCGCCAGCCGCGGCGGATGCTTGGCTTGATCGCCGAGGTGAAAAAAGCGTCGCCGTCAAAAGGCGTCATTCGCCCGGATTTTGATCCGGTGGCCATCGCGAAAGCATATGAGCGTGCCGGTGCCGACGCGATCAGCGTGCTGACGGATGAACGATATTTCCAAGGGCATCGTCGCTATTTGCGAGCGGTGAAAGAAGCGGTCGACCTCCCGGTTTTGCGCAAAGATTTCATCATCGACCGCCGGCAAGTCGAAGAAAGCGCTCGGCTTGGAGCAGATGCGATTTTGTTGATCGGCGAGGCGCTTCCGCCGGAAACGCTTGAAGCGCTGTATAACGAAGCGTACAGTTTGGGGCTTGAATGTTTGGTTGAAGTGCATGCGAAAGAGACGCTTGAGCGCATTTTGGATCGATTTACGCCGGAAGTGGTCGGCATCAACAACCGCGATTTGCATACGTTTGTGACGACGCTGGAGGCGACGAAAGCCCTCGCTTCGCTCGTTCCACCGTCGTGCGTCATCGTCAGCGAAAGCGGGATTGGTTCTCACAACGACGTACAGGCGGTTCAGTCGTACGGAGCACAGGCGGTGCTCGTCGGTGAGTCGCTCATGCGCCAAGACGATGTGGAGCGGGCGGTCTATCGGCTGTTCGGAGAGGAAGATGGCGATGGTTCGGCTTAAATATTGCGGCAACCGTTCCGCTGAAGACGTGCAAGTGGCCATCGCCAGCGGCGCCGACTACCTTGGCTTTATTTTCGCTGAGAGCAAGCGGAAAGTTTCACCAAGCGAAGTGCAGCAATGGCTCGCGCCCCATAAGCTTGGCGCAAAGCAGGTTGTCGGCGTCTTTGTCAACGCCCCCGTTAGGCGGATCTCCGCTGTCGCCGCCCAGCTGCCGCTTCATGTCATCCAATGCCACGGCCGTGAAACGCCGGCGGAGCTGGCGGCGGTGAAAGAGGCTGTGCCGCTTTCCGTTTGGAAGGCGATCCATCATGGCGACGGCGCGCTTGCGGCGATGAGGCAGTACGCTGGCATTGCCGATGGCTACGTCGTTGACAGCCGCGCCGCCGGCTCCTGGGGCGGGACGGGCGTTGCTTTTGATTGGGAGGCGGTGCCGCACTATTTGGAAGAGGCGGCCCGCCAAGGCGTGCCGTGCTTCATCGCCGGCGGCGTCACTCCGGACAATATCGAGCGGCTGCTTGTCTACCGCCCGGATGGCATCGATATTAGCAGCGGCATTGAAACGGACGGACGCAAAGATCCAGCGAAGATGAAACAAATCGAAGCAAAAATAAAACATCACGGGTGTTGATGATCCGTTATGTACGAAAAAACACAGAATGATATGGCTAAACACAAGCTTTTCTGCCTCTTCCCTCGAACAAGAACGCCGGCGGGCAAATGACATTTGCCCGCAAAGTGTTCATTGTTCGAGGAGGGCATGCGGCAGCATGCCCGGTCGGCAAGCGAATCGCTTGCCGACTACGGCAGAAAAGCTCGGACTAGAGCCTTCTCAATAGACTTTTTATTGGTTAATCAACACGCCGGATAAAAAAATAACAAAGCGAAGGGCCAAAAGACGGCGCTGACGCTCAGACGGTTAACAAACGCAGGCACTTTGAAGAAATGCGGCTCTTCGTCTTTCAACTTTTATGAAGGAGAAGGTGGGGTTAGATGATGGAACGCGTTCCGAATGAATACGGCCGGTTTGGCGATTTCGGCGGCAAGTTTGTCCCTGAGACGCTCATGCTTCCGCTTGAGGAAATCGAAGCGGAGCTTGACAAAGCGCTTGCCGATGAATCGTTCAAACAAGAATACATCCGCATTTTGCAGCATTACTCCGGTCGCCCGACCCCGCTCACGTTCGCGCCGAATTTGACACGGCAAGTCGGCGGCGCGAAAATTTATTTAAAGCGCGAAGATTTAAACCATACGGGCGCCCATAAAATCAACAACGCGATCGGCCAGGCGCTTTTGGCAAAACGGATGGGCAAGAAAAAGCTGATCGCTGAAACCGGCGCCGGCCAGCACGGCGTCGCCGCGGCGACGGTGGCCGCCCATTTCGGCATGGATTGCATCGTTTTTATGGGTGAAGAAGACATCAAGCGGCAGGAGCTGAACGTGTTTCGCATGAAGCTGTTGGGCGCCGAAGTCGTGCCGGTGTCAAGCGGCAACCGAACGTTGAAAGATGCAACGAACGAAGCAATTCGCTATTGGGTCGCCCACTGCGACGACCATTTTTACATGATCGGCTCGGTCGTCGGTCCGCATCCGTACCCGAAAATGGTGCGCGAGTTTCAGCGCGTGATTGGCGATGAAGCGAAAAAACAGTTTCTCGCCCGTGAAGGGAAGCTGCCGAATGTCATCGTCGCCTGTGTCGGCGGCGGCAGCAACGCCATCGGCATGTTTTATCCGTTTTTGCAAGATGACGTCCGCCTCGTCGGCGTCGAGGCGGCCGGCAAAGGGATCGACACTCCGCACCATGCGGCGACAATCACAAAAGGGACGAAAGGGGTCATACACGGGGCGATGACCTACCTGTTGCAAGACGAGTACGGACAAATTCTCGAACCGTATTCGATCTCAGCCGGCTTGGATTACCCCGGCGTCGGCCCGGAACATGCGTATTTGGCGAGCATTGGCCGCGTCCGCTACGAAAGCGCGACCGATGACGAGGCCGTCGCTGCGTTTCAATTGTTGGCGCAAACGGAAGGCATCATTCCGGCCATCGAATCGGCCCATGCGGTGGCGAAAGCCGTCGAGCTCGCCCGCGAGATGCCGCCGGATGAAACGGTGCTCATTTGCCTGTCCGGCCGCGGAGATAAAGATGTGCAAACGATGATGCGCCATCTTGGTGCGAGGGAAGGTGAAGACATTGCCACTGTCGGTTAATCCGCCGCTATTTATCCCGTTTATCGTTGCCGGTGATCCGACTCCCGATGTGACGATCGATCTCGCCCTGGCGCTTGAGGAGGCCGGCGCTGACATATTGGAGCTTGGCGTGCCGTACTCCGACCCGCTCGCTGACGGACCGACGATTCAACGCGCCGCCGCAAGGGCGCTTGACGGGGGCATGACGCTGCCGAAAGCCATTCAGCTTATTGGCGAGATGCGAAAAAAAGGGGTAAACATTCCGATTATTCTCTTTACGTATTACAATCCTGTGTTACAATTAGGAGAAGAATCCTTTTTTGCTTTAGCGCAGGAAAATGGCGCCGACGGCGTGCTCATTCCCGATTTGCCGTTTGAGGAAAGCAGCCCGCTCCGCGAACTTGGCGAACGATTTGGCCTCCCGCTCATTTCGCTTGTCGCGCCGACGTCGAAGCAGCGGATCGAGCGGATCGCTTCGGCGGCGCAAGGGTTTTTGTATTGCGTCTCCTCGCTTGGCGTCACCGGTGTGCGCGAGACGCTGCCGGAGACGCTTGGCGATTTCCTCCGTGAAGTGAAGCAGCATAGCCGCGTCCCGGTCGCTGTCGGCTTCGGCATTTCGACGCCGGGGCAAGTCGCGATGTTAAAAGAGGTGTGCGACGGTGTTGTCGTCGGCAGCGCTCTCGTGCAAAAAGTCGAGCAGCTGGCTCTCCGTTTGCAGAAGCCGGACGAAAGGGAAGCGGCTGTCGCTGAGTTTGCCGCCTACACCCGTTCGCTTGCTGCGCCGCTTCGGGAGCCGTGTTCTTCGCGCTAAAAGTTCCGAATTGAAGGAGTTGGCGACAATCATGCAAGTAAAGGAATCGCTCCGGGGACTTTCTCCGTACCAGCCGGGAAAATCGATCGAAGAAGTCAAGCGGGAATATGGCTTGCCTGAGATTATCAAACTTGCTTCTAACGAGAATCCGTACGGTTCGTCGCCAGCGGCAAAAGCGGCCATCGCCGCTGGGCTTGACCGCCTCGCCGTCTATCCGGACGGCTGCGCCCGCACGTTGCGCGAAAAGGTGGCGAAGCATCTTGGCGTCAAGGAAACACAGCTTCTCTTTGGCAACGGTTCGGATGAGGTGGTGCAAATTCTTTGCCGCGCCTTTTTAGAGCCGGGCGTGAATACGGTGATGGCGGCGCCGACATTCCCGCAATACCGGCATAATGCCATCATCGAGCGGGCCGAGGTGCGCGAAGTGCCGCTTGTTGATGGACGTCATGATTTGGAGGCGATGCTTGCGGCGATCGATGAAAACACGCGCATCGTCTGGATTTGCAATCCGAACAACCCGACGGGCACGTATGTGAATGATACCGAGCTGCGCGCCTTTTTGGACCGCGTGCCGCCGCACGTGCTCGTCGTCGTGGATGAAGCGTACTACGAATATGTGACGGCGCCCGACTACCCGCAAACGGTGCCGCTTTTAAACGAGTACGAGCAGCTTGTCGTGATGCGCACATTTTCGAAAGCGTACGGCCTTGCCGCGCTCCGCGTCGGCTACGGCGTGGCGAGCGAGGCGCTCATCCGCGCCGTCGAGCCGGCGCGCGAGCCGTTTAACACGTCGGCCATTGCCCAAGCGGCCGCGGCGGCCGCACTTGACGATCAAGCGTTCATCCGCGCCTGCGTCGAACGAAATCGCGCCGAGCTTGAGCGGTATTATCGCTTTTGCGAGGAGAACGGCCTCAAGTATTATCCGTCGCAAACGAACTTTTTGTTCATTGATTTCGGGTTGGATGGCGACGAAGTGTTCCGCTATTTGCTGGAGCGCGGCGTCATTGTCCGCTCGGGCCAAGCGCTTGGGCTGCCGACTGGCGTGCGCGTGACGGTCGGCGCGAAAGAGCAAAACGACCGGGTGTTGGAATTCGTTTCGCAACTGCTTCGGGAAAAACAGCTCGCCTGACCGTTCGGTGGAGGAATGGATAGAGAGACCCGCCCGTTGCCTTTCGAAAGCAGCGGGCGCACGTTTACATAAAGTAGGTGGGACGATTGGAAGGAAAAGTATTCATTGTCGGCCTCGGCTTGATCGGGGGATCGATTGCATTGGCGATTAAAAAAGCGCATCCGGAGGCGATGATCATCGGCTATGATGTCAATGAGCGGCAGCTCGGCTTGGCGCGCTCGCTCAAGGTGATCGACGAAGCTGCCCGTTCGCTTGAAGACGGATACGAACAGGCGGATTTGATCGTTTTGGCTGTTCCTGTCATGCAGACGGAGGCGCTGCTTTCGTCGATGCCGCTCGAGCGGTTGAAGCGCGGCGTCATCGTCACCGATGTCGGCAGCACGAAGCAGCGCATCGTCCAAGGCGCCCGCCGCCTGTTGGACCATGGCGTAGTATTCATCGGCGGCCACCCGATGGCCGGGTCGCATAAAAGCGGCGTGGCGGCGGCAAGGGCTCATCTGTTTGAAAACGCCTTTTACATTTTGACGCCGACGGACGATGTGCCGCTCAAGCAAGTCGAGGCGTTGAAACAGTGGCTTGCGGGAACGAAAGCGCAGTTTGTCATCTTAACGCCTAAAGAGCATGACCGCATCACTGGCGTAATCAGCCATTTTCCGCATTTGATTGCCGCGAGCCTCGTTCATCAGGCGCGTGAATATGAGAGCGAAAACGCCCTCGTCAGCCGGCTGGCGGCTGGCGGCTTCCGCGACATCACCCGCATCGCGTCGAGCAATCCGGAAATGTGGCGCGACATTTTCATCCATAACAAGCATGAACTGCTTGCGCTCTTTGACCGCTGGATCGCCGAAATGGAGCGGCTGCGCTCGTTTGTGGAAGAAGAAAACAGCATCGCCATTTACCATTACTTTTTGGAGGCGAAACAGTTTCGCGACGGGCTGCCGTCGAGAACGAAAGGAGCGATTCCGTCGTTTTACGATTTGTATGTCGACGTGCCGGATTATCCGGGCGTCATTTCCGAAGTGACCGGCTATTTAGCCAAGGAAAACATCAGCATTACGAACATCCGCATCATTGAGACGCGCGAAGAAATTTACGGCGTGCTCCGCCTCAGCTTCCAAAGCGAAGACGATCGGGCGCGGGCGAAAGCGTGCCTTGCCCAGCATACGAATTATGCCATCTATGAAGGGTAGCAACAAAAAACAGTGGAGGGGTTTCGATGCAGCTGCCAACGAACGTATCATCGCTTCGAGGGACGATTGAAGTCCCCGGCGACAAATCGATTTCCCATCGCGCCGTCATGCTCGGGGCGCTTGCTTCTGGACGGACGGTGATTGACCATTTTTTGCCTGGGGCGGACTGTTTAAGCACGATCGACTGTTTCCGGAAACTCGGCGTCGACATTCGCCGGGACGGGACGACAGTCGTTGTCGAAGGAGCCGGCCCCGGCGGGCTGCGCGAGCCGGCCGCGGTGCTTGATGTCGGCAACTCGGGAACGACGGCGCGCCTGTTGCTCGGCATTTTGGCCGGCCAGCCGTTTCACGCTTGCCTTGTCGGCGATGAATCGATCGCCAAGCGGCCGATGGGGCGGGTGACGAAGCCGCTTCGCGAAATGGGTGCGCATATTGATGGGCGCGATGGGGGCAATTATACGCCGCTTTCCATCCGCGGCGGCGCGCTTCGCCCGCTTCGCTACACTTCGCCGGTGGCGAGCGCGCAAGTAAAATCGGCCATTTTGCTTGCCGGCTTATTCGCTGACGGCGTGACGTCTGTTTCCGAACCGCACCGCTCGCGCGATCATACCGAGCGGATGGTTCGGTTGTTTGGCGGTGAAGTGAGTGTGGATGGCTTGACCGTCTCGGTGGCTGGCCCGCAACGCTTGCGCGGAACGCACATTTACGTTCCCGGCGATATTTCGTCAGCCGCCTTTTTCCTTGTCGCCGGCGCCATTGTGCCGAACAGCGAAATTACGCTGAAAAACGTTGGCTTAAATCCAACGCGGACCGGCATCATCGATGTGCTTACACAAATGGGGGCGGATATTGCGATTGACAACGTCCGCAACGAGGAAACCGAGCCGGTCGGTGATATTACGGTCCGCACGTCGACGCTTCGGGCGGTCGAAATCGGCGGGGATCTCATTCCAAGATTGATCGACGAAATTCCGATCATTGCCTTGCTCGCGACGCAGGCGGAAGGAACGACCGTCATCAAAGACGCGAGCGAACTGAAGGTGAAAGAGACGAACCGGATCGATACGGTCGTCACCGAATTGAAAAAATTCGGCGCTGACATTGAGGCGACCGATGATGGCATGATCATCCGCGGCAAAACGCCGCTTTACGCTGATGGGATCGTTGTCGACAGCCATGGCGACCACCGCATCGGCATGATGCTCGCCGTTGCCGCCTGCATCGCCAAAGGGACGGTCCGCCTCGAGCGTTCGGAAGCGGTCGCCGTTTCCTATCCGGCGTTTTTTGCTGATCTCCGTTCGCTGCTGTAAGGCCTCCCGCCCCAAGCGGGCGGGCGGTCATATTTTGCGTTGTTCGTTCATATATTGTCAGTGAGAGGGATTGGCTTCGTATTTTTTTGAAAGCGGATACATCCCGGTTTTCGGCCGAAAAACGGCGCACCTTTCAGACAGCGAGCGGTTTGGTTGCGGAAACGGCCATGATCGATTATCATCATTCATGTTCCCGTTGTAACGGTACATAACGATTTGAATGGCAAAGGCGGATGGGCTCCTGTGGGCGCCCGGCCGCCTGCCGCAAGAGAGGGCTGACGAAACCATGACACGCGTCGAACAAATCATTCGCTTAGTGGAAAACGGAAACGTCGATCAGGCGTTGGCGCTCGTGCCGAAAGTGAAAAAATATGGAAGTGATGAAGAAAAATACGCGCTTGCCGACTGCTTGTACGGATGGGGAATGCCGGAAGAGGCGAAGGAGCTGCTTGAGGAGCTGACCGCCCGCTATCCGGATGACGGCGACATTCGCTTGTTTTTGGCGGAAGTGTATACGGAGCTTGAAGCCGAAGAGGAAGCGCTCGCCATTTTGTCGGAGATCGACGAAGACGATCCGCAGTTTGTCCGCGCGTGCCTTCTTGCCGCCGATTTGTACGAAATGCAAGGGCTGGCGGAAGTGAGCGAGCGGAAGCTGCGTCAAGCGTACGAGAAAGCTCCAGATGAGCCGATCGTGCAGTTTGCGTTAGCTGAGCTGTATTTTTCGCACGGTGAATACTCAAAAAGCGTGCCGCTTTATGAACAGGTGCGGAAGACGAATAAGGAGATGGCCGGCGTCTTGATCACCGAGCGGATCGCTGAGGCGCTCAGCCGTTCCGGGGAATTCGAGGCGGCGCTTCCGTATTATGAGGAGGCGCTCAATGAAAAAATGGACAGCCGGACGCTGTTCGCCTACGGATTCACTGCGTTGCAGGCCGGCTATACGCAAACGGCCATCGATAAGCTCAGCGCTTTAAAAGAGCTCGATCCGGACTACACCCCGCTTTACCTTTATTTAGCCAAGGCGTATGAGCAGGAAGGGAGGCTTGAGCAAAGCTATGAAACGGCGCAGGCCGGCATCAGCGTCGATGAATGGAACAAAGAGCTCCGCCTTTACGCAGGCAAGCTGGCGCTCAAGCTGAACAAGCCAGAGGAGGCAGAGGAGCATTTGAAAAAAGCGCTTGAGATCGATGGCGGGTACATCGAGGCGCTTACGGTTTTATCAGCGCTTTGGCTAAACGAACAGCGCTATGAGGATGTCGTAGCGCTTCTCGAGCAGGCGATGGCCGATGGCGAGTACGATCCGCAGTTTGAATGGGACCTTGGGCGCGCCAAACATCGGCTTGAGATGTACGACGATGCATTAAATCATTACGGCGAGGCATATAATTTCTTTAAGCACAATGTCGAGTTCCTCGAAGAGTACGGATATTTTCTCATCGAGGAAGGAAATCGGGCGGCGGCGAAAGAAATATTTCAACAGATCCTTCGTCTCGACCCAACCTATACGGAGGCGGCGGAGATGCTGCTTGAGCTCGAAGAGTAGGGGAGAAGCGGTGGCCAAACCTCTTTCTTGGAAACCGACCGAGGGGGAAGCGCACAATGACGCACGTATCCGTCAATGAGAAAAAAGAGTTTATCCGTTGGTTTTTAAGCCACTATCAGTTGAAGCGGCGCGAGTGTGTCTGGATTTTAAACTATTTGATGAGCCATGACCAGCTCATGCAAAAGGTGCATTTTGTCGAGAATGCCCAATATTGCCCGCGCGGCATCATTATGTCGACCCATTGCGTTGATGATGTGCCGTTTCGCTTTTACAAAGGCAATGTCATGACGACTGATGCAGAGAAGTCGTTCCACGACATCCGTTTAAACCGCGACGAAGATATTTACATTCAACTGAATTTCCGCGCTTCTTTTCACTCGCCGCAATATGTCGCCGTGCTTGAGGAAAACCCGTATGCGCCGAAGCAGGCGCAAGTGAGCGAAAACGACCAGCGCCTCGCCGAGCAGTTTTTAGAACGCTCCATTTACGAATTCCGGCGCGGGCGGCTCATGAAGCTGATCGATGAGGCGCTTGACCGCCATGATGAAGAGGCGTTCCGCCGCCTGACCGATGAATTAAACAAATTGTAACAGCCTTGCCGCCGGCAAGGTTTTTCTTTTGCCGAAAAATATGGTATGGTGATGGAGGGAATAAACTTTAAAGGCAAAGGAGAGTACGAATGAAGTGGACAGGCGAGGACGTCGCTCTCTATGAACGAGAGCGCGACTACATCGACACGGCGCTCCTTCCGCTTTTGCCGGTGGCTCTCGGCCAAGGAGCGAAGCGGCTCGCTTCCGGCGGGGAGCTTGTTCAGCTCATCGCGGCCGAGGTCGAGCGGCAGCTAAGGGGGCGGGTGTTTTTGCTGCCGCCGTTTGTGTATTTCGCCGATGAACCGCGGGCGCAGCTTGCGGAAAGGCTGGCAGATTGGACCAACAGGCTTAGGCGGGAAGGAATGAAGCATCTGTTTTATGTGACATGCGATCGTGCGTGGCAACAGGAGGGGGAAGCGAGCCGCGTTTGGTTCGTTCCGGTTGTTCCGCTCGAGAGCATGGGTGAATCGTACAAGCACGAGCTTGTCAGAGAGCAGGCCGCCGAGCTGCTCCGCTTTCTCATCGGCCGCTGGGCGCAAGAGTAGACGCGGCAAAGTCCGACGTTTTGCCGCCTGTGATATTGACCTTGTCCAGCAATTGAGCTATCATTAGAATGTCCTAGTTTTCCATATGTGTTATACATACAATCGTCCGGTGTGGACTTGATTTTGCATAGAGGGGGGAAGACGATGAGCGACAACAAACATCGTGTAACGAGACGTCAGTTTTTAAACTACACGCTGACCGGCGTCGGCGGCTTTATGGCGGCAGGGATGCTGATGCCGATGCTCCGTTTTGCTTTCGATCCGATCTTGAAGGATGAAGCAGGGACGGAGATGGTCGCGGTAGCAGACGTCAAAGAGATTACGACCGAACCGAAGCGCTTCGACTTTAAAGTGAAGGTGAAAGACGCTTGGTATGAGTCGGAAGAGCCGAAATCAGCCTGGGTGTACAAGGATGAAAAGGGGGACATTATCGCCCTGTCGCCGATCTGCAAACACCTTGGCTGTACGGTCGACTGGAACACGGATAAAGAGCATCCGAACCAGTTTTTCTGCCCATGCCACTATGGGCGCTATGAGAAGGACGGCACAAACGTTCCGGGGACGCCGCCGCAAGCTCCGCTTGACCGTTACGAGTACAAAGTGAAAGACGGCAAGCTGTATTTAGGCAAGGCGAAACCAAGAAAGGAGGCGTAATGCGTGTTAAACAAGCTGTATGACTGGGTCGATGAACGCTTAGATATTACGCCTTTATGGCGGGATATCGCCGATCACGAAGTTCCGGAACACGTCAACCCCGCCCATCACTTTTCCGCCTTTGTCTATTGTTTCGGCGGGCTGACGTTTTTTGTCACGGTCATTCAAATTTTGTCAGGCATGTTTTTGACGATGTACTACGTCCCGGATATTAAAAACGCGTGGGAATCGGTGTATTATTTGCAAAACGAAGTGGCGTTCGGCCAAATTGTGCGCGGCATGCACCACTGGGGGGCGAGCCTCGTCATCGTCATGATGTTTTTACATACGCTGCGCGTCTTTTTCCAAGGGGCTTATAAGAAGCCGCGCGAAATGAACTGGATTGTCGGCGTATTGATTTTTATGGTGATGATGGGTCTTGGCTTCACCGGCTACTTGTTGCCGTGGGATATGAAAGCGCTGTTTGCGACGAAAGTCGGTTTGCAAATCGCGGAAGCGACGCCGCTCATTGGCCCGGCCATTAAGACGCTGTTAGCTGGGGACCCAGAAATTGTCGGCGCGCAAACGTTGACGCGCTTCTTTGCCATTCACGTCTTCTTCTTGCCGGCCGCTTTACTCGGCTTAATGGCAGCGCACTTTTTAATGATTCGCAGACAAGGCATTTCCGGTCCGCTATGATCGGTCGATCCCGCGTTTAGAGGCGATAGAAAAAAGGAGGGAACCACGCAATGCATCGCGGAAAAGGAATGAAATTCGTCGGCGATTCCCGTGTTCCCGCGGTGAGAAAACCGAATATTCCAAAGGACTATTCGGAATATCCCGGGAAAACGGAAGTGTTTTGGCCGAACTTCCTGCTCAAGGAATGGTTGGTCGGATCGGTCTTTCTCGTCGGTTTCTTATGCTTGACGGTCGCCCATCCGTCGCCGCTTGAGCGGATCGCCGACCCGACGGACACGACGTACGTGCCGCTGCCTGACTGGTATTTCTTGTTCTTATACCAATTGCTTAAATATTCGTATGCGTCTGGTCCGTATACGGTCGTCGGCGCGATCATCATCCCAGGGTTGGCGTTTGGCGCGCTCCTATTAGCGCCGTTTTTGGACCGCGGCCCAGAGCGCCGTCCTTGGAAGCGGCCGGTAGCGACCGGGATGATGCTGTTGGCGCTTGCGGCGATGATTTATTTGACATGGGAATCGGTCGTTACACACGACTGGAAAAAAGCAGCTGAACAAGGGAAAATTCGTGCCGAAGTGAAAATTGACACGAACGCGGAAGGTTATAAAATCGCGCAGGCGAACACATGTACATCGTGCCACGGACAAAACTTGTCCGGCGGCGCTGGTCCGTCGCTCATCGGCACCGGCTTGAAACCAGAAGAAATCGCGAAAATCGCGAGAGAAGGGAAAGGCAGCATGCCGCCCGGCGTCTTTAAGGGCACGGATGAAGAATTGAAAAAACTGTCCGAATTCATCGCTGGACTAAAAGCGGAATAATCGTTTCGACACGAAAAAGCTGACTCGCGTTAGTCAGCTTTTTTCGTGCCAACATGAAACCGAGGCGAGGTGCAGATGATGGCGTGGCTTTATGCGCTGTTGGCTTCCCGGCCGGTTGTTTGGCTGCTCTTGTTCGTCAACACGGCGGGCACTATATATGGATATTATTGGTATCGTTATCAACTTGCCGATACGCCGCCCGTTTTTTTGCCGTTTGTTCCCGACAGCCCGACGGCGAGCCTTTTTTTTCTTGTCGTCCTTGTGGCATGGCTTTTCGGCAGGTCGGCGCCGCTTTTTGAAGCGTTGGCTTTGGTGACGCTTGTTAAGTATGGAATTTGGGCGGTCGTTATGAATGTGCTCGTTTGGCGCGTCACCGGCACGCTTGATTGGGCCGGCTGGATGCTCATCGTTTCGCACGGGGCGATGGCGATCGAAGGAATGCTGTACGCCCCGTTTTATCGATTCCGCTTCCTTCACCTTATGCTGGCGGCCGTGTGGACGCTGCATAACGATGTCATCGATTACGTCTTTGGCATGATGCCTCGCTATAGTGTGCTGGCTGACTACGCCAACGAAATCGGCTATTTTACGTTTTGGTTGAGCATCGCATCGATTGCCGCTGCGTATCAGCTTGGCGTCCGCCTCCGGCGCCATCCGCTTCTGCCGGGCGACATGTCTTTCCGGCAGGCATCAGAGTAGAGCGTTGAACACAAGGAGGAACGTTGGGCGGAAGCTTTCTGGCAGTTGCCTGGTCTACTCTTGTCCACTCCTTCATACATTGTACTAGTGGATGAGGGAGGGACGATGATGAAGCGAATCGGGCTAGCCATGCTGTTGTCGCTCGCCTTTTTATGGCCAGCGCCCATTGGCGCGGCTGGACAAACAAACGGTTGGGAGCAGTTGGACGATATTTCCGACGAGGCGCTGCAATTGGCGAAAAACGGTCGTTTTGCCGAAGCAAAAGAAGTGCTCCGCTATTTTTCCGAGCGGTTTTTCGCCCTTGGGGCAAAAGAACGGTTGAAGTCGGCCGATGAATTGCGGGCAGTGACCGTGACGCACGAGCAGGCAGTCAAGGCGATGACGGCGCCGATCCCCGCGGAAGACAAAGTGGCGGCGATCACCCAGTTTCGCCTTGTTGTTGACGCCATCCATTCGACATACCAGCCGCTTTGGACGGAGATGGAGGCGGCTGTCATGGAGGCGTTTGCTGCGGTCGAAAAGGCGGCCCAGCAAGGCGAGCAGAAAGCGTATGCCGCTGCCCTCCGCCAGTTGCTTGACCGCTATACATTGATCGAGCCGAGTGTGAAAATCGACGTGCCGCCGAATATCGCGACAAAGGTCGATGACGATCTGGAGGCGTTGCAGGCCGCCGCGTTTTGGCAACGCAGCGAAGACGAGCAGCGCGAGCAACTCGCCGATGCACGTCAAGATCTTGAAGCGCTGTTTGCCGGGGTGAAAAAGGACGAAGCTGACCCGTCGCTCATTTGGATGATGATTTCCACTGGCGGAGTGATCGTGCTGACGCTGACGTACGTTGGCTGGCGGAAGTACAAAGGAGAAAAGGAAGAGAAGCGGGCGCGGCAGCCGGAAGACTAAGCACTGGCGCTTTTTGCGAGGGGGAAACGTTTCCCCCTCTTTTTTGTTTTCCCGTTGCTTTGTGCAAGCACCGCCCCGGCACTTTCAAGCGGCGCTTGCCGGGCTTGTCCCGGTTGGGCTTTCGCGCCAGCGGCTTTTCATGGTTCCAGCGGCCGTTTCTGTTCGTCGAGCGTAAACCCTTCGCCGAGCACATCATGCACATCGGTGACGGCGACGAATGCATGCGGATCAACGGATATAATGACACTTTTTAAGCGCGGCAGTTCGTTTTTGGCGACGACGCAATACAAGACATCACGGTCGCGCTTCGTATACGAGCCGCGCCCTTTCAGCACGGTGACGCCGCGCTCCATCTCTGTCAAGATCCGGTTGGCGATCTCCTCGCTTTTTTCTGAGATGATGGTCGCCCCTTTTGCCGCATAGCCGCCTTCCTGCAGAAAATCAATGACCCGGGCAGCGATAAAGACGGCGACCAACGTATACATCGCCTCGCGGTATGACAGGTAAAGAAGAAGCGACAACGTGATGACGGTGGCGTCAAAGGCAAACATCGTTTTGCCCATGCTGATGCCTTTATATTTATGGACGAGGCGGGCGATAATATCGACGCCTCCGGTTGTGCCGCCGTAGCGGAAAATAATGCCGAGGCCGACGCCGATAAAGACGCCGGCAAACAATGCTGCGAGCGTCATGTCATGTCGAAGCGGCATATGAATCATGTAGCGTTGAAAGATGGACAAAAAGACGGAAACGGCGACCGTGCCGATGACGGTATAGAGAAACGTCTGGCGGCCGAGCAGCTTCCAGCCGATGAAAAAGAGCGGAATGTTGAGCGCCAAGTTGGTGATCGCTGGATCCAGTCCGAACAAAAAATACAGAAGAAGCGTAATGCCGGTAAACCCGCCTTCCGCCAAATTGTTTTGCATGTTGAAATGAACGAGCCCGAAGGCGAAAATGGCGGCGCCAAGCAAAATAAACAGGCAGTTTTTGACCTTTAGTCCGAAAATCATACCTTCCCTCCGTCCGCAAAAATAGTCGGCGCCCTTAATTATAGAGGAACTTGTCCATATAGGCAATGACGAGCGAAAATGGACGGAATGGACAGCGGGCGAAAACATTTGTCAAATGCGCCGCTTTTCGCTAACATGAAAACAGACGAGGTGACAAGCCATGCAGGAGAAAACGATGAAACAAATGCAACAGGAAGTGGATGACTATATCAGTCAATTCAAAGAAGGCTATTTCAGCCCGCTCGCCATGCTGGCGCGGCTGACGGAAGAGCTCGGCGAGCTGGCGCGCGAGGTGAACCATTACTACGGGGAAAAGCCGAAAAAGGCGACCGAACAAGAAAAAACGGTGGAAGAAGAGCTGGGCGATTTGCTGTTTGTGCTCATTTGCTTCGCTAATTCGCTCGGCATTGATTTGCAGGCGGCGCACGAACGGGTGATGGACAAGTTCCGCACCCGCGACCGTGACCGCTGGACGCGGAAGGAGGAAGGATCATGACGATTCGCATCGTCATCGCGGGACCGCGCGGCCGCATGGGCCGTGAAGCGGTCGCGCTCGTGCAACAAACGGATCACTTTGAACTGGCCGCGGTCATCGACCGCCGTCACGATGGCCAAAACTTAGCGGAGATCGACGGGTTTTCCGGCGTCAACGCCCCGATTTACACCGATGCGGCCCGCTGTTTTACCGAGGTGAAGCCGGATGTATTGATCGATTTGACAACGCCGGAAGCTGGAAAGCGGCATACCGAGCTGGCGTTGCGTTATGGCGTCCGTCCGGTCGTCGGCACGACCGGATTTACGCCAGAAGAGATTGAGCGGCTCACCGAGCTGGCCGAGGAGAACGAAATCGGCGCCATCATCGCGCCGAACTTTGCCGTCGGAGCGGTGTTGATGATGAAATTCGCCCGCATGGCAGCCAAATATTTCACTGATGTAGAAATCATTGAATTGCACCATGATCAAAAGCTTGACGCACCGTCCGGAACAGCGTTGAAGACGGCGCAGCTCATTGCCGAAGTGCGACCGTCGAAAAAGCAAGGCCACCCGAACGAAAAGGAAACGCTTGCTGGTGCGCGCGGCGCCGCTTACGACGGCATCCCGATCCACAGCGTCCGTCTGCCGGGCTTTGTCGCTCATCAAGAAGTGATTTTCGGCGGCAACGGCCAGACGTTGACGATCCGCCACGATTCGTTCGACCGCCGCTCGTTTATGTCCGGGGTGAAGCTGGCAGTGGAAACGGTGATGCATTTACATACGCTTGTCTATGGGCTGGAGCATATTTTGGAATAGTGTGCAAACTGCGCAAACGGGGGAGAATGGAATGAAAATCGCGTTAATTGCCCATGACCAAAAAAAGGAAGAAATGGTCGCATTTGCGACCGCCTATGCGCCTGTGCTTGCAAACCATGAATTGTACGCCACCGGCACGACCGGCTTGCGCATCCAGGAGGCGACCGGTCTTCCAGTTCATCGCTTCCAATCGGGGCCGTACGGAGGCGACCAAGAAATCGGGGCGATGATCGCCCGCAATGAAATGGATCTGGTCATTTTTTTCCGCGATCCGCTCACCGCCCAGCCGCATGAGCCGGACATCAGCGCATTGATGCGTCTTTGCGACGTCTATGCCGTGCCGCTGGCGACGAACATCGGCACGGCCGAGCTGCTCATCCGCGCGTTGGAGCGCGGCGATTTGGCATGGCGCAGCATTGTGCGCGGACGGACAAAAGGCGGGGAGGAATAGGAAACAGAAAGGTGACAGCGATGATGGAAACGTGTGACTTGTTGGCGTTCGGCGCCCATCCGGATGATGTCGAGATCGGCATGGGCGGGACGATCGCCAAATATGTGCACCGCGGCTTTCGCGCCGTTATTTGCGACTTGACGCAAGCCGAGCTGTCGTCCAACGGCACGGTCGACGAGCGGCAGAGAGAGGCGGCCGAGGCGGCCCGCCGGCTCGGTGTATCCGAGCGGTTCAATCTTCGGCTGCCTGATCGCGGCCTTTACGTCGAGGAAGAGGCGATCCGCCAGATCGCAGCGGTCATCCGCCGCTGCCGGCCGCGCCTTGTATTCGCCCCCTATTGGGAAGACCGGCATCCGGACCACGGGCGATGCGCCCGCCTTGTCGAGGAAGCGGTCTTTTCCGCCGGCATCCGCCGCTATGGCGCTGGAGAGCTTGGCGATGCGCACCGCGTTCGGGCGGTGTATTATTATATGATCAATGCCTTTTGCCGCCCGCATTTTCTCATCGATATTAGCGAAACGATCGATGACAAGCTGGACAGCCTGCGCGCGTACGAAAGCCAATTTCAAAAACGGCCTGGCTCGGTTGACACCCCGCTGACCAACGGCTACATCGAGATGATTGAAAGCCGCGAGCGCTGGTTCGGTCAACAAATCGGCGCGGCGTATGCGGAAGGGTTTTTGACGAAAACGCCGATTCATCTTTCCAATTTGTTTGAGGAGGAGCGATGAAGCTGAAAATCGGGATTGTTTGCTATCCGACGGTCGGGGGCTCCGGAGTGGTCGCCACTGAGCTTGGCAAGCTGCTGGCGGAGCGGGGGCATGAGATTCACTTTATCTCATCGAGCATGCCGTTTCGTTTGAATAAAGTGTACGGCAACATTTATTATCATGAAGTCAGTGTCAACCAATATTCCGTCTTTCAATACCCGCCGTACGATTTGGCATTGGCCAGCAAAATTGCTGAGGTGGCAAAGCGGGAACGGCTCGATGTGCTTCATGCCCATTACGCCGTTCCTCATGCCGTCTGTGCGGTGTTGGCGCGGCAAATGGTCGGCGAGCTGCCGATCATCACGACGCTGCACGGCACCGACATCACAGTGCTCGGCTATGACCCGTCGCTTTCCGATATGATCAAATTCGGCATCGAGCAGTCGGATATCGTTACGGCGGTGTCTGACGCCCTTGCCCGGCAGACGTATGAACTGCTCGATGTGCAAGCAATGATCCATACCGTCTACAATTTTGTCGATGAACGCGTCTACCGTCGCCGGGAAGCGGGCCATTTACGGCGCGAGTACGGCATTCGCGACGATGAACGAGTTGTGATCCATGTCTCGAATTTCCGGAAAGTGAAGCGTGTGCCCGATGTAGTGCGAGCGTTTGCCATCGTGCGCCGGCACGTGCCAGCCAAGCTCTTGCTTGTCGGCGACGGTCCGGAAATGACCGTCGTCTGCCGGCTTGTGAAAGAGCTTGGGCTGCAAGATGATGTCCGCTTTTTAGGAAAACAGGATAAACTCGAAGAGCTGTATTCGATCAGTGATGTGATGATGCTTTTGTCGGAAAAAGAAAGCTTCGGGCTCGTATTGCTTGAAGCAATGGCGTGCGGCGTTCCGTGCATCGGCACGGCCATCGGCGGGATTCC
Organism: Geobacillus kaustophilus; assembly: GCF_000948285.1. Classification (GTDB taxonomy): domain Bacteria; phylum Bacillota; class Bacilli; order Bacillales; family Anoxybacillaceae; genus Geobacillus; species Geobacillus thermoleovorans_A. The sequence continues at coordinate 776,392 of NZ_JYBP01000003.1, forward strand.
GGAAGTGATTGAGGATGGGAAAACCGGGTTTTTATGCCCGCTTGGCGATGTCAAAGAGGCGGCAAGACGGGCGATGGCGCTGTTGACAGACTGCCGGTTGCACGCTGAGATGGCAAGACAGGCGGTGCAAACGGTCGAGCGCAAGTTCCGCTCGGCCGACATCGTCGGGCAGTATGAACAGCTGTACGCTTCGCTTGCGGCAAGGAAGGTGAAACGATGAAACCGCCGTTTGAACAGGCGCTCAGCATTATCCAACAATTGAAGCGGCATGGCTATGAGGCGTATTTTGTCGGCGGCGCGGTGCGCGACTTGTTGATCGGGCGTGCGATCGGCGACGTCGATATCGCGACAAGCGCTCTACCGGAAGAAGTGATGCGCTTGTTTCCGAAAACGATCGACGTCGGTTCGAAACACGGCACGGTCGTCGTCGTGCATGAAGGAACAGCGTACGAAGTGACGACATTCCGCACGGACGGCGACTATGAAGACCATCGCCGTCCGGAGTCGGTGACGTTCGTTCGTTCGCTTGAGGAAGACTTAAAGCGGCGCGATTTCACGATGAACGCCATCGCCATGGATGAACGCGGAACGATCATTGATCCGTTTGGCGGACAAGAGGCGATCGAGCGGCGGCTCATTTGCACGGTCGGGGCGGCGGACGAACGGTTTCGCGAAGATGCGCTCCGCATGATGCGGGCTGTTCGCTTCGTCAGCCAACTTGGATTTGCGCTTGCTGAGGACACGAAGCGGGCGATCGTCCAAAACGCACCGCTTATGGCCCACATTTCTGTCGAACGGATGACCATGGAAATGGAAAAACTGCTCGCCGGTCCGTTCGTTGCCGAAGCGCTGCCGCTGTTGGCTGATACGAAGCTGTTTGCTTATTTGCCGGGATTGGCCGAAAAAGAGCAGCAGCTGCGCTCGGCTGCCGCCTGCCGCTGGCCGTGGCTTACAAAGCGCGAAGAGCGCTGGGCGCTTCTTTGCCGCGCGCTTGATGTCAAAGACATCCGTCCGTTTTTGCGCGCCTGGAAGCTTCCCAACAAAGTGATTGATGAAGCTGGCGCCATTTTGGCGGCGCTCGATGATGTCCCTAGGCCGGAGGTGTGGACGAACGAACAGTTGTTTTTGGCCGGCCTCGAGCGGGCGCTATCGGTTGAAGCGGTGCGCGCCGCGCTTTGCGGCGCGCCCTCTGAACCGCATCATGAGGAGCTCCGCCGCCGCTTCACGGCGCTGCCGATCAAAACGAAAGGGGAGCTTGCCGTCAACGGGAAAGACGTCATTCGCTGGGCTGGAAAACCGGCCGGTCCGTGGGTGAAAGAGACGTTGGATGCCATCTGGCGGGCGGTCGTCAGCAGCGAAGTCGAAAATGAGAAGGAGCGGATTTATGCATGGCTCATGGAGCGCAATCGGACACAAGAAAGAAACTGTTAGAACTGTTTGCCGAGGCAAACGGCGAATTTTTGTCCGGGCAAAAAATCAGCGAACAGCTCGGCTGTTCGCGGGCGGCGGTATGGAAGCATATCGAGGAGCTGCGCAAAGAAGGATTTGAACTCGAAGCAGTGCGCCGCCTTGGCTACCGGATTATCAGCACGCCGGACAAAGTGACGGCCAACGAAATCCAGCTCGGCCTAAAAACAGAAAAACTTGGCCACACGATCCACTTTTTTGACGAAGTCGATTCAACGCAGCGCATTGCGGCAAGGCTCGCGTATGAAGGGGCGCCGGAAGGAACGCTCGTCGTCGCGGAAGAGCAAAAGGCCGGACGCGGTCGTTTGGATCGGAAATGGTTTTCCCCGAAAGGGACGGGCATTTGGATGAGCCTCATTTTGCGGCCGCCCATTCCGCCGCAGCGGGCCCCACAGTTGACGCTCGTGGCTGCGGTGGCCATCAGCCAGGCGATTCAGGAAGTGACCGGGCTTGTCCCAGACATTAAATGGCCAAATGACATTTTGCTTGACGGCAAAAAATGCGTCGGCATTTTAACGGAGCTGCAAGCTGACCCTGATCGTGTCCATTCGGTCATCATCGGCATCGGGATCAACGTCAATCAAACGGTCGAACAGTTTTCAGAGGACATCCGGTCCATCGCCACGTCGCTTTTCGTCGAAAAGGGCGGACGCGTGAAGCGCGCACCGCTCATTCAAGAAATTTTGTTCCGGCTTGAGCGGCTGTACAAGCAATATTTGGCGCATGGCTTCCGTCCGATTAAGCTTCTTTGGGAAGGGTACGCCGTCTCGATCGGCAAGCCGGTGACGGCAAGAACGCTGAGCGGCGCGATTCGCGGCATCGCCCGCGGCATCACCGATGACGGGCTGCTCATCCTTGAAGATGAGCAAAAGAACATCCATTACATCCATTCTGCCGATATTCAGTTCTAATTTGCCACTAGAAAAATTGTAACAATTTTGTTAAAATACAAAGCGAGGAAAAGGGCAGTATCTTTCGCAAGAAGAACTGCACCGAGGCCGACAGCACGAATAGGTGAAGGAAATGATCTGCCTTGATCCTTTTTTGAAGGACTAGGACAGAGGGATGAACGAAACCGGCGGCGGTTTTATGGCGTCCTTCTTTCTCAAGGCGGGAAAGAAGGGCGTTTTGTTTCGGGCGGTTCATCTCCTCTGTAGCCAAAGAGGAGGGAACGAAAATGAAAGCGAAAACCGATTTTTTCCACATGAAGCAGGCGGGCGAGCCGATCGTGATGGTGACCGCCTACGATTTTCCATCCGCGAAGCTTGCCGAGCAAGCCGGCGTCGACATGATTTTGGTCGGCGATTCCCTCGGCATGGTTGTGCTCGGGTATGATTCAACGATCCCGGTGACGGTCGATGATATGATCCACCATACGAAGGCGGTTCGCCGCGGTGCGCCGAACACGTTTATTGTCACCGATATGCCGTTTATGTCGTACCATGCGTCCAAAGAAGAGGCGCTGCAAAACGCCCGCCGCATCATGCAAGAGTCAGGGGCGAACGCCGTTAAAGTCGAAGGAGCGGATGAAGTCGTCGACATGATTGCCGCGCTGACGAAAGCCGGCGTGCCGGTCGTTGCCCATCTCGGGTTGACGCCGCAATCGGTCGGCGTTCTTGGCGGCTATAAAGTGCAAGGCAAAGATGCCGAAAGTGCGAAAAAGCTGCTCGATGATGCGAAACAATGCGAGCAGGCGGGAGCGATCGCCCTTGTCTTAGAGTGTGTTCCGAAGCAGCTCGGGGCGGCCATGGCTCGGGAACTCACCATTCCCGTCATCGGCATCGGCGCCGGGGCGGAAGTCGACGGCCAAGTGCTCGTGTATCACGATTTGCTTGGCTACGGCGTCAGCCGCGTGCCGAAGTTTGTGAAACAATACGCGTCCATCCAGGAGACGATCGTCGAGGCGTTAGCCAACTACGTCGCTGATGTCAAACTGCGCCAGTTCCCGGAGCCGGCGCACACGTTTACGATGAAGGAAGAAGAATGGGTGGCGCTTTACGGAGGAAAGCAAGGATGATCGTGATGGATCAGATTGCAGCGATGCAGGCGCTCATGCGCCAATATCGCCGTGAAGGAAAGACGATCGGGTTCGTTCCGACGATGGGCTATTTGCATGAAGGGCATACCTCCCTCATCGATCGGGCGCGCGTGGAAAACGACATCGTCGTCCTAAGCGTTTTCGTCAACCCGCTTCAGTTCGGACCGAATGAAGACTTTGCCCGCTATCCGCGCGATTTCGAGCGCGACCGGCGCATCGCCGAACAGCATGGAGTCGACGTCTTGTTCCATCCGGAAGCGGACGAGATGTATCCGGAGCCGCTTACCGTACGAGCGATCGTTCAAGCGCGCGCCAATGTGCTGTGCGGACGGTCGCGCCCCGGCCATTTTGACGGCGTGGCGACGGTGCTCATTAAGCTGTTCAACATTGTTATGCCCGACCGCGCGTACTTTGGGATGAAAGATGCCCAACAGGTGGCGGTCGTCGACGGTTTGATCCGCGATCTCAATTTTCCAATCGAGCTCGTGCCGGTGCCGACGGTCCGCGAGGCGGACGGGCTGGCGAAAAGCTCGCGCAACGTCTATTTGTCGCCGCAAGAACGGAGGGAGGCGCCGGCGCTGTATGCAGCGCTTCAAGCGGCCGCTTCCGCCGTCGAACGAGGGGAGCGGAGCGCAGCGGCCATCCGCCGGATGGTTAGAGAGCATATTGAAGCGCATACGCACGCTGAGATCGATTATGTCGAAGCATGTTCATATCCGGATTTGACGCCGCTTGAGACGCTCGCCGGGACAGTGCTGATCGCTGTCGCCGTCCGATTTGCGAGCGCCCGGTTGATTGACAATCTCATGATAGAGTTGCCCAAAACCGGCGAACAAGGGGATGGAAAGGGGGAGCAAGCATGTTTCGCACGCTCATGAACGCCAAAATTCACCGCGCTCGTGTAACAGAGGCCAATCTCGATTACGTCGGCAGCATTACGATCGATGAAGATATTTTGGATGCCGTCGGCATTGTGGCTAATGAAAAAGTGCAGGTAGTGAACAATAATAATGGAGCCCGTTTTGAAACATACGTCATCCCCGGCGAGCGCGGAAGCGGCGTCTTTTGCCTAAACGGCGCCGCCGCCCGCCTTGTGCAAAAAGGGGACGTTATTATCGTCATCTCATATGTGCTCGTTCCAGAGGAAAAAATCGCCGCCCATCGACCGAAAATCGCGATTATGGACGAAAACAACCGGATTGTGCAGCTCATCGCCGAAGAGCCGGCGCATACGGTTTTATGAGGGCAAAAAGGGGCTTTCCGCCCCTTTTCGTTTTGAGGTGATCGTTTATGGCAACGCGCTTTGTCATCATTGACTTGGAGACAACTGGAAATGGACCGAAAAAAGGCGACCGGATCATCCAGCTCGGCATGGCGGTCGTCGAAGATGGCCTGATTGTCGAACGGTTTGCCAGCTTTTTTAACCCGGAACAGCCCATTCCGCTGTTCATTCAGCAGCTGACGAACATCAACGAACAGATGGTCGAAGGAGCGCCGCTGTTTGCTGACAAGGCGGGTGAGATCGCCGCCATGATGCACGGTGCTTACTTTGTCGCCCATAACGTCGACTTTGATTTGCCGTTTTTGCAGGCCGAGCTTGAACGGGCTGGCTGGCCGCCGTTTGCCGGTCCGACGATCGATACGGTCGAGCTCGCCCGCATCGTGCTGCCGACTGCCGAAAGCTATAAGCTCGGCGATTTGGCGAGGCAGCTCGGCCTCCACCACGATCGTCCGCATCAAGCGGACAGCGATGCGGAAGTGACCGCCAAGCTGTTCATTGCCTTGCTCAAGCGGCTCTCCCGTCTGCCGCTTATGACGCTTGAGCAACTGCGCGGTCTTGCCCGCCACTTGAAAAGCGATATTTACTTGCTCCTTGATGCGGTCATCGCCAAAAAGCGGAACAAGGCGCCGGCCGACCGCGCTGTCGCCGTATACCGCGGCATTGCGTTGAAACAACCGGCGCCGGAGCCGGAGGAGAACGGTCGGCGCCCCGCTTCGGCTTCGTTTTCCACCTTTTGGAATAAGAAGCCGCCTCTTCCGCTTTCGGGCTACAAGCATCGCGCGGGGCAGTGGGAGATGATGCGGCTCGTTTACGAGGCGCTGTCGACGTCTCAGCATGCGCTCATTGAAGCAGGAACCGGACTTGGCAAATCGCTCGCTTATTTCATTCCTGCCGCCTTTTTTGCTTATGAGCGGCAAGAGCGGGTTGTCGTCAGCACACACACCCTTCAGCTGCAGGAGCAGCTCATCCGCCGCGATTGGCCGGCATTGCGGCAAATCGCGCCGTTTCCGCTCCGCGTTGCCGTTTTGAAAGGAAAGCAAAACTATTTGTCACTTGATAAGTTTGCTTCGTTTTTGGCGGAGCCGTCTGACACGTACGATGCGGCGCTCTTGAAATGCCAGTTGCTCGTTTGGCTGCTTGAGACCGACAGCGGCGACTTGGACGAATTGAATGTGTCATCCGGCGCCCGTCTCCTATTGTCCGCGCTCGCCATCGGGGAAGAGGAAGACGGAGGACGGCACCATTTTTTCGCCCGGGCGAAAGAGCGCGCTGAACAAGCGGATGTGGTCATTACCAACCATGCGCTTTTGCTTCATGATTTGACCGGCCCGGCGCCGCTTTTGCCGCCGTTTGGCCATCTGATCATCGATGAGGCGCACCGGCTTGAAGATGCTGCCGCCCGGTGTTTTGGCGAGCAGATTAGCTATGTGTCGTTTCGCCTGCTGACCGCCAAAATCGCGCAGACGATCGCGAAATGGCTGGAAGCAGAACAGGGCGCACCGAATGGGGCTCTTGTCCGTTGCCAGCGGCGCCTTGAGGAGCTGCAGTTTGAAGGGGATGAGCTGTTCCGCCTGTTGCGCCGCTATGCGTTGGACAAAAAGCCAGCTCGCGCTGGCCGTTGCCGCTATCGCTTTTCGCCGACGGACGAACAGAGCCGGGCTTGGCAGGCGGCGGTGGAGTTATGTTGGCGCCTGCGCGATTTGGCGGCGGCGCTATCCGCTGAAGCGAAGCCGCTTCTATCCGCTGATGCGAGTGGCGATTTCCCCCCATCCGCCTTGCTGTCGGCCGATTTGGCGGCTCTCAACCGGCAAATGGCTGCGCTCGTGCGTTTGCTGACTGAAAAGGAGCCCGGTGTCGTCCGCTGGATCGAAGCGGAAGAAAAAGGGGCGGCGAACGCTGTCCGCCTTTACTCGCAGCCGGTTGACCTTGCTGATTTTTTCGCCGATCAACTGTTTATGAAAAAACGGAGCGTCGTTTTGACGTCGGCGACGCTCACTGTCCGCGGCCGGTTCACGTATATGGCGGCGCGTCTTGGCCTTGAGGATTTTTATCCACTTTGCCGCTCGTTTCCGCCGCCGTTTCGTTACGAGGAGCAGGCCGCGCTCTTCGTGCCGGCGGACATGCCGCTCGTTTCTGCCGTGCCGCTTGAAGATTACGCCGAAGCCGTCGCCGCTTCGGTGCTTGCGATCGCCCGACGCCTCGGACGGCGGGTGCTTGTGTTGTTCCCTTCATATGAATTGTTGAAACTGACGGTTGATGCGTTGAAGGCGGAGGAAGAAGGCGAGCCGTTTGTTTTGATCGCTCAAGGGGTGCAAAGCGGCAGTCCGGCAAAGCTGTTGCGGATGTTTTTGCAGTTTGAGCATGCGGTGTTGTTTGGGACGAGCAGCTTTTGGGAAGGGATCGATCTGCCAGGTTCAGCGCTCGATGTGCTTGTCATCGCTCGCTTGCCGTTTGCGCCTCCGGACGATCCAGTGATGCAGGCAAAAAGCGAGCGCATTCGCCTAGGAGGCGGCGATCCATTTTCCGAGCTGGCGCTTCCTGAGGCGGTGCTTCGTTTTAAGCAAGGATTTGGCCGCCTCATTCGCACTGAAGACGACAAAGGAGCCGTATTTGTGCTGGATCGGCGGCTTTTGGCTTCCTCGTACGGCGCGGATTTTCTCGCTTCCTTGCCGCCGCTTTCAGTGCATGAAGGCGCGCTTTCTGAGCTGCTCGACGAGGCGGAAACTTGGCTTTCTTAAAGCGCGCTTTGTTTCTCATAAAGATGGACGAAACGGTGCAATCTAAAGGTGTCAGGCGGCAAAAAACCCCGCATGAAGCGGGGGAAAAGAAGCAAATTGGCGTTGACGGTGTAGGCGGGCAAATTTGTTATGAAATGATCGGACAAACCTGCTATAATAGGGAAGAAGCACAACTGCGATGACAGTTTGCGCCTTGCCGTTTGGCTTTGTCGGCTCGGCCGCAGAGGTGCGAAGAAGCACGCCTTTGATGTCACCTTCGCTGTATTTGTATTGTTGCCGGAGCCGCCGGCGTGTATAAGTAACAAAATTTGCGCCGCACAGGAGGAAACGACGAAAATGGAAAGCAAAATCGAAGTGCTCGCTACCGTCAAAGTTCAGCACTCCGACGACTTGTACAAAATTGTCGACTGCTTGAACCGAACGCTAAAGCGCGACAATTTGATGTTTGGCCTTGCCTTGGATGAAAACGACAAGCGCCAGGCCATCTTTACGATTTATCGGACGTGATCACGATGAAAAAGTGGGGTTGGTTCACTCTGCTTTTTTTTGGGTTCCTCATTTGGCAGGCATGGTCGATTTATGACGAGGCGATGGCGCCCAAACGGCTGATGGTGGAACATGCGTTGGCGCGGGCGAAGGAAGCCGCCGGGCTTGCTGATGTGAAGAAAGTCTATACATATTATGGCGACGAAGCGTGCACTGTATTCATCGGAAGAACAAAACAAAGGAAAGCGGTCGTCGTTTGGGTGCCTGAAAAAGAGGGGAATGTCGTCGTCAAGGGCGTGGGCAGCGGCATCAGCGAGGCGGAAGCGCGCTCCATTTTGCAGCGCGACCGCCGACCGCGGCGCATCCTCGCTGCGACGCTTGGCATGGAAAAAGGTGTGCCTCTTTGGGAGTTGACATATATTGATGCGGAAGGAAGGTATTCGTTTTATTACCTTCACTTTGCGGATGGGGCCTTCCTGAAGAGGTACAGTTTTCAACAGTGAAGACGTGAGGGGGAAGAAGCGATGAAACTGGCAAAACGGGTGGCGTCGCTGACGCCATCGGCGACATTGGCCATTACGGCGAAAGCAAAGGAACTGAAAGCGGCCGGATACGACGTGATCGGCCTTGGGGCCGGCGAACCGGATTTCAACACGCCCCAGCACATTATCGAGGCGGCCATCAAGGCGATGAATGAAGGGCATACGAAATATACGCCATCAGGCGGGCTGCCGGCGCTGAAAGAGGAAATCATCAAAAAGTTTGTCCGCGACCAAGGGCTTGCGTATGAGCGGTCGGAAATCATCGTCTGTGTCGGGGCGAAGCATGCGCTTTATACGCTCTTTCAAGTGTTGCTTGATGAAGGCGATGAGGTCATCATTCCGACGCCGTATTGGGTGAGCTACCCGGAACAAGTGAAGCTGGCTGGCGGCGTTCCGGTTTATGTTGAGGGGCTGGAGGAAAACGGCTTTAAAATGACGCCGGATCAGCTGAAACAGGCGATTACCCCGAAGACGAAGGCGGTTATTATCAACTCCCCGAGCAATCCGACCGGCATGATTTATAAGGCCGAGGAGCTGAAAGCGCTCGGGGAAGTATGCTTGGCGCATGGCGTGTTGATCGTTTCGGACGAAATTTATGAAAAATTGATTTACGGCGGGGCGAAACATGTGTCGATCGCCGAACTGTCGCCGGAGCTGAAGAAGCAGACGGTCATCATCAACGGCGTATCGAAATCGCACTCGATGACAGGGTGGCGCATTGGGTACGCGGCTGGACCGAAAGACATCATTCAAGCGATGACCGATTTAGCAAGCCATAGCACATCGAATCCGACATCGATCGCTCAATATGCGGCCATTGCCGCCTACAGCGGGCCGCAGGAGCCCGTCGAACAAATGCGCCAGGCGTTTGAAGAACGGCTCAACATTATTTACGACAAGCTGGTGCAAATTCCAGGCTTCACTTGCGTCAAACCGCAAGGAGCGTTTTATTTGTTCCCGAACGCCCGCCAGGCGGCGGATATGGCCGGTTGCCGCACGGTCGACGAGTTCGTCGCCGCCTTGTTGGAGGAAGCGAAAGTCGCGCTCGTGCCTGGTTCTGGGTTTGGGGCGCCGGATTACGTCCGCTTGTCGTACGCGACATCGCTTGAGGCGCTCGAAACAGCGATCGAACGCATCCGCCGATTTATGGAGACGCGGGCCTAAGGCGTTTTGCGCCAAGGTGTCAGAGTGGAAAGAAAAGGGCGGCTTTGTTTGGCCCTGAATCCGTGATAAAGACGCGTTCAAAACCGCCAAGAAAACCTTGCTAAATCAACAAATATTGCCCTTGGGGTTCTTCACCTAATAGGTGAACATTCGAAATTGAGTTGAAACCTCGGCATGATTGGGTTTTCAAGCATTTTTGATACACTTCTATCACGGATTCAGGTTTGGCGCAAAGCCGCTTTTTCCGCGTCGGTGGGAGCGGCGGACTGTCGGTTGGCTCCTGGCGGCTGCGCCGAAGGGCGATTGGCGGGGCAGCGTCGTTTTGCGCTGCTTTGGCTGGTCGTTGCCGTGACGCCGACGGAACGGTATAATAGCGAATGATGGACGTGTCGATTATTGGAGGGAATCAGTGCGTGAAAACGACGACGATTGCGGAAGTGAATCAATACGTAGGACAACAAGTGACGATCGGCGCTTGGCTCGCGAACAAGCGCTCAAGCGGGAAAATCGTCTTTTTGCAGCTGCGCGACGGCACTGGTTTTATTCAAGGCGTCGTCGAAAAGGCGAACGTCTCGGAAGAGGTGTTTCAACGCGCAAAAACATTGACGCAAGAAACGTCGCTCTATGTGACGGGCACGGTGCGCATCGACGAGCGCTCCCCATTTGGCTACGAGCTGTCGGTTGCCGATTTGCAAGTCATTCAAGAAGCGGTTGACTATCCGATTACGCCGAAAGAGCATGGCATCGAATTTTTGATGGACCATCGCCACCTTTGGCTTCGGTCGCGGCGCCAGCACGCGATCATGAAAATTCGCAACGAAATCATCCGGGCCACGTATGAATTCTTCAACGACCGCGGGTTTGTGAAAGTCGACGCCCCGATTCTGACCGGCAGCGCGCCGGAAGGAACGACCGAACTGTTTCATACGAAATATTTTGATGACGATGCCTATTTGTCGCAAAGCGGCCAGCTCTACATGGAAGCGGCGGCGATGGCGCTCGGCAAAGTGTTCTCATTCGGCCCGACGTTCCGCGCTGAAAAATCGAAAACACGCCGCCATTTGATCGAGTTTTGGATGGTGGAGCCGGAAATGGCGTTTTATGAGTTTGAAGACAATTTGCGGCTGCAAGAAGAGTACGTCTCCTACCTTGTGCAGTCGGTGCTCGAGCGCTGCCGGCTTGAACTCGGGCGGCTTGGGCGCGATGTATCCAAACTTGAGTTGGTCAAACCGCCGTTTCCGCGCCTAACGTATGATGAGGCGATCAAGCTGCTTCATGAAAAAGGATTGACCGACATCGAGTGGGGCGATGACTTCGGTGCGCCGCATGAGACGGCCATCGCCGAAAGTTTTGACAAACCGGTGTTCATCACCCACTATCCGACCTCTTTGAAGCCGTTTTATATGCAGCCGGACCCGAACCGCCCCGACGTTGTGCTATGCGCCGATTTGATTGCGCCGGAAGGATACGGGGAAATCATTGGCGGCTCCGAACGGATTCACGATTATGAGTTGCTCAAGCGCCGCCTTGAAGAGCACCATTTGCCGCTTGAAGCGTATGAATGGTATTTGGATTTGCGCAAATACGGTTCTGTGCCGCATTCAGGGTTCGGGCTCGGCTTGGAGCGCACCGTCGCTTGGATTTGCGGCGTCGAACATGTGCGCGAGACGATTCCGTTCCCGCGGCTGCTCAACCGGCTTTATCCGTAAAAAACCCCCTGCAAAAAGGGGGTTTTTTCACCACCGGCATGGTATACTATAGTTGAGGTGCATCGGCATGGAAAAGAAGAAGGTGGCCGAATGGCTGGCGCAAGGAAGCGTCGCCGTCCCGAAGCTGCTGCTTGTCCATTACAAACAGCTCGGGTTGGATGAAGGGGAGTTCGTTTTGCTTTTGCATATGCAGTCGTTTTTCGAAGAAGGCGTCTTGTTCCCGACGCCGGCCGAGCTGGCCGAAAGAATGACAGTCTCGGCAGCGGAATGCATGGAGATGGTGCGTCGGCTCTTGCAAAAAGGGATGATCGCTATTGAAGAGCATACGGATGAACAAGGCATTCGCAACGAAAAATATACGCTTGAACCGCTCTGGGAGAAGCTCGTGCATCATTTGTACACCCAAGCGGCTCAACAGGGGGAACTCGGCCGGCAGGAGGAAGAGGAGAGCTTATACACCGTTTTTGAGCAGGAGTTTGGCCGTCCGCTCTCCCCGTTCGAGTGTGAAACGCTTGCGATGTGGATCGATCAAGACGGCCATGAGCCGGCCATCATTAAAGCGGCGCTGCGCGAAGCGGTGCTGTCGGGGAAGTTGAATTTCCGCTACATCGATCGCATCTTGTTTGAATGGAAAAAGAACGGCATTCGCACGATTGAACAGGCGCACGACTACGGCAAAAAGTTTCGCAAGCCGAAGCTGTCCACCCGTTCGGCGAAACAGACGGCGGGAGAATTTAAACAGACGATCCCGTTTTTCAATTGGCTCGACTCGTAACGAGAGGCGCTGTCTCTCGTTTTTGTTTGTCCAAAAATGGCCAATCGAACCGGTAAAAGGCGTCGTTTTGTTCGGTCCAATATAGCAATAAGGAGGAGACGAGGTGCTGACAAAGCAACAAATCCGCTACTGTTTGGATGAGATGGCAAAAATGTTTCCGGATGCGCATTGCGAGCTGGTGCATCGCAATCCGTTTGAGCTGCTGATTGCGGTTGTTTTGTCGGCGCAATGCACCGATGCGCTCGTCAACAAGGTGACGAAACGGCTGTTTGAAAAATATCGGACGCCGCACGATTATATTGCTGTGCCGCTTGAGGAGCTCGAGCAAGATATCCGCTCAATCGGCTTATATCGCAACAAAGCGCGAAACATTCAAAAGCTGTGCGCGATGTTGATTGACAAGTACAACGGCGAGGTGCCGCGCGATCGCGATGAGTTGATGAAGCTGCCGGGCGTCGGGCGGAAAACGGCGAACGTCGTTGTGTCCGTTGCGTTCGGCGTGCCGGCCATCGCTGTTGATACACACGTCGAGCGCGTCAGCAAACGGCTCGGCTTTTGCCGCTGGGACGACTCGGTTTTGGAAGTCGAAAAGACGCTGATGAAAATCATTCCAAAAGAAGAATGGTCGATCACCCACCACCGAATGATTTTTTTCGGCCGCTACCATTGCAAGGCGCAGGCGCCGCAATGTCCGTCATGTCCTCTTCTTCATTTATGCCGTGAAGGGAAAAAGCGAATGCGAAAACGGGAGGAAAAAGCGGCAAATCAGAAGTGAACGGAGCCGCGAAAGGGCTTGGTGAAGAAGGGCCAGCGGCATGCCGGCCCGTCATGAAAAAACGGATGGCTTTTGCGCCATCCGTTTTTTTGGGGGGGAATGCAACTGTTATGGACGGGTGCCAAGACCCACTCCGGATCCGTTTTTTAACGGCGGGGAGACAGGCGACGTTCCGCCGCTTGCGCCGGTGCCGCCGTTCACTCGGTTCGTTTGGCCGCTGTTGTTCGATCCTTGATTGTTTGTTTCTTGATTGTTTGTTCCATCCGTTTGGCCATTGTTCGTGTCGGCTCCATCGCTGTTGCCATTGTTTTGTCCGCCGCTCGAGCCGCCGTTTTGTTCATTGTTGTTCCCCTGACCGTTTTCGTTTCCGTTATTCCCACTGTTGCCTTGATCGGTGCCGCCGTTTTGCCCGCCGTTGCCTTGGTTATCATCGCCCGGTTGTTGTGGTGTAGGAGTTTGATCTTCGCCACCGGGGACATGAACGCTGGCTATGGCCGGTTTGCTCATTCGTTCGCCGTCTTTTGCGTACACTGCGATCGTGTACGTCCATCCTGGCGTCGGATTGGAAATCGTGATCGAACGGTCTTTTGTGGTGATCGTATTCGTTTGACCTTGGCCATCTTTGACGCGCACCTCAAAGATCGTCTCATCGGTTTGCTCATCGTATGACCACGAAACAGAGATGGCGTTCGCCGCTTGGTCGTACATAGCGGTCAACCCTTTCACTGCGGGCAGTTCCTCGGGCTCATCGTTCGCCGTCTCCGTCGGTTCAGTGCCGCGCACGAACAATTCATACGTAATTTCGCTTTCCGGCGTGTATTTGCCGGCAAGTTTCGGTGGGTTTGTGCCTTTTTTGATCGGCAGCTTGACGACGCTGTCCGGCTGTTGGAATTCCCCGCGTCCGTCGTCGATGTGGGACATCAAATCTTTTAGCAAGTATTTCGGAATTTTTTGTTCGTACTTATCGAGCTTCGCTGTGCTGCTCCGCTTGCTGAAGCCAACCCAGATGGCTGCTGTATAATTGGGCGTATAGCCGACAATCCAGCTGTCCGGCACATCGTCTCTTTGGAGGCCAAATTTGGCGCCGTCTTCGCCGTAGTTCGTCGTTCCTGTTTTGCCGGCGAGCTCTAGCCCTGGAACGTAGGCAAGCTGGCCGGTGCCGGAACGGATGACCGATTTGAGCACATCGGTGATCATATAGGCTGTGTAGTCATGCATCGCCCGTTTCGGCTTTGACTTCAAATCCATTTCCGTACCGTCTGGGAAGACGATTTTCGTCACGGCATACGGCTTTGTGTAAATCCCGTTGTTGCCAAAGGCTGTGTAGGCGCCGGCCATTTGCAGCGGCGATACGTAGCGGGCGACGCCCCCGATGGCGTATGCTTCTTCCACTTTATCAAACCCCATGCCAAGGCGGTTGGCAAACTCCATCGCCCGTTCTTTGCCGACGGCTTGGAACGTTTTTAACGCCGGGATGTTGCGCGACCAAGTGAGCGCATAGCGCAGCGTAACCGGTCCGGCGTATCCCCCGCCGGCGTTGCGGATCGGTGTGCCGTCCGAATACGTATACGGCTCATCAACAAGAATGTGTGCTGTTGACCATTTTAAATATTCAATCGCCGGTCCATAGTCCAAAATCGGCTTGATGGTGGAACCGGGCTGGCCGACCGGCTGGATGGCGTAGTTGAAGCCGAATTCGACGTGGTCGCGGTGGCGCCCGCCGCCTAACGCGCGAATGGCGCCCGTCTTCGTATCCAAAACAGCGATGCCAGATTGCAAATCCTTCTTATTAGTGAAATATTTATCAGAGTCTAATAGCTTTTCTACATACTCTTGAGCATTTTGATCAAGCGTCGTGTAAATTTTCAATCCGTCTTCAAAGACGTTGACGTTCGCTTTGTCGGTCACTTCTTTGATCACTTCGTCAATGAAGGCGTCATACGGCACGGAGCTTTGCGGTTTTTTCCGCTCAGCGAGCATCGACTGGATCGGCACTTGTTTCGCTTTTTCCGCTTCTTCCTGGCTAATAAAGCCATGTTTCGCCATGAGAGACAATACGGTATCGCGCCGTTTTTTCGCCGCCTCTGGATGGTCATACGGATTATACCGGTTTGGGCTTTGCGGCATGCCGGCGAGCAAGGCCGCTTCCGGAAGAGTGAGCTTTTTCAAGTCTGTCTTGCCAAAATAATATTCGGCGGCGCGAGCGACGCCATAAATGCCGTCTGAATAATAAATTTTGTTCAAATACATTTCCAAAATTTCATGCTTCGAATATTTTTGTTCAAGCTGCAGCGCGAGCCATGCCTCTTGCGCTTTTCGCTTCAACGTTTTTTCTGACGACAAAAACGTCATTTTGACGACTTGCTGGGTGATCGTGCTGCCGCCTTCTGCACCAAATCCTTCTTTGATGTTGGCGAGGACAGCGCCAGCCAAGCGGACGACATCGATGCCGTGATGTTCATAAAAGCGAGCGTCTTCCGTTGCCAGCACGGCATCTTCAAGCATTTTGGGCACGTCTTTATACGAAATGTACGTCCGCTTGTAGCCGCCAAGTTCGGCGACTTTCTTCCCATTCATATCGTACACGATGGAAGAGAGCGGGTCTTTAATTTTCGCCTCATCAAGCGGGGGAGCGTCCTTGACGAAGTAGGCGAACGCCGCCACGCCGCCGACAGCGGCGATCACGATGATGAACAATATCGCAATGGCGACAGTTTTCAGCCACGCGGTCCCTTTTTTCGTTTTCGCTTTCTTCTGTTTCGTTTGTTTCGCTGCCTGCTTTCGTTCTACGCGAGAACGATATTCACCAGACATAAGCAAATCCTGCCTTTCTTACAAGTTTTTACTTCAACGGGTGAAGTACACTTTGTCTACTACACTAATATAATCAATTCTCGGCTGGTAGCCAAGCGGAATGGAATGTCCATGCCGTTCGATCTCTTGTTTTGGAATCGACTTTCGTCCGCCGGCTTCCTGTTTGTTCCACCAAGCGATCAAATGAGAGGCGTCAAGCAAATACGTTTCATTGAACAAAGAAAAACGCAAAATCGCAAAACAAATGCCGCCGTGGGCGACGACTTGCTCCATATGGCGGATTTGATGAGCGTGGAAATTTTTCAGCGGAAACGCCGTTTTGTTTTTTGTCTCTTTCGCCTCAAAGTCGATGTACTTGCCGCGGTACACACCATTGTAGTCGGTCGTCGACGCTTGCCGGAAGTAGGCTTCGGTAATGACGGCGGCGCTCCGTTTCGGATAGTCGACGCGCACGATTTGCACCGGGGTCGGCTTTTTATGGATGACAGCGATGCCGCGTTCCCGGTAATATTCATTCGTCGCGTTTAAGTCGTCTTCGAGCGTCATGCCGCGATTGGCATAATCGGCCGCCGGACGGAGCGCGGCGTTCGGCTTGTTTCCGCGATACTCTTTTCCGCTCGGGTATTTGAGTCCCATCGCGTTCATCTCCTTTGAATGGTTTTTATTATACCATACGCTCCGGTCATATGCGCTCTTTTTCTTTTCCTCCTTTCGACTGAAGGCAAGCGGAGGAGGTCAATGTCGAATGGCGGCTGCTTGCCACTTTCTTTGCCGAATTCGTTCTACTTTTGTCGCCGCAGCAGGAGTCGTTCTTCCCGCCGCGAATGGAATATCATCATGCGAGAAATGGGGGAGAGGGAATGGAAAAACGGCTCGTGAAAAAAGAGGAGATCGAAAAGCAGCTGCAGGAAATTGTGGCACTCATCGAGCAAGTCGATGCAAAAATGGAAAAAGTGATCGCCGATGTCATCGAAGAGCGTTATGCGCAAAATCGAGCGCAGCTCGGGCGCCTTGAAGGGAAGATTGCCGGCGTGGAACAGCGGCTTGAGAAGGAGAAGCAGAGCGCTGCACTTCCGCTTTCGTCGAAACTGTATTTGGTGTGAGCCGGTCGGTATGGTATTATCAAACAGAAGCGCGTCGCGGCAAAACGCATCCGTTCTCCGGGCCGTAGGACACATGGGCAAACCGGATTTGCCGGCATGGATAAGGAGGCATCGCCATGGAAAAGGAGCTTAAGGCGTTGACGGAGCGGCTGCTGCAATACAACGAACAGTTGCTTTTGATCGCTCGGCGCGCCCGCGAGCGGAACGAGGAGCCGGATTTTTTTGCTGACGTGAAACCGATGGCCGAAGAGGTGCAGGCCGTTGCCGAACGGTGGAAGGACGATGCTTCCCGCTGGATCCGCCATGCGCGGCCGAAATATGTCCATGAGCGGCAAATTGAGGCCGCCGACGCCCATATGGCGAAGCTGTGCGTTGAGGCATTTTATCCATCCGTTCCTGAGCGCCGCATCAAGCAATACAGCCAGGCCGTCGCTTATACGCTGGCGCTTGTCAAGGAACGGCTTGACGACACGAGCGAAGCAGGCAAGGAGAGGCTTTGACGGGGCAGGAGAAAGCGGCCGCACGGAAAAAGCTGTCCCCTGCGAGCCAAGGGGGACAGCTTTTGGTTTTATGTGTCTTTCCCTGTTGTGATCGAGACAGGGCCGCCTTCTGCAGTAGCGACGGTGTTGATCTCGTATTCGACCCGCTCAGTATGCTTGGGCGGCGCCGGTTTTCCATGTTTCAGCTTTTCATGGTCATGGCCTTTCAATTTATGGTTAAAATGAACGCCTCGACCCATCGCCAATCCCCCCCTTGTACGACAATTCCTCTTGCCTCTTTAGGGTGGGAAGAAACATCGTTTTTTATGCGTCTTGAGGAACAGGGGCAAAAAAAAGAAGGGAAAAACTCCCTCATCGTCCTACAGCCCAGCGTATTCCCCTGCTTCATCCGGCTGAGAGGCGCCGGCTTTTTCGAGCTCACGCACGAGATCGCGGTACTCGGCGAGCGAAATTTCCCCGCGCAAATACAGACGGCGGGCAAAATCAAGCAGTTCGTTTGCCTCAGCCGGTTCGCAATGTTTGACCGCCATAAACTTATGCTTTAACTCCGTCACGTTCATTGATGCTTTTCCCCCTTCCCCCTTTTTTACATCGTACCATGAAAATAGGAAGAAAGAATGATTTCGGAAAATTAAAACTTCCGACAAGAGGTGACATGTCCGTACACGCCATCGGGCGCCGTCACATATACTAGTGGCAGCCCACCTCTTCGGCCTGGAAGGTTGGCGGCTCATCAGCATGAATGTCGTTCGTTTGCGTGCGAAACGGCGCACGGCCGCATCTTGCCTGTACGCCCCGCTTTCTAGGCAAGGGGGATGGACATCAACAATGGGGGAGAAGGAATATGCATCGTTACTCGCGCCCGGTTTCACCACCGCCTACGTATGGTTCGTATGGCTTAGGCAGCCATTATCATCCTTACTTGCACTATGGGGGTTCATCTTTTCCATCAGCGCCGGTTCACTGGCCTCATCTTCCGTCCGGCCATGCCGCGCCTCCCTCGTATCCGATGCCGTATCCAAAGCCAGGACCGCTTTTACCGCCGCCGCGCCCGTCGTTTCTCGCCCAGTTTAAAAACAGCGACGGAACGTACGATATCAACAAAATGATGAGTACGGTGGGGCAAATGATCAATACGGTCAATCAAGTGAATGGCGTGTTGAAAGGGTTGCTTGGTACGTTTAAAAAATGAAACCGCGTCATGGCGCGACGGTCGAGCGCGCTTGAAAAAGGGAAACCGCTCCGCCGTTTGCATGGGGAGCGGTTTTCACGCTGTCAAATGAGCAACTCATACACTTCATTGAGCTGATACACGCGCTCATAATCGCGTTCATCCATCGCATAGCGGATTTCATGGGGCAAAATGCGGTCCAAAAAGGCGATTTCTTCTTGCGTCAAGTCTCGGACAAATTCCCCTTCGCCTCGGTATGGTTTGCTGATCAGTTTTTTGTAAATGCGTTTTGGGGCGTCGCCGTGGTGATCCAAATAGTTGGACAGCACTTCGCGCAAGTAAGCGAGTGTTGGTTCCATCATCGTCCGCCCCCTTCAAAAAAAGAGACAAACTCTTTGGTTGTGTTTGTGCGGCCTTTGGCGTACGGATTTTCTTCCGTCACGCTGTCCGGGTCGAGGTTTGTTTTGATGACAAGCATCGGCTCATCCGACGGCTCGTTGATCAGTCGGTCGTTCAATTGTTTGAAATCGGGCAGTTTCGCCATTCGTTTTGCACCTCCTATCAGTAGCGTAGCTTGTCAGCCGAGAAAGTATGTATGCATCGTTTTGGCCGCGGCAAGGCAAGCGAATGGCAAACCATAAGGGGGTGATGGCGGTGACAGACCGCAACGACAACTGGAGGCGGAAAAACAAATACACGAACAACCGTGAGGAAATCACCAACGAATGAGCGTCCAAAAAAGGAGAGCCGGCAGCCGCTCCGGGAATCCTCCCCATAAATAATAGAAGCTGGACACAAAACAAGCCGCTCCCCATGCAGGGAGCGGCTTGTTTCACGCCCAAGCGCGGCGCCGGCCGTTGCCAAAATGGCTTTTGAATGCACACACAGGCTGGATCGTCTTCAATCGATATCGATATATTTCCGTTTTTGCGGCAGCTGGATGGTGAGCGTCCCATTTTGAAATGAGGCTTTCACCTCATGCTCAGCGACCGGATACGGAAACGGAATCAGCCGCGCCAAGCGTCGCCGTGCGTGGCGGCGTTCGTACACATGGCCATTGCTGTCTGACGATTCGATCATTTCATGATGGTCAATGATCAGCTGAAGGCCGTCTTCCTGCCATTGCAGGCTTATTTGCTCGCGCTTGACGTCGGGCAGCCGGACGATGATTTGGTAATCGCGCTTCGTCTCTTTCACCTCGATCGGGATGTACGCTGCCGCGAACGTTTGCGCAAAGTAGTCATCGAGCGTTTCGAACAATTTTTGCAGCGGCCGTTCATCGAACCATTGATTCATCATTTTCCGCAAATGATGGAACGGGTGATTCCCTCCCCCGTTGGCCGGCGGTTGAAACGATTCCTTCATTGCGCTTCCCTCCCTTTTTTCAAAACAGCGAAATGACTCTGTCCGGGATGTTGCCGATTGGCAAGGCGATTCACTGTCAATGTATGTACGGAGCGAAAAAAAAGCTACTCCGTACTTTTTTAGGGAGCTTTCATTTTGTTTTAACCCAGACGGAATATAATGACACCACCATCCATGAGATGCACATCAATAACGCTGTCGGTTGCCCGGCGGCGGGAGGAGGGATGGCGCGATGCATTGGGTTCATTGGCTGGTGACATTGTTTTTTTCTGGAACAGCCGTGTCGCTTCTTTCTTATCAAGCGTTGGAAATCGTTCAAGCCATTGTCGATTGGATCGTTGACCGCCACTCATAAACAGCCGCCTGCGCCGCTTTTTGCCGGTTCATTTTTGAGGGCGTCCCTAACAGGCGCCCCATTCCTTTTTTGACTGCTGGCTGCCCGTTGGCGGTGGACGATTTGTTGTGTATAGTTAAAGATGTATAAAGGTGGAAGCCATAGCAGCCGCAAGAGAGGAGGAGCAACTGATGAACGGACGTATTTTATTGATTGAAGATGAGGCCGGGCTCGCCCGGTTTTTGGAGCTTGACTTAAAGCACGAAGGCTTTGACGTGCATGTATGCGCCGATGGACGCGAAGGGCTCGAGCTCGCTCTTTCGGAGCAGTGGGATCTCATTTTGCTTGATGTGATGCTGCCGCGTTTAAATGGCATGGAAGTATGCCGCCGCATCCGGGCGGCGAAATCGACGCCGATCATGATGATCACAGCGCGCGACAGCGTGTTTGACCGCGTCATGGGGCTCGATAACGGGGCCGATGACTACATCGTCAAACCGTTTGCCATTGAAGAGCTGCTCGCCCGCATCCGCGCCTTGTTCCGTCGCGTTCATCCGGAAGCGAACGCCCAAGTGTTGACGTTTAAAGATTTAGTCGTTGACGTGCAGGCGCGCACCGTGAAAAAAGGAGACGAATTTATTGAGTTGACGAAGCGCGAATACGATTTGCTCGTCGCCTTTATGCAAAACATCAATGTCGTCTTGACGCGTGATGCGCTCCTTGACAAAGTGTGGGGGTTCGACGCCGAGGTTGAGACGAACGTCGTTGACGTCTATGTTCGCTATTTGCGGCAAAAGCTTGACGAACACGATAAAGAGCGATATATCCAAACAGTGCGCGGCACGGGATATGTGATGCGGCCATGAAGAGGGAGGCGATTCGCCAGCTTTCGCTGAAAGGGAAGCTAACCGTTTTGTCGGCCGGAGCGATTTTCATTACGTATTTTGTGTTTACGTTTTTGCAATATCATACAGTCAAACAATGGCTGCTGAAGGAAGAAGAAAAAACGATGGAACAAACGGTGGCGGAAATTGAAACATATTACGCGGAAAAACGTAATCTATCATGGGAGGAAATTCGCCGCAGCCGAGCGTTTTTGGAAAAGCTGAATGAACGCTACCAGCTCATTCGCGTCACGGATGAGAAAGGCAACGTCATCGCCTCCGTTTCAAACGGGGCGGCGGTGTCGCTATCGCCGAGCGAGATGCCCGACAAGCGGAAGATGGATGAGCATTTCATCAACAATGAGCGATTTTTGCTGCTCCGTCAGCCGCTTCATATCGGCAACTTGCATGGAACGATCGAAATTGCCCGCCGGCTGGCAAGGTTTCAGCAAGTGACGAATACGCTTTTTCTCATCATGACGGCGATCGGCTTTTTGGCCATGGCGGCAAGCGCTGTGGCCGGCCGATTCGTGGCGCAAAGCTTCGTCCGGCCGTTGCAAACGCTGGCCAAAACGATGGCGGACATTCAAAACAACGGGCTGAAACGGCGCATCGATGTTCCTCCGGCGCGCGATGAAATCGCCGAGCTGATGCTCGTGTTCAACGGCATGATGGATGAAATTGAACGGTCGTTCGCCATGCAGCGGCAATTTGTCGAGGATGCGTCTCATGAGCTGCGCACGCCGATCGCCATTTTGCAAGGCCATCTTTCGTTGTTGCAGCGGTGGGGAAAGCACAATCCAGAGATTTTAGAAGAATCGCTCGAGGCGGCGGTGAAAGAAGCGGAGCGGCTGAAGCGGCTCGTTCTCGAGCTCCTTGACTTGTCGCGCGCCGAGGCGATCGCGGTGCCGGATGAGGTCGCGCCGATGGATGCCGCGGCGGCTGTCGGACAAGTCGTCAAAAACTTCCGCGTCTTGCACCCGGATTTCCAATTTCTGATTGACCAGCCGGATAAGCCGATTGCGCGCGCGGCGATGGCGAAACATCATTTTGAACAATTGCTGTTCATTTTGCTTGACAATGCGGTAAAATATTCTCAGCGAGTGAAACAAATCGCGATTTCCTTGCGCGAGGAAGGGCCGTTTGTCATCGTGTCCATCCGTGATTATGGCATTGGCATTCCGAAAGAAGAGCTGAAAAACGTTTTTTTGCGCTTTTACCGCGTCGACAAGGCGCGCAGCCGCGAACAAGGCGGCGCCGGGCTCGGCCTTTCGATCGCCAAGGAGATCATCGATAAGTACGGCGGGCAAATTGCGTTGGAAAGCGAAGTTGGGAAAGGAACGACGGTGGAGCTCGCCATTCCGAAAGCGGAATAGGAGAGGAGCGTGAGGCAATGGGACATCCCCATGAGGAAGAGGCGGCAAGCAAAAAAGTGATTCATCACCTCGTTGAGAAATTCCGCAAGCGCGGGGTGAAAATCGCGACATGCAAACCGCGGACGATGATGTCACTGTCATGCTTAGATGAGATCGATAAAATGAGAGGATGAATCGAAGAAAAGAAAATGGAAGCGAAACAGCGCATCATTCCGGCCATTAAAACGATGAAGCAATTTGACGCCTTTTTGTCAAGTGGTTACACGGTCAGCGTGTTGCTTGAGGTGCATATTGCCCAGTTAAAAAGCATCTTTGCCTATGCACGCCGGCATGGCAAGGAGTTGATCATTCACGTCGACTTGGTGCAAGGGCTGAGTCATGATGAACATGCAGCGGAATACCTTTGCCAAGAGTTCCGCCCTCATGGCCTCATTTCCACGAAAGCGGGCGTCATTCTGAAAGCGCGGCAAAAACGCGTCCTGGCCGTGCAGCGCATTTTTTTGCTCGATTCTCACGCTTTAGAGAAAAGCTACCAGCTGATCGCCAAAACGAATCCGGATTGCATTGAAGTCATCCCGGGCGCCATGCCGCACATCATCCGCGAAGTGAAAGAACGGACCGGCAAACCGATTTATGCCGGCGGCCTCATCCGCACGGTCGATGATGTCGAGCGGGCGCTAGAAGCCGGCGCGGCGGCGGTGACCACGTCAAACGAAACATTATGGCGCCACTACAATGGATAAGGCGTTGAGCTGGCCAAATCGGCCGCAGTCTGCTACAATAAAGACAACAAGTTAATCATCAGTCAGGAGACAGGGAGAGACCATGCATGCATGGTAGGCGAAAGGCTTATCGTGTTTGCGATGGTCTCTTTTTGTCTTTTTCCAAGGAGGAATGATTTATGGCGTTCTCAAGCAAACAGCGAAGCCGCATTTTGCAAACAATGGGCGAAAAGAAGTACGATCTGCTCGTCATCGGCGGGGGGATCACCGGCGCTGGCATCGCCCTTGATGCCGTCTCCCGCGGCATGACGGTCGCGCTTGTCGAGATGCAAGATTTTGCCGCCGGCACGTCAAGCCGGTCGACGAAGCTCGTTCACGGCGGCTTGCGCTACTTGAAGCAATTCGAGGTGAAGCTTGTCGCCGAAGTCGGGCGCGAACGGGCGATTGTGTACGAAAACGGCCCGCACGTCACCACACCGGAGTGGATGCTGCTGCCCATTTACCGCGGCGGGACGTTCGGCAAATGGAGCACGTCGATCGGCCTTTGGCTGTATGACCGCCTGGCCGGCGTCAAGCAAAGCGAGCAGCGCACGATGCTTGATGCCCGGCAGACGTTGGAAAAAGAGCCGCTCTTAAAGCGCGACGGCCTGATCGGCGGCGGCTACTACGTCGAATACCGGACGGACGATGCCCGCTTGACGATCGAAGTGATCAAGAAAGCGGTCGAGCTTGGCGCCGATGTCGTCAACTATACGAAAGCAGAGCAATTTTTATACGACGAGCGCGGCCGCACGATTGGCGCCCGCTGCCGCGATATGGTGAGCGGCAGCGTGTATGACATCCGCGCCAAAAAAGTGGTCAATGCCGCCGGACCATGGGTGGATGCGCTGCGCGACAAGGACGGATCGAAAACCGGCAAGCGGCTCCGGCTGACAAAAGGCGTCCATATCGTCATCGACCAAAAGCGGTTTCCGCTTAAACAAGCGGTGTATTTTGACACCCCGGACGGCCGGATGGTGTTTGCCATTCCACGTGACGGAAAAACGTACGTCGGTACGACCGATACGTTTTACGACGACGACCCGGCCCATCCGACGATGACGGAAGAGGACCGCGACTATTTATTGAAAGCGATCCGCTTCATGTTTCCATCCGTCGGCATCACCGCCGCTGATGTCGAGTCGAGCTGGGCCGGCGTTCGCCCGCTCATTTATGAGGAAGGGAAAGATCCATCAGAAATTTCCCGCAAAGACGAAATTTGGACGTCGCCATCCGGCCTTATTACGATCGCCGGCGGCAAACTGACCGGCTACCGGAAAATGGCGGAAACCGTTGTCGACCTAGTGGCGAAACAGCTTGAGCAAGAAGAAGGAAAAACGTTCCTCCCATGCCAAACGAAGCAACTGCCGATCTCCGGCGGCGATGTCGGCGGCTCGCACCGCCTCCCTGCCTTCATCGCCGAAAAAGCGGAAGAAGCGGTGCGCTATGGATTGACGAGAGAAGCGGGAGCGCGGCTGGCGAGACAATACGGCACGAATGTTAATCGCCTGTTCGCTTTAAGCCAGCAATACGACCGCTCATCCGGCCTAACGCGCGAAACGTTCATCTGCCTCGTCTACGCGATGGAGGAAGAAATGGCGGTCAAACCGGTCGACTACTTCATCCGCCGCACCGGCGCGCTGTTGTTTGACATCAATTCCGTTCGGCGGGAAAAAGAGGCCGTCATCGCGTTTATGGCGCAGTATTTCGGATGGACGGAGGAAGAGACGGCGGCGCATCGGGGTGAGCTGGAGAGGGAGCTGCATCAGGCTGTGCTTTCCAAATAAATGACGAAAAAGCGCCCACGTCCGGGCGCTGTTTTGATAGATTTTTACTTAAAAATTACGTAAAATGAAAGAAAGCGATGAAAGAGGAGGAAGAGGATGGCGATTACATACAATCCACAAACGAAACGGTTTCATTTGCGAGCAGGCAAGGCAAGCTACGTGATGCAGCTTTTCCGTTCCGGTTATTTGACGCACGTTTATTGGGGAAAAGCGGTGCGCGATGTTCGGGACGCACGCGCATTTCCACGGCTGGACCGCGCGTTTTCCCCGAATCCCGATCCGTCTGACCGCACGTTTTCACTTGATACGCTGCCGCAGGAATATCCGGCTTACGGCAACACGGACTTCCGCGCTCCAGCGTATCAGGTGCAGCTGGAGAACGGGTCGACGGTGACCGATTTGCGCTACAAGACGCACCGCATTTTTAAAGGAAAGCCGAAGTTGGACGGGCTGCCGGCGACATACGTGGAACACGAGAATGAAGCCGAAACGTTGGAAATTATCCTCGAGGATGCGCTCATCGGCCTGCAGGTGACGTTGCAGTATACAGCGTATGTAAAATGGAACGTCATCACCCGTTCCGCCCGTTTTCAAAACAAAGGCGGCGAGCGCTTGAAGCTGCTCCGGGCGCTCAGTATGAGCATCGATTTCCCCACGGCCGATTACGATTGGATCCACCTCCCTGGAGCGTGGGGGCGCGAGCGCTGGATCGAGCGCCGCCCGCTTCTGACTGGCGTACAGGCAGCCGAAAGCCGCCGCGGCGCGAGCAGCCACCAGCAAAACCCGTTTATCGCGCTCGCCGCCAAAAACGCCGATGAACACCAAGGCGAAGTGTACGGGTTCAGCTTTGTGTACAGCGGCAGCTTTCTCGCTCAAGCCGAGGTCGACCAATTCCATACCACCCGCGTCTTGATGGGAATCAACCCGTTTGATTTCACATGGTTGTTGGAACCTGGAAAATCGTTCCAAACACCAGAAGTGGTTATGGTTTACTCCGATCAAGGGTTGAATGGAATGTCCCAAACCTACCACGAACTGTACCGCACCCGCCTGGCGCGCGGTGCGTTTCGAGATCGCGAGCGTCCGATTTTAATCAACAACTGGGAAGCGACGTACTTTGATTTTAACGAAGAAAAAATCATCAACATCGCGAAAACGGCGGCGGCACTTGGCATCGAACTGTTTGTGCTTGACGATGGCTGGTTTGGCGAACGCGACGACGACCGCCGTTCGCTCGGCGATTGGATCGTCAACCGGCGCAAGCTTCCGAACGGCTTGGACGGGTTGGCGAAGCAAGTGAATGAACTTGGGCTGCAGTTTGGCTTATGGGTCGAACCGGAAATGGTGTCGCCAAACAGCGAGCTGTACCGGACACATCCCGACTGGTGTCTCCATGTGCCGAATCGCCCTCGTTCGGAAGGACGAAACCAGCTTGTGCTCGATTACTCCCGCCAGGAGGTGTGCGATTATATCATCGAGACGATCTCGAACGTCCTTGCAAGCGCGCCGATCACGTACGTGAAATGGGACATGAACCGCCATATGACGGAAATCGGTTCGGCCGCCTTGCCGCCGGAGCGCCAGCGCGAAACGGCGCACCGCTATATGCTTGGGCTGTATCGCGTCATGGACGAGATCACCTCGCGCTTTCCGCACATTTTGTTTGAAAGCTGCTCAGGAGGCGGAGGGCGGTTTGATCCGGGCATTTTGTATTACATGCCGCAAACGTGGACGAGCGACAATACCGATGCCGTCTCGCGCCTAAAAATTCAATACGGTACAAGCCTCGTCTATCCGATTAGTGCAATGGGCGCCCACGTTTCGGCGGTGCCGAACCATCAAGTCGGTCGGGTGACTTCGCTCAAGATGCGCGGCCATGTCGCCATGTCAGGCAACTTCGGCTATGAGCTCGATATTACGAAACTGACGGAAAAAGAAAAAGAAATGATCAAAGAACAAGTCGCGTTTTATAAGGAAGTACGCCATCTCGTCCAGTTTGGCACGTTTTATCGGTTGTTAAGCCCGTTTGAAGGCAACGAGGCGGCATGGATGTTCGTCTCGAAAGACAAGTCGGAAGCGCTCGTCGCCTATTTCCGTGTTCTCGCCGAAGCGAACGCCCCGCTATCGTTCCTGCGCCTCAAAGGGCTTGGCCCGGATAAAAATTATGAAGTTGAAGGCCTTGGCGTCTATGGCGGCGACGAGCTGATGTATGCCGGGCTCAGTGTGCCGCACCGCCTTGGCGATTTTATGAGCATGATGTGGCGGCTGAAAGCCGTTCAACGGTAAGAAGGGGTGCTGCCGCTCGAGCTTATGCACCAGCCCGAAACGAATCGAACCCGGTGTCGCCTAGACATCGGGTTCCAATTGTTTGAGCTTCTCGATGATGCGCCGCTTCCGATACAGCATCTTTCCGGTTTCCGCGATATCTTCCATAAACGATTTGTTAAACAGCGAACCGAAAATGACGCCGATGATCGGCACGGCTTGAAACAACTTTTTCCACCCGTATTGATCGCGGAACGTCATCATCACTTCCCGCCAGCCTTGCAGCTCGGAAAAGACATGTTTGCGCTTTGCGGAAAACGAAGCGAGCTCCTCTAGGATCGCTTTTTTTTCGACGATGTCCGCTGCGGCAAACTGCAGGCATTTGACGGCAAACACGCGTTCCTCTTTTTCCTTCGGATCGTATCCGTACACGATGGCGATCTCTTGCAGCGTTTTCAGCGCCAATCCGAGCAAGGTCGGAATGTCTATCGCCAGCGTCAGCGCCCCGCCAATTCCAGTTGCCGCCCCTTGCAGCTGGGCAAACGTGACGCGCGCATCGATCAATTCATCGCAGACGCGGTCCATCGTCTCGAGCGGCAAATACGGCACTTCGGCAAGCGACGATACGCCAAGCTTGTCCAATACCTTTCCCTCATTCACCAAGTATTGCCCGCCGCTTTGAATATAGCTGCCCAACTCATCAAGCAGCTGCCCGAGTTTTCGATGGACGGCTTTTGGCGTCAGCTTATCGAGCACTTGAAACGGCAAGCGGCCGAGCTTTTCCCAAAACCATAGGTTTTTTTGGGAGTGTTCCCACTGGATGATGGTTTGGAGTTCTTGTTTTAGCGATTTTACTGTATCCTGCATAGATTTGTCCTCCGAACATTGCTGAATCACTTGTTCTTAGATTGAGGATTAGGTGCATTTTTTATACATTTCATCAATGAAGAAGAGTTTCATTAATAAGGATTGTACTAAAAACTCGATCCTGTTTTTATCTTCTCTGAAAATATCTAAACTCTCAAATGCCTCAACTCACGATATTCGACAGAAGAATATTTTTATCCTGCCGATGACAGTGGAATTTTCCGTTGTAAGAGTCTATATAGGTTGTAATAAAGAATTTCCGATCTCCATGTCCCGGCTTTATCACCTGACAAGCTGGCACGGTGACAAGAAGAGCGAACAATGCCATGTAAAACAAAATTGCAACTTATATACTGTAGATGAACAAAATCACTAACATAAATTTACATCAAAACAAAAAAGAGACATGAACCCGATTCCTTGGTTAGAATAGATGTGCCTACAACTACCCACAAGGAGGTTCATGTCCCATGAATAGATTCGCACACAAGGAATCCACAATTTTTTCACGATGTTAGGGTTATCACTTTATTTCTCGAAACCAGTCATGAAGCATCTCGTTCATATCGTGGATGCAATGATGACAAAGGGCTTTTCGGGAACACTGACCGATCTCCATCATGAGAGTTTTCACCCGAATCATCGCACGACACTGAGCCATTTTTTCACGAAAAGTCCGTGGGATGAAGAAACATTGCTTCGCAAACTCCAGCAGTGGATCCTTCGTCGCGTCGAACGAAGCGCGAAACGAGAGAATCAACCCCTTTTTGTTTCGATTGACGATGCGATTTGCCAAAAAACGAAGCCTTCGTCACAGGCCACGCACACCATTCAAGGGTGTGATTAGCACTATTCTCATACAGAGAAAAAGTCGATCTGGGGACATTCGCTCGTTTGGCTTATGGTTCATACTGCAACCCAAGCGTTTCCCTTTGCGTTCCGCCTCTACGACAAGGCGGTTGGGAAAAGCAAGGGGGAACTTGCGATCGAGATGCTTTCTTCGTTGGATGTACGCCGTCCCGTTTATGTGCTGATGGATTCGTGGTATCCATCGCAATCGCTCGTGAAAGCTTGTCTGAAAAAAGGATTCCATGTCATCGCGATGCTCAAAACGAACCGCATTCTCTATCCGAACGGCATCGCCGTTCAAGCGAAGCAGTTGAGCCGCTCCATCGAACCAGACGACACTCGCCTCGTCACGGTGGGAGAAGAGCGCTATCGCGTCTATCGCTGCGAAGGAGCGCTCAACGGTCTCGATGATGCGGTGGTGCTGCTTGTTTGGAAAGCCGATCAACCGATGACACCCGAACATCTTCACTGCGTCTTGAGCACGGATCGAGAGCTAAGCGATGAAGACATCTTGCGCTACTACGCCGAGCGTTGGTCAATCGAATGTTTCTTTCGTCAAGCGAAAGATCAACTGAAACTCGATGGGTACCGCGTTCGCGGGCGTCGGACGGTGAAACGGTATTGGATCTTGGTGCAGCTGACTTACGTGTACAGTATGTTCGAGTCCAACTGTGATTTTTCGGATGGGCTCGATCTCCTGCGCAAGAGAAAAGGACATAGCCTCGTGGAGTTCATTTACAGCGCAGCAAAACAAAATATTCCTATTGACGCCGTGAAAACACAGCTCCACGTGGCATAAGGGGTACCCTGTTTGTCTCTTTTTACATGGTAATTATTGTTATAAAAATTGCTCAACTACAGTTATATATAATAACGCGTAATTTGGTTGGTGATTTATAAAAAAAGTAACTGTTCAGCCATTACATAGAAAAAGTTTACGAGATCGGGTTTATTTCTGTTCCCCTTGTCTATACTAGTACCATCCAAGACAAGGGAGGTGAAAAGGATGGCAACCGTTGTTTTTGATTTCCAACAAGCCGTTTTTACACTCGAAAGCATGGTCGCAAAAATTCAGCGCCAAGCACAAACGATTGAAAAACTCGTTCGAGAAAACGAGCAACTACGTCAAGAAAACCAACGGCTTCGACAAGAAACCCAACAATGGAAAGCACGTATTGCAGAATTAGAAGCCTGTACGAAAAAAAACAGTACCCATAGCCATTTGCCGCCGTCTTCTGACCGGTTTGTGGCGAAATCTCCTTCTCGCCAACCGTCGCCAAAACAGCCGGGAGGGCAGCCGGGGCACCGAGGAACGACGCTCCGCCAAGTACCAACCCCTGACCACCGAGTCCTTCACCGCGTGACCCAATGCAAAGGATGTGGTCACTCTCTAGAACATGTTGCTCCGCTTCAAGTAGACATTCGCCAAGTGTTCGACCTTCCCGTGGTTCGCATGGAAGTGACTCAACACGAACGGGAAGTAAAGGGGTGTCCGGAATGTCATCTCGTCCAGCAGGCGGAGTTCCCTTTTTATGTCACAAATCATGTCCAATACGGTCCAGCCATCACTTCCCTTGTTTTATACTGGAATCATGCGCAGTTGATCCCGTACGAGCGTGTCACGGAGATGGTCAAAGCGCTAGTGGATCATTCGATAAGTGCAGGCACAGTCGTGAACATGACGAGACGGTGGCTGCCTGTGGTAGAAGCAGCGATCAAAGAGATCGACGCGGCGCTGCTCGCTTCCAAGACGTTGCACGTCGATGAAACAAGTTTGCGTGTGAACGGAAAGAACCAATGGGTGCACGTGGCTTCCACTGCCAAGGTCACCCGATACGGACTTCATCGCTCTCGTGGAAAGCAAGCGACGGACGACATCGGGATCTTGCCACGGTACAAAGGAACGATGGTACACGATGCGTATTCGGTGTACCCGATGTACACAGAGGCGAGCCATGCGCTTTGCCACGCCCATCATCTCCGGGAGCTTCGGGCATATACCGAACTTTACGGCCATTCATGGTCGAAAGAGATGACCGAAGCGCTGTTAGAGATGAAACAGGCGGTGGAGAACGCGGGCGGAGCTCTACCGGAAGAGGACGTCCGGTATTGGGAAGCCGTGTACGACGAGCTTCTAGCGAATGGCCGCCGAGAACTCGAGGAGCGTTGCCGACAAGGCAAGCAGGAAGGCGCCCGCAACGCGCAACATTTCATCCAGCGGCTAGAAAAGCGCAAGCAAGAAGCGCTTCTCTTCCTGCGAAAGAAAGAAGTGCCGTTTGACCACAACCAAGCCGAGCGCGATTTGCGGATGGTGAAAGTCAAACAAAAAATTTCCGGAACGTTTCGTCAGGAAGACGATGCCGAGGCTTTCTGTGTCATGCGCAGCGTCATTTCTACCCTGCCAAAACACGGAAAGCCGGTTTGGGAATCGTTGCAACGACTTCTAAGTGGGGAGTCTCTCCAAACGATTCTCCATTCCTCCTAGGGCATTTTCGATACGGGAAATGCCCTATGGGTGCTGGATTCTGAAAATCTCACGAATATTGGCTGAATGGATACTAAAAAAACCCGTGGTGCTAGATAAGCTTGAGCAAGCATAAAAATAGCCCTTGCCTAGCGGATCTTCTAATGAAAGTGCAACCTACCTTCGAAAGGAGAATCCCCTTGACGTATTCGCTGATGACACTCGGGCTAGTTGAGCGCTAAGACTTACCTAGCACCACGGGTAAAAAAATATATATATTTAGTAAAATTTTTATGTTGACAAATATCTAATTTTAACTTAAATTTATAATTAAATAAAAATTATCTAGGTAGGAGGGAATATATGAACATTCTATCCTCAATTTGTTACGGAGGAGATTACAACCCAGAGCAATGGCCGGAGAAAATTTGGTATGAAGATGCTAGGTTGATGCAAAGAGCGGGTGTGAATTTAGTATCCTTAGGCATTTTCAGTTGGGGTAAAATCGAGCCGTCTGATGGAGTATTTGACTTTGGATGGCTAGATAAGGTTATAGATATACTATATGACCATGGCGTTTATATTAACTTGGGGACGGCGACTGCAACTACTCCAGCTTGGTTTGTAAAAAAGTATCCAGATTCTTTGCCAATCGATGAAAGCGGTGTCATTCTTTCGTTTGGAAGTAGACAACATTATTGTCCTAATCATCCTCAATTAATTATGCACATGAAAAGACTTGTAAGGGCTATAGCAGAACGTTATAAAAAACATCCGGCACTCAAAATGTGGCATGTTAATAATGAGTATGCGTGTCATGTTTCTCGGTGTTTTTGCGAGAATTGTGCTGTTGCGTTTAGGAAGTGGTTGAAGGAAAGATATAAAACAATCGATGAATTAAACGAACGTTGGGGTACAAACTTTTGGGGACAGCGGTACAATAATTGGGATGAAATTAATCCGCCTAGAAAGGTGCCAACTTTTATTAATCCATCCCAAGAACTTGATTACTACCGTTTTATGAACGACTCAATCCTTAAATTGTTTTTAACGGAAAGGGAAATTTTACGTGAGGTAACGCCAGACATTCCGATATCAACTAATTTCATGGGACCATTTAAACCGTTAAACTATTTTCAATGGGCTCAGTATGTAGATATTGTGACATGGGATTCATATCCTGATCCCAGAGAGGGATTGCCAATCCAGCACGCCATGATGAATGATCTTATGCGTAGTTTGAGGAAAGGTCAACCGTTTATTTTGATGGAACAGGTAACCTCACATGTTAACTGGCGTGATATTAATGTTCCAAAACCGCCGGGTGTAATGCGCTTATGGAGTTATGCAACTATTGCCCGTGGTGCAGATGGTATTATGTTTTTTCAGTGGCGTCAAAGTAGAGCAGGAGCTGAAAAGTTCCATGGTGCAATGGTGCCACACTTTTTAAACGAAAACAATAGGATTTATACAGAAGTTACAGAGTTAGGGAAAGAATTGAAAAAATTGGACTGTTTGGTGGGATCTAGAATCAAGGCAGAGGTTGCGATCATTTTTGATTGGGAAAACTGGTGGGCGGTCGAGTTAGGATCTAAACCTCACAATAAACTAAAATATATTTCTATAGTGGAATCGTATTATAAAGAATTGTATAAACGTAACATTGCTGTTGATTTTGTGAGACCTTCTGATGATCTAACAAAATACAAAGTGGTTATCGCTCCAATGTTATATATGGTTAAAGAGGGAGAAGACGAAAACTTACGGCAATTTGTTGCTAACGGTGGTACTTTGCTTGTCAGTTTCTTCAGTGACATTGTGGATGAAAATGACCGTGTATATCTTGGTGGATATCCTGGTCCTTTGCGAGATATTTTGGGGATTTTTGTTGAGGAATTTGTACCGTACCCAGAAATAAAGGTAAACAAAATATATAGTAACGATGGGGAGTATGATTGCACGAAGTGGGCAGATATAATCCACTTAGATGGGGCAGAACCTCTAGCAGCGTTTAAGGGGGATTGGTATGCAGGGTTGCCGGCGGTCACACGTAACTGCTACGGTAAAGGAGAGGGAATTTACGTCGGTACTCACCCAAATAGTAATTATTTAGGCAGGCTTTTAGAACAGGTTTTCGCTAAACATCATATTAATCCTGCTCTTGAAGTAGTTGAAAATGTAGAGATGCAACAAAGAGAGACTGATGAATGGAAGTATTTAATTATTATCAATCATAATGATTACGAAGTGACAGTGTCACTGCCAAAAGATAAAACATATCAGAATATGATTGATGGGAAATGTTTTCGAGGAGGTGAATTGAGGATTCAAGGGGTTGATGTAGCAGTGTTAAGAGAGCGTGATGAAGCCGGAAAGCTTGAAAGTTTAAGTAAATTTTTTGGTTAAAATACTTGTTTTTAGAGAAGTATCGTTCTGACAGTTGGCAACATAATATGCATAGGATGATAACGTCCATAAGTTATGAATATATGAAAAATTAGATTTTACGCAATCTTAGTGAAAAAGGCTCATTACATTAAGATAGCCAGTGAAAAATGTATGTTTTTCGTCTATATATTCTCAATTAGCCCCCTTTTCAGCAAAAGTTCGTAAGAATCAAGAAAATCAGGAGGGATTTTCTTTGAAAAAGATTTTGTCACTATTTTTAGTAAGTATTCTTTTATTAGCGGCTTGTTCTTCACAGTCGAAGACCGATGGGACTGCAGATGGGACAAAAAGTACGGATGAAATAACAGTGTGGACGTGGGATCCGAATTTCAACGTAAAAGCGATGAAAATTGGAGAAGAGTTTTATAAGAAAGAAGATCCTAATTTTAAACTAAAAATTATTGAAAATGCTCAAGAAGATATCGTCCAAAAACTTAATACAAGCTTAAGTTCTGGCACAACAAAAGGGTTGCCAAATATCGTATTAATTGAAGACTATCGTGCACAGAGCTTCCTTAAAGCGTATCCTGATGCATTCTATGACCTATCAAAATATTTCAAAGCGGAAGATTTTGCTGAATATAAGCTTGCTCCCACTAGCTTAAATGGTAAACACTATGGACTTCCGTTTGATACAGGGGTTGCTGGATTATACGTGAGAACAGATTATTTACAAAAAGCAGGATATACTGTTGATGATTTACAAGGATTGGATTGGAATAAATATATTGAAATCGGGAAAAAGGTAAAACAAGCAACAGGTAAATATATGCTCGCACTCGATCCTAAAAATCTTGGGATTATTCGTGAGATGATTCAAACTAGTGGTTCATGGTATGTGAAAGAAGATGGGGTAACCCCACATTTGGCAGACAATGAGCCGCTGAAGGAAGCATTTAGAACTTACAAAGAGATTGTAAATGCGGGGATATCGAAACCTATTTCCGACTGGAGTCAATTTGTTGCTTCTTTTAATAGTGGGGCAGTTGCGTCCATTCCAACAGGAAACTGGATTACGGCTTCTGTTAAAGCTGAAGCTTCTCAAGCCGGCAAGTGGGCTGTTGTTCCTTTTCCGAAACAGTCGGGCATTCCTAACTCTGTTAATGCTACAAACCTAGGCGGAAGCTCTTGGTATGTGCTTAACATTCCTGGAAAAGAAAAAGCGGCAGAATTTCTAGCTAAAACGTTTGGGTCAAATGTTGAGTTTTACGAAGCACTAAACAAAGAGATTGGAGCAATTGGCACATACAAACCAGCTGCTAATAGTGAGGCCTATAAGGCTGCAGATGAGTTTTTCGGAGGCCAAAGAATAACGGCTGATTTCTCCAAATGGATGAAAGAAATTCCTCAGGTGAACTACGGTGCACATACGTATGTGATTGAAGATATTTTAGCAGCTGCGTTGCAAGATTACTTAAAAGGCAAAGATCTTGATAAAGTGTTGGAAGATGCACAAAAACAGGCAGAACAACAAGTTAAATAAATATGGTACGCTCATTATGTTAAGAAAAATATAAAAAATTAAGCCCCGAGAGTCCGCTGACCTTCCTGGTTGTCATAGTAGAACCGTTCTACAGGCGGAGTGGTTCGGGGCTCTCCCATGAAAATACACATTCTCTGTGTTGCTGTTTTCATGCTTGGATAAGAGAGCAAGCCCCTCTCATAGATGTTTCTTTCCATTACAAATATGATAAAGGAGTTGATATAGATTGATTCCGCCAGCAAAAGCGAATCTAGATTTGATAATAAAAACAGATCGAAACATTAATCAGAAGCACCGCATAAAAAACACAATAATTGGATGGTCTTTTGTAATACTGGCTACTATTATGATTTGCACATTTTATTTTTATCCGATGGCTCGGGCCTTAATTCTTTCGTTACAATCAGGTTCAGGTACGAATCTAACCTTTGTCGGATTGAGAAATTATGCTCGTTTATTTAGTGATCCTACCTTTTTGATAACCGTAAAAAATACAGTGATATATCTTATTATTCAAGTTCCGATTATGATTATTCTCGCCTTATTCCTAGCTGTATTATTGAATAATCCGAAGCTAAAGCTGAGAGGTTTTTTTCGAACAGCAATTTTTTTACCATGCGTCACTTCCCTAGTTGCGTATTCTGTCATATTTAAATATTTGTTTAGTCAAGATGGCTTGATCAACGTTATGTTGATGAAATTCTCTCTTATATCTGAACCAATCAACTGGCTAGCTGATCCTTTTTGGGCTAAAGTGACCATTATTATTGCCCTTACGTGGAGATGGACAGGCTATAATATGATTTTTTACTTATCTGCCCTACAAAATATCGATCACTCGATTTATGAAGCGGCTAAAATTGATGGTGCTTCGCCAGTTCAGCAGTTTTTTAAAATTACGATTCCGTTGTTAAAACCCATGATTTTGTTTACATCAATCACTTCAACAATCGGTACGCTCCAGCTGTTCGATGAAGTAATGAACATTACACAAGGGGGGCCGGGAAATGCAACGATGACGATTTCTCAATATATCTACAATCTTTCTTTTAAATATACCCCTGATTTCGGTTATGCAGCAACGGTTTCGTATG
Source organism: Geobacillus kaustophilus (assembly GCF_000948285.1). Classification (GTDB taxonomy): domain Bacteria; phylum Bacillota; class Bacilli; order Bacillales; family Anoxybacillaceae; genus Geobacillus; species Geobacillus thermoleovorans_A. The sequence continues at coordinate 812,933 of NZ_JYBP01000003.1, forward strand.
CGATTGTGATTATGATTGTATTTTTCTCTATTATTCAGTTTAAAGTGGCAGGTGATAAAAATGAGTAATCTCAAAAGCGTATTCAACTATACTGTCTTAACCATTGTATCCATTGTTTCTGTGTTTCCGTTTTTTTGGATGGTTGTTAGTGCGACGAATAAATCAGTAGAAGTGACGAAAGGACGGTTATTGCCAGGTAATCATTTTATGGAAAACTTCCGCAACCTGCTTGATAGCACTAATCTAGTCAATGCATTGATGAATTCAGCGAAAATTGCGATTATAACAACTTTACTCGCAATGTTGGTCTCCTCTTTGGCTGGTTACGGATTTGAAGTTTTTAAAAGCAAAACAAAAGATTTTGTATTCAATTTCTTGTTGCTTTCAATGATGATACCTTTTGCTGCTTTAATGGTTCCTTTGTTTAGAATGTTCGGGACGATATCACAGATATTTCCAGGTATCGGTATTGATACAATGACAGCCGTCATTTTGCCGACAGTCACAACGGCATTTCTCATCTTTTTCTTCCGCCAAAGCACGAAAATGTTCCCAAAGGAAATTATTGAAGCAGGCCGAATTGATGGATTATCTGAGTGGGGGATATTCTTCAAGCTTTATGTCCCTACGATGAAAACAACCTATGCGGCTGCTGCCATTATAACGTTTATGTCGAGCTGGAACAGCTATTTATGGCCGCTTGTCATCTTGCAATCTCCGGAGAATCAGACGGTGCCATTACTCATATCAAATCTTGGATCGAGCTACTCTCCGGACTTTGGAATGATTATGACCGCTATCGTGATCGCTACCTTGCCGACGGCGCTGATTTTCTTTTTCATGCAAAAGCACTTTGTTGCCGGGATGCTCGGTTCAGTAAAATGATGACTAAGGAGTGTGAAAATAATGAAAAAAACATTAACAACCCCCACATTAGAATGGCTTTCGGATCCCCATGTGTTTGCAGTTAATCGCCTGCCTGCCCATTCGGACCATGTTTATTATGAGACGTTGGAAGAAGCGAAAAGTGGAATTCCAATGACAATGCGCTATGAGCTGAATGGAACTTGGAAATTTCACTATGCCGAAAACCCCGCTAGCCGCCCTGCGCAATTTTATCAGCTTGATTTCAACTGTTCAAATTGGGAGGATATTTCCGTACCAGGGCATATTCAGTTGCAAGGATATGGAACTCCTCAGTATGTAAATACGATGTATCCGTGGGACGGTCATTGCGATGTTCGTCCTCCAAAAGTTCCTATGGATTATAATCCAGTAGGAAGCTATATAAAAATTTTTAATCTTCCTGAATCGATGAAAGGTAAACCGGTGTATATTTCCTTTCAAGGAGTGGAGTCGGCGTTTTATGTTTGGTTGAACGGGCAGTTTGTCGGGTATAGTGAGGACTCTTTCACGCCGGCAGAATTTGAACTTACACCTTTTGTAAAGGATGGAGAGAATAAGCTGGCGGTTGAGGTTTACCAGTACAGCACCGGAAGTTGGCTTGAGGATCAAGATTTTTGGCGTTTTTCGGGAATTTTTCGAGATGTATACCTCTATACAGTGCCAGACATCCATGTCTATGATTTACATGTTCGCGCCGAATTGGATTCGTCCTATACAAAAGGCATGTTAACGGTGGACCTTACCTTTTTGTCTCCGGTACCTGTCGGCTCTAGGTTTATTGCTGAATTGTATGATGCGAAAGGCGACCTTGTCGCTAAAAAAGGAGGAGGACTTGATGGTGAAAAGGGGACATTTTCCATTGCGGTCGATGAACCGGAATTATGGAGCGCTGAGAAACCGTATTTGTATAAGCTATATATTCAAATTTTTAACGAGTTTGACCAATTGGTAGAAGTTGTTCCGCAGAAGGTTGGTTTTCGAAGATTCGAGATCATCAATAAAGTTATGCACCTTAATGGAAAACGGATTGTATTTAAAGGTGTTAACCGACATGAATTTCATTGCCGAAGAGGCCGGGCAATCACAAAGGAAGATATGATCTGGGATATTAAAACGTTGAAGCGTCATAACATTAATGCAGTCCGTACGTCACACTACCCGAATCAAAGCTATTGGTATGAACTATGCGACGAGTACGGCATCTATGTCATTGATGAAATGAATTTGGAAACGCACGGAACGTGGCAAAAAATGGGCCATGTCGACCCCACATGGAATGTTCCGGGGAACAATCGAGAATGGCAAGACATTGTTATGGATCGGGCGATTTCAATGTTTGAAAGGGATAAGAACCATCCTTCCATCCTGATTTGGTCATGTGGAAATGAATCGTATGCCGGGGAAGTTCTGTTAAACGTCGCCAACTATTTTCGGTCAGTCGATCCGAGCCGTCTTGTCCATTATGAAGGAGTATTCCACGCTCGCGAGTACAATGACATCAGTGATATCGAAAGCCGTATGTACGCAAAGCCTCATGAAATTGAAAAATATTTAACGGAAAATCCGGATAAACCGTATATCAGCTGCGAATATATGCATGCAATGGGGAACTCGCTCGGCGGGATGTACAAATATACCGATTTGGAACAAAAGTATCCGATGTATCAAGGCGGTTTTATTTGGGATTTCATTGATCAAGCCCTTGTGAAAAAAGATCGTTATGGAAAAGAATTTTTGGCATATGGAGGGGACTTTGGCGACCGTCCAACGGATTACGGTTTCTGCACCAACGGAATTGTCTATGCCAACCGGGAGTTGTCGCCGAAGATGCAGGAAGTAAAATATCTTTATCAAAACTTTAAGCTTTCACCGGATCAATATGGTGTCAATATTAGAAATGAAAGTCTTTTCACTGACACAAGTGAATATGATTTAGAATATGTCCTATTCTTTGAGGGTAGAGAGCTGTATCGAAATAAGCTGAATGTAGCGGTAGCACCGCAGGAAGAGAAAAGAGTCGAGTTCAACTGGTCCCCTGGGATGATGACAGATGTAGGTGAATATTGCATTCATACGTCATTTAAATTGAAAGAAAAAACACTTTGGGCTGACGCCGGTTATGAAGTGGCATTCGGGCAGTGTGTATTTCAGGTTGGTTCTAAGGAATTTGTTGTTCCTAGCGGAAAGTTAAAAGTTGTCCATGGTGATGTCAACATTGGGGTGCACGGCAAAGATTTTACGATCATGTTCTCCAAACAGGTAGGAAGTCTAGTTTCAATGAATTACGCAGGGAAGGAGATGATTGCTGTCCCTCCCACACCATTGTTTTGGCGGGCTACGACTGATAATGACCGGGGTTTTTCGCAAGACTTCCATTCGGGGCTTTGGTATGCAGCGAGTTTGGCGCGTAAATGTGTAAAAGTCGATGTGAAAGAGGAAATAGCACAAGTAAACATCATCTTTACCTATAAATTTTCTATTCATCCTGACTTGGAAGTAAACATTGGCTATACTGTTTATGCTGATGGCAGCATTCGCGTGAAGGCGAAGTATCATGGGGTCAAGAATCTTCCACCAATGCCGATTTTTGCGGTATCATTCAAGGTTCCAGCAGATTATGACCAACTTGAGTGGTATGCAATGGGGCCTGAGGAAAACTATGTTGACCGCTCGAAGGGGGCAAGACTTGGAATTTTTCAAAATCAAGTAGCAGATAACGTATCGCCCTATCTCAAACCGCAGGAATCAGGCAACCGAACAGGAGTGCGCCGTGTGAGTTTAACTAATTGCAATGGGCAAGGGATCAAAATTTCTTCTGTAACTGAACCGTTGGAATGCAATTTTTCGCCATACACAGCTTTTGAACTTGAACATGCCAATCATCATTACGAGCTGCCCAATATTCATTATACAGTTGTCACAGTAGCAGGTCGACAAATGGGAGTTGGCGGGGACGACAGTTGGGGCGCCCCAGTTCACGATGAATACGTCATAAAGGCAGATCAAGACATGGAATTTGAGTTTATGATTCATAAAGTTTAGCGATAAAAGCATTATAGATGCAACGAAAAAGTTTAGAAATTATCCTTGACGGAAAAGTCGCTTGTCCATTTTTCGACTGTCGAAGGCGAGCCTGTGGCTTGCCTTTGTCACGACAAGGCGCGGTGGAAGACTGAACAACCACCCGATTCATAGGCCTATACATGGTTCTGAAAGCAGCGTTGTTCGGTCTCCCTATAGTCGATCCAATGCTCAGTAAAAGCTACAAATGTTAAAATTTCAATTTTATATATAATAATAAAGACTTTTTTTATTTTCTTTTAGTAAAATTTATACTAAAATATACACTAACGATTGATGTTTGGGAGGCGTAATAATGACTGCTAATTTTGGTTTGATGAAAACCTTTGAAAATGTATTTGGTTGTGAAGGGAGAGTTCGCATCTTCTTCGCCCCCGGCCGCGTCAATTTAATTGGTGAGCATACGGATTACAACGGCGGGCATGTGCTGCCGTGCGCACTTGCGATCGGCACGTATGCGCTTGTTCGGCAAACGGATGAGCCGTTTGCCCGCTTTTACTCCCAAAACTTCCCGGAAACGGGAGTGATCACGGTCTCTTACGACGACTTGTCATACCGGAGCGAGCACGGCTGGGCGAACTACCCGAAAGGCATTTTGGCCGCGTTTCAAGCGCTGAGTCCGCTTGAGGCCGGATTGGACATTTTGTATTACGGCACGATCCCGAACGGCGCGGGTTTGTCGTCATCTGCTTCGATTGAGCTTGTGACGGCAGTCGCATTAAACACCTTGTTGGCGCGGGGGCTCGATCAGTTGGAACTTGTGAAAATGAGCCAAACCGTAGAAAATAAATACGTCGGCGTCAATTGCGGCATTATGGATCAGTTTGCCGTCGGCATGGGAAAACAAGACTGCGCCATCTTACTAAACTGCCAGACGCTCGAGTATCGCTATTTGCCATTGGTGCTTGACGATTGTTCGATCGTCATCGCCAATACGAACAAAAAGCGCGGCTTGGCGGACTCGGCGTACAACGAGCGGCGGGCGACGTGCGAGGCGGCGCTTTCGAAGCTGCAAAGCGTGCGGAACATCGCCTCTCTCGGTGAGCTGACAAGCGCGGAGCTCGATGAATATGCCCATCTCCTTTCACCGCTGGAACAAAAGCGGGCCCGCCATGCGGTGACCGAAAACGAGCGGACGCTTGAAGCCGCCCGGGCGCTTGAGCGAGGAGACCTCATCCGCTTTGGAGAGTTGATGAAACAGTCGCATTTGTCGCTGCGCGATGACTATGAAGTGACGGGCATCGAACTTGATACGCTCGTTGAGGCCGCATGGTCGCACGAAGGAACGGTCGGGGCGCGCATGACGGGCGCCGGGTTTGGCGGCTGCACAGTGAACATTGTGAAAAAGGCATATGTTCAAGATTTCATTGAACGGGTCGGAAATGCGTACGCCGAAACAATCGGGTATGAAGCAAGCTTTTATGTCGTCGAAGTTGGGGATGGGGCGAGAGAACTGACGGAACAGGAGGAGATGAGCCGATGATTTTGGTTTGCGGCGGGGCAGGGTATATCGGCAGCCATGCGGTGTACCGCCTGATCGAAAAAGGCGAGAACGTTGTGGTGGTTGACAACTTGCAGACAGGGCACAAAGAGGCCGTTCACCGTGAGGCGGTGTTTTGCGAAGGCGATATTCGCGACCGCGAGTTTTTGCGCGAGGTGTTTCGCCGGCACGACATTGAGGCGGTCATTCATTTTGCGGCGAACTCATTGGTCGGTGAAAGCATGGAAGAGCCGCTGAAGTATTACGACAACAATGTGTACGGCACACAAGTGCTGCTTGAAGTGATGAAGGAGTTCGGCGTCAAACAAATCGTCTTTTCTTCAACCGCCGCGGTGTATGGGGAGCCGAAACAAATCCCGATCGTCGAAACCGACCCGACCGAACCGACAAACGCGTACGGAGAAACGAAGCTGGCGATGGAAAAAATGATGAAATGGGCGGACCGCGCCTACGGCATCCGCTCGATTTCGCTCCGCTACTTTAATGTCGCCGGAGCGTACGGCACGACAATCGGCGAGGACCACAACCCGGAGACGCATCTTATTCCGCTGATTTTGAAAGTGCCGCTCGGGCAGCGGGAAGAAATTTTGATTTTTGGCGATGATTATGATACACCGGACGGCACATGCATCCGCGACTACATTCATGTGCTCGATCTTGTCGATGCCCACTTTTTGGCGCTTGAAAAACTGCGGAACGGGGCGGCCAGTGACGTGTACAATCTAGGCAACGGCAACGGCTTCAGCGTCAAAGAAGTGATCGAAGCGGCGCGGCAAGTGACGGGTCATCCGATTCCGGCCCGCGTCATGTCGCGGCGCCCGGGCGATCCGGCGAGACTTGTCGCTTCATCGGAAAAGGCGAAGCGCGAGCTCGGGTGGAACCCGAAATACCCATCCATTACGGACATTGTCGCGTCGGCGTGGGAATGGCATCAAGCGCGGCCAAACGGCTATCGGGGTGTGTAAACATGGAAACGATTTTTGCGGCGATTGAACAACTGATTCGTTATGCCGAGCAGCGCGGCCTTTTGGCGCCGGAAGACGAGGTGTACGCGCGCAACCGCCTGCTGGCAACGCTTCGGCTCACGGAATGGCAGCCGGCCGAGGCCAAGGACGTTCCTTTGGCCTCGCCCGCTCCGATATTGGACGTGATCATTGATTGGGCGTATGAACAAGGATTATTGGAAACGAATACAACGACCGAGCGCGATATATGGGATGCGAAGTTGATGGACTGCGTCATGCCGCGGCCGTCGGAAGTGATCCGCGCCTTTTACGAGCGATACCGCCGCAGCCCGCAAGAGGCGACGAATTGGTTTTATTCGTTGAGCCGGGCGTCCAATTACATCCCGACGGCGCGCATCGCGCAAAATCAGCAATGGAAAGTGTCGACTGCCTACGGTGAATTGGACATCACCATTAACTTGGCGAAACCGGAAAAAGACCCGAAGGAAATCGCCAAATTAAAAGAGGTGCCGTCATCCTCGTATCCAAAATGTGTATTATGCAAAGAAAACGAAGGGTATGAAGGAACGTGGCGCCATCCAGCCCGTTCCAATCACCGGGTTATCCCGATCACGTTATTGGATGAACAGTGGTATTTGCAATATTCTCCCTACGTGTACTATCATGAACATTGCATTGTCTTTTCCGCCGAACACGTGCCGATGAAGATGGAGCGGAAGACGCTTGAGCGTTTGCTCGATTTCGTCGAAAAGTTCCCGCACTATTTCGTTGGTTCGAACGCCGATTTGCCGATTGTCGGCGGCTCGATTTTAGTGCATGACCATTTCCAAGGCGGGTGCTATACGTTTGCGATGGAAAAGGCGGAGGTTGAAGAGCATATCCCGCTTCCATCGTTTCCGTCGGTCACAGTCGGCATTGTGCGCTGGCCGATGTCCGTCATCCGTTTGACTGGACCAAAAGAGGACGTGTTGGATGCGGCTGCTTTTTTGTATGAAACATGGCGGACGTACAGTGACCCAAGTGTCGAGATTATTGCCTACAGCGGCGATGTTCCGCACAACACGATCACCCCGATCGCCCGGCGGCGCGGCGATTTGTTTGAGTTGGACATCGTGTTGCGCAACAACCGGACATCGCCTGAATATCCGTATGGCATTTTCCATCCGCATGAAGAATTGCATCACATTAAAAAGGAAAACATCGGCTTGATTGAAGTGATGGGGCTGGCGGTGCTGCCGGCACGGCTTGCCGCGGAATTGGAGACGCTGGCCGATTATCTCGTGCATCAGACAAAAAAAGAAGACTGGGACGAGTCGATGCAGAAACATTGGGATTGGTGCGAAGCCATTCGCTCGGCCTATCCGGACATCACGAAGGACAATGTCCATGACATTTTGAAGTACGAAGTCGGGCAACGGTTTGTCACCGTGTTGGAACATGCCGGGGTGTTTAAGCGGGACAAGCGAGGGAAGGACGCGTTTCGCCGCTTTATGCAGCACGCTGTGGAGCGCATGTCGTCTCTTGTTTAAATGCGGCGAAAAAACGCGTTTCATATGAAACATAAGGAAGGGATCACAAACAGACTATGGCCACGTTAAAAGAAATCGCGGAAAAAGTCGGCGTTTCAGTCGCGACCGTCTCGCGCGTGCTCAATTACGATGCGACGCTGTCCGTTTCCGATGAAACGAGAAGGCGCATTTTTGAGGTTGCCCAAGAGCTGAACTACAAAACATTGCGGGAACGAAGCCAGCAAGCGCGCGAATCGTTTCGCCTCGGGCTCATTCACTGGTATTCGGAGCGCCAGGAAATCGATGACCCGTATTATATGGCGATTCGCCTTGGAGTGGAAAAAGAATGTTTTGACCGCGGCATCGAACTCGTTAAATTGTTTAAACAGCACGGCGCCTATCCGACCGAACGGATGGAGGCGCTCGATGGCATCATCGCCGTCGGAAAATTCGGGCCGAAGGAAGTCGAGACTTTTGCCGCCGGGGCCAAACAAATTGTGTTTGTCGACTGTTCGCCTGATGAGCATCGGTTTGATTCGGTCGTCATCGACTTGCGTCAAGCGACGGTGACGGTGCTTGACTATTTGCTTCGGTTGGGGCATACGAAAATCGGCTATATCGGCGGCCGCGAATATGTGGACGGGGAAACGCCGATCCGCGATGAGCGCGAAGCGGCGTTTTACGAATATTTGTATGTCAAAGGGCTGTACGATTCCCGTTATGTATGGATCGGCGCCTTCACTGCCGAAGATGGCTATCGGTTGATGAAAAAAGCCGTTTCAGGCGGCGACTTGCCGACGGCGTTTTTCATTGCCAGCGATTCGATGGCGATCGGCGCCCTGCGTGCGCTGCATGAGGCTGGAATCGCTGTTCCTGAAGAGGCGGCGATTGTCGGATTCAATGATATTCCGACGGCAGCATTTCTTCACCCGCCGCTTTCGACGGTGAAAGTATACACAGAATTTATGGGTGAAACAGCGGTTGAGCTGCTCATCGAACGGTTGACGACGAAACGGGCGATTTGCAAAAAGGTCGTCGTGCCGACGGAGCTCGTCATCCGCTCGAGCAGCGAAGGCAACGAAAAGGGGAGCGGTCGATAAGCCGCTCCCTTTCGCATTAATGGAACTCGATATCAACGCGTTTTTTCGTTCCTGTCGTTGTTTTCGGGATATGAATGTCAAGCACGCCGTTTTTGTACGTCGCGCGAATGTTTTCCGCCGCGGCATCCGCCGGCAGGGTGATCGAACGCTGGAAGCGGCCGAAAAAGCGTTCGCGCCGGTGCATTTGTTCTTCTTTGACATCGTGGTGGCGTTGAATCGTGCCGCTGATGGTCAACATGTTGTTCTGCACGTCAATGTGCACATCCTCTTTCCGCTCCAGCCCCGGCAAATCGCACGAAACGACGTATTCGTTGTCCGTTTCATGCATATCGATGCGCGGCATCCAGTGCTGCTCATCCATATGAGTGAACAGCGATGGAAAATCACTAGCAAAAAAGCGGTTCATATCCCGGCGGATCGACTCCAAGTGTCGGAACGGGTCATACGGAATTAACGCCATAACTGCCATCCTCCTTGACAAGAAATGTTTTTCCGTTCAGTAGTGTGAACCGGATTCGTCTGTTTTATGTATGATTGGTTTGCACTTGTTCCATCACCGTCAAATACGCTTGAATGAGCGCTACTTTCATGCCATCCGGCAAGTCAGAGGCGGCCACCCGCTTGACGGCGTAGTAAAATTTCGCCTCCGGCGATTGCCGCACGCGCGGATGCGTCCATTCATCGCGCAGCTCCTGCCCCATCGTTTCATATAAAAGAGTTTGGCTTTCTTGTTCATTGAGCGGTCCGGCCGTCAGCGACCGGTTCGGCCAAAGGCGGCGGTAGCCGTCAAGCAGTGCAGAAAATGGATAGGTCACGTTTTTTCCCTCCTTAAGAAATAAGTTTGGATCTGCATGCGATATATCCTCCTTGCATTATACCATACGGCCATCGGGGCAATTCGAGCCGCCAAGCCTTAAAGGCGGCGGAAGCAAGGACGTCTAGCTTGGCAGCCAAAGCGCTGTTTTTTGCTTGCCTATTCACATCGCTTTTAAGCCGTTTGTTTTTTTAAAAAATAGTTGACATAATAGAAATCGGCGTATAAAATAAAAGACGTCGCCTCGACAAGATGTCGGAGCGTGACAGCTAGATGATCGCGAAACAAAAACTATTGACAAATAACAAAAATCAATTATAATAGTTAATCGCCGCGACAAAAATGTGGCAGTATGAACTAGAGAGACAGTAGTTGACATTCTTGAAAGATTGTTTATAATAATAATTGTCGTTCCTTGAAAACTGAACGAAACGAAGCGCGTGCGCCACGGCGCTTTTGGCGTCTGTGGTGTGAAATTAGCCAATCAACTTTCTTTGGAGAGTTTGATCCTGGCTCAGGACGAACGCTGGCGGCGTGCCTAATACATGCAAGTCGAGCGGACCGGATCGGAGCTTGCTCTTGTTCGGTCAGCGGCGGACGGGTGAGTAACACGTGGGCAACCTGCCCGCAAGACCGGGATAACTCCGGGAAACCGGAGCTAATACCGGATAACACCGAAGACCGCATGGTCTTGGGTTGAAAGGCGGCGCAAGCTGCCACTTGCGGATGGGCCCGCGGGCATTAGCTAGTTGGTGAGGTAACGGCTCACCAAGGCGACGATGCGTAGCCGGCCTGAGAGGGTGACCGCCACACTGGGACTGAGACACGGCCCAGACTCCTACGGGAGGCAGCAGTAGGGAATCTTCCGCAATGGGCGAAAGCCTGACGGAGCGACGCCGCGTGAGCGAAGAAGGCCTTCGGGTCGTAAAGCTCTGTTGTGAGGGACGAAGGAGCGCCGTTCGAAGAGGGCGGCGCGGTGACGGTACCTCACGAGGAAGCCCCGGCTAACTACGTGCCAGCAGCCGCGGTAATACGTAGGGGGCGAGCGTTGTCCGGAATTATTGGGCGTAAAGCGCGCGCAGGCGGTCCCTTAAGTCTGATGTGAAAGCCCACGGCTCAACCGTGGAGGGTCATTGGAAACTGGGGGACTTGAGTGCAGGAGAGGGGAGCGGAATTCCACGTGTAGCGGTGAAATGCGTAGAGATGTGGAGGAACACCAGTGGCGAAGGCGGCTCTCTGGCCTGCAACTGACGCTGAGGCGCGAAAGCGTGGGGAGCAAACAGGATTAGATACCCTGGTAGTCCACGCCGTAAACGATGAGTGCTAAGTGTTAGAGGGGTCACACCCTTTAGTGCTGCAGCTAACGCGATAAGCACTCCGCCTGGGGAGTACGGCCGCAAGGCTGAAACTCAAAGGAATTGACGGGGGCCCGCACAAGCGGTGGAGCATATGTGGTTTAATTCGAAGCAACGCGAAGAACCTTACCAGGTCTTGACATCCCCTGACAACCCAAGAGATTGGCGTTCCCCCTTCGGGGGGACAGGGTGACAGTGGTGCATGGTTGTCGTCAGCTCGTGTCGTGAGATGTTGGGTTAAGTCCCGCAACGAGCGCAACCCTCGCCTCTAGTTGCCAGCATTCGGTTGGGCACTCTAGAGGGACTGCCGGCGACAAGTCGGAGGAAGGTGGGGATGACGTCAAATCATCATGCCCCTTATGACCCTGGGCTACACACGTGCTACAATGGGCGGTACAAAGGCTGCGAACCCGCGAGGGGGAGCGAATCCCAAAAAGCCGCTCTCCAGTTCGGATTGCAGGCTGCAACTCGCCTGCATGAAGCCGGAATCGCTAGTAATCGCGGATCAGCATGCGCGGTGAATACGTTCCCGGGCCTTGTACACACCGCCCGTCACACCACGAGAGCTTGCAACACCCGAAGTCGGTGAGGCAACCCGTTTCGGGAGCCAGCCGCCGAAGTGGGGCAAGTGATTGGGGTGAAGTCGTAACAAGGTAGCCGTACCGGAAGGTGCGGCTGGATCACCTCCTTTCTAAGGACGAAAAGCGGAAGCGCCGCCGATCGGCTCTCGAAGCCAAATGTTCTTCACCGAGAGGGGTGCTTGCACCCCGAGGGGGAAGGTTATTTGGCAGAAGAGAGCCAGGCGCTGGAGCTAGACATCAGTCGTTATTCAAAGCAAAACGCGCTTCTGTTTCGTTCAGTTTTGAAGGAATGAGGATTCCTTCAAGTGTTTTGCGCCTTCGTCTTCTTGCAGGTTCAAGGAAGATGGATTCCTCGGCGCAAAGCTGCAAAGAAGCAGACTCAAGGCAGTCGCTTCGTTCAGTTTTGGAGGGAACGAGTCATGTTCTCTCAAATGTTTGGCGTCTGCGTCTACAAGCGGATTCGGAGAAGCCGAATTCCTCGACGCAAACCAGCGAAGAAGCGAATTCAAAGGAGCTACTTCGTTCCTTGAAAACTAGATAACCGGAAAAGCGGAGGCGAGCGTTTCGCCGCGGCGGGCAAATGTTCTTCGTCTACAGGGATTTCTAATCCCGAAGGCGAAGGTTATTTGACCCCGAGCGGCGGCGAGCCGAAGCTAGACAGGAAGAAGCCGAGACGCTTTAGGTTAAGCTGGAAAGGGCGCACGGTGGATGCCTTGGCACTAGGAGCCGATGAAGGACGGGGCAAACGCCGAAACGCTTCGGGGAGCTGTAAGCAAGCGTTGATCCGGAGATGTCCGAATGGGGGAACCCACTGTCCGTAATGGGGCAGTATCCATGCCTGAATCCATAGGGCATGGAGGGCACACCCGGGGAACTGAAACATCTTAGTACCCGGAGGAGAAGAAAGCAACCGCGATTCCCTGAGTAGCGGCGAGCGAAACGGGAACAGCCCAAACCAAGAGGTATGTCCTCTTGGGGTTGTAGGACCGCTCACGATGGGAGTGAGAAAGGGACGGGGTAGACGAACCGGTCTGGAACGGCCGGCCAGAGAAGGTGAGAGCCCTGTAGTCGAAACTTCGTTCCCTCCCGAGCGGATCCTGAGTACGGCGGGACACGAGGAATCCCGTCGGAAGCAGGGAGGACCATCTCCCAAGGCTAAATACTCCCTAGTGACCGATAGTGCACCAGTACCGTGAGGGAAAGGTGAAAAGCACCCCGGGAGGGGAGTGAAAGAGAACCTGAAACCGTGTGCCTACAAGTAGTCAGAGCCCGTTGATGGGTGATGGCGTGCCTTTTGTAGAATGAACCGGCGAGTGACGATGGCGTGCGAGGTTAAGCCGAAGAGGCGGAGCCGCAGCGAAAGCGAGTCTGAAGAGGGCGTCAAGTACGTCGTCGTCGACCCGAAACCAGGTGATCTACCCATGTCCAGGGTGAAGGCCGGGTAACACCGGCTGGAGGCCCGAACCCACGCACGTTGAAAAGTGCGGGGATGAGGTGTGGGTAGGGGTGAAATGCCAATCGAACTTGGAGATAGCTGGTTCTCCCCGAAATAGCTTTAGGGCTAGCCTCGGGTTTAAGAGTGTTGGAGGTAGAGCACTGATTGGGCTAGGGGCCCCAACCGGGTTACCGAACCCAGTCAAACTCCGAATGCCAACGACTTATGCCCGGGAGTCAGACTGCGAGTGATAAGATCCGTGGTCGAGAGGGGAACAGCCCAGACCGCCAGCTAAGGCCCCGAAGTGCACGTTCAGTGGAAAAGGATGTGGAGTTGCCAAGACAACCAGGATGTTGGCTTAGAAGCAGCCACCATTGAAAGAGTGCGTAATAGCTCACTGGTCGAGTGGCTCTGCGCCGAAAATGTACCGGGGCTAAACGTGCCGCCGAAGCTGCGGGATGACCGTTGGTCATCGGTAGGGGAGCGTTCTAAGGGCAGAGAAGCCAGACCGGAAGGACTGGTGGAGCGCTTAGAAGTGAGAATGCCGGTATGAGTAGCGAAAACAGAGGTGAGAATCCTCTGCGCCGAAAGCCTAAGGGTTCCTGAGGAAGGTTCGTCCGCTCAGGGTTAGTCGGGACCTAAGCCGAGGCCGAAAGGCGTAGGTGATGGACAACAGGTGGAGATTCCTGTACCACCTTCTTCCCGTTTGAGCGATGGGGGGACGCAGGAGGATAGGGCGAGCAGGCGGCTGGAAGAGCCTGTCCAAGCCGTGAGGCTGATCCGCAGGCAAATCCGCGGATCGCAAGGCCAAGCGGTGACGGCGACGGAGCATTCCGGAAGTCCCTGATTCCACACTGCCAAGAAAAGCCTCTAGCGAGGGAAGAGGTGCCCGTACCGCAAACCGACACAGGCAGGCGAGGAGAGAATCCTAAGGCGCGCGGGAGAACTCTCGTTAAGGAACTCGGCAAAATGACCCCGTAACTTCGGGAGAAGGGGTGCTCTTTCGGGTGAAGAGCCTGGAAGAGCCGCAGTGAAAAGGCCCAAGCGACTGTTTATCAAAAACACAGGTCTCTGCGAAGCCGAAAGGCGACGTATAGGGGCTGACACCTGCCCGGTGCTGGAAGGTTAAGGGGAGCGCTTAGCGGAAGCGAAGGTGCGAACCGAAGCCCCAGTAAACGGCGGCCGTAACTATAACGGTCCTAAGGTAGCGAAATTCCTTGTCGGGTAAGTTCCGACCCGCACGAAAGGTGTAACGACTTGGGCGCTGTCTCAACGAGAGACCCGGTGAAATTATACTACCTGTGAAGATGCAGGTTACCCGCGACAGGACGGAAAGACCCCGTGGAGCTTTACTGCAGCCTGATATGGAATTTTGGTATCGCTTGTACAGGATAGGTGGGAGCCTGGGAAGCCGGAGCGCCAGCTTCGGTGGAGGCGGCGGTGGGATACCACCCTGGCGGTATTGAAATTCTAACCCGCACCCCTTAGCGGGGTGGGAGACAGTGTCAGGCGGGCAGTTTGACTGGGGCGGTCGCCTCCCAAAAGGTAACGGAGGCGCCCAAAGGTTCCCTCAGAATGGTTGGAAATCATTCGGAGAGTGCAAAGGCACAAGGGAGCTTGACTGCGAGACGGACAGGTCGAGCAGGGACGAAAGTCGGGCTTAGTGATCCGGTGGTTCCGCATGGAAGGGCCATCGCTCAACGGATAAAAGCTACCCCGGGGATAACAGGCTGATCTCCCCCAAGAGTCCACATCGACGGGGAGGTTTGGCACCTCGATGTCGGCTCATCGCATCCTGGGGCTGTAGTCGGTCCCAAGGGTTGGGCTGTTCGCCCATTAAAGCGGTACGCGAGCTGGGTTCAGAACGTCGTGAGACAGTTCGGTCCCTATCCGTCGCGGGCGGAGGAAATTTGAGAGGAGCTGTCCTTAGTACGAGAGGACCGGGATGGACGCACCGCTGGTGTACCAGTTGTCCCGCCAGGGGCACCGCTGGGTAGCTATGTGCGGACGGGATAAGCGCTGAAAGCATCTAAGCGTGAAGCCCCCCTCAAGATGAGATTTCCCACCGCGTGAAGCGGGTAAGATCCCTCGAAGATGACGAGGTCGATAGGTCCGAGGTGGAAGCGTGGCGACACGTGGAGCTGACGGATACTAATCGATCGAGGGCTTGACCTATGAGCGGCTTCTTCCGACGGTTATCTAGTTTTGAAGGAACGATTTCTTATCATGATGCGGAAGTAGTTCAGCGGTAGAACACCACCTTGCCAAGGTGGGGGTCGCGGGTTCGAGTCCCGTCTTCCGCTTCCCAGTGTGCGCTCGTAGCTCAATTGGATAGAGCATCTGACTACGGATCAGAAGGTTAGGGGTTCGAATCCTCTCGAGCGCGTTTAATCAACTTAAAAAGTATTGACAAAAAAACGATTAGCGATTATATTCTTATTGCAGTCGTCTTTAAGACAATTTCATTGATAATGATCATGCGGGTGTAGTTTAATGGTAAAACCTCAGCTTCCCAAGCTGAAGTCGTGGGTTCGATTCCCATCACCCGCTTTCCTTTATTTTATCGTGAATATCGTATAGATATTGTTCGGGCAGCTCAGCAGGATAGAGCAACGAGCCGCGGCTTCTGTGAATCGGCAGCGAGTTGCCCCGACGCATCCGGCTTCATCGAATAAGCTTGCAGAGGAAGGGGCAGCGGGATGATGAGAGTGTTATGATCGCCATGTCCCAGCAGCTCAGCAGGATAGAGCAACGAGCAAAGTCATCTTCGAAATGGCTGTGAGTTGTCCCGACGCACCAAGCTTCCTTGAATGGGCTTGTAGAGGAAGGGACAGCGGGAATATTGGAGTGTACTGTTGATTATGTCCCAGTAGCTCAGTCGGATAGAGCAGCGGCCTTCTAAGCCGTCGGTCGGGAGTTCGAGTCTCTCCTGGGACGCCACCTACATATGAAAAGATGCGCAAAATAGCGCTAAAACAAACCCTCTATCAGAAACATCGAATTCTTCGATGTGGCGATCGAGGGTTTTTTGTTTTGAACGGAAGCTACGACAACAGCCTGCTAAGGCTGGGGAAATTCGGATGGCTCAGCAGGATAGAGCAACGAGCCGTGGCTTCTGTGAATCGGCAGCGAGTTGCCCCGACGCATCCGGCTTCATCGAATAAGCTTGCAGAGGAAGGGGCAGCGGCCCTAAGCCGTCGGTCGGGAGTTCGAGTCTCTTCTGGGACGCCATTTACATATGGAAGGAACGCATGGAAGTGCGTGAAAGAAAGTCTCCTATTACGAGCAACCGGATCAGCGGGTGCTGTGATAGGAGGCTTTATCTTTTATTTTTCGGAAATCCGAAAGAATCCCATAGTTTTTGAAAAAATTTTGCGCGAATTTTGCATGGGGATAAGGAAGGCCTCTTTTGCCTTTGCAGGTGAAGAGGCCTTTTCATTTCACTGTTTTGTGCGAAGTTTGCTTTTTTTAATCATTCCTAGGCGTTCTTTTACGGCAAATTGCAGAAGTTGCGAAAAATTAATCCCTTCTGCTTCCGCGGCGTCATTTAACCATTTGGGGATCGTCAATGTTTTCTTAATTGATTTATTTTCCATTTCGTCACGGATATAGTCGGTCCACGCTTCAATCATAGAGACAAACGCGCCTTGGGGGATGGCTAATTTTTTAGGATCAGATGGTGCCGGAATAGGCTCGCTATCTTTTCCATTCCGTAAAGGTATCCTTCTAAAGCGTCTTTTGCCATACGAAATGCCTCTTCTAAAGTAGAACCTTCTGTAATACATCCTGGCAAATCCGGAAATGTGATGGTATATCCTTCACTCCCATCGGATCCGGGATCGAAAATTGTCAGAGTAACCGATGTGGCTTATTCACGTGCCGAAGCATTGGTGAGAACCGAGGCCAACTTCTTTCACAACTTGGCGGCCCACAACAGCTATCGCGACGCAGGAATGGAGAAATACGAAATTTTGACTACGCTCGGTATAAAAAGCAGCTTGAGCAGCGAGATCATGATTTGAAACAGCTTAAAAAGCAGACGGAAGGACATGAAGAGCTGCAAACGAAGCTCGTGGAATAGGGGGAGCGTTATCAACATGAAAGGGGCGTCATGGGATAGAACCGTGAATTGATGATCCTTGGGGAAGTGAATGATGGCAGTTGGTCGGCGCCGCGTTTTTGTCTTGCAAATGAAAACAAATTGAAACGTTCCTTTCCGCGAAAGTTTGGTAAAATGTATAGAATAGAAATAAAATCATAAAACGTGCCATACAATGAACATGCATGGCAACTATACGAGTCAGGTGATCGACATGGAGTTTGAACAGCAACTTGTTCATAAAACATTTTACGAGACGCTCGTCGAGGCGGGAGAATGCGATGTTGTCAGCGCGCTTGGCGAGATGTTTTTCGCGGCGCATCGGGATGGCGCTGATTTGTCGTCGATTCGCTTTGCCCAAGGGGAAGTGTATTTCCACCGTCGCGACTATGAAGCGGCCATTTTTAAATGGGAACAAGTCCATAACGACGACTTGCGCCCTTGGGCGCAAAAAAACATCGCCGACAGCTGCTGTGAGCTTGGACGGCTTGAGTTGGCCGAGGAGCTGTACCGCTCGATTGAGACGGAAAGCGAAACGTTGCAGGCGGAAATCATTTTGCGCCTGTTTTCGCTTTACCGCGAATGGGGGGCGAACGAGAAAGCCGATGACATGATTAAGCGCGGCGTGACGTTGTATCCGGATTATCCGAACATGACTGAATGGGCGCGCTCCTTTTTCGAGGAGCAAGGCGACTGGCAAAGTGCGGTTGAACTGGCTTTAGGAGAGGCGGTGCGGACGTCGGCGCGCCGCTGGGCGGACATCTTGACCGGCTACGTGGAACAAGGACATGCGCGGACGATGGTGCCTGCGCGGTTTTCACGATGCTTGGCGCTGTTGTACGAAACGGATCGGGTGAAGTTTGAACGGCTTGTGCAGGCGCTATGGAACGGTTATCGGGATGGAGACCTCTATTTTTCGTGGCTCGCGGAGTGGAACCGCCTCTATGATGAGTTGGCGATCGGCCGCGACTATGACTGGAAGCGAATTCCTGGCCTTTTAGGGGAAGCCTATGCGGGATTGATGAAAGGGCCGTACCGATTGAAAGAGTTGGTGGAAGTGGTGCCACCGCTTGTAAAAAGCTGGATGAGCTTAACTGACGGTCCGGAGACAGCGGTAGCCGCGGCTGCCTTGTTGGCATGGAGTGAGAAATTTCCTGAAGCGTTTGAGGAAGAGAAGATCAACGACGCCGCTAAGCGGCTCGTCCATGCGAAACGGCCAGCTCGGGAAGCTGGTGTGTCGCTATTTGAAGAAATTGCCGATTGGGCGGAAGAGCAACGGGCGGGCTCGCATTTCCGCTTCCGCTGGTTCGTGCGGCAACTGTCCGATTCGCGGACGCATTACGTTTTGGTCGCTGGGGCGTCGCGCCATGAGCGGTTGGCGTTTTTGCGGACGTTGGTCGGCGAGGCGGCGTTGGCGGCGCCGTCTGCGCCGGTGCTTGCGTGGAGAAACGGCGGGGAGATGGAAGTCGCGAAAATCAGCGACGACCAGTTTACCGTTTTTTCGAGCATTGAGGAATTTCAAGAGGCGGTGGGAGGACGCGCAAGCCGATTCTCCGATGATGCTGTCATTGAATGCACGGCGCCGTTTTCATTCGTGCCGCAAGGGATTGTTTTGTTGGATATCGGCCCGCTCGGCGGGCGCGCTTCATCCGAACATGAAGCGCTCGTGTCGCTTTCACTCGCTGACAGCATTCTCTTTCTTCTTAACGGCGAAGATCCGTTTTCTAGCGCCGATGAACAGTTGATGCTGCAGCTTCGCGAGCGGGCGCCGCATGCGCCGATGTACTTCTTGCTTCCTCCGGGCGACGGGATGGTGGATGATGAGGAGGCGGCGAGAATCGTTGAGGAAGTTGAAGCGCACGTTCGTACGATCGTTCCGGGGGCGCATGTGAT
This sequence comes from Geobacillus kaustophilus, assembly GCF_000948285.1. GTDB lineage: Bacteria > Bacillota > Bacilli > Bacillales > Anoxybacillaceae > Geobacillus > Geobacillus thermoleovorans_A. Next base: position 832,171 of record NZ_JYBP01000003.1, read on the forward strand.
GGTCTATTCGCCGCATTCGCCAAGCCGCAAGCAGCAACAATCCCTCGTCGGTTGGCTTGAGGAGATGCGCCGCCATGTATCACCGGTCCGCCGCGAGGAAGCGATTTTAACGACGATCCGCCAGTTCATCGCCCATTTGTTCCGACAGCGGGCCGAGGCGGAAAGCCGCCTGGCGGAGCTGGTCGTATGGAAAAAAGAAATGGCGGCCAAACTCAGCGGCGCCATTCATCAGCTCGGCGACCTGCAAGAGGAGAAAACGGCCAAAGCGGCAAAGTCGTTCCGCGCTGTGTTGGGGGAAGTGCGGGCCGAGCTGTCAGCGGCGATTCCCGATCTGTTGTGCAACATGGGGGAGCTTGTGAGCGAAGACAGCGATTTTTCCCGCTTGCATCTTGAACTGAACGACAAAGCGAACGAACGGCTTCGCGCTTATCTCAACGAAGAGGTGTTGCCAAAGCTGCGCCGCGCCATGGAACAGTGGATTGCAACGATGGAAGATGAATTCAACGAATGCCAAGTGTTTTTGCATGAAATGGGCGAAGGGTTTAACGCCATGTTCGGGGAGGAACGGCTCAAGCTCGAATGCGATTTTCGCATTCTCGCCGATTGGCGGCGCGATACAGATCGGTTGACAAGCGGAGCGCAAATGGAAAAGGTGAACGTTTTCCTGCGGAGAACGCCAAGCCAGCTGCTGTTGAAAGGGGCGGGCAAACTGCTTGGTGCCTTTGCGCAAAACAAGGCGATGCTGGCGCAAAAGTATAAACAGTTCATCCAGACGCAAGATTACACCGAGGTGGTGGAAGCGGTCATCGAGCAGTTGCTGCTGCCGTTTGAATGGTTTGCCAAATCGCTTGAACGCGATGTCACCCAATTTTTCCATGCGCCATTGACGGCGCTCGATGAAACGTTGAAACGGCTGGAGCTCGAGATCGCCGCCCAGGAAGGCGAGCTCAAACATATGCGCAAAAACCCTGAGGCGTATCGCGACCCGCTCGTGCTCTTTGGCATTCGTTTGCGGCAATGCGAGCAGTTGGCGCAGGCGGCATCTGCCGATGTGCAATTGCTGCAGGACGAAAACAAACCAATCCGTTCGGTCTAATGGTTCCGTGCGGAACCGTGCTTGAACGGAATAAGGCTGCGTCAACGGTCGGGTTTGGCCGCTCGTTTGGCGCAGCCTTATTGTTTAGAGCTGGCGAAACTGATTACGACAGTTCGAATGCCCAGTTGCCGTTGCGGAAAATCGGTTCGCGTTTGCCGTCTTTCGTCACGCCGTCAATGTTCAGCTCAGCTGAGCCGATCATAAAGTCGACATGGACGAGGCTGTCGTTGACGCCGCGACGGTCAAGCTCGTCTTTGGACAATGAAGCGCCGTTTTCGATGTTCGTCGGATACGCCTTGCCGAGCGCCAAATGGCAGGCGGCGTTTTCATCAAACAGCGTGTTGTAAAAAATGAGGTTCGACATCGACACCGGCGATTCGTGCGGCACGAGGGCGACTTCGCCGAGGCGGCGCGCCCCGTCATCGGTGTCAAGCAAATGCTTCAGCGTTTCATATCCCTCTTCGGCGCTGAAGTCGACGACTTGCCCGTCTTTGAACGTGAGCGTAAACCGATCGATCACGTTGCCGTTGTAATTGAGCGGCTTCGTGTTGCGCACCGTGCCGTTGACGCCGTCTTTATGCGGCATGGTAAACACTTCTTCGGTCGGAATATTTGGATTGAAGCGCACGCCGCTTTGGCTTGTCGCCGCGCCGCCGTGCCAAACGTGCCCGTCGACGAGCTCGACCGTGAGATTGGTGCCCGGCGCTTCGTAAACGAGTTGTTTGTATTGCTTTTCATTCAAGTAATCGACGATGCGGGCGAGCTGGTCGTTATGTTCGCGCCATGCGGCGATCGGATCGTCTTGATCAATGCGGGTGATGCGGAAAATCGCTTCCCATAATTGGTCGATGGCTTCTTCATCACGCAGATCGCCGAATACTTTTTGCGCCCAAGCAGCCGTCGGAACGGAAATGAGCGACCAGCAGTTTCGGTCGGCCATAATGGCGCTTCGGTAGTTGGCGAGCGCTTGAGCCGCTGTTTTATTGGCCGTCGCGATCCGCTTTGGATCGACGTCTTTTAACAAGTCAGGGTTGGGAGCGTAAATGGATAAAAAGGCAGCGCCTTGTTCGGCGAGTTCTTCCATCGCTCGCGCCCGCCACATCGGGTATTCGGAAAACGCTTCCTCTGGGGCATATTGAAATTTGATGTATGTAAGCGCCTCGTCGTTCCACTCGACATACACGTGCTTCGCCCCGGTTTCGTACGCGGTTTTGGCGATTTTGCGGACGAGCGGCGCCGCCTCAAGCGGGGCGTTGACGAACAGTGTCTGCCCGGGCTGAATGTTCACGCCGACTTTGACCGCCAGCTCGGCATATTTGTCCAATTCCTTCTCCCAACGGTTCATCTTGCTCACTCCTTTTTTTGGATTCATCTCCACTTTATTATAATTCGGGCCGTCTCGCAACTTGCGGCGCTTCACATGTTGATTCTGTCCGGATGGAAGCAAAACTTTCCAATGTGGGAGTCATCCTAATGCTGGAATAAATGGATGGTTTGACACATATGTAAAGAGTAAAGAGATTTCCATTGTGAAGAGCAACGAATGGCGGGTTCGTCAGCGTCGTCTGGACGGATATGATTCAAAGTGTGCTTATGCTGGCGACGCTTGTGATTTTGCCCATTGTGGCGCTCGTGGAAATTTACAGCGGCGGGCTGTCGATCAGCGCGGCGCTTCATCAGGCCAAACCGGGCCTCGACTCATGGACGGGCGGGGCAGCGGGTTTTGCGCTCGGGCTGCTGTTGTTTAACAATTTTGCCTGGTTTTTCGGCTATCTTGGCGGCCAGCCACAGTTGAGCGTCCGCTTCATGGCACTAAAAGACGCCCGCGAGGCGAAAACGGCCAAAACAGTGGCCATCATTTGGACGCTGCTGGCCTATGGGGGCGCGTTTTTGATTGGCCTTGCGGCGATTGCACTTTACCAGGGCGACTCATTGGCCGATGTTGAAACGGTATTGCCGCATATGGCGTTGGATTTGCTGCCGCCGTGGCTGGCGGGGCTGCTGCTGTCGGGCATTTTGGCCGCCATCGTGACAACAGCCGATTCGCAGCTGCTCGTGATTACAAGTTCCATTAGCGAAGATATTGTCCGCCGCTCGCTGCGCCTTCGCCTGTCGGAAAAGCAGCTTGTCGCCCTTTCCCGCGCGGTTGTGGTCATCGCCGGGCTGCTTGGCTTGGTGCTGGCGATGACATCAGAATCGCTTGTGTATTTCATTGTCAGTTGGGCGTGGGCGGGAATCGGCTGCACGCTGTCGCCGGCCATTTTGTTGGCCTTCTTTTGGAAACGGTATTCCGGTATCGGCGGCATCGCCACCATTGTTGCCGGTTTTGCCAGCACGGTCCTTTGGATTTCCTCGCCGCTTGAGGAGATCATTAGCTCGCGGTTTACGACGTTTGCCATTGCTTTGGCCGCCGGCGTGCTGTTCCCTGATCGGCAGCGGGCGAAGTAATTCGCCCGACGGCCGTTATCGACAAAGGTATCCCAAAAGAGATTGGGATGCCTCTTTTCATTCAATTTAAGAAAATGTGTTGCGCTTTGTTTGAAAGGAAATTCTCTGCCGAGCCCTTGCCCAAGGCGACGGTAATGGATTGAGAAAAGCGGCGCTGTTCACTGTTTGCCCATCACTTCTTGAACATATTGTGAAATAGTAAACAAATATATTTCGCTTGCTAAAAAAAGAAGTATGATAAAAGGGTAAGCAACATCTTCCAAAACGTCCGGCCGCAGCGTATAAATGACCGCCATCACGCCGCGCAGGCTGCTCCGGGCTTCCTAACAGCCGCTCCTTCTCCAATGTGGAAGGGGCGGCTGTTTGCCGCATCGGAGAAAATGGTTGGCTGTTCGAAAAAGGAAAACGGGCGAATGACGGCGAAATGATATGCGTATGGATAAAGCAGGGGACATGAACAACCATTTGAGAGCGTTTTCTGATAGGAAACATACTAACTGTTCAGTATTTTAACGAAGGATGGTGAAACTGATGAACGAAACGCGCCCGTATTGGCCAGGCGGGCTGCCGACGGAGCTCCGCTACGCGCTTGGCGAACAGCCTCTGTACGACTATTTGCGCCATCGCGGCGAACGCGAGGAAAACGAGCCGGCGTACATCTTCTATAACAAGGTGATGACGTGGGGAACATTGCTCGATCACGTCCGCCGTTTTGCCCGCTATTTGCGGGAAAAAGGGGTGGGAAAAGGAAGCTATGTCGCCTTGTACATGCAAAACTGCCCGCAATACATCATCGCCCATTTTGCCGTTCAGCAGTTGGGCGGCATCGTTGTTCCGCTCAACCCGATGTACCGGGAATTCGAGCTCGCCTATTTTTTCGCTGAAGTGCCGCTTGTTGGCATCATCGCCGGAGAAGAAGGATTGCCGCGCGTTCGACAAGCGGAACAACAAACAGCCCCGCTGTCGTTTATCGTCGCGTGCCATTACGGCGATTACGCCGATCCGTCCGGGGAGATCCCGCTTTGCGCCGAGCTTGCGCAACCGAAAGAGCCGATGAGCGGCGCGGACGATTTTGCCGCCATTATTGCCGCTTATCCGCCTCTTGAGGAGGCCGCTGCCATTGACTTATGGAACGATGTCGGGCTGATCATTTTCACATCCGGCACGACCGGGCGGCCGAAAGGGGCGATGCTGACGTATGGCAACGCGCTGTTTAAGACGACCGCGTCTGCGCAGGCGAACCGGTTGACAGAAAAAGCGGAAGTGCTGATGGCCCATTCGCCGCTTTGCCATATCGCCGGGATGGTGATGGGGCTGAATACGCCGGTGTACACGGGGAATCCGTGCGTGCTGTTCACCCGCTTTGACCCGATGGCGACGATCAAGGCCGTTGAAATGTACAAGGTGACAGCCTGGTACAGCATCGCGCCGATGAATGCAGCCATTTTGCAAGTGCTGCCAACCACTTCTGCCGACTTGTCAAGTTTAAAACGCAACTTGGCGACGAGCTTCGGTCTGCCGGTGACGAAAGACCTTGCCGCGCGTTGGGCGGAAGCGACCGGCGGGTGCTTGCTGTATGAGGCGGCATATGGGCTGAGCGAGACGCATACGTGCGACACGTTTATGCCGGATGATCGCGTGAAATTCGGCTCGTGCGGCATCCCAACGTATGAGACGGACATCCGCATCATCGACCCGGAAACGAAACAGGAGCTTGGGCCCGGACGGTCGGGGGAAATTGTCGTCAAAAATCCAGGTGTCTTTAAAGGCTACTTCCGCCGCGATGATGCGACGAACGAGACGCTGAAAGACGGGTGGGTGTACACAGGTGATATCGGGTATATCGATGAAGACGGCTATTTGTATTTCCAAGGCCGGTTGAAAGAAATGATCAAAGTGTCCGGCTACAGCGTCTTTCCGGAAGACGTCGAGGCGCTGTTGAACGAGCATCCGGCCGTTAAGCAATGCGCGGTCATCGGCGTGCCTGACCCGGCGAAAGGGGAAGTGCCGAAAGCGTTTGTCGTTCTCCATGATTCGTACAAAGGAAGGGTGGCGCCGTCTGACTTGATCGAATGGGCGAAAACGCATATGGCGGCGTTCAAATATCCGCGCTATGTCGAGCTGATTGACGAGCTGCCGGCGACGCCTTCCGGAAAAGTATTGCGAAAGCTGCTGCCAAGGGACTAACATAGCGGCGGGGTTTGATGCGGGCCGCCCCGCCTTTTTCTGCCAAAGGGGGATCGCGATGAAACATTTGCGGCAATTAACAGATGAACTGATGGCGAAAAAAGCGAGCGCCGCGCTAGGCGGCGGAGAAGAGAAAATCGCCAAGCAGCATGCGAAAGGGCTGCTGACGGCCAGGGAGCGGATCGAACGGCTTGTGGATGCCGAAACTTTTGTTGAGTTCGGACAGCTGAACGCGTCCGACCAACCCGATTTGGAAGAAACGACGTATGGAGACGGGCTCGTCGCCGGCATCGGCAAAGTAAGCGGCCGCCCTGCCGTCGTGATCGCCGGGGATAAAACGGTGCTCGCTGGCACGGAGGGAAACGTCCATTTGCGCAAATCGCGGCAAATGCATGCGTTGGCCGTGAGAAATGGCTTGCCGATGTTTTTCCTCCATGAAGGCGGCGGGCTGCGCATGCCGGACGGAATGGGGTCGGACGGGATCAGCGACAAATTGTTTCCGCGCGAGCTGCTCACTCATCACCGACAAGTGCCGACAATGGCGGCGATTTTGGGAGACAGCTACGGCGGTCCGACATGGACGGCGGTCAGCTGCGACTTTGTCACGCAGCTGAAGGGGACATGCATGGCGATCGCCGGGCCGCGCATGCTCGAGCTGGCAAACGGGCAGCGCGTTTCTCCAGAAGAGCTTGGGGGCGTAGACATTCATCACCAGTATACAGGGCAAATTGACGCCGATGGCGAGACGGAGGAGGAATGCATCGGGCAGCTGAAACGATTTTTCTCGTACATGCCGCAAAACGCGAACGAGCGGCCGCCAATGCGGAAGACGGACGATGACCCATACCGGATGGTGGAGGAAGTGCTTTCGATTTTGCCGGACAGACGAAGCCGCGTCTATGATATGCGAAACATCATCGCCTGCCTTGTCGATGACGGCGACTATTTTGAGTGCCAAAAAAAATTCGGCAAAGCGCTCATCACCGTTTTGGCTCATTTGAACTATTGTGCTTGGAAACTACATGCCGAAAATCAAACATAATTATTTCGTCGGCATCCGCACGCCGTGGACGTTGGAAAGCGAGACCGTTTGGAACAAAACGCACCGCTTCGGCGGCAAAGTGTTTATCACGATGGGGATTTTGTCGATGCTGACCGTGTTTTGGCGCGGGGAGATGCAGTTTGTATTGTTTATCCTCGTCATCGCTTTTGGCAACATATATGTCATTGTTCAATCATTTCTCTATTATCAGCAAGAGCAGCGCAAACGTTCATGAATAGGTGGAAGGGGGATATAACATGGGCATGGCGGGCGCAGTGGTGCAGTTATTCATTTCGCTGTTGGTTCCTATTGGACTTGTATGGTATGGGAGGAAAAAAGGGTGGCTTTCATGGAAGGCGCTCGGCGTAGGAGCGGCCGTGTTTCTCGTTTTCTCACAAGTGTTGGAAAAAGCGCTGCACATCGCCGTGCTTGAACCGGGGCGCCCGGCGTTGAAAGGCACGGACAGCGTCTGGCTCTTTGTCCTATACGCCGCGCTTGCCGCCGGCCTGTTTGAAGAAATTGGCCGCTATGTCGGGTTCCGTTGGCTGCTAAAGCAGCATCGAGGATATGGCGATGGTTTATCATTCGGGCTTGGGCACGGCGGGACGGAAGCGGTATTGCTCGGGGTGGTTGGCGCGGTCAACGTCATCGTGCTTGCCAGCCTGATTCAATCCGGATCATTCGACAAAACGATCGCCCCGTCGCTTCCGCCCAGGCAGGTCGAGCTGATCAAGGAGCAAGTGCTGCACACGCCGTTTGCGATGTACGTGTTAGGCGGCTTGGAACGGCTGTTTGCCTTGGCGGTGCACGTGGCGCTGTCGCTGCTCGTTTTGCTTGGGGTGCGCAAGCGGCAATTCCGCTATGTCCTGTACGCCATTTTGCTTCACGCCGCGATGGATGTTATGCCTGCCTTGTATCAGGTGAAAGTCGTCACGAATGTTTGGGTGGTGGAAGCGGTGCTATTGATTTGGGCGGTCGCCGCTGTTTTATTCATTGGCCGCATGAAACCAGCATTCGAAAGGGGAGGAGAGAAACGATGATTCGTGTAAAACGGCTTGACCATGTGCAAATTTGCATTCCATTTGGCGCCGAAGACGAAGTGCGCGCTTTTTACACCGGTGTGCTTGGTTTTCAAGAAATCGAAAAGCCGGAATCGTTGAAAGGAAACGGCGGACTTTGGTGCAAAGTCGGGGATATCGAGCTTCACATCGGGACCGAAAAACGCGGCGGCTATAACAGCAAAAGCCACCCGGCGTTTGAAGTGGAAGATGTGGAAGCGGCGCGCCGTTATTTGGAAGAGCGCGGCGTCGCGACGCAAGACGAAAAACCGATCCCGGGGGTAAAGCGGTTTTCGTTTCGCGATCCGTTTCACAACCGGATCGAGTTGTTGGAAAAAATCGAATAAACCGGTGTTCTATGAGAGATCGCGATGAAAATGAAACCGAACAACAAGCGCGACGGGCAGCCCGCGCGGTCGACGCCAAAGCAGCAGGCCGTGCGTCGACGTCGATGAGGGAACAAGCGGTGCAAGACGCCTGCAAAGAGCGGGAAGATCTGACGGCTGACTAAGGGAAAAAGCGGGAGAAAGGGCGGTTCCTGTCTCTCGCTTGTTTCGTTACGAATGCTCTTCTAAGCTTGCGACCGGCACGCTTTGCTTTTGGTTCGGGTTGTCAAGCGGGTGGATCGTCGCCACGCCTTTTTGCTGGTCGACATGTTCGATGTAAATGCGCTGGCCGTTGTACGTGACGTTCGCCATCACCGGCGACGACGCGATTTCTTGCGCCCGACGGACATCCATTTCCAACACCTCCCTTTTGTCGATAACACGTATAGTATGACATGTCTGCGATTGGACTATGCATGCGGTCGAGGGTGGAAATGAATAATTCACAGAACCATGTGCTAAATAATCAATAAACGAAACTGATCATCTTTTCCTAGCTGATTCGCGGGTTTTAATGTAAACTATTTTTTATAAACAGTTTACATACAAGGGAGGATACGGATGAAAGCCGAACTAACCGCCCAACTGCACGAATGGGAACAAAAAGCGCAAAAACGCCAGCTGCGCCAGGCTGAGGCTTCAGGCGCTTCGGTCATCCTGAACGGAAAGCCGATGTTGAATTTAGCGTCCAATAATTATTTAGGGTTGGCGGATGACAAGCGGCTCATTGAAGCGGGTTGCGAAGCGATGCGGTCCTACGGAGCCGGAGCGGGAGCGTCGCGGCTCGTTGTCGGCAACCATCCGCTTTATGAGCGGGCGGAAGCCGCATTGAAACAGTGGAAAAATGCGGAAGCGGCGCTCATTTTCAACAGCGGTTACACGGCCAACGTCGGCGTGCTGACAGCGTTGATTGGCCGAGATGATCTTGTCTTTAGCGATAAGTTGAACCATGCGAGTTTGATTGATGGCATCCGCTTGAGCAAAGCAACCTGTTTCCGCTATCGGCATAACGACATCGATCAGCTGGAATCATTGTTGAAGCAATCTCTGCCCGCGAAGCGGAAATGGATCGTCACCGATGCTGTCTTCAGCATGGACGGCGATATGGCGCCATTGAAGGAGCTTGTCGAGTTGAAGCGGCGTTACCGTGCCGTTTTGCTCGTTGACGAAGCGCACAGCGGCGGCGTGTTCGGACCAAACGGCGAAGGGTTGCTTCACCATTTCGGGCTTGAGAAGGAAGAGGATGTGATCGCCATCGGCACCTTCAGCAAAGCGCTTGGCAGCTTCGGAGCATATGTAACGGGAGAGCCGTGGCTTGTCGAGTACTTGGTCAACAGCGCCCGCAGCCTAATTTTTACGACCGCCTTGCCGCCTGCTGTCCTTGCCGCCAATGAAGCCGCCATTCGCATCGTCCAATCCGAGCCGGAGCGGCGCGAGCGGCTGCATGCCTTAAGTGAAAGGTTCCGCGCCAAGCTGAAGCGGCTTGGGTTTGACACAGGCGGCAGCGAGACGCCGATCGTTCCCGTGATCGTCGGTCCGAACGGTCGGGCTGTGGCCATGAGCGAGTTACTGCAGGAAGCGGGCATCGCGGCTGTCGCCATCCGTCCGCCGACCGTTCCTGAGGGGACAGCGCGCATTCGTTTTTCCCTCACCGCCGCCATGACGGAAGAAGATGTTGAGATGGCAGTTGACCGCATCGCCTTGGCGGGGAAGCAGGTAGGGCTGATTTAGTTTGAGGGAGAGACGGGAAGGCATATGCCGTCCTTGCTGCTGGACGGCAAGCGCCTTAATTGTTTGTGCTTCGTTTTCAACATGTTGAACGCGGACTCAGAAAAGCAAAAAACCAGCTGGATTTCCTTCCAGCTGGTTTCGATCGGGATGACAGGATTTGAACCTGCGACCCCACGCACCCCATGCGTGTGCTCTACCAAGCTGAGCTACATCCCGAAATGGATGGTGAGACATTTCCGATTATACAAGAAAAGCAGGACAAAATCAATGGCGAATTTTGCGTTGGTGGGAAAAGGATGCAGTTGACAGGACAACGACATCCCCATTGTTGGCAAGCCGGCCCCAGATTTGTTCGGCCGTTTGATTGGCATTTGATTGACCGCGCTGTCGAGAGAACCGGCATGGAACGGCACATTCGGCTCAACAGCAAGGTTTCCCTATTTGAAAAGCTATGCGGAACCGTTCTTCTCGCCATAACTATCGGTTTAGGGAGACAAGGCTGTTTTGAAGTCATGCCGTTGACGAGGTGATTCGCTCCAGCTGTTCGCGAATGTTGCCCCGGCACAATCCGCCGTGGCAACAGACGACCGTCTCGATGTGAAAATCGAGCAATTTTTGCACCGAGCGCATCGCTTCCTTCATATCAAGCGTAAACGCCGGATTCGGTCCATAGAGCCGCCCGTCTTTCGCAGTGAGCGCGTCCCCGTCCCCAGCGATCAACAAGCGGTGTTTCGGCAATTAAACACCTTGGAAAACGAGCGCGGTGTCAATCGTTCCGATAACAGAACCGAACGTTTCTCCGCAGGCGATGATCGTCTCGGCGTATCGATCATTTTCGAGTGTGCACTGACGAATCGTTTTGTTGTATGGGTCGGCGATCCAGTATTCTTCCACTCCGTAGGCGCAGTACAAATCTTTTTTCAGCGTCACATCGATTTTGTATGTTGACGGGCTGACAACTTCGATGACGATGAGCGGCCGCCCCTTATAGCCGCCGATGATTTTTTCCGGCCGTTCGCAATAGACGGCGACATCCGGCTGGATAAACTCGTTCATCACTTTTCCGTTCTTTTCGAGTTTCACGGATAAGTTTGAAATTGGTTGACATTGGCTTTTTCCTTTGATCATGGAAACAAGATTGTCGCAAACGATTTGATGTTCCCATGACGGGGACGGGGACATGTTGATGGCTTCTTGCATGCTCCTCACCTCTTTTTCATTATACTTGAAACCGTTCTCCCTTGTCTGCAACAGGTTGTTGAGAAAAAAGAAAACGCTAGGTTGCCGGGCAGCGTTCAAGTATACTAAAAAGAAAAGAGGAAAGGAGGCCGTTTTGATGCCGATGCCGGAAAAAGGGCAGCCGTTCACCTATGCGCAATACATGATGCTCGACGAAGATGTACGATATGAGGTCATTGACGGCCAAGTCTTCAACATGTCTCCCGCTCCGACGCCGAAACATCAGGCAGTGCAACGTGAATTGTTGGTGGAATTTGCGACATATTTGCGGGGGAAAGAATGCACCGTATTTGGCGCTCCGATCGACGTTTGTTTAGCGGAGAGAGATGATCCGGAACAAATTCGCGAATGGGTTGAGCCGGATCTTGTTGTTGTCTGCGACAAAAGCAAAATTCGTGAAAAACGAATTGTTGGCGTGCCGGATCTCGTTGTGGAGATTATTTCAAAATCAACGGTGCGCAAGGATAAAATCGTCAAATTTCACCGTTACGAGCGGGCAGGGGTGAAAGAATATTGGATTGTCGATCCGATGAATGAGACGATTGATGTCTATGTGCTCGAAGAAGGGAGATTCCGCCACCAAGGGATGTATGTCCGCGATGATACGATTCGTGTCCACCTGTTTCCCGGATTTGCGATCGAATTGAAAAACGTGTTTAGTGAAGAAGAATAAGAAAAACGGCTGCTGTTCAAACAGCAGGTTCAGGCTGCCGACTTGAGAGGAGCGGGGCGGTTTTTTGCCCCGGCGGTCCGCTTGGCGAGGGCAAAGCGCCCCCTGTCTGAAACCGCCGCTGTTTGAATCGTTTTGGCATAGAAACGGAAAAAATAGGCGATACTAACCATCGGTGATGCTTGTGTACAACCAAGAAGAACTGGCCCGCTTTGTCGAAGAAGCGAAGCAGTACGCCCGCTACGGAAAAGTAGCCGATTACATTCCCGCTCTAGGCAAAGCGAATCCGAATGAACTGTCGGTCGCCATCGACACTCCGGACGGCAAGGTGGTGAGCGCCGGGGACGTGACAGTGAAAGTGACGCTGCAAAGCATTTCCAAAATGATTGCGCTCGCCCTTGTGCTGATCGACCGCGGCGAGGATGAGGTGTTCCATAAAGTCGGCATGGAGCCGACGGATTATCCGTTTCATTCCATTGCCAAATTAGAGGAAAAGCCTGCCAAGCCGCTGAATCCGATGATTAACGCCGGTGCGCTTGTCGTCACGTCGATGATTCAAGGCGGCTCGGTGTCCGAACGGCTGGAACGGTTGTTAGCGTTCGTCCGCCGTCTCGCTGGCAACGAACGCCTCTCGTACTCCGACGAAGTGGCCCGCTCCGAATTTGAAACAGCGTTTTTAAATCGTTCGCTTTGCTATTTTCTAAAGCAGCATGGGATGATTGACGAAGATGTCGAAGAACTGATGGATTTGTACACGAAGCAGTGCGCCATCGAAATGACATGCATCGACTTGGCGCGCATCGGCTTGGTGCTCGCGCTTGACGGACGCGATCCGTGCTCGGGCGAGCCGCTCATGCCGCTTGATGTCGCCCGCATTTGCAAAACGTTCATGGTCACGTGCGGCATGTACAACTCATCAGGTGAATTTGCCATCAAAGTCGGCATTCCGGCGAAAAGCGGCGTCTCGGGCGGCATTCTCGCCGCCGTGCCCGGGCGGTGCGGCATCGGCATTTTCGGCCCGGCTCTCGATGATAAAGGGAACAGCTTGACCGGGGTGAAACTGCTCGAGCGGCTGTCAAAAACATATTCATTAAGCATTTTTTAAGGAGGAAATCACGATGAAAACGTTTACGGTCCAATTTCACCGCGAAGATGACGTCGAGGCGATGAACGTCGGCAAATTGAGCCCAGAAGAGTTTGACAAGGCGACCGAAGGCGGGACGCGGCATCTGTTTGACCTTGACACGAATATCGGCTATTTCGTCTTTTTTGACGCTGAGGACAATGAAGGCAAGGTATCGTATTTAATGCTTCAATACGAAGAAGACAACGAGGACCCGAGCGCGTGCTACAGCTTTGAGCTCAAAGACTTTTACGAATTTATGGCGCTGTATTTGAACGACCTTGAATTCGCCGACGAAGAAGAAGTGGCGGAAGGCAGCGAAGAGGAATACGGCCCGATCCACCATTTGGCCCATTTGCTTTACCATATCGTCGAGGAAGGGAAGGGAGTGGAGGTGTGAGGCATATCCCAAGCAAAACGGCTTGGGGTTCTTTGTTTATATGACAAAAAAAGAATTTAGGGGCTTGACGAACAATTTTGCGGCGATGTAAGATGGTTTTGTAATCGATTACATAAATAAAAAGAAGCCGGCGAAGCGGATAGGGGCGCGGCGATGATAGACAAGTTGCCTTCATTGAAAAGGGGAACGTATAGGCGATGCCCGCTTTTCGGCTTTGTCGAGAAAAGAACAGACAAGTGAAAATAAGAATTATTCATCGATTTGTATGTAATCGATTACAAGCGATCGATGCATAGACAAGCAGTGGGGGATGCCGAGTCAAAAGTCAATGGATGTCATGTTCGGGGGGTGATTCGGGCAGTCGAAGCAACCACTATACGCGATGTCGTGCGGTGTTTGACTAATCCAAAATTTAAAGGGGGAGAATGACGATGAAAAAGACATTAAAAGCATCGGCTGTTTTGTTAGCGCTTACGATGGGGCTCGCAGCATGCTCCGGCGGCCAAAGCGAGAGCCAGACGGGCACAGACAGCAAAAAAGAAGAAGAGAAAACGGGTCAATCTGAAAAAGTGAAAATTGTCTATGCCCGCGGCCAAGATTCCACGAAAGCCACTGAAAAAATCATCGAAGCGTTCGAGAAAGCGCACCCGAACATCGATGTAGAATTTCGCGAAATGCCGGCTGACACCGGGAAGCAGCATGACGCGTACGTCACGATGTTAAATGCACAGTCGTCGGAGATCGATGTCATGGACCTCGACGTCATTTGGCCGGCTGAGTTTGCTCAAGCAGGTTATACACTGCCGCTCGACCGCTTTATTGAGAAAGACGGCATTGACCTCAGCAAATACAACCAAGGGGCGCTTGCGGCAGGCAACTTCAATGGCAAGCAATGGGCGATGCCGAAATTCATTGATGCCGGCATGCTGTTCTATCGCACCGACCTTGTGCCGAAGGACAAAGTGCCGAAAACATGGGATGAACTGTTAAAAGAGGCGAAAGAGCTGAAAGGAAAAGGCGGCACGAAATTCGGCTATTTGATGCAGGCCAAACAATACGAAGGATTGGTGTGCAACGCCGTTGAATTTATCGCCTCTTATGGCGGGCAAATCGTTGATAAAAACGGAAATGTCGTGATCAACAGCCCAGAAACGATCAAAGGGCTGAAGAAAATGGTGGAAATCGTCAAGTCCGATGTTGTGCCGAGCAACATCACCACATTCACCGAACCAGAGTCGCATACAGCGTTCATTGAAGGACAATCGCCGTTTATCCGCAACTGGCCTTATCAATACGCGCTGGCGAACGACAAAGAACAATCGAAAATCGTCGGCAAAGTCGGCGTGGCTCCGCTTCCGGCCGGGGACAAAGGTTCGGCTGCCGCGCTGGGCGGCTGGATGACTGCGATCAACAAGTATTCAAAACATCCGAAAGAAGCATGGGAATTTGTCAAATTTATGACGGGGCCGGAGGGGCAAAAAATTTCCGCGATTTACGGCGGTTTAGCGCCGACGCTTCCGGAATTGTTTAAAGACCCGGATGTCTTAAAAGCCAATCCGTTCTTTGCGGAAGAAGGGTTTGTCAATGCGTTGAACGCCGCCGTGCCGCGCCCGGTCGTCCCGAACTATCCGGAAATTTCGGAAATCATCCAAATCAACGTATCGAAAGCGCTGGCCGGGGAGCTGACGGTCGAACAAGCCGTGGCCAATATGGAAAAAGAAATGAAAGCAGCCTTGAATAAGTAAGGCGAATGGCTTGGCCGGCGCGCTGCAGCCGATCGGAATCCGGCCAACGCCGGCCAATGCCCCATCAGCCAAACAAAGAACGCCATTTTGTTTGACCACTTTCGGTTCATTAGCCTTCAGGCCGCGATCTGCCCGGTGCTGAAGGCTAATATCCTTTTCCAAGCAGAAGGGAGAGAACAGCGATGAGGAATGAAAAGCGAATGGAGCGCCTACTAGGCTATTCGCTTGTCGCGCCGGCCATGCTGCTCATTTTGGCGATTGCCATTTGGCCTGTCATCCAGTCCTTTTATTACAGCTTGTTCGACTATCGGCTCAACGACCCGACCAAATCGTCGATTCACTGGAGTTACAGCCTCGATCTGGAAGGATATCTACAAAACTATCCGTTCCTCAAAAGCGCTCTTAAGCAGGAAATGGCGGCTGCGGATGGACAAACGAAACAAACGTTGGCGCAAATCGAACAAAAACTCGCGAAACTGGACGCGGCGATCCGTTCCAACGATCAAGTGGCGAAGCAATATGACAAAGTGAACGAAGTGCTCGACAATTTCGAGACGCCAAGCGATGAGCTGAAGATCGCCGAGCTGGACAAACAGACGGCCGAGCGGCTGACCGACACGGTTCATGATGTCGTAAAGACGCTCAAGGAGATGAAAAAAGCGGGCGAACTGCAGCAGGCGGATAAAGTCGTCGGCTTGGCCGAAGGGCTCGAAGGGGTCGTGATCGAGCCGAACTTTGTCGGCCTCAAGCATTATAAGGACAGCTTCAGCGACATGCGCTTATGGAAAGCGTTATGGAATACGACGTTCTTTACGGTGGTGTCGGTCGCCATTGAGCTGGTGTTAGGGCTCGGAATTGCGTTGCTCATCAATAAGGCCTTTTTTGGCCGCGGGCTTGTGCGGGCGACGATTTTGATTCCGTGGGCGATTCCGACGGCCGTATCCGCGCTTATGTGGAAATTTTTATACGATGGACAAAACGGCATTGTCGCCAAATATTTCGAAACGGTCGGCCTTGTCGACCGGATGGGGGATTTGTTGACGACGGAAGCGGGGGCGATGTTTGCGGTCATTTTTGCCGATGTATGGAAGACAACCCCCTATATGGCGCTTTTGCTGCTTGCTGGGCTGCAAACGATCCCGAGTTCGTTGTATGAAGCCGCCTCGATCGACGGAGCCACCAAATGGCAGCAATTCACGAAAATCACACTGCCGCTGTTAAAATCGAGCATTTTAGTGGCGTTGTTGTTCCGCACGCTTGATGCGTTCCGCGTGTTCGATTTGATTTACGTCTTAACCGGCGGGGGGCCGGCAAACTCGACGGAGACGATTTCGATTTTAGCCTACAAAGTCATGTTCTCGCAGACGAATTTCGGCGCGGGATCGGCGCTCGCTGTCATCGTGTTTCTCTGCGTGGCGGTGATTTCCATGATCTATATTCGCTGGCTTGGGAGAGATTTGCTGTCTGATGGCTCCAGCGTCAAACGATAACGAAGGGGTGAGACGATGCAAAAAAAAGCTGGTCCGTTCTTTTACGTGTTTTTGGCCCTGTTTGTGTTCTTTGTGATGTTTCCGTTTTTATGGGTTTTGCTCAGTTCCGTTAAGCCGCTCAGCGAATTGTTTGGCGACAAAGCGTTCAATTGGTTTACGAGCCATCCGACCTTGAAATCCTATGTGTCGGTATTTGTCAATTACCCGTTTTTGCGCTATTTATGGAACAGCACGGTCGTTGCGACCATTACGACGGTGTATACGGTATTTGTCGCCGCGTTTGCGGCTTATGCGATCGCGCGCTTGGAGTTTAAAGGCAAGACGGTCATTCTCGGCTTGGTGCTGGCCGTGTCCATGTTTCCGCAAATTGCCACCATTTCTCCGATTTACATGTTTGTGAAAAAGTTCGGGTTGACGAACAGCTATTTAGGATTGATCATTCCGTATACGACGTTTGCCTTGCCGCTCTCGATCTGGCTGCTCGTCACCTTTTTCCGCAAGATTCCGTTTGACTTGGAAGAAGCGGCGAAAATGGACGGGGCGACGCCGATGCAAACGTATTTTAAAATCATTTTGCCACTCGCGGTGCCAGGGGTGTTTACGACATCCATTCTCGTCTTCATTGCCGCATGGAACGAATTTTTATTTGCCTTGACGATCAATACGGCGGAAAAATACAAAACCGTTCCGGTCGGGATTGCCATGTTCCAAGGCCAGTATACGATCCCGTGGGGCGAAATTTCCGCGGCCACCGTGATTGTGACGATTCCGCTCGTCATCATGGTGCTGTTGTTCCAGCGCCGCATCGTTTCCGGGCTCACATCCGGCTCGGTAAAAGAATAAGGAACCAACACGACAAAGGATGCCAGGCGAGCATCCTTTTGTTTTTTGCGGCAACACCAATTTTAAAACACGAAACAGAGAAGGAGCAGTTCTATCAGCTCCACTCCGTTCATATGTTAATGGCAGACGTCTGGCGGGGAGGGATGCGTAAAAGCCAAAGATATAAAAGATATATACAATTAATATTCTGAATATTAACAAAAATGGCGATAGCAGCCGGGAAAGGGGGTGGAATTTGATTTTACTCTTTTTTGCACCAATCAAGGGGAGGGGAAGGCGTGCGATTTGACCGTCCGTTTGAGCAGTATGTGGTAGGCGAACGCCATCGTTCGCGCGGGCGGACGATTACGGAAGCCGATATTGTACAGTTTGCCGGCGTTTCCGGAGATTTTTATCCGCTGCACATGGACCGGGAATATGGAGAGCAGACGCCATTTGGCGAACGGATCGCCCATGGGATGCTGACGCTGTCGGCGGCGACGGGGCTGTGGACGATGAAGCCGGGAATGGTTCTGGCGTTTTATGGCATCGATTCATTGCGTTTTGTCCGTCCCGTGAAGATCGGCGATACGATTTATGTGGAATCGGAAGTCAAACGGTTAACCGAACGGGGAGAAACAGCGGGGCTCGTGACGGTGCATCAACGGATCGTCAACCAGCGCGGAGAAACGGTCGTCGATGCGGTTGTGCATGTGCTTGTAGCGCGGGAAGGAAATGCCTCTGCAAGAGGCTAGCAGCAAATGGGAGGTTTCTAGAATCGGTTGCAAGCGGTTTCAAAGAAGGGTAAAGATGATTCTTGAGAAAATGGGCCTTATTGATCGGTTTTTCCTGCTGTCAGATCAAATGAAAGGGAAGGAGTGTTGCCGATGGCGATGTCAACGATGGATGCGGCCGAATTGAAACGCCAAAAAAAGCGGGCCGCCATATCGAGTGTGGTCGGCACGACGATTGAATGGTACGATTTCTTTCTCTATGGAACGATGGCGGCTCTCGTGTTTCCGCAATTATTCTTTCCACAAGGAGATTCGTACGTCGCATTGATGCAATCTTTTACGACCTTTGCTTTAGGATTTATCGCCAGGCCGGTCGGCGCCGCGATTTTCGGCCACTTTGGCGATCGGATCGGACGCAAGGCGACGTTGGTGGCCACCTTGCTTTTGATGGGACTGGCGACGGCGTTGATCGGCCTGATGCCGACCTATGAACAAATCGGCCTGTGGGCGCCGGTGTTGGTGACCGCGCTTCGTCTTATTCAAGGCATTGGCGTCGGCGGGGAATGGGGCGGCGCTATATTGATCGCCATGGAATGGGAGGAAGGCAAGCGGCGCGGATTGATGGCTTCGCTGCCGCAAATGGGCGTGCCGTTCGGGCTGTTGTCCTCTTCCTTTGTGACGACGCTTATGTTGGCCATTGGCGGCGACAGCTTTTATGCGTGGGGATGGCGCGTTCCGTTTCTCGTCAGCTTCCTTCTCATCGCCATCGGGCTGTATATCCGGCTGAAAGTGCTCGAATCGCCGCTGTTCCAAGAAGCGATGAAAAAACAAGAAACGAGCAAGATGCCGGTCGGCGAGGTGCTGGTCAAGCATCCGCGCGAAATTCTATGGTCAGCGCTGGCGCGGGTGATTGAAAACGGGTCGTTCTACATTTTTGTCACGTTTATCGTCAGCTATGGGACGACATTTTTGGGGATGGAAAAAAGCATTTTCGTCAATGTGACGATTATCGCCGCGGTGATCAACGCGCTTTCCATCGTGTATTCCGGGCATTTGTCCGACCGGTGGGGCCGCCGCCGCGTCTACATGACGGGAACGATTTTGCTGATGCTTTGGGCGTTTCCGTATTATTGGCTTGTCAATACGAAAAGTGTCGGGCTTATCTTTTTGGCGACGGTTGTGGCCATGGTGTTCCACGGCATGCTGTATGGCCCGCAGGCGGCCATGATCGCGGAAAACTTCCCGACGCGCCTGCGCTACAGCGGCGCTTCGCTCGGCTACCAGTTGGCCTCGATCATTGCTGGCGGCCCAGCGCCGCTCGTGAGCACGTGGCTGCTGCACAAATACGGCAGCGCCACGGCCATCTCCTTCTATATCGTCGTTATGGGCTTGATCTCGCTGGCCGGGGTGAAAATGCTGCAAGACCGTGCACGCCAGGCGATTGACTAAAATCGGATGGGCGCCTTTGCTTCAACGCAAAGGCGCTCTTTCACATCGCCTGCCCGCGGTGTGGACGAGCGGACTGTTTTAAATGTCCATGCTCATCGTAATGGTTTTATGTTTGAATCCTAATGTTTCATACAGTTTAATCGCTCGATTTCCTGCATATACACGTAAACGAACCTCTGAATACCCATCTTGTTTGAGATGTTCGATGCCAGTTTTTATCAATTGTTTTGCAATTCCCTTTCCCCTAAATTCCTCTAACACAAACAATTCGTAGATAAATCCATATATTTTTTTCAGTAAATGGGTCTTTGCTTTCTCCGATCAGAATCCAACCCATGAGATGATCGCCATCCGTTGCGATCAAATAATAGCCTCCTTTCTGCAATACGGGTTCAATAAGTCGCTTAACTTTTTCATCTGATCGCTTTGCCTCCCCTAATGTGCCCTCGAATAATGCTTGTGGTGTGAGTGATAAAATCTTTTTGTATTCCGAATCGTTTGATTTTCTAATTTCCATGGAGTTCTCCTCTCCCAACTATTTATCATCCAGCTCCAATCGCACCAACATGAGCAAAAACTCTTCTTTCTCACTTTTTCAATATACCACATTTTGCGTTTCTCGATTTCTTGCGCCTCTCGAAAGAGCGGGATCCCAAACCGGATGATTGCGATCATCTTGGATTTTCCCCATATTCACCACAACTCAATCCGATCGAGCGTTTATGGAAATGGCATCAATGTCTTTCACAAGGACCGTCACGAGATCCTTCAAGCTGTTCAACGATTATGTTTATCTTTAAAAGTCAAGTACATCTTTTGGTTAGTAACCATAAATTGTTATAAATTCTATTTTAATGCATATAGAAATGAGAAAGGGGATTCGTGTGCCCTTTTTGACTTTGCTCATTGGAAATGATAGTTTAATATAAAAAAATACAAAAAGCATGTGAGGGAAACACCAAAAGAATACATCGGATTGTACAATCTTCCTCACAAAAAACAACATCGCAAAAAGCTCCTATGTATTTTTTTCATGCAGTTCTCTGCATTTTTTGCCTGCAAAAAACACAACGCATCTGATCGAGTGTTTGTGAAAATTTTTTAGCATATGAGAAATAGGTAAATCATGTCTAAGGCGGATCGAAAAAACAACGCTTGACAACCGCCCTGTCTTTTCGATACGATGGTGATGTAATCGATTACATAAGCGAGAGGACTACGATCAATGGCAAGCATAAAAGACGTGGCGAAACGGGCGAACGTATCGACGGCCACCGTGTCGCGCGTGCTGCGCAACGCGGGCAACGTCACCGAAGAGACGAAACAGCGCGTGCTCGAAGCGATTGAAGCGCTGAACTACCAGCCGAATGTGCTCGGCCGGTATTTGCGACGGATGGAGACCGAGACGGTTCTCGTCGTCGTGCCTGATATTACGAATCCGTTTTTCTCGAAAGTGCTGCGCGGCATTGAAGCGGTCGCCCTCGAGCACGGCTATCAGGTGCTGCTTGGCGATACGCAAAATGATGTCCGGCTTGAGGAGCAGTATTTGAATTTGCTGCCGCAGCGGCAAGTCGACGGGATGATTTTTTTGACCGCCCGCATCCGCAAAGAGCTGGTGGAAGAGATGGCGCGGCAGTTTCCAATCGTCTTGGCGTGCGAGTATTTGGAAGGGACGGACATCCCGACCGTTTCGATCGACAACATCAGCAGCGCCCGCAAGGCGACAGAACATTTGATCCGCCTCGGCCATCGCCGCATCGCCCACTTGTCCGGGCCGATGAACATTATTTTAAGCCGCGATCGGCTGCGCGGCTACCAACAGGCGCTGGCCCAGCATGAGCTGGAGGCGGACGCCGTTCTTGTGCAGGAGGGCGATTTCACCTATGAGTCCGGATATAATTTGACGTTGAAGCTGCTCGCTCTTGAGAAGCCGCCGACGGCGATTTTTGCTGCCAATGACGAGATGGCGATCGGGACGATCAAAGCGGTTCGCCATCGCGGCGGGCGCGTTCCGGACGATGTGGCGGTCGTCGGATTTGACGACATTCAAATGGCCTCGATTTTTGAACCGAGCCTCACGACGATCGCCCAGCCGATGTTTGAGATCGGCCAAAAAGCGATGGAACTGCTGCTCGAGCTGATTGAAGGAACCGGGGTCGAGCGGCGTCAGCTCGTTCTTCCCGACCGGCTCGTCATCCGTGATTCATGTGGGGGGAGAGCGCCCTGAGTAAAGAGGAGGGCAGCGCTCCGCGTCCGATGCGGGGAACGGGCGGATTTTTTGCACGATGATGTAATCGATTACATCACGGAAAATGGTCGGTGAACCGATGGAGTATGGAAACAGAAAAAATGAACGCAAGGGGGAAAGGACATGGGAAACACCCTTCCAATCCGCCTCGGCTTAATCGGGGCTGGGGGCATTTCCAACGAACATATCAAGGCGGCGCAAAAGCTTTCGGAGCGCGCTGTCTTGCAGGCGATTTGCGACGTCAATGAACAAGCGGCCGCGGAAAAAGCGAAAACGTACGGCATCCGCAACGTGTACCGCGACTATAAGGAATTGATTGCGTCGCCCGATGTCGATGCCGTCATCATCACCGTGCCGAACTTTTTGCACGCCCAAGCGTCGGTCGACAGCTTGCGGGCCGGGAAACACGTTCTTTGCGAAAAGCCGATGGTGACGAAAGCGGAAGAGGCGGACGCCATTATCCGCGCCCGCGACGAATCAGGCAAACAGTTTATGGTGGCGCTGAACAATCGGTTCCGCCAAGCGGCGCAGTGGCTGCATGAGCGAATCCAATCCGGCGCGTTCGGTGAGATTTATTACGCGAAAACGGGCTGGGTGCGCCGCCGCGGCATTCCCGCATGGGGGGCGTGGTTTTTTGACCGCGAGCGCTCCGGCGGCGGGCCGCTCATCGATTTGGGCGTCCATATGCTCGATGTGACGCTTTGGCTGCTCGGGAACCCGAACCCAGTCGCGGTGACGGGGAAAACGTACGCGAAGTTCGGCCCGCGCCGCCAAGGGGCTTGGCCGGGGACATCGTTTGCGCCGAATGCCGCGTATACGGTTGAAGATTTTGCCACAGCGTTCATCCAGCTCGAAAACGACGCGACGGTGCTGCTTGAGACGAGCTGGGCGTCCCACATTGAAGAAGAGCGGGCGTATGTCGAGTTTCTCGGCACGGAAGGCGGCGTGCGCTGGGAGTGGAACATCGCCGGCAACCGCCAAGAAGTGAAATGGTTCCGCAACGAACACGGCGTCCCGGCCGATGTGACGCTTCATTTTGATGATCAAAGCGAACGGGTGGCGCTCCTTGACCACTTCTTGACCAGCATCACCGAAAATACGCCGCCGCTTTGCACCGCCGAACAAGGGCTCATGATTGCCAAAGTGTTGGAAGCGATTTACGAATCGTCCGAACAAGGCCGGCAAGTCCGCATCGAATGGTAGGAAGAAATCGAAAGAACGATGGGCCTGACCGCCTCCATATGGCGCGCGGGTCGAAAACGAATGGCAGGGGGAACGAATATGGCTGCACCAATCCGCGTTGTCGTCTGGAACGAATTTCGCCATGAAAAGAAAGATGAACAGGTAAGAGCCATTTATCCGGAAGGGATGCATACCGTCATCGCGAGCTACCTAGCCGAAGCTGGGTTTGACGCCGCAACCGCTGTGCTCGACGAACCGGAGCACGGCTTGACGGACGAGGTGCTCGACCGGTGCGACGTCCTCATCTGGTGGGGGCATATCGCCCATGACGAAGTGAGCGATGAAGTCGTTGAGCGCGTCCACCGCCGCGTGCTCGAAGGAATGGGGCTCATCGTCCTTCATTCCGGCCATTTCTCGAAAATTTTCAAAAAGCTGATGGGGACGACATGCAATTTGAAATGGCGCGAAGCCGATGAAAAAGAGCGGCTTTGGGTCGTCGCCCCGGGCCATCCGATCGTGGAAGGGATCGGACCGTACATTGAGCTTGAGCAGGAAGAAATGTACGGCGAGTTTTTCGACATCCCGGAACCGGAGGAAACGATTTTCATCAGCTGGTTTGAAGGCGGGGAAGTGTTCCGCAGCGGCTGCACGTTCACGCGCGGGAAAGGGAAAATTTTCTACTTCCGCCCCGGCCATGAAACGTATCCGACGTACCATCACCCAGATGTGCTGAAAGTGATCGCCAACGCCGTCCGCTGGGCCGCGCCGGTCAACCGCGGGGAAATCGTCTTCGGCAACGTCAAGCCGCTTGAGCCGATCAAAGCGAAACAAGGGGGGATGACGCCATGAAACCGATCAACGTCGGCATCATCGGCACCGGCTTTTCCGCTTCTTCCCATATTGAGGCGCTCCGCCGCCTGCCGTTGGTGAACATTGTCGCCATTGCCTCAAGCAGTCAAGAAAAAGCGGAGGAAGCCGCGCGCCGGTTCGGGATTCCGAAAGCATACGGCGACTACCGCGCCTTGATTGACGACCCGGACGTCGAAGCCGTTCACAACTGCACGCGCAACGTCCTCCATTTCCCGATCAACAAGGCGGTGCTTGAGGCGGGAAAACATTTATTGTCGGAAAAGCCGCTCGCCATGGACAGCGAACAGTCGGCCGAATTGAAGCGGCTCGCTGAACAAAGCGAAAGCCTTAGCGCGGTCTGTTTCAACTACCGCCACTACCCGCTCGTTGTCGAGGCGAAAGAGCGGCTCGCCCGTGAGGCGAAGCGCGTCCATTTCGTGTACGGCGGCTATGTGCAAGACTGGCTCTTGTATGACACCGACTACAACTGGCGGCTCGACCCGGCGCAAAACGGCCCATCGCGCGCCATCGCCGACATCGGTTCGCACTGGTGCGACACGGTGCAGTATGTGCTCGGCAAGAAAATCGTCGAAGTATTTGCCGACTTGCGCACCGTTCACCCGGTTCGCTATAAGCCGAAACAGGAAGAGAGCACATTCACAGCCAGCGGTGCTCAAGACGCCGAGCCAGTCCAGATTGACACCGAAGACGGCGGCAGCGTGCTCGTCCATTTTGACGACGGCACCCACGGGGCGTTTACGATTTCCCAAGTGAGCGCCGGCCGGAAAAACCGGCTGTATTTTGAAATTGCCGCCGATGAGATGACGCTCGCCTGGGATCAAGAGCATCCGAACCGCCTCTGGGTCGGGCGCCGCAGCGGCCCAAACGAAGAAATCGTCCGCGACCCGGCGCTTCTTTCGCCGCGCGCAGCGTCCCTCGCCCATTACCCGGGCGGCCATGAAGAAGGCTGGCCGGACGGGCTGAAGAACTTGTTTTTAGATTTTTACAGCGCCATCATCCGGAAGCAGCGCGGCGAGGCGCTCGGGGAGCTGCCGTTTGCGACGATCGCCGACGGCCACCACACGATGGCGATTGTCGATGCCATTTTGGAAAGCCATCGCACGAAACGGTGGGTGCGGGTGTTGGAATAAGCGGCGTCAGCACCGCGGAGACGTCGGCCTCGTTTTGCTCGCTGGGCGCTAGATGATGCCACAACAAAATGGAACGGCGGAGCCGGCCGCCGACCGGCCGGCTTCACACCGCTAGAAAGGGGAGAAGAACGAGATGAAAGTAGGCGTATTTACCGTCTTGTATCAACAGCTGCCGTTGGAAGACATGCTCGACAAAGTCGCCGCCATGGGCATTGAGGCCGTTGAGCTTGGCACCGGCAATTACCCGGGCAACGCCCATTGCGATCCTGACGCACTTTTGGACCAGCCGGAAAAAATCAAAGCTCTGAAAAAAGCCGTCGCCGACCGCGGCCTTGTGATCAGCGCCTTAAGCTGCCATGGCAACCCGCTTCATCCGGACAAAGCGTTCGCGAAACAGTCGCATGATACATGGAGGAAAACGGTCAGGCTCGCTGAGCAGCTTGAAGTCCCGGTCATCAACGCCTTCTCCGGCTGCCCGGGCGACCATCCCGGCGCCAAATACCCAAACTGGGTCACGTGCTCTTGGCCGCCGGATTACTTGGAAATTTTAAAATGGCAATGGGAAGAAGTCGTCATCCCGTACTGGCGCGAAGAAGCAGCGTTCGCCAAGGAGCACGGCATCACGCAAATCGCCTTTGAAATGCATCCGGGCTTCGTCGTCTACAACCCGGAAACGCTCCTCAAACTGCGCGAACACGTCGGTGAAGCGATCGGCGCCAACTTTGACCCGAGCCACTTGCTTTGGCAAGGCATCGACCCGGTTGAGGCGATCAAACTGCTCGGCCGCGAAAAAGCGATTTTCCACGTCCATGCGAAAGACACGTACTTAGACGAAGCGAACATCCGCAAAAACGGCGTGCTCGATACGAAACATTACAGCCAAATTCTCGATCGCTCATGGGTGTTCCGCACCGTCGGCTACGGGCAAAGCGAAAAAATGTGGCGCGACATCGTCAGCGCCCTGCGCGCCGTCGGCTACGACTACGTGCTGTCAATCGAACACGAAGATATGCTCGCTTCGATCGATGAAGGGCTGTCAAAGGCCGTCGCCCTCTTGAAAAAGGTGTTGTTCAAAGAAGAACTGCCGGAGATGTGGTGGGCATAAAAAGAAGGCGGCAAGGAGCGAGGGGCTCTTTGCCGCCTGTATGCTTGCTTTGACATCTGCCGCCAAGAGATCTCACGTTTTCGACATAGGGGCTTCATGCGGACATTCGTCCGGCCGCAAACAGTTTCTTTTGGAAAGCCAACGTTGTCTCTTGTCCGTTCGGGCGCTTCTGTGACGAAGTGGTCATGAACGCCAGCGGACGGACTCTTCCCAGCGGTTGATCAGCTTCATCAGCATCCGAACGGAAAACGACAGAAGAAAGATCGTGACAAACGAATGCATCCATGTCCACGTATGGTACGTGATCAAATTTGTATACTTTTCATAAAGAACTTCTATGAACGTCAAAGCGGCTGTATACAAGGCGCATTGTCCGACAATGCCGAAAAAAGCTCGAATGGTACGACGTTCGATAAAAATACACGCACATGATCGGATACAGAAAGTATTCAAACAAGATGCTCGTGTCGAAGTATTGCCCCAAAAACCTCACGGGATAGTCGAGCAAATGCTTTTCGACCACAATGACACCGAAAAAGGTGGAAAAATAAGCTTTCAATAAAAACACGAGAATCACGTCTTTAATGGGCGGTTTGCGCAAGCTGAAAACCAATAGGATGAGGCCCAGCGCCAGCAACACCCATAAGTGGATTCGATCCATGTCTCCATCCTCTCCTGTCAGGGGTTCTGTTGTCCAGCCTGTGCTGTGCGGCCGATCAGAATGTCATAGATCCACCGGGCGTTTGATCAGGCATGGGCGCAAGCGCGGCTGTAGACCGATTCATGTAGGGCGGCCCAGGGGAGCAACAGTCTTTTCCATAGCAAGCGCCGTCTGGCTGCGGATGCGCCCCTTCAGCAACAGAAATCGATGCCCATCCACCGTCAAATCGATCATCGCCTCGTTCAATATGTCTTCGCCTGATTTCCGCCCGTTCGCCTGCAAATACTTCACTCGATACCATTTTCGTCCATATTCAAAATAGAGATACTGTCCGCGCTGGAAATCGATCCAAAACTTCACCCGCTCGCCGTTCACGGTCTTCCATACATACCCCCAAGCCCGGTCTTGGCGGATCGGCGCCATTTTCGGGCGCGCGGAATTGATGGCTTCGTAATACAGGCGGTGTTTGATGTCAAACAGCACCATCCTATTCGCCTCCTTTTGGACAACGATACTATATGTATAGCGCCAACTAGGAGAAATAGACATGCCAGCTCACCCGTTTTCTTTCAGCAGTCGTCCCGCCATCACCCGAACCGCGAGCGTCACGACAAACATGGAGACGAATGAATATCCCCACTTCCACGTATGGTATTCGATCAGGTCGGTGTGCCGCTCCAACAGGATCTCGACCGCCGTCATCCCCCCTGTATAAGCGGTGCACTGCATCCATATCCCCTTCCAGCCCGAGCGGCGCGATGTCCCGTAAACGTACACACTGACAACAGGGTAAAGCAAGTATTCAAAGATCACGCTGTCGTTCGTATAATCTGGAAACAGCCGCACCGGATATGCAAGCATTCCCGCCCCGCTGACGATCAGGCCGGTCAAACTGGAAATATACGCATTCAGCAAAAACGAAAGCCATACTTCTCTTGGTGAAAGAAAGCGGAAGCTGAGCCCCAGCAAACCGATGCCCACCGCAGCAAGCAGCCAAAGAATCCATTGTTCCATGATAGCCCACGAGCGCGAATCATGTCGATTTTTCTTAGTATGGGAGGAAAGAGGGGGGAGTATGTGAAACTTTTGTTTTTTCATTTTGCAGCAGGCAATAGGCCTTAGAAATGGCGGGCTTTCTGTGGATTCTTTCTATGAAAAAAAGGCGAAATTTTGTAAAATAGTAGTATAGTTTTGTAAATGGAGGAATGGACATGCCAATATACAACAAACTCGTTCGCGACCGCATTCCAATCATTATCGAGCAATCGGGAAAAACGTTCACAACCCGCATACTTGACGATGAAGAGTATAGGAAAGAACTGCAGAAAAAAGCGTTTGAAGAGCTTGAGGAATACGTCCAAGCGGAAACGGATGAGGCGGCTCTTGAAGAGCTCGCAGACGTGTTGGAAATTATCCATGCTTTGGCTGAATGCCATGGCGCTTCGATCGAGCAAGTTGAACAAATTCGTTCTAAAAAAGCGGAACAGCGCGGCGGCTTCCGCGAAAAAATTTTCTTGATCGAGGTTCACGATGAGTAAGGTGGAGTTGATTTCTAGACATCTTCTCGACAAGTTGCAGGAACAGATGAGCCGCTCGTCGACGATATACATACTGACATCGTTTGCCATGAAGTCCGGGGTTCGCCTATTGAAGGACAGTTTGCGGGCGGCTGCAGAGCGGGGGGCGGATATAAAAATTTGCGTTGGTGATTACTTGTTTGTCACCCAGCCAGAGGCGTTGCGCGAGCTCATATCCATCCACCCGGACATCGAGGCACGCTTGTATCGGAGCGAGGGAGTTTCGTTCCACCCGAAGGCGTACTTATTTGAAGATGCCGAGGGCGGCTGCTTCATTGTCGGTTCTTCCAACTTGTCTCGCTCGGCGCTCACGGACGGTGTTGAATGGAACCTTGGGCTGGATAAGAGCGTTGATGAGGATGTATTTGTTGAAGCAATGGAGCAGTTTTTAAAGTTGTTTTACGCTTCGGAAACCGTGTCTGTCAATGAAGAAACGGTTGCTGACTATGAAAAGCGGTATCAAGATTACCATCAGCGCCATCCGAACTTGGCGCGTATATGGGCGGAGACCGAAGAAATTGAGTTGATGCTTCCGACGAAAACGGACAAAGAGGAAGAGGCGGAGGCGGCAGACAAGGCCGATGTTGTCCGCGAAACGGCGGCGGCATACGGAACAATCATCAAGCCGCGCTTTGCTCAAGTGGAGGCGCTCGAACGTCTGGAAGCTGCCTATGAAGAAGGATACGACAAAGCGATGGTTGTCATGGCGACCGGGCTTGGAAAAACATACTTGGCCGCCTTTTTCGCCCGCCGCTTTTCGCGGGTGCTGTTTATCGCCCACCGCGAGGAAATTCTCCGCCAAGCGAAGCGGTCGTTTGAACGCGTGATTCCTGATCGGACAGCAGGACTGTACGATGGCAATCAAAAAGACGGAAATGCCGACATGGTGTTTGCTTCGATCTTTACGCTGAGCATGAAAAAACATTTGCATGCATTCCAGCCGGATTCGTTTGACATAATTGTTGTCGACGAATTCCATCATGCGGCGGCCCGCTCGTACGAGCGCGTCCTTCGTTATTTTCAGCCGAAATTTTTGCTCGGCATCACCGCTACCCCGGATCGGAACGACAATAAAGACGTCTATGCCATTTGCGATGGCAATGTCGCCTACCGCATTGATTTTATCGAAGCGGTGCAACGCGGCTGGTTGGCTCCCTTCCATTATTACGGGGTCTACGACGCCACGGACTATTCGCAAATCAAATGGCTCGGCAACCGTTATGATGAGGAAGAATTGCTCCAAGTGCAGCTGCGCGAGGAGATGGCGCAGAACATTTTGCGAGCGTGGGAGACATATAAGAAAACAAGGACGCTTGTCTTTTGTTCATCGATTCGGCAAGCTGATTTCCTGTCCGGATATTTTCAACGCCACGGCTACCGTACGATCAGCCTTCACTCGAAGCAAACGTCCATCCTGCGCCAACAAGCCATTGCCATGTTGGAACGACGTGAACTGGACGCTATTTTCACCGTAGACTTATTCAATGAAGGGGTCGATATCCCTTCTGTCGATACACTTTTGTTCGTGCGGCCGACCGAATCGTTGACCGTCTTTACCCAGCAAGTTGGGCGCGGGTTGCGGCTGCACGAAGGCAAGGACTATTGCGTCATTATCGACTTAATCGGAAACTACCGCAATGCGGATGTCAAACTGCGCCTGTTTGATACGCGTCGAGACGAAGCGAAGAAAAAGGCGCGGGAATCCGTTGTGCCAACGGTTCCGAAAACGTGCGAACTGCATCTCGATGTTCAAGCCATCCATCTTCTCGAGGAGATGCAGAAAAAGCACCAGCCGCGCAAAGAACGGCTGCTTGCTGACTATAGGCAGCTCAAGCAGGAGCTTGGCCGTCGCCCGACCTACTTGGAACTGCATTTGCACGGCAGAAGTGAAGCGGCGGAGTACAAACAAGAGTTCGACTCTTATGTCGGCTTTTTATATTGGGCGGGAGAGTTGTCGGAGCTGGAAAAGGAAGTGTTCCTAAAATACGAACCGTGGCTTGTTGAAGTGGAGCGCACGGTGATGTCGAAAAGCTACAAAATGGTGGTCCTAAAAGCTATGCTGGAGCGCGGGCCATCGGGCTGGCATGAGCCAATTACCCCGCAACAAGCGGCGGCGTTCTTTCACCGGTACTTAACGGAAAAAGAATATCGGAAGCGCATTGATTTTTCCGATGGGGAAACGAAACGTCTTTGGGAGTACGAAGAGGAAAAGGTGAGCAAACTGATCGCCCGCATGCCGATGACGAAATGGAGCGGCAGTTCGAATGGGTTGATTTCCTTTGAGAACAGCATTTTTGCTCTCCAATTTCCCATTGCGCGCGAACACGAAGAAATATTGTACAACTGGACAAAAGAGATTTGCGAGTATCGGTTGCATGCGTATTTTGAAAGGAAGGGGGGATGAAAAATAGCTGTTTTTCACTAGCCTTTTAGGGGGATGAAGAAAAATGAAAGGGATCGTGTGTAAAGATGTCAGAGACACAGAAATTATACAAAGTGTTAAAAACAAAACATAGGAATTACACTGTAAGACCGTTTAACCGATTTAATGTTGAAAAATCTATGTGGTGGATTATCCCTTCTACCGCTTATCCAGCTTACAGATTTTTGTTTGAATCGTTTGAAAGATGGGTGAAATAGCGCTACTTATGAGAGGGTTAACATTTCGATGATCGTGTGGTGGTAAATCCTAAAAATATCAAAAGCGAGTTTTTGATTGTTAAAATTAAAACGGGGAAAGCGTTTGCAAAATGTGTGATAAGAGGGATTTTGCTTTTTTATTCAATGAATACAAAAGCAACAAAATTCATCCATAAACGTTATTTGACGACAAATTTCGACAACATTTTCATCCATAATAAGGTAATATATAAATCAAAAGGAGGTGCGTCATGAGGCTTACTTGTTCTTTTAAAGCGGAAAGAATGCCTGTTTCATACCGCATGATGTTGGTGTCGGTGATAAAAGAAGCATTGCGAATGTCGGATGAGCAATATTGTGAGCGTTTATACAAGAGCGCTTCAATGAAGCCGTTTGCGTTTTCTGTGTATTTAAAAAATTTTCATTTTGTTGATCAAGAGGTTTATTTAGAGGGTATGACAATGACTGTCAGTTCGCCCGATCATGAGTTTCTTTTGCACTTGTACAACGGCTTGCAACAAAAACGAGCATTCTCGTATAAGCAATATCAACTTGTAAAAGAGAAAATCCGCATGTTGCCGGAGAAAACGATCACAGATTCTACCGTGGTGTTTCGCACCCTTTCTCCGATGTTGGTTGAAGATAAAAACCAGAAGCCGGTCAGCCCGGATGCTCCCGACTATGAGGAGCACGTGAATCATTTAGCGGATCTGATTTTGCGGCAGTATCGGGGAAATGGGCTATTGTCGCCCTTGATTGTGCGGCCGTTGCGATGGCGCAAGGTGGTAGTGAAGGAGACGAATCATGAATTCGAGGCAACGCATGGGGGCGGCAACGTTTTATATTTTACAGCGTACCAAACTTTCTTTTCGCTAACCGGCCATCCAAGCGATTTGCAGCTGTTGTATCAGCTCGGGTTGTCCAAACGGCGCAATCAAGGATTTGGCCTGCTTGAGGTAGAGGAGGTGCGGGGATGAAGATTGAACTCCGCATGGGCGAGTGGATGGTGACAATGGGGCTTGTCGGGCTGTATCGGGTATTTGAGTATGGATTGCGGAAGGGGATTATTGACCCACAGCACCGGCAAAGCGTTTCAATCCACCCTCAGGGGCTTGAGTTGGAGACAGAGGTGCTTCCACAGTTGCCCCGAGCGTATTTTCTTTATTTGATCGATGAATACAGTGTAGCAAAGCGGGATGGCGAGAGATTGCGCCATTACCTTGGACAGGCTAAAAAAGAAAACTCATTTTCAACGGCCTTATCCAGTATAAAAAAGACGATTACG
This sequence comes from Geobacillus kaustophilus, assembly GCF_000948285.1. GTDB lineage: Bacteria > Bacillota > Bacilli > Bacillales > Anoxybacillaceae > Geobacillus > Geobacillus thermoleovorans_A. Next base: position 864,489 of record NZ_JYBP01000003.1, read on the forward strand.
GATGCGGGAAAGAAAATTCAAAAGTATTTCCCTGATGAGCCGGTCGAGCAGTTATTTGAAACGCTCAAATCCGTCAAAAAACCGGAGCAACTTGAACAATTAGAGCAATGTATCGCCGAATTTCAACAACTTCTTTCCAAAGAAGCCATTAATGAAAAGCTGACATTAAACTATTTTAAAGCGGCGGTCCTAAAGTCGTTTTTCGGACAAGTATCGTTTTTGAATGTTTCAAACAATAATCTGGATTTGGAAGGGCACATTGAACGATTTCAGGCCGATTATATTATTCCGGTGCAATACGATCTTCAATTTGAACACGTCTTTCGCTCTGCTTCGACAGAGAATGAAGTTCTTCATTTCCTGGACGAGCATGCCGAATATGGGCCGTTTAAAGCATTGAAGAGAGCGTGGAGAAAGAAAAAGTTGCCTCAAATGAGGGAAGAGATGAGCGCTTTGTATGAATGCATGCTTTTCTCCGGGCACGTTGCCTTTTATAACTTTGAAGAAATGATCTTTTCCCCAATTGGAGTATCGACGAGCAACGCTTTTAATTTTAATTGGAATTTACAAGACAAGCAGCCGAAACCAATTTCATCTTTGGCGAAACTTGTGTTGTTTTTTGCGCCTGCCGGTGCGGCGATTTACTTAAAGAAAGAGGGATTTCAAGAGCAAAACGAGTATCGTATGTATGCAGGCTTTGTCCAATCTGATGCGGCATTTTCTGAGATTTTGCAGAAAAACAACCATCTGAAGCAGATGAAGCAGCAAAAAGATCCGTTTGACCGCATCGTAAGCAAGCTCGTCCAAAGTGTAACGAAAGAAGCAAACTATGTGGTCGACCATCTATTTTTCTTAGAATTTTCTTCTGACTATGACAGCAAAAAAACGCACTTGCACTATTACCATCTTCCTTTGTATTTGGCTCGCTATTTTGTTGAATATCCAGGAAAGTTGGATTACGTCCATTATGACTATCGTGAACAATTCATCCAAGACGTGTTGCGCGGAGTCGACCCTGCTCGAGTCATTTATCAATATTTGCGTGATTGTATTGAAAATGGACGTTCCCACATCGGCCCTTACATCGCTGTTCGCGAACGCAGCCGAATTATACAGCTGAAAAGAGGAGGAAAAGAAATGGAGAAAACAGACAAAAGGGTATATGCCCTATATCGGTGCGGCCAAGAGATTCGAAAGGCATTGGAACAGGCTGGAAGCCCTAAAACGGCTGACCATTATTCTGCCAGCCCGAGTAAAAAAATTATCGCGATTGCCTATCGGTTGTTAAACGCAGCGAAAGCAGGAGACCGGAAAAGCTTCTTGGATACGTTGTTCCGTCTCCATATGTCAGCGGATCAGCCCATTTCTCCGCTTTTCTTAAATGCGTTGCATGAGCGGGATTTGGATTTTCCTGCTGTAGCCAACGCCTTTATTGCTGGGTTGCTGTCTCAAGGAGGACAAGGAGAACAAGAGGAGGTTGTATCATGACGAAAACGGTCACGATGACGATTGTCTTTCAAGCGGGATCGCTAAACTATGGAGAGGGCATTGCGAATATTTCTGAATTAAAAAAGTTTCATCGCGGCAATGGAGAGGCGTACACATACGCATCGCGGCAGAGTTTGCGTTACGATATCGTCCGTTTAGGAAATGAACTGTTTGGCTGGAACTTAAATACCGTCGATAAAGCGAGCGGTGTTGTTCAGTTCAAAAAAGATGTCACCATCGAAGATTCCGTTGAAATGGATTTATTCGGGTACTTGAAAACGGATAAAAACTCGCAAAAACGCGCTGCTGTCGTGCGTTTAAGCCATGCCATTTCCCTCGAACCGTATAAAAGCGATTTGGAATTTTTGAATAACATGGGGCTAGCCAGCCGAATTGGTGCTGATCCGAATTTGGCTCAGATCGAGCAGCACCAAAGCTTCTATTGTTACACCATCACGATAGACTTACATCGCATTGGCGTCGATGGGGAGGTCGAGCTACCCAATCAGGAAAAAGCGAAGCGGGTTCAGCAATTGCTTGATATTGTGAAGTTGCTCAATCGGAATATTCGCGGTCGTCGTGAAAACTTGTCCCCACTATTCGTCATCGGCGGAGTATATGATGTAGCAAATCCGTTTTTCCTTGGGAAAATTCGCTTGGCCTCTTCGCCACGAGGATGGGAAATTGAAGTTGCCCCTATCGCTGATACCATGGCGCAAACGTTCGCAGGCAGGCCAGTTGCTGACGAGACGCGCATCGGTTTAGTAAGCGGCATATTTGCTAATGAAGATGAATTTGCACAACGATTTGCAGAGAAGACTGGATCAGTGGAGCAGTTTTTCCGCCATATTGCTGAACAAGTTCAAACATACTACGGTGAATGATAATGAAGGCGTTGCGTTTAAAACTATTTCAAGAGACAGCGTGCTATAAAAAACCGTTCGCTTCCAAGGTGGCGGAAACATATCCGCTTCCGCCTTATTCTACAGTTAAAGGAATGATTCACGCGTTGCTTCGCGCGGATCGTTTCATCCCCATGCGCCTAAGCGTTCAAGGGGAGTATGAGGCGAAACTGCTCGACTATCAGCGGCATTACTTTTTTAAAAAACGTGATGTCGCTGCTTTTCCACTGATCCTTGATGGGATTCAGGATGAGTCGTTTTCGTACGATGCTAACGAAATTACGACAATGCCCATTTATACACATTTGTTGTACCGAGTTGATTTGTTGATTCACGTTGAGGCAGAAAAAGAAGTTCTTGAACGGGTAATACATGCCATCGAAACTGGCGAAAACCATTATAGCTTAGGTAGATGGGAAGATTTGGTCCGAATTGATGAGTATAAAATAGTTCAGGTAGATGAATTGGATGAAGAGAAAGATTTACGCTATTACGCTTACATTCCCCATCATTTGCTCGATATAGACATAAAGCATATCCCATATGAACTCCCTTGGAAATACGAAGTCGTGAACGGAGTGAGAAAATGGGAGAAAGTCAATGTGGGATACGTGCGAAAAGGGACGACAGCTCCAGAGGGAGCGTGTATTGATGAAGACGGGGAGCTCGTATTTTTCCATTTATAGAATGGGAGGAAATCAAACGGTCATGTTTTATGCAAAGTCCGAAACGAAAGAGACGATCCGTGAACATACGGATCGTCTTCTTGATAATTGGCGATTACTAAAGGACAGTTATGGAGACCGATTGATTCGTGTCAATGAAAGAATGTGGGAATTGCTTCGATTAGCGATCGAGTATCATGACATCGGGAAAGCGAACACGGTGTTTCAAAACAAAATCCGCCGTGCCATTCAAGAAGAACTGCTCGAAACCGATTGCGACGCCAATGTACCGCATAACTATTTGTCCGTCGGCCTTGTTCCATTTGATCAATTTAATTTGACGAAAGAAGAAAGACGACTGTTAACTCATGCCATCGGCTACCATCATGAGCGGGACAAACTTCCTGACAAGGAAGCGATTCGTCATGTATTAGAAAGTGATTTATATGTGCAAAGGGAAGCGATTGCAAAACATATGAATCTGCCTTTGGTGGAGAAGCTATCCTTTCGATTTGTCGATCGTTTATTGCGTCGATACACTATCCATGACGGAGAACCATTTTGGGATTATGTGTTGCTAAAAGGTCTTCTTCAGCGAATCGACCATGCAGCCTCGGCACACCTTCCCGTCGAGTCCGACATTCATCAAAATGTTGGCGTCTATGTACGGCGGTATATGGAGAATAAGTCATTTCATCTAAATGGCCTACAGCGTTTTACAGCAAGTCATACTCATAAAAATGTGATTGTGATTGCGCAAACAGGTATGGGAAAAACGGAATCTGCCTTATTGTGGATCGATCGAGATAAGGCCTTTTTCACCTTGCCTCTTCGCGTCAGTATTAATGCAATTTACGAACGGATTCGGTATCAAATGGGGTACGAAGCTGCGGGCCTTTTACATTCCACGAGCGCCTTCTATTTAGCAGAACGAGAAGAAGAAAATTGGGAGGCGATTAAGCAACAGTCGCAACAGCTGTCCATGAAACTGCTTTTCACGACTGTTGACCAAATTTTAAAATTTCCTTTTTATTACAGAGGGTTTGAAAAAGAACTAGCAAGCATGGCAAATGCTAAAGTGGTGATCGATGAAATCCAAGCGTATGATCCAAAAATTGCTGCGATGTTGATTAAGTCATTAGAAATGATTAAAAAAGTAGGCGGTCGATTCATGATTATGACAGCTACATTGCCAACTTTATATTTGGATGAACTCAAGCGCCGAAGCATCATCGATGAAGAAGACACTGTTTTCGGCGAATTTATTGACAGCCAGAATCACCGCCACCGCATTCAGCTCCATGATCAGGAAATAACAGAAGGAATAGAGGACTTTGTCAGAATGGCGCGTTCATCCCAAGTGTTAGTCATTGTGAATACAGTTCGTCGGGCGATGGAACTGTATGAACGGTTATCCGAAATGGCCAGCGATGTACCTGTTCATTTGCTGCATTCACAATTTACGCAAGAAGATCGTCAATGGCTCGAGCGGCAAATTAAAGAGTTCAATGAGGCAAAGACAAATGGGGTGTGGATTACGACTCAGCTTGTCGAAGCAAGCATTGATATTGATTTTGACTATTTATTCACAGAAATGTCTCCACTGGACAGTCTGTTTCAACGTCTTGGGCGCTGTTATCGAAGAAGGGTTATTCAAGGGGAACAATGTAATATCCATATTTTTACACAAAACGTTTCTGGAGTTCCATCCGTATATGATGAACATCTCGTGCGTGAAAGCATTTGCTTGCTGAAAGATTATGAAGGAAAGATTCTTGACGAACGAGCGAAAATTGAACTGGTTGCAAAGCTATATGAACGCGAGAGATTAAAAGGAACCTCATTTTTGCGGGAGTTTGAGGACGCGTTATCGATGTTTGATCATTTAGATCCGTATGAAATGAGCAAGAAAGAGGCACAGCGGAAACTGCGTGACATTCAGACCGTTCCCATCATTCCACGGCGAATTTACGACGAAATCGCCCATGTCATCGATGAATGCCGCCGTTGCCGAGACTGGCGAGAGCGGATTCATTTGCGCATGGAGATCGAAAAGAAGACGATCAGCGTCCACCGTTTTCTTGCGGAGAAATGTGTCTCAGAACGATTGTCTAAACCGTTTGACCATATATACATTGCGGATGTTGAATATGATTTTGACCGAGAAAAGGGGAAAGGAACAGGAATTCGGTTCGATGCATCATTGTCTGTATTTTATTGAGGAGAGAGCGGCCAATGGCAAGCGGTGTTCAAATTCATTATTACAAAGTGTGCAAGCGGAAATTATGGTTGTTTTCCAAAGGGATTGGAATGGAAGAAGAGCATGAACGGGTGATCGAAGGAAAGATTTTGCACGATCGGGCGTATCCACGCTTGGATGAGAGAGAAATTCTGGCTCTTCACCACAAGTTGTACTTGATGATTTAAGATCGGTGTGCATAGCGAAAATAGAGGGTACAAAAAATGCGAATTTTCCTGTATGGTAAAGGTGACCAAACCAAACCATTGGAGGAAAATTCGCATGTACTCTCAGTTTATCAAAGAACTTATCGATTTACCAGATGTTTTGATTCAAAAGGTGCGAAAAGAAGGAGATCGTTGGATTTTCGAACTTTCTCTACCTGAACAATGCCCATTATGTCCTGTCTGCTTGAAACGCACGATCAAAATGACAGGAAAAAAGAAGCAATGGATGCATGGCTATGCTCAACGAATCGGGATTTTTTGGATTGAACTTCCTGTCGAGCGCAGACGTTGTAGTACGTGTGGCATGACGTTCAGCACGTCTTATCCAGGAATCTCCCCTCGAAGTGTGGCAACAGACGCTTTTCAGCAATGGGTGGCGCAATCTTGCATCGGGACATCCATTCAGGCAGTAGCTCGGATGCTCAAACTCCCTTACACGACCGTGGAACGTTGGTTTTATACCCATGCCCCTTCCTTCCTATCGAATGATATCCAACCAAAGGCGGTTTGTGTCGATGAATTTGCCTTTCGAAAAGGGCATGACTACGGAGTGGCGATCATGGATGCCGAGACGGGAGAAGTGTATGCCATCGAAGCTGGAAAGAACGAGGAAGCCATCAGACGTGCGTTGGCGCATGTGTCTCGTTCTGTTCAGTATGTCGTAAGCGATTTAGCCCCAGCGATGAAAAAAGCCATTCAAGGGGGTTGCCCAGAGGCGACACACGTGGTCGATTATTTCCATGTCATTCAGCTGTTTACGGATGCTTTAGATCGTTGCCGCAAATATGTAGACAAAGGAAGCAGGAAACACGGAAATGTTCGTTACGTTTGCCGTTTATTGAGCACATGCCCAGAGAAATTGACGGAGGAAGAACGTCAAATCGTACGAGAATGGTGTAATGAAAGCGATGACTTAAAGTCGGTCTACCAATCGCTCCAACATTTTCGTTATGTGTCCAAAAGCAAAGACGAGCAACAGGCGAAACGACGTTTGGAGTCTTGGATTCATCGGTATTCGTTTTGTCCTTGTTCGGTTGTGCGCGCGATTGCAAAAGCGCTCGTCAAGCGAACAGAAGAAATCGTTTCTTGCATTTTATCCCCTTACTCGAATGGGAAAATGGAAGGAACGAACAACAAGATCAAGCTGATCAAACGTCGAGGATATGGATACAGAAATATCCAGCGTTTTGCATTACGGGTTCGGTTAGAAACGACTAACATACTTTAATGGCAGGTGCAAGTACAACTTTTGGTGATGAACCGAAATTCTCATTGATGACACATTTAAACTAGATGCATTAGAGGATGAATACGTTCGCGAAATCAAAATCTCCAGTAAAATGGCCGAAGCGGATCGTTTTCAAATGTTGTACTATCTTTACGAACTGAAAAAACGAGGCATTCATAAAAAAGGATTGATCAGCTATACGAAGGAAAGAAAGACGGAGGAAGTGATATTAACAGAAGAAGACGAGCGAAAGGTGGAAAAGGCTTTAAAAGACATCTATCAAATTTTGCAACTTCCCTCTCCCCCGCCTCTTAAAAAACTATCATATTGTCCAAAGTGTGCATATTATGAATTTTGCTATGCACTGGAAGGTGACGAATGATGTTGAAAGATCATTATATTTTTTCGAACGGGCGGCTCAAGCGAAAGGACAATACGATTTATTTTTTAGATGAAAACGAAAACAAGAGATCGCTTCCTGTGCATCAAATCGAAAATTTATATGTATTTGGGGAAGTGGACTTCAACTCCGCGTTGCTTAATTTGTTAAGCCAGCATGAGGTCCATTTGCATATTTTCAACTATTACGGGTTCTATGCGGGAACGTTCTGTCCACGAAACAGAAAAGTGTCTGGTTTTACCGTTGTGCAACAGAGCGCCCATTATCTCGATAAAGGAAAACGGCTGTATATAGCAAAAATGTTTTTGGAAAGCGCTGTGCATCATATGTTGCGGAATATTCGCAGACATAAAGAGAAGACAGAGGTCTATATCCATCAAATCGAAGAAGAGGCAAAAAAACTGGACGCAGCGAGTACCGTTCAAGAGTTAATGGGAATTGAAGGCCGGATTCGCCAACATTATTATCAATCATTTAATGACATTTTGAGGCAGGATTTTACGTTTGAAAAGCGGACAAAGCAGCCTCCACGTGACCCGCTGAATGCTTTGATCTCATTCGGAAATTCATTGTGTTATACAACGGTATTAGGTGAAATCTACAAAACACCGCTTGATCCTACGGTTAGTTTTTTGCATGAACCGTCGACAAGGCGATTTTCATTAAGTTTGGATTTAGCCGAAATCTTTAAGCCATTGATCGTCGATCCGGTTATTATCGCTTCCATTAACAATCGGATCATTACCAATAAACATTTTGATGATATAGATGGAATGGTATTTTTAAATGAGGAAGGAAAGAAAAAGTTTATTATTGAGTGGGAGAATAAATTGGCTACATCCATCCAACATCGGAAGCTGAAAAGAAAAGTGAGTTATCGGCATTTTATACGATTGGAATGCTACAAGCTCATTAAACATTTCATTGGGGATGAACTATATAAACCGTTGAAAGCGTGGTGGTGAAACATGTTTGTCATCATTACGTATGACGTAGCGGAGAAGCGGGTCAACAAAGTTTGCAAAAAATTAAAGGAATACCTCACTTGGACGCAAAATAGCGTATTTGAAGGGGAGATTTCGAAAAGCCTGCTGATGAAGTGCATGTATGAATTGGAGATGATCATTGATAAAGAAGAAGACTCCATTTACTTATACGAAATAGGAAATCCGAAGAATATAAAAAAGCGGGTATTTGGTCAGGAAAAGAATTTTGATGAGTTGTTCCTCTAAGTTTTAAGAATTTGCAGTGAACCTCCTTTTAACGGATAAATGGGGAAAAGCTTGATTTATCAAGGGAAGTGTGTCATTATTTGCGCAGCATAGAAAACACAATTACTACTTTACTGCAAAATGAGGTATAATTGTTGTGTAGGCATTAGCCGGAATTCCCTGCTACATCAATGAATATTGCTTTGTAACTGATAGGGGTTTTATCTGAACGGAGAGGGATTTAAAGTGAAATGAAGGCGGAAATGGCCGCGGCGGAATGGCGTAGGTTTTATCTGAACGGAGAGGGATTTAAAGCAAGCAAGCCGGATGTAGATAACTATGCGAAATCCGTTTTATCTGAACGGAGAGGGATTTAAAGTCAAATGGTTCAATGAGCAGGACTGGGAACGATACCGTTTTATCTGAACGGAGAGGGATTTAAAGCAGAGATACACGTGGGACGGGATCGCGGAACAACTGCGTTTTATCTGAACGGAGAGGGATTTAAAGTTCTCATCAAACGTCACATCGCGCCTTGTTGCGCGTTTTATCTGAACGGAGAGGGATTTAAAGATAATAATAAAATAATGGCCACTTCAAAAGGAATGAAGTTTTATCTGAACGGAGAGGGATTTAAAGCCGGAAGGGTTAAATATTGGCTGGATTACTTGGTTTATAGTTTTATCTGAACGGAGAGGGATTTAAAGACGACGCGACTTCTGAATCGTCCGATCCGGAAGCGCGTTTTATCTGAACGGAGAGGGATTTAAAGCAGGGCGGACGTATTGAATTTGACTATTTAGTTAGTGTTTTATCTGAACGGAGAGGGATTTAAAGTGCTTTGTCGGATCATCTTCCCCCTCCTAGCGCATAGTTTTATCTGAACGGAGAGGGATTTAAAGTTGATCATTTTATCAATGTAAGCATTCATTTCCTTGTTTTATCTGAACGGAGAGGGATTTAAAGGTGTCTAACATCAAAGTAAAGATCATCAAACGATTTTTCGTTTTATCTGAACGGAGAGGGATTTAAAGCAAGTCCTCAACCCCATTTTCGTTTGGGATCATGATGTTTTATCTGAACGGAGAGGGATTTAAAGGAATTTTTCTTGTTCAATTTTCATACGTTCAATTTCGTTTTATCTGAACGGAGAGGGATTTAAAGTTCAATAGCTGCTTTACGATTCCACATAATTAATCATGTTTTATCTGAACGGAGAGGGATTTAAAGTTCGACACCAGAGCCGTTGCATTTGAAGCAAATTCCTGTTTTATCTGAACGGAGAGGGATTTAAAGTCAGATCACTGACACAATAAACGCAATAACAGCCATGTTTTATCTGAACGGAGAGGGATTTAAAGCGGCTCGGCGAATACAAGTCCGCTATCATACAGCGCCTGTTTTATCTGAACGGAGAGGGATTTAAAGTTCAATAGCTGCTTTACGATTCCACATAATTAATCATGTTTTATCTGAACGGAGAGGGATTTAAAGTTCGACACCAGAGCCGTTGCATTTGAAGCAAATTCCTGTTTTATCTGAACGGAGAGGGATTTAAAGTCAGATCACTGACACAATAAACGCAATAACAGCCATGTTTTATCTGAACGGAGAGGGATTTAAAGCGGCTCGGCGAATACAAGTCCGCTATCATACAGCGCCTGTTTTATCTGAACGGAGAGGGATTTAAAGTTAAAATCGGTGAGAAAGAAATCGGGCTGAAGGCTACGTTTTATCTGAACGGAGAGGGATTTAAAGAACATAAATTGCGCCGTCCACAAGGCATTCATATGTTTTATCTGAACGGAGAGGGATTTAAAGTGCGATTTTAGACATCCTGAAAATCGAAATGGAAGAGGTTTTATCTGAACGGAGAGGGATTTAAAGCCGATTTCAAGCGGCAGGCTGGCGAGCACCGTTCCGTTTTATCTGAACGGAGTGGGATTTAAAGAACCATTTCATCGCCGAAGTCGTTTTATTTGAACGGAGTGGGATTCAAAATCGGCGATAATGTGATGCCCGAGTTCGACAGTGACTAGGCAAACAAAATGCCTTTCGTCCCTTGATGCAAAAGTGACGAGAGACATTTGGGCACACTTTGGGCGTGTAGCTTAGGCGCGAGGATGGATGCCTAGGATCTTCGGAGGAGGCTCCAGCCCTAGAGCCGCAAAGAGTTGCGCTTGTTTGGCCGTCAGTTCAGTCCGTTGATGCAGGTCGCCGTTTTTGGAAGAAAAATGACCAAGCATGAGACGCTCACATTCGTCTCTTACTTTTGGCCATGATTCATGAGTCAGGAGAAAGGAATCGCGAAATGCTTTGGGCCAGACGTTCCAGGACGGCGCGATCCACTTCATCTGCGCGCCCAAACGAATCAATCACCTTCGCTTTCGCATATTTGGCCTTCGGATCCTATCCGTTGTGAGCAAGCTGGAGATACGCCACGGTCGTTCCGTCTTTGTTTTTGTGTGTTACTCGTCGTATGTACATGCCTATATTATAAACGATATTAGGCTTTTTAAAAGGATAAATTGTCAATTCGTGTGCCTGTGAAATTCAGCTCTTTTTTCTAGGATCCGTATGGCGAAATCCTTGATATCACAGCATTTTGGTCATTTTCATTTGCCTAAAATGGCCTCAAAACTGTCGAACTCGGGTGATGCGAGTCGTGCGCAATCGAAGCGGCGATGGCGCCTGTTTTGAACCCGAAGCCGCGGACGATGCCAAGGCCGCGATGGCGTTTGACGACCACAAGCTTCAGCAAATCCCGTTCGACCGAAGGGGAAAAGGCCCCGTCGCGGACATCGACTTCGGTGACAAGATGGTTCGTATGCAAATGGTTTGGGATGATCTCAATGACATGGGCTTTGTTTCCTTTCCGCATCGGAATGCGAAGATCGGCTTCGGTGACCGGTTGGCAACGGATGGATTGCCGCAATGTTGGTTCAATGCCGCAAGCCGATCGTTCGGAACGGAATGTGGCCTGCCCCTGCTCGGCCACCTGTTTTCCGGATTTAAATACGTGAGAGATTTTCAGCGTTTCCAAATCCTCAACGAACAAAAAGTCGGCGTCATACCCCGGGGCGACAGCGCCCTTCGTCGACAACCGGTAGCACTCGGCGGCGTTTAATGTGGCCATCTGGATGGCCAGAAGCGGGTCGAGCCCGGCGCGAATGGCGAGCCGCACATTATGGTCGACGCTTCCTTCGAACCATAAGTCGTCGAGATGTTTATCGTCTGTGCAAAACAGAAAGCGGCGCGCGTTGTGCTCAGTGACGGCAGGAAGAAGTTTTTCGAGGTCTTTAGCGACTGATCCTTGGCGAATGAGCACGTACATGCCGCGGCGAATGCGTTCAAGCGCTTCGTCGACGGTGACGCATTCATGATCCGTATGGATGCGGGAGCTTCGGTAGACGTTGATGGCGTTGGCATCAAGGCCGGCCAAGTGGCCGTCGATCAGGCGGTTGGCGTTTGCCGCGAGCGCCAATTTGTCGAGCATCGACGGGTGTTGTTCCCTTAATGACGGATAGTCCATCACTTCCGACAATCCGAGAACGCGTTCATCGTTGAAAAACGGCGCCAGTTCCGCGGTGGATAAGATGGCTCCGGCATGTTCAAATGAGGCGGCCGGCACGCACGACGGCAACATCATATACACATCGAGCGGCGTCCGTTTCGCATCATCGAGCATAAACTGGATGCCGTGGATGCCGGCGACGTTCGCGATTTCGTGCGGATCGGCGATCACCGTGGTGACCCCATGCGGGAGAACGACGCGGGCGAATTCGCTCGGGGGCACCATTGATGATTCGATATGCACATGTCCGTCAATCAGCCCCGGGCATACATAACGCCCTTCGGCATCGATCGTTTGCTTTCCCTCATAGCGGCCAATGCCGACGATCATCCCCTCAGCAATGGCGAGATCCCCTTCGATGATTTCGCGCGTAAACACGTTGACGATTTTCCCGTTTTTGATGACAAGGTCGGCTTTCGTTTGTTTCGCGGCGGCGGCGATTCGCGTCTGCAATGTCGAAGTCATGTCGTTCATTCTCCTTTCTGCCTGTGAATCGTGATCACCAGTGGAAATTGGCTTCATTGTACTGAGCTAGACGGCAGGTTGTCAACCGCTTCCGTTCATTTTTTTGACATATGCCTCTTTACAATGTAACAATGTTATGTTATGTTTATAACGAGAGGTGAGCCGATCATGGAACAGGAATTGATTTCGAAAAAAGAACTGCTGGAGCTGACCGGTATTTCGTACGGTCAGCTGTACCGCTGGAAGCGGAAAAAGCTCATTCCGGAAGAATGGTTTATTCGCAAATCGACATTCACCGGACAAGAGACCTTTTTCCCGAAAGAAAAAATATTGGCGCGCATTGAGAAAATCAAAGAGCTGAAAGATGAGCTGTCGCTTGATGAGCTGGCGGGCATGTTTGCGCCTGATCCGGCGGCGGTCGTCTTGACGAAAGAGGAAATTGCGAAACGTCACATTGTTTCGGATATGGTGCTGCAATGGTTGAATGACGAGTTGGGAGACCGCCAAGACGTGTCGTTTGCAGAGCTTCTTTCCTTTTACATCGTTGACCGACTCCTCCGCTCCGGTGAGATCAGTCTCGAAGAAGGGAAGAACATATGGAGGATGTTCGAGAGTCATTATCCAAAACTGCAAGGGAAATCATGCGAGCTGGTTGTTCTGCGCAAAATGGGGGTGACGGCCTGCCTTCTGATGGAAGGGGCGGGTGGGTTGTACGCGGAAGAAGGGGCGAAGCTCGTTGCCCGGTTGCACGTGCCAGCGTTCATCGAGGAGCTGAAACTAAACATTTCGGAGGGATAAAAAGATGGAGCGTCGAGATTTGGTCATTGCCGGAACCGGGCATGCGTCCGGCGGGCTGTACAACTTGGTGAAATTGTCGGGGAATGGAAAGCTGTATGGCGACATCGATTGCCTCGAGCTGCAAGTGCAAGGAAATGCGGCGGTGGAAGGAAGCGTGAAAGCTAACATGGTCCATATTGCCGGGAAAGGGCATGTGGCAGGCGGGATGGAGTGCGAGTGGATGAAAGTGAGCGGGAGTGTGAGAATTGGAGAACATGTGCAATGCCAAGAGGCGACCGTTCGCGGCCATGGGGAGGTGAAAGGCTCATGGACGGCGGAGACGGTTCGCGTCCATGGCGAGCTCACCATCGGCGGCGATTGTTCGGCTGAACGGATGGAGGTCGAAGGTCATTTCACGGTCGGCGGGCTGTTGAATGCCGGCTATATCGAAGTGAAGTTGCTTGGCCCGAGCCGCGCTAAGGAGATCGGCGGGGAAACGATTGTCATTAAGCGGCAAGGAAGCTCGTTGTTGAAAAAATGGTTTTTTCCAGCAGAGTTGACCGTCGATGTCATTGAAGGGGATTCCGTTCATCTTGAACATACAACCGCGAAAATGGTACGCGGCAATCGCGTGATGATCGGGCCAGGGTGCCGCATCGAGCGGGTCGAGTATCGGGATGCGTTGGAATGCGATGAAGAGGCGAAAATTGGAACGGTAGAGAAAGGGTGAGAACGATGGCGGAGAGAAATTTGACGATTAACGGATCGGCGCTTTCAGGCGGCGGCACGTTCCATCACGTCACGATTCGCGGTGATGTGACGATTCGGGGTGACATCGAATGCGATCGCTGGAAAGTGTTCGGCTCGGCGGATGTGAAAGGAGTGGTCACCGCCCGCACGTTTCGCCTGTTTGGCCAGGCGAACGTGGACGGTCCTGTGCATGCGGAGAAAATGGATGCGTTCGGGGAAGCAGACATCCGCGGCCATGCCCGTCTTGGGCATCTTCAGCTACTCGGGATGGTGCAGGTTGAGGGAAATGTCGAAGCGGATGCCATTCGCGGCTATGGGGAGCTGTCGGTGTCGGGAAGCTGCGAGGCGGAGATCGTTTCGTTGACAGGGGTCGTGCGAATTGGACAGACGTTGAATGCGGAGCAGGTGGAATTGTCGTTGTATTTTGCCGACAGCTCGATCAAGGAAATCGGCGGGCGGATGATTCGCATTAAACGAGGTAAAACATGGAAGGCTGTTCATTGGTTGACACGTCTTTCCCCATTGACCGCTACGTTAGTGGCAGACACGATTGAAGGAGATGACATTTATTTGGAACATACAAAAGCCGCAGTCGTCAGGGGGGATCGGGTGACGATCGGCCCAGGATGTGAAATTGGGCTTGTCGAATATCGTACAGCCTTTGCCCAGGATGAGCAGGCTGCGGTGGAAGAAAAAAGACAAAGGTAGAAGGAGACGGGGACGATGGAGAACAAAGAAACAAAAATGGGATTGGTGGTCATTGCATTGTTGCTTGGCATTTTTGTCGCTTCAATGGACAATACGATTGTGGCGACTGCGATGGCGACGATCGTCGCTGACTTGGGCGGGCTCAAGCAGTTCGTTTGGGTGACGTCGGCGTATATGGTGGCCGAGATGGCCGGGATGCCGATTTTCGGGAAACTGTCCGATATGTACGGGCGAAAGCGATTTTTCTTATTTGGCATGGTCGTGTTTTTGCTTGGTTCGATTTTGTGCGGCATGGCGCAAACGATCGTGCAGCTCAGCATTTTCCGCGCCATTCAAGGCATCGGCGGCGGGGCGCTGGTGCCGATCGCGTTTGCCATTATGTTTGATATTTTCCCGCCCGAGAAACGTGGGAAAATGGGCGGTTTGTTCGGCGCCGTGTTTGGCCTGTCAAGCATTTTCGGTCCGCTGCTTGGGGCGTATATCACCGATTATTTAAATTGGCGATGGGTGTTTTACATTAACATTCCGCTCGGGCTTGTCGCGTTTTTGTTGCTTTGGGTTTATTATCGCGAGTCGTCGAAGCATTCGAAACAAAGCATTGACTGGCTTGGCGTGATGACGCTCGTGCCGGCGATCGTCTGCCTCATGTTTGCTTTGGAGCTTGGCGGTCAGAAGTATGACTGGGACTCGGCCGTGATCATCGGGCTGTTTTCCGCGTTCGCGTTGTTGTTTCTCGCTTTTTTGTATGTGGAAACGAAGGCGCAAGAGCCAATCGTATCGTACCATATGTTTCGCGAGCGTCTGTTTGCGTCCACGACTCTTGTCGCCTTTTTCTCTGGCGCAACGTTTGTCGTCGCCACCGTGTACATCCCGATTTTCATCCAAGGGGTGACAGGCGGTTCAGCGACAAATTCGGGGCTGATCTTGTTGCCGATGATGCTGGCGACGACCGTATCCGCCCAGTTCGGCGGTTTTTTGGCTGGAAAAACGAGCTATCGCAATGTGATGCTCGGGTTTATGCTGCTGTTTGCGGTCGGGATCGGGCTTCTAGGGACGATTGATAAACATACGACACGGCTTGTGGTGACGTGGTATATGATCATTGTCGGTCTGGGGATCGGCGCTTCATTTTCTGTGCTCGGCATGGCGGCGATCCACCACTTTTCCGAAACGGAGCGGGGCGCGGCCAGCTCTACGAATTCGTTTGTACGGTCGCTCGGCATGACCGTCGGCATTACAGTGTTTGGAATCATTCAGCGAAACTTGTTTACGGATCAATTGGCTGAGCAGTTTCGCGGCATGGCTCAAGGAGCGTTTGGAAGCGGTGTTCACGACCCGCGCGCGATGTTGTCGCCGGAAGCGCGGGCGCACATTCCGGCCCCCGTGCTCGATCGTTTGACGGAAGCGTTGGCGTCGTCGATTGCCGACACGTTTTTATGGGCGCTCATTCCCGCGGCGCTGGCGGTCATTTGCGTGCTGTTTATGTCGAACGAGCGGCTTGCGGTGCGGATGGGTGCGCGGGGGGAACGTAAGTGAGAACTAAGCGGACGCGTCTCCTTGTTTGGTCACCGCTGAAATGAGATGAGACGAAGGGTGGACGGATGCTCATCCTATGGCGGGGATGACACCGTCCGCTTATCATTTGCATGGTTGCGATCATCGTGAACGATTGTTGCCGTTTTTATCATCCTAACCCCATTCTTCGCTTTTTCCCGGTGGAGCTGCGCAAGCAAAACTGGCGAAACTACATTCGCCATGACAATCTGGTGGCGGCTGCCCTTCTTGGCAAAATGGGGTATACTGAAAGGGAGAAAGTGGAGTTGAAAAAAGAATTTCTGCGCATGCTCGTGCGGCTCGAATTGGATGAGGCAAGGCAGCGGTTGCTCTTGGGCTTTTTTGAAGCGTATGTAAAGCTGTCGGAGGAAGAAGAGCGACAACTGCAAAGAGAGGTGAAGACGATGGAGACGAAAGAAAAAGAGAAAGTGTTGGAATTGATCATTTCCTATGAGCAGAAAGGGAGAAAAGAAGGGATGAAGCGGCTCATAGAGAGCATGGCCCGCAAAGGGATGACAAACGATGAGATTGCCCGGTTAGTAGATCTTCCAGTCGAAGAGATCCAACGGTTGCTGGAGGAATGAGTGGATGGCTTCTATATACATGCTCATTAAAAAGTTAACCTTCGTATAACCGATGCACACTCCGGTTATCCTGTTCCTAAGGAAACCTATGGAAAAGGAGCGGGATCATTCATGAAACGTCTCAACATCACCCATGATCACGGATGGACGCCACGGACGCTTCGCAAACAGGAACGGAAAATCAAAAACGCGCTTCTTCGCCAACGGGTGATGGCGGTTCGTTTGGTCATGGAAGGTTATTTGGGCAAAGAGGCGGCCTCCATGGTCAACGTGTGCCGACAAACCGTTTCCCATTATGTGTCGCTGTTCAATGAAGGCGGTCTGGAGCTCTTGCTTCATCGGGATTTCGCCCCTGGACGGGAGCCGTTTCTCACCGAAGAACAGCAGGAAGAGATCAAACAGCTTGTGTTGACCACCACTCCCGCGGAACTGGGCTGGGACGTCGCTTCGGCCTGGAACACCAAACTCCTGCAATCCTATGTCGAAAAGCACTTTGGTGTTTGCCTTTCCCGTGAAGCGCTGCGAAAACTCCTACACCGTCAAGGTCTGTCATGGACTCGCCCTGCGTACACGCTGGCGAAAGGGAATCCGGATGAGCAAAAGCAATTTGAAAAGCAAATGGATTTGATAAAAAAAACTTGATCACCAAGGAGACAGAAGATGCCGTTCTTCTGTACATCGATGAAACGCATATCCGCTCTTATCATGTCTTGCGATCCACTTGGTCCGAGGTCGGCCGTCAAAAACGTGTGCCGACATTCGGCCATCATGCCCATGTTTCGGTATTTGGCGCGGTGAACGTCCACGATGGGGACATCGTGCTTCACCAAACAGAAGCCGCCAACGCCGCGACGTTCTTGGATTTCTTGCGCCTGCTCAAAGAGCGGCATCCCAACCGGATCATTGCGCTCGTCTTGGACAATGCCCGGATTCATCACGCTCGAATGGTGAAGGACTTTTTGCGAGAAGAAGGACAATGTTTTCATTTCCTGTATCTGCCTCCCTACTCGCCGCAGCTCAACCCGATCGAGCGTTTGTGGAAATGGCTGAAGGATACGATGATCGCCAACGCCTTTCACAAAGACCGCCACGAGATCGTGCAAGCGGTTCAACGATTTGCTCATTACATTCAGGAACGCCCGGAGGAAGTGTTGCGGCGCTTGGGGTGTTCCGCGTAATCGAAAAGTTAACTTTTCAAGGTGCATTTATATATTTTCTTCTTTTGAGGATCACAGAAGACACAGAAGAAAATTGCGGAGAATACTCAGAGAGGGGCGGTGATGTTGCATCACTGTACGGATTTCAGGCGAAAAACTCGGATGGTGGATGTAACTGTATGCGGCTGTCAAAAGATCATGAATACAATGCCTTGTCGGTGAAGGCAAGGTGTTTTTTGTTGAAGTGGAAGTCGAGATAAGTGGTGTTGATGGGAATATCGAACAATTGAAGTATAATAGACTTCCCTTCCATCTGCAAGGAGATGGGTGTCGATACTGCAAGCGATCGTCCTCTTTTTGTTGACCGGCACAGCTGAAATCGGCGGTGGATATGTTTGCGGGTTACTCGGGCGTCGCCATGATGGCAGCGGTATCAGGATTTATGGCTTCCCGCTATTCATTAAGTCCCGAACCGTTTTATGTAGGAATCGGCATCGCGATGGTCGGAATGTTGCTGTCTCTCATTGTGAAGGATACGGAACAACACCTAAAGACGCAAGTTCAGGATCATGGTTCGGCAATGCCAGACCGTCCTTTATCCTCTAGAGAGATCTTTCGTTTGACATCATGGAAAGATCCTACTCTCTCTAGTGCGAGCTTTTCTGGATTGTCGACTAATTTGAAAGACGGAATGGCGTGGGGGTTGTTTCCTTTATATTTTTCGACAGTCGGATTAAGTGTAAGTGAGATCGGTGCGATTGTGGCCATATATCCAGCCGCGTGGGGTTTTTTTCAACTGTTCACGGGGGCGTTGAGTGACAAAATCGGAAGAAAGAAGCTGGTTACCTATGGCATGTGGGTGCAAGCTTTTTCGCTCTGGTTTCTTTTAGTTGTCAACCATTTTTCTTTATGGGTCTTGGGGGCGATTTTTTTAGGTTTGGGTACCGCGATGGTTTACCCGACTTTGCAAGCGGTGATCGGGGATGTTGCGTCACCGAATTGGCGCGCGTCATCGATGGGGGTATATCGCTTTTGGAGAGATAGCGGTTATGCGTTTGGGGCTCTTGCCGCAGGGGTTATAGCAGATGTAGTAGGCGTGACATGGTCGATTGGGATTGTAGCGTTGTTTCCGTTTCTAGCGGGGGTCTATTCACATGTGCGGATGGATGAAACTTTGAAGAAACCGTGACAAAGTAGGCTGTGAAGTGTGTTGATCTATTGACTTGTTTGGAATCTCTACCCGCTGTTCGCAACCCCTTCTTTGTTATGGCGCAATCCGCTCGGGGTGCTGTATTTGCCAAGTGGAAATCGCGGTGTCATGCTTGGGGTGGCAACGGCTGTAATCGTGACGATGTTTCGCGCCTATCACCGAAAAAATCCCTATGCATTTGTTAGTGAACTCGCTGATAGTTATTTATTTAGGAGGTCGCTTTGTTTATTATTTGTTTGAAAGGCGATACGGTTCATCGTTGGATCATAGTTGGTTTGCTTCCCATCCTATTCATTTGTACCAATTATTTTTGACTGTTGCTGTCATGTTGTGGACCGTATGGCAACGAAACCCTATCGAAAAAGTGAACTATGCGTATGTATTTTTCACAATATGGGGAATTAGCCAATGGATGATTTGGATGATCGCAAAGTGATGGAAACTGCGTATCAGAACTAAGGGGGTCAAACAGACGGCACACTGTTCGATGGAAACATTGGATGAAAAAAGGAATTGATCGACATGTCAGTCATATTCGCTTTCGTTGCAGGTTGAGGTGGGAAATCAAGCGCCGGATTTTGCATTGCGGACGCTTGATGGGAAGGAAGTGAGACTATCTGATCTTCGCCGCAAAAGGGTGATTGTGAACATGTGGGCGACTTAGTGTCCGCCTTGTCGAGCGGAAATGCCGGATATGCAGAAGTTTTATGAACGATATAAAGATGAAGGGGTGGAGATTGTCGCGGTCAATTTAACCCAATCGGAAAGGCAGCCGGAATATGTCGCGCGCTTCATACAGGAGTACGACATTACATTTACGGTCGTTCTTGACGAAAAAGGAGAGGTATCTCGACAATACCAGGCTCATGCGATTCCGACAAGCTATCTCATTGACTCGCAAGGGATTGTACGAAAAAAATGATTGGACCGATGAGTTATGACTGGCTGGTGGATCAGATGAAGTCGATCCAATAAATGTATAAAGGGGAAGAGATGGTGAGAGAGGCAAAACGACAGACGACAGAAGATTCCAAATATATTCAGCAACACTTGGCGAACGAGCGGACGTTTCTCGCTTGGATTCGCACCTCGATCGCGGTGATTGGGATTGCGTTTTTGATGATCAATTTGCATGAAAAAGCGACGGCGAGCGCATTATCAACATTTCTCGTTCAGCTTATCGGAGCATTGGCGGTGGTCATTTCCGTCTGCACGATTGTGTTTTCTACCGTTAGTTATGTCGTGAAGACGAAACAAATAAATGAGCAAACGTTCCGGCCGTCGCGTCCGTTAATTTGGTTTTTAGCTTCTCTATTGTTGTTGATTACCGGATTGTTTGGATATTATTTTTTTACCTTGCTTTAACAGCGGCTTGTTTGCTGTGTAACTATTCACCCCGATGCTAGTGTGTAAAGTAGCCCAGCACAAATAGGGCATTTCTGTCATAGAAAATGCCCTACGTAGCGGAAAGAACACGATCTATCGTTTCGCCTGTCAACAGAAGACACAACGAGTCCCACACGTTTTTTTCGTGCTTGGTGAGTGTGGAAACGATGCTCCTTGCGATGCAAAACGACTGCGCGAACGTTTCCTGACGAAATGTACCCGAGATGTTCTCTTTGACTTTGACCATGCGAAGATCCCGTTCGGCTTGGTTGTTGTCAAAAGGAACGTGAGCTTCACGCAAAAAGCGCAACGCTTCTTCCTTTCGTTTTTGAAGTCGCCGAACGAAGGAGAGCGCTTTTTTCGGCAACGGTGTCATCCCTTCCAACTGATGGTTGGCTTTCTCGAGTATGCGATCATACACGTGCTCCCAACGTTTCGCTTCTTCTTCAGGAAGAAAGCCACCATGTTGTTCGACCACTTGTTTGGCATTTAATAGAAACGTGGTCATCCGTTTTGCCCATGTATGCCCTTGTTCGATGAATCCTTTCAAGTCACGTAAATGATGGGCATGACAAAGGGCATGTGTGGCTTCGGTGTATCTCGGGTATGTACCGAATGCATCATGCATCATCGTTCCTTTATATCGTGGAAGAATCCCGATTTCATCGGTTGCTTTCTTTCCACGAGAAGCGTGAGGAGCTAAGTACGTATATGCGGATGTACAGGCGACATGAACCCAGGCCTGTTTGCCATCGATCCGCAAGCTCGTTTCATCGACATGCAAGATGTCCGATTGAAGCAATGCTTCCTCGATGATGTCCATGTTTGGTTCGAGTGCTTCGCGACCTCGTTTGACCATATTGACAAGTGTTCCTGTGCTGATCGGATGTTGATATAGCTCTTCCATCATGTCACGTAAACGTTGATATGGAATCATTTGTATGTTGTATAAATACACGACAAGCGCCGTGATCCGTGGACCATATTGCACATGATTGGTGACGTGTGATGGGAACTCGGCTTGTTGCACGCATCGGCAATGTGGACATGATTTCACTTCGCGTTCATGTTGTGTCACTTCCATCGTCACGGGAGGCAGATCAAACACTTGACGGACATCGACTTTGAACGGTTTTACGTCACGCAAAGAAGACCCGCATCCTTGACACGTATGTACGCGATGGACGACACGATGATGTGGATGTTCCACTTGACGGAGCGTCGTTCCCTCATGTCCCTCCTGTCCGCCAGGCTTTTTGTCAGACGGTTCACGAGAGGAACGCTTTTTCTCAAAACGGTCAGAAGATGGGGGCAGATGGCTATTAGAGCTGTTTTTTTTCGTGCGTGCTTCCAGCTCTTGAACACGATACTTCAGTTGTTCATTTTCTTTGCGTAGCTGTTTGTTTTCTTGACGCAAATGTTCATTTTCTTGAATGAGTTGATGAATGAGCTGTTTTTGTTGTTGGACTTTGCTGATTAAGCTTTCAACCGTCAATACAGCTTGTTGTACCGTCAACATGCGATTCACCTCCTTGTCTATCAATATTCACATCATAGACAGGAAAACCAAAAAATATTCAGCTCACTTTATGAGGTGGCTGAATAGTTACTTTGCTGTTAAAGCCGATGATAAAATCCCCAATATAGCCGGAATAAAATTCCCCACTTATAATAGAACCATAGTGTCAACGAGAGGAGCTATGGTTCATGATGACGAGAGGGGAATTTTTCATGATCAAAGAGATGTATGAAAGGGGAAGGAGTATTTCCGATATTGCGAGGGAATTGGGGATCGATCGGAAAACCGTCCGAAAATATATTCACTCCCCCAATCCCCCTTCCAAATTCAAGCGAAAACCAAGAAAAAGCAAGTTGGATCCATTTAAACCATATCTTCAAAAACGGATGTTAGAGAATGGGGTGTTCAATAGCGAAAAATTGTTTTTCGAAATTCGACAACAGGGCTACACGGGAGGAAAGACGATTTTAAAGGACTATATGCAGCCTTTCCGAGAGACGGCGAAAAAGAAATACACCGTTCGTTATGAAACGCTTCCTGGCGAACAAATGCAAGTCGATTGGAAAGAAGTTGGGGAGGTCGTGATCGAAGGGAGAAAAGTCAAGTTATCGCTATTTGTGGCTGTGTTAGGCTATTCGCGGATGAAATACGCGGTATTTACGGTCAGCCAGGATCAGGAACACTTAATGGAATGCCTGATTCAGAGCTTCAAGTACTTTGGCGGGGTTCCAAAGAAGGTGTTATTTGACAATATGAAGACCGTTACAGACGGGCGAGAACAAGGAGTGGTGAAATGGAATCAACGATTTTCTGAATTTGCGAGTTACTACGGATTTATTCCAAAAGTATGCCGGCCCTACCGGGCCCAGACAAAGGGGAAAGTCGAACGAGCCATTCAGGGCTCTTCACCACAAAGTGTATTTGACAAATAAAGACGATCATGATAGAGAAAATCAAAACAGCATTTTTTCCTTTTAATACCATACGTCTCTTTGAGCAACATTGCTATCATGTTTGTCTTTAAAAGTCAAGCACATCTTTTGGTGATGAACCCCATTCAGTATATTATGGATCACTTCTATGTAGGAACATCGTTTGAAAGTATCGAAGAATTGAATTTCCTTTTGCATCGCTGGCTCGATCAAGTGGCGAATCGGAAGCCAAACGCCACTACCGGCATTCCTCCGCAAGAGTGGGCAGAGGAACAGTTGAAACCTCTCCCGCAGAAAGATTACGATACGAGCTATCTTTCCTATCGGAAGGTGCATTGGGATGGCAGTTTCTCTTACAAAGGGGAACAATGGCTCTTATCGGCGGAGTATGCGGGTAAAGAAATTCTGGTGAAGGAGCGATTAAATGGAGATATTCGATTGTACTTTCGAGGGGAGGAGATTTCTCACGTGGACCAACAGAAAAAAGTAATGGCATTCGCCGAAAAAATAAAAAAGAAACAGACGGAAATGGCCGCCACCATTTCGCCTGTTTCGGTGGAAGTGGATACTCGTCCATTGTCCGTTTATGACGCATTCCTGCGAGGGGAAAGCTCATGAAAGAACGAATACACGAGTATTGCCACCAACTCCATTTGCCTGTCATGGCGGAACGATGGTCCGCCATGGCAGAATACGCAGCTACTCATAATATACCATATTCGGAGTTTTTATTCCGCTTATTAGAGGCAGAAATCGTCGAAAAACAGGAACGATCGATCCAAACGCTCATCAAGCTGTCCAAACTGCCATATCGCAAGACGATCGATACGTTTGATTTTACCGCACAGCCTTCAGTGGATGAACGTCGGATTCGAGAGATGCTTACGTTGTCTTTTATTGACCAAAAAGAGAATATCCTTTTTCTCGGTCCACCGGGGATTGGAAAGACGCACCTGGCGATTTCGATTGGAATGGAGGCGATCGTAAGAGGATATAAAACGTATTTTATTACCGCCCATGATTTGGTCACTCAGTTAAGAAGAGCCGACCAGGAAGGAAAGCTGGAAAAAAAGCTTCGTATGTTTGTGAAGCCAACTGTTCTCATTATGGATGAAATGGGGTGCTTAAAACTGGACCCGAACAGCGCTCATTACTTATTTCAGGTCGTCGCCCGGCGGTACGAGCATGCCCCGATTATCCTCACCTCCAACAAAAGCTTTGGGGAATGGGGAGAAATCGTGGGAGATTCGGTTTTGGCGACAGCGATGTTAGATCGATTACTGCATCATTCCATCATTTTCAACCTAAAGGGGGAAAGCTATCGATTACGGGAAAAGAGGCTCCAAGAAGAAAAACAGAAGGATCAATGAAAGGTCCTTCTGGGGAATTTTAAACCGGCGATTTGGGGGAAAAAATAATCGGCCTTGACACCAAAGGTGGTCAAATCGCTTATAAAGCCGCTACAACAGGATTTACAATGCTCGAAAGGAAAGTCGGACTAAACACAACAATGGGGGCTATCAAAGGTGGGGCTGCTGGATATATCGGAGGTAACGTAGCTGCAGAAGTATCTAACAAAATAATAGGTGTAGAAAAATGGTTTGACAATACTAAAATTGGAAAATCAATAGATAAAGGTATAACAAAAGCAGAAAATTGGCTACATAAAGCAATTGGTGGTGGGTCGTATTAACATTGTAGAGATTTGCTCGTGTACAGCACTAGACCATCATTTAAAACCATTAAATAAAAAGAATGTGTTTAATTATTTGGATGAAGTTGTTATTGTATGGTGCAAAGCAGTAAACATTAAACAGGATACCAAGATAATGATGGAATGGTACAATCCAGATGAAGAATTGGTTTTTACAATAAGCATTGATGTTGAAAAAACAAATAACCACAGACCGTTCAGATATTTTTGGAGTCTGATGAAATATAGCTTATTGTATGGAATACAAGGAAAAAAGTTTGGAAAATGGACTGTAAAAATTACACCTTTGAATATAATGTACACATTCACGATGACTGAACTTGCAACAAACTACAAAAACAAAATCACTCCTAATTCTAAAACATCAGTATTTGATAAAACGATATAAATTCAACAGAGGGATACCAAAATGAGTAAAGCAAAGATTATATTTACTACCATGAGCGGCGTTATCATAGGATTAATCGTTAGTATTTTATTATTAGTCATAAAAAGTACCGCAAAAGATTTTTTAAAAACATACTCCCTCGATTGGGTTATTGATGTGCTACTTTTTCTCATATTTATCGTATATTGTACTACAATATATCCAAAAGAAGAGAAAAAACTTGAAATGAAGGATGCCCACATGAGGCATCCTTTCTCTTATTACTTCTTCAACCCGAGTTCAACAGCGACTAGGCAAACAAAATGCCTCTCGCCCCTTGATGCAAAAGGGACGAGAGGCATTTGGGCATACTTCGGGCGTGTATCTAGGTGCGAGGATGGATGCCTAGGATCTTCGGAGGAGGCTCCAGCCCTAGAGCCGCAAAGAGTTGCGCTTGTTTGGTCGTCAGTTCTGTTCGTTGATAAAGGTCGCCGTTTTTTGAAGAAAAATGTCCAAGCACGAGACGTTCACATTCGTCTCTTACTTTCGGCCACGATTCATGGGTTCGGATCTCCACGATCCGAACTAACAAGAGAGCGAGCCAACTGAGTAGCACGTGCGCCCGAATGCGGTCTTCCAAGCGATGATACATAGGCCGCAATTCCAATGTGGGCTTTAATGTTCGAAAGGCCTGCTCGATATCTACGAGCTGCTTATACCCGAGCGCGACATCCTCGGCAGACAAGGTGTTATCGGATGTCCGGATGAGATATTTTCCGTCATACTTTTCGGCATCACGAACCGCCTGCTTGTCGATGCGAAGGGTTCCGTCCTTCAACTGGCGCAAGTATTTTCCATAGGAAGGATGGGAACGCAATCGGCAAGTAGCCTTATGATGAGCTTCGTTTGGGAGTTGGCGAAGCCCTTCTAACTCCTCTTTCAGCGATTCGAGCAGCTTTTCTCGCTCCTTGCGTTGGCGCTCGGCTTCGCTGGGATTGTACACGAGAACATAGCGCTGGCGCGCTTCTCCGTCGCCCACGATGATTTCTTTGATATGCAAGTTCTCGCAAACTTGTTGGTAGCGCCCGCGACGGTTCAGGGCCTCTTTGACGGCGGCTTTGCCGGACCGCATTTTTTCGCCGACAATGTAGTGTCCCCCGGCCTGTTGCAAGATTCGCAAATTCTCTTCAGACGAAAATCCGCGGTCCATCACGCTGATCACACGCCCAAGCTTCCAGCCAATCAAGTCTTGTTTCACCTGTTTGATGACCGTCATATCCATCGTATTGCCAGGCCATACCCAAGCGCGAATGGGGACTCCTTCCCGGGTGACGGCCAGTCCAATGACGATTTGGACCAAATCGGGACGCTTATCTTTGGAAAACCCCTGCTTTCGAAGCGATTCTCCTTCTGGTGTTTCGGATGGATCTACTTCGAAGTACGACGAAGTCGTATCAAAGTAAATCAAATCGACTTCCAGGTTCAATAAATCGGCCACGGCATGGAACACTTGGCGTTCCAATTCCGGCTGCACAGCCAGCAGCT
Organism: Geobacillus kaustophilus; assembly: GCF_000948285.1. Classification (GTDB taxonomy): domain Bacteria; phylum Bacillota; class Bacilli; order Bacillales; family Anoxybacillaceae; genus Geobacillus; species Geobacillus thermoleovorans_A. The sequence goes on from NZ_JYBP01000003.1 coordinate 891,091, forward strand.
CATCCATCGCCCGGTACAACTGGTGGCTGGCGACTTGGGGAAGATGAGGGATATGCACGTCTTTCTCCACCCACTCCTCCATCGCTAACTTGCTGGATGGATGAAGCGCACGATTCGCCACCATGGCAAAAATGAGCCGTTCCAGCGAAATCTGGTGATGCCGGGAGGCAAACAAGGTGTTCAGAATCTCCCCTAATCGCAGTTGGCTCCAGAGCTGATCCAAGAGCCAAACGCCGCCGAGGTGTTTGCATGACTGGAATTGAAAGTCATCGGAAGCTTCTCCTGTCAACTTTTCGACTTCCCAAGCCTGCTCGGGCGAAAGGAATCGCGAAATGCTTTTGGCCAGACGCTCCAAGACAGCGCGATCCACCTCGTCTTCGCGCCCAAACGAATAAATCACCTTCGCTTTCGCATATTTGGCCTTCGGATCCCATTCGTTGTGAGCAAGCTGGAGATACGCCACGGTCGTTCCATCTTTGTTTTTGCGTGTTACTCGCCGTATGTACATGCCTATATTATAACCGATATTCGGCTGTTTTAAAAGTTAAAATAAACAAGTCATGTGCCTATGAAATTCAGCGTTTTTTTCTAGGATCCGCATCGCGAAATCTTTGATATAACAGCATTTTGGCCATTTTCATTTGCCTAAAATGGCCTCAAAACTGTCGAACTCGGGATATATCATAGCTTTATTTAAACTCTCATCCGATCCTAATCTCCCCATGATCTCACCTTCTCAATTCCAGAAATTCATTTTTTCTCTTTTTTAGAATGTTCTTCAATGTAATTGATGAAAGCTTCACGAATGGCATTTACCTGATTATCACTAGGTATTCCGTTTAATACCGACGAAACGTTAAAAAACTAAATACAGGAATACGACAAATAAGATGCATAAAATGACGAAAGAAGTGCATGTCCAAATAAACACTCTAAAAAAACGAATTTTTTTATCCATTTCCCCTTTTGTTTTCTTAAGAAAAACTGCTCCAAACATAATTGCAACCAAACCTCTAGATATAGTAGCAAACCAAGTATTCATTATATTTGGCCCAATAATTAACGTGCTGATCGCATAAATGAACAAGATGACAGATACACATAGAGAACTATAAATAATCGTCTTGCTTCCTGTTTGTTTCAAAGGATTCATAAAGACATTCCTCTTCCTTTAGATTTAAATAATGAAAAAGTACCCTATTTCTGTTCTTTTGATGCTTGATTTAGCACATGATTAATGAAAGCTTCACGAATGGCTTTCACTTGGTTATCTGTCGGAATTCCATACTTCTCAAACTTGCCACTATCCATTACAATAGGTCCGGTTTTTAAATTAACACTATTGACAGCTTCTTTGAACTCTTTTTTGCCTCCAAACGATTCAATAAATTCACTAAACCGTCTATTCACTTTCCCAGATTTTGAATAATATTTTTCGGTTCATCACCAAATTTTGTGATTTAGTGACAAAAAAGAGAAAGCACTGACGAGATCCTGGCAATAATGTTAGCGGTGAAATAAACATTAAGGAGGTCTCGTAAGTGCTTTCTATACCACTAGGATTGCCAGAATTTAAAGTGATTAAACAAGAACTTCTTTCCTATGGTTATACGATTCATGTAGAGAAAACAGAGACACAGGAACGTTGCCCTCATTGTGGGTTTGCCACTTCCTCTGTCCACGACAGACGGACAAGAAAAGTACGGGATTTGGCGATTTTCCATCAACCGGTGTACTTGTTCATAAAGGTAAAGCGCTATCGGTGCTGGAATTGTTCTCAAGTGTTTTCCGCCTCTTTGGAATCGATTCCACCCCATCAACACTACACCAATCGATTTTGTGAGTACTTGTATGAACTTTGCGAAGGCTCCACCATTCAAGAGGTTAGCCGAAAGCACCGCATCCCATATACAACATTGGAACGCATTTATTACTCCATCGCATCGAAAAAAGCAAAAGAGCGTCAAACAGTGATAGAAGCATCTTCTCAAGAAGGAATGGTGCTTAGTTTAGATGAAATCGCTGTAAAAAAGGGACATCAGTATGAAACTGTATTGATGGATGCCAGAGCCGGATCGGTCATGGGAATGCATGCCGATCGCCAATGTGACTCCGCCATCAACTTGTTGAGCCAAAATATCCTGTCGAAAGAAATGGTCCAAACGGTGATTCTTGACATGTGGGAACCTTATCATAAGGCGGTTCGCGCCCTGTTTCCATCTGCTTCGATTGTCATCGATAAGTACCATGTGGTTCAAAAAGTGACACAAGCCTTGGATCAAGCAAGAAAGGAATTTTCTCCATTGAAAAAGGCTCGATATCTTCTCTTGAAAGGCTGTGAAAAGCTTCGTAAGGACCAACGGCTTCGATTAGACGATATCTTGGAGGAGTATCCGGCACTTTCCATTGCTTATTATCTGAAAGAGTTGTTTCGGGATTTTTACCGAACCGATGGATATCATGAAGCAAAGGAACGCTTGGAAGAATGGATTCAGTTAGCCAAACAGAGCCCTTTTGCTTCTTTTCAGAAAGCAGCCAACACGCTTGAAAGGTGGAAGGAGCCTATTCTTTCCTACTTTTTGTGCCCATATACGAATGCCCGAATTGAGGGGACGAATCACAAGATCAAAAACATCAAACGCCGGGCATATGGCTATCGAAATCTAGAACGGTTTCGTTTGCGTGTATTTCTGGAGTGTACAGGGAACACTACAGGCAGTCAGGCTGCTTAAGCGCTCCCTTCTTCCGCTATCGGTATGATAGTTGGTAGAATGGAACCCGTCAAGGAAAGCACTTGACTGTTTCCATTCTACCAACTTCGTGGTCTGTATGCGGAAGAAGGATCCTGACTGATGAACCTATTTCATCCAGCTAACATGTCTCTAGGATTGAGTAGAAATCACAGAAAATGGTGAAGACCCTATTTTTCAATGGCGTCGGACAAATGTAGTTTAGAATTTTCTCTTATCATATTTGCAATATTCACAGCGTCTATATCTGCCAGCAAATCGGAGGTAGAAAACGAACTATTCCCACCTATAATCTTTTTAGCTTCTTTCTGAAGAATCTTCAAATCGTTCGAATCGTTTGTATTCCGCTGAAGGTCTATGACTGCAGTTTGTAAATCCCCAGCCCATCCAGATAAGTCATCAGGAATCGGAGACACTGATAATATTCCATCTAATGTTGCAGCCATATGCAAGAAATCGATTTTGTTCCCAGTCACAGGATCTTTTAAAAATGCCCCTTCACCATTCGGTTCAAAGAATTTACTTAAGCTTTTGCTTTTGGATTCAACGTACTGAACATGCCTTTCATCTATTGTCCCAGCGGTGATAGCCCATTTAAATCCAGCATACACTTTAGAGTTATATCTTATAAATTCTAGGTTGTAATCATTTATTTCAACCGGCTTGCGTGAAACGTTCGTTCTTGGATTCTTTTGTAGCTCCCTCAAGTACGAATCCGTGAGTTTTTCTAAATCCTCTAATCGCTTCACTAATGTTTTTACATCTGTAGCATCTGATTTTTTATTGGCTATGGCTTGAACTGTAACTGTTTGCACATGATGTGTTGTCTTTGTTGAGGTGCTAGTTGCTGTTTTTATTTCAAAATTTCCTGAATCTTTATTCCCTACTCCTTGAATAACAGCAGAAGGCGTTTTATTCGCCATTATATTTTTGAAGCGTGAGAAGCATTGTCGGAAACTGCACTTTGATATACTTTTTTAGTACCGTACACAATATCTTTCTGGTGATTAAAGTTAGTAGACACGCTAACTGAAGAAGGTATCGAAGGGGGAATTGGTTGAACAACTTGATTGGTTAGCGTGTTAGAAACTTGATTTTTAGAGACCATCTGTTCATAAGCTCTCTTAGCAGCCTCGCTAATCGTTACAACATCTTTAGAAATCGTCGCTTTAGCTGGTGGATATGACACCGATGCTGCCACAGAGCTAGAGGGCTTTGTAGTTACAATCGTGGGAACATAGAAATTTGGTTTCTGTTGAAAATACTGCTTAACAGAAACAGTAGGCATCGTCATCCCTCCAAGATCATAATTCTCAAGATAATAATAATCCAAAATTGTTTTTTTCAATATGTTCTTTTGATTTTTTAGTATTTTTGTTTAAAAAACGGTTCATCACCAAAAGATGTGCTTGACTTTTAAAGACAAACATGATAGCAATGTTGCTCAAAGAGACGTATGGTATTAAAAGGAAAAAATGCTGTTTTGATTTTCTCTATCATGATCGTCTTTATTTGTCAAATACACTTTGTGGTGAAGAGCCTAAAAAACTCCAATAAAAACAATCTTTACAAGAACATCCAACGGCTGATACGATAAAAATAAAATGAAAAACACGGGAGATCACCTATGCGCGAACGGATGCTGCAAATCTTCCTTCTCATCATAGTAACCGCTTTCTTCGGAGAAATGAAAGTGAATCCGTTTGGAAGTTCGTTTCGGTTTTCGCTCGGAAGCGCCGTTTTCTTTTTCGGGCTTATTTGGTTTCGAACCGTGCCGGTTGTAAGGGCGGGTTTGTTGACAGGACTTTTTATTTCTCTATTTCGGACAAGCATTGACCTGCTGATGAAAGACGTCTCTTGGAGCGACAGTTTGCTTTCCTATCTGCCGGCTGCGTGCTATTATCTCGCGTTTGCATTATTTGTTCGCCTATGCCGCATTCGCACTTATATGGAACTGCCTATTCATGTCGCGTTGCTCGGGGCAAGCATTGATTTCGCCTCCAATATTATCGAACTGTTTGTCCGCCATCTGTTGGGCGAAACGATTGCCGTCACACACGAAACGATTTTTATGCTGCTTTTGTTCGGAATTTTAAGAAGTTTTTGTGTTGTTGGACTATACAACATTTTAATGATTCAACAAATGCAAACGTTAGGAGAAGCCCGACGGCAAGAACTCGAACGGCTCGTGATGATGAACGCCAGCCTCTTTATGAAGAAGCGTTTTATTTTCGCAAATCAATGAGCCATATGGAAGACATTACACGCAAAAGCTACGAGCTATACACAAGGTTTAATGGACGGGGAAAACGTCGAACCGAACACCGCGCTCTATATCGCAGAACATGTCCACGAGGTGAAAAAAGATTCTCAGCGCATTTTAGCGGGTCTGTCAGAATTAATGAACCAAGAACAACGCGATTTACACTTGTCGATTGCCGACCTTTGCGGTATGGTTATTCGCGCCAACGAAAAATATGCGGAATTGTTGAAAAAAGAAATCGTGTTTCAATTGACATGCGATCTTGACTTATCGACTAGGCACGTCTATGCCCTTCTTTCTGTCTTAAATAATTTAGTCGCCAATGCGGTAGAGGCAATCCCCTTATCCGGATGGATTCAGCTTCGCGCTGAACTTGATGGCGGCGACCTCGTCCTTACCGTCACTGATTCCGGCTCTGGAATCCCGGAAGACGAGCGCGATTGGGTGTTTCAGCTTGGGTTCACAACCAAATACGATGAACACGGCAACCCATCAACTGGCATCGGGCTAACGCACGAGAAAGAAATTGTCCATAGTTTCAACGGAAACATACGATTAACAACTGACGAACATGGACGAACACAATTTCAAATCAACATTCCTAGCAAACAACTATGAGAAGAGGATGCCATGGGCTTTTTTCTCATTGAAGATGACGCGGTTGTAAGAAAAATGTTAGAGAAAATTATTCATGAAAGTGGACTTGGAGAAGTCGTGGGGCAAGCGGAGGATGGGCTTCACGTATCGATCGATCAGCTATATTCCGTTGATGTCGTGCTCATTGACCTACTTATGCCAGGGCTTGACGGCATTCAAACGATGAAAAAGCTGCGCGCGCAAGGATTCACTGGGCCGTTCGTTATGATTTCTCAAGTGGAAAATAAAGAAATGATTGGGCAGGCGTATCTTCACGGCATCGACACATATATTCATAAACCGATTAACCGTTACGAAGTGGTTTCGGTTTTAAAACGAGTCGCCGACTATCTTTCTGTCGCTTCATCACTTGACTCCATCCGCCGCCTATTGCAAACGCTAGAAAAAACGAAACAGCCAGCAGCCGGCCATGAAGCGACTATCGAACAAAAAGCTAGGCAGCTTCTTCTCGTTTTAGGCATCGCTGGCGAAGCGGGGGCAGCCGATTTATTAGCCATCGTGCGCTTGCTTTCTGAACAAGAGCAACAAGGGCGATCGATTCGCGACTTGCCGCCATTGAAAGAGCTATATGCCCAAATAGTGCAACGTATATATAAAGAGGAGCAACTCGTGCAAAAAGAAATACGCGCCATGGAACAGCGCATTCGCCGCATGGTGCTACAAGCGTTTACACACTTATCGTCACTCGGGTTAGCCGATTACACGAATCCTACATTTGAGCATTTCGCCCCTCGCTTGTTTGACTTTGAAGAAATTCGCTTGCGCATGCAAGAACTAGAAGCCGGAGAAAAAGCAACAAAATGCCGAATTAACGTAAAAAATTTTTAGCTGCTTTCTATATGGAAATGGGGTAGGTGCCTGTGCATTGCGATCTGAAAAGTAGACAGTATAAATTCGGTTTTGCGAAGGAATCAGAGCGATAAAGCTCTGATTCCTTTCCTTTTCCCGTCTTTTCCTCAGTGTCTCAGACCCCCGTGAAACTGTCAAGGATTGAGTCAAGAGTTTGTGGGAGATTTTTTTCAACCAACTTCATTGGTTATAACCCGTGGTGCTAGATAAAATCGAGTAAGCAAAAAAATAGCCCTTGCCTGCGGATCTCCTGTAGAATGAAAGTGCGACCAAACATTCGAAAGGAGAATCCTCATGCAAGAGCACTTTCATTTTACTACAGACCAAGCGAAAATTCAAAAACAATATGCAGCCATTTTCTTCTTTGTTTCTGCCCAACTCCCATCCATCCAAATGTATTTGCAACGCCGCAATCGTCATTTGGTGAAGCAAGAAGACACTGTCATCATTGCCATTCATATTTTAGGGAAGTTATTTGGCTTTTCTTCCGAACGTGCATGGCACCACTTTTGTTACAGGAAACTTGTTCACCAACGAACAGTTTATTGAACGTTCTCGATACAATCGCCGTTGTCGAGCGTTGCGTGTTGCAATCAAGTGGATTCATCATGAGTTGGGAAAACGCGGGCAGCACCATGCCTATGCGGTCGTAGACAGTATGCCGATCGAGTTGTGCCATGCCGCAAGAATGCACCGTGTCCAACGATTTCAAGGCATAGCTGATATCGGGTATTGTGCGTCGAAAAAACAGTGGTGCTACGGATTTAAGCTGCATCTTCAAGTGACCGATCAAGGACTGCCGATGGGATGCGTGGTGACCGAAGCATCCTGTCACGATCGAAACGCGGCGGAAACCGTGATGGTGCAAATTCCTCATCCCTACAATTTAGGGGATAAGGGATTCATCAGCAGCGATTTGCAAAAAAAGTTGTATGAAGAGTATCAGATCGCATTTTGGACTCCTTCTCGAAAAAACCAGAAACACCGTCCATCCGAAGCATGGGAGAAGTGGATCAAACAAAAACGTAAAGTGATTGAAACGGTGTTTTCCGTTCTCGTTGATCCGTATCGCATCACAGAAATCCGCGCCAATTCGATCACAGGATTCGAAGTGGCACTCGATGGCATCCTGTTGGCGTATTCACTTGTCACACTAGGGCTAGTTGAGCGCTAGCGCTTCAACTAGCACCACGGATCACTTGTCTCATTTACCAAGTCTTTGGACACGCTCTTTCTTCGTTAGCACAGCAGGGAATGTATCAAGTGAAACAATAAAACGCTATGTGGAATCTCAAAAGAAAAGGGGGTGAATCCATGCCCACGATCACACTCAGGCTGGAACTGCACAAACCAACGAAAGCCAAACAGGAAATGTACGAGCGAATGACCGAATGGAACACAGAATTTGCGAATTGGCTATGGCATCATCCTGAATGAAACAAAGCGACGAGCAAGATATTCAAAGACTTTTCGCCACAAAAGTTTCCTTCTGCTATCGTGAATCAGACGATTCGAGAAGTAAAGTCCCAAAAGAAAAATCAGAAGGCAAAGACGTTTCAAAAACGATGGTGTTGCTTTCATAATCAAAACTTAAAAATAGAAAAGAAAGGAGATTTCTACACGGTTGCTTTTCCAACATTGGAGAAAAAAATAGGCGTACCCGTTGTCGTGCGTCCCTATCAACAAACATGGCTTGATCGAATCATAGACGGGACTGCCAAACAAGGAACAGCTACACTCTATAAAAAGAAAAAGAAATGGTACGTCGCCATTCCCATCACGTTTGAAGTCAAACGACGGAAAGAAACAAAAGTAATGGGAATTGATCTAGGGCTAAGATATATCGCTGTTGCTAGTGTCGGAACCAAATCTTTATTCTTCAAAGGGAATCCATGCGCCTTCATACGCCGACGATACGCGGCTTTGCGAAGGAGATTAGGAAAAGCGAAGAAGCTCCATATGATTCGCAAAATCGGCGATAAAGAGTCCCGCTGGATGAAGGATATGAACCATAAAATCAGCCGTCAAATCGTCCGTTTTGCCCTTGCCAACGGTGTTGGCGTGATTCGGATGGAAGATTTGGCGGGGATTTGGAAACGAGCCGCTTCGGCCAAAGAAGCGGGACGAAGTCTTCATTCATGGGCGTTCCATCAACTGCAAACGATGATTGCCTATAAGGCGGAAATGGCAGGCATTCGGGTGGAGTGGGTGAATCCGACCTACACCAGTCAAACATGCCGATGCGGGCATCGGGAGAAAGCGAACCGAAACGGCACCCACTTCCAATGCCAAAAGTGCGGATACACCATCCACGCCGACTTGAATGGCGCGATCAACATCGCCAAAGCGATTTCGGGCTTCGCCGCCTAACCTAGCGCACTGGTCACAGGTGCGCCGCCCATTGGGGTACATCTTAACCCGATGGGACGGGGTGATGACACACCCCTGAACTTGGGCGTTGTCTGAACCAGAAATGGATGAGGACGCGAACGACCCAAGAATCCCACGGCTTTAGCCGTGTGGAGTGTCAATGTACGAAAGGTATAATTTAAAAGCGGTCTTTGTTTCGCCGCTTTTTCATTTTTTTCGGGGACGTGCATCTTCCTGTTGACAAAAGAAAAACAATCCGATAATATTATTTCTGTGATACATATACACGTATATGTATATAACTACAAACGTGTATATGTGTATAAAACTGAGGCAGGCACTAAAATATAATAACGAAAAACATAAGGAGGTTATTTTGATGAAAGTAGCGATTATTGCAGCCAATGGCGGGTTGTTTGATGCGTACAAGGTGTTCAACATCGCGACAGCTGCTGCGGCGGCAGACGCGGAAGTCGGGGTGTTCTTCACGTTTGAGGGGTTGAATCTCATCCATAAAGAAGCGCACAAGCAATTGCCGATTCCTGAAGGGAAAGAACATTTGCAACAAGGGTTCCAAAAAGCGAACGTTCCATCGATTGAAGAATTGCTTCAAATGGCGCAAGAAATGGGTGTAAAACTGATCGCCTGCCAAATGACGATGGATGTGATGGGGCTTGACAAAGATCAATTTGTCGATGGCATTGAAGTAGCGGGGGCGGCGACGTTCCTGCAGTTCGCGAAAGACGCGGACATTACATTGGCCTTCTAATGAGGGAGAGGAGGAAGGAGAATATGGCACAAGTCACTGTCTATACAACAACTACATGCCCGTATTGTGTAATGGCGAAAAACTTTTTGCGCGCCCAAGGCATTCCGTTTCGGGAAGTGAATGTTGAGTTGGATCCGAAAGCGGCGCGGAGACTGGTGGAAACGACCGGGCAAATGGGCGTGCCGCAAATCGAGATTAACGGCCGCTGGGTGCTCGGGTATGATCCGGAAACGATTATGGCGTTGTGGAATGAGGCGAATCATCGCTGAAAATCACATGCGAATGATAGAACGATGGAGGAAGGAGGGGATATCGTTGACGAAAACGATTTCGGTCAAAGAGATCGCCAATCAAATCATTCGCGGCGAGGAGCTGTTCATTGTGGACGTTCGCAACCCCGAAGATTTTGCCGATTGGCGGATTGAAGGGAAGGGTGTTGAGGTCGTCAATATTCCGTATTTTGACGTGTTGGACGGTATCGAACCGTATTTGGACCGTTTGCCGAAAGATAAAAGCAAGACGATTTACGCCGTTTGCGCGAAGGGCGGCTCGTCGGAGTTTGTGGCCGAACAGTTGGAAGCGGCGGGCTATATGGACGTTTATTCGATCGAAGGCGGCATGAAGGCGTGGAGCGAGCATTTGGAACCAGTGAAAATCGGCGAGTTGAAAAACGGAGGAACGATTTACCAATTCATTCGCCTCGGCAAAGGGTGTCTCTCGTATCTCGTCGAATCGAACGGCGAGGGGGCGTTGATCGATGCGAACCGCATGACAGATGTGTACGTCCGTTTTGCGAAGGATCATGGCATTGCGATCAAGCATGTGCTCGATACACACTTGCATGCCGATCATATTTCTGGCGGACGCAAATTGGCCGAAGAACTCGGCGCGGTCTATTATTTGCCGCCGAAAGACGCCGAAGAGGTGACGTTTACCTACACACCGATTCAAGATGGAGACCGCATCCGCGTCGGCCATGTCGTCATTGAAGCGCTGTATTCGCCGGGACATACGATCGGCAGCACATCGTTTATTGTGGACGATCAATATTTGTTAACCGGCGATATTTTGTTCATCGACTCAATCGGACGCCCGGATCTTGCAGGAAAGGCGCAAGACTGGGTTGGCGATCTGCGGGAGACGCTTTACCAGCGCTACAAACAGCTTGCCGACGACTTGATTGTGTTGCCGGCGCACTACATGGGCCCGAATGAAATGAACGAAGATGGCAGTGTGGCGGAACGGTTGGGGGTTCTTTATGAAAAAAATCATGGTTTAAATATTTCCAACGATGAAGAATTCCGCAGAACGGTCACGGAGAACTTGCCGCCGCAGCCGAATGCTTACAAGGAAATTCGGCAGACGAATATGGGGAAACTCAATCCAACAGAAGAAGAGCAGAGAGAGATGGAGATCGGTCCAAACCGCTGCGCCGTTCGGTAGAGAAAGGAAGCTGGCGTTTGTTTCAAGCCGGCTTTTCTTTTTTCGATTGCGGCGGGTTGGCGGCATTCGTGGAAGTTGTTTGAAAACGGACGGCATGCGTATTATACTATGATCGAAGTGATGGAATAGGGGGGCGGAAAGATGGCAGGACATCGTTTTCATTATGAGCATGCGGAACGATTATTGGATCCGAAGCGCAAGGAATGGATCGACCCGCAACAAGCGATTTCGGTCTTGTCTGTGCAATCGGATGATGCTGTAGCGGATTTAGGGGCGGGAAACGGTTATTTTACGATCCCGCTAGCGCAAGCAACCAATGGAAAAGTGTATGCGGTCGATGTGCAGCCGGAGATGATCCAGTTATTAAAAAAACGGGCGCAACAGTTTGCGATAACCAACATTGAATATCAGGTGGCGGATGTCGCCTCGACCGCCTTGCCTTCCCATTCGATGGACAAAGGGATCATGGCGTTCGTCTTTCATGAAGTGGAACGAAAGGAAGCTGCCATTGACGAAATTCGCCGCGTGATGAAGCCAAACGGGCAGTTTCTGTTGATCGAATGGGAAGCGATTGAGAGTGAAATGGGGCCGCCGCTTCATGAGCGGATTCCGTCGGATGAACTGTTTTCCTATGTGAAACAAAAGGCGGGCAACGTGGAACTTGTCCGTTTTCATCCAGCTGTCTATGGTCTTTTGATTCGCTGGGAATAACCAATTGTTGAGGAAGATATTTCTTATTGCCATTATACCGCATGGGGTATATAATGATCGTGCATAGGGTGAATAGAGGAGGTGAACCGTTGATCGTCAGCAGTTTGTTATTCTTTCTCATTCTTTTGGGCGCAGCGTTGTATCGACGCTACTATCCTGTCAAACATATCCCATGCCTTCCGATAGGAGAGGTTCCGGACGGCTTGCTTCTTGTCGACTTGCGCGATTATAATGAAAGCAACGGCTCCATATTTGGCCAAGCGTTGCATATTCCGGTGGCGTATTTGAAGCGGCATGCTCGGCATATCCCGCGGCAGCCGCTGCATATCATCGTCCAGGATGCCATCGAAAAAAACGTCGGCATCCGTCTGTTGCGCCGCTATGGCTATGAGGTGAAAAGCTATTCGATCGCCGCTTGCGATTGCCGAGAAAGGGGACGAACTGACCGATGGAATACAATAAAGAAATCAAAAACCGCTTAAAACGGATTGAAGGACAAATTAAAGGCGTTCTTGGCATGATGGAACAAGGGAAAGACTGCAAAAGCGTCGTTTCCCAACTGTCGGCGGCGCGCAATGCCATTGACCGTGCGATTGCCGTGATCGTCAGCACGAATTTAGAGCACTGTCTGCGTGAAAGCATGGAAAAAGGGGAAAAGACAGATCATCTCGTGAAAGAAGCGGTGGAGCTGCTTGTGAAAAGCCGTTAATGCGTTGATCAACAAAAAAGATGTTGACAACGTTCTTTTTCTTGTAGTAATATACCCATAGGGGTAATGGTAATAAAATTTATGAGATCAAGGAGGTCATCACAATGAACGTAGCGAAAGTATTGGATGCGAAAGGACTTGCCTGCCCGATGCCGGTGGTGAGAGCCAAAAAGGCAATGGACGAATTGGAATCGGGACAAGTGCTGGAAGTGCAAACGACCGATAAAGGGGCGAAAAACGATTTGCCTGCGTGGGCGAAAACAAGCGGCCATACGGTCATTGAGATGAAAGAGGAAAACGGTGTGTTGACGTTCTGGATTCAAAAAGGATAATTTTCGTGTTTTTATATACCTGTATAGGTATAAAGAAAGGAGGCAGCGAGATGGCACAGCCAAAGAAAAAGACGACGATCATTTTGTTCAGCGGCGACTACGACAAGGCGATGGCGGCCTACATCATCGCCAACGGCGCCGCTGCATACGATCATGACGTGACGATTTTTCATACGTTCTGGGGGCTCAACGCCTTGCGGAAAGAGGCGCCGGTTCCGGTGCAAAAAGGGTTTCTCGAAAAGATGTTTGCAAAGATGATGCCGCGCGGCGCGGACCGCATGGGGCTGTCGCGCATGAATTTTGCCGGCATCGGCCCAAAGCTGATCAAAAAGGTGATCAAAAAACATAACGCCATGCCGCTTCCGCAGTTGATCGAGATGGCGAAAGAGCAAGGCGTGAAACTCGTCGCCTGCCAAATGACTGTCGATTTGCTTGGGCTGAAGCCGGAGGAATTGATCGATGGCATTGAGTTTGCCGGGGTGGCTGCGTATTTGGCTGACGCTTCCGAAGGAAATGTGAACTTATTCATTTAATCATCTTGACTCATGAGGGAATCGTATGGCACAAACAGTGATCGACATTATCCTGTTCGTTTTGCTTACTTGGTTTCTCGCTAGCCGCTTCATTCCCCCAAGAGGGGTGCAAATGATCACAACGGCTGAATTAAAGCGGCGGCTGAAACAACCTGGCGTGCAATATATTGATGTACGCACGCCGATGGAGTTTCGCTCTTATCATTTGCCGGGGTTTCGGAACATCCCGCTTCATGAATTAACAGCGCGTGCCCATGAATTATCCAAGGAGAAAGAAGTCATTGTCATTTGCCAAAGCGGGATGCGAAGCCAAAAAGCGAGCAAGGTCTTAAAGAAGCTTGGATTTCGTTCTGTGACAAACGTCAAAGGAGGCCTAAACGCTTGGCAGTAGAGGAGGATGACGATGAAAACGATCACGCCGAAAGAAGTGGAGGAACGTCTTCGTGCAGGAGAATCTCTTCATATTATCGACGTGCGCGAGCCGGATGAAGTCGCCACAGGCAAAATTCCGGGAGCGGTCAACATTCCGCTCGGCTTGATCGAGTTTCGCATGCATGAACTCGATCAAAATCAAGAATATATTCTCGTCTGCCGTTCCGGCGGGCGAAGCGGCCGTGCGGCGGAGTTTCTTGACAGCCGCGGTTACCGCGTCGTTAACATGACAGGCGGCATGCTGGCCTGGGAAGGGCCTGTCGAATAAACAGTCAAGGAGGGAATCAGCCAATGATCAAAGTCGATATGACCGTCGATGCGAAAGGATTGTCCTGCCCGATGCCGATCGTCCGCACGAAAAAGGCGATCAACGAATTGGAGCCTGGCCAAGTGCTTGAAGTGCAGGCGACGGATAAGGGTTCCAAAGCCGATATCAAAGCATGGGCGGAAAGCACAGGGCATCAATATTTGGGAACGATTGAAGAAGACGGTGTCCTGAAGCATTACATCCGCAAGTCAACGGAGAATGAAACGCGCAGCGAAACGGCATTTCCGCATGTCGTCTTCAACGAAGAACTGCAAGAAAAGCTTCATGATCCCGAGACGTTTGTCTTGGATGTCCGCGAACCGGCGGAGTACGCGTTTGGCCATATTCCGGGCGCGGTTTCGATCCCGCTTGGAGAGCTTGATCGCCGGATGGAGGAACTTCCGAAAGACAAAACGATTTACGTCGTTTGCCGCACAGGAACACGCAGTGATTTAGCCGCGCAAAAGCTGGCCGAGCAAGGATTCGAACATGTGCGGAACGTCGTTCCAGGCATGTCGCAATGGAACGGGCCGCTCGATTCCGCTCAATCGTAATTGAGCGGCTTTTTTGGATAAAAAATATACTCTGTAGGGTATATTAATATCATCAAAGAGGGAGGATGTTAATTATGGTTAAAGAAATGACGGTGCAACAAATGACGGAAAAGGTGTTAAACAAACAATCGCTGTTCATCTTGGATGTTCGCAACGAAAGTGATTTTCGCGATTGGAAAATCGAAGGGGAAAACTTTGAGTATTTGAACGTTCCGTATTTTGAGTTGATCGATGGGGTTGACTCGATTGTCGACCGTCTTCCGAAAGACAAAGACATCGTCGTTGTGTGCGCGAAAGGCGGGTCATCGGAATTTGTCGCCGAACAGCTGGCGGAAGCCGGGTTTGACAACGTTTATACGCTCGCTGGTGGAATGCAAGCGTGGAGCGAGCATCTCCATCAAGCCAAAGTATACGAAGACGATCAATTGAAAATTTACCAATTCATCCGCGTCGGCAAAGGCTGCCTGTCGTATATGGTCCTTTCCGGAAGCGAAGCGCTTGTCGTCGATCCGCTGCGGTTTATTGACGTGTACGAACAAGTGGCCCAACAAGAAGGGGTAAAGATCACTCATATCGTGGACTCGCACTTGCATGCCGACCACTTGTCCGGCGGCAAGGCGCTGGCGGAACGGACAGGCGCTGCTTACTACTTGATGAAAAGCGAAGGAGCGGTGTTTGATTTCGAGCCGCTTGAGCAACATGAAACGATCGACTTCGAAAACGTTCATTTGGAAGTGTTGGCAGTGAAAACACCGGGGCATACGCCGGGCAGCGTCTCCTTCTTTGTCAACGGCAAATGGCTGTTCTCCGGCGACACCATCTTTGTCGGCGGACTCGGTCGGCCGGACCTTGGCGGCAAGGTGGCGGAATGGGCGGCGGATTTGTATGACACCGTGTATGAAAAAGTCGCGGCCATGGCCGATGATGTGATCGTCTTGCCGGCTCACTACGCCAATTTAGATGAAGAAATCAATGCGGAGGGGTATGTTGGCGATACGTTGGGCCGCATCCGCGCGCGCAATGAGATGATGCAAAACAAACCAAAAGACGAATTTATCGATCTTGTCATCCAAAGCGCCAATACGGAAACACCGCCGAACTTTGAAGACATTGTCGCCATCAACCGCGGGCTCAAAACCGTTGATATCGAAACAGAGCGGGAGCTTGAGATCGGCCCGAACCGCTGCGCGCTGCATCATGCCCATGCCTAAAGAAGCGGCACAGATTGACAGGGGACGGGGGTGTGCCTCGTCCCTTTTGAAAACAAAAGGGAGGGATGGTCGATGGGTGTTTCGCTCGCGTTTCTAATTGTCATCTTTTTAATCGGCTTTATCGGTTCGTTTATTTCTGGCATGGTCGGGATTGGCGGATCGATTATTAAATATCCCATGTTGTTGTATCTTCCGCCGTTGTTTGGGCTGGCGGCGTTCAGCGCCCATGAAGTGTCGGGGATCAGCGCGGTGCAAGTGTTTTTCGCCACGATCGGCGGTGTATGGGCGTATCGAAAAAGCGGCTATTTGAACAAATCGCTGATTCTATATATGGGGGTGAGCATCCTTATCGGCAGTTTTGTCGGCGGCTATGGCTCGAAGCTGATGAGCGAAGGAACGATTAACGTGGTTTACGGCGTCTTGGCGGCGTTAGCAGCCATCATGATGTTTGTGCCGAAAAAAGGGATCGATGACATTCCGATTGAACAAGTGACGTTCAACAAATGGCTGGCGGCAGCCTTGGCATTTCTGATCGGCGTCGGGTCCGGCATTGTCGGGGCGGCGGGGGCGTTTTTGCTTGTTCCGGTTATGCTTGTAGTCCTGAAAATCCCGACGCGAATGACGATCGCCACTTCTTTGGCGGTGACGTTCATTTCTTCCATTGGCTCCACGTTCGGGAAAATCGCCACCGGCCAAGTCGATTACCTTCCGGCTCTCATCATGGTCGTCGCGAGCTTGCTTGCCTCTCCGCTAGGGGCGAAAGCGGGGCAAAAGATGAACACGAAAGTGCTGCAAATCATCTTGGCGGTATTGATTTTGGCAACAGCGGTGAAAATTTGGGTGGATATTTTATGAGTGGATCGATGGAAAGACGATGAACGACGGAAAACGATATGTGTGAAGGCGAAAACGGATCATGTTTCGCCTTTTGTTTTCTACAGATCCATTTGGACATGATAAACAGTGAGAAAATCTTCACGAAGGGAAGAATGAGCAATGTTCCATTACACGGTTGACGTGCCAACAGGCATGGACGAAACGATCAAGCGTTTGGAAGAGAACTTGAAACAAGAAGGGTTTGGCGTGCTCTGGCGGTTCAGCGTGACCGAGAAGCTGCAAGAAAAGGGGCTTGATTTTTCCACGCCGATGGCCATTTTAGAAGTATGCAACCCGCGCGAAGCGGCGCGGGTGCTAAACGAAAATGTCTTGGTCGGCTACTTTTTGCCGTGCAAGCTCGTCGTCTACCAAGAAAACGGCGCAACGAAAATCGGCATGCCGAAACCAACGATGCTCGTTGGCATGATGAACGATCCTGCTTTGAAGGCAATCGCGGGCGACATTGAGAAGCGGCTGGCCGCTTGCCTCGACCGCTGCCGCTGATGAGCAATGAAAAAAGGTGTCCCAAATGATGGGACACCTTTTGGTTGTGCGTGCATATACGGGAAACGCAGGTTTGCAGAAAGAAGGCGCTCTTTTGCCTTCTCCGCCGCTTCTTGATCCACATAGGCGGCTGATTGTTGCAAAGCCAATCCTTTCTACAAATTCCCTTGCCCCGCCGCTTTTTTTGTTTTTGCCCGTTTTTTGACTGAGCGCGGCTGTTTCTCTGCTTCCAGCTCGCGATGCACAATCCGGTTCGGATCCAACCCATTACCAAGCGTGCCGTACACATGACCTTGCTTCGGTTCGATGAGCTCGTGTTGCTCGTAGTAGACGCGCGGCGTTTTCCAAAGGGCGGCCAAGGCTTTTCCCATCGGCATTTCGTGGTAGCGGTCGGGCCACATTTGTTTGATGTATGTTTTTACGAGCGGATAGTACTTCGAACTCATCGCCGGAAAGAGATGGTGCTCGGTATGGTGCGAAAAGTTGAAGTGAAGGATATCCACCCACTTTGGCACGGTGACAGACAAGCTGTTCGCCAACGGATCGTTGACCGGCACTAACGGGTTGAGACGGTGGTTCGTTGAGATATAGCTCATGACGATCGTGTTGGCGACAAGCAGCGGAAGCAAAAAGGAGAAAAACCATTTTTCCCAGCCGACAAGCCATAACAGCCCGAGCCATGTCGCCCAAGGCAAGAAAAATTGAAACAGGACAACCGCGCGGTTCTTCCGGCGAAAGTTTTTGAAAAAGTAAAACAGCATCCGAATTGAGTGAAGGGTAAACATCACGGACAAGGAGCTAAAAGCGAAAAAAGCGCGAATCGGAAACGGAATGCGATATACCCAAGAGAGCAGGCGGCTTTTCGCTAATTTCTCCATGCTTGGCCATGCATCCGGATCTTTTTCTTCATGCTGGGTGTGCACATGGTGGCTGGCGTTATGCCATTTCCGCCACAACTTCGGACCGGTGCAAAGCGGCCAAAACGCAATCGCTCCAAGAAAATCGCGCAACCATGGTGTTTTGACGACCGTACCGTGCAAAATTTCGTGTCCTAAAAATCCTAATGCGGCAAAACTGAAACCAAGCACAACAGAGATGAGGAGGTTCCATACCGGGTGAAGATGAAAAAGTGATACAGCGAGGATGCCGGCGATGACGAGCCCTACATAAGCCAGACCTCCAAAAAGGCGGGACTTCACAGGTTGAAACGCTTTTTTCGGCAAATGCGGTGCTATTTTCGCCGCGTACCAGCCGAACGGGTGAAAATCATTCATTCGTGATCTCCTTTCAAGCTACTCTCCGTTTGACAAGCAGCGGCGAAGCCATTCACACACTCTTGGTCGCAACGAAGACCTTATTTCATAAAGTGATCCCAAAAGCTGTCCTCTATGCCGAAATGATGTGGAGGGCGGAGAAAAGCTCTAGGTCACTATAAAATTTATCATAACATCTTTTGGATTGTCCTGTCTATAGGCTTGATGGAAAACTGCCAAAATTGAGTATGGCGGCAATATTTCGAGAAGAACAGGCTAAACGATTGAGAAGGCGGCTGGCTAAAACATCATGATCAATGTCCCGATGGTAATGAGCAGCACCCCGATCACCACTTTCGCGGACAGCGGTTCGCCGAGAAACATGACGGCAAACAAAACCGTCAGCGCCAAACTTGACTTGTCAATTGCTGAGACGCGGGATACATCGCCGATTTGGATCGCTTTGTAAAAACAAAGCCATGACAATCCGGTCGCCGCTCCTGAAAGGCAAAGAAACACCCAGCTTTTCATTGAGATGGCTTTTGCGCCTTGATGAGCCCCCGTCATCCAAACAATCATCCACGCAAGTGCGAGCACGACAACGGTGCGAATGGCGGTCGCTAAGTGCGAATTGACGTTTTCAATGCCGATTTTGGCCAGCACCGATGTCAGCGCCGCAAACACCGCCGCCAAGACTGCGTATACGATCCACATGTGCATCCCTTCACTTTCGTTGAGAATTTTTCTCATCTATTATACTACGAAAAGGGAGAACATTTCACCATTTTTCCATCCGTTTGTTATAATAAAAAGACAGGCAAACAGGAGAGGAAGTGGAGAATGATTTATCAACTGAAAGTACAGTTGAAACATATGCGGCCGCCGATTTGGCGCCGGTTGCTTGTACCGGGGGAGATGACGTTCGCCGAGCTGCATCGTGTGTTGCAAGCCGCGTTTGGCTGGATGGACCAACATTTGCATACGTTTTACATGACAAAGGTCGGCGGAACGGCGCGGCTGCGCGTTGAAATCGGCAACGAAGCGGCTGGATGGGACGGCGCCGATTACGATGAGCGGGAGGAAAGGATTGGGCAATGGTTTGTCGAAGAAGGCGACCGCGCCCAATACGTATATGACTTTGGCGATATGTGGGAGCATGAGATCGTCTTGGAAAAAATCGTCGATCCGCTTCCTGGCGCGTTGTATCCGTGCTGCATCAAGGCCGTGCGAGTGGGTTTAAAAGAGGACAGCTGGGGAGAAGTGCAAGCCATAGAGGAAGCGATGAGCACAGCGGAGCTGACGGCGAACGTGAATGTGGCGCTCGCCCCGTTTCAACGAAAAGTGGTGAAGGAAGAAGGTGAGGCGAAAAAAACGAAACGAGCCGCAAGCAAAGGCAGGGTCGAAGAAGTAGAACGGGATGTATGGAAAACGCTGTTCGATCAAGCGCTCGCCTACAGGGACTTGGCGCCGTGGACATGGATGGACGATGATCAAATTTTTGCCGTGGTGACTCCTGATGGGGAATCGTTGTATTGTGCGGTGATCGGGGCGCTTGGCCAGGAGTACGGTCTTGTCATTTACATCGGTGAGGAAGGGTATGCATGCTTGCAAGATATTTTATCTGGAACGTTGCATCCAAAAGACGCTGTGTTTAAAGAGCGCGCATTGCTCGTGTCGTTCGCGCCCCGAAACGACTTGGAAAGAGACGATAAAGCGATGTTGCGGAAGTATAACATTCCTGTGAGTGGAAAACGGCTGTTGCCGATGTTCCGCAGTTTTGCCCCTGGATATTATCCATGGTTTCTTTCGGAACAGGAAGCGGCATGGGCGGCTATGGCATTGGAACAAGCGGTAGTTGTCGCCGAGCGGCTGCGCGATGGCGAGCTGTCCCTAGCTTCGTCCGCTCGCGGCAACCGATTGTTTGCCCGGATCGCCGAACGGAGAGAAGACGGGCTTCATTGGCGCGACGGCTGGGTGCCGCGCCCTAAGGCGAAGAAAAAGGAAACACCGGTGCTTGAAATCGGAACGGACGAGTTGGAAAAGGTCAAGGCGCTCGATCGCGCCCCACTGTTTGCGGAGTTTTCGGTCGCTTATGTGAACAAGCCGATTCAGGAGCGACGCTGGGAGCGCCCGTATTTTCCGCTGCTGGCGCTGGCTGCCGATGCAGCGGGCGGAGTCATTTTGCATCACCAAGTGTTTCGCGGCCAGCTGGAGGCGAAGACGCTGCAACAAAGTTTTCTTGAATTTGCCCTCGCGCTCGGGCGTGTACCGAGCCATGTGCGCGTCACGAAGGAACACGGTCCGTTGCTGGCCCCGCTTTTGCGCGAGTTGGGTGTGAAGATGAGCATGGGCCCAACCCCTCGTTCTGATGAAGTGAGGGAATTGTTTGAACAGTTTGCGATCTAAGAAGGAGCCGACAGTGATGCCGAACAGGAGATGATGGGGGCAGGCGCTGGGGTACGGAGTGAAAAGCGCAGGAATTTCCGGCTTTCCACTAGCCCGCTGCTTCTGCCAGGACTCCGTTTTTCTAAGAGCGCTTTGCACGACGTAGAAAGAGGGATGAACATGTTGATTGCACTTGATATGGACGGAACGCTATTAAACGGAGAAGGCAAAATCAGTGAGCGCAATCGAAAGGCGATGATGGCCGCGCAAAAGGAAGGCCATATCGTCGCCGTCATCACCGGGCGGGCGCGCAAAGACGCGCTCGCCCCGCTTCGTGAGGCGGGGCTTGTCTGTCCGATCGCCAGTCTGAACGGGGCAATTGTGACGCTGGAAGACGGCACGGTCATCAGCGAGGCGCCGCTCGAGCGGGAAATCGTCCGTCCGGCGCTTGAGTGGGTGCGCGAACAATCGGATTTGTATTGTGAGACGTACACAGGTGATGCGGTTTACGTCGGATTGCACAACCGATCCTATTGGGAGGCGTTGGCTTCAGAGATGGCTGATGCGGCCCCGGACGTGAAATGGCTTGTCAATAAGCAGTTCCAACAGGCGCGAGTGACGTACGTCGATGACATCGGCACGGTGTGGGACGACCCGCAGACGGTGATGTATAAGCTGCTGATTTTCGCCCTCGACCGCGAGCGGCTGCGTGATGCAGCGTCGCGATTCGCCGCGCTCCGTAGCGTCACGGTCACCTCGTCGCACCCGCACAATATTGAGATGAACAACGAACGGGCGACAAAAGGCGAGGCGCTCAAACAGCTCGCCGCCCATTACGGCATCGATGTGCGCGACACGGTCGCCTTTGGCGACAGCCATAACGATTTGTCGATGTTTAAGGTCGCAGGCTATCGCGTGGCGATGGACAATGCCGAGCCGGAGCTGAAAGCCATCTGCGACATGGTGACGTCCTCCCACGAAGAAGATGGGGTGGCGGCGGGGCTTGAGCGGCTGCTTGCGAAACGGGTGTAGCGGCACCCGTTTTTTTCGATTGGACGTTCACCACATCGCTTTGGATGTAGAGAGGCTCAGGTTTCCGGTGCTTGCCCCGTCTGCTGAAACGTGAATGTGTGCTGTCGGAGAGGGGAATCGTTTTCGCCGCTTATGGACAACAGTCGCATCATCATCTCAACGTATGGCAACGAAAGGGGAGAACAATGACGCACGATCGCATTCAAGACTGGATTGGAATGTGGCGGGTGCCGGTGTATACAGCGGCGGTGGCGCTGTATATGGTGGCCCAGTTTGTCGAGACGGCCCCCGTTCACTATGCTATGGGAGCTGCAGCGCTGTCAGCGTTTATTGTGTCCGCGTTTTTCGCCCGCGGGGTGTACCAGGTGTCGGGAGCTCTGTTTTTTGCATTTGGTGTTGGATTGTTTTTGTTCTATGGCGATGCATGGCCGACGTTTGTCTTGCATTTTGAACGGGTGTTGGGGCTGTTGGCGCTGTTTTTTGTGCTTCCGTTCATGAATACGCTTATTCGCGTCGGGCGGTATGATCAGAGTTTGAGCGAATGGCTGAAGCGGAACGTCGGGGGCGTTTCGTCGCTGTACCGCCGCAGTTTCAGCGTTTGTCATTTGCTTGGTTTGTTTTTGAACATTGCCACGATTCCGCTTCTTGTCAAATCGTTGCGCACCGCGCTGCGAAATGTAGGAGGACGGAAGGCCGAGTCGTTTTATGTTCGGAATTTGCTGCGGGCGTATGCGCTTTGTTTGACGTGGAGCCCGATGGAAGTGATGATCAGCACGACGATTGATTTCACCGGTGTGCACTATTATGAAGTGGCGCTGTTTTTGCTGCTTCTGGCTTTTACGATGGCGATGATCGACTGGGGAACGGCCGCTGTTTCGTATCGATCCATCCCATTGGACAACGGCGAGGAAGCGGGGCGGGAATCAGCGGTTTCGATCGGGAAAAAGGCCGCCCAGCTGCTAGTGGTGCTCGTCGTGTTTACGGTGCTCGTGTCGCTCGTTCAGCGTTGGCTTGGCAAAGGATTTTTGTTTTCGATCGTCTTATTGCTTGTCCCGTTTTGTTTCGGATGGGCGCTGCTTGTGCGCCGGGTGAAGCGGTATGCGGTGATGGCGCTCTGCCATTGGAAAGAGCGGACAGAGGGATTGGGAAACTACTTTTTCATGTTTTTAGGAGCCGGGTTGTTTGTCGAGATGCTGGCCCGGTCTCCGCTGCTCGCTGGGCTTGGAGGCTGGTTTCGCGTCGGGGCGGAACATTCCGTCTGGCTGTATGGAATGATTGCCGTTTATTTTTTCGCGACGTCGTTTGTTGGGTTTCATCCGTTGGTCAGCTTGACGCTGCTCATGCCGCTGCTTGAGCCGGTGCGGCTGCTTGTTCCGGCGGTGCCGTTGTCGATTGTGCTCATTTGTTGCAGTTTGGCGACAGTCATGTACAGCCCGTACAATATTTCTGTTTCTTTGCTGGCGGAGGAGCTGGGGGACAATCCGTATCGGATCGGCAAGCGGAATGTCCCGTTTGCGCTCGGTTATATGGCCGTGGGAATCGGCATTGCGCTGTTGGCGGAGCGGCTGTTTTTCGGCTGATATCTATGGCGTTGTGGGGTCGTTTCCTTCTTTATTTTCAAAGAAAGAAGATTTTTAGGTTGACAGCGTTTTCAGCAGAACGATATAATGAGATTGAATCGATTGAATTGTTTGTCATTTCTTTTTTAGATCGATCTAATAAATAGGCGTGCCTAGTTGGTGCGCTCGGGATCGTCTGCTTAAAAATGGAAACAAAGAAGATTTGTTTTGGAGGTTTTTAGATCGATCTAATCTTCATTCTTTTGTTTTAGATCGATCTACTAAAATTCCATTCTTTTAGATCGATCTACAAAGAGCGGCAAAGGGGGATCGACTCGGATGAAGCAGCGAAGTGCGCTCGATATGTACGCCGATGGAGGGGCGTGGTGGGAGACGTCGATCAGCGACGTCCGCAAAAATGAAATTCTCATTCGCGGATATCCGATTGAGGAATTAATCGGCAATGTGTCGTACACACAAATGTTGTACCTCTTATTATGCGGGGAGATATTGAGCGAGAAAAAGGCGAAGTTATGGGAAAGCGTCCTTGTCGCCGGGGCGGATCACGGCCCGCGCGCCCCGTCGATTGCGGCGGCCCGCATGGCGGCGACATGCGGCATTTCGTTCAACTCGTGTGTGGCGACGGGCATCAACGTGCTTGGTGATGTGCACGGGGGAGCGGTGGAGAAGGCGATGGCGCTGTTTTACGAGACAAATGAGCAAATCGAAATCCGCGGCGGGGAAGGTGCGATGGCCGATGTGATCGGCGAGCGGTTTGAACAGTTTCGCCGTGAAGGGCGGAAGCTGCCGGGATTTGGCCATCAGCTTCATGATGACGACCCGCGCGTCAGACGGCTGTATGCATTGGCGGGCGAACTCGTGGAAGAAGGGGAGATCAGCGGGCGGTATTTAGCGATCGCCGAAGCGTATCGTTCCCATTTGGAGAAGACGAAAGGGAAGCGGATGACGATGAACATCGACGGGGTGGCGGCGGCGATCCAGTGCGAGCTCGGCGTGCCGGCGGCGGCGGCGAAAGGTGTGTTCGCTCTGTCGCGCGGGATGGGCATTGTCGCCCATGCGTTTGAAGAGTGGCAAAACGGCGTGCTGATCAAAGGACCGTGCCCGAACCGCGATGATTTAGTCCGCTATACCGGACCAGCCAAACGTCATTTGGAAAAGTAGGTGATCAAGATGAGAAAAGCACAGCTGTATATTAACGGGACATGGATCGAAGAACCGCGTGCGGCGGAGCCGGTGAAAAACCCGTATACCGGGGAAGTGATCGGCGAACAGCAGCTGGCGACGCCGGAAGATGTGGACAGGGCGCTCGCCTGTGCGTTTGAAGCAAAAAAAGAGATCGCGAGAATTCCGTCCTATGAGCGAGCGCGCATCTTAAAAAGGGCGTCGATGCTGCTGGAGGAGCGGAAAGAAACGTTTGCCCGCTGGATTTCGGAAGAGCTTGGAAAGCCGCTGAAAAACACGTTGGATGAAGTGTCCCGCTCCATTGAAACGCTTGAGCAGTCAGCTGAAGAAGCGAAGCGTCTGTTTGGGGAAACGATCCCGGGCGACGCCTCGGCGCGCGGGACGAAAGCGGTGGCAGTGACGTTTCGCGTGCCGGTCGGCGTCGTGGCGGCGATTACGCCGTTCAACGCTCCGCTCAATTTGATTTGCCATAAAGTCGGACCCGCGTTTGCGGCGGGCAACGCCGTTGTGTTGAAACCGGCGCCGCAGACGCCGCTCATTGCGGCAGAGCTGTTGAAGCTGCTGCTGGAGGCCGGTCTTCCGCCGCGCGCCATCAACATGGTGCTTGGCGGCGCCGAGGTCGGGCAGCAAATCGTCAAAGACGACCGCGTCAACGTCATTTCATTTACTGGCGGCGTCGTGGCGAGCCGCAACATTTGCGCGTTGGCCGGCATGAAAAAAGTGCTGCTGGAGCTTGGCGGCAATGCGGCGACGATCGTCCATGAAGACGCCGATTTGAAACGGGCGGCCGCCCTGTGCGCGAAAACCGGCTACAGCAACTCCGGGCAAAGCTGCATTTCCGTTCAGCGCATTTACGTGCATGAGTCGGTCGTTGGACCGTTCACCGAGTTGCTCAAACAGGAAGTGGAAGCGTTGAAAGTCGGCGACCCGCTCTTGCCCGATACGGATGTCGGCTGCATGGTCGATGAGCGGGCGGCGGATCGGGTGATGAGTTGGATTGATGAAGCCATCGCATCCGGCGCGACGCTGGTGTGCGGCGGAAAACGGCGCGGGGCGACGGTGGAGCCGACGGTGCTCTTCAACCCGCCGAAGCGAAGCAAAGTCGTTTGTGAAGAAGTGTTCGGCCCGGTCGTCAGCGTCATCCCGTACCGGACGATTGACGAAGCGATCGCCGAGACGAACGATTCCGCCTTTGGCCTGCAAGCCGGGCTGTTTACGAACCGGATGGACATCGTCTATCAAGTGGCGGAGGCGCTTGAGGTCGGTGGAGTTGTCATTAACGGCACCTCGAATTTCCGGTTGGATCATTGGCCGTACGGCGGTGTGAAAAACAGCGGCATCGGCCGTGAAGGTCCGCGGTATGCGATTGAGGAAATGACGGAAATGAAGATGATTGTATGGCAGTTTCCACAGTGATGATAGGTGGTGGCAACATGTTAGCGCTTTATGTGGCAAAGCCAAATGAATTAGAACTGCGGCGCCTCGAGACCGTCCGTTCTCCTCAAGGGGATGAGGTGAAGATCAAGCTCATCTATGGCGGAATTTGTGGGTCGGATCTTGGGGTGTTGAAAGGAAAACTTCCGCACGCGAACTATCCCGTTCGCGCTGGGCATGAGCTCGTCGGCGTCATCATTGAGAAGGGCGAACAAGCCGCCTACGACATCGGGACGCGGGTCGTTGTGCTGCCGAACACGTATTGCGGCGCGTGCGACTTGTGCCAAAAAGGGTTGACGAACATCTGCCGCCATAAACAATCGCTTGGCATCAACACGGACGGCGGGTTTTCGCAGGAATTCGTCATCTCATCCAAGTACGTGCTTCCTGTTCCGGATGATCTCTCGGATGAAAAGGCGGTGCTCGTCGAACCGTTCGCCGTTGTCGTGCATGCCTTGAGCAAAGCGCGGATCGAACCCACCATGCGCGTAGCGGTGATCGGATGTGGCAATGAAGGGATGATGGCGGCCGTCCTCGCCCGCCATTTCGGAGCGGATGTGACGGCGGTCGATGTGAATCCGTTGAAGCTTGAGACGGTGAAAGCGATGGCCGACATCCGTACGCTTGCGCCCGCTGCACTTTCGGGGGAAACGTTCGATGTCGTGATCGAGGCGGCGGGAACGCGTGAGGCAGTGGAGCAGGCGGTCGAGCTTGTCGCCCCAGGTGGTCACCTTGTGTTGATCGGTTTCGCGAATGAAGCGACGTTTCCGGTCGTGCGCCTCGTTCGCAATGAAGTGACTGTGCATGGCTCGATCATCTATCGCTTCCCGGATGACTATTTGCAAGCGATTCATTATTTGCGGACGATGCCGCATCCGATCGAACGGGTCATTTCCCGCATTTTTCCGGTCCGCGACTATCAGCGGGCGTATGAGTTGGCGTCATCCGGCAATGCGGGCAAAGTCGTGTTACGTTTCAAGGAGGAGGAAGAGCGATGAAAAAACCAGTAGCCGAACAGTTGGTCCGGTATTTGGAAGACCGCGGTGTTACGCATATTTTTGGGCTTTGCGGCCATACGAACATCGCAGTGTTGGCGGCTTTGGAGCATAGTTCAATCAAGTTCGTCAACGTCCGCCACGAACAAATTGCCGCTCATATGGCCGACGGCTATGCGCGGGCGAAAAAGGAAACGGCTGTCGTCCTCTGCCACGTTGGCCCAGGGCTGACGAATGCGGCGACCGGGGTGGCGAACGCAGCGCTTGATTCCATTCCGATGGTCGTCATCGCCGGAGATGTGCCGAGCCATTATTACGGGAAGCATCCGCACCAGGAGATCAACTTGCACGCCGATGCGTCGCAATATGAAATTTACCGCCCGTTTGTGAAGCGGGCATGGCGGGTCGACCGGCCGGATTTGTTCCCGGAAATTTTGGAAAAAGCGTTCCAGTTGGCGGAGAACGGCCGCCCGGGGCCGGTGCTTGTCTCTGTGCCGATGGACATTTTCTCCAAAGAAGTGGATGTAGCGCTGTTTGAAAAGCAAAAGCGGCATACGAAAACGTTGCACAAACCGTCGATTGACGATGAAACGGCGAAACGGATCATTGAGAAGCTGATGCAGGCGGAACGCCCGCTTGTGTACGTCGGCGGCGGCATTATGCTGGCGGATGCGGCGGAAGAATTGAAAACGTTTGTCGAACATTTCGATCTCCCCGTTGCGCACACGCTGATGGGCAAAGGGGCGCTGCCGGATGACCATCCGCTGACGCTGGGCATGAGCGGGTTTTGGGGGACGAAATTCGTCAATGACATGTGCCGCAACGCGGATGTTATTTTGGCATTGGGAACGAGATTTTCCGAAGCTGATTGCAGCTCATGGGAGCCGGAGTATACGTTCAACATTCCGGAAACGAAGCTCATTCATATTGACATCGACCCGAACGAAATCGGGCGCAACTATCCAACGGAACTCGGCATCGTCGCCGATGTCAAGCAAGCGCTTACCGTGTTGAACCGCGTGGCGAAACAAACCGTGCCGCAAGGGCGGACGGACGAGGCGCTGAAAGAACGCATCGCTAACTATAAAGAGGAATTCCGGCGGCAAAATGCGCCGCACATTCAAGACGACAGCTATCCGATGCGTCCAGAACGCATTTTGCATGAGGTGCGGGAAGTACTGCCGAAAGATGCCATCATCACGACCGATGTCGGCTGGAACAAAAACGGGGTCGGCCAACAGTTTCCCGCGTATGGCGCAGGGACGATTTTAACGCCAGGCGGTTATGCGACGATGGGCTTTGGCGCTCCGGCCGCACTTGGAGCGAAAATCGCCTGCCCGGATCGCGTCGTCGTGTCGCTCGTTGGAGATGGTGGATTTGGCCAAAATCCGGCGGTGTTGGCGACAGCGGCTGAGGAAAATATCGCCGTTGTTTGGGTCATTATGAACAACTACGCTTTTGGCACGATCGCCGGGCTCGAGAAAGCGCATTTTGGCACGACGCACGGGACGGTTTTCCAAAAGGACGGTAAGCCGTATTCGCCGGATTATGCAGCCATTGCCCAGGCATACGGCGTTGAAGGGGTGAAAATTCGCTCGGCGGAAGAGTTTAAACCGGCGCTCGAACGGGCCATTCAGGCGAACAAACCGTTTGTCATCGATGTAGAAATGATCAACGTCCCGACGCCGACGTCCGGCCACTGGAATATTATGGACATCTATTCCCCAGGCAAACGTGTTCACCATGTGGCCGTAGAGCGGTAAGGAGAAACCTTCAAGATCGGGGGGAAGGATATGGCGAGAACCTTTTCATTGGCCCATTTGACGGTGCTCGGCTGCCCGCCGCCGGAGATGGCGCATATCGCTGCCCGGGCAGGGTATGATTACGTCAGTTTCCGGATCATCTACATGGGGCTTCCGGGCGAGCCGAACTATGCGTTGGCGGAAAATCCGCAGCTGTTGCGTGAGACGAAAGCGGCGTTGCGGGACACCGGCGTCAAGCTGCTCGACATCGAACTGGCCCGCATTGATGCTGATATTGACCCGAAACGATACGAATCGGCCTTGGAAGTGGCGGCTGAACTGGGCGGCCGCCACGTCTTAAGCAGCATTTGGACGACCGACCGCAGTGTTTACATCGAGCGATTTGCCGAGCTGTGTGAACTGGCGAAGCCATATGGGCTGACCGTTGATCTGGAATACGTGCCGATTGCGGCAGTGACGAATTTGGCCGGAGTCATCGATGTGTTAAAGACGGTAAAGAAAGACAATGCTGGCGTTATGATTGATTTGCACCATTTCCACCGCGCCGGTGATTCGCCGGAAGCGTTGGAGGCCGTGCCGCGGGAGTGGTTCCATTTTCTCCATCTTTGCGACGCGCCGGGCGAAATTCCGGCGTCAAAAGAAGAGATGACGAGAATTCTCCGCGAAGAGCGGCTGTATGTCGGCGAAGGCGGGATCGACATTGCCGGCATTGTCCGCCGCATTCCAGAAGTTCCTTGCTCGATTGAGCTGCCGAACATCAAGCGTGTCAAGGAGCTCGGCTACGAAGAACATGCGCGCCGCTGCCTGCAGTCGGCGAAAGACTATTTTGCCCGCCATATTGCAACGCAAAGCGATCGATCGGCGTGACCGGTCAACAGAGAAATATGGCAGCGCTTCCGATACGGGAGGCTGCCTTATGGACATTCTTAATTATCAGAAAATTTTATATATTAATTCCGTTGTTAGAAATAAATGGTTTGTTCATTTGGTTGTTTCCCGCATGACCGGCCGCGGTCGAGAGAGAACAGAATGGCCTGCGGCAAAACGGGAATGCGGGTTCAACATACAACACGATGCCAGCCGGTTGATCCGTTCGGCTGCATCAACCATTGCACTATAGAGGAAAGAAGGGGGAAAACGGAATGAAAAAGATGTTGGTGTTGTTGTTGGCCTGCCTGTTCGTAATTGCGGGGTGCTCATCGAAATCTGAACCGCAAGGGGGCGGAGCGGCGAAGAAGGTCGAACCGAAAGTGATGAAAATGGCCGTTGCGACATCGAAGGATCGTTCGCTGACGAAAGGATTGTACAAATTCGCGGAAATCGTGGAAAAAGAAACAAACGGCTCGATCAAAGTGGAAGTGTATCCGGATGGACAGCTCGGGGGAGACGTAGCCGTGTTTGAAGCGCTGAAGATGGGTACGATTCAAGGATCGACGATGTCGACCGGTCCGATCGCTTCATTCGCTCCGCGCATCGGGGTGCTAGACTTGCCATTTTTATTCAAAGACCGGGAAACCGCTTACAAATTGCTGGATGGGAAAATCGGCCAAGACTTGCTCAACGATTTGCCGTCTGTCGGCGTGATCGGCTTGAACTATTGGGAAAACGGCTTCCGCCATTTGACGAACAATAAGCGGGAAGTCAAAAGCGTGGATGACATTAAAGGGTTGAAAATTCGGACGTTGGAAAATGACCTTCATATTGACTTGTGGAAAGAGTTAGGAGCCACTCCGGTACCGATGGCCTTTACCGAGCTGTTCACCGCTTTAGAACAACACGTTGTAGACGGCCAGGAAAACCCTGTCGGGAATGTCGCAATCAATAAGTTTTACGAAGTGCAAAAATATTTGACGAAAACCGGCCACGTCTACAACGCAAGTCCGTTGCTCATCAGCAAAAAGTTTTGGGACACGTTGACGGACAAGGAAAAAGACATCATCAAAAAAGCCGCGGAAGAAGCGAGAGACTATCAGCGCAAGCTCAACCAAGAAGAAGATGAGAAAATGTTCGACTATTTGAAACAGCAAGGCATGGTCATTACCGAACTCTCTCCGGAGGAGAGGCAAAAATTTGTCGAAAAAGTGCAGCCCATCTATCAAAAATACGCGCCGAAATTCGGCCAAGATCTCGTGAACGAATTGGTTAACGCAGGAAAATAACCGAATGGCAAAGCCGGCTCTTAAGGGGAGTCCACCCCTTAAGAGTTCTTCCATTCTTGCAGACTTGGAGGGGACAGCGATGAAAAGGATCGGAGCCGTACTGGAGAAGGCGCTGAACGCCTTAATGGCGTTCTGCCTCGCGTTTATGTCCATTCTTGTATTCGGCAACGTCGTGCTCCGCTACGTATTTAACTCCGGCATCACGTGGTCGGAAGAAATGTCGCGCTTTCTGTTCATTTGGATGTCGTTTTTAGGCGCGGTCGGTGCTTTGAAAGACCATGACCATCTAGGCTTCGATACATTGGTGCGGAAGCTGCCGACCGGCGCCAAGCGCGTCGTGTTTGTCATCAGCAATGCGATCGTGCTGTATGTTCTCTATTTGCTTTTGGATGGAAGCTGGAAGATGACAATGAGCGGATTGGAAAGCAAAGCCCCGGCCACCGGGCTGCCGATGGCGTTCATTTATGGGACCGGGCTTGTCGTGAGCATCGGCATGGGCCTCATTATTTTGTACCATTTGTATCAGGCGCTGTTTCGCCCCGGGGCGATTGAGGAGCTGACGAGAATGAAAGAATCGGAAGAAGAAATCATGACGGCCGCTCCCGTCGAGCACGAAGCGGCAGAATGGGCGCACGGGCGAACGCAAGGCGCCGCTGGAGGTGAGCGGTAAATGGCGTTGGTCGTTTTTATCGGGTCGCTGTTAGGGGTCATGGCGCTCGGGATGCCGATCGCGTTTGCGCTCTTGGTCAGCGGCGTCGCCTTGATGTTTTATTTGGACATTTTTGATACGCAAATCATCGCGCAAAACTTGATCAGCGGCGCAGACAGCTTTCCGCTGATGGCGATTCCGTTCTTTATGCTCGCCGGGGAGCTCATGAACGCCGGGGGCATTTCGAAGCGGATCATCCGCTTTGCGATGGCGCTTGTCGGCCATATCCGCGGCGGGCTCGGGTATGTGGCGATCATCGCGAGCGTGTTGTTCGCCGGGTTGTCGGGGTCGGCGGTGGCCGATACAGCGGCGCTTGGGGCGATTCTCATCCCGATGATGGTCAAAGCTGGGTACAACCGCAACCGGTCAGCCGGCCTCATCGCTGCCGGCGGCATCATCGCCCCGATCATCCCGCCGAGCATTCCGATGATCATTTTCGGGGTCACAAGCGGCGTGTCGATCACGAAGCTGTTTATGGCCGGCATTGTTCCCGGGATTTTGCTTGGCATTTCACTGGCCATCTGCTGGTGGTGGGTGACCCGAAGAGATCAAGTGGAAGTGCTTCCACGTCAGTCGGCGAAAGAGATTTGGCGGGCGACCCGCGAGGCGTTTTGGGCGCTGCTGCTGCCGGTGATCATTGTCGGCGGGCTGCGCGGAGGGGTGTTTACGCCGACCGAGGCGGCGGTCGTGGCCGCGTTTTACGCGTTGTTTGTCGGTCTATGCATTTACCGCGAGCTGAAATTGAAAGACTTGTTCCACGTGCTCGTGGCCGCGGCGAAAACGACAAGCGTCGTCATGTTTTTGGTGGCCGCCGCCATGGTGTCGGCCTGGCTCATTACAGTCGCCAACATTCCGTCGATCGTGACAGATGTGCTCGCGCCGCTCATCGACCATCCGCTGGCGCTGCTTTTGGCCATTAACGCCTTGGTGCTGTTGGTCGGAACGGCGATGGACTTGACGCCGACAGTGCTCATTTTGACGCCGGTGCTGATGCCGATTATTGAAAAAGCGGGAATCGATCCGGTGTACTTCGGGGTATTGTTTATTTTAAACAACTGCATTGGGCTGCTCACGCCGCCGGTTGGCACGGTGCTGAACGTCGCCTGCGGGGTGGCGAAAATCAACATGGAGGACATCATGAAAGGAGTTTGGCCGTTTTTGCTGGTGGAGACGCTTCTGTTGCTTCTGTTGATTTTCTTCCCGTCCCTTGTGACTGTGCCGCTTGGGTGGTTTACGGGGCATTAAACGGATGGATGTTGCGTTGAGGCGGCGAGAAGCTTGATTCACCGCAAAGCCGCAGCATGGAAAGACGCCTTCGCCGCGTTGGACGAAGGCGCTTCTCTTTCGCTATCGCACTTTTATGTGTCCGATGCTTGCGTTTTGCGTTGTGTCCGGCCGAGCCATCGGTTCGATCGGCTCTAAATCGGTCAGCAGGAACAAATAGCTGAAAATGCCGGCGAGCAAAATGAACGCCGCAACGAGAAACGCGTACATAAACGAGCCGGTCGCTTGAACGATAAAGCCGGTGACGATCGGGGCGACAATCGCCATCGAGTTGTTGCCGAACGTCAACAGGCCGGTCAACGTCCCGACCGTGCCTGGCGGTGCAATAAATGTCGGGATGCTGTAGGCGATCGAGGATGTGATGACTAGGCCGCCAAGGGCAATTGAAATGCAAAGGATCGCGATGTTCGGGTTTGTCGTGAAAGCGGCGCCGATGACGGACAGCCCAAGCAGCATGCCGATGACCAAAAACGTTTTTCGCACGCGCGTTGAATGGCCTCCTTTGTTGATGAGCCGGTCGACGAGCCATCCGCCGATCGCGATCTCCGAAATCGTGCCGACGATCCACGGAATCGAGGCGTACCAGCCTGATTTCAGCACCGACATGTGCATTTCCGTCGCCAAATAGCCGGGAAGCCACGTGAGAAACAAAAACCACGAGTAGCCGTAGGCGGCAAACCCGATCAATGTCGCCCACACTTTTTTCTTCGTCAGCAAATACCGAATCGTCTCCCAAACGTTTCCCGATGTTTCATCCGACTTTTGCGCTCCGCCTTGGACAATGTAGTCATATTCTTCTTTCGAAAGCTTCTTGTCCTCATGCGGATCGCGGTACGTTGCCCAAAAAATGATGGCATAAATCAAACTAAGTACAGCGGTCACGTAGAAGCCGGCCCGCCATCCCCTTTCGGTGATGATCCACGCGATGATCGGGGTGCCGATGGCGTTTGACAGCTTCGACTGGGCGTCGTAAAGGGAAATCGCGGTCGCCCGCTCATGGCGCGGGAACCATTGCCCGACTGCTTTGGCGGCTGACGGGAAATACGGCGCTTCCCCGATGCCCAACAAGACGCGTGACAACATGACGAGCCCTTGGCCGCTGGCGATGGCGGTCAAAAAGCATGCCACTGCCCAAATGATCGTCCCGATGCGCGTCACCCATTTGACGCCAATTTTATCCAAGATGACGCCGGCCGGGATTTGCAAAATGGCATAAGACCAGGCAAACGCAGACAACAAAATGCCGAGCTGCCCGGGCGTGAGGCCGAATTCTTCGGAAAGCGGCTGGATGCCGACGGACATGTTGATGCGGTCGAAATAGTTGATGATGACGCCTAACGCGATCAAAAACGCCATCGCCCAACGTCGTTTGTGCTTCATCTTTGTTCACCATCCTTGGTATTGATGTAAGAAAGCGTATGCAGTATGAGAACGAAAAAATAGCGAGTTCCCTTTCATTGGACATCGCGTTTTGATGTTCGATCATTCCATGAAGTGATCGGTTCTCAAATGTTCGCTGATCATCCCCCTTTTTTTGTTCCATTGTATGTAACTTGTTTTCTTTAAATGGAATTCTTGAATGGATTATAACAAAGTTCGCTTTCGTTTGTCCATAACTTACTGAAAAATTTGAACTGTTTATGCAATCCGTTCAGACAATGGACGGGCAGGAAGACAGGCCTAACGCAGCATATGTCCCTTCACACAGACGTTTAAATGAAAAAAGGCTTCGCCGCCCTTTCTCTTGTTGAAAGCAAAAAGGAAAGAAACGCGAAAAAAAGCTTGAACGGCGGTGAATGAAGATGCTAAAATGGGAGTAAGGTTCCACTGAAAGAAATGAAATTCCGTTGAACGGAACATAAGGAAGGGGGGAGACAAACAGGTGCAGGAAGAAAAAAAACACGAAGCCGGCTTGCGCACGGTGCAGCGGGCCATTGACATCTTGTATTGTTTTACCCTCGAGGAACAAGAGCTATCACTCACGGAAATTGCGAAAAAGATTTCGCTCGCCAAATCGACGACGACGCGCCTGCTCGCCACGCTGGAGCAAAACCGCCTTATCGTCAAAGATCCGGAGACGTTAAAGTACCGTCTTGGACAAGGGGTGTACTATTTAGGATACATTGCCGGCAAATCG
This sequence comes from Geobacillus kaustophilus, assembly GCF_000948285.1. Lineage (GTDB taxonomy): Bacteria > Bacillota > Bacilli > Bacillales > Anoxybacillaceae > Geobacillus > Geobacillus thermoleovorans_A. The sequence continues at coordinate 926,274 of NZ_JYBP01000003.1, forward strand.
ATGGAAGTGCGGGAAATCGCGCGGCCGGTGATGGAGCGGCTGCGCGACGAGACGCGGGAGACGGTGAACTTGTACGTGCTCGAACAAGACGCCCGCGTTTGCATCGAACAGTGCGAAGGGCTTCAAGCGCTGCGCCATATGGTGAGAATCGGCGAGCGGCTGCCGCTTTGGGCGGGGGCGGGGGGAAAAGTATTGTTGGCCTATCAATCGCCCGAAGTTCAAGAGCGGATTTTTGCGCAAGTGCCGACAAAGGAACGATTGGATCGTCTGACGGCGGAGCTTGAGGCGATTCGCGAGCGCGGTGTGGCATCCAGCGTCGATGAACGGGAAGTCGGCTCTGCGGCCGTTGCGGCGCCCATTTTCGACATCCGCGGGGAAGTGGGCGCCTGCTTGTCCGTCTCTGGGCCGGCGCATCGATTTACACGGGAAGTGATGGAACAATTCAAGAGGCTCGTAAAAGAAGGAGCACAAGCCATTTCCGAAAAACTAGGTTATCGACCATAAGGGGGAGAGCATATGGCGATTGCAAAGCGTGCTGTCCGTGTGCGCAATGTCTTGATCGGGGGAGACGAACCGTGCATTTGCGCCCCGGTCGTCGGAGCGGACGCGAAGCAAGTGTTGGAGGAAACAAGGCAAATCACGGAGAAAAAGCCGCATCTCATTGAATGGAGGGCGGACTTTTTCGAGGCGATTCGGGACGAACAGGAAGTGGCGGCCACATCGAGAAAGATGCGGGCGATTGCCGGAGACATCCCGATTTTGTTTACGGTTCGTTCCGAACAGGAAGGCGGGCAACCGATTTCGTTGACGGAAGAGGAAAAGATTCGGTTGTTTGAAACCGTCTGTGAAAGCGGGGCGATCGATTTGCTTGATTACGAGCTTGCCCATGGGCCGCGCATCCCGATCGTCCGGGAGCTGACGCGCCGCTATGGAGTGCGCCTTGTGTTGTCTTACCACAATTTTGATCATACGCCATCGAAGGAAGAGCTTGTCGCGAAAATGCGTCAAGCGGAACAATGCGGCGCCGACATCGCGAAAGCAGCTGTGATGCCGAAAACGCGGGGGGATGTGCTCACGCTGCTGCAAGCGACGGAAGAAGCGCGAAAAGAGGTGGACATCCCGCTGATCACGATGTCGATGGGGGCATTGGGCGCCATCACCCGCCTGGCAGGCGGATTGTTCGGCTCTGCCATCACCTTTGCAGTCGGACGGCAAAGCTCGGCGCCGGGGCAAATTCCGATTGAAGACGTCCGGACCGCGTTGTCGGTCATCATGACATACGGACAATAAATCGAAATGGGGGAGGAGATTGTCATGGCGCGTTTGCCGCTGGAAGGCGTCAAAGTGCTCGATGTGTCGACAATGATCGCGGCGCCGTTTGGGGCGGTTTTGCTCGGTGATTTTGGCGCCGATGTCATCAAGGTGGAATTGCCAGGAAAAGGGGATACGCTCCGCCATGTCGGGCCGTTCAAGGATGGGGAGCCGCTCCGCTGGCCCGGACTGGCGCGCAATAAACGGTCGCTCACGTTGGATTTGCGCAAAGAAGAAGGAATGAATATTTTTAAAGAGCTTGTCCGCCACGTCGATATTGTCATCGAAAATTTCCGCCCCGGCACGCTCGAAAAATGGGGCGGCGGATATGAAGAACTGAAGCGGATCAATCCGAAGCTGGTGATGATTCGCGTCTCGGGCTACGGGCAAACAGGTCCGTTTCGCGAGAAAGCCGGATTCGGCACGCCGGCGACGGCGTTCAGCGGGTTTACGTATTTGCAAGGGTATCCGGACCGTCCGCCGGTCAGCCCGTCGTTCTCCTTGACGGACTACATTACCGGCATTTATGTGGCGTTTGCGGCGGTGACGGCCATTTACCACCGCGATGTCCATCCGAACGGCGAAGGGCAGATGGTCGATATCGGCCTTTACGAATCGGTGTTCCGCATGATGGAGTTTTTGGTGGCGGAATATGACCAATTGGGCAAAGTGCGCGAGCGGTCGCCGGGATTGTCCGGCCATTCGAGCCCGGCGGGCACGTTTATGACGAAAGACGGGCATTGGGTCGTGCTTGTCACCAGCACCGATTCCACATTCGAGCGGCTGGCGAAGGCGATGGGGCGGGAAGATCTGTTGACGGATGAGAAATTTTGCACAAACGAACGGCGGCTCGCCCATCATGAAGAGACAAACGGCATCGTCGCCGACTGGATCCGCACGAAGACGCGCGATGAATTGCTTCACATTTTGGATGAGCATGGCGTGCCGGTCAGCCCGATTTTGAGCATTAAAGATATTTTTGAGCATCCGCATTACCAAGCAAGGGAAAACATCATCGAAGTCGCCCATCCGCGCCTTGGCAAAATTAAAATGCCCGGCATTGTGCCGAAATTCGAAAAAACACCAGGCGCCATCCGCCGCACTGCTCCGGATTTAGGCGAGCATACCGAAGAGATTTTGCAAACGATGCTTGGCATGTCCAAGGAAGACATTGAGCGGCTGCGAGAAAACGAGATCATATGAATGAACGAACGGCGGCTTGCCGCCTTCCCGGCTCCTTGCCTTGTGCGAGGCTGCCGGGTTTTTTTGTTTCGAAGTTTGTTTTCCCGGCAGCCCACGCCTTGCATTGACACTGCTTGCCGCCAGCCTTTATACTTTTGATAGGTGAAAGCGACGGTAAAGCAGGTGATTCGAACGGTGTCAGATAAAAAGCGTTCCCGCGTGACGCTCGAACAAGTCGCCAAACACGCCGGCGTGTCGCGGGCGACCGCCTCGCTTGTCGTCCGTGGGAGTCCGAATATTTCGAAAGAAACGCGAAAAAAAGTGCTCCAAGCGATGAAAGAGCTTGGCTACGTCTATGACCGCGTGGCGGCCAATTTGCGTTCGCAGCGTTCGTCGACAGTTGGTCTTATTATCACCGAACTTGACAACCCGTTTTTTTCCGAATTGCTCGTTGGCGTCCATGAGGCGCTCGATCAGGAAGGATATACGGTCATTTTAGGCACGACGTTTGACCGGCCGGAAAAACAAGACGCCTTATTGTCGACGATGCTGGAGCATCGGGTGGGCGGTGTGATCATGAGCCCGGTTCCCGGATGTTCGGCAGAGATGCTCGAGCAGCTGCGGCAGTGGGATATTCCTGTTGTATTGTTTGCCCGTGATGAACTTCCGGCCGGACAGTTTGATTATATTGGGATCGATAATATGGCCGGCGGGCGGATGGCGGTCGAGCATTTGCTCGAAGGCGGCCATCGGCGCATCGCCTTTATCGGTGGGTCTCCGCAATCGTCCGTATGGAAAGCGCGCCGGTCGGGGTACAGTGAAGCGTTGCGTGCGGCGGGCATCGAGATGGATGACACGCTGCTTGTGCCATCGGCGACGACAAGGCAAGGCGGGCGGATGGCGGTCAAACGCCTGTTGCAGCACCCGAACCCGCCGACAGCGCTCTTTTGTTACAACGATGTCGTCGCGTTTGGGGCGATGCTTGGCTTAAAAGAGGAAGGGATCGTTCCAGGGCGCGACATCGCGGTCGTCGGGTTTGACAACATTCAAGAATCGGCGCTGTTTCAGCCGCCGCTCACAACTGTCGCCGCATTTCCTGAGAAGATCGGCGCCTATGCGGCCAAGCAGCTGCATGAACGCATGAGAGGGGATGCGAGTGCACCGAAACGGACGATTTTGCAGCCGGAGCTTGTCATTCGCCAGTCTTCTGGGAAGAGAGAGGAAAAGAGGTGAAGCAGCGTGGAGAGGCAGACGGTCATCCCGCTTCGCGAGCGGAACATTATTTTGATCGGCTTTATGGGAGCGGGGAAAACAACGATCGGGCAGCTGGTCGCGAAGAAGCTGTACCGCGACTTCATCGATGTCGACGCGGAAATCGAGCGGCGGCACGGGATGTCGATTCCGGAGATGTTCGCGCAAAAAGGGGAAGCGTACTTTCGACAGGTCGAGCGGGAACTGATCGTCAATTTATGCACAAATACAAGGTTGAAAATCATTTCGCTTGGCGGCGGCGCGTATTTGCAGGAAGACGTGCGGCGCGCCTGCCTAGCTCACGGCATCGTCTTTTTCCTAGACTTGTCGTGGGAGCATTGGAAAGAAGAGCGGCTGCCGCTCATTGTCGACAGCCGGCCAGTGTTGAAAAACAAAACGTTGGAAGAAGTGGAGCAGCTGTTTTTCCAGCGGCAGTCCGCTTACGCTCTCCATCACTCCCGTGTCGACATCAATGAACTTGAGGCGGAACAGGCGGCGAACCAAATGGTTGAGTCAATCAAATGGACATGGGACGTCTATGAGCCGAACCGGTAAGGCGGCTTGTTGGCGGACAGGCAAGCTCCCGAGCAAGGGAGCTTCAGACTGTTGACAAAATGGTTATAAGACAGTTGTCTTATAACCATTTTGTTCCATTTTTAAGGTTGTTTTTCTTGATGAACGAACCAAAATAGATGCATACTCGAATACATACAGAAAGGAGAGGCCCTTTCTCCACAAGTAGTTCGCCAATTTCTTTAAATTCATGGCAGCACAAACAAGCATCGCCTGCATCTGGTTTCTTTCCAATCCTCGGTAATTCGTCCAGCGCAGACCATGCTTCTCTTTTAAATCTGCAAAATTCCGTTCAATCGTCTGTTTCCTTAATTCATACAACTCGCGATGTTCTGGTACATATCGTAAATGTTCGGCTTCTTCGTAATACTCTTGCCAAACATGGCGTGTCACGACTTTCGTATGATTTTTGCTTGCTGTACACTTTTGAAGGGATGGACATCCCTGACAGATGGATGGATCTGATTTATACTCCCGATAGCCTTCCCGATTCGTTGTTGAATAAGATAACACTTGGTGATTGGGACAAAGGTAACAGTCAAAATGCTCGTCATATGCAAATTCAGATTTTCGGAAGAACCCATCTTTCGTCTTTGGACGAGTATATGGCCAAATCGGATGGATCTCTTGTTCTAATAGGTATTTCGCAATCGCTGGCGTTTTATATCCGGCATCGATGCACACATCTGTTGGGCATCCTTTGATTTCTTGCTTCACTCGCTCAAACAGTTCAAAAAACGCTTGGCTATCATGAACATTGGCGGCAGTGACATACGTGTGTAATATCCAACCATGTCGGTCACAAGCGGTGTGATAAGAGTAAGCAAATACCCGTTCACGTTCATTTTTCACAAACATCCCACTGTCTGGATCTGTTTTACTGACTTTGATTTCTCGTTTTTTTTTATCATTTTCTGGCGGTAGTGGGGATTTCCCATGAGCGATGCGATCTCGCTCAATTTCTTTTTCTAATTCATCTTGATAAGCTTTCGCTTCCACTTCTGCCATTTCTGTTGTGAATTTTCTTTTGTTCGCACTCGCCTTCACATGAGTAGAATCGACAAATACGACACTTGGATCCACAAGCCCGTGTTGAAAGGCTTCTTCCAAGATTCTTGAAAAAATCTTTTGAAAAACATCGGTTCCCGCAAAACGTCGCGTGTAGTTTTTACTTGGTGTCGAATGATGGGGCACAGGATCATGCAGACTCAATCCCAAAAACCAACGATAAGCCACATTTGTTCGAATCTGTTCTACGGTTTCACGCATCGAACGAATCCCAAAGATGTAACGAATCAAATACATTTTGAACAGCACAACGGGATCAAGACTTGGTCGTCCATGGTTAGGAGAATACAAATCCTTGACCATATCGTAGATAAAGGAGAAGTCAATGGCTTTTTCTAGTTTACGAACAAGGTGGTCTTCAGGAACAAGATCATCAATTTTTACCGTTGTTTCGATATGTCTCCGATCTTCTTGGTAACGTTGAAGCATCTTATTCCACTCCTTCAAGATACCCTTATACCTATATATTAAAACAGCTTGTCGACTTTGTCGACAAGCTGAAGCTCCCGAGCAAGGGAGCTTTTCTTTTTGTTTCCCCTGCAATGCCTGTCAGTCCATACGACCGCTGCCGGAGGTGAAATCGTCTTTGCGGAAAAGAAAAATTTGACGGATGCCCTTGCCTGTTCTTGCCGGACAAACGTTTTTTTGTTATAAGGAAAATATGCAGGAACAGGGAGAGTGGGGAGATGGAGAAGCGGGAGTTCGGTTGGATTTATGTGTATATTGTGTTGGCCGTGGCTGTGCTTTCTGCGCCGTATTGGCTTTGGTGGCTGAAGCCGGAAATGGAGCTTAATTTGCTCATTGTCGACGAAACGGTGCCCGACCGGTCATATCGCGAGCATCAAGGGCTCGTTTGGCTCTTGAATCAACAAAAATACGTCCGGAGCAACGGAGAGAGGTACAAAGCGGCGCGCGATTATGTCGGTTTTGCCCCGAAAAAGGATGGAACGTACACGGTGCGGCCGTTGCCAAAGGAGATGGGGCGGTACGATGCTGTCTATATCGCCGACACATACGGGGTATATGAGGAGGAGTTCGTCCGCAAGCAAACGGACGGCGCTCGTTCGGCGAAGGTGCACGGCGGGTTGGATCTCAAGGAGATGGAGGCGCTTTGGCAGTTCGCCCGTCAAGGCGGGAAAACGTTGATTGCCGAATTCAATTCAATGGCCTATCCGACGGAAAAAGAGGTGCGCGCCTCGTTTGCGCAGCTGTTCGGCCTTCAGTGGACCGGATGGATCGGCCGTTATTTTCCTGATTTGGGAAGCCGGGAAGTGCCAATCTGGGTGAAAGAAAACTATAAAGCGCAATACGGGAAGCTGTTTTCGTTTCGCGGACCAGGCGTCGTGTTGGTCGATGAAACGGATCGGCTCCTTGTCCTCGATCAGCGCGATCTTGGCGATGAGGGCGTGGTCCTTTCCTCCACCAAGGCGGGGGAAGCGCATTGGGGAGAGAAGATGCGCGTTCCGTATTCATATTGGTTTGACATCGTTAAGCCGCTTGATGAACATATGGTGTTGGCGACGTATACGTTGTCGCTGTCTGAGCGTGGGAAAGAGAAACTGTGGGCGATTGGGCTGCCACTTTCTTTTCCAGCCGTTGTTCGCTATGAGACAAAGACGTATCAGTCATATTACTTTTGCGGCGATTACGCTGATCAAGGGGAGCTGCCTTCCGTTTATCAGACCGTGGGGCTGGATGTATGGCGCAAATGGACGGTGGACGGCCGCCCGGACACCGGCACGGCCTTTTACTGGAAGGCGTACGTGCCGATGATGAAAGCGATTTTGCGCGAAATAAAGGGATACAAAAAGGAAGGGACGCCGCAAGTCCAAGTTCAAACAGCCAAGCAGGAAGGGGTCCGCTTGGCGGGAACGGTCGGGCGCGACTATTTGCAAGTATACCGCAACGGGAGATGGGAGCCGCTGCTCATCAAAGGCGTCAACCTTGGCATCAGCAAACCCGGCGTGTTTCCGGGAGAGGCGAAGATTACGAAGGAAGACTATTTCCGCTGGCTGCAGTACATCGGCGCCATGGGAGCGAACGCCATCCGCGTCTATACGATCCATCCGCCCGCCTTTTACGAAGCGCTTTATGAGTACAACGAAACAGCGAAGCGGCCGATCTATTTGTTTCATGGCGTTTGGATCGACGAGGGAGCAATGCTTCGGGCGAAAGACGCGTTCGCTCGACCGGTTGATGAGGCGTTCCGCGCTGAGATACGCCGCACGATCGACCTCATTCATGGAAACGCCGACATTCCGAAACGGCCGGGGCATGCCGGCGGGGTGTATCGATACGACCTTTCTCCATACGTTCTCGGCTGGATTTTCGGTGTGGAATGGGATCCGGACGTGGTCATTGCGACGAATAAAAAACATAGCCGGACAGGAGATTACAAAGGCGTGTATATATATACGAAAGGGGCGAGTCCGTTTGAATCATGGTTGGCTCGTACGATTGATGAAGCCATCGCGTATGAGACAAAAACGTACGGCTGGCAGCGTCCCGTCAGCTTTACGAATTGGGTGACGACGGATTTCCTTCGCCATCCGGCGGAACCGTTTGTCAAAGAAGATCTCGTTTCCGTTAATCCGAATGTCGTGTACGCCACTGACCAGCTGCGCGCCGGGTTGTTTGCCTCGTACCATATTTATCCGTATTATCCCGATTTTTTAAACAAAGAGGAAAAATACCTCAACTATATGGATTGGAGCGGCGAGCTGAACAGCTACGCAGGCTATTTGCATGACATGAAAGCGGCGCATCGGATGCCGGTTTTGGTCGCCGAATTCGGCGTCCCTTCCTCGCGCGGAATGGCGCATCGAAACGTGCATGGGAAAAACCAAGGATTTCTTTCTGAACAAGAACAAGGGGAAATCGATCGGAAGCTGTTTAAGGACATCGTCCATGAGCGAATGGCGGGCGGTCTGTTGTTTTCGTGGCAGGATGAGTGGTTCAAACGGACGTGGAATACGATGGAGTACGACACTCCGGATCGCCGCCCGTTTTGGCTGAACGTGCAGACGAATGAGCAGCATTTCGGCCTCCTTCGGTTCGATCCGGGACCGAGCGCAGCAGCGATGATCAAGGTGGACGGGCGGAAAGACGATTGGACGTTCAACGGGATCAAGCCGGCATGGGCGGATGGCAAGCGGGCGCTGTATGTCACGAGCGATGAAGGGTACTTATATATGCGTCTTGACAGCGGGCATATCACCGATGAGACAACGGTGTACATTGCGTTCGATACGATTCCGAATCAAGGGCAATCGCGTCTCCCGGGCCTTCCCATCGTTCGCACGGCGGGGATTGATTTCGCCTTGGTCATTCACGGAAAAGAGAGCGCGCGGTTGTTGATCGACAGCTACTATGACACGTTTTATTACCATTATGGCCATCAGTTGCATATGATGCCGGCGGCGCCTTACGCCAACCGTAAAGATAACGGCATCTACCACCCGATTCGTCTGGCATTAAATAAAAAATTGGAAGAGACTCGCGGCAAGGTGGTGCCCTTTGATTCGTATGAAACCGGAATTTTGCGGTTCGGCACGGCCAACCCGGCTGACGCGGCATTCGATTCGCTTGCCGATATCAGCGTGAGCCATAGCGGCGATATGTATGAAATCCGTCTGCCGTGGGCGCTCCTCAATGTCACGGACCCGAGCCGGCGCGAGGTGATGGGCGACATCTGGTCGAAAGGCGGTCTCAAGAGCCGTCGGATCGTCCCAGGCATCCGCTTAGGCTTATACGTCGCGGACGGAGCGGATTCGTTTTCGTTCCCGGCGATGGAAGGACAGGTGCTCCCGGCAAAACAGTTTTACACATACAAGTGGCCGGTGTGGGACGCGCCGCGTTATCATGAACGGCTGAAACAGTCATATGAGGAGATGAAAAAGGCGTTTTCCGACGCGAAAGTCGGTTGGCCGTAAGGAACACGCGGCGCAAAACAGCACGAAGTATGGGGCGAACCGGGCCTGGCATTCGCCCCTTTGCCGCAAGAAGAATAAGGATGAGAAAGCAAGATCGGCCGTCGGGCAGGCTGCAGCCTGCCTGACGGCCGATTCGAGTTGTATTTGTCGGGAATTTAGCTTTTTTCAGCCCAAACGCGGAGTTTTTGTTCATGCTGGAGAGTTTTGCGGGCGAGAAAGTCCACCGTTTCTTGCGTTTCTGACCATTCGAGGCGCAAGTAGCCGATTTTCGTTTCGATGCGCTCAAACCGTTTGTCCGCCCGTTCTTCAAGGTCATACATCTCTTGACGAAGCCGTTTCTCTGATTGTTGGATCTCTTGGCGCAGCCGGTCTTCCGTTTCCCGCATTTCCGAGCGTAGTCGATCCTCCATGTCTTGCATTTCTGCGCGCAAGCGGTCTTCTGTCTCTTGTATTTTTGTGGACAGCCGCTCTTCCATGTCTTGCATTTGCCGGCGGATATGATCGGAATGCAGATCGAGCGCTTTTAAAATTTGTTGTACGATGGTTTTTTCCTCCATATAATTTACCTCCTTTGCCTCCATCATAGCACACTCTCAAGAGCTTGGAAAACCAAAACTTGTCCAAACGGCTGGTTCTTTTGCCGACTTGCAAGACCCGCCGGAACTCATTTTGGAGATGATCGCACGCTGGAAAGAAGGGTATGATGTCGTCTATGCCCGCCGAGTCAAGCGGAAAGGAGAGACAGCGTTCAAAAAAGGACGGCGTATGTGTTTTACCGCTTGCTGCGGGCAGCGACCGACATGGACATTTCGGTCGATGCCGGCAATTTTCGCCTTATTGACCGGAAGGTGTGCAATCAGGTAGTCTATATGAGAGAACAGAGCCATTTCGTCCGCAGTTTGGTGAGCTGGGTTGGGTTCGGCAGACGTCGGTCGAATGCAAGCGTGAGCCGCGCCTAGCCGGTGAGATGAAATATCCGCTCAAAAAAATGATCTGGTTTTCGCTCTATGGCATTACGTCGTTTTCGCATAAGCCGCTCAAACTGGCGAGTTTGCTTGGGCTTTTGTTGTCAGCAGCAAGCATCGTCGGAATGTTGGCCGTCTTTTATCTAAAGTGGTTCACCGATTCGACAGTCGCTGACTGGGCGTCGCTGCTCATGGCCATTCTCCTTTCCAACGGGGTGATACTTCTCATGCTTGGAGCAATTGGCGAATATATCGGGCGCATTTATGATGAAGTGAAAGGGCGGCCGCTGTAAGTCATCAATGAAACGTGGGGAGTTCGGACAAAGCATGAACGGGAGCCTTCATACATTCCGTAAAGAAAAACAAACCGTATGGCGGTTTGCCATTGTTGGGGCAAGCAATACGGCGGTCGACTTTGCTGTCTTTTTCCTGCTCGCGGCCGCGGGCGTTCCGGCGGCCGCCGCCCAAGTGGTTTCCTACGGTGCTGGGATGGCGAACAGCTACATCTGGAACCGGCGCTGGACGTTTGAAGTGAAACGAAAAGCGAACATTGGGGAATTTTTGCGCTTTCTTGCTGTCAACGGGTTGTCGCTTGGCGCGTCGCTCGTTGTCCTGCTTGCGGCAGAACGGTTGGCGCCGCTCTGGCTGGGGAAAGGCGCGGCAACTATCGCCGGCATGGCGGTGAATTTTGTCGGCAGCCGTTGTTGGGTGTTTGTAGAAAGCACCGAAAAAGGATAAAAGCGATCCGGGAAACCGTCATACATCCGGACCGCTTTTCTCTTCTTTGATCGAGAGCCCCCTTTTCCACAACGCAAAGTGGAGGCAGAAAAACGTTCAAGTAAAGAAGATTCACCTTGGTAAAGCTACTATACTCGAATTTGCCCTGTCCCGTACACGAGCGATTTCGTTGTCGTGATGGCCACAAGCCCCATCGGGCCGCGGGCGTGCAGCTTTTGCGTGCTGATGCCGATTTCCGCTCCGTAGCCGAACTGTTCGCCGTCGGTGAAGCGGGTGGACGCGTTATGGTACAAGACAGCGGCATCGACCGCTTGGAAAAAGCGGCGGACGTTCGCTTCGTTTTCGGTGATGATCGCTTCGGAATGTTTCGTCCCGTAGCGGCGGATGTGGGCAATTGCTTCATCGACATCGGCGACGAGTTGGACCGCCAAAATTGGAGCCAAATATTCCGTATGCCAGTCGTCTTCCGTCGCTTGTTTGATGAACGGGTACGACGAGGCAAGACGGTGGTCGCCGCGCAGTTCGACGTTGCGGGCGTGCATAGCCTCAAGCAAGCCGTCAGCATGCGGCCACCGTTCGTGGATGAGCACCGTTTCGACCGCGTTGCAGACGGACGGGCGCTGCAGTTTGGCGTTGAGGACGATGTCGATGGCCATTTGCCGCTCAGCTGATTCATCGATGAAAATATGGCAGTTGCCGACGCCGGTCTCAAGCACCGGCACGGTGGCGTTTTCAACGACTGAACGGATGAGCCCGGCGCCACCGCGCGGGATAAGAACGTCAAGATACTCGTTTAGGCGAAACATGCGCTGGGCCGTTTCCCGGCTCGTGTCCTCAAGCAACTCAATGGCCGTATCGGGAACGGCCGTCGTGCGAAGTGCTTCTTTCATGACGGCGACAAGCGCTTTGTTCGAATGAAGCGCCGATGTGCTCCCCCGAAGCAAAACCGCGTTGCCGGTTTTCAAACAAAGGCTCGCCGCATCGACCGTGACGTTCGGCCGCGCTTCGTACACCATGCCGATGACGCCAAGCGGCACGCGCACCGTTTGGATGCGAAGTCCGTTCGGCCGCGTCCACTCTGCGACGATTTCTCCGACCGGGTCAGGCAGCGAGGCGACTTGGCGGACGCCGTCGATGATTTGGTCAAGCCGCTCATTCGTGAGCTGGAGCCGGTCAAGCAAAGCGGGGGACAGTCCTTGTTCGCGGCCTTGGGCCATATCTTTCTCGTTTTCTTGTAAAATGAAGGCGCGTTCACGGTCAAGAGTGTGGGCGATTTGTTCCAACGCCGCGTTTTTTTCCTCTGTTGACAGCATGGCCAGTGTTTGTGAGGCGGTTTTCAACCGTTCGGCTTTTTCGAGCAGTTCGCTCATTTCGATACACTCTCCTTTCGCAACGTGACCCAATTGTCGCGGTGAATGACTTCCGGGCGATGCAGGTACGAATATTGCCGGGCTTCTTCGCTCGGCCGGCCTTTCACTTTCTCTAAATCGTCAGCGGCGTAATATACTTGGCCGCGGCCGATCGTCATCCCTTTTTCATTGACGACGTCAACAACGTCCATGGCGTGAAAATTGCCGGAAACAGCCGTGACCCCAGCGGGAAGCAGGCTTTTCCCGCGCACAAGCAACGCTTCTTCGGCGCCGCTGTCGACCGTAATCGTGCCGGCGACAGGAGCGTGATAGGCGATCCATTGCTTGTGCATTTGCATTTGTTTCGGAAACGGAGCGCCGATGTACGTGCCGTCGCCTTTTCCGGCTAAAATATCAGCCAGTTTTTCTTTGCCCCTCCCCGTGCCGATGAACACGCTGACGCCAAACGAGAGCGCTTTTCGGGCGGCTGACAGCTTTGACCGCATCCCGCCGGTGCCGACCGCCGAGCTGCTTCCGCCGGCCGCTTCAATCATCTCGTCTGTAATGTGCGGCAAAAAGGCGTATTTTTTCGCCTGCGGGTCCGTTTTCGGGTTGGCGTCATACAGCCCGTTAATGTCAGTGAGCAAAATAAGCGCATCGGCGTGTAAAAAACCGGCCACGAGCGCCGAAAGCATATCATTGTCGCCGAATGTCAATTCCTCAATGGAAACGGAGTCGTTTTCGTTAATGATCGGCACGGCACCGTTCTCCAGCAGCGTTGTGATCGTGGCGAACAAGTTGCGGAACCGTTCGCGGTTGTAAAAATCGCCGCGCGTCAACAACAGCTGGGCGGCCGTGAAGCCGAATTGGGCGAACGCCGAGCTGTACGCCTGCATGAGCAAGCTTTGCCCGACGGCGGCGGCCGCCTGTTTGCCGGCGATCGTCGTCGGCCGCGCCGGGTAGCCTAACGGTCCGAACCCGGCGGCGACAGCGCCGGACGTGATGAGAATGACGTCATGGCCGAGCTGTTTGAGATAAGCAATGGCTTCGACGTGATCAAACAGTTTGTCATGGCAAAGGCCGCCTTTCGGATCGGTGAGCGAGCTGCTGCCGATCTTGATCACCACGCGCTGCCGTTTCATCGCATTCCCTCCTTTGCGTGTCGGACTGCATGTATGGCTGAAAAGGCGGATCGCCTAGCCGCCTGTCGAAGCGGCCGGCCAATAAAAAACGCTTTTCCTCCTTTTTGCAAAAGGACGGAAAAGCGTTCCGCGGTACCACCTTTTTTGGCGCACAAAGCGCCCCCTCTAGCCTGTAACGCAGGCGTGCGGCTTATGTTTGCATAAGCGGCCGTCTAGGGCAGGTTCAACCGGCTTCCCGCGAGGAACCTTCCAGCCTGTGGGTTCCACTCTCTGGCGCGTTCCCTCGGTTTACTAGTCCCGTGCCGTTTTCGTGTTTCATTGTCAAGGACGCTGAAGTGATTCATAGTTTGTAAGACATTATGCCGCCAAATCCCTCCGTTGTCAAGAGGAACAGGTGATGAGCTTTTTGCGATGTTGATTTTATGCGGCTTTTTCTCCCACTAAAAAAGCATGTTAATCCGTATAATCCTTAGTGTGACAAGGGATTGAAGGTTTGGGGTGAATGTTTGTGTCGACACAAACATTCGCCGACTCCCCCTTGATTTTATCGGGTTTTACTGGGGTAAAAAGTTTTTTTCCTTCTCTCCCATCCCTTGTGTACCAACGATTTCACGTCATCGAAAATAGCTCGTGATTTTGGCGAAGCCTTGGCGGGAGGGAAAAATGAAATCGCTTTCAGAATAAAGTTAATTGTCACTTTATTAAAAAAAGTGGTACAATACTAGCAACCTATCAATCTGCTCGATGGAGGGACCAGAACATGAAAAAACGGCGCAGCGATATGATCAAAAAAGGATTTGACCGCGCCCCGCACCGGAGTTTGCTGCGGGCGGCCGGCGTGAAAGACGAGGATTTTGACAAACCGTTCATTGCGGTTGTCAATTCGTATATCGATATTATTCCGGGGCATGTCCATTTGCAAGAGTTTGGGAGAATCGTCAAAGAAGCGATTCGCGAGGCAGGCGGCGTGCCGTTTGAAATGAACACGATCGGCGTTGATGACGGCATCGCGATGGGCCATATTGGGATGCGCTATTCGCTTCCGAGCCGGGAAATCATCGCCGATTCGATCGAAACGGTCATTTCTGCGCACTGGTTTGACGGCATGGTGTGTATTCCAAACTGCGACAAAATTACGCCGGGGATGATGATGGCGGCGATGCGGCTCAACATCCCGACGATTTTCGTCAGCGGCGGCCCGATGAAAGCCGGGGTAACGAAAGACGGGCGGAAAATTTCGCTTTCGTCCGTATTTGAAGGGGTTGGGGCATATTTAGGCGGAACGCTCGATGAAAAAGGGCTGGAAGAACTCGAACGCTACGGCTGTCCGACGTGCGGATCGTGTTCGGGCATGTTTACCGCAAACTCCATGAACTGTCTGGCCGAAGCGCTCGGGCTGGCGCTGCCGGGCAACGGCACGATTTTGGCGGTCGACCCGGCGCGCAAAGAGCTTGTCCGCCAATCGGCGAAGCAGCTCATGTATTTGATCGAGCATGACATTAAACCGCGCGACATCGTCACGGAAAAAGCGATCGACAACGCGTTCGCACTCGATATGGCGCTCGGCGGCTCGACGAACACCGTGCTCCATACGCTCGCGATCGCCAACGAGGCCGGCATCGACTATTCGCTTGAGCGCATCAACGAAATCGCCTCGCGCGTGCCGCATTTGGCCAAGCTCGCGCCGGCGTCCGATGTGCATTTCATCGAAGACTTGCACGAAGCGGGCGGCGTTTCCGCGGTATTGAACGAGCTTTCGAAAAAAGAAGGCACTTTGCATCTTGACACGCTCACCGTCACCGGCAAAACGCTCGGCGAAAACATCGCCGGCTGTGAAGTGAAAAACTACGATGTCATCCGTCCGATCGACAACCCGTATTCGGAAACGGGGGGGCTCGCCATTTTGTTTGGCAACTTGGCGCCGGACGGCGCGGTCATCAAAACTGGGGCGGTGCAAGGCGGCATCACGCGCCACGAAGGGCCGGCGATCGTGTTCGATTCGCAGGAGGAGGCGCTTGAAGGCATCGCCAGCGGCAAAATCAAGCCGGGACACGTCGTCGTCATTCGCTACGAAGGGCCAAAAGGCGGCCCAGGCATGCCGGAAATGCTCGCGCCAACGTCGCAAATCGTCGGCATGGGGCTCGGCGCCAAAGTGGCGCTCGTCACTGACGGCCGCTTCTCCGGCGCCTCGCGCGGCTTGTCCGTCGGCCACGTTTCTCCAGAAGCGGCGGAAGGCGGACCGATCGCGTTCATCCAAGACGGCGACATCATCGAGATCGACACGGTGAAACGGACGATCAACGTCAAGCTGTCCGATGAGGAGCTCGAACGCCGGAAAACGAACTGGAAAGGCTTCGAGCCGAAAGTGAAAACCGGCTACCTCGCCCGCTACTCGAAGCACGTCACATCGGCGAGCACCGGGGGGATTATGAAAATTTAACACCGTTCCGAAAGAAGCCCCCCGCTTCTAAACATAAAGGTGTGCCAGCACCAGTGAAAGCGGGAGATGAAGGGCGGCTGCCCATCGCCCATCGATCGCACGGTTAGAGCGGGAACGTTCGGAACGAAGGGAAGTATCAAGGGGTCGTGTGTCGCATCGTTTGGTGAACACGCACAAGCCGCTTGAAGCCCCCAGCTTCCCAGCAAAGCGCAGGGGACGGATAGTGCACAGAAAGGCGGAGCTGAATCGACGTCAGCTCCGCCTTTTTTCTATGAACTTTTTAAAGGAGGAAAGCGTGTTTAGAAGGCAATCTAAACGATCTTCTCTCTTTCATGATGTTAATCGTGTGGCGCTCAAAAAAGTATTGACACTTTAAAATATTTAGCCTATTTTAAAATTAAATATAATAATTTTAATATATAACGTTTATATAACGTTATATATTTTATAATATTTGAAAGCGCTTTAAGAGGGGGCGGGAACAATGATTTTGCATGAAATGGAGACGGCCGCACGCAGCGAACTGGAGGCGCTCCAGCTCAAGCGGTTGCGGGCGACGGCGGAGCGTGTGTATAAGCGGGTGCCGTTTTACCGGCAGCGGTTTGATGAACGTGGAGTAAAGCCTGATGATATTCGCACGCTTGAGGATGTGCGCAAACTCCCGTTTACGACAAAACGCGATTTGCGGGACCATTATCCGTTTGGGTTGTTGGCGGTCGATCTTTCCCAATGCGTCCGAGTGCACGCGTCAAGCGGCACGAGCGGCAAGCCGACGGTCGTCGCTTACACGAAGCGGGACATTGACCATTGGGCCGACATTGTGGCGCGAGCGATCGTCATCGCCGGCGGAAAGCCGGGGGATGTGATTCACAACGCTTATGGATACGGGCTGTTTACCGGCGGACTTGGGCTGCATTACGGCGGCGAGCGGCTTGGAGCGGTGACGGTGCCGGTATCCGGGGGCAACACCGACCGGCAAGTGATGATCATTGAAGATTTTCAGCCGACTGTCATTTGCGCCACGCCGTCCTATGCATTGAACATTGCCGAACGGATGAAAGAGCTGGGAAAAGATCCGCGGAAAACCTCGCTCAAATACGGCATCTTCGGGGCGGAACCGTGGTCCGAGGAAATGAGGCGCACGCTTGAAGAGACGTTTGATATGAAGGCATGTGACATTTACGGACTAAGTGAAGTGATCGGCCCGGGGGTGGCGATGGAGTGCCATGAAGCGCAAAACGG
The DNA here is from genome assembly GCF_000948285.1 of Geobacillus kaustophilus. Classification (GTDB taxonomy): domain Bacteria; phylum Bacillota; class Bacilli; order Bacillales; family Anoxybacillaceae; genus Geobacillus; species Geobacillus thermoleovorans_A. The sequence continues at coordinate 943,467 of NZ_JYBP01000003.1, forward strand.
CCTCCATATCGCCGAGGACCATTTCCTTGTTGAAGTGATCGACCCGAAAACGCTCGAGCCGGTGGCGGAAGGGGAGGAAGGAGAGCTTGTGTTTACGAGCTTGACGAAAGAAGCGTTCCCGGTCATCCGCTACCGGACAGGGGATATCGCTTCCGTGACGAGAGAGCGGTGTGCGTGCGGGCGGACGACGGCGCGCATGTCGCGGGTCAAGGGGCGGGTGGATGATATGATCGTCATCCGCGGCGTCAATGTGTTCCCGTCGGAAATTGAGCACCATCTGCTTCGCGTCTCAGAACTGGCTCCACACTATCAGCTGCACCGTCTCCGCCACGGACATTTGGAAACGCTTGAGCTGCATGCGGAAGTGACCGATCGTTTTTACAGCGAGGTCGGCGGAGATTTGCAAAGCGAGCAGGCCGCTCTGCTTGCCCGGCGCATTCAGTCATTGTTGAAAACGCACTGTCTCATTTCGATTGACGTCCGTCTCCATTCGCCGAAAACGCTCCCGCGCTCGGAAGGAAAAGCGGTGCGCATCGTCGATCGCCGCCATGTGGAAGCGCCCCAATCGATCTGAATGAAAGAAAAAAGATTGCAAATTATATGACATTAAAATATAATAACGTTAAGAAAACGTTATATATTTTAATTGAGAGGTGAATGGGGATGGCGGCTATGATGACGTTCACCCGCCTGTCGGATGAGGAGAAGTACGAACGGTTTATGCGACGCATCGAGGCGGGGGAAAAGATCGAAGCCGATGACTGGATGCCGGATGAGTATCGGATGACGCTCATCAAGCTCATTGCGATGCATGCGGTGAGTGAAATTATGGGAGCGCTTCCGGAAAAAGAATGGGTGCCGAAAGCGCCGTCGCTGCGCCGCAAACTCGGCATCATGGCGAAGGTGCAGGATGAGATGGGGCACGGCCAGCTGCTGCTTCGGGTGGCGGAAGACTTGATGGCTCCGCTTGGCAAAACGCGGGAAGAGATTATCGAAGATTTGTTGAACGAACGATTGAAGTTTCATAACGTGTTTCATATGCCAGCGCCGACATGGGCGGATGCGGGGTTGATCGGCTGGCTTGTCGACGGGGCGGCGATTATGACGCAGACAAACATGCTTGATGCCTCGTACGGACCGTACGCGCGGGCGTTGAAACGCATTTGCGCCGAGGAAGTGTTTCACGCCCAGCACGGTGAGTCGATCATTTTGGCGCTCGCCGAGGGTACGAAGGAGCAAAAAGAGATGCTGCAAGAGGCGCTCAACCGTTGGTGGGAGGCGCTCCTCATGTTTTTCGGCCCGCCGACGGCCGACACGACGGGAACGTCAAAGCAAGACATCACCATCAAATACCGCATCCGCACGAAAACGAATGAACAGCTGCGCCAAGACTTCTTTACGAAATATGTGCCGCGCATTTGGGCGCTTGGGCTGAAGATTCCTGATGAGACAATGCATTTTGACAAAGAGAAGGGCCGATGGATTTACCGGCAGCCGGATTGGGAGCGGTTTAAAGAGATCATCCGCAACAAAGGGCCGAAGTCGCAAGAGCGGCTTGAGCTTCGGCGGACGGCGTATAAGCAGAACGCGTGGGTGCGGGAGGCGCTCAGCGCCGTACGGACGGCCGGATGAGGAGGGATGGCCATGGCGGGGAAAGAACAAGGATTTTATCAAGTGTTTGAAGTGTTCAGCCGCAAAGCGCCGGATGCGCCGATGCAGCATCAATTCAGTCTGCTTGCCCCCAATGAGGAGATCGCGCTCGTGATGGCGCAGGAAAACTTTATGCGCCGCGAGCCGGTCGCGGACCTTTGGGTCGTGAAGCGGGACTATATCCGGCGAATGAGTGAGGAGGAAAAAGCAACGCTCAAGCGGCTTGACAACAAAGATTACCGGTTGACGCGAGGATATGGGGATTTAAAGAAACGATGGCGCAAATATGAGCAAAACGTGCTTGATGAGAAGGAAATTTTGTCATGGAAAGGCGAGATTCGGCGATGAGCGAAAAACCGATTCACTTCCATCCAGACGGTCAAGAGGCGCTTGTCGAGCTATTGTTTCAGCTCGCGGATGATGATTTTTTGCTTGCCTACCGCGGCTCGGAATGGCTTGGGTTGGCGCCGCATATCGAGGAGGATATTGCGTTTTCTTCCATCAGCCAAGATACGATGGGGCATGCGGCCATGTATTATCAGCTGCTTGAAGATCTTGGCTGTGGATCAGCCGACGAATTAGCGCACGCCCGCCCGGCTCCGGCGCGGCGCAATGCGGTGTTGCTCGAACGCGTGAACGGCCCGGGCCATTATTTGCGCGAGCCCCGATATGATTGGGCGTTTACTGTTGTTCGCCACTATTTTTATACGCAGGCGAAACGCGTCCGCCTCGAGTCGCTGACCAAAAGCAGCTATGCCCCGCTTGCCGAAGCGGCGGCGAAAATTCAAGTGGAGCTGCATTACCACCTGCTTCATTGGCATACGTGGTTCGTCCAGCTGACGAACGCCCCTGGGGAAGCGCGGACGCGAATGACAAAAGCCATTCAGGACGTGGCTGCTGATTTTGCCGGCGTGTTGACGCTCGGGGCGAAAGGGGCGGACATGGTGCGGCATGGGCTGATTGATGACGAAAAGGTGCTGACGGAAAAAACGATCGCCGCGCTGGCGCCGGCGTTTGCCGAAGTGGGGCTTGAGTGGCCGATGCCGTTTGACATGAAGCATGGAAACGGCCGCAACGGCGAACATACGCCCGATTTGGATGAGGCGCTCGCGACGTTGTCAGAAGTATACCGCGTCGTCCCGCATGCGGTATGGTAATGTCCGCGCCGCCGTTCGCCAAAGGGCGGCGTTGGGCATGACGCCTTTTGGTGGCGGCGAAGTGCTTGTTCAAGGGGCAAAACGGCGGCGAGTTGGAAAATGTGAGGGAGAACCATGACAAACGAAGACGTTTGGAAAGCGTTAGAAACGGTGAAAGACCCGGAAATCCATTCGATTAGCATTGTCGATCTTGGAATGGTGGAGCAGGTGGACGTTCGGGACGACGCGGTCTCGGTCCGACTGCTGCCGACATTTCTCGGCTGCCCGGCGCTTGATATCATCCGCGCCCGAGTGGAGGAAGCGGTGAAGCAAGCAGGGGCCTCGGCGGTGGCGATTGAGTTTCTTCGCCATCCGCCGTGGACGTCCGATCGGATCAGCGAAGCCGGGCGGGAGCGGCTGAAGCAGTTTGGCATCGCTCCGCCGCCGCGGCAAATGCCGTCAGGGGCATGGCAAGTGGAATGCCCCTATTGCGGGGCGGAGCGGACCGTCATGGAAAACTTGTTTGGGCCGACTGCCTGCCGCAGCATTTTCTACTGCAAACAATGCAAAAATCCGTTTGAGGCGATGAAGCCCGTATTGACTTCGGGATAAGAAAAGGGAAAGGAGACGTTCGCGATGTTTAAAATGATCGCCTTGTACAAACAGCCGAAAGACAAGGAGCAGTTTGACGCCCATTACTACGGAACGCATGTGCCGCTGACAGAAAAAATCCCCGGCCTTCGAAAAATCAAGGTGACGAAAATTACGGGGACGCCGATGGGGACGGAAAGCGAGTATTATTTGTTGTGTGAAATGTATTACGACAGCCAAGAGGCGTTTCAAGAGGCGATGAAAACGAAAGAAGCGAAGGCATCGGCAAAAGATGTCATGTCATTTGCCGGCGATCTCGTCACCTTTATGGTCGGTGAGGAAGTGGAACATGAGTGAATGGAATTCCATTGCGGTGCGGCAAGAAGGAGCGGTGGGCGTCATTGAGCTCTTCCGTCCGAATGTATTGAATGCGTTGAGCCGGCAAATGGTGGCGGAAATCGTGGCGGCCGCAGAAACGTTTGACCGGGATGAAAAGGTGCGTGTCATTGTGCTCACTGGGCGTGGACGGGCGTTTGCGGCGGGGGCGGATATTCAAGAGATGGCGGAAGATGATCCTATTCGTCTTGAGCTATTGAACCAGTTTGCCGATTGGGATCGCCTATCCATTGTGAAGACGCCGATGATCGCCGCTGTAAACGGGTTGGCGCTAGGGGGAGGCTTTGAGTTGGCGCTTTCGTGCGACTTGATCGTCGCCTCGACGGCGGCCGAATTCGGTTTTCCAGAAGTCAACCTCGGCGTTATGCCAGGTGCGGGAGGAACGCAGCGGCTGACGAAGCTCATCGGCCCGAAGCGGGCGCTTGAATGGCTTTGGACCGGGGCGCGTATGTCGGCGAAAGAAGCGGAGCGGCTAGGGATTGTCAACTGCGTCGTCAGTCCGGAGCTTTTAATGGAAGAAACGATGCGGTTGGCGCGGCGCCTCGCTGAACAGCCGCCGCTCGCCCTTCGGCTGATCAAAGAGGCGGTGCAAAAAGCGGTCGACTATCCACTGTATGAAGGCATGCAATTTGAGCGGAAAAACTTTTACCTATTGTTCGCCTCGGAAGACCAAAAAGAAGGAATGGCGGCCTTCCTCGAAAAACGGAAGCCGCGCTTCCAAGGAAAATAAGGGGGGCGTTCGATGTACGAAACGATCCATTATGACGTGAAAGGTTCGGTCGCCTGGCTGACGCTCAACCGTCCGGACCAGCTCAACGCGTTCACGGAGCAGATGAACGCGGAAGTGACCAAAGCGCTCAAACAAGCAGGGGCGGATCAAAACGTCCGCTGCGTGGTGATCACAGGCGCCGGCCGGGCGTTTTGCGCCGGGGAAGATTTGAGCGGCGTGACGGAAGAAATGGATCATGGCGACGTGTTGCGCACCCGATACGCGCCAATGATGAAAGCGCTTCATCTTCTTGAAAAACCCGTTGTCGCAGCGGTGAACGGGGCGGCGGCCGGCGCGGGCATGAGCTTGGCGCTGGCGTGCGATTTCCGGCTTCTCTCGGAAAAAGCGAGCTTTGCTCCCGCGTTTATTCATGTCGGCCTTGTGCCGGATGCGGGCCATCTCTATTATTTGCCGCGTCTTGTCGGTCGGGCGAAGGCGCTTGAACTTGCGGTGCTCGGGGAAAAAATATCAGCTGAACAGGCAGCTTCGCTCGGATTGGCGACAAACGTGATTCCTCTATCTGCCTGGGAAGAGGAAGTGCAGCGGTTTGCCGAGCGGTTGGCGGCCATGCCGACGAAAGCGATCGGACTGATCAAGCGGCTGCTTCGTGAAAGCGAAGAAACGACGTTTGACCGTTACCTCGAACGGGAGGCGGAATGCCAGCGCATTGCGGGATTGACGGCAGACCACCGTGAAGGCGTCAAGGCGTTCTTTGAAAAACGAAAACCAATATTTCAAGGAAACTAAGCAAGGGGGAACGAAACGATGGCGACTGTCAAACAAAAGAAAATGGAATCGATGCCAACGAAACGCGATTTCTATCATTTGATTATTAATGGAGAACGGGTGGAAAGCGCCTCGGGCGAAACGTTTGTGGTCACCAATCCGGCCACTGGCGAACCGGTCGCCCGCGTCGCCAAAGGGACGCGCGAGGATGCCGAACGGGCGGTGCAAGCGGCGCGGCAAGCGTTTGACCGCGGGAAATGGCGGCATTTTCCGGTGCAAAAACGGGCGCGCATCTTGTACCAAATTGCGGCAATCATGCGCGAACGTTTCAACGAGTTGGTGGAACTGGAAATTTTAAATACCGGTAAAGCGTTGTCGGCTGCTCAAGGACAAGTGATGCAAGCGATCGAAGATTTTGAGTTTTTCGCTGGGGCGATCATCGGGCATCGCGGGGCGGTCAACCCGATGCCGGGGTCGTTTCACAACTATACGGAAAAAGAGCCGGTCGGCGTGTGCGCCCAAATCATTCCGTGGAACTATCCGCTCATGATGGCGGCTTGGAAAATCGCGCCCGCCATTGCCGCCGGCTGTTCGGTTGTCGTCAAACCGGCGTCGCTGACGCCGCTCACCTGCCTTGTGCTGGCGGAAATTTGCCATGAGGCTGGCGTGCCGGAAGGGGTTGTCAATGTGGTGACAGGCGCCGGGGCGGAAGTCGGCGATTACCTCGTCGAACATCCGCTCGTCGACAAAGTCGCGTTCACCGGTTCGACGCCGGTCGGGAAGGAAATTATGGAGAAGGCGTCGAAAACATTAAAACGGGTGACGCTCGAGCTGGGCGGCAAATCGCCGAGCCTCGTGTTTGCGGACGCTGATTTAGAGGCGGCTGTTGCGGGTTCGTTGTTCGGCATTTTCTACAACAGCGGCCAATCGTGCGAGGCGCGCTCCCGCTTGTATGTGCATGAAAGCATCTATGACGCGTTTATGGAAGCGTTCGTGGCCAAAACGAAGCAGCTGAAGCTTGGCAATCCGTTTGATGCCGGCACGCATGTCGGAGCGATCATCAGCCGCGGGCAGCTCGAAGTGATTGACGAATACGTGCAATCGGCCGTCGCCGACGGAGCGGAGGTCGCCGCCGGGGGAAAAGAGGCGGTTGTCGATGGGTTTGAAAACGGTTACTGGTATGAGCCGACGATTTTGACGAACGTGAACCATCAAATGAAAGCGGTTCGAGAAGAAATTTTCGGACCGGTTGTCGTCGTGATGAAATTCCGCGATGAAGCCGAAGCCATTGAATTGGCGAACGACAGCGACTATGGGCTCGCTGCCGCCATTTGGACGAAAGATCATGGTCGGGCGGTTCGTGTAGCCAAACAGCTGCGCTCCGGCATTGTCATGGTCAACAGCCCATTCTCCGCTTTCCCTGGCACGCCGTTTGGCGGCTACAAACAGTCCGGATTTGGGCGAGAGTTGTCTGTCGAGGCGCTTGATTTGTACACAGAAACGAAGAGCGTGCTGTCGTATTACGGTCCGCGTCCGCTGAATCCGTTCGGCGTCTAAGGAAGAGGCCGCCCGCCGCATGCCGGAAGCATCGTACAGCCGGCCGCGTCTTCAAAAGCGCGGCTTGGTCGGCCCAATCGGCTGATCCGGCGGCCAGGCATGGGAAAAACGTGACCGTCCATTCCCGTTCTAGCATGCTATTCATGGCAATGGAAGAAACACGGCTGTTCCGTTTGCCGAGCACCCCGTCGCTCGTGATGGGGTGCCCATTCATTTGATGGCGTCCGCCGCTTGGCGAAAGGAAACGCCGGCTCGATGCACCCGCCGTCTTACATCAACACGCGAGAGGGGGAAGACGATGATCGAACGCCTTGTTGTCGTCGGCAGCGGCGTGATGGGGAGAGGCATTGCTTATGTCGGCGCTGTCGGCGGGTTTCAGACGACGTTAGTTGACGTCAAGCAAGAACAATTGGACAGCGCTCGGAAGGAGATCACTTCTATTTTTGAACAAGCGGTCACTCGAGGAAAATTGACAACTGGAGAGCGGCAAGAAGCCGAGGTGCGTCTGTCGTATTCGCTTGATTTGGCAGCCGCTGTGCGCGATGCCGATTTGGTCATTGAGGCAGTGCCGGAAAAACTCGAGTTGAAAAAACAAGTGTTTGAGACAATTGACGCCCATGCGCCAGCGTCATGCTATTTCGCCACGAACACGTCCACGATGAGCCCGACGGAAATCGGCTCGTTCACGAAGCGGCCGGAGCGGGTGATCGCCATGCACTTTTTCAATCCGGTCCATAAAATGAAGCTGGTGGAAATCATCCGCGGCCTTGAAACGAGCGATGAAACGGCACAAGTGGCGAAAGAAGCCGCCGAGCGAATGGGGAAAGAAACAGTGGTGGTCAATGAATTTCCGGGATTCGTCACGAGCCGGATCAGCGCCCTTGTCGGCAATGAAGCGTTTTATATGCTGCAGGAAGGGGTCGGGACGCCGGAAGAGATCGACAAAGCGATCAAGCTCGGCCTCAACTTCCCGATGGGCCCGTTTGAGCTTGCGGATTTAGTCGGGCTCGATACGAGGCTGAACAACTTAAAATATTTGCACGAAAAACTCGGAGAAAAATACCGTCCGGCGCCGCTGTTGGAGCAATACGTCAAAGCGGGGCGGCTCGGCCGCAAAACAGGCCGCGGCGTCTATGACTATACGAATCGGGAAAACAGCTGATTCGCTGGAAAAGGAAGGGAGAAAACATGGGCAGAGAAGTCGTGATTGTGGATGCGGTGCGCACGCCGATTGGCCGCTACAAGGGAGCGCTGAAAGAAGTAAGGCCCGATGATTTGGCGGCTGTTGTCATTCGGGCGCTCATCGAGCGAAACCCGAATGTGCTGGTCGAGCAAATTGATGATGTCGTCTTTGGCAACGCCAACCAGGCCGGCGAGGACAACCGCAACGTCGCCCGCATGGCGGCGCTGTTGGCCGGGCTGCCGATTGAAGTCGCGGGGGTGACGGTCAATCGGCTGTGCGGTTCGGGGCTTGATGCCGTCAATTATGCGGCGCGGGCGATTTTGGCTGGTGAGGCGGACATCATGATCGCTGGCGGCGTGGAAAGCATGACGCGTGCGCCGTTTGTCATGCCGAAGCCGGAAAGCGATTTCCCGCGCGGCAACATCGAGATGTACGACACGACGATCGGCTGGCGCTTTATCAATCCGAAAATGCACGAAATGTACGGCACCGACAGCATGCCTCAGACGGCGGAAAACGTCGCCAAGCGGTTCGGCATTACGCGCGAGGCGCAAGATGAGTTTGCCTACGAAAGCCAAATGAAAGCAAAGCAAGCGATCGAAACGAATCGGTTTGCGGATGAACTCGTGCCGGTCATTTACCACGATAGAAAAGGCAACCGCGTCATCGTCGACAAAGATGAGCATCCACGCCCGGATACGACGCTTGAGAAACTGGCGAAGCTGCCTCCATTGTTTGAAAACGGCACGGTGACGGCCGGCAACTCTTCCGGCGTCAACGACGGAGCAGCCGCGCTGCTAGTCATGGGCGCCGAGAAGGCGAAGGAACTCGACCTCAAACCGTTGGCTACTTACGTCACCTCGGCGGTCGCGGGCGTGGAACCGGCCGTGATGGGCATCGGCCCGATTTTTGCGACGCGCAAGGCGCTGCGCCGCGCCGGGTTGTCGCTTGACGACATCGGGCTTGTCGAGCTGAACGAAGCGTTTGCCTCGCAAGCGTTGGAATGCATTCGGCAGCTTGGGCTTGATCGGGCGAAAGTGAACGTCAACGGGGGAGCGATCGCCCTTGGCCACCCGCTCGGCGCGAGCGGCGCCCGCATTTTGACGACGTTGATTTACGAAATGCGAAAACGCGGGGTCACCTATGGGTTGGCGACGATGTGCATCGGTGTCGGCCAAGGGATCGCGACGATTGTGAAAAACGCGGACGAACGGTGAGTTTCACCTCGGTGGCTGGACGCTGTCCAGAGGGCCGGCGATCGACGAAAAAGGCGATCCCGGCCCTTTCTTATCAGCGAACGTGCATCATGCGAGGCCCTGTTCACCCAACCGGTGGCTGCTGAACTGGGCGGAAACAATCATGGCGATTTCATGATCAGAGCTGCTGCCCCAACTATTTTTCCATTAGAGAAATTTGGTCGAACCAGCTTTTGTTTTGAATCCAATGCTGACGATTTGCGCGCAGCGCTCCGTTTTTCACCCGAAGGTCCGGAGCCTCAGCGGTGCGGCTCTTTTTTATTCCGTTTGTTTTTCGTCCGTCTTGCCAGCGTGATAAAAGTCTGTTACGATTATAGTTCGAACACAAGATAAAGGGGTTTAGGCAAAATGAATACGCGCTCACTCATTTTTACGATTTACGGCGACTACATCCGCCACTACGGCGGTGAAATTTGGATCGGCAGCTTGATCCGTCTTCTCCGCGAGTTCGGCCATAACGACCAGGCGGTGCGGGCCGCGGTGTCGCGCATGAGCAAGCAAGGATGGATCCAGGCAGAAAAACGGGGCAATAAAAGCTACTATTCGCTCACCGTGCGCGGCGTCAAGCGGATGGAAGAGGCGGCGCGGCGCATTTACAAAACGCGCCCGGAGCATTGGGACGGGAAATGGCGCATTCTCATCTATACGATTCCTGAGGAGAAGCGGCATTTGCGTGATGAGCTGCGAAAGGAGCTTGTTTGGAGCGGGTTTGGCACGATGTCCAACAGCTGCTGGATGTCCCCGAACAATTTGGAGCAACAAGTGTACGATTTGATCGACAAGTACGACATCCGCCCGTATGTCGACTTCTTTTTGGCCGAATACGATGGGCCGCATACGAACAAGCAGTTGGTGGAAAAGTGCTGGAACTTAGAAGAGATCAACGAAAAATACGAGCAGTTTATTGCGGTTTACAGTCAGAAATACGTGATTGACAAACATAAAATCGAGCGCGGAGAAATGTCGGACGCGGAATGTTTTGTCGAGCGGACGAAGCTCGTCCATGAATACCGGAAGTTTTTGTTCATCGACCCTAGCTTGCCGGAAGAGCTGCTGCCGAATGAGTGGATGGGAAGCCATGCCGCCGCTTTGTTCAACGACTATTACCAACAGCTCGCCGCACCGGCCAGCCGTTTTTTTGAAGCGGTGTTTCAAGAAGGGGCAGAGCTTGAGAAAAAAGAAGAGGAAGAGATCTCAGTGGAATGAAACGGGATGCACGGCGCTATGACGGCTGTGCATCCCGTTTGACATTTCATCATTCTCATCTTTTAAAAAATGTGTTACCAAAAGTAAAAGGAGTCACATCTAACCCAACAGAACGACAAGCAAGACAATTCCTTCGAGCGTGGGAACGGGCGAAACGATATGAACAAAAGGTAAAACGCCTAGAGGAAGCCGTATCGAAGCTTCAGGACGAGCGAGAGAGAATGGTGGCCGAAGCGTTGATGGATGGCGAAAAATTGTACATGATTGCCCAAGAACTCAACGTGAGTCGCCAAATAGTCCACGAAATTAAACGTTCGGTCATAAAAAAGTTAGCTTTTGAGTTATATGGAGAAGAAACAAAAGCCAGCTTACTACATAAGTAGGCTGGTTTTTTGTGCAAATTTAGCAAAAAAGTGTTGATATTCTTTATGCTATATAGTATAATAAAATCAGGAGGTGAGGAAAATGGTAACAGGATTGCTGGTTGTTACCGCAGTCATCAATTTAATAACCGCCGTGATTAATCTAATGACAGCGATAAACAATCGTAAGAAAAATGATGACTGCGATGAACAACCCTAAGAAAAACAAGTAAATAAACGAGGTGAGCAAGAGGGCTGCCACCCTCGAGCTCACTTCAAATATAACACACACGTGATTATATTTGAAGGAGGTTGACACGTATGACACTAGTTTATGCAGCTTTAGGGATTTCCATTATAGCTTTATGCGTTTCTATTGTCGCTTATAACATCTCCAAAAAGTAAAGGTGATGAAGATGATTGTAGTCAAACCTCAACTTTCAAAGATACTGAAAGAGCGCGGCATGACTCAAATGGAACTATCAGAGAAATCAGGAGTCAATCAGGCGACAATTTCGCGTTTCGATAAAAGCACTCGTTTTGAAGCGTGGCATTTAATTGCTATTTCTCGCGCTTTGGGTGTTTCCATCGAAGATCTGTTTGAAGTGATTGAAACGTCCGATTGATGGACGTTTTTCTTTTTTAATTTACTTGGTTCATCACCAAAAGATGTACTTGCACCTGCCAGTAAAGTATGTTAGTCGTTTCTAACCGAACCCGTAATGCAAAACGCTGGATATTTCTGTATCCATATCCTCGACGTTTGATCAGCTTGATCTTGTTGTTCGTTCCTTCCATTTTCCCATTCGAGTAAGGGGATAAAATGCAAGAAACGATTTCTTCTGTTCGCTTGACGAGCGCTTTTGCAATCGCGCGCACAACCGAACAAGGACAAAACGAATACCGATGAATCCAAGACTCCAAACGTCGTTTCGCCTGTTGCTCGTCTTTGCTTTTGGACACATAACGAAAATGTTGGAGCGATTGGTAGACCGACTTTAAGTCATCGCTTTCATTACACCATTCTCGTACGATTTGACGTTCTTCCTCCGTCAATTTCTCTGGGCATGTGCTCAATAAACGGCAAACGTAACGAACATTTCCGTGTTTCTTGCTTCCTTTGTCTACATATTTGCGGCAACGATCTAAAGCATCCGTAAACAGCTGAATGACATGGAAATAATCGACCACGTGTGTCGCCTCTGGGCAACCCCCTTGAATGGCTTTTTTCATCGCTGGGGCTAAATCGCTTACGACATACTGAACAGAACGAGACACATGCGCCAACGCACGTCTGATGGCTTCCTCGTTCTTTCCAGCTTCGATGGCATACCCTTCTCCCGTCTCGGCATCCATGATCGCCACTGCGTAGTCATGCCCTTTTCGAAAGGCAAATTCATCGACACAAACCGCCTTTGGTTGGATATCATTCGATAGGAAGGAAGGGGCATGGGTATAAAACCAACGTTCCACGGTCGTGTAAGGGAGTTTGAGCATCCGAGCTACTGCCTGAATGGATGTCCCGATGCAAGATTGCGCCACCCATTGCTGAAAAGCGTCTGTTGCCACACTTGGAGGGGAGATTCCTGGATAAGACGTGCTGAACGTCATGCCACACGTACTACAACGTCTGCGCTCGACAGGGAGTTCAATCCAAAAAATCCCGATTCGTTGAGCATAGCCATGCATCCATTGCTTCTTTTTTCCTGTCATTTTGATCGTGCGTTTCAAGCAGACAGGACATAACGGGCATTGTTCAGGTAGAGAAAGTTCGAAAATCCAACGATCTCCTTCTTTTCGCACCTTTTGAATCAAAACATCTGGTAAATCGATAAGTTCTTTGATAAACTGAGCGTACATGCGAATTTTCCTCCAATGGTTTGGTTTGGTCACCTTTACCATACAGGAAAATTCGCATTTTTTGTACCCTCTATTTTCGCTATGCACACCGATCTTAAATCATCAAGTACAACTTGTGGTGAAGAGCCAAAGCGTACCAAAACGGCCATATTGTGTACTTGGATCCAAATTATTGGTACCTCTCGGGCGGCGGATTGACGTCGGTGTCGGAAATGATCAAACAAGTGGGACAAGGGCTTGAATGATGGACAGGCGGGCTTAGACAGCCCCGCCTGCTTTATCATCATAAAATGACCTGTTTAATTTTGTAGATTTCCCGTTCGTGTTCAATGGCTTTGTTTGAGAGGAAGGTGATGTCAAGCTTCACGTTGTTCAGCTGCTCGGTGAATGATTGGGCATGGGCATCAACCTTTTTCTCTAAGGAGTCGAGTCTTTGGTGGATGGAAGAGACTTCACCGTGAAGTTTATGCACGTCCATTGCGAGGGCTTCCAGTGCGGCATCGGTTTCGTCTTGGCGGTGAAGAAGAGCAGACATCAGGTCATACAGCTCTTTTTGACCGGCTTTGATATGCGCTTGTTCTTCTTCTAACCGCTTTTGGCCTTGAAGGAGAGCTTGCTGGATCCGACGGAATTCTTCCTGTTCTTTTCGAATTTCTCGTTGTTCTCTTCGGATTTCCTGCTGCTCTTTCCGCATTTCCTGTTGTTCTCTTCGAATTTCCTGCTGTTCTTTTCTTATTTCTTGTTGTTCTCTTCGGATTTCCTGCTGCTCTTTCCGTATTTCCTGTTGTTCTCTTCGAATTTCCTGCTGTTCTTTTCTTATTTCTTGTTGTTCTCTTCGAATTTCCTGCTGCTCTTTCCGAATCTCCTGTTGTTCCGCTTCCAACCGCTTATGGCTTTCGACGAGGAGATGCAGCGTATCTTCGATATGGCCGAGTCGGTCGAACAACTGCAAAAAAATCTCTTCGCTCATTTTGGCACCTCTTTCATCCTCATTTCTTTCATTATAGCACATATGTTCTTGTCAAACAAGCAGGAATGGTGTATATAGGAAAGCGGTTAAACATATGATACAATGAATGGACAAAGCGGCCAAGATCTTTTTTAGAAAGAAAGGAATCGGGATTATGCTCTACGTTTCTCCTGCGAAAATCGCAAGCTATTTTTACCATGAATGCGAGCGGAATTTTTACTTTCAGTCATTGGCGAAAGAACAGCGCGGCGAGCTCGATGTGCCCAAAGAGCTGTTTGAGCGGCCTAGCGTTCATAAGAGTGTGTTGCTCCGCGGAGTTGAGTGGGAAGAGGAAGTGATTTCGACACATTTGGCCGGCCAGGTGAAAATGGGGAAGCGATTGCCAGGCATGCCGCTTTCCCACTGCTTTTTGGATGGCGTGGAGACGATCCAAGAGCTGAAACGGCCGAGCAAACGCTACTTGTATCAACCGACGTTGATCGCGCCGCCTCGCTTTTATGAACGGTACGGGTTGGATCCACACGTGATCCGGTTTGCGGCGTGCCGTCCGGATTTGATTGAGTGCAGATCGGAACAAGACGGCTTTGCGTTTCGGATCATCGACATCAAATCATCAGATGTATTGAAACTTTCCCACCGCGTGCAAACGGCGTTGTATGCGTTAATCTTGTCTTTGATTTTAGAGGAGCACGGCATTGCGGGCAACGTTGATTTGCGCGAAGCGGGCGTATGGATGTACGGGGCAGGGCAGCCGCGAGCAGCTGATATCAGTCAACTGCTTCCGTATATCGAACAGTTTTTAACTAGCGAATTGACAGCGCTGGCCACAAAACAGGCGGACGAGTTGTTTTGGCACTTCGATTACCGTTGCGAATGGTGCCCGTTTTACGATTATTGTTTAGACAAAGCGCGGCAACAGAAGCACATTTCCCTCGTTCCGTACTTATCGAGCCACGCGTCCCGCTTTATCCGTGAGCGGCAGCTGCCCGAGACGATCGGCGAGTTTCGCCAATTTCTTGAACGTCAAGAAAACAGGCATGTGCTGAAACAAAACGCTGGGCTGGCGCGCCAACTTCGACGACTTGAAGCGCAGCTTGAGGCCATCGCACAAGAAAAAGTCGTTCCGTATGATCGTGCGGTGACACATATGCCTATATGGGAAGACATCCGTCTTATTCTCACCGCGCAACGCGATCCGTTGACGGGCAAGATCGCGGCGGCATCGTTGTACCGCGTCGGTGGGGCAGATGTGTTTGGAACAGGATCGGAAATGCATCATGTTATCGCCGGTTCGTTCGAGGAATGCGACGCGGTCGGCCGGAATTTTGCCGATGCGCTTGATCGTCTGCTTCATATGGTGCACGATTACAACCGAGCGCGAGAGTGGCGGGCGCAAAAGTCCGTGCAGGCGTATGTCGCCGACAACTACGAATGGGACAATGTGCAGCAGCTGCTTCAAGAGCTTTTGTTCGATCCAGAATATAACGAAAAAGCGGTTCGGCTGCTGTCTTATTTTCATAGCAGTGTGTTATCAAGCGCCAGCGATCATCCGTGCGAAATGGTTCCGCTTCCTGTCGTTGTCCTGACAACCGCAGCGAGCCAGTTGTTCGCCTTGCCCGTGCATGTCGCTTACCGTCTTGAAGACTTGTCGCGATATATTGCGGCCTACAATGACTCGCCGTTTCTGTACTCGGCGAGTGAGCGTTTTTCGTTTCGTTTGACGAACGCCATGAAAATGGACGTGCTGCACGACGCATGGCAAACAGGGGACGAGGAGAAAAGAAAAGCGGTCGAGAAGGAACTGAGCCGGCGCCTTTGGGCGGCGAGCAGCGTCATTCAAGGCATCCGCGCGTGGGTTGCCAACGTCCATCCTCCTCCGCTTGTCGTTTGGCCGGAAAAATTCCGTTTTCCCTCTTCGGCGGATTACCGCGATCCGCTTGTGTCCAAGTTGGCGTTTATGGCGCGCTACGAGGCGCTATTAAACTACTTGGATATTCGCCAAAGCCGCCTGCTCCCGCTTCCGGAGCGGCTTGAGAACGGAGTGACGCTTCATGTCACGTACCTTGGCGGCGATCGGTTCCGATTGAACAACCACCAGGCGCTGGAAACGATCGATCAGAAGGCGGGCTGGCTTTTGACGGAGTGCAATGAGGAAGGGGAAAAGGCGCAGCAGACGTTTCCTGATATCAAATACGCAGGCGACTGGTCAGCGCCAAAAGGGGCCAACTTGTACTTTACCCGCATTCGCGCCATTCATGATCATGGCAAAAAGGTTGAACTCGAGCTCGAGTTGCCCAAATGGCTCGACCGTTTCCCGCTTGTGGAAGGAGAGGAGTATTGGCTGTCGCTCCGGCATGCTGATTTCACTATGCCGCGCGTCTTGCGGGCGTTGCAACAGTTGGATCAGGAAAATCACCGCATTCTTAGTTTGATTCGCGACCCGGCTCGCTACCGGAAAACGTTTCGGCCAAACTGGGATGTAGATGAAGTGAAGATGCTTCTCCGCCAAAGCGGACTGACAAAAAGCCAGCGTCAGGCATTTCTCCACTTTCTCCACCATACGTTGACGCTCGTCTGGGGGCCGCCTGGCACTGGGAAAACGCACTTTATCGCTGCTGCCCTTCAGTTGCTTATGACGATTTATGAGAAGCGGGGGCGGGGGCTCGCTATTCTTGTTTCTGGCTTCACCCACGCGGCGATTGAAAACTGCCTGCGTAAAATTCAGGAGCTTGTGCCGCGGCGCCGTGTCCACATTGCCAAGCTCGGCGAGATTCAGACGGAAAAGTTCCATGGGCAACGTTTTGCCCTCCACCCGGGCATGAAAATCCCCCTTTTCTTCCCATAATGAAGAGTAGGCGCAAACAGTTCAATAGGACGTTATACTTAATGGTGGCTTGGACCCTGTACGGAAAAGCGTTCGAATCCACTGGGTGCACCACCCATTGTCCGCCCTTTCCCGATGCGGAGGAAAGGTGACGACGAACGGAAAACTGCCGCATTTCTCCCGTGGATTCGCTGTTTGCGCACTCGATCATCGAACAGGAGGATTTTCATCATGGATGTCATCTATCCTCGCTGCGCAGGATTGGATGTTCATGCCGAAACCATCGTCGCCTGTGCGCTATGGGAAGAAGATGGACACATTCAAAAGGACATTCAAACCTTCTCCACGTTCTCGAAGGGACTTGGCGACCTGCTGGAGTGGCTCGAAGAACATGGCGTCACCCATGTCGCCATGGAATCCACCGGCGTGTATTGGAAACCGGTCTTCGCCTTCCTCGAGGGCTATGTCGACTTGACACTGGCCAATCCGCAACGGATCAAAAATGTCCCGGGAAGAAAAACCGATGTCTCTGACGCCGAGTGGATCGCCAAGCTGCTCCGCCATGGACTCGTTGAAAAAAGTTTCGTCCCCCCCGCGGATATTCGCGAATTGCGGGATTTTACCCGCCTCCGCAAAAAGTGGGTCGGACAGTTGAGTTCGGAGAAAAACCGGATTCAAAAAGTGCTCGAGTCTTCCAATGTCAAACTCGGCTCGGTCCTCTCCGATCTCTTCGGCGTTTCCGGAAAAGACATCCTTGCCCGGCTGCTGGAGAAGGGATACGTGGACAAGGACGAGCTGGATCAATGCCTGCGCGGAAGGCTCAAAAAGAAAAAGCAAGCGGTGTACGATTCGCTGCTGGGCACCTTGACCGAACACGAGCTCCGTCTCCTTCGCCTCTTGTGGAAACACGTTGAGGAATTGGAGCGGTTCATCGAAGAAGTCGACCAGCACATCGACCGCCTGCTCGAGCCGTATCGTGAGGAAGTCGAATTGCTGATGACCATGCCCGGAGTGAAAAAACAAACCGCCGCCGTCATCATCGCGGAGATGGGAACCGACATGAGCGTCTTTGAAACGCCGGAACGGGCGGCTTCATGGACGGGTTTGTCCCCCGGCAACCATGAAAGCGCCGGAAAGCGAAAGAGCACGCGCACGACAAAAGGCAATCCCCATCTCCGATCGGCGTTATGCGAGGCGGCATGGTCAGCAGCTCGATCTAAGACGCATCCCTTGTCCCGAAAGTTTTGGTCGTTGGCGGCCCGGTGCGGGAAGAAAAAAGCCCTCATCGCCATTGCTCGGCGGATGTTGGTGATCATCTTTTGCATGATCTCCCGCAAAGAGCCGTTCCGCCAACCACAACTTATTTAGTCTAGCCAAAAGGCAGACAGGTTATACGAGATGCCTAAAATCGGGCACCTCTGCTTTCCTATTGCCTTTTTTGGCCATTTTCAGTATACCCGCACGGATCAGGAGCGTATACCGCACTCACCAAGTGGTGGGGATTTTCACGGAAAAAGCAAAAGGGATGGCCGAAGTGGCGGATCGCGAACTTTCTGACTGGCTCAGCAACGGCGGCCATCGGGTGCTTGGCGCTACGCTGTACAGCATTCAAAAGGCGTACGAAAAAGGATATATAAATGAAGAGTTTGATGTCGTCGTCCTTGATGAAGCGTCGCAAATTCGCGTTGCCGATTCATTGTTGGCGTTGAGCCACGTCAAAAAAGCAGGCCGTCTGCTCATCGTCGGCGATCACTTCCAACTGCCGCCAATTATTCAAGGGACGTATGCGGTCACCGAAGGGGAGCCGCCCTTGTTCGACTCGATTTTCCGCCTGCTGTTTGACGCCGATGCCGAGAAGCGATTCACCTGCCAATTGACGGACAATTTCCGCATGAATGAAGCGCTTTGCCGCTACCCGGCCGAGCGGATTTACGGGTCGGACTATACGGCGTTCAATAAGCGTATTGCTTCTCAAACGTTGGCGCTTGCCGCCGCACGTTCTGCCGATGAATGGGTGGAAGCGGCGCTTGACCCCGATTATCCGCTTGTTGTTTGCGTTTACGACGGTGCATACGGCACGCAGGAAAACGAGGCGGAAGCGCGCTGGGTGGCGAGCATCACGAAAGTGCTTCGGGAGCGTCTGCTTGATGACAATGGACAACGGTATGATGATACATCAGACGGCGATCAAGCGTTTTGGCGCCATGGACTGTTTATCATTTCGCCGCATCGCGCCCAAATCCGCGCCATTCGCCGCGAGCTTGAACGCCAAGGGCTGCGTCCGCCGTTTTTTGTCGACACGGTCGATAAAATGCAAGGACAGGAGGCGGAAGCCGTGATCATCAGCTATGGAGTCGCTGATCCTGAACTGGCCATGATGGAAGAGGAGTTTATCTACAGCTTGAACCGCCTCAACGTCTCGCTCACACGGGCGCGGAAAAAGGCGATCATCTTCCTCTCGCGCCAACTCATGTCGCCGTCGCTTCAAGTGATCGGCAACGAGGAATACCATGAAGGAGTGAACTTTATGCTTAGGCTAGAAAACTATGCTTCACGGCATGGGAAAGCCCAAACGTTCGTTGTCGACGGCGCCGCGCTGCGAATGTACCGGGTCGGCTGTCCTAAGCCTGAAGAGGTGGATCATCCATCTCTCTGAAAATCGCATAAGCGTGCGCCATCCGCCATGCCGCCTTCTCCATTTCGTTGGCCGGTTCTCGGTGCGGAGTGCAACCGTGCACGGTCCGAAAACGGTCAAAAAACAGGGGAGGTGTGCATGACGGTTTTTCTTTCGGTAGCAGAAATATTGTGTTGATATACCAATGGTTTGGACGATTGACGATTTTAGTCACTTGTACAAGTTAACATAAACACATTTTATTTTTTTTGTGGGGTGGAAGGGGTGTGCAAAAATGCTCGTTGCAACCTTAGAAAGTCAATGGTAAAATGAAGGTGCTCTTGAAATAAGGGAGGCCTCGTTTTAGAGGATTTCGTTCCCCCGCTTTCTTTTGCAGAAGGCGGGGGTGTTTTTATGGAAGAAGGAAGGAAACCGCCGCGCCCTGGCGAAATAATGGAAATAAGATTCGAGGACAAGCAGTCCCGCGCTACGGATCGAGCGGCGCGGGAGGAGAGGGGAGCGTGCCATGGCAAACGTCGGTGGGAGAAGGAAACAGGTGGCGGATGCAAGGCTTGAAGCGGTAAAGAAGCTCTTTCCTGAAGCGGTGGTGGACGGGGACATCGATTGGGATCGGCTGCGGAAGGAACTCGGCTGTGGGGGGCGGGAAGAATCGTATGAGTTCACATGGCCGGGGAAGACGGAGGCGAAGCGGTTGGCCGAGACACCCCCTAGAGGAGTGCTGCGCCTGGATCGGGCGGCGAGCAAGTGGTGGGAGACGACAACCAATTGGTACATTGAAGGAGATAATTTGGAAGTGTTGAAGCTCTTGGGCTCGTCTCACGAAGGAAAAGTGCAAATGATTTACATCGACCCGCCTTACAACACTGGAAAAGTGCTGATGTACAAAGACCATTGGCGCCAAAAGAAGAACGCCTCAGTTCGGGGGCAGGAGGCGGAGGAAGCGCACGCTCATGCCGGCTGGCTCAATATGATGTATCCGCGCCTTTGGGTGGCGAGAACGCTGTTGGCCGAGACGGGGGCGATCTTTATTTCCATTGATGATACGGAGCAGGCGAATTTGAAAAAAATGTGCGATGAAATTTTTGGCGAGCGGAACTTTGTCGCAACGTTCATTTGGCAGCGGGCGTTTTCGCCCGTGAATATGAACAAGTTCGCCTCGCGCAACCATGACTTCATCCTGTGTTATGCGAAAAATATCGACCGTTTAGCTTGGTACGGCTTGCAGCGCCATCCGGAAGCGGACGGGAGGTATGCCAATCCGGATAATGATCCGCGGGGGCCATGGACGTCAGGCGATTTGTCGGTAGGCCCGCCGATTCCGGAAAAGATTTATGACATCGTGACGCCAGGAGGCCGAGTTGTTTCACCGCCCAATGGGTATTGCTGGCGGGTGACGAAAGAGCGCTTCGCTGAACTGATGGCGGACAACCGCATTTGGTTTGGCAAAGACGGCAATGGAGTGCCGCGCTTGAAGCGGTTTTTAAGCGAAGTGAAGCCGACCGTGACGCCGCTTACGATTTGGACGCATGACGAAGTATCCCATTCGCAAGAAGCGAAAAAAGAGTTGAAGGAGCTGTTCGATGGGCTGGCGGTCATGGATTACCCGAAGCCGGTGAAGCTCATTCAGCGGATGGTGGCGTTGACAACGAGGGACGACGATCTCATCCTCGACTTTTTTTCCGGCTCGGCGACAACAGCCCATGCGGTGATGCAGCAAAACGCCGAAGACGGCGGGCGGCGGTCGTTTATGATGGTGCAGCTTCCTGAGCGGCTTGCAAAAACGTCAGCGGCGTATCGGGCAGGGTTTCGGACAATTTGCGACATTGGCCGCGAGCGCATTCGCCGTTCGGGGGAGAAAATCGTCCGTGAAACGGGGAAGACGGAGCTTGATATTGGATTTAAAGTGTTTCGGCTTGAGCTGAAAACAAAAGGGCCCGTTCGCTGAACGAACGGGTTGGTTCTCGCTAAAGTTTAGGAGAGGCGTTTCCGCCTTGACTTCGGCTGCGGTCATGATGGCGTGTTTTCTTGCTGAAATGTATGCGATTGCCCGGTGGCAACTGCTTCGGAGCTGTTGATTACATGTATGATGTTGCCGAATGATTGTGGACAAATACATCATATTCTGTAGCAATTGTTTCCTTAAGCTCGGTTAAAGACGGAGGTTCATCACCAAAAGATGTACTTGACTTTTAAAGACAAACATGATAGCAATGTTGCTCAAAGAGACGTATGGTATTAAAAGGAAAAACGCTGTTTTGATTTTCTCTATCATGATCGTCTTTCTTTGTCAAGTACACTTTGTGGTGAAGAGCCAAGACGGAATGCCGCCAATGAAGGTGTACGTGTCAAGGCGAATGAGCGAATACTCGTCGCCGGGATCAAACACGATGGTGACGACTTCTTCCGTCCCGGCGTCCACTTGCCGGACGGTGCCGCCTGCCGGCTCAACGAGCACGTTTTGGTACGTTTCGCGAATGACGTAATATCCTTCTTGCAATTGCTCGGCAAATAAATGCTCCATTTCCATCAGTTCGTGGACGGTCATGTTTAGTCCTCCTAGTTTGTGAAATTATTCTTAATATAAGTATACAACGGAATGGAAGCTAATGTAATAGGCGCTGACGGAAGTTTGAAAAGTTGTCATTTTTACATGACGGCGCGATTTGGACGATAGGGGCGGAAAAGATCTGTTCCACACAAAACGAGCGCCCGTGTCGACGGGCGTCCGTTCATGTGATAGGGATCAATCTTTAGCTGTTGTGGATGCCGCCGGCTGGTAGTTTGGATCGAGGCGGTGCCGGGCGAAGACGAAGTAGCAAACGATGACTACGGCAGTGATGAGCAACGTCAGCAACAACTGCGAAACCATTGAGCGGATGAACAACATCGAGGCTAGGATGACAAGCAAAACGAGAATCGTAAAATAAGTCAAGTACGGAAACAGCCACATTTTGATTTTTAAGGCGGCATTGTTTTCGCGCTCAAGTTTTTGCCGCATGCGCAATTGTGAGACGGCAATGGCTAAATAGACGAGCAGTGCGATGGCCCCGGAAGAGTTGACGAGAAAGAGAAACACTTTGTCTGGAGAGACGTAGTTCATGATGACGGCGATATAGGCGAACAACGTGCTGGCGATGACCGCTCGAACCGGAACGCCGTTTTTGCTTAGTTTCAAAAATTGTTGCGGCGCTTCTCCTTTTTCAGCTAAGGAGTAAAGCATACGCGACGTCGTGTACAGCCCCGAATTGAGGCAGGACAAAACGGCGGTCAATACGATAAAGTTCATGATTTGCGCGGCCGCAGGGACGCCGACATGTTCGAGCACGGCGACAAACGGACTTTTCAACACGCTCGCCGAGTTCCAAGGGAGCAATGTGACGACAACGGCGATGGAGCCGATGTAAAACACTAAAATCCGCCATGTGACCGATTTAGTGGCCTTCGACACTGCTTCTTGCGGTTCGGCTGATTCTCCGGCGGCAATCGTCACGATTTCTGTCCCGAAGAACGAGAAAATGACGATAACAATGCCGACAAGGATGGAACCGATCCCATGCGGCATCAATCCACCATGGCCAGTCAAATTTTTCAAGCCGACCGGATCGCTGCCCGGGGCAAGGCCGAAAATGAACACTAAGCCAATAATGAGAAAAAGAACGATGCTCGCTACTTTGATGAAGGCGAACCAATATTCAAACTCCCCGTAGGATTTTACTGACCAAATATTTGTAAGTGTCATCAAAATGGTCAGAACAAGGCTGAGTAGCCATAACGACACGTCAGGAAACCAATATTGGATGATCGCTGCTCCCGCATTGGCTTCAATGGCAACGACAATCACCCAGAAAAACCAGTAAAGCCATCCGACCGTAAATCCTGCCCATGGGCCGATGGCTTCATGTGCGTAGGCGGCAAATGATCCACTCGTTGGGCGGGCAGCGGCCATCTCCCCGAGCATCCGCATCACGAGAACGACTAAGGCCCCCGCTAAGGCATAGGAAAACACAGCTCCGGGCCCTGTTGAATGGATGACAGCCCCGCTTCCGACAAACAGCCCGGCGCCGATGACCCCAGCGATGGCAATCATAGCCATATGGCGCTCTTTCAATCCTTTTTGCAGACCGGAATGATTCATCCCTATTCCCCCTCTCAAAAAGAGTTTAAATTTATCAAATAATCTGACTATATGATTATTTTTAGTGTATATGGAAAAATCCACTCTACACATTAGACAAAATGCCAACTAAAAATGGAGTTCCATTGGACAATTTGTCAATAGGCGTCTCGGCTATAGAAGGAGTTTAGTTATAAAGTTTAGAATATTTATGATATAAAGACAAAGCAAAAGGGGGAGAGGCAAGGATGGAATGCAGCTTTCCTCTTACGGTCGCTGACGTTTTAAGGAGAAAACATTTTGAAAACGCGGTCGTTGTCGCCGGAAAAAAAGGATTGTCAAGAACAGTCAAATGGGTGCATGTCGTCGAGGTGACGAAAATTAATAACTTGTTGCGCGGCAAAGAGTTGATTTTATCCACTGGAGTCGGATGGCGGGAAGATGCTTCGCTGTTTTTATCGCTGCTTCGGCAACTGATTGAGTGTGATGCCTCTGGTCTATGCATTGAGCTGGGGACATATACTTCCTCTATTCCAGAAGAGGCCGTTGAGTTGGCTAACCAGCACCATTTCCCGCTCATTCTTTTTCTTGAAGAAGTCCCGTTCGTTGAAATCACCCATGACATCCATACGCATTTGATCAACCAACAGTATCAAAGGATTTCCCAGCTTGAATCGTATTCCCAAGAGTTGAACAAAAAGCTGTTGACCGTTCATGACCATCGGGAGATTTTAACGTGTTTGCATGATTGTTTAGGCCATCAAGTGGCTTTTAAAATGCAGGGCGGGGATGTGGAGTACATTCCGTGTCGGCCGAGGCAGAAACGCGAGGCCAGCATCTGTTCGGGGAACGGCGGCTGGCCCGTAGATGCGGTCGTCAAGCCGATTTCTTTGTTCGGCGCCGAGTATGCGGAGCTGGTCCTTCTCCCTGACGGCCGCGATGTCAATGAGTTTGACCTTCTCATTTTAGACCGCACCGCGACTGCTTTGGCGCAACACTTATTGCGGAACCTTTATGCCGAGGAGAAACGGCGCACGGAAGAAAACGAGTGGCTGAAAGGATGGCTTGAAGGAGAATACTCAGACCAAGAGATTTCTTCCTTTTTGTTGGATCATCATCCCTCCCTTGACAGCCGTCGGGGAGTTGTGTGGGTTTGCAAGGTGGAAAGGGCTCATCAAAAAGGAAATTTTGATTCGACATATTTCAAGCTTTTATGCCGTTCGCTATTTGAGCAGCGCGGGTTTTTCTTGTTTTCTGTGGAAATAGGCCGGCAGCTGGCGTTTATCGCCCTTGATTGGCGGGGTGAGTCCACGTGGAAAAAGCGGGTCGAAGATGGAATGGAATCCATTATGGCGTCAGATTTTGTACGGACGCGTCTTCCCTCCTTGTCCATGGGCGTTGGAACGTTTGTCAACTCTCTTTCTGCCATGAATCAAAGTTATCGAGCCGCGCTGGAGGCGCTGAAAATTCGAAACCGGTTGAAAGATAAAGCGGTCAGTCCATTTTACGATGATTTGCATTTGTACCGGATGATCACGGTTCTAGATAAATATAGCAATCTGCACGAAACGGTCTGCCAATATTTAGGGCCGATTATCGAGTACGACAGGAAGTACAACGGGAAGCTGCTAGAAACGCTCAAGGTGTACTTGCAGTGCAACGGCTCGAAACAAGAGACAGCGAAACGGCTGTTTATCGTCCGGCAAACATTGTATCACCGCATAGAGAAGTTAGAAAGCTTCCTTGGGCCAGATTTCATGGTGGCCGATAAACGACTGGCCATTGAGCTGATGATCAAAGCGTATGACTACTTGATGGATGCGGGCGGGATTTCATACGGACAGCGGAATGCGCAGCATTGGGCCGATTGAGGGTGATCGGACAAGACGCCGGATTCGTGAAAAAGCTTTTCGCTTAAAAATATCCTGCGGTCGCGGTTGGGAGCGAACGCAGTGGTCAAACTGTGGAACAAATGTGTTCACCGTTTTAACACTCTGTCTAATGAATAGCGACAGAAGTTGAGTGATAATGTCTCTAACATGACTCAATTTCAATTATGGAAGGGAGCAAGAGGTGAGATGAAAACTGAACAAACCCACCATCTGTGGCTCGACAAAGATGACCGATATATTTGGCATTCGATGAAGCCATATAATCCACAAGCAACGCTGATTGCGGCCGAAGCGAAAGGCTGCTGGGTGACGGATGCAGCTGGCCATCAGTATTTGGATGCGATGGCCGGGCTCTGGTGCGTCAACGTCGGCTACGGGCGCGAGGAACTCGCCGAAGCGGCGTATGAGCAGCTGAAGACGCTGGCGTATTTCCCGCTCACGCAAAGCCATCGGCCGGCGATCGAGCTTGGGGAAAAGTTAAACGAGCTGCTCGGGGATGAGTATGTGATTTTCTTTTCCAACAGCGGGTCAGAGGCGAACGAAACGGCGTTTAAAATCGCCCGCCAATACCATCAGCAGCGCGGGGAGCATCATCGGTACAAAATCATTTCCCGCTACCGGGCGTACCACGGCAACTCGATGGGGGCGCTCGCCGCGACCGGGCAGGCGCAGCGGAAATACAAATACGAGCCGCTTGCGCCAGGTTTCATCCATGTGCCGCCGCCGGATGTGTACCGCGACCCGGATGCGGCGGACGATCCCCGCCAGCTGCGGGCGGTGAAAGCCATTGACGACGCCATGACGTGGGAGTTGAGCGAAACGGTCGCAGCCGTGATCATGGAGCCGATCATCACCGGAGGCGGTGTACTCATTCCTCCGGACGGGTATATGAAAGCGGTCAAAGAAGTATGTGAAAAGCACGGCGCTTTGCTTATTGTCGATGAAGTCATCTGCGGCTTCGGCCGGACGGGGGCGGCGTTCGGGTTTCAAAACTACGGCGTCAAGCCGGACATCATCACGATGGCAAAAGGCATTACGAGCGCGTATTTGCCGCTGTCGGCAACGGCGGTGCGAAAAGAGATTTATGAAGCGTTTAAAGGAACGGACGAATACGATTATTTCCGCCATGTCAATACGTTTGGCGGCCATCCGGCTTCGTGTGCGGTAGCGCTGAAAAACATCGAGATCATGGAAACGGAGCGGTTGTTTGACCGCTCGCGCGAGGCAGGGGAGCGGCTGCTTAGCGAGCTAAAAACGAACTTGGCCGACCACCGGTATGTCGGTGACGTCCGCGGCAAAGGGCTGCTTGTCGGCATTGAGCTTGTCGCTGACAAAGCGACAAAAGAGCCGCTCGATGTGTCGCTTGTCAATCAAGTGATCCATCGCTGCAAAGAAAACGGCCTCATCATCGGCAAGAACGGAACGACGGTCGCCGGGTACAACAACGTGCTCACGCTGTCGCCACCGCTTTGCATCACGGATGATGAACTTTCGTTTGTGGTTCGTGTCTTGACCGGGGCGCTAGCGGCCATTCGATAAGAAGAACGACAAACGTCAGCCGGATCGACGGCTGGCGTTTTGTTTGCTTTTGTGCGGCCATTTGGAAAAACATAGAAGTAGGTCGCTGTCGCGAGGGCGAAACGTTCTCCCACCTATGCGATTGTGCTTCGGGATGGGAGATTTTTAGGAACGCCTGCCCGATCATCGATTTCTGTGTGTTCGACGAAAGATCGATGATGAGCATTGAATGGTCATGCCGGACAAGGGCCGTTTTAACCCCATTCAAATACATGCGCTAATGGAATAGATAAGTCTTTAAATTGGGCGGAATGCAGCGTGTCTTGTTGTCCGTATGTGGCATGCCGTTGATATGTACCTTCGTGCAAATAGTACACATGAATCATTTTATTAGCAGGATCAACAATCCAATATTCCGCAATGCCATAGTGTTGGTAAGTATAAAATTTCTCATTGTAGTCTTTTAAAGCGGTTGAGGGCGACAATACTTCAACAACCAGTGCAGGTGCCCCGTAACACCCTTTTTGGACAATTTGTTTTTTATTGCAAATCACGGCAATATCGGGTTGGACAATGTCATCAGGGGTTTCATACGTTTCATTTTTGCTGAGGAATACATCAAACGGCGCCGTAAAAACATAACAATGCTTGTTTTGGAAAAAATGGCGCAAAGCAAAATACAATTCTCCGACTGCAAATTGATGTTCCGAAGATGGAGCAGGTGTCATATTATAGGCTTTTCCATTTATAAGTTCCCAACGACCTTCCCATGTTTTCCAGTCAGCGTAAGTGTAAATTTTGTTCGAGTCAGGGATATTGCCCATTGTTTCACCCTCTTTCATCTTAAGGATACGTTTGTTTACAGTTTAGCAAAAGAAATCAAGGAAGTGTAGGGAGGACTTTCATTAGACGTTTATTCATTCATCACCTGCCTACGCTCATACGTGGAAGTGAGGGTTTTCTTGGTTCAGAAAGGAATGCGGCGTTCGTTTGTCGAATGACATGAGTGAAGAATGTATGAAGAAAGGGTGAGGAATGATGTCCACATTTCAAGCGTTTGTTGTCAACAAAACCGAAACGGAATTTACAGCCGGCGTGCAGACGATTTCCATGGATGATTTGCCGGAAGGCGATGTCCTTGTCCGCGTCCATTATTCGAGCGTGAACTACAAAGATGGGCTGGCCTCGATTCCAGACGGCAAAATCGTGAAAACGTATCCGTTTGTGCCTGGGATTGACTTGGCTGGGGTGGTTGTCTCGTCGCAACATCCACGTTTCCACGAAGGAGATAAGGTGATTGCGACCGGCTATGAAATTGGCGTCACTAACTTCGGCGGCTACAGCGAGTATGCCCGTTTGCATGGCGATTGGCTTGTGCCGCTGCCGAAAGGGGTGACGTTGAAAGAAGCGATGGCGATCGGCACGGCTGGGTTTACGGCAGCGTTGTCCATTCACCGTCTTGAGGAGCACGGGCTGACGCCGGAGCGCGGACCGGTGCTCGTCACGGGGGCAACGGGCGGCGTCGGCAGCCTAGCGGTGTCGATGCTCGTGAAGCGCGGCTACACGGTGGAAGCGAGCACAGGCAAAACGACGGAGCACGATTATTTGCGTGCCCTCGGCGCAACGGAAGTGTTGGCGCGCGAAGACGTCACGGCCGAGCGCATCCGCCCGCTTGACAAGCAGCGCTGGGCGGCGGCGGTCGATCCCGTCGGCGGCCGAACGCTGGCGACGGTGTTAAGCCGCATCCGCTATGGCGGGGCGGTAGCGGTGAGCGGACTGACCGGAGGGGCGGAAGTGCCAACAACGGTCCATCCGTTTATTTTGCGCGGCGTCAGCTTGCTAGGCATCGATTCCGTCTATTGTCCAATGGATTTGCGACTGCGCATTTGGGAACGGCTTGCTGGCGACTTAAAGCCGGATTTGGAGCGGATTGCTCAAGAGATTTCGCTCACTGAATTGCCGGAAGCACTTGAGCGCATTTTGCGCGGCGAGCTGCGCGGCCGGACGGTCGTGCGGCTGGCCTGATTGGGGAAAATCGCGGTTTTTCCCTTCCAAATATTAGGTTAGGATTCCCTTCTATCATTCTTGGTCGAGGGGGAGAGGAATCTTGAAGAAATTGATCAATGATCCACAGCGCGTAGTGGATGATATGTTGAAAGGATTTGTGGCCTTCCATTCTCGGTAAGTGAGACGAATTCCGGGGACGAATGTGATTTGTCCGGAAGGAAAGCGGCGAAACAAATGGTCAAAATCGCAAAATAAGCCCTTGAAAAAACGCTCTTGTTTTGTTCAACAGGAAGGGGAAAGAGGCGTCTCCCCTTCTCTTTTCTTTAGTGCTTCTTACCCGAGCTGATACCGCTCCAGCTCGGAGAAAAAGTCTTTCACAAACCGGTAAAACACTTTCACGGACGGGGCGAGCTCGTGATGGTCGGAGACGATGATGCCGACATTTCGCTTCACTTGTGGCATTTCAATCGGCACTTTGGCGGCGTAGCGAAGCAAACTTTCCGACAGGGCGCTCTCCGGCAAGAGGGTGACGCCGATGCCGGCGGAGACAAGCCCTTTAATGGCATCGAGATCTTCGCCTTCCGATGAAATGTTGGGCGAAAATCCGGCTTGGTGGCAAGCGTCAATGACGATTTGATGCAAAATGTATCCCGTTGGGAACGTGACAAACGGGTCGTGGCGCAATTCGTTTAACACGATCCGGTCGCGGCGGGCGAGCGGATGGCTGTTCGGCAGGAGGGCCGCAAACGGTTCAGAAAATAAAATTTCCCCTTTGATGCCGATTTCGCGTGCGGGAATCGGTCCGAGAAAGGCGAGGTCGATCTCCCGCTTTTTCACCGCTTCAATCAAATAATGGTACGATCCTTGGCGAAGGTGAAACGAAACGTTCGGGTGTTCCGTTTTAAAGGCGGAGATGACCATCGGCATCATATGACTCGCCAAGCTTGTCGGGAACCCGATTTTAATCGTCCCGCGCTCCGGGTCTAAATATTCTTCGATTTGTTGCTTTGCATCCTCGACCGCCTTTAACACCGCCTCGGCGTGCGGCAAAAAGTGGCGGCCGATGGGGGTGAGCTTCACGTTCCTCCCTTCCCGTTCAAAGAGCTGCACGCCAAGCTCCGCCTCTAAGTTGGCGATTTGCCGGCTGATCGCCGACTGCGCGACATGGAGGGCATCGGCGGCTTCGGAGACGTGTTCGCGCCGGGCGACTTCCACGAAATATTGCAGCTGCCGCAGCTCCATGTTTCTCCCTCCTTTTGATTGATCGCAAAATGCGATGGATTTTATCTAAATTATATATTGTTTATATTAATTTTGAAAACTACAATGAATATTACAGACAATTCGGAACGGGAGGGGAAGGCAGCATGAAACACTACGGATTACCGGAAGCGCAGGGGTTGTATCGCCCGGAATTTGAACATGATGCATGCGGGATCGGGTTTTATGCGCATTTGAAAGGAAAACCGTCGCACGACATTATCGAAAAGGCGCTTCATATGCTTCGCCAGCTTGAACACCGCGGCGGACAAGGGAGCGATCCGGAAACGGGCGATGGCGCGGGCATTATGACGCAAATTCCGCATGAGTATTTTCAAGCGGTGTGCGGCGGGATGAACTTGCCGGAAAAAGGGCGCTACGGGGTCGGGATGTTCTTTTTGCCGGAAAATGAAGAAAAGCGGAAGCGTTATGAAGCGAAATTGAACGAAATCATCGCGCAGGAAGGACAACGGCTGCTCGGATGGCGGACAGTTCCGATCGATCGTGAAAAGCTTGGCAAACTGGCGCGGCAAAGCCAGCCGTTCATCCGCCAAGTGTTTGTCGAGGCAAGCGATGATGCCGCCGATGAGCTGGCGTTTGAGCGGAAGCTGTATGTGATCCGCAAACAGTTTGAAAAATGCGTGGAAAACAACGAGTGCTACGTAGCAAGCTTTTCAAGCCGGACGATCGTCTATAAAGGGCTTTTGACGCCGGAACAAATCGATGCATTTTATTTGGATTTGCAAGACGAACGGTTCCGCTCGGCGTTCGCCCTCGTGCATTCGCGCTTCAGCACAAACACGTTCCCGAGCTGGGAGCGGGCCCATCCGAACCGCTATTTGATCCATAACGGCGAGATCAACACGCTGCGCGGCAATGTCAACTGGATGACGGCGCGCGAGAAGCAATTTGTTTCGGAAGCGTTCGGCGCGGATTTGGAAAAAGTCGTGCCGATTTTGGATACGAACGGCAGCGACTCGTCGATTTTGGACAATGCGTTCGAATTTTTCGTTCTTGCTGGCCGGAAGCCGGCTCATGTCGCGATGATGCTCATTCCGGAACCGTGGTTTTGGGATGAGCAAATGGACGACGCGAAAAAGGCGTTTTACGAGTATCATAGCTGTTTGATGGAGCCGTGGGACGGCCCGACGGCGATTTCGTTCACGGACGGCAAGCAAATCGGCGCCATTTTGGACCGGAACGGCCTGCGCCCGGCCCGCTATTACGTCACCAAAGACGACTACATTGTTTTCTCATCCGAGGTCGGCGTCATTGATGTCGATCCGAACAACATTTTATATAAGGAACGGCTGAGCCCGGGGAAAATGCTTTTGGTTGACCTCGAGCAA
Source organism: Geobacillus kaustophilus (assembly GCF_000948285.1). GTDB lineage: Bacteria > Bacillota > Bacilli > Bacillales > Anoxybacillaceae > Geobacillus > Geobacillus thermoleovorans_A. The sequence goes on from NZ_JYBP01000003.1 coordinate 974,728, forward strand.
GGGCGCATCATCTCCGACCAGGAAATCAAGGAAGAAATGGCTCATGAAAAGCCATATCGCCAATGGATCAACGAGCAAATGATCACGCTTGGCGATCTGGACATTCCAGAGGACGTCGAAGCGCCGAAGCAGCTCGTCAAACTGCAAAAAGCGTTCGGCTACACGTTTGAAGATGTGGAAAAAACGATTTTGCCGATGGCGGCGGAAGGAAAAGATCCGACCGGCGCCATGGGCATGGACGCTCCACTTGCCGTGCTGTCGGAGCGGCCGCAGAGCTTGTTCAACTACTTCAAGCAGCTGTTCGCCCAAGTGACAAATCCGCCGATTGATGCGATCCGCGAGTATGTCGTCACGTCCACGATGACGCTGCTTGGCAAAGAAGGGAACATTTTGCATCCGGACGCCAAAGCGGCGCGGCGCATCCGCCTTGAGACGCCGCTGCTGACGAACGAGGAACTGGCGGCGTTAAAAGCGAACCCGCATCCGGAGTTTGCCTGTGCGGTGCTGCCGACGCTGTTTACTGATGATTTGAAACAGGCGCTTGATGAGCTGTTTGCCAAAGCGGATGAAGCGATCGAAAACGGGGCGGCGCTTCTTGTGCTGTCCGACCGCGGCGTTGATGAAACACATGTTGCCATTCCGGTTTTGTTGGCGACAAGTGGGCTTCACCAGCATCTTGTCCGCAAAGGGACGCGCACGAACGTCAACTTGCTTATCGAAAGCGGTGAAGCGCGCGAGGTGCATCATTTTGCGGCGCTCATCGGCTACGGGGCCGACGCCATCAACCCGTACTTGGCCCTGGAGACGATCCGCCAAGCATCAGAAAACGGCACGATCGCCTTGTCTTACCGTGAAGCGGTGAAAACGTATATCAAGGCGGCTGTTGACGGCGTCGTCAAAGTGATGTCGAAAATGGGCATTTCGACGGTGCAAAGCTACCGCGGCGCACAAATTTTTGAGGCGGTCGGCATCGGAAACGATGTCATCGATGAGTACTTTACCGGCACGGCGTCGCAAATCGGCGGCATCGGGCTTGCGGAAATCGCCAAAGAAGCGAAAATGCGCCATGAGTCCGCATTTGGCGCACGGTACGAAGACGATGTGCTGGATACGGGCAGCGAGTTGCAATGGCGCCGCAACGGCGAACATCACGCGTTCAACCCGAAGACGATTCATTTGCTGCAATGGGCATGCCGGAAAAACGATTACAACCTCTATAAACAATATTCGAAATTGGCCAATGAAGAACAGTTGACGTTCTTGCGCAATTTGTTCGATTTCGATTCGAGCCGACAGCCGGTGCCGATTGAGGAAGTCGAACCGGTCGAGTCGATCGTCCGCCGCTTTAAAACGGGTGCCATGTCGTTCGGTTCAATCAGCCAGGAAGCCCATGAGGCGCTGGCGATCGCGATGAACCGGATTGGCGGGAAAAGCAACAGCGGCGAGGGCGGCGAAGACCCGGCCCGCTATGTGAAAGACGCAAACGGCGACTGGCGCCGCAGTGCGATCAAACAAGTGGCGTCCGGACGGTTTGGCGTAAAAAGCCATTATTTGGTCAATGCTGATGAATTGCAAATCAAAATGGCGCAAGGAGCAAAACCAGGCGAAGGCGGGCAGCTTCCGGCCAACAAAGTGTATCCGTGGGTCGGCAAAGTGCGCGGCTCCACGCCGGGGGTGGAGCTTATTTCTCCGCCGCCGCACCATGACATTTATTCAATTGAAGATTTGGCCCAACTTATTTATGATTTGAAAAACGCCAACAAAAACGCGCGCATCAGCGTCAAGCTCGTCGCGAAAGCCGGCGTCGGCACGATCGCGGCAGGGGTGGCGAAAGGGAACGCCGATGTTATCGTCATCAGCGGCTATGACGGCGGCACGGGTGCGTCGCCGAAAACGAGCATTAAGCACGCAGGCCTGCCGTGGGAGCTTGGGTTGGCGGAAACGCACCAAACACTCATGCTCAACGGGTTGCGCGACCGCGTCATCTTGGAAACGGACGGAAAACTGATGACCGGCCGCGATGTCGTGATGGCGGCGCTGTTTGGCGCTGAAGAGTTCGGCTTTGCGACCGCTCCGCTCGTTGTTTTAGGCTGTGTCATGATGCGCGTCTGCCATTTGGATACATGCCCGGTCGGCGTGGCGACGCAAAATCCGGAGCTGCGCAAAAAATTCACCGGGAAGCCAGAACATGTCGTCAACTTTATGTACTTTGTCGCTCAAGAAGTGCGGGAAATTATGGCGGAGCTCGGCTTCCGCACGATCGACGAAATGGTCGGCCGCGTCGATGTCTTGAAGGTAAGTGAGCGGGCGAAAGCGCATTGGAAAGCGAAACATCTCGACCTGTCGCGTCTTCTGTACCAAGTCGATGGACCGCGCACTTGCAGCAAAGGGCAAAACCATCGTTTGGAAGAGACGCTTGATCATACAGAAATTTTGCCGGCGGTGCAGCCAGCGCTTGAGCGGCAGGAGCCGGTCGAACTTCATCTTGCCATTCGCAACGTCCACCGCACGGTCGGGGCGATGACGGGAAGCGAGATTTCGAAACGCTACGGTGAGGAAGGATTGCCGGATGATACGATCCGCCTCCATTTCACCGGATCGGCCGGGCAAAGTTTTGCGGCGTTTGTGCCGAAAGGGATGACGCTCGAGCTCGTCGGCGACGCGAACGACTACGTCGGCAAAGGGCTTTCGGGCGGCAAAGTGATCGTCCGTCCGCCGCATGAGGCGCCGTTTGCCACAACGGACAACGTCATTATCGGCAACGTCGCCTTCTACGGGGCGACGAGCGGCGAAGCGTACATTCGCGGCCGCGCCGGCGAACGGTTCTGTGTGCGCAACAGCGGCGTCCATGCCGTCGTTGAAGGAGTCGGCGACCATGGCTGTGAATATATGACTGGCGGCCGCGTCGTCATCCTCGGTTTGGTTGGCAAAAACTTCGCCGCTGGCATGTCCGGGGGCATCGCTTACGTTCTCGCTGACGAAGACAGCTGGCAGCAAACCGCCAACCTTGAGCTCGTCTCGTTTGAGCGGCTCGAAGACGAGGAAGAAATTCGCGACGTGCGCCGGATGATCGAAAACCATTACCGCTATACGGGAAGCCCGCGGGCGGCGTTAGTGCTCGAAGAGTGGGATGCGTATGTCCACCGGTTTGTCAAAGTCATTCCGCGCAACTATAAACTGATGATTGAAACGATTCAAACGCTCGAGCAATCTGGATTTTCACATGAAGAAGCCGTCATGGCGGCGTTTGAAACGGTGGCGAAACGGAAAAAAGCGGCTGCCGTCGGTGTCCATGTGTTGCAAGCGGCCGCGAAATAAGGTCTTCCTTTCGGACGGCTGTGGCATGGCGGCGCCGCTTTGGCCCCGCGGCCGCGCGGGGCTCGCTTTTTGACTGGCCTAACAGGCGGGAAGGCCGCATCGGGGAGAAGAGAGGACGTGTACGGAAAGAAGGAGGGGAACCATCGTGGGAAAAGCAACAGGGTTTATGGAATATGCACGCGAGGAAGAAAAAAAGCGCGACCCGCTTTCCCGTCTTGATGATTGGAAAGAATATACACAGCCGTTTTCGGAAGAGGTGTTGGCCCGCCAAGGCGCCCGCTGTATGGATTGCGGCACGCCGTTTTGTCATATGGGCTTGGAGCTAAACGGCCTTACTTCGGGGTGCCCGGTGCACAACTTGATCCCAGAATGGAACGATTTGGTGTACCGAGGCCGCTGGAAAGAAGCGCTTGACCGACTTTTAAAGACCAACAACTTCCCAGAATTCACCGGCCGCGTCTGTCCGGCGCCGTGCGAAGGATCGTGCACGGTGGCCATTTCCGACCCAGCGGTTGCGATTAAAGGAATCGAACGGGCCATTATTGATAAAGGGTTTGCCGAGGGATGGGTGAAACCGCGTATTCCGAAGACGCGCACGGGGAAAAAGGTGGCCATCGTCGGCTCCGGCCCGGCCGGGTTGGCCTGCGCTGACCAACTCAACCAAGCCGGCCATTCGGTGACGGTGTATGAGCGGGCTGACCGCATCGGCGGCTTGTTGATGTACGGCATTCCGAATATGAAACTGGAAAAAGAGATCGTCGAACGGCGGGTGCGTCTGCTCGAAGAGGAAGGCATCACGTTTATTACGAACACTGAAGTCGGCAAAGATATTACGGCTGACGAACTGCGTGCTCAGTACGACGCCGTCGTTTTGTGCATCGGTGCGCAAAAGCAGCGCGATTTGGCCATTGAAGGCCGGGAGCTTGAGGGTGTCCATTTTGCGATGGATTATTTGACCGGCGTGACGAAAAGTTTATTGGATTCGAATTTTGCCGACGGCCAGTTTATCAATGCCAAAGGAAAACGTGTCATCGTGATCGGCGGCGGCGACACGGGGGCCGACTGCGTGGCGACCGCGCTGCGCCAAAGCTGTAAAAGCGTCGTCCAGTTCGGCAAACACCCTGCTTTGCCGGACAAGCGCCCGGACGACAATCCGTGGCCGCAATATCCGCTCGTCTTTACGCTTGACTACGCGTATGAAGAAGCAAAAGCGAAATTCGGCGCCGACCCGCGTCAATATTGCATTCAAACAAAGAAAATCGTTGGCGACGAGCACGGCCGGGTGAAAGAACTGCATACGATTCAAATGGAAAAAATCATCGATGAAAACGGCAAAGCGATCTTTCAAGAAATTCCGGGGACGGAACAAGTATGGCCGTGCGATTTGGTGTTTATCGCCATCGGGTTTGAAGGGCCAGAGCAACCGTTGTTGAAGCAGTTTGGCGTTGAAACGACCAACAACAAAGTGAAAGCTCCTTACGGCAAATATACGACCAACGTCGAAGGGGTGTTTGCCGCCGGCGACGCCCGCCGCGGCCAAAGCTTGATCGTCTGGGCCATCCATGAAGGCCGGGGGGCGGCCCGTGAAGTCGACCGGTTCCTGATGGGAGAGACAAAGTTGCCGTAATGGTTGTTTCCTCCTTAAAAAGCGCCGCTTTTTTAAGGAGGATTTTTTTGTTTTGCTGGAAAAGGAATATAAGGAGGAGAGTGATGCTCAACATGAATCGACGATTATGGATCACGTCGGTCATAGGCTTTGCCCTTTTTTTGCTTGTTTGGGCGGCGATGGCCAATGGGTTGACAAAGGCCATCGATCAAGGTGGGCTGCGGTTGTTTGATTCATGGCAATGGTTTGATCCGTTCACCTTCTTGGGCAATGGGAAAACAATCGGCGCGGTTAGCGTGATGTTGGTCATCTGTTTATGGTTTTTTCGGCGCGATGTGTATGGGATGGTGTTAGTAGCAGTGGCTGTTGGCGGGGGATATGGCATCAATGAGTGGCTAAAACATATCATTGGACTGGCTCGACCGCCTCATGCTGAAATCGGCGGGTTCAGTTTTCCAAGCGGCCATGCGATGATTGGGACGATTTACTTGTTGCTTTTGGCGTACTTTTTGGCGCAAACGCGCATGAAGCGCGGCGAGCGGGCCGCGATTTACGGCGTTTTTGGAGCGCTTGCCCTGTTGACCGGCTTAAGCCGGTTAAGTCTGCAAGTGCATTATCCGTCTGATGTGCTCGGCGGGTTTTTGCTTGGGGGGGCCTACGTATCGGCCTGCCTTGCCCTTTACCGCACGCTCGTCAAGCGGCGCGAGCGTTTATAGTACGATTATAGTTAGAGAATAACAAAAAACGATTTTTGTCCCATTTTTGTCGGTTGTGAAGTGGATTTGCGGCTTTATGCTGGGCCTTGACGCTGTCGAAAGGAAGGAGAAAATCTCTTTTTCTTATACATACTATCGTGTTTATCGGGATAGTGATACAATGGGAGAAAGGAGGTGAAACGATGGGACAAGCCGAACTAGTGCAAATGATGGCCGAACTGCTTGACCAAAAGCTGTATCCCGTCCATGTCCGGCTCGATCGAATCGAAGGAAATGTCCGAGCGCTTCAGGAAGGACAGGCGCGTCTGGAAGGAGAAGTGCAAGCGCTCAAGGAAGGGCAAGCGCGCCTCGAAGATGAAGTGCAGTTGCTGCAGAAGGGACAAGTCCGCTTGGAGCAACGGCTTCATCGGGTTGAGAATGATGTGCGTACCTTAAAAGTGAATATGGAAGCAGTGAAAGGCGACGTTCAAACATTGAAAACCGATATGGACGCTGTCAAGGATGATGTTCAAACATTGAAAGAAGGACAGCAACGGCTTGAAGAAAAAGTGGACTACCTTGCTACAGAAATGCGGAGCCACTTCCGCCACATCGAAAACATGCTCCATAAGCATCAGGCTGCTCTTGATATGGCTTCGCGCGAATTCTCTTCCAAACAGACATCCATCGATTATTTGATGAAAAAAGTCGCAGAGCATGATATGGAAATTTTCCACTTAAAAAATTATCTCCAACCATAAGGTTCTTCACCGCAACAAAGAAAAAGCCGAGAAGGCCGGTGGCAACTAGGAAAATGCGATTGAATATGGAATAAGGCGTGTTTCACTGGTCTTCTAGACAGCTTTTTCAGCATATGTTATAGAAAAGATAAAGTCACAAGGGGGAAGCAATATGGCGGCCCGTATCGTGAAAACGGGGTATGCGTTGGCGTTTTTGTGCATCATTGCCGGTATTGTTTATTTTTTTGCCGCCAACTGGCCTGAGATGGGGCGAGAGGCGAAAGTCGGGATCAGTATCGGCGTGATGGCGGCATTTTACATCGCAAGCGCGGCGCTTTTGGGCCGCCATCGTTTTTTAGGGCGCTGGATGTTGATCGGCGGGGTGTTGGCGTTTGGCATCGCGTTGGCGTTGCTTGTACAAATTTACAATTCGCACGCTGACAGTTATTGGTTGTTTCTTGCCTGGCTTGTGCCGACTGCTGTGCTGGCGCCGCTGACAAAAGAACGGTTACTGTCGGTTATCGCCCTTGGTTTGTTGCAACTTGCGTGCTGGTTTTATTATTTTCCATCCGCTTATCGGATTGAGTGGACGGAATGGTCATCGTTTGGTCTGCTCTTATTGTTTGCAGCGATCAATGGTGTGCTGATTGGTGTCAGCCGTACGCCGTTAGTCGCCCATCTCGCTTATATTGCTATGCATGGCTGGCTGCTTGCTGTTGGAGTGACCGGTTTTTCATATGGACGCGACGCATGGTGGCCATACGTTTATGCGGTGCTGCTTGCCGGGCTGCTTTATTATTTTCTTGTCATCGCCAAGCAGCGGTCGTATGTGTTGTTGACGAGTTTGTTTGCCGGACTGTTTTTGTTGATTCAATACATTCGCCTGCTCGCTGATCATTTTGAAACGTGGTTGCTTCTTATTGGGCTTATGGCAGCCGCTGCTGTGCTATATGGCGGCATTGTACTATTGCGGCGGACTGGGCTGTTTTCAGCGGAGACGAAAGCCGGGAGGCGGTTTTTGGCGGCGTTTCAAGCCATTGTCACGCTGGCGGCATCGGCGTTGGCGACGGCGAGCCTGCTCGGTTTGTATTTGCTTTGGGCGGAGTCATGGTCGCCGTATGTGCTCTTTTTCATCTCCATTTTTGGGTTTGTTGTTCCCGCCTCGCTTGGGTGGCGCTGGAATGCCGCGGTTCGCTATACGCTCCTTGCTGTTGGCTACGGGCTTGGGTTGACGATGGCGTGGGAGGTGTCTCGGGCAGCGCTGTTCATCTATGCCATCGGGCTTGCTATCGGGTTGGTCCGCTCGTCAGACAGTGGGGTGCGCCGGCTGACGACGGTGGCGCTGACGCTATATTTGGGGATAGGGCTTGATTCGGTCGTGGATGACGGACGGATGGTGCTGCTTGCGCTGGCTTTCGTCAACGGCGGGCTGTATGCATACGGCCGATGGAGCGGAGCGCCGCCTCTCACTCCGCTCGTTTTGGCGTTCGGCGCACTTGGGATCGCGACCAGCGTTGATGTGTTTGCGGCTGATGGGCTGTACGTTGCTTTGAATATCGCCATGCTTGCCGCGCTTGCCTTCTTTCTTTTTCGCGGGCGGCGGCTGGAGCGTAAGGTCGCTTCGGTGTATTTCGTGCTTTATCTCGTGTTGAAATATTATGAGCTGGCGTGGAACTTGCTTCATAAATCGGTCAGTTTGCTCGCGGCCGGAGTTGTGTTGTTCGTATGGACGGTTTGGCTGGAGAAACGAAATGGCTTCACATGGACTGGAGGAGTGCACTGGAGCCGCCGCGTTTTGCTGTTTGTGCTCGCTGTTGTGGTCGCCCAATTTTCATTCTTAGGTTATACCGTGTGGCAAAAGGAGCGGCTATTGCAATATGGTGATGTCGTGAAGCTTGAGATTGAACCGTTGGATCCGCGCTCGCTGTTGCAAGGAGATTATATCGGGCTTCGGTACGATATTTCCACGATTCCATCATTGGACGGCAACGGACGGGTGCAAGTCGGGTTGCGAAAAGGAGAGGACGGGGTGCATCGTTTGGCCGGAGTATACGCGGTCAATGGAGAAAAAAGAGCAGGATACGCGCCGCAGCCGGGGGATGTGATCATCACTGGCACGTTTCACGGCCCGCAAGTGGTGTATGGCATTGAGTCATATTTCGTCCCGGAAAAGACAGGGGAGAAATGGCGAGAGAGCGCCCGCTTTGCCTATGTGCGTGTGAGCAAAAATGGCGATGCACTGCTTGAGGCGATCAGCGCAAAATGAGCCCGCCAGAGAGCGGGCTCCGCGTTAGGGGCGTTTGCTTTTTTTGATCGTTTCAATGAATCACTGGATCAACTGGACGTGCCATATGACAATTGACACTCCCCACGGCCAAATCCGTGGGATTCTTGGGTCGTTCGCGTCCTCATCCATTTCTGGTTCAGACAACGCCCAAGTTCAGGGGTGTGTCATCACCCCGTCCCATCGGGTTAAGATGTACCCCAATGGGCGGCGCACCTGTGACCAGTGCGCTAGGTTAGGCGGCGAAGCCCGAAATCGCTTTGGCGATGTTGATCGCGCCATTCAAGTCGGCGTGGATGGTGTATCCACACTTTTGGCATTGGAAGTGGATGCCGTTTCGGTTCGCTTTCTCCCGATGCCCGCATCGGCATGTTTGACTGGTGTAGGTCGGATTCACCCACTCCACCCGAATGCCTGCCATTTCCGCCTTATAGGCAATCATCGTTTGCAGTTGATGGAACGCCCATGAATGAAGACTTCGTCCCGCTTCTTTGGCCGAAGCGGCTCGTTTCCGAATCCCCGCCAAATCTTCCATCCGAATCACGCCAACACCGTTGGCAAGGGCAAAACGGACGATTTGACGGCTGATTTTATGGTTCATATCCTTCATCCAGCGGGACTCTTTATCGCCGATTTTGCGAATCATATGGAGCTTCTTCGCTTTTCCTAATCTCCTTCGCAAAGCCGCGTATCGCCGGCGTATGAAGGCGCATGGATTCCCTTTGAAGAATAAAGATTTGGTTCCGACACTAGCAACAGCGATATATCTTAGCCCTAGATCAATTCCCATTACTTTTGTTTCTTTCCGTCGTTTGACTTCAAACGTGATGGGAATGGCTACGTACCATTTCTTTTTCTTTTTATAGAGTACAGCTGTTCCTTGTTTTGCCGTTCCGTTCATGATTCGATCAAGCCATGTTTGTTGATAGGGACGCACGACAACGGGTACGCCTATTTTTTTCTCCAATGTTGGAAAAGCAACCGTGTAGAAATCTCCTTTCTTTTCTATTTTTAAGTTTTGATTATTAAAGCAACACCACCGTTTTTGAAACGTCTTTGCCTTCTGATTTTTCTTTTGGGACTTTACTTCTCGAATCGTCTGATTCACGATAGCAGAAGGAAACTTTTGTGGCGAAAAGTCTTTGAATATCTTGCTCGTTGCTTTGTTTCATTCAGGATGATGCCATAGCCAATTCGCAAATTCTGTGTTCCATTCGGTCATTCGCTCGTACATTTCCTGTTTGGCTTTCGTTGGTTTGTACAGTTCCAGCCTTAGTGTGATTATCGGCATGGATTCACCCCCTTTTCTTTTGAGATTCCACATAGCGTTTTATTGTTTCACTTGATACATTCCCTGCTGTGCTAACGAAGAAAGAGCGTGTCCAAAGACTTGGCAAATGAGACAAGTGTTTAAATTCTTGTCTTAATCGTCTGGAAGTCACTCCTTTCACTCTTGCCATAATATCTGATGGAGAATCAGAAGGGAGACAATTCAAGAACAAATGGCAATGATCAGGCATCACTTCCATAGCAAGGATGACCCAATCATTCTCTTCGCAAATTTCTTCTACTAACTGCTTGAATCGCTCTTCCACTCTGCCTACTAACACTTTTCTTCGATAACGTGGACAGAAAACAAAATGATAGTTAATTAAAGATACAGTTGTTTTCGTTCTTCGATATTGTTGTTCCATATTATTAATTTTATCAGTTTAATGGTTATACTGCAACATCCAAATGGTTGCTCTAAACAATCCCATTAAGGGATTGCCGAGCAATGCCGTCCTTTCATCCCACGATTGAAACCGTGGGCTTTCAGACGGCTTTTTCTGTAAACGAAAGTCATGGGGGTGAACCTTGGGCTGCGATACATCACTGTGGCAAGCGTGGGACAAAAATGGATGAGGACGCTAACGACCCAAGAATCCCACGGATTTGGCCGTGGGGAGTGTCAATCCTCCGTATAACGTTCAAGCACGCGATCGATCGCCCCACCGTACGCCTCACCGAACAAATTCAAATGCACGAGCAAGTAAAACAGCTGGTAGAGCGGTTTCCGCTCATGATACCCCGGAGAGAGCGGCATGAGCTCGCAATAGCTCTCATAAAACCGGGATGGAAAACCGCCAAACAGTTCGGTGAAGGCGATCTCAAACTCATGATGGCCGTACAAAACGGACGGGTCGATCAAATACGGGATGCCGTCAGGACCAGGAAGCCAGTTGCCGCTCCATAAATCGCCATGCAACAGTGATGGGAAGCAGTCGTTCGGAAGCCAGCGGTCAAGATGATCGAGCAGCCATTCGAGGCTCTTGCGCCGCTTGGCGGGCAAGAGCCCTTTCTCCGCCGCTCGCGTTATTTGTGGTGTAAGGCGGGCGTCGCGGTAATAGTCGAGCCAACGGCCGTACCAGCCGTTTCGCTGCGGCAGCGTCCCGATATAGGTATCGCGGTCAAGGCCAAACGCCGGCCCGCAGCATTGATGGAGGCGGGCAAGGCCGCGGCCGAGCTGTTCGGCTGTTTGTGCCGTTTCTGTTCCTTCGACCCATTCCAAGATAAGCCATCCCCAGCCGTCCGCTTCCCCGAAGCCGAAGGCATGCGGAACACGGATGGCGCGCGCTTGCCGGATCAGCTCGAGGCCCATCTGTTCGGCAGCGAAAAATCCAACTGGCGGAAAACATTGCATTTTCACAAAGTACGTTTGCTTATCGCTTTGGACGCGGTAGGCGTCATTGATGTCGCCGCCCGAGACGCGGCGCCAATGGCGGATGCGGGAATGATCGCCGATCGATCGGAGCGCCTCTTGCAATATCGTTTCTTTGTTCATCCGTTCACCTCCGTCAACTGCTCATTAAGCTCGTTCAGCACCTCGCCGATTTTTCGCTGGTGGATGATGGCGTTGGCGAGATCGTCCAGTTCGGTCGGCTCCCAATTGATGATCACGAGTTTTGCTCCGCTCCGTTTGGCGACAATCGGCAGCTGGTTGGCTGGGGATACCTGCAGAGAGGAGCCGAGCACAACGAACAAGTCCGCTTGGCGGGCCGCTTTCCAAGCTTGGTCGATGGCTTTCTCCGGCAGCGGCTCGCCAAACAACACGACCGACGGACGTAAAACACCGCCGCATTCGCACGTCCATATCCCGTGCAAATAGACAAAGCTTGGCTTTGATTGCCCGCATCGCTGACAATGGACGGTGCGAAGCGAGCCATGGAGCTCGATGACGCGTTGGCTGCCGGCTTCTTGGTGAAAGCCATCCACGTTTTGCGTTATGATCGTGTGGACGAGTCCGCGCCGCTCCCAATCGGCCAATAGGCGATGCCCGTCGTGCGGCTGACACTCCTGCAACGTGCGAATGCGATATTGGTAAAACTCAACGAACGATTCACGGCGATGATGCAACGCCTCGACTGTGGCGAGCTCGCTTGGGTTAAAGCGCGCCCACAGCCCGGTGCGCGGCGAGCGGAAGTCGGGCAGCCCGCTTTCGGTCGACATGCCAGCGCCGGTCAGCACGACGGTGCGGCGCGAGGTAGCCAGCCATGAAGCGATGGTCATGCTTTTTTCCCCCTTATGTTAAATGTACGTCCAATCCTTCTTGCGTTTCAGCAAAAGGATGAATCCAATGAGAAGTTCGACAATCATTTTGCTTTTCCTTTCCGTCCATTTCCATTATGATAAAAGAGGAGGAAAAAATGGACAAGGGGGCAAGGAAAATGGGCAAAAAGGTGTTGATCATCACCGGCGATGCGGTGGAGGCGCTTGAAGTGTACTATCCGTACTATCGCTTGCTCGAAGAGGGACATGAAGTCACGATTGCCGCGCCGAAGAAAAAGAAACTGCACACGGTCGTTCATGATTTTGCCGACTGGGATACGTATGTGGAAAAGCAAGGCTATTTGATCGACGCTCATGCATCGTTTGCCGAGGTTGACCCGGCGCAATACGACGGGTTGGTCATACCAGGCGGGCGCGCGCCGGAATACATCCGCCTCGATGAGAACGTGCAGCGCATCGTCCGCCATTTCTTTGAAACGAATAAGCCGATTGCCGCGATTTGCCACGCTTCACTTATTTTTGAAACGATGCCGGATGTGCTGAAAGGCCGGAGCTTGACGGCGTATATCGCCTGCAAGCCAGGGGTTGAGGCGCTCGGAGCGACGTATGTGTCCGACAATACGGTCCATGTTGACGGCAACCTTGTCTCCGCCCATGCGTGGCCGGATTTGCCGGCGTTTATGCGCGAGTTTCTCCGGTTGCTTCAATAGCCAAAAAGCGGTCTCCCTTTGGGTGAGGGGGGCCGCTTTTGCATGCAACAGGGCTTTGGGCGCGGCGGGCGGCGCTGTTTTTTCATGGCCAAAGGTTCCCGCTTGTGATGACGGGTTTTATTTTTGATTATGCTGCCCGTCAAACGGCCCGGTCGTCATCCTGCGATATCCACTTGTTCCGCCTTTGCTTTCGGCATTTTCGTCGCCAAATAAACGCCGAATAAGACGACTGCACCACCGGCAAGCTGCGGGATAGACAGCGCACCGCCAAACAAAAACGTGATGATGGCGGTAAACACGGCGATCAAATTCAAATATACGCCGGCATGGCTCGGGCCAACTTTTTGCACCGAAATGTTCCAAAACAAAAAAGAGAGAACGGACGGAAAAAGGCAAATATAGGCAACCCCGGCGAGCCCGGCTGCGCTTACGTGATCGGCCGGAAACGGATAAAAGAATGCGAACGGCCATAACAGCAGCAAGCTGAAAAAAACGGAGCACGTTGTCGCTGTAATCGGCGGAACGGGAAGCTTTTTGCCAATGATCGAATACAGCGCCCAGACGACGCCAGCCGCGAGCATCATCAAATCACCGCGGTTGTAATCGCTTTGGAAGACGTGTGCCACGTGCCCGTCTGTTAAAATAAAGAGCACACCGGCGAGTGACAATAAAAAGCCGACGATATTCGTTTTTGACAGCCGCTCGCGCAGCAATACATATGACAACACGACAATGATCGCCGGATTGAGCGAGTTGACGATCGCTGCGTTCATCGGTGACGTATAGGCGAGCGCGCCGTATAAAAGCAAGTTGTAGCCGATGACGCCAAGCGCTCCGGACGCAGCGAGCGGCAGCCAATATTGTTTCATGACATCCCGGTAGCGCGGCCGCTCGAGCCAGTACGATACGGGCACCAACACGATAAAAGCGGCGCACCAGCGAATCAACGTCAGCCAAAATGGGCCCGTTTCCGCAATGACCGACTTGCCGATGACGTAATTGCCGGCCCAAAACAAGTCGGCCAACACTAAAAGGAGTTTTTCTTTCATCTTCTTTCGCTCCCGTCTTGTGTTTTCCTGCTTTTTACTTTTACGTCGTTGCGCGTCCCTTTTCCTTCTTTGTTTTTTGTTGGCTTGTGTTTGACGTTTCTTTTTCGATGAGGCTATATGAGTTGCAATAAAGAATTTCCGATTTTTCGTTTCTGTTTTGACCCCCATACAATTCGACTATGCTATAACTTTGCGAGTGATCGGCTGGATGTAAAACAAAATTGTAAAGCCGTGTATTAGCGTTGATGCGGAAAGACAAATGACAAATTTACTGTGTATTCCAACTACATTTGGCCGTATTCCGTGTTTAGGGTTGTCTTTTTCCGGCTCATCGGATAACATTTGTACCGTAGGATCATTTATCATGAAAAATTAAGAAATATAGAAAAAAGGAAGGACGATCATTATGGCATTACCAGGCGGGGCAGCAATGAACATTACGATCCGTCTCCAATTTGAAAAAGATATCGTCTCGTTCAGCGATATCGCCACAGCCATTGGCAAAGCGGGCGGAGATATTGTTGGGATTGACGTCATTTCGTCAAGCAAAGTGCATACGGTGCGCGACATCACGGTCAGCGCGCTTGATACGAAGCAATGTGATTTGATCATTGAGGCGCTGAAAAAAATTCAAGGCGTCAAAATCATCAACGTTTCTGACCGCACGTTTTTGATGCACATTGGGGGAAAAATTGAAACGAACTCGAAAATTCCAGTGAAAACGCGCGATGACTTGTCGCGGGTGTATACGCCGGGCGTGGCGCGCGTCTGCACGGCGATTGCCGAAGATCCGCGCAAGGCGTATTCGCTGACGATTAAGCGGAATACAGTGGCGGTCGTATCGGACGGCACGGCGGTGCTCGGCCTCGGCGACATCGGCCCGTATGCAGCGATGCCTGTCATGGAAGGAAAAGCGATGCTGTTTAAGGAATTTGCCGGAGTGGATGCGTTCCCGATTTGCTTGAACACGAAAAATACGGAAGAGATCATTCAAATTGTGAAAGCGATTGCCCCAGCGTTCGGCGGCATTAACCTCGAAGACATTTCCGCTCCGCGCTGCTTTGAAATTGAAAAACGGCTGAAAGAAGAGCTTGACATACCGGTCTTTCATGATGACCAGCACGGCACCGCCGTTGTATTGCTTGCGGGGTTGCTCAACGCGTTGAAAATCGTTGACAAAAAGCTCGAGGACATTAAAGTCGTCTTAACCGGCATTGGCGCGGCCGGCATCGCTTGCACGAAAATTTTGCTCGCGGCCGGCGTGCGCAACATCATCGGGGTTGATCGCCATGGCGCCATCCACCGCGATGAAACGTACGAAAATCCGTACTGGCAAGAGTATGCGCAAATCACCAACCCGGATAATCTGAAAGGAAGCTTGTCGGACGTCATCGCCGGCGCAGATGTGTTCATCGGCGTTTCGGCTCCGGGCATTTTAAAAGTTGAGGACGTGAAAAAAATGGCGCGCGACCCGATCGTGTTTGCGATGGCCAACCCGATTCCGGAAATTGATCCGGAGCTGGCCGAGCCGTACGTGCGCGTCATGGCGACCGGGCGTTCTGATTATCCGAACCAAATCAACAACGTCCTTTGCTTCCCGGGCATTTTCCGCGGCGCTTTAGACTGCCGTGCGAGAGAAATCAATGAGGAAATGAAGCTCGCCGCCGCAAAAGCGATCGCCTCTGTCGTGACGGAGGATGAATTGAACGAAACGTACATCATCCCAAGCGTCTTCAACAGCAAAGTCGTCGAACGCGTTAGACAAGCGGTCATCGAAGCCGCTTACCGCACTGGGGTGGCGCGGAAGGACAATATTCCGGTCGGAGGTTATACAGGACAGTAAAGGAGCGATACAATTGAACCGATGGGCGGCTTCCTTTGCAGGGGAAGCCGTTTTTTTGGCTGAAGGAGCGTTTAAATAGTAAGCCCGGTTTAGAAAAATAGAAAATTAAGCGCTTAAGGGGCGAAAGAACGATGATCGATCAATATTTCCAAAAAATCAACGAACGTTTGGAACTCGTTTTAAGCCATGAAAAGAACAATCTAAAAAAGGCCGCCCATGCAGTAAGCGAAGCGATTCAAAACGGCGGAATTGTTCAGTTGTTCGGGTGCGGCCATTCTCATATTTTAGCAGAGGAAGTGTTTTACCGCGCGGGTGGGCTTGTCCCGGTGAAACCGATCTTTGTCGAGCCGCTCATGCTTCATGAAGGGGCGGCGCGGTCATCGATGCTAGAACGGATGAATGATTTTGCGCAACAGTTTATGAAGCATGAAGATGTTCGTCCAGAGGATGTTTTCTTTGTTTTGTCTACATCAGGGCGCAACCCTGTGCCGATTGATGTCGCGTTGGCAGCTAAGGAGAAGGGGGCTTACACGATCGCGATCACATCTTTAGAATATTCGAAGAGTCAACCGTCGCGGCATAAGAGCGGCCGGTTATTGTACGAAGTGGTGAACTTAGTGATTGACAACCATTCTGTGAAAGGGGATGCAATTTTGGCCCATCCAAATGTCCCCGTTCCATTTGCTCCTACTTCGACAGTGATCGGCAGTGCGATTTTAAACGCGGTTTTTGCCGAGGCCGTTGCGCTTATGGCGGAAAATGGATTTGAGCCGCCCGTCTTGTTAAGTGGCAATATCGAAGAGGCGGATGAGCATAACCGCCGATGGATTGAGAAGTATAAAGAGCGAATTCCGCTGTTGATTAGTGGATAACTACGAAGTAACGCGCTTGCGTCATTGGCAACGGACGAGCAGCATTTACTGTGCAGGTGAAGCTGAGGTGCAAACGTTGTTCGTTGTCGATTAGGAGCAATCATGACCGAAGCCGGGGCTTGCCGCCCCGGCTTTTCTGTTTGTAACAACAGGATGAACATTACCATCTGTTTTGTAACACAGCTGTAACAATTGTTAAATGAAGCGGCCAAAAAAGAGGCTGTCAACTCCCTTTTTTCTAGAAAAATATGGGGGGCTAGAATAATAGAGGAGAAAAAGGAATGACCGTTCGTGAAAGGATGATGATTCCAATCATTGCAACTGCCGCGATGGGCGGCCAACTGGGAATGAAAACAGGCGCATCTTTTTCTAAATGTTCCCATCTTGTTCTTTTTCCATTTTGATCCAAAAATATTACAAAAAACCCGTGCTATAATGAGGGCGAAGGCGAGGGAACAACGAAACCGTTCCTCTTCGAATCTCATCGTGTAGGCATGACTGACGGACGCAATATCTCTGAAACTTTCAAATAGAGGATGCAAGGAGGAATTCCGATGAAGAAAAAAACGTTAGCAACGATCGCCGCTTCGGTCGCGCTCGTCGGCGTTTCATTTGCCGCGACAACGAAAACGGAAGCAGCAGGGACGACGTGCCCGACAGCGAACGCGTATCAAGTAAAATATGTAAGCACAAACATTCAAGATTTCGAGAAATGGTTGAAACAATATTTCCCGTTTGTTTCGTTCCAATCGGCAAAACCGGCAGTGCAGCAACCAGCGGCAAAACAACCGGCGGCAGCGAAACCGCAAGCCCCGGCAACGGTAAAACAGCCAGCATCAAAACCAACCGCCAATGCGCAAGCACCGGCGAAAACGCCAGCGACGGCACCAACAGCAGCGTCGCAAAAAGCAACTGGCTTAAACGCCTATGAGCAACAAGTCGTTGAGCTGACGAACAAAGAACGGGCGAAATACGGCTTGCCGCCGCTTCAAGTTGACTTGGCCCTCAGCAAAGTCGCCCGTGAAAAATCGCGCGACATGGCGGTAAACAACTACTTCTCGCACAACAGCCCGACATATGGTTCTCCATTTGAGATGATGAAAAAATTCGGCATTTCGTACACAGCGGCTGGGGAAAATATCGCCAAAGGCCAACGCACACCGCAAGAAGTCGTCAATGCGTGGATGAACAGCGAAGGCCACCGCGCGAATATTTTGAACAAAAACTTTACGCACATCGGCGTTGGTTTTGAAGAAAATGGATATATTTGGACGCAGCAATTTATTCGCAAGTAAGAGGCAAAATAGACGTAAGTCGTCCTGTCCATCAGCAAGATGGGCAGGTTTTTTTATTTGAAAAGTATTTCTCCGATCCTCTATAAAAATATGATATAATTTCCAAAGAAATTCGAAAGGCGAAAGATTAGGAGGACAGCGGATGCGAATACGTGATTGGGACCGCAACCTAAAAGTGCGCCTGTTTGGCGAGGCGCTCATGAATACGACCTTCTGGATGTTTTTTCCCTTTATGTCGATTTATTTTGCCGATGCCTTTGGCACAGAGACAGCGGGGCTGCTGATGATCGCTTCACAATTGTTTTCTGTCATTGCCAACTTGATGGGCGGCTATTGCGCCGATATGTTCGGACGCAAGCGGATGATGGTATTGTCCGCCTACGGTCAGGGGGCGGCGTTTTTCGTTTTCGCTTTGGCCAGCTCCCCATGGTGGTCGTCGCCGTTTGTCGGCTTTCTTTGCTTTACGTTCGCGGGCATTTGCGGGGCGTTTTATTGGCCGGCGAGCCAGGCGATGGTGGCGGATGTCGTGCCGGAACGAGATCGGAATCATGTTTTTGCCGTGTTTTACACATCCATCAATATTTCGGTTGTCATCGGACCGATTGTTGGCGGCCTTCTTTATGCTGAGCATCGGTTTGCCTTATTGCTTTTGGCCGCATGTTCGTGTTTTGTGATGGCAATGTTGCTGGCCAAACAATTACGCGAAACCGCGCCGCTCGCTGAGGTGGGCAGGGGGGATAGCGGGACGACGTGGCGGTCTTTTTTGCGCACACAGCTCGAGCAATATATGGTCATTGTCCGTGATCGTGTCTTTTTCTTGTTTCTTGTTGCTGGGATGTTGGTGGCGCAAACGTTTATGCAACTGGATTTGTTAATTCCATTGTATACAAAAGAAACAGTCGGAGCCGAAACGTTGGGGGGATGGACGGTTGACGGCACGAGTGCCTTTGGCTGGCTGATTGCCGAAAACGGTCTGTTGGTCGCGCTATGCACGGTGGTTGTGACGCGTTGGATGTCCCGCTATTCGGAGAAGCAGGCGTTTGTTGGTTCATCCGTCTTATACGGCATTTCGATGTGGCTGTTTAGCCAAACGTCCTCGCTGCTTGGATTGATGGCGGTTATGGCGCTGTTCACGTTGGCTGAGCTGATGACGGCCGGTTTGCAGCAGTCGTTTGTGACGAAACTGGCTCCGGAGGAGATGCGCGGCCAGTATTTTGCCGCCGCCAGCCTCCGCTTTACGATTGGGCGGATGTTGGCGCCGCTGTCGCTTGCGGCGGCGGCATGGGTCGGCTATGCATGGACATTTGTTAGCCTTGGGATGTTGGCGCTGGCCAGTGCGGCATTGTATGCATGGATGTTCCGGCAAGTCGGGCGGCGAATAGAGCGATCGAACGTTTCGTTTTCACGGTAACGGGAGCAGTGCAAACGGCTATCCGTTTTTCGCTCAGGCGGGTATAATAAAAAGCGCACCGTTGTTCGTGTAACATATATTCCCTGTCTCTGACATAAAGTGGAACTAGACAGCGAGAAGGAGAGGGGAAGCGCTCATGAAACCGCGCGTGTTCGAACCGGATGCAATTGAGGGGGAAATGGGAAGCCGCGGCGGTCAGAACGGCGCCGCGGCGTTGGCGCGCAGTGAAAAGAGGCATCAGGCGCGCGTTTTGTCTAGGGAAAAGAGGAGAAAAAAGCAATACCGTCTCATCGGCTGGCTGCTTGTCGCCATCGTCGTTCTGTGGGGGGCGAGCACGCTTCTTTGGAGCGGGTATGGGGCGTTGAAGACGGCCGCGAGCCGAGAAATGGCCATTATGCGTTTAAAAGATGCGATCGAAGACCGCGATGTGGCCGCTTTGCAGAAGATGCTGCGGGTGACGGAGGAAACCGTGCCGATCAACGAGAAAACGTTGGCGCCGTTGTTCGCGTATGTGGAACGGCACCCAGAAGCGTACGAACAGCTGGATCGGGAGTTTGCCCGCCAGCGCAAGAACGGCCACGTATATATTAAAGGATTGACATCTCATCCGCCGGTGTTTACGATTCACGTGTTTGAGAACCGGTACGTGTTTGAGCCGACTCTCTATTTTCTCCATGTGCGTCTTGATGATCCGGAGGCGTCGTTTGTTGTTAACGGGGTAAAAACGGAAGGAGAAGCGACGAAAGATCCATTTGTCAAAAAAATCGGCCCGTATTTGCCGGGCGCGTACGCTGTGACCATCGTCCATTCGAATGGGAAAAAGAAAACCACCCGCGTCGAGCTGTTTGGCGGCGCCCGCGTCCATGAGGTGGATGTCACGAAATGAACGAATAGACAAATGTCGCCTCAACGAAGGCGGTGATGATCACATCCTGCGTCTGCACAGGCGGCGCTGATGAGGAAATGCTGAGAACGGCCGGATGATACGGCGTCGATCGGGCGGGCGGCTGTTCTTTTAGTTCCAACGGTGTGTCGTAAAGCGGCAAGCCGAGAGCGCGGGCGATGGCCAGCGCTTTTTCTTTGGCGTTTTTCACCGCCAATGTCAACGCTTGTTGATAATAGACTTGTTCGTTTGCCAAGCGGAATTCCAAACCGCGGGCGAGGTTCGCTCCGTGGGCAACGGCCGTTTCGTAAATGGCGCCGGCTTTTTTTGTATCGCGGACGGTGATATCCAGCCAATGTTCGACTTCATAGCCGGATAAAGCGGTCGTTCCGTCATGGTGTTCGTATGTTGGCCGGATGGAAAACGATGCCGTGTCCATGTCCTCTATGGGAATGCCAAGCGTCTTCAATGCTTCGATGACGGCATTGGTGCGTTTTGCATTGTCAACTAGAGCTTCTTGAACGTTGTGATGTTCTGTGCGCACGCCGATTGCGATGAGGACGGTATCTGGTTTGGCGGTGACTGTTCCTTGGCCGGTGATGACCAGCGCAGGACGAGAAGCGGCAGGGGGAGCAGGGTGGTGCCATGACTGCATTTCATTCCCTCCTTCCGCCATTAGGCGGCTTTTTGATCATCGTCCGCCGCTCGCCAATAATAGACGCACGGCAGCCTGACATAGCACCAATAGTCTTGCAATAACGACACGGCGACAAAGGAAACTAATTGCCAATCGATCGAATTCATCTCTATTTCTCCTTTGCGATGACTTCACTATAGCCTATTCGAAACGGCCATTGTCCTATGCTCATCGTCCGTTTAACGATGAAACTTCCTTAGGTGTTTGTACGTATGATGGAGTGGACATGCTATAATGAAAGAAAAGATAAAGAAGGAGAAGGGACAATGAAGCAGTTGCTTCGTACAATATGGCGTTGGTTTGTCTCATGGAACGCAGGGGTCATCGTCGCGGTCGTCGTATTCATCGCCGCTGATTTTCGCTTTTGGCCTTCAATTTTATCCGGAATGGGGGCGATGTGGGGGGTGTCCGCCATCATGAAAAGGCGGCATCATCGTCTGCCGGCTGATGTGTCGGCTGAGGAGTGGGAGTACGTCCAAAGCCAGCTCCGTGAAGCGCGCGCGTTATGGAAGCGGCTTCGCCGCGCTCGTTTTCAGCTTCGTTCCATGGCGATGTGGCAGGTTGTTTCCCGATTGAGCTCCGTGGTTGACCGGCTGATTCGCGCCGTTGAACAACGGCCGCATCGACTCCGATTGGCTCAGCCGTTTCTTTTAAATGAATGGCCGACGGCGGTCGAGATGGTGGAAAAATACGCTTATTTGTCGCAACAGCCGGTGCAAAGCGCTGACATGGCAAAAGCGCTGCGAGAGACGGAAAAGGTGCTTGGCGAACTGACTTCAGCGGCTGAACGGCAGCTGCTCGAAGTGTTATCGAATGACGTCTGGTCGCTGCAAACGGAAGCGAAACTGCTGAGACAGTCGCTTCAACAAGCGGACGGGCTTCGCCTTCCGCTGTCAAAGAAAGGAGAATGACGATGGACGGACGGAATTACGAGAAAGACTCGGCGGATTGGCTGCAAGAGCTGGAACGGACAAGCACGCTCGATGAGCTGCTCGCCCAACCGTTTTCGTCGCCGGCCGAACCGCGGCGAAAGGAGGACGAAACGCCGGCGCGCGCACTTGATGCGTTGAAGCCCGAGCATCGGGAAAAAGCGCTTGCGCTTGCCAAACAAATCGACCCGGCCAACCATCAGGCCGTCTTGCAATACGGTGTGGCGGCGCAAACCGAGCTGTCGAAGTTTTCCCATGCGATTTTGCATCATGTGCAAACGAAAGACGCCGGTCCGGTCGGCGAAGTGATCAGTGAACTGATGACCAAAATCAAAGAAGTCAATCCCGATGACTTGATGCCGGCGAAAAAAGGGTGGCTGTCCCGCCTGTTCGGCGCGGTAGCCAAGCCGCTGCAGGAGATGGCGGCGAAATACCAAAAAATCGGCGTTGAAATTGATAAAATCGCCGACCGATTGGAGAAGCACCGGCATTTGCTGCTTCGCGACATTATGATGCTCGAGACGCTTTATGAAAAAAACAAAAACTATTTTGAAGCGCTCAATATTTATATTGCGGCAGCCGAATACAAACTCGAAGAGCTGCGGACGAAGACGATTCCAGAAAAGCAAGCGGAAGCGGAGCGCTCCGGCGACCAAATGGCTTGGCAGGAAGTGCAAGATTTGCGGCAGTTTGCCGAGCGGCTTGAGAAGCGGGTGCATGACCTAAAGCTCAGCCGGCAAGTGACGATTCAAACGGCGCCGCAAATCCGCATGATTCAGCATATGAACGAAACGCTTGTCGAGCGGATTCAATCGTCGATTTTGCATGCGATTCCGCTTTGGAAAAACCAAGTCGTGATCGCTTTGACGCTGTTTCGCCAACAAAAGGCGGCTGCGGCGCAAAAGCAGGTCGCCGAGACGACGAATGAGCTGTTATTGCGCAATTCGGAAATGTTAAAAACAAACAGCATTGAAATCGCCAAGGAGAACGAGCGCGGTTTGATCGATATTGAAACGTTGAAGCGAACGCAAGAAAATTTGATCGCTACGCTTGAAGAAACGTTGAAAATCCAAGCGGAAGGCCGATTAAAACGGCAGCAGGCCG
Organism: Geobacillus kaustophilus; assembly: GCF_000948285.1. Taxonomy (GTDB): domain Bacteria; phylum Bacillota; class Bacilli; order Bacillales; family Anoxybacillaceae; genus Geobacillus; species Geobacillus thermoleovorans_A. The sequence continues at coordinate 997,713 of NZ_JYBP01000003.1, forward strand.
AACGCGAGCTGGCGGCGATGGAAGCGGAACTGAAACAGACGCTGCTCGCGCTGAAACGACCGGAGCAATAAGGGCGGATAGGAGATCGTCCTGTTTCGGCTTGCGGCCAAGCGTCCGATGGATCCGCCCATGGCTGTAGAAGAAAGCGCTGAAAAACCAAAGATCCTCATGCGAAACGGGTGTCTAGCGAACGAGAAGCACCCGTTTTTTTCATTCGCCCTCTGTTTTATGATTTCCCATGAAGCTCCCCCACTTCCATTTTGTACAGGGCGCAACCCAAAACGAAGTGGAGATGCAGCCATTGAATGTTCCAAACAAAGGTGGAGTCATTCACGTTGAAGCCCTGTTTGGAAGGAAGGGGGAGCGGCTGGCGTCTCGGACTGCAGCTGTCAACATTTGTTCCTCCTTCATAGGATGGGGGGATGGGGAGGCTCTTGATGATGCTGTTCATCCTCCTGTTCCGCTCGTTCACGATCTTTGTCATCCGGACGGGCGGCGCGGACGGCAAACTCTTCCGCCGCCTCCGTTTGCCATTGGCGGCCGATGAGCGGGACGCCTTCCTCGCCGTGCTGGACGATGACAAATCGCAACACATAAGCGTGAAGCAGCGATTCCCCCAACGCCGCAAGCAGGGCGGAGAAAAACGCTGCGTTTAACATGGCGGCGCCGGCGATGTCATAAAACGCGCCGATGCCGATCCATACCGCTACAAACACAAGCCCAAAATCGGCGATCGTCGCTGAGACGTTGCCAAGGCGCCGCAGAACGTACAAGTCGCCGAGCGCATAGGCGACAAGCGTCAGCCAAAGGCTGAACCATAAAATCTCTGCCGATGAAATGCGCAAAAACAGCGGTAAAATGGCAAACATCACCGTGGCAGTCAGCAAATATTTCAGTACTAACGCAAGCAAATGTCTCATTGGGCATCGCCGCCTTTATTCTGCTGGATAGTTTGGGCCTTCCAATTTTTTATCGCCGTATCCTGTCTGTTTTTCCATATCTTTGTCCGGTTGTTGTTTTTTTCGTTGCTGTTCCACGCTGTCGTTTTGCTTTGGCTGTCTCATTAGCCATCATCCTCTCTTTCCATTGTTTATCGTTAGTTTGCCGCGTTTGCCCCTATGTATGCATGCGTCACCCATAAACTTCCTCTTTTGATTTTTCGCTCTTGTTCCACACTAATCATCAAACGGCATACACAAGGAGGAATGATGGATGACAGAAAAGAAACAGCCGCTTGAGATCACCGGCCGGCAATACGATCCGTCGGATTACGAGTCGGATTCGTTTCTCGGTGCGGCGCTCTCCGAGACGCACGAACAAGTGAGCGATGTATACGCAGAAGGAACGATCGAGGCAGCAGTCGATCATGAAAATGGCTCAGGCATTCCCCTTTCTCCGTCGGAGTAAGAAACGTCAAGGAGCTGTTCCTTGGCGTTTTGGTTTATGTTTGTGAAACGGGAGGGGAAAAAGGAAAGAAAAACAGTTCGTACTTTCCGCCATCGTCGTCTATACTAGTAGTGCGCACGGCGATTCACCGATACAAGGGGGATGATCATCGTGAGATGGCAGCGGGCTTTATTGGCGTTGCTCAAAGAGCGGAAAGATCATTCAATCGCGCTGGCGATCGACACATCAAACCGTCCGGAGCGGCCAATGCTCATTCAAAACATCGTGAAGCTGTTTGAAAAACTGCGCCCGGACACGCTGCTCGTCCAAGCGGATTTTAAAATTCGCGATGTATCTCCGGTTGGCGTGGCGACGATTCAATATTTCAAGCATGGGAAATCGTCGTACACCGAAGTGCTGGAATGGGCTGCTGCGCAAAAAATCGATACGTTGTTTTACATCACCGATGTAACCGGCTATTTTTACGAAGAGCTGCAAGTCGACTATGAAGTGTTTTGGCTTGTGCCGGACGATTATATGCCGCGCGTGCCGTTTGGCAAGCCGATTCGCGTTGCGTAACACCGTGAGGAATGCCCTTCGTGATGAGGGGCATTCTCCTTTTGTAAGGAAATTTAACAAATGTTTTTCTTTAGTAACCGTTTACAATAGAAAATAGACGTTGCTCTCGGTGATTTTATGTTATATATTATGACATATAAAAGAGATAATAAATGACAAAGAGGGAGAGACGTAAATGGATGAAAAAACGTTGACGCTTGGGCTCGATGCTCTCTGGATGATGCTCAGCGCGGTGCTTGTCATCGGCATGCAAGCAGGATTTGCTTTGCTTGAGGCCGGATCAACGCGCATGAAAAACTCCGGGCATGTGGCGGGGAAACAAATTTTAAGCTTTTCCATCGCCTCATTGGCGTTTTGGGCGTTCGGCTTTGCCATTACGTTTGGGGCAGGAAACAGCTTCATCGGGACAGAAGGATGGTTTTTAAAAGAAGGAAAAGGGACGTTTGACTCATTGTCGTGGGCGAATGTACCACTGACCCTCAAATTTTTATTCCAGCTCGGCTTTGCCGGCGTGTCGTTGGCCATTGCTTGGGGCGGCTTCGCCGAGCGGGCGAAACTGTCTGTCTACTTTCTTTTCGGAACGATTTTTACGATCGCCATTTACCCGGTGATCGGCCATTGGGTGTGGGGCGGCGGCTGGCTCGGGCAAATGGGAATGCAAGATTTCGCCGGTTCGACCGTCGTTCATTTGCAAGGTGCGATTGCGGCGCTTGTGGCTACGATTTTGCTTGGGCCGCGCATCGGCAAGTTCAACAAAGACAAGACGCCAAACGTCATTCCTGGGCATAACCAAGTATATACGGTCATTGGCGGATTGATTTTATGGATCGGCTGGTTCGGTTTTAACGCTGGCAGCACGATGGCGGTTGGCGACGGGTTTTTTGGCTATGTCGCGCTGACGACGAATTTGGCCGCCGCGGCAGGGGCGATCGCTGCGATTGTGACGGCGAAAATTTTGGTCGGCAAAGCGGACATTCCGGCGATGGTGAACGGCGTACTCGCGGCTTTGGTTGCCATTACCGCGGCGTGCGCTTTCGTCGAACCGTGGGCGGCGGTTGTGATCGGCGCAGTGGCCGGGTCATTTACGTTCTGGACGTCCATCTATCTCGAACGCAAAGGGATTGACGATCCGATTTACGCTTTTTCCGTCCATGGGATTGCCGGCATCATCGGCACGATTTCAACCGGGTTTTTCGCTTCGCCGCGATTAGTTGAGATCACGGGCATCGGCAAAGCCGGGCTGTTCTACGGCGGCGGCTTTGACCAGCTGATTGTGCAAACGGTCGGGGTGCTCGGCGCTGCGGTGTATGTCGCTGCCGTTTCGTTTATCATCTTATATGCCATGAAGAAAACGATCGGGTTGCGTGTCACGGCGGAACAAGAAATTTCAGGTCTTGATATTAGCGAGCACGGCTCTTACGGCTATCCGGAGCAGCTCGATCCCGCGTATCAGCCGAAGACAGCCGCCCAGCAATAGCCAAGGGGGCAAAGGAGATGGAATCGTTGGCGGCAAAGGTGGCCGAACGGCTAAGTGCAGCCGAGTCGGCCGCCGATCTTCGTTTTTGTCATGACGAACTGGCGCGCGAACTGCGGCGCTGTTTGGCGCTTGAACAAATGGAGCAGCTTGCGGACGACGTAGTTTGCGTGCATGAAGCCATGCTTCGCCGCGCGTTTTTCCTTGCGGAGCGGGAGACGATGAAACGATCGGTCGGCATTCGTCCTCCGGCGTGGTGCTGGTACGTGATGGGAAGCATCGGCCGGCGCGAGCCGACGATTTGGACAGATCAAGACCATGGCATTTTATTCGACTGTCCTGAGGAAGAAGAGGCGGCCTGTTATGAATTCATTCGCCATATGGCGGCGGTTGGGGTGGACATGTTGCATGAGGCCGGCTATCCGTACTGCTCCGGTTACGTGATGGCGACGAACAAGCGGTGGGCGCAGTCGGTCCGCGGTTGGGAGCAACAACTTTCTTCCTATTTAGACAGCGGGTGGCCGAACGACATTCGTTTTTTGTTGATTGCAATGGATATGCGGCCGCTTTATGGCGAGGCAGAATTGGCTGAGGTGGGCAGGAGAATGTTGTTTGCGGCGGTGGCCGAACGGCCGCCGCTGTTGGTGCGCATGGGCGAGCACGTTCAATTTCCTCCGGTTCCGCTCGGTTGGCTGGGCAACGTGCAAACGGAGCGATGGGGGCCGTACAGCGGGGCCGTTCATATGAAACAAAGCGGCTACGTGCAACTCACTAACGCTCTGAAATGGTTGGCCTGTTTTGCGCACGTCCCGACGGCGGGCACAGCCGAGCGGCGGCGGGCGCTTGAAGCGAATGGCGTATTGACGGCGCCGCTTTCCGCCGCCGTTTGCGAGGCGCTTTCTGTTTACTATTCCATTCGCCTTAAGTACAGCACCGAGGCGGGGGATGGGCGTGAATATGTGTTATGGCGGACGCTTGAGCGGGCGGAACAAAAGCAGTTGAAGCAGGCGATGCGCACCGCGAAACGGCTGCAGCGCTTTGTCGCGCGGCGGGTGGCTAACATTCATGCATGAGCGGCATCGTTTTTGGCAGCGGGCGCTCCGCTTGTTGTCGCTCGGCGTTCCGCGCGAGGCGTCATCTGCCTTATTTGGCCACGACCATTCACTGCAACAGGAAACATGGCTTCGTTCGCTGCAAAAAGACAAACAGCAGGTTATCGATTGGCATGACCGTCTGACTGACATTCCGTTTGTCATCATTGATCTCGAGACGACGGGCTTTTCTCCAGAGCAAGGCGATGAAATTTTGGCTATGGCGGCGGCGAAAACGGTCGGGGGAGTTGTGACGGATTCGTACATGACGTTCGTTAAGCCGGAAAAGCCGATTCCGGAGCATATTTCCGCCTTGACCGGCATCGAGGCGAAGGATGTAGCGCTCGCTCCGCCGCTTGCCGAGGCGCTGCGCACGTTTGTGCCGTTTATTGCCGCCGGCGTCTTAATTGGCTATCATATCGGCCATGATTTGGCGTTTTTGCGCCATGCCCTTTGGCGCCATTATCGGCAAAAATGGAGCGGACGTTTTGTCGACTTGCAGCCGATGATGACGCTGATCGGCCATTCGTGCCCGACGTTTGACGATGCGTTAGCTTGTTATGGCATCCGTTGCCCGCGCCGCCATACGGCGGATGGCGACGTCGAAGCGATGGCGAAGCTATGGGCGATCTTGCTTGATGAATTCCGCCAGCGCGGCATCGAAACATTGCATGACTTGTACGCCGCGCTCAGCCGGTGTTGATGTTGCCTGTGCGAAGCCTTTGTGAACTCTCCTTGAGAGGAGCGAAATCCAGTTTCAGCAGCCTTGTTTCTGTTGATCGAAAAGCAGTGGGCGCTCGGTGGGGCAAACGGGGGACTGGCTGCAATGAAAAAAGCGCCGGATTTGGCGCTTTTTTCATTGGTATTAGAGCGGCTTTGTCGGCGTCGGTTCGGCATAGCCTTCTTTATATTTTTCATCGATCATATGCCGAATGTCTTTGATCGATTTCCCTTGATCGTAAGCGGCGATCGATTCAGCGGCGATGTCGAGGCAGACGCCGCATTTGGTCGCATGGTCATCCCAGACGACTGAGCCGTCTTGTTTATTTTCATAGACAAAGCAATCGTAATTGTTTTTGTGGCCGGCCGATTGTCCGCAGCCGCAGTAGCACGGGATGTTCTCAAGCAGCTTGCGATGTTCGGCAGCCTGCTGGTACAAGACAGCCATCTCTTCCTCAAACGCGCTCAAAAAGCTTGGCAAATGCTCGACCGATTTTGTCGTTTCCCGAATATCGCCGGTGGCGGTTTTCGTCATCTGCGAGTGGCTTTGTTCCTGAACGCCGTCATCGGTGCAGCTTGAGAGCAGAAAGCTGAATGATAATACGCATGCGGTGATGAAGGCAGGGTGTTTCACCATCTTTCTTCCTTTCCGTGCGAGGTTTGCATTTTGAATGTACCATATCGAGCGATAAGCAGCAACTATTTTTGCCCTTGGGAAAATGAAGTTAACGTCGAGGCAAGCCACAGGGCAGGAATGATGGAAAAGGAAAAAGGGGCTGACCCAAAAGCGTCATTCCTCTCAAACGAAATACAACATATTGCGCATGATTCATTGTTTCGTGGCGATATATGGTGATGAGCAAGGGTGTCCCGATCCTTTTGGGACACCCCCTTTCGATTAAGGAGCGATTATTGCCCTTGCAGGAAGTACTTTTCAATATCATCCAACATCAAATGAGCCGCGAGCACCCCGCCAGCCGTGTTCCAAATCGTGTCGCTCACTTTGTATACTTTTCCTTGTTTCGCGACATTTAAGTTTTGAAAGAGCGGGTCGTTGATCCATTCTTTTTCAAGTTCGCTCGCTTTGCCGTCCCCTGTCTCATATGTAAAGTAGAACAGGATGTCTCCGTCCATTGCCGGGATGCGTTCTTTCGTCACGCCGGTTTCCGCGAAATCGTTTACGTTTTGCGATTCCGGGCGGGCGAAGCCGAGTTGATCCAAAATGACGCCGGAGAACGAGTCTTTATGGTAAATGCGCACATCGCCGGCCATAAAGCGGACGATCGATACTTTCATCTTCAGCTTGTCACCGAGTTTCGCTTTTAAGTCTTCAATGCGTTTGTCATATTCAGCAATGACTTGTTTCCCTTTTTCCTCTTGTCTCACGGCTTTCGCATACAGCATAAAGTTGTCTTTCCAGTTGCCGCGCAGCGTTTCTGAGAACACGGTCGGAGCGATTTGGTTCAACTGTTCATAAATTTTTTCATGGCGCATTTTGTTGCCGATAATCAAATCTGGTTTCAAGGCGGCGATCGCTTCGACGTTCGGCTCTGATTCCAAACCGAGTTCTTTGACGCCATCCATTTTGTCTTTAATATGGTCGTACCACGGATCACCCGTCCACGATTTGACAGCGCCGACTGGTTTCACGCCTAACGCGAGGAGCGCCTCAGTTCCTTCGTTCGTCAAAATGACGACTCGTTTTGGCGTTCCTTTGATTTCGGCCGTGCCCATGGCGTGCTCGACCGTGTAGCTCGCTTCCGCTTTCGCCCCATTGTTTTCCGCTGGTTTGGCTGTTTTTTCTTCCTGCTTTCCGCCGCAGCCGGCAAGAAGCAGGAGGGAAAGGATGAAGGCGGAAAGAAGGGCAAGATGCCTTGATTTCATTAGTCAATCCCCCTTTGAATTTGATAATGAATTTTATTTACGTTGATATAATAAATAAAATTGATAATCATTGTCAACTATAAATGAAAAAATGTTAAAAAAATCATAAGAAAATGCGAAAAAACATTGACGATGAGAGTCATTATCAAATAGACTTGACGATAGAGAATAGAGAATGAAGCAAGGGAGATCTCAGAGATGCTGGCGACAAACCGTCAAAAAATGGTTGGCCTCATCGGTTTGCTGATTGTGCTGCTTGCCGCCGTGTGGATGAGCATCGTTTGCGGATATACCGACACGAGTTGGCGGCAGGCGGTGGCGGCTCTTATCGACAATGATGGATCGAACGCCCATTTAGTCGTGGCGACGGTTCGGCTGCCGCGAGCGTTGATTGCGGCTGCAGTTGGCGCCAGCTTGGCGATGGCCGGAGCGCTCATGCAAGCGCTGACGCGAAACCCGCTCGCTTCGCCAGGCATTTTCGGTATTAATGCCGGGGCCGGTTTTTTCATTGTTGTGATGGTCACCTTTTTTTCCATTTCTTCATTGCAAATGTTGTCATGGGTCGCTTTTATGGGGGCGGCGATGGCGGCGTTGATCGTGTTTGTGATCAGCGCCGCGGGGAAGGACGGGCTGACGCCGCTGAAGATGACGCTTGCCGGCACAGCGGTCTCGGCTTTATTTGCCTCGCTGACGCAAGGAATGCTGGCGATGAATGAAAAAGCGCTTGAAGAAGTGCTCTTTTGGCTGGCCGGGTCGGTCGCCGGCCGGAAGCTCGAGCTGTTGGCAGCCGTCTTTCCGTATTTGGCCGCCGCTTGGCTTGGAACCTTGTTGCTGGCGCGCCATGTCAACATCTTAATGATGGGAGACGATGTAGCGAAAGGGCTCGGGCTGCGGACGAATGTGATCAAGGCCGCCGTTGCGCTTTTAGTCGTATTGTTGGCTGGCGGGTCGGTGGCTGTCGCCGGTCCGATCGGCTTTATCGGCATGATGGTGCCGCATATGGCGCGGGCGCTCGCCGGCGTCGACCACCGCTGGCTGCTCCCGTATTGCGCCTTGCTCGGCGGGATTTTGCTTCTTATGGCCGATATTGGGGCGCGCTACGTTCTGATGCCGCGCGAAGTGCCGGTCGGCATCGTCACCGCCTTGCTCGGCGTTCCATTTTTCATCTACATTGCTCGCAGGGGGATCGCCGCAAAATGAAAAAATACATCACGGTTCGAATGGGAAAACACATCTCGTTTTTCTATGACAAAAAAGCTGTTGCGGTGCTCGCCGCGCTCATAGCAGCGGCCGTCTTACTTTTTCTTATCAGCATTGGCAGCGGCGAAATGCGCATGTCCCCGCTTGAGGCCGCTGCTGCGCTGCTCGGATACGGGGAGGAAATTCATCAGACGGTGATTGTGACGTTCCGCCTGCCGCGCGTGTTGGTTGCCTGGATGGCGGGGATGGCGCTGGCTGTCGCCGGCGCGGTTTTGCAAGGAATGGTGCGCAATCCGCTCGCTTCGCCGGATGTGCTCGGCATCACCGGCGGAGCGGCGGCGTCGGTTGTCGCCTTTTTGGCGTTGTTTAGCGATGAAAACAACTCTTTGACCGTCAGCATCCACTGGCTGCCGCTTGCTGCCTTTCTCGGCGCTACGGCCGCTGCTTGGTTCGTGTATATGCTGGCGTGGAAAAACGGCCTCGCCCCGCTTCGGCTCGTGTTGGTCGGCATCGGCGTTTCTGCGCTCATGCAGGCGTTGACGACACTGTTGATGATCACAGGACCCATCTATCGGGCGAGCCAGGCAAACGTGTGGATCACCGGCAGTGTGTATGGTGCTTCTTGGAAGCACGTTTCGCTTATGGCGCCATGGGTCATCGGACTGCTCCTTCTGGCGATATTGGCCGCGCGGCATGTCAATGTGCAGGAGCTGGGCGATGAGCTGGCGATGGGGCTTGGCGGCGCGGTCGAACGGCAACGGCTAGGACTTGTTTTGCTGAGCACAGCGCTCACCGGCGGCGCGGTCGCTTTCGCCGGCGGCATCGGCTTTGTCGGGCTGATGGCGCCGCACATGGCGCGCCGCCTCGTCGGTTCGGCGTTTGGCGCTCTTCTTCCGACCGCTGCGCTGTTAGGCGGTGTGTTAGTCATGGGGGCGGATTTGGCTGGGCGGCTGCTGCTTGCGCCGACGGAAATTCCGGCCGGGGTGTTTACCGCTGCGATTGGAGCGCCATATTTTATTTATTTGTTGTACCAGAATCGGAAAGCATAAAAAGGAGGGGGTTCGCGTGTCCGCATTGCAAGCGAAGGAGTTGACACTATCATACGGCGAGACGACCATTATTGACCGTTTAGACTTGACGATTCCAAAAGGAAAAATCACGGTGTTCATCGGCGCGAACGGCTGCGGCAAGTCGACGTTGCTGCGCGCCTTGGCGCGGCTGCTAAAGCCGACAGGCGGGGCTGTTTTGCTTGATGGAAAAGAGATTGCCAAACAACCGACAAAAGAAATCGCCCGCCGGCTCGCCATTTTGCCGCAATCGCCTATGGCTCCGGAAGGACTGACCGTGTTGCAACTTGTGAAGCAAGGGCGCTACCCGTATCAAACGTGGTTCAAGCAATGGAGCGCCGAAGATGAGCGGGCGGTCGAGCGCGCTTTGGCGGCAACTGGGCTTGCCGAACTCGCCGAGCGGTCGGTCGATTCGCTCTCCGGTGGACAGCGCCAACGCGCATGGATCGCTATGACGCTGGCGCAAGAAACAGACATCATTTTGCTTGACGAGCCAACGACGTATTTGGATCTCGCGCATCAAATCGACATTTTGGATTTATTGTTTGAACTGAATGAAAAGGAACAACGAACGATCGTCATGGTGCTTCACGACTTGAATTTGGCGTGCCGCTATGCGCATCATCTCGTCGCCATTCGCGATAAAACAGTGTATGCCGAAGGAAAGCCGGAAGACGTCATTTCCCGCCAGCTCGTGAAAGACGTGTTTCAGATGGATTGCCAAATTACGTACGATCCGATCTTTGGCACCCCGCTTTGCATCCCGTATGGGAAAGGGCGGCGCATTTTACAGAAAGAAGGCGTATCATGATGAGACTGCGTAAAGACGAAATGAAAGCGTTGGAAACGTACCGTTTTTCAAGCAAGGAGACCGATGCCTCGTCATCGATGTTGTTTTCCCGGTTGCTTGAGGACGACGAACAGCTTGCGAGTTATGTCGCGCATGTGCGCGCTGAAATGGGGGCGGCCAACGATGCCGTCGCGGCGTCGATGCTCGTCAAACGATTAAGCTTTTTGGCGCCGATGACGTTATACGCCATGTCAGTATGGAACAAGCGGCTTGTGCTCGATCCTGGGCGAATTTGGCTTGACACGGACGGCGAAGGGGAGATGTGGATGCCGCGTTTTCACCTTGAGCCGCCGGAAGCGGAGGCGTGCCGTGGAGAACGCAGTCGTTGGCGAGAACAAGTCGTGCGCGATGTGTTTGCTGGCTTGTTTGCTCCGTTGGTCGCCAAGCTGCGTCGCCTGACTCGTGTGTCGCCGCTTATCTTATGGGAAAACATTGCGATTTATGTGTATTGGGTATATGACCGATGGCTTGAGGACGAGTCGCTTGCCCCGATCGCCGACCGGCTGCGCGATGATTTCCGCTTCCTTGTTTATGAAGCTGACGGCCGCCTGTTCGGACAGAAGGACAATCCGCTTCGCCGCTTTTTTAAAGGCGCAAGCGGCATGCAGCGGACAACATGCTGCCTGTACGTGCAAACAAACGGGGGAACGTGCTGCCAAACGTGTCCCATTCGCGCCCGCCAGCGGCAAACCGGGTGACCGGCGAGCCGAGGGTGAGGTGTTTTATTTTGGGACAAAAGAGTTGCGAAATTTGTTGATTTTTGCCGGGATTTTCGTGAAAATGGAAGTGTGGACATCGCTTATTTTGGTAAAACGGCGAGGTAACAATTGCATGGATCAATATACAGCCTTTTTCCATCACTTCACAGAAGCAGTCGTCATCTTGAATTTGCAAGGCGTGATGATTTATCATAATCCGGCTTTTGCCGATTTGGCGCTGAGCGAAGAAGAACAGAGAGCGCTGTTGGCGGAAGGCCAGATGTTGGTTGCACGTATGAAACAGACGCCAGCCGTGTTCCGCTTGAATTTGCTTGACGGCTTATTGATTGCGGGAGTGTCGCCGATCATCGATCAAAACGGAAAGGTCTCGGCGATCTTATGCGTCTTTCGACGTCAAACCGAGGAGAGCGGCCTGCAAGAGCGGCTCGCCGAAGCGGAACGGCGCCTCCAGTTGATTGTCGAGCATTCGAACGATTACGTGTTGATTTTTTCTCCCAATCGTGAATTGTCATACATTCCGCCGTCATGGAAGCGAAAAACAAACACGCGTCTTCCAGTGTCATACGAAGAGGTGCTGACGTTTGTCCACCCTGATGACGTCCCGATCGTGGCACAAAAATTGGCTGAGCTGTACGATACATACGAGACGCAATCCGCCGAATTTCGCAAGCAAGGCGAGAAAGGCGAATGGGTTTGGATGGAGGCGCAAGGGAAGGCAATCATCGATGAAGCGGGGACGCTCGATTGTGTCATTGTGACCGTGAAAAACATCAGCGAGCGGAAACAGTATGAAGAGAAGCTTCGTCAGCTCGCCTACTTCGATTCGCTCACTGGCATTGCCAACCGCAGCTATTTTGAGCGGCATATTCATGAGCTGGTCGCCAGCCAGACGGCGTTTGCCCTTTGTTACTTGGATTTTGACAAATTTAAATGGATCAATGACCATTTTTCCCATCAAGCCGGCGATTACTTTTTGCGTGAGGCGGTGAAGCGCGTTCAGCAGGCGCTCCGGCCCGATGACTTTTTCGCCCGCATCGGCGGCGATGAGTTCGTTTTGTTGCTGCCGAATGTGACCAAATCTGAGATGGCCGCCTTGGCGGAGCGGCTTGTCAGTTCGTTTCACGAGCCGTTTTATTACGAAAAACAGCTGATTCAATCAACATTGTCGATCGGCATTGCCTTTTTCCCGAAAGACAGCGATCGGATCGAGCAAGTGATGAAATACGCCGATCAGGCGCTGTACGAAGTGAAAGAGCGGGGGCGGAACGGCTATGCGTTTTACCGGCCGACCGAGCATCGGCATGCGGTGATCGAGCAAGATTTGCCGTTTGCCATTATGCGCGGGCAGTTGTATTTATGCTATCAGCCGAAAGTGCAACTTGCTAAAGGAAAGGCGATGGGGGTTGAAGCGCTTTTGCGTTGGCGTCATCCGTCGCTCGGTGAAATTCCGCCGCTGGATTTCATTCCGTTGGCGGAGGAAAGCGGGTTTATTTTTGAAATTACGTTATGGGTGCTTGAGCGGGCATGCCGCCAAGTGAAAGAGTGGGAAAGAAAATTTCCAGGCCTCAAGCTCGCCGTCAACTTGTCGCCATTTTTGCTCAACCGTCCGGAGCTCGTTGAGCATGTGAAGCGCATTTTACGGGAGACGGGGCTTTCGCCCGACCAGCTCATTTTGGAAGTGACTGAAAGCGGATTGATGGAAAACATCGACACAGGGCGGCGCATTTTAACAGAACTGCAGCAGCTTGGTGTGCAGGCCGCGATCGATGACTTTGGAACTGGTTTTTCATCATTGGCTTATATCCGCAATTTGCCGGTGTCGCTGTTGAAAATCGACCGCAGTTTCATTCAAGGTATTGCGGAAAATTCGAAAGATGCAACGATTGTCGATACGATCATTCATTTAGCAAAAAGCCTGGATATTGAAGTATTGGCCGAAGGGGTGGAGACCGAATCGCAAGTGGCGCTTCTTTCGCAAATGCATTGCGACTATGCGCAAGGGTTTTACTTCAGCCGCTCGCTCGAAGCGGAAAAGCTGCAGCAATGGCTTGAGGAGTACAACCGCATGGCTTGCAATGGGCCTTCGTCATAAGTCGGTCATTTCCACTCATGAGTTTCCTCAGCTTGCCGCAAACTACACTTGATGACTAGGCAAGAGGAGGAAAAACCATGGAATTTGCGCCGCGAAGCGTCATTATCAAGGAGTTCATCGACACGCTCGAGCCGATGATGGAGGCGTATAGCCTTGATCAAGTCGGCATTTTCGAAGAGAGCGGGGAAGGAAACCGTTGCTACATCGGCTATACGATCAATAAAGACGATGAGATGATCGCCATTCATATGCCGTTTGTAAAAAACGAACGCGGTGAACTGGCGCTTGAGAAGCAGGAATGGACCGTTCGAAAAGACGGCCGAGAAAAAAAAGGCTTTCATTCGCTGCAAGAGGCGATGGAGGAAGTGATTCATTCATGATAAGCGGCCGGGCTCGGCCGCTTTTTTGGCTGACGGAAGGGGAGAGAAGCATGATTCGGGGGCTTCGATTGCTAGATAAGGAAATAGTTTCCAAGGTTTGAGTCGGCTGTTGAATGATCGATAGATGGATAGAGAGGAGAAACAAAGGAAGACATGGTGACAACATTGTATTTGACAAGACATGGGGAAACGAAGTGGAACGTCGAAAAGCGGATGCAAGGATGGAAAGACTCGCCGCTCACGGAAAAAGGGCGGCAAGACGCCATGCGGCTTGGAAAACGGCTTGAAGCGGTGGAGTTGGCCGCGATTTACACAAGTACAAGCGGTCGGGCGCTTGAGACGGCGGAGATTGTCCGCGGCGGGCGGCTTATTCCGATTTATCAAGACGAGCGGCTATGCGAGATTCATCTTGGCGATTGGGAAGGCAAGACGCATGACGAGATTCGGCAAATGGATTCGGTTGCGTTCGACTATTTTTGGAACGCGCCCCATCTGTACGCTCCCGAGCGCGGCGAGCGGTTTTGTGATGTACAGCAGCGGGCGCTTGAAGCGGTGCGGCGCATCATCGAGCGGCACGAGGGGGAGACCGTCTTGATCGTCACCCACGGTGTCGTGCTGAAAACGCTCATGGCGGCGTTCAAAGACACACCGCTTGCCCACCTATGGTCGCCGCCGTATATGTACGGCACAAGTGTGACGATCGTTGAAGTGGACGGTGGGACGTTTCATGTGGCCGTTGAAGGAGATGTGTCACATATTAAGGAGGTAAGGGAAGTATAGCGCTGAATAATTGATTAAGACAGGAAGGACGGGCGCTTAACCGCTGCTCGTCTTTTTTTGTGAAACAACCGCTGTCCTGGGAGGAGGAATCGCAGCAATGCATTATATATCGATGAAAGGAACATTGTTCCAACTGCCTTATGACCAAGAAATAATGCGAGTGGAATCGGCATCCTTGATTTCGGTTAATAGTTTGGCTTACATCCTCGCTTTTATTACAATGGCTATATTGATGATGACTAATGTAATTGCTTATCTCGAACGGCGTGAAGTTTTGCGAAAAAAAAAACTTTACTGAAGATCATTACAAATGTTTAGTCGATTACAATCCGCATCTTGTGTTGTCTGCTGACCTTAAGGGAGAAATTGTAAGCATCAATCCAAAGGCGATGGAGATCCTGCATGTTCATCAAGATGCACCGTTGACCAGTTTATACGACCTATTTTATGAGCATGATGATGAAAAAATTGATGAATGTTTAAGAAAAGTAGAAAAAGGTCAATCGTGCTTCTTTAAGGCTTCAGTGAAAACGTCTCGGGAAGAAAGAGTTGTCATGGAGTTTACTTTTATTCCGATAGTGGAAGAGAAAGATGTCATAGGGTTGTTTGTGGTGGGAAAAGATATTACAGAGCTAATAAAATATCAGGAGCGCATCAAAAAAGTGCAACGAGATTTATGGAATGCCATGTGCCAGCAGCAAGGCATGATTTTTAAATTTGTGAAAAGAGGGGAAAGTTTTATTCATACGTTATGCGGAGGGGAATTACTCAATGATTTCGGCATAGATCCTAAACAAGTGCTAGGTAAGAGATTACATGATTTTTTACCGGAGCCTATTGCCGATCAAAAAGAACAATATTATCGGTATACATGGGAAACCGGGGAAACATTGTACTATGAGGGGAATATAAACGGGATTGATTATTTAGTCAGTTTACGTCCCATAAAAAAAGATGGCAAAGTGATTGAGGTTGTCGGCTCGGCGATTGATATTACAGAAAGAAAAATGATGGAACAGGAGATGTTGCGGGCAAAAGAGGAGGCAGAAAGAGCCAATCAAGCAAAATCCAACTTAATTTCGCGCATGAGCCACGAAATTCGAACGCCATTGAACGGAGTGCTAGGGTTCGCCCAATTGTTGGAGATGGACCCTTCCTTAAACGGCCGGCAGCGGGAGTTTGTGCAAGAAATATTGGGAGGTGCCCGCCATTTATTAAATTTAATCAACGAAATGTTAGACTTGGCAAGGATCGAAACAGGAAGGCTACCCTTAACTTATGATGTAGTCCATCCGGACGACATTATTAAAGAAAGCATTAAATTAGTCAAACCGTTAGCCAATAAGAAAAACATCGACATTCAAGCTCGATCGAGCTTTAGTGAACAAGTGTATTTATACACAGATGCGACGAGAGTGAGACAAGTATTATTAAACTTGCTTGACAATGCCATTAAATACAATCGTGATGGCGGCACCGTCCTCATTGAAGGGAAATATGATCAGGAAAAAGTGGTTATACATGTAAAAGATAATGGGATAGGCATCCCGGATGAAGAACAAGAAAATATCTTTGAACCATTTTATCGCATAAAAGGCACTCATGTCGACGGCAATGGCATTGGGCTCGCTTTTGTTAAGCAGATTATCCGTCTTTTGGGCGGCACGATTGAGGTGAAAAGCAAGTTGGGCGTGGGAAGCGACTTTTCGTTCAGCCTTCCGGCTGTCAGTTATTTTCACGGCTGGCCGCATTCATCACGAAACAAATCGGTGAATCAGGAGAGGTTATTGAAGCTCGGAAATAAAAAAATTTTATACATCGAAGATCATATATCCAACTTGAAACTGTTGGAGCATATATTGAAGCCGTTTCCCAATCTTTTGTTAACGTTTGCCTGCAATGGCGGCGAAGGTTTGCAAAAGGCTATCAGTGGCTGGTTTGATTTGATTCTCATCGATATTCATCTCCCAGATATAAGCGGATATACGGTGTTGGAAATGTTGCAAAGCGATGAACGAACAAAGCATATTCCGATGATTGCGCTCAGTGCCAATGCGGTACCAAAAGAGATTGAAAGGGCTTTAAAAGCAGGATTTACGGATTACATGACAAAACCGTTGGAGGTAAACGTGTTTCTTGAAAAACTAATAAAAATATGGGAGGAAAAGCGCCCTCATTAAGTAAGGGGCGTTTTTGCATTTTATGACAAAAAAATAACAGAAACGAGAGTTGAACATGTCGTAAAAAGTCGAAAAAAAGGTTTTATATGTCCTTTTGCGTACTTCTAAAGTCTGTATAGATGCTTCATGTGCGAGAATGGAGTTAGACAGGTACATGAAAAAAGGTTAAGGTTAAAACAAAAGGTGTATTAGGTTAATTGTCCCTATTCATCGGTGATGGGTATAGGATTAAATGACTATGGAAGGATAGTGAAAGTGTGATCCCAGTCTCTATCAGAGAAATAATCGACAAACGACAGTTTGAACATGTGTACCAGCCGCTGTGGGACTTGTTTAACTGGAGCATCTTTGGATATGAATCGCTGTTGCGGGTAAAGGGGATCAATAACGTTGAGCATCTCTTTCAAAAGGCTCGGGAGGAAGGATGTTTATACGAACTCGATTTCGCACTGCTGGAAAGTTCCATCTTTCAGTTTCCTTTTTTGGAGAATAAGGGAAGGCTGCTTTTTTTAAATGTATATCCCTCCACGATTTTGCACCATGAGTTTAAACCGTTTTTGAACAGAGTGATCGAACGCTTCCCATATATCAAAAACCGAATCGTGTTTGAATTGAACGAAACAAAAGAAGAGGAGGACATATGGGGAGACGGCGAGTTAAAAGCAAGGATAAAGTTGATGAGGGAGTACGGATTTTACATTGCCGTTGATGATGTTGGCAAAGGGACATCGGCCTTGCAAAAAATTATTGAATTACAGCCGGATTATGTAAAGTTGGATCGATATTATGCCCAAGAATTAGCGGCCGATGAAGAAAAACAAAAAATGGTGAGTTTGTTTTTGAGATATTGCGATCGCC
This sequence comes from Geobacillus kaustophilus, assembly GCF_000948285.1. Classification (GTDB taxonomy): domain Bacteria; phylum Bacillota; class Bacilli; order Bacillales; family Anoxybacillaceae; genus Geobacillus; species Geobacillus thermoleovorans_A. The sequence continues at coordinate 1,014,973 of NZ_JYBP01000003.1, forward strand.
AAATGGCGCTCGTTTTAGAAGGGATAGAGAAAGAAGTGGATCTCGCTCAAGCAAAGCTGCTGAAAGTGCCAGCAGCGCAAGGGTATCTTTTAGGCAAACCGGATAAGTTAACATAAGCAAAACATTAATGTTGGCAGGTGTATAAATATTGCTTTACTTAACACGTACAATTGCATTTTCGGCAGCACACCGTTATTGGATTGAGGATTGGAGTGCGGAAAGAATAAAGTTGTTTTGGTTTATGCAGCAATCCGAACGGGCATGGCCATGACTACCGGCTTGACGTGACGGTGAAAGGACCTGTCAATCTGCTTGCTGGCATCACCGTGAACATGAAGGTGAATGGTGGCGAAACTTTTTACATTAAAAGGCTTCTTTCGTCATTCTAATGAAGAAACCGTGTTCGGGGTCGTCTGCCGGATGGCTGGTTTTGTCCGTGTACAACGGAGCCGTCCGATCGTGAATGACGGAAAAATCCACAGTTTCGCTGATTTGGCGCAGAATATGGCTTTTGAGTGCATTAGGAAAAATAGCTGCTACCAAGGGGGGAGCGGCGATGGGGCAAACGATCATTTCAAAAGGAAGAAACATCGATGAGGCCATTCATGTCGGCTTAGCGATTTTGCAAAGCAAACGAGAAGAGGTGCATGTTGAAATCATCCAAAAGGAAACTAGAAGAATTTGGTTCATCGGTTCCAAACCAGCCATTGTCAAATTGACGAAGATAGAAAGGCAAACGGAATCATCTGGTGCTGTCAAAGAAGAGAAATTCAGTTCAACAAATGCGAATGAGGCGCAGATCAGAGCAACGGAAGATCATTTGAGTGGAAAAGCATGGGTGCGAGGAGGGAAAATTTTTTATCGTTCGTCGCCGTTATGCTATCCTACTATTACTGTAGGACAAGGCGTTCTTCTGTTAAAAAATGGACATCCAGTGGTTGGAACGACGGTTGTCACTGAAGGCGACCAATTAGAAATACAAACGGCGGAGGAAACGGCCGAGACAAAATGGGATATCATCGTTGATGAAGACAAGTTGCATGCCATCTTGCGCATAGAGCCGGGGGTGAAAAAACGATTTCAAATAAAAGATATCGACCCTGATTACCATATTGAGTTAAAAGCCGAACAGCATATTGAAATACAAAATACACTTGAGTACCAGTCAGTTTTGCAAAAACTAAAATCGCTGAATATTGTTCAAGGATTTGATTTTACCGCAATGGCCGAAGCAGCAAAGGCGACAAAACCGGGCGATTTTGTCATCGCTAGAGGGGTGAAACCGCAGCAAGGAAAAAACGGTTGGGTGGAGTTAACGGTCAATTTGGACAGTAAACAGGCGGGGCTGAAACTGCGGGAAGACGGCACCGTTGATTTCCGCGAAGTAAACAATATTCCTTCCGTTCATCCGGGACAAGTCATCGCGATCGTTCATCCTCCGATCCCGGGCGTTCCGGGCGTGACGGTGACGAATGAGCCGATTCCGCCTAAACCTGTTCACCCGGTGGCTGTCCATTTAGGAAAAGGTGTAACAGCAATTGAAAATGGGACGAAAATTGTAGCGTTGGCTAGCGGGCGGCCGGTTTTGCGGCAACAAGGACTCGATGTGCATATATTTATGATGGACAAGCTTACTCATCAAGGCGACGTCGATTTGAGTTCAGGCAATATTCGGTTTCATGGCGACGTCGACATTACCGGCAGCGTCGAAGACGGGATGAGCGTCGAGTCGGAGGGCAATATTACGATATTCCAAAATGTCACTCGAGCGACGATTACGTCAAAACAAGCTGTCTTTATCAGACAAAATGTCATTGGAAGCATCATCTCGGCGGGAACAGGCCATATACTGGCTTCCGAGCTCGCGCATTTGTTAATCACAATTGAAGGATATATTGAAAAAATGATTTCCTCTATAAAGCAGCTAGTCAGTTCTCCATCGTTTAAAAGGACAGATTGGAAACAAAATGGACTGTTCCCGTTGATTAAGCTTTTAATGGATCATAAATTCCGCTCTTTGGCTGTGACAGGACAAAAGTATATCGAAACGGTCAGGAAAAGCGACCGCCAGCAGCTTCATCCGGTTTGGTTCGATTTGGCCGAGCGGTTTCAACTCTGTTTTTTCTCGAGCATCCCGAACGAGCTTCATTCCCTTGAACAGCTCGCCAAGCTGCTCGGTGACATAAAGACAACAATGAAACAATACACGGATGCCAATGGCGAAAGCGGTTATATCGAGATGGCCTACGCATTGAATAGCACGATCTACTGCAGCGGCGATATAACCGTTTTTGGCCAAGGGTGCTATAACTGCACCATTCACTCCGGCGGTTTTCTAAATGTAAAAGGAATTATGCGCGGTGGCCGCGCCTACGCCCGAAAAGGGGCGTTGATTCAAGAAGCCGGTTCGGATTCTGGAGTGGTTACACGCATCGTAGTGCCGCATGGCCAAACGGTGAAATTCGGTGTCGCAAAAGAAGGGACGATTGTCCAAATTGGAAAAACATCCTATACGTTTCAAAAAGAACAACGCCAAATTGAGGTCGTGTTAGATGAGAACGGTCAAATCATTTTGGACGAAAAAAGTTGAGGGGGATATAAATGTTCTGTTAATCGAGAGATCACTAGTTGGAAGAGGAGGATAGAAAGAAGGGAAGGAAGCAATGAATGATTTAAAAATCGTGATTGCTGATGATGATGCGTCTTCAAGATCGATTTTGCGGCATTTTATCCACTTATTCCCCAATTACGACGTTGTGGCTGAGGCGACAAGCGGAGAGGAGTTTTTGCAACTTGTGCTCCAAGAACAGCCGGATATTGTATTGGTCGATATCAATATGCCTGGGCTCGATGGCATGGAGGCGGTCAAAATATGCAGGCAGCTTTTTCCCGCCCTCCAGGTGATTTTTATTACTGGATACGATGAATTTGCCGTAGAGGCTTTTGAAGTGTCCGCTACGGATTATATCGTGAAACCGATTGAGCGAACGCGTCTCTTTTATGCGTTGGAAAAGGCCCGCAAACTGATTGAAATGGCCAAGCAATGCGCCGCTGTAAAAGCGAAACAGCCGAGCAAAAGACTTGGAATCCGATCGAAAAACTCTATTGTTTTGCTGCCGATGGAAGATATTTTATTCGTGGAAAAGGAAAGCAGAAAAACGGTCATTCACACAGCAAATGAGCGATATGAAACAACGGAGACGCTGAACGAAATTGAAAGGGAGCTGGACAATTGTTTTTTTAAGACTCACCGCTCTTATATTATCAATTTAAAAAAAATAGTAAAAATTACGCAGGTTGGCGAAACGTATTTAGCTCATTTTTTCGATAGTGAGAAAGTCGCATATATTTCGAAACTGAAATTTCATGAAGTGCAGAGAAGAATTTTCGATATGAATAATTAGGTGAGTTTTTCAGCAGGAAGCAGAGAGCAGCATGGAATTGCTGAAAAACAGCGTTGGGCAACCTACAATCAGCATAGGAATCGTTGTTTGCCCATCGGATGGAAACACCTCGAAAAAAGTTGAGCGTCCACGCCGACCAGGTCTTTATGAGGCAAAGGGTGAGCGCAACAGTTATAAGTTTTACGGCCGGAATGTTTGAAAACTGTCAAGTAGGCTCTGTATGATCTGCAGGTGTTAGCAAAGAACATCAATGCCAAAAATGAAGGGGCTGACCCAGAAGCGTCAATCCTCTTAAATGAAATACAATATATTGTGTATAATTCGTTATTTCGTGACTATATATGGTGATGAGGAAGGGTGTCCCGATCCTTTTGAGACACCCTCTTCTTTATCGCGAAGTATATGTCAGCACTACTTACTGAGAAAGATCCTCACCTTGAAACAGAAGATGAGAGAGGAGAAAGTTCGGAGCGGGACAGCCTGTTAAGCCAGTCTCGAGAAGAGATCAAATAAGCCCCGACCATCTCGCCAGCTGTGCGGTCGTAAAGGTGACCGCAATGGCAATCGCTGTCGGCAAGGCAAAGGCGACGAATGTCCATTTCGCGCTTTTCGTTTCTTTGTAAATGTTGACGAGCGTCGTGCCGCATGGGTAGTGAAGCAGGGAAAACAACATCATATTGAGGGCGGTGAGCCACGTCCAGCCGTGGTCGAGCAAAATTTGTTTTAGAGAATGCAGGCCATCGACTTCAGTGAGCGCCCCCGCGGATAAATAGCCCATCAGCAAAATCGGCACGACAATTTCATTGGCTGGCAATCCTAAAATGAACGCCATCAAAATGTAGCCATCCAATCCCAATGCTTTGGCAAACGGGTCAAGCCAGTCGGCTAAATACGCCAGCACGGTCGCATCTCCCACGTGAATATTGCCCAGGATCCATGTCACAATGCCAGCCGGCGCCGCAACCGTTACCGCCCGTTTCAGCACATAGAGTGATTTGTCGAGGGTAGCCCGGACGATCGTCTCCATGATCTTCGGGCGCCGATACGGCGGCAGCTCTAGCGTGTAATGGGTCGGAATGCCGCGCAAGGCTGTCTTGGATAGAATCCACGAGACGGTTAACGTGACGATGATGCCAAACAGAACAATGGCGACGACCGCACCCGCTGTCACGAACGTGTTCCATCCGCCTGTATAACCGGCCGCCATAAATAAGGAAGAAAGCAGGATCAGCGTTGGCCAACGTCCATTGCAGGGGACGAAGTTGTTGGTCAAAATGGCGAGCATCCGTTCGCGCGGTGATTCGATAATGCGCGTCGACATGATGGCCGCCGCGTTGCAGCCGAAGCCCATGGCCATCGTCAGCGATTGTTTGCCATGCGCCCCCGCTTTTTTAAACAAGCGATCCATGTTAAAGGCGACACGCGGCAAGTAGCCATAATTTTCGAGCAAAGCGAATACGGGAAAGAAAATCGCCATCGGCGGCAGCATCACGCTGACGACCCAAGCCGTGCCGCGATACAGGCCAAGCACGATGAGGCCGTGCAGCCAGTCGGGGGCGTGAATCGCTTGAAACGCCATGGTGAGATACGTTTCGATCGTCCCGAACAAGCGGGCGAGCGAATCGGAAAATACGTTGGCGCCGGCGATCGTCATGTAAAGGACAGCGGCGAGCAGCGCCAGCATAATTGGAAATCCCCACCGCTTCGATGTGACGATCCGGTCAATCTGTTCCGTTCGGTCGCGTTTCACGCTGTTTTTATGGGTGACACATTCCTGGCAAAGTGCGGCGGATGTTTGAAAGATGGCGGTGACGATTTGTTCACGCGTATTGTCCGGCGCCAGTGACGCCGCTTCTTCCATTAAGCGGTCAAACCGATTTGACTGATCCGCAGCAGGCATACGCGTTCCCCTCCTTGATCAATGGTTGCGGCGGCTGCTTCAGCGCTTGAAGCAGCGATGAATCGCCGTCAAGGAGACGAAGAGCGATCCAGCGAGCAGGATACGTGTCTCCCATTACGTCTTTCACGAGTGGAAGAAGTTTGGCAATGCCTCGTTCGATTTCCGGGCTGTACCGGATGGAAAGCGGGTTGGTGTTGATGCGGCCATGCGCCATGGCATCCACTGTATCAAGCAGCGCATCGATTCCTTCCCGGTTGCGGGCCGAGATCGGCACGACCGGCACGCCGAGTTTGGCCGCCAATTTTTTTGTGTTGATGTGAATGCCTTTCTTTTTCGCTTCATCGATCAAGTTGACGGCGACAATGACGAGGCCGGTCATTTCCAACACTTGCAGCGCCAAATTTAAATTGCGCTCGAGCGCAGTTGCGTCAACGACGACGATCGTCATATCGGGTCGTTCAAACAGAAGAAAATCGCGTGCCACTTCTTCATCGGCGGAGTTGGAATAAAGCGAGTACGTTCCCGGCAAATCGACGAGGCGGTACGTTGCGCCGCGGTAAGTGAACTCCCCTTCCGCATGGGTGACCGTTTTTCCCGGCCAGTTGCCCGTATGTTGGCGCAGGCCGGTTAAGACGTTGAACAACGTGCTTTTTCCGGTGTTCGGATTTCCCATTAAGGCAATCGTATACGTCATATCAGTCATGGTGGATCTTCTCCCCGTAAATATAGTCACTTTCTTCTTTCCTTAATGCGATCGTCGTTCCACAAACGCGATAGGCGGTCGGGTCGCCAAGCGGGCTTCTTTGTCCAACCTTCACTTCCCCGCCGGGTACAAATCCCAAATCAAGCAACCGCCTTTTTAACACAGGATCAGGAACATCAACCTTTTCGATGCGAAATCGATCGCCTGGTTTCGTATCGGAGAGGCGGAAACGTTTTCCTTGTGCCATAAAAGTTTCCCTCCGGTTAATATTTTTTACCAAAGACATTTTTTTTGCTTAGACCAACTTTTGTGTTTATCATATTCCATTTGCCTCGCTGTTGTCAACGAATTTGTTTCATCGTTTTCTGACAGAGTTGTCGAATCAACAACCATTCAAAACAATCGAAAATCATGTTATCATATGAATAGTATGAATAAATTATCGGCAGAAAGGCGGTGACGGCGTCTAGTGACGCACGATGAAATGAAAGCGATTACGGAAGGGACAATTCTTTGGCAGCCGACGGAGGAACAAATCAAGAGCTCCAACCTTCATCGATATATGGATTGGTTGAGAGAACATAAAGGGCTCTCTTTCTCTTCATACCGCGAGCTGTGGACATGGTCGGTCGAGGAGCTTGAGTCATTTTGGGAAACCGTTTGGGAATATTGCGGTGTTCAGGCGGCGACGCCGTATGAATGTGTGCTGCGTGAACGGAAGATGCCGGGGGCGGAATGGTTTCCAGGCGCCACGCTCAACTATGCGAAACATATTTTCCGGCATGCGCGCGCTGACCGCCCGGCCATCGTTTTCCGCTCGGAACGCGTGCCGCACCGGGAAGTGTCATGGCAGGAGCTCGGCGAAAAAACGGCGGCGATCGCCAAAGCATTGCGAGCGATGGGAGTGAAGCGCGGCGATCGCGTCGTCGCCTATATGCCGAACATTCCGGAAACAGTGATGGCGTTTTTGGCCTGCGCCTCGATCGGCGCCATTTGGTCAAGCTGCTCGCCGGATTTTGGCGCCGGCAGCGTCATCGACCGGTTCGCACAAATCGAGCCGACCGTGTTGTTTGCGGTTGACGGCTGCCAATACAACGGCAAAGAGTTTGACAAAATGCCGGTCGTATCGGAATTGCGCACCAAATTGCCGTCATTGAAAAAGACGGTGCTGCTTCCGTATTGGCGAGGGCAGATGGAAGCTCCGGATGAGGGCGTCGTGCTGTGGGATGATGTCGTGGCGGACAAAGCGGAGCTCGTCTATGAAGACGTTCCATTTGATCACCCGCTTTGGATTTTATACTCCTCGGGCACGACCGGATTGCCGAAGCCGATCGTCCAAGGGCATGGCGGCATTTTGCTTGAGCATTTGAAAGCGCTCACGATTGCGGAAAACTTGACGAAAGACAGCACGTTTTTCTGGTTTACAACGACCGGGTGGATGATGTGGAACTTTTTGATCGGCGGGTTGCTTGCCGGCTCGACCATTGTGCTTTATGACGGCAGCCCGACGTACCCGGATGGCAATGTCTTATGGGATCTTGCGGAGAAAGCAGGCATCACCCATTTTGGCACGAGCGCGGCGTTTATCAACATCTGCATGAAGCTCGGCCTGAAGCCGAAAGAGCAATATGACTTATCGAAGCTCAAAGCCGTGCTTTCGACCGGTTCGCCGCTCACGGTTGAAGGGTTTGCCTGGGTGTATGAAAACGTCAAAGACAACATTTGCCTAGCGTCATGCAGCGGGGGAACGGATGTGTGCACCGCGTTTGTCGTGGGCTCCCCCATTTTGCCGGTGCGCGCCGGCGTCCTCTCGTGCCGCGCGCTGGGCGCGGATGTGCAGGCGTTTGATGAAAACGGCCAGCCGCTCGTCAACGAGGTTGGCGAGCTCGTCATCACGAAGCCGATGCCGTCGATGCCGCTCTTTTTCTGGAACGACCCGGACGGCGAACGGTATCGGAACAGCTATTTTGACACATACCCGGGCGTCTGGAAGCACGGCGACTGGATTAAAATTGACGAACAAGGCGGCTGCGTCATTTACGGCCGCTCCGACTCGACGATCAACCGCGCCGGCGTCCGCATGGGCACGAGTGAAATTTACCGCGCGGTCGAAGCCGTCGATGAGGTGCTTGAAAGCCTTATCATCGATTTGGAAATGATGGGCAAACAATCGTTCATGCCGCTCTTTGTCGTTCTCAAACCGGGTGCGGTGCTTGATGACGAGTTGAAAGAGCGCATCCGCCAGTCGATTCGGCAACACGTTTCGCCGCGCTTTGTTCCAGATGAAATTTACGAAGTGAAGCAAATTCCGAAAACGTTAAACGGCAAGAAAATGGAGATTCCGATCCGGAAGCTGCTCCTTGGCTTCCCGCTCGAAAAGGCGGTCAACCCGGGCTCGATGGCCAATCCGGAGGCGCTCGACTTTTTCCTCGAGCTGGCGAAGACGCTGGGGGCGAAGATGGAGATCCGCTGAAATCCTTTCTTCAAACGTGCGAAAGGTTGTTATGAAAGAAATCACAGGGGGGAAGAAAGCAAGCGGGCTAGGCTAGTCTGGAAATCCATCGGTGATGGAGAAGCGGATGGTGGTGAAAGAGATTCATGGTGGAAAGCCCGAAAGGCCCGTTTAGGGGAACCTTTCGGGTTTCTTTCACGCAACGAAGCTGGAAGTGTGAATATGACGATGAGCAGTGGAATGTTGGTTTATGACGGGTATATTCACATACAATATGGAACATGTGGTAAATGCCGAAAAAATCGACGAAATCAGAGAGGACTGACGTCTAATACATATTCAACGCCGTCTTGACCCGCTTGATCTCTTTTTTGTTTTCAAACAGCTCTTCGACCAAAATGTTTTGGCCGTTGGCGACGTCGGTGAGCCGTTTGTCCATGTCGAATACTTGCCGGCTTAATTGGCTGAGTTGTTCATTGGTTTGCTGCACTTGTTTGGTGAGTTGCTCGACTTGCACATGGGTTTGCTCCACTTGTTTGTTCAATTGCTGCACTTGTCCGCCGAGCTGCTGTACTTTCTCGTTCGTTTGCTGCATCTGTTTGCTAAGCTGTCCGACTTGTTCGTTTGTCTGTTGGAGCTGATCGGCGAGTTCTTTAATGGCTTGCCAAATCATTTCATTTGAGATGGTTCCCATTCGACAATCTCCTTTCCGGTTCGATTCTTTTTCTATTATACATGACAAAAGAAGGAAACCATAGAGGAAAAATGACGAAAATTTTTTCTTTGCGGCGCGTCCTTCGAATGTGATATAACAAAAGAATGTCAACAGCATGCACATACTGGGGGATGAACATGGTGATCCGTGTCAGCCATTTGCATAAATCGTTCCGCGTCTATCGCCGCGAAGCGGGATGGCTTGAGGCGGCGCGCAGTTTATGGCGGCGCGACTACCGCGTCATTGAGGCGGTGAAAGATGTTTCGTTTACGATTGAAAAAGGGGAGATTGTCGGCTTTTTGGGCCCGAACGGGGCGGGGAAAACGACGACGATGAAAATGTTGGCTGGGTTGTTGCATCCGACATCAGGGGAGATTACGGTCGGCGGGTTTGTGCCGTTTGAGCAAAAGCGGGAGTTTAAAAAAATGATGAGTTTGGTGATGGGGCAAAAAAGCCAGCTCATTTGGGACATTCCGCCGATGGAGACGTTTTTGGTCAATAAAGCGATTTATGACATCGACGATCGGTCGTTCCGCCAGACGCTCGATGAGCTCACCGAGCTGCTGGATTTGGCCCCGCTATTGGACAAACCGACTCGCAGCCTGTCGCTCGGGCAGCGGATGCGCTGTGAGCTGGCGGCGGCTCTTTTGCATCAGCCGAACGTGTTGTTTTTGGATGAGCCGACGATCGGGCTGGACGTTCATACGCAAGAAAACGTGCGCCGCTTTATCGTCGATTACAACCGGGAGCATGAGACGACGATTTTGTTGACGTCGCATTACATGGGCGATGTCGCGGCGCTTTGCGACCGGGTGATGATCATCAACTATGGGCGGCTCATTTACGACGGGGATCTTGCGGTGCTGACGGAGAAGTTGGCGCCGTACAAGCGGCTGGAGGTTCGGTTTGCGCGGCTGCCGAATGTCGATTGGAGCGAGTACGGCGAAGTGGCGGAAATGGAAGAAGGAACGGTCGTATTGCGGGTGGCGCGCGAGGCGGCGGCGGAGGCCGCGGCGCGGCTTTTGGAGCGGTTTGATGTCCGCGACATCAATATTGAAGACCCGCCGCTTGAGGAAGTGATTACGCGCGCGTTTCAGGAGGAGAGTGTATGATTCGCAAATATATCGCCCTGCTGCGGATGAAATATATTGAAATGCTTGCATACCGCTTGGCGACGTTTGTCTGGATGACGGGCGCCGTTGCGCAGCCCCTCATTACGATGTTTGTCTGGATGAACATTCATCCGGAAGAGAGCGAGTCGTTCGTTTTCTATTTTATGGCGGTCATTTTCGTCGAGCGGATGACGAGCGCGTGGGATGTATGGGAGCTGGACCGCGAAATTCGCGAAGGGACGTTTTCGAACTTGTTGCTGCGGCCGCTTCATCCCATTCATTGGGCGATCGCGGAGAACATCATTTATAAATGGCTGTTTGCCGTCATTTTAGTGCCTGTCTGGGTGGTGGCGGCGGTATTTTGGCCAGCGCTTCTCCCGCACATGACGGGAAGCCAGGTGGTGTTGTTTTTGCTGGCGGTGGTGTTGGGAGCGGCGCTTCGTTTTTTGCTTAGCTACTCGTGCGGGCTGCTCGCGTTTTGGGTGACAAAGGTGGCGGCTGTGTACGGCGTGATCGACGTCATTTCCTTGTTTTTGTCGGGGCGGATTGCACCGCTGGAAATGCTTCCGCCGCAGCTTCGCGAATGGAGCGAGTGGCTGCCGTTCCGCTATATGATCAGTTTTCCAATTGAAATCGCCACCGGGGCGGCGGATCGAGGAGAGGTGGCGCGCGGTTTTGCGATCGCTGCCGGGTGGATGATTGTCTTGATTGCCGCTTTGCAATGGCTGTGGAAGGTGGGAATGCGAAAAAATCAGGCGGTAGGTGGGTGAACATGCGACGATACGGACGAGTGTTCCGCGAGTTTTTCCGCGCTTGTTTGGTCGAGGAAATGGAATACCGGAGCGAGTTTTTTGGCAATTTCATCGCCAGCTTTTTCGGCATCGCGGTTGCGCTGTTGACCGTCCATATCTTTTTTTACCAGACGGACCGCTTAGGCGGCTGGACGTATGGGGAAGTGCTTGTGCTGCTCGGCGTCTTTAATGCGTTGCGCGGGTTCATCGATTTTGCCCTCCGCCCGAACATGCCAAGACTGCTTGAGCACGTCCGGCGCGGCACGCTCGATTACGTGTTGACGAAGCCGGTCGACAGCATGTTTTACATCAGCTTCCGCCATCTTGTTTTTTGGCGGCTCATCGATGTCGCGCTCGGCCTTGGCGTCATCGGCTACGGCTTGTATGTCGAGCGCTATGTTCCGTCGGCGGCGGACGTATGCATGTTTCTCATCGTGATGGCCGCTTCGCTTTTGCTTATTTACTCGCTATGGATGATGCTTATGACGACGTCGTTTTGGGTCGTGCGGATCGACGATTTGTCATTTATTTTCGATTCGTTTTTTGATACGGCCCGCTTCCCCGGCAGCATGTACCGCGGCGCCGTGCGCTTCGTCATTACATACGTCCTGCCGGCGGTGTTGATCACGAACACGCCGGCTTTGGCGCTGCTTGGCAAATGGAGCGTTCCGGCGGCGCTTGCAGCTTTGGCTGTGGCCATGTTCTTTTTATGGCTTGCCCGCCGCTTTTGGCGGTTTGCCTTGCGTTTTTATACGGGGGCGGGCGGGTGAGGAAAAAGCCTCTGAACGGGGGCTTTTTTTATGGGGTGGTTCGGTATCCGTTCCGAGCCCTTATATGAGTGCCGTGCTGCTCGCGCTTGCCTTGCGTGCCTGCCCATTGGGTTTGGAAATGTATCGAGTTCATCGATGGTGCAAAGCGTCATGCGCTCGGTTCGCTTCTGGCCGACGTGAACGATGGGGAAGCGTTCGGTTGGCGTTTTCTTTCCTTGTATTGGCTCGGGGTGCCCTTCTTCCGGCGGCTGCCCCGCTTGGACCAACTTTCTCCTGAGATGTTCGGTTGGAAGGAAGAACGGACATGGATCGGGAAGCAGGGAAAAACGTTTCTCTTCCTTGATATCCATTGACTTTTACGTCAACGTCAATTAAAATAAAATTCAGAATATTACACCAAGAGAAGGGATTGCGATGCATTATTTCACCATTTCCCAGCTGGCGCAGGAGTTTGATGTGAGCACACGGACGATCCGTTATTATGAAGAACGCGGGCTGCTTGCCCCGATCCGGACCGAGTCGGGGCAACGGCTGTATACGAAAAAGGAGCGGGCGAAGCTGAAGCTCATTTTGCGAGGCAAACGGTTCGGCTTTTCGCTTGAGGAAATTCATGAGATGATTGCTTTGTTTGACGAGGACCGCACAGGGAAGAAACAGCTTGAAAAAACGGTCGAATACGGGCGGCGGAAATTAAAGGAGGTGAGCGAGCGAATTGATGATTTGCTGCAGCTGAAGGCGGAAATGGAAGCGATGCTTTCTGATTTTGAGAGGCGATTGCGAGAATGGGAGGAATCAGACGGATGAACATTTCCGAATTGCTCGCCCGCAATGCGAGAAAATTTCCCGACAAGACGGCGATCATCGATGGGGAAACGGAGCTTTCGTACGCCGAAGTCAACCGAACGGTCAACCGTCTGGCGTCAGCGCTCGAAAGGCTCGGGATTCGGCGCGGCGATAAGGTTGCGTTGTATATGCCGAATACGACAGAGTTTGTCTTTGCATACTTTGCTGTTTTGCGCCTCGGCTCTGTTGTCGTGCCGATTAATGCGCGCTTGACGGCGGCGGAGGTGCAGTACATTCTCGGCCATAGTGAAGCAAAGATGCTCATTGCTCACGATTTGGTGCATCAGGCGCTGACCTCGCTTGTCAGCGGAAGCGATGTCATCTGGATCAAGACAGGGAGCGCTGAAGGCGGTTGGCTGTCGTTGGCGGAGCTGATAGATTCGGGCGATCCGCGGGAGATCGTCTGCCCGGCCAAAGAGGATGATGAGGCGACGATTTTGTATACATCGGGGACAACGGGGCGGCCGAAAGGGGTGCTGTTCACGCATCGCAACATTATCACGGTCGCGGACATGATCGTGATCGAAACAAAAATCGACCGTCAAAGCCGCCTTTTGCATCTCATGCCGCTCAGCCATTCGGCGCCGCTTCATTTGTTTTTCATCGGCGGCACATATGTCGGTGCGACCCATGTTCTAGCGCCTGCATTTTCCCCGGATGCATTGCTTGGCCTGGTTGAACGGCATAAGATCACCCACTTTTTCGGCGCGCCGGTGGCATATTTATTGACGGCGAAGCATCCGCGTTTTGAGGACTACGACCTTTCTTCGGTCTGCTGTTGGATGTACGGCGGGGCGCCGCTGTCGCGCGAGGAAGTGCGGTTTATCGCCAGCCGCTTTGGCGCTAGGCGGATGATGTGTTTATACGGCTTGACGGAAGCCGGCCCGAACGGCACGTACTTGGCTCCTGAGGAGCACGCTGAAAAAGCGGGAAGCGTCGGCAAATATGCCGCCCTCCATTGTGAGGTGGCCATTGTCGACGAGCAAGGAAATGAAGTCGCGCCCGGCGAGGTCGGGGAGATCGTGCTGCGCGGGGAGAGCGTGATGAAAGGATATTACAAAGACGAGGAAAAAACGAACGAAGCGATCAAAAATGGATGGCTATACACAGGCGATTTGGCGCGCCGCGATGAAGACGGCTACATTTGGATCATCGACCGAAAAAAAGATGTCATTATTTCCGGCGGCGTCAACATTTATCCAAAGGAAGTGGAAGATGTGCTGCGGACGCATCCAGCGATCGCGGATGTCGCTGTGATCGGTGTGCCGCATCCAGAGTGGGGTGAAACGGCAAAAGCGTTTGTCGTGCTCAATGAGCCGCTTGAACCGCTTGCGGAGGAGTGTAAGCGCTTCCTCTCTGACAAGCTTGCTGGCTACAAAATTCCCCGCCTGTATGAGGCGATCGCCGAGCTGCCGCGCAATGCGACGGGAAAAGTGTTGAAACAAGTGTTGCGGGCGCGGGAGACGGCAGCACAGGCATGATAAGAAATGAGGAAAGGGGAGAGACGATGAAGCCGCTTCGTGACGTCGATCCGAACTTGCTGGCGAATTTGAAACGGTATTTGGATGATGAATTGTACCGCTATGCTGAAGAAAAACTGGAATCGTTTTATAAGTTTTGCCTGACTGACGTTGACCGCCGCGCCGTACACACCGACCGTGAAGGGCAGCCGCGCCTCATCAAGTATGACCGCTTCGGGAACGACATTTCCGAAGTGTGGGTGAACGAAGGATACGAGCAGACAGCGAAACAGACGTACGAAACGGGAATCGTCGGCTATGTGCACAAGCCGATTCCCGAGCTTGGGAGAAAAGGAAACTATGTTTACTCGTATGCCCAAGGGTATATCTTATCCCAAGCTGAGCCCGGCTTTTACTGCCCGGTGACGCTGACGATGGCGACCGCCTATGTGCTTGAGCATTTTGCCGATGAAAAGTTGAAAGCTCGGTATTTGCCCCATGTCATCTCAACGGGCGAAGTCGAGCTGTATGAAGGGGCGACGTTTTTAACCGAGCGCCAAGGCGGGTCGGACGTCGGCGCCAACGCGGTGCGCGCCGTGCCGTGCAGCCATCATTATAAACTGTACGGAGAAAAATATTTTGCCAGCAACGCCGGACGCTGCGGTGTGGCGCTCGTGTTGGCGCGCATCGATGGGAGCGGCCCGGGGACGAAAGGGCTGAGCTTGTTTCTCGTCCCGTGGCGCCGGGCAGATGGGACGTTAAACGGCATCTCCATCCGCCGCCTAAAAGATAAATTGGGTGTGCGCGCCGTGCCGTCAGCCGAAGTTGTGTTTGACGGGGCGGAAGCGTATGTCGTCGGCGATCCGACGAAAGGTTTCTATTATATGATGGAAGCGCTCAATTTATCGCGCGTCTGCAATGCGGTCGCCTCAGTCGGCATCATGAAGAGGGCGCTTGAGGAAGCGAAGCAATACGCCGAGCGGCGCACGGCCTTTGGCCATCAACTGACCGATTACCCGATGGTGCGCCATACGCTGGCCGACTTGACGGCAAGACAAGAGGTGGAAACGAGCGCCTGCTTTGCGATGATCTCTTTGTTTGACCGCGTCATGACCGCGCCGCATGAAACGGACGGGGCGGAGAAAGCATGGCTCAGGCTTTTGATTGCGCTCCTTAAAATGCGCACCGCCGAAGAGGCGATCGCGTTCAGCCATGAGGCGATTGAACTGCACGGCGGCAACGGGTATATCGAAGATTTCGTCACCCCGCGCTTGCTCCGCGACGCCCAAGTGCTGACCGTCTGGGAAGGGACGGCGAACATTTTGGCGCTTGAAGTATTGCGTTTGATGCGCAAATATCGCATCCATGAACGGTTTGCCGCCGAGATGAAGGAGCGGCTTGAGGGCTTGACGGCCGTGGTGAAACCGCTCGCCCTCCCAGTTGAAGAAGGGCTTAAGGAATTGGTGTCAGCGCTTGCCCGCCTTAGCGGACAAGCGGAAGAGGTGCAGACGTTTCATGCTAAGACGATTGCCAATCGGATGTGTGATTTGTATTTGAGCGTTATTGCTCTTGAGCGCGGGCAAGAAAACGAGCGGAATCGGCTGATTGCTGAGCTGTTTTTGCGCCATGTATGGGAGCGCGGGCTCGTGGACGAACAGATGGCGTCGGTGCGCGAGTTTGACTTGATCGTCAGATGTAAAGGAGCGTCTGCCCCGCTTGCCCATTCGTAAGCAGGCGTTATGAAGCATACCGTTGACGAAAGAGATGTTCGTTTTTTTGCGGACATCTCTTTTTTGATTGCCAAATGAGCACTTCAACAAGTAGGATGAAAGAAAGGAAAAAGAAAGAAGGGGGAAACGTGCATGGAACTGATGCGCACGCCGCGCCGGACAACGCGGCGCGTTTGGATTTCTGCAGCCATTGGCGTTGTCATTTTAGGGTTGCTCGCTTGCGTTGGCTTGTCCGTTTATGTCGGCTGGCAGCTGACGCATAAACCGCGCGAGCCAATCACCGTAACGCCGAAAGACTACGGCATGGCATATGAAAATGCTACATTCACAAGCAAAGATGGGAAAACAACACTTAAAGGCTGGGTCATTCCACCGCAAGGAACAGCGAAGATGACGGTCATTTTTGCCCATGGGTATGCCGGCAACCGGATTCAGAAAAACGTGCCGTTTTTGCCGCTCGCTAAGCGGCTTGTTGACAAAGGGTATCGAGTTATCTTGTTTGACTTTCGTGCGAGCGGCGAGTCGGAAGGGGATATGATTACGATCGGCGTCAAAGAGAAAGGCGATCTGCTCGGGGTCATTGATTATGCGAAGAAGCATTTCCATGAACCGATTGCGCTTTACGGTGTTTCGATGGGAGCGGCGACATCGATCTTGGCGGCGGCAGAGGACAGCGATGTTCGCGGGGTGGTTGCGGACAGTCCGTTCAGCGACTTGGAATCGTATTTGCGCGCCAACATGCCGGTATGGACGCATCTGCCTAACGTGCCGTTTACGTATCTTATTTTGGCGATTGTCCCCGCGCTTGCAGATGTAGATTTAGGTGTGTCTTCACCCATCCACGCGGTCGATCGTGTCGGGCCAAGGCCGATTTTGTTCATCCATAGCAAAGATGATCGTTCGATTCCGTATAAGGAAAGTGTGAAACTATACAAAACCCATCCGGATGTCTTTCAACTATGGCTGACGGAAAAAGCAGATCATGTGAAAAGTTTCTCGCTGTATGGCGACCAATACGTAAATCGCATGCTCTCCTTTTTGCGGTCGCTCGAGCAACAGCAAGCAAAGAAATAAGTATTTGGTCGTATACAGCACATGAAAAGCCATATATAATGTAAGGGGAGTGGAACGGCTTCGGCGGTTCCTTCTTTTTTGCGCCCGCTGACTTATTGAATCGGGGATGAGAAAACGGGAGGGTCGCGTTCGGTCATGGACAAATACAAAGAGCATTTTTGGCGCAATATTCGTGCCAAATTGGAACAGTGGGAGCAGGAAGAAGCGATTACGTATGAAGATGTATATCGGTTTTTTCATAACATCGTCGGAACGGCCGCTGTCATTGGGATGGAAGAGTTGGGGAAAAGAGCGTGCCGGCTGATGAAGCGGCTTGAGGCGGAAAACGGGAAACTGTGGACGCCAGCCGAGCTGAAAGAGCACGTATATGAGTTGATGCATTGGTATTATGACGAAACGTACCGCGATGTTCCTACTCATTTTTCTTTTTCGTCGGCGGACGCCGACGAAGCGCCGCTTATCTTGCTTGTCGATGATGATGCGCTCTTTTTAATGTATATGAAAGAGCAAATCGAGAAAGTAGGCTGGCAGATTGTCACCGTTGCCCAACCGGAAAAGGCGGTGACACAATTGTATGAGGTGAAGCCGGACTGCGTTGTCATCGACGTGCATATGAACGGAACAGACGGTTTGACGGTGCTCAAGGAATTGAAGGCGGCGCTTGGCCAACAATTTGTTCCAACTGTGGTCATCAGCGCCGATGATCGCGAAGAGGTGCGTCTGCAAAGTTACGTGTCCGGTGCTGATGATTTTATAGTAAAACCGTTTGCCTTACTGGAATTTATCATTCGAGTGCATCGATTGTTGGAGCGGAAAAAACAGTTGGAAGGGCTTCTGCTTGTCGATGAGCTCACTCGGTTATACAATCGCGAATATTTGCCTGAGGCCTACCGCCAGTTCGAAAGTGAGCGGGAGCGGCTTGGGGAGCCGTACTGCATCGCATTGCTCGACCTAGATCATTTTAAGCAGATTAACGACCAGTATGGTCATTTAGTTGGAGACGAGGTGTTGCGTGAATTTGCGGCGCTCCTTCGGCATGGAACACGGCCAAACGATTTAGCGTTCCGCTTCGGGGGCGAAGAGTTTCTTCTTTTTTTGCCGAAAACGATGCAACACGATGCGTTTGAAGTCATTGAACGGCTCCGTAATCAATTTCGTTCCCGCTCATTTTCCGGAGGGGGCACGGCGTTTCGTTGCACGTTTTCTTGCGGGATCGTGGAGGTGAATGAGGGAGGCGCGCCGCTTGAATATTGGCTTGAGCGGGCGGACGGGGCGTTGTATGCGGCAAAAAACGGCGGGCGGGATCGGACAGTGGCCGCCGAAAAGATAGATGACATGCGGCAGCGAAAAACGGTGAAAATGGCTGTCGTTGACGATGATGTGATCGTTCGCATGATTGTGGCCGATCTTCTCGAACACATTGCCCGAGATCGGAAAGAGCAGTGTGAAGTGCGGGCATTTGCCGATGGGGTATCGTTCATCGAATCGTCATGGCACGAAGGCCTGCCGTGCCTTGTCATTCTTGACGGGATTATGCCGAAAATGGACGGAATTGAAGTGTTGCGCCGTCTTCGCAGCCGCGGCGATGAGTCGCGCTATAAAATTATTATGTTAACAATGCGCCAAAGTGAAGAAGATATCGTACGGGCGCTTCAGTTAGGAGCGGATGATTATATAACGAAACCGTTTAAACGGCTTGAGCTTGAGGCGCGGGTCAGCCGATTGTTGAAACGGATGTAGCGAGGGAGGGGAAGCTGATTGAAACAGTTTTTGCTTGTCCGGCGAGCCGTTTGCGTTCGCTGGGTTGTGGGAGCGCTGGGATGGGCCAAGCGGGCCGCTTGAGACGTGCACGATCATTACGACGAGGGCGAACGAGCTCATCGTCCCCATCCACGACCGGATGCCGGTCATACTGCCGCCTGAACGACATGAAGACTGGCTAGATCCGCGTTTGGACGACAGCGAGTATTTGAAGTCGTTGTTGCTGTCGTATCCTCAAGAGCAAATGCAGATGTACGAAGTGGCGCCGCTCGTCAACTCGCCGAAAAATGATGTGAGCGCTTGCATTGAACCCGTCAACAGCCGGTCGATGGAGGGAATGTGATGCATCCTATCATCTTATTTGATGGCGATTGCTTGTTTTGCCATGCGAGTGTGCATTGGATTGCTGCCCGCGACCGAAAGGCAGTATTCCGCTTTGCGGCGCAACAAAGCGCTGTTGGTCAAGCATTGTTGGCAAACGGGGAGGCATCGGCGAAAGACAGTGTCGCCCTCATCGAGAACGGCTGCTGTTATGTCAAATCTGCCGCTGTCCTGCGCATCGGTCGACGCCTTTCGTGGCCGTGGAATTGGCTGGCAGCGGTTGGATTTCTCGTTCCGCGGCTGTTGCGTGATCATATGTATGACACGATCGTCAATCGTCGGCATCGTCTCGCTGCGAAGCGTGATCGTTGTCAGCTGCCGCCGCCTGAGCTGCGATCTCGTTTTCTTTACAAATTGCCGCGGTGAAGAAGGAAAATATGCCTATTTGTCGTATTGAGAAGGGAAAGAAACGAGGGAGGGGAAATGGGCATGACAAACGAAACAAAACGGTGGCTCGAACAATGCACCGTTGCGGCGCTTGAGCAGTTTGCCGATGATTTGGCGGCCGAAGCGGAACAAAGTGAGGAAGAGGCCCGCCGTCGATTTTATGAAGGCATGGCAGTGGCGGCAAAGCTCGTGGCATTGCGGTGGGAAGGAAAATGTACGTACATCGACGGCGGCTTGATTGACAACGTATATGAAGCGCTTGTGGTCTTTTCTCTTGAAAAACTGGAAGAGGAATTGACGCTCGAAACGCAAGCCGATTCCAGCAGCCGATGCTCGTTTTGCCTCAAAGAAAAACCGAGGCTGGCTAAAGGTCCACTGGCGGCGATTTGTGACGATTGCCTGCAGTTTGGGCTGCAAGCGATCGCCAAGCAGCCGTGACCAGGCGGCGGTCATCGCGAGGGCGATGGCCGTCGTTTTTCCGCATAGCGGATGAAGGGGGTAGGACAAGGCGAGCAACACGGCGATAAAGGCGATGACGCCGCTCCAATGAAAATGCGCCCAGACGTAGCCGCCGGCTGTTCCGGCAAGGCTTGATCCTAAATCATACATTGATGATGGGAAGGCGCGGCAGGGAATGTCAAACGTTTCATGAACGCTCCATAAAGACCGCTCCATCGGGCATCGTGGTTCGTTCTCGAAGCCTGATTCTCCCATGGCCAACATGTGTAAAAGATGGAGCGTCAAGGGGGACGGAGGTCAAAAGAAACGAGGAGGAAGGAGAATGATTCCAATCGTAACATCTGATGAAATGTATGCCATCGACCGAGAAGTGACGGAGAGGATCGGCATTAGCGCTGATTCATTGATGGAAAACGCGGGGCAGGCGCTGTTTTCAGCGCTGAAAGAACGCATTTCACGCGCTGCTAACGTGGCGGTGCTTGCCGGGGCGGGCAACAACGGTGGAGATGGGTTTGTCGTTGCCCGCATGTTGAAAAGCTACGGCTACGAAACCGATGTATGGCTCGTTCCACCAAAGGAAAAGGTGAAAGGAGCGGCGCGTACCGCGCTTGAGGTGTACGAGCGGTCCGGCTATTCGTGGAACGCTTATGAGGGGAATGAGCGGGCGTTTGCGGCGCGCGTGCCGCATTATGATGTCATCATCGACGCACTGCTTGGCATTGGCGTCAAGGGGGAAGTTCGTTCTCCGTATCAAGAAATCATTGAACAGGTGAACCGTTCACGGGCTGTTGTGTATGCGGTTGATGTGCCAAGCGGGGTGCCGGTCGATGGCGGTGATGTCGCCGCGGCCGTTCGCGCGGATGTGACGCTCACCATTCACTGTCCGAAGCTTGGAGCGTACACGTTTCCAGCGGCCGATTATTACGGGGAGCTTGCTGTTGTGGATATCGGCATTCCGCCGGTCGTGGTCAAAACGAATGCAGTCCGTCGGTTTGTGTGGGAACGAAGCGATGTCATACGAACGATGCCAAAACGGAAGCGGTCTTCGCATAAAGGAACGTACGGCAAACTGCTTGTCGTCGGCGGGTCGAAGGCGATGGCTGGAGCGGTGACGCTCGCCGCTAAAGCGGCGCTGCGAAGCGGGACCGGACTTGTGACCATGGCTGTTCCGGAAACGGTGTACGAGGCGGTCGCCAACCGGGTGCCGGAGGCGATGTGTCGGCCGTGGCCAGCCGAGGGCGGCGCGTTTGCCGGCGCGGCTGATTGGGACGGGCTTGATGTGGATGCGATGGCGATCGGCCCCGGGCTGGGGCGGACGGAAGGGGTGCGCCGTCTTGTTGGGGAGTTGGTGCGAAAGCCGGTGCCCCTTATCCTCGATGCCGATGCCCTATTTTTCTGGGATGATTACGCCGAACAGGTGCGCCGCCGAAGCGCGCCGACTGTCATCACTCCGCATCCGGGGGAAATGGCGCGCATCGTCCATCGCTCCATTCGCGAGGTGGAGCACGACCGCTTTGGGGTATCCAAGCGGTTGGCGATGGAATATGGCGTGTATGTCGTGTTGAAAGGGCCATATACGATTGTTACGGCGCCGGATGGAGCGCAATATGTGAACACAACCGGCAATCCGGCTTTGGCGAAAGGCGGCAGCGGTGACGTGTTGACGGGCATCGTGGCGGCGTTTTTGCTGCAGCACGAGGCGGTGCAGCCGGCGGTGAGCAATGCGGTGTTCGTGCATGGAAAGGCTGCTGATTGGCTTGTGCAAAACGGCCATTCGGTGTGGGATGTATTGGCGTCGGACGTTGTCGATGCCTTGCCGGCTGTGCTCGCTTCCCTGACATGATCAACCGGCCTATTGAAAGGAGCGCTGGGGATGAAAACGATCCAGCTGGCTTGCATTCCTGATTCCATTTTCAACGATGAGGCCGTATTTGCGGCTGCAGCTGTAATCGTTGGTTCATCAGCCGAGATCGCTGGGCTGCGCCCTTCACGCGCCTGAATCGGGAGTCTTCTTTCGAAACGATGATAAACGTTGCGGAAAGGCGGCAGTCTCATTATCATGAATGTATAAACAGAAGGGAGATGGGAATCGTGCCGCAATTTGTTTGGCTCGAAACGGAGGAGGAAGTGAGAAGCGCCTTTCCGATCATGCGCGAGCTGCGCACCCATTTGGATGAGGAAACATACGTGGCGCTTGTGCGTGAAGCGCAAGAAAAAGAAGGGTATCAGCTTGCGGCGTTATATGATGGGGACAAAATGGTTGCTGCTGTCGGATTCATGCCGATGATTACGCTCTATAACGGCCGCTTTATTTGGGTGTGCGATTTGGTTACCGCTCCAAGCGAACGTTCGAAAGGGTATGGAAAAGCGTTGCTGTCGCATGTGCACGAATGGGCGAAAGAGCACGGCTACGGGATTGTCTCGCTGTCATCCGGCCTGCAGCGGGTTGACGCCCATCGCTTCTATGAGGAAAAAATGGAATATCAAAAAGTGAGTTATGTGTTTTTGAAACGCTTGTCGATTTGAATCCAACGGCGTCCGTTCAGCGGGCGCTTTTTATTTTGTGGTAGAAAGTTGTTCCACTTTTCATTATAATAAAAAATACATAACTCGTATTTTGGAATTAATATTCTGATATTCGGAACGGAGGGCAATGATGAATAAAACGGTCTTAAAAACAAAAGAACTGCTTGATTTGTTTCTTGATTGCGAACGGTTGACGCTGCCGGAGATGGTCGAGCGGCTTCGGATGCCGAAAACGTCGGTGTACCGAATGGCGCAGTCGCTTGTTGCCCTCGGCTTTTTGCAAAAACGAGGCGATCACTATGAGCTCGGTTTCGCCTTCTTGACGTTTGGCGCGCTCGTCGCCGAGCGGCTCGATATTCGCCGGGCGGCGCTGCCAGTGATGAAGCGGCTGAAAGAGGAGACGAACGAAGCGGTCAATTTAGTCATTCGCGACGGCGACGAGGCGCTGTATATTGAAAAAGTCGAAACGTCCGAGCCGGTGCGCGTCTATACGAAAGTCGGGCGGCGCGCTCCGCTGTACGCCGGTGCGTGTCCGCGCGTCCTGCTGGCGTTTATGGCCAAGGAGGAGCAGGAACGCTATTTGGAACAGGTGGAGCTTGTGAAAATCGCCAAACATACGGTCACGGACAAACAAGCATTGCGCCGGTTGTTAGAAGAAGACCGGAAACGCGGTTATACTGTCAGTTATTCCGAACTGGAAAACTATTCGGCCGCCGTTGCGGTGCCGATTTTCAACCATGAAGGGGCGGCGGTTGCCGGGCTGAGCGTTGCCGGACCGGAACAACGCTTTTCGTCGGATGATGTGGCTCGCATCGTTCCGCTGTTGAAGCAGGCGGCGATGGATATTTCATGGGAACTTGGCTTTCGGGGGAAGGGATGACGGTGGAGTATACGTTGTTTCCATTATGCGAATATGCGGTGACGATCCGGTTTTCAGACCGCATCGACGAGGCCGTGAATGACATCGTCCACCAAACGGCCGCCCGGCTTCAGGCCGAGCGAAAAGAAGGCATCGAGGAAATCGCGCCGGCGTTTTCGTCGCTCACCGTTTATTACGATCCGCTCGTTGCCGGGAGCTATGCCGATGTATGCGCCTGGCTGCACGAGAACATCGAGCGGTCTGAACAAGCGGTGCGGCGTTCGGTGCGGACGGTCGTTATTCCCGTCTGTTACGGCGGCGAGTTTGGGCCGGATTTGCCGGACGTCGCCCGCTTCCACGGGATATCGGAAGATGAGGTGGTTAAGCTTCATTCGACCGGACGCTACCGCGTCTATATGATCGGATTTTCTCCAGGGTTTGCTTATTTGGGGGGCTTGTCGCCGCGTTTGGCCACACCAAGGAGGGCGGTGCCGCGAACAAAAGTGCCGGCCGGTTCGGTCGGCATCGCCGGCGGCCAGACGGGTGTCTATCCGCTCGCGACGCCAGGCGGCTGGCAGCTGATCGGCCGGACGCCGCTTCGGTTATTTGACCCGCATCGGGAGGAACCAAGTTTGCTTGCGGCTGGCGACATCGTGGAATTTCGGCCGATTGGGGCTCGTGAATTTGCACGTTTGGAGAGAGGAACATGATTGAAGTGATCGATGGCGGATTTTTTACAACCGCTCAAGACGGTGGGCGTTTCGGCTATCGGCACGCCGGTGTGCCGGTGGGCGGGGCGATGGATAGGTGGGCGTATCGCTTGGCTAATGCGCTCGTCGGCAACAATGGGGATGAGGCGGTGCTTGAGGCGACGATGGCTGGGCCGACGCTTCGGTTTCACGTTGAGGCCGTCGTTGCGGTATGTGGCGGCGATTTCCCGTGTACGCTCAATGGGCGGCCGTTTGCACTTTGGAAGCCGATGGCTGTCGAGCCGGGCGATGTGCTCGAAGTTGGGGTGTGTCGGACGGGGTTTCGGGCGTATATCGCCGTATCAGGCGGCATCGATGTCCCGCCTGTAATGGGCAGCCGCTCCACGTATGTTCCGGCGCAGCTTGGCGGTTTCGCTGGTCGGCCGTTGCGGTGCGGCGATGCGCTGCCACTCGGCGCCGCCCATGGGCGTCGTGTAGCCGAACCGGTGCGTTGGGGTCTTGCATCGGCCGCCCGCCGTTATATCAGCGGGAAAATGAAAACGGTGCGCGCGGTTCCCGGCCCGGAGTATGACGAATTTACGCCGGAGAGCCGCCGCCAGTTTTTCGCCGCCCGCTATGAAGTGACGCCGCAGTCCGACCGAATTGGCTATCGGCTTTCCGGTCCAGCGTTGGCGCTTGTGCGCGAGCGGGAGATGGTGTCGGAAGCGGTCGTCTTCGGCACGGTGCAAGTACCCGCGTCCGGCCAGCCGATCGTATTGATGGCCGACAGCCAGACGTCGGGCGGCTATCCCCGCATCGCCCAAGTCGCGGCTGTGGATTTGCCGATTCTGTCGCAGGCTCGCCCGGGCGACCTTATCCAATTTCAGCCGATCAGGCCGGAAGAAGCGGCGCGGCTTTATACGGAACAAGAGCGGCAGTTGGCTGGGTGGGTTTCGGCCATTCGCCGTCAATGGGAGGGAGAACGGTGAGGATGATTGATTTGAACTGTGATTTTGGCGAAAGTTTTGGCGTGTACCAGCTTGGACAGGAAGGGATTTTGCCGTATGTCACGTCCGTCAACATCGCCTGCGGGTTTCACGCCGGCGACCCGCTCGTCATGCGGCGGACGGTGCAGCTTGCGATCCATCATGGCGTTGCCATCGGCGCCCACCCGGGGTTTCCGGATTTGCTTGGCTTCGGACGGCGGGTGATGGCCGTTTCGCCGGAGGAAGTGTATGCGTACGTCGTCTACCAAATTGGTGCGCTGGCTGCGTTTGTGAAGGCGGAAGGCGGGACGATGACGCACGTCAAGCCGCACGGCGCCTTGTACAATATGGCGGCGAAAGACGCGGCGTTGGCGGAAGCGATCGCCAAAGCGGTGCGGGATGTTGACCCGTCGCTTATATTGTATGGTTTGGCGGGGAGCGAGATCATCCGCGCGGGCCGCGCCTATGGCTTGCGGACGGCGAGCGAAGTGTTCGCTGACCGGACATATCAGGATGACGGCTCCCTCACTCCAAGAAGCGATCCGCGCGCCATCATCGCCGACGAGGATGAAGCAGCCAAGCAAGTACTCATGATGGTCCGCGACCGGCGCGTCCGCTCGCTGCAAGGGACGGACATTGCCATTGAAGCCGACACTGTCTGCCTGCATGGCGACAACGAGCAGGCGGTCCGATTTGCCCAACGGCTCTATGAAGCGTTGCGAAATGAAGGCATCGCCATTCAGGCGGTGCGTCGGGAGGAGAGACGATGAAAAAAGAAAGCAGGCTCAGCGTGTTTGGCGCTATCGTCGTCGTCTTGATGGCGTATATGGGCGTCTATACCGCCATGCAGCCGCTGCCGCCACTGTTCCGCTAAAGAACAAAGCGTCCTAAGCAGGAAAGCGGCTTAGGGCGCTGTTTGCATTTGGAGCTGTTTATTGCTCCTTCTAACTTATACCGATTTTTTGAATGGCTCAATGAAATCGGCATTCATGACAGTCACTCATTTGATTGGTTACAATAACAAAGAGAGATGACGGAACGAGAAAGGAGAAGAAAGATGCATTACGCCATTCCAACAGTGGTGGTCAGCGAGTGCCTCGGGTTTTCCGCTTGCCGGTATAACGGCGACATCATTCACAATCCGTTTATATCTCGTTTAGCCGCGTTTGCCCGGCTTGTTCCTGTATGCCCCGAAGTGGCCATTGGTCTTGGGGTTCCGCGGGAGACGGTTCGGCTTGTGAAACACGGCGAGGAAAAGCGGCTTGTGCAGCCGTCGACAAATCGAGATTGGACGAAGGAAATGAAGGCATTTGCCACCTCCTTCTTCGACCAAATCGAAGAAATCGATGGATTCATTTTAAAAAGCCGTTCTCCGACGTGTGGCATCAAAGATGTAAAAGTGTATGGCAATGCTGACAGCAGCATGGTCATCGAGAAAGGAGCAGGGCTGTTCGCCGATCATGTATTTCAACGCTTTCCCCAAGCGGTTATTGAGGAAGAAGGACGCTTGACGAATGCAGCCATTCGCGAACACTTTTTGACAAAGTTGTTTTCGCTCGCCTTATTTCGTGAAGTGAAAGCGGAGCGGTCCATGAAAGCGCTCGTGCAATTCCATTCTGAGCATAAATATTTATTTATGGTGTACAGTCAAACGTGGTTGAAGAAGCTTGGCCGCTTGGTGGCGAACCGTGAACGCCTTCCGGTTAAGCAGGTGCTGAAGTTGTATGAGCAGGGATTGCATGCCTTATTTGCCCGCGCTCCGCAACGCCGTTCCCATATCAATGTTTGCCAACATGTGATGGGCTATTTCAAAAAGGAGATGTCAGCGAAAGAAAAGCAATATGTATTGGAACTGTTGGCGCAATACCGGGCGCAGCAACTGCCGCTCAGCAGTGTGACAAGCGTCTTGAAATCGTGGGCCATTCGCGAAGAAAACGATTATTTGTTGCAACAGCGGTACTTCGCCCCGTACCCGCCTGCTCTCTTAGATGTCCGCGATTCGGGCAAAGGAAGGGAAACGGCGGTGTGAGCGATCGCTCATTCGAAGAAAGCAAAAGCCAAAGGGTGATTCGGTTGGCCCTTTGGCTTTGAACAAGATGGAGAACAAAGGGCGAAAGACTATCGTTCGCAGGCGATCCCATCTTTATCTCGATCCAGTCGTTGATTGGCATCGTATAATGCTTTCGATACGTAAGGCTTATATTTGGTTTTTCCTCCTTTGTTTTTGACAGAGGAGGAGCGGGCTACGCCCCCTGGATAATCTTTGTTCAGCGCGGTGCAGTTTGGATACGTTTTGATTTTGGCTGCCGCTTCGGCCAGGCGGAGCGAGTCAAAGGAAAAGCTGGCTGCGAGTGCAAGGGAAAGGACAAGCGAGATCACGAATCTCATCATGTGTTCCCCCCTCTTTGCAAAATGATGGCAAGCTTTTCTAGAATCATATTTTGCCATATTTGCGTTCGTTCATCAACCAAAAGCGGACAAGCAAACGGTGACGGGCCAAGAAAGGGGAAACAGTATGCACGGAGCAGACATTAAAGCGATCGTCTTTGATTTGGACGGAACACTATACGAGGAAACGGGGCATTTTGATTATTACGCCGAGCAGGTGGCCAAACGGCTTTGTGAAACAGATCGGCCGCGGTTTTGGAACGATTACCGCGCGGTGCTCGCCGGACGCCATCCGCTTCGCATCGGCGTTGTGTACGATACAAAGGAAGATTTGATTTTACAGCTCGAAGAAGGAAATGTTCGCGAAGCTCGCCGCTGGAGCGGCGAGCCGTTGACGAAGCTGGAGATCGAAACGGTTTACACGAAGCCGGTGGCGGTCGACTTGGACCGCTTTTTCAGCATCGGCGACCTTTGGTGGGTTCCAAGCTCGATCGGCCGCCATTACGGATTGGCTAATGCGGATACATATGCGGCATTTTTGAAGACGCGCGAATGGATGATGGGGCCGGAATTCAAAATGAACGGGGCGCCGGGGTTGGCGGAGACGCTCACCGAGTTGCGTAAAAAAGCGGCTCTTGTGTTGATGACGAACAGTCCGGAGCCGGACAGCGAAGCCATTTTGCGGAAGCTGGGGTTGGCGGATGTATTTCACCATAAAATTTTCCAAGCTGCCAAACCGATTAAAACGGCCGCCCATTTGGAAGCCATTCGGGCGCGTTTTGGCGTCGATTACCGACAAATGCTTTGCGTGGGGGACAATGTTGGCAATGATATCGCTCCGGCCCGTCGGCTCGGCTGCCGGACGATGTTGGTCGACACCTATGGCTTGGCGAAACAAGGGGATGCAGATTTCATCGTCGCTTCGACGTCGGCGTGTGTGCCGGTGCTGCGCCGCCTGTTGTAGGCGGTGTATTTTTTTGTTTTGTATATTCGGAAAATTATTGAAAATATTCATGAAAGCGTGTACAATAAAAAACACCCGGCTATATACCAACCGGTCAGTAAAAAAAGCTATCCAATGCTGCTTGCGCGGCGGTTGCCGCATTGAACGATCGCGTGAAAAGGAGGAGGGGGCGGAATGAATACGAGACATTACCCGTATTGGCCGAAACGGCTCTCGAAAACGCTGGCTGTGCCGGAGACGACGCTGGTCGACCATTTGGAAACAACGGCAAAGCGCTACCCGAACAAAACGGCGATCTATTATTACGGAGCTGCGTACTCGTACAATGAGCTGCTTGATGACGTCAACGCGTTGGCCGGCTATTTGCAGCAAAAGCTGTCCGTCAAGCCGGGCGACCGCGTGCTCTTGTACATGCAAAATTCTCCGCAGTTTGTCATCTCCTACTATGCCATCTTGCGTGCTGAAGCGATTGTCGTGCCGATCAATCCGATGAACACCTCAGAGGAGCTTTCCTTTTACGTGAACGATTGTGAGACGAAAGTCGCCCTCGTTGGGCAGGAGCTGCTTGACAAAGCAGCCCCGCTCCTTGACCGGACGCCGCTTGAACAGATCATCGTCGCTGCTTATTCCGACTATGCATCCGACGAATCGCCGGTGGCGCTTCCGGCGGAAGTGGCAACGCCGCGGCGGGCCATTGGGGATGAGCGCGTTCTTTTATGGGTGGACTGCCTCGGCGCCCAATTGCCGCCGCTTCCATACAACGGTCATGTCGATGACATCGCCGTCTTGCCGTACACGTCCGGGACGACCGGGGTGCCAAAAGGCTGCATCCACCCGCACCGGACGGTGAACGCCAACATCGTCGGCGCCTACCACTGGGGCGATGTGACGAGCGATTCGGTCGCGTTGGCAACGCTGCCGTTTTTCCATGTCACGGGGATGGTCCATAGCATGCATACGCCGATTTTCGCCGGCGCCGCCATGGTGTTGATGACGCGCTGGGATCGGGACGCGGCCGCCCGGCTGATTGAATTGCACCGCTGCACCCATTGGGTGAACATCAGCACGATGCTCATCGACTTTTTGGCCAACCCGGCGCTTGGCCGGTATGACATTTCCTCGCTTTCGAGTATTTCCGGCGGCGGAGCGGCGCTTCCGGAAGCGGTCGGGGAAAAATTGTTCCAGCTCACCGGCGTCCGTTATTTTGAAGGCTACGGGCTGACGGAGACGATTTCGCAGACGCATTTCAATCCGCCGGACCGGCCGAAATTGCAATGTCTCGGCGTCCCGTCGTTTGACGTCGATGCGCGCATCATCGACCCGGTGACGGGGAGGGAGCTTGGCGTCGGCGAAGTCGGGGAGATCGTCGTCCATGGCCCGCAAGTGTTCCGCGGCTATTACCGGCGTGAAAAAGAAACGGAAGAGGCGTTCATCGAACTCGACGGCAAGCGGTTTTTCCGCACCGGCGACATCGGGCGGATGGATGAAGAAGGCTACTTTTTCATCGTCGACCGCGTCAAACGCATGATCAACGCCTCCGGGTACAAAGTGTGGCCGACGGAAGTCGAGTCGCTTCTTTACAAACACCCGGCCGTCCAGCAGGCGTGCGTCGTCGGCGCGCCGGACCCGCGCCGCGGCGAAACGGTGAAGGCGTTTATCGTCCTTCATGACGAGTATGTCGGCAAAGTGACGGAACAGGAGATCATCGAATGGGCGAAAACGCAAATGGCGGCGTACAAATATCCGCGCCTCGTTGAATTCCGCAAATCGTTGCCGATGACGTCAAGCGGCAAATTGCTCTGGCGGAAATTGCAAGAGGAGGAATATGAAAAAGCAGGGAAAGGGGCGAACGCCTAATGGCAAAGACGGTCGAAACCGTTCTTGGCCCGGTGCCGGTGGAACGGCTTGGCAAAACGCTTATCCACGAGCATTTCCTCTTCGGCTACCCGGGATTTCAAGGCGATGTGACGCGCGGCCCGTTCCGCGAAGACGAGGCGCTTCGCGTCGCAGTCGAGGCGGCGGAAAAGATGAAGCGGCACGGCATCCAAACGGTCGTTGATCCGACGCCGAACGACTGCGGGCGCAACCCGGCGTTTTTGCGGCGAGTCGCTGAAGAGACGGGGCTGAACATCATTTGCGCCACCGGCTATTACTACGAAGGGGAAGGGGCGCCGCCGTATTTCAAATTCCGCCAGCTGCTCGGGACGGCGGAAGACGACATTTACGACATGTTTATGGCTGAGCTGACCGAGGGCATTGCCGATACTGGAATCAAGGCGGGTGTCATCAAGCTCGCTTCGAGCAAAGGGCGCATCACCGAGTATGAGAAACTGTTTTTCCGCGCCGCCGCCCGCGCGCAAAAAGAGACGGGCGCAGTCATCATCACTCATACGCAAGAAGGGACGATGGGGCCGGAACAAGCCGCTTATTTGCTTGAGCACGGCGCCGATCCGAAAAAGATCGTCATCGGCCATATGTGCGGCAACACCGACCCGGACTACCATCGCCGGACTCTTGAGCACGGGGTGTATATCGCCTTTGACCGCTTCGGCATCCAAGGGATGGTCGGCGCGCCAACAGATGAGGAGCGGATTCACACGCTTCTTGCCCTGCTTCGCGGCGGATATGCGGATCGAATTATGCTTTCGCATGATACGGTCAACCTTTGGCTCGGCCGTCCGTTTGAACTGCCTGGGCCGTTTGCCGAGATGATGAAAAACTGGCATGTCGAGCATTTGTTTGTGAACATCATCCCCGTGCTGAAAAACGAAGGAATCAGTGACGAAGTGCTTGAGCAAATGTTTATTGGCAATCCGGCGGCGTTGTTCTCGGCTTGACGCCGTTTGTAAGGTCGGTAAAAACCGCGCTTTCTTCAAAATCGTTGTTGCGAACGAGCGGAAAAGCGGTTGTTTATCATCCTAAACCGAGAAGACCTCCCACTTCCACGCGTGAGCGTAGGTGGGAGAGCGTTCAAGAGCGAAATCTCCATGGTCCGAGCGTTTTTTCGTTCCATCACCAGCTTTTTGGGCAACGTTGTGTTGCATGCAAAAGGCTGATCGAAAGGTGAATAGACGAACAGAAAATCGCCGTCATCCGGCTTCATCCGGCCGACGGCGGTTTTTTGTTTGGATTGGAGTCCGTTTTTCTCCATTCCCATGAATAATTTTCCTGTTTGGTTGAACAATAAAGAAAGACAAGAGCCGGGCGAAAGGAGGAGAAAAGGTGCCGGCCATCGAAAAGCGACTCCTGTTCTTCTCTTTCGTTGTCATCGCCTTGTACGTGTCGCCGTATTTTGTGCTTGGCGAGGATGCGCATATGCGCGTCCACGACAATTTGGATTCAAACATCGCCTGGTATAAGGTGCTCACTCGAAGCGGTGAGCTGTTCGGACCGGTCGATGGCGTCATCCCGCAAATCATCAACGGCCTGCCGCGCAACGCGTTCGGCACAGAATTCAGCGGCATCGTTTGGCTTCACGCCCTGTTTCCATCCATTTACGCCTATGGGCTCAGCCAAACCGCAACCCGCGCATTTGCGTTCATCGGCATGTATTTGCTGCTGCGAAAACATGTGTTGCCGGGCGAGCGCTGGGGATGGATTCGCATCGGCGCTTCGTTGACATTTGCCTTGACGCCGTTTTGGCCATCGGGAATGTTAAGTACGCTTGGGATGCCGTTTGCGCTTTGGGCGTTTTTAAACATTCGGGGCGGCGAGCGTTCATGGGTGAACTGGGCGGTGTTGACGCTCTTGCCGCTCTATTCGAGCTTCGTGCTTGGATTTTTCTTTTTCTTGAGCGCGCTTGGGGTTTGGTGGCTCATCGACGTCATCCGCGGCAAAGGATGGAATTGGCGTTTTTTTGCAGCGATCGCCTACATGACAGCTCTCTATTTGGCGGTCGATTACCGGCTTGTCCATTCGCTCTTGTTTTCCGATGAGCCGACAAGCCGCGACGAATATTTCCACGCCCGCCTGCCGCTTTGGCGCGTCATCCGGTTGACGTTCAAAAACTATGTGTTCGGCCATACCCACGTCATGACCGTGCATGGGCTCGTCATTTTACCGGTGACGCTCGTTGCCTTGTATTTTGTTTGGAAGCGGAAAAGCTGGCGGCAAGAAAAACTGTTTTTGATTTTGCACGGGTTGAACTTCGCGTTGTCGACATGGTATGCGTTTTGGTTTTACAAAGGATGGCTGCCGCTCACCGAGCGGTTCGATTTGCTCGATAAGTTCAATTTCGCCCGCTACCATTTTTTGCGGCCGATGGTGATTTACGTCTTGTTTGCACTGGCGCTGAAAATTTTTTGGCAGGAAGGCCGAAGGTGGCGGGCGGTCGGCGAGGCGGCCATTGTCTTGCAGCTTGTCGTGCTTGCTTTATGCAATGAGGAAATCGTCTACCGCGACAAGCCGTCGTTTCGCGAGTTTTACGCGGAAAAGCAGTTTGCCGCCATTCGCCGCTATATCGGCCGCCCGGTGCATACATACCGTGTCGCCAGCATCGGCATCCACCCGGCGATCGCTCAATACAACGGCTTTTACACGCTCGATACGTACAACAACTTTTATCCGCTCGAATACAAGCATCGGTTTCGCCGCATCATCGCCAAGGAGCTCGCGAAAAACAAAAAACTGCGCCAGTATTTCGATGAATGGGGCGGGCGCTGCTATTTGTTCGTCGATGAGCTGGGCAAGCGGTATATGTTTCAGAAAAACTCGAAGCGGACGATTCGTAACTTGGAATTGAACACAAACGTGTTTTATGACATGGGCGGGCGCTACATTTTCTCAGCGCTGCCGATTGAAAATGCCAGCGAAAACGCCTTGAGCCTTGAGCGGGTGTTCCGTTCAAAAGAGTCCGCGTGGACCATCTATTTATACAAAGTCGTGCCGGAGGGAGGAAGGTGATATGTTCGAACCGACGTTGGCCATTGTTGTGCCGTGTTACAACGAAGAAGAGGTGCTGCCGGAGACGATCCACCGCTTGCGGGAGCTGCGCGAACAATTGATCGAAGAGCAGCTTATTTCATCCAACAGCGCGCTTTTGTTCGTCGATGACGGCAGCCGTGATGACACATGGAAGATCATATACAAAGCGAGTTTGCGCCACCCGGAAGTGAAAGGGCTGAAACTGGCGCATAACGCGGGGCATCAAAACGCGCTGCTTGCTGGGTTGTTCGCTGCCAAAAGGCATGCTGATTGCCTCATTTCGATCGACGCCGATTTGCAAGATGATGTGGCGGCGATTCGGGAATTTGTGCAAAAGTTTCGCGAAGGCTATGACATCGTTTACGGCGTGCGCCGGCGACGCGATGCCGATACGTGGTTCAAGCGCCATACGGCGCAGTGGTTTTACCGGCTGATGAAAGCGTTTGGCGTCGATCTCGTTTACAATCACGCCGACTATCGCCTTATGAGCCGGCGCGCCGTGGACGCGCTTGAACAGTTCGGGGAAGTGAACTTGTTTTTGCGCGGCATCGTCCCGCTTTTGGGCTTCCGGTCGGCGACGGTTTATTATGACCGAAAAGAGCGGCTGGCCGGGAAAACGAAATATCCGCTGAAAAAAATGATCGCCTTTGCGCTTGACGGCGTGACGTCGTTCAGCGTCACCCCGATCCGTTTCATTTCGCTTGTTGGGTTTCTTTCGTTTGCCGTCAGCTTGATGTTTGGCGTCTATTTTCTTTTTCTCAAATGGGTCGGGCATACGGAAACGGGTTGGACGTCGCTCATTACGTCCATCTGGCTGTTAGGAGGCTTGCAGCTGATGGCGCTCGGGCTGATTGGTGAATATATTGGGAAAATTTACAAAGAAACAAAACGACGGCCGCGCTATATCATCGATTTGGATTTATGGAACTGGCCGCTGCCGCAGCGGCTGTCGCAGGCGGCGCCGTCCGAAGAGGGAGGGGCGGCCGAATGGACGCGTTCGTAATGGAACAAAAAGGGAGGTGCGCTTTGGCGGCCGCCTTTTTTCTTTGTCTTGCAATTCAAAAAAAGAAAGAGTAGACTGATGGATGGGGAGAATGGATCATTCCATTGGTCGAAAATACGGCGAAAGTCATTGTATGGCCGGCGAAAAGGCTTGGAAAGGGGAGAAACCGGAAATGGCCAATTGGCATGAATGGGCGGAACTGCTCGAGCGGGTAAGAGAGGAGAATCCGCTCGTCCATAATATCACGAATGTCGTTGTGACGAATTTTACGGCAAATGGGCTGCTTGCGCTTGGCGCTTCGCCAGTGATGGCGTATGCGAAAGAGGAAGTGGGCGAGATGGCGAAACTCGCTGGAGCGCTTGTCCTCAATATTGGGACGTTGAATGACAAAGAGGTAGAAGCGATGCTTATCGCCGGCCAGGCGGCCAATGAAGCCGGGGTGCCGGTCATTTTCGATCCGGTCGGGGCCGGGGCCACGCGCTACCGGACGGAGACGGCGCGCCGCATCGCGGAAAAAGTCAAGCTCGCCGTGATCCGTGGCAATGCGGCGGAGATCGCCAACACGATTGGTGAAGCGTGGGCGATTAAAGGAGTGGACGCCGGCGAAGGAAGCGGCGATCGAGTGGCGTTGGCCAAACGGGCGGCGGAGCAGCTCGGCGCCGTTGTCGCGATTACTGGAAAAGAGGACGTCGTTGCGGACGGACAGACGACGTATCTCATTCAGAACGGCCATCCGTTGCTGACGAAAGTGACCGGGGCGGGATGTTTGTTGACATCGGTCGTCGGAGCGTTTGCGGCCGTTGAGCGCGATGCGGCGAAGGCGGCGGTAGCGGCGCTCACGTATTATGGCGTTGCGGCCGAACAGGCGGCGGCCAAAGCCGGGGAGCGCGGACCGGGCAGCTTCCAGATGGCGTTTTTGGACGCGTTGGCGTATACAAGCGTCGATGATGTCAAACGGTATGGCCGGGTGGAACAACGGTAAAAGGGGAGGAAAAACACGATGGTGTACAAAGCGTTGACGATTGCCGGGTCGGACAGCGGCGGCGGCGCCGGCATCCAAGCCGATCTCAAAACGTTCCATGAGCTCGGCGTCTTTGGCATGTCAGCGATCACGGCGGTGACGGCGCAAAACACACTTGGCGTGCAAGGCGTCTACCCGCTGTCGGCGGAAGCAGTCGCCGCCCAGATCGAATCGGTGGCCGCCGATTTAGGCGCGGATGCGGTGAAAACCGGCATGCTCTTTAGTGCCGAGATCATTTGTACGGTTGCTGAACAAGTGAAAAAACAGAAATGGGAGCGGCTGGTCGTCGACCCGGTGATGATCGCCAAAGGCGGTGCTCCGCTGTTGCAAGAGGAAGCGGTGGCCGCTTTGAAAGAAGAGCTGTTGCCGTTGGCGCTCGTTATTACACCGAACATTCCGGAGGCGGAAGCATTGACGGGCGTTGCCATCCGCACGATGGATGACCGCCGCGAAGCCGCGCGCCTCCTCCACCGGATGGGCGCCCGCTATGTCGTCGTAAAAGGCGGCCATGACGATGATGGCGAAGAAACCGTCGACTTGCTGTATAACGGCAGCGAATTTTCCTATTTTAAAAGCAAGCGAATTGACACGCGCCATACGCACGGAACCGGCTGTACGTTTGCCTCGGCAATCGCCGCTGAGCTGGCGAAAGGGCGCCATCCTGCTGATGCTGTGGCGACGGCGAAGACGTTTGTGCAATCGGCGATTGCCCATCCGCTCGGCATCGGCCAAGGCCATGGGCCGACGAACCATTGGGCGTACCGCCAATACGGAGAGTGAGAACGATGGCGCGCATCGCGAGCCGTGAAATGAAGGAGCGGCTGGCTGTTTACTTCATTATGGGAAGCCAAAACAGCGAACGTCCGGCCGCCGATGTGCTGAAAGAAGCGCTTGACGGCGGTGTGACGTTGTTTCAATTCCGCGAAAAAGGGTCGGGCGCTTTAAAAGGGGCGGACAAAGAGGAGCTCGCCCGGCATCTGCAACGCCTTTGCCGCGCTTATGGGGTGCCGTTTATTGTCAACGATGACGTCGAGCTGGCCCTCGCCATTGATGCCGACGGCGTCCATGTCGGTCAAGACGATGAGGACGCGCGGCGCGTGCGGGAAAAAATCGGCGATAAAATTTTGGGCGTTTCAGCGCACAACGTCGAAGAAGCGATGGCGGCCGTTGAGGCGGGCGCCGATTACCTCGGCGTCGGCCCGATTTACCCGACCAGTTCGAAAGAGGATGCAAAGGAAGCGCAAGGACCGGATGTTCTCCGCCGCCTGCGCGAAGCCGGGATTGCGATTCCGATCGTCGCCATCGGCGGCATTACGGCAGGCAATGCGAAAACGGTCATTGAAGGGGGAGCGGATGGGGTGTCGGTGATCAGCGCCATCGCTTCGGCTCCGTCGCCAAAGGCGGCGGCCGCCGCCTTGGCGGAAGCGGTGCGGGCAGCCCGCGCGCGCTGAATGGAAAAGTTGGTTTCCATTTGTAGGCAAAGCGCCATAATGGGAAAAGGTGTCCCGTTGATATTTCGGGACACCTTCTTTTTGGACTGCTAGGTCATTGTCTGCCGCCAGTTCGGCCATCGCCATTCCAACAGCGGCCGCACGAGCCGGACGACCGGCTTGCTTCCAAGGATGAGCATCATGGCGACCGACAGTGCAAGCAGAAGCGGATAGCCGTGCACATCCATAATAAAGTCTGGGAATGGCGTCTCGTGCAAATATTTTAAAATAAACCCGTGCAAGATATAGATGTAAAACGTGCGCGCCCCGAGCACAGAAAAGGAGAAGCGACGGCTCGGGATGAGCGACAAAAAGCCGAACATCATGAGCAGGCTCGCCCCATAAATGGCGAGGCGGCTCGCAATGCCGGCTGATTCCGAGACGCCGAGCGTATCGTACGATTTCGAGCCGTACAGCCAATCTTGCGGCAAATCGGGAAACCCGAAATGGATGGCGAAAAACATGCCAACGAGCACCGCAAGCGAAACAAGGCGCACTGGGGCGGCAAACAAGCGCTCGATCACCGATTTTTTCGTGAAAAACCCGAGCAAAAAGAACGGGAAAAACGTGAGCGTCCGCGACAAGCTCAGCCATTTTTCCGCTTCCATCATCCCGCCGGCAAGGCCGAAAAGAAGCGCCATCGGCAATGCGATCCGCTTTGGCAGCCGGCCGAACCATAACAGCAGCACGTTCCAGCTGAACAGGCTGAGCAAAAACCATAAACTCCAATGCGAGGTCAATAAGTCAAGTTCCAGCGACTGTTTGTCATACAGGAAGAAGTAGTAGATCGAATACAGCAGCTGGAACAGAACGTACGGGATGAGCAATTTTTTCATGATCTTTTGCAAGTAGCCGTGCTCGTGGAATTTTTTTGCAAAATAGCCGGAAATGAAAATGAACGCCGGCATGTGGAAAAAGAAAATCCACGTATACAAGCTGTGCACCCATAAGACGCCGTCAATGTACGGGCGCAGAAAGTGGCCAAACACGACGAGGAGCATGAGCGCGCATTTTGCGTTGTCAAAATAATAGTCCCGCTCCTTCATAGTGTTTCCTCCTTTCTGTACACACCAATTCGAATCATACTCCTTCTTTTTGAGGGAGTCAACGCAGGAAACGAAGCGATGGGATGTCCGCTGTCATCAGTTTGCCAAAGAAAGGTGATGGTTCGGTGAAAAACGATCGGCGCGAAATGGACGATATGACGCAGTTGCTTGAAATCATCAACACCAAAGGAGATGAAGGAGAGCTTCGCGAGATCGTCTGCAACGACGAGTTGTTTTGGAAAAGCTTGCGGGCGCAGGCGGAGGACAGTGCGAAAGGAGGGGGGTAAATGGAACTGTTGCGGGCGAAGCGAATTGCTGAAGCTGGGGAGATCGTTCCGGTGATGTACAAAGGGAAACAAGTGGTGATTCAGCACGTCGATGATGAGCGCGAAATGGTTCGCGTTTATTTCACTGATGAGTCGGAACACGAACAAGACGTACCGGTGCGACTGCTTGAGGAACAATGAGAGCTGTGCAAATTGTCGCCGTTTTGTCAAGGGAAAGACGATGACACCGTCCGTTCTTCTATGGTATAATGTTTCAAGAAACGACGCTTGAACATTGGAGTGACAAACATGAACATCGGCTTTGGAGAAATTGCGCTCATCGTCTTTTTCGCTTTGCTCATTTTCGGACCGAAAAAGCTGCCGGAGTTAGGACAAGCGGCCGGGAAAACGTTGCGCGAATTTAAGAATGCGACAAAAGGCATCATCGACGATGACGAGACGACAAAAGCGCAAAAATAAGAGGTTGGGCATAGAGGCCTGGCCTCTTATTTTTGTGTTTCGTTCGCGATCAGCCATTTCCTCCGCGATGCGGCAAAAAAGAGACAAGCTCTGTCAAGGGGCGCCATATACATATATATGGAGGCATGTTGGCTCGTTGGGATAAGCCGTGGCGGAGGGGTTTCGTGATGATCAAAAAAATGGCGGCGGTGATTGTCGGCAGTCTGCTTCTTGGCGTCGGCATCAATGTCTTTTTCGTCCCTCACCATTTGCTTGATGGAGGGATGATCGGGCTCGGGCTGATTGCCAAATACGTGTGGCACGTTCAGGCTGGGTTGACGATGATCGTCTTAAGCGTTCCGCTTTATGTAGCCGCATGGTTTTACTACCGCCCGTTTTTTTACAACAGCTTGCACGGACTTTTATTTTCCTCATGGATGATTGACGTATTGTCCGTTTTGCGCGGCGTGATCGTGTTGGATCCGCTTCCAAGCGCGGTCATCGGCGGGGTGCTGGTCGGCGCGGTCATCGGCTTGATGCTGCGCGAGGAGACGAGCACGGGCGGGACCGATCTGCTCGCCCAGTTTATCGCTAGATGGACGAACTGGAACGTCGGGATCATCATTTTTGTCATTGACGCCGCCATTATTTCAGCTGGAAGCATGATCATCGATTCAGTGCCGTTTGTCCACTCGCTTGTCGTTGTCACGGTCGTCGGGGCGGTGACGACGATGTTGACGCGCGAAAAAACGATGGGGGTATAGCTCGAATCCCCATCGTTTTTCGTTTCAGCAGATAGGCGCTCCTCTATGGGAATGCGGCACCGCTTGCCGACGCGGACTGCTCGTCACTGAAGGCGCCGTTTCCAGCTGTTTGCTGATTTGATGCTGTGGGGGAGTTTTAACGTTGTTCCCACAGGGGATGAGAATCTTGTCCGTTTGATCTTTCCCAGCGAAGGGTTCCCCAATGCCATCGGCGGAAGGAGCATCGGTTATCGCTTAGCCAGCTCGAGCGCGCGATAGACATTGATGAGCCCGTAGCCATAATACGGATCTTTTCCTCTCTCCCCCAAATCGTCAGCGCTTTCGAGAATAATGTCGCGCACTTCATCGTTCGAAAGCTGCGGGTTGATGGAGCGGATCAAGGCGGCGAGCGCGGTGACGTGCGGCGCGGCCATCGATGTGCCGGAAAGCGCGGCGTACCGGTGGCCGGCAAACGTGCTGGCGATGTTCGTTCCAGGCGCGACGACGTCCACATAGTCGCCGTAGTTGGAATAAAGCGCATAGGAAAGATCAGGGTTGACAGCCCCAACGCTGATCACTTCTGGATAGGCGGCTGGAAAGCTCGCCTGCGATGTGCTGTCATTGCCGGAAGCGGCGACAAGCACGACATCATGAGCGTCGGCGTAGCGGATCGCTTCTTCGAGCACTGAGGACGGTTGGTAGTTGCCAAGGCTTAAGTTGATGACTTTTGCCCCGTGGTCGACCGCCCAGCGGATTCCTTTCGCTACATCAATGCTCGTTCCGTAGCCGTCGGCGTTCAACGCTTTGACTGCCATGATCGGGTTGAACCATGTCATGCCGGCGACCCCTTCGCCGTTGTTCGGCTGTGAGGCGATGATGCCGGCGACATGGGTGCCATGGCCGTTTTCGTCAAGGGGCGAACGGTTGTCTGCCAACACGTTATATCCGGTGATCAGGCGCCGGGCTAAATCGGGATGGGTCAAATCAACTCCGCTGTCGATGATGGCGACAGCTACATTCCGCTGGCCGCGCGACAGCGTCCACCCCTCTTCCGTATGAATGGCCGGCAAGTTCCACTGGTAGCGGGTGTAAAACGAATCGTTCGGCAACAACGCTGGCTTGTTCCACTCATTTTGCATGTAAATGTAGTGCGGTTCGCAATAATCGACCATCGGAAGAGAGCGGAAATAGCGGCGCAACTCTTCGTACGTTTGCCTGCGCGAACGGAATACAAACGCGTGATCGACCTGCTTGATGAGCTGGCCGGCGATGGCTGCCTCCATTTGTTTCAAGCGGCTTTCGGACGGCAATGCCCGAAAGCGGACAGCGATCTCATTTGAAAAATAATGACTTCGATCGCCGCGGCGATTATGGAGGATTTCCCGAATGCGCGGGTGCTCGTTCAGCTGCTGTTTCAGCTGCTCGCCTGCACTTAGGCTGTCCAACGCGACAACGGTTGGATGGGTGGGTGCGACCTCGGCGTCAAACGGCTTCAGCCGCGGCGGAGCCGGGGCGTTTTCTTCTGGAGCCGGTCGCCCCAAGGCGGCTGCGGCGACGAGTAGAGCAACAACCGCGCTGGCCGCGGCCCATATTCGGTATCGGCGTTTCACGCTGTTCACCTCCTTCGTTGTTAGGATGAGCGAATGGCGGGCAAATCATGAAAAATGGGATTCCCCTGCAGAGGGCGAATCCCATTTGTACGTTCAGCGGCCGACCGATTGCATACAGATGCAATTTGAAGTTTTTACATTTGCGGCTTTTACCGAGCATTTGATCGACTGTCGGGAGACCGAACAACGCCGCTTTCAGCAACAACGTGCATGCGCAAAACGCCGATTCGCTCGCGCAGGCGGAAATTAGCCAAGAACTGTTTGGCATTGACAAAGAAGTGTATATTGGCACGATTTTGCAAAACGCCGCCCATCCGCGGTTTCGCTATCAGCCGACGACAAAGGAGAAACCGTCCGCCTTTTTCGCGAAAGTCGACCCGACGCCGAAAACGGTTGGCGTCAACCAGCTTGTCGCCCCGCCGCAGTTTCCGAAAGTCTCGCTTGCCGCTCCGGACGGGCTCGTCGTCAGCGAGCCAGGCTACCGTTTTAATGAGCAAAACAATGCCGTGGCCGCTTGGCAAAATACGCTCAATCCTCCGCCGCCAAACGAACGAATCAACGAGGAGAGGGCGGCGAGAGGAAGAGAGGTGTTTGTCCGCGCCGGTTGCATCCGCTGTCATGCCGGGGCGTATTTAACGAACAACCGCGTCATCGCTGCCAATGTGATCGGCACCGAGCCGTCGCGGGCCCAGGCGCTGAAAAAGACAGAGAACGTGTTCGGGGAGGCGGTGATTTACGCTCCGAATACGCCGGTGCCGATTCCGAAAGGAGCGAAAGTATTGAAAGTGCCGACCGATCATTTAGACCCGGAACAAATCCGGCTTGCTTTCGCCCACGGTGATTCACCGGGGGGGTATAAAGTGCCAAGCCTCATCGGGCTTGCCTGGAGCGCCCCGTACTTGCACGATGGGGGTGTGGCCGTCGGGCCGAACGGGGAACTTGGGCTTTCAGATACGGTTGGAAAAGGCGTTGCTCCTGATGCGCGCAACAGCTTACGGGCGTTGATCGACCGGACATGGCGCCAGCGCGTCATTGCCGCGAACGCTGCCGATCCAGCTTTGAAGGCAGTGCATGTGACGGGCGCCGGACATGGGTATTGGATCGACTGCCAGGCCGGATTCACGAAGGAAGAGCAAGAAGCGGTATTGGACTATTTGTTGTCGCTCACCTCGCGCTGACCGCATCGTGCGTCGTTTATTCTGCGCTCATGCCGCTGGGAATAGTTCCCTTGCAACGCTGTTATAAGACGGCTCACACTAATAGGCAAGGGAGGGAA
This sequence comes from Geobacillus kaustophilus, assembly GCF_000948285.1. Classification (GTDB taxonomy): domain Bacteria; phylum Bacillota; class Bacilli; order Bacillales; family Anoxybacillaceae; genus Geobacillus; species Geobacillus thermoleovorans_A. The sequence continues at coordinate 1,057,164 of NZ_JYBP01000003.1, forward strand.
AGCGATGAACGAAACATGTTTTTACTGTCAGTGCGAGTGCGATGACAAGGTGCATTACGTATCGTTCCATACGAATGGCGAAGAACGTGAAGAGGCGCTTTGCCCAGAATGTTACCAAGAATGGCTGCAGGGCATGAAAGGTTGACCTTTCTTCCTGCTTTCGTTTCGCTCGGAAGCGGGGCTTTTTCGCGAAATGATGATGAAAAAAACCGCACCGTGGTCAAACCGGTGCGGTTTTTTGGGACAGCGGCGGAGTGGCGATGATGTCCGACAAATCGCCGTCTTCGTCATAGGCGCGGTAGACAGCGGCTTTCGTACGCGGAGCATGGACCGATAAAAAGAGAATGCGCTCCTTGCCTTCGCGGGCGACTTTCGTTTCCATTTTCAATGACACTCCGTTTATCGTGAGCGAGTAGAACCGGTACGTCAAGCCAAGCCACGTGCGTTCTGACCGAACGGTATCCGGATGATGGCGGATGAACGCAGCGAGCTCGGCGAACGAATGCATTTCCCGCTCGAGCCATTCACGGATGGCGTTTGCCGCCTGCTCCAACCAACTTTTCCAAGACGTTTTCATCGGCATCACCTTTTTTCATCCATCATGCCCATTTCCGCTGTTCATTATACAGGGAGGCGGATGGAAAACGTCGTCACGTTGTCATCGGAAAAACAGCAGATGTCTCCACCGTGATCTTCGATGACTTTTTTGCAAATGTATAAGCCGATGCCGGTTCCAAGCTTTTTCGTCGTAAAAAACGGCTCGAAAATCGTTTCTACAATGTCGGCCGGAATCGACGGACCGTTGTTGGCGATTTCGATGATGATGCTTCCGTCTTGGCAACGGGCGGCGATGTTGATCCGCCGCGGTTTTTCCTTCTCTTTCACCGCTTCGATCGAGTTGAGCAAAATGTTCACCAGCACCTGGCGCAGCTGATCTTTATAGGCAAATATATGTATGGATTCATCGATCGCCACCGAAAGGTCGACATCACTGTCGACGATCGTGGCGTATAAAAACTCGATAATTTCCTCCAACAGCTGGCGCAGCGAAAACATTTCTTTTTCGCTTTCAACAATTTCTTTGCGTGAGGCATGCAAAAATTGTGAAATGCGAAATTTCAGCTGTTGCAACTCATGGTCGATAATGTCTAAATAAGGAAGATGCGGATATTCAAATTTCAATAATTGAATAAAACCGATAATAGCCGTAAGCGGGTTGCGAAACTCATGGACAAAACTCGATGACATTTGCCCAAGCAACGTGAGCCGGTCTTGATGAGACTTGGCGATGAGCGTGTTTTTTTCATGCAATTCTTTTTCTTTTAGCTCATTGTATTTTGTGACAGCATGAAACAAAAATTGGTCAAACAGCTCGTTCAAATGGTCGATGAGCGGGGCCAACTCTGTGACCGACAGCGGCGCGGCCAGCGCGTGGTTGATGACGAGCCGCCGCCCGAGGTTGACGTTGTAGACGAGGGCGCCGATGCCGGCGTTCATTTCCGCCCGCTCTTTGGCGATTTTGTTGGCTAACCGTTCGATCGTCTCGCCGGATAGCGACTGCAGCAGGGCTCCTTTGACGAGCTCAAATACTGCTAAGCCGTTTTGTTCGACGCAGTCAATGTATTTGTCATCGTTGGCGATTTTCATATGCTGCCGCCAATAGGCGAGAAAGTTCGGCAAATGGGCTTCTAAATGGGTGACGAGCTGCTGTGCCGCAGATGCCAAAAAAGCCACCTCGCTTTCCATCGTTTATCTTTTATTATAAGGGGGAAGATCGGACTAGAACAGGGGAAAAATCGCAATCGGTCCGGCCGAACGAACGTCCTTTTGCTAAAAACGATCCAAAAACACCTGGTGTTGCGGGCGGGACAGACTGTTTGAACGAAAAAAGAAAAATCATTTATAATGAATGAGGCAAACAAATATTTTGCAAAAGGTTGGGGACGATCGTGAAATTGTATGACTCGATTTTAGATTTGATCGGCGGCACGCCGATTGTGAAGTTGCGGCGCCTTCCTGATCCGAACGGCGCGGATGTATATATGAAGCTTGAATCGTTCAATCCGGGCGGCAGCGTCAAAGACCGGCCCGCTTGGGAAATGATCCGCCGCGCCGAGGCGGAAGGGAAAATTGCGCCTGGAAAAAGCACGATCATCGAACCGACGTCCGGCAACACCGGCATCGGCCTGGCGATGGTGTGCGCCGCCCGCGGCTACCGTTGCATCATTACAATGCCCGACAACGCGACGGTCGAACGGGTGAAAATTTTAAAGGCGTACGGAGCCGAAGTCTATTTGACGCCGGCGGAGAAGCGGATGCAAGGGGCGATTGATGAGGCGAACCGGCTCGCTCACGAAATCCCTGACAGCTTTATCCCGATGCAGTTTGAAAACCCGGCCAATCCGGATGCGCATCGGCATACAACAGCGGTGGAAATTTACGAAGCGTTTGACGGGCGGCTCGATGCGTTCGTGTTAACCGCCGGCACCGGCGGGACGGTGACCGGAACAGGAGAGGAGCTGAAAAAGCGCATTCCGAATTTGCGCATTTACGTCGTCGAGCCGTACGGCTCGCCCGTCTTGTCGGGCGGCAAGCCGGGGCCGCACAAAATTCCTGGCACCGGTCCTGGTTTTATTCCGAAAATTTTAAACCGCTCGATTTACGACGACATTTTTTTGATTAAAGATGAAGACGCCCAGCAGATGGCCCGCCAGCTCGCGGCGAAGGAAGGCATTTTCGTCGGCGCCTCCGCGGCAGCGAGCGCTTATCACGCCATCAAAGTGGCGAAACAGCTGCCAAAAGGAGCGCGCGTCCTTTGCATGGCGCCCGATTCCGGCGAGCGGTATTTGTCATCCGATTTATTCGCTGATTGAGCGGACGGCTCATGGGCGAAAAAAATCGAGCTGTTGGCTGCACTGTCCGCCCTTTGCCATGCATGGGAAGGCAAGCATTCCTCTCCGCCAAAAAGGAGAGGAATGTTTTTGTTTGGGTATTTCGGCCCTGGTCATTGCCGGCGCTGTTGTTGGACGTGGCGCAAATCGCGATGGGGGCTTACCTCGGTTTAATGCTTAAGCCAGCCCGCATCGCAGAAAAGGGAAGAGTCATGCTGGCGGCTGTGGCAACCGGGTTGGCGCTCATTTTGTTTTCCATGGCTTCGGCGTTTGTGTTAACGGCTCTGCACGGTGTGCCGTATTTGACGGCGTTCATCGCCTTGGCGCCGGGGGGCATGGATCAAATGGGAATTTTGGCGCAGGAAGCAACTGCCGACCTTGCCGTTGTGACAAGTTATCAAATGTTCCGCATTTTTTTCATTTTGCTTGTCGTCCCGCCGGTGTTGAAAAAATGGTTTGCCGCCCGCTGGTTTCGATGGATCGAACGACGGACCATACATCATGGTGGACGGTCCATGCAGTCTGCGTCAATCAAAAAGAAAGGGCTGTGACAAGAAACAAATATATGTTAAACTAGAAAGAAAAAGGAGGGGGTTGCCATGAACCATTCGACCGTTTATCGTCCGCATAGCCCAGTGGCAAAATTGGCGGTTTCCTTTTTAGCGGCGCTGGCCGTCGCGACGGCGGGGCTGTATGCCGGGCAATGGGTGCCGGTGGGGATGTATTTGCCGCTTTATGCTCTTGAACTGATTTTGCTTCTTGTTATGATTTTCGCCCGCAGCAAAAAAGCGGTCGGCTATCCGCTCATGTTTGCGTTTATGTTCGTGTCGGGCGCGACGCTCTATCCGTTGATCGGCTATTACATTTCCGTCATCGGCGCCTCGGCGGTGTTCAAAGCGTTCGCATTGGCGGTCGTGTCGTTTTCCGGCGTCGCCATTTATGCGGCGAGAACGAAGGAAGATTTTTCGTTCCTCGGTGGCTTTCTCATGCTCGGGGCGTTTGCCTTGCTCGGCTTGCTCATCATTCAATGGTTTATCCCGTTTTCAAGCGTCGGGCAAATGGGGATTGCCGCGTTAGGGATTTTGATTTTCCTCGGTTTTACGATTTACGATATTAACCGCTTGGCCCGCTATGGCTTTACGGAAGCGGATATTCCGATGATTGTCGTCAATATTTATCTTGATTTCATTAACTTGTTTGTTTATATTTTGCGCTTTTTCGCCAGCGATGAGGACTGAGCGTCAAAAAAGGGCTGCCCCAAAGGGAGCAGCCCTTTTTCCATGGCAGAGGCACGGATCAAAGCGGCAAGTCGAAATGGTGCGGCTGTTTTTTACGGCACTAAAGATGAAACGCGGTGAGGCAGGAATCGGCAAACGGTGGAGCGAATATAGAGAAAGAAATGGAGAAGAAAGGGGCCTCATGATGAAATTTGCCGTCAATGTATCGACGATTTTCACGGAAGCGCCGTTTCTCGCCCGGTTTGCCAAGGCGAGGCAGCACGGGTTTTCGCTCGTCGAGTGCCAGTTTCCGTACGCGGCGGCGCCTGAGGCGATCGTCGGTGAACTTGAAGAATGCGGGCTGTCCCTTGTTTCGATCAACTTGCCGGCCGGCGATTGGGAGAAGGGGGAGCGCGGGCTCGCCATCTTTCCTAACCGTCATGATGAATTTCGGCGTGCACTAGAGGAAGGAGTGCGTTATGCGCTCGCGCTCGGTGCACCGCATCTTCATTGCATGGCCGGAGTGTTGCCAAGGGACTTGCCGCGCGAGCGGGCGAAGGAGACGTATATGCGCCGCATTGACGAAGCGGCGGCAACGCTTGCTGTTCATGGCTTGACGCTGACGATTGAACCAATCAATCCGTTCGATATGCCCGGCTACTTTTTAACCGATATTGACGAAGCGGCGGCGATTGTCCGCGATCTCGGCAGGACGAATGTGAAATTGCAATATGACGTTTATCATATGGCTCGGCTTGGGCGCGATGTGACGGCGACGTTTGCCGCCTACGCCCCGCTCATCGCGCATGTGCAATTCGCTGACGCCCCCGGGCGGCATGAGCCGGGGACGGGAGGGCTTCCGTATCGCGAGATTTTCGCATTTTTGCAAGAGTGCGGCTACAATGGAGCGATTGGCCTTGAGTACATTCCGTCAGGGGAAAGCAGCGAAAGCTTTTCTTGGTATGATGAATATCGGAGCGGCACGAAAGGAGGTGACCGATGATGACCCGAATCGGCTTTATTGGGTTGGGTGTAATGGGCTCGCGCATGGCCAGCCGGTTGCTTGAAGCGGGATTCAACGTCACGGTGTACAACCGCACGCCGGAAAAAGCAGCGCCGCTTCTCGAACTCGGCGCTCGGCAGGCGGAGACAGTTGCGGCGCTGGCCGGCGAATCTGACGTCATTTGCACCTGTTTATCAATGCCGGATGATGTGATCGACGTATATACGGGAGAAGGAGGCGTCCTTAGCACGGCCCGTCCGGGGACGATTTGCCTTGATTTTACGACCGTCGGTCCGAAAACAAGCCGGTTTGTCGCTCGGCGCGCCGACGAGCACGGCGTCGCCTATTTGGACGCGCCGGTGAGCGGCGGTCCGGAAGGGGCGGAGCAAGGGGCGCTGACGATCATGGTCGGCGGAGCGAAAGAAGCGTGGGAGCGGGTGCGTCCGCTGCTTAGCGTGTTAGGAAAAACGGTTGAGTATTTAGGGGAAAGCGGCGCGGGCAGTGCGGCAAAAGTAATTAACCAATATTTGGTCGCCGTTCATTCTGTCGCTGCAGCGGAAGCGATGGTCGCCGGCACTGCCTACGGGCTTCATGCCGGGAAGCTGTATCGGCTGTTAAAAGAAAGCTATGGAGACAGCCGGATGCTGCGCCGCCATATGGAGCAGTTCGTGTTGCCGCGTCAATTCGCACCCGGCGGAGCGGTCAAATACGTACATAAAGATGTGCGCTTGGCGAATGAGTTGATGGACGGAGTCGGGCTCGGCCGATGCCTTGGTGCCCAAGCGGAAGAAGCGTTCGCCGAAGCGATCGCCGCAGGCCTTGCCGATTTGGATATGTCAGCGGTGATCCAGCCGCTCGAGCGGCGGGTCGGAGTGGTGGTAAAAGAGACGGAATGGACAAAATAATCATCAAATTCTAAAAAATTCGTTGAAAAAATGGGTGAGCGATGGTTTAATAGAAGTAGCAGGGAGGGTTGGCCCCAAAGGTTGTTTTGAGCTAAACCACTGTATATATGACGCTGTTCAGAAAAGGTGTCCCGATTCTTTTGGGACACTCTCCGCCTGATGAAGAAAACGGTTCGAGCGGTTCGCTTTTTTTTTACAGATAAAAAGAAACATTGTTTCTTATTGTGAAACGGAGGAGGGCGCTCATGCTTTCATTGACATGGATTGAGGAGCTGCAGGCGTTTTTGCATCCAGAACAAATCAAACGGAATGAATCGTTCCACCCCCTCGGCAATGATGGGGCGGTGACCGTCTATCCGCAAACAGAGGAAGAAATCGCTGCGGTGCTCCGCTATGCCGACCGCCATGGCAAAAAAGTCGTCATCGCTGGACGCGGCACAAAACGGGGGTTTGGCGGGCAGCGGGAGCAGGCGGACATTTTGCTGTCGTTGGAACACTATGCCGGCATTGTCGAACATGCGGCCGCCGATATGACCGTTACCGTCAAAGCGGGGACGGTGTTCGGCGATTTGCAGCGCGCGCTTGCTCCGTATCGGCAAAAGGTCGCCTTGGACCCGTTTTGGCCGGACGAAGCGACGATCGGCGGGGTCATTGCGGCGAACGACAGCGGGCCGAAGCGGCTTGGCTACGGGTCGGCGCGCGATTCGGTCATCGGCTTGCGCATCGTCTATCCGAACGGGACCGTCATCCGCTCCGGCGGCAAAGTGGTGAAAAACGTCGCCGGCTACGATATGAACAAGCTGTTCATTGGAGCGATGGGGACGCTCGGCGTGCTGAGCGAGATTACGTTAAAACTCCGGCCGCTGGCGAAATATGAAAGCGTTGTGTTGTTGTCGTTTCCAAGCGGCGATGTTCATGACATCCGTTCGTTTGCTGTTTCGTTCCTTGACACGATGATGGAGCCGGTTTGTTTTGAACTGTTCAACCCGACGCTTGCTGAACGGCTGACGGGACGGCCGGTCTATACGCTTGCGATTGGGTTTGAAGATGTGGAAAACGCCGTCCATTACCAAGAGCAATGGGTCGAACGGCTGCGGCCGAAAGCGGCCGAGATGGCCGTCTTGGCTGGGGAAGAGGCGGCGGCGTTTTGGCGGACGTTTAATACGGTTGCGCCGAACGGGCGTCTGGCGCAGGCGGAAAACGGGATTGAAGCGGCAGTGAAAATCGGCGTCGTCAACCTGGATGTGCTCTCCATCTTGCGTGAAAGCGTTTTAATTGCTGACCGCTGCCATGTCCGCATCGAGGCGCACGGCGGGTTGGGCCACGGTCTTTGCCAGGCGTATGTGCACGGCAGCGAAGAGGGGGTGTTGGCCGCAATGGAGGAGCTGCGCCAAACGGCGGTTCGCTTGGGCGGCTACGCCATCGTGAAACATTTGCCGTTTTCGCTCCGCCAACGCATCGACGTCTGGGGCGGAAAGCCGTCGTACTTTTTCTTGCTCGAAGGCATTAAGCGGAAAATCGATCCGAACAAAACGATCAACGATCAACGCTTTATCGGGGGGATTTAATGATGAGCACGATGACGAATGAACGGGCGGACAGCCCGGCGTGTGCGACCGTAAGTCTTGGCAACTATCGTTTTCCCGATTTGCCTGACCCGAGCAAGTGGGCGGATTGCGTCCATTGCGGCATGTGTTTGGAATCATGCCCGACGTACGAACAGACGGGTGAAGAACAGCACTCCCCGCGCGGCCGCGTTCATCTCATGAAGTCAGTCGGCGAGGGGAAGCTTGAGTTGACGCCCGATTTGCTCGATCCGATTTTTACATGCTTGGATTGCCGCGCCTGCACGACGGCTTGCCCGGCCGATGTCGATGTCGGTGGGCTCATTGAACAAGTGCGCGGCCAGCTTCGCCAGGCGGTGCCGCTTGCCGGTTGGAAAGCGCTTGTCAGCGGCGTTTTCTTAAAAGGCATTTTTCCGCATCCGTCGCGCCTCGATTGGCTCGGCCGCCTGCTGAAACTGTACCAAAAAAGCGGCTTGCAGACGGTGGCGCGCAAAGCCGGACTGTTGCGTGTCATGCCCGATCACTTGGCTGAGATGGAGGCGATTTTGCCAGCGGTCGGTACGCCGGTGCGGAGAAAGTATAAACATCAGCCGCTCATTAAGGCGAAGGGGGAAACGAAACGGACAGTCGCCATTTTGACCGGCTGCGTCATGGACGTGATGTTTTCCGACATTAACGAAGCGACGATCCGCGTATTGACCCATAACGGCAACGATGTCGTCATCGTTCCGAGCCAAACGTGCTGCGGCGCGCTTCACGTTCACGCCGGCGACCGCGAAACGGGCCGGAAGCTCGCCAAGCAGAATATCGAAGCGTTTCAAGATGTTGACTATATCATCGTCAATGCTGCCGGCTGCGGCTGCATGTTGAAAGAATATCCGGAACTGTTCCGCAACGATCCGGAATGGCATGAAAAAGCGGAGCGATTTGCCGCGAAGGTCGAGGATGTGTCGAAATTTTTGCATGACACCGGCTTCAAACCGCCGAAAGCGGAATTGAACGTGCGCCTCACCTACCATGATGCGTGCCATTTGGCCCACGGCCAAGGCATCCGCAAAGAACCGCGCGCTTTGATCGAAAGCATTCCGGGGGTGGAAATGGTCGCCATGCCAAACGCAGACCGTTGCTGCGGCAGCGCGGGGATTTACAATATCACTCATCCGGAAATGGCCGAGGCCGTTTTAGAAAGCAAAATGCAAAACGTGCCGCAAGAGGTGGAGCTCATTTCGATGGGCAATCCGGGCTGCATGCTGCAAATGGCGCTTGGCGTCATGAAACATGGACGAAACCAGAAAATCGTCCATACGGTGCAGCTGTTGGATTGGGCGTACCAAAAAGAAGAAGGGAAGGACGTGCGCATATGAGAAAACGGTCCATTGCAACGAACGACCCGCACATTCAGGCGCTCGCCCGCATCGTCGGGGAACGGGCGATTTTATACCGGAAAGAAGATTTGATGGCGTATGACTGCGACGGCTTTACCGTCCATCGCCATTTGCCGAAGGCGGTCGTGTTTCCGACAAGCACGGAGCAAGTGGCGGCGGTCGTCCGATATTGCCATGAACATGATTTGCCGTTTCTCGCCCGCGGCGCCGGCACAGGGTTAAGCGGCGGGGCGATTCCGTTGAATGGCGAAGTCGTCATCAGCTTAACAAGGATGAAGCGGCTGTTGCACGTCGATCTCGAAAACCGACGCGCTGTCGTCGAGCCGGGGTTTGTCAACTTGAAGCTGACGAACTCCGTCGCCCACCGCGGCTATTACTATGCGCCCGATCCGTCAAGCCAATATTGCTGCACGATCGGCGGCAACGTCGCTGAAAACGCCGGCGGCGCCCACTGCTTAAAATATGGGGTGACGACGAACCATATTTTAGGGCTTGAAGTCGTCTTGCCAAACGGCGAAGTGATTGAAATCGGCGGAAACGGCGTTCCCGATCCACCCGGCTATGATTTGCTCGGGCTGTTGACTGGATCGGAAGGGACGCTTGGCATCGTGACGAAAATTACCGTCCGCTTGCTGAAAAATCCGGAGACGAAACAGACGGTGCTCGCCTATTTTGATGAAGTGGAAGACGCGAGCCAGACCGTTTCCGACATCATTTCCGCCGGGATCGTGCCGGCGGCGCTTGAGATGATGGATCAAACGGCCATCGAGGCGGTCGAAGCAGCCGCGTTTCCGGTCGGGCATCCGAAAGACATCGCGGCGCTTTTGCTTATTGAAGTGGACGGCATGTCCGCCGGGATCGACGAACAAATCGACGATATTTTGGCGATTTGCCGACGCCATCATGTGCGTGAAGTGAAAGTCGCTCAGTCGGAAGAAGAGCGGGCCCGCTGGTGGGCAAACCGGAAAACCGGGTTTGGCGCCATGGGGGCGATTTCGCCCGACTATTTAGTGCAAGACGGCGTCATTCCGCGCAGCCGTCTGCCGGAAGTGCTGCGGGAAATCGCCAACATCAGCCGCAAGTATGGACTTAGAATCGCAAACATTTTCCACGCCGGCGACGGCAATTTGCACCCGCTTGTGCTGTTTGATGCAAGCAATCCCGGGGAGACGGAGCGGGCGCTTGCCGCCGGAAGCGAATGCCTCAAGGCGTGCGCGGCGGTCGGCGGATCGATTACAGGGGAACATGGTGTCGGCATTGAGAAAAAAGAAGAGATGCGCTTCATTTTCACTGATGAAGAGATTTTGGCGCAAACAGCGATTCGCGACGTGTTTAACCCGAAAAACTTGCTCAACGCCGGCAAGCTGTTCCCAACGCCGGGGCGGTGTGTAGAGACAAAGATGCCGTCGACAGTGAAATGAAAATTTTGTGAAAATGATTGTCAGCCATTTCGTTTCATGTTATCATCTTTTTAGAGTTATTAAGAAACAATGTTTCGTAATAAGAAACAAGAGAGGGGAAGAGGACGATGGGCGAATATGTACAAAAAGGGAACATCCAAGTCGCCAAAGTGCTGTACGATTTTGTCAACGAGGAGCTTCTGCCGAACAGCGGGCTGGATCAAGATCAGTTTTGGCGCGACTTCGGCGCGCTCATTGTCGATTTGACGCCGCGCAATAAAGAATTGCTTGCCCGCCGCGACGAAATTCAAGAAAAATTGAATGAGTGGCATAAAGCGCATCGCGGCCGCTTTGATTTTAACGAATATAAAGCGTTTTTGACGGACATCGGCTATTTGGAGCCAGAAGTCGAGGATTTTGAAATCACAACGGATAACGTCGATGACGAAATTGCGGTGCAAGCCGGGCCGCAGCTCGTCGTTCCGCTGACGAACGCCCGCTATGCGTTAAACGCCGCCAACGCCCGCTGGGGCAGCTTGTACGATGCGCTGTACGGCACCGATGCCATCAGCGAAGAAGACGGCGCCGAGCGCGGTTCGTCGTACAACCCGGTGCGCGGGGCGAAAGTCATCGCCTATGGACGAAAGTTTTTGGATGAAGCAGTGCCGCTGGCGGAATACTCCCATAAAGATGCTGTTCAATATGCGGTTGTTGATGGCCAGCTTGTCGTGACAATCGAAGGCGGCGTGACGACGGGGTTGAAGGAGCCAGAAAAATTTGTCGGCTTCCAAGGCGACCCGCAAAACCCGGCAGTGGTGTTGTTGAAAAACAACGGTCTTCACATTGAAATTCAAATCGACCGCAACCATCCGGTTGGACAAACGGATAAAGCCGGCGTGAAAGACATCGTGTTGGAAGCGGCGGTCACGACGATCATGGACGGCGAAGATTCAGTGGCAACTGTTGACGCCGAAGACAAAGTGCTCGTCTACCGCAACTTGTTTGGCTTGGTCAAAGGCGATTTGACGGCGACATTTGAGAAAAACGGCAAAATGATGACGCGCGCGTTGAATCCGGACCGCGTATACAAAACGCCGGATGGCGGAGAGCTCGTGCTGTCGGGCCGATCCCTCCTGTTCGTGCGCAACGTCGGACACTTAATGACGAACAACGCGATTTTGCATGCGAATGGCGAGGAAGTGCATGAAGGGATCATGGACGCCGTCATTACAAGCTTGATTATGAAACATTCGCTCATCGGCAATACGCGTTACTTGAATTCGCGCAAAGGCTCCATTTACATCGTCAAGCCGAAAATGCACGGATCGGCCGAAGTGGCGTTTGCCAACGAGCTGTTTGACCGCGTCGAAGATATGCTCGCCCTTCGACGCAACACGATTAAAATCGGCGTGATGGATGAAGAACGCCGGACGTCGCTCAACTTGAAAAACTGCATCTACCAAGTGCGCGACCGCATCATTTTTATCAACACCGGCTTCCTCGATCGGACCGGAGACGAAATTCATACGTCGATGGAAGCGGGGCCGATGCTGCGCAAAAACGATATGAAATCATCGACTTGGCTGCAGGCGTATGAAAAATCGAACGTCGCTGTCGGGCTTGCCGTCGGCTTCCGCGGACGGGCGCAAATCGGCAAAGGAATGTGGGCGATGCCGGACTTGATGGCGGAAATGTTGAAGCAAAAAGGAGCGCAGCTGAAAGCCGGCGCCAATACGGCATGGGTGCCGTCGCCGACAGCCGCCACGCTCCACGCGCTTCATTACCATCAAGTGAAGGTTGTTGCGGTGCAAAGCGAACTGGCGAACGAGCGGGCCGATTACCGCGACGACATGTTGCAAATCCCGGTCGTTGATCATCCGCAATGGACGGCGGAAGAGATTCAAGAAGAGCTCGACAACAACTGCCAAAGCATTTTAGGCTATGTCGTCCGCTGGATCGACCAAGGGATCGGCTGCTCAAAAGTGCCGGACATTCACAACGTCGGACTGATGGAAGACCGGGCGACGCTTCGCATCTCGAGCCAAATTCTTGCCAACTGGCTCCATCATGGCATTTGCACGAAAGAGCAAGTGCTCAAGACGCTCAAGCGGATGGCGAAAGTCGTTGACGAACAAAACGCCGGCGATCCAAACTATCGCCCGATGGCGCCGAATTACGATGATTCGGTGGCGTTTCAAGCCGCGTGCGACCTCGTGTTCCTTGGCTATGAACAGCCAAACGGCTATACGGAGCCGATTTTGCACCGCCGCCGTCAAGAAGCAAAAGCGAGATTCGCTGCTGTTCAGCCGTGAACGGACGATTATTGGAGGAACAAGGGGAAACGCCCTTGTTCCTTCCTATCCAATGAGATCAGAAAATTTTGAAAAAATGGAAGGGGGCAGTTCCTAGTTGCGACTGGTCGGTTGTCGAAGACAAAGCAGCACAAAAGACGGAACAAGGAAATGGAATAAGGTTGGCAGCTAGGGATCAAAAATGGAGAATTTGAGAGAAAAAGCATTATTGGTCCATCAGCAAGCGAGAGGAAAACTATCCGTCGAAGTAAAGGTGTCCGTAGCGGATGCGCATGACTTAAGCGTCATTTACTCTCCGGGAGTGGCTGAGCCGTGCAAGGAAATTTATATCAACCAAGATGAAATATACACTTACACGGTGAAGGGAAATTTTGTCGCCGTCGTCTCGAATGGCACGGCGGTGCTTGGGCTTGGCAACATCGGCGCGCGGGCGGCGCTTCCGGTCATGGAAGGAAAAGCCGCCTTGTTCAAAGCGTTTGCGGGCATCGATGCTGTGCCGCTTTGCCTCGATACCGAAGATCCGGAACAAATCATTCAAACGGTCAAGCTGCTTGAACCGGCGTTTGGCGGCATCAATTTGGAAGATATTGCTGCTCCCGCCTGCTTTGTCATTGAAGAGCGGCTTCGCCAAGAGATGGCGATTCCGGTGTTTCATGACGATCAGCACGGCACAGCCATCGTCGTTGCCGCCGGGCTGACGAACGCCTTAAAAGTCGTTGGCAAACAGCTCGCCGATTGCCGGGTTGTCATCAACGGAGCTGGCGCTGCTGGGGTGGCGATCGCCAAATTGTTGTTGTCAATCGGGGTCGGCGATTTGATTATGTGCGACACGAAAGGCGCCATTTACGAAGGACGCCCGCATGGGATGAACGCCATCAAGGAAGAAATCGCCCGGCAAACGAACCGCCGCCGCGTCTCCGGGGCGCTGGCGGAAGTTATTCAAGGTGCGGATGTGTTTATCGGCGTCTCAGTCGCCGGGGCGTTGACGCCAGCGATGGTTCGGACGATGAACCGCAGGGCGATCGTATTCGCCTTGGCCAATCCGGTGCCCGAGATCATGCCAGATGAAGCGAAAGCCGCTGGGGCTGCCATTGTAGCGACTGGCCGGTCGGATTTGCCAAACCAAGTGAACAACGTGCTGGCGTTCCCCGGCGTCTTCCGCGGAGCGCTCGATGTGCGGGCGACGCAAATTAATGAGGCGATGAAAATCGCCGCCGCCGAAGCCATCGCCGGGCTGATCCAGCCGGAAGAGTTGACCGAGGAATACGTCATCCCGAACCCGTTTGACCGGCGTGTTGTCGAAGCGGTGGCTTCCGCCGTCGCCCGCGCCGCCATTGAGACAGGGGTGGCTCGAATCAAGGAAAAAGACGAGGAACAAGATCGTGTCAGAGAGGGGTAACTGCCGATGAAATTTGTTCGTTTTCTCGCCGACGGCGCGATTCGCGCCGGTGTGGTGAACGATGAAGTGATCCGCGAAATCGAAGGAAATATGTTTGCTGATTGGGATTATACGGGAAATGTATTCCGCTATGATCGTGTTTCGCTTTTGGCGCCGCTTGCGCCGCGCCATGTGATCGGCATCGGCGCCAACTATGCGGCTTCCCATGAACAGCTGCCGGCTGAAATGCCGGACATTCCCGTCTTTTTCTTTAAACCATCTTCATCCGTCGTCGGGCCGGAAGCGGAGGTTGTCATTCCAAGCGCGGCCGGTGAAGTGAAATTTGAATCCGAGCTGGCGGTCGTGATCAGCAAAGAAGCGAAGCAAGTAAGCGAGGAAGAGGTATGGGCGCATATTTTTGGCTATACGGTCGCCAACGATGTCACCGCGCCGCAGTTTTTCCACCCGGACGGCCATTGGACGGCCGGCAAATCGTTTGATACATTCACCCCGCTTGGCCCGGTCATTGAAACAGAGCTTGATCCTCGGGCCGTATCGGTGAAAGCGCGGGTCAATGGCGAGGAAAAACAAAACAGTCCGACTGAGTTGATGATCATTTCGATCAGTAAAATGATCTCGTATTTGTCCCATGTTATGACGTTGCAGCCAGGTGACGTCATTTTAACCGGAAGCCCGGTCGGCGCCGAGCTCGTCGGTCCAGGGACGGTCATTGAATGCGAAGTGGACGGCATCGGTACGCTCCGCAATACGTTTGTCGCCGCCAAAGCGCCGGCCGTTTCCATCCGACGCTCATAACGAACCCGCGGCATCCTTGCGCCAAAGAAGCAAAGCATCAGGTGTGCCACCGGTCAAAGCATTCCGTTTTGACGGCAGCGCCGCGCCGCTCACCTGCAAAAGCCCGGCCGTTCGTGTATAATAGCGAGCAGAGAGAATAAATCGAGGTGAAAGGAATGGAAAAAGAAAACACGGTCAAATCGGTCCGCCGGGCGCTGCAAATCATCGACATCGTCAGCGGGAAAAAGGATGGGCTGGGCGTTACGGAAATCGCCAGACAAATGGACATCAACAAAAGTTCGGTGTACCGCATTTTAACGACGCTCGCCCAATACGGTTATATCGAACAACATCCGGAAACGGAGCGGTATAAGCTTGGGTACAAGTTTTTAGAGCTCAGCTCGAAGCTGCTCGATTCCATTGATTTGCGTCAAGAGGCGAAGCCATATTTGCGCCAGCTTGAAAAAGAAACGAACGAGGTCATCCATCTCGTCGTCTATGACCAAGGGGAAGTCATTTATATTGAAAAATTGGAAGGAACAGAGACGCTGCGCATGCACTCCAAAGTCGGCAAACGGGCGCCGATGCATTGCACGGCAGTTGGCAAGGCGATTTTGGCCCATTTGCCGCCGGCGGTGGCTGCGGAGATCGTGGACCGAAAAGGACTGCCAAAGCATACGGATTGGACGATCACCGACCGCGAGACGTTTTTTCGTGAGCTTGAGACTATCCGGCAAAACGGGTATGCGCTTGACTTGGAAGAAAACGAGTACGGCATCCGCTGCGTGGCCGTTCCGATTTTTGACTATACCGGCGGCGTCGTCGCGGCAATCAGTGTTTCCGGCCCGACGATCCGCATGACGGACGACCGCATCAAAGGGCTCACTGTGCGCATGCGCCAGATCGGCCAAGAACTGTCGGCAAGGCTTGGCTATCGTGGAGCCCATTCCGTCCAGCTGTAGCGGCTGGACGTTTTTTTGTGCGAAGAAGAATGACCCATGTGGATGCCGCCTTGGCGGGGAAGGTGAGAAGAAGGAATCCTTTTTCCAAAACCGTTCAGATACAATAGTTCTGTCGTTCGGTCGGCTCCGATATATCGCTTGTCTGCCAATCTTAAACGGGAGAGGACTGCCTCTTGGTGGGCGGGCGTTTTTTGTAGTGCAAACAAACGGAATGCATGTAAAATAGAAACGAGGTGATATGCGACGTGAAAAAACAGACGCTTTCGGAATGGATCGAACAGCTTCGCCAAGATCCGAATGTCGTGTATTGGCATGAAATCGAACCGAAAGAAGCGAATTTCGTTCCGTTTCCAGACGAACTCGATCCGCGGTTGCGCGCGGCGCTCAAAGCGCGCGGCATCGCTTCGTTGTATACGCACCAGGCGGCCGCTTATGACGCGGTCCAAAGCGGGCGGAACGTTGTCGCCGTGACGCCGACCGCTTCAGGGAAAACGCTTTGCTACAATTTGCCGGTGCTCGATGCCATTGCCAAAGAGCCATCGAGCCGCGCCCTTTATATTTTTCCAACCAAGGCGCTCGCTCAAGATCAAAAAAATGAACTAAACGAGATCATCGCCGAGATGGGGGTGTCGATTTACAGCCATACATACGACGGCGACACGGCGCCGGCGCTGCGGCAAAAAATCCGTCAGGCGGGTCATATTGTCATCACCAACCCGGACATGCTTCACACGGCGATTTTGCCGCACCATACGAAATGGATTTCTCTTTTTGAACAACTGCGCTACGTCGTCATCGATGAACTGCATACATACCGCGGTGTATTCGGCAGCCATGTGGCGAATGTCATCCGCCGCTTAAAGCGCATTTGCGCCTTTTACGGGAGCCGACCAACATTTATTTGCACGTCGGCGACGATCGCCAATCCGAAAGAGTTGGCGGAGCGGCTGATCGGCGAACCGGTGACGCTTATTGACAACAACGGGGCGCCGCGCGGGCGGAAATATTTCGTGTTTTACAATCCGCCGGTTGTCGAGCGGACGATGAACATCCGCCAAAGCGCGACAAAAACGGCCGTTGAGCTCACAAGACGGCTGCTTGTCAACCGCATTCCGACGATCGTTTTCGCGCGCAGCCGCGTCCGTGTCGAGTTGATTTTAAGCCATTTGCAGGCGGCGGTGAACGAACGAATCGGCGATACGATGATCCGCGGCTACCGCGGCGGCTACTTGCCGAACGAACGGCGCGCCATTGAAAAAGGGTTGCGCAGCGGGGAGATTATCGGTGTGGTAAGCACGAATGCGCTCGAGCTCGGCGTCGATATCGGCCAATTGCAAGCGTGCGTCTTAACAGGGTATCCGGGAACGATCGCCAGCACGTGGCAGCAAGCCGGGCGCGCCGGCCGGCGCCAGGGCGATTCGCTCGTTGTGATGATCGCAAGCGCAAGCCCTCTCGATCAGTACATCATCTCCCATCCAGAATACTTTTTCGGCCGCTCGCCGGAGGCGGCGCGCATCAATCCGGACAATCTGCTCATTTTGGTCGATCATCTCAAATGCGCCGCCTATGAGCTTCCGTTCCGGCGCGGCGAGACGTTCGGCGGCGTCGAGGTCGAAGAGATGCTCGATTTTTTGGCCGAGCAAGGGGTGCTCCATGAGCGAGCTGGGCGCTGGCACTGGATGAGCGACGCGTTTCCCGCGCATGATATCAGTTTGCGCTCCGCGGCTCAGGAAAACGTCGTCATCATCGATATTTCCGACACCGCCCGCCATCGCGTCATCGGCGAAATGGACCGCTTCAGCGCGATGACGCTGCTTCATGATGAAGCGATTTATTTGCACGAAGGAGCACAATACCAAGTGGAAAAGCTCGACTGGGAGGAGAAAAAGGCGTACGTCCGCCAAGTTGATGTTGAATATTTTACGGACGCCAATTTGGCTGTCCGGCTTGATGTGCTGTCGGAAGACCGAAGCGAAACGCGCGGACAAATGGCGGTGCGTTACGGTGATGTGTCGGTCCGAGCGATGGCGACGATTTTTAAAAAGCTGAAGCTGTCCACGTTTGAAAACATCGGTTCGGGGCCAATCCGCCTTCCGGAGGAAACGCTTCATACGTCAGCGGCGTGGATGGAGTGGGAGGCGGTGCCATCGCGCTTTTCCCCGGCGTTGTTTGAGCAATTGCTGATCGGCATGGCTAATGTGCTTGGTCATCTCGTGCCGGTGTTTGTTATGTGCGACCGCTCTGATGTTCACGTTGTGCCGCAGCTTAAGGCGCCGCATTCCGGGCGGCCGACGATTTTCCTTTATGATCGCTATCCAGGCGGAGTCGGCCTGTCGGAGGCGGTGTTTGAACGGTATGAAGAGATCATGAAACATGTGAAAGAATGGGTCGAACGTTGCCCGTGTGCGGACGGCTGCCCATCGTGCATCGGCATTTCAAACGCTGACGGACCGTCGTTGAAGCGCGAACTTGTCCAGTTTTTGGACGAACAACTTGCCGTTTGGGCCGGTCCGTCCGTTTAAGCGTCGTCATGCGTGTTTTTGCCGATTGTGGGAGAATCAACTTATAGAAGCAAGCCGATGTCAAGCACGGAGGGGGTGAACGGATGAAGCCGAAGTTGGCGCAATGGAAAGAATTGCTTGCCGCCCGGCATAAAAAGGAGAGCGATGAAGAAAAAAAAGAGAAACCGGACGGGCAACCTGTGACGGACGTGCCGTATGCCGACGTGTGGCGGGAGTACGGCGCCAAGCCGTATTGGTTTGACGGCGATTACTGCCTCATTCGGGAAACGGTGTATCCGCTTGACTATCAGCACGGCCGCTATCGGCTCGGAGCGCTGTATGAGGTGCACGAAAGATGGCAGGAGGCGCCGTTTTCCCATCCGCTCTCCTGCCGCGGCTTTGCCGTTAGCGACTTATTCTTTTTTGACACGGAGACGATGGGACTTTCAAGCGGGGCGGGAAACATCATGTTCTTGCTTGGCCACGCCCGCGTGTTTGGCGATTTCGTCACCATCCGCCAGCACCTTCTGCCATACCCAGGGGCGGAAGTGGCGCTCTATCAAAGTTTTTTGTCCGATGTCGATTATACGACGCTTGTTACATATAATGGAAAATCTTTCGACTGGCCGCGCCTGAAAACGCGCCATGCGCTTGTCCGCGACATGGTGCCAAAATTGCCGGCGTTCGGGCATTTTGATTTGTATCACGCCGCCCGCCGCTTATGGAAAGACAAATTGGATTCGCTGCGCCTTTCAGAAGTGGAGCGGCACATTCTCCATGTCGAGCGGGGCGATGATGTGCCGGGCTTTTTGGCGCCGATGATGTACAAAGAGTTTTTGCAGACGCCCCATCCAGACCGGCTCATGCCAGTATTGCGCCATAACGAGCGCGACGTGTTGTCGCTCATTGCTCTCTACATTCACTTATCCGTTCAGCTGCTTGAAGCCGACCGGCTCGCTGACCCCAAGGAGCAGTTGGCCGCCGCCCGTTGGTTCGAAGCGGTCGGGGAAACAGCGGCTGCAAGGGGGGTGTACGAGGAGGCGAGCGGCAAAGGGGCGAAGGAAGCGCAGGCGGCGAAATGGCAGCTTTCGCTTTTATACCGAAAAGAAAAACGATATGAAGAGGCTGCTCTCCTTTGGCGCGACTTGTTTGTCCACGGAAATGGCTATTGGAAGGCGAAGGCCGGGCTTGAACTAGCGAAGGTGTATGAACATTATTTCCGGGATGCGGCCGAAGCGCACCGTTATGCCGTTATGGCATATGAAGCGTGGCGGTCGCTCGCTAGGATGAGCCGACAACATAGCGAGAAAGAAGAAGCGGAATGGCGCAGTCGGCTCGCGCGGCTCGAACGCAAGAAAAACGGGTGAGAACTTGTCCATTTCCCTGGCAAGCGCAAAATATGACAGAAAACGAAAATGTTTCGTCTTTTTGTTGTGAATCTTGTAGAAAAAAGAAAAAACGTGTACAATGGCATCGGAATGAACGAAAACGATGGCAGGGAGAAGAAGACGATGCGGAGCATGTACAAAAAAATTTTGTATCTCTTTTTTATTGTCGTCGGTTTGACGTTTGTCGTGTTCAATTATATCTATTAATGAACGTCAGAGCGGCCGGCGCCGCATAACGGATTCAAAAAGACGAATGACGATGCCAAAACGCTCGAAGCACCGGGGGCGAGAGAGCCGATAGATTTTTGGCGCGAATGGCTGCTCAAAATGGGTGTTTATACTAGTACGAGTCCACTCCGCTCATCATAGGCTAGTATTGTCAAGCTACAGCCTAACTCGATGAAAGGAGAGGAATAGTATGCATTGCCTGCCGAATGTAACGGCGCCGATCGTTCATCCGCCTCATTGCAACGTTTTGCATCACTTCGAAGCAACGATTGTGCCGCACATCCATCCATCGCATACGACGCATGTTTATCATCACCTGTATGAACATCAACATTATTTCCCGCATACGGAATCGGTGGTGGCTCAGGCTGCCAGCCGCCATCTGTACTGCCCGGGTCCGGGGCCGATGCCATTTCCGCCGTTTCCGCTGCGATAGTAAGGGCCAAAACAGAAGCCGCTTTGTCGGCTTCTGTTTTTTAAAAAGAAAAGATAGGAAAGTATAAAATTTTCCAATTGGGCAGAGAGCTGTCTAGCTCCAAGCGCCATCGGTGTGATGCGCTCCGCCCCTTCTTTCGGCGGCGACACACTGAGTTCGCTTCTTTGAAATATCCCACGCAAGGGGGTGTCCCAAAAGGATCGGGACACCCTTGCTCATCACCATATATCGCCACGAAACAATGAATCATGGGCAATATGTTGTATTTCGTTTGAGAGGAATGACGCTTTTGGGTCAGCCCCGAGCCTCCCCGGTGGGGCTTGTGCGCTCTTCGCGGAGCCAAGGATGGCGACATTTCGCCGTTGCCCGCAGGATGCGGGCTGTCTTTAGGCGAAATTGGGGCGCTTTGCGCTTTTCTTAGGATGGAAAACGCCGGCGGCGTTTGGGCGGGAGGGCGGCGTTTCGGCGCCACCGGGAAGTCTGCGTGGGCGCCGTGCGGCTTCCCGATCGATGCGGCAAGCCAACCATCAATTGACAACCGGCTGAATTTCTGAAAAAATAAAGAGAAGATGATTGTTGAATGCGGATTGAGGTGAAAAGCCATGTCAGCCCATCAAGTGAAACTGACGCCGAAAGACATTTTAGAAAAGGAATTTAAGGTAAGCATACGGGGGTACAACCAAGACGAAGTGGATCAATTTTTGGATCTCATTATTAAAGATTATGAAGCATTTCAGCAAGAAATTGACGAGCTGCGCCAGGAAAACGCCCGGTTGAAGCGGCAAGTCGAGGAGCTGCAAAAACGGCCGGCGATGTCGGCGGGAACGACGAACTACGACATTTTGCAACGCCTCTCCAACTTAGAAAAGCATGTGTTTGGCCGGAAACTGTATGAATAACCAGCCGGCAGGGCGAAGTTGATGCAGGTGATTTCTAATTTTTTCTTCTTGATTCTCACACCAAGATCAGCTATACTGTAAGATGCTCGCAGCGTTAATCATGTTCGGGTAATCGCTGCGGCCGGTTTCGGCCGTAGAGGAAAGTCCATGCTCGCACGGTGCTGAGATGCCCGTAGTGTTCGTGCCTAGCGAATCCATAAGCTAGGGCAGTCTGGCTTCGGCTGGGCTGACGGCGGGGAAAGAACCTACGTCCGCATGCGGATATGGTTCGATTACCCTGAAAGTGCCACAGTGACGCAGCTCTAAGGGAAACCTTAGAGGTGGAACGCGGTAAACCCCACGAGCGAGAAACCCAAATGATGGTAGGGGCACCTTCCCGAAGGAAATGAACGGAGGGAAGGACAGGCGGCGCTCGCTGCCTGTAGATAGATGATTACCGCCGGAGTACGAGGCGAAAGCCGCTTGCAGTACGAAGGTACAGAACATGGCTTACAGAACATGATTAACGCGGTGATTGGAACGTGGAAAAGCCCTCCGCAGGAAGGAGGGCTTTTCCATTTCTTTTTGCGGCTTTTTTCGCTGTCATGGCTATAATGAGAAGTGTACATACGCTTGTCAGATAGGGGGAACACCATGACTTCGTTTTCGCTGATTGCCACGGCCGCGATGGGGCTCGAATCGGTCGTCGCGGAAGAAGTGCGCCGGCTTGGCTATGAGTGCCAAGTGGAGAACGGCAAAGTGACGTTTGCAGGCGATGCGCTCGCCATTTGCCGCGCCAACCTTTGGCTGCGCGCCGCTGACCGCGTGAAGCTGAAAGTCGGCGAGTTTCGGGCGACGACGTTTGACGAACTGTTTGAACAAACGAAGGCGCTGCCGTGGGCCGATTATTTGCCGAAAGATGCCGAGTTTCCGGTGATCGGGAAGTCGGTCAAATCAACGCTGTTCAGCGTTTCCGACTGCCAAGCCATTGTGAAAAAGGCAGTCGTCGAAAGCTTAAAAGCGCGCTATCATTTGTCGTGGTTTCCGGAAACCGGGCCGTTGTATCGGATCGAGGTGGCGCTTCACAAAGATATCGCGACGTTGACGATCGATACAAGCGGCGCTGGGCTGCATAAGCGCGGCTACCGTGCTCGCCAAGGAGAGGCGCCGCTAAGAGAGACGCTCGCCGCTGCTTTAGTGCTGCTCACCAACTGGACACCCGAACGCCCGTTTGTCGATCCGTTTTGCGGGTCGGGCACGATTGCCATTGAGGCGGCGCTGATCGGCCAAAACATCGCCCCAGGGTTTAACCGGGATTTCGTCTCAGAGCAATGGCCGTGGATCGGGGAATCGGTATGGGAAGAGGCGCGCCAAGAGGCGGAACAGATGGCGCGTTACGACCAACCGCTTGATATTTGCGGGATTGACCTTGACCCGCACATGGTCGAGATCGCCAAGATGAATGCAACGGAAGCGGGGCTTTCCGATCTCATTTCTTTTCGGGAGGGCCGCGCCGAGCAGTTTCGGACCGATGCACAATACGGGGTGATCGTCGGCAACCCGCCATACGGCGAACGGCTTGGCAAACAACGGGAGGTCGAAGCGCTCTATCGCGCCATCGGGCGCGCCTTCGCCGCCTTGGATACGTGGTCGGTGTACATTTTAACCGCCCACCGCGGTTTTGAAACGCATTACGGCCGCCCGGCGACGAAGCGGCGCAAACTGTTTAACGGCTTTATTGAAACGCATTACTACCAGTACTGGGGGCCGCGGCCGCCGCACGAAGCTCGAAGTTGACTTCTCGGCGGCCATCGATCATAATATTGTCTTGTTACTAGGGATCGGGCGCGCAACAAACTTGTTGCGCGCTTATGCATGATATGCCGGGGGAGTTTATGCCAATTGGAGGGGTGGCGACGATGGGCCATGAGCGTTATCCGTTTGTTGTAGAAAAACATGAAAACTTTTTTGACAAGTTGAGCCAGTGGATCGGCGATGTTTTTTATGACATTTTGCCGGAAGCCGGCTTTGAGCTGCGCGACGAGCAAATTTATATGGCGTTTCAGCTCGAGCGGGCGTTTCGCGAAAAAAAGGTGATCTTCGCCGAAGCGGGAGTTGGCACAGGGAAAACGATCGTGTATTTGCTGTATGCAGTCTGCTACGCCCGCTATACCGGCAAGCCGGCTATTATCGCCTGCGCCGATGAGACGCTCATTGAGCAGCTCGTCAAAAAGGAAGGCGATATTGCGAAGCTATCGAACGTGCTCGGGCTGGAAATCGACGTCCGGCTGGCGAAATCGCCGGATCAATATTTGTGTTTGAATAAACTGGAAGAAGTGACGACGTATGACGATGACGACATCGAGCTGTATGAGCAAATTTACGATGAACTTCCGGCCTTCGTCCATGACAACAAACCGCTGCAGTCGTTCTACCGCTACGGCGACCGAAAAGAATACGCCCACCTGACTGATGAGCAGTGGAAAAAAATCGCCTGGGATCCGTTTCAAGACTGTTTCACGTGCGAAAAGAGGCACCGCTGCGGACAGACGCTTTGGCGCGACTATTACCGGAAGGCGGCGGATTTGATCGTCTGCTCGCACGATTTTTATATGGAACATGTTTGGACGTATGAAGCGCGCAAGCGGGAAGGACAGCTGCCGCTGTTGCCGGAAGCGAGCTGCGTCGTATTTGACGAAGGGCATTTATTGGAGTTCGCAGCGCAAAAGGCGTTGACATATCGAATGAAAGAGACGACGCTTGAGACGTTGCTGACACGTCTTCTTGAAAACGACATCCGTGAAGAGCTCGCCTATTTGATTGAGGAGACGCTGGAGACGAGCACGCGCTTTTTTGATGAGCTGAAAGCGTGTGCGAAAGACGTTCCCGGTTCGAACCGGAAAGAAATTTTGCCGTCGCCGCGTCTTGAACAATGGGCGAAGCGGCTCCGCGGCCAAATGGTCGAAATCGGCAACGAGCTTGTGTTTGAAAGCGAGACGTATACGATCGATCATTACCAGCTGAACATTGTCGATGAATATTTGGACCAAATCCAGTATTCACTCGATTTGTTTTTAACAAACGCCGACGCCATTACGTGGCTTGAGTCGTCGCGTCAAGAGGCGACGTTTGTCGTCATGCCGCGCACCGTTCAAGAAGTGCTGCGTGAAAAAGTGTTCGCGAAACGCATGCCGTTTGTCTTTTCGTCGGCAACACTATCAAATGGAAAATCATTCCAATATATAGCACAAAGCTTAGGCATTGATGACTATTTATCGTTCAGCGTGCCGTCGCCGTTTGATTATGACGAACAGATGACGATTTTTATGCCGACGTTCCGTGTGGATGAGACGCTGTTTGCCAAAAAATACGCATATGCGCTTAAAAAATTGCGCGAAACCGGAGGCCGGGCGCTCATCTTGTTCCCGACGCGCGAGGAGCTTCTTCAGTTTAAAGAGGCGGCAGCCGGCGAACCATTTTCGTTTTTGTTTGAAGGCGACCGCGAAATCAGCGATTTGGTCGCTGAATTTCAGCGTGAGGAAGAGACGGTGCTTTGTTCTGAACATTTATGGGAGGGGCTGGACATCCCGGGGCCGTCGCTGTCGAACGTCATCATTTGGTCGCTTCCGTATCCGCCGAACGATCCGGTGTTTCAGGCGAAGCGAAAAGCGTATCGCAACCCGTTTTGGGACGTCGATGTGCCGTATATGCTTCTTCGCCTTCGCCAAGGAGTCGGACGGCTCATTCGCACGCGTGATGACCGCGGCATCGTTTCCATTTTCGTCACCGACAGGGAAGAAGAACGGGTCATTGCGGCGATCAAAGACGTGTTGCCGACAGCGGTGAGGGGCTGACCCAAAAGCGTCATTCTTCTCAAACGAAATACAACATATTGCGCATGATTCATTGTTTCGTGGCGATATATGGTGATGAGCAAGGGTGTCCCGATCCTTTTGGGACACCCCCCTTTTTCATTTTCCATAAAAATAGCATTTTCTCGCTGGCAAGCAGGAAAACGGCACCTTGTTATGGAAATGATGATACGGCCATGAAATACATAGGGGGACTGAGTATAGTGAAACCAATCGAAGCGCAGTTTTTGCAATACGTGAAAAAAATGACGGGCTACCGCGAAGCGATTGGCCTCATGTATTGGGATTTGCGGACTGGCGCCCCGAAAAAAGGGGTCGAGCAACGATCAGAAGTGATCGGCATGCTGTCAGAAGAAGTGTTTCGCATGTCAACATCTGAGGAGATGGCAGCATTTATCGCCAAGCTGTCGCCCAAAGCGGTCTACGAGCAACTGGATGACGTGACAAAGAAAACGCTTGATGAATGCAAAAAAGAATACGAGCGCAATAAAAAAATTCCAGCGGATGAATACAAAGAGTTTGTCGTGCTTTGTTCCAAAGCGGAAAGCGTTTGGGAAGAAGCGAAAGCGGCTGCTGATTTCGCCCGGTTTCGCCCATATTTGGAGCAAATCATCGAGTTTCAGCGCCGCTTTATCCATTATTGGGGGTATGAAGGACACCCGTACAATACGCTGCTTGATCAATACGAGCCGGGCATGACCGTCGATTTGCTTGATGAGCTGTTCAGCCGCCTGCGCGAACGCATCGTCCCGCTTGTGCACGCCATTTCCGTCGCGTCCGACAAGCCGGACACGTCCTTTTTGTTCGCGCCGTTTCCAAAAGAAAAGCAGCGCGCTTTTCTGCTTGAGTTGCTTAAAGAGCTCGGCTATGATTTTGGCAAGGGGCGGCTTGATGAGACGGTCCATCCATTTGCGATCGGGCTCAACCCGAACGATGTGCGCATTACGACGCGCTACGACGAGCGCGACTTCCGCACCGCAGTGTTTGGCACGATCCATGAATGCGGCCATGCGCTGTATGAACAGCACATTTCCGAGGCGCTTGTCGGCACGCCGCTTGCAAGCGGGGCGTCGATGGGTATTCATGAATCGCAGTCGCTCTTTTTTGAAAATATGATTGGACGCCACTACGCGTTTTGGAAGCGCCACTACCCACGCCTGCAGCAATACGCGCCCACGCAGTTCGCCGATGTTTCGCTTGATGCGTTTTACCGGGCGATCAATGAAGCGAAGCCGTCGCTCATTCGCATTGAAGCCGATGAATTGACGTACCCGCTTCATATCATCATCCGCTACGAAATCGAAAAACAGCTGTTTGCCGGGAAGATTGAAGCGGCCGACTTGCCGGATGCATGGAATGAGAAATATGAACAATACCTTGGCATCCGCCCGCACAACGATGCGGTCGGCGTCTTGCAGGACGTCCATTGGTCTGGCGGCAGCTTCGGCTATTTCCCCTCGTATGCGCTCGGCTATATGTATGCGGCGCAATTCAAGCAAGCGATGGAAAAAGAGTTGGATGTAGCTGGGCTGCTTGAAGAGGGGAACATCGCACCGATCCGTGAATGGCTGACCGTTCATATCCACCAGTTTGGAAAAATGAAAAAGCCGCTCGAACTTGTGCGCGATGCGACGGGTGAAACGCTGAAAGCCGATTATCTTATTCAATATTTAGAAGAAAAATATAAGGCGCTTTATCGATTATAGAACAGGCGCGTCAGTGCAAACATCGTTCTTACGCTGTTCGTTGGGATGTCTCAAAGGGCTGCTTTTCTGTCGACAAATATTGTGTCTCAGTTTTATGCACATAAAGAGGAAGGTGTCCCGACTGCTTGGGGACACCTTCTTGTTTCACCATAATTTGTATCCTTTCGACCCCGGCGGAGCGTTTTGAATGATGTCGATAATCGGCACCGTATAGGCGATTAAAATGAGCGCAACAACGAGGCCGATCCAAAGTTTCCAGTTTTCAAGCGCCAGCGCAGCCCGTTCATACGGAGCGGCCGCCTCGGCGACCGGAAACTCCGTTTCGCCTTTCGGAGCGAAAAATGCCAAGTTGATGACGATCACGAGAATCAAAATAATGCCGATGAACAAAATGGTGCCGCCGACCGCCTGAGCGATTTGATACGGGATCCATTCAAGCGCTTGCGGCGAATTGCCGTACGTTGAGAACGCCGAGCGTCGCGGTGCGCCGAGCAGACCGGCGAAATGCATCGAGCCGGACATGAACGTCATCCCAACCGCCCAAACGATTGTTTGAATGATGGCGAGCCGGTTCATCGCTTTCGTCATCACCCGGCCGGTCAGGTGCGGAATAAGCCAATACGATGCGCCGAAAAATGTTAAGACAACGGTCGTCGCTACGGTTAAATGGAAGTGGCCAGTCACCCAAATTGTATTATGGACGACTTGGTTGAGCTGATGCGAGGCGTTAATGATGCCGCCCGTGCCCGCCGGAATGAAAAACAGCATCCCGACAAACGGCGCGAAAAACCGAGCATCGCCCCAAGGCAATTTTTTGAACCAGCCGAACAAGCCGGTCGCCCCTTGCGAGCGGCCGTACGATTCAAACGTCGCAAACATAGCGAATGCGGTCATGAGCGACGGAATGATGACCATGAACGTCAAAACGACTTGCACGTATTTCCAAAACGGCGAAATCCCTGGCTCAAGCAATTGGTGATGGAAGCCGACCGGAATCGAAAACAGCAAAAACAAGATGAATGCCAGCCGTGCGAGCGAATCGGAGAACATTTTGCCGCCGATCACTTTCGGAATGACGGCGTACCAAACCATATACGCCGGCAATAGCCAGAAGTAGACGAGCGGATGCCCGAAATACCAAAACAGCGTCCGGCTCAAAAGCACGTTCACCCGATCGGTGAGTCCGAGCGACCACGGAATAAGCTGGAAGACAACAGTCGCGGCAACGCCGAGCGTGCAGACGAGCCATAGCACCATATTCGTCACGGACATGAACGCCAGCAGCGGGCTCACTTGACCGCGGTGCGCCTTCCGCCAGCGTGCGTAATGGGCAAACATTCCAAAGCCGCTCACCCAGCTGCCGACGACGACAAGCGCCAAGCCGATGTAAAAGCCGGCGTGCGCCTGAAGCGGCGCATAAAACGTATACAAGACAGACGCCTTGCCGGTTAAGATGAAAAACGCACTCATGGCTGTTCCGATTGTCATCAGCCAAAAACCGATCCAACCGGTCCGGCGCGAACCGTCTGAGAGCGCCCCGGTTGTACGGCTGACCGCGGCGAACTGAAAGCCGATAATGAAAAACGTCGTCAGCACGAGTCCAAGCAAGACGCCGTGCGTCGTCAAAATCGTGTAATAGCTGACCCCAGCCGGGAGCTCAAACTTGCCGGAACGGACTAATGTTTGCAATAGGCCGGCGAACCCCCCGAGCGCGAGGGCGGTAAAGGCGACGAACAAATGGGCAAGCGCCAGTTTCGCATCGCGGCGATCGACTTTTTCCAACGGTTGTGCCATGTTACTCCACCACCTTTATGCGCGCCGTCATCATATGGTGGCCGGCGCCGCAATATTCGTTGCAAAGAATCGTATATTCGCCCGGTTTGTCAAACGTGGTTGTTAAGCTGTTCACATAACCGGGTTCGACCATCATGTTCACGTTCGTTCCCGGGATTTCAAATCCGTGGATGACGTCTTTCGAAGTGACGTTGATCGTCACTTTCGCTCCTTTTGGAATTTCGATCGCATTCGGTGTAAAAGAAAACGCGGCGACGACGATGTTCAACTCGTATTCCTTGTCTCCTTTTTTGACGAGCCCCGGATGATCAAACGGCGGGGTCGAATCGACTTTTTCTGGATCGATCGTCGTCAGGCAGCTCGGCGGCTGCTGTCCGGCGGCGAAGGCGCTTACGCCGACGACTGTCAAAAAGACGATCAAACAGCCGATGCCAAACACAAGCCAAATTTTTTCATACTTATGGATGTGCATTCCAAGTTCCTCCTTTGCCGTTTACAGGCGGTGCAAAAATAACAAGTAGACGCTGACCCAGGCAAAAATGATGAAAAAGCCAAGCAAAAACACGGATGCCAGCGTGCCTTTGAGCGCCGGCTCTTTTTCCTGTTTCGTTTGCCGGGCCGCTTCAGCTGTTTTTGCCATGTTTGATCCCCCCTTGCTTTGTTGGATTCATTCCCCATAACAGCAATTCGGCAGGTGCGCCAAACGGCCCTTTCCCCGCTTTGACACTATCATAACTGTACAAAACTGGGGCAACAGTGACTTTTCTCACAAAAATGATGCTGGAAGTGTGAACAAATGGTGACGTTTGTGAAAAAATGATGAAAAAGTATGACGGCAAAGGGATGAAGGGAACGCTCTCCCGTCTACGCTAGGGCGTAGAAATTGGGAATTTTTTCGGAACAACCGCCATGCGGCAGGATCTCTGTGCGTCCCGCGGTTCAGTTGCCTTGTGAAGGCAACAAACTCAATCTTTGGACGGCACTCCCGTCTTGGTCACGGGCAGCTTCGCATGGCGGCTCCCATTTTCGTTAGAAGTAAGAGTCTTCACGGTTGGAGAGGACAAACGAATAATAAGGGTATTTTAGTTTTAAATGTTCGCTTTTTTGTCGGAAACGGCTTCCCAAACGCCGCTGCTCGTGGTATACTGCTAATAACTGAATCACGCTGACTCACTCATATAATCGCAAGAATATGGCTTGCGAGTCTCTACCAGCCGACCGTAAATCGGCTGACTATGAGTGGCAATGTCAAGGGAAGGGGGCAAT
This sequence comes from Geobacillus kaustophilus, assembly GCF_000948285.1. Classification (GTDB taxonomy): domain Bacteria; phylum Bacillota; class Bacilli; order Bacillales; family Anoxybacillaceae; genus Geobacillus; species Geobacillus thermoleovorans_A. Next base: position 1,087,046 of record NZ_JYBP01000003.1, read on the forward strand.
GATGTTTTGCGCCTTTCTTTTGGCTTGGCTTAAAAGACATTGCCTGACTCATGGAATGAGTGAGGCCGGTGTTTTTTAAGCTTTTTTTATTGGGGGGAACCAAATATGCGTGAGTTGCTTGAGAAAATCGCCGCTGAAGGGGAGGTCGCCACGGACGGGGTGCTGAAAGTCGACCGGTTTTTAAACCATCAAGTGGATCCTCAGCTGATGAAGCGAATCGGCGAGGAGTTTGCCGATCGGTTTCGCGACGAGCGGCCGACGAAAGTATTGACGCTCGAGTCGTCCGGCATCAGCCCGGCGCTTATGGCCGCCTATGAACTCGGCATTCCGCTTGTCGTTGCCCGCAAGCGGCGGCCGTTGACGATGACCGGCGACGTGTACCGCACGGAAGTATACTCCTTTACAAAGCAAGAGGCAAATGAAATCATCGTTTCTCGCTCGCTGCTCGGCTGCGGCGACCGGGTGCTGATCATTGATGATTTTTTAGCCAACGGCCAAGCGGCGCTCGGAATGGCAGAGATCATCGAGCAAGCGGGGGCTGATATGGTCGGCATCGGTATTGTCATTGAAAAAGCGTTTCAAGACGGCGGCCGGCTGCTTCGTTCGCGGGGCTTCCGTGTTGTGTCGCTCGCCCGCATCGCATCGCTTGATGGTGGCGCCATTCAATTTGCTGACGAGGTGATGATTCGATGAAGATGAAATGGTGGCAAGTTGGGTCGCTCGGCATCCAACATGTATTGGCCATGTACGCCGGGGCGATCGTCGTTCCGCTCATCGTCGGTGGGGCGCTGCATTTAACGAGCGAGCAGCTGACGTATTTAGTGGCCATTGACTTATTGACGTGCGGCATTGCGACGTTTTTGCAAGCGTGGAAAAACAAGTGGTTTGGCATCGGCTTGCCAGTTATGCTTGGCTGCACATTTACGGCGGTCGGGCCGATGATTGCTATTGGTGGACAGTATGGGATGCCGGCGGTGTATGGGGCGATCCTTTGCGCCGGAGCGGTTGTGGTGCTCATCAGTCCGTATTTTGGCAAATTGCGGACGTTGTTTCCGCCAGTTGTCACCGGTTCGGTCGTGACCGTCATTGGCTTGACGCTCATCCCGGCAGCGGTGAACAATATGGCCGGCGGGCAAGGGGCGAAAGACTTTGGTGATCCGGCTAACTTGGCGCTGTCGTTTGGCGTGCTTGCGCTCATTATCGTGTTGTACCGCTGCTTCAAAGGGTTCATTCGTTCCATTGCCATTTTGCTCGGCATGGCAGCTGGCACGGCAACAGCGGCCATGATGGGAAAAGTGAACTGGACAGCGGTCGCTGAGGCATCGTGGGTTCATTGGCCGCAGCCGTTTTACTTCGGCGTCCCGTCGTTTCATGGGCCCGCTGTTTTCACAATGGTGCTCGTCGCGATCGTCAGCCTTGTCGAATCGACCGGCGTCTACTTCGCTTTATCCGACATTTGCCGCCGGCGGCTGACGGATGATGATTTGGCGGGCGGCTACCGCGCCGAGGGATTGGCTATCATCATCGGCGGGCTGCTGAACGCGTTTCCGTACACGACGTACTCGCAAAACGTCGGTCTTGTTCAACTATCGGGCGTGAAAACGCGCAGCGTCATTTACGCCGCGGCGGCGTTCCTCGTTTTGCTTGGGTTCGTGCCGAAAATCGCCGCGGTGGCGACGATCATACCAGCACCGGTTTTAGGCGGGGCGATGCTCGCGATGTTCGGCATGGTCATTGCCTACGGTGTAAAAATGTTAAGCCAAGTTGACCTAACGTCACAAGAAAACTTGCTGGTCATCGCCTGCTCGGTCGGCGTGGGGCTTGGAGTGACGGCGGTGCCGAACTTGTTTGCCGAGCTGCCGACCGGCTTGCGCATTTTAACCGACAGCGGCATCGTCGCCGGCAGCATGACCGCCATCATCTTAAACGCCGTCTTCCATTTCGGTAAGGCAAGAAAATCGGCTGCACTGCCGCTGCAGGAACAAAAAATCTCATAATTCTGGTCATGGACTTGGTAGTCATCTTCATTTTCCGGGTGTCGCTTGGGAAATGGGGATGACTTTTTCTTGTTTGCGCCTCGATTGACGGGAAGAATGCTAGAAGATGGTGAAAGGCTGATGGTATAATGGAGAGGAAAAAGGAGGTGAAACAATGGACGAATGGGTGGAGCGCCTTTTCGATGAATTGCGGCAAATGCGGACTCAGATGGCGACCAAAGAGGATGTTGCGCGGTTAAACGGGCGCATCGAGCGACTTGAACAGACCGTGGCGGCGACGAGAGAAGACGTCGCCGCGCTGGATGAGCGCATCGGGACCATCGAGCGGACGATGGCGACGAAAGAGGATGTTGCCGAATTGCCGTTTATTCGGCAAGCTGTCGTGGAAACGTTAGAAACGCTCAATGAAATTTCGGCGATGAAACAAACCCTCACAGAAGTGCAGCAAAAAGTCAATGAAACCATTGCCGGACAAGCCCGGCAAGAGCTCGTGCTTCAATCCCTCGCTTTGCACTTGCTCGAACATGAAAGCGAAATCCGCGCGCTAAAAGCTAGGTAAACGACAAACATCTCTATGTACATCCTCGCTCATGATCATTTTCCTTCAAAAACAGGCCGGCTTTGTCCGCGCCTGTTTTTTTGATTGCTGCAACTTTTCTTCTTCATATGTTTTTTGGCCGCAAAAAATAAGGGATCGACCTGCTGTTCCTGAAAAAACGGGTGTACAAACACATTTTCCTTTGCATATGGATTGGCGTGTTGCGCATCCTAATATAGAAAAGAGGAAGAGACCGAGGTGTTTGTATGCCGGTTCTTTTATCCGTCGGCACAGCAAGGATGCCGTATACGGCCGCCCAAGACGAGGTGAAGCAGCATGTCGCCGGGCTGTTCGCCGGGCGAATGGCGCGTGCGGAGCGGCTGCTGCAGGCATTTGACAACAGCGGCATCCATACGCGCGCTTTTGTTCAGCCGCTTGCCTGGTACAGCGTGCCGCGCGGCTTTGGAGAAAAAAACGGGGTGTATATCGACCGCGCCGTCCGCTACAGCGGTGAGGCAGTCAACGACTGTTTGCGCAAGGCTTCGTCCGGCCCTATTTTGCATGAGGAGATCGATGCGCTGTTTTACATCTCAACGACGGGACTGTCGACACCGAGCATTGAGGCGCGGCTGATGAATGTATTGCCGTTCTCCCCTCATGCCGTAAGAGTGCCGATTTGGGGGCTCGGTTGTGCGGGAGGAGCGGCAGGGCTCGCCCGGGCAGCCGACTATTGCCGGGCGTTTCCGAATGCCAAGGCGCTTGTGATCGCCGTTGAGTTTTGCAGTTTGACGTTTCAACCCAATGATTGGTCCAAACGCAATGTGATCGGTACGTCGCTTTTTTCCGACGGCGTAGCGTGCTTGCTTGTGGCCGGCGACGGAGCGGCGTCGGCAGCCGGCGCACCGCGTGTCATCGCCGCCCGCTCGGTGCTCATGCCCGGCTCGGAAGACGTGATGGGTTGGGATGTTCGTGACGAAGGTTTGTTTGTCATCTTTTCAAAAGACATTCCGGCAATCGTTCGTTCTTGGCTGCGCCCGCAAGTCGAGTCGTTTTTGCAGGAACATGGGTTAGGGCTTGGGGATCTTCATTATTTCATCGCCCACCCGGGCGGGAGGAAAGTCATTGAAGCGTACGAGGAGGCGTTCGGATTTGGTCCGGAACAGACAAAAGCCGCTAGAGACGTGCTCGCCCGCTACGGCAACATGTCGTCGGCCACTGTGTATTTTGTGCTCGAGCAGATGACGCGGCAGCCGCTTGCGCCCGGGTACGGGCTGCTTGTCGCCCTTGGCCCGGGCTTTAGCGCGGAGATGGTGCTGCTTCAATGGGAGGGATGATCGTGCGGTTTCTGTTCGTGTTTTTGGCGGTTGCCGGCATGCGCGTCATTGAGCTTCGGCTTGCAAAACGGAACGAACAGTATGTGAAAGCGCTCGGGGCGCGGGAGTTCGGCGCTCGCCATTACCCGTTGATCGTATTGATGCATGTCGGTTTCTTTTTGTCGTTGGCTGTTGAGGCGCTTCGAAAAGGCGCGCGCCCGTCGCGCCGCTGGCCGCTCTTGTTTCCGCTTTTTCTTGTCGTGCAAGGGCTGCGCGTATGGACAATTGGATCGCTCGGCCGTTTTTGGAATACGAAAATTTTGATCGTGCCAAACGGCCAAGTAGTGAAAAAAGGGCCGTACCGATGGATCCGCCACCCCAACTATCTCGTCGTGGCTTTCGAGATCGCCCTGTTGCCGCTGTTGTTCGAAGCACATATAACCGCTATCGTGTTTTCGCTTCTCAATGCACTTTTGCTGTCCGTTCGCATCAATGTTGAGGAACAGGCGTTGGCGGCGTTCACGGACTATCGGGAAGCGTTCCGCGCCCGGCCGCGCTTTTGGCCAAAGATTTTCGGAACGCTGCGGCCCTCTTAAAGCGGCGGTCAACGAAACTAAATTGGCTGATAGGAAAAGAATGGGGCGCGGTGTTTTCTCCTATTCTTATATAAGGTTGGTGAAAAACAACGGATTCGCTCGGTCCGTGAGAAATCACATGGAATGAAAACAAGGTGTTGCAAAGTTTCTTAGTTTGAGAAATACTGCTGTAAAGCTTTGCATTCGTTAAATCACCGGCCTTCTATGCGATCCTGTCCTCTTGTGGGCGGGATTTTTCATTTTTTCTATTGGGAAACGGGGCGAAATGCAGTAAAATGAATGTAAATGACATTGACGGAAACAAAGGGGTTTTGGTCATGGGGCATATTGCGATTGAGCGGCCGTCATTGCGGCTGTGGCTTTCGAAAATGATCGACATGCACGATCAGCTTCAGTCCGCCGATGACCAGGAGCATGCGGACAAAGTGAAGCAGCTCATCAAAAAAGCGGCATCCGGTGAGCTTATTGTCGCGTTTTGCGGCCATTTTTCCGCCGGCAAATCGAGTTTGATCAACGCGTTGCTCGGCGAGCCGATGCTGCCGTCCAGCCCGATTCCGACGAGCGCCAATCTCGTCAAAGTGAAAGCCGGTCCGGACTATGTGCGCGTCTTTTTCCACCGCGATGAGCCGGTCGAGTATGAACCGCCGTACGACCCGGACTTGATTCGCGCCCAATGCCGGGACGGGGAGACGATCGAATGGATTGAAATCAGCCGAACGACGGACGCCATCCCGCCGGGGGTCGCTATCCTAGATACGCCGGGCATCGATTCGACCGATGACGCCCATCGGCTGGCGACGGAGTCAGCGCTTCATTTGGCGGATGTCGTCTTTTACGTCATGGATTATAACCATGTGCAGGCGGAATTAAATTTCCAATTTACGAAACAATTAACAGATGAAGGAAAGACCGTTTATTTGATCATCAACCAAATCGATAAACATCGCGACGACGAGCTGCCGTTCGCTGAATTTCGCGCCTCGGCCGCCGAGGCGTTCCGGCGTTGGGGGGTTGAGGCGGCCCGTTTGTTTTTCTTGTCGCTGAAGGACCCGTCACATCCGCACAACGAATGGCATGAGCTTGTCGCTTGTTTGCGCCGGTTGTTTGCCGACAAGGAGGAATGGCTCGTCCGCGGCGCCGAGTCGGCGTTAAAACGGATCGCCGCCCGCCATCTTGAGCATCTCCGAGCGCGGCACGAGCCGCTTGAGCAAGAGATTGAGGCGCGCCTCGAGGCGCTTGGCGGCGCCGATGACGAGGCGGCGGCCATCGCGGAGCTCGATCGCCTTGAGGAGGAGCTTGCCGATTGGCAAACAGCGCCCGTGCGGGCAGAGGGGGCGTTCCGTTCGGAGCTTGAGCGCGTGTTGCAAAACGCGTACGTGATGCCGTTTGAGACGAGGGAGCGGGCTGAGGCGTACTTGCAGGCGATGCAGCCGAATTTCAAAGTGGGCTTGTTGTTCGCGAAGACAAAAACGGAGCAAGAGCGCAAGCGGCGGCGCAAATCGAATGGCACGTCCGCCAGCTCCTTGTTCAGTTTGGGAAAGAATGGAATGATGATGACGCTTGGCTCAGCGAGTCCCAGCAATGGACGGCGGAGTGGGATGAGACGATGCTTGCCGGCCTCGTCAAACAAGGGGCGGAATCAAGCGGCGCCGCGCTATTAAATTATACGGATGAGGTGGCGGCGGCGCTGAAGAAACTCTACCGAGACTCGGCGCTCGCCTTGTTTGCCGGACTGAAGGAACAAATCGCCAAACGGGCGGCCGCTCAAACAGAAATATTGAACGGACAGCTTTCGGCAGCGCGCGAAAAAGTGGAGATCACCGCCCGCCTCGCCCGCCTCAGAGCCGAGCAGGACGAGCGCCGGCGTGCGTTCGAGCAGCTGATCGCGGCTCCACGCGAGTCTGCATCGCTTGATGAAAACCGTCTCGCCGCGTTGACGGAGCCGCCGGTCTTCCGGAAAGCGCGTCATGCCGAGGCGGCAAAACCGCAAGCAGCATCCAAGCCAGCGGAAACAAACCGTCTTTCCGCCAAAGAGCAAGCGCTCGGTCAGGAAGCGGCCGGCCTCGGAGTGAGCGAAAGAGCGGACGAAGCTCGGACGCTTTCAAGCGGCGGAAAACAGCGGAGCGAAGAGGCGGCCGAGCGGCTTGAGGAAGCGGCGGCTTGGCTTGAACGGTTCGAAATGCTTGGCCGCTTCGCTGGACCGTTGCGCGACAAGGCGCGCCGGCTTCGCGAGCGATCGTTTACCGTCGCCTTGTTTGGCGCCTTCAGCGCCGGCAAATCGTCGCTGGCGAACGCCTTGCTCGGCGCCCCGCTTCTGCCGTCGTCGCCCAACCCGACAACCGCCGCTATCAGCAAAATCGCGCCGCCCGATCACGAGTATCAGCACGGCACGGCGGTGGTCAAGGTGAAAAGCGAACCGCAAATTTGGACGGATGTGCAATCGTCGCTTCGGCAGTGCGGCTATGAGGCGGATACATGGGATGAAGCGCTCCGCCTTTGCGCCCGCCTGGCTGAATCGGGAGCCGAACATCCGGCGCAAAAGCCGCATGTGTCTTTTTTGGCAGCTGCCGCGGCCGGCTATGAGCGGATGAACGGTCGATTCGGGGAGATCGTCTCCATCGGTTGGGAAGAACTCGAGACGTATGTCGCTGACGAAGCGGTGTCATGTTTCTTAGATGAGGTCGTGTTGTACGCCGACTGTCCACTCACCCGCCAAGGGGTGACGCTTGTGGATACCCCGGGGGTGGACTCGCTGAACGCCCGCCATACGGGAGTGGCGTTTCATTACATGAAGCATGCTGATGCGTTGTTGTTTGTGACGTATTACAACCATGCGTTCTCGAAAGCAGACCGCGAGTTTTTGCTTCAGCTTGGGCGCGTCAAAGACGCGTTTGCTCTTGATAAAATGTTTTTCATCATCAATGCGGCCGATTTGGCCCAGTCGAAAGAGGAGCTTGAGGCCGTCATTTCCTATATGAATGGCGAGCTCGCCCGCTTCGGCATCCGCTTCCCGCGCCTTTATGCGCTCTCAAGCCGTTTGGCGTTGGCGGAAAAAGCAGGAGCGGAAGCCGTTTCACACGGCGTCTTGTCTGATTCCGGCCTTCCCGCGTTTGAGGCTGACTTCTTCCGCTTCTTAACGGAAGAACTGGCGGAAGTCGCCGTCGAGAGCGCATATACCGAGCTTGAGCGGGCGCGGCGGACGACAGAGGAATTCGCGCGCGCCGCCGGGCAAAGCGAAGCGGAAAAAGCGGCGAAACGGCAGGCGCTTGAGGCGGTGAAAACGAAGATGCACGCCGTGCTGGCTGGCATTGATGATTCCTACGGCCGGCAGGCGCTTCGCCAGGAAGTCGGCGAATTGCTCTATTACGTCAAGCAGCGGGTCTTTTTCCGCCTCAATGATGTGTTTAAGGAGGCGTTCAACCCGGCGGTGCTCCGCGACGACCAAGGCCCGGCCCGTCGGGCGCTTGAGCGTTGCCTCGATGAGCTGCTCGCATCGGTTGGCTTTGATTTGGCCCAAGAGCTGCGGGCGACGAGCTTGCGTGTTGAGTCGTTTTTGCACAAGCAGCTGGCCGAGCAGTTCTCGCGCCTATTCCATGAGCTTCGTCGTTTAGATGATGCGCTCGCGCTCACGCCGCCTGAGCCGTTTGCCTTTTCGGCGCCGGAGTTTGCCAACGCCCTTGGGGATGTAGACCGGGTGCGGTTTACCAAGGCGCTTTCGCTGTATAAAAACGCCAAATCGTTTTTTGAGCGCGACGAAAAGCGGCGGATGAAAGAGGAAATTGAGGCGGCGCTTGTCGAACCGATCGACGCCTATTTGGCTGAGCAAAAAGAGCGGCTTGTGGCGACGTACGCAGAACAATACAAGGCTGCCGTCGCCGCACTTTCGGCCGCTCTCGCGGAACAAGTCGAAAGCTATATGGAGGGCTTGGTTGCCGTGCTCTCCGCAACGGCGGATCATGAGGCGCTCGCCCGCATCGAAGCGGCGCTTCGCGGCCTTCTTTCGGGCCGTGGCGGGGAGGCGCGTTGATGAACCGGTTTCACGCTTGCGCCACATGCATCCACTACTGTATAGAAAAGCGAGCCGACGGGCTGTACACGTATTGCCGCCGGCTCGGCTATGCGACGAAACCAAACTATCGGTTCAACTGTTGGACGCCGAAATCGAACGTCCGGCGTTTGATGGAAAAAGAAGAAGGAAAGGACGAGGACCATTGAGCGAAGTGCATCACGCGATCACTGCCCATGTGCAAAAACAACATGCCATCTTGAAGCAATTTGCTATGCTCGACGCCGAGCGCGAGCGGCTCATCGACGAAGCGGTTGAGCGGTGCCGCTGCGGCGCGTCGTTTACGGTTGATGGGATCAATGAAGTGACGAAGCGGATGAACGAACTGGCCAAAAGCGGCCTCGTGCCGGCGCGCCGGTACGTGACGCCGGAGATGGTGTGCGAGTACGTGAGCCGGCTTGAAGGGAAAGAGCGATCGTGACGATGGTGAGCGCCGGCTGAGCGTGTCGGTGCCGTCGGCGTCCTGTTGATGATTGGCTGCTTTCCGTTTCGATCAAGAAACAACGTTTGGCGTCAGCAAAAACAAAGAGGGGGAGGACATATGGAGTCGCTTGTTTCCCATGAATGGCTCCTTCGCCATTTGCACGACGAAAACACGCGCATTCTTGATTGTCGGTTTTGGCTTGGCGATCCTGCGAAAGGAGCGGCCGTTTACCAGGAAGATCATATTCCTGGCGCCGTGTATATGAACTTGGAACGCGACTTGTCGGGCCCAGTCGGAGAGCACGGCGGCCGCCACCCGCTTCCGTCAGCCGAGCAAGCGGCGGACGTGTTCAGCCGGGTCGGCATCGATGAAACGGTGACCGTTGTCGCTTACGACGACCAAGACGGGGCGATGGCGGCGCGTTGCTGGTGGCTGCTTCGCTATTTCGGCCATGTCCACGCATACGTATTGGACGGCAATTATAGTGAATGGAAAAAGAAAGGGCATCCGGTGACGAATGTCGTCCCTGCTGTGGCGTCCCGCCTGTTTCGGCCGCATCCGGATCGGTCATGGCTGGCGACGGTTGAGGATGTGCGCGCCGCCGTCCGCGACCGCTCAGCCGTGCTCATTGATTCGCGTGAATGGAATCGATATGCCGGCCTGGAAGAACCGATCGACCGCCGAGCCGGCCGCATCCCAGGAGCGGTGCACCGGTTTTGGAAAGACGGAATGACGGAAGGCGGCTACTGGAAAAGCGCTGTCGAGCAGGCGGCTCGGTTTGCCGATTTTGACCGTGGGCAGCCGTTGATCGTTTACTGTGGTTCCGGCGTCACCGCCTGCCCGAACGTGTTGGCGCTCCACGAAGCTGGCTACTGCAACGTTCGGCTGTACGTCGGCAGTTTCAGCGACTGGATTTCCTATCCGGACCACCCGATTGAAACGGGTGACCCGTCATCCGATGCTTAGTTTTCTCCGATTCAGGCTGAAACATCATTCGACGCCTCGGTGTTGTCGGATGGAACCGTTGTTTCCTTTTCGTTTTCTTTTTTCGGTCCGCATGAGGTCGAAGCGTTGTTGATTTTCAGCGATTTTCACCTAGTGTTTGTTTCGCTTTTCTTCCATCTGTTTCGGCCGCCGGTTGAAGCCGCTGTATGCATAGTTTTTTGGCCGCCGGCGGATACTATAGGTGAATCGACGGAAGCAGAGGAGGAGACGCATGGGCCGGACAAAACTTGGCAATGCCAATGCCCAACGAAACAACAACGCGAAGAAGAAAAACGGCTTTAACGAATGGAGGAGCGAATTCGCTTCGTACGCAGAAGTCGAAGCGGAGAAAATGAAAAACGATCATAAAAACATCCGATAATGATGAGGGTGCGCCCTCGTTTTTTCATGTTGAGCACGATCGTTGGCAAAAAACAAACATATGTGCTATAATCGTGGACAGAGCGGCGGGAGGCGCCGGTAGGGAGGGGACAATGTGCGGAAATGGCTAGTCGTTCTTTTGTTCTTGGCTGTCGCCGGCTATGGCCTTTGGAATGTGATGGCGGCTGACAAACCGAGTGAAGCAAACGGAGCCGGTCCGGAAGTGGGCCAGACGGCTCCTGACTTGACCTTGCCGGCACTGGGGGGTCAGTCGGTCAAGCTGTCGGCGCTGCGCGGCAAAGCGGTCGTCCTCAACTTTTGGACGTCATGGTGCCCGCCGTGCAAAAAGGAAATGCCGGAGCTTGCCGAGTTTTACGAGCGGCATGGCCGCGAAGTTGCGCTCCTTGCCGTCCATTTGACGACGCAAGATACGTTGGACAACGCTGCGCGGTTTGCGAAAGCGAACAGGCTCGTTTTTCCAGTCGGCCTCGATGTGCGCGGCGAAGCGCTTCGTCAATATCGAATTCAAACGATTCCAACGACGTATATTATCGATCCAAACGGCGTCATTCGGCGAAAAATTGTCGGCCCGGTGACGACGAAGCGGCTCGAGCAGGAAACAGCGCTTTTTCGTTGAGCAGATGGCTGCAGCGAAAGGCGCTTTCTTTGCGGTTCGTTATTTTTCAAAAAGTTGTCATAATTTTTATCTTTTTTGGGCATGAATAAGATTACAATAAAAGTGAGGGGAGGTTGAAGCGATGAGACGATTCCGCAAAATGACTCTCCAAGAACTGATCAGCGAGAACAAACGGCAGTTGCTGAACGACCGGGAAGCGCTCGAAAAAATCGAGAAAAAGCTGGAAGAGCGGATGCTCAAAAAAGCAGAATGACCCATGCATAGCGGTTCTCCGGGTGGACAGACTAGATGGCGAGGAGGCGAAGACGATGAGCAATCCGAAAGGAAGCCGCAAACATTTCGTGCCGAACCATATCGGCACACAGCCTCGCGCCGCAGGAGGAAACAAGGGCAAACAAATGCAAGACCAGTCCGGCCAGCACGCCCAAGTCATCCAAACGAAGGGCGAATAGCCGGAAACTCTTGTGAAGGAGGAAGCCTATATGCCGCGTCCGAAACCGGATGACCGCAGCGACAATGTAGAAAAGCTGCAAGAAATGGTGCAAAATACCATTGAAAATATCGAAAAAGCCGAGGAAACGATGCAGTTTGCGTCGCCGGAGGAACAGGAGAAGATTCGTGCGAAAAACCGCCGCCGCGAAGAAGCGATCGCTGCGATGCGCGCGGAAATTAAAGACGAAGCAGCTGCACGGGAACACGGCTACCAGTAAACGAAGCAGCCCTCATGCGGGGGCGGCTTCGTTTTTTTGTCTACCGCTTGAGTGAGCCGACGGGCGAATGGTAACATAGAAGAGGAGGCCCGGAAAAAAATGGAGGGAGAACGAACGTGAAAGTGGCAGAAAAACAAATTGAAGTGCGTTATGCGGAAACAGACCAAATGGGCGTCGTCTACCACGCGAACTATTTAGTTTGGATGGAGGTCGGGCGCACGGAATTGATCAAACAGCTCGGCTTTCATTATGCTGACATGGAGAAAGAAGGTATCATTTCACCCGTTGTCGATTTGCAAGTGTCGTACAAAAAGCCGCTCCGTTATGGGGAAACGGCGATCGTTCGCACGTGGGTTGACGCCTATGACGGCATCCGTGTCACGTACGGCTACGAGATTCTCGCCCCGGATGGCGAGGTGGCGGTGATCGGAAAGTCGCAGCACGTTTGCGTCAAGCGCGACACGTTTCGGCCGATCGTGATCCGCAAATATTTTCCTGACTGGCATGAAGCATATGTGCGGGCGAAGCGGTAAAGGGGAGCGGTGCGATGGCGTTTGGCATCCGCCGACATGAGCTCGCGGCATGGAAAGAGAAAGTGAAGCGCGGTGAAATCGCCTTTTTGACCCACTATTGGTACGACGAACGGTTTCCGCATTGCACGACAGTGACGAAAGTCGGCTGCGCCGATGTCGAAAAACTCGCCGCTTGGGGGCGGCAGTACGGGCTGAAGGAAGAGTGGATCGACCGGCGCGGTGAGTTTCCGCATTTCGATTTGCTCGGTGAGACGCAAACACGCATTTTGCAACAGGAAGGACGGCTTTTTGAGTTGGAACGATTCACGAAACGGGGGAAGAAGGAATGATGATCGATTTAGCCGTTGTGAAGGAAATGGCGAAACATACGTTGATCGATACGCTCGGCATCGAAATTGTTGAGATTGGAGAAGGCCGCGTCGTCGCGACGATGCCGGTCGACTGGCGCACGCACCAACCGGCCGGGCTGTTGCATGGCGGCGCCTCAGTCGCACTCGCTGAGACCGTTGCAAGCATCGGCGCATATGCGCTTGTTGATCTACATAAGGAAAATGTTGTAGGATTGGAGATTAATGCCAACCATGTCCGCTCCGTCCGCAGCGGGACGGTGACGGCAACGGGCACGGTGCTGCACCGCGGGCGGACGACGATGGTGTGGGACGTGCGCATCACGAACGAGCAAGGGGAGCTCGTCTGCATCTCCCGCTGTACGATCGCCATCATTCGAAAAAGCTAGCTCTGACGCTAGCTTTTTCCTTTATCGCGAACCGGTTGACGAACGCTTTAACAGCGCCGGCCGCAGATTTAATGAAGCAGAAACACCGGCTCGTCGCTTTTTTCATCCAGATCAACCGTTAAATTGCCGCCGTCGAAATACCATTGGTCACCCTCTTCCACAAAAAAGGTGATGCCGTCCACCGTCGTCTGCGCTGCGGGTTCATCCGCGGACTCTTCTTTGCTCACGCCAAGCGAGAACCCTTTTTGCACCGTGCTGCATCCCCCATAGCGGACAAAAAAGCGGATCGCATCGCCCGGCTTCAGCCCGAGCTCTCGCTTGTACCAATCGAACGCTTTTTTGGTGATCACAATGTTCATGGCTTCCCCTCCTCACTTGTTTATTATAAGTGAATGGACGGCGCCGGTAAAACGATTGTGTGAACATTGGCTGACAATTTGAGGATGAAACAATTTCCAAAAAATAGATTAACCTAGCCTTGACTGACTCGAGTAAAATGCCGGCCGACGGCGAACAGTAAAAGTGAGGGGGTGAAGAGAGTGAGCAAGAAGCGGCCGTTTGCGCCAAGCTATGAATCGGATGGGGTGATGGGCGAAAAGAAAGAACAACGCCCGCGCCGTTCCAACCGTCGGCCAGTTGACAAACAAGCGCCTGATTTTTTCAACACGACGCCATCGAGCGAATAAAAACGCCGAATCGAGCGGGCGATGGTTGAACATCGCGCTGTTTTGTGAATAAAGTAGCCAGTAGGCTGCTTTTTTTATGACACCTACTATACAAATGGGCCGGTCCGCGCTATCATTACTTGAGGGACATCTTTTTCGAAAGGAGTGGCGTTTTCGTATATGAGTAGTTCAAGCCCGAACGAACCGGAACCGGAATATAGCGGGGAACGCGGCCTGTTCCTTTTCTTGCCGGCTGCTCATCATACGAAAACGGGCTCCGGATGGAAAGGAAGAGGCGCCGCCTTCCTCGCGTGAAAAGGAGGAAGGATGCCAGATGATGAAAATGTATTTGTCCGATGCCAGCGGCAAAATGCGCGAAATCGATCATATTGAAAATGGCTGCTGGATCAATCTCGTCGCCCCGACGGAAGACGAAATTCGCTACATCGCCCACCATTTGGACATTCCGATCGATTCGATCAAAGACGCGTTGGACGACGAGGAGCGATCGCGCGTCGAAAAGGAAGACAACCATGTGCTCATTATCGTCGACATTCCGATTGTCGCTCATGATGAAGTAGACGGCCCGATTTACGAAACGATTCCGATCGGCATGATCATTACGAACACGTGCTTTATTACGGTTTGCTTGCAGGAGAATCCGATTTTCGAAGAATTCTCCAAAAACAAAATCAAAAACTTTTACACGTTTATGAAGACGCGGTTTGCGTTGCAGATGCTGTACATGATTTCCACGTATTATTTGCGCTACTTGAAGCAAATCAACCGGCGGACGAGCGAAATCGAAAAGGAATTGCACCAATCGATGAAAAACAAGGAGCTGTTTTCGCTTCTCAGCATGGAAAAAAGCTTAGTGTATTTCATGACGTCGCTGAAGGCGAACAACATCGTCATGGAGCGGCTCATGCGCCTCAACTATTTGCGCATGTACGAAGATGACCAGGATTTGCTGCAGGACGTCATTATTGAAAACAAGCAGGCGATTGAAATGGCGGAAGTGTACAGCAGCATTTTAAGCGGCATGATGGACGCGTTCGCTTCGGTCATCTCAAACAATTTAAACATTGTGATGAAGTTTTTGACGGCCATTACGATCGTCATTTCGCTGCCGACGATGGTGGCGAGTTTCTACGGCATGAACGTACCGATTCCGTACCAACACTCTCCGTACGCCTTTTTGATCGCGATGGCGCTCGCCGGTTCACTGTCAGCGGCGACGGCGTACATCTTTTGGAAAAAGCGCTACTTTTGACGGCCAGGCGTGTTTTGGATGGCCATGCGAACGGCTGCCCTGTCATTGGGGCAGCCGCTTTTGCTTTCGGACGGCCACACCGCCGGAGAGGATGAATTTCATCGCCTCTTCCGGCGAGATGTCGACGACTTCCACTTGCTCTTTCGGAACGAGCAGGGTGAGCCCGGCGACTTGAAACGCCTGCGGGATATAGACGGCGACGTAGTCGGCGAGAGGATCATGCCAAGCGCCGACATCATCCATTGTCATGAAGCCGAGGCATTTCCAGCCGCTTTCCGGCACCGTGACGAGCACGACTTGCGAAAACGATCGTTTTTCCCCGACGAAGGAAGCGATTGTATCTTTGGCGACGGAATAAACCGTTTTCATCAAGGGAATGCTTTCAAGCAACCGGTCGATCAGCCGAATGAGGCGGCCGCTTACGTATTGCGTCGACAGCCAACCGCAGACGGTAATGAGCGCCACGGTCGCCAATAGGCCTAGGCCGGGAATGTAGCGGCCATCCAAATACGGACGGACGTATTGGCCAAGCAGCCCATCCAAAACGGTGAACACTTTGTAGCACACATAGACGGCGAGTAAAATGGGCACGATCGTCAGCATGCCGTTCAGAAAATGTTTCACGAAAAAGCGCATCCCTTTCCCTCCCCGCTATTCATTCTCTACCACCATACCAATTTTTTGTGCTTTATACAACTCTCTATTATATCGAACATTTTTTGTTATATCAGGTAATAAAGTTCGTGTTTTTCCTTGACGAACGGCCCAATGTTCCGTATACTTCCGAATGGAACATGAGAAATGGGGGATGGATCGTGAACAATCATTACGATGTGATCGTGGTCGGCGCCGGACCGGCCGGCATTTTCACTTGCTACGAACTGACGCTCAAACTCCCTGGAGCGAACGTGCTCTTGATCGATAAAGGGCACGATATATATAAACGCAATTGTCCGATTTTGCAAAAAAAAATTGAAAAGTGCCCGCCGCCGGCCGGCAAAAAAGACTATGCCGGGTGCGTGCCGGCTTGTTCGATCACGAATGGATTCGGCGGAGCGGGGGCGTATTCGGACGGCAAATTCAATATCACGAGCGAATTCGGCGGCTGGATGACCGACTATTTGCCGGCTTCGACCGTACTTGAGCTTATCCGCTATGTCGATGAGATCAACTTGAAGCACGGAGCGACGACATCGATCACCGACCCGATGACGGACAAAGTGAAAGAGATCGAACGGCGCGCCTATGCGGCCGGGTTGAAGCTGTTGCGCGCATACGTCCGTCATTTGGGCACAGAGCAAAACTTGGAAATTTTGAAAAGCATTTTTGAATATTTGCACGAGCGGATTGCGATGCGCTTTACAACGGAAGTCGATGATATCGTGACCGAGCGGACGGAGAGCGGCCATCGAGTGAAAGGCGTTGTGCTGAAAAACGGCGAAACGTTGACAGCGGAAAAAGTCGTCATCGCTCCGGGGCGCGATGGCTCGGTTTGGCTGAGCAAAGTTTTGCGCAAACGCCGGCTGCGGATGATCAATAACCAAGTCGACATCGGAGTGCGCGTGGAAACATCGAACATTGTCATGCAAGAGATTAACGAACATCTGTATGAAGGAAAATTCATTTTCAACACGTCGGTCGGGACGCAAGTGCGCACGTTTTGCAGCAACCCGTCCGGACATGTCGTCGTCGAAAACCATTCCGGCATCATGCTCGCCAACGGCCATGCGTACAAAGATCCTAAGCTTGGCAGCAACAACACGAACTTTGCCCTGCTTGTTTCACATAAGTTTTCCGATCCGTTTGACAAGCCGAACGAATACGCCCATGAAATTTCCCGGCTGGCGAACGCTTTGTCCAACGGCGGCATCATCGTGCAAAAATATGGCGACATTTTAAAAGGACGGCGATCGACGGAAAAGCGGATCAAAGAAGGGTTCATCGAACCGACGCTAAAAGAAGCGGTGCCGGGCGATTTAGGCCTCGTTTTGCCGTACAACACGATGAAAAGCTTGATCGAAATGACGGAGGCGCTCAACCACGTCACTCCGGGGCTTGCCTCTGAGCATACGCTCTTTTATGGGGTGGAAGCGAAGTTTTATTCGGCGCGCCCGAAACTGAACGACCGCTTTGAAACCGAAATCGCCGGGCTGTATGTTGGCGGCGACGGCGCCGGCATTACGCGCGGCCTCGCTCAGGCGAGCGCCTGCGGCGTTTGGATCGCCCGCGACATCGTCGGGAAATTAACGCATTAGGTGAGAAATTGAGGGCAGGCCCCTTCAAACGAGGGCCTGTTTTTTTGCTGTCTGCCTGGGACGGATTAAAAAGTAAACTGAAATGAAAATATAGTTGACAAATATGCAGCTGGTCCGTTACGATGAATGTAATGATATGGAAAGGGGAGAGGAGAGATGGCAAACTGGCTGGTGTTGGCTGAGCAAGTGTTGGGAGGCCACGAGCTGACCGATGAGGAAGCATTGGCGATATTGGATTGTCCGGACGAGGAGCTGCTCCTTTTGCTGCAAGGGGCGTACCGGATTCGCTCCGCCTATTATGGAAACAAAGTGAAGCTGAACATGATCATCAACGCCAAATCTGGCCTCTGTCCGGAAAACTGCGGCTACTGTTCGCAGTCCGCCGTATCGACGGCGCCGGTGAAAACGTATAAAATGGTCGACAAAGAGACGTTGTTGCGCGGCGCGGAAGAAGCACACCGTTTGCGCATCGGGACGTACTGCATCGTCGCCAGCGGCCGCGGACCGAGCGATAAAGAGATCGACACCGTTGTGTCCGCGGTCAAGGAAATTAAAGAGCGGTTCGGGCTGAAAGTGTGCGCCTGCCTTGGGATCTTAAAGCCGGAGCAGGCGGCGCGGCTGAAAGAGGCGGGGGTGGATCGCTACAATCATAACATCAACACGTCGAAGCAGCATCATCCGAACATTACGACGTCCCATACATACGACGATCGGGTGCGGACGGTGGAAACGGTGAAAGAAGCCGGCCTTTCGCCTTGTTCCGGCGTCATCATCGGCATGAAAGAAACGAAGCGGGATGTCGTCGATATGGCGCGCAGTTTGCGGGCGCTTGACGCCGATTCCATTCCAGTCAACTTTTTGCATGCGATCGACGGCACGCCGCTGGCCGGCACAAACGAATTAAACCCGCGTTACTGTTTGAAGGTGCTGGCCCTTTTTCGCTATATGAATCCAACCAAAGAAATCCGCATCGCCGGCGGGCGAGAAGTGAATTTGCGGTCACTTCAGCCGCTTGGCCTGTATGCCGCCAACTCGATTTTTGTCGGCGATTATTTGACGACCGCCGGGCAAGAAAAGTCAGCCGATTATCAAATGCTTGAGGACCTTGGGTTTGAAGTCGAATTTGCCCCGGTTCCGCAAGCCGGAGTCGTATCATGAACGATGCCGCCAGAAGATGGCGGCTTTTTGTTAAGATATAAAGTTTTGCGATTGGTTAGGGAGCTGTCTAGCTTCAAGCACCATCGGTGTGATGCGCTCCGCCCCTTCTTTCGGCGGCGACACACTGAGTTTGCTTCTTTAGAAATATCCCACGCAAGGGGGTGTCCCAAAAGGATCGGGACACCCTTGCTCATCACCATATATCGCCACGAAACAATGAATCATGCGCAATATGTTGTATTTCGTTTGAGAAGAATGACGTTTTTGGGTCAGCCCCTGAGCCTCCTCGGTGGGGCTTGTGCGCTCTTCGCGGAGCCAAGGATGGCGACATTTCGCCGTTGCCCGCAGGATGCGGGCTGTCTTTAGGCGAAATTGGGGCGCTTTGCGCTTTTCTTAATGTGCGCTCACCGAGGACAAGACCTGGCGAAGCGGGAGGCATGGGAGGCCCCATGCGGTTTCAGATGGGACGCCACGATGGCGCATCGCAAAAGCCTTGGCGAGAAGCGGAGCGCATGATAAGACGGTGGACTTGGCCTGCCTATGCTCTGACGAGAAAGTGGATTGAACCCCTATTGCGCCGTTTGACGCGCTTTTTTGGCATGAAAAGCCAACCCGACGCGTACGATGGGAATACAAGCGGCGAAAAAAGGCTTCACAAACAGCCAAAAGCTCATTATAATAGCAACAAAAGGAAAGGAAGAGGATGGGGGACATGGCAAAGTCATTCTACCGTTACTTGCTGCGCTTCCGCCATGGACACCAGGAAGATCCGGTCGTCCGGTTTGCGAATGGAGCGTATGAAGACCACAGCTTTCCAAAAGGGTCGACGGACTATGAAGAACTGAGCGGCTATTTGGAGCTTAACGGTGACTATTTGGAAAGCATGGTTGTGTTTGATGAATTATGGGAGCAATTTTTGCATGAAGCGTAACTAGGGAAGCGTTCCTATTTCATAAATTGGGAGCGCTTTCAAATAGCTTTTTCCGCGCGGTTGCAGGTGTCCACCCTTCTCTGCATGCATATACTATACTAACCATTTGTTCCAAAGGGTGGAGATGCCAATGAGCGCGCCGAAACGCCCGAAATTTTCCGTCGGCGACATCGTCGTCAATACATTGTACGGAACGGTCGGAACGATCACCGATATTCAGCAGATTGACGGTACGTTTTTATACGAGATCAACCATGGCCATAGCTTGTTTGCTGAGCAAGCGCTCATTTTATTGTCTGAGTTTGCGGGTGATTTATGGATCGCGGAAGAGATTGAAATCGAGCTGCCGTTTTTTCTCGGCGAAATTGTCCGCGTCCGCGATTATGGCGGCCATTTGTTCAAAATTGTCGGGGTGCGGACAGAAATTTACCGCTACTACGGGGAAGGATGGGAAGAGACGATTTACGAATTGAAACGGCTGACGGATGGTTGGGAGATTGAAGTCCATCTGGAAGACATCATTCCGCTTGCCGACGGAGAGGAGACGTCCGTCACGCTCGTGCAAGATATCGTCATCGCCGCGCCGGTGAAAGCGTCGCTTCTATTGCCGCCGGCCGACAGCGGAGAGAAAGGGCCGTCGGTCGACGAGCTGCTTGACATGTACAACGATTACAAAGCGTTATATGAATGGTTCGGCGATGAACAGTATCAACGGATGATGGAAACAGTTGTAAAACGTTTGCGGACAATCGCCGATCACCAGGATAGAAATTGATAAAGAATAAAAAGAAAATAAGGAATGCCGGCGAAAATGACGATCGCGCCCAATCCATTGACAACTGTTTCCATCATTTTATCGATCGCAGTGAGTTTGTCCATTTTGCCCGCCTCCGTGTTTTTTGTTTTGTTGGTACATATGTATGGGAGAGACCGAAAAAATAGTACAACATGATTTTTGACATAAAACGGAAGGCGGCGACATACAACATTACAAAGGGGGCGAGATGCGGTGAAGGAAATTGAAGTGATTATCGATACGGAAGAAATCGCTGAGTTTTTTTACCAAGAACTCATCCGCCGCGGTTTTGTGCCAACGCAAGAGGAGCTTGAGGAGCTCGCGGATATTACGTTTGACTATTTGCTTGAAAAATGCATCATCGATGAAGAGATTGACATCGATGGGGAGTAGTCCTCGTCGTTTTATGATGAAGTTGATTTGGCCGCCGCGATGGCGGCTGTTTTCATCATGGCCAAATGCCGATCGTAGCGGTTGGTCATGTCGCCCGAGGCCGGAAGCGGGAGCGTTTCAAGCGCCTGCATGATCGCCTCATCGATGAACCAATCGCGATGATCGTGGAACGGGTGCGCAAGATCCGGCCAAGCCGCCTCAAGGCGGGGGCTGTAAAGGCGGCGCCCATCGGGCGTTTCAGTGAACGACTGCGGCCAGAAGTCGGCGCGTGAGCCGCTGTGGGGGACGCAGCGGGCAAAGCGGCAGGCGCCGCGAAACAGCCGGGCGTCAAACAGCAGCAGACTGTACAGCGTTTTGCCTATATGGATGCGGTGGTGGACGTCGGCGAAATCGCGCACGGTCGTTCCGGCAAGCGCTACGCGGCGGCCTTTGGCATATGGGATGAGCACATCGTTGAACCCGAGCCATTGCTCGACAATAAACGGCCAGCTTGTCAGCACGCGGGTGCGGAAAAACGGATGTTCGATGACGCGAAGCTGGATGTACTGCTGCTCGTTGATGATCAGAGCAACCGTAAGAAGCGCGGCATTCCCCGTTTCCCAAAAATGTTCCCACATCGGCTTCATAAACGAAGACACCGCTAGCGCCGGCAACAAATGAAACAGCGGCGTCTCCCTCCGTTTGCTTTCTTCGTACAGCAGAAGCTGCGGATAGGCGTCATGAAAAATGAGGGCATTGGCGCGCTCCAAAAACAAAAAAAGGGGTGCAATGATTTGTTCCGGCAGCAAAAACGGAAGAAGGCCGCCGCGCAAATCAGTCATGTTCCAACCGCCGTTGCGCGAGACGAGATGGGCTAAAAACGCCCAATGAATTTCCTGGTGGCGCTCAAAAAACGCCAAGTAGGCGGCGGTGCGCGTCACGTTGTTGCGGTTATGTTCCGCCGTTTTCCGGCGAATGGCGGCAACAATGCTCGTTTCTTCCGCGCTGAGCGGTCCGTCAGTCGGGACAGTTGTGCGGGCGGCCATCCGGCGAAGCAGGCCGTCATCGGCGAGGCGGATCGGATGGCGGTACAAAAAGGAGCGGTAGGCATACTGAAGCGGATGGCGCAGCCAAGCGAACGGACGAGTCGGCATCAGGCTGTCTCTCCTTTGCATCATTTGTGGACTTTTGTCAGAAGACCGCGATCGTTTCGACAAAAGGAGTGCTCGTTTGCTGAAGGAATCGACACGCCAAATCACCAAATAAGTACAATACACGTTTTTCTCAGCTTCGAAGACGATTCGCGATCGAATTCGACATCAACCATAGTATGGGACGCGGAGGGCCGATTTATTGGGAGAAGGGAGAGGAAAACAATGGTTCGTTTATGGAGGAAACAGATGTGGATGACAAAACGTGCATATGAGGCGGTCGTTTTTCAAACACCGCGCTTTGGGGAAACGAAAGGCTACCGGCAAGTGTGCCGCATGACGGTGACGGCGGCCGGACATGATGAAGTGCTGGCGGTGTTGTATAGGATGTTTAATGTCGCCGATCTGATGCCGAAAAACTGTCAAGCTCGGTTTATGCGGACTGGGGACGTTGTGCTGATCGATGAAGGGCGGAAAGGACAGACGTACTATCGCCTTTGTCCAGACGGATGGAAACAAGTGGAACGTCAGCTCATCCGTTGACGAAATATTCAAAAATATAGTCGCCAGCAAGAGCTAGAGATGATATAATATGAATAAAGCCCCCTTGTTTCGGGAACGGATAAGAAAGGAAAGGGGGCGGACTTGATGGAACATGACGAACGGCGGCGCGACATGCCGACGGTGGCCCCGGGCATCGACGACGATGAGGAACTGAATGAAAGAGCGACAAAAGAGGAAATTGAACGCGGGGAATATACAAAAGTCGTCACGCTTGCTTGGGACGAATCCGAGCCGTCGGAACCGCGATAGAAACCCTTGTATCGCACAAGGGTTTCTGCGGTTTGTCACGATTCTGGATTGTTGTGATGGCCCGGACCGTTTTTCCGGCCGCCGGCGGCGGAATATTCTTTGGCATGCGCCTCATCTTCAGCGATCAATGCTTCTTTTGGAATATGGTTGTTCTTTTTCTGCCCGTTAATGCGGTTGCGGTGTTTTTTGCCCATCGTTTTCCCTCCTTGAACCGTCGTCGTCGTTAGTGTATGCGGTCTGGCGGCGGTTCATCGACGGAAAATGTTTGCAGGCGGCATAATGCGGCGGGCGCAGGAGAAAAGAGGGAAGGGGGCGAAACGATGGCTGCACTGGCGCTGTCGCTGCTCTTGTGCGTCGTCTCGATTGCGGCATTGCTTTGGGTCAAAGGGCAAGTTGAGCGACTCTTGTTCCGCTGGAGAAGCGTGCCCCTTCTCCATGCGGTCAACGTCGTCATCATCGCTGCCATCGTTGCTGACATGTACTATCGGCTCAGCGGCATCGACGTGTACTTGCGCGATTTGGCCGATATCAACGGTTTTTGGTATGTCTTTGCCGGCGCGATGCAGCTCGTCTTTCCGCTGTATTTGTTTTCTTGTTGGCTCATCAACAGGCGGTGCGAGCGCGAGAAAAAATATACGCGCAGCAAAGACAAAAAGGTGCTGTATATCAATGAGCGTTATTTGGCGCGCCGCCATCGCAGCGATTACCGCCGATCCAAAACATCATAAAAGAGAGCGGCTCCCCCGCAAACGACTCACCCACCTACGCGAGTGCATAGGGGTGGCTTTCTGCGATTTGCATATGTGCCAAACGACAAGCCGCACAAGGACCCTTTCCGCTTCTCTTCGTTTCGAAGGTGCCCGTTTGAACAACATGTGATTCGATCCGACGGCGATTGCCGGCCAAAATTCATCTCCCACATTGACGGGTGCTCGTGCACCTTCACGTTTCGAAGTGGGAGACTTCTTTTGGAATGATGTTAGAATTTGGTCTTTTCCTTTTTCGATGTGGACGGCTGATTGTTTGATTTGGACGATGGATTGGTTTTGTTGGCGTATTCCACCGCTTGTTCGAGTTTCTTTTTCATCGGTCTTTCCCTCCTTTCTCCTCCGGCAGGCACACATAGTATGCCCGTTCGTCGCCTCGGCTACTCGAAGGAAGACTGCCATTTTCCGCAAACATATGATATGATAGACGAGGGCATGGCCCGACAACGATCGTTCAAACCAAAGGAGGAATCCCATTGAGCGTACATATCGGAGCGAAGGCAGGGGAGATCGCGGAGCGCATTTTGCTGCCGGGTGATCCGCTGCGCGCCAAATACATTGCCGAAACGTTTCTAGAAGGAGCGGTATGCTACAACGAAGTGCGCGGCATGCTCGGATTTACCGGGACGTATAAAGGGGAGCGCATTTCCGTGCAAGGGACCGGCATGGGTGTGCCGTCCATTTCGATTTATGTGAACGAACTGATCCAAAGCTACGGCGTAAAGACGCTCATCCGCGTCGGAACGTGCGGAGCGATCCAGCCGGATGTGCGCGTCCGCGATGTTATTTTGGCGATGAGCGCGTCGACCGATTCGAACATGAACCGGCTCATTTTCCGCGGCCGCGATTATGCACCAACCGCCGATTTCCATCTGCTGCGGACGGCGTATGAAGTAGGTGTGGAAAAAGGGCTGGCGCTAAAAGTCGGCAATGTGTTCACCGCCGACATGTTTTACAATGATGAACCGAATTGGGAAACGTGGGCGCGTTACGGCGTACTGGCTGTCGAGATGGAAACGGCGGCGCTTTATACGTTGGCGGCGAAATTCGGCTGCCGGGCGCTGTCGGTGCTGACGGTCAGCGACCATATTCTCACCGGAGAAGAAACGACGGCTGAGGAGCGGCAAATGACGTTTAACGAGATGATTGAAGTGGCCCTTGAAGCGGCGATCCGCAATGGCGCGTGATTGGGCTGCCGGGCGCTTGGGCCCGGGAAAACAGAAAAGGAGAAGGAACATGAACCAGCGATGGCAAGCGGCGATGTTGGTGTGCCTGCTGCTCGCCGGCTGCCAAACAGGGGAGAGCGGCAGCAACGGTGCGGCCGGTCCGTCTGGCCAGCCGCCGGAAAGCGTGGTGCACCCAAGCGATCATCAACAGGGGAAAACGAGCGAGAGCCCCGTCGATCCCGATTTGCAGCTTGAGGCGAAATATTGGAACATCGTCGAGGTGCAAAACGGACAAAAAGTGATCAAAAACCCTGACAACATTTTGGTGCTCGTCAATAAAGAACAGTCGCTCCCGCCTGGCTATAAGCCGGCGGACTTGGTCGTGCCGCGCGTGCCGTTTTCGTTTGCTGACCCGAACGCGGAAAAACGGCATATGCGGGCCGAAGCGGCCGCGGCGCTTGAGGAGATGTTTGCCGCCGCACGCCGCGATGGCATTGAGCTGGTGGCCGTGTCCGCTTATCGTTCATACGAGCGGCAGCAGGCGATTTTTGCTGAAGAAGTGCGGCAAAAAGGAAAGGAAAAAGCGGTTCAAGCGGTCGCTCACCCAGGGCAGAGCGAGCATCAGACAGGGCTGGCGGTCGATATCAGCAGCCGCTCGGCCGGCTGTCAGCTGACCGAATCGTTCGGGGCGACAAAAGAAGGGCAATGGGTGGCCGCCCATGCGCACGAGTACGGATTCATCGTCCGCTACCCGAAAGGAAAGGAAGCGGTGACCGGCTACAAGTATGAGCCGTGGCATCTCCGCTATGTCGGGCGGAAGGCGGCCGCGGTGATAAAAAAGCGCGGCTTGACGCTTGAAGAATATTTCAAAGTAGTGAAAAAAGTGTGAAAACGGCGCCTCGTCGAGGACGCCGTTTTTCTTGCCAGCTATGGTTCGCAGCAAAAGACGCAATAGCCAAGACGGTCGCCGAATTGAGATGTCAACTGTTGGTGCATCTGCCACATGCTTGCCATCTCCGGTGTCGGCGGAAGGGCGATGACGATGGGGCCCCCAAGGCTTGGCGCTTCGGCTGCAGCCGCGTAGGAAAACTGGCGGCAGCGGAAGCCGCTTTGTTCGAGCACTTCTTTCCACTCCGCTGGTGTCATTAGCTGACGGAAGCCGTAAAAGGCGGCGATTTGCTTTTGCTCAGCGGCGCTCAGCCGCTCATGACACGCTTCAATGCCGACGAATAGGCCATCGTTTTTGAGCATGCGGCGGATTTCGGCGAGCGCGTTTGGCAATGAAACGAAAGCAAGCACCGATTCAGAAAGCGCGAGGTCAAACGTCCCGGCGGGAAACGGGAGCGCTTCGACCGAGGCGCGATGCAAACGGACCGAGACCGCCTTGGCGGCAAAACGCTGTTTCGCCTTGGCGATCATCGTCGGGTGGATGTCGATGGCGGTGACGTTGGCCCCGTACTGTTCGGCGATATAAGCCGCCGTCTGTCCGGTGCCGCAGCCGACGTCAAGCACGGATGTTGAACGATCGATCTTAAGTTTACGTAAGATTTGTTTTGTTAACTCAAAACCGCCTGGGTGAGCGCCATCGATCCCCATGTCCGCCAACCAGTCTAAATATGCAGACATCTGTTCCTCTCCTTTTTTTGTTTCGACTTGGTTTATCATACGCAAATGCGCTCGATTTTGCCTTTAGACAAAAAAATTTGCTTGTCCCTATTCTTATGAAAAAAGGAAATTTTCTTGCTGTAGACCCAACCGGCTTTAAGCTGGTACACTGATACGTGCAAAAATGAGATGGCTAGGTTGGTGAAGAAAGTGGATAGAAAACAAGGAGCCGAGGCGGGCGCACTGCTGAGCATTTTCGTCTATCTTCTCCTTTCGACCGGCAAGCTGTTGGCTGGGGCAGTGTTCGGCTCGGATGCGGTGGAAGCGGACGGTTGGAATAATTTGA
Organism: Geobacillus kaustophilus; assembly: GCF_000948285.1. GTDB lineage: Bacteria > Bacillota > Bacilli > Bacillales > Anoxybacillaceae > Geobacillus > Geobacillus thermoleovorans_A. The sequence continues at coordinate 1,113,259 of NZ_JYBP01000003.1, forward strand.
GTGATATTATCGCTTCCTCGGCAGTCTATATCGGCATGAAAATCGCGAAAAAACCGCGTGATTGCAACCACCCGTACGGACATTCGAGGGCGGAGAACATCTCCTCGCTGTTGGCCGCTTTTTTGATGATGTCCATTGGCATTGACGTGATCACAAGCGGCGTCCGCTCGCTGTTTGGCAAGGAAAAGACAGCGGTTCCTGACGTTTTAGCGGCTGTGGTTGCGCTCGCCTCGGCGGCCGTTATGATTGGCGTTTATGCCATCAATCGCCGGCTGGCGCGGCGGACGAACAGCATGGCGCTGGCAGCCGTGGCGAAAGACAATTTATCGGATGCGCTGGTGAGCATTGGCGCCGCCATGGGCATCGCCGGCGCGCTGCTTGGGTGGCCATGGCTTGATCCGCTGGCGGCGCTTGTGATCGGGGCGATGATTGGCAAGACGGCGTGGGAGGTGTTTATGGAGACGGCGCATACGCTCACCGACGGTTTTGATGAACGGCAGCTCGCTGTTTATAAAGACGAAATCGCGGCGGTGAGCGGCGTGCGCGATGTCGCTGACATTAAAGCGCGCATGTTAGGCAACGACATTGTGCTGGAAGTGACGATCCGTGTTGACTCGCATTTGACGGTGGCAAAAAGCCATGAAATCGCCGATGAAGTCGAGCGTTTGATGCGAAACCGGCATAACATTCGGGCGACGCACGTCCATGTGGAACCGGAAGCGGTGCGCTGACTGGCTTCGGGCGCATTGGCGGGCGGACGCGGCGAGGCGCCTAGACAGCGAATGACTTGTCGGGATGTGACGCTTTGCAACCGGCAGAAGTTGCTTGTCGCCAACAGGGAGCGGATGCGGCCAAACCGTTGCTGCTGGCTTGTTTTTGGCGGCGGGAGAGGAGTAGTTTTGCAGCAAACAGCAAACAATACAATTAAAATCGTTTGCATGGAAAGGACGTCAGTCTATGGTGATCGAGCAGAACTTTCGTTTGACGGTTGACGGAACGTACAAACGCCATGCGCCGGCAGGCAGCCAGTCGTGTTGGCTTCATTTCACCGCCGCCGCCAAGCCGGATTTGGAGCAGCTTCTTTCTTCGCTTTCCATTCACCCTCTCGCCCAACAGCGGCTGATGAACGGGACGGACATTCCGGCGTTTGACGAATACGAAGGATGTTTCTTCTTATCGCTGTTTATCGTCCGTCCGGACAGTGAACGTTCGTTTGCTTGCCGGCAGCCAATATATGATCAGCTATATCGATGAAAACGATCCGCTTATTGATCACGTGAAAGAACGTTTGTTGAACCATCGCGATCAGGCGCTGTATCCCGGGTATGTGCTATATCACTTTTTAGACTTGGCCGCCATCCGTTTTTTGCAAGTCATCGATCAGATCGCTGACCGCATTCAGACGCTTGAACGGCAAGTGTTTGCGACCCCGTTTGCCAACGAAATCGGGCGCGAGATTTATCGGATGAAAACACATCTTCATGAGCTGCGCCAAATCGCCGAGGCGCAGGAAGAAGCGATCAAAATCATCCGCCACGCTGATTTGCCGTATATCAACCAAGACACGAATCCGTATATCGAGGAAGTGGCGTCGCGATTCTCTCGCGTGCCCGCCGCGCTCGACGCGTTTAAGGAATCATTGTCCGCCATTTTCGATTTGCAACTGTCGCTCAAATCAGATCATATGAACGTCATTATGAAGACATTGACATTGGTGAGCGTCATCTTTTTGCCGATGACATTTATTGCCGGTGTATACGGCATGAATTTTGCGTTTATGCCAGAGCTGAAATGGAGATACGGCTACCCGTTTGCTTTGTTGCTCATGGCAGCCGTTGCTGTGCTCATCGCCCTCTATTTTAAGCGAAAAGGTTGGTGGGGAGAGACGGGGGCGAAAGAAAAATAGGCGTTTTTCTAGAAGGTCGGTGATGTAACGAAGAAAACGCTCCAGCAAGGAGCTTTCGCCAATGGATCAACGACTCTTCCGTGCGTTCGTGGACCAATCTTTTTGAAGAAAACGCGGTTTTTCACCAATCTTTAGAAATTTGGGCATTCGCCCAGCCGTTTGGGCGGGTGGGCGCATATGATGGTCCGTGAACCGATGAAGGAGGTGCCCGCCGTGAGCGGTTTTGTCAACAGCGGTTATACGCTTGTCATCGTCCTGTTCATTTTACTGATTATTGTTGGCTGTGCCTGTGTCGCTTGGTGAGCGAAAAAATAAGAAAGGGCGGCGGTCAAACGGGCCGCGAAGGGGGCGGTTGCTCATATTCAGCTGCGCCCCTTCGCCATTGGGCAACTATGTCGAGCGATGCGGGTGAGTGTTTTGATGGATAAAGTGAAGCGGCGGCGGTATAATGGAACAGAAATGATCCAAGAGAAAAGGAGAAGACGACGTGGGGCATTGGAGCGAAGAAAAACAAGGAATCTTGTATACGGCTGTTTCGTACTTGCTGTGGGGAGTATTGCCGCTTTACTGGAAGCTGCTAGAGGCGCGCCCGGCGCTTGAGATTTTGGCGCACCGCATCGTTTGGTCGTTCGTGTTTATGGCCATCCTTTTGGCAGCGACTGGGCAGCTTGGCGCCTTTCGCCGGGAGCTTCGGGCGATGCGCTGTAAGCCGGCCACGGCATGGGGGATCGCCGCTGCTGCCGTTCTCATCAGCGCCAACTGGTTTGTCTACATATGGGCGGTGAATCATCATCATGTCGTTGAAACGAGCCTTGGCTATTATATCAACCCGCTTGTCAGCGTGGCGCTTGGGACGATCGTATTGCGCGAGCGGCTAAGCGTTGGGCAGTGGGCCGCTGTTTTTCTTGCCGCCGCCGGCGTGGCGGCGATGACGGCGGAATATGGCGCATTTCCGTGGGTCGCCATATCGCTCGCGTTGACGTTCGGGTTTTACGGCTTAGTGAAAAAACTAGCCAGCGTTGACTCGTCCATTGGCTTGACGCTTGAAACAATGGCCGTCATGCCGCTTTCAGCCGTTTACTTATTATGGGTGTACAACGAAACGCCAGCCCTCGTCAAGACGGCCGAATGGTGGCAATGGGCGCTGTTGGCTGGAGCCGGGCCAGCGACAGCCATGCCGCTTTTGTATTTCGCCAAAGGAGCGAAGCGTGTGTCGATGACAACACTTGGTTTTTTGCAATACATTTCGCCGACGATCAGTCTTCTTCTTGGCGTCTTTTTGTTCGGCGAGCCGTTTACGAAAGCGCATTTTTATGCGTTTAGCTGCATCTGGGCGGCGCTTATGTTGTTTTCCGCTGTTCAAATCAAGCAAGCGCCAGGGCGGAAAAAATGGAAGCGAAGCTCCCTCGGAGCATAACATCGGTCCACGGATGGACCGTTTTTTTATCGTTGCGGCAAATACCCATTTTTGTTGAAACATCTAACCATTTCCTCGGCTTCTGAATAGTCTACTAGTACAAAAACGAAGGAGGTGCTGGCAAATGGGTGCAGCTTACGGCGGCGGGTTCGCGTTGATCGTCGTTCTGTTCATCTTGTTGATTATTGTCGGATGTGCATGTGTCGGTGGTTGGGTGTACTAATGCCTCTTACTTGCTAGCAAGGAGGTGACGAATATGCCATACGGCTTTTATGGCGGCTGGGGCTGGGGCGGCTATGGCTTCGGCTACCCGGGCTATGGCGGCTACGGCTACGGCTTCGTGTTGATCGTCGTCTTGTTTATTTTGCTCATTATCGTTGGGGCGACATGGTGCTAAGCAGGTAATGGGCAGCGCGGGGGAGGCTGCTTGCGAGCGGCTGCCCCCGCCATTTTTTTATGATGAAAGAGGCAGGAGAACAGAAGGGGGAAGGAGAAGAATAGAGGCGAGAAACTGCATGGAGGGAAAAACATGACCCGGATTTCAAAAGATCTCGTGGCGACGTTTTCGATCGTGGCGTTTGACCCGACGACCGGAGAGCTTGGCATCGCTGTCCAGTCGAAATTTTTAGGTGTCGGTGCGGTTGTGCCGTGGGCCAAGGCGGGTGTCGGAGCGGTGGCGACGCAGTCGTACGCCAATACGTCGTACGGACCGCGCGGCCTAGAATGGATGGCGAAAGGGAAATCGGCGCAAGAAACGCTTGAGTTGCTCGTTGCCGATGACAGCGAGCGCGATTTGCGCCAAGTCGGCATCGTGGATGCGAAAGGACGGTCGGCGACGTTCACAGGGGAAAAATGCTACCCGTGGGCTGGGGGCATCACTGGGCCGAACTATGCGGCCCAAGGCAATATTTTAGCTGGCGAGGAAACGGTGCGGGCAATGGGAAGGACGTTTGAGCAGACAAAAGGTCCGCTCGCCGAGCGATTGCTAAAGGCGCTTCAAGCTGGTCAGGTAGCGGGGGGCGACCGACGCGGGCAACAGTCAGCCGCTTTGCTTGTCGTGAAAGAAGGAGGGGGATATGGCGGCTACAATGACCGTTATATCGACTTGCGCGTTGATGATCACCCGCGGCCGATCGAGGAGCTTATTCGCTTGTATCAATTGCGCCAGCTGTATTTCGAGAAGCCTCATCCTGAAAAGGTGGCGGCGATGGAAGGCGCCGTCAAGGAAGAGGTGGCCGCCCAGTTGGTCCGCCTCGGTTATTTGTCGAAAGAGCGCGCGGCGGACAATACGGCGCTTCATGAGGCGCTGACGGCGTATATACATACGGAAAACTTTGAGGAGCGCGAACTGGAAAATGGAAAGATTGATCTTGATGTGCTCGCCTATATGAAAAGACAGCCGTCGCCACAAAGCGGAAAATAGCAAAGGAGGATGCCGTTGCAGATGCCGGCATCCTTTTGTTGAGCCTTTATGAGGCGAGCGGCGCACGCCCGCTGCCATGTCTGCGCCAAACGGCCCGCAGGCGAAAGCTGAGAAACAGTGCGCCCGTTGCCAATCCGGCGATCAGGCCGATCCAATAGCCGAACGCTTCAGCATTCGTCCATAGCGCGAGCGCGCAACCAAGCGGAAGCCCGACGCCCCAATAAGCGACAAGGGCGGCCCAAAAAACGGCGTTCACCTCTTTATAGCCGCGCAGCGCCCCTTGAATGGGAGCGGCGATGGCGTCGGAAAACTGGAAAAAGATTGCATACAACAAAAACTTCCCGGTCAGCACCGCCACGTCCGGATCGTTTGTATACAGCCGGGCGATATGGCCGCGGAAGGCGAACAGGAACAGCGCGGCAGCCGCCGCGACGGCCAAGGCGAGGGTGATGCCGATCAAGCAATATTGTTTCGCATCTTCATAACGGTTGGCTCCCGCCTCGAAACCGACCGCGATTGTCAACGCCATCGATAAGCTGAGCGGAATCATATACAACAGTGAAGCGAAGTTGAGGGCGCTTTGATGGGCGGCCACTGTTTCCGCTCCAAACCGGCCGACAAGCAACGTGACGGCGGCAAAAATGCTCGTTTCAAAAAAGATGGCCGACCCGATCGGCACCCCGGTTTTCAGCAGCTCTTTCCATGCCGCCCATGAGGGACGGTAAAAACGGACGAGCACGCGATATGGAGCCAAGCGGCGAAATTTCAAGGCGGCAAAGGCAGCGGCCGCGAAGCAGTACGCATACGTGATCGCCGTCGCGTAGCCAGTGCCGATGCCGCCAAGGCGCGGAAATCCCCCATGCCCGTAAATCAACAACCAGTTGAACAGCATATTGATCGGCAAGGCGGTGAGTGTAATCCACATTGTCACTTTCGTTTGCCCGAGCGCGTCGATGAAATAGCGGAGCACGGAATAAAGGAACAGTGGGATGATCCCGAACGACAAGGCGCGCAAGTAATCATAGGCGATATACCGAACGTTTTCATCCAAAGACATCTGTTTCAAGATGAACGGCACGGCAGCGGCCCCGATCAGGACAATGGCGACAGCAAGCGTGACAGCCAAGTAGAGCGCCTGGGTGACAGTGTGAGCGATCGAGTCATGCTGTCCGGCGCCGAAATGGTGGGAGACGATCGGGGACAGGGCGAGCAAAATGCCGCCGACGCCGGTAAATACTGGCACCCATAGGCTTGAGCCGATCGCGACGCCGGCAAGATCTTCGGGGCTTGCGTGACCGGACATGGCGACATCGACAAAGTTCATGGCGTATTGGCCGGTTTGCGAAATAAAAATGGGAAGAAACAAGGCGAACAGGCGCCGCCATTTGCCATTGGGCGAATCGGTCGTTGCCATAATGGCTCCTCCTTTTCTGTGATAAAGTGACACATTGTTCTAAATCATCAATCTCCCCAATTCCGAAGCTGGGATGGCCCCCTCTTCGGAAGCGATTTATGACGAAAGAAACGGCGGTTGGCTGCAAAGCGGAAATTCGATTAAAAAACATGCGCCGTTCGCGTCGCTTTGCACTTTCATCGTCCCGCGATGCAGTTCGACGATTTTTTTTGATAATGACAGGCCGAGCCCAGTTCCCGTTTCCTTCGTTGAAAAAAACGGATCGAAAACATGGTCGATGACCGACGGCGGAATGCCAGGCCCATCGTCGCAGAAGCGAAGCTGAACGAGATGGTTGATTTTTCGGCTGCAGATCGACACCGTCATCGTTTTCGCTACTTTTGCTTCCACGGCGTTGCGAAATAAGTTTAAAAACACTTGCAAAAGCTGGCTGCGGTCGCCGTTCATTTCGTAATCGTCAAGCTCGTCATCAAGGTCAAAATGGACGTCAATGTTATGCAACAGCGCTTCGCTTTGCAATAGAACGCCGACATCGTCGCGCAAAAAGCGGTGCAAGTTGAACGTCTCCATTTTGACGTCCGCCGGCTTGGCGATATTCAAAAAATCAGTGATAATGTCGTTCGCCCGGTCGAGCTCGGGAATTAAAAGCCGCTCCACGAGCGAGGCGATGCGATCCGGCAAGTCGCTTTTCAATAGTTGCAAATACCCGCGCACCGTCGTCAGCGGATTGCGGATTTCATGGGCGATGCCGGCGGCGATGCGGCCGGCGACCGCCAGCTTTTCTGTTTCTTTCATCATATTGAGCGACTGAAACATACTGATGACTCGTTTGACAGATCCGTCATCGTTGTAAATAAAACGGGTGTTGACGATGCCGTAAAATCGGTCGAGCACTTCGTAATTGTAAAGCGGCTCGCCTTTTTCAAGCGATTCGAGCGTCGCGATCAGCTCATCAGGGAGCTTCAGCAGCTCGCGAATATGTTTGCCGATGATGGCGTCGCGATCCACGCCGGTGTCAACAGCCGCCTGCAAATTGCAAAGCGTAATGACCCCTTGGGCGTCGACAAAGACGATATGGTGTGGAACAAGATCGAGCAACGGCGTCAAAAAGGCTTCCACTTTTTCAAACGGTACATCTTGATATAAATCGATGTCCCATTGCCATTCGGCATCCCTTTCAGGGGAGGGAGGAACGGAGCGAAGGCGCGGTAGGGTTTCGCCGCGCTTTTTTTCAATGGAAATTCCCGCTTCGTAATCGGTGAACACGAATGGAAATGGAAGTTTTTCAACCAACCGCTCATAGGCCCGCAGCTTTCGTTCGAGTTCTTCGATTTGCAGTTGTACGAGTCGATCGTTCATCTTTCCAAACCCCTTAGCTACACATCGCGTTTTGATGTATTCCGAATGCCTTTCTTTCATATTAGCAAATCCACTCGCATTTGCCTATCATCGTTCTTCCCAGTTGCTTTCTCTCGTCAAACTGGCGAAGGTTTCGTTGGCGATATTAGGTTCTGATGGAGCGGGATCGAACGGAGACAAATGACCTAATCCATAAAACAATGTGCTAAATCATCACTGAACATTATTTCTGCATGGCATGATAAAGTTCACTAACAAACGCTTGTACAAAGCTTCTCAACTGGAAAAGGATCTGTTTTGAGGTGACTTTCGTAAATCTCTCAACGTTCACACAGCTGACAAAACGCAATGGATCCCAGTGACGATTCGTCAAGCATCATGATTTTCTATCATAAAACTATGTGCTAAATAATCAATAGAACGAACCCAACATTAACAACCCGAACACAAGCGAGGTGGCGCCAACATCTTCGGCAAGAAAAGGCAATACCGGAATAATGATGCCAAAACCTGACATAACTAAAAACATGACCATCCATAAAAGCAATAGCGGTCGGCGTCGACGCATAGATCGTCTCCTCCTTCACCCTTTTATCGTACGTCATCGGTCAAAGGAAAAGCAGCATTTGTCGGCGGTGAAATGTTTTGTATATAATAAAGCGGGGCGAACAAGAACCGATCGCCGATCAGAAAGGGTGGTTTGATGATGTTGACGTTAGCAGACATTGAACAAGCGCGGGAGAAAATGAAAGGCGTCGTCCATGAAACGCCGCTTGAGCATTCACAAACGTTCAGCCGGCTGTCCGGCAACGACGTATATATGAAACTGGAAAACTTGCAAAAAACGGGTTCGTTTAAAGTAAGAGGTTCATTCAATAAAATTATGTCGCTCACGGAAGAAGAGCGGGCGCGCGGCGTGATCGCCGCCTCGGCCGGCAACCACGCCCAAGGGGTTGCCTATGCAAGCGGCATGCTTCATATTCCGTGCATGATCGTCATGCCGAAAGGAGCACCGCTCAGCAAAATTGAAGCGACGAAAAGCTACGGGGCGGAAGTCGTGCTGTACGGCGATGTGTTTGACGAGTCTTTGGAATATGCGTTAGAGTTGCAGCGCGAACGGGGAATGACGTTTGTACACCCGTTTGACGACTTGGCGGTGATGGCTGGACAAGGGACGATTGGTTTGGAGCTGATCGAGCAGCTTCCCGACATCGATGTCGTTCTTTGTCCGGTCGGGGGCGGTGGGTTGCTTGCTGGGGTGGCGTTTACGTTAAAACAGCTGAAGCCATCGGTTGAAGTGTACGGCGTTGAGTCATCGGCTTGTCCGGGCATGACGGCGGCCATACGCCATAAACAGCCCGTCTCCATTGCCGCGTCGAATACGATCGCCGATGGGATTGCCGTAAAAAAGCCGGGCAATATTACGTACCAATACATTGAGCAATACGTCGATGGCATTGTGTGCGTGGAAGAGGCGGAAATTTCACGGACGATGCTGTATGTGCTCGAGCGGAACAAGCTGTTAATCGAAGGGGCGGCCGCTTGTCCATTGGCGGCATTGTTGTATCAAAAGCTGCCGTTTCGCGGCAAAAAAGTCGTCGCTGTGCTAAGCGGCGGCAACGTCGATGTGACGCTCATTTCCCGCATTATTGAGCGGGGGCTTGTCGAAGCCGGGCGATTCGTTACGTTTACAACGGTCATCTCCGACAAGCCGGGCCAGTTGAACAAACTGCTTCGCATTATCGCCGAGCTTGAGGCGAATGTCATGTCGATCCACCATCAGCGCATCGGCGCCAAAGTGTTGCCTGGCCAGGCGGAAATTCATTTTTCGCTCGAGACAAAAAACGAAGACCATATTCAGCAAATTTACCAAGTGTTATTGAAAGAAGGCTATGATGTACAGTTTTACCGATGAGCGCGCGATGGGAAAACGGTTTGTGTTTCACCACTGTCTGTTAAGCAAGCAGTGGAAAAACGTCTTCGAAATCATGTTCACAGGGCTGCCAAATGAATACGAAAGCATCATTTGCCCCACATAGCGGCTGTTCCTTATGACATGGGGGGGACAGCCGTTTTGTCAATGCACGCGCGGCGCGTCTTGCGGCCGCGTCGCGCCGAGGCCTTCGCGGGCCATTTTCGCTTTCAAGCTTTCGAATACGTACAAGCCAAACATCCCAAGCAGCTCTTCATCCGTCATCTCATCGATCAGCTTGAGCACATCGCGGCGGTCGAGTTCATCCAAAATCGACATCGCGCCACCGCTTCGGCGTCTTCTTCATCTCCGGTCAGCCGGTCTTTGTAGTATTCGTACAGCTCGTCAATAAACTTCATCGGCATAGTCGCCTCGCTTTTTTTTGAGAGCGGGCTTCCTCCTTTCTTTGCAGTTGGCCGATGCGGACTGGCGGCATCGGCAGCCTCTCACTTTGGCGCCACAAATGCCATTGGCAACAGTGATTATTCATAGTATAATGGAAAAAATATCATCCGAAAAGCGGGGGAGCGCCATGATTCGCCGGTTAACGGCTGAAGACCACCAACAAGTATTTTCGTTTTTGCAGCAAGATCCGTCGTTCAATTTATTTATCATCGGCGATATTGAGTCGTTTGGCTATGACGCCGATTTCCAAGACGTTTGGGGGCAGTTTGACGATGCCGGCTCGCTGAAGGCGGTGCTGCTCCGTTATTACGATTCCTACATTCTGTACGCGCCTGGCGATTTTGATGCCGATGGCTTTGCTCGTCTCATCCGCGAGACGGCCGGCCCGTCGTCGCCCATTCAGCTGTCCGGCAAGGCGGAAATTGTCAGGCAGTTCGAAGAGCGGCTGCCGCTTGGGACGAAGCGAACGCTTTACTTTTGCGAGTGTCGGACGGATGAATACGCTCGCCAAGAAATGGGGGCGTTCGCCGTCAAAAAAGCCGAATTGGCCGATGTCGACCGGATTCTCGACTTGCGGCGCCGCATTGCCGAATTTGAGACGAGGCCGTCGTCCCGCGATATGCTAGTGAAAGGGATGGAAACCAATTCAGCTAGAACGTACTACATTGAACAAGACGGCCGAATGGTGGCCGCGGCATCGACATCAGCGGAAAACTCATTGTTAGCGATGATCGTCGGCGTCTGCACGGATCAGGAGCATCGAGGGAAAGGGTATGCGAGCGCCATCGTGGCGAAGCTCGTTTGCGATTTGCTCGCTGAAGGGAAGATGCCGTGCTTGTTTTACGACAACCCGGCCGCTGGCCGCATCTACCGCCGCCTTGGTTTTCGCGATATCGGGCTGTGGGCGATGTACCGCTAGCAACGAAAAGCGGAAGCTCCGCCGGCTTGCTTCTGCGCAGAAGCAAGCCGGCGTTTATTGCCCGTCCGCCCCGTTTGGCGTGACGCGGCGAATGTGCTGACCGCCGTGCTCCCGCATCGCTTTTGCCTTGTCGTTGACGAGCTGTTTTTGGTCAACGATGGAAGAAGGTGTTTGTTTTTTGTTCGCCATATGGAATCACCTCAATGGAGACGATTTAGCGCGCTGGATGAACATGTCCGCATCTTCGATGAGCCCGCAGACGCCGCATTGGACGCGGTAGCTCGGACCGCGGTACGGAAGATGGAACGGTTCAAGCGCGTCATTTGTATATTCCTGTTCAATCTCGCCGTTGTACGGGTCGATCTTCACTGCGCGCGGATGCTGCTCGATGAGGTGAAACCGCGTCCGGTTCGTTTTGCAACTTGGGCATAGCATCGGTTCCAACAGAAGCCACCTCCGATCATTATTTTTTGGAAAAACGGCCGCTATTATGTATGATTTGTATGTCCGCAGCGGTTTATATCAGGCAAGAGCCGGCCGGGGGAAGCGCCAGACGGTGCATGTTAAAATCCCCCTCGTTTTTTCAGGCGGCAGAACAGTTTTTATTGACAATGCTGCCAGCAATCGAGTATCTTAATGGATAAGAGAAATATTCCTTTTTTTCTGAAAATGCTATACGATCAACGACGAAGGAGATCATTATGGCTGACAAACCGCTCAGAGACCGCATTATCGATACGGCGCTTCGTTTATTTGAGAAATACGGCTACCACGGCGTGACGGTTGACCGCATCGTGGCCGAAAGCGACACCTCCAAAGGCGGTTTTTACCATAATTTCAAATCGAAAGATGAGTTGCTTTACCATATTCATGACGTTTTTATTACCTACGCGCTTACGAAAGCACAGGAAGCGTATGAAAGCTTTTCGACGCCGACTGAGCGCTTGTATGCCATCGTTCAGTCGTTTGTCAAAGTGTTTCACTTGTACAAACCGCACATCACCGTATTTTACCAAGAGAGCATGTACTTAAAACCGGAATACGCGGAGCCGATCAATGAAAAGCGTGAGGAATTTAAACAAATCATTTTCCGCGTCATCCGCGAAGGGATCGAGGCCGGGGAGTTTCGTCCAGAGTTATCGGTGGAGATCACCGGTATGTCGATCATCGGCATGGTGAACTGGACGTACAAATGGTACAATCCGGACGGTCCGTTGTCCATCGAGGAGATTGCAGCGTATTTCGCTGATTTCATTTTGCACGCGGTGCTTCGCCAAACGGAACATGCGGCCGCCATGCGGTTTTTGTTGCGGCCGGCCGCCGAATAAGCGGTTTGCTGTTCACAGACCAACCAGTCGGTCTTGGATATCCGATTATTTATGACGGTCGGAAACCGACTGGTCGGTTTTAGTATAAATCATTTTTAAACGGGGGAGAGGGAGAGCATGGACTTTTCGTTGACAAAAGAACAACAAATGATTAAAGAGATGGTTCGCGATTTCGCCGAGAAGGAAATTGCCCCTTACGCGGCGAAATGGGATGAAGAGGCGCATTTTCCGCTGGATGTCTTCCGCAAAATGGGCGAGTTGGGGCTGTTGGGCCTGCCGTTTCCGGAAGAATACGGCGGTGCTGGGGGCGATACGATTTCGTATGCCATTGCCGTTGAAGAAATCGGCCGCGCCTGCGGCGGCACCGGGCTAAGCTATGCGGCCGCTGTGTCGCTCGGAGCGAGCCCGATCTACTACTTCGGGACAGAGGAACAAAAACAAAAATGGCTCGTGCCGATGGCGAAAGGAGAGACGCTTGGCGCTTTTGGGCTCACGGAGCCGAACGCCGGGTCCGATGCCGGCGGCACGCGCACAACCGCGGTGCTTGATGGCGATGAATATGTCATTAATGGCGAAAAATGTTGGATCACGAACGCCCAATACGCGCGGCAAGTCATTGTCACCGCCGTCACGGGCAAAGATGCGCGCGGCAAAAACATCATCACCGCTCTCATCGTGCCAACTGACTCCCCAGGATTTACAATCCGTTCGAATTACGACAAGATGGGTGTCCGCGCGTCCAATACGTGCGAACTTGTTTTTGAGAACGTCCGGGTGCCGAAAGAGAACGTCTTAGGCGATCCGCAGAAAGGATTTAAACAGTTTTTGTACACGCTTGATGGCGGCCGCATTTCCATCGCTGCTTTAGCTGTCGGCATCGCCCAAGCGGCGTTTGAGAAAGCGCTTCAATATGCGAAAGAACGCGTTCAGTTTGGCCAACCGATTTCCAAGTTTCAAGCGATCCAGTTTAAGCTCGCTGACATGGCGATGGAAATTGAGCTCGCCCGCAATATGGTGTACAAAGCGGCTTGGTTGAAGGATCAAGGGAAACCGTTTACAAAAGAAGCGTCGTTCGCCAAGCTGTTCGCCTCGGAAATGGGATTCCGCGTCTGCAACCAGGCGATTCAAATTCACGGCGGTTGCGGCTATATGAAAGAGTACGGCGTTGAGCGCCATTTGCGGGACGTCAAGCTCATGGAAATCGGCGAAGGCACATCAGAAATCCAACGGCTCGTCATCGCCCGCCAGCTCGGATGCTAAAAGCGGAAATGCCTGCATATCCATAACAATGAATTCGGACAAAGGGGAGGAAACGGCCGATGTTGACGGTGACTGTGGGGAATTTGTTGGAAGAAAGAGCCAGACAATATGCGGATCGTGAGGCGGTCGTGTATGCCGACCGTGGATTGCGTCTGACGTATCGGCAGTTTAACGATTATTGCCGCCTCGTTGCGCGCGGGTTGATGCGGCTTGGCATCGAAAAAGGGGAGCATGTCGCCATTTGGGCGACGAACGTTCCGGAATGGATCGCCTGCCAGTTTGCGACCGGAAAAATGGGGGCGGTGCTCGTTACGGTCAATACGAACTACCGGGCGGCGGAGCTTGAGTATTTGCTTAAGCAATCGGATTCGACGACGCTCTTTTTGATCGAGCAATATCGCGATTCGTCGTATATCGATATTTTGTATGAAATCGTTCCCGAGCTGCGTACATCGGCGCCTGGGCAGCTGCAATCGAAACGGCTGCCGAAGTTGAAAAACGTGATCTTTCTTGGCGACAAACGGTACCCGGGCATGTTTACATGGAACGACATCTTAGCGATGGCGCATGAAGTGACCGAAGAAGAGCTCGATGCGCGGCTTGAAAGCCTTGATCCGCACGATGTCATCAACATGCAGTACACATCAGGGACGACCGGCTTCCCAAAAGGGGTTATGCTCACGCATTACAACATCGTCAACAACGCCCACCAAGTGGCGCAATGCATGGGACTTGGCGAAGGCGATCGATTGTGCATTCCGGTGCCGTTTTTCCATTGCTTCGGCTGCGTCATGAGCACGCTTGCATGTGTGACGGTCGGGGCGACGATGGTGCCGGTTGTGGAGTTTCATCCGAAGCGGGTGCTCGAGACGGTGGAAGCGGAGCGGTGCACGGCGCTTCACGGCGTGCCGACGATGTTCATCGCCGAGCTCAACGACCCGGATTTTGCCAAATACGATTTGTCATCGCTGCGCACGGGCATTATGGCCGGTTCTCCTTGCCCGGTCGAAGTGATGAAGGCGGTCATCGAGAAAATGGGGATGAAAGACATTACGATCGCCTACGGGCAGACGGAAGCGTCCCCAGTCATCACGCAAACGCGCACCGACGATCCGCTTGAGCTGCGTGTCGAAACGGTTGGCCGCGCCTTGCCGGGCGTGGAAGTGAAAATCGTCGAGCCGGGCACGAACAAGGAAGTGCCGCGGGGGGTGCAAGGGGAACTGTGCACGCGCGGCTATCATGTCATGAAAGGATATTACAACAACCCGGAAGCGACAAATGAAGCGATCGATGCAGACGGCTGGCTGCACACCGGTGATTTGGCGACGATGGATGAAAACGGTTACTGCCGCATCACCGGCCGGCTGAAAGATATGATCATCCGCGGCGGGGAGAACATTTATCCGCGCGAAATCGAAGAGTTTTTGTACAAACACCCGAAAATTTTGGACGTTCAAGTCGTCGGCGTGCCCGATGAAGTATACGGGGAAGAAGTGATGGCGTGGATCATCTTAAAAGACGGCGAAACGGCGACCGCTGAGGAGATTCGCGAGTTTTGCCGCGGCAACATTTCCCGGCATAAAATCCCGCGCTACATCGAGTTTACCGATTCGTACCCGATGACCGCATCCGGCAAAATTCAAAAGTTTAAGCTGCGGGAAATGGCGAAAGAACGCCTTGGCTTGACGAAGTGAACGTTGTCCGGCGGCTGAACGGTTCGGCCGCCGGCAGCCCCACTATTGGCGAAAGGGTGAGACGATGTTTACGAAAGTGTTGATTGCCAACCGCGGCGAAATCGCCGCTCGCGTCATCCGCACGTGCCAAAAGCTTGGCATCCGGACCGTCGCCGTCTATTCGGAAGCGGACGCCGATTCGCTTCATGTCTCGCTCGCGGATGAAGCGTATTTGATCGGCAAGCCGCGCGTCGCGGAAAGCTATTTAAATATCGAAAAAATCATTGAGGTTGCCAAAGCGGCGAAAGCGGAGGCGATCCATCCCGGCTATGGGCTGTTGTCGGAAAATCCAGCGTTTGCCCGCCGCTGCGAGGAAGAAGGAATCGTCTTCATCGGTCCGAAGGCGGACGTCATTGCGGCGATGGGCAGCAAAATCGAAGCGCGGCGGACGATGGAAAAAGCCGGCGTGCCGATCGTCCCGGGCGTTTCCTTTGCGCTTGATGGCGCCGACGAGGCGGCCAAAGCGGCGGTTTCAATCGGCTATCCGGTCATGTTGAAGGCGTCAGCCGGCGGCGGCGGCATCGGCATGCATATTGCTCGCGATGAAGCTGAGCTGCGCCAAGTGTTTGAAGGGAGCCAAAAACGGGCCGCTTCGTTTTTCGGCGACGGGACGATGTACATTGAAAAATATATTGAACGCCCGCGCCATATTGAAATTCAGCTTCTTGCCGACCAAAATGGCAACTGCGTCTACTTATGGGAGCGTGAATGTTCGATCCAGCGCCGCCACCAAAAAGTAGTCGAAGAGGCGCCGTCGCCGTTTTTGGATGAAGAGACGCGGCGGAAGATGGGGGAGGCGGCGGTGCGGGCTGCGCGTTACATCGGTTATGCAAACGCTGGCACGGTCGAATTTCTCGTCGATGAACAGAAAAACTTTTATTTTCTTGAGATGAACACTCGGCTGCAAGTCGAGCACCCGGTGACGGAAGAAATCACCGGCATCGACATCGTCGAAGAGCAGCTGCGCATCGCCGCCGGCGAGCCGCTCCGCTATCAACAAGAAGAGATTCGCCGGGACGGCCACGCCATTGAAGTGCGCATTTATGCCGAAGATCCGAACACGTTTTACCCGTCGCCCGGCCGCATTACGGCGTTTTCCGCCCCGCAAGGCGAATGGATTCGCCATGAAACGGCGGTTCAAAGCGGCATCACGGTCACGCCGTTTTATGATCCGATGATCGCGAAGTTGATCGCGAAAGGACCGGATCGGCAAACGGCGATTGAACGCTTGCTCGAAGCGCTTCGAGACTATCGCGTCGAAGGGATTAAAACGAACATTCCGCTGCTTGAGGCCGTGTTGTCCCATCCGGCGTTTCAAGCGGGGGATACGACGACCGATTTCCTTTTGAAACATTGGAAACCATTAAAAACGAAATGAAGCAGAAATGAATGGGGGAAGAAACGATGAATCAAATAACTGCAACGATGGCAGGAAGTGTGTGGAAAATTGTCGTCGCCGTCGGTGACCGTGTGGAAGAAGGCCAAGATGTCGTCATTTTGGAATCGATGAAAATGGAGATTCCGATTGCTGTGGAAACGTCCGGCGTCGTGAAGCACATCCACGTGCAGGAAGGAGATTTCGTGAACGAAGGCGACGTGCTTGTCGAGATTGAGTAAAAGGGGGAGCAGAGCATGAGCCGATGGCCGGCGAAGGTGACGATCAAAGAAGTCGGCCCGCGCGACGGCCTGCAAAACGAAGCAACGCCGATCGCGACCGCCGATAAAATCGCCTGGATCAACCTATTGTCAGAAACTGGGTTGTCGTACATTGAGGTGACCTCCTTCGTCCATCCGAAATGGATTCCGCAGCTTGCGGACGCCGCCGAAGTCGCAGCCGGTATCCGCCGAAAAGCCGGCGTCACATATGCGGCGCTCGTCCCAAACGAAAAGGGGCTTGAGCGGGCGCTTGCCGCCGGAGTCGATGAAGTCGGCGTCTTTATGTCAGCGAGCGAAACGCACAACCAAAAAAACATTAACAAATCGATCGCCGCGACGTTTCCCGTGCTTGAAGATGTTGTGAAAACGGCGAAGCAAGCAGGAAAAACCGTACGTGGGTACGTCTCGACTGTATTTGGCTGTCCGTATGAAGGGCCTGTCGCCGTCGATCAAGTGCTGATGGTGGCGGACCGGCTGTTGGCGATGGGCATCGATGAACTGTCGCTTGGCGATACGATCGGCGTAGCGACGCCCAAGCAAGTCGAAGAGGTGCTCGCAATCGTGCTCCGCCGTTTTCCGGCTGCTCGGATCGCCATGCATTTCCATGACACGAGAGGGACGGCGCTGGCCAATATTTTAGTGTCCATGGAAATGGGAATTACGACGTTTGACAGCTCGCTCGGCGGCCTCGGCGGCTGTCCATACGCTCCCGGAGCGTCGGGGAACGTCGCCACCGATGATTTAGTATATATGCTTCACGGCATGGGGATTGAAACCGGCATCAATGTCGAGCGGCTGACGAAAGCGGCTTTGTTTATCCGCGACAAAATCGGCCGCCCGCTTCCGAGCCGCTATTTGCAAACGGTTTGATCATAAGGGGGAGAAAACGTGAGCACACTTGTATCGTTTGAAACACAAGAAAACGGCATCGCGATTGTGACATTAAACCGCCCGGAAGCGGCCAATGCGCTGTCAAGAGCGCTTCTTTTAGAACTCGGCGCGCTCTTGCAAGAGATCAAATTTCGAAAAGATGTGCGCGTCGTCATGTTGACTGGGGCGGGAGACAAGGTGTTTTGCGCCGGCGCTGATTTGAAAGAGAGGGCGGGGATGAATGAAACGGAAGTGCGGCAGGCTGTTGCCTTAATCAGCAAAACGATCAACGAGGTGGAGAAAGTGCCGCAGCCGGTCATCGCCGTGTTAAACGGTTCGGCGTTTGGCGGCGGGTTGGAGCTTGCCTTGGCTTGCGACATTCGGTTTGCGGCTGATGACATCCAGCTCGGGCTGACGGAAACGTCGCTCGGCATCATTCCGGGAGCGGGGGGGACGCAGCGGCTGCCGCGCCTTGTCGGCATCGGAAAGGCGAAAGAGCTCATTTTTGCCGCCAAACGGATTACGGCGCAGGAAGCCGAACGAATCGGCCTTGTCGAATACGCGGTGCCGCGCGCCGAGCTGATGGATCGGGCGCTTGAATTGGCGCGGCAAATCGCCGACAATGCCCCCATTGCCGTCCGTCAGGCAAAACGGGCGATGCAAAGCGTGTTCAACGTTGATTTGGAAACGGGTCTTGCCATTGAACAGCTCGCTTATGAGGCGACGATTCCGACGAAAGACCGGCTCGAAGGCTTGCAGGCGTTTAAAGAAAAACGAAAGCCGGTGTACAAAGGGGAATAAGAAGGCGTTCCTGCGGCTGGACTAACGGCGGCCGATATGTTCAACGAACGAGCCGGATGGTTGATTGTGGACGGCCGGGCGGGAGAGGTCGGACCGGCCGCGGGGCGATGAACGAACCGCCGCCTAAAAAGCGGTGAAAAACGAAGCGAGGAGGGACATCAGGATGAACGAAACGGCGAAAGAGCGCACAACGCTGACAGCGGAGCTTGAAAAGCGGGCTGCTGACATCAAAAAAGGCGGGGCGCCAAAATATCATGAAAAAAACGCCGCCCAAGGGAAATTGTTTGTTCGCGAGCGGCTGAACTTACTGCTTGATAACGGCTTGGAAGTGGAAGACGGATTGTTTGCCAACTGTTTGGCGGGCGATTTGCCGGCTGACGGGGTGGTGACCGGCATCGGCAAAATCAATGGCCGCACCGTCTGCGTGATGGCGAACGATTCGACAGTAAAGGCCGGCTCGTGGGGAGCGCGCACCGTCGAAAAAATCATCCGCATTCAAGAGACGGCGGAAAAACTGCGCTGCCCGATCATTTATTTGGTGGACTCGGCCGGCGCCCGCATTACGGACCAAATCGAAATGTTTCCCGGCCGGCGCGGGGCGGGGCGCATTTTTTACAATGAGGTGAAGCTGTCCGGCAAAGTGCCGCAAGTGTGCTTGTTGTTCGGTCCATCAGCGGCCGGCGGCGCCTATATTCCGGCGTTTTGCGACATTGTCATCATGGTCGAAGGCAATGCCTCGATGTACTTAGGCTCGCCGCGCATGGCGGAAATGGTGATTGGGGAAAAAGTGACGCTCGAAGAGATGGGCGGCGCCCGCATGCATTGCACCGTCTCCGGCTGCGGCGACGTGCTCGTGAAAACCGAAGAAGAAGCGATTGCCTATGCACGCCGTTATTTGTCGTATTTTCCGTCCAATTACAGCGAAAAGCCGCCGGTGGTCGAGGCGAAGCCGCCGAAATCGTTTGACAAAACGATCGAGGACATTTTGCCAGAAAACCAAAATGCGCCGTTCAACATGTATGATTTGATTGAGCGGATCATTGACGAAGGATCGTTTTGTGAAATCAAAAAACTGTTTGCGCCAGAAATCATTACGGGACTGGCGCGCCTTGCCGGCCAGCCGATCGGCATCATCGCCAACCAGCCGCGCGTCAAAGGCGGCGTATTGTTCCACGATTCGGCTGATAAAGCGGCGAAATTCATCACGCTTTGCGACGCGTTCCATATCCCGCTTCTGTTTTTGGCCGACGTCCCTGGCTTTATGATCGGCACGAAAGTCGAGCGGGTCGGCATCATCCGCCATGGGGCGAAAATGATCGCGGCCATGTCGGAAGCCACCGTACCGAAGATCTCGGTCATCGTTCGCAAAGCGTACGGCGCCGGATTGTACGCGATGGCCGGGCCGGCGTTTGAACCAGATTGCTGCCTGGCGCTTCCGAACGCGCAAATCGCCGTCATGGGGCCGGAAGCGGCCGTCAACGCCGTCTACGCCAACAAAATTGCCGAGCTGCCGCCAGAAGAGCGTGCGGCATTTGTCGAACAAAAACGCGAGGAATACCGGCGCGACATCGACATTTACCGTCTCGCCTCCGAGCTTGTCGTCGACGGAATCGTCGCGCCGAACGATTTGCGCAACGAGCTCATCCGCCGATTTGACGCGTATATGTCCAAGTATATGGTCTTTTCTGAGCGGAAGCATGGGGTGTATCCAGTTTGAAAAAATGGATGGCTGTCCCTCTTGCCAAGGGACGGCAGATCATGTATCATAATAATCACCAATCCGTTGCTGCGTTGTGCGTTGTAGAATGAAGTTTCAACCGATGGCAATCAAAAGGGAGTTCTACATTGAAGCGGGAATGTCATGCCTCAATATTCGTGATGGAGGACGGCAGGAACGCTTCTGCGAACACCCACCTGGTGGAGCGTGGTTGAGAAACTGCATTCAGCCAACGGCAACAGCGGCGCGGATTCACGAATGAGGAGTTGGCAAAAGAGTCCAACTGGATGCAAAACATCCGGTTGGACTCTTTTTCGTTGCGTATGTTTTCTCAAAAAGACATGAAACAATATAGTTGATTTTCCCTGTTTTCATGTTATAATCATATTTCGTGCAGGGATAATTCGTATTGAAACTATTCCAACAAGAAAGATGAGGCAAGGAGGGGGATGAATGGAAGGGATCAGCCGGGACATCATGTACGCTGTCTTCCGGACGCAAAAGGCGCTTTATCGCCTCATCCGCGAGGACGCCGCCCGCGTCGGGGTGACAGAGGTGCAGCTGATCGTCTTATATACGCTGCTGAAAAAAGAGCATATTCGCCTGAATGACTTGGCGGAAAAATTAAACTTAAGCAACAGCAATGTCAGCGGCACGGTTGACCGGCTCGTCGGCGCCGGCCTTGTTGTCCGAGAGCCGTCGAAGCAAGATCGGCGCGCGGTCATTTTGAGTTTGACGGAAAAAGGAAAAGAGACGGTGTCGGAAGCGTTTGGCGAGCAGTCGGTGCTGCGCCGGCGGCTTGGCCGCATTCAAGAACTCGTCTCTCCAGAGGAGATTGAACAGTTTTTGCATCTTCATGAAAAAATTAAAGCGATTTTACTCGGGGAGGAATAGACGGTGAACGTGAAACGATTGGTTGCGCTGAACATCATTGTGCTCATTTTGCTTGTCGGTGGAGGCTTTGCCGCCTACTACTATGTGAATGAAGCAACGAACTACATTAAAACGGACAACGCCCGCATCGACGGCCAGGTCATCTCCGTCGCTGCGCCGCTGTCCGGGAAGCTGACATCCTGGCGGGGCGACACGGGAAAAACCTTCTCAGCTGGGGAAGAAATCGGCGAGGTGTTTGACGGCAAAACAACGATTCCGGTGACAGTGCCGCATCGGATGACGATCGTGCAGCAAAACGCAGTCAAGGACTCGTTTGTCGCCGCGGGGATGCCGCTGGCCCGCGGGTTTGATTTGAACGATTTGTGGGTGACGGCGAATATTGAAGAGACGGATATTGAAGACGTGAAAATCGGGCAAGACGTCGATATTTATGTCGATGCGTATCCGGATCGCAAATTCAGCGGCAAAGTCGAAAAAATCGGCAACGCGACAGCGAATACGTTCAGTCTGCTGCCAAGTTCCAATGCGACCGGCAACTACACGAAAGTGACCCAAGTCATCCCGGTGACGATTTCCATTGACAACTACAGCGGAGCCGGACTTGTGCCGGGCATGAACGTCACCGTCCGCATCCATAAGTAGGTGATGGAAGATGACAACATTTGTCATTGGTTATATTGTGTTTGCCGTTTTGGTCTTGGCGGCGGTCAACATCGCGCTGCGCCGCCGCAAGCCGGCTTCAGCCGCAGGGAAGGCGGCGGATGAAGCGGCGGAAGCCAACGCTCAACCGTTAGCGGAAACGAAAGCAGAGCCGTCGACAGGAACGGATGGGCGTCCGGCCGCTCCGGCCGGTCAAGGCGGCCTTGGGGATATCGGCAGCCGCGGCAAGGTTGTGGCGACGGTCATGCTGGGCGCGTTTGTCGCCATTTTGAATCAAACGTTGATCAACGTCGCCTTGCCGCATATGATGCAAGATTTCAACGTGGAAACGTCGACGATTCAATGGCTCGTGACCGGCTATATGCTCGTCAACGGGGTGCTCATCCCGATCAGCCCGTTTTTAATCGCCAAGTTTCCAGCGAAACGGTTGTTTTTATCGGGCATGTCGTTTTTCGCCATCGGCGCGTTTGTCTGCTCGATCGCTCCGTCGTTTGCCGTCATGCTCACAGGGCGGCTGACACAAGCGGTCGGGGCCGGCATTATTATGCAGCTGATGATGGTCATTATGTTGTCGATTTTCCCGCCGGAACGCCGCGGGGTGGCCATGGGAACGGTCGGAATCGCCATGATGTTTGCGCCGGCGGTCGGGCCGACGCTGTCTGGCTGGATCGTTGAACATTATACATGGCGGCTGTTGTTTTACGTCGTGTTGCCGATCGCGATTTTAGACATTGTGCTCGCCTCCGTCTGGCTGAAACATACGCCGCGTAAAGGCAATCCAGTGCTGGACGTGCAAGGGGCGGTCTACTCCACGATCGGGTTTGGCGGCGTTCTGTATGGCTTCAGCGAGGCCGGAAGCAAAGGATGGAGCGAGACGGAAGTGGTTGTTTCGCTTGTCATCGGCGCCTTGTTCCTCATCATGTTCACATGGCGTTCGCTGCGCTCGGAGCATCCGGTGCTCAATTTCCGTGTGTTCCGCTACCCAGTGTTTACGTTGGCGACCGTCATCGGTTCGGTCATTAACATGGCGATGTTTGCCGCCATGGTCTTGCTTCCGGTGTATTTGCAAAACTTGCGCGGCTTTACGCCGCTCGATGCCGGTTTGCTGTTGCTGCCGGGGGCGATTGTGATGGCGGTCATGTCGCCGATCTCTGGTTGGGTGTTTGACCGCATCGGCGCGCGGATGCTCGCTATTGTCGGTTTGATCATCACCGCTGTGACGACATGGGAGTTCAGCAAGCTGACACTTGACACCCCGTATAGCCATTTAATTTGGCTTTACATTTTCCGCATGTTCGGCATGTCGATGCTCGGAATGCCGATTATGACGGAAGGGTTGAACGCCTTGCCGCGCCATTTGTACAGCCACGGCACGGCGATGTCGAATACGATTCGTCAAGTGGCTGCTTCGCTCGGGACGGCGTTCTTGGTGACGATCATGTCCAACCGGACGAAATTCCATGTGGAAGCTTATCGCAATGAAATGACGGAAAACAATCCGTTGTTCATGAGCCTTGTCGGCCAACTGAAACAGGCCATCCCAAGTGATGAGGCGATCGCTCAGCTGTTGTATGGACTTGTGCAGCAACGGTCAACGGTCGAGGGGATCAACGACGCCTTTTTCGTCGCTACTGGCTTAACGGTGGTGGCGCTCGTCATGGCGTTTTTCTTAAAAGGAAAAAAGCAGAAATCGCCATCGGCGTAAACAAGGGAAGCGGCGCACACGGCCGCTTCTTTTTTGTTTTGAGCCATGGAAAAGAGACGAAAACGGGCGGCCGGCTGCGAATCGTATAATCGTGACGAAGAGACAGGGGGGAACATTGTGGAGGCGCAAAGCAGGCAGCAAATGAGACAAACAAGACGAAGACGGTGTTGGCTGCAGGCGCTCGTTGTCGCCGCCTTGGCTTTGGCCGCCGTTGTTGCTGCGCTCGAGTGGGCGATTGATCGACAAAACATTGCCGCCTTGGAAACACCGTTGCCGGCAGCGACAATCATTTATGATGAACACGGCCGCATCGCGAGCAAGCTCGCGGCGGCAAACATCGAAGAAGTGCCGATCGACAGGGTGCCCAACTATTTTCTTGAGGCCATCGTCGCGACGGAAGACCGCCGCTTTTACGAGCATGATGGCGTCGATTATTATGGGCTTTTGCGCGCGATGTGGCGCAACATTCGCGCCGGGGCGTGGGTCGAGGGCGGCAGCACGATCACTCAACAGCTGGCGAAAAACGTCTTTTTAACGAATGAAAAAACGTTGACACGCAAATGGAAGGAATGGTTGATCGCACAAAAAATTGAGCGCACGTACAGCAAACAAGAAATTTTAGAAATGTACATCAATCGCATTTATTTCGGTGCGGGGGCGTGGGGGGTGGCCAGCGCGGCGAAAACGTACTTTGGCAAAGACGTTTCTGAGTTGACGCTAAGCGAATCCGCCATGTTGGCTGGTCTCATCAAAGCACCGTCCGCTTTATCGCCGGTCCGTCATTACGATAAGGCGGTCGCCCGGCGCAATGTCGTCTTGTCGCTCATGAAAGAACAAGGCTATATCGATGATCAAGAGTGGATCGCCGCGAAAAACGAGCACATTGCCATTCAACAGGAACCAAAACGCGACCCGTATGCCGGAAAATATCCGTACTACGTCGATGAACTAATCCACGAAGCGATTGCACAATACGGCCTGACGCAAAGCGATGTCCTTTCCGGGGGGCTCCGCATTTACACGGAGCTTGACCCGAACATGCAACAAGCGCTTGAAGCCGTGTATGCGAATGATTCGCTGTTTCCATCAAGCCCGGACGGTGTGCCTGTCCAAAGCGGAGCAGTGCTGCTCGACCCGAAAACGGGCGGGGTGAAGGCGCTTGTCGGCGGCCGCGGCCGCCATGTGTTCCGCGGTTTCAATCGCGCCACAGAGCTCAGGCGTCAACCGGGGTCAACGCTCAAGCCGCTCGCCGTGTACACGCCGGCGCTCGAACAAGGGTACGGGCCGTTTTCGCTGCTCAAAGACGAGCCGCTTAATCTCGGCGGCTACCGCCCGCAAAACTACGACCACACGCACCGCGGCACGGTGACGATGTATGAGGCGATCATCCATTCGCTCAATGTGCCGGCCGTCTGGCTGTTAAACGAAATCGGCCTTGACAAAGGGATGGAGGCGCTGCACCGGTTTGGTTTGCCGTTGGAAAAAGAGGACCGCCAGCTCGGCATCGCGCTCGGCGGCATGTCCCGCGGCGTCTCGCCGCTCGAGATGGCGGAAGCGTACGCCGTATTCGCCAATGACGGCGTCCGTTTGGACGGCCATCTCATTACAAAAATCGTTGATGCTTACGGCCGCAAGGTAGCGGAGTGGAAGCCGCGGCGAACGGTTGTCACGTCCAAGAAAGTGGCGCAGCAAATGACGTTTTTGCTCGAAGGCGTCATCCGCGAAGGGACCGGGAAGCGCGCTGCCATCCCGGGGCGGGAGCTTGCGGGCAAAACCGGGTCGACCGAAATGACGATCCCCGGCATCGACGGGGTGAAAGACCAATGGATGGTCGGCTATACGCCGCAGCTGGTCGGTGCGCTTTGGCTCGGCTATGACCGGCCGGACGAAACACATTATTTGACGACGACGAGCGGGGAAACGGCGGCCATCATTTTCCGCCATATGATGGAAAAAGCGCTGGCCGACGAGCCTGTCGTCCGCTTCTCGCTGCCGCTTGTGAAACAAGCGGAACGAGAACACAAAAAACGTGAGCCAAAGGCGCCTGAATCCGTGCCGCCAAAGGTGAAGGAAAAACCGCGTACGCCCGGCCATGAAAAAGGAAAAAACAAAAAAGAGAAAAAAGAAAAAAAGCACGGAAAAGGGCATGGCGGCAAGCATGAATAAGCTGTTGCCAAAGGCGTTCTCAACCTTTGTTTGGGCGCATATATATAAAGACAAGCCGCACGAAAAAGGAGGGGGAGCGCCCATGGCGCATTTCGGCTCGAAAGGATGGCTTGTGGCTGAGTTGAAAAAGGCGGGCATCGCCCGTCATCCGGTTGGACGGAAAAAAATTGAAACGTACAAGGCGACGGAGCTGTACGGGCTGTACCGAAAATATGTGCAGAAAACATGCTGAACCGGATGAAGCGATCCGGCTTCTTTTTTGGGGTACAATAGTTATAAGGAAAGGTCGTGAAGCCTTGATATGTCAACATTTCTAGTGGTAGGAGGGAGGTCGCGCCTCTTTGGCCAGGAAAGCGATGAAGAAAAAACGGTTTACTGTAGCGGAAGGGGAAACGATCGCCGCCTGTTTAGAGCGAATGAAACAGGAAGGCTACCGCCCTGTCCGCCGCATCGAGCAGCCGATTTTCCGCGAAGTGGAAACGAACGGCGAAACGATGGTTGAGCCGTGCGGGCGCATCATCGAATTTGAGGGTGTGCGCGATGAGCCATAACGGGCGGTTGTTGGCTCCACCTTAGGCTGAAGGCGCAGCCGCAGATTCGACGGGCTCTGGTTATAGGGGCAAGAGAATTCATCAAAAAATTGCGAAGGAAGTTCTTTTCCCAACGATCGCCGCCTATACAAAGCGGGGAGATCGGCCAGCCAAAAAAACCGGAAAGGGAGTTCCTTCCCGGTCTAGCTGTGCGGCCATTCGCGCGTTTTTTTCGCGTCTCGATGGCCGCCGGTCGGGTTGCCGCTTGATGCTTCGTAGCCGACTTGGTACACATAGTGCTTCGGGGCGTGTATGACGTTGTCCATTCGGTATTGGTCCAGATCGTCTTGAAATTGCCGTTTGCTTTCTTGCTCATCCATCATTGGTACCCCCTTGTGGATATGGACTGCTGCGTTTATAGGGTGCGTCATCAAGGCGTGTTTTACTCAAAAGCCGTGGATCGTCATGCCGCCATCGACGAATAGCGTTTGGCCGGTTATATAGCTTGACGCATCGGAGGCGAGGAACACAGCCGGGCCGACGAGCTCAGGCAGCTCGCCAATCCGCTTGAGCGGCGTGACGGCCAAAATGTCGTTCACATACGCTTCGTCCTCAAGCAGCGTTTTGGTGAGCGGCGTCCGGAAATACCATGGGCCGATCGCGTTGACGCGTATGCCGTAGCGCCCCCACTCAAACGCCAGCACTTTCGTCATTTGGATGAGCGCCGCTTTTGTCGCCGCATACACAACCCCGGTGCGCAAGGCGACATGGCCGGCGACGGAAGCGATGTTGATGATGTTTCCGCCTTGCTTTTGTTCTTTCATGACGCGACCGGCTTCTTGTGAGACGAGAAACGCCGACTTTAAGTTGGTGTTCATAATCGTTTCCCACTCATGATCCGTCACATCCAAAGCCGGGGTGCGGATGTTCATGCCAGCGTTGTTGACAACGATATCAAGTGATCCGGCTTGTTGTTTGACATTGGCGACGGCGTCATGCACGGCTTTCCGGTCGATGACATCAAGCGGATATATGTACGCTTTCCGGCCGAACTGTTCGATATGGCTTGCCGTTTCTTGCAAATCAGCTTCCGTGCGGGCGATGAGCGCCACATCGGCCCCGGCTTCAGCGAACCCGATCGCGATCGCCCGGCCGATGCCGCGTCCGGCTCCCGTCACTAACGCCGTTTTTCCGTCCAAGCGAAACGAAGGCAAAAACATCGAAATCTCCCCTTTCAGAATCGTCGGTACATCCTCATGATAGCATGATCCCCTGTTGCAGCCAATCATTGGCATCGCTGTTTGGCAGGGAGCGGGAATTCCAAGTTGCAGCCGGCGCGCCGTCCCGCTACAATAAAAAAGAGAACACCATCTAGATAAGGGGATGACGCCATGATTCATCACACATGGGCGACCCGGCCGACGATCAAAAAAGTAAAGTGCGTTCACACGAACGCGGAAAAGTACATGGTCAGCAATGTGTTGACGCCGGGCAAAGTATATGAAGTGAAAAGCGAAACGGACGAGTTTTATTTTGTCATCGACAACAGCGGAAAAGTCGGCGGGTTTTACAAAGATTATTTTGAGGAAGTCAAGTGATCGCGCCAATCACCAAGAAAAAAACGGATGTCCAAAACAGGGCATCCGTTTTTTCGATCAGCCGGCGGCGCTTTGTTCCGCCGTCGGCGGCCGCACCCGGCTTGCCGGCAGCGTGATCGTCAACGTCGTCCCTTTTTGTACGGCGCTTTCGATCGTCCACGTTCCTCCCATTTGTTCGATGATTTTGACGGCGACCATCGCACCAAGCCCAGTGCCTTTTTCTTTTGTGCTGAAGTATGGCTCGCCGAAGCGGCGCACTTGTTCTTTCGTCATGCCAACGCCGTTGTCGGAAATGGTGATGACGACTGATGTTTCCCGGTTCTCGGCCGCAACATGGAGCGTGCCGCCGTTTGGCATCGCCTCAATGCTGTTTTTCAACAAGTTGAGAAAACACTGTTGGAAATATTGTGCGTTTCCGATGACGACACCATGTTCGAGGGAAGAGGATACATGGATCGAATGCATATGCGCCATTGGCGTAATCATTTGCAGCACTTTCTGAAGCTGGGTGGCGACATCAATTGGCTCGGTCTCTTTTGGCGCCGGTTTGGCAAACGTCAAATAGTCGCGGATGATGGCTTCCGCCCGCTCGAGTTCCTCTAAGGCGATGCGAATGTACCGCTCTTCGGTTTCTCGCGGCAACCGACCCGTTTGCAGCAGCTGGATGAACCCTTTGACGACGGTGAGCGGGTTGCGAATTTCATGGGAAATGCTGGCTGCCATTTGGCTGACAATTTCCATTTTTTCCATTTTCATCAGCTCTGCCCGAGCGAGCTGCGCCTCATGAAGCGTCTCCATCAAATAGACAGCGAACATCATGACGAACGGCGGCATCATAATAAAATACACGATATATGGCTTCGTTACCGGAAAATCAGCAACAATCACGGCGACAAATGTCGTCAGCACCGCGAGCAAAAACGTCAGCCAAAGCGACATAACGAGCTTGCTCGGCTGCGGCAGCTTGCGAAACAGCGGCGAAGCGGCCGCCGCTATGGCAAACATGATGGCGTAAACGATCAACGTGAGCGGCTGAAATCCGTACAAAACGGTGCGTGCCAGCATCAAGACAACAAACAGCACCGCCCCGACCGCGCCGCCGCCATACAATGTCCCAAGCAAAAACGGAATTTGCCGGAAATCATGGACGCACAGCGGATCAATGTAAATCGGAAATTTCATGCACAAAACGGCCGCCAACGCCAAACAAGCCCCAAGCAGCGCCTGGCCATAGAGCGGGCGCTGCCGGATCGCTCGACTATGGTCATAAATAAACGAAAAGGCAAAGATCGTGACTAAAATATAAAATAAGTTGTTCAGGACGTGCTGGTTAATGTATAAA
Organism: Geobacillus kaustophilus; assembly: GCF_000948285.1. Lineage (GTDB taxonomy): Bacteria > Bacillota > Bacilli > Bacillales > Anoxybacillaceae > Geobacillus > Geobacillus thermoleovorans_A. The sequence continues at coordinate 1,142,334 of NZ_JYBP01000003.1, forward strand.
CCCGCCATACGAAAAATCTCCTAACTGAATGGACCTTATCACCTTCCATTATAGCGAAAAGAGATTGAAAGAAAAATATGCATTGGCTATGTCCGGTCTTTCGGCAGCCAAACCGCCAAGGCGCCAAAGAGCGGCAGCACGCTGCAAAGCCGCATTAACGTGCCAAGCGGCGACAAATCAGCGATTTTGCCGAGCACAACCGCCCCAAGCACCCCCATGCCAAACGCCAGGCCGACGATGAGTCCGGATGCCATGCCGACATGGTTCGGAAGCAGCTCTTGGGCGTAGACGACAAACGTCGCAATGTTTAATGGTAATACAAATCCGGCGAGGGGCAGCATCGGCAGAGCAATCCAAAGCGGCGCGTGCGGCAAGGCGAGCGAAAACGGCGCCGTCCCAACGGTCGACCAGATCATTAAGTTCCGTTTGCCGAACTAGTCAGCGATTCAAAAAGAGCGCCCGGATGACCGCCTCCATCGCATCGTTCAAAAAGTGGCCGAGGATGATGGCGAACAAAATCGGGTAGACGGTCATGCCGACGGCGCTCGTTCGCTCTGTAGGAGTGTTCATCGTTCTCCTCCGTTCAAAACATATCTTAATATTCCTAATTATACCTTAATTTTTTGTCTTTTCAATCACCGGCCCGGTAATTCAACTTTTCTTTTCCGGATGCCCCGATCGCGAGTTTGACGCTCACGGACAGCGTGTTGTCGCCGAGCGGGATGAGGCCGTTGGACTGATGTTTTTTCCAAATATTTGGACGCTGGCGGTACAGCTGTTCCGACACATTCAACGTATCGATCCGCCACGCCTTGCCGAGTTCATACAGGCGGCGGATCTCCTGCTTCACCGTTTGTTCCGCCAGTTGGACCAGTTGTTTTCGCGAGAGCGGCTTGCGCAGTTCGATGATGCTTCCTTGCGCCTCGACTTGGACAGCAAACGCGGGTTCTCCGTCCTTCGCCTTGACTGACCATTTGGTTTTTGGATTGCGGACGACAAGCGAGGCGATCGTTTTCCCTTTTTGTTTGACATAAATCGGGGTGCGGCGAATGTCGTGTTCGAGCCAGCGCAGTCCCTCTAGATCGGAACGGCGGACGCATCCTTGCAGAGTATAATCGTGAAGAAAACAAACACCGGAAACCGCCAACATCGGTTTTGGCTTTTTATTTTCGATCCAGCGCCGGCGGTCGATCGTTAAATAAGGAAGCCTTGTCGTAGCAGCTTTTTCATCCATATCGGCAATCAGCCGGTTGAGCCGGATCGGGCGGATGAACGAACTTTGTTGAAAGATTTCTTCCGGGTTGGACAACAGCGAATAATAGGAGGAAGCGTTTAACAGCGGCGTCGCTTCAAACAGCTCGGACAGCGGCTCATCGGTGGCGTACACCCATGCCGTATGGCGAATTTCGTTGTAACGGTTCAGCACGTCGATCACATCGGCCACGATGCCTTTTTGCAAGGCCCGTTTGGTAAAGACAAGGCTTTTTACATGATCCCATGACACCCTTTGTTGAATGGAAGGGTAGATTTTGTCGGTCGCGATATTAAACGTTTCGCCGGCCGCTTTGCCGATCGAAACGGCTGCTTTCTCTTTGCCGCCCCCGGCTTCGACTTTGGCGAGGGCGGTGAATCCGACCAGCTGGACGTAGGCGATCACTTGGCCGTTTTTGTAATCGACTCCGATCGAATGAACGTACACAATATGATCAATGTTGCGCGTATCCCAGCAGCCGCCAAGCAAGATGACAGAAGCGATAAAGGGAAGGAGCCGCTTCCTCATTTTCGTTCCCTCTCTTTCGCAATGAGATCATTCGGGCGCACAATGCGGTCGCGCGTAATGAACTGCTTCCATGTGCTTGGGATGAACACTTTCCCGATATCTTTTGAGGGCGGCGCCAGCGGCGTGAGATATGGAACGCCGCAGGTGCGCAAGTTGACGGCATAGGTTAGGATCAAGAACAGCGACAGAATAAAACCGAACAGGCCAAGGAAAGAAGCGGCCGTCAGGACAATAAAGCGCAACAAGGTGATGCTGCCGGCGATGTTTTGATTGACAAGCGTGAACGTCGAGATGACAGCAATGGCGGCAATGACGAGCGTCGCCGGGGCAGCGAGCCCGGCGTTGATCGCCGCCTGGCCGATGATTAAGCCGCCGACGACCGACAGCGTCTGCCCGATGGCGATCGGCAGCCGCATCCCGGCTTCCTTAAACACTTCAAACAAGATCATCATTACAAACATCTCGAGCGGCACCGGAAGCGGGATCCCTTGGCGCGACAAAATAAGCGTCGCCAGCAAGGTAAATGGCAGCTGATCTGGATGGAAGGAAGTCAGAGCGACCCAGGCCCCCGGCAAATAAATGGCGACCGAGGTGCCGACAAGCCGGAGAAGGCGCTGAAACACGACAAACAGGAAAAACGTGTTGTTATCTTCCGACGTGTTCAGCAAAAAGGTTAAATTGCCCGGACCGATCAGGGCGATCGGCGCGCCGTCGACCAAGATGATAAAACGGCCGTTGAGGAGCGAATTGACGGCGAAATCGGGCCGCCCGGTATAGCCGAACATCGGGAACAAGGAAAACCGGGTGTCGGACAGCCACTCCTCAATTTGATTGGTGCTTGTCACCGAGTCGATGTACAAACTGAGCAGGCGGCTTCTCACCTCATCGATGATGGCGGTGTTGGCAATATCATCGACATAAAGGAGCCCCACTTTTGTCTGGCTGCGCGTGCCGATGACAAACGGTTCATAGACGAGCCGGTGCGAGCGCAGCCGCTTGCGGATGAGCGCCACGTTTTTGCTGATTTCTTCAATAAATCCATCTTTGGGCCCGCGGATCGATACTTCCGTGTTCGGCTCCTCCGGATCGCGGTTTGGCGGGCTGGCGAGCGGCATCGTGTACAAGACATCGGCTTCGTGAAAATAAATGAGCAAATCGCCGCTAAATAACTTGAAGTTCAGATCATCAATCCGCACTTCTTTTCCCATATATTCAAGCGCCGCCGGTTTGCGGACCTCGATGTCGGCGGCCGAAAAGCATGGATGCTGTTCGCACAGCTCGCGGAACATCGGATAGATGGCCTTTTGCAGCATTTGCGTATCGCACAGCTCCTCACAATAAATAAACAGCAAATGCACTGCAGCTGCTGAGCCGTCAGGCAAAAGGGATGGAATCGCGGCTTCCGTCATGATGACGTCAGGGCATTTGGCGTACATCGTGCGCAATGCCTCTTCGGAGATGATGACGGTCTCGAGCCCTGTGTAATCGTCTTTCAACCGCTTTCCTTCCGCGGCGCGCATCGGTCGTTTCATCGTGTCATCCCTCTTTTCTTTTTGCGGTATGCCAACAAAGCGAAACCACTCAGCACAATGGACAGCGCAAGACTAAACAGCAGCGATGCCGGCAGCACCCAATGTTTGACAAAATGCAAAAACTGTTCATCGCTGACTGGTGCCAGCGCTGCCAATGTGATTGCCAAGTAGAGGACAATGAGCACCCAACGGCGGGTTTGCGGATGACGGATCGGCAGCAGTTCCACAATGAGCGCCGTCGACAAAGAGATGCGGATAAAGGCGCCGGACAGCCATTGATAGACCGACAGAAAATCGACATGCTCAATGTACGTCCCTAAACTGACCATCCGCCATTGCTCAAACGCCGGGTAGCGAAGGCGCGTCGCCTGCTCGGGGCCGAATTCGGTGATGGCTCCAATCGTCGGTCCAATGCTCAGCCCGGCGGTGAAGACGGCGATGGCGGCGAGCGCTTTCCATGAAAACGGGTGGGGCAGGCGATGGGAGAGAAACAAAAGAACGATCACCTCCGCATATCCCGCTCCGGCGTACATCATGCCGTGCAACACGGGCGTAACGCCGTGCTCGAGCATCGGCTTAAGCAGCGAATAGTCTTTATGGGGAGTGGTCGACAGCATGACGAAAAAACCAAACACGATGACGAACGGGCAAATGATCATTGAAGTGTTGGCAATTGAGTCGATGCCTTGGTACGCGTTATAAAAACAAACGGCCACGATGACAAGAATCAGCGCCCACCTCGGCGTCGCCGTCAAATAAGAGGTGGTGGTGAACGTGATCGTATCGTTTAACGTGACAAAACTGTGCATAAGCAAAAAAGCGCTGCTGCCGCCGGCCACCGCATAAGCGGCCGCGCTCGAAAACCGGCTTTTCAGCCAGTCGAACAGCCGCTCGCCGTTCAGTTGTTTGATGGTGAAATAAAGAAGCGGCAGCCAAACGAGCAAACTTCCCAACGCTCCCAAGGCGGCGATCCATGCGTCGCGGTGGGCGGCCTCAAGCATAAAGGGGATGATGACATGATTCATCAGTCCGACTGACAGCATGATCATCAATAACAGTTGCAGGGCGCTAAGCGGCTGTCCGTTCATCATGAATCCCTTTCTTTCCATGCCATCTCCAGAGGACGGGTGATGTAGTGCAAAAGGTTGCTGATCCCAGCTATTTTTTGTAGAGAAACCTTGCTGAACCGGCTTCTTTTCTGATGAAATGCCGCCGATTGGCGCATTGGCTTTCTAAAACGATAGTATTTCCAGTCTAGGGGAATTTATCCGTTCAAACGGCAAACCACCAGCGAAACTTCTCAAACGGAAGAGGGCACAATACAGGGAAGAAAGGGAGAAAATGAACGGCATGCAAGGGGGGCGCAGCATGAAATGGCTTCATTTGACGATAGAATTGGCTGCCGGCTTTATTCTGTTGTTCGCTGTCGTGAAAATCGCCGGCAAAAAGCTCATCAGCCAAATGAGCCCGTTTACGTTTATCTCGGCCATTGTCCTTGGCGAGCTGCTCGGCAATGCCCTGTATGACGACCATATCCATCTTTGGTATATCCTCTACTCCATCACCCTTTGGGGAGCGATGCTAATGACGGTGGAATATGCGAGTCAAAAATGGCTTTCCTTCCGTTTATGGAGCGAGGGCAAACCGACGGCGCTCATTCGGAACGGAGTCATTGATTACGAGGCCTTGAAAAAAAGCCGCTTGACGCTCAACCAGCTGCAAAGCTTGCTCCGCAAACATGAGACATTTTCGATCCGCGAAGTGGCGTTTTGTTTTTTGGAGGCGGACGGGGAAATCAGCGTCCTCAAAAAAGCCCATTACCAAAAAACGACACGTGAAGATTTCCAGCTGCCGCCCCACCCGGTGCATGTCCCGGTGACGCTGATCCGCGATGGCCAGCTGTTGGCAGACGAATTAGCGGAGCTTGGGAAAACGGAGCAATGGATGGCCGCTGAACTGCAAAAACAAGGAATCATCTCGCTAAAAGACGTGTTGATCGCCGAGTGGCTCGAAGGAGATGGGTTGTTTGTTCAGACGTATCAGCCCGCCGAGCGGCAACGGCCAACGCGGCGGCAAACGGCGTCGAAATGAGATGCTGAAAGAATCCGGGAATGGATTCTTTCTTTATTTTGGAAAAAACTCTTGCCTTTCTTCTGTTTCATGTGTACTATTAGTTATAGTACGGTTGTGATAATGAGAGGAGGAGGGAGATGTTTGAGCTCGATTGGCGAAGCCGCCAACCGATTTACGAGCAGCTGATTGACAAAATGAAAGAAATGATCGTTCGCGAACTATGGCAGCCGCACGATCAGCTGCCATCGGTCAGGACGATGGCGAAACAGCTGATGATCAACCCAAACACGATTCAAAAAGCGTACCGCGAACTGGAACGCGACGGCTGGATTTATTCGATTCCAGGGAAAGGAAGTTTCGTTGCACCGCGCTCGAAAGAACCAAACATCGAGGCGATCGCTGCGGTCCGTGAGCAGTTTGTCCGCCTTGTCAAGGAAGCATGGTTTTTAGGGGTGACGAATGAGCAGTTATGGCAATGGCTTATAGAAGGGGAGAAAGAGGGGGAGAATCGTGATTCAACTTGTGGACGTGACGAAAACGTTTGATCGATTTGCCGCCGTCAAGGGCGCGAACATGATGGTGCCGAAAGGATCGATTTACGGGTTGCTCGGCCCGAACGGCGCCGGAAAGACGACGCTGCTAAAGATGATGGCCGGCATTCTTCGCCAAGATCGCGGAACGATTGCAGTGGACGGGGAGGATGTGTGGGAAAATGTCCGCATCAAGCAACGCCTTTTGTTTTTGCCGGACTTTGTCTACTTTTTTCCGCACGCGACGATTCGACAAATGGCGGATTTTTACGAGCAAGTGTATCCGTCGTTCAGCCGCGGTCGGTTTATGGAATTGCAGTCCGTCTTTGCGCTTGATCCGAACAAAAAGATTCAGCAATTTTCCAAAGGCATGCAGCGCCAAGCGGCGTTTTGGCTCGCCTTTTCCGTCCGCCCCGATGTGCTTATTATGGATGAGCCGCTTGATGGGCTCGATGCATTCGTCCGCCGTCATGTGAAGCAGCTGTTCATAGAAGAAGTGACCGAGCGGGAGATGACGGTCGTCGTTTCGTCGCACAACTTGCGCGAGCTCGAAGATTTATGCGACATCGTCGGATTGATGGCGCAAGGGACCGTACGGATGGAGCGCGATTTAAACGAGCTGCGCGCCGGGATGCATAAAATTCAAGTCGCGTTTCGCGGCGGATTTCCGAGCGAGTTGACGAAACACCTTGACATCGTGCATCGCGAGGAGCGCGGCAGCATCGTTCTTCTTGTCGTCCGCGGCGAAAAGCGGCAAATCGAGAAGACCGTCAACTCATTTTCTCCGCTCATTTTTGATGTATTGCCGCTGTCGCTCGAAGAAATTTTCTTGTATGAAATGGGGGGGGCCGCTCATGTCTGCGAAACGGTTATCGGCTAACCGCGCGATGTGGACGCAAAATGTTCGCCAAATCGGCTGGATTGCCATCATTCATCTGCTGTTATGGCTGGCGGCGATCGTGTTGCCGATTGGGCTTTCGTACTCGCAATATGATCCAAAAGTCGGAAATGTGCCGCAATGGAAGAACGTATACTATATATCCAACGGGTTCGAGACGCTGATTGCTTGGCTTGTCCCGATCTTGGCGGCAGCCGGTGTGCTTCGCTATATGCACGAGAAACGGTCAGCTGATTTCATTCATAGCTTGCCCATCCGACGCACCGAACTGCTTGTGGGGCAGATGGTCTTTGGCTGGCTTATGCTCGTGGGACCGCTGGTTGTGGCAGCGATCGCCGCCATCGGCTGTCTATTAGGGCTTGATCTTCCGTGGCCGATTGGGGCCTCTGACGTATGGCGCTGGTTCGGTGAGACGTTGGTGGTGGAAACGGTCATTTTGGCCCTCGGCATTGTGGTCGGTGTGCTCGTCGGCCAATCGATCGTTCATATCGTATTAACGAACATCGCTCTCTTTTTTCCGACGGGCATAATGGTTTTGTTGTTTAGCAACTTGCCGTTATGGTTGTATGGATTTCCGGGTGGGTACTATTTGTCGGAAAAGCTGATGGATTGGGCGGTGCCGATTCGTTACGCGATGCTGACGGATCGATCAATGGATGCGGAAGAAATTGGGATGTTGTTGCTGTTGTCGCTTCTATTTTTCGGTTTGTCTATTTGGCTGTACGAGCGGCGTCCGACGGAAGCGGCCGGGCAGGCGTTGACTTTTTCGATTCTTCGTCCTCTGTTTGTGTATGGTGTGGCGTTTTGCATGTGCTTGACCGGTGGGTTTTACTTTGGACAAGTTGGACAGGAGTGGGGATGGACCATCTTTGGGTATGTCGCGTTTTCGCTCATCGGTTATGCCATCGCGCAAATGGTCATGATGAAAACGTGGCGCGTCTTTCATAAGTGGAAAGGGTATGTGGCTTTTGCTGCTGCGATGACGGTCTTATTTTTGGCCGTGCGCCTCGACCCAATCGGATACGTGAGCCGCGTTCCTGAGTTTGCCGACATTGAGAAAGTATACTTCGGCCAGTCGGTGATGAACTGGCAATATCATGACAGAGTTGGGAGCGAGTTTGAACAGTACGATCAGTTTTTGCGCACGAACGACAACATCAAGGCGGTACGGGCGTTTCACGAGCAGCTTGTGCACGATCAGCCGCTGCCGTCTCATTTTGGCAACGTCCATCCGGTTGTGATCGGCTATGTGCTAAAAGACGGCACGCGCCTCATCCGCCGCTACGAAGTGCCGGTTGAGGCGTACAAGCCGTATTTTCAGCGCATTATGGAATCGAAAGAATATAAACAGCAATATTACTTATTGCTTCGCCCGGGAGGCTATTCACCGATCCGCCAGGTGACGATACGGAACGTGAACACCGGGCAGGAGGCGGTTGTGCTGGCCGAGCCGAAGGAGATTGACTCGTTTGTGGACGCCTTGAAGCGAGATTTGTGGAATAAGCCGGTTGATAGTTTTATCGGCGGGGGACGCGTATGGAACGGGGAGATCGAGCTTTTGCAAAGCGACGGCGATTCATTCAGCCTCTCGCTCGATGAATACAACCTCCATGTGCGTCAATGGCTAGAAGAGCGGCACATGTGGGAGAAAATCGAAAAATGACAGGAAAACGGGCAGGGGAAGATTCCTGCCCGTTTCATTTTTGTCAAGAAGCCGTTTTTTTCCGCCGCCAAAGCCATACGGCCAACAAATCGAGCGCCCAAAAAAGAAGAAACAGAAATAAGATGAACATCTCGGGAGTCTCCATGACGCGGAATGGATTGATGACGTTATGGAACGACTGATACAACGTCAGTCCCATCAGCCAATCCATTCCGACAGCCGTGGTGATCAATAGCAGCGCAAAGGTGAGGGAGAGGAATATGACGTTCAATGTCAGTCACCTGCCGCTTTTTCTGTTAGTGTTCACCTGTTCATCGGAAACGATGCGCCGCTGTATACGTTTTTCACCTCTTGTCTATAATGGAGGATAACATGATGCGGAGCGAGGAGGAGAGGGGCATGCTGTTTCAATGGGGGATGCGCCGGCAGCAAGGACGGATGAACGACAACGTGCAGCAGGAAGGGCCGGACCATAGCGGCGAGGCGTCGGATGTCCCGCAAGAGCCGCTTTCTGCTGAACTGGCCGTCAATATTGACATCATTCGCCAAAAGACCGGAGAGAGCAACGATGTCGTCATCCGCCGTTTTGCGTTGGGCCAGGAATGGCAAATCAAGGCAGCCATTATTTTTGTCGACGGCCTTGTCGATGAGAAAAATGTGTACGAATTTGTACTGACGCCATTGCTTCAAGCGTCGTTTCCGCTGGCGCTTGAGGAAAAAGAACGGTTTCAATGGATCGAGAAAAAGCTCGCCGCGGTCGGCGGCGTGAAACATATTTCTGACTGGGGGAAGCTCTTTTTTGAGCTGTTTTCCGGAGCGACGGTCATGCTCATTGACGGGGTGCCGTTTGCCGTCAGCGCAAGCACAAAAGGCGGGGAATATCGTTCGATTGAAGAGCCGCAAACACAAATCGCCGTCCGCGGTCCGCGCGAGGGATTTACGGAATCGTTGCGCACGAACACCGCGATGATCCGCCGCCGCATTAAAAATCCGAATCTTTGGCTGGAAACGATGCAAATCGGCACCGTGACACAAACGGATGTCGCGATCATGTACATCAAAGGCATCGCCAATGACGAGATTGTCAAGGAAGTGAGGGCGCGCCTGCGCCGAATTCAAATCGACAGCGTGCTTGAATCGGGCTATATTGAACAATTAATTGAAGATCAAACATTCACAACGTTTCCGACGACATATCATACCGAACGCCCTGATATCGTCGCTGCCAACTTGCTCGAAGGGCGAGTGGCAGTGTTCGTGGAAGGGACGCCGTTTGTGTTATTGGCTCCCGCTGTGTTTATTCAATTTTTCCAGGCGGTGGAAGACTACTATGCCCGCTTTGATATCGCCACCGCCCTCCGATTTTTGCGTGTATTGATTTTCTTTCTCTCACTTGTAGCCCCAGCGATTTATATCGCGGCGACGACATTCCATCAGGAAATGATCCCGACCCAGCTTGTCATCGCCATCGCCGCTCAGCGCGAGGCGGTGCCGTTTCCGGGATTCGTCGAAGCGCTCGTCATGGAAGTGACGTTTGAAATTTTGCGCGAAGCAGGCGTCCGCCTGCCGCGCGCCGTCGGCCAGGCGGTGTCGATCGTCGGCGCTTTGGTCATCGGCCAGGCGGCGGTTGAAGCTGGGTTCGTCTCCTCGTCGATGGTCATCGTCGTTTCGATCACGGCGATCGCCAGCTTTGCGACGCCGTCGTTTGCCATCGCCATTTCAGCCCGCCTCATCCGCTTTGGGCTGATGTTTTTGGCGGCCATGTTCGGGTTTTACGGCATCATGATGGGGTTGTTGGTCATGATTCTCCATTTATGCGGCTTGCGTTCGTTTGGGGTGCCGTACATGTCGCCGCTCGCCCCGTTTATTCCATCGAACGTGGGCGATACGTTGTTGCGCGTGCCGACGTGGATGTTTCGCGAGCGGCCGCGCCTCATTAACCAAAAAAACATTGTCCGACAGTCGGGCGAGCAAAAGCCCGAGCCGCCGGTGCCATCGCGTCAAGAGAAGGGGGATGGATCGTGAAGCGGATTGTTGCTGCCGTCCTTCCTCTTTTGGTTTGTGCTGGGTTATTGTCAGGCTGTTGGAGCAAAAAGGAGTTGACTGATTTAGCGTTTGTCATTGCTGTGGGGCTTGATAAAACGAAAGATGGGAAGTATTTGGCTTCATTTCAAGTCGTCAACCCCGGGAACGTCGCCGGCGCGACGCAGCGCGGGGGAGGCGCGGCCGGCGTGCCGGTGTCGATTTACACGTCGACCGGCGACAGTTTGGTCGAAGCGAGTCGGAAGGCGTCGGAAAAGGTGTCGCGTCTCCTTTATTATGCGCATACAAACTTGGTCGTCATCGGTGAAGAAGTGGCGCGCGAAGGGTTGGATGGGGTGTTTGACGCCATGGAGCGCAACAACCAGTTTCGGACGACGGCGCGCTTGGTCATCGCTCGCGGTCAATCGGCTAAAGATGTGCTTACCGTGCTGACGCCGGTTGACAAAATTTCTGCCAATCAAATTATTAAAACGCTGGAATTTTCTGAGATGGCTTGGGGGCAAACGATCAACGCCGATGTTTGGCAGGCGATTCGCAGTTTGGCGTCTTCGGGGCGCGATCTTACCGTCACCGGCGTGACAATCGAGGGAAATCCGAAGCGCGGAAAATGGCAAACGAACGTGCAATCATCAGTGCCGGACGCACGCGTCAGTTTGGAGGGGCTGGCGCTGTTTAAAAAAGGCCGTCTTGTCGGCTGGGTGGACGGGCCGCCGGCGCGGGGGATTGTCTGGGTGCTCGATCGGATTAAGCAAACAAACATCACCATTCCGTGGAAGGGAAAAAAAGAAGCCATTGGCTATCGAACGGTGCGCGGGAAAACGGACATCAAGGCGACGGTGAAACACGGCCGGCCGACGGTTTCCGTTCATATTCGGGCGGAAGGGGATGTGAGCGAAGCGCGCGTGCCCATTGATTTAGCGGATGCCGGCGTGCTGTTTCAATTGGAAAAAGACATTGAGCGCCATGTTAAAAACGAGGTGAAGCAGGCGATTGAAACTGCCCAGCGCGAGCGGACCGATATTTTTGGATTCGGTGACGCTGTTCACCGCGTAGACCCGCGCTTATGGAAGAAAATTGAGAAAGAATGGAATGACCGATATTTTCCAAATCTTGACGTCATGGTGACTGTAGATATGTATATCCGCCGCACCGGCTTGCGGAACAAACCGTATGTAGAAGCAGAATGAGTCCAACGGGGAATATGGATGAGGCAAAGGCGGTGAGACCGGTTGGAACCGATCAAAATCAATGCGCGTCAACTGTTCGTCCTTGTCGTGTTGTTCGAACATGGCAGCGCCATCGTCATTCCACTCGGCACGAGCGCCAAGCAAGATGTATGGATCGCCATTTTGCTTGGGCTGGTGCTCGGATTGCTTTTATTTGCTGTATATGGGCGTTTGTTCCGCTACTACCCTGACCAGCCGCTGATCGTCTATATGCAGCACATCGTTGGGGCGCCGCTAGGCAAATTGTTAGGGATGATATATGTGACGTATTTTCTTTACATTGCCGCCCGCGTGCTGCGCGATTTTGGCGAGCTGTTGTTGACATTTGCCTACCCGGAAACGCCGCTGTTTGTGTTAAACGCCATTATGGCGCTGGTTGTCATGTACGGCGCCTATAAAGGTTTGGAAGTGTTGGCGCGCACCGGCGAGCTGTTTTTGGCGCTGCTTTATGTGTTGGGGCTGTTCGGATTTGTGCTCGTGTGTGTTTCGGGAATCATGGACGTCTTGCAGCTGCAGCCGATGTTGGAAGAAGGATGGAACCGAGTGTGGAAAACCGTGTTCACGGAAACGTTGTATGTGCCGTTTGGTGAGATGATTGTGTTTACGATGTTGTTTCCGTATATGAACAACCCCGCGAAAGCAAGCCGGGTGGCCATCGCCGGCATGGTGCTCACCGGGGTGAACTTGGCGATCATTGCGGCGATCAATATGGCCGTTCTCGGACCGGATGCGGCGTCGCGTTCAGCGTTTCCGCTCCTTGATATGATCCGCCGCGTGCAAGTCGCCCATTTTTTCGAGCGGCTTGATGTTTTTTTTATGATTGCGCTCATTATCGGCGGTTTTTTTAAAATCTCCATCTTTTTTTATGCCGGGGTCGTCGGGGCGGCCCACCTGTTTAGTGTCTCGAGGCATCAGCGAATTATTTATCCGCTTGGATTGCTTGTCCTGTTTTTATCTGTTGCCATCGCCAGCAACTATGCAGAGCACATTCATGAGGGTCTGGGAATTGTCACCATTTACTTGCACATCCCGCTGCAAATCATCATTCCGGTGCTCTTGCTTCTGATCGCGGCGATTCGCCGGCGGTTTGGACAATCGGCAAAATAAGAAAAACGGACTAGAAGATTTATGCGGCAGCAAGCAGGAAAAACGACAAAAGAACACGAATACAACAATAACCTGTTCCTACGGGGAACAATGGGGCGAAAAGTGGTGCTGAACATGCAACCCGAAGGCGGGGTGGAAACAACCCGGCGCCGATGCGCGTTTTTGTTTCGGGAAGCCGGTGTCAGCTGAGGGTTATCGATTTGATTATAACGAAAAAGGGTTGAACGATGGTGAAGGCGAATGTACAGGCGATCGATCAGCTAGACGCGGAACAGTTGGGCAGCGGCATGGTGATTACCGACCGTCAACTTTCGATTGTTGCGGTCAGCGAGCCGACGCCAAGATGGCTCGGATTTGCCAAAAACGAATTAGTCGGGCGGCCGGTCGGCGTTCTGTTTTCAGCCGAATGGTCGGCCGCGTTGTTGGACGGCATCGCCGAGGCGGTAAAAAAGGACGGATGTTGGCAAGGAGAAGCGCGCCATGTGGCGAAAAGCGGGAAAGCATATACGAGCTGGATGAACGTCTATCGGTTGTCAGGCAGCGAGGGAGAATGGCTCGTTTGGCATTTTGTTGAACAAACCGCTGTGCCTCCGGCTGATCGACCGACGCCGTCTGAGTTGCTCGAGGTCATTTACGATTCCGCCCCGTTTGCTGTTGTTCCGGTGGCGGCTGACGGAACCGTGCAAGATTGGGGGCTTAGTGCAGAGCGGCTGTTTGGGCGCCGAAAAGAAGAGGCGGTCGGCCGCCCGATATGGTCGCTCTTTCGTTGCGGCAGCCAAACATGGCTTCCGTTTCCTCCTAAAGAGCAGCGATGCGGCGAAGGGATGGTGCAGCGCCGGGACGGCACGTCCGCCAATGTCGCCTATACGGTCATTCCCGTGCTTCAGGCGGATGGATATATCGTCCTTGTCGAAGACGAGACGAAGCAAAAGCAAAAAGAGGCGGAGCGGCGGCGCCAAGTCGAGCTGGCCAAAAAAATTCAACAAAATTTGCTGACGCCGCTCATTCAAAACGAGGCAGTGACGATGGATGCTGTGTATATTCCGTCCGATGACCTGTCGGGCGATATTTACGCGTGCTACCAAATCGATCTATACCGCTACGGGGTCATCGTCATCGACGTGATGGGGCACGGCATTTCGTCGGCCTTGGTGAGCATGTTGCTCCGCTCGCTTTTGCGCGGATTGATCGTGCGCGTCATCGATCCGGTCTCGGTGGCGAGCGAGCTGGAAAAGCATATGCAAACGTTGTTCCCGGATGAGGCCAACGCCATACGCCACTTATTTTCCATGATTTATTTAGTGATTGACACGAAAGAGCGGAAAATTGAATATACGAACGCCGGCCATCCGGCTGGGTTGCTCGTTTTTGACGATGGAAGCGTCCATGAGTTGGACAAAGGCGGTTTGGCGATCGGCAGCCCGTTTTCCTTGCCGTTTGAAAAAGGGGTGATTCATTACGACAAGCGGGCCCGCCTCCTTTTGTACACCGATGGCATTTTAGAAGAGATTGACCCGTCGATTTTGCAAAGCATTGAAAAAATTCGCTCATGCACGCAAATGTGCCGCCATTTGCCCGATAAACGCTTCCTTGAACGTTTAATCAGCCAAGGCCCGCCGCTCGCCAGCCCTTCCGACGACATTTGCTTATTGTCCATCACGGTTCATGGATAGGCGGGACGCTTTGTGGTGTGCGAATGGATCGTGCGCTGCCGGGCGGACGAGGAAGCGGTTTTGGTTTGCCATTTCCTCGCGGAGCAGGCTGCTTCGTTGTTTGCTGTCCGTGATGCGGAATTGTTTGTGTTGGCGGTGCATGAAGCGGTCGTCAATGCCATCAAAGCCGTTCAACGGGAGGGGGTGGAGGCGGGGACGATTTCGCTCTCCTTTTTCGTCACGAGCGCCGACGTGACCGTGGCGGTTGAGGATGAGGGCGGCGGCGTTCCGGCGGAAGTGATCGAGCAGCTCGATCAAATGACGCTCTCCGATGTATTGCTCTCCGAATCCGGGCGCGGATTGCTGCTCATCCGCGAGATTATGGATGACGTTATATGGGTTGAGCGGAAGGGCGGCCGTCGGATGCTTGTCATGAAAATGAGTCGGAGGGCAACGTAACTGGATTTGGTGCAATGATGCACCCATGTGATCGGAACGAATGCGGGTGGTGGCCGAGGGCAGGGCATGGCTGGTCAACGATAGGGGGATACAATGAAACAGCATCGGTTGTCGTTTGAATTGGAAATGGTTGTAGAACGCGCATACGAATGCATCAAGCTAACTGGACGACTCGCCTATGATACGCAGCTCGCGGCGGAACAAAAGCTGGCGACGGCGGTGGCTGCTGTCAAGCGCCGCCTTGTCGTTGTCGACGTGAGCGGCCTTCGATTTTTGGACAGCACGGGGCTTTCGCTCCTTGTCCGCTTTTTTAAGCAAATCGTCAGCGAAAGCCGCGCCATGGCCATCGTCGTCCGGGATAACGCCTCTATAGAAAAGATTTTGCTGATGGCCAAGCTCGACCGGCTGCTGCCGATCGTTGGCGATGAACAACAGCTGTTGTCCCTTGCACCGCCAAGCTCTTTCGACCATATGAGCCAGGAGGCGCTTTATTCGGCATGGTGTCAGCGTTAGTCATAGACATGGCTCTCATGCCGAATCAACCGGAAGGTTTCACATCTCGCTGGCCCAAAAGCGTGTTGTCTATTTTTCCGACTGCTTGAGCCAAGGTGTGACGGAAGACTGAACACCCCCCTGCTTCACAGACCTATGCATGGGTCTGGAAGCGGTGTTGTTCCGTCTCCCGCCAGTCGGGCGTCTCGATAGAAACGACTGAACAGACCAGTTGTTCCCCTATTGCCGCCGATGAACCCCGAGCGACGAGGCATTCGCTCGGGGGTTTTTCCTCTTGAACGGGAGCATCTCCGCTTCTGCAAATGCATTCTCATTGTCAAATAAATATTTCGTGTTTAGAATAAAATTATACACAACGATGAACGGCGGCTGGGCCCCCGATCGGAATGGAGAGGAGAGTGGCGCAGACATGGGGCGGGTGCTTATCTATTTGCGGCCATACTGGAAGTGGATGGCGTTAGCTTGGTTGTTTATGTTGATCGAGCTCATCATCGAGCTTTGGCAGCCGCTGTTGATGGGGAAAATCATCGACGATGGCGTCATGAAGCAGGATGTTGCGGCCATTTTCACGTGGGGAGCCGTGATGCTCGGGGCGTCGCTGTTGGCGTTTGCCTCGGGTATCGCCAACTCATTTGCCGCCGCTTATGTCGGGCAGGAGTATGGATTTCGGCTGCGGACGGCGCTGTTTGCCAAAATCCAATCATTTTCGCTTGCGCGCATCGAGCAGCTGTCGCCGGCTTCGCTCGTCACCCGAATGACGAACGATGTGACGCAAGTGCAAAATATGTTGTTTATGAGCTTGCGCATCGCCTTGCGCGCGCCGCTTCTCGTTGTCTTTGGCGTTGCGATGGCGTTTGTCGTTCATGCGCGCCTAGCGTTCGTTTTGGCGGTGGCTGTTCCACTATCCGCCGCTTTTTTATTGTGGGTTGTACAAAGGGCAGCGGCGTCCTTTTCCGCCGTCCAACGAGCGCTTGATCGCGTCAACGGCGTGATGCGCGAAAATTTGGCCGGCATGCGTCTCATCAAAGCGTGGATGAGAAACAAATACGAGCAAGAACGATTTGCGGCGGCGAATGATGAGCTCATGGAGCGGACGATGGGTGTGCTTCGCCTCGTTGAAACGATCACCCCGATATTGTTGGTGGTGATGAACACCGCCATCATCGCGCTGTTGTTTTTCGGCCGCCTGGATGTTGAGTTTGGCGCGGCGAGCGCCGGGCAAGTCGTCGCTGTCGTCAACTACGCGACGCGGGCGACGGCGGCGTTGTCGATGTTTACGTTTATTACGATGGCGTTTTCACGGGCGCGCGCCTCGGCCGCCCGCCTCGCTGAACTGCTTGAGGTGCCAGAAGAACGAAGCGGGGAGCACAGAGCCGATGGGCCGATCGTCCGGCGCGGGGAAATTCGTTTTGAGCACGTTTCGTTCCGCTACCCGGACAGCAGGCACGATGCGCTCTCCGACATTTCGTTTGTCATTCATCCGCAAGAAACGGCGGCGATTTTAGGGGCGACTGGTTCCGGCAAATCGACGCTTCTTCAGCTCATCCCCCGTCTGTATGAACCAGACGCCGGGCGAGTGTTGATCGACGGCATCGACGTGCGTGAGTTTTCCGCGGAGAAGTTGCGGGCCTATGTTCGTTTTGTTCCGCAGGAAGTGCTGCTATTTTCCGGAACGGTCGCCGACAACCTCCGCTTCGGCAAGATGACCGCGACGATGGAAGAGATCGTGAAGGCGGCTTGTGATGCACAAATTCATGAAACGATCACTCGGTTTCCGGATGGATACGACGCGCTGATAAGTCAAAAGGGCGTCAATTTATCAGGCGGACAAAAGCAGCGGCTGTCGATCGCCCGCGCCTTGGTTGGGCAACCGCGCATTTTGCTTTTGGATGACAGCACAAGCGCGCTCGATGCAGAGACGGAAGCAAAGCTCCTCGCAGCGTTGCGGCGGTATGCGTGCACGACGGTGATGGTGACGCAAAAGGTGAGTACAGCGATGGCGGCGGATACGATTTTGCTTTTGGAAGACGGCCGCCTGATCGCGCAAGGAAGCCATGAACAACTGCTGGCGACAAGCGAACTGTATCGACGCATCGTCGCCACACAGGAAGGAAAGAAGGGATCGGTGGATGTCACTACGGCATAGCCCGCACGGAGCGCGTTTTGGCGCAAGTCCGCAGCGGGCGAAAAACAGCGTCGGCACTTTGCGGCGGCTTTGGGTGTTCATCGCTCCGCAAAAGCGAAAGTTGTTTGCGGCTATGGCCATGGTTGTCGTCAGCTCAGCGCTGGCGCTTGCTGGGCCGTACGTCATCGGCCGGGCGGTCGATGTGTACATTGTCGAGCGGAGGACGGACGGTTTTTTAGCGACACTCGTTTTGCTTCTTGCCATTTATATTGCCCTTGGCGCGGCGACGTTTTTGCAAAACTATTGGATGATCGATGTCGGCCAGCGGACAGTGCGCGGGATTCGCGAACAGCTGTTTCTCCATTTTCATGAGCTGCCGATTTCGTTCTTTGACCGCCGCCAGCAAGGGGAGCTGATGAGCCGGATTACAAACGACATCGACAACATGAGCCAGACGTTTAACAGCACCGTCGTGCAAGTCGTCTCGAGCACGCTTACGCTGATCGGCGCGATGGCGGTGATGCTTTCGCAAAGCGTTTTGTTGACGATCGTCGCCCTTGTTGTCGTGCCGCTCATGTATGCCGGCATGCGCTGGATCACCAACCGGACGCGGGTGCGTTTCCGCGAGCAGCAGCGGGCGCTCGGAGAAATGAACGGCTTTATCGAGGAAGTCATTTCCGGACAGAAAGTCGTCAAGCTGTTTTCGCAAGAAAAGCGCATGGAGGCGGAATTGGCGCGCAAAAATGCCGAGCTGAAACGCGCCGGCTTTTGGGCGCAGACGTATTCCGGCTTCATCCCGAAGCTGATGAACTTTTTAAACAATGTAAGCTTCGCCCTCATCGCCGGCGTCGGCGGGTGGCTGGCGGCCAAAGGAGCGATTTCGGTCGGCACGATCGTCGTGTTTGTCGAATACGCCCGCCAGTTTACCCGACCGCTTAATGACTTGGCCAATCAATGGAACACGTTGCTGTCGGCGTTGGCCGGCGCCGAGCGGGTGTTGGAAATTTTGGATTTGCCGAAAGAAGAGGAAGATGAACGGGAAGCGGCGGACGTCGACAAGCTGGATGGGCGCATCGAGTTTCGCCAAGTCTTCTTTTCCTATGACAAACAGCGTCCGGCGCTCGATGACGTCACGTTTTCTGTCGCCCCAGGGGAGACGGTTGCGCTTGTCGGCCCGACCGGAGCGGGCAAAACGACTGTGTTGCAGCTGTTGACCCGTTTTTACGACCCGGATCGTGGGGAGATTTGGATCGACGGCCGCGACAGCCGAACGATCAAGCGGGCGAGCTTGCGCCGCCATATGGCGTTTGTGCTTCAAGATCCGTTTTTGTTCACTGGAACGATTCGCGACAACATTCGCTACGGCAGGCTTGAGGCGACCGATGAAGAAGTCGAGGAGGCGGCGCGCCAGGCGAACGCCCACTCCTTTATTATGAAGCTGCCGGACGGCTATGACACCGTTTTGGCCCCAGGAGGCGGCGGAATCAGCCAAGGGCAGCGGCAGCTGTTGGCCATCGCTCGGGCGATGATCGCCGACCCAGCCATTTTGATTTTGGACGAAGCGACGAGCAACATCGATACGGTGACCGAAGTGCGCATTCAAGAAGCGCTCGCGCGGCTCATGAGCGGCCGGACGTGCTTTGTCATCGCCCACCGGTTGAACACGATTCAACATGCCGACCGCATCCTTGTGCTCAACGAAGGCAAGGTGATCGAACAAGGGACGCATGAAGAGCTGCTGGCTGCAAAAGGATTTTATTTCCAATTGTATCAGCACTATTGGTTGCGCAATGTGCATGTGGCCCGATGAGGAATGCGCCTGCGCGGCGACGTCGCTCTCCCGCTGAACCGAAAACGAGCGCCGCGATCGTTGAACAAAGCCATGTTTCGCGAGGGTCGACGATCAGGCGCCTTTCTATCGCTATGTGAAACGCCGGCTTGTGTCGGGCTTGTCTTGCCAACATAGGCTTAAGGACGCGTTCGCTCGGAGAGGCGCTTTTGAAACGCTTCGCGCCAGCTCGCTGATAAGGCGGGATGGTTGGCGATTTGTTCCAGGGCAGCTGCATTGTCCCGCTCATGATAATAAATTTGATTGATATAGGCGATGGACAATGCTCCCGCGCCCCGCTCAACGAGAACGAGCGGCGCGCCCGGTTCAACGATGCCCTCTTGCAGGACGCGGAAGTAAAAGCCGCTTTTTCCTGTCTGGCAGACGGCTTTCGGCAAATCGGACAGCTGATGTTTGAAGGCCAATTTGGAACACGGCTGGCGCGGCTGCGACACTTGCACGAGCGCCGTGCCGGCGGCATAAATGTCGCCAAGGCACGCATCGTCTTCGGTCAAACCGGAAAGCGTCCAGTTTTCTCCAAACGCGCCGGCGGCAAACGGACGGCCGTATCGCTCTTCCCAATAGGTAAAATGTTCTGATGGATAGGCGCAAATCGCTTTATCTTCGCCGCCATGGTGGATGAGATCGGCTTGTCCATCTCCAGCCAAGTTTTGTTTGCCGACGGCGATCGGCCCGGCGACCGGGGTTTTGTCAATGCCGGTCGTCATCAGTCGACCGTCAATGTTGACGGTTTTGGGTTTGCCGACGTTAATAGAGATAATCCGCATCGTTCGTTTCTACCCCCCACATCGTTTCGGCAATGAACCGGAATGAGGTCAGTTTATCAGAAAAATCATAAAATTGAGCGAGACGGACCGTGTTTTCCAGCGCTTCTTCCGCGGTCGTGCCTTCGGGGATCGGCGATTGGTCAAGAACGCTGAGCTTTAGCGGCATGATCATTTTTCCTCCCTCTCGAAATGTTGATGTATCAAGGCTTTCTTTTCCTTGCGGTTGCATGCTCTCCCGCCTACGCTCACGCGTGGAAGTGGGGGTCTTCTCGGCGCGAGATGATAAAAATGGTTAGTTCTTATTATGGGATGTTTCGTTTCTTGTTGTCCATTGATTTGCTTTTGCCATCCAACGGCAGCCAGCCAAAAAACAGCCCGCCGTTTCAGCCGGCGGATTGCGGTGCGGTAGACGCCGAAAGATGGTGACAGCCTTCTACAAGCGGATCGGGTTTTTTGGTTCAGCGGCTTGGCGGTCGATTTTTTGGCTGCGCCCCCGACCGGAAAAGAACGAGGAAAACAGTTGTTTGACGCTGTCAACGATAAAGGAGCATCGTTCATACAGCGCTTCTTTTAAGCTATCGAGCTGGCGGGTCACTTTGTATTGCGCCGCCTCTTGCGCCTCAAGCCGCTCGATGACTGTCTGGTGAAAGACGCGCTGCAACTCGAGCTGTTCCACTAATTTTTGGTACAGTTTTTCTTGCCCTTCGAGGCGGGCGGCCATTCCTTCGGCTGTTTGTTCCCGTTCAGTCGATTGCCGCTCAAGCCGACGCATCGCTTCACTTTGCGCCGTCAACGCTTCGATGACGGCTTGGCGCGCTGTTTCTTCTTTTGCGAACTGCTCCTCCCATGCGCGCCGCTGTTCGTGCTCCATCTGCTCGTGAGCGTTGATCGATCGTTCAAGGCGGGCCAGCGTTTCGGCGAGCTCCGCTTGTTCTCGTTGTTCGGCAGCGAGCCATTGCTCGAGCCGGGCGAACGCTTCCGCCCATTGCTTGTTTTGCTCCGCCTGCAGGTTTTGCCCGGCATTAGAGGCATTAATGAAGCGCCAAACAGTTTCAGTTAGTTCGCGATACAGCTCAGTTTGCTCGGTTTGGCTTGCCGCCACCATCCCCTTGAGGTCATCCAGCGCCTTGACGAGACGTCCGCTATGCTCGGCTTGTGCCGTTTGTCCGGCGGCAAGAGAACGTTCAAGCCAAGTCAAGGCATCGGCGATTTTCTCACGATCATCGGCTTGCTGCTTTCGTCCTTCCTCCACCGCCAGCTTGAGGCGAAGGAACGCCTCGGTCAATTGTTCAAGCAGCTGAGTTTGCTCTTCAATCATTTGTTCCGTTTTTGCGCGTCGGTAATAAAACACCGAATGCGAGGGGGGAGGCGGAGTGGCACCGTACACGTGCGGGGTCATCTGTTTGTTCATGTAAATCAATGGGAAAAGCCTCCTTTCCATTCGTCTATGTAGCATCATATGCCGCTGCCGCTCGGTCGGTTTGGGCGGTTTATTTGTGGCGTTCCTCTCTCTTTTGGTATAATTAAAAAGAGAAAAAAATGGAAGAAAGGGTGTTAGGTATGCCAGCTGTCGAATCGAATATGTTTCCGCTTGGCAAACAAGCGCCTCCGTTTGCCCTCACGAATGTCATCGATGGCAGCGTCGTTCGTCTTGAGGATGTGAAATCGGACGCAGCGACTGTCATTATGTTCATTTGCAACCATTGTCCGTTTGTCAAGCATGTGCAGCATGAACTTGTTCGTCTCGCAAACGATTATATGCCCAAAGGGGTGTCGTTTGTCGCCATCAACTCCAACGATGCTGAACAATATCCGGAAGATTCGCCGGAAAACATGAAAAAAGTGGCTAAAGAGCTTGGCTACCCGTTCCCATACTTGTATGACGAAACGCAAGAAGTGGCGAAGGCGTACGACGCCGCCTGCACCCCGGATTTTTATGTTTTCGACCGTGAGCTGAAATGCGTCTACCGCGGCCAGCTTGATGATTCGCGGCCGAACAACGGCATCCCGGTGACCGGAGAATCAATCCGCGCCGCGCTGGACGCCTTGTTGGAGGGCCGTCCGGTGCCGGAAAAGCAAAAGCCGAGCATCGGCTGCAGCATTAAATGGAAGCCATCCGCGTAAACTGTTGCTTGACTTCTCGTTGTCGAACGAATATGATGAAGAAAGCGTCATTCGTTTGCTGCGGGATCATCGCAAGCCGTGCCGTTGCCGCTCATGAAGCTGGCGCGGCTTTTTCGTTGCCCGCTGTCCGCTTGACAAATTCACACTGGCGCCGCCGCGGAGCGGCAAGGATGGATGAGAGGCAGGGCTTCCATTGTTTTTGTGTTTTCTTCGAGTTTTCATAATAAATGTTATGTAAACAAAAGGAGAAAAGCGAGATGGCGGAAAGACGATATCGAGTGTTTGTGTATGGCACGTTGCTGACTGGCGAGGACAACCATGATGTCGTAGCTCCCTATGTTTGCGCCGTATGCCCAGGGAAGGTGAACGGTCGTTTGTACAGCGTTGGCCCGTACCCTGCGCTTGTGCTCGGTGAAGAAGGAGAAGTGGAAGGGGAATGGCTGACGGTGACGGAGGAAGGGCTCAAGGCGATGGATGAGCTTGAAGACTACGCCGAAGGACGGGACGATAACGAATATGAGCGGATATGGGTCCGCGACGCCCGCCAACCGATCGAAGGGTACGTCTACGTTTACTTGCCGGAAAAAGCCGCCGGCCTGCCGATCATTTCGTCCGGCTCGTGGCGTCGGCGTGAGGAGAAAACGTAACATCCATAGCGGATAGAAAAAGCCAGCCGAGGAGACAATCGTCTCCTCGGCTGGCTTTTTTGTATAAATATTCGTCTTGTTTGAAAAAGTTTGCAAAAAAATTCATTATAAAAATACAGAAAAATTGATAAAAAAGTATTGCCAAACGGCTTCTCTTTTTCTATAATAAAATCATGTTAGGAAAATAAACGCGTGAATGTGAGGTAATTTAACATGTCAAAACCGTTCGTTTCCTCTGCACAAACGGAGTTGTTGGAACAAATCAAAGAGAAGATCAAAGAAAAAAACGTTGAGCTTCTTCATTTGCAGTTTGTCGACATTGAAGGGATTTTAAAGCACGTGACCGTGACGGCTGAACAGCTTGATGATGTTGTCGAAGGGAAAATCATGTTTGACGGTTCGTCGATCAAAGGCTTCTCGCCGATCAACCGTTCCGACTTGTACTTGCTGCCGGATTTGAATACGTTTGCTGTTTTGCCGTGGACTGTCGAGGAAGGCTATGCGGAAGCGCGCTTTCTCTGCTCGGTGACCAATCCGGACGGCACGCTGTTTGAAGGCGACCCGCGCAACGTGCTGAAAAAAACGATCGAGCGGGCGGCGGAAAAAGGATATACGATCTCGGTCGGTCCGGAGCTGGAGTTTTTCCTGTTCAAAGCCGATGAAAACGGCAATCCGACGCTCGAGCTCCATGATGGCGGCGGTTATTTCGAACCGTCTCCGAAAGACTTGGGCGAGCGCGTTCGCCTTGAAATTTACCGCGCCTTAAAAGCGATGGGCTTTACGATTGAAGCGTCGCACCATGAAGTGGCGGAAGGCCAGCATGAGATCAACTTCAAATATGCCGATGCGCTCGGTGCGGCTGACAATGCGACGACGTACAAATGGGTCGTCAAAACGATCGCCAGCAAGTTCGGCCTCCATGCGACGTTTATGCCAAAACCGGTGTTTGGCATCAACGGTTCAGGCATGCATGTCAACATTTCCCTTTTCAAAGATGGGGAAAATGCGTTCTTTGATCCGAACGATGCGAACCAGTTGTCAGAAACAGCGTACCAATTCATCGCGGGCTTGCTGAAAAACGTCAAACACTTTGCGGCGGTTACGAACCCGCTTGTCAACTCGTACAAACGGCTTGTGCCAGGGTATGAGGCGCCTTGCTACATCGCCTGGTCCGCTTCGAACCGTTCGGCGCTCATCCGCATTCCGGCCAAACGCGGTGTCGCGACGCGCGTCGAGCTCCGTTGCCCGGACCCGTCGGCTAACCCGTACTTAGCGTATGCCATCATCGCGGCGGCTGGTTTGGACGGCGTTGAAAAAGGCTTAACCGCTCCTGCTCCGATTGACGAGGACATCTTCCATATGTCGGACGAACGTCGCGCCGAACTTGGCATTGACAACTTGCCGGAAAACTTGGGCGAGGCCATCGCTGCGTTTGAAAGCGGAGGAATCGGCCGCGCGACGCTTGGCGAGCACGTATTCAACGAATACGTCGCGATGAAAAAAGACGAATGGAACAGCTACCGCACGGCGGTTCATGCTTGGGAAGTCGAGCGGTATCAAGGGAAATTTTGAGCAAAAACAAGTTTCAACAAGGCGTCCTGTTTCGATATTCGGGGCGCCTTGTTTCTTTGTTTTTTTAGACGCCGAGCCGGTGGCCGTTTGCGATGTCATGGGTGTAATGAAAAAATGATAGTATTTTTTATTTTTTTAAATTCATAGTTGACATCTATGAATAATGAGATTTAAATTATAAGTAACGTGTTCAACCATTGCAAACGGAGGGAAACCAATGAAAAAACTGATCGTTTTTGTGTTTGTAGGATTTATCGCCCAGCTGATTGACGGCTCACTTGGGATGGCGTATGGCGTCACGTCGTCGACGCTGCTCTTGACGTTCGGCATCGCTCCGGCGGTCGCCTCGGCGTCCGTTCATTTGGCGGAAGTCGTGACGACCGCAGCGTCTGGAGCGTCCCATTGGAAGTTCGGCAACGTCGACCGCGGAATGGTGCTGAAGCTTATCATTCCCGGTTCGGTTGGGGCGTTTGTCGGAGCGTGCTTTTTAAGCAACTTGCCGGGGGATTTGATCAAGCCGTACGTGTCGCTGTTTTTGCTGGCGCTTGGCCTTTACATCATGTATCGATTCTTATTTTTAAACGGCCGCGCGCCGTCGGCGCCGGAGAAACGGTGGTCTAATAAGCAGCTCGTCCCGCTCGGATTGGCGGCCGGTTTCCTTGATGCGACCGGCGGTGGGGGATGGGGGCCGATTGCGACGCCGGTGTTGTTGGCCAATAAAAGCATGGAAGCGCGCAAGGTGGTCGGCACAGTCGATACGTCCGAATTTGCCGTCGCGCTGTCGGCGACGCTAGGATTCGTCATTTCGCTTGGTTGGGAGCAAGTGAACTGGTACTGGGTGCTGACGCTCATGGCTGGCGGGGTCATCGCTGCGCCGATCGCTGCTTGGCTTGTCCGCAAACTGCCGTCCCATTTGCTTGGGGTATTGGTCGGCGGGTTGATTATTTTGACGAATGTCCGCACGCTCCTGCACGCTTGGGAAGCGCCTGCGCCGGTGTATCCGACCGTTTATGGCCTTATCGTCATCGGCTGGGCCGCGGCGGTATGGCTGGCGATCCGAAACGGGCGGAAAGAGAAAGCGGCTGGCGGCGAGTTGGTGTCGTAAGCATTAGGGGGTGCTTGGCAAACGACGGTGTCTTTCCGTTGGCGGCAGCGTTGGATGCGAGCGGGTCGAGCATCAGGGAGCTTGTTCGTGCTGCGGAGGGCAACGGTCGACAGCGCCCGTCTTCAAAAATAGCGCGCGGAGCAGTTGTTGCCCCGTTGCCGACAGTTGAAACGAGAAGGCGGCTCTTGCCCTCTGGGCAGGGGCTGCTTTTTTATCAGCCCCTGTAGCGGGAATCCAGTTTCTATGTTAAAATATTCTGCATCATCAACCAAAGGGGGAGAGGGAACATGGCACAGCCGCTTGATCTCGGCCGCCGCATTTCACTCATCGATTTGTATGATTTGCGCATGCCGCAGCGCACCGGTACATACGTGCTTCACGAAGAGAACTTGGCGATCGTGGAAACAGGGCCAAGCCCGTCGGTGCCGCATTTGCTTGCTGGATTGAAAGCGCTTCATATCGATCCGGCCGAGATTCGCTATATCATCGTCACCCATATTCATTTGGACCATGCGGGCGGCGTTGGGCTGCTTCTTCAGCATTGCCCGAATGCAACGGTCGTCGTCCATCCAAAAGGAAAGCGGCATTTGGCCGATCCGTCGCGGCTCATTGCCGGGGCGAAGGCGGTGTACGGCGCGCAGTTTGAAGCGCTGTTTGACCCGATCGTTCCGGTGCCGGAAGAGCGTCTCATCGTGAAAGAGGACGGGGAAACGCTGGAGCTGAGTGCGGAGCGGACGCTCGTGTTTTATGATACGCCGGGGCATGCCAACCACCATTTCTCCATTTACGATTCGTACAGCCGCGGCGTGTTCACTGGCGATACGATCGGCGTTTTTTATCCGCAGCTGCAAGAAGCGGGGCTTACGTTTTGCCTTCCTTCAACATCTCCGAACCAATTTGATCCCGAGGCAATGGAGCAGTCGGCGGCAAGGCTTGAGGAGCTGAGACCGGAACGCATTTATTTTGGCCATTTCGGCATGCTGGATGACCCACAGGAGGCATTTCGCCAGCTTCGCCTTTGGCTGCCGAAGTTCGTGGCGGCGGGAAAAGAAGCGGTCGACCGTCATCCAGAAGCGCCGGCTGCCGAGCAGGCGAAAATGGCAGCGCACCGGTTGCGCGGCGAAGTGATGGCGTTTCTTGATGATCATGGCGCTCCATCTTCGTCGTCCGCGCATGCGGCGATCGAGCTTGATTTGCAAGTGTGCGCGATGGGATTGATCGATTATTGGCATAAACAGCGGTGATCATTCACAGTGTTCTGTTTGCCTAGCCAGGCCGGCTAGGCTTCTTTTGTGGTTGGACGGTGAAGGGCGAGGCGGCGCCAAGAAAGCCAGACTGCCCATCAACATGCATTTTCCATGTTTCATTGGCTCGATGCGCTTGACCATTTTCAAAGCGGAAGATTTCTCGAAATGAGTATACATATGTTAGAGTTGAGATAGGTCATTGTTTGTTTTTCGCAAGCGTATATGTTGCCAATGGACAGGGGGGAACGGGTGGGTGAAACATAAGCCGCTTATGATGCGCCGCATCGGCATCGTGCTCATCATCGCATCCTTCGTTGTTTGGCTGATCCCTCCCATCGTCCCTTTTCTGCCGTTTTCGGCCGCGGTCAAAGCTTTGATCGCTACAGTTGCCATTGTGGCGGCGAAAATCATGTTTTGGATTGGGGCGTTGTTGGTGGGAAAGGAAGCGGCCGCGAAGCTAAAGAAGTATTGGAATCCGAAACATTGGCGAATAAAACGGTGGTTGTCGGATCAAACCAATGATGGCGAACAATTCCAAGACGGATCGCGATAGATGACAACGATGTAGAAATGAGGTGGTTGCATGCGACGGAGCACAGTTGCGCTTCTCATAGCCGTTGCCGCCCTGTCCGGAGTGC
Source organism: Geobacillus kaustophilus (assembly GCF_000948285.1). Classification (GTDB taxonomy): domain Bacteria; phylum Bacillota; class Bacilli; order Bacillales; family Anoxybacillaceae; genus Geobacillus; species Geobacillus thermoleovorans_A. Next base: position 1,169,884 of record NZ_JYBP01000003.1, read on the forward strand.
TTTGGCTTGGCGGCCTGGCATTGGCGGTGCAAGACCAGTTTTTTTCAGCGGCCAAGCCGCCGACGAAAGAACAACGGACGCCGACGGCTGAAACAAGGCAACATGACGAGAAAATAGATATTGTTGCTCTTGGCGATTCGTTGACAAGAGGAACAGGTGATGAAAGCGGAAAAGGGTATGTCGGCTATATGGTCGATGAGCTTCGACGGCAAACAGATCAACCAATCCGTGTGACGAATTTGGCGGTTCGCGGCCTTCGTTCCGACGGCCTGCTTCGCCAGCTTGGCGAGCCTGAGATTCAACGGCAAGTCGCGATGGCGGATCTGATCGTGATGACCATTGGCGGCAACGATTTGTTTCAAGGTGGGGAAGCGCTTCGATTGAACATGAAACAGCTCGATGAGGCGAAGCGCCGGTATGTGGCGAACCTCGACCGCATTTTCGCCGCGCTGCGCCGCTTCAACAGCGAGGCGGTCATTTTTGCGATCGGTTTGTACAACCCGTTCAGCGATTTAGACGATGCCAAACGGACGTCGGCGGTTGTGCGCGATTGGAATTTTGCATCAGCGGAAGTGGCGGCCCGCTATCCCAACATTGTCGCGGTGCCGACGTTTGATTTGTTTGCCCTCCATGTCAACGACTATTTGTACAGCGACCACTTCCATCCGAATGAAGAAGGATATAAGCGGATTGGCGAGCGCGTCGCCTCGCTCATCACGTTGACGGAGGAGGACAAGCGATGACCAAACGGGTGACGTTGACGGTCAAAGAGCTGCGAAAAACGATTCGCGGCAAGGAAATTATTAAAGGCATTTCGTTTGAGCTGCATGAGGGGGAAGTGTTCGGCTTTTTAGGGCCGAACGGCGCGGGAAAAACGACGACGATCCGCATGCTCGTCGGGCTCATTCGACCGACGTCGGGGACGGTGGCGATTTGCGGGTATGATCTTCACCGCCAGTTTACCGACGCGATTCGCCAGATCGGCTGCATCGTCGAAAACCCAGAAATGTATCCGTATTTAACAGGCTGGGAAAACCTTGAACATTTCTCCCGCATGATGCCGGGAATTGGTGCAGATCGGATCGTGGAAGTGGCGAAGCTCGTCGGCCTTGAACAGCGCATTCATGACCGGGTGAGCACGTATTCGCTCGGCATGCGGCAGCGGCTCGGCATCGCTCAGGCGCTGCTTGGAAAGCCGAAGGTGCTCATTTTGGACGAGCCGACCAACGGCCTTGACCCGGCCGGCATTCGCGAGATGCGCGCCTTCATTCGCTTTTTGGCGGAAACGGAAGGGTTGAGCGTCCTTGTTTCATCGCATTTGTTAAGTGAAATTCAATTAATGTGCGACCGCGTGGCCATTATGGCGAAAGGGCGGCTCTTGGCCGTGGACACGGTTGAGCGGCTGTTAAACCAACAGGCGCGCGTCGTCTGGAAAGCCGCTCCGATCGATCGGGCGCGGGCGCTCTTGGCTGAGGAAACCGAGGTGCTGCGCGCCGATGAAGAGACGATCGTCACGCCATATGAGCCGTCGAGACTAGCTGCTTGGAACGCCAGGCTTGTCCAAGCCGGCGTCTCGGTTTCGGAAATTGAACCGCGGCTGCCGACGCTCGAAGACTTGTTTATCGAGCTGACAGGGGGCGAAACGATTGAGTAAGCTCGTGTATAATGAAATGTTGAAAATCGTCCGCAAAAAGCGGCTATGGGTGATCACAGCCATCATTGCGGTGCTTGTTGCCTTGTTTACATACGCCCAATACCGCGAGACGGAAGAGCTGAGAAAACGGATCGGCACGGCCGATTGGCGGACGCAGCTGCAGCAGCAAATCGTCGATTTGCAAAACCGTCTCCAGTCGCCGAGCATGTCGGAAGAATGGCGGAAGTATTTGCAAATCCGCCTCAAGCAGCAGCAGTACTACTTAGAACACAACATTAACCCGTCTGCCCCAGGGGCGCCGACGTTTATGCGTACGTTTATCGAAAACGCCATCGACTTGTTTTTGCCGCTGTTAGTGATGGTCGTGGCTGCCGATTTAGTGTCGTCCGAGGCAAGCGCCGGAACGATCAAGCTGCTTCTTGTCCGGCCGGTGAAGAGATGGAGAATTTTGTTAGGTAAGTATATCGCCTTGCTTTTATCGGTATCGCTCATTATGCTGATGACGGCGGTGCTGTCGTATACCATCTCTGGCCTTGTGTTTGGCTACGGCGGCTTCCGCCTGCCGTTGTTGACCGGGTTTGCTCCGCAAGGGGAAGACTTGAATACGGAAAACGTCCATATGATTCCGCAATGGAAATACATTTTGATCGAGCTCGGGTTGGCAGCGTTTGTGAGCGTTGTCGTCGGCACGCTGACGTTTATGCTTTCGGTGCTGCTTCGGAGCACGGCGGCGGTGATGGGGATCATGCTGGCAGCATTGATTTCTGGCGCGATTTTGTCAAACATGGTGTCGTCATGGCATTCGGCCAAATATTTGTTTATAGTCAATTTGCGGCTGACGGATTACATAAGAGGAGCGGCTCCGCCGATTGAGGGGATGACGCTTGGCTTTTCGATGGCCGTGCTGGCTGTCTGGGGGCTTGCAGGGCTTCTTGTCGCTTTTTTTGTCTTTATGCGGCGAGATGTCTATTGAAAACGGCAGAGCGGCGAAAACCCGAGGGGGTGTTCCCTCGGGTTTTTCAGTGAAAGGGGATGAAATGCCTATCTATTCGGCTGCTTGTCGTGAACGCCGGCGAGTCCAAGCGCGTGATGGCCCCGCAGCAACTGCTCCACGGCCGGCCATTGCTGTTCATCGCAACGGATGAGAAGCACGATATCAGCGCCTGTGCGGCTTTGACGGTGCGTGGATTTTCGGTTTACCCACCATTTGAGCAAAATGCCGATTCCGATGCCTGAAACCGCCCCGATAATCCCCCAAATGATCGGACCCCATGCCAACACATAGCCGTAAATCGCCCCTAGCAGCATCAAGCACGTTCCTAAAATCGCCGCCAAGTCAAGGAAGCTGAACCCGTTGGCGTGATGGAGCGTATCAAGCAGGCGCGGCGGTTCGGCAGAGCGGTTGAGCGGGACTGCAAAAATCTGATGTTCAGCAATCCCTTTTTCTTGAAGCGCTGAAATCGCCAGTTCAACGAATAGGTGGCTCTCGAAAGTGGCAATGACAATCATGAAACGCCTCCCATCAAATCGGCCATGCGAACCGTTTCGGCTGAAAGCGGCGCCGCAAATAGTGGGCTAGTTCTTTTTCAAACAACTTGTTGTATTCGACCGCTGATACGTAAGCATCGTAAAAGATGAACGAATAAATCGATGGCAGATAAAGCGCCCACTGCATATCGATGATCTTCGTTGCACAATCGAATCGGCCCGTCAGCGTGTACGTAATCGCTTCGGGCAAGTGGGCGAAATACGATACCAAAATGGTAAAGGTGAAGATAAACAGGCCGGTGATCACTTTATGGACATACAAATGGCCAAGGCCAGGGGCGAGCACCGACCAGACCAGCGCCAGCCAAGGCTCGCGCTTGTCCAAATAATTAATATCCCATATTCCCATTCGGATGGAAGAGATCGGCGCATCTTCGCGGTCGGCGAGCAAATACAGCTTGTTCATGTCGACTGAGCCGCGGTAGCTGTCCCAAATGCTGTACATGTAGATGGCCACATAAAACATGAGCCATCGTTCGTCAAGAACGGCTTTTGCCTTTTCAAAATCGCCAAGCAGCGAGTATAATATACCTGTATTGATATGGGCTTTTGTGTTGATAAACAGCTCCCAGAGGATTAACATAAAGGCCGTGGCGTAGCGTTGCTGCATCAAATTGCCGAAACCCGGAAACGAAAAGGAAAAAAAGGCGACGACAAGCGGATGACGCAAATGGAAATGGGTGGTTGTCAATTGCGACAAATGCGCCCGTTTGCGCCGCGCCGGCGGAATGAGTTTCACAAAGCGCCCCCTTTCCTTTACACGGTTGCTGTGTTTTTAGTATAGGAAAAAAGGAGCGGCAGCTATGCAGGTCGTTTCAGAAAAAAGATAAATTTTCATCCGTTATGGCGAAAAAAAGATAAAAAAACTATTGACTTTCCTTTGAGGTTCATATAGAATATGAATTGTCGCAAGGTAAACCAGCCTATGTCGGGAAGTAGCTCAGCTTGGTAGAGCACACGGTTCGGGTCCGTGAGGTCGCAGGTTCAAATCCTGTCTTCCCGACCATTATAGACATGGGGCCTTAGCTCAGCTGGGAGAGCGCCTGCCCCGCACGCAGGAGGTCATCGGTTCGAATCCGATAGGCTCCATTTTCATACGGAGGAATACCCAAGTCTGGCTGAAGGGGGCGGTTTCGAAAACCGCTAGGGGTGTCACAGCCCGCGGGGGTTCGAATCCCTCTTCCTCCATTTCTAATATCCGATCCTGTCAAATTGTAAATCATGAAACCCTTGATACGACTGCGTTGGCAGTCGTTTTTCATTTTTTGGGAATCCTTTTGACTTTTCTTCAAATCTTTATGTTCAGCGTCTTATCATCAATCGTAATCGTTCGTTTCGAATCGAAAACACCGTCTCGATGGCATCTTTTTTTGAATTTATGTATATACTATGTATATACGAAATGAAAGGAGAGAGGTATAATGGAATTAAACAAACAGAAAGGAGTGTCAATCATGACAATAACAGTTCAAAAATGGGGAAACAGCCTTGCGGTTCGTATCCCAAGCGTGATTGCTGAACGTTTAGCGCTTCATCAAGGATCAGAAGTGGAGATGATCGTTGAGAACCAAGCGATCAAGTTGATCCCGAAAAAGAAAAAGCCGACATTGGAGGAACTTTTGGCTAAAATCACGCCGGAAAATCGCCATGCTGAAATTGATTTTGGAACAGAAGGGAATGAATTGTTCTGATGCAAGCGCCGGATCGTGGGGATCTTGTTTACGTCAATTTCAATCCACAAGCAGGGCATGAGCAGGCAGGAAAAAGGCCCGGCATCGTTCTATCACCAAAGCGGTTCAATCAATTGACAGGGTTTGCGGTGCTTTGCCCGATCACCCGGCAACAAAAAGGATATCCATTTGAAGTGGAATTGCCATCAGGCTTGGCCGTTGAAGGCGTGATTTTAACCGATCAGGTCAAAAGTTTAGATTGGCGCGCCCGACAGCTTCAAATAGTAGGACGGGCGCCCAATGAAGTTGTTTCGGATTGCTTGGATCTGATTCATACTTTTCTTTCGTGAAAAGCCATTTATATTGGCCTTTTGTTCACTTTTAGCATACTTTTTGCGTACATTTTTGCCCTTCACGCTCCTTGAGGCGGGAGACTTCCTTCGGATATTTTGTTAAAAAGGCAGAATCGAGCAACGAAAAGAAGGCGGATTGTCCCGCCTTTTTGCATGGATTGACACACTGGAGATTATTTTGCACAAATTTTGCACGTGATGAACGAGCATGTCCATTCATCCTTGTATCAATAGTTTTATGGTGGGATTGGAATCCCTCTTCCAACGTCCACCTGCCGAGTGCCGGCAGGTTTTTTGTTTTTTGCGAGCGGTATGGCCGCCATTTTTCAGGCAGATGACTTGCCTGTTTTTCGTTGAATCCGGTACGATGAAGGAGGAAACGGTTTGCCGATTGAGCTGCACTCCTTTCGGCAACGGCCGGGATTGCGCAACATAAGGGAGGAGAGGTTATGGCGATTCAACGCCGCATTCGTCGCGTGAAAACCGTGCAAATGACCACCAACAGTCCGATTCATCGCAGCGGTTCGGTGCTTGAGCCCGGGAACTGGCAAGAGTATGATCCGTTTTTGCTGCTGATGGAAGATATTTTTGAGCGAGGAACGTTTGACGTCCATCCGCACCGCGGCATTGAGACGGTCACGTATGTGATCAGCGGCGAGCTTGAACATTTCGACAGCAAAGCCGGCCACAGCACGCTCGGGCCTGGAGATGTGCAATGGATGACGGCCGGCCGCGGCGTCGTCCATAAGGAAGACCCGGCGTCCGGTTCAACCGTGCACAGCCTTCAGCTATGGGTCAACTTGCCGAGCGCGTACAAAATGACCGAGCCGCGCTACCAAAACTTGCGCTCCAAAGACATGCCCGTGCGCAAGGAAGAGGGAGCGACGATCCGGGTCTTTTCCGGGTCATCGAAAGGCGTCAAAGCGCCGACGAAAAACATCGTTCCCGTCACGATGGTGGAAATGATTGTCGAACCGGGAACAACGGTCGTGCAAGATTTGCCGGGGCATTACAATGGGTTTTTGTACATTCTTGAGGGGAGTGGCGTGTTCGGTGCCGACAACATCGAAGGAAAAGCCGGGCAAGCGCTGTTTTTCAGCCGCCACAACCGCGGCGAGGAAACGGAGCTAAACGTGACCGCCCGCGAAAAACTCCGCCTTCTTCTTTATGCCGGCGAGCCGGTGAACGAACCGGTCGTCGCCTACGGGCCGTTCGTCATGAACACGCCGGAACAAATCCGCGAGGCGATTCGCGATTACCAGGAAGGGCGGTTTGGGCGATAATGGAAGGGAAAGAGCCGATTCGTTGTATGGCTCTTTCTTTTTTGTTATCATGTTCACAAAAAGAAGCCGTTGGGCTGTTCAAGGAGGACATAGTCATGAACCAAGTCATCGAAACGATTCTCCAGCACCGTTCGATCCGCCGGTTTGAAGACAGGCCGCTCACGGATGAACAAATCCGCACGATCGTCGAATGCGCCCAGGCGGCATCGACTTCAAGCTATGTTCAAGCGTACTCGATCATCGGGGTGAAAGATCCGGAGAAAAAACGGAAGCTCGCCGAGCTGGCGGGAAATCAATCCTATGTCGAGCATAACGGCCATTTCTTTGTCTTTTGCGCTGATTTTCACCGCCATGAGCTCATCGGTGAAATCGAGGGAAAAGACGTGATTCCGTCGCTTGAGAGCACGGAAAAGTTTATGGTTGCGCTGATTGACACGGCGCTTGCGGCGCAAAACGCCGCCATTGCCGCGGAGTCGATGGGGCTTGGCATCTGCTACATTGGCGGGCTGCGCAACAACCTGCCGGAAGTATGCCAACTGCTTAACATACCGAAACGGGTCATTCCGCTGTTCGGGCTTGCCGTCGGCTATCCTGCGCAAACGCCGGATCCAAAGCCGCGGCTGCCGTTTGAACACGTTTATCATGAGGACGAATACAACCAAGACCGCGCCCGATTCCTCGAACAATTGCAACGCTACAACGAAACGGTTTCGGCGTATTATGAGCAGCGGACAAATGGCCGCCGCCGCGACACATGGACCGGGCAGATGGCCGATACGCTCAGCCGCCAAGTCCGGATGTACATGAAGGAGTTTGTGGAAGGGAAAGGGTTCAATTTACGGTAGCCTCTCTTCGTTGGGAAGAGGGGTTTTTCTTGCAGGTGATTTCATTTGTAGGAAAATTATGACAGCCCGTTGGACATTCGTTTTGGTGATTGATTTTGTCTGGAGTTTCAGCTATACGTTATGGCCTCGAAAAGAACCGAAGGCGAGACTGGCAAAACCAAGAGGTTCGTAGGAAAGGAGAGAACGAGAATGGACCAAATCCGGCAACTGGCGCAATGGATCAAAGAGGCGAATACGATCGCCGTCCTGACCGGGGCGGGGATGAGCACGGAATCCGGCATTCCTGATTTTCGCAGCGAAAACGGCCTTTACGCCCAAGAGGACAATGTCGAATATTATTTGTCAGAGCATTATTACAAAAAAGATCCGGTTGATTTTTGGCGTCGATTCAAGCGGATGTTTTCATTAAAAATGATGGGCGGCTTTGCCCCGAATGACGGGCATCGGTTTCTCCGCTGGCTTGAGGAGATGGGCAAGACGGTGACGATTTTGACGCAAAATATTGACGGGCTGCATACGAAAGCAGGAAGCACGAATGTCATTGAGCTGCACGGCACGCTGCAGACGGCGACATGCCCGTCATGCGGCAACAAGTATGATCTGTCGTTTATCAACCGTCACGAGGTGCCGCGCTGTGAAAAGTGCCAGACGATTGTCAAACCGGATGTCGTTTTGTTTGGCGGGCTCGTGCCGCGCATCGAGGAAGCGTTTGCGGCAGCGGCCGCCAGCGACTTGCTTCTGGCGATGGGAACGAGTTTGGAAGTGGCGCCCGTGAATCAAATCCCGTTTTATGTCGCCGCCGAATCGCCGGCAACGCGGAAAGTGTTGATCAACAAAACGGCGACGAGGATGGACGGGATGTTTGACCTTGTCATTTATGGCGGAATCGGGGAAACGGTCGCTAGCGTGCGCAAGCAAATGCAGGCGGAATAGATCGATAGATTCCATGCCAACGGGAGAACGCATATAGCGTTTTCCCGTTGGACGAAAATCAAAAAAGGTATTGTACTTTTCAGAACATTCGAATATAATAAAGATAACATACCAACCGGTTGGTATTTTGATGAGTGGAGTCGAGCATAAAGGCGTAACGGAAAAGGGAGGGGACCATCATGTATTTGCGCTTAACGGACGAGCAGCGCATGGTGCAAAAAGCGATCCGCAAGTTTGTCGAAAAAGAATTGATGCCGCTCGAAAATGAAGTATTGCGCAATGAGCGCGAAGGGAAGCCTGGGCTCCCGCCCGAAAAATTAAAAGAGCTGCAGCTCAAAGCGAAGGAAGCGGGGTTTTGGGGGATCAACACGCCGGAGGAATACGGCGGCGCGAATTTGGGCCATGTCATGCAGGCGATTGTGTTGATGGAAGTGTCGAAAACGCTTGTTCCGTTCCAGTTTGGCGGATCGGCGGACAACATTTTGTATTACGCCAACGAGGAGCAAAAGAAAAAATATTTGATCCCGACGATCAACGGCGAGAAAAAATCGTGCTTTGCCATGACCGAGCCAGGCGCGGGGTCTGATACGCGCAACATTAAAATGACGGCGGTGAAAGACGGCGACGAGTGGGTGTTAAACGGGGAGAAGACATTCATTACCGGCGGCAACGACGCCGATTTTGTCATGGTGATCGCCATCACCGACAAAGAGCGTCACCAAGCCTCGAACGGGCGTGAAGGGGTGACGTGTTTTATCGTCGACCGCGAGATGGGCTGGCGTTCGGAGCCGATACATACGATGGGACCTTCCACTCCAGCCAGCTTAATTTTCGAAAATGTGCGCGTGCCGGAAGAAAACATTTTAGGCGAGCTGCATCACGGCTATCAACTTGGGCTTGAGTGGATCGGCTACGCCCGCTGGGTCGTCGGCGCCCGTGCGGTCGGAGCGGCCGAGCGGCTGCTGCAAATGGCGATCGACTACGCGAAAGAACGCGTTACGTTCGGCAAGCCGATCGCCGAGCGGCAGGCGATCCAATGGATGATCGCCGATTCGGCGGTGGAAATTGAAGCGGCGAAATGGCTTGTTTTGAACGCGGCGTTTACGCTTGATCAAGGGGAGGACAATCGCCATTTAGCTTCGATGGCGAAACTGTTTGGCGCGAACATGGGCAACCGCGTCGTTGACCGCGTCATGCAAATCCACGGCGGCATGGGCTACACGAAAGAAATGCCGATCGAACGCTGGTACCGTGAAGCGAGATTGTGGCGCATTTACGACGGCACCGATGAAATTCAGCGCCTCATTATCGCCCGCAACTTAATTAAAGGACACGTCAAGCTTGGACAGTTTCTCTAAAAAATGAAAGCGTTATCGAAAGGGAGGAGAAAACCGATGAGTCAACGGTTTGCAGGAAGAGTGGCGTTTGTGACCGGAGGAAGCCGCGGCATCGGCAAGGCGATTGTCACCCGTTTTGCCGAAGAAGGGGCGAAAGTAGCGTTCATTGATGTAAACGAAGAAGCGCTTGAAGCGACGGCTGCCGAGCTGCGGGAAAAAGGGTATGACGTTTACGCCAAGGTGGCGAGCGTCACCGACCGCGAACAAGTGGAAACGACGATCCGAGAAGTGGTCGATCGGTTCGGCTCGCTCGATATTCTCGTCAACAACGCCGGCGTCATCCGCGACAACCTGCTGTTTAAAATGACGGACGACGACTGGCAAACGGTGATGGACATCCATTTGAAAGGGGCGTTTTACTGCGCCCGCGCCGCGCAAAAATATATGGTCGAAAGAGGATACGGCCGCATCATCAACATTTCGTCAACGTCCGCGCTCGGCAACCGCGGCCAGGCGAACTATTCGGCGGCGAAAGCCGGAATTCAAGGATTTACGAAAACACTGGCGATTGAGCTTGGCAAATTCGGCATCACGACGAATGCCGTCGCCCCTGGGTTTATTGAAACCGATATGACGAAAGCAACGGCTGAGCGGCTCGGCATTTCGTTTGAGCAGCTCATCCAAGCGAGCGTCGCCAACATCCCGGTCGGGCGCAGCGGCCGTCCGGAAGACATCGCCCATGCGGTCGCCTTTTTCGCTGACGAGCGGTCGTCGTTTGTCAACGGTCAAGTGCTGTATGTCGCCGGCGGTCCGAAATGTTGAACACAAGGGGGGACGAACATGTATCAGCATGACATCGGAAAACGGTCGGCGAAAGTGAAAAACGTCGTCGAGCGCGGAGCGGTGAAAAAGTTCGCTGAAGCGGTCGGCGACCCGAATCCGATTTATTGGGATGAGGAAACGGGGAAACGGTCGCGCTACGGGCGCAACATTGCGCCGCCGACGTTTCCGCGCGTGTTTGACTACGGCGTCATTGAAGGGCTGAAATTGCCGGCGAAAGGGCTCATCCATGGCGAACAGCACTTCCATTATGAGCGCCCGTTGTTTGTCGGTGAAGAGCTGTATTGTTATGCGGAAGTGAAAGATTATTATGAAAAACAAAGCAGCATGGGCTTGCTTGGCTTTTTAGTGATCGCGAACAACGGCGAAGACGCCGATGGGAATCTCATTTTCACCTCGACCTCGACGATCATTATTAACGAGGCGGTTAGAAAGGCGATGAGCGTATGACAACGATCCGTGAATGGCAAGTGGGGCAGTCGCTTCCCGACGTGACGCTCGCACCGGTGTCCCGGCTTGATTTAATCAAATACGCCGGCGCATCAGGCGACTACAACCCGATCCATACGATCGATGAAGAGGCGAAAAAAGCCGGCCTGCCCGGCATTATCGCCCACGGCATGTGGACGATGGGAAACCTCGCCAAACTGTTTACATCGTATTACGAAGAAGGGTTTGTCCAAGATTATTTCGTCCGCTTCCAGTCGATGGTGTTTTTAAACGATGTCATCACGTTAAAAGCAACGGTGAAAGAAAAAGACGACAAGGCGATTCGTTTTGCCGTCGCTGCCGTCAACCAGCATGGAAAAGAAGTCATTAAGGGCGAAGCTGTGTTTTCTCTGTATGAGTGAAGCAAGGCAGCGAGCCCGGCAACATCGAGAACACGCCCAGTTGCCGGGTTTCGCGCTACAAAGGGGATGAGGAGGAGTCAGGATGAGACGGGATGCCGTCATTGTGTCGGCCGTGCGAACGGCCATCGCTCGTCAAGGAGGCGCTTTGGCGACGCTGCCGGCGCACATTTACGGTGCGGAAGTGATCAAAGAAGCGATGCGACGGGCAAACATTGGCCCAGAGCTTGTTGATGATGTCATTATAGGCAACGTCTTAAGCGGGGGCGGCAATATCGCCCGGCTGACCGCGCTGCAAACTGGCTTGTCGCTTGAACTAACGGGGCTGACGGTCGACCGCCAGTGCGGATCGGGCATTAATGCCGTGAACTTAGCCGCGCAAGCCATTTGGGCCGGTGACGGGGATGTGTATATCGCCGGCGGAGTGGAAAGCATGAGCCGCGCTCCATATTTAATGGACCGCCCGGAAAAACCGTACAGCTCGACGCCGCCAAGCTTCCGCAAGTCGCAGCTGTCGCCGAAAGAAATCGGCGATCCGCCGATGGGGATTACGGCGGAAAACTTGGCCAAAAAGTACGGCATCAGCCGCGAAGAGCAAGACGCGTTCGCTTTGCGCAGCCAGCAGCGCATGGCGCGTGCTATGCAAGAAGGGCGGTTTGAGGAGCAAATCGTGCCGATCACCGTTCCAGTGAAAAAAGGCGAGCCGTTCGTCTTCGATACGGACGAACATCCACGCCCGAACACGACGATGGAAGCACTTGCGAAGCTGCCGCCGGCGTTTTTGGAAGGAGGAACGGTGACAGCGGGGAACAGCTCGGGGCTGAACGATGCCGCTTCCGCGCTCGTCATCATGTCTCGTGAAAAAGCAGAGGAGCTTGGCGCAAAGCCGCTTGCCGTCATCCGCGCTCATGCCGTCGCCGGTGTTGATCCGAACATTATGGGCATCGGCCCGGTGCCGGCGACGAGAAAAGTGCTAAAAAAGGCGGGGCTTTCGCTTGATGAGATGGACATCATCGAAATCAACGAAGCGTTTGCCGCGCAAGTGATCACTTGTGACCGCGAGCTTGAGATGGATCCGGAAAAAGTGAACGTCAACGGCGGCGCCATTGCCCACGGCCATCCGCTCGGCGCGACGGGGGCGATTTTGATTACGAAAGCGGTGTATGAACTGAAGCGCCGCGGAGGGAAATACGCGCTTGTGACCGCGTGCATCGGCGGCGGCCAAGGGATCGCCACGATTATCGAACGGGAATAATGAACTGGAGCCAGTTGACGATGAAAGAAAAATTGAGGGAAGCGGCCATTGAACTGTTTGAGCGCAAAGGATTCAAAGAAACGTCGGTGCAGGAAATCGTCGAAGCGATTGGGGCAACGAAAGGAGCTTTTTACTACTATTACAAAAGCAAAGAAGAGCTGCTCTGCGATATTTGTGTTTCCTATTTGGATGATTTGTTGCGGCAGCAAGAGCACATTATCCAAGATGTAGGAGCAAGTTGCACGGATAAACTGCGCGCCATCGTCTATATGGTCATCAGCAACATTCGCACGCGGAAGAAAAGCGCCCGCATTTTCTTCCGCGAAATGCGGCATTTGGCTGATGATCATTTGGCGGAAATTCGCGCAAAGCGGCGGGTGTTCCGCAAACGGTATGAACAGCTCATTGAAGACGGGATCGCTCGCGGCGAGTTTAAGCCGTCCCTCAACGCGGAAATGATCACGTTCGGCCTGCTTGGCATCACGAACTGGAGCTATTACTGGTTTCAGCCGGATGGGGGCGTTTCTGAAAAAGAGCTGACCGATATTTATGTCGATTTCATTTTAAACGGTATTCGGGCGCAGAGCGAGAAAACGGGAGCTGGTGTAGGAGGATCGCCTATTTCACTGAAATGATGGATCGGCTGTTTAGCTTATATAAGGCTGAGCGGCAGACAAGGGGGGATCGGGATGGAGTTGTTCATTCAGCAACTGTTAAACGGGCTGACTGTTGGAAGCGTTTACAGCCTCGTCGCGTTAGGCTTGACGCTCGTTTACGGCATTTTGCACATTCCAAACTTTGCTCACGGCGCGCTGTATATGATGGGCGGTTATGTCACGCTTACGGCCATGACGAAGCTTGGGATGCCGTATGGGTTGGCCATTATTGTATCGATGGCGGCGGTCGGGCTGCTTGGCGTCTTGATGGAGCGGTTGGTGTTTTATCCGCTCCGCGACGCGCCGCCGCTTCATGACAAAATCGCGGCGATCGGCATTTTGCTGTTTTTGGAAGCGTTCGCCCAGTTCGTCTGGGGGGCGGACTATCAGACGATGCCGACACCATACGGAGACGTCGTCAATATTTTCGGTTTCACACTGACCATTCAACGCATCCTCATCATTGCATCCGCTGTGGTCATCATGGTGCTGTTGTACATCTTCTTGAAAAAGACGTTCATCGGCGCTTCGATCATCGCGATGGCGCAAAACCGTGAAGGAGCGAATTTAGTCGGCATCAACACGAGTAAAGTCGCCATGTTGACGTTTTTCCTTTCCGGCAGTTTGGCCGCGCTCGCCGCGTCGCTCGCTTCTCCGATCAACCTCGTGTTTCCCGGCATGGGCCATCTTGTTATCTTGAAAGCGTTCGTCATCATCATTCTCGGGGGGATGGGAAGCATTCCCGGCGCCATTGTCGGCGGCTATATTTTAGGATTTAGTGAAAGTTTAGGAGCGACGTATGTGTCGAACGACTACAAAGACATTATCGCCTTCGTGATTCTTGTCATCATTTTAACAGTCAAACCAAACGGACTGTTTGCCAAGGAGGGACGTTGATGGCCATTTTCGAAAAACGACGCCTATGGCTCGCGGTCCTCGCGGCGCTGGCACTCGCTTTTCCGCTGCTTGTCACCAACGGCTATTACTTGCACATGATGACGATCTCCTTTATCTGGATGATCGCGGTTTACGGATTGAACTTGTTTGCCGGCTATACTGGCTATTTATCGCTTGCCCACGCTGGATTTTTTGCGATCGGGGCCTATACGCTCGGTATTTTGACGGTGAAAGCCGGCGTGCCGTTTTGGCTCGCTTTCGTGTCGGCCTGTTTGTTGACAACGTTGATTGGCGCTTTGGTCGGCCTTGTCGCGTTGCGGACGAAAGAGCACTTTTTCGCCATTTATACGCTTTGTGTCGGCTACATTATTTATTTGGTCATTGACAAATGGGATGGCTTAACCGGCGGGGTGCGCGGCTTTATCGGCATTCCGGCGCCGGCTGACATCGGTCCGCTCTCGTTTCAAACGCCCGTCGCCCAATATTATTTGGTGTTGTTTTTCTTGGCTGTCGTCGCCTTCATCATGTATCGGCTTGTCTACTCGTTGACTGGGCGGACGTACATCGCCATTCGCAACAGTGAGGAGCTTGCTTTGACGCTTGGCATCTCGACGATGAAAAACAAGCTCGCTTCGTTTGTTCTGTCCGTCTTTTTCACCTCGCTTGCCGGGGCGTTGTACGCATCGTTCATCCGGTTTCTCGGCCCGGATATCGCATATATAAGCGTTATGTTTGACTTTTTGACGTATTTGCTTGTCGGCGGGATTGGCACGCTCGCCGGCCCGGTCGTCGGGACGTTGCTCGTGACGTTTTTGTCCCAGCAGCTGCAGTTTTTGCAGGACTATCGGATGCTGATTTTTGGCCCGATTTTGACGTTGCTCATTATCTTTTATCCGCATGGCATCGCCGGCGGCTTCATCCGCTATCAAGCGAAGCGGAAGGAAGCGCGTCGTCTCGAGCCGGAAGCGAACCGAGCGGCTGCGGAACTGGCTGTCTCGAGCCAAGGGCGAGGCGAGCGGCACGCAGAGGAGGGATCATGATGCTTTTGCACGTGGAACGACTGACGAAGCGGTTTGGCGGACTGCTGGCGGTCAACGATGTCACGTTTTCCGTCGAACAAGGGAAAATCAACGCCATCATCGGTCCGAACGGCGCCGGCAAGTCGACGTTTTTCAATCTCATCAGCGGCTTGCACCGGCCGACGTCGGGGACGATTACGTTTAAAGGGCGCGATATCACTCGCCTGCCGGCAAACGAACGGGCGAAGCTCGGCATCGCCCGAACGTTTCAAACGACCCATTTGTTTGAACAATCGACGGTCATGGACAACGTGATCATCGGCCATCGTCTCCGCACGTCATCCAACTTATTTGATGCCATTTTGCGCACGAAACGGCACCGCCGCGAGGAACAGGCATGCAAAGAAAAAGCGATGGAAGTGCTCGACTTTGTCGGGTTGAACCATGTGGCGGATCGGATGGTGGCCAACTTGTCGCAGGAACAGAAAAAACGGACGGCGTTTGCGCTCGCCTTAGCAACCGATCCGGAGCTCGTTTTGCTTGACGAGCCGGCGGCCGGCATCAATCCGGATGAAACGGAAGGGCTTGAGGAATTGATCGTCAAAATGGTGGAAGGCGGCCTGACCGTTTGCCTCATTGAGCACAAAATGTCGATGATCATGAAAATCGCCGACCGCATTATGGTGTTAAACTACGGAGAAAAAATCGCGGAAGGAACGCCGGAGGAAGTGAAAAACAACGAGGCGGTCATTCAAGCGTATTTAGGAGGGAGCGCCATTGCTTGAAGTTGCCAACGTATCGGTCCGCTATGGGAGTTTTGCCGCCATTCGCGATGTGACGTTTTCCGTCAAGCGAGGGGAGATCGCCGTGTTGCTGGGCGCCAACGGAGCGGGGAAAAGCACATTGTTTCGCACGATCAGCGGGTTGCACAAACCCGTGCAGGGAGAAATCCGCCTCGACGGCGAGCGCATTGATTCGCTGCCGCCTGACCGCATCGTCGGGCGCGGCGTTGTGCAATGCGCGGAAGGGCGCAAACTGTTTCCGCGCATGAGTGTATACGAAAACTTGCTGATGGGCGCTTACGTCCATCGAAAGGACAAAGAAGGCATCCGCCGCTCGATCGAACATGTATACGAACTGTTTCCGATTTTGCGCGAAAAGCAAAACGCGCCAGCCGGGTCGTTAAGCGGCGGCCAGCAGCAAATGCTCGCCATCGGCCGCGCCTTAATGTCGCGTCCTGCGGTGCTCTTGCTTGATGAGCCGTCAATCGGACTCGCTCCGTTGATTGTCGAGCAGATGTTTGCGACGATTAAGCAAATCAATGAGGGAGGAACAACGATTTTGTTGGCGGAACAAAACGCCCATGCGGCGTTGTCGATTGCCCACCGCGGCTATGTGTTTGAAAACGGAACGATCGTTGCCTCGGGAACGGCGGAGGAGCTGCTCGCGAACGACGATGTCCGCAAGGCGTACATTGGGACATAAGAAGGTTGTTGTCAAACCTTGAAAGGGGGTGAGCAACGGGTGCATTGAGTATTGTCTAAATATTTAGAACGATCAACTAACATCCAATAATAGGGGGGAGTAGAATGAAAAAAAGAAAATGGTCCATCGCCGTCATGATCGCGGCCATCATGATGTTTATGCTTGCCGCCTGCAACAGCTCAACGACCAACAACAATGCGGGCAGCGGAAACAACCATAATGGAGGTGGAGGCGGCGGTGAAGCGGGTACGGTCAACATCGGCTACAGCGGCCCGTTAAGCGGCCCGGCTGCTTACTACGGCCAACGGACGTTAAACGGCTTGAAAATGGCGGCGGAGGAAATCAACAATAGCGGCGGCTTTGAAGTCAAAGGAAAGAAATACAAAATTAATATCGTTTCCCTTGATGATAAATATTTGCCAAACGAAACGGCGGCGAACGCCAAACGCCTTGTGCAAGAACATCATACACCGATCATTTTCACTCCGCACAGCGGCGGTGTCATGGCGCTGCAAGTGTTCAATCAAACAGACAATTTCATCATCGCGGCGTACACAAGCGAGCCGAAGATTACGCAAACGGGCAACAAGCTGACGGTGCGCATTCCGCCGCGCTATGACGGCTACATCCCGACTTTTACCGATTATGCCATGAAGCGTTTCGGCAAGAAACTGGCTGCTTTGCCGACGGCGACGCAATACGGGAAAGACTGGACGGAAAAGCTGTTGCCGTATTGGGAAAAACAAGGCGGAAAAGTCGTCTACAAATCATCGATTGACTTTACGAAAGACACCGACTTCTTTACGATCGTGACGAATGCCTTGAAAGAAAAGCCGGATGTGTTGTTTATCGGAGGAGCTTCGGAACCGACGGCGAAAGTGGCGAAACAAGCGCGCGAGCTTGGATTTAAAGGCGGCTTCATTATTATGGACCAAGCGAAGCTCGATGAGATGAAACGAGTAACCGGCTCTTATGACATGCTTGAAGGCTCAATCGGCGTCATGCCGCTTATCGAATCGGACGAACCGGCTGTTCCGGATTTTGTGAAAAACTACCGGGCGAAATTCAATGAAGATCCGGGTTCGGAAGCCGCTTACAACTATTTGGCGCTTTACGCTTTCGTCGAAGCGATGAAAGCCGCCGGCACGGTCGACGATCCGCAAGCCATCCGTGAACATATGAACGACGGCTTGAAAAACATTCCGGAAGAAAAGAAAGTGTATAACGTTCCAAGCATAGGGGAGGATGGCGGCTTTGAATCGGAAATCGTCGTTGCCGCGGTGGAAAATGGAAAAATTGTGCCGATTGAGTTAAAACAATAATAAACCATGCAACTGACTGATAAGCATAGAGAGGCTGTCTGAAAAGGTCATCATACGACTTTTTTCAGACAACCTTTTCCATTTTTTGTTATGATATTTTCCGATCTGTTATGGACAATGTGGGTACACCTTTTAAGAATTCCTATTTGACAAGTAAGAATTTAAAGAAAACAGAGGTGACGGAAAGAAGAATGGATGCGGTGATGATAGGATTGCCGCCTGGCGGAACTGTTTCGGGGCGGTAAATTCTTATTGTGTATATATTATCATAAAAAAATATGTTCTAAATAATCAATATAACAAATAGAAAAATTTCCAATAATGCGATACAATAAAACTGCTCTACATCACTGGGAGAGGAGACAAAAAGATGCGCGAAATGGCCATCGGCCTTGCCGCCTCGTTCGTTTTTGCCGTCATGTTTATCTTGAACCGATCCATGGAATTAGCTGGAGGCAGCTGGTTGTGTAGTTCCTCGCTTCGCTTTTTCTTTATGGTGCCGCTGTTGTTGGCCATCGTTCTTTTCCGCCGCAACCTCAGCCCGGTTTGGCGCGACATGAAGCGCCTTCCGTGGATATGGATCCTTTGGGGGACGATCGGTTTCGGCTTGTTTTACGCGCCGCTCACGTACGCGGCCGCCTACGAGACGGGGGCTTGTGGCTGGAACGTGGCAGTTTACGATCGTAGCTGGCGTCCTGCTTAGTCCTTTGTTTACAGAGCGCGTGGAAACGGAGTATGGCGCAATGCTCGTGCGCCGTCCGATTGAAAGGTGGGCTCTTTTCATTTCCTTTATCATTCTAC
Organism: Geobacillus kaustophilus; assembly: GCF_000948285.1. Taxonomy (GTDB): domain Bacteria; phylum Bacillota; class Bacilli; order Bacillales; family Anoxybacillaceae; genus Geobacillus; species Geobacillus thermoleovorans_A. The sequence continues at coordinate 1,188,630 of NZ_JYBP01000003.1, forward strand.
TTGGCGTTCTGCTGATCCAGTTTCAACAAGCAAGCCGTTTGACATGGCGAGAAACCGCGTTTGGTGTGTTTCCGGTGATTGTCACTGCTTTTGCTTATCCGCTGGGCAATCGGAAAATGATTGAACATTGCGCCGGACAGCTTGACGCGTTTCAACGCGCATTTGGCATGACAATCCCGTGGGTCTTATCGTATGGGGCGGAGGGGTTGCTGTCAGTCTCGTCATCCTTCACTTTCGCCCCAATATTCATCCCAAGTTGCGGTCTATGCTAACAACCATGTCGTCGGCCTCGTTGCTCGCCGCCGTCTGTTCATTGATCATCGAGTGGGCGGTGCGCTCGATGCCGTAGGAACATGGGGTCAGTCGTTACGGCCGTCAGCGGCCCGGAAGGCTTCTGGAGCGATCCGACGTCCGACGGCATACATGATCGGCGCGCCGATTGCCATGACGACAAACTCGCCGATGGCCGTCGTCAGCCATGTGAGCCAAAACGGGAAGCCGAGCGCCAGTTTTAGCTCGAGGGCGATGATGGCCATGGTTACGGTAAATGACAACGTATTGACCGCCATGCGCACCCAAACGTTTTTCAAGCGCCGCATGGAAAAGATCGTGATCAGCAGCGCCAGCACCGACTGGCCGACGCCAAATACGAGATCATACGCGGCGATCGGCGAGAAAAACCAGTTGGCGAAAAACACGCCAAGCACAATGCCAATGGCATATGTTTTGCGGAACACGACCAAGTGATTCAATATTTCTGACACGCGAAACTGAATGTTCGTAAAGCCAAACGGCTGAATAAGCATCGTCACGGCGATATATACAGCGGCAATCAAACCATTTGCTGCTATGGTCCGAATGTTCATAACGTCCTCTCCTCGCATTGATGATAATATGATTGTAGCACGACAAACGAATGAACGAAAGGAAGTGAATCTCGTTGACCTTGACGGATCAACAAGCAACAAGCAGGCGGCGATCGGTTTGGGAAGTCGGAAAAACAGCGCTTCTCCTCGGCCTAACGTCATTTGGCGGTCCGGTCGCCCATCTCGGCTATTTTTACGAAGAGTACGTCAAACGAAAAAAATGGATTGACGAGAAAACGTATGCCGATTTGGTCGCCTTATGCCAATTCCTCCCTGGTCCAGCGAGCAGCCAAGTCGGCATTGGGATCGGATTCATGCGCGCCGGCGTTTGGGGGGCGTTGGCAGCTTGGCTTGGTTTTACGCTGCCGTCAGCGGTCGCCCTCAGCCTCGTTGCTGTTTGGCTGCAACCCAATTCTTGGGGTGACGCCGGCTGGATGCACGGCTTGCTGTTGGCGGCCGTGGCGGTCGTGGCGCAAGCCGTATGGGAGATGGCGCGCAAATTCGCCTATGGCCGCCTCGAGGCAACGGTCGTCATCATAGCGGCGGCGGTTGTACTTCTTGTTCCGGGCGCGTGGAGACAAGTAGCCGTCATCGCCGCAGCGGGGGGCATTGGCGCTGTTGGATGGCGAAAAAACGTTGCACCTTCTTCGTCTTCAGCAGGCATCCCGCCTTCCATTCGTCGTTCCACCGGTTTGACGCTGCTTTCATTGTTTGCCGTGTTGCTTGTTGCGCTGCCGCTCATTCGCACTTGGATCCATTCACCGCTTTTGGCGCTGTTTGACAGCTTTTACCGCGCTGGGGCGCTCGTGTTTGGCGGCGGTCATGTCGTACTGCCGCTCTTGGAGGCGGAAGTGGTGCCGCAAGGGTGGGTCAACGCCAATCAGTTTTTAGCCGGCTACAGCGCCGCCCAAGCCGTCCCTGGGCCGCTGTTTACGTTTGCCGCGTATATTGGAATGGCGGCGTTGGGCTGGAAGGGAGCGCTAGTGGCTACCACAGCCATTTTTCTTCCATCCTTTTTGCTCGTTCTTGGCGCGTTTCCGTTTTGGCACTGGCTTCGCCGCCATCCGCGCTTCCAAGCGGCGCTTGCCGGCATTAACGCCGCTGTGGTTGGGATTTTGCTTGCGGCGCTGTACGATCCGATTTGGACGAAAGCCGTGAAAGGACCGGCTGATCTAGCGTTTGTCCTCGGCGCCTTCCTTCTCCTTGCCGTTTGGAAGTGGCCGGCCTGGGCGGTTGTTCTCGTTTCGTTCGCCGGGGGGCTTTGGCATTCTTTTGTTCAATGAATCCGATGGCCGACTACGGCAGAAAAGCTAGGAATAGAGCCTTCTCATCTGGTTTTTATTGGTTAATCAACATGCCTGGGTTTTTCGACTGCTATAGCCAATATTTTGACAAGTTTTTTTTGAACTGAATCATGATCAAGAGGAATGTTGGCGCCTTAGGGGGGAATGGGACGTGAAATGGTTATGGATGCTGCTGGCCTTGGCTGCCGGAATGGCTGTTTCCGTACAGGCCGGAGTCAACGGCGGCCTGGGCAAGCGGATCGGTGTGTTTGAAGGAGCGTTCGTTTCGTTTTTGATCGGGACGGTTGTCCTCTTTTTAATGCAATTGTTTTTGGGCAAAGGAGAATTGCTTGCCATGTTTTCCGTGCCGAAATGGCAGTTGATAGGAGGTATTCTCGGAGCTTTTTACGTTTTTGTCATGGTGCTCATCGTCCCGAAAATCGGTGTTGCCAATTCATTGATGGCGGTGATTGCTGGTCAGCTTGTCATGAGTTCAATTGTTGACCATTTTGGCTTGTTCGGCGGACAGCGTATTCCATTTGACATGATGCGCCTAGCCGCCCTGGGCTTTCTATTTTTGGCGCTTTGGCTCTTTTTTCGCAAATGAACAGGACTGACCGAGTTGGTTTAGTTTTCCGTGATCCGCTCATACTAACAACAGCATGATCGACTTGAAAGGAAGCGGATCAAAGTGAAACAGGCATGGCGCATTTATGTGAACGATTTGAAACATCTCACGACCAACTGGGCCGCAGCCATATTGGCTCTCGGTCTGATCGTTCTTCCATCGCTTTACGCTTGGATCAATGTAGAGGCTTCGATTGACCCTTATGCCCATACAGATGATTTACCGATTGGGGTGGTGAACGAAGACCGCGGGGCGGAGTTGGCTGGGCGTTCGTTTCAGGCCGGTGACGAGATTGTGAGAGCGTTGCAACACAACCATCGGTTGGGCTGGCGATTTGTTTCGAAAGAAAAGGGAATAACAGGTGTGCGAAAAGGGGACTACTTCGCCACCATCGTCATCCCAGCAGATTTTTCGGCCCGATTGGCTACTGTCGTTCAAGATCGTCCGAAAAGGGCGACCATTTACTACTATGAAAACGACAAACGAAACGCCATCGCTCCCAAAATCACGGAGCGCGGAGCAAGTACGTTGTCAGCTCAAGTCAGCGATGAGTTTGTGAGGGTGGTCAATACCGCGTTGTTTTCCTTGTTCCACCAAGCGGGAGTGACGCTCGAACAGCAGCTTCCCACCATTCGCCGCGTTGAGGCGTTCGTGTTTCGTCTAGAAAACGAATTGCCAACGATTCAACGACAATTGGAAGCCCTAGATCGCGATGTAGGAGAGGCAAGATCGTTGGTTCGTACAGGCCGCGAGCTTCTGCCGGCTGCCAAAACAACGGTGCGGCGTGGTTTAGAATGGACAGGCCGCGTTGAGAAGTTGTTCATGCAAGTCAATGCTTCATCGCACTTATGGGAAAAGCCGGTGGAAATGGCGGTTCATGCGCTCCATTCCTTTCCCTTCTCCTTTGCAGGGCAGACGCCAGAGTCTCTTGATACACCGGAAAAGCAAGCGCGTTGGGCGACTCTCATCCAACAAGCTGCAACAGACGCGAGCCCATTGGTTCAGCAATTGCGCCGAACATTGAGAACATGGGAGGGGACGATTGATTCCTCTTCGCTTCAACCTGTGCAGCGCACAGTCAGCCGTATCGAGCAGACGCTAGCGTCTATTCAAGAAACAGCGGCGCTAGTGAAACAACATCCAACAGGCGTCGAAGAGAAGATCACTCACCTGCGTGAACAAATGGCCTTATTGGACGCGCAGGCGCAGCAACTTGATCAAGCATATCGCCAACGGTTGTTGCCTCTGTTGCGTGCGAAATGGAATCAAACGGGGAAACAGGTACGCCAAGCGAAACAAACGCTTCTTCGCATGGATCAAGCGTTAAATGAGGTAGAGCAATGGTTGTCAAACACAGATCATGATTTAGCGGCTGCGCAACAAGCGCTAAAGACTGCACAAGCTCAATATCCATTTCTTTCCCGCCAGGTTCGCGAGCTGGCCGCCTTCCTATCGAAAATCAAAAGAGAAACCAACATCGATGAACTGATACGCTTGTTGAAACAAGATCCACAGGCGAAAGGTGCATTTTTGGCCCACCCGGTTGACGTGCAAACGTTCCGCCTTTTCCCGTTGCCGAACTATGGTTCGGGCATGAATCCATTTTACACGGTGCTGGCCATATGGGTAGGATGTTTGTTGCTTGTTTCCGTTTTGTCGACGGATCCTTCTTCGTTTTCGGAAGCGAATGAGCGGGAAAGATATGCCGGACGGCTGTTGACCTTTTGGACGCTGAATGCTTTGCAGGCGGTGGTCGTGACAGCTGGAGCGGCTTTCATCTTGCCGAATATTTTCGTCCGTGAGCCGGGATGGTTCATGACGTTCAGCCTTTTGTGCGGCTTTGTCTTTATGGCGGTGGTTTTTTCGCTTGTTTCCTTGTTCGGCAATGTGGGAAAAGCGATGGCGATTGTGTTGCTCGTCTTGCAAATTGCCGGAGCGGGAGGAACGTATCCCGTTGAGCTGATTCCCCCGTTCTTTCAGCAATTAAACCCTTGGCTGCCGTTTACCTATGCCATTGATGTCATGCGCGAGGCGGTCGGCGGGATCGTATGGGAAAATGTTGAGCATGATGTCAAGCGGCTTCTCTTGTTTGCCGTTGCCGCCCTTTTGGCCGGACTTTTGTTGAAAGGCCCACTAAACCCATGGATGCGCGCGCTGAAAGAGAAAGCCGCCCAAAGCGGGTTGTTTCATTGAAACATTTTCTCTATTTTCTTTTGGAAGCATCTGCTACAATAGGGACGAGAGCATTGCTTCATTCGCCATCGCCCCGTCGAATACGCCGTTTTCATACAAGGAAAGAGCGTTTTCTCACGGGGAAGAAAGGGAGAGAATCATGTCGATCCGTCGATTGCTTGGTTTTGCGCTCATTTTTTTGGCGATTTCGATGTTTATCGAGCAAATGTGGTGGGTCGGGGGCATTTGTTTCTTGATTGGAATTGGAATGACTGCGAAGAGTCCAATCGATCGAAAGTGGAGGAAAAGAAGCATATATGGTAAACATCGAGAGTGATATGAATCAAACAAGGGTCAGACAGCATGATGCGCAGTTGATGAAAAAAGCAGAACAGTTTATCACGGTCAGCTATCGGGAGCTTGGAAAAAGTGAGCAAGAAATGAAGCGGCGGTTGAACGAAATCCGTTTGAAAGTAGAACAAACTGGTACATATGTTCATACGTACGAAGAGTTAAACTATGGGGCTAAGATGGCTTGGCGTCATAGCAACCGTTGCATCGGCCGCTTGTTTTGGCGATCGCTCCATGTCATTGATGCGAGAGAGGCGGTTACCGAAGACGAGGTTTTTTCTTATCTGTTCCATCATATTGAGTTTGCGACCAATGGCGGGAAAATCCGGCCGACGATCACGATCTTCCGTCCAAACGGGGAAGTGCGCATTTGGAATCATCAACTGATTCGCTATGCAGGTTATGAAACCGAAGAAGGGATCATCGGCGACTCATCCTCCCTCACTTTCACCCGTGCCTGTGAACAGCTTGGGTGGAAAGGGGAAAAAACGCCATTTGACGTGTTGCCATTGGTGATCCAGGTAGGCGGCCGGAAGCCTGTTTGGACGTCGATCCCCAAAGAATTGGTGCTTGAGGTGCCGATTGAACATCCGGAGTTTCCGTGGTTTCGCGATTTGCAGTTAAAATGGTACGCGGTCCCGATCATTTCGGATATGTGCCTCGAAATCGGCGGGATTCGTTACATGGCGGCGCCGTTTAATGGGTGGTACATGGGAACTGAGATCGGAGCCCGCAATTTTGCTGATGATGATCGCTACAACATGCTTCCGAAAGTGGCCTCTTGCATGGGGCTTGACACCAACTCCAACGCATCATTATGGAAAGACAAAGCGCTGGTCGAATTGAATATCGCTGTTTTGTATTCCTACAAAAAGGCGGGCGTCAGCATCGTTGACCATCATACCGCCGCGCGCCAGTTTCAGCTGTTTGAACAGCAAGAGAAAGCGGCCGGCCGCCATGTCACCGGCGATTGGACATGGCTGATTCCGCCTCTTTCTCCGGCGACAACGCACATTTTTCATCGATCATATGACAATACGACCGTGTTGCCAAACTTTTTCTATCAAGATCGTCCATATGAATGTGAAAGGGGAGAGAAACAATGACCGTCATCATCCGTATGTGCGATGTGTCATGGGTGAGGGGCGGGCGGACCATTTTGCATGATATGAACTGGGAGGTGAAAGAAGGTGAGCAATGGGCGATTCTTGGCCTAAACGGCTCCGGGAAAACATCGCTTCTCAATATCGTCACCGGCTATCAATATCCGACGCGCGGGGATGTTGAAGTATTGGGCTATCGGTTTGGACAGGCAAGCCTGCCAGAGTTGCGACGGCATATCGGATTTGTGAGCAGCTCGCTCCTTGATCAGTTTCATGATACGCTGCAGGCAGAAACAGTTGAAGATATCATCATCAGCGGCAAGTTTGCCACCATCGGCTTGTATGATGCCGTCACCGATGACGATCGAGCGGAAGCGGAATCGTTCATGGAGGCGTTCCGTTTGCAGGCGGTTAAAGGAAAACAGTACGCGACGCTGTCTCAAGGAGAAAAGCGAAAAACGTTGATCGCCCGAGCGCTGATGGCCCATCCGAAGCTGCTCATTTTGGACGAGCCGACGGTCGGCCTTGACTTATTGGCCCGCGAAGAAATCTTATCACTGATCGGACAGATCGTCACTCAGCCGTGCCATCTCTTATACGTCACCCATTATATTGAAGAAATCGTCGACTCGATCACCCATGTCTTGCTTTTGCAAGACGGGCGCATCGTGGCGGCTGGCCGAAAAGAGGATGTGTTGACCGATGAGCGACTCTCAGAAGCGTTTCGCCTTCCGATCCGCATTCATTGGGAACACGGCCGGCCATGGGTGTCCGTCGGTCGATAGGACGGCCGGTGACAGCCGGCTCTAGACCAACTGCCTCAATATACCGTACATCCGAGAAGGTCGACCTCTATTTTCTGTTAAACCGCATTGGTTCAGCCGAACTCTTCTTGGGGAAGGGTGGCGGCCGACGGTGCGGATGCTCATGTCGGCCACATCTCCGGAAACTGGATAGGCAACGGCTCCCCCCTCCGTTTGGGTGCTATATACGGATATGTGAAGCCCTGTCGGCTGTTGTACTCATCGACGGATGAACGAGAAGCCAAAACCGCGGCTCCTCTTTTTTCCCATAACGGCATGGTGTTCATTGAAGGAAGGAGACGCGTCAGGAGGGGAAGCGGGCTCGATTGCCGTTGGCTTCGTCTTTGTTTGAAAGTGCAGGCTTTTCCGATTAAGGTATAAAAATGTTTAAAATATTCTAAATGTGATGTATAATAAAAGAAAAAACATACTAACCGGTTGGTATATCATCTGTTGAAAACGGATTCAGAAGTAGATCGAAAGGTGGGAAGATCATGAGGCTAAACGGAAAAGCGGCGATTGTCACCGGCGGCGCGAGCGGCATCGGCCGGGCGACGGCGATTCGCTTTGCGGAAGAAGGCGCAAAAGTGGCCGTGAGTGACATCAATGAGGAGGGAGGGGAAGAAACGGTCCGCCTGATCCGGCAAAAAGGAGGCGAGGCGATTTTTGTCAGGGCGGACGTAGCCGATTCCAAGCAAGTGAGCCGCCTTGTCCAAACAACGGTCGATGCCTTCGGCGGTTTACATATTCTCTTCAACAATGCCGGCATCGGCCATTCAGAAGTGCGGAGCACCGACTTGTCGGAGGAAGAATGGGATCGGGTCATCGATGTCAATTTAAAGAGCGTGTTTTTAGGCATTAAATATGCCGTGCCGGCCATGAAAGAATCCGGCGGCGGGGCGATTGTTAATACGTCAAGTTTGCTTGGAATCAAAGGGAAAAAATACGAATCCGCCTACAACGCCTCGAAGGCCGGGGTTATTTTGTTAACGAAAAACGCCGCACTCGAGTACGGCAAATTCAACATTCGCGTCAACGCCGTCGCTCCAGGAGTCATTGATACGAACATCATTACGCCGTGGAAACAAGATGCGCGCAAATGGCCGATCATCTCGAAAGCGAACGCCCTCGGCCGCATCGGAACGCCGGAGGAAGTGGCAAACGCGGTGTTGTTTTTGGCGTCCGATGAGGCGTCGTTTATCACCGGCGCGACGTTGTCGGTCGATGGCGGCGGACTGACATTTTAGCGATTCGGAGTTCGAAAAAAGAAGGGCAGCCACGAAGAACGGCGAGGTTGCCCACACGGAAATGAGGGGAGAGGAAAACGATGCGTTTTTTGAATACCGTGGCGGTTGTCACAGGAGGAGGCAGCGGCATCGGCAAGGCGACGGCCCTCCGTTTGGCTAAGGAAGGCGCCACCGTCGTGCTTGTCGGCCGTACAGCAGCGAAACTGGAGGAGGCTGCAGAAGAAATCGCACGTCTCGGGACGCCGGGGGGCGCTGACCGGTTTGCGGCGGATGTCACCGACCGCGAACACGTGAAGGCGTTGGCGGAATATGTTCAAAAGCGGTACGGCGACTTGCATGTGCTTGTCAATAACGCAGGCATCTCCACCCATGCGAGATGGCTTGAGCTGACGGAGCAAGAGTGGGATGACATCCAGCGCATCAACATCAAAAGCGTCTTTCTTGTGTCGCAGGCGCTCGCCCCGCTGATGATGGAAGGAGCGAAACGCGCACGGGTCAATCGGGCCATCGTCAATGTCGCGTCCCTGTCCGGCCATCAGGCCGGGGCGGAAATTCCGCACTACAGCGCGGCGAAAGCTGGGGTCATCAACTTGACCAAATCGCTCGCTTTGGAGCTGGCGCCATATGGCATTCGCGTCAATTCCGTCTCGCCCGGCTTTGTCGAGACGCCGCTCACCGAGCGCGGCCTGCAAAACGAGCGGTTTGTGAAAGCCATCGAGCGCAACACCGCCTTAGGCCGGGTCGGGGCGCCGGAGGAAATTGCGAACGTCATTGCCTTTCTTGCCTCTAACGAAGCGTCGTACATGACCGGTTCCGATGTGCTTGTCGATGGCGGTTGGCTGATCAAATGAAGATTTGCGTCGAATTCCATCCAAACACTAAAGGAAAGGGAGAGGAACATGGAAGCGCATCATTTGCTTGTGGAACAATCCGGCCCGATATTATGGTTGACGTTGAACCGTCCGGAGCGGCTCAATGCCTTCAGCCCGGAGATGATTGCCGGACTGACGCGTGAAATCGAACGCGCCGCAGCGGATGATGCCGTTCGCGTCATCGTCTTGTCCGGCGCCGGCCGGGCGTTTTGCGCCGGCGGCGATGTGAAAACGATGGGGCAAGCCAATGGCCCGCAGGCGTATGACCATATCGGCCGCCTCAATCGTCTCATTTTAATGATGAGATCATGCGAAAAGCCGATCATTGCCGCGGTGCACGGGGTGGCGGCCGGGGCGGGGTTCAATTTGGCGCTGGCTTGCGATTTGATTCTTGCCGCAGAGGACAGCCAATTCATTTTAAGCTTCGCGAAAGTCGGTCTTGTCTCCGATGGCGGCGGGTCGTATTGGCTGCCGCGGCTTGTCGGCCCGCATTTGGCGAAACGGTTTTTCTTCACCGCCGAGCCGATTCCGGCTCGCCGTTTGTACGAGTTAGGCGTCTTAAGCGAAGTCGTTCCAGCCGAGAGGCTGCGCGAAGCTGTGGAAACGCTCGCTTTGCAGTTGGCTAGCGGTCCGACGAAAGCGATCGGCAAACAAAAGCGGCTGATCGAGCACGCGTTGACCGCCACACTGGAAGAGATTCTCGAGGAAGAGCGGCTCATTCAAGGATTGATGGTGGAAACAGAGGATCATCGCGAAGGGGTGGCGGCGTTCAAAGAAAAACGGAAACCGTTGTTTCTAGGAAAGTAAGCTGCTTCCAACCAGAGCGAATGTTTGTTTTAGGAAGGCTGCCGCCTCGACTTGCATGAAAATGGAATCAGCCCCTCTTCCTGCCCATATAGACGGGCGGCGAGGGGCTTTCGGTTCGATGCAACGGTTTTCCTTGATTCGAAGAGGTCCTATGTTCTGTTAGAGTGCCTCGGCTTGGGCCGCGTTGTGTTCGGCCAGCAGCTGATCCACGTCGCCGAGCAACTCGTCGACGTTGTCGTACGGCGGGTCCAGCTGCAGCATTTTCCGCAATATCGTGCGAGCGCCCACAGATACATCCAGCTCCTCTTCCCAGCTTTTTTCCTCGTCGCTCGTCGGTTCATAGGCGGAATACAATAGAAACAAGGTAAAGTGTCCGAGGGCATAGAAATCGCTTCGCGGATGCGGTTCGCGCCGCAGCCGCTTCTCCAGCGGGTCGTCATCGTGAAAATCCACCGGTTCGCCGATGCGGCATGCCAAGCCAAAGTCGATGATAAACACCGTCCCGTCGCGCCAGATGATGTTCGGGATGCGCAAATCGCGATGGACGATGCCGAAAGCATGGACGTGCCGGACGATCTCAAGCACATCCTTTAGCAACCGAAACGCCTCTTGCTCCGTGTACTTGGCTTCCTGCTTGAAAATCCGGTCTTCCACCGTTTCTCCATTGATATACTCCATTACAAGATACGGCTGTCCGCGCTCCACAAACAGATCATGCAGCATCGGAATTTGCGGGTGGCGCAGGCGAGCGAGCACGTCAGCTTCGCGCCGAAGCAAGCGGCGGCCGTCTTCTCCTTTTGTCCGCCGCGCTTGTTTGATGACGACAAGACGGCCTGTCAGGCGATCGCGCCCTTTGTAGGCGATGCCGTAGCTTCCCATCCCGAGCTCTTCGATGACTTCATAGCGGCCAGAAAGCACATCCCCGCTCCGGCGCGGGCGGTCGAGCCAGCGGGCGATGAGCGGATGGCGTTCAAACAAACGTTTCATCAGCTGCCGAAGAAGCTTGAGAAGAAACTGCCGCTATGATGTTTCTTTTTGTAGTGATGATGTCCGTACTGGGACGGGTGATGGTGCGAGTGATACCTCGGGCCGTAATGATGGTGGTCGCTGCTGCTGTAATGTTTATGGTAGTGCGACGAATGGTGGGAATGGCCCAAAAGTGCTTTTAGCCATTTTTTCAACATTGGGATCGCTCCTTTGCGTTAGATTTACCTATATATACGAGGCAATGAGAAGAAGGTTTCAGACTCCAAGATGAAAAGAGAACGCCAGGGAAATCTCCCCTGGCGCGGGCGGCCGCTTCATTCCTCGTTTTCGTTCAATGCCTGCTTGAGTAGCTCTCCTAAACTGACGCCAAACGATTCGTTCGACGGGCTGTATTTTTTGAGAAGCGCCCGTTCGCTTCCTCGGGCGGCTGCGCGTTTTGTCTCTTCCGCTTTTTCAACAATGTTGCACGGACGGCATTGGAAATAAAGTCCCGCTTTCCCTTCGTGCATTTCCATGCGCCGATGGCATTGCGGACAGCGGCGGTTCGACAGTTTCGGATCGCGCCGGCGGCGGTAGCGGCACGCTACGTTCGAGCAGACAAGCATCCGTCCGTCTTTCGTTTTCCGCTCTTTTAAAAGCGCGCCGCATTCTGGGCACGTGAGGTTCGTGAGGTTTGGCGCTTTGTATACCTGCTCGCTCTGCTTGATTTCGGCGACAAGCGCTTCGGTTTGCCGGCGAATGTTGGCCAAAAACTGTCGTGGATTTCCTTTTCCGCGGGCGATCGCCTCAAGTTCATGCTCCCAGCGGGCGGTCAATTCCGGCGACTTCAGCTCGTCATTGACGAGCTCAATCAGCTGCTTGCCTTTTTTCGTCGGATAAAACCGTCCGTCTTTTCGCTCGACCACTTCGGTTTCGACCAGCCGTTCGATGATGTCGGCTCTTGTCGCCGGTGTGCCGAGCCCGTATTTCTCCATTTGCGCGAGCAAATCGGCTTCCGAATAACGGGCGGGCGGCTCGGTGAACGATTGTTCCATCTCAAGCTGCACCGATGGGAGCGTCTGGCCGTCTGCGAGGTGCGACAAGGTCGGTTGGGCGTTCGCTTCCTCTTTGCCGAGAATGGCTTTAAACCCCATATTCACAACTGCCGTCTCCCGGGCGACAAACGTTTCGCCGCCGATGTCAAAAACAACCGTTGCCGTTTCGTATTCATACGGCGGGTAAAACAGCGCCAAAAAGCGGCGGGCGATCAGGTCATACAGTTTCCCTTCCTCAGCTGACAAGCGGCCAAGGTTGAGCCGCTCTTCGGTCGGAATGATGGCGTGATGGTCGGTTACGTTGGCGTCATTGAACACGCGCTTAGCCGCTTTCGCTTTTTTCGCGAGCAATGGCGCGATTTCTTCTTCATAGCCCGGTTTCATCCCGAGAAGCCGATCGGTCATCGTCGCTTTCATATCGCTTGGCAAATACCGCGAATCGGTGCGCGGGTAGGTGACGAGCTTGTGCTGTTCATACAGCCGCTGCAACAACGAGAGCGTCTTTTTCGCCGAAAAGCCAAACCGCTTGTTCGCGTCCCGCTGCAACTCGGTTAAATCGTACGGCAGCGGGGCGGGCTCGCTTTTTCGTTTCCGCTTGATGGACACGATGCGCGCGGATTGCCCTTCAAGGCGGGCGATCAGCTGCTTCGCTTCGTCTTGGTCAAACAGCCGATGACCGCTATGCCGCTCCCACACGGCCTCCATCGAGCCGATCTTGGCCCGAATCGTCCAATACGGAACGGGAACGAACGATTCGATCTCGCGTTCGCGCTCGATGATCATGGCGAGCGTCGGCGTCTGCACGCGTCCGGCCGAAAGAGGATCGTTGTATTTCGTCGTCAAGGCGCGCGTCACGTTCAGCCCGATCAGCCAGTCGGCTTCGGCGCGACAGACGGCAGATTGATATAGCCGCTCAAATTGGATCCCGGGCTTTAACTGGCGGAAGCCGTCGCGAATGGCCTTATCGGTTTGCGACGAAATCCATAGCCGCCAAATCGGCTTCGTCCAACCGATCATCTCTAAAATCCAGCGCGCCACAAGCTCCCCCTCGCGGCCCGCGTCGGTCGCGATGATGACGTCTTTCACATCCGGCCGTTTCGCCAACCGTTCAATGGCGCGAAACTGTCGGCTTGTTTGCCGGATGACTTTCAAGCCCATTCGTTTCGGGATGATCGGCAAGTCCTCCAGCCGCCATGTTTCGTATTTCCGGTCGTAGTCTTCCGGCATCTTCAACTCAACTAAATGGCCGAGCGCCCAGGTGACAATATACTGTTTCCCTTCAAAATACCGTTGATGTGATTGTCGGCAGCCGAGCACGCGGGCGATGTCGCGGGCGACGCTCGGCTTCTCCGCTAACACGAGCGATTTCATCGATAAACCCCTTTCTGTCGTCTCCACATGAGCACAGTCCGTTTACTAGTATAATGGAAGAACGCCAAAGACGCATCCCGTAGGCTCTCCCTCAAGATGGACGGCGGATTTCGATCAGCCGCCATGCCAGATTTGAGCTCCACATTTTCTGCACATTTTCCGGGTAAAATAGTAAAATTGGAGCGGAAACATGGCTTTGGTGGATAAGGAGAGGGATGTGTGCGAAAACTGTCTTGGAAACTCGGAATGCTGTTTTTTGCGTTTGTTTTGGCCATGGAAATGGCGCTGTTCGTTTCCCTCTACGCGACGCTCGTCCATGCGCGCATCGAGGAAGAATTCGCGCAGCTTCTGGCGCGGGGAAACAGCCATCGCAACGTCTTGGAGAAAAATAACGATCGAACGACATTGGCGCATGTCGTGATGATGGAGTCAGAGGCGGAAACCGATGTCGCCATCACTGACGCCCGGCGCCGGATTGTATCGGCGTCTGACGGCATTGTTCCATTTGCCAAGCGCATCATTCCTTTAACGGACGGCCGCCATATTCCCCGCCAGGGAATGATGGTTGAAACCGACTGGAAGCGGGCATCGCATATCGCCGCCGTCAGTCCGATTCAAATCAGGGGTGAAACGAGAGGATACGTGTATATGTTTCAAGACACCCGTTCGATCCGAACGATGGTGTATAAACTGAAGCATCATTTTATCGTCGTTGGCGTGCTGTCGGTGGCGGTCACCGTGTTGACGATCGCTTTTTTCTCCCGCGCCATCACGATGCCGCTCCTTCGCATGAAACGGGCGACCGAGGCGCTCAGCCAAGGCGACTTTTCCGTCCGCCTTAAGGTGAAAGGCAACGACGAGCTGGCGCAACTTGGGAGAGCGATTCAAACGCTGGCCAACGATTTGGCGTATTTGAAACAAGAGCGGAGCGAATTTTTAGCGAGCATCTCTCATGAATTGCGCACGCCGCTGACGTATGTCAAAGGATACGCCGACATCGCCAGACGTCCGCATCTGTCTGAGGAGCAACGGGCGAACTATATGGCGATCATTTACGAAGAAGCGGAAAAGATCGAAAAGATGGTCAAAGATTTGTTTGAATTAGCCAAACTGGAGCAACACTCGTTCCAGATTGAAAAGCAGCCGACTAATCTTTGTTCATTTTTGGCAAAATTGTGTGAAAAACTGCGCCCCGCGTTTCAGGAAAAGCAGCTATCGCTTGTGTGCCAGTGCCCCGGTTCGGTCATGGCCGCGATCGATCGGCAACGGTTCGAGCAAGTGATGATCAACGTGCTTGACAATGCACGAAAGTACGCGTTTTCCGGCACGACGGTGACCGTCGCCGTTCACCCGCAAAAGCAAGGAGTCGTCATGACCGTGTCCGATGAAGGAACCGGCATTCCGCCGGAAGATGTGCCCCGGATTTTCGAGCGGTTCTACCGGGTGGACAAATCGCGGTCGCGGACAAGCGGCGGAACCGGACTCGGTTTGGCGATTGCCAAAGAAATCGTCGAGGCGCACGGAGGAACGATCGCCGCTAGAAGCGAACAAGGAAAAGGAACGACCATCCTCATTACGCTGCCGGAGGGATGACGATGTATACCTTGCTGTTGGTGGATGATGAAGAGCGGATGCTTGATTTATTGGAATTGTATTTAGCGCCGAACGGCTACCGCTGCGTGAAACGGCGTTCGGGGGCGGAAGCCATTGACTATTTGCGGCGTCATCACGCCGATTTGGTGCTGCTCGATGTCATGATGCCAGAACTCGATGGATGGGAAACGTGCCACCGCATCCGTTCGTTTTCGAATGTGCCGATCATGATGGTCACCGCTCGCGATGAGACGGCGGATATTGTGCAAGGATTGAAAATCGGAGCGGATGATTATGTGACGAAACCGTTTGACGAGGCGGAACTGCTTGCTCGCATTGAAGCGGTGCTGCGCCGTGCAGCCGGCGGTCGTTCCGCCATTCGCGCGGCCGGGCTTGTATGGGACGAAGAGGAACATACGGTCCGCTACGAAGACAAGCCGATTGCGTTGACGCCGAAAGAATTTGCCATTTTGGGGCTGCTGTTAAAGCACCCGAATCAGGTGTTCAGCCGCGGGCAAATCATCGCATCGCTATGGGGCTATCTCGCTGATATGGAAGAGAGGACCGTTGACTCCCACATGAAAAACATCCGCGAAAAATTGCGTAAAGCGGGGTTTCCGGAGGACGAATATTTGCGGACGGTCTGGGGCATCGGCTACAAATGGAGCGGGCGCAAGCCATAGCCGAACCGGGTGCGGCGCTTCGGAAAGGGAGGCGTTCTCTCCCCGTCTTTGCGGCGGCCAGTTCGCTTGGCAAACTCCCAGCTTTATGGATGGAAGCGTATGCCGTCGATCAGGTGATCCGCGTCACGTGGCAGGGAAAACTCATTCTTACCGTCTTATCTGGCGCCATGTTTTTGTTCATCTGGCGGAAGATAAGGAAAAAGATTCCTGGATGAAACAGAGAAGTGGAAACGCAGCCCCTCGCTCAACCTTCTGTTTAAGGCGTTTGGGGAGATTCTGCATGTCTAAAAGCAGGAAAATCCGCGGCGGCCATCTGCACCTTCCTGCGCCCAGAGCTCATCGATTCGTCTTGCACCACAACCTGTGGCTTCGCAGATCCGGCAAACCTCGCCTTTCCATCACATGCACTGTTTCGATTTTTCGCATGGTCAAGGCCATCTCCATAAAATCTGCACAAATGACGGGTATGCTAACAAGGCAAGGAGGATGAAAACGATGAAAAGCTGGAAAATGTTGCTAGGCACAACTTCGGTAATGGCAGCGCTTTTGCTATCCGCTTGCACCGGCGCAGACAAGGACAACAAAGCGCCAAAGGAAAATACGGCTTCTCACACCGGGCATGAGGGAATGAACCACTCGGGTTCAGGAGAGGTGCCGGCCGGATTGAAGGAAGCGAAACAACCGAAGTATCCGGTTGGAAGCAAAGTCATCATCCATGCGGATCATATGCCGGGAATGGATGGAGCCAAGGCGACTGTCACCGGCGCGTTTGACACGACCGTCTATACGGTGACGTACACCCCGACGACCGGCGGCAACCCAGTGAAAAACCACAAATGGGTCATTCACGAAGAAATCGAAAACGCTGGGGACAAACCGTTTCAGCCGGGCGATGAAGTCGTCTTGAACGCCGATCATATGGAAGGGATGAAAGGGGCCAAAGCGGTCATCGATTCGGCGAAACAAACGACCGTGTATATGGTCGATTACATCGATACGGAAACCGGTAAAAAAGTGACAAACCACAAATGGGTGACGGAAGACGAGCTGTCGCCGGCCAACTAACGAATAGTCATCGGTGTTTAAGCAAAACGCGCAGCCATTTCCCTAGGAGCATAGGGGAATGGCTTGTTTTTTTCGGTTCATTTGTGAAAGTTGTGGTATAATTGTAGGCAAATTCCTTATTTTTTCGAAAATAGACACAGGCGGCTTCGCCTGTCGTCCCACGGATCGATTAGGGAAAAACAAGGAAGAAAGGGAGAAACGATGCGGCGATTTTGGTTGGGAGTCATGTGGTTTTCAGTGGTTTGGGTGCTTTACGGCATCGGAGCGGCAGGGTATCATGTATGGACGGCACATCGGATGGACGGACAGGCGTTGATCCTGGCGCTCGGCATGGCGATCATGGCCTGGCGCGCATGGGACGAATATCGCGGGAACGGTTGGACATGGAAAAAGGAAGACGGGCGCCATGAATGATGAAAAGACGCCTGCCTGCAGCGATCGCCCGAGCGAAAGGAGGCGGTTTGGTTACGCCGTTCGCCCGGGCGCTTTCGTTTCTTCATGTGTAACATGGAAAAAGGAAAAGGAGCGTTCGGTGATGCTTCACAACGGAGGAAGGACGATTTCTGAACAGGCGATATTGGTCTGGCGCTTGACCGGAGGGATTGGGGCTTTGGTGTCAGGGGCCATCATCGGGGGAATCGCGTTTCTCATTTGGCGTTTTGACGGGCCGGACTGGCTGATCAGCATCTTGGCCGCTGCATGGCTTGTCGAAGCGTTCGTGTGGGTCGTTTGGCTGCCGCCGTTTCGGCAGAAACGATGGCGGTATGCCATTCGCGAGGAGGAAATGGAGATTCAACGCGGCGTTTGGTCCACGACATGGACGTTGATTCCGATGAATCGCGTCCAGTACGTCGATGTGCGGCAGGGACCGCTTCTCAAACGGTACAGATTGGCTTCCATCGTGGTGTTCACAGCGGCGGCCGCTCATGAAATTCCTGCTCTTCCGATCGAAGAAGCCGAGGATCTTTGCCGCTTGATTGCCGAGTGGGCGAAGGTGGCGGATGAAGATGACGCATAGACGCCGCCTTCATCCCATTGCGATTCTCGCGGGAGTCGGAAAAGAGCTGAAAAACATGGTCGTTCCGCTCCTTGTGATCATGGCAGCTGGCAGCCGCAATGATTTTTCATGGCGCGATCTCATCGTGCCGCTTGTGGCTGTGGCCTATACGATTGTCATGGGGATTCTTTCGTGGATTCGCTTTACTTATGAATGGAACGAAGACAACTTACTTGTTGAAGAAGGAGTGTTTGTCCGAAAACGGCGTTCGATTCCGTTGGAGCGCATTCATGGGATTTCGGTGACAGAGGGAATATGGCAACGGATGGCGGGAGTTGTTCAAGTACATATTGAGGCGGCGGGCGATGCTCTCGGTGAAGCGGAAGTGACGCTTCGGGCCATATCAAGGGAAGAAGCCCTCCGCCTGCAACGATGTGTGGAACAGGCGAAACACAAGGTGGAAAACGCCGCCCGTTCAGAACCACCACTCGCGAACCGCCCACATCCTGCTCTGTTTACTTTATCGATGAAAGAAGTATGGGTGGCTTCGTTGACAAGCGGCGGGGCGCTTGGCGTGTTCGCCGCTTTATGTGCGTTTTTGTCGCAATTGAGCAACTTCATTCCGTATGAGGCGCTTATCCGCGATCTTCAGTCGACATGGAACGGACATGGACGATGGTATATTGCTCTATTCATCTTGTCGCTTCTTTTGGGCGCCTATGGAGTGGCCATCGTACAAAACATGATCCGGTACGCTTCGTTTGTCGTGCGGAAACAAGAAGATACGATTGTCATCACCCGCGGATGGCTGGAACGAAAGGCGGTGTCCGTCCCTGTTGCCCGCGTCCAAGGTGTCGTCATTCATGAGAATTGGCTGCGCCGTTTTTTCGGATACGCCTCTGTGTCCATTATTCATGCCGGTGGGAGGCTCGATGGCAGCGGGGCAGGGGATGTTGTTCTTTGCCC
Organism: Geobacillus kaustophilus; assembly: GCF_000948285.1. Taxonomy (GTDB): domain Bacteria; phylum Bacillota; class Bacilli; order Bacillales; family Anoxybacillaceae; genus Geobacillus; species Geobacillus thermoleovorans_A. The sequence continues at coordinate 1,207,458 of NZ_JYBP01000003.1, forward strand.
GCTCGTCGAAAAGAGAAGAGTCGCGTCGATCATTCAAACATGTTTGCCCGAGTACGATCTTGGCGTGCCCTTTTCTCCATTGCCCAAGCGCGCGAAACGCCGCTACATGCTTCGTCCGCTTGTTTGGCTCGTGATTCCCGCCATCTTGGCCGCGTATATGGAACGCCCATGGGGCATGGCCGCTTTGTTGGTGTTGCCGCTCGGGGCATGGATTGGCATCCGCCGCTTTCGCATCGCGGGTTGGGCGCTTTCATCGCGGCAGCTGGCGCTTCGAAGAGGGTGGTTTCGGCAAACGACGACGTATGTATTGAAGCGCTATGTTCAATCGCTCGAAGCATCGGCGACCTGGTGGCAAAAGCGAAAACGGCTGGCGACGATCTCCATTGCCGTCATGCCGCTTGGCACCCGCGCCCGCGTCGTCGATGTGGATGAGGAAGATGCGGCTTCAATCTATCGCTGGCTGCAAGGGGAAAAGGGGGACCAAACATGATGAAGGCCTTGAGGCGGGAACACTCCCGCCTCTTTGCCTATTGAGATGTTTTCATCTTTTTGAATAGAGACCATAATCCCCATTTTGACCGTTTCCCTTCTTCCATCAAAGAGTCTTCTGCATGAAGGATGGCGTCTTTTTGGATCAAAACGGAGGCGGAAGGAAGGGAGGACGCCACTTCATAGGTTTCGAAATCTGATTTCTGCCCGTCGGCCGAAATGCCGGATGCCGATGTTGGATCTTGTATCAGCGCCTCTTGGCCATCGAGGGGAACTAGGGTGTTTTGTTCCGCTTTGATTTTTCTGTTTGGATGATCTAGTTGCTCATTCTCGTTTTTGGACGGTTCCGCCGCTTTATGGATATTTTCGCTCCTCACTTCCTCTGCCTGTGTAGACAGTTTTTGTTCCGTATTCTGTCCCAGCTTTAAAGCGTCTGATCGTTCTTCTCGGTTTGGTGGATCGCTTTGAACGCTAATGTCCAATCGGTTGCCCTCATCCTCTGCAGGAGGGGATGGGAGCTGGGATGGATGGCGATGGTGGGAAGACGGATGTTCCATTCGGACGCGTTTGAGTGAGACCGATTTTTGCGAATATAAATGAGATAAGGGAACGTTGAAGGAATGCGTTTCTTTGCGTTTTACAGGCGAGACGATAATGGGTTGGTTCGCTTCGTCCATAAATTCTCTTAATTTCAAAAAACCTTTAGGGGATGACGGCGCCTTCCCTGATTGCGTACTTGTTGAAAAGGGGGTGGCTGATTGGGTGGGTGATGTTTCCGGTTCTTTCGATCTCTCATCAGAAGATGCGGTGAATCGCTGCATGAGCTCGGACAGCATCTCCTTCAATTCATTTGCATCGTGATGGGAATCATTCTGTGACTGGGTGAAATCAGCAATTTGGTTCGCGAGATGTTTCATTTCACTGACAAAACTCGTGACCTTTTCCATCATCAACTCCAGCTCCATTTGTTGGGTGAAAATATGTTTTTGCAGCGTCAAGGAGTCTTTTTGTCGTTCGATCTCGATTTTGAATAGTTTGTCTTGTATTTGTTGCATTTGCTTCGTAAAAACTCCTATGTCTTTTTCCAATGCTTCGATTTTCGGGATGTTGCTTAAATCGTTTTGCAGGTTGGAAACATCTTTGGAGATTTTATCCATTTGCCCCTTCATCGCATTGTAATCTTTTTCTAGTCGCTCTAGCCAAGATGCCCATGAATCGGTCGATTCGTTCATAAACGAAAGGGTCTCGTCTTGTTGAAACGCCTTCAGTGTCTCGTCTAAAGACTGGATGTGTGTTTGGTTGGCCTCAGCTTGTTCTTTCCAGTAGGCGCATTTTGTTTTCCATTGCTCCGTCTCCTGCCGCAGCCATTCTTTTTCTTCCTCCATCATTTTCAATGCTTCCGATAAGCGTTCCATCTCATTCATTTGCGCGGACAGCATCTCTTTATAACGGCGGCATTGTTCGATGAGTTCATCATGCTTCGCCTGGAGTTCATCCTTTTCCGTGAAAATCCCCACCACTTGGTGAGTGCGGTATACGCTCCTGATCCGTGCGGGTATACTGAAAATGGCCAAAAAAGGCAATAGGAAAGCAGAGGTGCCCGATTTTAGGCATCTCGTATAACCTGTCTGCCTTTTGGCTAGACTAAATAAGTTGTGGTTGGCGGAACGGCTCTTTGCGGGAGATCATGCAAAAGATGATCACCAACATCCGCCGAGCAATGGCGATGAGGGCTTTTTTCTTCCCGCACCGGGCCGCCAACGACCAAAACTTTCGGGACAAGGGATGCGTCTTAGATCGAGCTGCTGACCATGCCGCCTCGCATAACGCCGATCGGAGATGGGGATTGCCTTTTGTCGTGCGCGTGCTCTTTCGCTTTCCGGCGCTTTCATGGTTGCCGGGGGACAAACCCGTCCATGAAGCCGCCCGTTCCGGCGTTTCAAAGACGCTCATGTCGGTTCCCATCTCCGCGATGATGACGGCGGCGGTTTGTTTTTTCACTCCGGGCATGGTCATCAGCAATTCGACTTCCTCACGATACGGCTCGAGCAGGCGGTCGATGTGCTGGTCGACTTCTTCGATGAACCGCTCCAATTCCTCAACGTGTTTCCACAAGAGGCGAAGGAGACGGAGCTCGTGTTCGGTCAAGGTGCCCAGCAGCGAATCGTACACCGCTTGCTTTTTCTTTTTGAGCCTTCCGCGCAGGCATTGATCCAGCTCGTCCTTGTCCACGTATCCCTTCTCCAGCAGCCGGGCAAGGATGTCTTTTCCGGAAACGCCGAAGAGATCGGAGAGGACCGAGCCGAGTTTGACATTGGAAGACTCGAGCACTTTTTGAATCCGGTTTTTCTCCGAACTCAACTGTCCGACCCACTTTTTGCGGAGGCGGGTAAAATCCCGCAATTCGCGAATATCCGCGGGGGGGACGAAACTTTTTTCAACGAGTCCATGGCGGAGCAGCTTGGCGATCCACTCGGCGTCAGAGACATCGGTTTTTCTTCCCGGGACATTTTTGATCCGTTGCGGATTGGCCAGTGTCAAGTCGACATAGCCCTCGAGGAAGGCGAAGACCGGTTTCCAATACACGCCGGTGGATTCCATGGCGACATGGGTGACGCCATGTTCTTCGAGCCACTCCAGCAGGTCGCCAAGTCCCTTCGAGAACGTGGAGAAGGTTTGAATGTCCTTTTGAATGTGTCCATCTTCTTCCCATAGCGCACAGGCGACGATGGTTTCGGCATGAACATCCAATCCTGCGCAGCGAGGATAGATGACATCCATGATGAAAATCCTCCTGTTCGATGATCGAGTGCGCAAACAGCGAATCCACGGGAGAAATGCGGCAGTTTTCCGTTCGTCGTCACCTTTCCTCCGCATCGGGAAAGGGCGGACAATGGGTGGTGCACCCAGTGGATTCGAACGCTTTTCCGTACAGGGTCCAAGCCACCATTAAGTATAACGTCCTATTGAACTGTTTGCGCCTACTCTTCATTATGGGAAGAAAAGGGGGATTTTCATGCCCGGGTGGAGGGCAAAACGTTGCCCATGGAACTTTTCCGTGAAAATCCCCACCACTTGGTGAGTGCGGTATACGCTCCTGATCCGTGCGGGTATACTGAAAATGGCCAAAAAAGGCAATAGGAAAGCAGAGGTGCCCGATTTTAGGCATCTCGTATAACCTGTCTGCCTTTTGGCTAGACTAAATAAGTTGTGGTTGGCGGAACGGCTCTTTGCGGGAGATCATGCAAAAGATGATCACCAACATCCGCCGAGCAATGGCGATGAGGGCTTTTTTCTTCCCGCACCGGGCCGCCAACGACCAAAACTTTCGGGACAAGGGATGCGTCTTAGATCGAGCTGCTGACCATGCCGCCTCGCATAACGCCGATCGGAGATGGGGATTGCCTTTTGTCGTGCGCGTGCTCTTTCGCTTTCCGGCGCTTTCATGGTTGCCGGGGGACAAACCCGTCCATGAAGCCGCCCGTTCCGGCGTTTCAAAGACGCTCATGTCGGTTCCCATCTCCGCGATGATGACGGCGGCGGTTTGTTTTTTCACTCCGGGCATGGTCATCAGCAATTCGACTTCCTCACGATACGGCTCGAGCAGGCGGTCGATGTGCTGGTCGACTTCTTCGATGAACCGCTCCAATTCCTCAACGTGTTTCCACAAGAGGCGAAGGAGACGGAGCTCGTGTTCGGTCAAGGTGCCCAGCAGCGAATCGTACACCGCTTGCTTTTTCTTTTTGAGCCTTCCGCGCAGGCATTGATCCAGCTCGTCCTTGTCCACGTATCCCTTCTCCAGCAGCCGGGCAAGGATGTCTTTTCCGGAAACGCCGAAGAGATCGGAGAGGACCGAGCCGAGTTTGACATTGGAAGACTCGAGCACTTTTTGAATCCGGTTTTTCTCCGAACTCAACTGTCCGACCCACTTTTTGCGGAGGCGGGTAAAATCCCGCAATTCGCGAATATCCGCGGGGGGGACGAAACTTTTTTCAACGAGTCCATGGCGGAGCAGCTTGGCGATCCACTCGGCGTCAGAGACATCGGTTTTTCTTCCCGGGACATTTTTGATCCGTTGCGGATTGGCCAGTGTCAAGTCGACATAGCCCTCGAGGAAGGCGAAGACCGGTTTCCAATACACGCCGGTGGATTCCATGGCGACATGGGTGACGCCATGTTCTTCGAGCCACTCCAGCAGGTCGCCAAGTCCCTTCGAGAACGTGGAGAAGGTTTGAATGTCCTTTTGAATGTGTCCATCTTCTTCCCATAGCGCACAGGCGACGATGGTTTCGGCATGAACATCCAATCCTGCGCAGCGAGGATAGATGACATCCATGATGAAAATCCTCCTGTTCGATGATCGAGTGCGCAAACAGCGAATCCACGGGAGAAATGCGGCAGTTTTCCGTTCGTCGTCACCTTTCCTCCGCATCGGGAAAGGGCGGACAATGGGTGGTGCACCCAGTGGATTCGAACGCTTTTCCGTACAGGGTCCAAGCCACCATTAAGTATAACGTCCTATTGAACTGTTTGCGCCTACTCTTCATTATGGGAAGAAAAGGGGGATTTTCATGCCCGGGTGGAGGGCAAAACGTTGCCCATGGAACTTTTCCGTGAAAATGCGTGCGCCTCCAAGGGTGATTTTCATGCTGGGTGGAGGGCAAAACGTTGCCCATGGAACTTTTCCATGTGAAGACGCTCCCATTCTTCTTGAGAGCCTAATGAAGCGAGCAGTGCTTTATATTTGTCCAATTCTGATTTCAGGTGGATGATTTTCTGTTGCAATTGGGTGGTTTTTTGCTCCTTGCTCATGTCCATCACCTTTTTTCCGCATGTCATGGTACCCATTATATGCAGACATCGAAAAATGGGTGTTCTGCTTGCTCATGCATGAACCATATCATTTTTGTTTCCAAAAATAAGGCTCTTCACCAAAAGTTGTACTTGACTGTTTCAAAACACACTTTCCTTACGCCAGTAAGGAGAAAATTAGTAAATCGACATTTTGGATGCATAGTGGCTCAAGAAAACGCCTCGCTTGTCAAGTACACGTTGTGGTGATGAAACAAAAATAAATAAAAATAGTGGTTCATCACCAAATTTTGTGATTTAGTGACAAAAAAGAGAAAGCACTGACGAGATCCTGGCAATAATGTTAGCGGTGAAATAAACATTAAGGAGGTCTCGTAAGTGCTTTCTATACCACTAGGATTGCCAGAATTTAAAGTGATTAAACAAGAACTTCTTTCCTATGGTTATGCGATTCATGTAGAGAAAACAGAGACACAGGAACGTTGCCCTCATTGTGGGTTTGCCACTTCCTCTGTCCACGACAGACGGACAAGAAAAGTACGGGATTTGGCGATTTTCCATCAACCGGTGTACTTGTTCATAAAGGTAAAGCGCTATCGGTGCTGGAATTGTTCTCAAGTGTTTTCCGCCTCTTTGGAATCGATTCCACCCAATCAACACTACACCAATCGATTTTGTGAGTACTTGTATGAACTTTGCGAAGGCTCCACCATTCAAGAGGTTAGCCGAAAGCACCGCATCCCATATACAACATTGGAACGCATTTATTACTCCATCGCATCGAAAAAAGCAAAAGAGCGTCAAACAGCGATAGAAGCATCTTCTCAAGAAGGAATGGTGCTTAGTTTAGATGAAATCGCTGTAAAAAAGGGACATCAGTATGAAACTGTATTGATGGATGCCAGAGCCGGATCGGTCATGGGAATGCATGCCGATCGCCAATGTGACTCCGCCATCAACTTGTTGAGCCAAAATATCCTGTCGAAAGAAATGGTCCAAACGGTGATTCTTGACATGTGGGAACCTTATCATAAGGCGGTTCGCGCCCTGTTTCCATCTGCTTCGATTGTCATCGATAAGTACCATGTGGTTCAAAAAGTGACACAAGCCTTGGATCAAGCAAGAAAGGAATTTTCTCCATTGAAAAAGGCTCGATATCTTCTCTTGAAAGGCTGTGAAAAGCTTCGTAAGGACCAACGGCTTCGATTAGACGATATCTTGGAGGAGTATCCGGCACTTTCCATTGCTTATTATCTGAAAGAGTTGTTTCGGGATTTTTACCGAACCGATGGATATCATGAAGCAAAGGAACGCTTGGAAGAATGGATTAAGTTAGCCAAACAGAGCCCTTTTGCTTCTTTTCAGAAAGCAGCCAACACGCTTGAAAGGTGGAAGGAGCCTATTCTTTCCTACTTTTTGTGCCCATATACGAATGCCCGAATTGAGGGGACGAATCACAAGATCAAAAACATCAAACGCCGGGCATATGGCTATCGAAATCTAGAACGGTTTCGTTTGCGTGTATTTCTGGAGTGTACAGGGAACACTACAGGCAGTCAGGCTGCTTAAGCGCTCCCTTCTTCCGCTATCGGTATGATAGTTGGTAGAATGGAACCCGTCAAGGAAAGCACTTGACTGTTTCCATTCTACCAACTTCGTGGTCTGTATGCGGAAGAAGGATCCTGACTGATGAACCTATTTCATCCAGCTAACATGTCTCTAGGATTGAGTAGAAATCACAGAAAATGGTGAAGACCCAAAATAGTTGTTTTTACTATAACTTGTATTTATCCCTATCATACTATAGAGTAGCCTGAAAAAAATAATGAAATGAAAGGAAGGATTGTTTTTATGCCTATCAATTTAGAGCAATTCGCTCAACAATTTGATCCAGAGTGCATTCAAGTGTGCAAAGTCTATGACTGGACGACACACGTTGTACAGCTGGCGCAAGACATCACGTTCACATTTCCGACTGGCTCTTTAGATGGAGTCACGGTTTCCCAAGTCAATTGTTCGATCACATTGTTGGAGTGTGCGGAAGACGCTCCTCGCCGAGATATTGAATGCACGGTCGGCAATCAAATTGTGACGTTGCAAGCGGTCACCTTAAGCAAAACGATTCAAGTCGTGTTGGAAGTGATGGGAACCAACGCAACGGGCGCTCAAGTTACCGTCGTCAGCAACCCCGCTTTAATCACAACCAGCGAGGAAGTGATTCTTTGCGCTCCAGAAGGCACAACGGTGTGCTGCAACGCTGTGCAAAACACCTTTAATACTTGCCGCGTCGGAGCGTTTACGCAAAGCGGAAACAGTATTACAGCAAATATTTCCATTCGTATTTGCCAAAGCATCGTTGTGACGTTTGAAGTCATTTTGGAAGTCGCCGCAAGGTTCTGCCAACCCCGCCCAGAAATCATTTGCGAAGAAGAGTGCCCAGTGGATGTCTTTCCGCCGCAATGCCCAGCTGTGTTTCCTGCTATGTAAAAATTAGGTTTTCAGTTTATGCGAAAAAAGAGGAGATGTTCTCCTCTTTTTTCATACCTATACATGTAGAATGCATAGAACACAGAAGGAGGAAGGATGATGGATCTGATTCCAGAATTGGAACAGAAAATACAAGCGATTGAGAAAGAGCTTCGTATGGTGAAGCAAGCTGTTGCGGAAATAAAACGTTTGCCTCAACAGGTGTTGTCTGACGAAATTTGTGTCGTTTGCTATTTCACGTATTCCTTATTGCTCCTAAAGGCACAGGGGCAGAAAGGGATGATTGCGGGGAACTTCGTGATTCGCAATATGGGATCTTCTCCTTTAGAACATCCTTACATTTGTCTGCGCGTTTCTCCGAAAGAACACATGGCGTTATCGGCAAAATTAGGAGGCGGCATTCAATACGATCGCCGTCTCAATCCGCTCGTAATGGAAGCTTGGCAATATATGAATGAGGAGGCCGAGAACATCGCGGAGGAGAAGGGGGAATTTTGGCTAAAGCCGATTCATGTGTCACGCATCGAGCCAGGTCAAACTCTCTCTTTTTCTAATTTCCAATTTCAAGTCGGTATGCGTGAAGTCTCAACCACCTACAAAGTGGACGGATTTTTTTCTGCCAACAGCTGCCTAATGGAGTGCGAGCGTTGAACCATATTGTTGTCCATGCTTGACAGCCTGAAGCCATATGCGCCATAAAAAACCGGCTCAGAAGGCAATCGCCTTTCGCTGAGCCGGTTTTGCCGGGTTATACGTTGCGAACAACAAGAGCGTTCAAGGCGCGAGTTTCCGCTGTGATGCTGCTTAATAGGGTAGATAAAATGTTTCCGTTTGTTTCAATGACAATGCGATATACGTGTGTTCCTACGCCCGGCGCGTCGACCCATGTCAAGTTCGGGAATAACGTTGTATTAGCGGCAATTCCCAACCCAGGAAGAAGTGATTCAACATCAAGCGACGCAATGGGGGTAAAGGCTCCTCCGTTCGTTGACCGTTCTAAGCGATACGTGATGCCTTTCAAAGTTACGCCTGTCAGGAGGGCCAATACGGCCAATTCCAACTCGACCATCGAATCAAGTTTGACACGATCGCCGCTGAGGGTCGTAATCGCCTGCAAACGAAGCACTTCCGTGACGGCAGTTCCGGTCAGAGGAATGGTAATGGGCAAATCCGTTGAAGACTGCGTAAAAAACAATTGGGGAAACAATCCACCATTGCACACACAAACCATTCGTCTATCATCCTTTCCTAGTTTAAATTTGATACTACTGTATTTGTTAAAGCCGATGATAAAATCCCCAATATAGCCGGAATAAAATTCCCCACTTACAATAGAACCATAGTGTTAACGAGAGGAGCTATGGTTCATGATGACGAGAGGGGAATTTTTTATGATCAAAGAGATGTATGAAAGGGGAATGAGTATTTCCGATATTGCGAGGGAGTTGGGGATTGATCGGAAAACCGTTCGAAAATATATTCACTCCCCCAATCCCCCTTCCAAATCTAAGCGAAAACAAAGAAAAAGCAAGTTAGATCCATTTAAGCCGTATCTTCAAAAACGAATGTTAGAAGATAGGGTGTTTAATAGCGAAAAGTTGTTTTTTGAAATTCGACAACAGGGCTACACGGGAGGAAAGACGATTTTAAAGGACTATATGCAGCCTTTCCGAGAGACGGCGAAAAAGAAATACACCGTTCGTTATGAAACGCTTCCTGGCGAACAAATGCAAGTCGATTGGAAAGAAGTTGGGGAGGTCGTGATCGAAGGGAGAAAAGTCAAGTTATCGCTATTTGTGGCTGTGTTAGGCTATTCGCGGATGAAATACGCGGTATTTACGACCAGCCAGGACCAGGAACACTTAATGGAATGCCTGATTCAGAGTTTCCAATACTTCGGCGGAGTTCCGAAGAAGGTGTTATTTGATAATATGAAGACCGTTACAGACGGCCGGGAACAAGGAGTGGTGAAATGGAATCAACGATTTTCTGAATTTGCGAGTTACTACGGATTTATTCCAAAAGTGTGCCGGCCTTACCGGGCCCAGACAAAGGGAAAAGTCGAACGAGCCATTCAGTATATCATGGATCACTTCTATGTGGGGACAGCGTTTGAAAGCATCGAAGAATTGAATTTCCTTCTCCATCGTTGGCTCGATCAAGTGGCGAATCGGAAGCCAAACGCCACTACCGGCATTCCTCCGCAAGAGCGTTGGGCAGAGGAACAGCTGAAACCTCTCCCGTTGAACGATTACGATACGAGCTATCTTTCCTATCGGAAGGTGCATTGGGATGGCAGTTTCTCTTACAAAGGGGAACAATGGCTTCTATCGGCGGAGTATGCGGGCAAAGAAATTCTGGTGAAGGAGCGATTAAATGGGGATATTCGATTGTATTATCGAGGGGAGGAGATTTCTTACTTGAACCAACAGAAAAAAGTGATTTCATTCGCCGAAAAAATCAAAAAGAAACAGACGGAAACGGCCGTCACCATTTCGCCTGTTTCGGTGGAAGTGGATACTCGTCCATTGTCCGTTTATGACGCATTCCTGCGAGGGGAAAGCTCATGAAAGAACGAATACACGAGTATTGCCACCGACTCCATTTGCCTGTCATGGCGGAACGATGGTCCGCCATGACAGAATACGCAGCTACTCATAATATACCATATTCGGAGTTTTTATTCCGCTTATTAGAGGCGGAAATCATCGAAAAACAGGAACGATCGATCCAAACGCTCATCAAACTGTCCAAACTGCCGTATCGCAAGACGATCGATACGTTTGATTTTGCCGCGCAGCCTTCGGTGGATGAGCGCCGGATTCGAGAACTGCTTACGTTGTCCTTTATTGACCGGAAAGAAAATATCCTCTTTCTCGGTCCACCGGGGATTGGGAAGACACATCTGGCAATTTCGATTGGAATGGAGGCGATCGCAAGAGGATATAAAACGTATTTTATTACCGCTCACGATTTGGTCAATCAGTTAAGAAGAGCCGACCAAGAAGGAAAGTTGGAGAAAAAGCTTCGTGTCTTTGTGAAGCCAACCGTTCTCATTATTGATGAAATGGGGTATCTAAAACTGGACCCGAACAGCGCTCATTACTTATTTCAAGTGATCGCCCGGCGGTACGAGCATGCCCCGATTATCCTCACCTCCAACAAAAGCTTTGGGGAATGGGGAGAAGTTGTGGGAGACTCGGTATTGGCGACCGCGATGTTAGATCGATTACTGCATCATTCCATCATTTTCAACCTAAAGGGGGAAAGCTATCGATTACGGGAAAAGAGGCTCCAAGAAGAAAAACAGAAGGATCAATGAAAGATCCTTCTGGCAGCTTGTCGACAAAGTCGACAAGCTGTTTTAATATATAGGTATAAGGGTATCTTGAAGGAGTGGAATAAGATGCTTCAACGTTACCAAGAAGATCGGAGACATATCGAAACAACGGTAAAAATTGATGATCTTGTTCCTGAAGACCACCTTGTTCGTAAACTAGAAAAAGCCATTGACTTCTCCTTTATCTACAATATGGTCAAGGATTTGTATTCTCCTAACCATGGACGACCAAGTCTTGATCCCGTTGTGCTGTTCAAAATGTATTTGATTCGTTACATCTTTGGGATTCGTTCGATGCGTGAAACCGTAGAACAGATTCGAACAAATGTGGCTTATCGTTGGTTTTTGGGATTGAGTCTGCATGATCCTGTGCCCCATCATTCGACACCAAGTAAAAACTACACGCGACGTTTTGCGGGAACCGATGTTTTTCAAAAGATTTTTTCAAGAATCTTGGAAGAAGCCTTTCAACACGGGCTTGTGGATCCAAGTGTCGTATTTGTCGATTCTACTCATGTGAAGGCGAGTGCGAACAAAAGAAAATTCACAACAGAAATGGCAGAAGTGGAAGCGAAAGCTTATCAAGATGAATTAGAAAAAGAAATTGAGCGAGATCGCATCGCTCATGGGAAATCCCCACTACCGCCAGAAAATGATAAAAAAAAACGAGAAATCAAAGTCAGTAAAACAGATCCAGACAGTGGGATGTTTGTGAAAAATGAACGTGAACGGGTATTTGCTTACTCTTATCACACCGCTTGTGACCGACATGGTTGGATATTACACACGTATGTCACTGCCGCCAATGTTCATGATAGCCAAGCGTTTTTTGAACTGTTTGAGCGAGTGAAGCAAGAAATCAAAGGATGCCCAACAGATGTGTGCATCGATGCCGGATATAAAACGCCAGCGATTGCGAAATACCTATTAGAACAAGAGATCCATCCGATTTGGCCATATACTCGTCCAAAGACGAAAGATGGGTTCTTCCGAAAATCTGAATTTGCATATGACGAACATTTTGACTGTTACCTTTGTCCCAATCACCAAGTGTTATCTTATTCAACAACGAATCGGGAAGGCTATCGGGAGTATAAATCAGATCCATCCATCTGTCAGGGATGTCCATCCCTTCAAAAGTGTACAGCAAGCAAAAATCATACGAAAGTCGTGACACGCCATGTTTGGCAAGAGTATTACGAAGAAGCCGAACATTTACGATATGTACCAGAACATCGCGAGTTGTATGAATTAAGGAAACAGACGATTGAACGGAATTTTGCAGATTTAAAAGAGAAGCATGGTCTGCGCTGGACGAATTACCGAGGATTGGAAAGAAACCAGATGCAGGCGATGCTTGTTTGTGCTGCGATGAATTTAAAGAAATTGGCGAACTACTTGTGGAGAAAGGGCCTCTCCTTTCTGTATGTATTCGAGTATGCATCTATTTTGGTTCGTTCATCAAGAAAAACAACCTTAAAAATGGAACAAAATGGTTATAAGACAACTGTCTTATAACCATTTTGTCAACAGTCTGACAGAAGGATCAATGAAAGATCCTTCTGGGGAATTTTAAACCGGCGATTTTGGGGAAAAAATAATCGGCCTTGACAGTATTAAATGATCATGTTTGAAAAAATGATTAAGATTAATAACTATTTTTCGATAAATAATGTAATCGTCCATGATATAAGAGGATGGATGACTAGAAAGGAGGGAGCCTTTTGGAAATCGCGCTTTTCCTCCCATAAGCTGTACTTTCCAGATGCTCTTTAGGCTAATCCGTCGGCAAAAGTATAGTATCAAGACTAGGGATGATGCCAAACAGCCAAGTCCAACTGTCGCCGTGGAAAGTCAAATGATCGAAAGGTGAAAGTGCCTTTGACAGGGCTAATCACAATGAACATGACGACCATCATTATTGTTTGAAACAGTGACATCCCTGTAATTGATAAGATATGAATGAACTACGCCTTGTTCTGATGCGAGTGTTCATCTTTTGAGCAAACATCGCAGCGTAAACAAAGCGTAAACAAAGATAGAAACGATAGAAAATTTTTTCAAAAATATTTTTTATCCTTTACTATTAAATATTAATTTGTTATAATTCTAATGTACTAATAATTATCAATTAAGGAAGGGGAAGAGGAAATGGGAAACCAACACAACGCTTCCAAATGTCCGTATCATGGCAGCGTCACAAGCTACAACTCAAACCGAACAACCAATAAAGACTGGTGGCCCAACCAGCTGAACTTAAGCATTCTCCATCAACACGACCGAAAAACGAATCCTCATGATGAAGAGTTCAATTATGCTGAGGAATTTCAAAAATTGGACTATTGGGCGTTAAAAGAAGATTTGCGCAAGTTGATGACGGAAAGCCAAGACTGGTGGCCGGCTGATTATGGTCATTACGGTCCGCTGTTCATCCGCATGGCGTGGCATTCGGCCGGAACGTACCGCATCGGCGACGGCCGCGGCGGAGGTTCGACCGGCACGCAGCGCTTTGCGCCGCTAAACAGTTGGCCGGACAACGCCAATTTGGATAAAGCGCGGCGGTTGCTATGGCCGATCAAGAAAAAATACGGAAACAAGATTTCTTGGGCGGACTTGATCGTGCTAGCCGGCAATGTGGCGATTGAGTCAATGGGAGGAAAAACGATCGGGTTTGGCGCCGGCCGAGAGGATGTATGGCACCCGGAAGAAGACATTTACTGGGGATCGGAAAAAGAGTGGCTTGACTCCGAACGTTACAGCGGAGACCGCGAACTGGAAAACCCGCTGGCGGCCGTTCAGATGGGACTGATTTATGTCAACCCAGAAGGCCCTGACGGTAAGCCAGATCCAAAGGCGGCGGCCCGCGATATTCGCGAAACATTCAGACGGATGGGGATGAACGACGAAGAAACCGTCGCCTTGATCGCAGGCGGCCATACGTTCGGCAAAGCGCATGGCGCCGGCCCTGCCTCGCACGTAGGTCCCGAACCGGAAGCCGCCCCGATTGAAGCACAAGGGCTGGGCTGGATCAGCTCGTATGGAAAAGGAAAGGGACGCGACACGATTACGAGCGGCATTGAAGGGGCTTGGACGCCGACTCCGACTCAATGGGATACGTCGTATTTCGACTTGCTGTTTGGCTATGACTGGTGGCTGACAAAGAGCCCAGCCGGAGCATGGCAATGGCAAGCGGTAGACCCTGATGAAAAAGATTTGGCGCCCGATCCGGAAGATGCATCGAAAAAAGTGCCGACAATCATGATGACAACCGATTTGGCGCTGCGTTTTGATCCGGAATACGAAAAAATCGCCCGCCGGTTCCACCAAAATCCGGAGGAATTCGCGGACGCATTTGCCCGGGCTTGGTTTAAACTCATTCACCGAGATATGGGTCCGAAAACGAGATATCTCGGCCCGGAAGTCCCGAAAGAAGACTTCATCTGGCAAGATCCAATTCCAGAGGTGGACTATGAGCTGAGCGATTCAGAGATTGAAGAAATCAAAGCGAAAATTTTGAACTCGGGACTGACCGTCAGTGAACTGGTGAAAACATCTTGGGCTTCCGCAAGCACGTTCCGCAATTCCGATAAGCGCGGCGGAGCCAACGGCGCCCGCATCCGTCTCGCTCCGCAAAAAGATTGGGAAGTCAACGAACCGGAGCGGCTGGCAAAAGTGCTTTCGGTTTATGAAGAGATCCAAAGCCAGCTGCCGAAAAAAGTAAGCATCGCCGATCTCATCGTCCTTGGCGGCAGCGCCGCGGTCGAAAAAGCAGCCCGCGATGCCGGCTTTGATGTCAAGGTGCCGTTCATCCCCGGACGGGGCGACGCGACACAAGAGCAAACCGATGTCGAGAGCTTTGCGGTGTTAGAACCGTTTGCGGACGGGTTCCGCAACTATCTGAAGAAAGAGTACAGCGTTCCGCCTGAAGAGCTGCTCGTCGACAAAGCGCAGCTTCTTGGGTTGACGGCTCCAGAAATGACTGTGCTTGTCGGCGGTTTGCGGGTGCTTGGGGCAAACTACCGTGATTTGTCGCACGGCGTCTTCACCGACCGCATCGGGGTGCTGACGAACGACTTCTTTGTCAACTTGGTGGACATGAACTATGAATGGGTGCCGACCGAAAGCGGCATTTACGAAATTTGCGATCGGAAAACAGGCGAAGTGCGGTGGACGGCAACCCGGGTCGACCTCATTTTCGGGGCCAACTCGATCCTCCGTTCGTACGCGGAATTTTACGCCCAAGACGACAACCAAGAAAAATTCGTCCGCGACTTTATCAACGCTTGGGTCAAAGTGATGAACGCCGATCGTTTTGACATTCATTTGAAACAAGCCAAAGAGTCGGTCACGGTTTGATCGGCGAGGCGAAAAGAAGCAGCTTGCCGCTGAATTGGCAAGCTGCTTTTGTATGTATGTCTAGAACATTGTGCAGCAGTCTTCGAAGGGAAGCAAAGGTTCAACGCAAACTTTTTCTATTTTGAAGTTTGAAAAGCTGCATTTTGGCCTCGCTCCTTCTTCAGTATATAGTATATTTTAGAGAAAAAGGAGACTGGGTTATGAATTTGTCCCGTTTCGTTGTCAAGGGGAAGTGTCGCCGGCATGATTTCTGGTGTCATACTCGGCTTGTTTTTCAAAACCAATTGGAATATATTGGAACATCAATGTGTATACGCTGCTGTTAAATGTCCATTATATTCCTGTTTTCAACCGATTTTCGTTTTCGGAAATGGTGGGGTTCTCCTTTTCACTTGATTATATCGGTCATTCTAGCGACGATTCTTTTATACGTTGCCGCAAAGCACCAATGGACGCGTCGGCAAATGATGGTGCGTACGATCGGAACTTCTCTTTTCATTGGCCTTGTTCTTTATCCAACAACCGCCTTGACGGAGCGGACACCGCCATTGACTTCTGTTTCTGCGTTGTTTTGCTGGCTGTTTGGACATTTGTTATATGGAGCGGTGCTCAGCTTGTTCTGGGAAAAGAACGAGACGCAAGCGATTAGGAGATAAGGAAACGGAATGGGTAGAAAGAGGATGGAGCGATGCCTGTTGTCGCTGCAAATCTTGTTGTGTTTATATTTGCGTTCTACTCATACAGTTTTCTAAAATTTCTACCAAACCAGTAAATAACTATAGTGAATCCAGTTCGAAGCTTAGGGAATTGAAAGAAGGGTGGAATTATTTAATAAACATTCCGTATTTAAAGTGGTTATTAATTACCGCTTGTCTCACAAATGTTTTGCACAGTTCGTTAACGATTGCGGCACCGGCAATCCCAGTAGAGAAATCACAGTTGGACTCGAAGCTTGTCTAAACAGCATGAAAAAACACCTCCAGCTGAGATAATCAACGACCGATAATAAAAATGAGATAATTCGTTTAAAAAATGATAATTCGTAGACACAAAAATTATGAGGGGAACTTAGGTTAACAAGTTCCGAATAATTGATTTTATGGGCACTTGAGGGAAGAAACCCTCAATTTTCGGGAAATTTGTTTAGTTTACATAATATAAATTATAAGAAGTTGCGAAAGGGTCTGTTTCGATAACAAGTAATCTCATAATAGTGAGACAAAACAAAAAAACGCCCATCGACACGCCCACCTAAAATAAAAACGCGCAGCCTCTTGATTTCTCATTCAAGAAGCTGCGCGTTACCCACTGCGCGTCGGCAGCTGCAGGGACCGCATGATCTCATCCTTTCTCCTTTCGTTTAGGCAATATCCGTTTGACGATAGCGGACGCCTTTATACCGAACGCGAACTGGCACGCCTTTTTCTTGCTTATGCTTCACTAGAAGCCGTCGGGCTTTTGAAAAGGCTTCCATCATCCCAGATGCCAGAATAGCCTCTTCCCACACAATCGTTTTCCCTTGGACTGTGTAGAAGGAAAATACATACTGTTTCACCGTCCTCACCTCCCTATATACTTATTATAATCAAAGACTGTTTTTCCTAAACACAAAAACTGTTACAATTATGTTAACTTTTTCTCTTCAGCGTTTCCGCAACAAATAAAGGTGTCCCAATCCTTCCTAAAAGAGATCGGAACACCTTTTTCTTTTTGCGCATATGTGGCTGTTGGACCTTGCGGGTTGTGATGATCTTGCCAGTTAGTGCCGCAATCCGTTTTGTTCCCAATATTTTAGGTATGGATACGGATTGATCGCATTCCAGTTCGCATCATACAGGCCAACGTGCAAGTGCGGGGCAAATTTTCCAGTCGTGCCGACCGGACCGTAGCCAGAGTCGCCGACAAAGCCGACGAGCTGTCCTTTCACGACAGCTTGTCCTTCCGACAGATTCGCCGCATATCCTTGCAAGTGGGTATAATAGAGAAACAGCCCGGCCTTTGTCCGAATGGTCAGCCGCCAGCCACCGAGTTCACTCCACCCATACCGAACGACCGTGCCGTCCACAGCGGCGTAAACAGGCGTTCCTTTGGAAGCGAAAATGTCTGTCCCTTCATGCCTCCTCTCTCCCCCGTAGCTTCGACTTTGCCCGTACGTATCGGAAAATGGTGTATATGTCCCCGCTTTGAGAGGAAAAATGCCATCCTGCAACTGAGGGAGCGCCGTCGGCGGAGTCGGCGCTGCTTGCGGGATCGTGAGAGTCTGGCCAACATAAATCGTATCCGTGGATAGACGGTTGGCAGTTTTCAGCTCAGCGACCGTCACGCCGTATTTTTGCGCGATGGCATATAAACTGTCTCCAGCCCGAACGGTATAAACGATCGCTGCAGCGGCTGAAGATGAGGATGAATTGTTGGTGGATGGCGGAGTGACGCGCAGCGTCTGCCCCGGGTAAATCGTGTCGCTTGCTAAGTTGTTCCAACTCTTAAGATCCGCAATGGACACGCCGTATATATGCGCGATCTTCCATAAACTGTCCCCGTTTTGGACCGTGTATGCCGAATTGGAAGCGTTTACATTATCGGCAATGCCTCCAGCCAGCCAAAGAGCGACGAGCGCCGCACCATACGTTCGTTTCCTTTGCCCTTTCCTCATCAGTTTCCTCTCCCTGCAGTGTTAGGTTTATAGAATGGTACAGTTGTATTTTATAAGGAAACAGACAGAAAGGACAAGACAGTAAATACAGGAAATTAGCACAGTTCAGTTTCTTAGAAAAAGAAAACCGGCATCATGATTCAATGCCGGTTTGTTGCTTGTATTGTTTGACGGCCGCTTTATAGTCGGCTTGAATGGCATCTTTGTCTCGTCCGAGCCGAACGCTTAAAAAGTCGAGCACGGCTGCATCATGGGCAAGGCCAGCAGCGAACTGCCGCTTCAGCCAACGTTCGCCGGCGGTTTCCTCTGGGAACGTATGGGTCTCTCCCCCATTGGCATACACACTCCAACCTTGAGCGGTTTTGCGACTCAGCCACCATTGGCCGTGGTGGTTCGTCCAAAACACCCCTTCTTCCTCGTTTTTTTGGTTCCATTGATTTTGTTCCGCATCACCGTATACCGGCAAAAGCGGAAACGTCTCGACGACGAAAAGCGGAAACGTCGTGTCGTCGATAAGGCAACCGGACGCTTTCGGATGGCCGCCGCCGCCAAACTGCTTAGCGAACTCAGCGACGTTGACATTATCGTGAATGGTGCGGAAGCCGATATGCTTTGTCCCCATATTGACTAAAGCGATCAAGTCAAGATGAGGATAACGCTTGGATAACGCATTGCCCAATTCCGACAAATGGCGTTCGGCAAACACAACGCCGATGCAATAGTTTCCAAGCCAGCGCTGGACGAGCTGCTTTTGTTTTTGTCGAATGTAGCGTTGAATTTTCTTTTCTTCCATATCCAAAAGCAGCTCTTCCGTTTCCGTCAAAGCGAACGGTTCGCCGGAAGCGAGCCGCTCGCTCATCGTCTCCCAAAAGCCGTCAAGCCCTAAAATCGTCAACAAATCATTCAGCCGCTTCGCTTGCGAATTCCCCTTCTCTTCCCATTCCCACGTGTCGTATTGGCGGACGAGCTCGACGAAGACGTCAATTGTTTCGTTTGGCACAAGCATTCCTTCACGGACCAGATAATCGTAAAAGAGTGAAGTGGCAGACGTTTTTTTGCCATCGTCTCTTGCTGGTACGATCCATCCCCACGGATAGTTATTGAAATGAAGCGCCGTCACGTGGTGGTCGATCACTTGCACATGGCCGCCGCGCGCCGCGCGTTCGGCTAGCTGCTGTTCTACTTCCTTGCCGACGGCCAAGTCGGTGATAAACAACATGGCGCCGTTGGCCTCGTCGCTTTGCAAGAATTGGGCAACCCGTTCATCCAAATTACGATAGGAACAAAACGAAATGTTCACTTCGGCAAACGCCAACTTCGCGAGCAATCCGCAACCAATGCCGTCTAGATCGCTGTCAGTGAATAATTTGATCATGGGGTCCCACCTTTTTGTCACAAACTTTTTTGCAACCACGTTTTCAAGAGTGGAAGCAGCCGGTCCGGCAGCTCGCCTGCATGCGGCACAAAGACGCGGAAGCGACCATAGATGTTTTCAATCGTCCGCCGCGTCTGCTCATCGTCGGCCCCGTGGCCTAAAAAGAGATTGACGACCTCAATGCCGCGGCGGCGCGCTTCGGCGACTGCTTCGTGCGTATCGATGATGCCGTTTTGTTCATATCCGTACGCGGCGGGTTCGCCGTCAGAGAAGACGAGCAGCACTTTTTGTGCTTCCGGGCGCTTGAGGAGCTGTTCGGTCATCCAGCGAATCGCCAATCCATCGCGATTATCTTCATGCGGCTCGAGCTGCAGAATCGCCGGACCGCTCGACGGCTCAAGCGAGCGGCGGAATGAGACCGCCATCTGCAAATAGTTCGGCTGACGCGAAGCGGTTGCTTCGTTCGCATCTTCCCAAAATCCGACAATTTGGTGCGGCACGCGCAACGTTTTCAGCACTTCATGGCAAAGAACGAGCCCGGTTTTCGTCTCCTCCATTTTGTCGTGCATCGAAGCCGAGCAGTCGACCAGCAGGCCGAATACCGCATCAAACCGCCGCGTCGGCTCGCCTTTTTTGTAAAACAAGCGCGGCCGCTCATCAGTGAAAAACGACACCAATTGTTTGCGCAGCCGACCGGCGGATAAGTTCGTGCGCCAAGCGGAGCGCTTGTGTTCAAGCCATTGTTCCATGATGCGCACAAGCCGTTTTCGGTACGGCGCCACCGCCGCCTGTTTGGCGCGGTATTGCTCAAGATGCGCGAGGTTTGGCGACGAAGGAAGAAGCACAAGATCGGCTTGGCGGTTGGCCTCGCCATACGGCGCACTGTTTCCAGCCGGCGGCTGTTCGCTGAAGGATGCTTGCGCTTCCAGGCCATACTCGTTTCGCGCCGTCGGCCGAGACGTTCCTTTCACGACGACCAATGCCTGATCGCCGTCTTCACCCGGCCTCGCCTCATCGCTGATGATCTCGGTGCGGCTGCCTCGTTCGAGCTCAAAACGGAGAAAGCTTCCGCCCGCCCGGCTCGTTTCCCGATGCCACGTTGGCAGCACTTGCCGCTTGGCCTCTCCATCCGCCTCTTGAAGGGCATCGCGGTTTTCCAATGGATTGGTCCGTTTGAGATCTTGAAGCGTCATCGTTTTCTCGTCCGCATCATCCTCAACGATTGGCAGCGATGTATAGGCATTGACCATATCATGAGGCAACACGTCCCCCATCAGTTCCACAACGGCAAACGCCCAGTCCGCCACCTCGGCTGTCGAGGAAGCGTCAAAAAATTGCGGCCATAACGTTTCGAGGCGCGCCTGCACCGCTTCATCCGCCATTGGAGCCAGCGGCGCATCATCAAGCGGCGAATCGGCCGTGAGCCGCAAATACATGGCCGCCAAAAACTGATCAGCCCAAGCGCCGCGCGTTCGATTCGCTTGCCATTGCTGAGTGAAGTAGCGGCGGTACAAGCGGCGGCGCGTGCGGAACCATCGCTTCATCCCGGGACGTTCCCGCTCGCAGACGGCTTCCAAGCGAAGATCTTCAGCGAATGTAAACAGCTGTTTGGAAAGCTTGGAGAGCGGTCTGGATTCCACCGCATGTCGGAAGGCGCGGACCGCCGATAGGTCGGTATGCCGCCGCGTGCCGATGATGCGCAAGCCGACATCGGTTTTCATTGCCGTTTCCCGCTCCAATGGCGGATACCCATACCAAAAATGGCTGACGTAAACGACCGGCTTGGTAGAATGCACGCCGGAATGGGCGGCGAACTGGATGGCAACGTCGCGGCGGCGCATGAGCGTTTGGGCGAGGTCAGAAAGCTGCATGACCAAACTCGAATCGACCGTTCGGTCATTGAACATCATAAACCGTTCCATATGCAGCCTCCTATTCGTCAAACCACGTTTCAGCGATGTTGCGCACCGCGGCCCGTTCCCGTTCATCGTCGAGCTTATCGACGATGCTTCGTTCAATGGCCCGCAATGGCGGCATGTACGCTGCCAAATCGCACGCATCCAACAAAGCGCGCACCGAAGCCGCTTCCTCGGCGATTTGTCCGTTTCGCACTTGCGCAAGCAGATCAGCCGACAAGGCGACGAAACGATCGATCAACGTTTCATCCGTTAATGTAGTTTGCGCCAATAATACCGATTTTAATGTTTCTCCTTGCACATACGGCACATTGATGACGACAAACCGGTTTTTGAGCGCCTCATTGAGCGGTACGGTGCCAATATAGCCTTCATTGATCGCGGCGATGACGCCAAATGTTGGTTTCGCCTGCACGACATCGCCGGTGAGCGGATTCGTGAGCCGCCGCCGGTAGTCAAGGACGCTGTTTAAAATCGGCAGCGTCTCTGGTTTCGCCATATTAATTTCGTCAATGTATAGCAAATGCCCTTTTGTCATCGCCTGGATGACTGGTCCGGGCACGTACTCGATCACCGCCTGGCCGTTTTTGTGCACGATCGTCTTAAAACCGAGCAATGCTTCGGCGTCCAAGTCCACGGAACAGTTGATGCTGTGCATCGGTTGACCAAACAAAGCGGACAACGTTTCAGCAAGCCGCGTTTTTCCCGATCCGGTCGGGCCTTTTAAGAGTACGTTTTTCCCAAGCGCGAGCGCAATGGCGGCAGCGTGCACGATCGCCTCATCTGCCGCCTTGTACCCGCCCGCTCCAATCAACGCGCGATCCGGATCGCGGCGGAACAGTTCTTTTCGCTTTTCCATTTCTTTCGTGACCGTCAACGGCCATGTTCCCATCTTCTGCCTTCCTCTCTGTGGCGATCTTCCCCTCTCATTCTACTAGATCGCCCGGCGGGACGCAAAACAAAAGAATTAGACCATAAATATATTATGTAAATATAACAAAGAAAAAACGAGGCGCTCTCAACCGAAGTTGTCCTCAATTGCCTTGCGAATGAGCGCCGCGCACCGGTCCAGTTCCACCTTCAGTTGGCGTTTGTACAATTTCGCCTTTTCTTCCCCGCCCTCGGCAAACCGATAGTAGACGACTTCTTGGTACTTCATCCCTTCTTTTTTTCGCTTCACTTGTTGCAAAATGCCGTCTTCGATCAAATCATGCAGCGCCTTATACACTTCGGAGTGGTTCGGCCGGTAGCCGAACGGCTTGAACTCTTGGCGCAATACATCAAGCAGCTTTAGCCCGTACAATCGCTCTTGCTCGGTGAGCGTAATCAAATACAATTTTAAAAACGCACGTTGTTTTAACAGAAAACCGCTGGGCGTCCGTTTCTCCCCCATGGGTTGCTCCCTCCTTCCTTATGGATTGAATTTCGCTCTTTTGGCCGCGAACTCCTGCTTGTTTTCATTATATCATGCGGGAAAGAAAAAATCCTTCCCCGCTCGTTTTCAATAAAACACGATCGTTTTATTGCCGTGGATGATGACCCGGTCTTCCAAATGCCACCGAAGCGCCCGGGCGAGCACCGTTTTTTCGATCAAGCGACCGATTCGCTTCAAGTCGTCCGGATGATGGCGATGGTCGACGCGGGCGACGTCCTGCTCAATGATCGGCCCTTCATCCAAATCATCGGTGACATAGTGCGATGTCGCGCCGATCAATTTGACGCCGCGCTCATAAGCCCGCTCGTACGGACGAGCGCCAATAAAGGCGGGTAAAAACGAGTGATGGATGTTGATGATCCGCCCCGGAAATTCAGCGACAAACGCCGGCGACAAAATTTGCATGTAGCGGGCGAGCACGATCGTGTCGATCCGATAGTCGCGAAGCAGACGGATTTGTTCGGCTTCGGCGTCCGCTTTCGTTTCTTTCGTCACCGGAATATGCACATAAGGGATGCCAAATGACTCGACCGTCTCGCGCAAATCCGGGTGATTGCTTACGACAAGGGCGATGTCGGCGATCAACTCCCCCGCTTGCCATTGCCAAAGCAGCTCAAGCAGACAATGCTCGGCTTTGGAGACAAAAATGGCGATCCGTCGGATGTCGTTGTGCAGCCGAAGTTTCCAATCCATGCGAAACTCCTCGGCAATCGGTGCAAACGCTGCTTCGATCGCCTCTTTTCGCTTAGCGATGTCCGGACAATCAAATTCGAGGCGGAGAAAAAACGTTCCCCCTTCAGGATCGGTCGAGTATTGGCTCGATTCGACGATGTTCGCTCCTTGTTCATAAAGAAACGATGTCACTGCCGCGACGATGCCCGGACGATCCGGGCAGGAAATGAGGAGCCGCGCGCGCTGCTCGTAACCTTGCAAAAATGATTGCCAGCGATGTTGGCGAAATGTCGTCATGCGTTGTCTCTCCTTTTTCTTGCTTTTCTTGCAATTCATCATACAAAAAATTCATGAACTTGCCAACAGGGAAGATAACAAAAGAGGGTGTCCCAAAAGGATCGGGACACCCTTTCTTATTCCGTATATAAGTATAAAGCAATCATTAAAAAAACAATATGTTGTGTTTTGTTTAAGGAAAATTACCCTTTTGGGTCAGCCCCTGGCAAGTGAAAAACCTCTCTCAGTCTTTCGTCAAATCGCCGGCCGGGCCGAAAAATTCGTAATGGATGTGCTCCTCTGGCACACCCCATTGTTTTAGGGCACGATAGACGGTTTTCATAAACGGCACCGGGCCGCAGAAATAAAAGTCTGCGTCTTTCGTCGGGATCACGGATTGCATCCATGCAAGGTCGATCCGCCCTTCTTTGTCAAAATGCGGATGGCGGCGGTCCTCATCGGATGGCGACTCGTAACAAATACGGTAAGAAAATGACGGGCGTTCCGCCAACATCCGAAGCTCTTCATCAAACGCGTGCACGCGTCCATTCAAAGCAGCATGCAAAAACGTCGCTGGGCGGGTCGGTTGGCGGATGGCCAACGTATGCGCCATGCTCAAAAGCGGAGTGATGCCGACGCCGCCGCTGATGAACACAACCGGCGTCGTTTTGGACAAATCAAGCGTAAAATCGCCGGCTGGAGCGCTAAGATCGAGCACGTCGCCCTCTTGGACATGATCATGCAAATAGTTGGAAACAATGCCGGCCGGCTTGTCCGCTGTAGCTGCTTCCCGTTTGACGCTGATGCGGTAATACCCTTTTCCAGGAGCATCCGATAAGCTGTATTGGCGAATATGCGTATACGTCTCGCCCGGAATCGACAGTTTGACGCTGACGTATTGGCCCGGCAAATAATCACTGATGGCCTTGCCGTCTTCCGGCTCCAAATAAAACGAAGTGATGACGCCGCTTTCTTTCACCTTTTTCACGACGACAAATCGGCGAAAGTCACGCCAGCCTCCGTGTTTGGCCGCTGCCTCATCGTAGAGCTCTTTTTCCACTTGAATGAAAACGGACGCAATGGCTTCATATGCTTCCGCCCAAGCCGTGATCACTTCGTCGGTGGCGGCGTCGCCGAGCACGTCTTTGATCGCCAGCAACAAATGCTTTCCGACGATCGGGTATTGTTCTGGTTTGATTCCTAAGCTGCGGTGTTTATGGCCGATTTGCCGCACAACCGGCAAAATAGCATCAAGCTGGTCGATATAGCGCGCTGCCGCATACACGGCTGCGGCCAAGGCGCGTTGCTGCCGCCCTTGCTTTTGGTTGGCGTGGTTGAAAATATTGAGCAGTTCCGGATGATTGGAAAACATGAGTTCATAAAACCGCTTCGTAATTTGTTCGCCATGTGTTTCCAAGACAGGCGCCGTTGATTTCACAATTTCAATCGTTTTTGGATGCAATTTCGTTGTCGTTGTCATGATTTCATCCCCTTGTAAAACATGTATTTTTAATACATCTTTTATTCAACCATGGGCACTGCGAAAAAGCAATATTTCAAATACATCTTTAATAAATTGTTCACAATTCTCCGTTCGAATCGGGTGTGGTACAATGGGATCAAGAACGTCGCTTAAAGGTTGTGAATCACGATGCAGTTGACGAACTATACGGAATACGCCTTGCGCGTCCTCTTGTTTTTAGGCGCGCTTGATGAAGAAGAAAAAACAAACATCAAAGACATTGCCGCTGCCTTTTCCATTTCAGAGCATCATTTAAGCAAAATCGTCCATGAGCTTGGCAAACTCGGCTACATTGAAACGATCCGTGGGCGCAACGGCGGAATCCGCCTTGCGAAACGCCCCGAGGAGATTGTCATCGGCGCGGTTGTTCGCGAAACGGAGGAAAACTTGTCGCTTGTCGAGTGTTTTGCCGCCCACGGCAATGAGTGCGTCTTAACGCCGGTATGTCGGCTTCGCTTCGCACTTCACGAGGCGTTAGAGGCGTTTTTGCGTGTGCTGGATGCGTATACACTCGCCGATTTGCTTGAAGACCGAGCGTCGCTTCGTTCTTTATTGAAAGAGCGGCGCGGTTGAGAAAAAACTTTCCGGCTATTATAAGGAGAGTTTTTTGGTGTTAAGCATCGCTCTACGGAAGGAAGACGCGGGATGATGCGAAACCGATGGCGGCCTTTGCGCGTGATGTGGCGGTAATACTGATCATTAGTTAAAAAACGAAACCAGTCGAAAACCATGGGCAATACGTCCGGCACCGGCCGATCACATCCCCTTTGTTTGCCACAAGACGAAGAATATATTAAGATTAGAAAGGTGTGAAAACATCTGCATGACTGAAGGAGGTCACAATGAAACACAAAGGAACCGCTTTACCACCTTACTTGCATATGGACAATGGAGAGCTTTGGCTCACCGAAGATGATCGCGACAACTTAAAAATCAGCTATCGAATCAAAGAGGTGATTTTTGCCGAGCCGTCCGAGTACCAGCATGTGATGATTTTGGATTCGTACGATTTTGGCCGCATGCTCGTACTCGATGGCGTCGTGCAAACGACCTCAATTGACGGCCATATTTATAACGAAATGATTTCGCACGTGCCGCTGCAGTTTCATCCGGAAGCGAAACGGGTGCTCATCATCGGCGGCGGCGACTGCGGCGCAGCTCGTGAGACGGCGAAATACGCTCATCTGGAAGCCATCGACATGGTGGAAATCGACGAAAAAGTCGTCCGGGCGTGCAAAGAGCATTTGCCAGCCGTCTCCGGCAACTTATCTGACCCGCGCATGCGGTTTGTATATGATGATGGCGTCGTGTTTGTGCAAGGGAAAGAAAACGTCTACGACGTCATTATGATCGACTCGTCCGACCCAGTCGGCCCAGCGGAAGCCTTGTTTTCACTGGAGTTTTACGCCAACGTCCATCGCGCGTTGAAAGCAGACGGGCTGATGGTCTGCCAAAGCCAGTCGCCGATTTTCCACTTGGATATTTTGAAACGGACGTACCGCAACATTCGCGAACTGTTCCAGCATGTGCTCGTGTACACAGCAGTGGTGCCGACGTATCCAGGCGGACTGTGGAGCTTTACGATCGGCTCGAAACGGCCGCTGGTGTTTCCGGCGCAAACAACTATTCCAAACGACACGAAATACGTCAATGATGCGGTCTTCCGTCAATGTTTCGCCTTGCCCGAGTTTTTGCGCTCGGCGCTTGAGGTGGAATAACGGCTTGGCATGGAAAAAGCTGTCCCTGCTTTGGGGGGACAGCTTTTTTGTGTCATTTGAGTGATCCTCTTTACGCTTTCTATTATTCCACCCGCTTTCTTGTTTCATTGCGCCGGCGGGTTGTGGGCCAGTGCCCGCTTGGCAAGCCATTGAAACGTCAAGTCATCCGCCGGCGGGTTGTAGAGTCCAGCGCGGACGTCACGGTAATGCCGCTGGAGCGGGTTGTCAGCAAACAAGCTTTGTCCGCCGACAATGCGCATCGCCCAATCGACGACTTCAAGCGCGGTATTGGTGGCGACCAATTTGGCTGTTGCCAACTCCTCTTTCATCGCCATCCGTTTTTCCGGATAGCGATCCCATAAGTCGGCGACCGCGTACAGGAAATGGCGCGCATGGGTGAGGCGCCATTCCATTTCCGCGATTTTCCGCTGCACTTCGGGTGTTAGGGCGATTGGGTGAGGCAGGGTATTAGGCTGGTACGTCTTGGCAAAGCGAAGTGCCTCATTGCGCGCCGCAATGGCGATGCCTAAGTAACAAGCCGGAACGTGCAACAGCCATCCTTGCGCCGGTGCGGCTTCGTTCGATTCCCCGAGCGTCTCGACGAGCGCCTCTTGGTCGACTTCGACTTCTTCAAGAACAAGATCATCGCTGCGCGTCGCCCGCATGCCAAGGGTGTTCCACGTCGGCTCGATGCGGATGCCTGAAGCAGACATCGGCACGAGAAATTCACCGACCCGACCGTCTTCCATCGTGGCGGAAATTAAGACGTAATCGAGTGCAGGAGCCAGTGACGCAAAGGTTTTTCGTCCGCGAAGCACAAAGCGGCCATCGCGAAAAACGGCCGTCGTTTCGGGTTTGCCCCCGCGCGCCGGGCTGCCTGTCGCCCGTTCGGAATGAGCGCTGTTGATGAGCGAGTGGCGGCAAACGACTTCTTTCGCCAGGCGGGCGAGCACCGGCTCCGGCCAGCGGCGAAGCAAAAATAAACGCATGAGAATGCTGGCATGCCAGCCGAATGACAAAGCTGTTGCCCCAGAGCCTTGGGCGATCGTCTCTTGCACGAGCACGAGCTCATACAGCGACGCCCCTTGGCCGCCGTATTCAGCGGGGATGGTCAACGAAAGGAATCCCGCCTCTTTCAAATCGGCAAAATCGGCAAATGGAAACTCAGCCCGTTCGTCATCGTGAGCCGCCCTTTTGGCAAACCGCTCGGCAAGGCGCCGCGCTTGGTCGTATAATTGCTGCTCCCGATCGGTCCGCACAAGCAAGTGATACAACTCGTTCATCGTTCTCCCCTTCTTTTTTGATCGAGATGCTTTCATTGTACTGCTTTTGACCAAAGGTGAAAACAAAAATGCGCAAAAAAGCCGTCCGTGGAACACGGACGATCCTCATGATGAAAACGTTTCGTTGTGATCGCAAGGCGGAACATATCTTTCTGCCTGAATTCCCCCTTGGCTATATGTCAGAGTTTAAGCATTGCTGCAGCAACCGCTCAAAAAAGGAAGAAATGCCGGATGTACCGATCATCGCCGCGGTGGACGAACTCGTTTTTCGTAGCGTCGTATTCATATTCTTCCTGCCAACGGCGGCCATAGCGGGCGATTTGACGGACGGCGCGGATGATCGCATACACTTCTTCGTTCGTCATCGTAGGATGGAGCGACAGACGCACCCATCCTGGTTTGGCGAGAGGATTGCCGTTTTTGACTTCTTGAAGCAACGCAGCGGATTGTTCCTTGTCGATGCCAAGCAAATAGTGGCCGTAAGGTCCGGCGCAGGAACATCCCCCGCGCGCTTGAATGCCGAAGCGGTCATTCAGCAGTTTGACAACAAGGTTGTAATGCAACCCATCTATGACAAACGAGATGATGCCAAGACGGTCGTTCCGATGTCCTTCAAGCACGCGGACACCGGGAGTGCTTTTCAACGCCGGCAAAAGAAGGGAAACAAGTTCCTTTTCGCGGGCGCGCATCTGTTTTACGTTCATTTGCTCTTTCAGCTGGATGGCCAACGCTGCCTTGATGGTTTGCCAAAACGGCGGTGTTCCGCCATCTTCGCGTTCTTCAATGGCTTGAATGTATTCATAGTTCCCCCACGGGTCGGTCCAATACACCGTCCCACCGCCGGGGTGATCCGGAGCGTGCTGATGATAAAGACGGCTGTTAAAGAGAAGTACGCCGGCGCTGCCTGGTCCGCCAAGAAACTTATGGGGGGAGAAATAAATGGCATCAAGCTGCTCCATTGGGTCGTCCGGATGCATATCGATGCGGACGTACGGAGCGGAAGCAGCAAAATCAACAAAGCAAAGGCCGCCATGCTCGTGCATGATTTTCGCCAGCTTATGATATGGGGTTTCCAATCCCGTGACGTTCGAGCAAGCAGTAAATGCACCGATTTTTTGCGGCCGATCTCGGTAGCGCTCCAGCAGCTCGCGCAAATGGTCAAGATCGACATCCCCGTTCTCTGTCGGCCGGACCGCCACGACTTCCGCGATGGTTTCCACCCATGGCAATAAATTTGAATGGTGCTCCATATGGGTGACAAAGACGACTGGCCGCTCCTCATCATGAAGGGACAAGCGGTGCTTCCACCGTTCCGGTACGCGCAAGCCAAGCAGACGCTGCAGCTTGTTGACGGCGCTTGTGGTCCCGGCGCCTTGCATGATTAAGACGTCGTTTTTCCCGGCATGAACGTGCTGTTTGATGATTTCTTTTGCATAGCGATAGGCAAGCGTCGTTTTCGTTCCGGTCACATTCGATTCCGTATGCGTGTTGCCGACAAATGGACCGAGCTCATGTGTCAGCTTCTCTTCAATCGGCCGGTACAGCCGCCCGCTTGCCGTCCAGTCGGCGTAAATAAGCCGCTGTTTGCCAAACGGCGTAGAAAACGGATGAAAGCGGCCGATCGTTCCATCGCGAAACGGCTGAAAATACGTCTCAAGCTCTCCGCGGCATGTATACACCGAATTGCCGATCACAGCGTGAATGGCCATGTTTATTCCCCCTTTCCGCCATTTCGTCTATTTACAAAGTATGTCGTCTTCGGTGGTTCGGTCCAAAAAACGTGGGAAAGTTGAAAATGAAAAATCCGCCGTACAGGCGGATGGTATTCCACTCCCTTTTTTACTCCCTTTTTTTGCATGATAACGGCGAAATCGTTTCCCCCACGGGCGGCACAAGGTATTCGGCAAGCATGGTCCGCAAGTCATCGGGCAATGGTTCGCTCGTTTGGGTTTGGAAATTGAAATGGACGACCGCTGCCTCTCCGATGGCGATCAGTCTTCCTGTTTCCTCTTCCATGATGCGATGAATGCATTGAAAGCTTTTATTGCTGATCCGGGAGACATTGGTTTCCACGCGCAATCGTCGTCCGAAGAATCCTTGGTTGATAAAATCGCACTTGGTGGAAGCTAAAATAAAATGCCAGTCCTCCGTTCGCCCGCCGTAACGCAATTCATCAAACAGGCGGGTGCGCGCTTCTTCTAAATAAATAAAATAGCTAATGTTGCTTAAATGTCCGAGCGCATCAGTTTCACAAAAGCGTGGGTTGACGGTAATGATGTGCGTCTTCATTTCTCCCTCTTCCTTTCTTTCCTTTTTTTTTTGCCCCTTTCGCCCACAATATTCGTTTGGGTGGGCATGGGGGGTGACTGAGTTGGATTTGTAGCTACCAACTAGTCAGTATGTTGTTTTTATCATACTCTGATTTGCTTTTGTTTTCAATTGTTGATTTATTAATTATTTAGAACATTGTTTGTGATTATAAAATGGGACGGTGAACATCCCGGCCTGTTCACCTATTAGGAAGCCTGAAAAGACCGGCCGGCAGCGCGTTCCGCTGGTTCATGGCATCCAAAGCGGCAAAAGAACGTATCCTGCGAGCGACACGCCGGCGCAAAGGAGAGAGATGCGCAGTTTATATTTCGCATAGCTCATTAAGTCCATATCCATAATGGCTGCGGTTGTAATCGTCGTATCGCCAAGCGGCGAAGCAAAGGCGCCAAACGTCCCGCTCGCAAACACGGCGCCGACTGTCACCTCGAGCGGCGCCCCGGTCGCATGGGAAAGCGTGACGCCAAGCGGCATCAAAATGCCCCACGTTCCCCATGAAGAACCAATAAAGTATGATAAAAACGATCCGACCAAAAACACGGCCGCTGGCACGAATGCCCCCGGCAGCCATGTGCCGAACGTCGACGACACGTACTCCGCAAATCCGAGTTCCCCCGCCACCGCCGAGACTGCCCAGACGAGAACGAGCATGCCGATCGGCGCCATCAGCTCGTTTCCTCCGGCAAAAAAGTGATACGTCAACTCTGAGAGTGATTGTCGGCGCCACAAATAAAACATCATCGACAAAAGGATGGTCACAAATAGCGCCAACAGCATCGCCCATGTCGCATCGGCCGCGGAAAACGCCTCCCACCAATTCTCCGCCCCGCGTTTCCTCCCGTCGTACACGAAAAAGGCAAACGTCAGCGCGATTAACAGCGCCAACGGGACAAACAAGTGCAACGGCTCCCCGTTGATCAGCGCCAGCTCCTTGCGCAATCCGAGCCCGTGCAGTGTATTTGTCTCCCCTTCTCCTTTTTTCGCCCGCGGTTTGCCGATCCGGATGTTCAACATCATCGTCAACACCCCGACGGCCAGAGCGACAATCGCAAACAAGTTGTACGGCAGGCTGCGCAAAAACACGTCATACGGCGATTCGTGAATGTCGTTTTGCGCCAGCGCCGCGGCGACAACAGAAGTCATAAAGCCGACGAACGCTGTCGCCGCTGGCAAAAGAACGATGATCGGCTCGGTCGAGACGTCGATCATGTACGCCATGCGGCGGCGGTCGATGCGAAACTGGCGAAGGACCGCTTTCATCACTGGTCCAAGGAGCATAATGCGAAACATCGGCATAAAAAACGTCACCGGCACCGTCAGCCAAACGAACAACAAAATCCCCCGCTTCGAGCGGATGCGAGCGGAAAGTCTCTCGACAAACCCTTTGATCCCGCCGGTAATTTGCATTATGCCGACAAGCGAACCGAACAAATACAAAAACGCGGCCACCTTCATATGCTCCGGATCGGTCAGGGCGTGAAGAACAGCGGAAACAGCACGCTCAATCGCGCCGACAGCCGACCACTCAAGGCAAAACGTTCCGACGAGCAATCCGGCCACGAGGCCGGGCAAAATTTCTTTCAGCCATACCGCCAACGGAATGATGAGCAGAAAAGGCAACAGCGACCACCATGTTCCTTCCACGTCGGCGCCTCCTTTGCGATGATGTTGTTACCAAGAAGGATAGCCATAATGTAGTTTTTTTATGATTTTCATTGATGATTTAGAACATAGTTTTACTTATTAAATTTATGTTGCCCCGTGCAAACAAAAAAAGCCGCGCTGCAGTTTGCAGCGTGGCTCACTTCCATCAGCTCCAGGCTGGCTCTCAAACAACTTGGGGGCACGGAAGGCGTCGTCATTTCCGGCGCGCAAAATCGACAAATCGGAACTTGTCGAGCCGGTGACGCGATTCCGTGTATTGAAACAATGCAGCATCGCTTAAATACACGTAGTTTTTGACGACAACGACGCGGTCATCGCCGTTTAGGTCCAAATAACGGCGGTCTTCGTCCGTCGCTTCGTCGACCGATATCTCTTTTTTCGCAAAGCTGATCGGCAAATGCAGCTTCGTTTCCAAATATTCATAAATCGAGTCTTCGCAAATCTCTTTGGTCAATAGCGGCACATGCTTTTTCAGAAAAAAGTCTTTATCCAAAATAATCCGCTCACCGCCGATTTCACGGACGCGCACGACTTTCCACACTTCGTCTTTGCTTGAGGCGCGCAGATGCTGCCGGAGTTCGCCGTCCGGCTTGATGACCGCCAGTTCATGCACAATCGTCCGCACCGGCTTCTTCATCGTCTGCGCCAGTTCTTTAAAGCTGACCAATCCAGATACGGGAAAGTCATATTTGTCGACGTCAAGGACGATGGATCCTTTTCCTTTCATTTTTTGGATATAGCCGTGCTCGGACAACAAATGGAGCGCTTTGCGGATCGTCTCGCGCGATGTCTCATACCGGGCTGCCAGCTCGTGTTCCGATGGCAGCTTGTCGTACGCCTTCCATTCTCCGCGGCGGATGCGGGAAATGAGGTC
This sequence comes from Geobacillus kaustophilus, assembly GCF_000948285.1. Taxonomy (GTDB): domain Bacteria; phylum Bacillota; class Bacilli; order Bacillales; family Anoxybacillaceae; genus Geobacillus; species Geobacillus thermoleovorans_A. The sequence goes on from NZ_JYBP01000003.1 coordinate 1,240,659, forward strand.
ATGGTAAATGGTTAAATATTTGTTTTCATGCATAAGAATCACCGCTTGTATTGTATCACGGCCGGCGCAAAAGATAAACAACCGATTCGTATGGGCGCAGTTGCATGCGGCGAAAATCGGCCGGCGCGTCCGAATAATTGGCGAGCAGCAGTTCTCCCGTATAGCCATCGGCTCCTGCTTCTCCCGGCAGCGTGAACGTCGTTTCGACTGGATAAAAATTGTTGACAACAAGCAACTTTTCTCCATCGCCATGACGCATATAGGCAAAAATATGCGGATCGTCCGCAAGCAGCAGCTCATAGCGCCCGGTCGTGATGATGTCATACTGCTTGCGCAATTCAATCAGCCGCTTATAGTGGTAAAAAATTGAATCGCGGTCGGTGAGCGCCTGTTTCACGTTAATGCGCCGGTAGTTGTCGGCGACGCGAATCCACGGCGTCCCGGACGTGAAACCAGCGTGCGGGCTGTCGTCCCATTGCATCGGCGTGCGTGAATTGTCGCGCGATTTCCGCTGCAAAATCTCAAGCACTTCCCGCTCGCTTTTGCCTTGTTCCCGCAAAATCCGGTACATGTTGAGCGACTCGACGTCGCGGTAGTCGCGAATATCGGTGAATTTCGGGTCCGTCATGCCGATTTCTTCGCCTTGGTAAATATAGGGCGTTCCTTGCATCAAATGGATCGTCGTCGCCAGCATTTTCGCCGATTCTTTCCAATACGTCCCGTCATCGCCATAGCGCGACACGATGCGCGGCTGATCGTGGTTGCACCAAAAGAGCGCGTTCCAGCCCCCGCCTTCATACATCCGGACTTGCCATTCGGATAAAATGCGTTTTAAGGCAAGGAAATCAAATGGGGCGACTGCCCATTTTTCTCCGTTCGGATAATCGACCTTCAAGTGGTGAAAGTTAAACGTCATATTCAGCTCACGGTGGTTCGGGTTCGTGTAGCGGATGCAATGATCGATCGTCGTCGACGACATTTCCCCGACCGTCATGACGTCATATTTCGAAAACACTTCGCGGTTCATCTCTTGCAAAAACTCATGAATGCGCGGTCCGTCCGTATAAAAGCGGCGCCCGTCCCCCGGCGGCACCGAACCGTCGTCATCCGGAAAGCGCTGGTCTTTTGACAACAAGTTGATGACGTCAAGCCGAAAGCCGTCCACTCCTTTTTTGAGCCAAAAATGCATCATGTCATAAATGCGGCGGCGCAGCTCTTCGTTTTCCCAATTCAAATCAGCTTGCGTCACATCGAACAAATGCAAATAATATTGCCCGGTTCGTTCATCGTATTCCCAAGCCGAGCCGCCGAATTTCGACTGCCAGTTGTTCGGCGCTCCGCCGTCCGGCCTCGGGTCGCGCCAAATGTAAAACGAGCGGTATGGGTTCGTTTTCGAGGAGCGTGCCTGCTTGAACCATTCATGATCGGTTGAGGTATGGTTGACGACCATGTCCATCACCAGCTTCATGCCGCGCGCGTGCACTTCTTGAAGCAAACGGTCAAAATCGTCCATCGTTCCGTATTCGGGATGAATGCGGAAATAATCGCTGATGTCATAACCGTTGTCGCGCTGAGGCGACGCGTAGATCGGCGTCAGCCAAATGACATCGACGCCCAATTCTTGTAAATAATCGAGCTTTTCGATGATTCCTGGCAAATCGCCGATGCCGTCTCCATTCGTGTCGTAAAAGCTTTTCGGATAAATTTGATAAACGACCGCTTTTTTCCACCAAGGGGTTGTTGACATCTCTCTTCACCTCGTTCGTCGGGATAAAAACATACCATTGGCGTCGGCGGCCAATGGTATGTTAGTAAATTGATTATTTAGAATATACTTCCCTTACTACAACAGACCTCAGCCGTTAGCGGGCGCCTTTACGCACTTTCCCAAAGATAAACGTCAACGCAAACGGCACCACAATCGCCATCGCCATGCCGATAAAGAACGGCGTCCACTTTTGCGGCACGATCGACAAGAACCCCGGCAGGCCGCCGACACCAATCGACGGAGCGATTACGTGGTTGAGCGTAATAAACATGCCGGCAATCGCCGCGCCCGTCATCGCCGCAATAAACGGAAAGCGGAAGCGCAAGTTGACCCCGAACATGGCCGGCTCGGTAATGCCAAGATAAGCGGACACCGCCGATGTGAACGACAAGCCGCGCAGCTTTTCGTCTTTGGCGACAACCATCATCGCCAGCGCCGCTGACCCTTGGGCGATGTTTGACATGACCAAAATCGGCCATAAGAACGTTCCGCCTGTATTCGCAATGAGCTGCAAGTCGACCGGCAAGAACGTATGATGCATCCCGGTGACGACAAGCGGCGCATACAGCGCTCCATACAGCAAACCACCGAGAGCTGGAACCGTGTCAAAAATCGTCACAAACAAGTGGGTAATGGCATTGCCGATCGCAAAGGTGACCGGCCCGATGGCGATGAACGACAAAAAGCCCGTAATGAGCAACGCAAGCGGCGCGACAAGCAACAGCTGAAACGCATCCGGTATGCGCTTGCGCAAAAACAGCTCCAGCTTCGCCAGCACGTAGGACGCCGCCAAAACCGGCAACACTTGCCCTTGATAGCCCACCTTTTGCACTTCAAAGCCGAACAAGTTCCAAACTGGAATCTCTCCTTTTTCTTTCGCCGCTCCCCACCCCCAAGCGTTCAACAAATCCGGGTGGACGAGCATCAAACCAAGGACAATCCCTAAGAGCGGGCTGCCGCCGAATTTCGTCACCGCCGACCAGCCGATCAAACCGGGCAGGAAGACGAACGCCGTATTGGCGATCAAGTTGATCATATTCGCCAAATCGGCCCATTCTTTGTGCACCTCGACAAACGATTTCCCTTCGTAAAAAATGCCTGGGCCTGTCAAGACGTTGTTAATGCCCATCAACAAACCGGCCGTCACGATCGCCGGCAAAATCGGAATGAAAATATCAGCAAGCGTCTTAATGGCGCGCTGAAGAGGATTGAGCTTCGCTTCCGCCGCATCTTTGATCTCCTGTTTCGTCGCCCGGCTGAGGCCCGTCAGCTCGACGAGGTCATCATACACTTTATCGACAAGTCCTTGGCCGATGACGACTTGGAACTGGCCGTTTGCGGAAAACGATCCTTTGACGACATGGATGCGCTCAAGCGTTTCCTTATCGACTTTCCCCTCATCTTTGAGCGCAAACCGAAGCCGTGTCACGCAATGCGTGGCGGCGGCGATGTTTTCCTTGCCGCCGATGGCTTCAACGATTTGCGCGGCTGCTTGTTGATATGCTCCCATGGATGAATGCCTCCCTTTTCTCACCATCGCTATGCGTAAACTAAATCGCTTTCAGCAACCGGTTGCAAAAAACTTGTATATACAACTCACTTTCATTTTATCCTGTATATACAAGTTTGTCAACATCTTTCGATGACCTTCTTCATTTTTCGACAATAGTTGTTGTTTTTTTGCTAACTTCCACTTCTTTTGTGATGTTTTGTCAAGAAGCAGGAAAATCATCAACCGAGTAGGAAAATAAACAATATGCCAAACGACAAGAAAGGATGAGACTGCGATGAAAACCTATACACTCCGCGAAGCAGCGAAAAAAATCGGGGTGACGGCCCGGGATTTGAAACAATGGGAAAAACAGTTTGCAGAATCGATTGTCGTCCCGCGCACAATCGAGGGAGCGCGCATCTACACCGATGAACTGATCAATCGGTTTCGCCATATTCGCACTTGGCTTGAGGACGGCCGCCACCCACGCGAAGTGGCTGAAATGATCAGGCAAATGGACGGACAACTGGAAGAGGGAGCCAACGAGACAGCTGCTCAAGTGGAAACAGCCGTCATGGAAGGGGAAATCATCGATGTGCCCCGCCTGTTGCATCAAGGGATGCCATACATAGCCGAGCAGTTGGCGGCCCGCTTAAAAGACGATATCGTCGACGCCTTGAAACAGGAAACGACAGCTGCGGTCCGGCAAGCGATGGATGACGTGAAAGGCCGCCTCGACTACATCGAGGAGCGAACGACCGCAGCTGCCGAAACGGTGCGCCGTTCGCTCCGCGATTACGAGGACGCCTGGCAGCAAAAAACGGAACAGCTGCATGAACATTTGGAAACGGTCGTCGCGTTCTGTCAAGAGGAAAAAGCAAGACAGGAAGAGGAGCGCAAACAGCTCGAACTGCGCATTTTGGAGCGGGAAAAAGCGTTTCGCGAGCTCGTGTTGTCGTTCCGGCAAACCGCTGCCAGCGCGAGTGCCGCTCGAGCTCGGCACAAATGGTGGAAATTTTGGCAAGGATGAGCTGTTCAAAGAAATGACAAACACATTCATTGGTGTGCCATACTTCAAAAAAGGGACCCCGCCAAAACGCGGGGCCTTTTGCATCATGTTCGACGGCTCTCGACCGCATGCCGTTTGATGGCTTCGATCAAGCGCGCTTCTTCTTGTTGGGTGAGATAGAGGCGGACGCCGTAATAGCGAATGCGGGCAAACGGCTTTTCCCATACGAGCTTGCCTTGGACCGTAAACGAAGCGCCGCTCAGCGCAAATGACACTTCCACCGGCACTCCATCATGGGAAAATGGAAGCCGGCTTTCGACTTCCACCTTCATTCCATGCGGGCTTATGTCATCAATCAAAACGTTGTAGCTGGCATCAGCTATGCGCAGTTCGGCCGGAAGCGGCTGGCCAAACTGATACCGGAACGGTTCTTGACGTTTGAATCTCATCCTTCCTCCCCTTTTCCAAGCAACTTCACCGGCTCTTTCCAGACATCCACCACCGCTCCGGCTTCGTCAATGTCCACAACAAACGAACCGGTGCTGTAACGGTCAGACGGACGGAGCGAAGAAGCTTGAATCGTCTCGATGACTCCTTTTTCCGTCCGCAGCCCAACCGTTTCTTCATCGCTACCGACAAAGACAGCGCCAACAATGCGATGCGGGTTGGACTTCACTTCACGTATGATCACAACGCCGCGCTTCGCCCGTGAAGACGGCTCAAACTCGCTCATGGCCACTTTTTTCACCGCCCCGCGCTGCGTCACGACGACGAATGAGCCCCCCTCTTCCAGGCGAACGGGGCACGCGGCGGCGACAAAGTCCCCTTCCTTCAATTGAATCCCTTTCACGCCAGCCGCGCGCACGCCAACAAGGCTGATCTCCTCCTCGGCAAACAAGAGCGCATGTCCATCATGCGTCGCAAGCCAAAGATGGCCGCATCCATCCGTCGCGTAGACGGCGACGACGTCATCATCCTCTTTCACATTGACGGCCACAAGCGGGCGGGTGTAGCGCTGCACTTGATATTGCGCCAGTTCAGTCCGCTTCACGAGTCCTTGCCTCGTCACAAAGATGAGCTGCTCCCCGGTGTTAAAGGAAGAGACTGGAACAGCGGCGACGAGTTCATCGTCGCGTTCAAGCGGAATGAGATGGGAAATGTGCTGGCCGACCTCTTTCCAACGGATATCAGGGAGCGTATGCACCGGACAGTATAAATAGTAGCCGCGGCGGGTGAAAAGCAAAAGCACATCGGTCGTATTCATCTCAAGTTGGGCGAGCAGCCGATCCGTTTCCTTCATGCCCATGTCTTGGCCGTTTGAGGCGCTGTAGGAACGATAGCTCGTCCGCTTCACATATCCTTCTTTTGTCACGGTGACGATCACATCTTCCGCCGGAATGAGCGCCTCCATCTTGACTTTCAGCTCTTCAATCTCCTCTTCAATCACCGTCCGCCGCTCGTCGGCGTATTGCTTTTTCATGGCTTTTAATTCTTTTTTAATCACGGACAACAGCTTTTTCTCATCGGCCAAGACCGCGGTCAGTTCCGCGATCGTTTTGTCAAGCTCGTCCGCTTCTTGACGCAGCGCCGTGATATCGGTGTTCGTCAGTCGGTACAGCTGAAGCGTCACGATCGCCTCGGCCTGCGCCTCGGTGAACGCGTAACGGGCCATCAGCCGATCTTTGGCATCGCGCTTGTCGCTTGACGCCCGAATCGTCGCGATCACCTCATCCAAAATGGAAAGCGCCCGAATCAAACCATCGACCATATGCTTCCGCTCGTTCGCTTTTTTCAGCTCAAAATGCGAGCGGTTCGTGACGACTTCTTTCCGGTGGGCGATGTACGCATCCAACAGCTCCGGCAGGCTCATCAGCTTCGGCCGGCGCTCATGGATCGCCACCATGTTGAAGCTGTACGGCACTTGCAAATCCGTGTTTTTGTACAAGTAGTTGAGAATCGATTCCGCATCAGCATCTTTTTTCAACTCGATGACGATCGACAGCCCGTTCCGGTCCGTTTCATCGCGCACGTCGGCGATGCCGTCGAGCTTTTTGTCGAGGCGAAGCTCGTCAATTTTTTTCACTAAATTCGCTTTGTTCACTTCATACGGCAGTTCCGTGATGACAATGTGCTTTTTCCCACCTTTTCCCTGCTCGATGGCGGCTTTGGCGCGGATGATGATTTTCCCGCGGCCGGTCTCGTACGCCTTGCGGATGCCATCTTTCCCTTGGATGATGCCGCCGGTCGGAAAATCGGGGCCGGGAAGAACCGTCATCAGCTCATCAACGGTGCAGTCGGGCTGATCGATCCGCATCAAGACGGCATCGATCACCTCGCCAAGCGCATGCGGCGGAATGTCGGTCGCATAGCCGGCTGAAATCCCGGTCGAGCCGTTCACCAACAAATTCGGAAACATCGCCGGCAGGACGGTCGGCTCATCGGTCGTATCGTCAAAGTTCGGCACAAACGGAACCGTTTCTTTGTCAATATCACGAAGCAATTCGGCGGCAATCGCCGACAGGCGCGCCTCTGTGTAGCGCATCGCCGCGGGCGGGTCGCCGTCGATGCTGCCGTTGTTGCCGTGCATCTCCACAAGCACGTTGCGCAGCTTCCAATCTTGGCTCATCCGCACCATCGCTTCATACACGGACGAATCGCCGTGCGGATGGAAGTTGCCGATCACGTTTCCAACCGTTTTCGCCGCCTTGCGAAACGGCTTGTCAGCCGTGTTGCCATCAATGTACATCGCATATAAAATACGGCGCTGCACAGGCTTCAGCCCGTCTCGCGCATCCGGGAGCGCCCGGTCTTGGATAATGTATTTGCTGTAGCGGCCAAAGCGGTCGCCCAACACATCTTCTAAAGGCAATTCCAACAATCGCTCTGTCATGCTCTCTCTCCTTTCTCACCGAACATGAACGGCAAAAAGGCGGCGCCTCTTCGTGCCGCCATCAGCCGATCCATCCTGGTTCCTCTTCAAGCCCGAAGGCGACGTGCGTTTCGATCCATTTGCGGCGCGGCTCGACTTTGTCGCCCATGAGCGTCGTCACCCGCCGTTCGGCGCGGGCAGCGTCTTCAATGCGCACGCGGATCAACGTGCGTGTTTCCGGGTTCATCGTCGTTTCCCATAGCTGGTCAGCGTTCATTTCCCCTAACCCTTTGTAGCGCTGAATCGTATAGCCGCGTCCCAGCCGTTTCGTAATGTCCCGCAGTTGCTCATCCGTCCACGCGTATTCAATGATTTCTTTTTTGCCGCTTTTTTTGCTGATTTTGTAAAGCGGAGGCAAGGCGATGTACACTTTTCCCGCTTCAATGAGCGGGCGCATGTAGCGGTAAAAAAACGTCAAAAGCAGCACTTGGATATGGGCGCCGTCCGTGTCGGCATCGGTCATGATGATCACTTTGTCATAGTTGACATCCTCAAGCGAAAAGTCCGCACCGACGCCGCCGCCGATGGCGTGGATGATCGTATTGATTTCCTCGTTTTTCAAAATATCGCCAAGCTTCGCCTTTTCCGTGTTGATGACTTTTCCGCGCAGCGGCAGCACCGCCTGGAAGCGGCGGTCGCGCCCTTGTTTCGCCGAACCGCCCGCCGAATCGCCTTCAACGAGATAGAGCTCATTTTTTTGCGGATTGCGCCCTTGCGCCGGCGTCAGCTTGCCGCTTAAAAGCGCCTCTTTCCCTTTCCGCTTTTTGCCGCTTCTCGCCTCTTCGCGCGCTTTACGGGCCGCTTCGCGCGCTTGATACGCCCGGATCGCTTTTTTGATGAGCATCGCGCTTACGTCTGGGTTTTCTTGCAAAAAGTACATAAGCTGCTCAGACACCACGGCATCGACGGCCGAACGCGCTTCGCTCGTTCCGAGCTTTCCTTTCGTCTGCCCTTCAAATTGAAGCAAATGCTCCGGAATGCGCACCGAAACGACCGCGGACAACCCTTCGCGAATATCGGACCCTTCGAGGTTTTTGTCCTTTTCCTTGAGCAGACCAACGCGCCGGGCGTATTCGTTAAACACGCGCGTCATCGCCGTTTTCGCACCCGCCTCATGCGTGCCGCCGTCTTTTGTGCGCACGTTGTTGACAAACGACAGCACGTTTTCCGAATAACCGTCATGAAACTGGAACGCAAACTCGACTTCAATGCCGTTTTGCTCGCCGGCAAAATAAACGACCGGGTGGAGCACGTCTTTCTCCTCATTCAAATAGTCGACAAACGCTTCAATTCCGTTTTCGTAGTGGAACACCTCGCGCATGCCCGTCCGTTCGTCAATGAGTTCAATTTTCAGCCCTTTTAATAAAAACGCCGATTCACGCAGCCGCTCGCTCAACGTCTCATAATCGAAGACCGTCGTGCTGAAAATCGTTGGGTCCGGCTTAAACTGGATGATCGTCCCGGTTTTGTTCGTCGTTCCAATTTTTTCAAGTGTCGTCACCGGTTTGCCTCCATGCTCAAACCGCTGCTGGTAAATGAATCCTTCGCGATGAATCGTGACGATCAGCCATTCTGATAAGGCGTTGACAACCGACGCCCCGACTCCGTGCAGGCCGCCGCTCGTTTTATAGCCGCCTTGGCCGAACTTGCCGCCGGCATGAAGCACGGTTAAAATCACTTCCGGCGTCGGCTTGCCGAGCTTATGCATCCCGACCGGCATGCCGCGCCCTTCGTCGAGGACGGTGATGCTGTTGTCTTTATGTATTTGCACCAAAATGTAATTTCCATATCCGGCCAACGCCTCATCGACCGAGTTGTCAACAATTTCGTAGACAAGATGATGCAAGCCGCGGCTGTCGGTGCTGCCGATGTACATCCCCGGCCGCTTCCTGACTGCCTCGAGCCCTTCCAACACTTGAATGGCATCTTCGTTATATTCGTATGTCGCTCGCTTTGCCACAAGGCCACCCCTTCCTACAAAAACAAGAACACCTGTTTCTATTGTACCACAAACTTCCCGACTGTCCATTGCCTTTTGACATCCCCCGACAAATTCGGACAAGTGCGACAAAAAAACGAAAGGACCATCTCGAACAAGATGGCCGTTTCATCAATTAGGCGCGTTTGGTGAGCGCATGTTCCACTTTAATGCAGCGGTCCATAATGACCGTGCAGCCTTTCTCCTTTAAAAAGCGGTATGCCTCTTCGTTGACGACGCCGAGCTGCGCCCAAAACACGTCGGCGTCGATTTGCACAAACTCGTGGGCCAGCTCGGGCAAATGCTCAGAGCGGCGGAACACATCGACGATGTCGACATGGCCTTCGATGTCAGTCAATCGGTCAACCGCCGGAATGCCTTCCCACTCATCGATCATCGGATTGACCGGAATGATTTCGTATCCAGCGTCTTTCATCGCTTTCGCCACCATATACGACTCGCGCTCCGGATTGTTGGACAACCCAACGACGGCAATCCGCTTCGCCTTGCGCAAAATCTCGCCGATTTCTTCCCGGCTTGGGTTGACAATGGGCATCGGGTTCTCTCCTTCCTTTCCTCTCGTTCTTTGCAGTACTTGTTTCGCGATGGAGAAAGAAAAATCCTTCTATGAAACGGAAATTGTTTTGGCCCCCCTTCCAGAAAAGCACAGCCTTGTTCTTTGCTACAAGCCGCTGTCGCGCAACCCCCATCCCGCATACACGCCCGCTAAAAAGACGGTTGTCATGGCAATCGCATGGACGATGACCCATCCCCACCGGCCGTAGCGGAAAGAGGAAGCCGCAAGCGGGGAGCGCGCTTTTCTGGGGACGATTTTTCCGCCCATCCACTCAAAGAACAGCAAATACAGCCACCAAGAGGTGTACGAATCCCACACATCCCACTTCTTATAATCAATCAGAGAGAGCGGCGATACAAGCGCGATCAACTCAAACAGCATAATCAACTGCACCGTCGCAAAGTAAAAGGGGAGCTTCCATGCCCAGCTTTCCGGACTGTACTTGACTCCAAACAAAACGAAAAACGGAATGATGGTTGCCATTTCCACGAGCGGAATCGGTGTATAGGGAACAAGTTTGACAGGGAAGGAGTAAAATCCGGCATAAACAAATGCAAGGCAAAGAACGATGCCGACCGCCGCGCTGAATGCATACAAAACCGCATATGTCCGTACATGCTGTTTGGCAATCAAAAACTTCCCGCAACACTCAACGTGACCGCTAGGAGTTCCACCGCCCAAACAACAGGTAGAGAAACGGTCATCATCGATCCTCCCTAAACCCATTTTCCACTCCTCAAACGCTGTCTCAGACAGCACCGTTAGTATCATCCACAACGTGGAATTTATACCGGGAATTCTCACCGGGCTTTCCACTCATCAAGCTGTCTGGCATCGCTTAACAAACGTGCTTCGTGCATGTATGGCGATGAAAAAAGGAGTCCCGTTGTGTTTGGGACACCCTCGACGGATCGGACTGCATCAAACATTCAAGAATTTTCGACTAAAATTTTCCCGAACGAAAAATCGAGTAAAGCAGCCAACCGAATAGAAAAGCGGACGCCCCCAATCCGATTTCAACAGCAGGAATCTTCCACAGCAGCGTCGACGGCCGACCGAGCGATGAAGCGATCATCAGTCCGACGAGGACGATGCTCAGCGAAAGAAGAACGATGCTGAACGACAGCCGGTTCGTAATCTGATCGAGCTTCTGCAGCAGCGCTTCCAAATCAGGAGCCGTGATTTCCAACCGAAGCTTGCCATGCCGCATCATTTTCGTCCATTCCTTTACGCCCTCCGGTAGTCGGAGCAGCCATTCACCATAATCAAAAATCCGTTTCCACGCTGTTTCCGCCACGCGGTCGGGACGGAGCCGCTCTTTCATCAATCTTCTTCCAAACGGTTCGGCGACGTCCATAATGCGAAACTGCGGGTCAAGCGTCTCCACGACCCCTTCGACCGTCAACAGCGCTTTCCCTAACAGCGTTAAATCGCTTGGGATGCGAATGCCATGGCGAAATGCCACCGAAAGCAAATCCTCGACGGCTTCCCCGAGACTCACCTCACTGAGCGGAACGCGGTAGTATTTCTCCCGCAGCTCGTCAATATCATCGCGCAATTTTCCTTCATCGACCCCGTCAGGGACAATCCCTAAACCGTAAATTGCAGCCAACACCCCATCCGTGTTTTGCCGCATTAAGGCGATGATGAGTGAAGAAAGATGATGTTTAACATGAGGTCGAAGGCGGCCCATCAAGCCAAAGTCAATGAAGGAAAGCGTTCCATCGTCAAGAACAAATACATTGCCAGGATGAGGATCGCCATGAAAAAATCCATGCTCAAACATTTGTTTAAAGGTTGCTTCAGCCAAACGCTCGGCGATCGTCTTTAAGGAGTGGCCGTTCGCTTTCAGCCGCTCGAGCTCCCCAAGTTTCATTCCTTCGACATATTCCATCGTGAGCACGGTTTTCGTCGTATAATCCCAAAACACCTTCGGGACATACACCGACGAATCGCCGGCAAACTGCTGTGCAAACCGTTCCGCATGGCGCGCCTCGACTGTATAATCCAGCTCCTGCCGCAAGGACCGCGCCAGTTCATCGACAATCTCAGATAATTGGTAGGTTGCCGCCCAATCGAGACGACGTTCCGCCAGCACGGCCAAATCTTGCAAAATTTCCAGATCCGTCTCCACCCGCGCAGCGATGTATGGACGCTGCACTTTCACCGCCACGGCTTGTCCGGAAGGAAGAACCGCTCGATGTACTTGCCCAAGCGAAGCGGCCGCGAGCGGCGTTTCGTCAAATGAACGAAACAACGTGTCAAGCGACTCCCCGAGTTCGGTCTCCACCGTCCGGCGAACGTCGCCAAACGGAAACGGAGGAACTTGGTCTTGCAGTTTTTCGAGCTCGCTGATGATCGGAGCGGGAATCAAATCCGGCCGTGTGCTGGCAATTTGCCCAAGCTTCACGAACGTCGGGCCGAGCTCCTCGAGCACAAGGCGGAGCCGCTCCCCAACCGTTTTTCCTTCCTTTTTCCCTTGCTCCGCTCTCCATCGCGGCGACAACGACAGAAACGACGAAAAGCCAAGCTCATCGACGATCATCCCGAATCCGTGCCGAAGCAAGGAGACGGCGATTTCGTGATACCTTCCGATATGGCGCATCCGTTTTCCGATCATTCGGACATCTCTCCTAAGGCGGCAAAAAGCGAGCGGACAGGCCGCATCGGTTTACTGCCCGCTTTGTCCTTTTTCCTCAAGACGGCGGATTCGCTCTTCAAGCTGCCGCACGTCTTCTTTTGTCGCCAGTTCAAGCTTGTCGATCACTTGTTTGATTTGCTCGCGCACGAGCCGCTGCACTTCCGTTTTCCGCGCTTCGGTCTGCTGCTTCCATTGATCGATCACTTCCTTCGATTCGTCAAGCGACAGCTCCCCTTTTTTGACAAGCTCGTCAATGATCTTTTCCACTTGTTCTTTGCTTGCAATCGCCAATCCCAGCCCGAATGCCAATCTTTTTTCAAAATGCTCATTCGTTTGCAGCCTCCTTGTGCCATTCTGTTTTCCTTATTGTACCATTCTTTGGAGATCCATGTCGAGCTAGACGGCAGCTCTTTTGTATAGGAGACAGGCTGATGCGGCATGCTATCGTTGGACAACGATTCAAAGGAGGGATTTGATGGCCGACGAACCATTGCATTACGGGGAAGACTATCATTTTATTCCTGCAACGTCTGTAGCAAGCGGCGTCGGAATAAGCGTGTTACCTGACTTGTACTGCCATACGGTCCAAATCGTCAACATTTGCCTTGTCGGCCGTCCTGGCGACGCATTCGTCCTCGTCGATGCGGGGATGCCGGGGGCAGCAGATGATATTATTTCTGCCGTGGAAAACCGCTTTGGCAGCGGTAGCCGCCCGCAAGCCATTATTTTAACCCACGGCCACTTTGACCACGTCGGGGCGTTGATTGAACTCGTCCGGGAATGGAATGTGCCGGTGTACGCCCACAAAGACGAACTGCCGTATTTGACCGGCAAAGCGCGCTACCCGGAACCGGACTCATCCGTTGAGGGAGGGTTCCTCGCCAAAATCTCGCCGTTTTTCCCAAACCATCCAATCCAGCTTGACAACCGCGTCCACCCTCTCCCTGAGGATGGCACCGTCCCGCACTTGCCGGAATTTCGTTGGATTCACACGCCTGGACACACGCCGGGCCACATTTCCTTATTCCGCCCGCGCGATGCGGCGTTAATCGCTGGCGATGCGTTTGTCACCGTGCGCCAAGATTCGCTATATAAAGTGTTGACCCAAGAAACAGAAATTACCGGCCCGCCGCGCTACTATACGACCGACTGGGAAGCCGCCCGCGAATCGGTGCGCAAACTGGCCGCCCTCTTCCCATCGGTCGCTGTTACGGGACACGGCGCCCCGGTGTCAGGAGACGAATTGCGCGAAGGATTGACGAAACTCGCTCGTGATTTTGGCCGCATCGCTGTCCCGGATTATGGGAAGTATGTCCATTGATTGAACGCCCTCCCGCCTACGGTTACGCTAAGGAAAACTTCAAAACGACAAAAAAGAAAGGCTGACCCAAAATGCAAGTGCATTTCAGGCCAGCCCCTTCCGTCATAACAAATGGGCCTAAGTGGACTTGAACCACCGACCTCACGCTTATCAGGCGTGCGCTCTGACCAGCTGAGCTATAGGCCCGTTGATGGAAAAGAAAAATGGAGGGGGACGGATTCGAACCGCCGAACCCCAAGGGAGCGGATTTACAGTCCGCCGCGTTTAGCCACTTCGCTACCCCTCCGTAATCGTGATGCCGACTGCAGGACTCGAACCCGCAACCTACTGATTACGATTCAGTTGCTCTACCAATTGAGCTAAGTCGGCATAATATGAGTAGACCGTGACTCGTTGATTTCTGTTGTGTCCCTTCCTCTTCCAGCCAATTCGATGAAGCGGGATGCGTCGGGACAACTCGAAGCGAATTCGATGAAGCGGACGCTCGTCTCTACCAATTGAGCTAAGTCGGCATAATATGAGTAGACCGTGACTCGTTGATTTCTGTTGTGTCCCTTCCTCTTCCAGCCAATTCGATGAAGCGGGATGCGTCGGGACAACTCGAAGCCGACTCGACGAAGCAGGTGCTCGTCTCTACCAATTGAGCTAAGTCAATATTTATGGCGGAGGAGGAGGGATTCGAACCCCCGCGGGCTGTGACACCCCTATCGGTTTTCGAAACCGACCCCTTCAGCCAGACTTGGGTACTCCTCCATAGCTGTTTGGAGCGATGCGGTCGAGAGGACTTGAACCTCCACGGGGTTGCCCCCACTAGGCCCTCAACCTAGCGCGTCTGCCATTCCGCCACGACCGCATACAATGGAGCGTAGGGGATTTGAACCCCTGACCTCTTCGCTGCCAGCGAAGCGTTCTCCCCCTGAACTAACGCCCCATGATGGTGGAGTATACTGGGATCGAACCAGTGACCCCCACGCTGTCAACGTGGTGCTCTCCCGCTGAGCTAATACTCCACGTTGTTTGCCTAGCAGCGACCTACTCTTGCAGGGGCGCTGGCCCCAACTACCATCGGCGTTGGAGGGCTTAACTTCCGTGTTCGGGATGGGAACGGGTGTTTCCCCTCCGCTATCACCACTAGGCAATGGCGACGATTTCTATTATAAAGCAATCCAAAAGTTTGTCAAGTTTTTTTGTATCTTTATATTTCAGTTCCTTCAGAATCAGAACGACAATGTAAAATTTACTATAAAAAAATGAAAGAGTCAACCCTCTTTTTCATTTTTTTCGATCTTCACTGTCCCTTTCTCTAAAGTTCTTGTCATCCCCTTCTTTATACGCGTATAATAAAGAAGAAGGAACGTACAATAAAGCAGGGCATTGGCGGCCACCAATGCCCTGTCCATACACAGCCGCTGCAAGAAGCGCAGTGGCCCAAGCCTCGGGCATCGTAACCTACCCTCGCCTCGGCCTAGCAGGGTGGGTTACTTTTTGTCTTTGGATACGGCGATCACCGCGACGATGAGTGACGCAAACGCAATCATGAGCGTCAGCGCGTCGGCAATCGACATCATCAGCACCACCCCCTTTCGTTCAGGGAGTGGCCACTGCCCACCCTGCATATGGCTGTGCATGTTTCATTATACCATCAAATCAAACAAATGCGAATATACATTCGCGTCCTCGTTGAAAATTAGGAATGTTTCCCTACCCGAGGTATCCCCCCCACCTTGCCTGTTACTTCGCGCCGCATCTTCACGGCCCCTTCCTCTCTGGTTCTTATAGCCCGCTGAAACTCCGACGTTTTCATCAAGCGCATAAAATCCGCGTTTTTCCGAATAATGATCATAGACGAATCTCGCTGTTCCAAGGAGGAAAAAAGGTGGAACAAGCAAGGCAAACCCGCATTCATGGGCTGTTGTTGCTGATCGTCGCTGCTGTGTTCGTTTGGTCGGCCATTCGTCCAACCAGCTATGCGGTGTGGGCGCTTGAGGTCGCCCCAGCGCTTGTGGGGCTTGTGATCGTGATGGCCCTGTATCAACGCTTCCGGCTGACAACGATGTCGTATGTCATCATCGCCATGCTGGCGGTCCTCATGTTGATCGGCGGCCATTATATTTACTCCAAAGTTCCTTTTTTTAACTGGATCAAAGATGCGTTCCATTTCGAACGCAACCATTATGACCGGTTTGGCCATTTCCTCAAAGGGACGTTCGCCATCGTCCTAAGGGAGATTGTGCTGCGGAAAACGCCGCTGTCGCGCGGCCCTTGGCTTTTCACGATCGTCACAAGCATGTCGCTCGCCATCGCCGCCCTGTATGAAATCATCGAATGGCTCGTCTCCCTCATCTCCAAAGGGGGAAAGGCATCGAAAGACTTTTTGGGCACGCAAGGCGATATTTGGGACACCCAATGGGATATGGTATGCACATTGATTGGGACACTGATTGCCCTATGGCTGCTCTCAAGGTGGCACGACCGGCAACTTGCGCGGTTGGATCAGCCCCGCAGCTAGGCTCGTAAAACAGCGGTCTTCCCTTTCAAAATAGGGAACCGCTGTTTCTATTCCACCTTGTACAAGTAAATCGTCCACGCCGACTCATCGGACGTGAACACGCGGTCCAACACAAGCCTGTTTTCCGCCGCGTTATCGATCGGAACGGCCGAGAAAATGTAGCGGCCGCCCATCTTTTTCAGCTGCTCTGTATTCAATTGCAAGTTCTTCAGCCGCTGTTTCGAGTGTTTCGTGAACATGCACCGTTTTCCAAGTTCTTCAGTGAAGATGTAGCACCGACCGCCCCATTCGTCAAAATACGTGCGGATCGTTTTGCTTTTGGCTAGTTCCTGCTCAATGATTTTGCGGAATTCGTATTTGTATGACAGCGGGTAAAAGTTGTTGTACGTATCGAGCGTGTAAAATCCGTTGTATTGGGCGATGGCGGGGTGAATGCCGATGCTGACGACGCGGTAGTCGGACACCGGGAGCCCGATGTATTGCTTGATTTCTTGGAACTGTTTTTCCGCGTAAAATTGCTTCACCGTCGGCTCGTAGCGGAAGACGATTTCTTCGTTAATCAAAAACACCAAGATCACTTGGGCCGCTAGCAGCCGCTTCGCCCACTTTTCTCCTTTTTCGCTGTATTGCCATACGATTTTCAGCGCCAGCGCAAACTGCACATAAATGACAAGCGGGCGCAAAAAATGAAAGCGGGCAAAGTTAAACGTGTCCAAAAAATGAAACCGCTCGGTAAGCGGCAGCCACCCTTTATAAAACCAAAAGGCGTACCACGCCGACAGGGCGAAATTCAGTCCGAATAGGAAAAGAAATAACCGTTCTTGCTTCCATCGTTTTTTCATGAAAACGAGATACAAGGCCATCAACCAGGCCGGCAAAATAAAAAAGGTATGCTCGGTCATGACGTGATGGTGGCCGAGGATAAAGTTTTTCCACGTCAAGCGGACGCAATGCCAAAACGACAACCGGGCATGGAAGTACTCATCCCGGCTTGTCGGCTCGTCTTCCCATAAAAACGAGTACACAAGCCGGTACTCGACAAGCAAATACAACAGCGTCATGTAAGCGATGGAAGTCAAAAAGCGGATGTTCCACCCCTTCCCGCGCAGCACATCCAAAAGCCAAAGAGTGCCCATGGCGGCAAGAAAGAAAAAGAACCCGAGCACAAAGCTGGAATAAAACGGGAGAAGCGTGAGCGCGACGTAATGTTTCCACTCCCCCTCGCCTTTCCGGATGCTCAAAAACGCCCAGAGCGCAAGCGGCATGCCGAGCGTGCTTAACATCCCCGACGGCCAAAACAGCGTCAGCGCAAATGCGAGCGCCACGCCGATGCGAACAGCCATCCAACGCGGCTCGGGCAGGAAATGCGTTTTCAACAACAAATACATGCCCAAAAATGCCACCACCCTTGTGATCGTTTGGCTGAGCGCATAAGCAGTCATCGTGGGAAATAACGCGTGCAGCCAGACGATGCCGGTCAACTCCGAACCGAGGGCATTTCTTGACAACTTGCCGTTGGCGATTTGCGGAATCTTCGCGTCAAGCGGCCCGGTGATTTTTCCGCTTTCGGAGAGCACCTTATACCAAGCGATATTGGAATCCAAATTATCGTGGACGCGAATATGGGCGTTCTCGCCAAGGAGAAAGAGCGGGGACACGTAAAGGGCGATGAGGCAAAGTGCCAAAAGGAAGAGCCATCGTTCTCTTTGTTCGGCCATCGGCATCACGCTCCCGCCATAGCTGTTCTTGGCCATGAAATCCCTATTGAATACGATGTGCAATAAGAAGAAAATTATTCCATTCTTACATGACTGTCCTCAATATTGTGATGCATTAAAACCATAGCCAAGTTGCACACGCTTTATTTTCCCCTTATCATGGTATACATAAACGAATACATAGAAAGGGGAGCACACCATGCCGAAACAACTCCCTCCCGGCCAATTTGAAACCGAAAAATGGCCGATTTTGCATGAAGGGGACGTGTACGAATTTGATGAGGCGACATGGGAATTTCGATTGTTCGGCGAGGTCAAAAAGGAGGTCTCCTTCTCCTATCAAGAAGTGATGGCGCTGCCGAAAACGATTTCCACCGTCGATATGCATTGCGTCACGACATGGTCGAAATTTGATACGACGTTTGAAGGCATCGCCTTCCGCGAGTTTTTGCGCTTTGTGGAGCTAGATCCTGATGTGAAATACGTGAAAATTTACGGATATTTAAACGGCGACCGGTTCGGCTATTCGGCGAACTTGCCGCTTGAAGCGCTGATGGGCGATGATGCCTTGTTTGTCTATCGATGGAAAGACAAGCATCACGACTGGCAGGACATCTCGCCGAAGCACGGCTATCCGCTCCGTTTCATTCCGCCGGCGACGTTTTACTTATGGAAAGGGGCGAAATGGGCGTCCGGCATCCGCTTTATGAAGGAAGATGAGCCGGGCTACTGGGAAGAGCGCGGTTATTCGATGACCGCCAATCCGTTTAAAGAGGAGCGGTTTGCCGAATCGGCGGCGCGATTCCGCTTTTGGTAACCACTCGGCATCGCCTTACTGCTTTTCTGAACGGACTAACAAAAACGAGGGCTCTTTGATCAAGAACCCTCGTTTTTCAGTGCCATATTTCCGTTATCGTCCGCTCCTTAGCAGCTCATCCCCCGGCTCGAGCACCGGCGGATGGACGTCCACTGTATCGGCGTATTTCAGCCCGGTTCCGGTATTTAATACGACGACCTTCTCCCCATCACGAATCCAACCGCTCTCGCGCAACGTTCGTGCCGCCGCAAACGCCGCCGCTCCTTCCGGGCAAATGAACGCCCCTTCGAGTTCGGCTGCCGTCCGCTGTTCAGCCAAAATCGCTTCATCGTTGACGACAATAGCGCAGCCGTTCGTCTCATACACCGCCTCAAGAACAAGAAAGTCGCCAAGCGCTTTCGGCACATTGATGCCAAACGCCACTGTATGGGCGTTCGGCCAAAACTCCGATTCACGTTTTTTCTCCTTCCACGCCTTGACGATCGGCGCGCAATGCTCGGCCTGCACAGCGACCAGCCGCGGCATGCGGCCGTCCACCCAGCCGAGCGCCTGCAGTTCTTTGATCGCCTTGTAAATGCCGATCAACCCGACGCCGCCGCCGGTCGGATACAAAATGACATCCGGGAGCTGCCACGAGAATTGTTCGGCGATCTCCAGCCCCATCGTTTTCTTCCCTTCAATCCGGTACGGTTCTTTCAACGTCGACGCATCGTACCAGCCGTATTCGCGGATCGCTTTGGCGACGATTTGCCCGGCATCGCTAATGAGGCCGTTGACGAAATACAATTCCGCCCCAGCGATGGCGCATTCCTTTCGCGTCAGTTCCGGCGCCTCAACCGGCATGACGACTGTCGCCTGAATGCCCGCCCGCGCCGCGTATAGCGACCACGCCGCTCCCGCGTTGCCGTTTGTCGGCATCGCGAGCTGTTTGACGCCCAATTCCTTTGCTTTAGAAATCCCAACCGCCGCGCCGCGGGCTTTAAACGTCCCTGTTGGAATAACCCCTTCGTCTTTCATGTAGAGCGCTTCAATGCCGATTTCCCGTCCTAAGCGCGGCATCGGCACAAGCGGCGTCATCCCTTCGCCGAGCGACACGATATGTTCAGGATGCTTTACCGGCAGCAACTCATGATAACGCCATAAATTCGCTTCACGTTCCCTCAGCACATCCCTCTTGACTTTTTGGCGCATCGCCTCCAAGTCGTAAGCGACAAGAAGCGGCGAACCGCATTCGCAAAGTTGATGGATTTGGTCGACATCGTATGTACGTTCACACTTCGGACAATACAGATGAGACACGTAGCTGAATGACATGGTTTGGCTTCTCCTTTCCATTTGTTTCATCCGCACGAGGCAGGAAGCACCTACTTTCGCGTTTCTGACGAGACACTGGCCTTTTCATTATACCATAACCGTCCTCTGCCGCCGGCGCCTGTAATGGCAGCGTCCGTACGCCAACTTTGGGGCATCATAGCGCCAAGTAGGAAATGGTCCCCTCTTTTTTACCGTTTGAAGCCGCATATGGTAAAATAAAACGGAAACCGCCTCTTTTTTCTCACTGCATCGGCGGAATGATTCGCTGATCCAGAAAAACTTATACATAAGGAGATGAACCAATGAAACAGGAACTCATCGAACGCTTCATCCGCTACGCGAAAGTCAACACTCAATCCGATCCAAACAGCCATACGTGCCCATCGACTTCGGGACAGTGGGAGCTGGCGAGAATGCTCGTCGAAGAGCTGAAGGCGATCGGGATGGAAGATGTGACGATCGATGACAACGGCTACGTGATGGCGACGTTGCCGGCCAATACGGACAAAAACGTGCCAGTGATCGGCTTTTTGGCTCATATGGACACCGCGCCGGAATTTACCGGAGCCAACGTCAACCCGCAATTGATTGACTCGTACGACGGCGGGGACATCGTGTTAAACAAAGAACAAGGCATCATCTTGTCGCCAAACGATTTCCCGGAGCTCGCTCACTACAAAGGGCATACGCTCATCACGACCGATGGGACGACGCTGCTTGGTGCTGACGATAAAGCCGGAATCGCCGAAATTATGACCGCGATGAACTATCTCATTCAACACCCGGAAATCAAGCACGGCAAAGTGCGCGTCGCCTTTACGCCGGATGAGGAAATTGGCCGCGGGCCGCATAAATTTGACGTTGCCAAATTCGGCGCCCAATTTGCCTACACGGTCGACGGCGGGCCGCTTGGCGAATTGGAGTATGAAAGCTTTAACGCTGCCGAAGCGAAAATCACGATCAAAGGCAAAAACGTCCATCCGGGCACAGCGAAAGGAAAAATGATCAACTCGATCAAAATCGCCATGGAGTTCGAGCAGCAGTTGCCAGCCCATGAGGCGCCTGAGCATACGGAAGGATATGAAGGGTTTTACCATTTGCTTTCGTTCCAAGGCAGTGTAGAGGAAACGAAGCTTCATTACATCATCCGCGACTTTGACCGCGAACAGTTTGAGGCTCGCAAAGCGAAAATGAAAGAGATCGCGGCTTCGCTTGCGCAAAAATATGGAAACGACCGAATCACTCTCGAAATCAACGACCAATATTACAACATGCGCGAAAAAATCGAGCCGGTGCGCCACATTGTTGACATCGCCCACGAAGCGATGACGAACTTGGGCATTGAACCAAAGGTGAAACCGATCCGCGGCGGTACAGACGGGTCGCAGCTCTCCTACATGGGGCTGCCGACGCCGAACCTTTTCGCCGGCGGCGAAAACTTCCACGGCCGCTACGAATACATTTCCGCCGACAATATGGTGAAAGCGGCCGAAGTGATCGTGGAGATCATCAAGCTGTTCGAGCAAAAAGCATCTTGATCTGCGGAAAAACTCTCTTGAACGATCTTTTTTCGATCGTCCAAGCACAAGCGGCTGCAAGCCCGCCCATTAGGAGTAAAGAAAAGGTGTCCCGAGTCTTTTGGGGACACCTTCTTCATTAGATAAGCGACCGTTCGCCCTTCCATCCTTTTTCCTCGGTCAACACCTGTTACGGAAGCCGGTTGATCCGCCCCTCGATCCGTGCTGAGAACGGTTGCTCAAGACCGCGAATATACGAGACAAGGGCATCCAAATCGACCGGGCCGACCTCGCGGTTTGTCCCATGCGTCAACACCGTGAACCCATCGCCGCCGTCGGCGAGGAAGCTGTTGACTGTCACCGTGTACTCGGCGTCCGGTTTTAGCGGTGTGCCGTCAGGAAGCTGAATGTCAATGACTTTTTCTCCGACCGGCTTGCTGGCGCTCCATGTATAGCGGAGGCCGGAGATTTGCAGCATGCGCGTTTGGGTTGGCTGCCATTGTTGATTCAAAAGCTGGCGGATTTGCGCGCCGGTGAGCGTCATTTTCACGAGCTGGTTGTTGAACGGCTGAACGTTGTACAATTCGCCCCACGTCACTTCGCCTTGTTCAATATCGGCACGAATGCCGCCCGGGTTCATAAAGGCAAAATCGGTTTTCATCGCCGCCCGCTGGGCATCGGCGATCAAATTGCCCAAGGCGGACTCGCCGCTTTCGTTTTGTTCATCGGTGATCGTTTCGGCTGCTGTGCCGACGACTTGATTGACAAGCGGCGCCACTTTCGCTTCATATTTTTCGACGAGGGCACGGATTTCCGGGTCCGGAGTGATGCCGTCATGATAGGTCGTCACGATCTCCGCTTTTTTGGCGACGACGTCTTTCGTACGCGGGTCGATTTTCAAATCGACATCAGAAAACGCCGTGCCGTACGAATACGACTGAACGAGCAGCTTGCCGTCCACAACCGCATTTAAATAGGCATGGTTATGACCGGCGAAAATCACATCGACTTCATCATCGACATTTTTGGCGATATCGACAATTTCCCCGCTTGCGTTTGTCCCATCCGGATTGGATACGCCTGGGTTATGGGCGAGAACGACGATCGTTTGCACCCCTTTTTTCTTCAGTTCCCGGACCGCTTTGTTAATCGCTGTTGCTTCATCGATGAACTTGACTCCCGCGACGCCGCTTGGCGTCACAATCGTTGGTGTTTCCGTGAGCGTGACGCCGATCAATCCGATCGGCATGCCGTTGACCCGCTTAATCACATATGGCGGGAGAATCGGCTTTCCCGTTTGCGCATCAACGACGTTGGCGCTCACGTACGGAAAATCTGCTCCGGCGAAATCGCCGGTCGCCGGGTGATATCCGCCATGGATCAAGCGGAGCATTTCCGCTACTCCTTCATCAAACTCATGGTTGCCAAGGGTGCCGACGTCAAAGCCGAGCTTATTGAGCACTTCGATCGTCGGCTCGTCCTCTAGCAGCGCCGATACCGGCGGGCTGGCGCCAACCGCATCGCCGGCATGGACGAGCAGCGTATTTTTGTTTTCCGCCTCCCGCTGTTTCAAATAAGCGGCTAAATAATCAGCCCGTCCAACTTCCCGCCCGCCGACTTTTCTCGTCACATTCAACTGGCCGTGGAAGTCGTTAATGCCTAACAGCTGCACCTCAATATAACGGTGCGAAGAAGCAGGCGGCTTCCCCTTGCTTTTCCCGTTCCCTGCCGCCCCAACTGGAGCCGCGGCCAGCACCGCTGCAGCAGCCAATGCGGATAGCACCCGTCTTCCCCATCGTTTGGAATTCTTCATTCCCGGTTCCCCTTTCTCTCGCCTTCTCGTTCACTCCCATTATATCCTTGCGAGTCAGTACAATGATAGAGCAGAAAGGATGATTTCTCGTAAATATTTTGTAAATTCACAACTGACTGTTGAGAACAACAGAAACAAAAAAGACCGCCCGATAGAGTCTGTTGATCGGACAGCCTTTCCCTTTTAGCTCGGTGGACAGCCTGCCGTGGGGCGGGTGTTCCCAAGAATCTCCCACCTCGAAGCACAAGCGTAGGTGGGAGAGCGTTCAACCGACCGCGTTTTTCTTGTTTAACGGAGCAACGCGAATGCCGGTCGTCTCCTCAAAATCGTACAACCCGCCCGGGAGATCGGCAAACCGCTCGAGTTCATTGTAAGCCGGAATGCCGTGGTACGCCATATCGAGACCTTCTTCTTCCTCACGCTCTGTCGCCCGGAGCCCGACCGTGCTGTCGCACACATTCGCGATGAGCGCACCGCTGACGAAGCCCCAAACGATGACTGTCAACGCGCCAAGCAGTTGGGTGATGAACAACGACGCATGACCGGTCGTTTTCCGGCCGGATGATCGCTTCAATTTTTTTCATGTTTCCCGCCGCCCCCCTCAACCGTTTCTTGTGTAATAAAACATAACGTATTTATGTTAAAAATTATAACAACTAAAAGAGATGTGTCAAGTATGAGGACAAAGTTTTTTTGCGCGCCGCCTATCGGGCATAACTCGAAGGAAAGCGGATCGGCAGGGTGTCCATCCAAACGACTGATCGCCGTTATCCGTTCTAACACAAAAAAGGTGTTCCGCAAACGATCGGAACACCTTTTTCATCGTATTGTCATTCGACGCTATGCCACGCGAAACGGCCATGAACGTCAAGCCCTTCTCCTTGTTAGATCGTCTCCTTCCCGCGCACGCCGTTGATCGAATAGCTCGCTGTAATGGCGGCATTTAACGAATGGGAAACGGAACAATATTTTTCTTTTGACAACCGAATGGCGCGGACGACCTTGTCTTCCGGCAAATCGCCTTCGAGCGCGTAATGAATATGAATCTCTGTAAACCGCTTTGGGTGGTCATCGGCGCGCGTTCCTTCGACTTCCATCGAAAACGCGCGGACATCAAGCCGCATTTTCCGCAAGATCAAAACGATGTCAATGCCGGTGCAGCCGGCTAAGGCGTGAAGCAAAAGCTCCATCGGCCGAGCGCCTGAATCGTTGCCGCCGACGTCTTTCGCGGCGTCGATCGGAATCACCACACCGGAAGCGCTTTGGCCGCTGAATGACATGTTTCCGTTCCATACAACCGTCGTTTTCATCATGGTCGCTCCTTTCTCATCTGTCCGGGGTCGGACGGACTTTCCGACAGCCCGTTTCTTCTTTTCAGTTTAGCGGCTATGTCCTTGAAATGCAAAATTCCTGTCTACCGTTTTCGCTCATGCATGTTAAAATAGAAACATGCACAAACTTGTTGAGTAAAGGGTGTTTGATTCGATGACCGCACTCATTTTGCTTCTTGCTTATCTTCTCGGCTCGATTCCGTTTGGCCTTCTTGTCGGGAAAATCGGCTACGGGATCGACATCCGCGAACACGGGAGCGGCAATCTTGGGGGAACAAACACGTTCCGCGTGCTTGGGGCGAAAGCGGGAACGATCGTCATTGTCGGCGATATGCTAAAAGGGACGCTGGCGGCGAGCTTGCCGATGCTTTTTTCCGTCCCCGTGCATCCGCTTTTGGCCGGGGCGATCGCCGTGGTCGGCCATATGTATCCGGTGTTCGCCAAATTCCGCGGCGGCAAGGCGGTGGCGACATCAGGCGGGGTGATGCTGTTTTATTCGCCGTTGTTCTTTTTGTCGCTCATCGCCGTGTTTCTTGTCGTCTTGGCTGTTTCACGCTACGTCTCCCTGTCATCGATGGCCGCGGCGCTGTATGCGGTCGTGTACACCGTCTTTTTCACGGACGACATTCCATTGACGGTGGCGGTATTGTTGCTCGCTTCGTTTATCTTTTATCGTCATCGCGCCAACATTCAACGCATCTTGAACAAAACGGAGCCAAAAGTGAAATGGCCAGGCAAACGCTCATGACGACGGACGGAGAAAGGAGTTTGCTGCGTTGAGATTGCCGGAAGCATTTGTCGCGAAAATGAAGAAGCTGCTTGATGAAGAAGCAGACGAGTTTTTCGCTGTTTATGAAAATGAAAAAATCAACGGCTTGCGCGTCAATCCGTTGAAAACCGACCCGGGCGCATGGGCAAAAACGGCGCCCTTTTCCCTTTCCCCGGTGCCGTTTTGCCCGACCGGGTTTTATTATGAGCCGGACGAACAGCCGGGAAAGCATCCGTACCATGCGGCCGGCCTGTATTACATTCAAGAACCGAGCGCGATGGCGGTCGCCGAAGCGCTGCGTCCCGCCCCTGGGGAGAGGGTCCTTGACTTGTGCGCCGCCCCTGGCGGGAAAACGACCCAGCTTGGAGCGATGATGGAAAACAAAGGGCTGCTTGTCGCCAACGAAATCCACCCGAAACGGGTCAAAGCGCTCGCAGAGAACGTCGAACGGTTCGGCTTGACGAACACCGTTGTCGTCAATGAAACTCCCGAGGCGCTTGCCGAGCAGTTTCCGGGCTTTTTTGACAAAATTTTAGTCGACGCCCCCTGTTCCGGCGAAGGAATGTTTCGCAAGGATGAAGAGGCCGCTTCGTTTTGGAGCCCGGCTTATGTGGAAGAATGTGCGGCCAGACAGCGGCGCATTTTGGAAAGCGCCTATGCGATGCTGAAAGAAGGCGGCATTCTCGTCTATTCCACGTGCACGTTCTCTCCGGAGGAAAACGAACAAACGATTGAATGGCTGCTTGAGACGTACGAGGATTTGCAGTTGTTGCCCATTGCGAAAATCGGCGGCATCGAGCCAGGGCGGCCGGAATGGACGAAAACCAATCGATCCGATCTCGTACACACCGCCCGCCTTTGGCCGCACCGTCTGAAAGGGGAAGGGCATTTTGTCGCCAAACTGCAAAAACAGCGGCCCACCTCACCTTGGCGAGGGCGGTGGGCGAAATCGAGCGCGCCAAAAGCCGCTATCCGCCTGTATCGCCAGTTTGAACAAGAGGCATTGCGGACAGAGCGAGACGGCACGTTCGTGTCATTTGGCGCCCATTTGACTGTGTTGCCCGAGCGTTGCCCGGATTTGTCCGGTTTGAAAATCGTCCGCGCCGGGTTGCACTTAGGGGATGTGAAAAAAGAGCGGTTTGAGCCGAACCATGCCCTTGCCTTGGCGTTGCGGACAGAGGAAGCGAAACATGTGCTTGACCTATCGAGCGCGAGCCGCGAAATCGTCCAATATTGGCGCGGCGAGACGCTTTCCACCGGCGGCGACCGCGGTTGGCTGCTTGTGGCCGTGGATGGATTTCCGTTCGCCTGGGGGAAAGAAGTGAAAGGAACGGTGAAAAACTTTTATCCAAAAGGGCTCCGTCTCATCTGAAGCATCGGAAAAGCGGGTGACAAAGAAGCTCCTAACCGCAAAAAAGACTGTCCTGCACACGCGGACAGTCTTTTTTACTGGTGCTGCTTCGTCGGAATTGTTAAGGTAAACACGATCTCATCGGCGGCCAAATCGATTTTTTTTGCCGCCACCTGATAACCGTTGCCAAAGCGAATGTCCGTGAGCGCGACGTAGACGCGGGTGTGCTCCGGGTCAATCGCCACTTCATCCGGCAGCGGGGCGTGCTTTTGTAAGTAGCGAAGCACATACGTCACTGGCAGCTTCCAGTCGCCGAGCGAAATCGTCGGCTCCGTGAGCTCGACATTCCCTCCTTTGATTACTTTGGGCACAAACGAGACGACAAGTTCGACCGAGCGGCCTAAAATGGGGATTTCGCTTGAAACATAGACGCGATCGGCGAGCCAAACGCGGTATTGCAGCGGATGGCCTTTCGTTTTTTCTGCCAAATAGTCGTTCATGATGGCGTTCAAATGCGCTTTCTTCGAGTAAACAGTAAATGAGGCTCCTTCGACATCCGGATGCGCCGGCCGTTTCACCGGCGGAGACGGCTTAAGCAGCCAGGCGGCGGCTAAAACAATGACCGCCGCGTTGACAGCCGCCAACATCCAAAACGCTCGTTTCCAATTCATTGCAGCAATCTCCCTATCCACCATTCTTTTCGTTCCTTTAACGCTTCATACACCCGTATGGCCATCTGTTCGTATCCTGCGGCATTCGGATGAAACTCATCGCGGTAGAGCAAATCATCGCGGTCAGCAAAAATGTCTTGGATATCGACAAAAATCGTTCGCTCATACCGTGAAAGCACTGCCAGGCTGGCGCTGTTCCACTCAGCGATGACATCATCGATTTCCGGAATGTTCGGCAACGTGCTCGAAAACGGGTTGTATAAGCCGACGAGCACAACGACGGCATCGGGGTTCACCGTGCGCAATGATAGAATGAGATGGTCCAATCGAGAGGCAAATGCCTTTGCCTCTTTCACAAACCGTTCGTGCGACAAATCAAAAAAATGTGAACGGACGACATTCATCACATCATTGCCGCCGATCGTGACAAGGACGAGATCCGCTTGGCTGATTTCCCTTTCATGCGCCTTGATGACTGGCTTGAGCTCCACAATGCGCCGGCCGCGTTTTCCTAAATTCGTCACGGTGACCGTCCGCACTCCGTCTTCTGCCGAAAGGAGCGGGACAAGGCGGCCAACATAGCCCCCTTTCCCTTCGCCATCCCCGACTCCTTCCGTCAACGAATCGCCCAAAGCGACCAAATGTATATCTTTCGGAAGCGGCTTTGCTTCCGTCTGCTTGACGGCGGCTTCATGCGGGCGCTCCGGCTTTCCGCCCGCCGAAAGCGACACGCATCCGGCGAGCAGCCAGCAGCACAACAACCATCCCCACCGTCTCATTGTTTGACACCTGCCTTTTGCCGCAACAAGGGGAAAGACGAAAAGAAGGCAAAAAGGCGGTAGCCGTTTTTGCCTCATTGCGACGACTGCACGATTTTGATATGCTCTAAAATCGTTTCGTACGGCACATCTTGCACGCCGCTGTACGTCTGAACCACTTTTCCGTCCGGCCCGACCAAATAAAAGCTGGTGCCATGCACGACTTGATCGCCATTGGCCGGCTTTTGCACGATCGTTTTAAAGCTTTTTTGCGCCAGCTCGCTGATTTCAGACGGGCTGTATCCGGTCAGCAAATGCCAGTTTGATAGGTCGTCTGTAAATTGTTTCGCATACGCCGCCAGTTTTTCGGGCGTATCGACTTCCGGATCAACGCTGAAGGAGACAAACTCGACATCCAGTCCTTCTTTCTTTGCCATTTGTTTTAATTTCGCCATATGGGCCGTCATCGGCGGACAAACGGTCTCGCAGTTTGTAAAAATAAAATCGGCGACCCACACTTTTCCTTTTAAGTCGCGAAGCCCAAACGGCTTGCCCGTCTGATCGACAAACGTAAAGTCCTCCACCGGCCAGTTTTTGGCGTCCGGAATCGTTTTTCCGCACGCCGCCAGCAAAAGAACAACGAGAAAAAGCGCGATTCGTTTCCACATCGATGGATCCTTCCTTTTCGACAAAAATATGTTGATGCCGCACAACAACGGCGTTTATTCATCAAGCGCCGCTTCCTCCGTGTAGTACATGAGCGCCAACGCCCCAGGATCGGTGTGAATGGAAATGACCGTCGTTGTTTCAACGATGTCAATCGGTGAATAGCCGATGATGTCTGTCACCGCTTCCTTGAGCCGCTCCGCCCACCGAGGAGCATCGGCATGGTCGATGGCGATTTTCTCTACCCGTTTGGCCCCTTGTTCCTCGACAAGACGGCCCGCCAAATGGGACACCGCTTGCGAAAAGCTGCGAACCTGGGCAACCGGCGTATACAGCCCGTCAACCAGAGCGGCGATCGGCTTATGTCAAATGAAGCGGAACGACTTCAACGCCGTGCTCGGCAAGCACCGAAAACAGCACATCGACCGTTGAGTCGGTTACAATTTTGATTGGTTTCATTCGCTCACTCCTAATACTGATGATCTCGTTTCCATTATATAATGAAACCGGCAAAAATCCTACCTAAAAACGTCCATGAGCAAGCTTGGCTCATCCCCAAGCAGGAACATCGCCCATTATGAACGATACCGGCAGAAAAAAAGTTGTTTTGCCGCCAAGGGCAAAACAACAACAGTCATGCATTATGCTTTAACGCCGTTTCTTTAAAGATCTGTTCATATACCGGCCATTTCAGCACTTTCTTCAAATGTTCGCGGAACGAGTAAACGGAACGGTTTGTTCTCGACCGATACACTTTTGCAATAAACGCCTCCAAGCGCAGTTGGACCATGAATCGGTACGTATTCTCTTCCTCCAATACTGGAATTTCGATAATCTTGACCTTCTGCCCATACGCGTTTTGAAACTCGAGGCTTTTGAATAGCAAAATATCAATCCTCTTTTTCACCGATTTACTTTTATTATACACCAATCCGGTGAAAAAGTATGTCGGAATGCGGCGAATTTGTTCCGACTTTTTTCGTTAGATCAATAAATGGAACAAGTTCGGGTCTTTGTTCACTTCTTGGAACGGGAAGCCTTTTTTCTTCATCCGCTCGATGAGCGGCGCGTAGTCTTCGCGCCGTTTCAGTTCGATGCCGACGAGCGCCGGTCCGCTTTCTTTGTTGTTTTTCTTCGTGTATTCAAACCGGGTGATGTCATCGGTCGGCCCAAGCACTTCATCCAAAAACTCACGCAACGCCCCAGCCCGCTGCGGGAAGTTGACGATGAAATAGTGCTGCAGTCCTTCGTAAATCATCGAACGCTCTTTGATTTCCTGCATCCGGTCGATGTCGTTGTTGCCGCCGCTTATGACGCAGACGACTGTTTTGCCTCGGATTTGTTCCTTGTAAAAATCAAGCGCGGCGATCGGCAGCGCCCCTGCCGGTTCAGCGACAATGGCGTTTTCGTTGTACAGCTCCAAAATCGTCGTGCATACTTTTCCTTCCGGAACGACGACGATGTCATCAAGCACCCCGCGGCATAAGGCGAATGTCTTTTCCCCGACCGTCTTGACGGCAGCGCCGTCAACGAACTTGTCGATTTCATCGAGCGTCACCACATGTCCGCGCTCGAGCGCCGCTTTCATCGATGGGGCGCCAGCCGGCTCGACCCCGATGACTTTGGTGGACGGAGAAATGCTTTTCACATACGTCCCTAGTCCGGCCATCAATCCCCCGCCGCCGATGCTGGCGAACAAAAAGTCGATCGGTTCATCACAGTCGTTTAACACCTCGACGCCAATCGTCCCCTGTCCGGCAATGACGTATTCATCATCAAACGGATGGATGAACGTCCGCCCTTCCGCCTCGGCGCACTTCACCGCTTCGTTGTATGAATCGTCAAACGTGTCGCCGACAAGCACGATCTCGACCATGTCTTTGCCAAACAGCTGCACTTGCGACACTTTTTGCCGAGGCGTCGTCGCCGGCATATAAATTTTCCCGTGCACGCCAAGCGCCCGGCATGAATAGGCCACCCCTTGGGCATGGTTGCCGGCGCTGGCGCATACCACCCCGTTTCTCCGCTCCTCATCGGTTAAATGCTTCATCCGGTTGTACGCCCCGCGCAACTTAAACGAACGCACGACTTGCAAATCCTCGCGCTTTAAGTAGACATTGCACTCGTAGCGCTCGGATAACAGCGGATTTTTTTGCAGCGGCGTATGGAAAACAACATCCTTCAGCGTATGATACGCGATCAAAATGTCCTCGACGTATACCGCCCCTTGCTTCCGTTTCAGCTGTTGTTCCATGCTCTCGTTCCCTTTCTTTTCTAAGTTGTCTTTGATTTGTAGATTATATCACAAATCCGCAAAAAGAAAAGGGAATTTTCGAAAAGTTTTTGAGTGAAGATGGGCTGGCTCGCGATCATCGCGATTATCCCGCTTTACCGGACGCTTCCGCCGGCCGGATTCACGCTTTTGGACTGACGCCATCCGATGAGCGCCGTCCTTCCTGCTCGAAACCTCTCTCTAGCCGTCCTGCCAGACGGCAACGCGGCGAATTGTGCAGCATATGTACGGCGAACTACTTCTTCATGCGCAAGCGGACAGAAAAAACGACCGGCGCTATGCCCGGTCGTCCTCTTTTTTGAACTCTTCTTCCTCGGCAAATTCCGTCGCCCATCTTCCTTCATCATACCAGCGGTGCGCTTCTTCCCGTCTTGCTTCTTCGTGCACATGGTTTTCCATATACAAATGGAAAAACGCTTCAACCGCCCCGATCGCCAAGGCGCTGAAAAACGCGCCGTATGCCATGTTGACGGACGGGGCAATGAGGGCAAAGCTGACCGGCCAAATAAGCAAAAAGGAAAGCGGCACGTCAAGAGCGGCAGCGACAAAATGGCCGACGCGCGGCAACACGAACAGATCGCCGATCATATAAGAAACAAGCGCCGTCACGATCGTCATGAGTGAAATCAAGGAAAGCGGGGCATCGAAGATCGTAAACATCGAAAACAAGACGACGCTCCAAGCAGCGAGCTTGACGACAAACGGAACGATATGTTTCATCGTCTTCCTCCATTTCCATTGTGGTTCTATTGATTATCGTTCCTTTTTCGCCCCGCTTCTATGCAGAAACACGTTTTCAAAATGTTCGGATCTCAAACAAAAAGACGCCCCGTTTTGGGGTCGTCTTCGCAAACGTTTCGTACGCCAACGACAAACGCATATCCATGCCCGTGTCCCATCTATTTCGCCTTTTTCCGCTCATAAATGATAAAGGCGTGTTCATACGGATTCTTTTCATCTTTCCCTCCTGGCGTATAGGAAACGATTTCCCATTCATCGTCAGAAATGGGCGGATAAAACGTATCGCCGGGGAAGGAAGCAAAAATTTTTGTCACATACAGCCGGTCGACAATCGGCATCGTCGCCCGAAACAGTTCGGCCCCGCCGATGATAAACACTTCATCAGCGCGCGATGCGATCCATTGCTTGACTGCCTCGAGCGAATGAAGCACAAGGCAGCCTTCCGGGCGAAACGAGCGGTTGCGCGTGACAACGACGTTATCGCGGCCGGGAAGCGGCCGACCGATCGCTTCAAACGTCTTGCGCCCCATCACGATGGCATGGCCCATTGTCACCCGTTTAAAATACGCCAAATCGGCCGGCAAATGCCAAGGCAAGCGGTTGTCTTTGCCGATCACCCGGTTTTCATCCATTGCCACAATGTGCGAAATCATCGCGTCCTCTCCTTTACACAGCCACCGGTGCTTTAATCGTCGGATGCGGGTTGTAGCCGACAATTTCAAAATCGTCGTATTCGTAATCGAAAATGGACGGCGGCTTCCGTTTGATCACGAGCTTCGGCAGCGGGCGCGGCTCGCGCGTCAGCTGCAGTTTCGCCTGTTCGAGATGGTTTTTGTACAAATGGACATCACCGCCGGTGAAAATGAGTTCGCCGACATCGAGATCGCATTGCTGGGCGATCATATGCGTCAACAGCGCGTAGCTGGCAATGTTAAACGGCAGCCCTAAAAACGTATCAACGGAGCGCTGCTGCCACATGCACGACAACCGACCGTTCGCGACATAAAACTGAAAGGCATAATGGCACGGCGGCAGCTTCATCTCGTCTAATTCCGCCACGTTCCAAGCGCTCACAAGCAGCCGGCGTGAATTCGGATTTCGTTTGATCTCCTCGACGACCCACGCGATCTGGTCGATTGTTTTCCCGTCCGCCCCTTTCCATGAGCGCCATTGCGCGCCGTAAATCGGGCCGAGATCGCCGTTTTCGTCCGCCCACTCGTCCCAAATCGTCACGCCATTCTCCTGCAAATAGCGGACGTTCGTATCGCCTTTTAAAAACCAAAGCAGTTCATAAATGATGGAGCGGATATGCAATTTTTTCGTTGTCACGAGCGGAAATCCATCTTGCAAGTTGAAGCGGAGCTGGCGGCCGAACACCGACAGCGTGCCGACGCCCGTGCGGTCTTCTTTTTCGACGCCGTTTTCCAAAATATCCTCCAAAAGCTGCAAATATTGCCGCAATGTTCTCACCTCACGCTCTATCATACCATAAAGCAACGCATGGTGAACCACTTGTCCATAAAAAAACGAGCCTTTTACGAGGCCCGTTCCGCCAATCCGCGGATCAACGCATATGTTCTCGGCGCTGCCGCCCGCAACGTTTGCCGCGTCTTGTCGCTTGCATAATAATAGGCAAACGACTCGGCAAAATACTCTTCCGGATAAGTCAAAAAATAATATTCGCCAGGAAAGAGCCGCGGCGCCTCCTCCCGCCAAATCGCTTGAAATTCGTCCGTTTCATGAATGCGGTCAAATACGATGTAATCGAGCGAATGAGCAAACTCATGCAGCTCCAAATTGACCGAGCCATGCCCTTTTCCTTTTTCGCTATGGCCGAGGCGGACAAGCACTAAATGCGACCCACCGATGCCCGGCACGTCATCCCATGTTTTCGAACCCGGCATATAACCGCGCGGCGTTTTTCCGCGCAAATGGCGGGCCGTCGGCTCATCGGTGATCGGGCCGGTCAACAGTTGGATGTAAATATGGTGGTCCGCCGCCTGCTCTAAAATCGTGCGATCAATGCGGGCGAGCGTCCGGATCATTTCATTCGCTTCAGAGGCGGAAAACTCCGTCTCCGGCACGATGATGATGCGGCCAAGCACATCATGAGACGGAACACCCCTAAGACCAAGGCTGCTTTCTTCAAGCAGCACGCCATGGGCAGCCGGATACGGTGAGAACGATAGAAGCGGAACGGCGAACAGCGCCGCCAACAAACTAGTGAACAGCCGTTTCATCGTGGTTCCCCCGCTTCTTTCAATCTATGAAAATCATATCATAGAACGAAGCGGGAAAAAACGCGCAAAATAAGGAAAGAACCGCGGCCTGCTACGTCCGCCAGTTCGGCGGCGTATTTTTTGACCAGTAGATTTTCCCGAGTTCATGATGGGCTTGAAACCCATCATCGCATGTATGATAGTGAAACTGAAACCAATATCCGTCTTGCGGCGGATGCTCGCGGCGGACGTGAAAGCGGATCAAATCCTCTCCCGTATCCGCCCGATACAAATGAAAAATGCGTTCTCCTTGCCCGCCAGACGGATTTTCCGAAACAGCCAAATAGCGGAGCTCCTCTTCCGGATAACGATCGGCAAGCTCGGCGATCACTTCTTCCATGCGCGGCAAAATGACGGCGCGAAACTCATCTTCAATGACCGGAGCGATTTTGCGGCCGAATTTTTCATGGGACTGGGCAACGGCCTTTTCCATCGTCCGCTCAATGAATTGAGCTCGCGTCAACGAAACCGCTTCCTCGGCACGACTTGTTGGACTGTGCTGCCAGTCGGAAGACGATGCATCATCTGACGGCGGATCTTTGGCCGCGAGCAGCGAAGCGGGCGGTGTGACGAGTCCAAACGTGCAGACGGTAATGGCGGCAACAAGCGTTTTTCGAAGCCAAGACGGCAGCTTCATCGCCTTCACCTCCCGCTACCGCCGATCAGCGGCCGGAGACGCGAACAAGCCGGTCGCTTTTAATTTTGCGACCGCCCGGCGCAACACTTCTTCCGGCTGGACAAGGGCGATGCGCACATACCCTTCGCCGCTCGGCCCAAACGCGTGCCCAGGCGTCACAACGACGCCGGCTTGGTCGATGAGCGCCTTCGCAAACGAAAGCGACGTCCATCCGTCCGGAATTTTCGCCCACACGAACATGCCGGCTTGCGGACGGTCAACCGTCCAACCGATGTCAGCGAGTCCATCCACGAGCACATCGCGGCGCGCTTGATACATCATGCGGCTCTGGGCGCAAAAGCCGGCGCCATGGCGGAGCACTTCCGCGGCCGCTTTTTGCAGCGGCCAAAAAATGCCGTAATCCAAATTGGACTTGAACTCGGCAAACGCACGAATCACCTCGGCATTTCCGCATAAGTAGCCGACCCGGCAGCCGGCCATGTTGTAGCTTTTTGACAACGAATTGATCTCCACGCCAACGTCCTTTGCGCCTGGAACAGAAAGAAAACTCACCGGTTTGTTTCCGTCATAATACAGCTCGCCGTAAGCAAAATCGGAAACAACGAGGATATCGTACCGCTTCGCAAACTCAACCACTTCGCGATAAAATGATTCTGTCGCTACGGCGGGCACCGGATTCCCTGGAAAGTTAAGAAACATGATCGCCGCCCGTTTGGCGATGTCCTCCGGGATCGCACGCAAATCCGGCAAAAAGCTGTTTTCCTCCCTCAGCGGCAGAAAATACGGCATCGCTTCCGCCATCGCCACCCCCGCCGCATACGCCGGGTACCCGGGATCCGGCAATAGAATGACATCCCCCGGGTCAGCGAACACCATCGGCAAATGAACGAGCCCGTCTTGTGACCCGATCACGTACGTCACTTCCGTCTCTGGATCGAGCACAACGCCATGCGCCGTCCGATAATAATCGGCGACCGCTTCATGAAACTCGCGAATGCCCTTTAATGTGTAGCCGTACGCATTCGGCTCGTTGGCGTAGCGGGCGATCGCCTCACGCACAAACGGCGCCGGGGGCAAATCCGGGCTGCCAACGCTCAAGTCGATCCACTCGTCATGAAGGTGGCGCTGCTTTTGACGATACGCCGTCAACTCGGCGAAAATCGATGCCGAAAACGCGTTCATTCGTTTCGCTTTTTTCATTTCGTCTTCCTCTCCCTTGACAAGACAAAAACTGCATTTTCTTTTTGCTTTTGTTGGTATATACTTTTATCATAGTTCCGAAAGAAGACACCCGCTTCAACCGCGTGAAGGTTGCAGCCCAGCGATCAGCGACAAATGGATGTCGGTTGGCGTCAGCCAAAACACATGATAAAATCAAGGTATATCATGTTCTTTGTGAACTGGATATAGGGGGTTGCATGGAGAATATCCAATGCGAAAACCAAGCAAAGCCTTCCATGCGTAAAATATCCAAGGCGCGAAAGAACTCCGAATCGTCGGATGCCTAGGGTTGGGACGACCCGAAGTCACGCTCAGGGAGACGAAAGAATGCTTTCGTCGTGGAACTGAGAAGCTCCCACTTCAAGCAAAGCGAAGTGGGGGTAGTTCACATGAATAGTGTATCATAGATTCTCAGCGAAAATATAGACAGAAAGGCGGGAAAAATGAAACATGAACACGATCTTTTTTGCGGCCAGCCTCATTACATTGCTTTACTTTATTTATAGTTGTATCGCCAACGCCTAAACGCTCTTGGCGATCCATCCAGCTCCCTTGGCATTCTGTTGGATGCGAAGGGAGTTTGCGCATGAAAACGACAAAAGGAGCCCCGCATCGGGAGCTCCTTTTTAATCGATTTTTGTTTTTTTGCGGGCAGAGTCAAGCTCGAACGCGCCTGTCTCCGTCTCCGTCGTGCCTTGCCCTCGAACATCTGGGGCGCTGACGCCCGTTTTCGAACGATCTTTTTTCCGCTTCGGCACGCCCGATCACCTCCGCCCTTATCGTTCCCGCCAACGCGCCGTTGTATGCGGAACGAAAGCGAATCAACGCAAGCGGTTCGCTCCTCGCTCGCACCGCATCAGCCGCAATATTTGTCAAACGCAGCCAAAATATTTTCCATCACGTCCTCCATCGAGTGAAACTCGATGTCTTCGCGCGGAATGAAGTGAACGACTTCTTTCCCCTTTAAGAGCGCCATCGACGGCGAAGACGGCGGATAACCGACAAAGTACTCGCGCATTTTCGCTGTCGCTTCCTTATCCTGGCCAGCGAACACCGTCACCAAATGGTCCGGCTTTTTCTCGCTCCGCAACACCGCCTGCGTCGCCGCGGGGCGCGCCAATCCAGCGGCGCAGCCGCAC
This sequence comes from Geobacillus kaustophilus, assembly GCF_000948285.1. Taxonomy (GTDB): domain Bacteria; phylum Bacillota; class Bacilli; order Bacillales; family Anoxybacillaceae; genus Geobacillus; species Geobacillus thermoleovorans_A. The sequence continues at coordinate 1,277,918 of NZ_JYBP01000003.1, forward strand.
ACTGAGTTGACAAAAACAAACGTCGTTCCTTCCACTTGTTTCATAAACTGCTCGACTTCTTCGCTTGTGCGCAATTCGCGGAAACCGGCGCGGACAAGTTCATCGCGCATCGGCTGCACGAGTTGGCGCATATAGTCTTCGTAAGCCATTGACATTGCCCTCATCCCTCCACATTCATCATCGCTGCGCTATCAGCATACTATATTTTCGTTTGAAAAATCAATGAAGAGAACCGTCCACGGCCGCATGTCTCTAAACGGCATCATTCAGAACAAACGGGGCTAAACGCACCCGTTTGGCCGCCATCAAACGAGCGATTTCGTTTCGCTTTCTATCAACCGCCGCGGCCATTGTCAGCGACCAAACATATACTATGCCATCGATGGCCATGAAAGGAGCGTGCACATGGGATACATTGAAGAACTGCGAAAAATCATTGGAACCCGGCCGATCATCTTGGCGGGAGCCGGGGTCGCTGTCACCGATGAATGCGGGCGGATTTTATTGCAGAAACGCCGCGACGGCTTATGGGGACTGCCCGGCGGTTTGTTGGAGTTGGGGGAGTCCGCAGAAGAAGCAGCCCGGCGGGAAGTGTGGGAAGAAACAGGGCTGGAAATCGGCAAACTGGAACTAGTCGATGTGTTTTCTGGAAAAAAATATTTTGTTCGGCTGCCTAATGGAGATCAATATTACCCAGTCACTGTTGTTTATCTCACCCGTGATATCCGCGGTGGAGAACTGAAAGAAGACGGGGAAGAATCGCTGGAAGTGAAATTCTTCCCTTTTCATGAATTGCCAAACGAACTCTCTCCTCTTGTTAAAGATTTTATCGAACAATATTTCAGGGGATGACGAGCCAAGCCTTGGAGCTCTCTCCAAGGCTTCACCATTGTTGAAAACACTCTTTTCTAAGAACCAAATCCGCAGCTGGAGGGGCAAAAAAATTTAGAAGCCCATTTTAATGGTAATAAATTGAAGAATAATCGGCGCACCTTTTGGCGGCGGCTCGGCTGTTTTCAACGTCAGTTTCCCCTTTTCCACCTCATACAGTTTTTCCGGTTGCAGCACCCCATTAATAAACAAGTTGATCCATGATACATGTTTCGGATCTAAAATACCGCGGTCGCCGTACTCTCTCAGTTCATCGCCGTCTGTATAGACGGTTTTCACTCCGTCTGATATGGTGTTATACTGGTACGTTTCCGCCTGCAAGACACGCGGAGGGAAGTGGAGCGCCACACGGAGGGGAATGGTCAGTACAGCATGGGTCCAATCGTATACTTTGGAAGCAGCAATCACATGTTTTGCTGTTGAAGATGTCCGTTTCATTCGTTTGCTCACCCAAACACACCATATTGTTTCGTGATCATTTCACTCCGCAAGATATTTTGCATTAGTATATTCACCTCCCATCTTCAAAGTGAATAGCAAACAAAATGGCAGGTTAATGAACGGTAGTAAAAAATCACTATATTCCACTTAATTCCGTCTATTATAACAGGATCATAAAACGACCAAATTCGTTTAAAATGTTTGTTTCATAATTCAAATTCACTGGTAAAACAGGCTGGTATAGCAGGGCAAAAACATCATTTTTCTCCCATTACGGCAATCGCCGAGCCATCCTCTGTAATTAATCCATACAATAAAATGAACCTATGGCACCGGCTGATTGCCAACAGAGTTCCAGATACTAAAAAGAACGGATGATAATTGGCTCAGCTTCGGGGCCACAGCATGTTAAACACAAAATGGAGAAGGGGAGATTGTATGGCTTTGCAATTAATTAAATTGTTTGTCGCCGCTACTACCACGACAGAGGTTGCACCAGACGTCGCAAGATTTTTTTACATCACAACAGCTGAAACAGCAGAAGGAGCAACCTTAACGATCGACGCAGCCAGCTTTTTGCAAGACGACGGCAGCCAAGCGACACAGCTGCCAGCATTGGCAACTAACAATAGCTACTTTAACGTGTACATTAACGGCGTTTTGCAAATGGAAGGGATATCGACGTACACCCCAGGAGCTACCGGCGTCGGGTCACTGTCCATTACCGTCCCGACCGGAAGCGGCTCGATTCCAGCTAACACCCCGGTTGTGCTCGAAATTGTCCAATTCGCTCCAAGCTCCAACACTACTGTGACGACGTAACAGCCGTACTCTTTTCGATCATAAAAACAGGCGCACCGATGGGCGCGCCTGGTTTACTGTTCTGTTTCGTTCTCTTTCTTCCGGCTCTCCGTCATTTGCTTCCACACAGACCCTTTCGCTTCTTCGCCGCCTTCGATCCGTTCAATGGCCATTTTCACTTGCAAGCTCACTTCAAACTCCGGATCGTTTTCCGCCGCTTTCAACGCTGGCAGCGCCGATTCGTCGCCGACTTCGTACAAAAACATGGCCGCGCGCCAACGGACGAGCTTGCTTTCGTCCTTTAGCGCTTCGATCATGGCCGGAATGGCCTCCGGATCGCCGATGTCGGACAAACAGTCGCCGGCGGTGCGGCGGACAGCGACAGCAGGATCTTTTAACGCTTCATACAAATACGGAAGCACCTTTTTGCCGCCGATCATGCCGAGATACGCCGTCGCCAGGCGGCGAATCGCCATTTTTTCATCCTTGAGCGCCTTGGCCAGCACCGGGATATCGTCCTCGGTCGGCTCGGCCATCTGTTCGAGCGCGGCATACCGTTTGCGCCAATCCGGGTCATCGAGCATCTCGCTCGTCACTTTGAGGCTTGGACGCTTTTGCACCGTTTTTTCCTGCTCGCCGCGGCGGAACATGTTGACGATCCGCTCCAGCCGCTCGGGCGGATAGGCTGCCGACAGCTCATCGACTATTTCGCGGCCGATTTCCTCAAACGTGCCGTAGCGCACTCCTTTTTCGACCCATTTGCGCTCAAGCACAACATTTCCTGCGTATTTTTGCGCCTCAATGACCGCGTCCATAAACGGTTTCGGCAGCCCGACGCGGTGTTCGCGCTCCCCATCGACAAGCTTCACTTGCATCGGCAGACCGTACAGCATTTGCACGAACACTTTCACTTCGCCGAAATGTTCGTTTCCTTTCGGCTTTGTCTCGGCGCCGTCATCCACTTTCTCGCCGAACACTTCGCGCACTTTCGCCAAAATGTCGCGCCAGTCGTATTTCGGATGGCGTTCAATAGCCAAAAAATCAGCGACATGGTAAATGCCTTTCACTCCGTCAATGCGCATCAATGCTTGAATAAGCGGCGGCGCTTCGCTGATGTTGTCCGGTTTGTAGTTATGGCGCGTGCCGGAAGGCAATTCTTCATCAAGCAATATTTTCATCGTGTTCGGGCTTGGCGTCGGCTCAATCGCTTGAATGCGCAAGCGTTACCCCTCCTTGCCTTACAGCAGCTTTTCAATTTCCTTTCTCAGCTCGCTTGGCTTTGTTTGCGGTGCGAAACGAGCTACAACCTTGCCGTTGCGGTCGACCAAAAACTTCGTGAAATTCCATTTGATCGCCTTTGTTCCCAATGCCCCCGGCGCCTCTTCTTTCAAATATTGAAACAGCGGATGGGCGTGATCGCCATTCACATCCACTTTCGCAAACAGCGGGAACGTCACACCATAATTCAACTGGCAAAATTGCTCGATTTCCTCTTCCGTCCCCGGCTCTTGGCCGCCGAACTGGTTGCACGGAAAGCCGAGCACAACAAACCCGCGATCGCGATATTCGTCATACAGCTCCTGCAGTTCTTTATACTGCGGGGTGAAGCCGCAACGGCTCGCCGTGTTGACAATCAACAGCACGTTGCCTCGATAGACGGAAAGCGGTTGTTCCTCTCCGCGAATGGTTTTGGCGCTGAATTCATATACACTCATGATTTTTCACCTCATCTCCATCATAGCGGATTTCATGGTTTGTTTCTACTTTTTGCATCGTTACTGCCCGGCGAACAGCTGCAATTGTTCAAGTGATGAAACCATATACGGCACCATCTCCGGCAAATCGGCGGCGTTTTCCTCATAAATGAGGCGTGCAAATTCGACCACGGCTTCATTTTCATACGGGCCGCGTTCATGTGGAAATGGAAAGCGGAGCGTTTGCCGGATGATTCGCTCCTCCCCCCAAATCGTCCGCAGCGTTCCTTCAATGAGCGCACAAACGGACGAGCGGCGAACCGGAAGGGTAAACAGAAGAGCGAGCCGACAGCCGGCCCGGCCGTGATAGAGCCGCTCATTGACCAGCTCAGCAAAATCAAGCGAAAGCCGCGCGGTGCAGACGACGAGCGGATCGGGCGCATCATTCAGCCGAAATGAAATGGCGTACTCCCGAAACAAACGGGCCAAATCGACAAGGTCGCGGCGCTCGACCACGGCAATGCGCCCTTGCAAATCCGCGTCATATACCGCCCCTTCCAACACCGTTTTTAAATTGTCAAAGGCTGTCGGATCCAATCGGAATTCCCCCTTTTTGTTCACCAGCTGTTTAAGGTCAAAAAAATCAATTGAAGAATGTTGACAAAGTTTTTATAATTAAGGTATTTAGTAACGAGACAGAAACGGAGGGGACACCATTGCCAATCAATATTCCAAAAGACTTGCCGGCGAAAGAAATACTCGAACAGGAAAACATTTTCGTGATGGACGAAGAACGGGCTTACTCCCAAGACATCCGGCCGCTCAACATCATCATTTTAAACTTGATGCCCGAAAAAGAAAAAGCAGAGACACAGTTGCTGCGGCTGCTTGGCAACTCGCCGCTGCAAGTGAACGTCACCTTTTTGCGCCCGGCGACCCATGAGCCGAAAACGACAAGCAAACATCATTTAGAACAATTTTACACGATTTTCCCGCACATCCGCCATCGCAAGTTCGACGGAATGATCATCACCGGAGCCCCGGTCGAGCAATTGCCGTTCGAAGAAGTTACGTATTGGGATGAGCTGACCGATATCATGGAATGGACGAAAACGAACGTCACGTCAACGTTGCACATTTGTTGGGGAGCACAAGCTGGCTTATACTATCACTACGGCATTCCGAAATACCCATTGCCGGAAAAATGCTTCGGTGTGTTCAACCATACGGTGGAAGCGAAAAACGTGAAACTATTGCGCGGTTTTGACGATGTGTTCCGCATGCCGCACTCCCGCCATACCGACGTCAAGCGCGAAGACATCGAAAAAGTGCCAGATCTCACAATTTTGTCCATGTCCGACAAAGCCGGCGTTTGCCTCGTTGCATCGAACGACGGGCGCCGCATTTTCTTAACGGGTCATCCAGAATATGATGCGACAACGCTCAAAGAAGAATATGAACGCGACTTGGCGAAAGGGCTGCCGATTCACATCCCAGAATCATACTTTCCCAATGATGACCCAAGCCAGCCGCCGCTGAACACATGGCGCTCGCATGCCAATTTACTGTTTGTCAACTGGCTGAACTATTACGTGTATCAAGAAACGCCTTATGAATGGGAATGAAATCAATATATGCAATCATTTCACTTGAACCATCCCGAAAAAACGCCTTGCTGAAACATATGCAAGGCGTTTTTCTCATTTTGGCCGATTGTTTTCGTGTTTCGACAATCGCCCTGTTCTTTTAGTTTTTTTTGACATACAATACGATAGATTCCACCAGGAGGTGAACATGATGGGCGCTTGGCATGGAAACAGCTTTGCGTTGATTGTCGTTCTGTTTATTTTGTTGATTATTGTTGGATGTGCCTGCTTGGGCGGATATGCCTACTAACCGAAATCACTGATTGCCTTCATCCGGCCGCCGTGTTTGCCAGCATCCGGCCGGCTTGCAGCGGGAAAGCGGGAACACGAACGCTTCCCGCTTTTTTTATGCTGGGCTGTAGACAACCATGCATAGGAATGAAGGCATCGTCCATGCTAAACGTATGACAACGGCAGCCAAAGGAGGTGGAGCTCATGACGAAACGCCCAAACAACGGCAGCCGCAATCAAAACGCGCCAACGCAAGATCCGATGGCCTTGCTTCGCGGCCCGGTTTCCGGCGATAACAGCAAAGGACGTCGGCAAAACAAAATCCAAAATGACAAAACCGATGAAAATGCCTAACCTGCAAAAAAGCGGCCGTTTTTTAGCCGCTTTTTTGCTTCTAAAATTCAATCCCTTTCATCGCGGTCCTTCCTTGTTCATAGTCATGCTTGATGAGCTTCATTTCCGTAACGATATCGGCAGCCGCCATCAGCTCAGGGCGCGCCGCGCGCCCCGTGATGACAAGATGGAGCGACGGCGGGCGCGTGCGGATCAGCTCGAGCACCTCGCTGACTGATACGATATCTTCAACGGGAAAGCGGTCAATGACCAACACATTGTTCAGTTCATCGAGCACAATCATATCATACCGTCCGGAATACACATATTCTTTGGCCACCGCCCAGGCACGCTTCAATGCTTCCCGGTGGATGTCCGGCGTTTTCGTCCATGTGAAGCCGGCGCCGAGCTGACGGACGTCGACGCCAAGGCGCTCTAGGGCCAACTGCTCGCCGTATGTTCGTTCCGGCGATTTCAAAAACTGCAAAACCGCGACGTTCATTCCCCGGCCGACGGCACGCAGGGCAAGCCCCAATGCGGCCGTCGTTTTTCCTTTTCCGTCGCCCGTATAAACGATGACACGCCCGCTACGACGAGGCGTCGGCATCGACCACGCCCCCTTGCCGCTCCGGAAACCATTGGAGCGTCTCACGCAGACGAACGACATCGCCGATGATGATGATGGCCGGATGGGAAATGCCCGCCTGTTCCGCCTCGTCTGACAGCGTCGAAAGCGTCGCCGCCACCGTGCGCTGCCGCTCGGTCGTCCCCCATTCAATGATGGCCGCCGGCGTATCCGACGGCTTTCCGGCCGCCATCAAACGGCCGCAAATATCCGACAAGTTGGCCGCTCCCATGTAGACAATGATCGTATCGCATCCTCGAGTCAGCGCCTCCCAATCGATCCGCTCACTCCGATGCCCGCTGACCATCGCCACCGAGGCGGCGTAATCACGGTGGGTGACCGGAATGCCGGCGTACGCCGGCACAGCGATGCCGGATGTCACCCCTGGAACGATTTCAAACGGAATTCCGGCTTTCACCAACACTTCCGCCTCTTCACCAACGCGGCCAAAAATGCACGGATCGCCGCCTTTTAAGCGGACGACCGTTTTTCCTTGTTGCGCATGCCAAACGAGCAGCTCATGAATTTGTTCTTGAACCGTGTCATGTTTTCCCGGCTCTTTGCCGCAGTAAAGAAGCTCAGCGTCCGGCTTCGCGTAGCGCAGCAGCTTACGGTTGATGAGCCGGTCGTAAATAATGACATCCGCCCGTTCTAGGCATTCGCGGCCGTAAACCGTGATGAGCTTTTCATCACCCGGCCCAGCGCCGACTAAATACACTTTGCCGACGGTCATCGCCCCTTCTCCCCTTTCGCATTGGCCGTGGAAATGCCCGCCGAGGCGAACGTCGCCATTTCGTTCACCATCGCCATTGCTGAAATCAAGAGCGGAAACGCTACCGCCGCGCCGCTTCCTTCGCCAAGGCGCATGCCGAGATCCAAAAGCGGATCCTTCTCTAGCAAACGAAGGGCTATACTGTGCCCCGGCTCTTGCGAACGATGGCCGGCAATCATATAGTCTGTGACGTTCACGGCAAACTGGCGGGCCACAAGGGCAGCCACCGTGCAAATAAAACCGTCAAGCAAAATCGGGATGCGCCGTTCGGCGGCTGCCAGCATCGCCCCGGCCATAGCAGCGATCTCCAACCCGCCGATTTTCGAAAGCCATTCAAGCGGCTTCGCCGGATCCGGCCGATGAAGCAAGAGCGCCCGTCGGATCACGTCCTGTTTATGGGCAAGCATTTCCTCCTTAATGCCGCTTCCTTTGCCAACGATGCGCTCAAGCGGCTCATCGGTCAACGTGGCCAATAAGGCGCTCGCGGCGGTCGTATTGCCGATGCCCATTTCGCCGACAATGAGCGTGCGGACGCCTTGTTCAATGATGGACGCCGCCTGTTCGTAACCGACATGAAGCGCCTGTTCGGCCTCGGACGGCGTCATCGCTTCCGTTTCCGCGAAATTGTTCGTTCCCGGGCGCACCTTTTTCTGAATGACGCGCTCATCAGCAATCGGCACGGCGACACCGACATCAATCACCTGAAGCAACGCGCCGATTTGACGGCTGAAGGCGTTGATCGCCGCTCCGCCGTTGGCAAAGTTGTACACCATTTGCGCCGTCACTTCGGCCGGATAGGCAGACACCCCTTCTTCCGTGACGCCATGATCGGCCGCAAACACGAGCACTCCGGGCGGAGTGACGCGTGGAAGCAGCTCCCCGGTCATGCCGGCAAGCGTTGTCGCCACTTCTTCAAGACGGCCGAGGCTGCCGGGCGGTTTGGTCAATTGATCGATATAGGCACGCGCTTGTTCAACCATTTCACGGTGGATCGGTGGGATGGAAACATTCATCATGGGCGCACACTATCCCCCATCAAGCGGGAATATGCGCTTCCTCCTTTCTCGTCTATGATTGAGGGAACGCGTCAACTTTTCCATCCGAATCATGCCAACACCGTTGGCGAGGGCAAAACGGACGATTTGACGGCTGATTTTATGGTTTATATCCTTCATCCAGCAGGACTCTTTACGGCCGATTGTGCGAATCATATGGAGCTTCTTCGCTTTGCCCAACGTTCGCCGCAAAGCCGCATATCGTCGGCGAATGAAAGCGCATTGGCTGTCCTTGAAAAACAACGATTTCGTTCCAATGCTGGCAATGGCGATATAACGAAGTCCCAAATCAACGCCCATTGCCTTGGTGTCTTCCCGTTGTTGGACTTCAACTGTGATCGCGACAGCCAAATTGACGCATCATCTGTTCGATCCGCTCGACCGCCACGTGCTGGCGGACATGAGCGGCAAGCCGGTCGAACGCCTTTTCTTTGAGCGAGCGAAAGAGTCGGACGCCAGAAGGAGCGATTCCTTTTTGGCGGCGAATGTTGTTGAAAAACGCGGTGCGGAACGCATCGTTATGAAACAAATCGTGCATGTACGTGCCCAGCACCCGCTCATCACTGTGCTTCGCCCCTTCATGGCGGCCGTCCGCCTCAATAAGCGGCGCATAGCCAGGAAGCGGCGCCGAGCGGCCCATATGAATCTCGTATCCTTGCACCGAAAACCGCTCGCCCGCCCACGTAAGCATCCCTTCCGTACGGATCGTGATTTTCGTCCGCTCAAGCGTCGTTTCAATCGGCAGCAAACCAAGTCCTTTTACTTCGGGGAGCGGCGTCTCGACTCCATACGGATCGCGGATGACGGCGCCAAGCATTTGGTAGCCGCCGCATAAGCCGACGACTCTCGCTTTTCCTTCATTGACAAGCGACACAATGCGGGAAGCGAGTCCTCTTTTCTTCATATAAATCAAGTCTTCGATCGTGTTTTTGCTGCCGGGAAGCACGATCACATCCGGCGCTCCAAGCTCGTCGACGTGCGTCACCAACCGGACGCGGCAGTCCGGTTCTGCCAGCAGCGGGTCGATGTCGGTGAAATTGGCGATTTTCGGACAGCGGATGACAGCGACATCAATCGCTTCCTCTCCCCCGACAGATGAAGCAAACCGCTCAAGCGACAGCGAATCTTCAGCATCGATCGCCAAATCAGGCAAATATGGAACGACGCCAAGCACCGGCACGCCGGTGTGCTGCTCAAACCAATCGAGCCCCGGCTTAAGCAGCGCCACATCGCCGCGAAACTTGTTAATGATGACCCCAATGACCCGCTTTCGGTCCTCAGGCTCAAGCAGCGACAGCGTTCCAACGAGGCTCGCGAACACCCCGCCCCGCTCAATATCGCCGATCAACACGACCGGGGCGTTGGCGAGACGGGCGATGCGCATGTTGACCAACTCGCGGTCGTTTAAGTTTACTTCCGCCGGGCTTCCCGCTCCTTCAATGACAATCCGGTCATACTCGTTCATCAACGTTTCGAGCGACTGACGGATGACGGCCAGCCCTTGGTGGAAAAACTCGTTCCGGTAAGCGAACGCCTGCATATTGCCGTACGGTTTGCCAAGCACAACGATTTGCGATTCATGCTCGCGGCTTGGCTTAATCAAAATCGGATTCATCTCAGCGCGCGCCGCCACTCCGGCCGCTTCGGCCTGAATTCCTTGCGCCCGTCCGATTTCGTTTCCGTCCGGCGTCACGTAGGAGTTTAACGACATGTTTTGCGACTTGAACGGCGCCGTCTTCCAGCCGTCTTGGGCGAACATGCGGCAAAACGCGGTGGCGATGACGCTTTTGCCGGCATCAGAATGGGTGCCTTGAAACATAATCGGCAGCGCCTTAGCCATTGATGGTCACCTTCTCGCATTCGGCGAGCCACCGCTCAACCATCGCCGGGGCGGACGCGAAATGAAAATGGACATAGCCAGCGACAAGCCGGTGCGCCAAATAACCGTCAGGCTTCGTTCCTTTCCGGCCGCTCGTTTCGTAGGCAAACGGCGTCTCGCCGCGCGGCTCATAAACGGAGTAGTGAAACTCATGGCCGCGCGCTGTTTCTCCTTCCGGCAATAGAAAATTTCCATTTCGACCGCGCACTTCGCGGTAGCCAAGCGCCGCGAGCTTCGTCTTCATCACGACCTTCCCCGGAATGACGCCCGCCATCTCATAGGCCGAACCGTCCGTCGCAACAAGCTGTTCGGTGAGAAACATAAACCCGCCGCACTCGGCCAACGTCGGCAACCCGTGTTCGATGGCGGCGCGGATCGACTGTTTGACCGCGGCTTGCCTGGCGAGCTCGGCGGCAAACTCTTCCGGAAACCCGCCGCCGATATACAATCCGTTCACCCCATCCGGAAGCGGCTCGCCGGCGAGCGGAGAAAAGTAGACAAGCTCCGCGCCGCAGGCAGAAAGCATCTCCAGATTCTCCGGATAGTAAAAATGAAAGGCGGCATCTTTGGCAACCGCCACGCGCACGCGATACGGCCGCGAAGGGCGAATGAGCGGCGCCGGAGAACAAAGGGCTGGCGCTTCTGCAATCGAAAGGAGCGTCTCCCAATCGATCGTGCGCGCCACCTTTCTCCCCAGATCGGCAAAAAACGAATCCAGTTCGCCGCGCTCCACCGACGGCACGAGCCCTAAATGGCGCTCTGGCAGCGCCAACGCTTCGTCTTGCGTGAGAAACCCGACGACCGGCACCCCGCACGTTTGCTCGACTGCCGCTTTGACGAGCCGAAAATGCCCTTCGCTGCCGACGCGGTTGGCAAATACGCCGGCGAGGCGCACATCGGGGCGAAACGTTTGAAACCCATGGACGATGGCGGCGGCGCTGCGGGCCATGCCGGAACAATCGACGACAAGCAGCACCGGGCTTTCGGTCAATACGGCGATTTCAGCCGTCGCCCCCTCGTCAGAAAGCGGCTGTTTCCCGTCAAACAGCCCCATCACCCCCTCGATGATGGCGATATCAGCCCCTTGACAACCGTTGGCGAGCACCGTTTTGACCGCTTCGCTTCCCATCATCCAACTGTCCAAGTTGCGCGCCGGCCGGCCGGTCACAGCCGTATGGTAAGTCGGGTCGATGTAGTCCGGGCCGCATTTAAACCCTTGCACCGTATATCCTTGCTGCCTCATGGCCGCCATCAATCCAAGCGTCACGGTCGTTTTGCCGGCGCCGCTTCCCGGTGCGGCGATGACAAGCCGTCGCATGCCTCTTTCCCCTTTCCCTGCATGGTCGCTTTCTTTTGATGATCGATGAGCGCTACGGAAATCGTCACATTGCCGGACTTCTTTTTCACCAGCGCCAGCCGATCGGCCCCGCTGTACAATTTCGCCGCCGGCTCGCTCACCCCATACGCGCCGGTGTAGCGGTACACCGTTTCCGACGGCGCTTCGATCGGCACCGTGTTCAGCTCTTCTGGCGTATATGCAACCAATTCCCATCTATATTTGTTGACTACCTCCAAAAGTCCTTGTTCATCCTTTTTCAAATCAATGGTGCACACCGCTTTGACGCTTTTCATCGAAAAGCGCAGCTCATTGAGCGTCTCATGGATGACCGCTTCGATTTCGTCAGCCGATGTGCCGCGGTTGCAGCCGATGCCAAGCGCGATTACTTTCGGGCGATACAAAACGCCGTTTTGCAAAATGGCCTCTTCTTCCGGCGCAAGCAGGCGATGAGTGACCACAAGCGCGGCCGCCGGGCGGGCAGCGAGCGCTTCCGCGATCGAGCCGTACACGGCAATGTTTTTGGGCAATGGCCGCCCTTCCGGCCACCAGCCGGTTTCCCCCGACTCTTGCACGATCGCGACAGGCTCTTCATTCACGACCGCGGCGCTCACCGGCGTCAGCTTGTCAGCTGATTCCCATTCCCAGCCGAACTGGCGACCGAACAGATCGACGGCGATTGTCTGCTGCACGTCAGAAGCGGTCGTAATAACCGGGCGGGCGCTTAAAATGGCAGCAACGCGCCGCGTCAGTTCGTTCGCTCCGCCCAAATGGCCGGAAAGAACACTGATCACATGTTCAGCCTTATCATCGATCACCACGACCGCAGGATCGGTCTTTTTGTCTTTTAACAGCGGAGCGATCATCCGTACGACAGCGCCGAGCGAAATGATGCAAATGAGTCCGTCATAGCGGGCGAACAACTCCGGCAACAAGGCCCTGACGTTGCCGGAAAACAAGCGGATCCCGTGCTTGGCTTCATCGCCGCGGGCGAATTTATCCGTATAATAAACGTCCGCTCCCGCAAGAGCGCCTCCAAGGCGTCGGGCGATCTCGACCCCGTGTTTCGTAATGGCCACGACAGCATAGGCGCCGTGTCTTTTGTTGTTCGCGGCAGCAACTCCCACCTTACTTCTCCCCCTTTCGATATCCGTGCGTAAACGTGCGGTCGTACAGCTTCGAACAGTAGCCGCGCTCATGAATATGGGGATCGAGCGCCCAACCGGCCAACATGATCGCGTGTTTCGTCACACCATGGCGCCGCATATCGTCAGCCATTGTGGCAACGGTGGAACGAATCACGACTTCATCCGGCCATGTCGCCTTATAGACGATCGCGACAGGCGTATCACCGCTCCAGCCCGCTTCAAGGAGCGCCGCGCTTACTTTTTTGGCAAGCGTCGCGCTTAAAAAAAGAACGAGCGTACAATGATGCTGCGCCAGCTCCTGCAATTTCTCACGCGGCGGCATCGGCGTCCGCCCCTCGGCGCGGGTGAAAATGACCGTCTGCGTCAATTCCGGAACGGTGAGCTCCGCCTGCACGGCGGCCGCGGCGGCAAACGCCGAACTGACGCCGGGGACGATTTCCACTTCAATTCCTTCTTCTTTCAACAAGGCGATTTGCTCAAGCGTCGCCCCGTAAATCGATGGATCACCGGTATGGACGCGCACGACAAGCCGTCCTTGTTTCACTTGCTCCGCCATTGCCGCGACCATTTCTTCTAAATGCATGCCGGCGGTATGGAAAACGTCAGCATCCGGCTTCCGGTAGCGCTCGATCAATTCCGCGCTCACTAGCGAGTCGGTGTAAAAAATGGCGTCGGCAGCAGCGAGAAGCTCGGCGCCGCGAACCGTGATCAAATCCGGCGCTCCCGGCCCCGCCCCTACGATATACAGCTTCACTTTCTCACCACCATCAATGTCAAATATTCGAGTTCCGCTCCGTCGAGCTCCTCGACCTTCCACACGACTTCCTCGCCGGACGTCACTTTCGTCACAACAGCGGCGCGATGAAGCAAATCGAGTTCCCGCAACAGACGAACCAGCAAATCGATCACTTTCGCCACTTTAAAAAAGACAACGCAATCGTGCTCAAGAAGCACTGCTTTCATCGCCTCAACATCGTCGCGGGCGGGCACGATCGCCACGGTTTCATCACCATCCGCCAGCGGCAGACGAAGCCTAGCGGCAGCAGCGTTGGCCGAACTGACGCCGGGGACGACTTCAATCGGCGCTTCCGGATAGCGGCGCTCCATTACGTGCATCAAATGGATGAACGTGCTGTACAACAGCGGATCGCCTTCGGTCACAAACGCGACATCGCGCCCGGCCGACAGCTCCGCCCAAATGGCGTCCGCCGCCTCGTTCCACTTCGGCTCAAGCAAGGCTCGGTCTTTTGTCATCGGAAAATGCAGGCCGAGCCGCCGTTTTTCCTCTGGCGCAAAATACGCATCAATAATTTGTTCCGCATAGCTTTTGCTTTGCCGCCCTTTTTTTGGATAGGCGATGACATCCGCTTCTTTTAGGCGGCGGTATGCTTTCACCGTCATGAGCTCTGGATCGCCCGGGCCAACACCGATGCCGTACAACGTGCCGGTCATTCGTCTCCCTCCCGCTTGGCTGTCATGATATACACCGGATTGAGCGCCTCAAAGCGCGTCAACTCTAAAATGGGCTTGCTTCGCGACACTTGCGCGAGCGTGATGTCAACATGAAATCCACGGCTGCGCAGCTCGCAGCCCGCTTCAGCAAGCGTCTCAACCGTTGCCGCGTTGATCACGATGCGTCCATTTTTCTTCAGCCGTTTCGCACAGACGTCCAACAACGGCGACATCGCGCCTGACGTGCCGCCGATAAAGATGGCATCCGGGTCGGCAAACTCATCGAGCCGATCGGGCGCCCTGCCGTGCACAAGCGTGATGTCAACGCGGAATTTGCGCAAGTTTTGCCGGCAAATCTCGAGGTCGTATTCATTTTTTTCAATCGCAAACACCGCCCCGTCGCGGGCGATTTTCGCCGCTTCAATCGCGACCGAACCGGTGCACGTCCCAATGTCCCAGACGACGCTGTCCGGGCGCAAGCGCAAGGCGCTTACGCTTAAGACGCGAATTTCTTTCTTTGTAATCAGCCCTTTGTCCGGCTTGCGTTGGAAAAATTCATCATCGTCAATGCCGAGCGGCCAAATCGGACCAGGAGCGGTTTGCCTCAAAATGACTATATTTAATGGAAGAAACTCGGTTTCTGCCATTTCTTCTAGCTTGAAAAACCGGCATCGCTCATTCGGCCCGCCGAGCTCCTCGCCGACAAACGCCTCATATTCCGTCATGCCGTACTCGAGCAAATAGCGGGCGATGGCGGCCGGCGAGTTCGTCTCATCGGTTAAGATGGCGACTTTGCGCCGCCCGTCGATCCGCTGAGCCAAACCGGTGAGCGGCCGGCCATGGACGCTGACAAACGCCGCGTCTTGCCAAGACTCGCCCATTTTCGCAAACGCCCATTGCACTGAGCTGACGGCCGGATACACGTCGATCGGCAATTTGCCGGCCAAATAGCTGCCGATGCCGTAAAAGAGCGGATCGCCGGAAGCAAGCACGACCGTGTTGCGCGTCTCATGGCGGAGCCGCTCCACCAGCTCCGCCAGTCCGCGGCGGATGATGATCGTTTCTCCTTTGTATTCAGGAAACATCGCCAGCTGCCGTTCGCCGCCGACAAGCAGCTCGCTTTCATCAATCCAGCGTCGATACAGCTCAGGAAGACTTGCTTGCCCATCAGCACCCACACCGATCAACTTCATCGTCCCCATCGGTCTGCACCGCCTTTCCTAATTGTTGTCCGTTCATTGTGTAAATGGACGTCGCCACCGTCAGACCGCCTCCCACTTCGTGAAGCGCCGCCTGGCAGCACGCTTCGCACAAAAGCTCGAAAAACTTCATGCAACCGGCCTCTTGCATCATGTCGCCGACTTGCGCCGCCGTATTCGCGCCGCGCACCGCAGCCACCAGTTCTGGGCCAGCACCTGCCTGCTCGGCGATGGCAGCCAAAAAGCCAAAGTCGACCGGGGCGCTTTTCGAGTGCACCATCATCACTCCTTGAGCGACTTTCGAAAATTTCCCCATCATCCCGACCATCGACACCATCTTGATGCCAAGCCGTTTGCATTGTTTCAGCGTAAAGCCGACAAAATCGCCCATTTCGATAAACGCTTCTTCCGGCAAATGTGGATATTCTTGCATGGCGTATTTCTCGCTCCGCCCCCCGGTCGTGATGACAACATGGCGGCAGCCGTTCGCTTTCGCCACTTGAAGCGCCTGCACGATGCTCGCCCGGTAGGCGGCGGTGGAGAACGGAACGACGATGCCGCGCGTCCCCAAAATCGAAATGCCGCCAATGATGCCTAGTCTCGGGTTCAACGTTTTTTTGGCGATTTCCTCGCCGCCGGGCACAGAAATGACGACCTTCACCCCGCGATGTAGACCGTATTGCGCCAGCACTTCATTGACGGCTTCGCGGATCATTTGCCGCGGCACTGGATTGATCGCCGCTTCCCCGACCGGCACCGGCAAGCCGGGTTTGGTGACGCGTCCGACCCCTTCACCGCCGTCGATATGAACGCCCGGCGACGAGGCCCACGAGACAGTGGAAACGATGAGCGCGCCGTGCGTCGCATCTGGGTCATCGCCGCCATCCTTCACGACCGAGGCCGTCGCCGTTTCGCCATCGAACGAACAAGAGGCGAGCGAAAAGGTCACCACCCGCCCGATCGGAATCCGAATCGTCGCCTCCGCCTGCACTTGGCCAGTGATGAGCGCCGTGAGCGCGGCTTTCGTTGCCGCTGTCGCGCACGATCCGGTCGTATACCCTTCACGCAGCGTTTTTTTCGTTTCCATCGTTCGTCACGCTCGCTCGGCGAGCAGCGATAAAGCATTCAAGGCAGCGACGGTCACGGTGCTTCCTCCTTTGCGGCCGCGGTTGGTGATGAACGGCACATCGAGCTTCGCCAATTCTTCTTTCGATTCCGCCGCCGAGACGAATCCGACCGGCAAGCCGATCACCAATCCCGGCCGCGCCTCTCCTTCTTTGATGAGGCGAATGAGCTCCAATAACGCTGTCGGAGCGTTGCCGATGGCAAAAATGCCGCCTTCCGCTTCTTTCACCGCTTTGCGCATAGCGACAATCGCCCTCGTCGTATTCAACCGTTTCGCTTCAGCGATCACGTCTTCATCAGAAATATAGACGCGCACCGCGCTGCCGAACTTCGCAAGCCGCGCTTGATTGACGCCGGCTTGCACCATTTGCACATCGGCGACGACGAGCTTGCCGCTGCGAATGGCATCAATGCCTGAGCGGATCGCATCCGGGTGGAAAATGAGGCTTTTGCCCAGCTCAAAATCAGCCGATGCATGGATGACGCGCTGAACGATTCGGTATTGTTCTTCTGTAAATGAATGCTCGCCGATCTCTTCATCAATGATTTGAAAGCTGCGCGCTTCAATTTGTTCCGGCTGCACCGTCGCCGGACGAAATGTTGTATGGAAGTCCATGACAATTCTCTCCTTTCTTCATGATCGCTTGCATGAGCGGCCGCTAGAATCCCATTCTTTACACGGCCGGAAGCGGCGCATGCTGCTTCAACGCCTCGAGCACGCCGGCAAAATCGTGATGCACGATGCCGTATGACAACCGTGGGCGGCGGATGACGATGACATCAATGCCGAGCTCCTCGGCGGCAGCGATTTTCTCATCGACAAACCCGACTTTGCCGCTTTCTTTCGTGACGACGACCGTGACGCCAAAATGGCGGTATAGCGCCCGATCGAGCTCTTTCGTAAACGGCCCTTGCATCATGACGATCTGCTCTTGGGAAAACCCGAGCCGCTCGCATTTGTCGAGATTGTCTTTCCGCGGCAGCATCCGCGCAATCACCTTGACGTCCGGGCGACCGATGAGCCTCGCGGCGAAAATGTCGAGCGTTTTGCTGCCGGTCGTCAGCATCACGACGCCGCCTTTTTCCGCCGCCAAGTCAGCCGCTTCTTCATAGCTGTCGACAAATGTCACCTTCTCGGATGAAAACGAAGACGCCTGCCGCTCGTAGCGAATGTAGGGCAACCCGGCGTCTGCTGCCGCTTGCATGGCGTTTTTTGACGCCTCTTCAGCAAATGGATGGCTCGCGTCCACAATCGCTTTGGCCCCCTCGGCTTTGGCCAGATCGGCAAGCTGGGACGCATCCAAGCGGCCGACATAGGCGCGAATGCCGGCCGATCGGAGCTGTTCGGCCGCGTGATCGGTGACGACCGTCGCGGTTACGTTATAGCCGGCTTGTTGGATCATCACCGCCAATTCGCGGGCATCGCTTGTTCCAGCTAACAATAAAATCATCGGACGCTTCCTCCTTCAATGATGGTGATGATGATGGTGATGATGGGCGGCGTGCAGCCGATATTGACAGATGTCGCAATTCATCGCCACCGTTTGGCCGAGCACCTCGTTGAGGCGGTCAAGCACGATCTCCTCAAGCTTCGGATGAAATCCAAAATAGCCGGCAAGCGCAAACGAGATATGCGAGTGCTCAGCTTGGTATTGCGCCATTTGCTGCTCAAGCCGCTTAATCAGGATGCCGGTGAATAAAAAATACGGAAGAACAACGATCCGCCTAGCTCCGAGCATGAGACAGCGGCGGACAGCATCATCAAGGGACGGCGTCGTCACGCCCATAAACGCCGGCTCGATGAGCGCATAGCCGGTCTGTTCCCAAAAGAGGCGGGCGATTTTATACAAGTCGCTGTTCGCATCCGGATCGCTCCCGCCGCGGCCAAGCAAAATGACCGCTGTTCCGTCATCCGGCTGCTCCGGCCGCTCGCCGATTTCTTGCAATCGTTCGCGCAAAATAGCAAATGTCTGCTCATGGACGCCGATGGGGCGGCCGTAGCGGAACACCATATGCGGATAGCGCGCTTTGGCCTCATCGATTTCCGCCGGGATATGCAGCTTCGAATGCCCGGCCGGCAATAAAATGAGCGGAATGACCGCCACTTCCATTGCCCCGGCTTCGGCGCAGCGTTCGATTCCTTCGCCGATCGACGGACGGCCAAATTCTAAAAAACTTGTTTCAATATGAAACGAATCGCGCAAACGCGGCCGCAGGCGGTCGACAAACTGCCGCACTTGCTCGTTCCCTTCCGGGTCGCGGCTTCCATGGCCGACAAATAAAATGGCTCTCATCCTTGTTTTCCCCCTTTTGTTAGCGGACGTCTTCCGCCGTTCCCTATAAGCGCAATGACTCGATGGGCGCTTCATCCAAATGCGAGGCGCCCATCTATGCTCTTTTATGGAACCAGCCGGTTATTCGATCGACTGTCGGAAAAAGATGCGTCGCTTCGACACCAACGACATCTGCAGACGTTCAAGCTGCACTTATATAACGCATGCTTCCGTCACTCACCGCAAGCCGGCATTTCGATGGACGCGGCCGGTTTTGCCTCTTCGTGTGAAAAACGTCCGACTTGCTTCACGCGGCGGAAAAACTTATGAAACCGTTCATTTGGATGTGCTTGTTCTTGATACTGTTCGATGATTTCTGCCATAACCGCCACCATCTCTTCCGGCGGGATGCCTTCCGCAACGAGCTGGCCAGGATGGGCGTTGCGGCCGACCGTTTTCCCGCCTAAAAACAAGTCAAATTTCCCTTTCCGGTACACAAGCCCGATGTCTTCGCGCACCGCGCCGTAGCATGCCATGCCGCAGCCGTTGATGCCAAGCTTCAACTCTTTCGGCAGCGCCATGCCCCCAAATCGCCGCGCCAATTCCTCGGCATATGGAATCGCGTCTTTTTTCTCTCCATCGCAAAAGTCGCATGCCTTCACCGTCAGCACATCACCAACCGGCATCACCATCAGTCCGACAGCAGCGAGCCGATCGACAAGCCCTTTTGGATCCTCTGTCACCCGCTCGATTTTGATATAATGATCCGGCGTGTACGTCATTTTCCCGTCCGGTCCGACCGCTTCGGCGAGCGCGATGAGCTGTTCCGGAGTGAACTGCTTGTTGGCCACCCCTGGGCTCACTGCCGCTTCGAACAGCACGGCGGACGCCTTCTTTGTCGTTCTTCTTTCCAATGCTGCAAGCGCGTCCTCCGCTGTTTCTCTCACCCGATGCAACAGAGCGGATGACGGCCGGTTTTCCGTTTGGACGAATGGCTCCTCCGGCAGCGGAAAAGCGGAAGCTGCCGGCGCCAATCCAGCTTCCTTCGCGGCCGCGTCCACAGCCGGCGGCAAAACCGCCACGGCGGCCAAACCGCGGTCTTTCTCGTCGCCGAAAGCGGAGGCAGCCGCGGCAAACGGCCGAAACGCTTCTCCGTTTTCTTCGTCCGGCTCTCTCAGCGGCTTCGTCTGGTCGAGCGCCCACGGCTCCGCCTCTTTGCGCAGCCGCTCATGCGGCTTGAGCGGCTGGACGGCGGCGGTCAACTGGTATTTGCGCTGGTAGCCGCGCGGCGTGATCATGAGCCCATCGTAAACAAAAGTCGTCGAGTTGCCGATAATGACCGTCGTCAACATACCGATTTCATGGTCCAGCATATGCGCCAAGTCGGTGAGGACAATATGCTGACGCTCGCGATACGCGCTTTTTACCAGACCGACCGGGGTCTCCGGAGACCGGTGGCGAAGCAGGATGCGCTGCGCCTCCACAATCTGCCGAGTGCGCCGCCCGCTTTTCGGGTTGTACAGCGCGATGACAAAATCGGCCGCCGCCGCGGCGTCAATCCGCTTTTCAATCAGCTCCCACGGCGTCAAATGATCGCTCAAACTGATCGTACAGGCATCGTGCATAATCGGGGCGCCAAGCAGCGCCGCGCACGAATGGATGGCGGAAATGCCGGGAATGACTTCGACTTCAATCGGACTCGCTTTCGTCCACCCTTTTTCGATCAACACTTCATACACGAGCCCCGCCATGCCGTACAACCCGGCGTCGCCGCTGGAGATGACGGCAACCGTTTTGCCGCGCTCGGCCCACTTCACCGCCGCTTGGGCGCGGCTCACTTCTTCGGTCATGCCTGTGCTGATGATCTCTTTTCCAGCAATGAGATCGCGCACAAGTTCGATGTACGTTTTGTAGCCGATGATGACGTCGCTTTCTTCAATTGCTTCCCGAGCCCGTTTCGTCATATGGTCGACGCTTCCCGGGCCGAAGCCGACAATGAGCAATTTGCCGCTCATCATGATCCCTCCTTTTGCCGACTAGCACCCATTTTTCACACTCCATTCGCCGCTCATGTCCCTTTCACGGCGCAACACATCGGGGGACGATCTTTTCCTCTGGCCGCCATGCTTGCCAAAGCCGCACGAACAGCGGAACATCCAAGCGAATGTCCAACAGCCGCTGGCGGTCGGCGAATACGTCTTCAGGTGCCCCTTGCATCACGATCCGTCCTTCGTGCATGACCGCGACGACATCCGCCCACTGCCAGACGAAATCCATGTCATGGGTGGCGATCAACACAGTCGTCCCCGCCTGGTGAATGGCGTCAATTTGTTTGAGAAACTGCTTTGTCTGATGCTGATCCAAATAGGCGGTCGGTTCGTCCAATACGAGCAAGTCCGGCTTGGCCGCCATCGTACAGCAGAGCGTCAGCCATTTTTTCTGTCCGAGACTGAATTGATGGGTCGGGCGGTCCAGCCAAGATTGAAGGTGGTATTCCGCCGTAATCGCGGCAAGCGCCTCCCCCATTTTTTCTCGATCGATTCCGGCATGGACTAAGCTGATCGCCAATTCATCACGCACGAGCGGGGCGAGGATTTGATGCTCCGGGTTTTGAAAGACGATGCCGACTTCACGCCGCCATTGCGTCCAATCAGCGCCGCGTTCATACATGTTGCGCCCTTTCCAATACACCGCTCCTTCCTGCGCCCGCAGCAGCCCGTTCAAATGAAGAAACAACGTCGTTTTGCCGCAGCCGTTTGGCCCGATCAAGGCGCATTTTTTTCGCTCTGGAATTTCCCAATCAATCCCATTCAGCACATACCGTTCTGCTTGATAAGCGTATTTCACTCGTTCCATTCGCAGCAGCAACGTTTTCACCCTTTCCGCCATGCCCACCCAAGCAGCAAGGCCATGATGATGCCGGCCGCAACATCGACAAGAGGCACATGCGCTTTTTCCCGCTGATGCGTATGCCCAGCCGACGCGACGCCTCCACGCGCCGCAAGCGAACGGCTGAACGCTTCATACGACTGCCACGTTTTCATCCATAGTTGGTACATCAGCATCCCGCCATGCCGCCAATGCGTTCCCCCGCTGCGGGCCCGCAACGCCAGCATCAGCTCTGCGGCCGCCTGCTCGAGCAAAAAGATAAAGCGATACATAAGAAAGCAAAGTTCCACGAGCGCCGCCGGCAGCCGCATTCGCCTCAGCACCGCAATCAAGTCCGGCGCCGGCGTCGTAATGAGAAGGAAAAACAAGCACGACCAGGCGGCAAGGGAGCGGACGGCGAGCTTTGCAGCCGGCTGCAGCTGGCTGTCGATGAAAGTTATTTGAAAAGGAACCGACACGGACACAACGAGCGTCAGCAGGCTGAGCCCTAAAAAAACGGAGGCGGCGAGCATCGCTTTTCCATACACGGAAAACGGCACTCGTGCACGAGCGACAATCCAATACGCCATTCCGATGAGCACAAGCCATTGTTCGCGCCAGCCGCCCATCATGACAACGGCAAGCATAACAAACGCCACGATCAGCTTCCACTCCGCCCGCCATGCCCGCAGCCGGTTGTCATACGCCCAACGGTCAAACTCGCGAATCATGGCTGTTTTTCCGCTCCGAACGCCCTTTGTACAACCCGACGACGTAGCCGATCACGCCGGCGCCAAGCGCGGCTTGCAGCGAGAACAGAAGCGTTTCGACTTCGCCGCCTGGAGGGGTGAAGATCGACTCAAACCACGGCCGGTAATGCGGGTTGAGCGTTTGAATGGCTTTTTCCGCCTGATCGTCCGTTCCACCGAATTCCGATCCGCGCGCCCACCAAAGAGGAATGATGACAAGCAAAGCAGCCAGCAACACGAGCAAGCCATTTTTCTTCATCGCATTACGCCCCCTTTTCCTTTTGGAACAGCGGAGAAGCTTGATAGGAGGAAAGCCAGTTCCAGACGATTACCGTTATGATGCCTTCCGTCACCGCCAACGGCACTTGAGTAATGGCAAAAATGCCGGCGAATTTCAAAAACGAGGCGGTGACTCCCCCATCAGGAGACGGAAACGCCAGGGCAAGCTGCAGGGACGTCATGACATATGTAGCCAAATCAGACAAACAAGCGGCAAGAAACAAAGCCGCTCGATTGGATACCGCCCCTTTTCGGCACAGTTGATACACTCCGTACGCGACGAACGGGCCGACGATCGCCATCGACATCGCATTGGCCCCAAGCGTCGTCACTCCTCCGTGGGCAAGAAGCAGCGCTTGAAAGAGAAGAACGACTGTGCCGATCACCACCATCACCCATGGTCCAAACAAAACCGAGCCGAAGCCGATCCCGGTCGGATGCGAGCTGCTGCCGGTGACGGATGGAATTTTCAACGCCGACAATACAAATGTAAACGCGCCAGCTAACGCCATCAGAAGCTTATGTTCGGGGTGCTGCTTCAGCGTATGCACAAGCCGCCGCAATCCGAACACAAAGAACGGCAAAAACAACAGCCACCAAAACAGCGCCCATTTGACAGGCAAAAATCCTTCCATAATATGCATGGCATACGCTTCATTTTCATTCGTCAACAAAAAATAGGAAACGAACAAAGCCGCCATTCCGCTCCATCGAACCGCTCTCTTCATTTATCCCTTCACTCCTTTCGCAGCATGTTCCGTTTTCCGTTTTCCGCTTGGCGCCTCCCGTTCGCCGGCTGGCGTCAACACCAATTCGCCTTCGTATTCATACGTCGCCCACTCCCGCATCGGAACCCCCTCACCCAAATGGGCGCGCACAACCTCCTTCGCCCGCTCCGGCGTCATCTGTCGATACCAGATGCCTTGCGGATAGACGATCATCACGCACGCGTCTTGGCATCGTCCGTTGCAGCGCGTCCTTGTTGTATGGACAGCGTCGTCAAGCCCAAGGCGGGCGATTTCCTCGCGCACCGCGGTTGTCACGTCATCTCCGCCATGGCGGAGGCACGTCCCTCCGTTGCAAATGAGCACATGATGCTTCATTCCCCGCAAATCCCACGTCGCCACCAAATCCCCCCTTTTGCTAGAATGGTAGAATGAAATGCGGCAGACGGACGGTTTTTCGACAAAAGAAAAAGCACCTCTACAGCAGAGGTGCAGAAAAATGTATACGAAAGCCGTAAACGGCCCAAACAGGGCCCCTAAAGCCGTCATTCTCCCGCACGTCTGCCTATAGTCCCGTAGGCATCCGTCCGATCCAAACAAGGCAGGTCTCCTGACTTAGGATCATCGCTTGGCGGCGTCTTCCCGAAGCATCCTTCAGTGACTTGTTGCCGCAAAGCTCCCCATCACAGTGGCGGGCACCGTGCCGGATTTTCACCGAGCTTCCCTTTTCACCCAAGCCCTAAGCGGGCTAGGCACCTTGTTTGTCTTACCGCCATATATGCGCTGTCATGGAACAAGCATCCGTTTTCATCGTAGTACAACCAATGCGTTGCCGTCAACCGTTTTTTGCCGACAAATCTTTGTTGGCGACGACAACGCCGTCCGCATCAGCGTACACGTACGCCCCTGGCTCCCAGCGGACGCCGCCAAACTCGAGCGCAACGTCGCGGGCGCCTTTTCCTTCTTTTTGGCATTTCGAGCGGGCGTTCCATTTCAACCAGAACGATACATCTCCAACTTGTCCAGGTCTAAGACAAATCCAGCGCCCAGCAATATATCCAATCCTAACAAACCGTTAATCCCCTCATAGTCCATCCCGCTAAAATCAATTTCATACTCTCTTAGCTGGAAAGAATCTAGCTGAATACAGTCTAATTTTTTTGTAAACGCGTACTCTTTCCCACCGATTCCGTAATAAGCCACAATACGATCGCCCGGCTCTACCCGCAAATGAATATCTTCTACTGCATTTTGAGAAATCACTGTTTTCGCCGCACCAGTATCAATCACCATATTATGAATCAACTTAGACCTTCCTTGATAAACGATTTCGATCGATGCAAACAGCAAGCCTTCACGATATTCAATCTGCATAATGAAATTTCCCTCTCAGGCCAATCGCTCCCCGAACTTTTAAAACAATCTCCTTGTGGCTAGTATGATAAACAAGCTGATTCCCTTTCGATTGCAGCAACTCACGAGTTGCATCCTTGTCCGAAACCGTTCCGATAACAGCCACCTCTTCAATGATTTCTTGATCTCCCTCTAAATGGGACTTTAATACTTGTAATTTCACAAATTGATTTGGATACAATGAACGCACTTCCTGCCATTCCATCTCCATCGCCTCAACCTGTTCGTTGTATTGAACGAGACTCGACCGCAGCCGTCAACCATTTTTCGCCAACAAATCTTTGTTGGCGACGACAACGCCGTCCGCATCCGCGTACACGTACGCCCCCGGCTCCCAGCGGACGCCGCCAAACTCGAGCGTCACGTCGCGCAATCCTTTTCCCTCTTTTTTGCTTTTCACCGGGCACGTGCCGATCGCCATGACCCCAAGCGGCATGCGGCCGATTTCCGCTGAATCGCGGATGCAGCCGTGGATGATGACGCCGGCAAGCCCCCGGTCGCAGGCGATTTGCGCCAACCGGTCGCCTAACAGAGCGACGCGGCGCGAGCCTTTTCCATCGACCACGAGCACCGTCCCCGGCAGCACCGTCTCGAGCGCTTCACGGACAAGGACGTTGTCTTCAAACACATCGACCGTCGCGATCGGTCCGGAAAACATCCGTTTTCCGCCATACGATTGGAACGGCAGCTCGCAGACTTGCAACTTATCTAAAAATTGGTCGCATAAATCAGCTGTTTTCATGATCCTCTCCCCTTTCGTTTTTTTCATTCGCCTCCATTCGTCAAAATCCTGCCGACTCCATATTTTTTTGCGGCGCTGCTTCTGCTCGGGAATCGGATGCGTGTCCTTGCGGACCGCTGAAAACGATAAAAAGATTTTCTCGTCCCCGTTTTCCGGCGAACGAAAAAACGGCCCCGCACAACATGGCGGAAGCCGTTTTGGCCGCCGGGACGAACGAGCCCGTCCGGCGATTCAGCTGGGCTAGCTGGATTCGAACCAGCGCATCACGGAGTCAAAGTCCGTTGCCTTACCGCTTGGCTATAGCCCATCGCTTTGTTGTCATTTACAGTATGCGGCATAACGGCGTGCTTTATGCATCAAACTGAATATCCTTTTGCTGTATGCGCGAAACTATCGACACAAGAACCCTTTCTTCATCATCATATCACCTCGTTGTTTCGTTTTTCTTTCATGGTTATTTTCCCTAATTATGGTATCATTGAATTGGGAAAGGGAGAGATGCATATGCGCCGAATTACTGTTTTTCGCTTATGTTTTTGCGCATGGTTTCTGTTATCGCTGCCGCTCGTCTTAGCGTCCTCGGCTGCCCGCCAGCCATCCAGCCAGCCGAAAACCGACATCATCGCCCACCGTGGCGCGTCTGGATACGCGCCGGAGCATACGCTCTCATCCTACCGCCTTGCCGCCTGCATGCAGGCGGACTATATAGAAGTCGACGTGCAGATGACAAAAGACCGAAAGCTCATCGCCATGCATGACGCCACGCTCGCCCGGACGACAAATGCCGAAACGGTCTACCCGCGCCGTGCTCCGTGGCGGGTAAATGATTTTTCGTTCGCTGAACTGAGGCGGCTCGATGCCGGGTCGTGGTTTGACCCGCGCTTTGCCGGCGAGCGCATCCCGACGCTTGAGGAGGTGATTCAGATGCTGAAAGCGGAGCGTGTGGAAGCCCCGTTGTACATCGAAACAAAACAGCCCGGCATCGAAGAGGCGGTCGTCCATCTATTGAAAAAACACGGTTTCCTGCAACAGCGCCGCGTCATGTTTCAATCGTTCCACCCGGAAAGCTTGCAAGCGCTCCGACCGCTCATCCCGTACGGCATTCGGCTCATTCAATTAGTCGGCAAAAAGGAAGCGCACAGCGGCCGCGACGAGCTGCTCCAACAAATCGCCATCTATGCCGATGGCATCGGCTTGCCGCTTTCGGTCGTCACCGAAGAGTGGGTGCGCGCCGCCCATGGCCGCGGACTCATTGTTCACGTCTATACCGTCAATGAACCACACGATCTCGCTCGCCTATGCACCCTCGGCGTTGACGGCCTGTTCACCGATTATCCAGACCGCCCTGGCCGCATCGCCGCCTGCCGTCGTCTGCTCCACCATTGACCGGCTTTCAGAGAGCCAAGGGGAACTTATTTTTTACATATTTTTTACATAATGTTATTATGGTTAATAAAAACGAAAATCGTTCCCATTTGACCCGATTCGGTGTATCATTTGAGAAAAAGGAGACAAAATCATGTGGACGACCATCGACTACCAAAACGGATCGTTTACCGTAACGACGGACCGCCGCCGCGTCCAGCTTGACCGCGTATGCGGCTTTCTCGCCCGTTCGTATTGGGCGCATGGGCGCAGCCGCGAAACGATCGTCAAATCGCTTGACCATTCGCTCTGCTTTTCCCTTTTTTACGGCGACAGGCAAATTGGCATAGCGCGCGTCATCACCGACCGGGCGACGTTCGCCTATCTCTGCGACGTGTTCATCGATGAAGCATACCGTGGGCAAGGTCTCGGGAAATGGCTGTTATCATGCGTGCTCGCCCATCCTGATGTCGCCGCTGTCCGCAAGGTGATGCTCGCGACGAAAGACGCGCACGGGCTGTACAGGCAGTTCGGCTTTGCCACGCCGAGCGAGCCGGAGCGGTTGATGGAGCGGATTCAAGAGCCGCGAACGGAGTAAAGGGCAAAAAAAGGCGGGCCGCCATCGGTCCGCCTTTTCGCCAAGCTCTCCTTCCCTACTTCTTCTGTTGCCTTCATCACCGCTTCGGAAACTGAAACGACAATTTCTTCTCGTTTTCATCCCAAACTAGTATGGCGTCAAACGTTTTCCCGCCTTTTTTAAACCCTTTTATGACATTTGTTTTCCCTTGCGCCAGCAGCTTTTTCACATTCGCCGCCGAAATCGTTTTGCCGAGAATGTGTTTGGAGATCGTAAACGAGCATTTTGTTTTCGCGTACTGGTCGCAGCCGTACAACGTTCCTTTGTCGATGACGGTCCCGCCGCAAAGCGGGCACGGCCCAAGCTTCTCACCCATTGTTTTTTTCTTCCTTGTCCGCTGGATCGAGGCGGTGTCAACCCCTCTGAAATTCCAATTTGGCGCGGCGGCGATGGCGTCAGCGACGACTTTTTGCGCCAACTTTTTCACCTGTTCCATAAAGGCGGCGGGCGAGGCGCTCCCTTCTCCGATTTCGCTTAAGCGCTGCTCCCATTTCGCCGTCATTTCCGGCGAGGCGAGGATCGTGCCGCCGAGCGCCTCGATCAACACTTTCGCCTTGTCGGTCGCGTACACGAGGTTCTTTTTCACTTCAATATACTTCCGCTCTTTCAGCATGGTAATGATCGCCGCCCTTGTTGCTTCCGTGCCGAGCCCTTCCGTTTTGGCGAGCACTTTTTCCAGTTCCTCGTCATCCAAAAATTTTCCCGCCGTTTTCATCAAGGTGATGAGTTCGCCTTCCGTATACCGTTTCGGCGGCTCGGTCTTCCCTTCTTTCACCTTGACAGCGGCCGCTTCCCCTGCCTCGCCTCGCTCAAGGGGAGGCAGCACAGCATCTTTCTCCTCTTCATGCGGGCGGATGACCGCGCGCCATCCTTCCTCGACGACTTGTCTTCCTTTCGAAACGAAGCGAGCCCGACCGTCAACGAGCGTCGTGACGGTCGTATAATCGATGACCGCCGCCTGGTGGTGGGCGGCAATCAAGCGGCGAACGACTAAATCGTACACTTTCCGTTCGTCAGCCGACAGCTTCTCTGGATCCACCACTTGCTCGGTCGGAATGATCGCGTAGTGGTCAGTGACTTTTTTCTCGTTTACATAACGTTTATTCTGTAAAATCGACGGCTGCGGCAACGGAAAATAAGAAGTGTACGCTGGAAACGACGACAGCTTTTGCAAAATAGCCGGAAACGTTTCCGCTTCTCCCTTTGTCACGTGCATCGAATCGGAGCGCGGGTACGAAACGATCCCTTTTTGGTAGAGCGATTGCAGCACGTCAAGCGTCTTTTTCGGCGAGAAGCGGTACAGCTTGTTGGCGGTCGTCTGCAACGTCGATAAGTTGAACAACAGCGGCGGCTGATACGTTTTCCGCTCCGTGCGGACGTCGGCGACTTCCGCGCGTTTGCCTTCACAAAAGGCGGCGATCTTTTTCGCCATCGCCTCATCTTTGAGGCGCGTCTGCCCGTCTTCATCCGTCCATTTTCCTTCATAGCGCTTGTCGCCGATGGCAAACGAAGCGACGACTTCCCAAAACGGCTCAGGGCGAAACTGCTCAATTTCCCGCTCGCGCCGGACGATTAAGGCCAATGTCGGCGTCTGCACACGCCCGACGGAAAAGATGTCGTTCATTCCGCGCTCCTTCAGCAAGAGGCTGTACACGCGCGAGGCGTTCATGCCGACGAGCCAATCCGCGCAGGCGCGGGCGTACGCTTCCTCATAGAGCGGGCGCGTTGTCTGCTCATCAAGCAAACGGCGAAACCCTTCCTCAATGGCCTTTGGGGTCAACGATGACAGCCAAAGCCGCTTAATCGGTTTGTTGACGCCGCTCATACGGATAATGTTGCGCACAATGAGCTCCCCTTCGCGCCCCGCGTCGCCCGCATGGATGATTTCCGTCACTTCCGGCTTTCGCAACAGTTCCTTGACCACTTGAAACTGTTTCGCCTTCGCTTTTTCGATCTCATACTCGAACCGTTCCGGGATGATCGGCAACGTTTTGAGCGTCCACCGTTTCCACTCGGACCGGTACCGCTCAGGAGCTGCGAGCTGGAACAAATGCCCGATCGCCCATGTCATATACGCCCCGTCGGGAAACAAGTCATTCGGCAAAATTTCGATATAGCCTTGCCGTTTTTTCGTCCGAAAAATCGAGGCGAGCGTCGCCCCTTGGTCCGGCTTTTCCGCGATAATGACTTTCATCGGCCTTTCTCCTTTATGGCACATCATGCCCCATTGAGCTTTGCAAAATGGCGAACCATTGCTCGCGGGAAAGCGGGAAGGACAGCGCCCGCACCGCCCGCTCGATGCGTTCTCGTTTCCCCGAGCCGACAATCGGCATCATCCGCGCTGGATGAACGAGGAGCCACGCGTACAACACTTCGTCGATCGTCTCAGCGCCAAGTTTCCGCCGCACTTGTTCAAGCGTCCCGCGCAGCCGCACCGCCCGGTCATCGTCAGCGGAAAAAATCGCTCCACCGGCGAGCGGCGACCATGCCATTGGCGGAATGCGCTTCTCAAGGCAAAGGTCAACGGTGCCGTCTTCAAGATTTTCCAACCGATACGCCGATACTTCGATTTGGTTGGTCACGAGCGGAAACGGCAAATGCGACTGAAGCATTTCCCACTGCGAACGTTTAAAGTTCGAGACGCCGAAATAGCGCACTTTTCCGTCCTGTTTCAGCTGGCAAAACGCCTCGGCCACCTCTTCCGGGTTCATGAATGGATCCGGACGATGAATGAGCAAGACATCGATATAATCCGTGCGGAAATTCCGCAACGACTGCTCGACCGAGGCGATGATATGGGTTTTGCTTGTATCATATAATTTCATCCCGTATTTTGGCGGCAGCTTGATCCCGCATTTCGTCACGATCTCGATCTGACCGCGCAAGCTTGGCTTTAACGCCAGCGCTTCGCCAAAGCGCGATTCGCATGTGTAGTCGCCGTAAATATCAGCATGGTCAAACGTCGTAATGCCGCGCTCAAGACAAAATTCAATGATCGACAGCAGCTGCTCGCGCGAATAGCCCCAGTCCGCAAGCCGCCAACAGCCGTGAATGAGGCGGGAAAAAGTCAAATCGTCCGCTAAACGGATTCGTTCCATTGATCGTCTCCCTTTCTTTTTTGGCTAAAATCGTTCCGCTTGCGCATACTACCAACAAGAGGAAAAAACGGAAAGGACGTGATGATATGAAGCGCTGGCTCCTTGGGCTCGCCGCCGTGCTTCTTTTGGCCTCCCCATGGCCGACATCAGCCGCCGAAACCGCATACGAATGGAATGTGGCTGACATTTACCCATCCGAACATGAATGGATGCGCGACTACAAGGCGGTGCAAAACGCCTTGCCGAAACTGGCGGCGTTTGAAGGGAAGCTCGACGATGCGAAGACGATCGCCAAACTGTTCGCCTTAAACGAACAAATGGCCCGCAAGCTGGAAAAACTATCGCTTTACGCCCATTTAAAACGCGATCTCAACATTGAAGATGAAACGGCAGCCCGTCTCGGGGCGAAAGTAGAAACACTCGCCGCCCAATATGCGGCGAAAACAGCGTTTATCGAGCCAGAACTGCTCGCCCTCCCAGAGCGGACGCTCAAGAAGCTCCAAAAAAGCAAACCGCTGAAAGCGTACCGTTATTACTTCCATGAGTTGCGCGAGCAAAAGCCGCATACGCTCACGAAACGCGAAGAACAGCTGCTCGCGAAACTATCACCGGCGCTCGGCGAAGCGGAGAACATTTATGACCACGCCACCCGCGGCGATTACGAGCCGCCGTCTGTCAAGATGCCAAACGGAAAAACGGTGACATTGACCGACGACCAATACGCCGCCATGCTCGAGCACCCGGACCGCCGCTATCGAAAGGCGGCGTTTGAGGCGAAAGCCAAAAGTTATGAAGCCATGGAACAAACCGCAGCCGCGACGCTGTATGCCTCGGTCAAAGCGGATGAATTGTATGCGAATGTGCGCCGCTATCCATCCGGCCTTGCCGCCGCGCTGGCCGCCGATGACGTACCGAAGGAAGTGTTTGATCACTTGATCGCCGCCACCCGCCGCCACTTGCCGGCGCTTCACCGCTATGTCGAACTGCGGCGGCGCGCGCTCGGGATTGACCGCGTTCACAGCTATGACTTGTACGTGCCGCTCGTCAACGAAACGACGAAATCGATTCCGGTCGAAACGGCGAAAACGTTAATTTTAGAAGGGCTCAAACCGCTTGGCCCCGACTATGTGAAGCACGTGCGCCAAGCGTTCGAAAAGCGGTGGATTGATGTCTACCCGCGCCCGAAAAAATATACCGGCGGCTACAACATGGGAGCGTATGACACCCATCCGTTCATCTTGCTCAATTACAACGGTTCGATCGACAGCGTATTGACGATGGCCCACGAGCTTGGGCACGCCATGCATTCCGTATACACAAACCGCGCGCAGCCGCACCATTATTCCGGCCATTCGATTTTCACCGCCGAAGTCGCCTCGACCGCGAACGAATGGCTGATGCTCAATTACCTGTATAAGCAAGCGAAAACAAAGGATGAAAAACTCCGCTTGCTCATCGAACAAATCGAGCAAATCCGCGGCACGTTGTACACGCAAGTCATGTATTCCGAATTTGAACGGATGATTCATGACAAAGTGCGCCAAGGCGGCAGTCTGACAGCGGACGAACTGAACCATCTTTGGATTGGCCTGCTCAAAACGTATTACGGCCCGGCGTACGCCGCCGACCCCGGCGCCGCGCGCGGCTGGCTGCGCATCCCGCATTTTTATGACGCCTTTTATGTATACAAATATGCCACTTCACTCGCGGCATCGTACACCATTGTGAACGACATCCAAACCGATACAAGCAGCGAGGCGGTGAAGCGGTACAAACAATTTTTGCGCTCCGGCGCATCCGATGACCCGATCCGTCTGCTCAAGCGAGCCGGAGTGGATATGACAAGCCCCGAACCGATCGAGCGCGTCTTGGGCCATTTCACCGAACTCGTTGACGAACTCGATCGGCAGCTGTCAAGCCAAAACCGTCAGCCGTCTACATGAAAGAGGTGTCCCGCGCCGTTCGGGACACCCTTGTTTTTACGGCGGAAAGAAGAATATCGCTTTGCGCTGCAACGCGCCGGATCGGTTGAGGCGATCGACCGCGCGCAAAGTGATTCCATAGAAGCGCTTGCCCTGCAGCCAAGACGGTTATTCACTTCCGGATGCGCCTGCAATTTTTTCTTTCACCTTGCGGATGTTTTCCATCTTATTGTCCCAGCACGCTTGGCTCAAATCGACGGGATATTGCTCGGGATTGAGCGTCCGTTTGTACTCCTCCCAAAACAAGCGCAAGCTTTCTTTCGCGTACGCTTGAATGTCCGGAAGCGGCGGCGACGTATACACAAGCCGTCCGTTATCGAAAATCGTCACATGCAAATCACGCGCTTCGAAATTGGTGACGAATTTGCTGATGAACGTGTACACCGGATGGAACATTTTCAGCCGCTCTTCTTGCTGCGGGTTTTCACTCTCTAAAGCGATGTAGTCGCCTTCCGCTTTATGGTTGATTTTGTTGACGATGCGGTACACCCGCTTCAACCCTGGCGTCGTCACTTTTTCTGGATTGCCGCTGATTTTGATCGTATCAACCATCTCACCGTTTTCATTTTCAATCGCCACCATTTTGTACACGGCGCCGAGCGCTGGCTGATCGTACGCCGTAATCAGCTTCGTGCCGATCCCCCACACATCGATTTTCGCCCCTTGCGACTTCAAGTTTAAAATCGTATCTTCGTCCAAATCGTTCGAGGCGAAAATTTTCGCGTTCGGAAATCCGGCTTCATCGAGCATTTTCCGCGCTTCTTTCGACAAATAGGCGAGGTCGCCGCTGTCGATGCGGATGCCGATAAAGTTGATTTGGTCGCCCAGCTCCTTCGCGACGCGAATAGCGTTTGGCACCCCTGACTTCAACGTATCGTACGTATCGACGAGAAATACGCAGTCTTTATGGCGGCGGGCATACTTCAAAAAGGCGGTGTATTCATCCTGATACGCTTGAATCATCGAATGGGCGTGCGTTCCGGCGACCGGAATGCCAAACAGCTTCCCGGCGCGCACGTTCGATGTCGCCTCAATCCCGCCGATATACGCTGCGCGCGCCCCCCAAAGCGCCGCATCCATCTCCTGCGCCCTCCGGCTGCCGAACTCCAAAGCCGGTTCGTCCCCGAGAATATGCTTAATGCGCGACGCTTTCGTGGCGATGAGCGTCTGGAAATTGATGATGTTTAAAATAGCCGTTTCGATGAGCTGCGCCTCGGCAAGCGGCGCCTCGATGCGCATAATCGGTTCGTTGGCAAACACCACTTCCCCTTCGCGCATCGAACGGACCGTGCCGGTGAAGCGAAGCGTCCGCAAATAGTCTAAAAAGTCGTCGCGGTAGCCAAGTTCTTGGCGCAAATAGTCGATGTCGCTGTCAGAGAATCGAAACTGCTGCAAAAACTGAATGACGCGCTCCAACCCAGCGAACACCGCATAGCCGTTGCCAAACGGCAGCTTGCGGAAAAACACCTCAAACACGGCGCGGCGCTCATGCATACGATCTTCCCAATACGTCTCGACCATGTTGATTTGATATAAGTCCGTATGAAGCATCAAACTGTCATCGGCATATTTTTCGTTCATGAATTTGCAACCTCCAACATACGAATGACTGCGCCGCCGAAGCAAAAAAGAACGGGTTCATCACCAAAAGATGTGCTTGACTTTTAAAGACAAACATGATAAATAACAATGTTGCACAAAAAGACGTATGGTATTAAAAGGAAAAAATGCTGTTTTGATTTTCTCTATCATGATCGTCTTTATTTGCCAAGTACACTTTGTGGTGAAGAGCCAAAGAACGCTCATCGTCTATTCTATCACGTTTTCTCCATTATTCCACTATTTCTGCGCCTAGCGTATGGCGAAAATGGCGGAGCGCCCATTCGTGTCCAGCCGCGTCGAAACTGGCGACCGCCCGCCGGTGGACGACGATGCGAAATCCTTTGTTGTACGCATCGACCGCCGTATGAAGGACGCAAATATCGGTGCAGCAGCCGACCAAATGCACCTCCGTGATGCCTCTCTCGCGCAATTTCAGCTCCAAATCAGTCCCGGCGAACGCGCTGTAGCGCGTTTTGTCCATCCAATACACATTGTCTTTATGCTTGTTCGCCTGATACACCGCCTCGAGCTCCCCGTACAGCTTTCGTCCCTCTGTCCCTTCAATGTTATGCGGCGGAAACAACTTCGTTTCCGGATGATAGTGGTCTCCCGCCGCATGTTTGTCAATGGCAAAAACAACAAAATCACCGTTGTCAATAAACTGCTTCGTCACATGCACCAACTCAGCCTCAATCGCCTGCCCCGGCTTCCCGCATGTGAGCGCGCCGTCATCGGCGATGAAATCGACGGTATAGTCGATGTTAATGAGAGCCTTGTTCATTCCCATTCACTCCCTTTTTCCCTACATGGTCGGGTTGCTGTTTTTCCATCTCGCCCACATCTTTTTGGCCTTTTCTATCATTATACCATAGCAACGTTAACATCAGATGAAACAACGAATCCCCTGTCGGCTGGAAGCGGACAGGGGATTGTCGATGTGGTTTTAGCTATTTTCTGCCGCTTTCGCCGCTTTCAGCTGGCTGCGCAAAATGAGCGACTGGATGATCGAGAAGCAGCCGCCAACAACCCAGTAAAGCGACAGCGCCGATGGGACGGAGCTGGCGCCGATAAAAATCATCACCGGCATGATGTACGACATCATCGCCATTTGCGGCATTTGTTCTTCGGCCATTGACGGCGATAGGCGAAGCGAGATGAACGTCGTCAACGCCGCCAAAACAGGCAAAATGAAATACGGATCGCGGTGGCCAAGCTCGACCCATAGGAACGAGTGGGTTTTAATTTCTTGCGTCCGCGAAATCGCGTAATAAAGCGCCATAAAAATCGGCATTTGAATGAGCACCGGCAGGCAGCCGCTCGCCGGGTTGACGCCGTGTTTTTGATACAGCTGCATCATTTCTTGCTGGAGCTTGCGCTGCGTTTCCGGGTCTTTGCTTTTATATTTTTCTTGCAGCTTCATAAGCTCCGGGCGCAGCTTTTGCATGGCGAGTGATGCGCGGAACTGCTTCAAAATGAGCGGCAGCAAGCAAAATCGGACGATGAGCGTCAGCACGATAATCGCGATGCCGTAGTTGTCGCCAAACCAGTGCCCAAGCGTCAAAAGGAGCTTCGACATCGGGTAGACAAAATAATGGTTCCAAATGCCTTGGCTATGTTCGTCGATCGGTTCGTTGCGGTTGCAGCCGGAAAGAAGCAAGACTGCACTAAGCAGCACCAATACCCATTTTTTCATGAAAAGCCCTCCTTATATCACGTTGCAAAATCAAGCCGTTTCATCATAAAGG
This sequence comes from Geobacillus kaustophilus, assembly GCF_000948285.1. Lineage (GTDB taxonomy): Bacteria > Bacillota > Bacilli > Bacillales > Anoxybacillaceae > Geobacillus > Geobacillus thermoleovorans_A. Next base: position 1,314,024 of record NZ_JYBP01000003.1, read on the forward strand.
AAAGGGCCTTCCATCCTCATCCGTTCGGCTTGTCTGTTCCCGAACGGGAATTTTCCGCCGCTGCGGCAAAAACAGCGGGCGCCATGGAAGCGCTGCTCGTTCGGCGCCTCCTGCCGCCTCCCGCTCGCGAACCGAGGCCAACGCCGGCTCGTAAAACAATGATTTCGCCGTCCGATGTGCGCCCATATACCCTTTCATGATGATCCATAACGCGCCGACAAGCGACATATACATAAGCAAATCAACAGGCGCTTCCATGCGTCCCGTCCCCCCTTTTGCCCTGTCCATCTTCCCTTCTCATACAATAGCAAACTTTCCATCAAAAGAAAAGCAACAATCGATCACATCAGCTCCAAGCGGTGAAATGCCGGCTCGTCAGCCGCCAACAGGGCGAGCTCTCCGCTTTCATCAGCCGAGAGCGCCGCCCGAAGCTCTTGCTTCGCCTCATCGAAACGTCCAAGCAGCGCGAGATAACGAGCTCGTTCGTAGCGAAGTCGAGCATCTTTGGCCATATGGGCGCACCGTTCAATGGCAGCCAACGCCCGCTCAATGTGCCCTGCCGCTTCATAAGCAGCCGCGAGTTGCATATTGAGCTCTTCATCCTCAGGATACCAATCGGCGTAGCGCTCCCAAAGCGCCGCCGCCTCCTGATAGCGGCCTGTTTCCATATACTGTTCGCCAAGCAACATGAGCGCTCCACGCGCAAGCGGCTCTTCGGCAACAATCGCCTGCAGCTGCCGCTCGGCTTTCTCGTGCTGCCCTTCTTGAAGCCAAACGACCGCCTGCAACACGCGCAGTTCGACATCATCCGGACGCTCCGCCAGCAGCCGCTCCAGCCAGCGCTTCGCTTCCTCGCGTTTTCTTTCCTCATCGTCGGCCAATAAATATTCCACAAATTCCTGCGCCAAAGAAGGATCCCAAACGCGGGCGAGCGCTTTGCGCCACGTTCTCACGGCGTCGCTGTCCAATTCCAGTGCGGCATATAAGCGGGCGAGCTGCCCATAGGCTTCCGCATTGCCGCGGTCGAGACGGATCGCCTCCTCATACAAATCAATGACGATAGAAAACAAGGAAAACCTTCTAACCCATTCCTTCGCTTTTGTCCACCATCGCACCGGCCCGTCGTTTTCGTTCTGTTCCTCTCCCAAATACGGAAGGAGAGCAGCGGCCGCGTTCCGATAAATAACGCTTTTCTCCTCGCGGCTTGCCCTTAGCCGCTCCAACCGGTGACGAAGCTTTCCTAAGCCGCGCATCGTTTTTGGAAAAAGGGCGACGTACAAGGGATACAACAATTCATCGTCGGGATGGCGCACCATCAACTGTTCCAGCAGGTTGGCCGCCTCTTTTTGGCGTCCTTCCCCCATGAGCACCATCGCCCAATGGCGGAGCACTTCATGATGGTCCGGCGCAAGGGCAAGCGCCTTCTCGACCGCCGCCTTTTCTTGATCGCGGCGTCCGAGCGCTCCATAAACATATCCAAGGCTGTCGTAATACCACGCCTCCCCTGCATGCGAACGAACATCTGCCAAAGCCCGAAGAAGCGCTGAAGGCTCCGCGATCGCGGCAAGCTGCTCCATATCGACACGCATCGGGGCAAGGCGGACCGCCTCAAGCAAATGCGCGTGCTGCCGCTCTTCGTTTCCTTCCGCCTCATATAGAGCAGCCAATCGAATATGGCAGAGGGCAAACGACGGATCGGCTTTGAGACACGCCTCATAATGTTGTTTCGCCTCTTCGTAGCGTCCGAGCGAGGCGCACAGCTCCGCCAACCGGAAGAGTGAAAGCGAATGGCTCATTGCGGCGGCTTCCCGGTAAACACTCATGGCCTTGGACGGCCGTCCTTGCCGCTCATAAAGGACGCCGAGAGCGGAATGGGCCGAAGCGAGTTTCGGGCGAGGCGAGACAAGCTGCTCTAAAAACGCCCGGCCGCGCTCGAGAAGAGCTGGCGTTGTCAGCTGATCGATGTAAAACTCGTACGCTTCTTCGGCATCAAACTCGGCAAGGCGCAGCCCTTCCTCCAACCACGACAGCGCTGTCTCGCGTCCTTCCTCCTCATCCGCGAAACCGTGGGCGACAAGCCATCTTGCCGCATTGAGCCAGTATTCGCTGTTGTTGGCAAAACGGGTGCGCTGCTTGATTACATACCGGCGCGCCGCTTCCGCATCCCCGCGCTCCGCCAAGGCAGCCGCCAAGCCGAGGTGGGCAAACACATCATCACGGTCATGGCGGATCGCTTCTTCGTAGCAAGCCGCTGCTCTTTCCGCCTCTCCTTCCTCCATATAGAGATCGCCAAGGCGGACGTAAAGCGGCGCCAAGCGCCAAGCGGCAGCCAGCCCCTCTTCCAACGCCGCCTTCGCCTTTTCCCAGTCGCCGTCGTCATGATACAAATCGGCAAGCATCAAATACGGGTACGGTTCCTGTGGATCGAGCGCTTTCGCAACGCAAAAGCCGCGTTCCGCTTTGCGCCGGCGGCCGAGCTCCCGATCGCAGCGGGCTCGCTCATACCAAAGCTGGGCATCCCGCCGTTCGCGGCGCACAAGACGATCAAACCAGGCGCGCGCTTCGGCGAACCGCTTCGCGTGGAACAAAAGCACACCGTGGTTCGTTTCGATAAACAAATCGCCCGGATACAAGCTGACCGCCACGCGCGAAGAGATGAGCCCTTTTTCGATATGACCCGCGTACGCCGAGGCGAGCCCGAAATAGCTCCACACTTCCGGCTGGTCTGGGTCCAACTGGAGCGAGGCGCGAAAATAGCGGGCCGCCTCTTCGTAGCGGCTGGCAAAAAAGGCAATGCGGCCGCGCAAATAATGGTAGAGCGGGCTTTGCCCCTTTCCTTTCACCCGCTTGAGCACGTCCTCAGCCCGCTCCATTTCTTTGGCGTAGACGTACGCTTTCGCCGCCATCAGCAGCAAGTCGTTATGCTCGGGATACTCGCTCAAGACGCGCTTAGTATACTCCAACACAAGCGGCTTCGCCTCATCGCTGCCAAAATGCTTCATGACATACAGCCATGTGTACGGGATGTGTTCATGCTTGCGCAAAAAGGCGACAAACGCGGCGAAATGCGCCTGTTCATCTTCATCCATTTTTTCGGCCAACGCGTGCAACTCGCGGAAATAGCGGTCTTCCTCTTCGGGAAGCTCAGCGGCGAGCGCCGCTTTTTCCCGAGGAAACGCAACAATCGACAAATAATGCGTCCCGGCATACCATTTTTTGAGCTCGTCCTCTGAAACGACAAACGGATCGAATAGATTCGGGTCTTGCACATAAAACGCCTCGAGCCGTTCGTCATAGCCAAACAGCACTTGCACGTGTGATGACTGTTCGTAATCAACGCTCAACAGCACCGGAACACCCTCGTCAATCAGCCGCTTCCAGCGCGGCGGCGAACCAATGAAAAAGCGGCAAACAAAGCCGAGCTCTTCCAAATAGTGAACGGTCGTCGACAGCTTCGACCCTCGCACATCAAAAATATGTTCGGCCACTTCGTCTTGCGTGCGGGGAGAGCCAAGCAGGCGGAGCATCATTTCCAAGCTCGCCGGCACGCAATAGTTGTGCTTTTGCACGACCGGCACAAGCGGCAGCACCACCGCCCGTTCACTTTGCCGTCCAAGTGCGTGGGCGTACGGCGTTTTTTCAAGCTGCGGCTCCGCTTTCACAAGCGATTCAAGCTTCTCCCATTCGTCAAGCTGGTAATACAGTTCGGCGCGCAAATGGGCGAAATAACGGCGATGCATATGAAGCGGATTCAGGCGGTCCAGTTCATCCATCGCCGCGAGCGCCTCGCGGTAGGCGCGCACATCGCGCAGGCGGCGCACGCGCTCAGCGTAAAACGCCAGCACTTGCGGAAAGCGCCGCTTTCCTTCCTCCAGAATGGCAAGCGCCTCATGGTGGCGGCCGTCAAGAGCATACAAATCCGCAAGCAACAAATAGCACATGTCGCCGCGCTCCCGATCATCCAACCCGGCGCGAAGCTCGTGCTCAGCACGCTGCCGGTCGCCGGTCTCGATATAAAAGCAGCCCCACTTGTCATGCATCGGCACCGTCTCATAGCGGGCAACCACATCCATCCATTCCCGCGCCTCATCAATCCGCTGCATATCCAACAAGGCGCGCACCAACGCAAACGCCGCCCGGGCGATCGATTCCCTCGGCTCTTCCATCCGGCCTTCGAGCGCTTCTGTAAGGCGCGGGACAAGCGCTTCTTCCACATCAAGCGGCCGGCGGTTCTCGAGCCACTCGTCGCACACCCAAGCGAGCGTCTGGAGCGTGTTGAACTTGCGGTGGGCATACCGCGCGACAAGGCCGCTATGCCGGTACATGAGCGCATAATCAAACAACCGGACGAACGCCCGAAACGGTTCGATCGCATCCCATGACGCCATAAGCGGCCGCCACTGGAACAATCCTACGTTTTCCAAATGCGGTTTTATTTTGTCAAGAGCCTCTATAATTCTCTTTTCTTGAACGAGCAATGAAATTTGTTCCATTGTCATGCAACAGAAAGCTCCTTTATCATTTTTCACTATCACTAGTTTAGAACAAGCCGCCAAAAACAGCCACCTATTTTTTAGAAAAATAACGACAACAGAACAGGAAATGACCCGCCCTGTTTGGACAGGACGGGCTGGAACCAGACGCGTTTAGTTGGCATGCTTGGAGAAAAATTCAAGCGACCGTTCAATAATCATCGGTTGGTCGTAATCGAGCGTCGCCACATGGTAGCTGTTTCGGAGGCGGATGATCTCTTTCTCCGTCGACGGAATGCCTTGAAAGATGATGTCGGCGTTTTCTGGCGGCACAACATGATCTTCATCGGACACAAAAATCAATGCCGGGCAGACGATGCGATCGAGATTCGCTTTTGTCTGCTCCATCAGCCTAGCCAGCTCAAGAAGCGATGCGGTCGGCGTTTTCTCGTATGCCAGCTCTTTCACATCCGGATTTTTCAAGTCCGAACCGATCGAATCGAGATATCTCGGCAGCTCGCCCCCGGCCGCCAGACCAGAGCGGATGGCCGGAATATCGATGGCGGCATTGACCAGCACGATGCCGCGGATGTCTGGATGATGTTCCGCAAGATGCAGCGTGAGCGTCCCGCCCATCGACAGCCCGGTGACAAAAATCGCCCCGCACCGTTCCTTCAACCATTCATATCCTTCCTCGACCGAGGCGATCCAGTCGTCAAACGTCGTCCGCTCCATATCTTCATAATGCGTTCCGTGCCCTTTTAAGCGCGGCAGGCAGACTGTGTAGCCGGCTTTTGCATAGGCCTCAGCGAGCGGGCGCATGCTGTGGGGCGTGCCGGTGAACCCGTGCACGAGCAGCACCCCAACCGGCCCGTTTTCGGCGCAAAACGGCTCCGCCCCCGGAAGAACGGGATATTGTTCGCTCATCTTCTTCCTCTCCCCCTTGTTTAAAGTCCATCTGCTCCTTTCACCATATTCGCCGCCGCGCCTCTTTTTTCCTTTTTTGATCGAGCGCCGTTACCACATCGACAACCATGACCGCCACCATTCATGAAACAAGCCGTTGACGCCAAAATGGACGAACCCGATCCAAGCGACGCCAACCAATGCTTTTTCCATCCCTTTTCCCGTCCGATAGAGCGGCACTTTCCACCGTTTGGACGAAAACGGCCAAAGCAGCGGCACTCCTTGGACGGAAAAAAAGTCTTCCACAATATGAAACAAGTAGCCGAGCACAAGCCCCGTGGCAAACGGCGACGCCGAATCGCGCCAAACAAGCGCGGCAAGCACTCCCCAGACGATGAGCGAATGCGTCATGCCGCGATGGCCGAACGCCTCTTTCACTTTGCCGGCGACGCCGAACGAACGGCGGCCAACGTATGATGACGGCTCATCAATGTCAGGAAGAAGGCTGCCGATGACAAGCCCTGCCGTATAGGAGGCGGTAAACGGCAACCCCGTATGCGCGGACGCCGCCGCGCCGAGGCATAATGTGGCAATGACATGGCTGAAGTATCGCAACGAAATCCCCTCAAACTTTTATCGTTTTCCCCATTATACCATACAAAAGAATATTTGTTCGTTCGTTTGACGAATTTGTGACAATGCTGCCAAGTGTGACAAAGTTAACATCGTGTTATTGGCATCATGGCTATCGTTAAAAGTACAGAACGCGTAAAGGAGTTGAACGAAATGAAACAAAAACGATCCCCGCTTGCCAACCGTTTCAAATATATTCGGCCGATCGAGCGCCAAGCCGACGGTCATAGCGAAACGACCTACGGCGACCGCGCGTGGGAAGACGCGTACCGCCGCCGCTGGCAGCACGACAAAGTCGTCCGCTCCACCCACGGCGTCAACTGCACGGGATCGTGCAGCTGGAACATTTACGTGAAAAACGGCATCGTCACGTGGGAAGGACAGCAACTCGATTACCCGTCGACCGGGCCGGATATGCCGGACTTTGAACCGCGCGGCTGCCCGCGCGGCGCAAGCTTCTCATGGTATATGTACAGCCCGCTGCGCGTCAAATATCCATACGTGCGCGGCGTGTTGATCGACATGTGGCGCAAGGCGCTCGCAAAACACCCGAACAACCCGCTTGAAGCGTGGAAAAGCATTGTCGAAAACCGCGACAAAGCGAAACGCTACAAGCAAGCGCGTGGAAAAGGCGGGTTCGTGCGCGTCAGCTGGGACGAAGCATTGACGCTTGTCGCCGCTTCCTTATTGTATACGGTCGTCAAATACGGGCCGGACCGCAACGTCGGCTTCTCGCCGATTCCGGCGATGTCGATGGTCAGCCATGCCGCCGGATCGCGGTTTATGCAGCTGATGGGCGGGCCGATGTTAAGCTTTTATGACTGGTACGCCGACTTGCCGCCGGCGTCGCCGCAAATTTGGGGCGACCAAACGGACGTGCCGGAGTCAAGCGACTGGTACAACGCCGGCTACATCATCACGTGGGGCTCGAACATCCCGCTCACCCGGACGCCGGACGCCCACTTTTTAGCGGAAGTGCGCTACCGCGGCGCGAAAGTCGTCTCCGTCAGCCCAGATTACGCCGAGTCGACAAAATTCGCCGACGACTGGCTGCCAGTGAAACAAGGAACGGACGGCGCCTTGGCGATGGCCATGGGGCATGTCATTTTAAACGAATATTACATCAAACAGACCGTCCCGTATTTTGAACAATATGCGAAAACGTACACCGATTTTCCGTTTGTCGTCACGTTGAAACAAGATGGCGGCGCCTGGACGCCTGGACGCTTCCTTTTGGCGAAAGACCTTGGCAAAAAAACGGAAAATGCCGAATGGAAGCCGGTCGTCTACGACGAGAACACCGACTCGTTTGCCGTGCCGAATGGGACGATCGGCGCCCGCTGGGAAGACAAAGGAAAATGGAACTTGCGCCTCGTTGAAGAGGAAACGGAGCAGCCCATTGAACCGCGCCTGTCGTTTTTAGGGAGTGAGGATGAGGTCATTCCCATTCAGCTGCCGTATTTCACTGATGACGGCGGAAAAACGATCGAGCGCGCCGTGCCGGTAAAAAAAGTGCGCACCGAAACAGGTGACGTGTATGTCACGACTGTCTACGACTTGATTTTGGCCAACTACGGCATTGACCGCGGCATTGGCGGCGTCGTTGCCCGCACGTATGATGACAATGTTCCGTTCACCCCGGCGTGGCAAGAGGCGATCACCGGTGTCAAGCGGGATCTCGTCGTCAAAATCGCCCGCGAGTTTGCCGACAACGCCATCGACACAAACGGCCGGTCGATGATCATCGTCGGCGCCGGGATCAACCATTGGTTCAACTCCGATACGATTTACCGCGCCGTCTTAAACCTTGTCTTGTTCGTCGGCGCTCAAGGGGGGAATGGCGGCGGCTGGGCTCATTACGTCGGGCAAGAAAAACTGCGCCCACTGGAAGGATGGCAGACCATCGCCATGGCGCGCGACTGGGTCGGACCGCCGAAACTGCAAAACGGCACGTCATTCTTTTACTTTGCGACCGACCAATGGCGCTACGAAGAGCGGCCGGTCGATGAGCTCGTCTCGCCGCTCGCGAAACGAGCGCGCTATTCACACCCTGGCGATTACAACGTCTTGGCCGTGCGGCTCGGCTGGCTGCCATCGTACCCCACGTTTAACAAAAATGGCATCGAGCTGTATAACGAAGCGGTTCGCAACGGAGCACACACGCCGGAAGAAATCGGCGCCTATGTCGTGAAACAGCTGAAAGAGAAAAAGCTGCAGTTCGCCATTGAAGATCCGGACAACGAGGCGAACTTCCCGCGCAACTTGATCGTCTGGCGCGCCAACTTGATCTCGAGCTCCGGCAAAGGGCACGAATATTTCTTAAAACATTTGCTTGGCACGACGAACGGCTTGCTAAACGACGACCGGGACAGCCTGCGCCCGGAAGAAATCCGCTGGCGCGACGAAGCGCCGGAAGGCAAGCTTGACTTGCTTGTCAATTTGGACTTCCGCATGGCCGGAACAGCGCTCTACTCCGATGTCGTTCTGCCGGCGGCCACTTGGTATGAAAAACACGATTTAAGCAGCACCGATATGCATCCATTCATCCACCCGTTCAATCCAGCCGTGCCTCCGCTTTGGGAAGCGCGGTCGGACTGGGACATTTTCAAATCGCTCGCCAAAGCCGTATCCGATGTGGCAAAACAATCCAGCTTAAAGCCGATGAAAGAAGTCGTCGCCACCCCGCTGCTGCACGATACGGCGCAAGAGATGGCGCAGCCATTTGGCGAAGTGAAAGATTGGAGCAAAGGCGAAACTGAACCAATCCCGGGCAAAACAATGCCGAACATTCATGTCATCGAGCGCGACTATACGCTCATTTACGATCAAATGACCGCCCTCGGCCCGAACGTCGCCCGCCAGCCGATCGGCGCAAAAGGGATCGCCTGGTCGGCGAAAGACGAATACGAGCAGCTGAAGCGCCGGCTCGGCACCGTCCGGCGCGCCTCGGTCGCCGATGGTTGCCCGGACATCAGCGAAGCGAAAAAAGCGGCTGAAGCGATTTTGACGCTGTCATCGACCACAAACGGAAAAATGGCCGTCAAGGCGTGGAAAGCGCTCGAGAAAAAGACGCATTTGGAGCTTGCCGACTTGGCGAAAGAGCGTGAGGAAGAATGTTTCACGTTTGAACAAATCACTGCCCAGCCGAAAACGGTCATCACCTCACCGGCGTTCAGCGGCTCGGAAAAAGGCGGACGACGCTACTCGCCGTTTACAACAAACGTGGAACGGCTCATTCCGTGGCGGACATTGACCGGCCGGCAGTCGTTTTACCTCGACCATGAACTGATGCACGAGTTCGGCGAAACGATGGCGACGTTCAAACCGGTCTTGCTGCACCGCCCGTTCTCGAACAAACGGCTCACAGAAAAAGGAAAAGAAGTCGTGTTGAACTACTTGACGCCGCATAACAAATGGTCGATCCACAGCATGTACTTCGATTCCTTGCCGATGTTGACGCTTTTTCGCGGCGGGCCGACCGTCTGGATGAACAAAGATGACGCGGCGGAAGCCGGCATCAACGACAACGACTGGATCGAATGTTTCAACGAAAACGGCGTCGTCGTCGCCCGCGCCGTCGTCTCCCACCGGCTGCCGCGCGGCATGGCGTTTATGCACCACGCGCAAGATCGCCATATAAACGTGCCGGGCACGAAGCTGACGAACAACCGCGGCGGCACGCACAACAGTCCGACACGCATCCATGTAAAGCCGACGCATATGATCGGCGGATATGCACAATTAAGCTACGGATTCAACTATTACGGACCGACGGGCAACCAACGCGACTTGTACGTCGTCATCCGCAAACTCGAGGAGGTGGATTGGCTTGAAGATTAAAGCGCAAATCGGCATGGTGATGAATTTGGACAAATGCATCGGCTGCCATACATGCAGCGTCACGTGCAAAAACACATGGACAAACCGCCCCGGCGCCGAATACATGTACTTCAACAACGTCGAAACGAAGCCGGGGATCGGCTATCCGAAACAGTGGGAAGACCAAGACAAATACAAAGGCGGCTGGGAATTGAAAAACGGTGAATTGCGGCTCCAATCCGGCTCGAAGGCCATGCGGCTCGTCCATTTGTTCTACAACCCGTACCAGCCGACGATTGACGATTATTATGAACCGTGGAATTACGACTATGAAACGTTGACGAACAGCCCGCCAAAACAATACCAGCCGGTCGCCCGGCCGAAATCAAGCATTACCGGCGAATGGATAGAGCTGTCATGGGGGCCGAACTGGGAAGACGACCTAGCCGGCGCCCACGTCACGGGCTTGCGCGACCCGAACGTCATCAAAATGGAGCAATCGATCCAAGCGGAATTTGAGAACGTCTTTATGATGTACTTGCCGCGCATTTGCGAACATTGCATCAACCCGCCGTGCGTGTCAAGCTGCCCGTCGGGGGCGATGTACAAACGCGACGAGGACGGCATCGTCCTCGTCGACCAAAACGCCTGCCGCGCTTGGCGGTATTGCGTCACAAGCTGTCCGTACAAAAAAGTGTATTTCAACTGGCAAACGAACAAAGCGGAAAAATGCACGCTCTGCTTTCCGCGCATCGAAGCCGGCATGCCGACGATTTGCGCGGAAACGTGCGTCGGCCGCATCCGCTACATCGGGGTCATGCTGTATGACGCAGATCAAGTGAAAGAAGCGGCGAGCGTCGCCGATGAGAAACAGCTGTACCACGCCCAGCTTGATATGTTCCTTGATCCGAACGATCCGGCCGTCATCGCCGAAGCGAAAAAAGCCGGCATCCCGGACGAATGGATCTCCGCTGCGCAACGCTCGCCGATTTACAAAATGATCGTCGATTGGAAAATCGCCTTGCCGCTGCACCCGGAATACCGGACATTGCCGATGGTGTGGTACATTCCGCCGTTAAGCCCGATCATGAATGCGATCGAAGGAAAAGGAAGCAACGCCAGCGCCGATGACATCTTCCCGGCGATTGACAACATGCGCATTCCGATCGAGTATTTGGCGAATTTGCTGACGGCGGGCGATACGGCGCACATCCGCACAACGTTGAAAAAGATGGCGGCCATGCGTTCGTATATGCGGGCAAAACAAACGAACAAAAAGCCGAACATCCACCTCGTCGAATCGCTCGGCCTAAGCTGTGAAGATATCGAAGAGATGTACCACCTGCTCGCGATCGCCAAATACGAAGACCGCTTCGTCATCCCGGCATCGCACCGCGAGGAAGTCGCTGACTTGTACGCGGAACAAGGCAGCTGCGGGCTGGCGTTCGCCGGCGGCCCGGGCGCCTGCGGCACGCTTTGACACTCCACATGCACATGGCAATTGTTGCTCGAACCAATCCCATTACATTAAGGGATTGGCCGAGCAACGCCGTCTTTCATCCCACAATGGAAACCGTGGGCTTTCAGACGGCTTTCTCTGTAAAGGGGTAGGCGGGCCCCGCCCCCTTCAACAATGAAATGGAGGATTGACGATGAACAGTGAACATCAACAAACGGTCTTTCTATGTGTATCGTATTTGTTGTCTTACCCGGACGAACGGTGGGCTGAATCGCTTCCCGACTGCCTCGAAGCCATCCGTTCGCTCGAGGATGAAACCGTCCGCACGCCGCTTTTGGCAGTGGCCGAACATCTCGCGGCCACCCCGGCTCGAGAGAGGATGGAGCAATATGTCGAAACATTTGATTTCAGCAAAAAAGCGAATTTGTATCTTACGTATATGACAAACGGGGAGCAGCGGGAGCGCGGAATCGAACTCGTCGCCTTAAAAGCGCGCTACGAGGCGGCCGGATTCGCCGTCTCTGACCATGAGCTGCCCGACTACTTGCCGCTCATGCTCGAATGGATGGCCTATGCGGATCAAGAGCATACGATCGCCTTGCTTGCCGATTATGCCGTCCATATCCGTGAAATCGGCGAGCGGCTCGCAGCGGCGGGCAGCCCGTATGCCAAGCTGTTTGAAGCGCTCCACGTCACCTTTATTCAACTCGGCGTGACGCCGCTCCCGAAAGGAAGTGCAACGGCATGGTTAGCCAATTTCTCTGGGTGATTGTTCCGTATTTGGCGCTTGTTATGTTCATCGTCGGCCATATTTGGCGCTACCAGCGCGACCAGTTCGGCTGGACGTCCAAATCGAGCGAGTTGTTGGAGAAAAAACAGCTGCGCCTTGGCAGTCTGCTTTTTCACTGGGGCATTTTGTTCGTGTTTGTCGGCCATGTGATGGGCATTCTTATTCCCGAGCCGTTTTATGAAGCGCTTGGCGTGACAGAAGAGATGTACCACGCCATCGCCTTGGCAGGCGGCATTCCGGCCGGTTTGGCGGCGCTCGTCGGTTTAGTGATCCTTTTCCGCCGCCGCCTGACGGTCAAGCGCGTGCGGGCGACAAGCAGCACCGGCGACTGGGTCGCCCTCGGGTTTTTGCTTGTCGTGATCGCCAGCGGATTGTCATCGACGTTGCTGAATGTCAACTCGCACGGCTTTGACTACCGGACGACGATCGGCCCGTGGTTCCGCGGCCTTCTCACGTTCCGCCCGAACCCGATCTATATGGAAACAGTGCCGCTTTGGTTCAAAATCCATATTCTCGCCGCGTTCGGCTTATTCGCCGTCTGGCCGTTCACCCGTCTCGTCCACGTGTTCAGCTTCCCGCTCCGCTATTTGCGGCGCAGCTATGTCGTCTATCGGAAGCGGCTGCCGAAATCCGTCGATTCGCTTGACCGCGCCCAGTAAGCGAATGGCAGGAAACATAAAATCCGCAAACGAGACCGTTATCACGGAAAACGGGATGCCGTTCATCCGCCTCCCGTCCCTCTCCATCACGGACCGCGCCAAACCGATCCATCGGCGTGCCATGAAGAAAACGGGATGCTCCACACAAGGAAGCATCCCGTTTTCCATCCCATCGTCACTCGTAAATGCGTGCAAACAGCTCCTCTTTCTCCTCATCCGACAACAGCCGTTCCGCCATCGGGAAAAGCACGTTTTCTTCTTTCATGAAATGCTCATCCAAAATATGATGCGCCTCGATAACCGCATCGGCGAGCGTCAACGCCTGTTCACTGTCCACCGTTTCCGGCAAATGGGTGGTTTTCTCCAAAAACATGGAAAGACGCGCTTTCGCCTGCTCATGTTCGTATTCCATCACAGCAATCGGCCCGGTCGTCCGTCCAATGTATTCGGCCATCATCGGGAACAATACGCCTTCCTCCCGCTCCGAATGCGGATCCAACGCAGCAACGAACGATTCGACTTTTTCTCTCAACTCGGCGAGCGGCTCGCGCCAGTTGCTGATCTCCGTTCCTCGTCCAATCGTCTCAGCGAAGGCAAGCAGCTGCTCCATTTGGACGCGCAGCGGGCCATGCTCCTGCTTTAATTGAGCCAAACCAGCGCATAGTTCCACTCCTTCAGGGCCGCCCATATGGCAAAACGAATGCATCATCCATTCCTCCTTTTTTATCATCCGTTCGTTGTCTCCATTATACTGTGGGCGGCGCTTTCGCCGTTGTGAGCGATATCACACCGCAAAAAGCTTTTTCATATCCGGACGCCAAAACTGTTTATTGCAAAATAAAAATGCAGAGATCTGCAGAGAATTTGGCTTAGGCCAACTTGACATGGAGTGGGGGGCGTGATAGCCTTTTTAGGCATAGCCAGCCCTTGATATTGCTGGCTTCCTGGCTTTTTAATCACGCCCCCAGAGGCTCCATGTCAAGTTGTCATTCTCTGCACTTTTCCTTGCAAAACTCTGTATTTTTTCTTTGCAGAAAACACGCCAAAACAACACCGTAAACATCTTTGCCGCCTAGGACAATACATGCGGCTGAATGCGATCGTCTGCGTTTCGTGGAGCGCCGCTTTCGCTTCATGTGCCATTTGTCTAAAACATAGCAGCCCCAAAAAGGCCTTACGCATCAAAGCAGCGTGCGAGCGTCACGATCATCGCTCCCATCCGCTCATGTTCCGGGGCGATGACGCGACTGACTCCTTCTTCTTCAAGCGCTTCTTGCGTCACTTTGCCGACGGCGCAGGCCACAACATCGGTGCGAAACGCGTCAAGCAGCGGTGCGATCTCTTTTTTCTCGCGGGCGAACGAAAAGAAAAAGCGGACTTGCATCGCCGATGTAAAACAGACGGCATCGACTTCGCGCCCGACGATTTCTTTATACAGTGTCGCCATCGTCTCCTCATCTGGAGCGATATGCCGGTATGGAAGCAATTCCGTATACGAAGCGTCTCGCTCAAGAAAGAACTGCTTCAAAGCCGGCGCAGTGTCGCCGTACAGCTGCACAACAACCTTCTTTCCGGCAAAATCGTGCGCGCCAAGGACACGAATCAACCCTTTCGTTGTCCCATCCTCGCTCGCCGCCACCGGGTTGACACCGATTTTTTTCAACGCCGCCACCGTTTTATAGCCGCGGGCGGCCACGTTCGCTTCTTTGATCATCCGTTGCCATTCGGCGGCCATTCCCTCCCGTTCCGCCGCTTCCAACAGCGCCTCAAAGCCGATTCCCGTCGTAAATACGATCCAGTCCGGATGCATGGCGATGACGGCCCGCATTTCCTCTCCGAGTTCGCTCCCTTTTAAAAAGACTGTCCCTTGCGCCGGGCGGATGACGGCTGTTCCTCCTTGCTTTTCAATGAGCGTCGTCATCTCGTCCAGTTTGCGCGAGGCGCACAAAGCAATCCGTTTGCCGCGCATGTATTCTTCCCCCCTACGATCAATCGTTCGTCCTTTCCATTCTAAAAGATGGCCTCCGCCTATGCAACAAAAACCATTCCGCTCCCTGGCGCGTCGCAACACAAGTGCCGCATTCATCTAGGGAGAATGCACGATGCAACAGCACAGACGGCAGACAGAAACGGTTCGACCGCCATCAAAAAACACGCGCCCAAAGGCGCGTGCACCCGTTCAGCGAGTATGTACTACAGCCTCTTCCCCCCGACGATCAAACGAACCGATGATGCGCGTCGGCTCGACAGCAATGATCCGGTCCAACGGAATGTTCATTAGACGCATTTGCCGGTTGTAAACGAACAGTTTGCGCGTTTCCTGATACAGCTTAACTGGCAGCACAACCGCTTCCCCTTGATTGGTTTTTACACGCACCGGCTGCTTCTCCGCAATCCACGCCGACAGCTGTTGGCACAATTCCTTCATTCATTCGCTCTCCTTTCGCGCACATTCCTACGTACGATTATAAAAGGAAACAACGGAAAAAGGGGCGAAGAAAAATCAACAAATTCGACCAATGAATGACAAATCGTGTCGTTAAAATAAGGTGCACGGAGTTGTTCCGTGCACCTTTCGCTTTATCAACGGTAAATGAGCACGCGCGCTGCCGTGCGGTCGGCGCTTTCGCCGATGACGCGGATTTTTAGGCCATAGTTGGGCACGTTCCGGCCGGCGTCAACTGCCCCTTTATTGTCATACGACCGGCCGTCGTCAAACACCGGCGTCGGCGATGTATCGTTGTCAATCAGCTGTGAGCCATTGATCGCCACGCGGAATGGGGCTCCTTTTTGCAGGCTGAATGCGGCATCATGCACTTGATAGCGAGTCGACGCCGCGGTGTTGCCCGACCATTTCAACGTATGCTGATCGGCATCCACAACGCCAAGAAACCCTTCGCCCGGATGGACGCCCGTCCAGTTGTTGTCATAGCCTTCATCTACATACCAGACGACAAGCCCTGGATCGTACGAAAGAAGCCGGTCGCCGCGCAAGATGTGGGCGAGCCCTTCGTCAACGCCGCGATGGTTGCGCCATTCAAGCAAATAGTAATGATCCGAGTATCGCTTGCCATTGCTCTTTTCAAAGCCGTCCATCGCAAAAGAACCGTCTTCTTCGGCATCGTCAACAAGAACAACTGCTCCACCGGCCGTCACTTGAATGTTGTCAATATACCAGCCAGCTTCCGACACCGCCACATCGGTGATGTAATGGAAGCGAAGGTCAATCGTTTGTCCTGCATAGGCCGACAAGTCAAATTCCGCCTTCACCCAGCCGTTTGACGTACCGGTGATGCCGTTGCCCGGGTTTTGCCCGTACGGATTGTCGGTCGTCGTAATGTTTCCTTGAATTGTTGTCCATTCGTTGCTGCCATGCGGTTTTACTTCTACCGCCCCATAATCCCAGTCTTTCTCAATCGCGTACCATGTATCAAATGCCAGCGCCGCCTTGGACGCTTTCGTCAAATCGATCGTCGTTGACATCGTATGGTCTAAGTTGTTTCCGCTTCCGGAGAAATAGGCATACGCACCGCTTGGCGGGATCGTGACGACCGTCTCTTTCTTCGGCAAGTTGATGCGTACGGCATCATGATTTGTCCCCTTCGTGCTCGCTTCGTCGAGCAACACTTCAATGCCGTCTTTGCCAATTTCGTTCCACTCAACGGTCGCTCCAGTCAGCCAATTGCTTCCTGGCATCGTCGATTGCAAAAACTGTTTCGCCCACGCGCTGAAGCCGGTCGGCTCGGTGCCTGGAATACGCCCCGCCCAGCTGCCGCTTGACATAATCGACCAATACGCGATCGGCTCGCCTAGGCCGGAGTAAATCGTATCGTATTCATCCGGCAGCCCTAAATCGTGGCCGTATTCATGGGCGAACACCCCCGCCGCCCCGTCGGCCGGCTCGATCGTATAGTCGTAAGCCGCCAGCTGGCCGCGCCAATACGGCACATCGGTCGTCGTATTGGGTATGCGGTATACCGATCCTAAATTCCAACGGTGCGACCAAATGGCATCGCCGCCGAGCGAGCCGCCGCCCGCTTCCTCGCCGACGCTCGAATGAATGATCATCAAATGGTCGATCAAGCCGTCCGGCTCGCGGTAGTTGCCGTCGCCATCCAAATCATACCGGTCCTCTTGGTCAAACTCGCGTAAATTGATGCTCGGGTCTTTCGCAGCCGCCGCCAGCGCTTCGCGCACAAGCGTCCGTGGATTGGCGTCATTGCCATCCGGGGCTGGCACGTTGCCGCCGTAGTATTTGGCTGGATGTTTCGCTTGATACCAGCCTGCCACTTTTCCTTCAATCGAATAGCTGCCGCCCGATTGCTCTTCATAATATTTTTTCACCGAAATGAGCCTCTCGCCATTTGGTCCATCGTAATAGCCGTCATCCCCGCCGAAAATCATGTCTTCATAATGTTCACGTGTATAATCTTTATAATACATATCAGTCTCATTCGGTTGAATGCTGTTGTGCGGGAAATCCGGATATTCAATCAGCAACACAAGCACGCGGTCAACCCGCTTGCCGCCGTTCCACGACTCCGGCTTGACGGACGGCACAAAAGTCGTTTTCGATTGTCCAAGTTTTTTCCCTTTTCCGTTCAGCACGCTGTTTGTCCGCTGCCCATCTTGCAGCGCCTCAGCGCGCTTCGCCTCTTCCTCGTACAATTCTCCCTTTTCCCTCGGTATATGGACCGCCTTTTGCCGCAAATAATCTCGCACCGCCTGTTCCTCCTCTGACGGAGTCGCATCAGCGCGAAGCTTCCCGCTTTTTTTCAACATCTCCGCCAGCTTCTCTTCATTGGCGACCGCGAAATCAACCGGTCCGCCTTGCTTGACTGCGAAAAGCGGAGTGGACGCCGACTGCGGGGCTGCCGCTGGTGCCACCCACAAGCCGATTCCGAGCGAGAGCACAGCAGCGAGTGAGCCAATCGACCGTTTGTTCAAAAAAAAACACTCCTTTCCTATGTTCAATTATTTTAATTAATATGAAAATCACAAAATTATAATATTACAAAACAAAATAAAAATTCAAGATAATTCTTACCTAATTATAACCTGAATCCGTGATAAAGACGCGTTCAAAACTGCCAAGAAAACCTTGCTAAATCAACAAATATTGTCCTTGGGGTTCTTCACCTAATAGGTGAACATTCGAAATTGAGTTGAAACCTCGGCATGATTGGGTTTTCAAGCTTTTTTTGATACACTTCTATCACGGATTCAGGTATAAGAAATAGTCCTTTTTTTCTACATTTGTCGAAAAAACAAGATTTATATCAAAAAAAAGCTATGGATTGCGCCTTAACATCCCGGGCATTTTCCGGTTACAATGTAATATATTCGCTATTCTTGTAGAAATTCTGCCCTGCAGCTTGACGATGGGAAAGAAGGTGCCGCGATGCTGAATATTTTCAAAGACTTTTTGCTCAACTTGTTTTTCATCCTTCTGCCGGTGTTTCTCGTTCCCCTCTGTACGGAGCAGGAGAAGGGGCCAAAACGATTCCGCCTTTATTTGCCGACCTTTTGTTACGCCGTCGTGATCATGTTATGCATCACCCTCCCGGTCGGAACAGAGAATGACTTTATCTTCGACTTGCGGCAAATTCCTCTATGGCTTGGCGGTTTGTACGGCGGAGCGGGGGCAGCGACGGTTTTAGCGTTTACGGCGATCGCTTACCGCTCGCTGTTCGGCGGAGCTGGCGTCTTCGTCACCGTCGTCGTTTCCATCGCCATCGCTGCAACGAGCAGTTTATTGACAAAACGGTTTGTCGAGCTGCCAACCAAACAGCGCACGCTGTTCGCTACATCGCTCAGCTTCGGTTCTGGCCTATTGACCGTCGCCATAGCGGAGTGGATGGCTGCTGCGGCTTCTCCGCCGCCTTCCGTTGCGCTTATCTTTTTGTTTGTGCAGCCCATCAGCATGCTCATCGTTTGTTCGTTTCAGGAAATGGTGCACCATAATATCGCGCTGCGCAAACGAGTGATTCGCGCCGAGAAAATGGAAGCCGTCACCCATTTAGCTGCTTCCATCTCCCATGAAATTCGCAATCCACTCACCGCGGCGCGTGGGTTTATCCAACTGATCGAAGAGCAGCCGCTCGCTGCCGACAAACGCCGCCAGTATGCGCGCATCGCCATTGAGGAGCTTGACCGCGCTGAAGCGATTATCACCGATTACTTGACGTTCGCCAAGCCGGCGCCCGAGACGCCGGAAAAGCTGAACGTCAAGCTCGAGATTGAACGGGTCGTGGACATCCTCCGCCCGCTCGCCAATATGAGCTGCGTCGATATTCAGGCGACGCTTGCCCCTTTTTCCGTCATCGGTGAGCGCGAAAAATTCCGCCAATGTTTGCTCAACGTGATGAAAAACGCCATCGAAGCGATGCCTAACGGCGGGACCTTGCAAGTATACGTCTCCATTGACAACGGACGCGTGCTCATCCGCATCGCCGATACCGGCGTCGGCATGACGAAGGAACAGCTCGAACGGCTTGGCGAACCGTATTTTACGACGAAAGGCATCAAAGGCACGGGGCTCGGGATGATGGTCGTCTACCGCATCGTTGAATCGATGAACGGAACGATACGCATTGAGAGCGAAATACATAAAGGAACGACGGTATCGATTTATTTGCCGCTCGCACCGTCTCCTTCTTCCGCGGCGATTTCTGATAAAGAAAAACAGCTGTTTGCCGCCTTGTGACATAGCAGAGACCAGCCGTAAAAGCTCTTGCAGGCAAGGACTAACGCATCGAAGTTCTGTATGCCCCCAATCAGAGGGCCTTTTTTCTTTTTTCCGGGCATCTTCGCCTCTTTCGCATCCTATTTTGAGGTGAAATCTTGGAATAGATCCTCAGTTCAGAACGAATCGCCACAGTTTCCCATCACCGTTCTTTTTGCTACAATACTATCGAAGTGAAACACATCGAGAGAAAAGGAGACAGTTGCATGATTCACGTCAAAACGGAACGGGAAATTCAATTGATGCGCGAGGCCGGGAAGCTGCTCGCCGCCTGTCATCAAGAGATCGCCAAACGCATCAAACCAGGCGTGACGACGATGGAGATTGACCGGTTTGTGGAAACGTTTCTGGCCAAATACGGCGCCAAACCGGAACAAAAAGGATACCGCGGCTACCCGTATGCGACATGCGCTTCCATTAACGACGAAATTTGCCACGGGTTTCCGCGCAATGAGCCGCTGAAAGAAGGCGATATCGTCACGATCGATTTTGTCGTCAATTTGCGCGGAGCGCTCGCCGATTCCGCCTGGACGTACGCCGTCGGCGAGGTGGATGAAGATGTGCAAAAGCTGCTCTATGTCACCGAGCAGTCGCTATACAAGGGCATCGAACAGGCAACCGTCGGCAATCGGATCGGCGACATCGGCCACGCCATTCAAACGTACGTCGAAGCGCACGGCTTTTCCGTCGTCCGCGATTTCACCGGCCATGGCATCGGCCCAACGATCCACGAAGAACCGTATGTCCCCCACTTCGGTGAAAAAGGAAAAGGGATGCGCTTAAAAGAAGGAATGGTCATTACGATCGAGCCGATGGTCAACATGGGGGCGTGGCAAAGCAAAATGGACGCCAACGGCTGGACGGCGCGGACGATCGACGGCTCGTATTCAGCGCAATATGAGCATACGATCGCCATTACGAAAAACGGGCCGCTCATTTTAACGACGCCGGCGTCATGAAATCCGCTCTGCTGTCTCGCCGCCATGGAAAAAACCCGGGCCATACGCTTGCCCGGGCCTTTCCCTTCCCTCTTTTGTCGACATAAGATTATTATGGTTTTTAACCTGCCATCACTTTTACATAAAACGTCCGTTGGCGCGGACCGTCATACTCGCAAAAATAGACCCCTTGCCACCGTCCAAGGAGCAGGCGGCCTTCATGAATGATGACGTGCTGCGACGCACCAACCGTGCTCGCTTTCATATGGGCGGCCGTGTTTCCTTCCATATGGCGGTCAAGCGGATGCTCCCACGGATACGTTTCATCAAAGCGGCGCATCATGTCGCGTTTGACATCCGGATCCGCGTTTTCGTTAATGGTGATGCCAGCCGTTGTATGCGGACAATAAACGACAGCGATCCCTTCCGTCACGTTAGCCTGGCGCACCGTCTCCTCGACGAATGAAGTAATGTCGATCATTTCATCCCGCTTTGCCGTGCGGATTGTAAACGAACGAAGCATACATTCCACCACCTTGGCAAATCGTTTGTACTTTGCAAGAAAAAATTGATAGTCTAACATCAATCATAACGCAAAAGAATGGAGTGAGAAACCATTGGTGAAGCGCTATGAAAACTTAGACGGCGTCTCGACGCACAAAACGTGGGCCGATTTCCGCCGCTGGCAGCGGGAGCGGAAACAAAAACAAAAAGATTTGTCCTACGTCGTGCCCCATGTTTCACCTCCTCAATACGAGAAGCTTCATGAACCGAATGGACGGCCGCAGCTTTGCTGGATCGGCCATTCGACGTTTGTCGTGCAGACTGGCGGCGCAACGATCGTCACCGATCCCGTCTGGGCGAACTGGATGGGCATGTCCAAACGCTTGACGGCTCCGGGTGTTCCGCTTGACAAGATGCCGCCCGTGGACGCCGTGCTTATCTCCCATGGCCATTACGACCATCTGCACTTTGGCAGCCTCCGCCGTTTGCCTGGCGATCCGCACGTGTTCGTGCCGGTCGGCCTCGGCCGCCTGTTCCGCCGCCGCGGCTTCCGCCATGTCACTGAATTGTCATGGTGGGAAACCGCCGCCTTCCGCGATGTGTCGCTAACGTTCGTTCCCGCTCAACATTGGACGCGGCGGACGCTGTGGGACACGAACACGTCGCATTGGGGCGGATGGGTGATTGAGGCAAACGGTGCGCCCACCATCTACTTCGCCGGCGACAGCGGCTACTTCCGCGGTTTTCGCGACATCGGCGACCGCTTTTCCATCGATTATGCGCTCTTACCGATCGGCGCATACGAACCAGAATGGTTTATGGGGCCGCAGCACACTACGCCGGAAGAAGCGGTGCAGGCATTTTTGGACTGCCGCGCTCGTCTGTTGATCCCGATGCATTACGGCGCCTTCCGCTTGGCCGACGATACGCCAAAAGAGGCGCTTGATCGCCTATGGGCCGAATGGCGGCGGCGCGGATTGGAAGATGACCGCTTGTTTTGCTTGAAGCTCGGCGAGGTGATCGATGCCGCCCAAGCGTTGACGTCCCTTTCCCCATTCGACAATACGCTGAGCCCAACAGACGCCGCCGTCGAGAAACAACAAACACGGTGAACAAAAAACGGCACAAAAAGAGCGAGCCGTTCCGCCCAAGGCTCGCTCTTATTCATTGAATTGGTGATAAACGTATGGATCCTTCGGTTTGGCCACCCGCTCCCATGACGTCACCTTTACATACGGAATCGTCATATGAAACGGCTGGTAATACATGGTGGATAGCGTGCCTTTCACATGAATCCATTCATCGTTGTGAAGCGGCGCCGGCTTTGGAAACTGAAGAAGCAATCCATACACCCCCGAATCGGCAACACAGTGAATGATGCCAAAGCGAAGGAGAAACGCCTCATTAGCGCGCGCCGTTTCCTCACGGTAGACAAACCCGGTGAATTCAATCTCGCGAGCGGCAAATTCGCCAGGAAACTGATAAATCGTTTCCATGGCATTTAAATAGTTTTGATCATTCAACTCCAAGCGAGCGAGACGGCCGTATTTTTTCAGCTCTTTTTCCATGGCATTTTGATAATCATCCCGCCCGTAATACATGCTCGTATCCGGACGCAAAAACTGGCGCTGGGCAAACGGATCGCTGCTGTCAGCCGCCATCCCAGGAACATGAATCCCTTTCGCCTTTACGACTTCAGAATCCAGCGTCGCAACAGGAAACAAGAAGGCGGAAACAAGCGGAAAAACAAAGATCAGATAATTGGCCACCCTCTTCCAGCGCGCCGTTGGTTCATGATAGTGATGATCACAGCACGCTTCCCCATGATCGTGCGGTTCCTCATTGCGGCTCGCCAACACAAATTGCACAATCGTTAAGAAAGCAAACACAAACACCGCGCTAAAAGCGATATACGAATAACGCATATTAATGTATTTGCTCAACTCTCCCGTAATATATAAGTGAAAAAACAGAAACGCAAACCCAAGCAAAATATACATGCGAACCATGCCGCCACCTCCTTGCTAGATCAATAGCGACCCGGCAAACACGAACAGCGTGATATAGAAAATCAGCTTCCACACAAACCGAGCGCAAAACGACTGGAACAACATAAGCGTATTTTTTACATCAAGCATCGGCCCGTAAACGAGAAACGCCGTGAGCGCATGAAACGGAAATGTGCTTTGAAACGACGAGGCGATAAATGCGTCCGCCTCGGAACAGAGCGACAGCACGAAGGCGAGCGCCATCATGACCAAAGAGGCCGCCACTTTCCCATTGCCGATCGCCACAAGCGCCGACGTTTTCACATACGTTTGCATCGCCGAAGCAATGAACGCCCCAATGATCAAATACTTCCCGGTCGCAAAAAATTCATCGATCGTATGGCGCAGGGTGCCGACAATTTTCTCTTTCCACGTGCGGGGCATCATCGGCATCTCGCGCCGTTCATGGCGCAACTCGCTGCCTTCATGCCGAATCGCGATCACCGCACCGACAGCGACGGCGACGGCGCAAGCGAACAGCGCCCGGCATAATACCATCGTCCAACTGCTTCCGAAGGCGATATACGTCGAAAACAGCACAACCGGATTGATGACAGGCGCCGTTAACATAAACGGCACGGCCGCGTAAAGCGGCACCCCCTTGGCTGCCAGACGGCGGGTGATCGGCACGATGCTGCATTCACACGAAGGAAACAAACCCCCGATCAACGCCGCATAAACAATCGCCAAGCCGCGGTTTTTCGGCACCCATCGTTGCACTGTCTCTTCACTGACAAACATTTGAATGACTCCGGAAACAAACACCCCAAGCACAACGAACGGCAACGATTCAATCAATATGCTGATAAAAATCGTATTCAGCTGCAAGAACGTGTTCATCATCTGTTCTCCTCTCATTTACAACCGTTCATTGTACCACGAGCAATGTCCATTGTCATGAAAATTTGGTAAGAAAAATAGATGAACCCATCAAAAAAGGCGCTCCGCCCTTGGCGAAACGCCTTTTCTTCTATTCTTCCACTTCTTTTTTCCATAGGCCGACCATCAGCGCTGTCACGATCGAGCCGATCAAAATCGCAAGAAGGTAAAGCCATGCGCTGCCTTTGACGATCGGGATGACAAAAATCCCACCGTGCGGCGCCGGCAAACCGATATGGAACAACATCGTCAACGCGCCAGCGACAGCCGAACCGACGATAATGGACGGAATCACCCGCACCGGATCAGCCGCGGCAAACGGAATCGCTCCCTCGGTAATGAACGAAGCGCCCATGATGTAGCACGTTTTTCCCGCTTCCCTCTCGGCTTTCGTGAATTTCTTTTTAAAGAACGTCGTCGCCAGCGCCAATCCAAGCGGCGGCACCATCCCGCCGGCCATAATCGCCGCATGCGGCGCAAAGTTGCCCGCTTCAATCATCGCCAATCCAAACGTATACGCCGCTTTGTTGATCGGTCCGCCCATATCGACCGCCATCATGCCGCCCAACACCGCGCCAAGCAGCACTAAGTTTGCGGTTCCCATGCCTTCGAGCCAATGTTTCAGCCCTTCGTTCAACGCTTTGACTGGGTCGATGACAATGTACATCATAATGCCCCCGGTAAGGAAAATGCCAAACAACGGATACAACAACACGGGTTTAATGCCTTCAAGCGACTGCGGCAAGCGGCTGAATAGTTTCCGCAGCCCGACGACCAAATACCCAGCCAAAAAGCCGGCGATCAACCCGCCCAAAAAGCCGGCTCCGCCGTTCGCCGCCATAAAGCCGCCGACCATCCCTGGCGCAAACCCCGGCCGGTCAGCAATGCTCATCGCGATAAATGCGGCCAGCACGGGAACCATTAAAGCGAACGCATTGCCGCCGCCAATGTCCATTAACAGTTTGGCAAACGGATGGTACGACGGATCTCTCGGATCAAACGCCTTAATGCCAAACGTGAAGGAAAGCGCGATCAAAATCCCGCCGCCGACGACAAACGGAAGCATATTCGACACACCGTTCATCAAATGCTTGTAAAAACCAAGGCGCGGTTTCGCCGCTCCAACGCTTCCCTGTGAAACGCCACTGGCCCGATAAATCGGCGCATCTTGGCGCAGCGCCTGCTCAATCAGTTTTTCCGGCTGGCGGATCGCCTGAGCAACCGGCACTTGAATGACATGTTTGCCGTCAAAGCGATCTATATCGACTTGTTTATCAGCCGCCACAATGATCGCCGTCGCTTCTTCGATTTCTTGCGCCGTCAGGGCATTTTTCACCCCATCGGAACCGTTTGTCTCGACTTTGATGGATACACCCATTTCCGCCGCTTTCGCTTTCAGCGCATCAGCGGCCATATACGTATGAGCGATTCCTGTCGGACAAGCGGTCACCGCCAGCACTTTCCGTCCGCCGCCGGATGACGCGCCTTGCGACGACGGCGCTTCCTCTTTGTCCTCTTTCTCTTTGAACAAACGGAGGATCTCCTCTTCGTCCGAAGCATTTTCCAACCGGGCGCGGAACGAGGCATCCATCAACAGCGACGATAGTTTCGCCAATGCCTGCAAATGCGTCTGTTCCCCGCCTTCCGGGGCCGCGATCATGAAAAACAAATGGCTTGGCTTGCCATCCAGCGACTCGTAATCAATGCCGGCAGCCGAACGGCCAAACGCCACCGCCGGGCGCTTGACCGCCGCCGTTTTCGCATGCGGGATGGCGATGCCATCTCCAACGCCGGTCGTGCTTTGTTTTTCACGCGCCCAAATCGCCCGCTTGAACGCCTCAACATCGCTGACCGCCCCCGCCTCGGCGAGTTTCGTGGCCAACTCTTCAATCACTTCCTCTTTTGTCTTTGCCCGAAGTTCAAGAATCATCGTTTCCTTTGTTAACAAATCAATGACGTTCATCTATACGTCCCCCCTTTATTTCGATCCCGTCGCCCTTGGCGCCCCTTTTCGGGGGGTGGTCAAGGACGAATTCGGCTCCGGGAATGCCCCGTAATGCTCAATGGGATGAGCCTTGTGAAGTTTTCATAGAACTTTTGACACTTCCTATTTCTACCTATAAACGCTCGACACGGACGCGTTCAACGAGCGCTTCCACTTCCTCTTTCGTGCATAAGTCTTCCGAAAACGCAGTCGCGCTTCCGGCGGCAACACTGTAAGCGAACGCTTCCTCAATGGACGTTCCGTTCGCCCAGGCGGCCAAAAATCCGGCGACCATCGAATCGCCCGCCCCGACGGAATTTTTCACCGTTCCTTGCGGCGCTTCGGCAAACAGCGTTGCTTCCCGGCTGAAGTAAAACGCTCCCGCGCCGCCCATCGAGACGATGAGATGCTCTACTCCTCTTTCAACCAACCGGCGGCCATAGGGGATGATTTCTTCTTTCGTCAGCACAGCGGCGCCAAACAGTTGGGCAAGCTCATGATGGTTCGGCTTGGCCAGAAACGGACGGCAAGCAAGCAGCGCCTCAAGCGCCGGGCCGCTCGTATCAACGACAAGGCGAACGCGCCGTTTCACCGCTGGAGCCGCCAGCTGCTCATATACATCCGCCGGCAGCGACATCGGCGCGCTTCCAGCGAGCACAAGCACATCGCCAGCTGAAAGCGCTCCGATTTTCTCCATCAATTGCGCCGCATCGTCACCCGCAATCACCGGGCCTTCGCCGTTAATTTCCGTCTCCCGTCCGGCTTTGAGTTTGACGTTAATGCGTGTTTGCCCCAGGACATGAACAAAATCGCAGGCAATGCCTTCGTTCCGAAGCTCGCTTTCAATGAACCCGCCGGTAAATCCGCCGACGAATCCAAGCGCCGTACTGTCAACACCCAAACGCTTCAGCACGCGCGATACGTTGATACCTTTCCCACCCGGGAATGTGAACGTTTTCACCGAACGATTCAGTTCGCCAACATGAAGCTCATCGAGATGAACGATATAATCAACAGATGGATTCAACGTACATGTGTAAATCACGGAGCCACAACCTCTACTGTTGTTTTTGTTCGATACAATTCTTTCCACTCTTCATCCAATTCATCGGTGATCAGCACCGCTTCGTGCAAATCCGCAATTTTCGCGAACGCGCTTTCATTCAACTTCGAATGGTCAGCGAGCACATACGTGCGTTGCGCCAGCTGCATCGCCGTATATTTCACCAGCGCCTCTTCCGGGTCCGGCGTCGTATAACCGTAGTCGTAATGAACACCGTTCGCGCCGATGAAACATTGGTCGAAGCGGTACTGCCGCAGCGACTCGATGGCGCCGCGCCCGATCAATGCCTTCGTTTTCGGCTTGATCATGCCGCCGATCAAATACGTAGCCACATTGTGCTCAAGCAGCCGCTCGACGTGCATCACGCCGTTCGTGACAACGATGACCTCTTTGTCAGCCAAATGCGGAATCATTTCCCACGTTGTCGTCCCCGCATCCAAATAGATGCAGTTTCCTTTTTGTACCAAACTGGCTGCATAAGCGGCGATCCGCCGTTTTTCTTCGATATATTTCAGCGATTTTTCCGATACGCTTAGCTCTTCGCGCTTCTGCTGCAACAAGGCCGCCCCGCCGTGCACACGGCGCAGTTTCTTTTCGTTTTCAAGCTGCGTCAAATCGCGGCGAATCGTCGACTCCGACGCCCCGGTCGCCTCTACGAGCTCCTGCAGCTTGATGACTCCTTTTTGCGCCAGCAGCTCCAAAATGAGGCGGTGGCGTTCTTCGGTCAGCACGTTCCCACCTCCGATCATCGGGGATATCGATTACAACTCTATCATATCCCAAGATAGTAAAAAAATCAATCAAAAACATTCATTTTCTATCAATATAATTCAAAAAAGGAGAAAAATCATTCAAAAACATTCAAAACCAAAATAAAAAACACTTGCCATCGGCAAGTGCCTTCTTTCACTTAATTCAGTTGCTCCATCTCGGCAAGCGGCAAATAATGCTTCCGCACAAACGCGATAAACTTCGCCGCATACACCGGATCAAACTGCGTCCCAGCGCAGCGCTCGATTTCCTCAAGCGCCTCTTCAAACGTTTTCGTCGGCTGGTACGGCCGCTCGGTTGTCATAGCGTCAAACGAGTCGATAATACACAAAATGCGGGCCAGTTTCGGGATTTCTTCTCCTTTCAGCCCGTACGGATACCCTTTCCCATCATATCGTTCGTGGTGCAGCTCGACAAGCGGAAGCAAATCATCAAACCGCTTCTCCGCCGCCACAATCTCGCGCCCCCACGTCACGTGCTTTTTGATGATCTCCCATTCATGTTTCTCCAACTTTCCCCGCTTATTTAAAATATCGCGCGGCACTTCGATTTTGCCAATATCATGGATGAGCGCCCCTAGAACGAGCGTCTGTCGTTCATGGTCGGTCAACTCATCAAGACGGCTGCCAAATTCGAGTGCATATTTAAATACCCGTTTGCTATGGCGGTATGTATAGACATCTTTGGAAAGAAAAAATTTCACTTGCTGCTCGAGCGCTTCCAAATCTTGCTTGAAGCGAATCTCGTCCAAACTCATATTATGTTTATCATACAGCTGAACGTTGTTTTTCCCTTGCGCCTTCGCGTAATAAAGAGCCTGATCAGCACGGTGGATGAGCTCATCGCTTTCATGCATATCCTTTTCCATCTCAGCGATGCCGCACGAAAACGACAGGCAGCGATACGGAATATGCTCGACGCCTTCAAAATATGTATCGTTCACTTCTTTGCGCAGTCGGTTTAAAAACGCGTACGCGTCTTCTTTCGTCGTGTTGGGCATTAAAATGGCAAACTCTTCTCCGCCATAGCGGGCGACCGTGAAGCTTGTCCCTTCCACCGCTTTTTGCAACAACTTCCCAAAAAAAGCCAAAAGACGATCTCCTTGCAAATGGCCGTTCCGGTCGTTGTATTTTTTAAAGTCGTCCAAATCGAGAAACGCCAACGTCAGCGGTTGCTTCAACATCTTGCAGTCGGAAAACTGCTCCTTGAGCGTTTCTTTAAAGAAGCCGTGGTTGTAAAGGCCGGTGAGGTGGTCTTTGTTAGCTCGATTAGACACCAATTGATATAATTCCAAAAACTTCCTAAAAACAATCGATAATATCGTTACTAAAATAATAAATAAGGACAAGCCAAAATATTTCTCTTCCGACAACAAAATGGCTAAAACCATTGAAAGAAGCAATGTTACTGAATAACCAACACATGCCTCTTTTAAGACTCCCAACTCCAGAGCACCTTTAAATACTTGGCCAATAAAATAGAAGAAAAGAAAAATTAATAATACATTAATACTAAAATAAACTAGCAAACTAATCAAATAAGGGAATAAATGATGGACATTTATCTTCCCAATATCCCCATTGAAGAATAAAAATGAGTAATAGGCACCTGATATCATCAAACAATACATTGAGAAATTAAATAAATGTCTCCATGCAGACATTCGTTGATTACGATACAATTCTATCACACTAAAAATAAAAAGGACCTGTAACGCAAAGTTCAATCCATATAAGAACAAAGTAGCCAAGTAAACAGCAGAATCCATTGAAAAAGAATTAGCTTTAGGGGGCAAGATAATGGGAAAAAGATTCAACAAAACGACAGAACCAGTCAATATATATACTAAAACCCAATCTTTTAAAGATTGAGAATGGATATCAACCTCTGTAGCAAATATATACATCCCTAAAAGAGAGACAATAACAGTATATAATTTTTCTTTATTTTTTAATAGTTCAAAAAACATACAAAATCACTCTCAGCTAAAAAAAATTTTAAAGAAGGAGTATCGCCTCCCTCTTTTTAGATCAAAAATTATTTTCTACTCAATGAGTTTAAACCCCGACGTCAACGCCACAACCACCGAACCAAGGATGAACAAATTGATCAACACTTGTTTTACTTTGACTTTCATGTCCTTTTCCCCCTTAAAAATTAGTTTATTGATTCGCAGGAGCGGCCGTTGTTTCGTTCTCAGCATCGTCTGCTCCATGCCGCGGTGCACTGAGCATGAGATGCTGGATGAACAAGAACGCCCCTACGTTCATCACAACGTCGCCGATGCTTATGACTTGCTGACGCGGATACGGCGGGGACAGCGGAATGATGTCGCCGAGAAACGGCAAGAGCGTCTCAGATGTGATCGCCTGATGCTTGCCGTACATACCGGCTTTCAACGCTTCGATGTATTCGCGGCCGAGAAATTGGGCGGCTTCGATCGACACCGGCATCCGTCCGCCGTTTAAAGCCATGACGATAAAGTTGAGCAAGACGCCGGCGAAGATGACTGGAAACCCCGGCTGATGGCGGTTGAGCCATAAAAATACAAGCCCGATGATGTAGACGAGAAGGAAAATGCCGTTGCTCATTTTCGCAATCCACGCGACTCGCTCTTGCAGGAAAAAGACCGCAAACTGCACCGCGAGAAGCAACGGAAACAACCACCCGCCGCGCAATTTCATATTGGCCAAACCCTTCAGGCTGCCGCCGCGAAACCAGCCGATCAACAGCGACAAGATGATTCCATCATAAACCATGATGCTGTCCCCTCGTAAACAGAATTTTCTATGTTTTCTAAACCGCTGTCCTCACTTCTATTTTTACCGTTTTTTTCATCTCTTGTAAATAGTCCGTTCGTCCTAACTGCAAACAAATTTTGTCGAGTCTCGTTCAATTATTATCATTTTCGTCATTCTTCTTAAACAGGAAACGACAAAAGCAGCGCGATTTGTATCCATCGCATTATGAAAAAGAGCATCCCCGCGACATACTCCCACCACCTACGCTTCGCTTCGAAGTGAGCGACTTCTTTTGAAATTACGGTTAAACGGTCGATTCGTTGAAACGGCTCGCTGCTTGTGTCCCCCGCTTATTTTTTGGCTATGCCCTGCACAACATGAAAGTCTTCCGTCGGAAAATGATAAAAACGGATTCCTGTCATCGTCAGGAATCCGTTCGCTCTTCATTACCGCTCTGCCCCGCAGCTGCCTCGGCAATGGTCTGCCGCATGGCACGACGCACATGCGCCTTTGGCGCTTTTTTTCACGTGACGGGCAAGCGCCCAGCCAGCGTAGACAAAAATCGCTCCGCCGATCACGAGATTGGCGATCATCGATTCTCTCCCCTTTCATTGATAACCAAGCATATGTCCAAACTGATAGACGATCAACGAAATGACATAAGCAACCGTCAACGCGCAGCCGATTGACAACAGCGTCCATTTCCACGATCCGGTTTCTTTGCGGATCGCCGCCACCGTCGCTAGGCATGGCGTATACAGCAAGACGAACACCATAAAGCTGAACGCCGACAGCGGCGTGAAATGGGAGGCGATCACCTGCTTCAGCCCGTTCGCCTCATGGACATGGTAAATAATATTCATCGTTGACACGACGACTTCTTTCGCTAAAAAGCCGGTGATCAAGGCCGCGCCGGCCTGCCAAGCGCCAAAGCCGAGCGGGGCAAGCAGCGGAGCGAGGAAGCCGCCAATGGCAGCGAGAAAACTGTCATCCATGGCAACGCCAACCCCATGCGGCCCGATATACGTCAACAGCCAAATGGCGACCGAACCGCCGAAAATAAAGGTTCCTGCTTTGCGGATGAATCCTTTCCCTTTTTCCCATGTGCTCCGCCATAGTGTGAGCGCTTGCGGAACGCGGTATGGCGGCAGCTCGATCACAAACAGCGAGCTTTCATTTTTCAATACCGTCGATGAAAACAACTTCGCGAGCCCAAGCGCCACCGCGATGCCGAGCACGTAAAGCGAAAACACGACAAGCGCCTGCTGGCGGGCGAAAAACGTGCCAGCAAACAAGGCGTACACCGGCAAGCGGGCGGAACATGACATGAACGGCAGCGCCAAGATCGTCATGAGCCGCTCTTTCGGCTGCTCGATCGTCCGCGCCGCCATCACTCCGGGAACGTTGCAGCCAAAGCCGATGATCATCGGGATGAACGCCTTTCCGTTTAACCCGATCGCTTCCATCACCCGGTCCATCACCATCGCCACGCGCGCCATGTACCCGGAGTCTTCGAGAATCGAGATGAAAAAGAACAAAATGAAAATTTGCGGCACAAACACCAACACCCCGCCGACCCCAGCAACAACGCCGTCTAAGACGAGCGCCCTGATAAACGGCGACGCTCCTGTCCAATGAAGAAGACGGGACAGCCAATCCGTGAGCGGCCCTGAGAAAAACGCGTCAAGCCGATCGGCAAGCGGCGTTCCAAGCCAGTTAAACGTCAGCATAAACACCACATACATCAGCGCCAAAAAAATCGGCATCCCAACATAGCGGTTTGTTACCACCGCATCGATTTTTTCCGTCCATGTCAACGGCTTGTTCTCAAACGTGATCGCCGCAACGGCGATCCATTCGCGAATCGTGCGGTCACGCGCTTCGTAAAGGCGCTTGGCGAGTTCACCGCCAAGCATCCGTTCAGTGTCGGCGCGGATCGCCAAAAGCCGATCCAAGTCGAGCCGATCGCGCAAATAGGCGGCCATGCGCTCGTTTCCCCCCAGGAACTGCAACGCCACCCATCGTTTGTTTCCAGGCACATCGTCCGGCAGCTGCTCGGCAATGCGCCTGATGGCGCCCTCCACCTCGGCGCCGTAATCGATCGCGATGGCAGAGTGCGGCTTATCTTTTGCCGCCAAAACGGCGCGAACCAATTCGTTCGTTCCTTTTCCGGTTCGGGCGATGACCGGGATAACAGGAACGCCAAGATACTTCGACAGCTTGGCGGCGTCCACTTTCACGCCCCGTTTTTCCGCCACATCGACCATGTTTAGCGCGATGACAACGGGACAGCCGAATTCCAGCAGCTGAACGGTCAAATGCAAATTGCGACGCAGCTGCGACGCATCAACGATATTGACAATCGCTGAGCACGGTTCAGTCAATAAAAAGTCGGTCGCCACTCCTTCATCGCGAGACAGCGGCTGAAGCGAATACACGCCGGGCAAATCGACGACCGGCACCCTGTGCTGGCGAAGCACCCCGACCTTTTTCTCGACCGTCACCCCGCTCCAGTTGCCGACATATTCATAGGAACCGGTTAAGCAGTTAAACAATGACGTTTTGCCGGTGTTCGGATTGCCAAATAGAGCGACATACATTTATCTCACCTCAATCGATGCCGCCTCTTTGCGCCGCAAACCGATCGCCTGCCCATCGACTTCGATCATCACCGGCCCGCCAAACGGCATCGCTGTTTTCAGCCGCACCGCTTTCCCTTCTTTTAAACCAAGGTGAAGAAGACGCTGCTTCAACGCCTCATGTTCAACAGCCAAACGGACAACGACCGCCGTTTCCCCTTTATGCAAATCGGTCAGCACCATCGTGTGTTCCTCCTATTTTTCTGTCCGTCCGATACGCGGGACAATAATGATTCTTTTTCTCAACTCCTGCTTTTATCATAGCACAATCGCCCAAAAAAGGAGTGATTTTTTTCACAGCTCGAATGGCTCAGGCATGTTTTTTCTCCATCACGCCATATTAGTTGAACTTTTCACAAAAATGTATATAATTCCTTGTATATCTTTCCGATCTATCAAAGGAGGAGAAACTGATGAACACACTGGGAAGAATCAGCAACTTTGTCGGCAACACATTTGCCATCTGGGTGTTTTTGTTCGGCGCGTTCGCCTTTTTTGTTCCAGACGCATTTACATGGATCGCACCGTATATCGTTCCGCTTTTAGGCATCGTCATGTTCGGCATGGGATTGACGCTGTCAGCAAATGATTTCAAAGAAGTATTCAAGCGTCCGCTTGATGTGTTGATCGGCGTCGTTGCCCAGTTTCTGATCATGCCGCTTGTCGCGTTTTTGCTCGCTTACTTTTTGCCGGTTTCGCGTGAAGTGGCGCTCGGCATTATTTTAGTCGGCTGCTGCCCGGGCGGAACGGCGTCCAACGTCATGACGTATTTGGCGAAAGGAGATACGGCGCTGTCGGTCGCCGTCACTTCTGTTTCTACGATTTTAGCGCCGATTTTGACTCCTTCGTTAATCTTGCTTTTAGCCGGAAAATGGCTGTCCGTATCGGCCGCAGCCTTGTTTTGGTCGATCGTCAAAGTCGTGCTGATTCCGATTCTTTTAGGGCTCATCGCCCAGGTGCTGTTCCAAAAGCAAGTAAAAGCGTGCATCCCGGCGCTGCCGCTCGTTTCTGTCATCGCCATCGTTGCCATCGTCACCGCCGTCGTCGGGCAAAACCAAGCGGCCATTGCCAAAAGCGGATTTCTGATTTTTCTTATTGTCGTTGTTCATAACGGATTGGGCTTGCTGCTTGGGTATTGGTTTGCCAAACTGTTTCGCCTGTCGCCGCCAAAACAAAAGGCGATTTCCATCGAAGTTGGCATGCAAAACTCCGGGCTTGGTGCGGCCTTAGCGACCGCCCATTTTTCGCCGCTCGCCGCGGTTCCGAGCGCCATTTTCAGCGTCTGGCACAATATTTCCGGTCCGATTGTCGCAACATACTTCCGCAAACAAGCGGACAGCCAGGCGGTGGATGAACAAACAATTTCCGCTTGACCTCTCTCATGCTTTGTCTAGCAGCAAGGAAAAAGCTGTCTCCCGAAATAAACGACCGTCTTTCGGAGGCAGCTTTTTTTGCCTATCATCACTCCTATTTCTCCACTCCCGAGCGATCAGGTACTCTTTGGAAACAAAAAGAGGCGGACATCCGCCTTCAACCTCATTTCACAGCGTCCCTTCAAGCGGAAACACCATCCGCCCGGCCAGTTCAGGGAAATCGATGAACGGATTGCGGTTGCCTTGGATGAAAAAAATCGCGCTGTTGCGATGATGTTCATACACTGTCGGCGGAAATTGTTCGTGCCAACGGACAAGGAGCGGAATATCGATTTTGCGCCGAAACGACTTCGCGATCGCCTTCGGGTAGCGAAGCAAAAAATACAGCATCGCCCTTGCAGCCGTCCCTTTGCCGTATTCCGGCTCGAAATAGCCATTATGAACGACGCCGCAGCGGTTTTGAACTTGCTCGTCGGGGTCTTCCGGATTGTAAAACGGAAAATCCGCGTACGGAAAATTCGCCCGCATCATGTTGCACTCCGGCTGGCAAACGAATAAGTGATGCAAGTCGCCTTTCATCGGTTCGCGGGCGCCAAACCACGACTGCGGCACGACATGTTCGGCATTGAATTTCCATTGCTGCTCGATCGTTTTCACCCGCTCGCGCACATCGCCCAATCCATGCTTCGTTTTTTTCAACATTTGGCGAAACTCTTCATAGCGCCGCTTCATCGTTTCCACATCTTGGACGATCAACGTTTTCGGATCTTTTCGCTCGCCGGAGTACAGGCTCCGCACCGTTCCGTCGGGGTGCAAGTCGACCCATGTGTACAAATATTCGTCCTTGCTGAAAAAATACGGCAGCCGCCGCTTATGGGTGCGCGCCACCAGTTCGTGATAGCGGACAAACAACATCAATCCATCCCCTTCAAGCGGCAGATGGCGGTAATACCGTTCGCGCGCCCGTTCGTCCTCATCAGCGCGATAATACGCGTCCTCTGTGGCAAGCCGCTCGTTCAGCTGCTCCAGCTGTTCCGCCGCATCTTCCGCCTGCCATTGGCTGAGCTCGTCAAGCCGCCGTTCCGCCTCCCCCATCGCCGTTCCCTCTCTTCCTTTTTTTCTTTTAGTTTACCATGGAAAGAGGGGAGGACGGCAACGGCGCTAATGCAAAAGAAATGACGCAGCGCCGAACAAAACGGCGGCGATGCCGGCGGCGATCAACGATGGGATCAACTTCGTGCGCGCGTATTCCATCACCGGCAAATCCAAAATGGTGCAAAGCGTCACCGTATTGTCGCTGAGCGGCGAGGCGAACGCCCCGAACGTCCCGCTCGCAAACACAGCGCCGATGACCGGCAAAATGTTTGTTCCCGCCTGACTCGCGAGCGTCACGCCAAGCGGCATCAACATCCCCCACGTCCCCCATGACGAGCCGATGAAGTAGGAAATGATGGCGCCAAGCAAAAACAAAATCGGGGCAACAAAAAACGGTGGAATCCATTGTTTGACGTGGCCCGTAATGTATTGCGAAAACCCTAAGTCCTCAGCCACAGCCGACAGCGCCCAAATGAGCGCCAGCATTAAAATGACGGAAATGAGCTCATTGCCGCCTTTGACAAAATGCGTCAACAAATCGTTCAATTTAAATCGTTGCCAAAGGAAGAAAGCGACCGTAATGATAACGGTAAACAAAAGCGCCTCCAACATCGCCCCGAGCGCATCGCTCTGCAAAAACGCCTCCCAAAACGTCCTTGCCCCCCGGTGGCCGTCCCACCAGCTTAAAAACAGTGTCAACACAAGCACGATGGAAAGCGGAACGATCAAATTCCACGGCTTGACCGGCGTTTCTTTTTGATAGGCGCGCGGGCATGTCTGCATCGCGTCTCCTTCTTCTCCTTGCGCCTCGTTCGGCTCGCCGCCATCCAGCCGCCGTTCTTCCGCCATTTCGAGCGCCAACCGCTCGTTCCAGCTCCGAATCGGCGCCTCTTTCCGCGCTTCGCTTGCCGCCGCTTGCTTTTTGCGCGAATAGACAAAAAAACTGTAGTAGAGCCCGACAGCAATAATGGCATACGAGAAAAAGTTGAACGGAATGCTTCGGACGTACACGATGTACGGCTCCGCGCCGATGCCCGACGTATCGAGCGCCTTGTCGATAACCGATACCATGTAGCCGACAAACGCGGTGGCGATCGGGATGAGCGCGACAACGGGGTTCGATGTCACCTCAATGGCAAACCCGATTTGCTGGGACGACAGCCCAAGCCGTTTGCGCAGCGCCTTCATGATCGGCGCGACGGTGACGATGCGAAAATCGGGATCGCTGAACGTGACCATCGTCGAAATCCACGTCAGCATCATGGCGGTTTTGGCCGATTTCACTTTTTTGCTGACGAGATGGACGAATCCTTTAATTCCGCCGGTGTATTTGATCATGCTGACAAGACCGGCGAACACATACAAGAAAATAATGATGCGAATGTTGTTCGTCTGCATCAAGTTGTCGACGACGTAATGAAGCATCGTCCGCAGCCCGCCGAGCAAGGACGGCGTCATGAGATAACTGCCGACCAACAGCCCGACAAACAACCCGGGGATGACTTGTTTCGTCCAAATCGAAATCGGGATGACGACGAAAAATGGCAAGAGAGCTTTCCACGACGGTTCCATTGGGCATTCACTCCTTTCTTTAAAAAGTATGGCGATTGTTTTCCTTTTCTATGCAATCGGCCATTGATCTTCCCTAACAAACTGGGAGACGAGTCCACACACAAAAAAACGCGGCGCATAATGGCACGCGTCTACGAAACCGCTTTCCCACAAAATAAAAAGCTGCCGATTAGACAGCTTTGACCGTCCTGCTTCGCGTTGCCGAAGGCAGCGCCAACAAGTGGAGCGTCACTTCCGGCTTCGAGCCGATCCGGATGTTCACCCCGGTTTGCCCAAGCCCTTCATTAATGTAGAACGGTTTTCCGTCCCATTCATGATACCCTTTGATCATGTTCCGTTCGGTGAGCGTTTTGCTCATTTTTGCCAAATGATATGGCTTCGGCCAATGAATTTGCCCACCGTGGAAATGGCCGGACAACAAGTAGTCAAAATGATAGTCTTTCATATGCGGAACGATGTCCGGATCATGCGTCAACACGAGGTTGATGCCGTCTCTCACGCCCGCATACGCCTTTTCGATGTCGCTGCGCCCTGTGTAGAAGTCATCGATGCCAATGATATTGACGGTTTGACCGTTGATGGTGATCGTTTTCGTCTCGTTTTGCAAGACGACGCAGCCGTGCGCCTCCAGCGTCGCCTTCAAACGCGCGAACGGCTCGCCTTGCAGCACGTAATCGTGGTTGCCAAACACGGCGTACATGCCATATGTCGGATTTAACTGTTTCAACGCCGTCAAATACGGGCCGAGTTTGGCGATGCTCTCCTCGCGATCCAGAAAGTCGCCGGTTAACGCGATCAAATCAATCAGTTCTTCTTTCAACTTTTCGTATAAATCATTTGGGGAAATCGACAGTTTTTCCAGATGCAAGTCAGACAGCTGCAAAATCCGAATGGCTCCGTCTCCATCCTCTGAACAGCCGACTTGAACTTTATGCAAAACCGCTTCGTACGTATTGC
Organism: Geobacillus kaustophilus; assembly: GCF_000948285.1. GTDB lineage: Bacteria > Bacillota > Bacilli > Bacillales > Anoxybacillaceae > Geobacillus > Geobacillus thermoleovorans_A. Next base: position 1,352,071 of record NZ_JYBP01000003.1, read on the forward strand.
GATGAGCTTTGCGAATGGCCAAAGCAAGCAATAACAAGATTGCAAGAAAAACAAAAAAGAATGTCATCGTCTTCTCTCCTCCCTCGATACCCATTATAGTGAAATGGAGAAGAGAAGAAAGAGGGAGTTAGTGGATGAGATGGCAGCCGTACAACGAAAACAATTTTCTCTTCGACATCAACAAATATTTCGGCGGCCGGCTAAGCGGCGACACGCGAAACTTCGCCACGGCCATAAGCGGCAGAAGTGACGCTGTCTTGAACTAACGGTACAGCGGATTGACAATATCTACTGTTTCAAATCCGAGCCGTTCGCATCCTTGTATTATGCGGCACAAACGAACAGCTATATGAGCGGTTGAGGAAGAAAAACCATCCGCGCCTTCTCCCTCTCCGTTATATTACATCTCCCAAGGCAATGAGCGCCCTTTATGATGAGGTCGATTTTGTGCTCACGAAGCCGGGCGATGTCACCCTAAGTGAATGCCTCCGCAAGCGAAAACCGGCATTCATTTACGCCATGTTGCCGGGACAAGAGGAAATGAACTTCCGCCTCTTATGCAACGACGGGCTTATTTTCGATTTCCGCCATTGGCGGTCGCTGCCGTCGCTGTCGGAAGCCATTGTCTCCGTCCTCCGTTCGCCGGCGCTTGCCCGCTGTCTTGCCAGGGTCGATGAATACCATCGCGCCCTTTCGGCCACCGACCCAGCGCTTGCCCTGTACGAGCGGTTTTTAGCCGCCGTTCCGGCTGATCAAGCGCCGCAGCGGTTTCTTGAGATGCTAGGAGAAAACGTGCCTTGAAGGGAGATTTGCTTCTTGCATCGCAAGGCGTTTAGAGCGAAAAGAACGCCATGAACAACAAAACGCGCCAGCCTTCATGCTCACATGAGGCAGGCGCCATTTAGCGGCGGGTGCTGACGGTGACAAATACGAACTTGTCATACCGATGGCGAGAAAACGAATATTCGAACGGCTCTCCATTGTTCAAAAAACCAACCTGCTCCAATTCCAACACCGGATCGTCGGGCGCGCATTGCAAGTATTGACGATCAAGCTCATTCGGCTTATCCGCGCGGATCTTTCGGTGCGACCCCCCAATCGTTAAGCCGAGCTCCTGAGTGATGTAACGATAAATCGAACCATGAAGCACCGTTTCATTGAGTCCTGAAATCAAATGGACGGGCATATACGTCCGTTCAATGACGTACGGCTCCCCATCGACATTGCGCAGCCGGATTAAGTGGTACACCGGTGTGTTCATGTCGATGCACAAATGGGCCGCTACTTCATCGGATGGAAACAATACTTCGAACGTAATGATTTTGCTTGTCACCTTTCGCCCCTTCAATAAACTCGTCAAGCCAAGTGTTTCGTTGCTGACAACGTTGACAAGCCCGTCAAGCATGGCCGATTTGACAATAAACGTGCCATGGCCGCGCTTTCGATACAACAGCCCTTCGGATACGAGCACATCAAGCGCTCGTTTCACGGTCATCCGGCTGCAGCCAAACTCCTCGGCGAGCGAGATTTCATCAGGAATCGGCTCATCTGGGGAATACACTCCCTCTTTAATTCGTCTACGTATTTCGTTAGAAATTTGCTCATATTTCGGCATCGTTTTCATCCCTCGCCATTTGTCTTATTTTCATTGTACGAACAATCATCTGGTTGTACAATAGCCAATGTGGCTTTCTCCTTCACTGCTCTCGCCTCGCCGTCCTGTTTTCCCGACCGACAAAAAGCGCCCCGCTGCCCGGGACGCCTTTTCTTTCACTTAAAATCCATTGTTTTCCGCCACTGTTTTCAACCAGTAGCCGCTCTTTTTGATCGTCCGTTTCAAATGATTGTCCAGGTCAACAGCGACCAATCCGTACCGGTTTTTATAGGCATTGGTCCACGACCAGTTGTCCATGAACGTCCAAAGGTGATAGCCTTTCACATTGGCTCCTTCTTCGATGGCGCGATGCACCCATTTTAAATGCTCGCGAATGAATTCAATCCGATAATCGTCATGAATCATGCCGTTTTCATCACGGAACCGTTCTTCCCCTTCGACGCCCATACCGTTTTCGGAAATAAAGCACTCAATGTTTCCATAGTTTTCCTTGATATTGATTAAAATATCATAAATGCCTTTTTCATAAATTTCCCAACCGCGATACGGGTTCATTTTCCGCCCCGGCATGGCATAATAATCGAAGAACCGTTCCGGCAAAAACGGGGCGTCTAGATTCGGCATATGTTCCTTCGCCTTGACGCGGCGCGGCTGATAGTAGTTGATGCCAAGCAAATCAATCGTATTTTCTTTGATGAGTTCGCGATCGTTAGCTTCCGTCACGGGCAAAAAGCCGTGTTCAGCCAACAGCTCAATCAAATCTTGCGGGTACTCTCCTTTCACCGCGGGATCGAGGAAGCTGCGGTTAAACAACAAATCAGCAATATGCGCCGCTTTCACATCAGCCGGATGTTGGCTGCGCGGATAAGACGGCGTTAAATTCAAAATAATGCCGATTTTTCCGCCTGGTATCGCTGCTTTGCGGAAGGCGGCAACCGCTTTGGCATGGGCGATCATCGTATGGTAAGCCACCTGCACGGCGCGGCGAAAGTCAACTACATTCGGATAGTGGAAATCATACAAATACCCGCCTTCTACGGGGACAATGGGTTCATTGTGCGTAAACCATTTTTTCACCCGATCGCCAAACAGTCGAAAACAAAGGCTGGCATAGCGAGCATAAGCATCGATAACCTCGCGATTTTCCCATCCTCCAATGTTTTGCATCGCCAGCGGCATATCAAAATGGTATAAATTTATAAAAGGTTCAATCCCGTTTGCCAGCAATTCATCGATGACCGCGTTGTAAAACCGCACCGCCTCTGGATTGACCTCACCGGCCCCATCCGGAATCAAACGCGACCATGAAATAGAAAACCGAAATGAATTATGGCCGATCTCCTTCATTAAAGCAATATCCTCTTTGTAGCGATGATAAAAATCGGATGTCACTTCTGGGCCGACGCCATGAAAAAAGCGATGAGGCTCTTGTTCATACCAATGATCCCAAATGTTCTTCCCTTTCCCGCCTTCGTTTGCCGCTCCTTCGATTTGCGTCGCGGATGTCGCACTTCCCCACCAAAATCCGGCAGGGAAGCGATAGGTGATTGGTTGCTTCGATTGTTGTTCCATCGTGATTCACCCCGTTTGCTGTATCGTTATGATGCGCTTTTCGTGGCGGCTTGTTCCTCTTCTCTCTCCTTTTGCAAGTTCATCCGGTCAATGAATTTTAAGAACGGGAACCAAATGACAAGCACAATCAAGAAGTTGACCACTTGCAGCAATCCGCCGGCCAGCGAGTTCGTCGCCATAATGCCGTTGATGAAAATCGGCACCGTCCATGGCACTGCTACACCGTTGGGCGGCGGCACAAGGCCTGAGGACATCGCCAAATACGTCACCAACGTGACGACCATCGGCGCCAAAATCCACGGGACGATGACGAGCGGATTCATCACGACCGGCAAACCGAAAATAATCGGCTCATTGACGTTAAAGATTCCCGGTCCGAGCCCGAGCTTGGCCACCTGCTTCATTTGCTTGCTCTTCATAAAGAGCAAGATGGCAAAAATGACAGCAAGCGTCATTCCCGTTCCGCCCATGCCAACCGTGTAAATTTCAATGAACTGTTTGCTGACGACATGCGGAACTTCCCCCGTTTTCGTATACGCATTTAAGTTTTCGAGCGACAGTGTGTTCCAAATCGGATCCATCACCGAGTTGATGATGATTTGCCCGTGGAGGCCAAAAAACCATAAAATTTGCGTGACAAAAATCGCGATGAGCGTTGGAACAATGCCGCTTCCCAGCCCAACAAGCGGAGCCTGCACTGCGTTGTAAATGACATCATGCATGTTTGTTTTAAAAATTTGTGTTACAATGATATTGACGACGAGGAAGAAGGTCAGGGTGACCACCGCCGGAATCAACGCCGCAAACGACTTCGCAACCGCCGGCGGCACCCCGGACGGCATTTTGATTGTAATATTTTTTTGCACAATCTTCCGGTAAATTTCCCCAGCGACAAATGCGGTAATCATGCCAAGAAACATCCCTTTCGCCCCTAGGCGGTCGAGTGGGATGACTCCTTGCACAGCCTCTTTCCCTTCAACCTGCAAAACGAATGGCGTCAACAAGAGAAAAGAAGCTAAAGCGATCGCACCGCCGAAAATCCCTTCGACTTCATAACTTTTCGATAAATAGTAGCCAATGCCAAACACGACGAAAATCGTCATCACGCCCATTGTTGCATTTGGTGCAACACCGAGCATCTCTTTGAGCGTATTGAGGCTGTTTTCACCCATCACCTTGTCCAAAAACGGCAAGTTGGCGATGACGACCGCGATCGAACCGAAAATCGTCAACGGAAACGCCAACATAAACGCGTCGCGCAACACTTGCAAATAACGGCTATTGTTCAACTTTCCTGCGATCGGAACGAGCACTTTGCTTAATTTTTCAAATAATGTTTGGTTCATCAAGCAGCCCCCTTTTATAGATTTCGTTCTTTCAACAGCGCAAGCATTTCTTTTACAATTTCTTTCATCGCCAGCGTTGACATGACATGGTCTTCCGCATGCATAAGAAGCAACGTAAGATTTGTTTCTTCTCCGCCCGCTTCTTTTTGAATGAGCTGAAAATGAACATCGTGGGCGACGCTTAAATCTTGTTCTGCTTCTTGGATCAGCCGTTCCGCCTCCCTAGTTTGGCCCACCCGATATTCGCGGATGGCTTGGACGATTTTGCTGCGAGCATTGCCGCTATGCAAAATCAACTGGAAAGCGACTTGTTCATTGGTGAGTTGATTGACATCGATTTTTTCCATCTCACTTGTCCTCCATCAATTTTAATGCCTGCTCGTAAACTTTTTTGCCATCCGCCATTCCGTAAGCGACCATGTCAATGACATCGACTTGAATCCCGTATTTTTGCGCTTCTTTTTGCAATTCCTCTTTCAAGAAGCTCATTTGTGGACCAATAAGGACGACATCGGCTTTGGCCATCTCTTTTTTCGCCTGATCTTGGCCGACCGCCCAAATTTCTGCCTCATCACCGATGGATTTGGCGTACTCCTGCATTTTCGTCACTAACAAGCTTGTCGACATCCCAGAACTGCACGCCAGCAAAATCCGCTTCATCGTTCATTCCTCCCCTTTGCATTTAGTTAAACAAATGATATCGTTTTCAATTTAAATTATATACCTTTAATTTTATTTGTCTAGTCATTTAATGAAAAAGATTAATATTTTTAATTTCCTCCCTTTAATCGTGCAGCCAAAAAAAACAGCGCGCACAGACTTGCTATGCGCGCAAATACCTATGGATCTCTCTGCCCATTATCCCTAGTCGGCAACGCTGCTGGTTGCACCACACCGGCATGCAGCCTAGCGGTCTTCTGTATGCGAAACAACCTTTCAAGAACGCATCCGAAAATGCGCATTCATTTGCCCTTTTAACATCCGCTCGCGCAGCTCTTTCGTCATCTCCTGGCGGATTTCCCACGTTGATACACCTTCCTCGCGTTGGTTGGCGATTCTCATCAACTGTTCCACATCGGCGAACGAATATTTGCGAATTCCTTTGGAACGGTCAGGGAACACAAGCTTCCGTTCCTCGTAATAACGAATTTGTCGCTGCGACAGCCCGGTCAGTTCGCTGACGACACCGATCGAAATGACTTTTTTATATTTGTAATGATCCTCTTGCGGATGAGCAACCATTTTCCTCACCTCATTACGTTACTTTTTCTAACGTAATTATACAAAAAATAACGATTCTTCGCTAAATTTTGTAAATAAAATTAACATATTTTTTAAATTTCCTGTAAATGAGCTTAACACGTTCGCTGTAGACTGAAGAAAAAGATGATATCGTAAAGGTAAAAACAGGGAGGGAGATGAATGGGAACTTGGATGCGAAGCGCAGTGCGGAAGAAAAAGCAGTTTTACATCGAACGGCTGATGCAGTTCGGCTTAGCCACTGACCGAGAGCGGCTCGAAGAGTGGACGATGGCCGAACTGCGCCGCGAATATGAGCGATTCCATCCCACCCACACCATGGAAGGAGGACGCCGCCATGGACAAACAAGCACTCGAACTAGCGAAGCGCATCATTGAACTTGACCTCGAGCGCGACGCCATGTTTGAACAGCTGATCGCGCTCGTCGGCAATCAAGCGGATGAACTGCTTCGTTTTTTGCAAAACCGATTGTAAAACGATCGCAAATGAGAAAGTGCCCTGAATTTCTTCACGGGCACCTTCTCTCATCATCATTCTTCAACAGAAAGCGTTACATCGATATTTCCACGAACGGCTTTGGAATACGGGCACACTTGATGGGCTGCATGCACAAGCTCTTCAGCCGTCTGGCGATCGACCCCCAAAACGTGCACCCGAAGAACAACGGCCAACTGAAAGCCGCCATCCGCCTCATCTTTTCCAAGAATCACTTGAGCCGTCACTTCCGTTCCTTCCACCTTCACCTTTCTTTGGCGGATGACTAAATTCAATGCGCTGTCAAAACAAGCGGCATACCCAGCGGCAAACAACTGTTCAGGATTCGTGGCGCCCCCTGGCCCTCCAAGTTCTTTCGGCATTTTGACGTCTAACGAAAGCACCCCATCGTTAGACACAACTTTCCCATTCCGCCCACCTTGCGCTTTCACTGACGTCTGATACAGTGGCTGCATATTCCGTTTCTCCTCTCTCGAATTAAATTGTACACAATTTAATTTTAAAAAATATAACACAAAAACACAAGATTTAATTTGACCATGAAGAATGTTGTTCATCATTCAGCCGCACAAGCAACGACCGCAGCAGCACCAACAATTCGCTCCACTCTTTATTGGAAAGCCCCACTCGTTTGACAATTTCTTCTGGTATGCATTGTGCCTTTTGTTTGATTTTCTCGCCCTGTTCTGTTAAAATAACGCGCACAACTCGTTCGTCTTCTGACGATCTCAACCGTTGAACGAGACCATTCTCCTCCATTCTTTTCAACATTGGCGTTAGTGTGCCGGAATCCAAATACAATCGTTTTCCAAGCTCTTTCATCGTCGTCTCCCCTTGTTCCCACAACACGAGCAAAACGAGATATTGGGGGTATGTAATCCCTATTTTTTCAAGAAAAGGACGATATAACTTCGTCAATTCACGAGAACAAGCATAAATGGCAAAACAAAGCTGATGGTCTAAACGCAGCGCATGATCATTTGACACGATTCCTTCCTCCATTTCTTTTCAAGGTTGGACACCCGCCTCCTTCTCCCTATTATATCGATCCTCCTCTCCGTCTAAAACCCGTTGGAGGCTTTCCGAAGGAAGATGATTAAGAAGGCTCTGTCTTTTCCTTACAGAGGAGAGAGCCTTCCGAAATCAGTGCCAAGAATGGAAAAACTTAAGAAACGCCGCAAAATCGCCCCCTCATTGTCAATTTAAAGAAAGGACTGTTTTCCACCAGCTTTTTTTCGTTCCATCAAGAGATTTCTTTTGAAAGTTTCCTACATCTTTTTAGGAGCACCATTCATTCTGCTGCTTTTTGAGAGAAAGGTTCGACCGCAACCGTCGTCCCTTGAAGGCGACGAGCAACCATCACCGCGATCATGAAAACGAAAGCAAGCATCCAAAATCCATACGCCGAAGAACCGCTCCATTGCTTCATCACCCCGAGCACGTTCGGCAGCAAAACCCTCCCAGTCCGCCAGCGGCGCCAATGATGCCTGTCAACAAGCCGACTTCTTTCGGAAACCACGTCGGAACAACTTGGAACAACGCGCCGTTCGCCGCGCCAAAACAAAGGAAAAGAGCAACCATCAATCCGAACAGGACGAAAAGAGACGGCAATGTGCCGATGCAAGCCAGCAACAAAGTCCCAGCGGCAAACAACAAGGAAAGAAGCCGCATTCCCCCGATCCGGTCGGCGATGTAGCCGCCAATCGGCCGGATGAAACTGCCAGCGAACACAACGGCGGTGACGAAATCGCCGGCCGTGACTTTGCTGACGCCGTATTCATCAAAGAAGAAAATGCCGAGGTAACCCGTCAATCCAACAAAACCGCCGAATGACAAACTGTAAAAGAAACAAAACAGCCATGATTCTTTGCGGCAAAGGACGGTTCCGTATTCGCGCATGGGTACGGGCTTCGACGCTGTCGGACATTCACGCGCCAGCCAAGCGAACAAAAGGAAGACGACAACAAGCGGCACCGAACACCGCGTTCCATCCATACGCTTCCGCCAGCCGCGGGCCAAACAATGTCGCCAGCACCGTTCCGCTGTTGCCCGCCCCGGCGATCCCCATGGCCAGCCCTTGGTATTCTTTCGGATACCAGCGGCTTGCAAGCGGCAAGGCAACGGCAAAGCTGGCTCCACCTACGCCAAGCAAAAACCCGAGCCTATATACATCCGACATATGATCAGCGAACTGCCATCCCCACACAAGCGGCATAGCCGTCACCGCCATGCCGAACAATCCGGCCCGCTTCCCGCCCCAGCGGTCCGCCAACACCCCCATCGGAATGCGAAGCAGCGCCCCGCCCAACACTGGAATGGCGACCATCAGCCCTTTTTCCGCCGGTGTGAGCGCAAACTGTTCCGCGACAAACACCCCGAGCGCACCAAGCTTCGATAGCCCGGCAGCTGGTCCGCTTTTTGCCCATGCTCGCGGCCGCCTTGTCCGTTCCCTTGCCCGGTGATCGATCCAAAACCCGAACCGGGCCGGCCGATTTTCCCTGTCGCCAATACGACATTAATCCAGTGTCTGACCGCCGCATAGCCGTCCGCTTGCTGTTCAAGGCCGCGGGCGGTGAGCACGATCGCTTCGGCCGCCTCCCCGTACTTTCGTGCCGCCAAGCGGATCTTCTCGGCCGGCACGTCGGTCACCCGGACGATCTCGTCCATATCCACCGCTTCCATCTGCTGTTTCCATTCGGCAAACCCAACCGTCCGTTCACGCACAAATGTTTCATCAATATATCCTTCTTTGAGCAACACTTTCCCAATGCCGATGGCCAACGCCACATCCGTTCCGGGTTTAAGCGGCAGATGCAAATCCGCCAACGCCGCCGTTTTCGTTTCCCGCGGATCCACCACGATGATAAAAGCTCCGTTTTTCTTCGCTTCGTAAAAATACGGCATCAACGTCGGCTGGCATTCGGCGATATTGGTCCCAGCCAAAATGATCGTACGAGCGAGAGGAATATCGGACAACGGATTCGTCAACTCACGGTCAAGACCGAATGCGTCGTTCATGGCAGCAGCGGCCGCCGACATGCAAAAACGGCCGTTGTAGTCGATGTACCGCGTCTTGAGCGCCACGCAGGCAAATTTCCCAAGCAAATACGCCTCCTCGTTCGTCAATCCTTGTTCATAAAGCGGGGCGACCAAGCCGTAGACAACGCCGCGATGTTCTGCGCACTCGCCAACCGCGTAAATGTGCGGCACACTCGTTTCCAAGTAGTCATTGACAACGATTCCTCGATTCACCTCAATGCCGCTTCTCCGTGCTAAATCAACATTCGGACGAATGCCGACCGCCATCACCACCAAGTCGGCGGCAATGGACGTACCGTCCTTAAATCGCACTCCTTCCACACGGCCGTTGCCGAACAATTCGGCCGTCTCTTTGCGAAGTAAAAAGTTCATCCCTTGTTTCTCCAGCTCCCGCTGCAACAGCTTCGAAGCGGTGGGATCAAGCTGACGCTCCATCAAATAATCAAAAATGTGGATGACATCAACGTCCATCCCTAAGTTGAGCAACCCGCGCGCTACCTCTAAGCCAAGCAAGCCGCCGCCGATGACCGCCGCTTTTTTGTACGTCTTCGCATATTCGATCATCCGCTCGCAATCTTGGATATCGCGAAACGCCGTCACCCCGGGCAAATCGGCTCCCGGCACCGGCAAGATAAACGGGTTCGAACCCGTGGCTAAAATCAATTCATCGTATTCGACTACCCGCCCGCGGTCAGTCCGGACAAGCCGCTCTTCGTGATCGATGTCCGTCACCGTTTCGCCGGCAAGCAGCCGAATGCCGTTTTGTTCGTACCATTCCCAACTGTTCAAGGTAATGTCATCAAGGCGCGTATCTCCTTGTAGCACCTTTGACAACAAAATCCGGTTATAGTTCGGATGCGGTTCGCTGCCAAAAATCGTGATCTCAAACGCCTCACGGTCGAGTTTTAAAATCTCCTCGATGCAGCGAACCCCCGCCATGCCGTTGCCGATTAACACGAGTTTTCGTTTCACGTCGCCATCCCTCCATCTTCATCCCGTGTTCCACTTTCTCACTGTTAACGATGCAGCCAAAGCCGGATCGTCATCACCAGCAGCCCCCATAATCCGACCGCTCTTGTTCGCATCACCCTCATATTCCCCCTTTGCCTTGGTTGTGCCCATCATATCATGCCAAAAACGAAGCATGCATTTTTACGTAAGATTATATAACACAATTTTAACAAAAAACATGAGTAATCGCATAAAAATCAGAATTAATATACGGATTCATCATAATAACGTAACTTTTTATAACATAAAAAGATGCACAAAAAAGCGGCCTTCCGTCTGGTGGAGCGGAGGCCGCTTCTTATTGGAGGTTGCTCATTAGGGGGACATCAGTGAATCGGACGGGATTCCAGCAGTTCATCGATGATGCGCGCGTAGTGATCAATGCGCCGTTCAAGCTCCTCCATCTGCCGCTCAAGGCGGGTGATGTATTGACGGAAGGTCATCGGAACGCCGTATCGCTGTTCAAGCCGCTTTTCGATTCGCTGCCGCTCGCCGTGGACAGAGACGAAGATGCGCATCTCGCGGCCAAACACTTCGCGTACGGTTTCACTGATGAGTTCGCCATATCTTGTTTGCAGCCATTCACATTGAATCTCGTTTAGGCATTCGATGATGAGCCAATCCTCATCCACCGTCGCGGACGTCGAAGCAAACCAAGTGTCAAATGACGGGCCGGACAATTTTTGCGCAAGCTTCGTTTTCACTTGCTCCCAAAGATGATGCTCCTTCACACAGTCACCTCCTTTCATCTACTCACCTGGCTGCCATAGATGTTCGCGCAATTTCGCCCGAATGTCATCCGGAATCGGCTCGGGCCTCCCGGTGTCAAAGTTGAAATTGACGTACACCGCCCGCCCTTTGGCGCAGACCACACCGTTTTGATGAATTTCTTCATAAATCGTAAGGCTTGTGTTGCCGATGCGTTCAATGCGGGTATACACTGTCACATCTTGCCCATAATACATTTGGTTGACATAATCGACTTCCATGCGGATGATCACCATTCGCCAACGTTTGAATGACAAGTCAGGCGTAAATAGTTTAAAAATTTCATGCCGCCCCGCTTCAAACCAAACGGGCACGGTCGTATTGTTAATATGGCCGACGCCGTCCGTCTCCGACACGCGCGGCGTAATGACGGTAGTAAACATGAATTCTCCTCCTCAACAGCTATCGAATATTCCGACTCATCGTCGTTCCCATCTTGTCGAATTTAGGCGACTTATGTATATTGGTTCGCTCCAACGTGTGGAAATTCCTGCTTCACCATCAAGAAAACGAGGAAAACGTTGCGCTTTGAGCGGAAAAGAGGATGAACGCGGTGTCCGACATCGGAAGTGGCCCCTATTTCCAACTACAAAGAAAAAACAGGAGCCTGAAGCAGCCCCTGTTTTTTCTTCTCACCCTTTGTTCGGTTCCACGATCGTCCCGGCAAACGCTGCTTGATAAATCGCGCGGATGTCGGCTTCCAAAAGCGGCATCGGGCTGCGGGCGAGCAGCCGTTTTTGCTTGGTGGCATCTTTCGTCAGGCTTTCTAGCGCGCTTTCGGGGATGCCAAAACCGCCGAGCGTCTTCGGAATGCCGACGTCGGCGACGATGCGCTCGAGTTCCTCGACGCAGCGGTGCGACGCCTCTTCTTCCGACAAAAAGGTGGAGTTGCCGCCAAGGGCGTTTAAAATATCAGCCATTCGTTTCGTGCAGCTTTGGCGGATGTAACCCATCACATACGGTAAGAGCACGGCATTCGATTCGCCATGGGCGATATGGAACTGTCCGCCGAGCGGATATGCGAGCGCATGCACGCCCGCCACCCCGGCGTTGAAAAACGCCAAACCGGCCAAATAGCTGCCGTTCGCCATATCGATGCGCGCCTGTTTGTCTGTCCCGTTCTCCACCGCCTTTCGAAGCGACCGGGAGATGAGACGCATGGCCTGCAACGCCAATCCGTCCGATGTCGGGCTCGCGTTCACCGACACGTACGCCTCCACCGCATGGGTAAGCGCATCAATCCCCGTCGCCGCCGTCACCCGCGGCGGAACAGAAACAGTGAGTTGCGGGTCGACGATCGCCACATCGGCCAACAAATAGTCATGCGTCACGACGTCTTTCGTCGTTTCTAAGGACAAGACGGAGATGTTCGTCACTTCCGAGCCAGTACCCGATGTTGTCGGAATTAAAATTTTCGGCAGCCCTCTTTTCTCGAGCGTTCTTGTTCCCGTCAAGTTCAAATAATCGGCAACCGAACCTTCATGCACGGCCAAAACAGCGGCCAGCTTGGCCAAATCCATCGCGCTGCCGCCACCGACGCCGATGACGAGATCAAACTCTCCGTCGCGGACAAACGCCACCGCCTTCTCCCCCGTTTCAAGCGGCGGCTCCGGCACGACGTCCGTATATACATGCACGTTGCACCCTGCTTGCCGGAGCGGGGACGTCACTTGCTCGACGAGGCCGATTTTTTCAAGCGCTGGATCGGTGATCACCAACACGTGTGCTGCCCCAAGCCTTTTTACTTCCGGAACTAACTGCGTAAGCGCCCCCCAGCCGACATAGCTGAGCGGCGGAAAGACGATGCGAGATGCGGTCATGGTTTCCTCTCCCCCTTATTCAGCATTTTTTCGGAAGAATGAACGCGTTTTCTTTCGATCCGCATAACCAAACTCCTATGCTTGCCAAGCTTCCTCGAGCTCCCGCTTCAGCTCTTCGACAAGCTCCGCCGCCGGAAGCTCCCGCGCCAGCCGATATCCCGTCCCGGCCCAAAGCGACATTCCCTCCGGGTCGCCTGCCTTGGCGGATGCGGCGCGCAGCGGCTTCGTCATATGGTGCACATGTGGATACGCTGCCGGCGCTAGGACGCGATACTCCGCCATAAACCGGTTCACAAGCCCGCGCGCCGGCCGGCCGGTAAACGCCCTCGTCACGGCCGTTTCGGCAAAACGCGGATCGGCAAGCGCCTGTTTATGAAGCGGGTGCGCCCCGCTTTCCGGGCAGCGCAAAAACGCCGTCCCGAGCTGCACCGCGCTCGCCCCGGCTTGGAGCGCCGCCGCAATGCCACGCCCATCCATGATCCCGCCCGCCGCCGCGAGCGGAACCCGGACCGCTGCCCGCACTTGGGCCAGCAGCGGAAACAACTCGAGCGCCTCATCCTTTTCCGGATCGTTGCCAAACGAAGCGCGATGCCCTCCCGCTTCCGCCCCTTGCACACAAAGCGCATTCGCCCCGGCTTCGGCGGCCATTTCGGCTTCCTCCACCGCCGTGACCGTCACGATCACAAACGATCCTGCCTTTTGCAAGGCAGCGATCACCTCTTTGTCTGGGCAGCCGAACGTAAAGCTCGCGACCGGCACCCGCTCCTCGAGAAGCACGTCGAGCTTCGCTTCCCAATCATCGTCATCCCATTTCGGCTCGCCGACCGCTGCCCCAAGCCGCTCCGCCTCAGCCGCCAGCACGGCGCGGTAGCGTTCGAGCGCCTCCTCATCCACTGTTTTGTCCCCCGGCACAAACACATTCACCCCAAACGGCCGGTCCGTCAACGTCCGCAGCTCATGAATTTCCTTCTTCATGGCCTCCGCCGTCTTGTACCCGCCAGCCAAAAACCCAAGCCCGCCGGCGTTGGACACCGCCGCGGCCAGTTCAGGCGTCGACACCCCGCCTGCCATCGGCGCTTGAATGATCGGGATGGGAAGTGTAGAGAACATGGCAATACCCTCTTTCTGCATTAGCGGTTGTCCTATCCTCATTTACGGTTTCTTAACTCTTTCGCGTTTTACTCAAGAAATTCCTTCATCGTTGCATATAGGAGCATTTTGATTCTCCTACAAAGGGATAAAAAACTGATACGGCGAAGAAATAACGAGACACAGGCTGTCTTTATGAAAGACTATGACGGGGATCAAATAATGAAGCAACTAAAAACCAAAATCGAAAACAACGAGGAACTAACAGAACGAGATGAGTTGAATCTTATCTTTTTACCCTTGATGAAAAGTACTGTAGACTGTTCAGAACGAGCAATTGAGGCAGTAGAATTAGCCCAAAAGATTACAGATCCAGAAAAACAATTCCGCTTATTGTCAACGATTATTGCTGTGTCGGACAAATTTATCGATGAGAAATACGTTGAAAGACTAATGGAGGCGATCAAAATGGTGAGAGTACTTCGGGAATTGGAAAAAAGAGCAGAGCTGAAAGGGAGAATTTTTGAAAGCCAACAAGCCATCAAAAAATATATGAAAGCCCGGTATGGAGCAGCGGCAAAAGAAATACAGGACAAAGTAGATACGATCACCGATTTGTATATATTGACCCATCTGTTAGATGACATTTTCGGAGCTGAAACACGTGAAGAAATCGAACGACTAATCGACGAAGCGATCACAAAACAATCACAGATGAACCAAAGCACAAAACAGTTGGAAAAATAAAATGCTTCTCCCCCAACCCACCAGCCGGTTTGGGGGAGAGAAGTCACGGCCGAAACGCCTTTAACCGTTTCGCCAGTTCTTTCGTACGCGGATATACATCGCGATAAATCGCAAACAGCTCTTTGTATTTCGCCACCGCATCCGGCCGCGGTTCGACGATGGAATCGACTTGTTTGAACGCGTCGGCGCATTCCTTGAGCGAATCAAACCAGCCGACGCCGCAGGCGGCGATCATCGCGGCGCCCAGTCCCGGCCCTTGTTCGTTTTTCAGTTTTTCCACCGGGATGCCGAAAATATCGGCTTGGATTTGCAGCCACTCAGCGCTTTTCGCCCCGCCGCCGATCGAGACGACCGAATCGATCGTTTTGCCGCTCGCTTTGATGATCTCCACCGACTCGTTGAGCGAGAATGTAATGCCTTCGATGACCGCGCGGGCGAAATCCCATTTCGTCTGCGCCGAATCAATGCCGACAAACGACCCGCGAATATCGGCGTCGGCATAAGGCGTCCGCTCGCCGACCAAATATGGCGTAAACAACAAGCCGTTGGCGCCAATCGGCGACTCAGCGGCGCGCTTGACGATCTCGGCAAACGGCACGTCCTCGGCAAACGTCCGCTTCCACCAGTCAAAGCTGTAGCCCGCCGCCAGCGTCACCCCCATAATATAGTAGGCGTTCGGCTCGGCATGGTTGAAGTAATGCACTCGTCCAGCGAAATCTTTTTCCCCACTTTGTTCATACGCCAAGACGACGCCGGATGTGCCGATGCTTGACATCATGCGGCCTTCTGCCAAAATGCCCGCGCCAACCGCGCCGCAGGCGTTGTCCGCCCCGCCGGCAAACACTTTCACCGATACCGGCAGCCCCGTCTGCTCGGCCACCTCCGGGCGCAGCGTCCCGACGAACGCCGTCGCCTCGACAAGCGGCGGGCAAAGCGTGAGATCGACGCCGACCGCACGGGCGATCGCCTCGCTCCACGTTTTCGTTTTGATATCCAACAGCAGCGTCCCCGCCGCATCCGATACATCCATCGCCATGTGCCCGGTCAAGCGGAAGCGGACATAATCTTTCGGCAACAAAAACACCCGCGCCCGCTCGTACCGCTCAGGCTCATGCCGCTTCACCCAAAGAAGCTTCGGCAACGTGAATCCTTCCAGCGCCTCATTTTTGGCAATGGAAAGCAACTGATCGCGGCCGACCTTTTCTTCAATGATCCGACACTCTTCCGTCGTTCGCGTGTCGTTCCATAAAATCGCGTTGCGCACGACGTTCCCGTCGCCATCAAGTAGCACAAGCCCGTGCATTTGCCCAGAAAAACTCAAGCCCACGACCGACTCCGGAGAAATGCCCGCCGTTTCCCAAACGCGGCGCAACGCCGTAATCGTCTTCTCCACCCAATCGTCCGGGCGCTGCTCACTATAGCCGGAATGAGGCTGGTAGAGGGGATAGGACTCGGTCCATTCCCCTCTGACTTGCCCATTGCGGTCGACAAGCAACACTTTCACCGCACTTGTTCCTAAATCGACGCCAATGACATATTCCACGCTCATCCCTCTTTCACGAACGAGATCCACTCGGCGCGCTGACTTCGAGCAAATATTGATTCAGCAACGTTTTCAAGCGCTCAAGACGTCCGGACGTATTGCGAATGTCGCCAAGCTGCAAGGCGTACTCCTCAAGCTTTTTGAAGTCCGCCGTCCCTTCGACGATCTCGCGGCCGATGCCTTCTGTATAGCTTTTGTACCGTTCTTCGATGAACTGTTCAAACACGCGGTCTTCCAGCAAGCGATGAGCGACTTTCAACCCGATCGCAAAGCTGTCCATCCCGGCAATATGAGCGTAGAACAAGTCTTCCGGTTCAAACGAGCCTCTTCGCACTTTCGCGTCAAAGTTCAAGCCGCCGCGCCCAAGGCCGCCGTTTTGCAAAATTTCATACATCGCCAACGTCGTCGTATACAAATCGGTCGGGAATTCGTCCGTATCCCAGCCAAGCAGCGTATCGCCTTGGTTCGCATCGACCGAGCCCAACATGCCATGAATGCGGGCGACGCGCAGCTCATGCTCAAACGTATGCCCGGCCAATGTCGCATGGTTCGCTTCAATATTGAATTTGAAATGATCTTTCAACCCATACGTCTGCAAGAACGCCAGCGCCGTGGCCACGTCAAAATCGTATTGATGCTTCGTCGGCTCTTTCGGCTTCGGCTCGATCAAAAACTGACCGTCAAAACCGATTTCTTTCGCATAGTCGACCGCCATACGCAAGAAGCGGGCCAAATTGTCAAGCTCCAGTTTCATATCCGTGTTCAGCAGCGTCTCATAACCTTCCCGTCCGCCCCAGAACACGTAGTTTTCCGCCCCGAGCCGCTTCGCGATCTCCAACCCTTTTTTCACTTTTGCCGCCGCATAGGCGAACACGTCAGCGTTACACGACGTCGCCGCCCCGTGAACGAAGCGCGGATGGCTGAACAAGTTCGCCGTATTCCAAAGCAGCTTCGTTTTGCTTGTTTTCATGTATTCTTCAATCATATCGACAATTTCATCCAAATTTTTGTACGTCTCGCTAAGCGTTTCCCCTTCTGGAGCGATGTCGACGTCATGGAAGCAGAAAAACGGAACGTTCAGCTTTTCAAACAGCTCAAACGCCGCCTCGACGCGCGCCTTCGCCAGATCCATGCCGCTGTACTTATTCCATGGACGAATCATATTGCCGACGCCAAACGGATCCGACCCATCCCCCGTAAACGTATGCCAATAGGCCACTGAAAAGCGCAAATGCTCCTCCATTGTTTTGTCGCCGACTTTTTCTTCTGGATTATAAAACTTAAACGCCAACGGATTGCGCGACTCCGGTCCTTCATACGCAATCTTGCCGATATTCGGAAAATAAGCCATGCCTAGGTCCCCCTTCATCATGAATCAAGTTCAATCAGCGAAAATGGCTTGCTTCGGTTTTATTATAACGCTTTCACATTTGTTTGTCTATCATATAAACAAAGTATTCTACAATTCTTTGTACAAAAAGTAGTCGAAATCGGCGTAGTTGTTTTGTCCTGAACCGTCCCGGCAATGCATGCCGACAAACGCCCCGGTAAACGCCGCGCGGCTTTTGATATAGTCGTCTGACAGTTTATACGATTCAAAGGTGACGGGAATCTCTCTCCAATTCACCCCATCGAAAGAGTACGCATAGTTGTACGTGGCCGTTTGTACGTTCACCCGTAAATACACATACTCGACATCATCAGGGACGACAATTTCTTGACCGCGCAACGGCTGGTCAACAACAAGATGGTCGCACGCCATTAACTCGAGAATCCGTCCTTTTTCCTCATGCCATGTCAATTGCAGCGTTGTCCAGTTTTGCGTATTATAGTAGTTCACGAGCCCAGCCGATTGTTGGATAGTCGTCGGACGAAACGCGACTTTCGTTTCCGC
This sequence comes from Geobacillus kaustophilus, assembly GCF_000948285.1. Lineage (GTDB taxonomy): Bacteria > Bacillota > Bacilli > Bacillales > Anoxybacillaceae > Geobacillus > Geobacillus thermoleovorans_A. The sequence continues at coordinate 1,370,271 of NZ_JYBP01000003.1, forward strand.
AACAAAGGTAAAATGCTGCCATCGTCTGGCGACAAACGCCTGTGTAAACCGGGAAGTGAGCGATTCCCTTCCGTACAGCCGCAAATGTCCCGGACGGGCCTTTAAGGTAGCGATGTCTTCCCCTAAAGGAATTCGTAATGTTTGAAAATGGTGGTTTAATGTATCACCATCAAAATCATCTTTTTCATCGTAATCGTTTTCCCACGGAACTTCTTTAACGTTCGGCCCGTCAATTTCTAACGAAGGACCGTTTCCCCCGACCACATAAGGCCATCCATTTTTCCATTCAAGCCGCTGAATCGCCGTTTCACGTCCGAGCGGACAATAACCGCGATGTTCGAGCAGCGGCTGGCCCTCCCTTGGTAGCGGCCGGCCGGTTAAGTGCACGAGAAACCACTCATCCGTATGAGTATGGACAATCGAAGCATGACCAGCCTTTTGCAGCGGGTTTCGCGGATAAGGCCAAGACGTAAGCAACGGGTTGTCCGGATGCACCTCATATGGCCCATAGAGCGAGGTTGACCGGGCAATCGTTGCCGCATGGTTGTATCGCGTTCCCCCTTCCGCCGTCAATAAATAATAATAACCATTGATTTTATACAAATGCGGCCCTTCTGTAATTCTTAAGTCCGTTCCTTTGAAAATAATTTTCGGCTCACCAACCAATTTTTTCTGTTCCACACTGTATTCTTGAAGCACAATCCCGTAAAACGGATGATGGCCGACGCGGTGATCCCAATACATATTCACCAAGTATTTTCTTCCGTCCTCATCGTGAAAGAGAGACGGGTCAAACCCAGAGCTATTTAAATAAATCGGATCCGACCACTCGCCATCGATCGTGTCGCACGTCACAAGATAGTTGTGCCCATCCTTCCACTGGCCTTCGACAACTTTCACATCCGTATAAATGAGCCAAAACTTCCCGTCGCTGTACGACAAATGCGGCGCCCAAACGCCCCCGGAATCCGGGTTTCCGATCATATTCAATTGGCTTAACCGATTCAATGGCCGCGCCACCAAACGCCAATTCTTTAAATCTTTCGAATGGTAAATTCTCACCCCCGGAAACCACTCAAACGTCGAAACCGCAATGTAATAGTCGTCTCCCGCCCGGCAAATGGATGGATCGGGATGGAAGCCGGTTAAAATAGGATTTTTAATTTTGGACAATTGTACTCGTCCCCCTTTCTAAGGATGTATGTATGATTAATTTATTATCTAGACCTAACCCACTCAAACCCAATCTCCCTCAAAAACGCTCTTGCCAAAATCATATGTCCCACAACGGACGGGTGAACCCGATCCCAAGCGAGCGCAGCCGGGTAAAGCGTCTTTAATACTTCATTGAAAGCTGCTTGGGTATCGACGAATAAACTGTTTGTTTCTTCCGCAATTTGCTTGACAACACGGCCATATTGATCCATTGTTCGGCGCATGGGATCCTGTTCATTTCCTTCGATATAAAACGGTGTCATCAAAATGATTCCTTTCACAAGCGGCTTCGTCTCGAGCACAAGGCTGCGGAGCGTCGCTTCATATTCATCCAAGTATACATGTTTTTCTTTCATGAACGGCAAATCATATTGCCGCCAAACATCGTTAATGCCGATCATAATCGATACCCAGTCTGGCTTTTGGTCGATGACATCTTGTTTCCATCTTGCTTTCAAATCTCGCACTGTATTGCCGCTGACCCCTTTATTGACGACGCGAATGCCTAGTTCGGGGTAAACCGCTTGCAAGAGGCCATCCACATAAGCGACATATCCCGTGCCCAACGCTCCGAATGATCCTTCTCCCTCTGGCCGAGCGCGGCCGCAATCAGTGATCGAATCACCAATAAAGAGCAATTTTTCGCCAGAGCCGATTTTCATTCTCCTCTTTTCCTCCCTTGAAGTCCTATTCAAATCACCTGAAAAATCGGTCGCTCTCGAAGAAAATGGACGGGGATATCCGGAAACTGCTCCCCTAGCCATTCGGCCAAATACTTCATGCCTGGCTCTTCGCTTTCCGCATGTCCCAGTACAATCAACGCCTTTTGTCTTCCTTGGTACACGGCATCCCGAATATATTCGGGCGTCTCCCATTCAGGCCCCTCTCCATACATAATCGCATCGAGATGTTCCTGTTCAAACAATGGAATCGACAATGCTCCGCTGCCTCGGTACCCCACCAATATCCCTATGCGGGTGCATGGTACAGATAAATCTCCGGCGATACGTACAAAGGGAATGCTCAACATTTCCTTCGCATATTCAGCCACTTCCTTTGCCGTCATGCGGGGAATCGCTACAATCGCAGCGGTCGGCAAATATTTAGAAACATATGACTCCCATTCCAAAGCGCGAATGAAACCGACCATGATTCCATCCGGTTGATGTCGATGCCAATAATCATGAAAGCGGTAGATTGCAATGCCCGACTCGCGGATCAAGCGAATCTTTTCCTGATATACCGAGTCCTTTTGCATCATTTCGGTGTTGTCAGTATGGCTATAAAATAATCCTTCATGAGTAATGAGCAGATTGGCCTCCATTGAGACGGCTTGTTGGATCACACGATATGTAGGCATGAAGCTCGTTGCAATCCCCTTCACTTCCATGTTAGGGTCGCCATGCTGAAGAGTATCCATGGTATTTGGAATTTTTCCAACCGATGCCGTTAATCGCTCTATCACATCTTGAACAGTAGTTGCCATAATTCTGCTCCTCTCGCCTGTTACGTCAGCTGTTATGAAATCCACTTCTCCATGTTTATTCATGAAAAATAAGTGGTAAGCAACGATTTTAATTTTAGACTACTTTGTTCTGACTCTCTGAAGATATCGTTCCGCTACTCTAAAATCTTATTTTGTTTCTCCTTCTCGAAAATAACGGCTAAAAACATTGCAACTAAGTATGTTTTGCATTCAAACTAATTATATACCGAATTTTTTTAATTTTCAAGTATATCGTTCGTACATCATCATCCAGTAAAAAGAGTGCTGTCCGTTTTCACTGTTGAGACAAATATTCGCTGCCGTTACATCACCGAACTTCCAACCATATTATGCATGTCTATGAAAATGGGATATCCCCCGTCATTGATCTTCTCTCTCATCAATCGCTTTCTATAAACGAAGTCATTGAAAAACTAACGCTTCAAAGAGGGGGGTAGATCTTTTTAACTAAATTTAATAAAATATAACGAATAGTTAGTATATTTAATTTACAAACAAAGATAACATTGATAAAATAATGAAGCGGGAATGAAAGGTAGCAACTTGTGCCTTCTAAAAGGAAAACCCTTTCATCCCTATCAACCATATAATAAAGAATGAGGGGGAATAGTATGCGGAACGTCGTGCGTAAACCATTGACAATCGGACTCGCTTTAACACTATTATTGCCCATGGGAATGACGGCAACATCAGCGAAGAATGCAGATTCCTATGCGAAAAAACCTCACATCAGCGCATTGAATGCCCCACAATTGGATCAACGCTACAAAAACGAGTTCACGATTGGTGCGGCAGTAGAACCTTATCAACTACAAAATGAAAAAGACGTACAAATGCTAAAGCGCCACTTCAACAGCATTGTTGCCGAGAACGTAATGAAACCGATCAGCATTCAACCTGAGGAAGGAAAATTCAATTTTGAACAAGCGGATCGAATTGTGAAGTTCGCTAAGGCAAATGGCATGGATATTCGCTTCCATACACTCGTTTGGCACAGCCAAGTACCTCAATGGTTCTTTCTTGACAAGGAAGGCAAGCCAATGGTTAATGAAACAGATCCAGTGAAACGTGAACAAAATAAACAACTGCTGTTAAAACGACTTGAAACTCATATTAAAACGATCGTCGAGCGGTACAAAGATGACATTAAGTACTGGGACGTTGTAAATGAGGTTGTGGGGGACGACGGAAAACTGCGCAACTCTCCATGGTATCAAATCGCCGGCATCGATTATATTAAAGTGGCATTCCAAACAGCGAGAAAATATGGCGGCAACAAGATTAAACTTTATATCAATGATTACAATACCGAAGTGGAACCAAAGCGAAGCGCTCTTTATAACTTGGTGAAGCAATTAAAAGAAGAGGGCGTTCCTATTGACGGCATCGGCCATCAATCCCACATTCAAATCGGCTGGCCTTCTGAAGCAGAAATCGAGAAAACGATTAACATGTTCGCCGCTCTCGGCTTAGACAACCAAATCACTGAGCTTGATGTGAGCATGTACGGTTGGCCGCCGCGCGCTTACCCGACGTATGACGCCATTCCAAAACAAAAGTTTTTGGATCAGGCAGCGCGCTATGATCGTTTGTTCAAACTGTATGAAAAGTTGAGCGATAAAATTAGCAACGTCACCTTCTGGGGCATCGCCGACAATCATACGTGGCTCGACAGCCGTGCGGATGTGTACTATGACGCCAACGGGAATGTTGTGGTTGACCCGAACGCTCCGTACGCAAAAGTGGAAAAAGGGAAAGGAAAAGATGCGCCGTTCGTTTTTGGACCGGATTACAAAGTCAAACCCGCATATTGGGCTATTATCGACCACAAATAGACAGCCAAAAGCACATAGGTGTCTCCAGCAAAGAAGAGGATGTCTCAACAACAACGAGGCATCCTCTTTCTAATATATGCCGTATTGAACGAATTCACTTCTATATCCGGTGTTTCATCGAGAAGACAAGCATCCTTTTAAACCAGCCTTTTTAATCGCTTGTGCTGACAACGCCTTAGTCCGCTTAAGCATCTTTTAAGCCTTGATGAATCTTTTCCTACGTCCCCTTAAGGGCAGGCGTTCCTATCATCCCTCTTGTTTTCTGACCTGCAGCCTTTCTTCTGTTTTGCGAAATACACGCAATGCGCCGCTCATCACCACCAAGGCGAGCAAACTGATGCTGAAAAACGGGATCAGCCCTGGAATATACATCAATAAGACGAACAAGACCCCAACACTCATCAGCATCACGAGCGTCATGAGTGGATTGGCCATTCCAATGAGAAAGGCATATTTGATATATTGCCAAAAGCGCAATTCGTAATGCACATAGATCGGAAATACATATAAAAGCGTCACTGTATAAAAAATGAAAATGACCAGCAAAGCAACAGAAAACGGAAATCTCCATTCTATTGGCACGTGGGCGAGGTATAAAAGATCGATATAGAAAATATACGCTGCCGCCATCAACAAAAGCCCAATCCGGTTCGCCCGCCAAAATTCACCTTTATACGTACGAACGAATGTTTTCAGCACTGGAACATCGTGATCGTGAAAGAGAAGCCACTTCCTTACGATCGTAAACAGCGCCACCGTCGCCGGCGCAATGCCGAGAATGACAAGGCCAAAGACGGTAAAGACAAGCCATAATAGATTGATGTATGCAAGTCTTGTAATCCATTCACAAGCCCGATACAACTTTCCATCTAGCAAACCGGTGCGCATGATTCATCCACCCTTTTCGTCCTTTCTTGCTTTTTACCAGTATATCATAAGTCAAAAAAAGAGGGGAGGCTTTGTTTACCCTCCCTTCAAACTCCGGCATAAGCCAAAAAGCCGCCATCAACAGGAACAGTCGTTCCAGTGACAAATCCGCTCATTTGATCATCCACAAGCCAAAGCAAAGTCCCCAGCAAGTCTTCCGGCTTGCCGAGCCGCCGCATTGGTGTATGCATCAAAATTTTTTTCGTCCGCTCTGTATACGATCCGTCAGGATGTTTCAAAAGATGTTCATTTTGTTTCGTCAAAAAGAACCCCGGGGCAATCGCATTGACGCGAACCCCGATCTCGGCGACATGCACAGCCAACCATTTCGTGAAGTTTTCAATTCCCGCTTTAGCCGCACTGTACGCCGGCACTTTCGTCATCGGCCGCGGAGCGCTCATCGAGGAAATATTAATGATGGTTCCCCCTCTGCCCACCATCTGTTTGAGAAAATGCTGCGTCGGGATGATCGTCCCAAGAATATTTAAATCAAAAACATAGGAAAACCCTTCTGTCGTCAAATCGAAAAACGTTGTAATGTCTTGATTCTCTAGATCCTGCAACTCGAGTATTTCCTTTGTCGTAATGCCCTGCGGATGGTTTCCGCCTGCCCCATTAATCAGGACATCGCACGGCCCGTAAACGTCCGCTACCATTTCTGCCGCCTGTTTGACGCGTTCAACATCCAGAACATCGCACGAAATGGCCAGCGCCTCACCCCCTCGCTCTTCAATTTCATTCTTGATTCTTTCAGCTTTCTCGAGCGTTCGGTTTAAAAGCGCCACTTTCATTCCTTGGCGGGCCAGCTCTTTCGCCATGCAGCTGCACAATACCCCACCCCCGCCCGTTACGACTGCTACCTTTCCTTTTAAACTTGGATGGATCGGGAGCATGCCTTCTCACCTTCCTGCTTCTTTTTTTCATTCTCCAAACTATCCCAAATGCCAAGCAAGTACATAATGCCAAGCGCCCGGTCGTACAACCCGTAACCTGGACGAGCTTGTTCCCCCCAAATCATTCGGCCGTGATCTGGTCGAATGTACCCTTGAAAATCAGCTTCATGCAACGCTTTCACGATCTCGCATATATTCAACGAACCGTCGCAACTGCGATGAGACGTTTCCTCAAAATCGCCGTTCGCGTGAATTTCGACATTCCGGACGTGGGCAAATGGTACTCGTCCCATTCGCAAAAAGTGGCGGAAAATGTCCGGAACATCGTTGGCCGGATTGGCTCCAAGCGATCCGGAGCATAATGTCAACCCGTTCGCCGGGCTGTTGACCATATGAACGATTCGATCCAAATTCTCCTTATTGGTCGCAATCCGCGGCAATCCGAACACCGACCAGGGCGGATCATCAGGATGGAGAGCCATCCGAACGCCCCACTCTTCCGCTACTGGAACGATTTGTTCCAAAAAGTAACGCAAATGATCAAATAGATCATCTTCGGTTACCCCTTTATATAGCGAAAAAAGAGGCTTGATTGTTTTCAAGCGTTCCGGTTCCCATCCCGGAAGCAAAAACCCGTTCGCTCCGCTTTCAATGCGGCGGATCATTTCCTCCGGATCGATTTGTTCAATCTTTTGTTTCTCATAGGCGAGCACCGTCGACCCGTCAGGCCGCCTTTTGGCTAAATCAGAACGGGTCCAGTCAAAAATCGGCATAAAGTTGTAACAAATCACTTTCACTCCTGCTCTCGCCAAGTTGCGAATCGTTTGTTTATAGTTTTCAATATATCGATCTCGCGAGGGTAAACCAAGTTTAATATCTTCGTGGACGTTGACGCTCTCAATGACTTCAAGATGAAATCCTTTTTCATTTACCTGCCGTTTGAGTTCCAATATATCATCAAGCGGCCATACTTCACCGACTGGAATATGATATAGAGCTCCAACGATTCCTTCAACTCCTGGAATTTGCCGAATATGATCTAATGAAACAGTATCATGTTCCTTTCCGAACCAGCGAAACGTCATTTTCATTCTGATCTCATCCCCCACTCACGCCGACTTGAAAGTATTGTTTCGCGTTGAAGTAACATACATCTTGAACGATTTTCCCTAAAAAATCATAGTCTTGCGGCACCTCTCCTTTTTCAATCCATGAACCGATCAAATTGCATACAATTCTGCGAAAATACTCGTGGCGTACATAAGACACAAAACTCCTTGAATCGGTCAACATTCCGACAAACGTGCTGAACACACCGACATTGGCAAGATCCGTCAAGTGTCTGATGATGCCATCTTGATGATCATTGAACCACCAAGCTGCGCCAAATTGAACTTTCCCTTTTACTCCTTCTGATTGAAAATTGCCGACCGTTGAGGCGACAATATAGTTATAAGCAGGGTTTAATGTGTACACAATCGTTTTTGGCAGTTGATCGCGACACTCTAGCTCATTAAGAAAGGCATTTAACGGCTGGGCAAGGAAAAAGTCATGAATCGAATCATATCCTGTATTCGGACCAAGACGCTGAAACATCTTTTCATTTGTATTTCGAATCGAACCGATGTGCAGCTGCATCACCCAACCAAGCGAGTGGTACAATCGGGCTAAGAAGCATAAAGTGAAAGTTTTATATTTTTCCTCCTCCTCACGGCTGAGGACAAATCCATTTTTTCGTTTTTGAAAAATATCGTTTGCTTCCTTCCATCCGCATTCTGAATACGGCATCGATTCTAAGCCGTGATCAGCCATCCGGCATCCTTTCTCGTGAAAATAACGCACTCGGCTTTCAATGGCTTGCAGCAGCTGATTGTAATCATGAATCGGCAGACCAGCTGCTTCCCCTAGCTTTCCCACATAGTCTAAAAACGAAGGGCGGTTGATTTCAATGACTGCATCAGGACGAAAAGACGGAACAATCTTTACTGGAAATGATGGATCTTGGGCGATTGCCTGATGATCAGCTAAATCATCGAGCGGATCGTCCGTTGTCCCAATCCACTCCACATTAGATTTGACCATGAAAGAGCGGGCTGAGAATCCTTCCTGTCTCAATAAAGCGTTGCAATGATCCCAAATTTCGCGCCACGTCCGCTCATTCAGAAGAGCATCCACTTGAAAATAGCGTTTTAGCTCTAAATGTGTCCAATGATAGAGTGGATTCCCGATGCAATACGGCACCGTTTTCGCCCATGCTTGAAACTTTTCCTCTGGAGAGGCGTTTCCGGTAATATACTTTTCTTCGACTCCCATCGCCCGCATCGCCCGCCATTTGTAATGATCCCCCTCGAGCCAAAGCTCCGTCATATCATGAAACCGCCGGTCTTCCGCAATCTCTTTTGCGCTCAAATGGCAGTGATAATCAATAATCGGCAATGATTTCGCATAGTCATGGTACAACACTTCGGCATGCTTGTTTTGCAACAAAAAATTTTCATGAATGAACGGCTGCACACTGTCTCCCTCCCGCAAAGCGAAACTTCCAACAACTTATACAAAATAATGAGGATACTGCCTTTTTAGTACGTCTTTTTCAATTTCGACAAGCCGCAAATGTTCTTCCATCACCTGATGCACTTTCTCTGCCTCTTTATTCGCAATTAACCGATAAATTTGCTTGTGATGGGAAATAATAATGTCCCAATCAAGATCGGATGATAGTCTCAGTACACGCAAACGATTGAAATGACTGTTTAAACTTTGCACCATTTTCCACGAGCGCGACATTCGGCAGCCATCGTAAATGAGCTGATGGAACTTTTCATCAAGCTCAAACAACTCAAGAAAATTTCCTTTTTCGGCACACAACTCTTGCATCGCAATATTCTTCTCCATTTCAAATAGATGATCTTGACGCAATTTCGTACAAGCTAAAACGGCCACTTCTTTCTCGACAACCTCGCGGATAAAGCGCCCTTCCTCCACATGTTCCAAGTTGATGCGCGAAACAATGGTTCCGCTTTGCGGAATAATATCAAGCAATTCTTCTTGCGCCAGTTTGAGAAATGCTTCCCGCACCGGGGTGCGGCTAATATGCAATTGCTCAGCAATTTCCTTTTCGGAAATTTTTGTTCCTGGTTCCAACTCAAGGCGCAAAATCTTTTCCTTTAGCATCTCGTACAACTGGTCGCGCGCTGAACCCCTGACAGAACTTTTAATTTGTTGGCTTTGTTGGGCAGTAAAGATCACCGTGCGATTCCCCTTTTCTTATATACTAGTATGGCAGTGAGAAAGTACATCCATGATCATGTGTTTTCTTCCAATGTAGGAAAGAACATATTTCCTGTCAAATTTCTTAGCGATTCATTCCACATTCTCTCCCCTCTCCTTGTGCACAATCGAGATCCATTGAGCTGCCCGTTCGGCAATAATCTTCCACTGATCGTTTTCCAATGCCCCTTCAACCTTCACTAACGAGTTCCCGACACCGATGGCATCCACTCCCGCTTTTATATACTCTCCGGCCGTTTTCAGATTGATTCCTCCAGTTGCGATGAGGGGGATGTGGGGGAGCGGCTCCTTTATGCTTCGAATATAGTTTGGCCCAAACACATGGGCAGGAAATACTTTCACCATATCAGCCCCGTGCTGAAAAGCATTCACAATTTCGGTCGGCGTCAATCCTCCTGCAATACTGACAACCCGATTTTGTTTTGCCACCTGAATCACGTCAATGGAAAGGGAGGGAGAAACGATAAACCGCGCTCCAGCTGCAATCGCCCGCCGCGCCGTTTCAGCATCCAGCACCGTTCCCGCCCCGATCAACACATCTTTCAGTTCCCTTGCAGCCTTTTCCAACGCGGCCAAAGCCCCAGCTGTTTCCATCGTAATTTCCATGATTGGAATGCCTCCCTGCCGCAAAGCCAATGACAGCGGAAGAACAGTATCAACCGTCGCACCGCGGACGACTGGAATGACGCCAATCTCTCGAATCATTTGGACTGCCTTCATGTAGATTCATCTCCTTTACCGCGCAACATCTTCCCCTCGCTGATCTATCAGACGCTCGACGTCATCGCGTTCCGGCATGCCATCAGCATCCCCCTCGACCATTGTCACAAGCGCGCCGACTGCATTCGCTCGCTGCACCGCTTCTGTTAAACGAAGTCCTTCAAGCAGTCCGGATAGCAGCCCAGCGGCAAACCCATCCCCAGCACCGACAGGGTCGATTACCCTTTCAACAGGAAACCCTGGAACATACTCATGATGCGCATTCGTAAAATAATGCGCCCCATTTGCGCCTAGTTTAATGACAACGAGCGAAGCGCCCATGCCAAGCAGCCGTCTTCCCCATTCCTCAACCGATTGTTTTCCGAATAAAAACGATGCCTCAGCTTCTCCGGGCAGAACCACATCTGATTCAGCTGCCATGCGAAGCATCACTTCCTTGGCCCGATCCGCTTCATTCCATAGTTTCAACCGCAAATTCGGATCAAAAACGATTTTCACCCCGTGACGACGAGCGATCGCCATGGCGGCAAAGATCGTCTCACAGCAATTCTCGCTTAACGCCGGAGTGATTCCCGTAATATGCAAATACTTTGCCTCTGCGATATATTTCTCATCCAAGTCGGCAGGCGTCAGCCTGCTCGCCGCTGATCCTTTGCGATAGTAATACACCCGCGTATCGTTTGGACGTCTTTGTTCCTTAAAGTAAATGCCGGTCGGCGCTTCCCCATCCATTTTTACCCGGCTGACATCCACCCCTTCACCTTGCAGGAAAGACAAAATCGCCTTTCCAAACTCATCGCTTCCGACCTTGCTGATCCATCCTACACGATGGCCTAATCGAGCAAGGCCGACAGCGACATTGGATTCCGCTCCGCCAATCCGCATAGTAAAGGTGGTCGCCTGTCTCATCAAGCCGACGCTTGTTGGTGTAAATACGGCCATCGATTCGCCAATGGTGACTACGTCCATCTCGTCCCTCCAAAACCACTTTAGTAATCTTTCATGAAGAATACGATGTCATTTCACCATCATCTAAGCCGACATATGTGCTTGTCTCATCTCGAACTTGCTCAATCTCGATTAATGTCACTTCGTTTTTTGATAGGACAATAGATAAATGAATCACACCGTCCGTTGCCCGTCTCTGCTCCGTCATCACATGAGGCTGCGCCACTTGACGCAACGTTTCCACCGCTTGACGGCTTGGAAAGCGGGGACGCCCCATCTGTTTCCAAACTCTCCACGCGTTCCCGTACTGCTCATTGACGATTTGCCGCTTGATAAAAACAACTGAAAATGAAACTGGAATCACCAGCTGCACTTCTTTTGTAAATCCTTCTCCTTTTTCCATCACTAAATTCCAAAGCACTGCGGCAATCGATCCATCTTTCCGCCTTGTCACAATCATCTCTGCGTCACGATACAACAGTTCGTCGCCTAGAGCATTAAAGAACGTAAACGCATGAAATGTCGGTTTGGGAATCGAGTGAAGCGCAACTAGACCGAACCCACCGTGAAACAACGCCTTCGGAACATCCATTTCCTCAAACACATCGCTGAACGTCCAATACGAAAACGAGTCGACGTAATCTCCCCCCTCACTTAAAATACGGGCAATGTACGCTGCGTTGAGCGCTGTATCATGAATCGGGTTGATGGGGCTGTACGATGTATTATATTCGGTAATATGCAACGGCAAATGCGGAAACGGAGACTGGCGAATCAAGGCGCGCACCGTTTTGAATTGCTCCAACATATCTTCTGGCGGCTCAAGTTCTTGGTAGTAATATTCAAACGTTTTCTTATGCGGCGCCTTCGATGTATAAGCATGACGACTGACAAAATCAACAGGCACCTCACGTTCGGCGCAAAAGTGGAGAAAATCCGTAATCCATTCATCGCTCCCTCCGCAAATAGCCGGTCCCCCGACTTGCAAATGAGGATCAACGCTTTTTACCGCCCTGGCTGTCACCTCGTACAGCTTAAAATACTCCTGTTTGTCGGCGTCTTTCCAAAAGTTCACTAAATTAGGTTCATTCCACACCTCAAATGGCCATGTCCGCACTTCCTCAATCCCGTATCGCTCAACGAAATGGGAAACGACCGCTACGATAAGATCACGCCACTTGTTATAATCTTTCGGGGGTGTAACGTTGCCTTTCCAATAAAAGACGGTTTGATCTCCTGAAGCAAGCGCACTTGGCATAAACCCAAGTTCAATAAACGGCCGGATATTCAACGCTAAATAAGAATCAACAATTCGGTCGACGTACGTAAAGTTATAAAACGGCTTCATTTCCCCATCGATTTCGACTTCTCGATAAATTCCAACATCATCGGAAAGCAAGCCATGACCGCGGATGTATCGAAACCCTATTTTCTCTTGCACGAGTTTCAAGTGGTCCAAATACTCCTTTTGCAAAGCAAGGCCAAGCCGCCCAGTTCCAACGCAAAATTTCCAATTCTTTTTAAACTTTTCCCTCCCGTTGCTTGGCACGTTTACAACCTTCATGCTCCTCTCCCCTATTCACCGATAAATTTTCCGCCCGTATTGGTCGTCTATTCCTGACTTCCGGTAAAAGTACGTATTGATGACATCTCGCCATTCTTTAGCATGTTCCACTTGGATCGTCAATCGTTCCAATACATCATGATACCGTTTTTCGTCGATTTTCCCTTTCAGTTGTTCCCATCGTTTCCGCAGCTGTTTCGCCTGCTCAACCCCTTCAAAATGAGTATTGTAAATATGTTGAATGACCGTTTCCCCTGAATGCAGCCGATGAGTGTACGGAACGTGATGGAAAAACAAGAGCAGCTCATCCGGACAAGTGTCGAGCGACTCATACATCGCTGCATTTTCTGGAAAGTATTGTGCCGTATATCCTGTTCCCGTAGCAACCGTCCGGTCAACACCGATCCCGTCGCGGTCGGCATAATGGTACGTCCCCCAATGCGAATATTCATATCCATCCACATTAGGACCATAATGGTGCCCTGGGTTCACCATCCAGCCGACGCCAAGCGGAGAGGTGTAGTTTTCATAAATTCTCCACGAAGATAGAAGCATCCAACTGATCGTCTCGACGACTCGTGAATCATCCCCAAACGTTTGCACAACCCATTCGTTGGCAATTTCTTCGGCAGACAAATCCGGATTCCAAGCGAGCCGCCCAAATCCATACAAGTTTGCTTGCGCCAACGTATGCCCAGTCCAGTTTGGGTCATTGCCAATATTAGATACCCCTGCGATCCCGCTGTATCGATAGTCAAATAGCGAGCCATCAATTACCTTTTTTACTTTCGACCCTTTGCCCTTCGCATACGTATCAAATTCAAGCGTTTCTTTCCACTGTGGAATCAAGAAGCATAAATGTTTTTGCTGTCCTGTATATTCCTGGGTGATTTGAACCTCCATCATTTGATTGGTTTTCGGCATGGCGCCAAATAACGGAGAAACCGGCTCCCTTACTTGAAAATCCATTGGGCCGTTTTTAATTTGCAAGATGACATTCTCGCGAAACTGTCCATCCAATGGCTTAAAGTGATCATATGCGGCTTTTGCCCGATCGGTCGTCCGATCGCGCCAATCCTGCTGGCAGTTATAAACAAAACATCTCCAAATGACGAGCCCCCCAAACGGCGCTAACGCTTCCGCCAACATGTTTGCTCCTTCCGCGTGATCGCGCCCATACGTAAAGGGACCAGGACGAAACTCGGAATCCGCTTTGACTACAAAGCCGCCAAAATCAGGAATATATTGATAAATACGTTTCGCCGTTTCCTTCCACCACCTTCGCACCTCGGGATCAAGCGGATCTGCTGTTGGAAGCCCGCCAATCTCAATCGGGCTTGCGTAGTTGATACTTAAAAATGTTTTGATTCCGTAGGTTCGGAAGATATCCGCTACTTCCGCCACGTCAGGCAAAAAGTGATCGGTGATGAGTTTCGTTTCGGTTTTGTGTACATTGACATTGTTGATGGAGATGGCGTTAATACCCACAGAAGCAAGCAATCGTGCATAATCTTTTATCCGTTGGTTTTGTTTCACAAACTGGTCAGCGACAAAGAAAATCGACCGACCAGCATATCCACGCTCAATGCTGCCATCCATATTGTCCCAATGATTGATCATGCGCAACCGGTTTTTTGGCTGCTCGATGATGGACAGTTGGGCGATGTTCTCACCCATTTGCAATAATCGGAGGAAATGAAAGACACCATACAACACACCAGCATCTGTTTTCCCAATAATGTAGATACGGAACGGGCCATCGTCGACATCCGATCGAATCACATACCCTTCAGGATGAACAAGCGTTCCCTCTAATGGTCGCTCGAACTCTTCATCTTCAAGCGTCCCAAGCCAAATCGAATTAGCTGTTTCATTTACTTCCTGCACCACTTGCGGCTCAATCTCCATCATCGAACGAAGCCCTTTTTGGAGTTCTTCCACGGCTGCTTGAAAAATTGGCGATGTTCTTTTCGCCACAATCTCCTCAAACCGTAATCGACTATATTGATCCTTCCGCTCATACCGCAGCCAACAAGGTTCGTATCCCGCCGTCATGTCGAATTCTCCTCCTGTTACTCTTTTTCCGCCCCCAACACAATCCCTTTCACAAAAAACTTTTGCACAAACGGATAAACAATCAGCATCGGCAAAGCTGCGATGAAGATTTGTGCCGCCTTCACTGTCCGTTCAGATAAGTTTTTCAATGTTTCTGCATCGACGCTCATTTTCGTAAAATCCTGTTGAACAATAATCGTTTGTAAGAACGTAGATAACGGGTAATGTTTCACATCGGACATATAAATCAACCCATCAAACCATGAGTTCCAATGAAAAACCATCGTAAAGAGCGAAATCGTCGCAATGGCAGGCACCGAAATCGGCAAATAAATTTTCCAAAAAATCTTGAAATGATTTGCGCCATCCATTAAAGCGGCCTCTTCAAGCGATTTCGGCACCGAAGTTCGGAAAAAGTTCACAAGCAAAATTAAGTTAAAGGCGCTGACAGCTGGCGGTAAAATCAACGCCCAAATCGTATCTGTCAACCCGAGCTTCGTCACCACCATATAAGTCGGAACGAGACCGCCATGGAACAACATCGTAAACACAAAAATCCACATATAGAGTTTCCGGCCGCGAAAGGCGTCGTCGCTTTTGGACAGCGGATAGGCAGCGCATAACATGACTCCCATGGAAATGACTGTTCCCAATACAACACGCAAAAACGAATTCCAAAGGGAACGCAAAAAATTTTCATTCCCAATCGTTTTCTCATAAGCGTCCAACGTAAAGTCAACTGGCCACAGTCCGACCAGATTAGCGGTCGCCGCTGCACTGCCGCTGAATGAGACGGCTAAAATATGTATGAGAGGCAAAAGGCAAAGAACGGCAATGATCGTTAAAAGAGTATAGTTAAACACAGTGAATAGTTTATAAGACAAGCTTTTTTGGTAGTGATGATGCATAGACCTCCCCTCCCCTTAGAAGATTTTATAGTTGGCATACTTATAAGCGAGACGATACCCTGTGACCACGAGAATAAAACTGATGACGGATTTAAACAGTCCAACGGCTGTAGCATAACTAAAATCCCCATTCAAAAGGCCGACACGGTAAACATACGTATCGATGATATCACCCGTTTTGTAAACAAGCGGATTGTACAAGTTTAAAATTTGATCAAATCCGGCATTTAAAATGTTTCCGAGCGACAACGTTCCAACCACAATGATGATCGGCAACATGGAAGGCAATGTGATATAAATTGTTTGTTGCCACCTGTTGGCTCCATCCACGATAGCCGCTTCATACAACGACGGGTTAATTGAAGTAAGGGCAGCTAAAAATACAATCGTGTTAAATCCGCATTCTTTCCACACATCTGTAACGACAACAACGGTACGAAACCAATCGTTATCTCCGAGAAAGAAAATAGGTTCAACCCCGAATACCGACAAAAAACGATTGACAATCCCCCCTTCAGGAGAAAGCATGTCAATCAAAATCCCGCCTAGAATCACCCATGACAAAAAGTGCGGCAAATACACGATCGTTTGAACCGTCCGCTTAAACTTCATCACGTATACTTCGTTGAGAAGCAACGCAAACGCCAAAGGCACACCGAGGTTAAAGATGATTTTTAATGTTGAAATGACCAATGTGTTCCAGATTACTTGACGAGCGTCTTCATATTCAAACATCGTTTTAAAATGCTCGAGACCAACCCAAGGAGAATGCAAAAAGCCAAGCCAAGGCTCATAATCTTGAAAAGCCATGACCAGTCCTAGCATCGGAACATATTGAAAAATCAACACAATGATGAGGGCAGGAAGCAACATAACATGCAACTGCCACGTTCCTCTTCTTTTCTGAACTCTCTTTGCTTCCACCGCTGTTGTTTGTCCTTTGACATCGACGGCCGACTGCATACCCGTTCCCTCCTTCCGGCGTCATCTCTTGCAAAAAAGCAGGTGCGGACATCGATGTAAATTCTCTTTCACTGCTCGCCCCCGTCCGCACCCCACCATCGTTGAAACCGCTACTTTGCTCCTTTTACCGATTGATACCATTCATTCACTTCTTTTGTTATTTCTTCGCCTCCAGATTCTTCCCATTTTTTCACGAAGTCATCGAATGCACTGAGCGGCGCCCGTCCGTAAATGATGTTGGCAAACGTTTCACGTTCCATTTTCGTCAAAAACTCTCCGCGTTTTTGCATCGTTTTAGTGGGCGGGCCTGTAAACTCGTTTTCAATGCGGTATTGATTTTGTTGGTTGACGATTGTAGCCGCTTTCATAAACGACTCACCTAAAGATACAATTCGTGTATACTCATAGGCGTTTTTCGGCTGACGCTTCGTTGTATACAACTCCTCGACTAGATCATACAGCATGTACGGAACGGTCGGAATGGCTTCCGTAATGAAATAAGCCCCTGGATCCAATCTTCCTCCTGGAATTTCCTTGTCATCATAAACGGGCTTGCCGTTCTTCATCACATAGTCATAACCTTCCGCCAACCCGTATTTAAAATATTTCGAGTCATTATACACATAGGCGTATGCTTCATCTAAGTATTGGAAGAATTTATCCATATGTTTAAAGTCTTTGCTGAACAAAAACATGCCTGTAACCAATCCCTCGCCACGCCGGCCGATTTTGCCATCCGGACCACTCGGCAGTGGGTATGGTTCCACAACGGCTCCTGGATTATTTTTCAACGCATCTGCGATTGGCCATCCAGCAGCCCAAGGAGGAGCAGAAATGATTCCCGATTTTCCAGCGACAAAGCTTTTGATCGCCGTCTGTTCGTCCAAAATACCAACTTCTTTGTCCAAGTATCCTTTTTGATACCATTCATTCAGCTTAGCCAACGCTTTTTTCATAGACGGCTGTACCGACCCGTAAACAAGCTTCCCATCTTCGCCTTTTGACCATGAACCAGGTTCATAGTTGCCATAAGCACCGAAAATAAAGCTTCCGTCGGCCAACCAAGTCGCCAATCCGTTTTTGCTGGCCAGCGTCAAGCCAATCGTATCCTTTTTCCCATTGCCGTCAGGGTCTTTGTTGACAAACGCGTCCATGATTTTCTCGAGATCTTCGATTGTTTTAGGCGGCTGAAGACCTAACTTATCAAGCCAGTCTTTGCGAATCCAAAGCAAGGAATCGGAACCATTGCCCCCAGAGAACCGTGGAATTCCGTAGCGCTTTCCATCGACAGTCGCCGGATAAAACGCTTCCGGAAATTGCTCATAAATCTTTTTCAATCTCGGTGACGCATATTTCTCAATCGCTTCATCGACTGGCATTACTTTTCCAGAACGAATTAAATCATTGATCAACTGCCCGTCTGACACTTTAAATACGTCAGGCAGTTTTTGTCCGGATGATAAAGCTAAGCGAATTTTATTATGATACTGTTCATCATTTGGAGCTGTCCACAACGTTTTCCATTTAATTCCTAACTCTTTTTCTGACCAACGTGTGATAGGATTGTTGTTCAAATCCTCCCCCTCTCGAAATTTCGTATCATCCTTTAATGTGCGGACAGTTGTAATGGTTACAACGCCATTTTTCTCTTTCGAATCTCCTCCAGATCCACTGGACGAAGAAGATTGGCTGTCTGTACATCCCGCAAGCATTCCAACCGCCAATGCAGTTGCGGTCAAAGCCGCAAACGCTTTCTTTAGCATGTTTCTCCCTCCAATCCCATTGTCTCAAAATCCCCCTTGGCTGCGATCACATTCTTTTTGATAAAGAAAACATAGCGATTCCCTGTCTCAATCCCCCCTTTCAAGGTCTTATTGAGAAAGCGATTTCAACCGATCGAAATCCAACTCCTAACCACTCCACAAACATTCTAGTATACTAGTTTGAAACGACGCATCCTACAAAATGGCTGTAATGCCTTCCTCATGATTCCAGCCAAACAGAAGAATGAATTCTTGGTTGACATCCCTGTTCATATAGTCAAGATGTCAATCAGCTTCATGATTTGCCGTTTGCTTTTCTGCTACTAGTATAACTAGTATACTAGTTACACCTTCTATTATAATGAAAAGTTCATTTACATTCAATACTTTTCTGAAATCTTTTAATTATTCACGAAGAGAGGAACCCTTATTTTCTGCTCCCTCTTCGCCGCGACGTGAAGCAATATCATCAGACACTCACTGCCCGCCAAAAAGCTGGTTTCGGTTTATGCTGTTCATCGAACAAAAGCGGCCAGTTTTTTCTCCCGTGCACTGGAAAGTTATCGAGCCATGTATGGTCATCAGCAATTCCCCAAAATGTGACACTTTGAATAACATCGCGATACTCCTTAAACAAAGCAAAAATTTGCCCATACCGCTCTGCCTGCCGCTCGATCATTTCTGACGTTGGAGCTGCCAAATCGGTTCGACGATCGTGAAATTCAAACATGGATACATCGAGTTCCGTAATATGAAGAACAACACCAAGGGACGCATATCGTTCAATGGCCGCACGAATTTCATCAAGCGACGGGCGAGTCAAACTCCAATGCGCTTGCATCCCGATGCCATGAATCGGAATGCCTTTATCACGCAGCGATTTGACAAGTGCAAAAATTTTTTCTCTCTTTTCCGGAAAACATTCATTATAGTCATTGTAAAAAAGCAGTGCATCTGGGTCAGCTTCATAAGCGTAGAGAAATGCTTGTTCCATAAAATCGTCCCCGATGATTTGTCGCCACTTCGACGGCCTCAACAATTCGTCTCCTTCGTCGGCTACCGCTTCGTTGATGACATCCCAACAATATATTTTTCCCTTGTATCGCCGTACAACAGTTGAAATGTGACATTTCATCCGCTCAAGCAACACATCCCGACTGACGAAATGGCCTTGACCATCTTGAAACACCCAATCCGGAGTCTGGTTGTGCCATACAAGTGTGTGCCCTCGAACCGCCATTCGGTGCGAACAAGCAAAATCCACAATCCGATCCGCTTCCTGAAAGGTAAATTTCCCTTCTTCCGGCTGAAGATGCTCAAACTTCATATGGTTCTCTGCCGTAATACTGTTGACATGATCGATCAACAACTGTTTTTGCATCTCGATCGTCACAGGATTGACCGCCGCCCCGATGTAGAAATCATTCGCGAATACATCGCGGAGGGAGGGGAGGGAGCTGTTCATCTTCATTCCCCCTCCTCCAACCATAAAATGCTCGTCACGCCGCGCGGGTAGTATTTGCTGCCGCTGATTTCGCCAGCGATAATTTGGTCGCTCCAACTCCAAATGGAGAGCGTCGGATGCGTGAGCCACGCAACATGAGCCGCATCAGCTCGTTTTCCTTGTTCATCCCATTCCCACCCTAAAATGCGGCGGGCAATAAACTGGCATAAGTAAATTTTGCTCAACCACGAGTTGTTGCTTGTCGAGGAAATTTTCCATCCCCCGTCCGGGAATAGGCAAATTCCTTCCCGCAACACATATTGCAAATGTTGTCGCAGTGCACGAATATAGTCTCCAAAACGTCCGTCTTCTCTTAACGCCTCATGGCAGTTCGTAAAGTAAGGAAACACAAGCCCCTCAATAGCCGGAATGATTTTCGAGTCATTTCCTTCTCCCATCACGGCTGGGATATACCCGTCCTCCGTCACGTGACTGACAATCGTCGCGGCGCATTTTTCCGCCTGCTCCCTTGCCAATGCAGCCAGTTCTTCTTTGCCGACATCGCGGAACAACTTTTCAAGTGCCACATAGGCAGCCCAACATTTTCCTGCCAAATATAAATTGTTGCGCGCCTGGCCAAGAGAAACATCCAAACTATCATACGTTGTGATTTCCGCTCCACCCATGGTGCGGGTGCTGTCAAGCCCCATCACGCCGTTCCGCTTTTCTGGATCCGGATGATCGCGGCGCACCATGCTTTCGAGACATTGTTCCAAGATCGTAAGCCGCCGGTCGCGCCATGCCCAGTCTTTCGTTTGTTCGATGTATACCGCCGCGCAAAGCACCCAGTTGACGAGCTGTTCGTGCGTCATATGTGAAAAGCAACCGCTGATCCCGTATAGCTCATATGACGAGTAATGCGGGCGTGAGAACGTGTTGGCGACTCCCATATCGTGAGTGAAGCTGATGCCGCCGGGATATTCCGTCTCATCTCCTGGGAAACGGACACGATCCTCATAGCTGTAGCGCTCGACATAGAAGTCAAGCACATTTTTCACCGTCCACGGATTCATTTTCAATTCAAAAAAGAGCTGGTCGACGGTGAGATCAAACGTATTCATCATCCGGTACTCGCCTTCATTGACGACCCAAATCGGCTTTCCTTCATGCTCAAGCAGCTGTGTATTGCCATAGTAGCTGCGGATCGCGTGCGCCATCATAAACTTTTGATCATCGGAGAGCCATTCTTTTTCAATGAGTTCATTCGAACGGAACGCCTGCTCCTTTAACACCTCGGCCTGCTCTAACGCATAAAGACCGACTTCTTCGATATTACGGAAGAAACGGGTGTAAAAATAAGAGGCATCCATTCCCGCCGTCACACAACCTCCACGATAGAAGCAAACAGCAAATTGATACGTTTTCTTTTCTCCCGCCGGCACATCCGCAATTAATGCACCGACTTTCCCGAGCCCAAACGTCCAGTTTTCTTCGAGAGTCGCCGTTAAGATATCCTCCATGCTAAAATGCAGCGCTGAGCGAACGCCCTCGTCCTTGGATGCAATGCCCAAAATCCGCCCTTGACCGACCCCGCGCAGCTGCGGGCATGTATCATCGATCCGCCGCATCGAGGTATACGGGTCAGTGCCTTCGAATCCGAAAAACGCCCGTCGTGTTCTTGTTCCGTTCGTATTATCGATCGTCATCTCAACAATGACAGCTGGGACCAACGCCAGCTTAAGCTCTTCCTCGGAGGCCGTTTCCGGATCTGGTACGGCCTTCACCGGTGAATAAATGGTCAACGTCAAGTCCCCGGCTTTCCATGTATCCGTCGCAACGCGAAATTCGCGTTCGATCCGCTCTTTCGCAAATGGAATCAGGATGTTTGGTTTTTGCGGATTCGGATCAGGATTTTCAATGTCATATCGTTTGCTTTCATCCTCGCCTGCTGTTTCCGCGAATGGAAGGATATGATACAGCCCCGGCTCATGCGGCGACTCAACGCCAATAAAGACATTTTGCCGTGGCGGTCGGGCAAGTTCCAAATCTAGTCCTCCGCTTTTTCCTGGGAATCCTAGCGTAAAGCTGGCAAACGCCCCAACCGGCGAGTGATGGGCGTTGAAAAATACATTGGTTGGCATGAATAGCTCACTCTCCCCTTTTCTTACTATGCATGCGATCAATCATCAGAGCATCAGAGAACTGCTACTTTTTCATCTGCTTCCAGCTTGCAGCTCCAACAATTCGCTGACCGTGACCAATTTGTAACCTTGCGAATACAATTCGGATACGAGTATATTGACAGCCTCGATCGTTTGTGAACGATCTCCGAATCCGTCATGAAAGAGCAAGATGCTCCCGTTTTTTATATGGGGGCGACTCTTCCGAACAATATAATCAACTCCTGGTTGTTCCCAGTCTCGGGCATCCGTATTGAGCGCACCGATCATTTGGTAGCCGAAATGGTTGCACATCGAAACAACAGTTGCATTGTAGTCAAGATAAGGAGGACGGAAAATCGCAGCCTTCACTCCAGTCATCTCGGTAATGATGACATCCATCCACTCCATTTCTCTCAAAGCCTCATCTTCCGTTAGAGAAGTGAGGTTAGCGTGAGAATACGTATGATTGCCAATTTCATGCCCTTGCGCCTTGACCGCCTTTACAACTTCCGGATGCTTCTCCATCTGGCTTCCGATCATAAAAAAGGTCGCCTTTCCAGATACTTCCTCCAATATCTCCAATACGTTCAATGTATAAACCGGATTCGGTCCATCATCAAACGTCAGGGCGACCAATTTGTGCGGCGTCTCTACATGTTCAATCATTCCTCTATCTTTCCTCCATTGATTCAAATGATGCCAAATCGATAGACCGTCGTTGATGCTCGCTCTTGGCCAGCCGGCAATACGATCGACGGAAACTGCGGATGATGGATCGCATCCGGCAGCCCTTGCGTTTCCAGGCAGATGCCTAAATATTTCCGCGACGACACGCCGCCTAGATCCAACCCTTCCGGCAGCTGGTTCGATGTATACACCACCACGCCGACTTCGTCCGTCTCCACCGTCAACACTCGCCCGCTCTTCGGGTCGGAAAGCACAATCTCTTTGTCATGATGCCGATCGAGCCAAAACGGATGGTCATAACCCCCGCCGACGAGTTCAATTTGCGGATGCCCGGATTCGACCGCCTCCCGGATCACCTTTCCTTGCCGCAAGTCAAACGGCGTACCAGCGACATCCAAGATGCGGCCCGTCGGAATCAGCTCCTCATTCAACTCGAGCACGCGCGAGCTTTGGATTGTCAGCGTGTGGTCCAATATATCGCGCTTGCCGTTGCCGCTTAGGTTGAAATACGTATGGTTCGTCAAATTGACGAGCGTCGTTTTGTCCGAACGAGCCCGGTGTGTGACGATCCATTCGTTGTCATTGTTCAGCCAATATTCCACTTGAACATGAACCGTTCCCGGGTACCCTTCCTCCCCGTCTGGGCTTGTGTACGAAAAGACGACCCCCACCGCATCGTCGCGCTGAACGGGCTCGGCCTGCCAAAGCACACGATGGAATCCGTTCGGTCCGCCGTGCAAGTGGTTGTTGTGTTCGTTTTTCGCCAACCGGTACGTGACGCCCTCAAGCTCAAAGCTCGCCCCGCGAATGCGCCCCGCCACCCGGCCGATCACGGCGCCGAAATAAGGGGCGTTCTCAACATACGGTTCAAATCGTCCAAACCCGAGCACGACATTTTCGATGTTGCCGTTCCGGTCGGGAACGCGGAGGTCCGTCACGATGCATCCGTAGTTTGTCGCCGACAGTTCCATGCCGCGGTCGTTTGTCAACGTAAATAAAAGAACTTCTTTTCCGTTGAAACGAGACCATGTTTCTTTCCTAATCCGCAACCTCTCTCCCCCTCTCCAACGATGGAAAAAGCAACGATTTGATCATTTTCATCATACTATATTTCATTTAGTTTGTATATAACACAAACAAACTTAACCCCAATCACATATGACATCATCCTTTTACCGAACCAGCAACCAGTCCTTCAATAATTCGGTCGCTCAAGAATAAGTACACAATCAAAATCGGCAAAATGCTGATCACCAAAGTCGCGCCGATCGCCCCCCAGTCGGTGAGATATTGGCCGACAAAATTATTGACTCCGACTGTGATCGTTTTCCATTTTTCCGAACTAATGAACGTGTTGACAAACACAAACTCATTCCAATTGTAAATCATGTTAATAATGGCTGTAGTCGCAAGAACAGGTGCTGTCATCGGCAATGTGATGCGGAAAAAAATGCGATGGACAGAGCACCCGTCCATTACCGCCGCTTCTTCGATTTCCCGCGGCAACGACTGATAAAATCCTAGCAAAATCATAATCGTAATCGGCAAGTTAAAGGTCGTATATGAAAGAATAATCGAGATGGGGTTATCAATTAAGTTCATTTTATTATAAATATTAAACAACGGAATGAGCGTCGAATGAAGCGGGATCATGTAAGCGATCATAAACAAAGCCAATACAACACCTTTGAATTTCCACTCCATTCTTGTCAAGGCGAACGTGACAAAACTGGCTAAAATCAAAGTCAATACAACAGCGACGATCGTATACCAGACACTATTGAAAAAGTATTGGTTGATCCCTCCATCAAACCAAGCATTTATATAATTTTCCCATCGTGGAGATTTCGGCAAGGCGAACGGAGACATTCCAAATACTTCTTGATTCGTCTTCAACGACAATAAGAATAACCATACTAACGGATATAATTGAAGAAGCGCTACGACAACCAAGATAAAGTAAAGAATTCCCATTGCGATTTGTCGTAAAGGAGAACGAGGCTTGGAATCTAAGATTTTCTTTTCTTTCATGGTCAATTCTCCTTTTATTCTTGATTGACTCTCAACATTTTTTGAATCATCCAGGTCGCTCCCATGCTAAGGATGAGCAACCCAAAACCAATCGCACTTCCATACCCGAAGTTGAATTTCCCAAACGCTTCTTTATACATATAAGAAGCAATCACTTCCGTGGCATGCCCCGGGCCGCCTCCGGTCATGACGTAAATCAAATCAAAATATTTCAAAGACCCGACAACGGCTAGAATCACCAATACTTTTAACACCCCAGAAATAAGGGGCACCTTAATTTTGTAGGCAATTTGAAAGGCATTGGCACCATCGATTCTTGCAGCTTCAATCAATTCTTGAGGTACATTGATCAAAGCCGCATACATAATAATGATGTAAAACCCCGCATACTGCCAAACGATCGGGATGAAAACCGAATATAGCGCCATATCCGGATCCGCCAACCAAAGTGGAGTCTCTTTTATCCCAAACATAGACAATAAACTGTTAATCAGCCCATTCATCGGATCAAAAATCTTAATCCAAAGTTGAGCGATGGCGACAGACGACATAAGCATGGGAATAATGTAAATTTTTCTAAACAAATTCCCTCCCTTAATTTTGCTCGCTAATATTAAAGAAACGATTAAATAGCCGATCAAACTGAGAACGGAAAACAACGCCAACAAGACGGAGTGCCAGGTGCTCTCCCAAAACAGCTTGTCATGAATAAGCTTTTTATAATTCTCCAAGCCGATGAACTTCATCTGGCCTACCCCGCTCCAATCCATCAATCCATAATATCCCGTCAGCGCAATCGGGATATAAATTAAAAACAAGACAAGGAGAAGCGACGGCAGGACATAAAGAATGATGGCTGTTTTATTGGACATAACGTTTTTCATCGCTGATAACTCCTTCTTTACAAATAAGGGGGCATGTGTTGTTCCAGATGCCCCCAAAATTCTTATTTGTTGGCTTCCTCCGCCAACGCGTCATCATGTTGTTTCGCAAATTCTTCTGGCGTGATTTGTTTGCCAAACAGGGCCGTCATTAAGTCATGGTGCAGCTCAGAAACATTCGGGCTTGCTTGGGTGTCAAACCAAGTCGTAATGTTTGTCGCGTTATTGATGTCATGCAAGACATCCAGGTACATCTTCGGTACGTTCAACCCTTCTGTATTCACCTTTGTAGCTGGTAAAATGCCTGCACCTTCCACTGACCGTTTGCCCCATTCTTTGACAAGGTACGCCGCGAAGTCTTTCGCTTGTTCTTTATGCTTTGAATTTTCCGCGACAAACGCGCCTAACCCAGGACCGCCAACATAACTGTTGATGTCCGTTCCTTTGCCGCCTTCATACAGTGGGAATTTAAAGTAACCAACCTTCTCTTTAAACTCTTGCGGCACATCCGGGCTGGTTGTAAAGTTCGGCAACTCCCATGTGGCCGTTAAGAACATGGCTGCCTTTTCGTTTAGGAAATAACCTTTAGCATCATCATTCGAGAAGGCAGTGTTCCCTTTGACAAAGAACCCCATATCCACAAGATTTTGAACTTCTTTTGCCGCTTTGACAATAGCTGGGTCAGACATTTTCACTTTTCCTTGAATGACATCGGTCAAAATCGTCGGGCCGCCAATCCGGTCAGCGAGGTACATAAACCACATCGATGCCGGCCATCCGTCTTTTGAACCGACTGTGGCTGGAATCACCCCATGCTTGATCAACGTTTTCCCAATGTTTTTCAAATCTTCAAAGGTTTTCGGTTCCTGAAGACCATATTTTTTGAAAATCTCTTTGTTGTAGAAAATATACGTGATGTTCATCTCCATTGGAAGCGCATACGATTTGCCGTTAAAGGTATACGCTTCTACCGTTCCAGGTACAAACTGGTCTTTAAATTCTTTTTCGATAATATCATTTAGCGGCGCAAATTGTCCTCCAGTGGCGTATGGTTCGGCAAAACCGTTCGACCACGTCAACCCTACGTCAGGCAATTCATTCGAAGCGGCCAACACTTTTAATTTATCCCGATATTGATCCGGATTTAATACCTCTACATCAATCTGAACATTCGGATGCTTCGCTTCATAGTCTTTAATAATCTCCTCTACAAGATTGTAGTAAGCGGTTGAACTGCCTTTTGGCCAGTCGTGCATAAACTTCAAATGAATTTTCCCGTCTCCGGATTTCCCCTCGCTCGCAGAATCGCTCGACGAAGAAGAACAACCAGACAGCACAATCCCCGCCATCAACATTAGCAAAACCAACCATGTGAACGCTTTCTTTTTCATAAACTTTACCCCCTTCTCTATTCTTTGCTTGCAAATACAGTCTACCATCATCATGAAGGGGGAAAAAGGCAACAACCATTAGGAAAAGTACCAGTATTTTTAGATTACTTTTCTTTTTGACTTTTTCGATAGCTGCTCGGAGTCTTTCCCTCCATTTCCTTAAACAAATGAATAAAATATTTCGCTGTTTTGTAACCGCACTCTTCCGCAATCTCTGATACAGCCATATCAGTCGTCATCAACAGTTCTTTAGCTCGCTGCATTCTTCTTCTTGTGAGATATTCGCTGAATGTGAGTTTCATTTGTTCTTTAAACAGCGTGCTAAAATAGCTTGGATTCAAATGGACGTGCTCCGCCACTTCTTTTAGTGATATATCATCTTTTAGATGCCGATCAATAAACTGGATGGCCTCGCGAATCGGTTCACGAGTTTGGGGGTGACGGTCAAGGGCATCGATGAGTTTATCGTCAATCAATTGTTTCATCACTCGTTCCCTTTCCTTTTGCTCGGAAACGTGGATCGCTTTTTCTACCGCTTCGAATAATTCGCTTTTTTTCACCGGCTTCAACAAATAGTTTAATACACCAAGGCTGATGGCTTTTTGCGCATAATCGAAATCAGGGTAAGCAGAAATGAGGATCACTGCCGGAGAATCGTCTTTTTCTCTCATTTCCTCTAACACATCAAGCCCGGTAATTTCCGGCATCCGAATATCTGTCAATAACACGTGCACCCGCTCTTGCCGCAAAATGTCAAGCGCTTCTTGGCCGTTGGCAGCCGTTATGATTCGGTGTTTGCCGGAGGCCCATTTTTCCAACAACCGCTTCATCCCTTCCCTCGCCCTCGGCTCATCATCCACAACCAAAATGGTCTTCTCATACATTATCTTTCACCTCCGTTAACAGGAATTCGAAGCGTGACCTTTGTACCTTTGTTTTTACGGCTCTCAATTGTTATGCCATCGCTCGTTTCTTTCTTGTAATAAAGTTGGAGACGTTTTTTCACATTATACAATGCCATTCCTTTTCCTTTCGCTTCTCCTGTATGCATAGCCTGTTTCACCGCCTCGAGCCTTTCTTCATCCATTCCAACTCCATCATCTTCCACCATGATCTCAAGATGACGATCCGAAACCGGTTTGACAGCCACGGTAATGGTACAAGGGGCTGTCCGGTTTTCCGAACCATGCACGACCGCGTTTTCGACTAACGGTTGAATCAACAGTTTTGGGATTTTGACATTTTCCCATTCCTCAGGCAGCGACAAATGCCACTTGATGCGATCGCCAAACCGAAATTTGATAATGTCCATATAATTTTCGATATGGCGAAATTCCTCTTTCAATGTAACCCAATCATCGTTCACATTTCGGCTGATGGTGTAGCGAAACAGCTCTGACATGGACACAACGACATCTGCCAACTCTTCTTCCCCTTTCTCTTCTAACGACCACCGCAGCGACTCCAACGTGTTGTACAAGAAATGAGGGTTGATTTGCGCTTGAAGCGCTTTCAATTCACTTTGGCTGCGAACAATCTCTTTTTGATACACCATTTTGATCAAATGATTCGTTTCTCTCACCAATTGGTTATAGGTGCTATTCAGCTCCCTGATCTCATTGACCGTAACCATCTTCGGATCAACTGTTAATAACCGCTCATTCGCCAGCCGCATCGTTTTCGTTAATTGAACAATCGGCCGTGTAATGATGGTCGAGAGAAGCAGCGAACATAAAAAGTAAACAAGCATCCCGATAATGCCAGCGAAAATGATCCCAAACCGAATGCTGTTCACTCCCTTGGTCAGGGCACTGACAGGCGTTAATATGAAAACGGTGAACCCTTTGTTGGAAGACTGCTTTGTTACCATGTATTCGGTTTGATTTATTACCGTTGCTGACCGTTGATTTAATGAAGATACATCAGTTAAGCTGGAATTATTTGAAAAAATAACCTTTCCTTCCGGATCGGAAACCAATACGTATTGCCCCGTGTTCACCTCAGTAATCGCGAAATACGGCTTGTAAATTCGCACAAGCAAGTATCCCCCGTTGGCAAAATGACGCTCCATCAACGTAATGCGCCGTATCGCTAAATAAAATTGCGGGTTTCGCGGATCTTCTCCGATCCATACAAGTCTGCCTTTCGCGCGATCCGCTTCATAAATCCATTTCACGTTGAGACGTTGAAACATCTTCATAGAACTGTCTAGGGGAAACACTTGCTTTAAATCTTCTGTATAGAGCTCGACAGAGTAAATGCCCTCAGAGTTGGCTTGGATATTATTAACCACACTTTTTAACCTTTGCAATTCTGGAAACGTCACTTTCTCTCCCCCATGGATTCGTTCAAATAATCGTTGAACTTCTTGATTGGTCATCACAAACTTTGTCGCTGTATTCAACTGTTCAAACAATGAATCAATCCGACCGCTCGCTTCAATAGCTGTCTGCTTGATTTGGTTTTCAGCGTTGTTCCGAATCAACAGGGACACTTGCTTGAGCGTGATCATGCTGACGAGAGACAGCACAATCACCATGACAAATAGGAATACGACCAATATCTGATTTCGCAACGTGTTCCATTTTTTTAGGTAGCTAAGCATGGCGATGTCCCTTCCTAACGGAAAAGAGTATGTGAAAGACAAATCTCTTTAATTACTAGTATAGTGGCTTCTACATAATTTGTATAGAACACAAACAAAGATTGTCGAAACAAAAAGCTGGTCGTGTCCGGTTCATCAAACATCCGACCAGCTCATTCATTCACCTTGGTATTTCATCTTCATTTCCAAATCATTTCACACAGTGAATAGCAACATCGATAGGTCTATTTCTCATTCACCCACACCGTCATCTCCCCTTCCCCACGGTTGCACCAGGCATAATAAGGAATCGCACGGAACGGAACTTGATAGGTTCGGGGTTCAATCGGGCGATACAATTCATCATTCCATGCTGATTCATCCATTCGTTCGGCGGTTCCGGTGATCACTACAACCCCTTCTAGCAAGTCCGGCTCAAAGTGCGCTTCCAACTGGGCATCGCGCGGAAGGAACAAATTTGCCAAATTCGGTCCGTTATCGACTTCTTCCAAACAATACACAATCGGCCCGCGCTGCAACGCAACTTTGCCGGCATTGGCGCGCACTTGGGGATGCGCCTTAATCCGCTCGACCGGCATCGAGAAGTGAAGGACCATTTCATCCCCTTGCCGCCACACTCGACGGATATAAGCGTACCCTTTTTTGGTCAGCGGCGCAATGTCTACGTTTTCCCCATTGATCGTTACCTCCGCTCCCCGGCACCATCCAGGAATGCGCAATCCAAGTGTAAATTCCTGGGCTGATTCCGGCGAAATCGTCAATCGAACCGTTCCATCCCAAGGATAATTCGTCTCTTGCACGATCTCGACTGACCGACCGCCTATTTCCGTTTGAATGTTGCTGCCGACATAAAGGTGGACGAACAACGCATCCGATGTTTGTGAATAAATATAATGGCCGATCGAGGCGATGAGACGGGCCAAGTTCGGCGGGCAGCACGCACAGCTGAACCATTTTTGCCGCACCGGTTTCACATGGCGTTTGTCATGGCGTTCACATGCCTTCGGCCACACTTCGAGCGAGTTGACATAAAAGAATCTCTTGCCGTCCAAATCCATGCCGCTGATCGTTCCGTTGTATAGCGCCCGTTCCATCACATCCGCGTACTTCCCATCCATCTCCAGTTCCAGCATGCGGCGGGCCCAAAACACTAACGCAATTGACGCGCACGTCTCGGCATAGACCGTATCATTCGGCAAATCAAAATCAAACGTAAACGATTCGCCAAAAGCGCTCGAGCCGACGCCGCCCGTGATATACATTTGCCGTTTCGTCACGTTTTCCCATAACGTTTGGCATGCTTGTTTCAACGATTCGTCTCCCGTTTTCGCCGCCAGTCCAGCCATGGCGGTATACATATAGAGCGCCCGCACCGCATGCCCAACAGCTTGTTTTTGTTCCCTGACCGGAATGTGCGCCTGATGGTAACGATACCCGCCGTCATACCAAAATGGCTTCGTTTCCCCTCTTGCTTCTTTTTCCTGATCAAAGTAATGAGGTTGCTGCCCGCGCTGATCAATAAAATATTGGCTCAGTTTTAAATAGTTCTCGTTTCCAGTCGCCTCATACAATTTCAACAGCGCCAACTCAATTTCCTGATGTCCGTCGTATCCAGGAATTTGGCCTTCCCCGCGGCCGAATACCGTACCGATATAGTCGGCATATTTGCACATAATGTCTAAAAAGCGCCGTTTGCCTGTAGCCTGGAAATAAGCAACTGCCGCTTCGATCAAATGGCCGGCGCAATACAGTTCATGATTGTCCCGTAAGTTTGTCCATCGTTTTCCAGGCTCCTTGACCGTATAATACGTGTTGAGATAGCCGTCCGGCTGCTGAGCGCGGCCAAGCAGCTCAATCACGTCATCCGCGAGTGCTTCCAATTCCGAGTCGCGCTTTTCCTCGAGTAAATACGCCACCGCTTCGAGCCATTTCGCCACATCACTGTCTTGAAAGACCATCCCGTAAAATTCTCCATCTGATTCGCCAGCGGCGATGCGGAAATTTTCGATTGCATGGCTTGGTTCAGCGCCTGGGATGCGGTCATTAAGCGCTTCCCACTGGTAAGGAACGACTTCGTTCCGGACGACATCGATATATCGTTTCCAAAACCGATCCTTGACATTTGCCCTTATTGTAGCTTTTTCCACTTTGATTCCCCCTATCATGTTCCTAAAACCCATTCATTTAAAAAGTAGAGAATCGTAAAGCGGTTCGGACGCAATCGATGAGCCTCCCGCAGACTCCGTTCAACCAACGGAAGATCGATGCCGAGTTGTTCCGGGAGAGCGGCCCCTCCTACTTTCTCTAACATAGTTCGAACGCGCCCTGGAGAGGGCAAGGATTCAAGCAGTTTCTGAATAGAAGCCGCCTTGGCTTTGAGTCGTTTCCTTGCAGTTTCGTCTATTGATTTCGGTCGTTCTTCTAGTTTGTTCCATAACGGCCAAAAGACGCGTTGATAGTGTTCAATGATCATCGGAGTCGCTACGCCAACCTTCGCCCCGTGCAGCACTTGCCGTTTGTTCCGACGCAAAAATTCCATTTCCCAGTAGTGGGACAGATGGTGTTCCGCTCCCGATGCCGAGTACGATTGCCCCATGAGCAACATCGCAATGCCCGACTGCAGCAACGCATTCATTAATACACGAATCCCTTGTTCACCGCCATCGGCAATGTCATCAATATGGTCGACACATGCTTTGAGAGATTGTTCGGTAAGCTGGTGAACAAATGGACAATAGGGCTCATCGGCCATCCAGTGGGCAAACTGCCAGTCGACCAATGACGTATACTTCGCCACCATATCGCCAAATCCAGCGGCGATCATCTCTTTTGGAGCTTGGGACAACACACCTGTATGAGCAAATACAGCGACCGGCGCCTGTGCTTGAATGGTTTTTTTCACCCCACGAATGATGAGCGGAGCTCCCATTGACGTAAATCCGTCCACCGATGGAGCAGTAGGAACCGAAATAAACGGAACCTTCATTTTATGACTGCTAAAACGAGTAATGTCGTGAATCGTTCCCGCCCCTACGGCAACGAAAACATCAACATCGTTCGGCGTTTCCAACAGCACTTGCACAATCGAACGTTCATCGGCGATGACATCCCCATTTTCGTCCGGTTGCACGAGGCATATTGTATAGCGGATTGATTTGTTTTCCAGTTCATCACACAATGACTCCCCTGCTGCCGCAAACGTCCGCTCATCGGCCACCACGGCCACCTTCTCATACCGCTTATGGCGCAAATAAGCAAGGAGCTGCTCAAACGCGTCGCATCCCACCGTCATCTGTTCAATTGGAATGTCATAATGAAGATGGCCACAATCGCATTGCTTCACCAATGGCACGATCTCTTCTATTATTGGGTTCACTGCACGATCTCCTTTCCAAGCCCCACGATGTCATAAATGGAATCCATCACATAATCCGGCCGTTCTTTTTCCCTCAATGCCTTCAATTCGTTGCGCTTCGTATTTCCTGTCAGCACAAGAGCGGTTTTCATGCCGTACATTCTCCCCATGCGAATATCCGATTCCACACTGTCACCGATGACGAGGCAGCGGTTAGGGGGCACCTTCAGCTGGCGCAAAGCCGCTTCGACCATAAAACAAGAAGGCTTCCCTAACACAAGTTCCACTTTTCGGCTCGCCGCCGCTTCAATCGCTCCTACCATCCCGGCGACATCAATGGCATTCCCATGTTCACTCGGAAACGTTTTATCGATGTTGGTCGCAATGATTCGCGCCCCATGATGGACCGCACGAAATGCCAAATCCAAATCGCGGTACGTCATCGTTTCATGCAGCGTGATGATGAGAAAATCCGCGTCTTCGGGAGCTGGCGCCAACGGCACCTGGTGATGCCGCAGCTCTTCACGCAATCCTTCGTCGCCTAACGTCCAAACTTGGCAAAGCGGATAATGTTTCCGAAAAAATTGGGCCGTTACCGTTGAGGATAAAATGATGTCCTCTTCCGCCGCCGCAATTCCAAACCGTTCAAGCTGTTCATGACACATGCGGCGCGACCAATTGCCACGGTTGCTGACGAACACGATTCGTTTTCCAAGCGAACGGAGGTAGGCAACCGCCTTATCTGCATGCGAAATGAGTTCATTTCCCTTCCATATCGTCCCATCAAGATCAATCAACACCCCTTCAATTTCCTCTATCAAGAGCCATCCCCCTCCCATCCGCCTATGATGTCCGCCCGCCAAACCGATAGACCGTCGTTGATACTCGCTCCTTGTCAGCTGGCAATATGATCGACGGAAACTGCGGATGATGAATCGCATCCGGCAGCCCTTGCGTTTCGAGGCAAACACCGAGATATTTCCGCGACGGCACGCCGCCTAAATCCATTCCTTCCGGCAGCTGGTTCGATGTGTACACGACCACGCCGACTTCGTCCGTCTCCACCGTCAACGTTCGTCCGCTCTCTTGGTCGGAAAGAACAATTTCCTTGTCATGATGCCGGTCGAGCCAAAACGGATGGTCATAGCCCCCGCCGACGAGTTCGATTTGCGGGTGTCCGGATTCAACCGCCTCCCGGATCATCTTTCCTTGCCGCAAATCAAACGGCGTGCCGGCGACATCCAAGACGCGGCCTGTCGGAATCAGCTCGTCATTCAATTCGAGTACGCGAGAGCTTTGGATGGCCAGCGTATGGTCTAAAATATCGCGCTTGCCGTTGCCGCTTAGGTTAAAATACGTATGGTTCGTCAAGTTGACAAGCGTCGTTTTGTCCGAACGAGCCCGGTAGGTGACGGTCCATTCGTTGTCATTGTTGAGCCAATACGCCACTTGCACATCAACCGTTCCCGGATACCCTTCTTCCCCGTCCGGGCTTGTGTACGAAAAGACGACCCCGACCGCATCATCGCCCCAAACCGGTTCCGCCTGCCAAAGCACGCGGTGGAATCCGCCCGGGCCGCCGTGCAGATGGTTGTTGTTTTCGTTTTTCGCCAACTCGTACGTGGCCCCTTCAAGCTCAAAACTCGCCCCTTGAATGCGCCCCGCCACCCGGCCAATCACGGCGCCGAAATAAGGGGCGTTCTCGACATACGGCTCAAATCGGTCAAACCCAAGCACCACATTTTCAATGTTGCCCATCCGGTCAGGAACCAGCAGTTTGGTCACGATGCACCCAAAGTTCGTCGCGGACAATTGTATGCCGCGATCGTTTGTCAAGGTGAACAAGAGAATATCGTTTCCATTCAGTTCGGACCACTTTTCGTATGTAATGTTCATCTCGATTCCCCTTCCTTCATAACCGCACGATCGCTCCCGTTTTCATCGATGTGCGGCAAGCGTCGAGCGCCCGCGATTGTTTGATCATGCGCTCCGGCGAATACAACAGCGGCGTCCCTTCGAGAATGGCGCGGGAAAAGTGCTCGATTTGCAGCGCGTATTGGTCGCCAAACACGGTTTCCTCACGCTCGCTTCCATCAGCCGTTACGACCGTAATCCGTCCCCCTCCCCCGTCCACATCCGGCCGGTACGCCCGCGAAACAACGATTTTTCCCTTCGTGCCGATGATTTCGTACTCATTTTTGAAGAACATATCGAAGCTGCACGTGAACTGGGCGAAAACACCATTTTCCATCTTCATCCAACCGATCGTCGTCAAATCAACCGAACGATGCGGATCAAAACGAGATTGGACGAACAGCTCGACGGGCTCGGCGTCAAGGACGTGTCTTGTCGAATGCACACAATAACAGCCGACATCGAACAGACTCCCCCCGCCAAGCTCATCGTTCATGCGGATATTCGTTTCTCGGTCTTTCAGGTAAAACGAGAAATGGGTGCGCATGTACTTGACATCGCCGATCTCGCCAGCAGCTAGAAGTTGCTTCACCCGCTCGTGCTGCGGATGGAATTGGTACATGAACGCTTCCATAAATAAAACGCCGTTTTCCTCGCACGCCTCGATCATGCGCCGGACATCTTCCTCACATAAGGCGGCGGGTTTTTCGCAAAGCACATGCTTTTTCTTGTTCGCCGCTTTAATCGTCCATTCGGCGTGCAAGCTGTTCGGCAGTGGAATGTACACCGCATCAACATCAGGGTCATCGAGCAGCTGGTCATAACTGTCGTACGCTTTCGGAATCCCAAGTTCCCGCGCCGTTTGATTCGCCTTTCCCCTTTCACTGGCAATCGCCACAACTTCCGCGCACTCCACGCGGCGAATCGCCGGGATCATCACCTCTTGGGCAATAGCGGCGGTGCTGATGATGCCAAAACGGACTTTGCGTTCCATGTCCCGTCTCTCCTTCCCATTTTCAGACGGATAGGCTGGTCATCAGACCAGCCTTTCACATCTTTATCGTTTTCCTAAACGAATGACGTTCCACGACAACTTCGGCAACGTCGCCGATACTTTTCCATCGGACATCTGAGCGTCGCCGTTGCGATGCGGAACAACCGGAGACGACTGCGCCGAATTCGTTTGTTTCACGTTGTCATGTTCCAATACGATATGTTCAATAACGCGATAATCCTCAAAATTGCGGACATCGCACTCAAGCAGTAACGAATCGTCCATATCACGGTTGACGGCGAAAATCGTTACTTCTTCTTTTTCTTCATTGTACACCGCGATCGCCTCTAAGTACGGCACGTCCGTAAAGTCTTTGCTGTCGTATTTCGGACTTGAAATGACTGGGTGCAGCGCCACCCCTCTGCCATAAACAGAAGCATGCATAAACGGATAGTAAATCGTTTGCTTCCATGCCGGACCGTTCTTTTCCGTCATGATCGGTGCAATGACATTCACTAATTGAGCCAAGCAGGCAATTTTCACCCGATCGGCATGTTTCATGAGCGTAATAAGCATGCAGCCGACAAGAAGCGCATCTTCAAAGTTATAAATATCTTCCAACAAAGGCGGCGCCACCGTCCACGGTTCAATTTGCTTATCCGCCTCATTCGAATGGTACCATACGTTCCATTCGTCAAACGAAAGGTGGATCGTTTTTTTGCTTCGTTTTTTCGCCTTCACATAATCGGCGATGGCGACAACCGAACGGATAAAATCATCCATTTCCAGCGACAGCGCCAAATAATTGGCCGTATTATTATCCCGGTTTCCGTAGTATTGATGGAGAGAAATATAGTCGACATGGTCATACGTATGGTCAAGAACAGTCGCTTCCCATTCCGCAAACGTCGGCATGCTCCGGTTCGAGCTTCCGCAGACGACGAGTTCAATTGTTGGGTCGACCCATTTCATCACTTTGGCTGCTTCGCAAGCAATCCGCCCGTACTCGACGGCCGTCTTATGGCCGATTTGCCACGGACCATCCATCTCATTGCCCAAGCACCACGTTTTAATTTTATGAGGCTCTTTGTAGCCGTGGGCAATGCGCAAATCGCTGTAGTAGGAGCCCGATGGGTGGTTGCAGTATTCGACTAAGTTGCGTGCCGCATCAATGCCGCGCGTCCCTAAGTTGACGGCCATATTCACTTCGGCTCCGACCATCTTGGCCCAATCCATAAATTCATTCAAGCCAATTTCATTCGTTTCCACCGACCGCCACGCCAAATCAAGCCGACGCGGACGCTGCTCTTTTGGCCCCACTCCATCTTCCCAGTTGTAACCGGACACAAAATTCCCGCCCGGATAGCGGATGATCGGCACTTGCAGCTCTTTGACCAGCTCGATGACATCTTGCCGGAAGCCGTTTTCATCTGCCTGCGGATGTCCCGGCTCATAAATCCCTCCGTATACAGCGCGGCCGAGGTGCTCGATAAAAGAACCGTAAATGCGTTTGTCGATTTCAGCGATTTTGAAGTCTTTTTCGATGATCATCGTTGCTTTTTTCGTAGCCATCTGCCACTCTTCCTTTCTATTTTTTATCAACTTGTCAATCTATTCTTCCCTTCCCCATTTCGCCCTTCCCGGAAACGGGCAACATTCCCGCCTCCATTTTGCCTGGTAATGGACAAGATACCCGCTATAGGCGCAAGTTGTGCCATATTGGAGAGAGGAACAACTTCTGCATATATTGATCCTTTTCTCATATACGTCATCGGAAACGAGTGCTGAACGATCAATTTGTTCAATGAGCGGATCCATCATTTCCCGTGTAACGATGACGCTGCCCGCGCAGTCTTGGCACCAATTTTTTTCTTCCATATTTTCCGCCGCCTTTGTCTTCATTGTCGTTCAATCAAAGCCGTTTTATTTTCAACAATCGCTAAAGTGACGACAGACATGGGCGGAAGTTTGGCCATCAGTGTATGTTGGCCGAGCTCTATTTGACGGAACGGTTCGGGCTTCACTGCATCCGGCTTTTCAAATGTATTATGGGCATTCATCTCATTCGCTGTTAACATCGTGCCGAATACTTGCTTGCGTGCGAGGCTGTCTCCACGAAACTCTAAATCTACTACCGCCTCATTTCGATGATCAATATTGCATAAACTGATATGGACAGTTCCTTCCCCGTTCTTGGATGCAGTGATGCTTACTTGCGGCAACGTTTCCCCGCGATGCTCATACTCGGCACATGAAGACTCTATTGCCAACAACTCGGCATCTTGGTGAACCTTATACATGTCAAACACATGATACGTAGGCGTGAGAATCATTTGTTCCCCTCTTGTCAAAATGACCGCTTGCAAGACGTTAACCGTTTGCGCGATATTCGCCATTCGCACTCGATCACAATGGTTATGGAAAATATGAAAATGGAGAGCTGCGACAAGCGCATCACGGATTGTATTTTGTTGATATAAGAATCCCGGATTCGTGCCCGGTTCTACGTCATACCACGTTCCCCATTCATCCACAATGAGCCCGACGCGCTTTTCCGGATCGTACTTATCCATAATCGTGCTATGCCTCGTAATCAATTCATCTATATATAATGCTTTTTTCAATGTAATAAACCACTCATCTTCTGTAAAATCCGTGGCGGAGCCTTTCCCGAGCCAAAAGTCCCCAGGAATTGTATAATAATGAAGGCTCAACCCATCCATAAAGCGGCCGGCATTTTTCATTAAAACTTCTGTCCAGTAATAGTCATCTACATTCGCACCACAGGCAATTTTATAAATTTGATTGTCCCCGTAATTTCTGACATATGTTTGATAGCGGCGATACAGGTCGGCGTAATATTCAGGGCGCATATTCCCTCCGCAGCCCCAGTTTTCATTCCCGACCCCGAAATATTTCAACTTCCACGGCTTCTCCCGCCCATTCTCCTTGCGCCAATTCGCCATTGGCGATTCTCCATCAAATGTCATATACTCAATCCATTCTGACATCTCTTGAACCGTGCCGCTGCCTACATTGCCGCAAATATAAGGCTCGCATTCAAGCATTTCGCATAACATCATAAACTCGTGAGTGCCGAAATGATTGTTCTCAATCACCCCTCCCCAATGGGTGTTAATCATTTTTTTGCGCTGCTCCCTTGGGCCAACCCCATCCTTCCAATGGTACTCATCCGCAAAGCAGCCGCCCGGCCACCGTAGAACCGGAACTTTTATGTTTTTCAACGCTTGCAATACATCGTTGCGAATCCCATTTGTATTCGGAATCGGAGAGTCTTCTCCGACCCAAATTCCTTCATAAATGCAACGCCCAAGATGTTCCGCAAAATGGCCGTAAATGTTCTTGTTGATGGTTCCTTTTGGCATGTCGACGTTTATTACCGCTCTGTTTCTCACAATACCTCTCCCATTCCTTTCATTAATGTTATGTAGACATTTGCTTCACCAGTGTCAGATTATAATTTGTACGTACTATAGAAGACATTAAACAAAGTTAAGGTATATTTGTACGTATAAATTTCAATTCGATTGTATCACAACCTTTCTTTTTTTCAAGGGGGCTTTCAAAATTTTCGAATCGTTCGCAACACCTCTGCTTTGCCGCCCTATCCATCGATGGAGATGCGAGCACCCTTGGAAAAAGCCAAGGGGACTTCTCTGATTTATTCACTCGTTTGCGCCAAGTCAGTCACTTGGGAAGGAGTTAACGTGCCCTCGTAAATGCGCAGTTCGTCAATCAATCCTTTGAATGGAGGATCCCACCAGTTTACCCCTAGAGCGAAGCTTGCGTTTGCGCCGGTGAAGACATCTGGAAAGTTTGTGCCGCTGAATTTTTCCACGCCGTTTATATAAACTTTAACCGCGCCGTTATCGACCGAGAACGCTAAATGTGTCCACTGACCCGTTGGGATTTTCCAAAAAGTTCGACCATCATACCATGGCGAGCTTCCTGACCATAGCATCGTATTGCCGTCCCAACCTTGCGGAACGAGGCTTACCCAATGGTTAGGATCCTTGGCGCCAAAGAAAGTTGTCGTATGCGTGGTTAATTGTTCCGGTTTCACCCAAAGTGACACCGAATATTGGTTGCTTGAGACCAAACCGTCCGGCAAGCGGATGCCAGATTGTCCGTTCAATACGGCCGCTTTCCCGATCTTGCCGTCTGCATAAGCGATCGTGCCGCCCTCGTTATCGATTCTATTGCCAGTAATCGTACCTGGTCCAAAATTGCCCGTACTATCTCTTAAGTCATTGTTATCAAAACTGTAATGCGCAGTTAACTTCGCTTCCTCGTAGGGCAGTACAGTAATGTGAAACACTTTCGTCGCTGTGGCATCTCCTTTCGTAATCGTCGCCGTAAGGGTAGCCGTAACAGGGGCTGAGCCGACTTCCGGACGATGAACGACTCCCGTCTCGGAAACCACCTTTGCGTCCGAAGTGGTCCACGAAATTACCGTATGCCTTGTTCCCTCGGTGGGAAGATGTAAGTTGGAAACCACGTGATCGGTATCACCAAGATCCAAGTCACTCGCGACATCCTCTACAATTTCCTCATCTGTTTTATCAGCCAGTTTGCTCCCCCAGATCGAGACACCTTCATTTGAAAGAGCGGTAAAGGCCATGACATAACGTTTGGAAGTGGGATCCCATTGACGTACAAATACCCCGTCATACGTTTCTCCATCGATTGTGATTTCTGCTTGATTATGTCCGATTTTTCTCCACGTCCCAGTGGCATCCCCGGAAATGGTGTTATTTCTGTTCAAGCGTACAAATATTTGCTTTTTTATGTCAGCCGAATAGTCTTTCCCGTGATTGATCAATTGATATTCCCCAACAACATCTTGCTTGTTGACTTTTTCAAGCTTTTCGCCTGCATACCGATATGGAGCTACAACCGGCCATCCATTTTTATTCATAAACATTTGATGGACCCGGACTTCATGATACTCACCCGATTGCGGAAAACGAGTATGAAAAACTAAAAATTGCTGGCCAGTTTTGCGGTCCAAATAAACAGAGTTATGCCCCGGAGAGACATACCCTACGCCGATTCCCGTCCCAGGATCCCCTACTTTTCGTTCGAATAAGAAGTTCCCCATAATTTTATTGCCATAAGGGGAGTTATCAACTTCTCCGGGCAAAACGGCACTTTGCCCCTTTGCATCTACGTAAGGTCCTGTCGGGCTAGTTGACCGAAACTGTCTCATGTTATAGCCGCCGTCCGCTCCTAACCAACCGTATGTGACATACAAATAATAATAGTCTGTATTTTTATCGTAGACGATGTACGTCCCTTCTCCTGATTGATAATACCCGCCCGCGATCTTTATGCCGAAATATCGGTCAACAAGCCGTCCATCGGGAGTTTTTCCATCTTTGCCAGGATAGATCGGCTTGCCAGTCGTTTTGTCCATCGGCAGGACAAAAATACCGCCAGACCATGATCCGTAAGCCATCCAAAGGTTCCCTTTCTCATCATAGAACAAATTGGGGTCAATAGCGTTAGGAAAGTCTCGATTATTATACGATCCATCATTATGAAACCAATCGGCCCGCACCCCTTTCAATTTTCCTTGCTCGATCAATTTAGGAATATTCGTATTCGTCCATTTTTTATTGATTTTGCTGTTGGCATCATACGCTTCCTCTTTAGTAAATCCGGAATATACAATTGTATCCACATACTTATATGGGCCTTCGATATGCTTAGACACCGCATATCCGATGGCTGACCGAATGTAAGTGGACGAAACCGAGTAATAAATCATATAGGCTCCTTTTGTGCCGTCTTCATTGATATAGTCTTTGTTCCAAAAAACATCCGGAGCCCAAACCGCAAAACCGCCCTTGCTGTCGGCATCATTTTCGCCCGCCCATTTAAACGAACCAGCCAAATTCTTTGATAAATCGCCATATAGCTTATTATTTGGTGTTGTGTAGCCATTAGTAAACTTCTCCCAATTCATTAAATCTTTTGACTTGGCGGCCTCAATATGGGAACCAAAAATGTAATACGTATCACCGTCTTTCACAATCGATGGATCATGGACAGATACATTTGTAAATTGGGGATCCTTTACCTTTTGATTTTGCCGGACATTCTCTCCTGTATGCTTCTCTTCTCCCCTCCCTAGCGTTGCGCTGGACAAACATACGGCAACAATTAAAAGAAACAGAGCGATTCCTTTCAAACTTCTCCTTTTCATCCTAAGCACCCCTTTTTCATGCTAAACCTCTATCCTTTAATCCCTGAAATAGCAATCGATTCAATAATTTGTTTTTGGAAGATGACAAACACAATAATCATAGGCAACAGAGCGACTACGGAAGCCGCCATAATTAACGGATAGTCACTTTGAATTGCAAAATTGGCGTTAAAGCTAGCAATCACCAATTGCAATGTTTGCTTTTCCGGAGAATTCAGATAAATAATA
Organism: Geobacillus kaustophilus; assembly: GCF_000948285.1. Classification (GTDB taxonomy): domain Bacteria; phylum Bacillota; class Bacilli; order Bacillales; family Anoxybacillaceae; genus Geobacillus; species Geobacillus thermoleovorans_A. Next base: position 1,412,781 of record NZ_JYBP01000003.1, read on the forward strand.
GGCGCTAAATAGTCATTCCATATCCCCATAAACCATAAAATCAATTGTGCAGCAACAGCCGGCCGAATTAAAGGGAGAACAATTTTATAATAAATTTGGAAATATGAACATCCATCAATTTTTGCCGCTTCAATAATGGAATCAGGTATGCTGCTTAAATATTGTCTGAGAAAAAAAATCATCATAATATTTCCAAACAATCCTGGAACAATTAATGGCAATAGCGTATCCGTCCACTCAAGGCTAGAAAACATGATAAACTGCGGAATCATAACCACTGGATAAGGAATCATCATTGAAGTCAACAATAAAAGAAAAATTTTATTTCTTCCAGGGAATCGCAACTTGGCAAATGCAAATGCCGCTAAACTGGAAGTAAATGTTCCGACTACCGTTACCGTGACAGCGACAATCAAGCTATTGATCATCCCCGAAAGCAAAGGACCTTTTTCCCATATCTCGATATATTTTTCAAAATGTATCGTTTCCGGAATCCACTTTGGCGGCAAAGAAAATACATCCTGCTTATCTTTCAAGGACGTCGATACCATCCAGAGCAAGGGCGCGATCATAAAAACGGCTCCCACAGATAAAAGGAAGAAAAGCACTAAGTTGATGATGCGGTTTTTTTTCGCCACCGTATTTACATTAAGTTTCGCATTTTTTTGCACAACTGCTTCCATAACGATCCTCTCCTAATAAGAAAATGCATTAATCCATATCAAATCTTGACCGCTCATTCAACCGAAATTGAATATACGTGACGATAAATATAAAGATTCCGAGGATTACAGCCATAGCGGATGCATATCCTAATTGGAAATTCCCAAACGCTTTTTGCCAAATATACCAAACAATCGAGGCCGAGCTAAACTCCGGTCCTCCGTTTGGCGTCATCACGTCAATTTCCGTAAAAATTTGCGCCCCACCAATTACTGAGGTGACAATAATAAAGAAGGTTACGGGCTTCACCATCGGCAGCGTAATATACCAAAAAGATTGCAACGCGTTAGCCCCATCCAGCTTTGCCGCTTCATAAAACGTTTTTGGCACGCTTTGCAAAGCAGCCAAATAAAGCAACATAGTATACCCTAATCCTTTCCAAACGGCCATAATAATTAACGCAGGTTTGACAGTGTGAACATTCTGAAGCCAGTTAGGCCCTTTGATGCCAAAAAAACCTAAAAACTGATTAACTAATCCATAATCCCCATTATACGCCCATTGCCACAATATGGATATCGCAGCAATTGAAGAAATAACAGGAATATAATAAATCACGCGAAAGACATTGGTTCCAGGAACCCCTCTATTCAGTGCCAAGGCCAGCAGAAGAGACAGCACCACACCGATAGGGATGCCAATCATCATAAAAATCGTGTTATACATAGCTTTGTAAAAATATTCATCTTTAAACAAGGCTTTAAAATTGTCCAGCCCTATAAAATTCATTTGCCCAAGCCCGTTCCAATCGGTAAATGCCCCATATAAAGAGTAGAGAGATGGAACAAAAGTAAAAACAAGGAATCCTATCACCGGAGCGGAAATAAACAAGTATGCATAAATTTTTCCTTTCGATACAAGGACGATTGGTGGCTTCTTCTCCGCTTCACGCCTCTCCCCTCCTTCAATATCATAAGAGTATTTCATCCGCAGGCTAATAAACAAATACCGGTGTTATTGGCACAACACCGGTATTCACCTGTTTTCTCTTGAACAATTGTCATTTTTTGCTTGCTTGTTTTTCTTGTTCGATTGCCTGATCCAACAGCTTTTGCATTTTCGGCTTTGCTTTCTTTACGTACTCTTCAGCGGACATTTTTCCATCTAAAACTGGTTGCAGATTGCGATAAAACTCGTCGTACCATTCACCGTTGTACGTATATTCTGTCGGAAATGAACGCCCATAATTATTAATGATATCCAAAAATTCCTGCTTGTTTGCCGGCTTAATGGAAGGATCTTTTGCCCACTCTTCAGCTACTTTCACAGAGTTCGGCAACTGTACACGCTGGTCAACAAGCGCTTTCTGTCCCTCTGGATCAGCGGACAAATATAATGCTAACTCTACTGCCTCTTTTGGATGCTTGGTCATGCTTGACACCCCGATTCCAAGCGACCCAACCCAAGTAGCCGGTTTGCCAGTCGAACCTGCAGGCCATGGAATCAAATCATACTCAAATTTGATTTGTTGGTCAAAAGCAGCTAAATCCCAAGGACCTACAGGGAAAAAGCCAAGTTGCCCTCTCAACCAGCGTTGATACGTATCCAATGTCTGCGCCTCCGCAATCGATGGGGTGACCTTATATTTATTCTGCATGTCAGCAAAGAATTGGAGGGCTTCTATAAATTTCGGATCGTCAACGGTAACTTTCGTTTTGCTTTCATCAATCCAATCGGCACCATTGCTCCAAACAAACGCTTGCAACGTCCATGTGGCATTTAAACCTGTTCCCCATTGGTCGAGCTTCCCATCGCCATTCGTGTCTTTGGTTAGTTTCTTACAAACATCAATAAATTCTTGCCATGTATATGGTTTATCTTTATCTGGAAGAGGAATCCCTGCTTTTTCAAACATTGTTTTATTGTACCCGAGTGCAAACGGTCCTAAATCTTTCGGCAGCCCATAAAGATTTCCCTGACCGACCTTTTCTCCATCAAATCGATATTTATTTACCCCTTTTTCCCAAATATCTTGGAGATTAACACCTTTTGAGTTTTCTACATATTTTGTGATGTCTAATAGTACATTGGAATTCACATAAGCGCGAAGTTCTCCGGGGTTGAAATAAAACACATCAGGTATTTTTCTTCCCGCGATCGCAGCCCGTAGTTTCGTAGCATATTGATCTGGCGACGTAACAACAATATTTACTTTTACATTCGGATGTTTTTCTTCGAATTTTTTCACTACGTTCTTATAAGCTGTTTGCTCTTGGGGCTGTCCCCTAAACATAAACGTCAGTTCTATTTTTTCCCCATTGCCATTGCCGACAGATGCGTTTTTGTCCGAACACCCTACTAAAGCAGAAATCACGGCAAACGCTAGAGCAAGAAAAAGCGTTTTCATTTTTTTCGTCCTCATCATCCAAATCCCCCTTCGTCATACTCATTTGCAGCCATACTTCACGCCAATCCAAATGTACGAACAAAACACCTTCATATTTCTTAAAATAATGAGCCCCCCCTCCTAAATATGTAAGCGCATTCTTTATTCAATTACATATTAATCTAATTGTTCGTACATGTCAATGAATTTTTTAAAGTTTCACCTTATTTTACTTAATTTGTTCGTACATATTATTACATTCTTTGATCCCATCCGTTCATAAAATGTATTCTTTCATAAATCCCTTTAAATACCGGTTGTTTTTTTGAATGGAAGCAAATCCTCTCTCATATGTTTTCTCTGCCTTCAAACTGACAAATACGGCCACCCTTCATCATCCCAATACAAAGGCCGGATTTGCAACGTTGGCTCTCCGTTTTTGAGAGCGTCGTACGCATGGTTTACAAGAATGGCGGAAACCCCCGAGAAATAAACGGCGCAATGCCCTGGTCCTATCCAACGGTCGTTCCCTTCGTCAAGAATCGTGCCGCCTCCCTGCATCATCGATACACCATTTTTGTCTACGTATGGCCCTGTAATGTCCTTTGACCTACCAACGGCGATTTTATACGTGCTTTCAATACCGCGGCAGCAAAAATCAAATGATACAAACAAATAATAATATCCGTTCCGGCACACGATAAAAGGGGCTTCGATCGCATTAGGCTCCTCACCCCTGCTGGCAATCGTCAGCAACTCGGCCTGCGCGGCAGGTTTCATTGTTTCAGTGTCAAGCTGAATCAACTGAATTCCCGACCAAAAAGAACCGAAACTTAACCAAGGTTGCCCTTCCTGATCAAAAACTACATTCGGATCTATCGCATTATAGTTATCGGAAGCCGTTGAATGAATAACGGGACCCATGTCTTTCCATTCATAGTCAGGATCTCGCGGGTCAAGGGTCCGATTGGTCGCCAATCCAATCACCGATGTGTTTTTTCCAAAGGTAGAGACTGAATAATACAGATAGTAAATTCCGTTATAAAAACATATATCGGGCGCCCATAAATGATCTTCGTCTTTTTCTGGAACATACTGCTTGCACCAATCCGGCAACGATGGAAATACCCAGCCCATATTCTCCCAATGAACCCCATCTTCAGATGTTTTGATTTGAATGCCGCTCCCGGTGTGAAAAACATACCATCGACTTCCCTCTTTTGCGATGACTGGATCATGAGCCCATAAATCTCCCTTAAGACTCCAATCCATTTCGTAAAAGTTAACATTGCCAAAGGGGTGGAAATGAACCATTTGCTTAGTCTCCTTTTAATTTGGATTATTTTCAGAACTTTATAACATATTGTTTTAAGCCCAAAACCATTGCTGAGATGGAACATGCCATAGTTTCTCAATTCTTTAAGAATCAAAAAAACAAAGTCTATAACCCCTTCCCTACAGCTGGGGATAATTTCACCAATATCGACTGATGGGGACCTAATTCAAATGCCAGTTGATGTTTAACTAATCCTAGATCCTCTTTGGCCCACAAATCCCTAGCCTTCATAGGTTCCATACATCCTAGATCTTTTAAAGAAACAGAAACAACTGATCGTTTTTCACTAATGTTAAACATGGCGACAAATTGATTTCCTTCAGCATCCTGTGAAGTCCAAACGACATGATCATTCTCCCGATATACTTGCCGTGCTCCGTAGCCATTTTGATGAACGTGTAATACTTCTTCATTTGTTAAAAGAGAAAGCGTCCACTCATCATTATCTCTTAATTCACCGCCAAACATCAGCGGAGATCGAAAAATTATCCATAACGTCATCATCGTACGCTGTTCATCTTTGGTAAATCGGGTCATACGGTCGGTACCACCGCCATCTACCGAACGAATGCCAATATGACCTAATGGCAGCATATCCGCATCGGGCCAATGCCCTGGACCAACAAGCTTGCACCATTTATAGCATCGCTCAAACATATCATAAAGCAATTCCCATCGATCCCAGAAATCATCAGTCATTCGCCGCATATTCGCATTTTCCACAAACAACGTAGCATGATCAAGTGGAGCTGGTCCAGGCGACAGGCTAAGAACCATAGGGCGTCCGCAGCGATCAATTGCCTTACGAATCATTTTGATTTCTTCCGTATGGGTACCATAAAGTTTTGATGCAGCAATATCATCGACTTTTACAAAATCGACTCCCCATTGCGCATAAAGCTGAAATAAGGAATCGTAATAAGCCTGAGCTCCTTCTTTTCGATGGTCTACTCCATACATATCAGTGTTCCAAGGACAAATTGAGTTCGTATCCGCAATATCGCGTGCACCTACATTTGTCCCCAAAATTGGCGTATTTTGATGAACAGCTTGACGTGGAATTCCCCGCATAATATGGATGCCAAACTTTAATCCAAGATTGTGGATGTAATCGGCCAATGGTTTAAATCCCTTTCCTCCCTTGGCTGATGGAAATCGATTTACCGCCGGCATTAAACGTGAATATTCATCCATTTCTAATGGGACAAACGGACGGTAAATCGACGAATTGGCGCCGGGTTCATACCACTGAATATCGACCACAACATATTCCCATCCAAATGGTTTTAAGTATTTTGCCATATATTCCGCATTCCCTTTTACTTCATCTTCCGTAACTGACGCCCCGTAACAATCCCAGCTATTCCATCCCATTGGTGGAGTTTTTGCCCACTGATAGTGATGCATACTTGCATCTCCTCTCTGCACATCCTTATTAGAATAAGAGGACATGAGCCCTCCCCTCAAGTCAGCCCATGTCCCTGATGTCACGTCATATTACGGATCTGCACGTGAAATCTTACCGCCCCCGCCAAAACACTTCGTTCCATTTCAGTTCATTTTTGAAGGACGGGACGGACGTATGTTCATTGATCACGACGCATTCAATGCCGGCCATTTCCGCAAAGTCTTGCAATTGTTCCGTTGTGACCGCAAACGAGAAGCACGTATGGTGGGCGCCGCCGGCTAAAATCCATGCTTCGGCCGAGTCGCGCAGCGACGGGCGCGGCTTCCATAAAATGCGGGCGACTGGCAGTTTCGGCATGTTATGTTCCGGTTTTACCGCATCGACTTCATTGACGATGAGTCGGAAACGGTGCCCTAAATCGATCAACGATGCATTGACCGCTGCACCCTCGCCGCCGTCAAACACAAGACGGGCCGGATCTTCTTTTCCACCGATGGAAAGCGGATGGACTTCGATTCGCGGCCGGGTCGCTGCAATAGTCGGGCATACTTCCAACATGTGGGCGCCGAGAATGAGTTCGTTTCCTGGCTCAAAATGGTACGTGTAGTCTTCCATAAACGACGTTCCTTTGCCGTCGGCCATGACTTTCATCAACCGGACGAGAGCAGCTGTTTTCCAATCGCCCTCGCCGCCAAAGCCATATCCTTCGGCCATCAACCGCTGAACCGCGAGCCCCGGAAGCTGCTTCATGCCATGCAAGTCCTCGAACGTCGTCGTGAAAGCGGTAAAGTTCCCATCCTGCAAAAAGGCTTTCAGCCCGAGTTCAATCCGCGCCTGTTCACGAATTGATTCGCGAACGGGCCCTTCTTGGCGGCCGGCGGGTACAATGTCGTACAGCTCCTCGTATTCATCGAGCAACTCGTTCACTTTTTGTTCAGAAACATCGCGGATGTATTGCACCAAATCCCCGATGCCATAGCCGTTGACCGACCAGCCGAATTGAATTTGCGCTCCGACTTTGTCCCCTTCCGTCACAGCCACTTCACGCATGTTGTCGCCAAAACGAGCCACTTTTAGGTTGCGGCTTTCCGCAAACGCGACAGCCGTCCGCATCCATTTCGCCAGCCGCTCGCGGACTTCTGGGTCTTCCCAGTGCCCGACCACCACTTTCCGGACCACGCCCATTCTCGCGCCGATAAATCCGTATTCCCGGTCACCGTGAGCCGATTGGTTTAAGTTCATAAAGTCCATATCGATGCTGTCCCACGGAATATCACGGTTAAATTGAGTGTGAAGATGCAATAACGGTTTTCGCAGCTCCAAAAGGCCGCCAATCCACATCTTCGCTGGCGAGAATGTATGCATCCAAGTGATGACCCCAGCGCATTGTTCGCTCGCATTCGCCTCAAGGCAAACGCGCCGAATTTCCTCTGGCGTTGTGACAACTGATTTGAAAACAAGTGGGAACGGGAACACTGAATCTTGATTCAGCTCATTGACAATCATCATTGAATGCTCTTCAACTTGCTTTAATGCTTCTTCTCCGTACAAGTGCTGGCTTCCCGTTACAAACCAAAATTCATAAGGACGTAATGACAGCATCATTGCTCCTCCCCGTTCACGATAAAGTCATAGATTCTTTCGCCGCTCGTGCGGTTTCTTTCCAATGTTTAAGCCGTTTCATGACATCGTTTTCCCCACGGCCGAAGTAGTCATGCAACTTCGTATATTCTTGGTACAACTGCTCGTACATCGCGACATTCTCCGGAATCGGTTTGAACGTCTCTTCACGCACTTTTCCCATGTTTCGCGCCGCCTCAACGATTGATTCATAACCGCCGTTCTCTTTGCCGGCCGCGACCGCCGCGAACATGGCAGCCCCCACTGCCGGGGTTTGCTTCGACGCCGCGATTTTGATCTCGCGGTTGGTCACATCGGCATAAATTTGCATGAGCAGCTTATTTTTTTGCGGCAATCCGCCGCATGCGTACAACTCGTCAACGTTGACACCGTTTTCAACAAACGCATCAATAATTTTGCGCGTGCCAAAGGCCGTTGCTTCAAGCAGCGCACGGTAAATCTCTTCTGGTTTTGTCAGCAGTGTATATCCGACGATGAGCCCGGTTAAATCGGTATCGACCAACACGGAGCGGTTGCCGTTCCACCAGTCCAACGCAAGCAAACCAGTTTCTCCCGGTCGGTAGGCAGCAGCTCGTTTTTCCAGCCACTCATGAACGCTGACTCCTTCTTTTTCTGCCGCTTCTTTCACATAAGCCGGAACGCCTTGTTCGACATACCAAGCAAAAATGTCCCCCACCGCCGACTGGCCGGCTTCGTAACCGAAATATCCGGGAATGATGCCGTCTTCCACAACGCCGCACATGCCTTCGACGTATTTTTCTTCTGTGCCCAGCAGCATATGGCAAATCGAGGTTCCCATCGCCATCACCAGTTTGCCTGGCTCGACGACTCCGACGCCTGGTACGGCCGCATGGGCATCGACATTTCCGACGGCGACAGCTGTTCCCGGAAGGAGGCCCATCATAGCGGCCATTTCGTTCGTCAGCACGCCTGCTCTCGTACCAAGCGGAACGATCGGGCCGCGCAGTTTCGTTTCTGTTAAGTGTTCCAGCCGCGGATCAAGCGACCGAAAAAACTCCTTGCTTGGATAGCCGTCCTGTTTATGCCAAATGGACTTATAGCCCGCCGCACAGCTATTCCGGACGATATTGCCGGTCATTTTGAAAATGACCCAATCAGTCGCCTCGAGGAAAAGATCAGTTTGTTCGTAAATCTCCGGATCTTCGTTTAGAATCTGCCAAATTTTCGCAATCATCCATTCGGATGAAATTTTTCCGCCGTATCTCGGCAAAAATGCTTCGCCTCGTTTGGCCGCAATTTCATTGAGCAAGTTCGCCTCATCTTGAGCGGCATGGTGCTTCCACAATTTCACCCAACTGTGCGGACGGTTCCTGAATTCTGGCTTTAGACAAAGCGGCTCGCCAGAAGCATCGACCGGCAGCATCGTGCATGAAGTAAAATCAATGCCGACCCCGATCACATCGGCTGGGTTGACCCCTGACTTTTGCAATACCGTCGGGACAGCGGTCGCCAATACTTCAATATAATCAGCCGGGTGTTGCAGCGCCCAGTCTGGCTCGAGTTGTACGTTCGATTCCGGCAGCACTTCATCAATGACTCCATGAGGATACGGAGTGACATGGTCCGCAATTTCGTTTCCTTCTAGATCAACAAGAACCGCTCGTCCCGATTCGGTGCCATAGTCAATGCCAATGACATACTTTTTCCCCATCTCGGTCTCCCTCCCTTTACTGCCCATAGTAAGCGTTTGCGCCATGCTTGCGCAAATAGTGGCGATCAAGCAACGTTTGGCTGATCGGCTTTGCATTTGGATTGAGCATGTACGTTCTTGCCGCCATTTTCGCCACTTCTTCCAAGACAACGGCATTATGAACGGCGTTCGCTGGATCTTTGCCCCAAGCAAACGGGCCATGGCCGTGCACCAAAACACCTGGCATTTGCAACGGGTCGAGAAAGCGGAACGTTTCCGTAATGACCTTTCCAGTCTCTAGTTCATAGGCTCCTTGAATTTCTTCATTGGTCATTGGACGGGTGCACGGAATTTCCCCATAAAAATAGTCTGCGTGTGTCGTTCCTAATGCCGGAATTCCTTTTCCGGCCTGCGCCCAAACAGTCGCCCAAGTCGAATGGGTATGAACAATTCCTCCGATCCCCGGAAATTGCTTATACAACCAAAGATGGGTAGGGGTGTCCGACGACGGTTTTAAGTCCCCTTCCACCACATTTCCAGTTAAATCCACGACCACCATATCATCAATGGTCAACTTGTCATACGCCACCCCGCTTGGCTTAATGACAACCAACCCGCGCTCCCGATCAATCCCGCTCACATTTCCCCACGTAAACGTCACGAGGCGGTATTGCGGGAGCTGCAGGTTGGCCTCTAATACGGCTCGTTTCAATTCCTCAAGCATCAGCCTCCACTCCCTCTATAAAAAAACTCCTCACCTCCATTATATTATTGTACGTACAATTTTTCTATAACTTTTTTGATTCCTCGTACATTTTTTAAATTTCCTTTGTTGAGTTACGGACAATTAGCTCTGGTCGATAAATGATATCGCCAATTTTATCGACTGATCGTTGTTCGATCATTTGAATGAGCATCTCAGCCGCTTGAACGCCCATTTCTGTTTTCGGATGGCGAATCGTCGTCAATTTCACCTCCGTCGCTGTCGCAAACGTCGAGTCATCAAACCCTACAATCGAAAGATCATCGGGAACTGACAGCCCTTGTTGGCGAATGACTTCAAGAAGCAAAATCGCCAGCTCATCGTTGTAGCACACAAAGGCTGTCGGGCGCTCCTCTTTCGGCCGTTGCAAAAACTCCCGCGCCACCTCAAGCGGCTTTGTCCATTTCTCCTCTGTTGCGTAGGAAAGAAGATACTCCGTGGCCACAGGCACCTCGTGTTGCTGATGGGCGCGAATAAAGCCGCGCAAACGATCCACCCCTTGCAAATCGTCAGTTTTAAAGAAACCGGCAATTCGGCGATGCCCTAAACGAATGAGATGATCAGTCAATAAAAATCCTCCCTGCTCATCGTCCATTTTCACGCATGGACAGCTCACTTCCAAATAACGGGCGTTAATCATGACATACGGGATGTGAAGGTTGTTGAGCGACAAGTAATAGCCAAGGTTCGGATTCCCTTGCGCGCTTTTAGTCGGCTCGATGATCAGTCCGCTCAACGGCTCCCGGATCATCTCCTCAAGCTGCTCTTTCTCTCTCTGTTTATCGTTATTCGTGCTGGCAAGCAAAAGACGGTATCCTTTTTCCCGCAGCGTCTCCTCCGCTCCTCGGACGATATGGGGAAAAATATAATCGGAAATATAGGTCGTTACGATTCCGATCGTTTTCGTATCCACCTGTTCTTTCGGCTTCGGTCGGGACACAAATGTGCCGCTCCCTTGGATTTTGTACAGCCATCCTTCCTTCTCGAGTTCTCCCAGCGCTTGCCGAACGGTATGTCGGCTTAGTTGAAACTGGTTGGCGATCTCATGCTCGGTCGGAATTTTCTCATCCGGCTTCATTTGTCCGGAAATGATCCAAGATAAAATTTCTTGTTTTAATTGCAGATATTTCGGCAGCGTTTTCTCCTTCATAGTCCACCTCAACGATAAAATAATGAGATACAAATTAATTTTATTATAACAGTTTTTATTTGTCCGTATCTATTGTTATAATCTCAAGAAAGAAGCAAACATTTCATCCATTCCTTCTTCCATGGCCTTGCGGGGTCGTTTTCGTTAAGTTCATTGAATTGGATGGTAGAGTTCAACAATGCTCCCGTCTTTCTCTCAATCACGTCATAGGAGCACTTCGGAATTTGAAATGCAATGTTTTTCCAAATTTACGCACAAAAATCCCCTTTTCTCCACTAGGAATGAGAGAAAACCACCCAATGGAAAAAAGGGGATGAAAAACAAAATAACGAACTACTCCAACTCCTCAATCATCGACACAACCGCATTCCACAAATCCTTATGCGACCAACTCGGGAGAGTCGGACGCCGAACGGCAAGCTCGTGAGAGGCAGGGAGGTGGACAAAGCCAGCCTGCACGGACAAATTTTCACTGCTTATTTTATGCAAGACAGAATACATGACATGGTTGCACAAATACGTTCCTGCCGTATTAGAAATTTGCGCAGGGTATCCCCGCTCATTCAGGACATTGACAAACCGGCGGATCGGCAATGTAGAGAAATAAGCTGCTGGTCCGTCTTCGACAATGGGCTCATCTTGCACATGTATTCCACGGTTATCCGGCCCTCCGTCTTGACAATTGATTGCTACTCGTTCGGGGGTGATTTTTGTACGACCGGCAGCGAGACCGAGCGACATAACGACATCCGGTTGGATTTGTTCCAGGTGCTCTAAACAGCGCAAGGACGACTGCGAAAAGTCAACCGGAAGCACGCGGCCGTAAACCTGATACTTTCCAATCTCCATTCCGTCCAGTTCTGTCGCAATTCGTTCCGTTGGGTTAATAGGAAATTCCAAAAAAGGTTCAAACCCTGTTAATAACAGCTTTTTCATTAAGAATATCCCTCCCAACGCTAAACGTTTCAGTTTAATAGTAGAAAAATAAATAAGTCAGGGATATGAATAAACATCCTGTGCCCGTGCCAAGCAAAACAGTTTTGATGCGATCCGTCGTTCGATTTTTCCAATCCTTCAACCAAACATCATTTGCCCACTTTTCTTCTTCCCGAATCAACATCTTTGGTTTCGGCACTATCCATCGGTATAGTTGCTGAAAGCCTTGGAAAAAAGGGCGGAAAAAACCGGTTTGATGAACAAACAACGCCGCTTCCAGCGCCAATAACGTAAGGCCCAACAAAAAACACTCGTTAATGAAAACAAGTGCACTCATCTCATAAAATCGTTTTATGCATAACAAAACAGCGATCGTACAAAAACTAGCCACGAAGTACAGCGCCATGCTCCCCCTCCTTACGGAGAAAAAGAGGAAGAATTATCCATATTAGGAATAATTCTTCCCCTTATTTATCTTACTCCGCTACTTTTTTCGCCCAGCGCACATCCGGATAACGGTTGACAGGATAGACAATGCCTTTGAATTTCGGCGACGTTAAATAATTTTGCGAATAGAAATAAACAGGGATAAACGGCAAATCCGTCATTAATACTTTTTCCGCTTCATGGAGGAGTTCATATCGTTTCTGGTCATCTTGTTCTACTTTCGCTTTGGCCATCAAATCATCAAATCGCTTGTTTACCCAGTTCGTGCGGTTGTTCGGGCTGTCACCTAAGTAGTAATCCAAAATCACTGTCGGGTCAACAAACACACCGACCCAACCCATGCGGGCCATTTGGAAATTGGACTGCTGTGTCGTTTCCAAGTATGTTTTCCATTCTTGGTTGGCCAGTTTCACTTTCACGCCAAGGTTCGTTTTCAACATTTCTTGAACAGCTTCAGCAATTTTTTTATGGTTCTCGGCGGTATTATACATTAGCGTGACTTCTGGAAGCTTTGTCCATCCTTCTTCCTTCATACCTTCTTCCAATAACTGTTTCGCTTCTTTGACGTTCTCTTCAAAATAAGAACCGCCCACTTCGCGGAAATCGCCTTTCGGAGTATTGACACCGTATGGTACGAAGGCATAAGCCGGTTTTTCACCAGATTTGGTAATATTTTTGACAATTGCCTCCCGATCAATGGCCATGGCAAAAGCGCGGCGAATTTTTGCGTTCGTAAACGGTGGTTTGTCTACATTCAGCATAAACATATACGTACCAAAGTATGGAGTGATTTTAAACTCCTTATTATTTTTTTCTTGGTCAATGACGTCAGTCGGCAAGGTGTCAATTAAGTCAAGCTCCCCTGTTTTATACATTTGATAGTATGTCGTCGCATCATTGACCATCTTCCATGTTACCTTTTGCATATTAATTTGATCTTTGTTCCAATAATGTTCATTCTTTTCGATGACAACTTCACTATTATGCTTCCATTCTGTCAAACGATAAGCCCCGTTGCTTACATATCCTTTTGCGTCCGCTGCCCATTTCGGGTTCGATTCAACGAGAGATTTTTTCACTGGATAAAATGTCCACATGGTCAGCAATTTATCAAAATATCCCAACGGTGCTTTTAATTCCACTTGGAATGTTTTGTCATCCAACGCCTTAATCCCTACCTGATCCGCGCTTCCCTTTCCTTTGTTATATTCTTCGGCCCCCTTGATGTAATACATATAAAAAGCGAACGGGCTCCCTGTCTTCGGATCAAGCACACGTTTCCAAGCGTATTCAAAGTCATAGGCCGTGACTGGATCACCGTCAGACCATTTTGCATCCTCACGAATCGTAAACGTATACGTTTTTCCATCTTCTGATATTTTTACATCACTTGCGGCTCCTAATACAGGCTCTCCTTTTTGATTTTTCGTATACAATCCTTCAAATAGGTGGTCGATCACCCATCCCGACGTCGTATCCGATGCGATAGCAGGGTCTAAGCTAGGCGGCTCGGTCTTTGCATTCAACGTAATTTCCTGCTTAATATTCTTGGTCGCCTCGCCTCCTTCATTTGACGGCGTTTCATTGCCGCAACCGGCGAGCGCCGTTGAAACGAATAGCAACAACACCAATACAGTTAGAAGACTTCTTTTCATCCTTGATTGATCCTCCCTTGAATATTTTTACTGATGATATAAATGACAAGCTGTCCAATGGTTTTTTCTGACTTCCTTCCAAGCTGGCTCCTCTTCCTTGCAAATATCCATGGCATATGGGCATCGCGTCCGAAATCTGCAGCCACTTGGCGGGTTGACGGGACTCGGCGGATCCCCGGATAGAACAATTCTTTCCCTTTTTCTCGCCAATCTTGGGCTAGGGATCGGTATAGCTGACAAAAGCGCCTGCGTGTAAGGATGCAACGGTTCTTCAAACAGCTCGGAACTCGTTGCAATTTCCATCATCTTGCCAAGGTACATCACCCCTATCCGATCGCTAATATGTTTGACCATCCCTAAATCATGGGCAATAAACAAATAGGTTAAATTTTCCTCTTGCTTTAAATCATCCAGCAAGTTCACGACTTGCGCTTGAATCGACACGTCCAAAGCCGAGATTGGCTCATCGGCAACAATAAATTTCGGTTTAACCGCCAACGCACGGGCAATGCCAATTCTTTGCCTCTGCCCCCCGCTAAACTCATGGGGGAACCGCTGTGCATGTTCCGGATGTAATCCTACTTTTTCAAGAAGAGCGTACACCATCTCCTGCCGTTCTTTTCCTTTCGCTAACTGATGGGCATCAATACCTTCCGCAATAATATCGCCAACCCTCATCCGCGGATTCAACGACGCATGAGGATCTTGGAAAATCATCTGCATTTCCCGGTTCAACCTTTTCCTTGTCGATCGGTCCAAATCACCCGCCAACTCATGGCCGTCAAAACGAATCGTGCCAGAAGTCGGAGCATGGAGGCCTACAATCATCTTCCCTAACGTCGATTTTCCACTTCCACTTTCTCCCACTAATCCAAATGTTTCCCCTTTGCGAATCGAAAACGAAATGTCATCGACCGATTTTACCGTTTGATTCGGGCCAATCCGAAAATATTTTTTTACGTTCTCCACCTGCAAAATCTCTTCGGACATTCACTGCTCCCTCCCCGTTGCAACCAGTGGTTCCACCTTTGGAGCTCTCGGATCATTCAGCCAGCATCTCGCTGTATGTCCTTCGGAAATAACGAACTCCTGAGGGCTTTTTTTAACACAAATTTCCATTGCATATTGGCAACGCGGAGCAAACGGACAGCCTTTTGGCGGTGAAAAAAGGTCGGGAGGTGCCCCTTCGATCGGCACTAAACGTCTTTTTTCCTTTTCGTGCAAATTCGGAATCGATTGCAACAGCCCCCATGTATACGGATGTTTGGAGTTTTCAAATATATCGAAAACATCCCCCGTTTCCACGACCGTCCCGCCATACATAACGATCACCCGTTGCGCCATTTCGGCCACTACTCCTAAATCATGGGTAATTAAAATGATCGACGTGCCCATCTTTTGCTGCAGCTCTTTCATTAAATGGAGAATTTGCGCTTGGATCGTTACGTCCAATGCCGTCGTCGGTTCATCAGCAATAAGTAGTTTGGGATTGCAGGCTAAAGCGATCGCAATCACTACTCTCTGCCTCATTCCGCCGCTGAACTCATGGGGATATTGGTGATATCTTTCTTCCGCGTTCGGAATCCCTACTAGCCTCAACAGATCGACTGCCTTTTGTTTCGCCTCGATCTTTGATAGTTTTTGATGCTTCCGCATCCCTTCTGCAATCTGTTTGCCGATCTTCATCGTTGGGTTTAATGAAGTCATTGGATCTTGGAAAACCATCCCAATTTCTGAACCTTTTAATTTTCGCATGTCTTTTTTGGATAAATGAGTGAGATCTCTTCCGTTGAAGAGAATTTTTCCTTCTTTAATATTTTTTCTTGGAATTAACCCCATAATAGTTTGCACGGTCACGGTCTTGCCGCTCCCGCTCTCCCCGACAATAGCAACCACTTCTCCTTGATCAATGTAAAACGAAACATCTCGAACCGCCTGCACTTCCCCACCGTAGATCGGGAATATCACTTTTAAATGTTCTACTTCCAATAGATGGCCCATTGAAATGATCACCCCCTACTTTCTTCTCGGATCTAATGCATCTTGCAAGCCATCTCCAAATACGTTAAAAGCGAACATGGTTAACGAGATCATGAGACCCGGAAAAAACAGTCTCCACCATTGGCCGCTTAAGATGACCCCCAAAGCATCATTCGCCATCGTCCCCCAGCTGGCAAATGGGGCTTGTACGCCTAATCCTAAAAAACTTAAAAATGATTCAGCAAAAATGGCCTGAGGAATCGTAAACGTTAAATTTACAATAATGATTCCTAACGTGTTGGGCAGCAAGTGTCGGAAAATAATTTTTGCATGAGACGTTCCCAGTTTCTGGGCCGCCATAACGTATTCTTGTTGCTTTAACTGAAGAATTTGGCCGCGAATAATTCGGGCCATCCCTACCCATCCAGTGATCGAGAGCGCGACAATGATCGTCCATAACCCCGGCTCCATCACAACCATGAGCAAGATCACAACTAATAGGTAAGGAATGCCATACAATACCTCGACAATTCTCATTAAAATGTTGTCGATTCGATCTCCTAGTTTTCCTCTTCCTGCCATATATCCTGAGACGCCGCCAATCAACACCCCGATAACCAAATCGATGAGAGCGGCCACAAAACCAACCGTCAACGATATGCGAGCGCCATACCATGTGCGCGACCACATATCTCGCCCTAAATCATCTGTTCCAAACCAATGTTTGCTGGAAGGCGGTTGATTTCCGTTCGTTAAACTTTGATCATCGTAACTATATGGAACTAAGTGAGGTCCAATAATGGCCATAATAACGATGCATAATAAGAGCAACGCCCCGAACATCGCCATTTTATTTTTGATGATTTTCAAACCGGCTTCCTTCCAAAAACTGAGACTCGGTCTTTGAATGGCATCTGACTGAAGCTTGCTACGGTCGATAGGACGAAATAAGTCGGCCTCTTCTTTCGCTGAAATCACGCTCATTCCCCCCTGCTCGTCAACTTAATTCTTGGGTCAATCAAGCGATATGACAGGTCGACAAGAAATAACGTAATGACAAGAATCGTGCTGAAGAAAACCGTCGTGCCTAAAATAACCGGATAGTCACGGTTAAAGATGCTGTCGACAAAATATTTTCCTAACCCTGGTATAGCGAAGATTTTCTCAATAACGAATGTTCCGGTAATTAAAACAGCAAATAACGGGCCGATAAATGTAATGACTGGTAAAATAGCATTTCGTATGCCATGCTTGATGACAATAGCGATCGGGGATAGCCCTTTTGCCTCTGCCATTTTGATATAGTTTTGTTGCATCACTTCCAACATGCTAGAACGCATAAAACGGGCGATCACTGCCATCGGGGTGGCAGCCAACGCGATCGACGGCAAGATGGAATGGGCCCATGTTCCCCAAGACGCTACAGGCAAAACTCCCCACTCAACAGCAAAATATTTGATTAACAATGGCGCTAAAATAAAACTTGGTACAGAAATGCCTACAATGGCAATAAACATCGCTATATGATCAAGCAGCTTATTATGGTTTAGCGCAGCGATAATGCCAAGCAACAATCCAAACACAACGGCAATCACCAACGCTTGCAATCCAAGAAGCGCGGAAACAGGGAATCCGTCTGCGATAAGGGTATTTACGTCCCTTGTTTCAGACTGAATCGATGGTCCTAAATCAAACGTTATTAAATTTTTCATATACAATGCATACTGGACTGGCAGTGGCTTGTCCAAGTTGTATTTCGCCCGAATGTTTTGCAATACTTCTTCAGGCAACACATTAGCGTCGGAAGCAAATGGATCACCGGGAATCGATTTCATGATGATAAAAGTTAATGTGGCGATGAGCCAAACGGTGACAACCATTGTCACCAGACGTTTCATGACGTACACGGTCATTCCCCTCCCTTGTTCTAAGCATTCACATGCCCTAGCACGCCGTTCGTCGCCGTCATGGCGATAATGACACATCCCCACATATGTTTATAGGCAGTGACGATATCATTGCATGTAAACGTGATCGTTTTCGGGCCGATTAATGTCACTGTCGGTAATGTCGTTGTCATCATCGCTTGGTTTGGTCCTTTAAATTCAATTTCAAAGGTAACCGGCCCTTCTAGTTTCAACGGAGGGCATTGTTTCGCTTTCTGTACGGCCTGTTTCGCTTTTTCTCTAATTAACTCATGCGCTTTTGTCGGGTGAAGCAACTCCGCCGCAAAGCGGTCAATCCCGCGCTTGACTACAGCCGCTTCAACGTGAGGCAACGTTTCAAGCACTTCTTTCACATAAGCATCATCACCCGAGATAAAAATGGCCGGTACGTTGTAATAACCTGCAACAAACGCATTCATCTCTGTTTCCCCAACAACACGGCCATTAATCTTGATCTCATTCACACAGATGCCGGCCAAACTATGACTGATTATGGTCCTTTCCGATCCACCTTCACGTCCATGATGGCCAACAAACATAATCCCGTCAAAGCTATCATCAAGCCCCTCGAGCTGACACATCACGCGATTGTTCCCAGAGACAAGGCGCGCCCGCGGATCCAATTCCTCGATCAGGATGTTGGACATATTGCCATGGCCATCAGCAACCACTACTTCCGTCGCTCCTCCTAAAAAAGCACCCTCAATCGCTGCATTGACGTCCTGAGTCATGAGCTTACGGAACCGCTGGTATTCACTGTTCGTTTTTAATTGTTGGTTGGTTGCCACACCAGAGATCCCTTCCATATCGGCTGAAATAAAAATTTTCATAGCAACAACACCCCTTCTTTTTCAATTTATAAACAGCTAACGATTTTAAATATAATCAAACGTGTTTTTATATACTTCGAGCTGTACGATCGTATCCATTTCAAGAATCCCGTGTACACCATTTAGCATTTTTACTACTTCAGTGATTTCATCTTGACTGGGCACTGCAATTTGGATTAAAAGTTGGTAGCTTCCAGAAGTTAACGTAATATAGCGAACTTCTTTTATTTTCTTCAGCTGTTCAATCACATCCATTAACTTGTTCGCTTCCGTTTTTAAACGAATGATCGCCCCTGCGCGAATCCCAAGAGCTATTGGATTCACGACTCCCACCACTTCGAGAATCCCATGATCGATTAAATTTTTGTACCTCATCCGCACTGTTTTTTCCGTAACATTCAAATGATTAGAAATTTCTGTAAAAGACATCCTACCATCCCGAGATAACAGTTTAATGATTTGTCGATCCAGATCATCGATTTCGTACTTCATAATTTCCCCTTTTCTATACCGTTATGGAATTTTAATAACGAAAATAGATACAAATAAGAAATAAAATTGGTTATTTACAGCACAAAAAACTTGTTTTAGTATCTTAATTAGGACTATTTGATTTTTTATTATAATCACAATTAACAAAATATTCAATAGCCCGTTTGTATTTTCCAAAATATTTTAAGAAGAAATATTTCCAGAGGGGGAGGAAATCCATATGGTGACTGTCATTTCCGGAGGAACAGTACTAGTAGGAAACGGACAAAGAATGGAATCGGCGCACATTGTCATTAAGAACGGAAAAATCAAAACTGTGGCAACCGAGCTGCCGGATGTCTCCTCCGATCAAGTGAACATGATCGATGCCTCAGGCAAATTCATTACACCTGGGTTGATTGACGTTCATACTCACCTTGGTATACACGAGGAAGGGATTGGTAAAGAGGGACACGATTTCAATGAAACGAGCAACCCAACGACCCCACACGTTCGGGCAATCGATGGAATTAACCCAAAAGATAAAGGATTTGAGGATGCGAGAAAAGCAGGAGTAACAACGGTGCAAGTCATGCCCGGAAGCGCCAACGTAATTGGCGGAGAAATGGCAGTCATCAAAACCGCTGGGCAAACCGTTGATGAAATGGTGGTCCGACATCCTTCAGGAATGAAAGCCGCTTTTGGAGAAAACCCGAAACGGGTGTATGGGGAAAAAGGAAAACTACCGACAACAAGAATGGGGATTGCCGCTTTATTCCGCGAGCAGTTCATTCAAGCGCAAACGTACTTGCAAAAAATCGAAAGCGGCAAAGAAGTCGAGCGGGATTTGAAACTGGAAAATTTAGCGAAAGTATTGAAAAGAGAAATTCCGCTGCGCGCTCATGCACATCGCGCCGATGACATCATGACAGTGATTCGCTTAGCGAAGGAGTTTGGTTTCCGCTATACGATCGAACATTGCACCGAGGGGCATCATATCGCCAATTATATTGCCGAGAATGGGGTCCGTGTCTCTGTCGGCCCAACCATGTCATCCCGATCAAAAGTGGAGCTCGCGGATAAAGGATGGCATACGCTCCTTGCTTTGCGGGACGCCGGCGTCTCTTTCTCGATTACGACCGACCACCCGGTTGTCGGCATTGAACATTTGATGACGAGCGCCATTCTCGCTGTGAAGCATGGGTTGGAGGAGTCTTTAGCTCTTCAAGCCATTACATTAAACGCGGCAAAACATTTAGGCATCGAAGACCGTGTAGGCTCGATCGAAGTTGGAAAAGACGCCGATATCGTCATTTGGAGCGGCGACCCCTTTGACTTGCGCGAAAGCGTGGAACTGACCATGATCAACGGGGAAATCGTATTTCAACGTAACTGACTCTTAAGTAACCATCAACCTTGCTTAAAACGGCTTCTACCCCCTATAGGCAGAAGCCGTTCTCTTCCCTACCTCCCCCGAAACACCGGCTTCCGCTTTTCTAAAAAGGCGCGGACGCCTTCGCGGTGGTCTTCGGTTTGCCGCATGCGCTGTTGGGCGTCGGTTTCGAGTTCGAGCACGCGAAGCAAATCTTCTTTTGTTTGTTCGACGTACAACATTTTCGTGGCGATCATGGCTTGAAGCGGTTTTTCTTGCAAGGAAGCGATTGCTTGTTCCGCCTGTTGTTCATCTTCGACGATGAAGTCAATCAGCCCGAGCTGCTGCGCTTCGTCCGCGCTCATCGGTTTTCCTTCCCAAATGATCTGTTTGGCTTTCGCCGTGCCGACCCGCTGGGCCAAGAAGAAATGCCCGCCGCCGTCTGGGATGAGGCCGATGCCGATGAAATTCATCGCCAAGCGCGCTTCTTTCGTGGCGATGAGGTAATCGCTCGCCAAGGCAAAGCTGAACCCAAGGCCGGCCGCTGGGCCATGGATGAGCGAAACGGTGATTTTCGGCATCGTATACAAGAGCATGATCATCTCCTGAATCGTTTTCATCACAGTTTGAAATTGGCTCGGATCATCAACCGCCAGCATTGTCTTAATGTCGCCACCCGCAGAAAATCCTCTCCCTTTGCCGCGGATGACGACAACGGAAGCATCACTTTCCTTGATTTTCCGCAGCGCGTCGACGAGTTCCGTTAGCATTTGCACATCCATAGCATTTAACGCCTGCGGGCGGTTCAGTTCCAATATCGCTTTGTTTTGGTCAAATGTCAGCACAACCGTTTCCATGGCTCTCCTCCTCTGAATGATGATTCATTTCTTTTCATTCGCCATGAAGATTGTTTTTTCCTTGTTGGCGGCAAAAATATCATGTTCTCCAACACATCCATGCTTGACATCTTCATCTACTTGTAATAGCTTCTATGTCGGTGTTGCTTTTTTTCGAAGCACAGCGTGCCGATAAAGGAGTGGATCGCATGAGAAATCCAAGTGTACGAAACATCTCGTTTTATGCAGCGGCGGCTTTGATCTTCTCGATGATGGTCTACAACGTCTTTTATCATCTAGGAACATTCCCGATTTCAAGCTGGGACGAAGCGCGTCATGGCGTCAATGCATACGAAATGCTGAGGCATGGAAACTTGATCGTCAACACATACCTTGGGCATCCTGATTACTGGAATTTAAAGCCTCCTGTTAGCTACTGGGCGATCATGATTGGCTATAAACTCGTTGGGATGAACGCGCTTGGTTTGCGGCTGATGTCTGGCATTTGCGCTACGCTCACGGCCGTTGCCATTGCGCTATTTGTGAAAAAACGGTTTGGAAGCATGGCCGCGATCGTCTCATTGCTTGCCTTGTCTACTAGCACCCAATATCTTCTCAACCATTGCGCTCGCACAGGAGATGCGGATTCGCTCTTTGTATTCTTCTTTACGTTATCCATCCTTTCTTTGCTGGCCGCCAGACGGCAGACGCGATGGTTGTATGCAGCGGGCCTTGCCTGTTCACTTGCTTTTTTAACGAAAAGTTGGCATGCGGGGAACATTCTGTTGATCATGGTCTTATATTTTCTCATCACTAGGCAGTGGGAGTCAGGACGCTGGCGCGCATGGTGGAGGGCAGCGCTCACCTTCGTTGTTCCTGTGCTCGCTTGGGCTTTTGCCCGCTATCACTATGATGGATTCAGTTTTTTTAAACAAATGATCGGATATGACTTGTTGCTGCGCTCCACTCGGCCCATTGAAGGTCATATCGGCGATGAAACCTACTACGGCATCATTCTTGTTCATTTTTTCTTTTGGTGGCTGGCGCTCTTGGTCGGAATCATGGTCATCAGTTACATGCAAGGCGTTCGTCTTTTAGCGTTTGAAGGAACAGACCATCGATTGAAAGAAGATGTGATCGGGATTTTGCTTTGGATTTGCGTCCCGCTTCTCATGTTTACCATAGCTAAGACGAAAATCAGATGGTACATCCTCCCTGTCTATCCGCCGCTTTGCATGTTGATTGGCATTTGCGCAAGTCAATTATGGAGAAAAGGAACGTGGGGAGCACGCGGGCTGCTGCTTGCCGGACTGTTGTTCGTCGCATCGTTTTACGAAACGAATATTCAACATTATATCCATCATCCCAAGCCAAATTTCGAACTGGCATTGCTTCAGCAGACCGCCCAAATGCCTGTTCATGGATACGAACTGTTTATGTACCATCCGTTGCACGAGAAGGGTCGCTGGCCGCAAAATGCGGTCTTGACAGCAGAGCTTGCGAATGACCTCAAACCTCGGCACGGAGGGCTGAAAACGTTCTTGCATACAAGCCGAAGCCTGCTTCTCGTGAAAAAAGCATGGTTCAGCAAACAGCTCGAGCATAAATACCACCTGTCTGTTCTCGCCTCGAACCGTTGGGGATATATTTTGGAAAAGCACGCTTAATGAGGCAGCCTTGGAGTGACGCTCGCTCCAAGGCTGCACAGCCATTCTTTCCTAACAGAAACTTTCCTCCTATCTCTTCTCATCTCGCTTAACTTTCGTTAAAAATAATCAACTTCAACTCCGTCATTTCCTCGATCGCATAGCGAATGCCTTCACGCCCAAACCCGCTTTCTTTCACGCCGCCGTACGGCATATGGTCGACGCGGAACGTCGGGATGTCGTTGATCAGCACGCCACCGACGTGCAGTTGTTTCGCCGCTTTCCACGCGGTATGGACGTT
The DNA here is from genome assembly GCF_000948285.1 of Geobacillus kaustophilus. GTDB lineage: Bacteria > Bacillota > Bacilli > Bacillales > Anoxybacillaceae > Geobacillus > Geobacillus thermoleovorans_A. The sequence goes on from NZ_JYBP01000003.1 coordinate 1,436,199, forward strand.
GTCGGTGTAGATGCCTGCCTGCAAGCCGTAGCGCGAGTCGTTCACGAGCTCGATCGCCTCGTCGATTGAGCGGACGCGGTTGATCAACACAATCGGGGCGAACACTTCCTGGCACGACACTTTCATCGTCGGTTCGGCGTCCAAAATTACCGTCGGAAACAAAATGTTGCCGTCCCGTTCACCGCCGAGGACGACGTTCGCGCCGCTTTGTTTTGCCTCTTCGATCCAGGAAAGCGCCCGGTCGACATCGTTTGGCGTGATCAGCGCCGAAACGTCCGTGTTCGGATCGAGTGGATCGCCCGTTTTTAATTGTTTCGCCGCAGCGACAAATTTTTCGACGAACTCGTCATACCGTTTTTCATGGACATAGACGCGCTGCAGCGAGATGCACACTTGTCCTTGGAACGTAAAGGCGCCGAATACGCAGCGCGGAATGATGCGGTCAATGTCCACGTGCTCGTCGACGATGACGGCCGAGTTCGACCCAAGTTCAAGCGTAACCCGCTTTAAGCCCGCTTTATTGCGGATGCCGATGCCGACTTCCGGGCTGCCGGTGAAAGTGATCATGCTGATGCGCGGGTCGGTGACGATTTTATCGCCGACCGTGCGGCCGCTCCCAGTCACGACGTTAAGCGCCCCTTTCGGCAAACCCGCTCTCTCGAACAATTCAGCGATAAAGTAGGCCGACAGCGGCGTTTGGCTCGCTGGTTTCAACACAACCGTGTTGCCTGAGGCGATGGCCGGGCCGAGTTTATGGGCGACTAGGTTCATTGGAAAGTTAAACGGTGTGATCGCCCCGATGACGCCGATCGGCTCGCGGACCGTCAGGGCGATGCGATTTTCCCCTCCCGGCGCCGCGTCAAGCGGCAGCGTTTCCCCATGGATGCGCTTTGCTTCTTCGGCGGCGAATTTGTACGTTTGGATCGTGCGCGCCACTTCCCCTCTCGCCGTTGTGATCGGCTTGGCCGCTTCAAGCGCGATCAATTTTGCCGCTTCTTCCTGCCGAGCTTTCAGCTGCTCGACGACCCGTTCTAAAATAGCCGCCCGCTCGTAGGCCGGCATAGCAGCCATCGTTTGCCGCGCCGCATACGCCGCGGCGATCGCTTCATCGACTTCTTGTTCCGTCGCCACCGGGATTTCAGCGATCGTCTCGCGCGAATACGGCGATTTCAGTTCGGTATAAGACTTGGCTTCCCGCCATTCGCCGTTGATGTATAGTTTTTTTCTTTCCGCCATGTTCTCATCCTTTCCTAACTAATATTCGCAACCCAAACATTGCCTGTGTCAATACATTTTTTATTTCGCCGCAAATTTGCCAGAATCCTCTTTTTTGATCCGTTTATAGGACATGTTGCTGATCCTCTATCATTTTATTCCCCTCTTTCAGATTCGAGGATGGAAAGATGTAAGAAAAAACCACAATAGAAACGATGCTCACCCCAATTCCATACATAATCGGATTGGTCGAACTTAATCCCTCCATCGCTAAACCAGCCAGCACAACGACGGAACTAGTCATAATGGAATAAAAACCAGCTTTCGCCGTTGCCCGCTTCCAGAAGAAACCGAGAACCACTGGCACGAAAATGGCCCCTGACAGAATCGCATAGGCGACATCGAGCGCCACCAGCACGTCCTGAATCCAAATAGCAAAGATAATGGCGACAATCCCAACCGCTAACGTCATCATTCTGGACAAAAGGACAAACTGCCGATCGCTCATATTTTTGAGCCAATATTGCTTCAAAATATCATACGATAACAGAGTGGACGAGGCAAGCAATGTTCCGGAAGCCGTTGACATCAGGGCGGAACATACGCTTGCCAAAATGAGCCCCAACAAGCCGTGCGGCAGAATCTCTAATGACATGCTGGCAAATACGTTTTGCGGATCGTTCATATTCGGGAAAACAATCACCCCGCACATGCCAATGACGCTTAACGCCAATGCATAGGCAACACTGTACAAGCCGGCGTACACTGCGCCGCTTCGGGCAATTTTCGTTGTTCTGGCAGTAAACACCCGCTGCCAAATATCTTGTGATACAACCATTCCTAATGTATAGAGCAAGAAATATTGGAAAATATTCGCCCATCCCATGGACGTCAGATCAAAATGCGACGCTGGCAGTCGTTCCAAAAGCGACTCCCATCCACCGACATGGGACAAACTCATCGGCAACATCACGAAGAAAATGCCGACTGTCATCACGATAAACTGAATAATGTCTGTCATCGTAACGCTCCACATTCCCCCGAGAATCGTGTAAAACAACACGATTCCCCCGCCGACTAACATCGAAACTGTCATGCTCCAACCTAAAACGGAATGAATAATCGTTCCCATCCCGATGACTTGTGTCACCGAAACCATCAGCGTATAAATCGCGGCAACCAACGCACTGATCAAACGCGTTTCTTGATTGTAACGGCGTCCAAGCAGCTCACTGATCGTGGTCACGTTGGCGCCGTAAATTTGATTCGTAAAAAACAGGCCGAGCACCGCGATGCCTAGACCAATCATAAAGACAAACCACATGCCCGAAATTCCAAATTGATATCCTAACTTCGCCGTTCCAATCGTTGAAGCACCGCCCAAAATCACAGCGGACAGACATCCAAGATAGACAAATAGTCCGAGATTTCGGCCTGCCAACGCAAAATCTTCGGCGGTTTTCGCCCGCTTCGCCCCCAAAATCCCTGCGACGATCAATACGAGAAAATAACATAGGAGAACCCCAGTATCCAGTGCGTTCATAACCATTCCCCCATCCTCTTATTATCAGAAATCGCTGCCATTTTTCGAAAAACATTTTGCTTTCAAGACGCTTTCATCAGGAAGACAGCAGAAAGCCCTTCATTCTTTCAGTGAGGCACAACGTTGATCCCCGAACATGTCAAATCTCCAAGCCGCAATCGACATGCGCCCCCCTTTTTCATTTTCCAGAAACGAATGAATGCACACCGATTTCCGCTTCATATTCGGTCAACGCTTCGTCCAGCATGCTTAATCCTTCGTCAATCTGTTCTTTTGTCACGATCAGCGGCGGGATCATGCGAATCACTTCTCCTTGATTGCCGCATAGATAGAAAAGAACACCTTTTTGCAGACAACGATTCAAAATATTCATCACTCCCTTCCCATTCGGTTCGCCAGTATGCGGATGGACGATCTCAATGCCGATCATGAGTCCGATCGAACGCACGTCTCCAATGACGGAATGCTTCCTTTTTAAAACCTCCAGTTTTTTTCGCGCGTATTCCCCAACTTCCCTGCAATTTTCCAACAATTTTTCTTCCCTAAATACTTCTAAAGTCGCCAGCGCCGCCTCACATGCGATGGGGTTGCCGCCAAAGGTTGTCCCATGGCTGCCGAGCGGCCACTGTTTCATTAATTCTTTCGAAGCCACTGTTGCACTTAATGGAAGACCGGAAGCGATGCCCTTGGCAATTGCCATAATATCCGGCGTGACGCCAAACGTTTGAGCGGCAAACCATTCACCTGTGCGGCCAAAGCCTGTCTGCACCTCATCGAAAATGAGCAATATTCCATGGTGGTCGCAAATTTCCCTCATTTTGCGAAGCCACCCTTTCGGAGGAACGATATATCCTCCTTCTCCCAACACCGGCTCTACAATCATGCATGCCACTTCTTCGGGAGTCACTTGATGGGCAAACAAAGACGCTACATCACGTTCGAGCTTATCGGCGAAATACGCATCGGGATCCTCTCCTACCGAACAATCCTTTGGATTGGCATATGGAAGTTGATACGTCAACCCGTTTGGCTGCAAGTATTTCCGATATTTGCTTTTCGATGTGCTGACACTAAGCGCCCCTAACGAACGCCCATGAAAACATCCGGTAAATGAAATGACGTATGGCCGTCGCGTCACGTGTTTCGCTAATTTGATCGCACCTTCGATCGCTTCTGTTCCACTGTTGGCAAAAAAGAAGCAGTCAAGCCCTCCCGGCAAAATTTTCGTCAGCTCTTCGGCCAAGCGCAGAATTGATTCATACATGATGACGCCGCTCGGCCCATGTATCAGGCGGTCTGCAGCCTCTTTGATGGCATGCACGACTTTTGGATGACGATGACCCGTATTCGCCACGGCGATACCAGAAGTAAAATCAAGATATTTTCTTCCATCCAATCCGTAATAGTAGCATCCCTCTTCCTTGACAACCGGCAGATTCGGATGGTCTTTCGCCATCGTTGGCGCAAGCAAATCGGGCATTTTGTGAAAGAGAGGCATCCAGTTGTTCTCTGTCACGCACAACTCCCCCTTTGGTCAAGGCATTTTTGTTCATCGAAAACGAAGATGCAAATTTTATTCCAATTTTTAACCTATTCTATATTTTTTGGGCTCTTCACCACAACATGTACTTGACAAGCAATACGGTTTCCTGCACAAAGATATGCAAAACGTGCTGATTTTCCCTCACAAGCGTAAATAGGGTATGTTCAGAAAAAATCAAGTACAACTTTTGGTGAAGAGCCATTTTTTGTGAATTACTTTTATTAAGTTCCTGTTTTATAGCTTTACTTCCCATCCAGCAGCCGATCTCATTCATTTTTGAATCAAAAAATTCATTTTTGAATCAACACAGATTGTTCTTCTTTCAGGAAACATTTCCTCGTAGTGAAGAGATGAGTTTCAAATTAAAAAACCGCACCACGAAAAGGTGGCACGGTCCAAAAACACGATGTCACCATCACCTTTTTTCGACCACATCACGAAGTTTCCATCAGTCGTTTGACGAGGAATCACTCATCATGCCAATTCAGCAATGACCTCTTCGATGACATCCAATGCTTCCTCCAACTGTTCATCGGTGATGACAAGCGGCGTTAAGAGGCGAATGACATTGCTGTATAGACCCGCACTCATGACGATGACGCCCCGTTGATGGCATTCTCGCAAAATGGCGGCCGTTAACTCCTTATTCGGCGTTTTCGTCTTTGCATCGGTGACAAATTCAATGGCCACCATGGCTCCAAGCCCCCGTACATCCCCAATCGTCTCATATTTCTCCTGCAACTGTCTGAACCGCTTAATGACAGTTTCCCCAATGGCATTGGCGCGCTCAATGAGCCGCTCCTGCTGCAGCATATGAATCACTTCCAAAGCGGCCACGCAGCCAAGCGGGCTGCCCCCGTATGTCCCGCCGATTTCTCCTGGATTTGGCGCGTCCATAACTTCAGCTCTTCCTGTCACTGCGCTGATCGGCACCCCTGCTCCGATTGACTTCGACATGGTAATCAAATCGGGCACCACATCAAAATGTTCGATGGCGAACATCTTCCCCGTTCGCCCAAATCCGGTCTGAATTTCATCAACAATAAACAAAATTCCGTATTTTTCACAAATGTGTTTGACCCCTTGGACAAACGTTTTTGACGGAACAATAAACCCACCCTCTCCTTGCACAGGCTCCATCATAATCGCGGCTACGTCTTCTGCCGGAACTTCCGAGAGAAAAAAGTCCTCAAGCCGCTGCAAAAGCTCAGCATCCAATTCTTCGTTTGTCATGCCCGCCGGCTTTCGGTAATAATACGGATACGGCAGTTTGTACGTGTCGGGCGCAAAGGGGCCGAATCCAAATTTATACGGTTTAACTTTGCTCGTCAGCGACATCGCAAGCAACGTCCGCCCGTGAAACCCTCTTTCAAAAGAGAGAATGGCTCTTCTCCCAGTATACTTTCGAGCGATTTTGACGGCATTCTCGACGGCCTCTGCCCCGCTGTTCAAGAAAAAGGTCTTTTTTGGATGTTTACCTGGCGTGATGCGGTTCAATGTCTCGGCCAACTCAATATATGGCTCATACATCATGACATGGAAACACGGATGAATGTACTGCTCCACTTGTTTTCCGATCGCTTGCACCACTTTCGGCGGGCAATGGCCGACATTGAGGCTGCCGATCGCCCCGGCCAAGTCAATAAACGTATTTCCATCCACATCGGTTAAGAGCGCTCCCTCCCCTTTTACCGCAAACGTCGGTACGGTGTTAAACGGCCCCCGCGGGACGTGCTCCTCTTTTCTCCGCAAAAGTTCAGTTGCTTTCGGACCAGGGATCGCTGTTTTAACGTGGATCCATTTTTTTGTTTCTGCTTTCACCTTTATTTCCCTCCATCCTCATCCTATTGACTCACCTTGTATAGAAGCAAAAAACATGCCAAAAACTTTGCGGCAAATCATATAACAAGGAAAGAGGATTTTTTCGCTTCTTTAGATAAAGTTAGTAAATAGAATCGCAGACAAATCACCGGGAGGGAACATACATGCAACGGATCGCCGACATTTTAGAATTAGAATTGGATGCGATATTGAGATCATCCAACGATAATATTGTGATTACAGACGAAAACGGAATCGTTCTCCGCGCCAGCCCGAATTGCTTGTCCATTTACGGAAAGGACGCTTCTTATTTAGTCGGAAAGTCTGTCTATCAATTAGAAAAAGAAAACATCTTTTGCCCTTCGGTGACAGCCAGAGTATTACGGGAGAAAAAAGAGGTTCAACTCATGCAGCAAACCGCAACCGGACGGGTTGTCATGGCGACAGGCGTACCGGTATTTGATCAACAAAACCGCATTGTTCGGGTAATCAGTTTTTCGCATGATTTAACAGAGTTGGAGCGTTTGAAAGAAGACTATGAAAAACTAAGAAAACAGATGGAACATTATCAAATGGAAATAGGGGAATTGAAACCAGAAAATATTGTCATTCAAAGCAAGGCGATGGAACGGGTTTGGAAGCTCGTACACCGCGTTGCCCAGTCAGATGCGACTGTCCTTTTCCTTGGCGAATCCGGAGTCGGAAAAAATGTATTCGCCCGTTCCCTCCACCTCAATAGTCCAAGGCGAAATGAACCGTTTATTGAAGTAAACTGCAGCGCCATTCCTGAATCATTGTTTGAATCGGAAATGTTCGGCTATGAAAAAGGATCGTTTACCGGAGCGCAAAAAACAGGAAAACCAGGGCTGATCGAATTGGCCGACAAAGGAACTCTTTTCCTTGATGAAATTGGCGAACTTCCACTTTCGATGCAAGCGAAACTGCTGAAAGTGCTGCAGGAGAAAAAGGTCATACGCGTTGGAGGGGTGAAAGAACGATCGGTCGACTTTCGGTTGATTGCCTCGACCAATCGGGACTTAGAGGAGATGATAAAGCAGGGGAAGTTTCGCCAAGACTTATTTTATCGTTTACATGTGATCCCGATTTATGTTCCTTCTTTGCGCGAGAGAAAAGAAGATATTTTCATGTTAGCGCAATACTTTTTGGAAAAGTTTAATAAAAAATACCATATGGATAAATACTTCCATCCATCCATTGTTGATCACCTGATTCACTACAATTGGCCAGGCAACGTGCGAGAGTTGGAAAATATGATCGAGCGATTGGTCATTACCTCTGAAACGAGAGCCATTTATCCAGAATATCTCCCTTTTTTCATCCATCAACATCCAGAGGCGATTGCAATCCATCCGCCGTTAGCAAAAGGGAACGAACCATCGACATTAAAAGAAGCCATTGAACAAGTGGAACGGCAATGGCTTCTGCGCGCCGTCAAACAATGCAAAACAACGTATGAGATGGCTGATTATCTTGGCATCAGCCAGCCAACGGTCGTACGAAAGTTAAAAAAGTACCGTATTGATTCAAAAATGGATTAAAATTCACATTTTTGCATGACATGTTTTCATCCATCCTTTTTTATCATTCCAAACCGGTGGGGGCGCTTGCTTCGGATGCTCGAGTATAAAGCGAAATGGTACGGGCGGACGGTGGTCCGTGTCGGCCGCACGTTTCCATCGAGCCAATTGTGCTCGTGCTGCGGGCGCCGGCATGTTGAGGTGAAATCGCACGACATCCGCGAGTGGGTGTGCCCAAACTGCGGAGCTGAACACGATCGAGACGAGAACGCCGCCCGAAATATTTTGCAGGAAGGGCTTCGTTTGCTGTCTTCGTAAGACAGCTGAACCGTGGGACGCACGGGGATGGCTTGGTGAACAGCCTGCCGCAGGGCGGGGGTTCCCGAGAATCTCCCACCTCGAAGCGCAAGCGTAGGTGGGAGAGCGTTCAATCCGATGAGAAAAAGAAGACCCGTAAGCGCCGCTACTTATATGAAAAACAAACCCGCTTACGGGCCTTTTTGTTTCTGCATTCTTGGCACATTTTTTGCTTTAAAGACTATGAGAGCATTTTGAATGCCCAAGGAGGTCTTGACATGTACAAACCGAAAGATTCTTCCCTGTCCCCCCGCTTTTGCGGAGTTCGCACCTTTATGCGGTTGGAACAAATCAAAACAACAGACGATGTCGATTTTGTCATAGTTGGCGTTCCTTTTGACACCGCGGCATCGAACCGAACTGGACAACGATATGGCCCACAGCACATTCGCAGTGTTTCTGTCTTGCTTCGCCCTTACAATCCAGATATGGATATTGATATTTTTGCCTATTGTTCCGGCGTCGATTTCGGGGATATTGATGTCATTCCCGGCAATGCGCTCCGCACGTATGATCGCATCGTCGAAGAGCTGCGGCCGTTGTTGAAGAATGATGTCGTTCCCATTATCATGGGGGGCGATCACTCCATTACGTTGGGGAATTTACGAGCTTTTTATGAGCGCTTTGGCCCCATCGCACTCGTTCATTTTGATTCTCACAGTGACACTTGGGACCATTACTATGGAGAAAAATATATGCATGGCACGCCGTTCCGCCGCGCCGTCGAAGAAGGGTTGCTTGATGTGGACCATTCGATCCAAATCGGCATGCGCGGACCGCTTTACAGCGCTGATGATATCGAGGATGCCCAGCGGCTTGGCTTCGAAGTCATTCCGATGAAAGAAGTCCGGCAGATCGGCTTTTCCGAAGTGATGCGCCGCGTTCATCAACGCGTCGGGGACAAACCCGTTTTCGTTTCCTACGATATAGACTTTGTCGATCCTGCTTTTGCCCCGGGTACTGGCACACCGGAAGTGGGCGGGCCGACCAGTTATGAGGCGCTCGAATACGTAAGGGGGCTTGACGGGCTGAATATTGTCGGATTTGACCTCGTCGAAGTATTGCCTGCTTATGACTGCGGAGAAATTACAGCGGTATTGGCTTCTGCCATTATGTATGAGATGATTACACTTGTGGCGTTAAAGAAAAAGCGGGCGCAGTCAAACACCCTGTCGGCAGCGAAAACGACATAAAACCATTTTAACGAAAAGGGGCAGCCTTCCATGGTGTATATCAATGGAAAATGGAGCAAAGGACAAGGGAAAACAAGAGCCATCATCAATCCCGCGAATGAGGAAATCATAATAGAAATCAATGAAGCATCCCAGTCACAAACCGTAGAGGCGATCCAAGCGGCCCATCACGCCTTTCAATACACCGATTGGCCATCCAATCCGAGCATGCGGATTGCTGCGCTTCGCCAATTGGCGGATCTGTTGGAAAAAAACGCCGAAACATTCGCTTCGATCGAGACGTTGAATACAGGAAAACCGATTCGCGAGTCGCGCCTCGATGTCAGTGATTCGATCCAATGCCTCCGTTACTACGCCGATTTTGTTGAGCAACGGACCATCGAGGAAAAGAAAAGAACCGATGGCACGACAAGCAAAATCATTGAGGAACCGATCGGGGTATGCGCCCTCATCGTTCCTTGGAATTTCCCGCTCTTATTGGGGATATGGAAATTGGCTCCGGCGCTTGCGGCGGGAAATACAGTGGTGTTTAAGCCATCAGAACTGACTCCGCTATCGTTCATGGAACTGACGAAGCTGATCGATTCCATCGGCCTCCCGCCCGGCGTGTTTAATCTCGTGCTTGGCGGCGGTTCGCCGGTTGGAGAAACATTGGTGACACATCCTGATGTGGAAAAAATATCGTTTACTGGCGGAACGAAAACCGGACGATGGATTTACGAACAATGCGCTCGTCGTTTGAAGCGAGTGTCTTTGGAACTCGGCGGAAAATCCCCGCTGATCATTTTTGACGATGCGGATCTTATGAGCACCGTCGAGTGGGCGCTGTTTGCTTCCTTCTTCAATCAAGGGGAAGTGTGTGTGGCTGCTTCGCGCATTCTCGTTCATCGACACGTTTATGATTCGTTTATCGATCAGTTGGTCAAAAGACTGACGTCCCTCCGCATCGGAGATCCTTTCGCGGAAAACACTGAGATGGGGCCGTTAATCAGCTCCTCACATTTAGAAAAAGTGGAAACGTATATCCAGATCGGCTTGCAGGAGGGAGCAGTGCTGCTACAGGGAGGGGAACGAATCAAAGAACGGGGGTATTATCTCACCCCTGCCGTTTTCACCCACGTCCGTCAAGACATGCGCATCGTCCAAGAAGAAATTTTTGGTCCTGTTATTACCGTACAACCGTTTGAACATGACGAAGAAGCCATCGGCTTGGCGAACGATACGATATACGGACTAGCAGCTGGCCTATTCAGCCGAAATCTCGAACGGGCGGAACAAATCGCCGGCAAATTGAGAGCAGGAACGATTTGGATAAACAGCTATCACACTCCTTATGTCGATGCCCCTTGGGGCGGCATGAAACAAAGCGGAATCGGCCGGGAGCTTGGGCCGCAAGGATTTGCCGCTTTTACGGAAACAAAGCATGTGAACATCAGCCAACATGGCCAACCACTCGGATGGTATCCATCGCACTCCTGATTTCGTCCTTAGGACGAAATCAGTGCAGGTTTATTATTCTGAATATTTAAAATAAAAAAATCAAGGAGGAATGATCCTCATGAAATGGACAGAACGGTTGGGTCATGATGATATTCGGCCGACCCCGATGAACGAACGGAGCATGAACTTTTTTAGCACGTTTACCCTCTGGATTGCGGCGAATGTTGTGATTACCACTGTCATGACAGGAATGATGTTTGTTCCTGACATTTCCTTCGCCAACGCCATGCTGGCGATTGTTGTCGGTTCGGCGATCGGCGCCATTCCGCTCGCCCTTACTGGAAACATCGGCATCCGCACCGGACTCCCTACAATGGTGATGACAAGAGCAGCTTTTGGACAAAAAGGAGCCATCCTTCCCGCCTTTGTCAACACGATCATTTTAATCGGCTGGAGCTGGATTCAAGCCTATATGGCTGGCCTTAGCCTGAATTATGCCGTCCATTACACGACTGGATACAGCAATATCAACCTATTTGTGATCTTAACGGAGCTCCTTGTTGTGATCATTACGATTTTTGGCCACCGAGGGGTGGAACGAATTGAAAAATATATATCGATTGCCATGTTGATTTTATCTTTCCTTGTTTTCTACAAAATTTTTACGACTTACGACATTTCGACACTCGTCGAAATGAAATTGAGCGAGCATCCATCCGTGACCACGATCATAGCCTTTGACATCGTCGTCGCCACCGCTTTTTCTTGGATGTCGACAGTTTGCGATTTCAACCGCAACTGCCGCTCCGAAACAGGCGGGTTTTGGGGAACGTATTTTGGTTATCTTGTCGCGTCCATTGTCGCGATGGGGCTTGGGGCCGTTGTCAGCGGCTTCAGCATTGCCTCGAACATGGAACGGACTTATGATCCCACCATTCTCCTTGCGGCTTACGGATTTGGATTGATCGCGTCTATCGTCGTTTTCTTTTCTGTACTCTCGACCAATGTCATGGCATTATATAGCGCCACAATGTCGTTTATGAACGTCTTCCCGCGCGCGGGCTTTTGGAAACCGACGTTGATCATGGGAGTGATTTGCACGCTTGGCGCCTTGCTGAAAGAAGTGCTGATGTCCCATTTCTTTAACTTCATTATGCTGATTGCCACGTTGTTCATTCCTGTGTTTGCGATTGTGCTCGTTGATTACTTTTTTATCAAAAAAGGGGTATACGACGCGGAAGATATTTTGTACGATACAAAAGGTCAATATCGTTATCAAAAAGGAGTCAACATCGCCGCCTACATCACCTATATCGTTGGAGCTGTCTTCGCCTATTATTTTACGTACATTCATCCACTTGCCGTCGGCTCCACCATGCTGACGTTTCTTTTATCGGGGGCTGTTTATTTTGGGTTGATGAAATGGACAAAACAAATATTGGCAAGCACGAATACGATGGAGCTTGAATCTCCCACTAACTTGGAGGGATGATATGAATCGATCGTTTGACATCGCGTTGGCGCAGATGGCGCCGGCGAACGGCGACATTGGCGCCAACTTGGCCAAAATGGAGGCTATCATCAATGAGTGCAAGCGAAAGTTCCCTAATGTCCATCTTCTTCTGTTCCCGGAACTTTGCACCACTGGCTACGTATTATCGGAAACGCTGAAAGAGGCGGCCCAAACATGGGACGGCCCTACGTTTCAGCACATGAGCCAGCTTGCTCAAAAATTTCAATTGTATATTGCCTACGGATACGCTGAAAAAGATCGTGCAGAAAATATATACAACTCTCTTATGTTGATTCATCCCAGTGGACAATGTATAGGCAATTATCGAAAAATCCACTTGACTCCTTTCGAAAAAAACTGGTTTTCTTCGGGAGCCGAGCCGGTGCTGGTGGATACAGAACTCGGCCGCATTGGTCTAATGATTTGTTGGGACTTAGCTTTTCCAGAATTAGCAAGATACCTAGCCGTCCATGGAGCCGAGCTTCTTCTCGTTCCATGCGCTTGGGAATCTCCCTTTCATGCACCGTTTCAAAAATTCGCCATGGCACGTGCGATCGATAATACGGTTTATGTGGCTGCATGCAATCAAATCGGACGGTCTTCTTCTTTCCATTTCTTTGGTTTATCCTCTATTTATGGGCCGGATGGAAGTGAAATAGCCGCAGCCAACATGGATGGACGGGAAGAACTCGTACACGCAATGATCGATCAAAACGAGCGCCAAAGGTTAAAGAAAAACTTTTACACCATGATGGACGAACGACGGACAGATGTTTATCAAGCATGGGTGGTGAAGGAGAAATGAACATCAAAAAAATCATTGATTTGTCCATGCCGCTCACGCCCCACACCCCGATTTACCCCGGCGACCCGAAGCCCGAGATCGAACCGGCGGCGACGTTCGCTCGGGACGGCTATCACGTCAGCCGCTTGGTGCTCGGTTCGCACAGCGGCACCCACGTCGATGCGCCGTTCCATTTTTGCGAGCACGGCTGGCGGTTGAATGAAGTGCCGCTTGCCTATTTTCTCGGCCGCGGGCTCGTGATCGACGCAACGGGAAAAGCGGAAGGCGAGGCGGTGACGATGGCCGATGCCGCCCCGTATATCCCGAAGCTGTCGCCAGGGACGATCGTTCTTTTTCACACCGGTTGGTCGCGCTATACCGGAACGGAGCGGTATTTCCGCCATCCGTACGTTGCGCCGGATGTGATTGAAGCGATGCTTGAACGCGGCGTCCGCACGTTTTTCATCGACGCGCTCAACATCGATCCGCCCGACGGCTCTTCGTTCCGCGCCCATGAACTCATTCTTGGCGCCAACGGGGTGATCGGGGAAAATTTTGCGAACTTCGAGCAAATCGATTTTGATGACCCGTACATCATCGCCCTGCCGCTTTCCTTGCCCGGAGGCGACGGTTCGCCCGTTCGGGCGGTGGCGGTGCAATGGGGAGAATGAAGAAGAGCGGCAACAACCAAACGCCCCGTCCTTTTCTTTAGGTGCGGGGCGTTTTTGGTCTGATCAAGCTGCGTTTTCACCACCCGGTTCATTTGATGATTTTCGCCGGGCTTCCGCTAACTACCGCATTGGCCGGAACATCTTTCATCACAACCGTGCCTGAGGCGATGACCCCATTGTCGCCGATTGCCATGACGGTCCCGCCATCAAAACGTTCTGGCGAGTTCCTCATTTCCTCTGCCGCCTGCTCATCATCCTTGAGGAAAACAGTCTCCCAACTCTTTTTCAATCCGTTCCCCTTCCCTATAATAACCGTCCATCACATCCTTTGGCACCATGCTTCCGCCCGTCGCCCAGCCAATATGGGTGGCGTTTTTCATTTTTTCTTTCAAATCGTTTTCCTCTAAATACGTTTGTCCCGCCGAATAACGAAACAGCCAAACAGGCCCCGCCGCCCCTGCCAATGCAGATGGCTCTAAACGGATATTCTCTGTATCGACCATGGCCGCGAGCAAGCGGTAAAGCGTTTGATCATCCACCGTGTATACGCCGCTGATGACGTGTTCTAACATTTTCCCGACAAATCCCGAAGGCCGCCCCACTGCCAATCCGTCCGCTTCGGTCTTGTTGTCGAGGCCAAACTCTTGCACCGACACGCGGTCGTGCTGTCCTGTCATCAACCCAAGCAGCATGCAAGGCGAATGCGTCGGTTCAGCGAAAAAGCAATGCACATGATCCCCATACACGAGTTTCAGGCCAAAGGTTACTCCGCCCGGACCGCCGCCAACGCCGCAAGGAAGATACACAAACAGTGGATGGTCCTCATCGACGACGATGTTCATATCCTCTAATTGCTGTTTCAGCCTCGACGCCGCCACCGCATAGCCTAAAAACAGATGGATCGAATTTTCGTCATCAATAAAATACGAGGTCGGATCCTGTGCCGACTGTCTTCGCGCCTCTTCCACCACTTTGTTGTAATCAGTGAGATGTTCGATGACGGTGACCCCTTTGCTTCGCAACAGGTCTTTTTTCCATTGTTTGGCATCGACTGACATATGAACGGTGACGTTGAACCCAAGCTGCGCCCCGATGATGCCGATGCTCAAGCCTAAATTTCCTGTCGAACCGACGACAAGCGAATAGCGGGAAAAGAACTGCCGGAATTCTTCGCTGGCCATGACCGCATAGTCGTCTCCCATGGCGATCATACCGTTTGCGAGCGCAAGATCTTCCGCGTGTTTCAAGACTTCGTAAATGCCCCCTCTCGCTTTGATCGACCCGGAGATGGGAAGATGGCTGTCGCATTTTAGCAGCAGCTCCCCCTCGATGTTTGTCTGAAACATCTTTTCCAAACGCCGTTGCATGTTCGGAATCCGCACCAAAGAAGATTCAATGATTCCATTTGTATTTCGCGTCTCTGGAAACACGTTTGCGATATAAGGGGCAAAGCGGCGCAATCGCTCTTCCGACTCCTTGACATCGCGTTCGCCTAAAGAAATCGTTCGCACCGCTTGCTCAAACGCGCGATATTTTGGATTGCGCCAAAATACCGCTTCCGTTGCCATGATGTTTTTCAATAATGGAAACTCTCTTCCCCACTCTTGTATGGTTTTTCCGGACACGATATGGCTTCCTCCTTAATTCTTTGTTTGTCCCCGTCTCCCTTGACAACTCTTTCGCCTCTTTTTTGCGGTTGCTGGTCAGGGGCGAATTCGATCCTATGAATGCCTCACGATACTCATTTGGAATGTTTATAGAACTTTTGACGTTGCCATCATTCATCCCTTTTCAGTTTCACGAAAACTTTTTCCATTGTCAATGCGTTTACATCTTTGAAAAATGAGCTTGTTTCCATTACGATAAAGATGCAAACTACATAGCGGAGATGGTGATCATGAGCGATCGGCGTTATTTGCCGCTTTTATTTCTTGTGATGTTTTTCGTCATGGTTGGGTTCGGCATTATTATCCCCGTCCTTCCGTTTTACGCTGAAAAAATCGGCGCTACCCCAACACAGCTCGGCTGGTTGATGGCCGTATATTCTTTCATGCAATTTTTATTTGCGCCGATGTGGGGGAAACTATCGGACCGATATGGACGAAAACCGATGCTGCTTGTCGGCATTTTCGGTTTGGCCCTTTCGTTTTTCTTGCTCGCCGCCGCGACAAAACTTTGGATGTTGTTTGCCGCCCGCATCATCGGCGGATGTCTATCTGCCGCCACGATGCCGACCGCCATGGCGTACGTCGCAGACGTGACGACCGGAGAAAACCGCGGCAAGGGGATGGGCATGATCGGGGCGGCCGTCGGGCTTGGATTTATTTTCGGACCGGGGATCGGCGGCGTGTTTTCGAAAGCGAGCTTAACTGCTCCGTTTTGGGTGGCAGGCAGCTTGGCACTCTTGACCGCTATATTCGTTTTCGTTTTCTTGCATGAGTCGCTTCCAAAAGAAAAACGATCGAACGTAAAAACAAAGCGGCCATCGCTTGCGGCCGCCCTCCAAAGTCCTCTAGCCCGTCTATACGTGTTGCAGTTCATGGTGACGTTTTCCCTTGCCGGACTTGAAGCGACGTTTGCTTATTTTGCCGCTGAACGGGCAGGGCTTTCATCGACGGAACTTGGCTGCATTTTTATGATTATGGGGCTTGCAGGGGCCATCGTCCAAGGAGGAATGCTTGGAAAACTGATTCAATTATTCGGTGAAGGAACCGTCATTCGCGGCGGACTGTTTTTATCAGCGCTCGGCTTTACCCTTATTTTATTCATCCATGACTTTTGGACAGCCGCGCTCTATTTAACAATTTTCGGCATCGGCAACGGCGTCATTCGCCCGTGCGTATCCGCCTTGTTAACAAAACATACGACCGATGGACAAGGAAGCACAACAGGCGTCTTATCATCGTTCGACTCGCTCGGCCGCATTGGCGGTCCGGCGATGGCCGGCTGGTTGTTTACATTAAAGCCCAGTTTGCCATATGCGGCAGGAATTGCGCTTACATTCATTTCCTTTTCCGTTTTTCAATCGTTCCAACGCGCGATGATGCAAAAAGACACATCCCTTTGATTCAAGAGGGGAAAGAGGGAATGGGGGTGACCCGCTACACACGCAAGTGCAAGTCTTATGGATAAAAGGAGGAGGAATGCTTTGAACATCGTTTCAACCAAACAGTTGGACCGCGCCATCGTCCACCAGTTTTTCACCAACCATTGGGGAAGTCCGCAAATGGTTGTCTCGACCGGCATCTATAACTGCAGCGAACTGGATGGATTTGCGGCTGTCGAGAATGGACAGCGGATCATCGGGCTCATTACGTTTGTGATTCGCGGAAACGAATGCGAGATCATCTCGCTAGACAGCATAATGGAAAACCGCGGCGTCGGCAGCGCCCTTTTGCATGAGGCGGAGACATGGGCGAGACAACAAGGGTGCACCACTGTTCAGCTCATTACAACGAACGACAACTTGCATGCCCTTCGTTTCTATCAAAAGCGCGGCTACCAAATCATTGGCGTCTTTCCGAACGCGGTGGACAAGGCTAGGCAAGTCAAACCAAGCATTCCACTTATGAGCCCTGACGGCATTCCGATCCGGGATGAACTGTTGCTTGTGAAATCGCTTGTCTAACAAAACGGATGAAAAATGTTAGACTTGCGGGAAGGGTGAGGGTTCCCCCTCCGTCGTCCGCTTTCATAAGGCTTGAATCAAAAAAACACAATACATTGCTTCTTAGCGATTTCTTCATGCCTTTATTCGGGAAGGGTGGCCCGATCCTTTTGGGACACCCTCTTTTCCCGAAAAACCTTGCAGCAGCATTATTTCCCATACTTCGCAATCTTTTCATTATACAAAAAACAACTCGAATATTCGCACAAAAATATTTTTTATTGTAAAAATGTTTATTCACTAAAATCTGGATTATTTTGAATCTTTATTCAGGATGCGAAATGTGAGTTGCTTATCGGCTATTCACCACAAAGTGTACTTGACAAATAAAGACGATCATGATTGAGAAAATCAAAACATCTTTTTTCCTTTTAATACCATACGTCTCTTTGAGCAACATTGTTATCATGTTTGTCTTTAAAATTCAAGTACATCTTTTGGTGATGAACCTGCTTATCTTATTATATCCATTTCCTTACAATAAAGTAAGTAGGTTGTTTTCCCAAGCCTCCTAAAGAACTATATTCAATAACAAGATCAAAACGAATGCGACCACCGAAATAATCGTCTCCATCGCCGTCCATGTCATGAGCGTTTCTTTCACCGTCATCCCAAAATACTCCTTAATCATCCAGAAGCCGGAGTCGTTGACGTGCGACAAGATCAACGAACCGGCGCCGGTCGCCAAGACGAGCAGTTCCACATTCGTTCCTGGCATCGTGGCGGCGATCGGCGCGACGATGCCGGCTGCGGTCATCATCGAGACGGTCGCTGAACCGGTCGCTACACGGATGAGAGCAGCGATGCCCCAGCCTAATAAGAGCGGCGACAGGTGCGAGTGTTTCGCTGCTTCCGCGATTTGCTCGCCGATGCCGGAGTCGAGAAGCACTTTGTTGAACGCGCCGCCCGCCCCGATGACAAGCAGGATGTTCGCGACCGGGCCAAGGCATTCATTGGCGAATTTGAGCACGTTGTCGCGGTTGAAGCCGCGCGCATAACCGAGGCTAAAGAACGAATAAACCGTAGCGATGAGCAATGCGATGATCGGATCGCCGATAAAGCGCAGCACTTTCGCTGCTTCCGACTTTTGATGAAGCGTCACGTTGGCGACAGACGCAATCAACATCAAAATGACCGGAAGCAAAACCGTAAACAGCGTATTTCCGAAGCCCGGGAGTTCCCGCGCTTCTTTATGCTGCACAAGCTGTTCGGCGATTTCCGACGGCACTTTTTTGTACAGGCGCGAACCGATCCATTTGCCATAGAGCGGCCCGGCAATCATCGCGGTCGGCAGACCGACGATAATCGAATACAGAATCGTTTTTCCGACATCCGCCTTAAAGATGCCGACTGCCGCCATCGCAGCCGGATGCGGCGGAACGAGACCGTGCACGACAGACAAACCAGCGACAAGCGGAATGCCGATCGTCACAAGCGAAATGCCTGTTTCCATGGCGATCGTAAAGACGAGTGGAATGAGCAGCACAAATCCGACTTGGAAAAAGACTGGAATCCCCACTAAGAAGGCGACGACCATCATGGCCCAATGGACGCGCTTTTGCCCAAAGCGGTCAATTAACGTTTTCGCAATGCGCTCAGCGCCGCCCGATTCAGCCATCATTTTGCCAAGCATCGTCCCAAGCGCCAAGACGATCGCTAAAAAGCCTAGCGTATTGCCCAGGCCAGCTTTAATGGAATCGATGATCCCTGGTGTTTCTGGCGACGAAGCGACAAGCGGCATCCCCATCATCAAGCCAACGCCGACGGACACTAAAATGAGCGCAACAAACGGATGCATTTTCGCTGCGGTAATGAGCAATAACAAAACAATGATAGCCGCAATGACAATGGCGATTCCCATCACGCACTCCTCCTTAGCTTTGAGATAAATCGATTTAGTATACAAAGCAAGCGGTTTCAAGCTTTCGGAGAAAAAGAGGCGGAATAAATCGATTTAGTCGCCCCTGTTATAAGGCTAAACCTATTTCGTTTCCGGCCCCTTTTCCCCACTCTGCCGCTGAAACGCAGCGATGATGTCAAACTCTTCTTTCAGCCGCTCATACAAGCGGGCATACAAGTCAAACAGTTCAGCATAAATGAGCGTATGTTCTTCCTTCGGTTCATGACGGGCTGTCGTGTCGATCCACGTTTTCACCGTTTCCAGCGACGGTAGCTCGCCTAACGCGTAAAGCGCCACCGCGGCCGCCCCTAACGCCGACGCTTCATGCGTCTGCGGCACGATGAGCGGTTTGCCCAACATATCAGAAAGCATTTGCCGCCAAAACGGCGATTTGGCAAATCCGCCTGAGACGCGGATTTCCGTCATCGGCCCCGTGACATCGCGAATGGCTAAAGCGACGGACAAAATGCTGAAGCAGACGCCTTCCATGACAGCGCGGATGAAATGCTCGCGCTTATGATGCAGCCCGAGGCCGAAAAACGTCCCACGCGCATTCGCGTTCCAATGCGGCGCACGCTCACCCGATAAAAACGGCAAAAACACAAGCCCTTCCGCCCCCAGCGGGACGCGTTCCGCGTATTTCGTCAACAAGTCATACGGATCCATGCCGAGCTTTTTCGCCACTTCCCGCTCTTGGGCGCCGAACTCGTCGCGCAACCAGCGAAGCAAAATTCCGCCGTTGTTTGTCGGACCGCCGACGACCCAATAGCCGGGCGTCAACGCGTAACAAAACGTCCGCCCTTTTTCATCCGTTGTCGGTTTTGCGGCAATCGTTCGCACTGCGCCGCTCGTCCCGATCGTAATGGCCGCTTCTCCCGGCAGCACCGCCCCGACGCCGATATTGGCGAGCACACCGTCGCTTGCCCCAATGACCAACGGCACGTCCGGAGCGACTCCCATTTTTTCCGCCCATTCTTTTTTCATTCCGGTCATGATATGAGTGGCCGGAACGAGCCGCGGCAGCTGGTCCCGGCGAATGCCGACAAGGGCGAGCCCCTCCTCGTCCCAATCGAGCGTATCGAGGCGGAACAACCCCGTCGCCGATGCCAGCGAATGGTCAGCGACATAATCGCCGTACAGGCGATGCAGCACGTAGTCTTTCACCGACACAAACCGGCGCGCTTGCCAAAATATGTCCGGCTGCTCCTCTTTCAGCCAAAGCAGTTTCGCTAGCGGCGACATCGGATGAATCGGCGTTCCCGTCCGTCGATAAATGGCAAGCCCGTTCTGCTCTTTTAATAGCCGCTCCGCTTGGGCGACGCTTCGGTTGTCGGCCCAGATGAGGAGCCGAGTCAGCGGCCGCCCCGATTCATCAAGCGCCATGATCGAGTGCATCGCCGCACTCAAACCGATCGCTTTTACCTGCTCCGGGCGGATGCCATGGCGGACTGACAATGCCCCGACAGCTTGAACGACCGCAGCGAACAGCTCCTCGGGGTCTTGTTCCGCAAACCCAGGATGCGGCTGAATGATTGGATAATCGACCGCATGAGAAGCCAGCACTTGCCCCCGCCCGCCGAACACGACCGCTTTCGTACTCGTCGTTCCGATATCAATGCCAATGACGACGTCCTCATGAATGGTCATCGTTTCTCCTCCCTTCCTCATTTCTTCTCCCGTCTGATCGATGTCCGTTCCATCAATGTCGGGGAGAAACGAAACACTTTCGGTTGATCCACCCCCTTCCGATCTATTTGCTCGAACACGCGCTCTGCCGCTTTTTTCCCCATCGCAAACGTCGGCTGGGCGATTGTGGTCAGCGCCGGCGTGTAAATATCAGCAAACGGCACATCGTCGATGTTGATGATCGCCACCTCGTCCTGCACACGAACCCCTGCGTCTTTCACAAACCGCAAAACTCCCATCAACGTCAAGTCGTTGATCGCAAACAAGGCATTGGGCCGCTTCGGTTCGGCAAATCGTTGTTTCAACACTTCCGGCAACGCATCCGGATCAGCGGCGATGATGTTCCGATCTTCAACGTCCAGCCCTCTTTTGCGCATAGCCGCCCGAAATCCTTCCAACCGCTCCATCCGCGGCACGTTGTATGGGACAAGCGGCGGGGTGACAATGGCAATCTGCTCGCGGCCATAGGAAGTGAAATAGTGAACCGCCATTTCCGCTGCACCTGCATTATCAAGCAGCACACTGTCCGCCTCCACTCCCGGCACCATCCGGTCGACAAACACAAGCGGAAACTGTTCGGCAACAAGACGGTGATAGACGTCGTCGTTTTTCCCGGTCGGAAACACGATCAGCCCGTCCACTTGTTTCGCCAGCAACATGTCAACATATTTTTTCTCCTTCTCCGGATCATCGCCGGAGTTGCAGACGATGACTTGAAACCCACGCTTTTGGCACTCTTCTTCAATGGCGTGCAGCACTTGCGTTGTCAACATATGAAGCATGTTGAACACGATCACGCCAATGGTCGCTGTCGTCTTTTGCTTCAAACTGCGGGCGATCACGTTTGGCTGATAGCCGAGCTCTTCAATCGCTTGAGCGATGCGCTTTCTTGTTTCCTCGCTCATATATTCATAGCGCTTATTCAAGTATTGTGACACTGTACTTTTTGAAACGTTGGCCAATTTCGCGACATCGGCCATCGTCACTTTTTTCAAAAGGGATCCCTCTCTCGCACTAAATCGATTTAGTTCAAAAGCGTTTTCATAAACCGGTTTAGCTTTATTATAAACCAAGTGAAAGCGGTTTACAATAGTTTTTGTTTGAAATCTAAAAATCAATGAACGGTATACGGCGGTGACAGCTTGCCGATCGAGTGATGTCATTCCGCCCGGATGTATCGCGCCAAACGGCTTCGTAGAATCACCGATATAACCTTAAACAGTAGAGGATTTTTTAAGAGCTGGCAAGCCTTTTTTATGCCATGAAGCTCTGTACTTTTTTGTTGCAGAACTCTGTACTTTCATTTTGCACTAAACATTGTTTTCTGCAAAGAAAAAATACAGAGTTTTGCAAGGAAAAGTGCAGAGAATGACAACTTGACATGGAGCCTCTGGGGGCGTGATTAAAAAGCCAGGAAGCCAGCAATATCAAGGGCTGGCTATGCCTAAAAAGGCTATCACGCCCCCCACTCCATGTCAAGTTGGCCTAAGCCAAATTCTCTGCAGATCTCTGCATTTTTATTTTGCAATAAACAGACGACCTGAAATAAGTAATGAGCGCTGTTCGGGTCCAGTTTTAAGCACCCCATTTCATCCATAATGAGAACAGTTGGCTTCACAAACATACGAAGCTTTTTTCCAGCTTTCCTTCCTGGTCGGCTCTTCTTAACTGAGTGACCAAATCATGGGCGGTAATAAAATACGTTTTATATCCTCTTACGATCGCCTCCATTCCAATCGAAATCCCCAGGTGCGTCTTTCCAATCCCCGGTGGACCGAGAAAACGGATATTCTCTTTTTGGTCAATAAAAGACAACGTAAGCAGCTCTCGAATCCGACGCTCATCCACTGAAGGCTGTGCGGCAAAATCAAACGTATCGATCGTCTTGCGATATGGCAGTTTGGACAGCTTGATGAGCGTTTGGATCGATCGTGCCTGTTTTTCGACGATTTCTGCCTCTAATAAGCGGAATAAAAACTCCGAATATGGTATATTATGAGTAGCTGCGTATTCTGCCATGGCGGACCATCGTTCCGCCATGACAGGCAAATGGAGCCGGTGGCAATACTCGTGTATTCGTTCTTTCATGAGCTTTCCCCTCGCAGGAATGCGTCATAAACGGACAATGGACGAGTATCCACTTCCACCGAAACAGGCGAAATGGTGGCCGCCATTTCCGTCTGTTTCTTTTTTATTTTTTCGGCGAATGCCATTACTTTTTTCTGTTGGTTCAAGTAAGAAATCTCCTCCCCTCGATAGTACAACCGAATATCCCCATTCAATCGCTCCTTTACCAGAATTTCTTTGCCCGCATACTCCGCCGATAAGAGCCATTGTTCCCCTTTGTAGGAGAAACTGCCATCCCAATGCACTTTCCGATAGGAAAGATAGCTCGTATCGTAATCTTTCTGCGGGAGAGGTTTCAACTGTTCCTCTGCCCACTCTTGCGGAGGAATGCCGGTAGTGGCGTTTGGCTTCCGATTCGCCACTTGATCGAGCCAGCGATGCAAAAGAAAATTCAATTCTTCGATGCTTTCAAACGATGTTCCTACATAGAAGTGATCCATAATATACTGAATGGCTCGTTCGACTTTCCCCTTTGTCTGGGCCCGGTAAGGCCGGCATACTTTTGGAATAAATCCATAGTAACTCGCAAATTCAGAAAATCGCTGATTCCATTTCACCACTCCTTGTTCCCGGCCGTCGGCAACGGTCTTCATATTGTCAAATAACACTCTCTTTGGAATCCCTCCAAAGTACTTGAAACTTTGAATCAGGCATTCCATTAAGTGCTCCTGGTCCTGGCTGGTCGTAAATACCGCGTATTTCATCCGCGAATAGCCTAACACAGCCACAAATAGCGATAACTTGACTTTTCTCCCTTCGATCACGACCTCCCCAACTTCTTTCCAATCGACTTGCATTTGTTCGCCAGGAAGCGTTTCATAACGAACGGTGTATTTCTTTTTCGCCGTCTCTCGGAAAGGCTGCATATAGTCCTTTAAAATCGTCTTTCCTCCCGTGTAGCCCTGTTGTCGAATTTCGAAAAACAATTTTTCGCTATTAAACACCCCATTCTCTAACATCCGTTTTTGAAGATATGGTTTAAATGGATCCAACTTGCTTTTTCTTGGTTTTCGCTTGAATTTGGAAGGGGGATTGGGGGAGTGAATATATTTTCGGACGGTTTTCCGATCGATCCCCAATTCCCTCGCAATATCGGAAATACTCCTTCCCCTTTCATACATCTCTTTGATCATGAAAAATTCCCCTCTCGTCATCATGAACCATAGCTCCTCTCGTTGACACTATGGTTCTATTATAAGTGGGGAATTTTATTCCGGCTATATTGGGGATTTTATCATCGGCTTTAACAGTATAGTTATCGTAAAGTAATTCTGCCGAAATAAAAACGACAATCTTTTGCAAGCATATATGAATTATACGCTTCTGCAATTGCTGCTACTGTAGCACCTGCCGCTGTCAAAGTTGCTACGATAGGTCCCCACCCAGTCGGTGATGTAATTACCGCAACCATAGTTGACGAAACACCCGTAACCCATGCTGCTTGAAATCTTATTTCAGAACCTCTAAGATTATTTACCGAATTTCTAAAGCTTTGAAGGTCTGAGCTATTATTCGAAGTTTCTATTGGATTCTTCGATTCTCCTTCACTCTGTACAACCCATATTTTTTGTGTGTAAGCATAGTATTTAAATTTACCGCTTAAGTTAGAGCCACTATCAATTAATGAGAAAGACGATGAGACCATCTGAGCAGATTGTAATTGCATAGCGCTGCTTTGAAGCTCGAGAGCTTTTGAATTTAAAACGTTGTTTTCTACTTTGCTTTTCAAATCTATCTCAACAGTTTGAAAGGAATTGTCTTTTTTGTTAAAAGTAGAGGTTCATCACCAAATTTTGTGATTTAGTGACAAAAAAGAGAAAGCACTGACGAGATCCTGGCAATAATGTTAGCGGTGAAATAAACATTAAGGAGGTCTCGTAAGTGCTTTCTATACCACTAGGATTGCCAGAATTTAAAGTGATTAAACAAGAACTTCTTTCCTATGGTTATGCGATTCATGTAGAGAAAACAGAGACACAGGAACGTTGCCCTCATTGTGGGTTTGCCACTTCCTCTGTCCACGACAGACGGACAAGAAAAGTACGGGATTTGGCGATTTTCCATCAACCGGTGTACTTGTTCATAAAGGTAAAGCGCTATCGGTGCTGGAATTGTTCTCAAGTGTTTTCCGCCTCTTTGGAATCGATTCCACCCAATCAACACTACACCAATCGATTTTGTGAGTACTTGTATGAACTTTGCGAAGGCTCCACCATTCAAGAGGTTAGCCGAAAGCACCGCATCCCATATACAACCCGAGTTCGACAGTCACTAGGCAAACAAAATGCCTCTCGCCCCTTGATGCAAAAGGGACGAGAGGCATTTGGGCATACTTCGGGCGTGTATCTAGGTGCGAGGATGGATGCCTAGGATCTTCGGAGGAGGCTCCAGCCCTAGAGCCGCAAAGAGTTGCGCTTGTTTGGTCGTCAGTTCTGTTCGTTGATAAAGGTCGCCGTTTTTTGAAGAAAAATGTCCAAGCACGAGACGTTCACATTCGTCTCTTACTTTCGGCCACGATTCATGGGTTCGGATCTCCACGATCCGAACTAACAAGAGAGCGAGCCAACTGAGTAGCACGTGCGCCCGAATGCGGTCTTCCAAGCGATGATACATAGGCCGCAATTCCAATGTGGGCTTTAATGTTCGAAAGGCCTGCTCGATATCTACGAGCTGCTTATACCCGAGCGCGACATCCTCGGCAGACAAGGTGTTATCGGATGTCCGGATGAGATATTTTCCGTCATACTTTTCGGCATCACGAACCGCCTGCTTGTCGATGCGAAGGGTTCCGTCCTTCAACTGGCGCAAGTATTTTCCATAGGAAGGATGGGAACGCAATCGGCAAGTAGCCTTATGATGAGCTTCGTTTGGGAGTTGGCGAAGCCCTTCTAACTCCTCTTTCAGCGATTCGAGCAGCTTTTCTCGCTCCTTGCGTTGGCGCTCGGCTTCGCTGGGATTGT
The DNA here is from genome assembly GCF_000948285.1 of Geobacillus kaustophilus. GTDB lineage: Bacteria > Bacillota > Bacilli > Bacillales > Anoxybacillaceae > Geobacillus > Geobacillus thermoleovorans_A. Next base: position 1,462,157 of record NZ_JYBP01000003.1, read on the forward strand.
ACACGAGAACATAGCGCTGGCGCGCTTCTCCGTCGCCCACGATGATTTCTTTGATATGCAAGTTCTCGCAAACTTGTTGGTAGCGCCCGCGACGGTTCAGGGCCTCTTTGACGGCGGCTTTGCCGGACCGCATTTTTTCGCCGACAATGTAGTGTCCCCCGGCCTGTTGCAAGATTCGCAAATTCTCTTCAGACGAAAATCCGCGGTCCATCACGCTGATCACACGCCCAAGCTTCCAGCCAATCAAGTCTTGTTTCACCTGTTTGATGACCGTCATATCCATCGTATTGCCAGGCCATACCCAAGCGCGAATGGGGACTCCTTCCCGGGTAACGGCCAGTCCAATGACGATTTGGACCAAATCGGGACGCTTATCTTTGGAAAACCCCTGCTTTCGAAGCGATTCTCCTTCTGGTGTTTCGGATGGATCCACTTCGAAGTACGACGAAGTCGTATCAAAGTAAATCAAATCGACGTCCAGGTTCAATAAATCGGCCACGGCATGGAACACTTGGCGTTCCAATTCCGGCTGCACAGCCAGCAGCTCATCCATCGCCCGGTACAACTGGTGGCTGGCGACTTGGGGAAGATGAGGGATATGCACGTCTTTCTCCACCCACTCCTCCATCGCCAACTTGCTTGACGGATGAAGGGCACGATTCGCCACCATGGCAAAAATCAGCCGTTCCAACGGAATCTGATGATGTCGGGAGGCAAACAAGGAGTGGAGAATCTCTCCCAATCCCAGTTGTCTCCAGAGCTGATCCAAAAGCCAAGCGCCACCAAGGCGTTTGCTTGATTGAAACTGAAAGTCATCCGACACTTCTCCTGTCAACGTCTCGATTTCCCAAGCCTGCTCAGGAGAAAGGAATCGCGAAATGCTTTTGGCCAGACGCTCCAAGACAGCGCGATCCACCTCGTCTTCGCGCCCAAACGAATAAATCACCTTCGCTTTCGCATATTTGGCCTTCGGATCCCATTCGTTGTGAGCAAGCTGGAGATACGCCACGGTCGTTCCATCTTTGTTTTTGCGTGTTACTCGCCGTATGTACATGCCTATATTATAACCGATATTCAGCTGTTTTAAAAGTTAAAATAAACAAGTCGTGTGCCTATGAAATTCAGTGTTTTTTTCTAGGATCCGCATCGCGAAATCTTTGATATAACAGCATTTTGGCCATTTTCATTTGCCTAAAATGGCCTCAAAACTGTCGAACTCGGGCTTATCATAAGGCGGTTCGCGCCCTGTTTCCATCTGCTTCGATTGTCATCGATAAGTACCATGTGGTTCAAAAAGTGACACAAGCCTTGGATCAAGCAAGAAAGGAATTTTCTCCATTGAAAAAGGCTCGATATCTTCTCTTGAAAGGCTGTGAAAAGCTTCGTAAGGACCAACGGCTTCGATTAGACGATATCTTGGAGGAGTATCCGGCACTTTCCATTGCTTATTATCTGAAAGAGTTGTTTCGGGATTTTTACCGAACCGATGGATATCATGAAGCAAAGGAACGCTTGGAAGAATGGATTAAGTTAGCCAAACAGAGCCCTTTTGCTTCTTTTCAGAAAGCAGCCAACACGCTTGAAAGGTGGAAGGAGCCTATTCTTTCCTACTTTTTGTGCCCATATACGAATGCCCGAATTGAGGGGACGAATCACAAGATCAAAAACATCAAACGCCGGGCATATGGCTATCGAAATCTAGAACGGTTTCGTTTGCGTGTATTTCTGGAGTGTACAGGGAACACTACAGGCAGTCAGGCTGCTTAAGCGCTCCCTTCTTCCGCTATCGGTATGATAGTTGGTAGAATGGAACCCGTCAAGGAAAGCACTTGACTGTTTCCATTCTACCAACTTCGTGGTCTGTATGCGGAAGAAGGATCCTGACTGATGAACCTATTTCATCCAGCTAACATGTCTCTAGGATTGAGTAGAAATCACAGAAAATGGTGAAGACCCAAAGTAGATTTATAAATCTTCCCTGTTTGCTTATCAACAACTTGTACTACACGTTGTTGTTTATTATCTTTTATGATTTCAATATTGATGTCCTTGTTAGCATCCAAATTCTCAATTTTTTGCATCTCTAGGCTAGAATCAGTAGTCTCTGCATTAGCAAATAACGATACATTAGTTCCAAAGAAAATAAGTGCAGCAAAAAAAAATTAGAAGAAATCTTTTCATGATTATTCATCTCCTTTTGTATGAAAAACGATTTTGTTATGGGACCACATTTATCTAAAAATAATGAATCCACGTGAGACTACTTTCATGCTTAGATGGGGAACGAAATCTTCTCATGAGTGTTTTTACAAAAATCTTCATCTCATATACTCAACAGATATAACTGCTAAATACATGATAAGACCAACAACTAGTATGACAGCTAACAATTTTCTATCAGATATGTCGTTTGTAAAATTTATCTTTATAATAATTCCCAATAAAAAAGCAAGTACCGCAGTAAGGATAATAGGAAAAATTGAAATGATATTAAACGTTTTTAGAGATTCATAGTGATTAATACCCCACAATGTTACGAAATATAAACAAAAATAAAAACATGCGCTTATTATCGTAAACAATATAGCTTTTTGCATTATCCCCCCCCTCTCTGTTATCTCTATACAAGTCGACTATAAATACAACATGGCAAGTGATCGACAGGATGTAAAGCAAAATGGCAAGTTGTATAGTTCGTAAAATAATCATAACTGTAGTTGAGCAATTTTTATAACAATAATTACCATGTAAAAAGAGACAAACAGGGTACCCCTTATGCCACGTGGAGCTGTGTTTTCACGGCGTCAATAGGAATATTTTGTTTTGCTGCGCTGTAAATGAACTCCACGAGGCTATGTCCTTTTCTCTTGCGCAGGAGATCGAGCCCATCAGAAAAATCGCTGTTCGACTCGAACATACTGTACACGTAAGTCAGCTGCACCAAGATCCAGTAGCGTTTCACCGCCCGAACTTGACGAACACGGTATCCATCGAGTTTCAGCTGATCTTTCGCTTGTCGAAAAAAGCATTCGATCGACCAACGCTCGGCGTAGTAGCGCAAGATGTCTTCGTCGCTTAACTCCCGATCAGTGCTCAAGACGCAATGAAGATGTTCGGGTGTCATCGGTTGATCGGCTTTCCAAACCAGCAGCACCACCGCATCATCGAGACCGTTGAGCGCTCCTTCGCAGCGATAGACGCGATAACGCTCTTCTCCCACCGTGACGAGGCGAGTGTCGTCTGGTTCGATGGAGCGGCTCAACTGCTTCGCTTGAACGGCGATGCCGTTCGGATAGAGAATGCGGTTCGTTTTGAGCATCGCGATGACATGGAATCCTTTTTTCAGACAAGCTTCCACGAGCGCTTTCGATGGATACCAAGAATCCATCAGCACATAAACGGGACGGCGTACATCCAACGAAGAAAGCATCTCGATCGCGAGTTCTCCTTTGCTTTTTCCCGCCGTCTTATCATAAAGGCGGAAGGCAAAGGGAAACGCCTGGGTTGCAGTATGAACCATAAGCCAAACAAGAGAATGTCCCCCGATCGACTTTTTCTCTGTATGAGAATAGTGCCAATCATACCCTTGAATGGCGTTTGTTGCCGTGGCGAGGGCTTCGTTTTTTGGCAAATCGTATCGTCGATCGAAACAAAAATGGGTTGATTCTCTCGTTTCGCGCTTCGTTCGACGCGACGAAGGATCCACTGCTGGAGTTTGCGAAGCAATGTTTCTTCATCCCACGGACTTTTCGTGAAAAAATGGCTCAGTGTCGTGCGATGATTCGGGTGAAAACTCCCATGATGGAGATCGGTCAATGTTCCCGAAAAGCCCTTTGTCATCATTGCATCCACGATATGAACGAGATGCTTCATGACTGGTTTCGAGAAATAAAGTGACAACCCTAACATCGTGAAAAACTTGTGAATTCCTTGGTGATGTGCTAATCTATTCATGAGACATGAACCTCCTTGTGAATGGTTTGATGACACATCTATTCTAACCAAGGAATCGGGTTCATGTCTCCTTTTTTGTTTTGATGTAAATTTATGTTAGTGATTTTGCTCATCTACAGTTATTTAATTTTTTTACCGTTTTCTCACGAATTTAAAAACCATAAAAACAGCTAAAATAACGACACCTATAAAAAGGTAACCTAAAATAGACGTAATGGTAGTCAGCATGTCCCATTCTCCTTTTCGCTAATTGGTACCGGTATACAATGTTTGATTCTTCACACGAGCATATAAATAAATAGTCCATTCTCCACCCCAAATGCTATTGAGGGTTAGATGATATCTAGCTTCGGCTGGTAAAGTATATGTTTCTGTTTTTCTAAGAATAGAGACCAAATCTTTTTTAACAGTGTAAGGCGGAGTTATAAAATACCACCCATTATAAGCTCGCGTTATTGTGGCTAACCCAGTACTACTATATAGATGCAATTTGAAGCTTTAACATTTGCAGCATTTACCAAGCATTTGCTCGACTGTCGGGCGACCGAACAACGCCGCTTCCAGCCCCATGTATGGGTCTGTTGAAGCGGGTGGTTGTTCGGTCTTCCGTCACGCCAGGGCGTGACGGAGGCAAGCCACAGGCTTGCCTTCGACAGTCGAAAAATGGACAAACAACTTTTCCGTCAAGGATGTGTTAAACTTTTTCGTTGCCTCTATATAATATTAATATCCACATAAAAATGATAATTGACAGTTCCAGAATACCAATAAATCTTCCAAGTACTATTCCCTGTACCGATTTTATATGTAACTATTCAGCCACCTCATAAAGTGAGCTGAATATTTTTTGGTTTTCCTGTCTATGATGTGAATATTGATAGACAAGGAGGTGAATCGCATGTTGACGGTACAACAAGCTGTATTTACGGTTGAGAGTTTAATGGGCAAAGTCCAACAACAAAAACAGCTCATTCATCAACTCATTCAAGAAAATGAACATTTGCGTCAAGAAAACAAACAGCTACGCAAAGAAAATGAACAACTGAAGTATCGTGTTCAAGAGCTGGAAGCACGCACGAAAAAAAACAGCTCTAATAGCCATCTGCCCCCATCTTCCGACCGTTTTGAGAAAAAGCGTTCCTCCCGCGAGCCGTCTGGCAAAAAGCCTGGCGGACAGGAGGGACATGAGGGAACGACGCTCCGTCAAGTGGAACATCCACATCATCGTGTCGTCCATCGCGTACATACGTGTCAAGGATGCGGGTCTTCTTTGCGTGACGTAAAACCGTTCAAAGTCGATGTCCGTCAAGTGTTTGATCTGCCTCTCGTGACGATGGAAGTGACACAACATGAACGCGAAGTGAAATCATGTCCACATTGCCGATGCGTGCAACAAGCCGAGTTCCCATCACACGTCACCAATCATGTGCAATATGGTCCACGGATCACGGCGCTTGTCGTGTATTTATACAACATACAAATGATTCCATATCAACGTTTACGTGACATGATGGAAGAGCTATATCAACATCCGATCAGCACAGGAACACTTGTCAATATGGTCAAACGAGGTCGCGAAGCACTCGAACCAAACATGGACATCATCGAGGAAGCATTGCTTCAATCGGACATCTTGCATGTCGATGAAACGAGCTTGCGGATCGATGGCAAACAGGCCTGGGTTCATGTCGCCTGTACATCCGCATATACGTACTTAGCTCCTCACGCTTCTCGTGGAAAGAAAGCAACCGATGAAATCGGGATTCTTCCACGATATAAAGGAACGATGATGCATGATGCATTCGGTACATACCCGAGATACACCGAAGCCACACATGCCCTTTGTCATGCCCATCATGTACGTGGCTTGAAAGGATTCATCGAACAAGGGCATACATGGGCAAAACGGATGACCACGTTTCTATTAAATGCCAAACAAGTGGTCGAACAACATGGCGGCTTTCTTCCTGAAGAAGAAGCGAAACGTTGGGAGCGCGTGTATGATCGCATACTCGAGAAAGCCAACCATCAGTTGGAAGGGATGACACCGTTGCCGAAAAAAGCGCTCTCCTTCGTTCGGCGACTTCAAAAACGAAAGGAAGAAGCGCTGCGCTTTTTGCGTGAAGCCCACGTTCCCTTTGACAACAACCAAGCCGAACGGGATCTTCGCATGGTCAAAGTCAAAGAGAACATCTCGGGTACATTTCGTCAGGAAACGTTCGCGCAGTCGTTTTGCATCGCAAGGAGCATCGTTTCCACACTCACCAAGCACGAAAAAAACGTGTGGGACTCGTTGTGTCTTCTGTTGACAGGCGAAACGATAGATCGTGTTCTTTCCGCTACGTAGGGCATTTTCTATGACAGAAATGCCCTATTTGTGCTGGGCTACTTTACACACTAGCATCGAGGTGAATAGTTACTTTTATATGAAGCTAAAGCTGACATAATTTTGTCATTTGACCCTACCGAGAGCACAGGTTCAATACCAAGAGTCCCTAGGTACTCACCATTTTCATTATAAATTTTTTGGGCTCTTCACCACAAGTTGTACTTGATGATTTAAGATCGGTGTGCATAGCGAAAATAGAGGGTACAAAAAATGCGAATTTTCCTGTATGGTAAAGGTGACCAAACCAAACCATTGGAGGAAAATTCGCATGTACGCTCAGTTTATCAAAGAACTTATCGATTTACCAGATGTTTTGATTCAAAAGGTGCGAAAAGAAGGAGATCGTTGGATTTTCGAACTTTCTCTACCTGAACAATGCTCGGCTTGAAACGCACGATCAAAATGACAGGAAAAAAGAAGCAATGGATGCATGGCTATGCTCAACGAATCGGGATTTTTTGGATTGAACTCCCTGTCGAGCGCAGACGTTGTAGTACGTGTGGCATGACGTTCAGCACGTCTTATCCAGGAATCTCCCCTCCAAGTGTGGCAACAGACGCTTTTCAGCAATGGGTGGCGCAATCTTGCATCGGGACATCCATTCAGGCAGTAGCTCGGATGCTCAAACTCCCTTACACGACCGTGGAACGTTGGTTTTATACCCATGCCCCTTCCTTCCTATCGAATGATATCCAACCAAAGGCGGTTTGTGTCGATGAATTTGCCTTTCGAAAAGGGCATGACTACGCAGTGGCGATCATGGATGCCGAGACGGGAGAAGGGTATGCCATCGAAGCTGGAAAGAACGAGGAAGCCATCAGACGTGCGTTGGCGCATGTGTCTCGTTCTGTTCAGTATGTCGTAAGCGATTTAGCCCCAGCGATGAAAAAAGCCATTCAAGGGGGTTGCCCAGAGGCGACACACGTGGTCGATTATTTCCATGTCATTCAGCTGTTTACGGATGCTTTAGATCGTTGCCGCAAATATGTAGACAAAGGAAGCAAGAAACACGGAAATGTTCGTTACGTTTGCCGTTTATTGAGCACATGCCCAGAGAAATTGACGGAGGAAGAACGTCAAATCGTACGAGAATGGTGTAATGAAAGCGATGACTTAAAGTCGGTCTACCAATCGCTCCAACATTTTCGTTATGTGTCCAAAAGCAAAGACGAGCAACAGGCGAAACGACGTTTGGAGTCTTGGATTCATCGGTATTCGTTTTGTCCTTGTTCGGTTGTGCGCGCGATTGCAAAAGCGCTCGTCAAGCGAACAGAAGAAATCGTTTCTTGCATTTTATCCCCTTACTCGAATGGGAAAATGGAAGGAACGAACAACAAGATCAAGCTGATCAAACGTCGAGGATATGGATACAGAAATATCCAGCGTTTTGCATTACGGGTTCGGTTAGAAACGACTAACATACTTTAATGGCAGGTGCAAGTACATCTTTTGGTGATGAACCATTTTTTGTTCTTGTCGTTTTAATAAAGATAAGTCAAATTGTGTTTGTGAAGCTCTAATAAACTCATTATGTTCTTCTGCGGCTTTCACAGGTGTTTGGGAAACGACAAAAGATAATGTAGAAAATACTAAAACAAACGACAGGATCATAAAAATTTTCCTCAAAAAAAAAAGGCTATTCACCACAAAGTGTACTTGACAAATAAAGACGATCATGATTGAGAAAATCAAAACATCTTTTTTCCTTTTAATACCATACATCTCTTTGAGCAACATTGTTATCATGTTTGTCTTTAAAATTCAAGTACATCTTTTGGTGATGAACCAAAAAAAATCACTCCCCTCTAGAAATGTCCCTTTTTCGACATAAGCCCCCTAAATCCCTGCCTTAGAGTGTACTTTTTCACCGGTCTTCAAGAAGGTTAGTTATAAAGAACCCAAACCCAACACTTTAATTCAAAAAGAATCCAGTTTACCATCTTTTTCATCTCCCTTCATTCTCAATCGTTCAGCAAGAACATGTTATGGTAAATCAACTATATATTGGTTCATCACCTATGAGGGATTGAAACAGGTATTCATCGTATGTGGAGAATGGTAAACCAACTATATATTGGTCCATCACGGACGCCGCAGGTCTACATGTGGGAAAAAGAAAAGTGGTAAACCAACTATATATTGGTCCATCACCCAGACAATGCGCATAAAATCAAGCTTTTTCTCTCTGGGCTGTTTTCAGAATAGCACGTTTCAAAAATTCTGTCAATATGGTCTAGCCGTATTGGCTGTAGGAGTTTGACGCGAAAAGGCATTGTCGTCGATCCCCCGGGATTTTTGCACGATTGGGGGTCGACGACAGCCTGCCCCCGTTTTCATCCGCCAATCGGAAACAACAGCCGGGCCGCATACACAACGCCGGTCACGGTAATGGCACTTAACAATGTCGACACTAACACCGCCTGGGCGGCATAATCTGGGTGGCAGTCATACTCAAGCGCATACAGCGCCGTATTGCGTGAACACGGATAGGAACTGGCAATCAGCAATGCTTGGGCAGTCACTCCGTCAATTCCTAAAAGAAAGATCAAAGACGTAGCCAACAGCGGCGACAGAAACAGGCGCCCAAACACGCTTGCATACACCAGCGGTGGCAAAGAGCGGAAGCGGGCGTAGGCAATTTGCGCCCCCAACGTAAAGAGGGCGATGGCTAAAAACGCATCGGCGATGCGATGAATCGGCTGCCATAAAAACGATGGGATCGAAAGATGAAGCCATCGGCAGACCACCCCAAGCAATAAGGCGTAAAGAACCGGGTTTTTCCATAGCTCGGCGACCCATTTTCCTTTTTTCCCATTTCCTGAAATAAACTGATACACTCCATATGTATTGGTCAGGAAATTTTGAAATATGGTTACAATGATTTGAATCGCCGCCCCGAGCGGCTGCTGATGAAACACGAGCTGGCTTACAGGGATGCCGAAGTTGCCCGAGTTGTTGAGCACAATCGTGTTTTGAAACACCGCGGACAAACTTCTCTCCAGTTTAAATAGTTTCGCCATGATCATACTGAAAACCATCAGTCCGCTGCTTTGTAAGAGAAGAAACCCAAATATGGCCGCCAACACCTTCCCGTTCAACTCGCTGTCATACACGTTGATGAACGCGACCGCCGGCAACAGGACATACATATTCAGCTTGGACAACGTATTCATATCAAAATGAAATAAGCGGTGAAGCCATGCCCCCAAGCCGACAATCAACAACATGGGAACCATCACTTGTAACAAAATGCTACTAAAAATGGCCAAGGCGTTTCCTCCGCTTTCTTTGTACATATGGCGGCTCGATGTGCCTTGTATAACGTTGTTCAGACTTCTTGCCCTTTTACCCTTTTCTCCGATAAATCCGTTCCGGACGGCCAACGGATCCATAAGCAATATCGGCCGTCACTTGGCCGATCGAGACGAGATACTCCAAGTAGCGGCGGGCCGTTGTCCGGCTCGTACCGATTTGCCGCCCGACTTCTTCGGCGGTGATGCCTTCTGGGCACTGTTTGACAACGGCCAACACTTTTTCAAGCGTCAACGGATGGATTCCCTTTGGCAACACCGGCTGGTCCCTAACCGTTAATTCTCTTCCTATCAATTCATCAACGTCCTCTTGGTCAATCCACTCTTTCTCTTTTACCCATTGCTGCATTTTGTCATAATACTCTTTGTATCGGTTTAACGTTTCCACAAAACGGTCAAACATAATCGGTTTGATAATATAATCAAACACCCCTCTGTGCAACGCTTGCCTCAGCGCATCCACTTCCCGTGCCGCTGTGATCATAATGATATCGATGTTGGAAAAGTGTTCCCGAACCCATTTTAAAAAAGAAAGGCCGTTCATATCTGGAAAATAGACATCAAGCAGCAACACGTCGGGTTGCAACACTTCCGTCAATTCCCTTGCCTCTTCGGCGTTCGTAGCAATGCCGACCATTTCATAACCGTTCACTTTCTCAACAAAGCGCCTGTTGATTTCCGCAATGCGGCGGTCGTCTTCAATAATAAGTACACGAATCACCCCTTCTGCTCCCCTCCCTCCCAAAAATATTGATGCATGAAGGTGTAGCGGTCTTTTGTAGAAAATTCTTCCTTTCGGAACAGGTTGGCACGATCCAGCCGCTTCGGAACAATGACGGTAAACGCCGTGCCCTTTCCTTGTTCCGACTGGTATGTGATTTGCCCGTCAAGCATCGCCAGCGCCTTCTTGACAAGATCAAGCCCATACCCACGGACGCCGTTGGTTTTGGTGGAAAAGCCGCGGTCGTATATCCGTTCCGCCACAGCTGGATCGACGCCTAATCCGTTATCTTCAACCTCAATAATCAAATCATTGCCGAGGTCGGTCAAAAAAACGGCCACTCGCTTCTCTTCCTTTCCGTTATGGAGGACTGCTTCCATGGCGTTATCTAATAAATTTCCGATAATTGTTACCAAATGGTCGCGGTCGATCCATGGCGGCACATCGCGAAAACTGCTTTCCCGGTCGATTTCAAACGCAATTTTTAGCTCGTTCGCGCGATTGAATTTGCCGATCAACAGCCCGCCAATCACGGGATCGGGAATTTCTTTCATGACAAACCGGACGATGTTTTGCTGCAGGTCGGTCTCTTTGGTGATGACTTCAAGCGCCTCCTCGTACGCTTCAAGCTGAATTAACCCGGAAATCAAATACAGCTTATTCGAAAATTCGTGCGTTTGCGCGCGCAGCGCGTCGGCATAGCTTCGAAGCTGAGACAGCTCTTTCGTGAGGCGATACAGATCCGACTTATTGCGAAACGTCGATACCGCTCCGATCACGCGCCCTTGCTTGTCTTTGATCGGAATCCGGTTCGCAATGACGGTCTCTCCTCCCAACACCATCTCATCATCGTATTCTGCCCGCCCGGTTCGGATCACTTCAGGCAAGCGGGAATGAGGAATCAGTTGCAAAATCGGTGCCCCTAATACGTCGCGCTCATGCTCATAGCCAAGCAGCTTGAGCGCCGCCTGGTTGACCATCGTAATCGTCCCTTCGTGACTGATCGCCACAATTCCTTCACGAATGGCTTCTAAAATGGCTTGCTTTTCTTGATACAACACACCAATTTCTTCTGGTTCAAGACCGTGAATCGTTTGTTTTACCTTTTTGGCAATCACGACCGCTCCTACCGCTCCAAACAGAAGAGCGAGAACAGAAAAAAAGAAAATTTTCAGACGGTACGTCCAAACGATATGCTCGATATCTTCCAACAAAAACCCAACGGAAACGATGCCAATAACGTTTCCGTTCTCGTCAAAAATCGGCGCTTTTCCCCGGATCGCCGGGCCAAGCGAACCGACCGCCTCCGAAATGATCGCCTTGCCTTTTATCACCTCGCCGTTGTCGCCCCCGACCATCGGTTTGCCGATCCGGTCAGGAAGCGGGTGGGCATAGCGGATTCCTTGGCGGTTGCCAATGACGACGTATTCCGCCCCTGTCTTTTGGCGAATGTGCTCGGCAAACGGCTGCAGCCGCCCTGACGGATTCGGGTCGCGGAACGCTTCGCGCACAAGCGGGGTGGACGCAACGGTTTCCGCCACATTCAATGCCCGCATGCCGATTTGTTGTTTGAGCGTCTCAGCGAACATATGTTGAAATAAGAAGGTAAGAAAAACGATCACAAATAACAGCAATGAACAAATAATGACCATTAACCGTGTCTGAAGCTTCATAGGGCTCGCTCCCCAAGCAGAAAATAAAGAAAGACAATCCGCCTGTTAGGCAGAACGCCTTTCTTCTATTATTACATATCTTCATTAATGATGACCGTTTTTCCTCTTAATTTCATGACAAACGGCACGGCAATCCATAACAAGGCGATCATCAATAGAACGAGCGAAATCGGTTTTTCAAAAAAGACGAGATAATCCCCGTTTGATGCCGTCAACGCCCGGCGCATATTGTTTTCAATCATCGGTCCCAACACAAGCCCCAACACAAGCGGCGCGAGCGGATAGTCGTGTTCCGCCAGCCAATAGCCGAGCAACCCGAACGCCAACAACAGGAACACATCAAACGTCGTCACTTGCACCGCATACACACCAAACACAGAAATGGCAATAATGAGCGGCAGCAAATATTTCGTCGGCGTTTGGATGATTTTCGCAAATAGTTTCACGAGCGGCATGTTAAGAATCAACAACATCACATTGCCGATAAACATGCTCGCAATCAATCCCCAGGCGACAGCCGGATGCTCATCGAACAACAGTGGACCCGGCTGGACGTTGTACATAATGAGCGCGCCCATCAAAATAGCCGTTGTTCCCGACCCCGGAATGCCTAGCGTCAAAAGCGGAATCATCGCTCCCCCGGACGCTCCGTTGTTCGCTGACTCCGGCGCCGCGACGCCGGCGATCGTCCCTTGCCCAAACTTTTCCGGATGTTTGCTCACTTTCTTTTCAAGAATATAGGAGAAAAACGATGCCAACGTCGCCCCGGCTCCCGGCAGCACCCCGATGAAAAATCCGAGCAGCGACCCACGGGCAATCGGTCCCACACTTTCTTTCAAATCTTCCTTCGTCGGCAAAACGCGACCGATTTTGGCAATTTCTCCTTCGTTCATCTCATTATGGAGAATGGACTTGAATACTTCCCCCAACGCAAACAATCCGACCGCTACTGTTAAAAACTCAAGCCCTCCATACAAATAGGAAATATTGTACGTGAAGCGTGCGACACCAGAGACGTTGTCGAGCCCGATCGTTGAAAGAAGCAGTCCAAAGACGGTCATAATCCACGCTTTGGTCATCGATTTGCCAGCGAGGCCGCTCACCGCGGCAAGCCCAAGCAGCATGAGCGAAAAATACTCCGCCGGGCCGAACTTCAACGCGACATTGGATAGCGGCTCAGCCAATAATACGAGACCGATGAGCGAAACAATCCCAGCGACAAACGAACCGATCGCCGCAATGGCGAGCGCCGCTCCGGCCCTTCCTTGCCGAGCCATTTGATAGCCGTCCAGCGTCGTAACGACTGACGATGACTCGCCAGGCGTATTTAACAAAATCGAGGTCGTCGACCCGCCGTACATCGCCCCGTAATACACGCCCGCCAGCAAGATGATCGAGCTCGCCGCCGCCTGCTCGGGACTCAAGCCTGATGTCATCGACGCCGTCACTGGAATGAGCAGCGCCACCCCGCTCATCGGCCCAATCCCAGGAAGCACGCCGACCGCCGTGCCGATCAACACCCCGATAAACGCAAACAGCAAGTTATGCGGCTGAAGCGCCGTCTGAAACCCATCCAACAAAAACGATAGTGTTTCCATGATGCCCCTCCTTTCACTGGAACCAAATCGGCCAGCTCGGCAATGTTCCTTGCAGCAGCTTGACATAAAGACCATATACGCCTAACGAAAAACCAGCCGCAATGGCGATTGACTTCCATAACGCCCCTTTTTCCATCGTTTGAAAACCGATAACAAGAAACAGAAACGTCGTGATCACATATCCAACCGTTTCGAGCAACGCCGCATAGAAAACAGCGGCGATGAAAATGACAAGAAACTTTTTATATTGCCGCGCCGGTTTCTCGCTTGTTGCCTCTGAATAACGTCTCGTCTCCAACAACAGTTTGATGCTTAAGAAAACCAACACAAATCCAAGCAAAAACGGAAACACGTTCGGCCCGACAGCACTGCCGTAAGCGCTTTTCGATATGCACAAACTTTCAACCATAAACAGCGCCCCGACGGCCAGAAATGCCGCCGCCGCGATCCGGTCAGCCGTTTTGTTCATCGCTTTCCCTCCCGCTTTTGGAAAAAGGGGAAGAATGCTCTTCCCCCTTTGGTTTATTTATGCATGCCGAGCGATTCCAGCAGGTCGCCGATTTGCTGCTCTTGCTCTTGCAAAAATTTCATAAACTCTTCCGAATTGCGGTACTCTGCTTCCCAACCTTGTTTTTGCAGCTCTTCTTTCCATTTTTCATGCTCAGACAATTTTTTCAATGTCTCTTCCCAAAACGTTTTCGCTTCCGGGGACATTTGCTTCGGTCCAAAGACCCCGCGCCAAATCGTAAACTCGGCATCAATGCCAAGCTCTTTCATCGTCGGCACGTCTTTCAGCACCCCGCCGAGGCGTTCTGGAGCTGAAACCGCCAGCACCCGCACTTTGCCGGCTTTCAAATACTCCCCAACCGACGATGCGTCCGTCGCGATCACATCCGCGTTGCCGCCAAGCAGCGCAGCCATCGCTTCCCCGCCGCCGTCATACGAAACGTATTTCACCGATTTCGGATCGATGCCTGATTTGTAAATTGGCAAAATGGCCACTAAGTGGTCCATCGAACCTGGCGCCGACCCCCCTGCTACCGTGACTGATTTCGGATCTTGTTTAATGGCGTTCAGCAGGTCAGTCAACGTTTGAAACTTCGAATCCGCTTTGACGACAATCGCGCCAAAATCTTTCGTCAGCTGGGCGAGCGGTGTCGTATCTTTGTAGCCAAACGGGCTGTTTCCTTCCTTTTTCAGGTTGTTGATGATAATCGGCGGCGAATTGACAAACAGTTTGTAATCGTTTTTGACATCTTGGGTGGCGTATTCAGCCATAAAGACCGCCCCGCCGCCGCCTGGTTTGTTTTCGACCGTTATCGTTTGTTTGACGAGCCCTGTCTCATCCAACACTTTCGTGATCGCGCGGGCCGTTAAATCCCATCCTCCTCCCGCCCCGGATGGAGCGACAATGGTGATCGGCTTCGTCGGATAGTTTAAGGCCGATGAGCCAGAGTTCGAACCGGACGATTTCGATCCTGCCGATTCATTGCCACCACAGGCCGCCAATGCCAGTGTCATCATCCCTACGACGAGCAATCCCCACCATTTTGTTTTCTTCATTCTCCCTTGCCCCCTTGTTTTTTGATAACGTTTTCAAAAACAACCTTATCACGATCCAGAATCAACATGAAGTTTTCGAAAATAAAATGAATTTTGTGCATTTTGTTCACGAACGCGTTCTCTGCAAAAAAGTCTTGGCATGGTCAGGGCGCCGAGCAAGAAACTGAAAGCTCACAGCTCAAAAAAAAGCCGCCAGTCTTCAAGACTAGCGGTAAACAAAGAAGCGTCGATTTCTACTTTTCCATCCTCTCATATTCCTCTCTCACCACCGCCACGAGCGGATGGTCACGCTCAAGCCCCGCGTATTGCCGAAGCGCGCCTTCGATTCCGTGTTGTTCGATCGTTTGTTGGAGAGCGACGGCTTCGCTGTCTTCGGGATGGTCGAACCGGAGCAGCGCCGCAATTCCTTTGGCGAGACCTGCAGGGACGCTGCTAAACAGCGTGCAATATTGCACAGCTGGGGCAACGAGGCGGTCGTTCGGCCCGAGCTTGCGGATCGGCGAGCGGGCGACACGGATGATGTCGTCGGACAGCGCCGGATTCATGAATCGCCCGATCGTCGTCTCGATGTACGCACGGTGCTCATCCGCCTCCCAACCGTGCTTTTTCACCAACACTGCTCCAGATTCGCTGAGCGCCTGTTCGACATCCGCCCGAATCCCGGCATCTTTCATCGCTTCTTGAACGGTGCTGTATTGTTTCTGATACCCTAAGTAAGCAGCCAGGGCATGGCCGGTGTTGACGGTAAATAATTTGCGCTCGATATACGGGCCTAAATCGGCAACGAATTGGGCTCCTTGAATCGGCGGAACAGCGCCGATGACGTTTCGCGTTTCAATCGCCCACTCGAAAAACGGCTCGACGGTCACCGCCAGCGGATCATCGTTCGTTTGGTTCGGCACAATGCGGTCGACTGCGCAGTTAAGGAAGCCGACAGATTGATCCGCCAGCTGCTGTTCAGCGGCGGAAAAATGAGCCAAAACGTGCTGTTTTAACGCCTCTGTGCCGCCAATCATATTTTCGCACGCGATGACGTGAAGCGGCTTTTCTTGAACGACAAACCGTTGCTCAAGCCCGGCGGCAATGACTGGGGCGATGGCCGGCAAAATGTGCGGGCCGACCGCGGTCGTCACCAAATCGGCATCCGCAATCGCCGCGACAACCTGTTCCCGCTCCGTTTGGCTGTTTAACGCCGAAACGCCGCGCACCCATTGTTCTTCCCGATGTTCACCAGCGACAATCACGCGGTATTCTCCCCGCTCTTTCAGCAGGCGGACGATTTGTTCATTGACATCGACAAACACGACGTCATAGCCGGATGCCGCGAGCAAGCTGCCGATAAACCCGCGGCCGATGTTGCCGGCGCCAAAATGGACGGCCCGCATTAGCCGTTCACCTCGTCAAGCAGCGCGAGAATGTCCTCTTCCGTTTTCGCGTTCGCCATCGCTTCCACATTGTCCGCTTCCGCGCAAACGAGCGCCAGTTTCGAAAGAATGTCCAAATGTTCGCCATCTTTGCCGGCAATGCCAATCACGATCGCGGCGATGTTGCCGTTGCCAAAATCGACCCCATCCGGGATTTGTACAATCGAAATGCCCGATTGTTTCACTAGGGACTTGGCTGCTTCCGTCCCGTGCGGAATGGCGACGTGGTTGCCGATGTAAGTCGTGGTCAATTCTTCCCGCTCAAGCATTGCATCAATATACGACGGGGCGACATATCCTTGCTTCACAAGCACTTCGCCGGCAAGACGGATCGCTTCTTCTTTCGTTTTTGCTTGTGCATTCAGCACAATGTTCGCTTTATTTAAAATCGAATCGGTCAACATTCGTTTCACTCCTTCGCCAATGTCCAATAATCATCGAAAAATTGTTCCAAATGAGCGCTGATAAGCAAATGCACTTGTTCTTCATCACCGTGCGTCAAGATGGCGAGCGTTTGCTCGTCTTTGACGAACAGCGAGCTGATGTGGCTTAAGACAGCCAACATCTCCTCGTCCACATCCGCCGGTCCAAGAAGCAGCACAACCGTGTTGATGTCCATCGGCTTCCCATCCATGCCCGCTGCCGTCTGCGGCGCATCCAGCCGGTACATTGTCAGCGATGGGCGAAGGACAGCGAAGCTTCGGGCGTGGTAAAGCGCCAACCTCGTGCCAGGGACGCCAAGCCCGCCAAGCGACTCGCGGCGCCGCAGCTCCTCAAGCACGACATCGGCATCGACAATGACGCCATTTCGCTCAAGGCGGCGGCACGCATCAGCCAACAACTCATGAATCGAACGGACCTTGACCACCTCGAGGGAAAAACCGTCCAAAATGTGAATGATTGTCTCGCTGATGCGCCGAACCGCCTTCATTGTGTCGAGCGCCGGCCGGTTTCGCCGTGCCATCGGCTCTTTCTCCATCCGTTTTTCAGCGGCCGATTTCCGCTCCAAACACTCGCGAATCTTCCGCGCTTCCTCCTCTGTCAGCATCGGGCTGACGACGATATGCGGCCCATACTCCTCCGGAAGCGGCACGGTCGAGATGACGAGATCGTACCCGCTTACATCTTTTCCTTTCCATTCAAACACGGAAGCTTGTTCCAGCGAAACAATGTCCGGAATCTCTTTTTTCAGCCTCGTCGCTAACATTTTCGCCGTCCCAAGCCCGCTCGAACAAATGACGAGCACCTTCCAACCTTTTTTCTCCCGCATAAGCGCAGCCGCAAAATGAAGCACTAAATAGCCGATCTCCTCGTCCGGCACCGGAATGTCGCCAAACAGCTGCCGCGCCCCGTCTGCGACAATGACAAACAGCTCTGCATAGTCTTGTTTGATTTGATCGAGCAGCGGATTGGCGATCCCCATTCCATGTTCAAGACGGTACAGTGCCGGTTTTAAGTGAACGACCAGGTCTTCATATAGCGTGCAGTCAACCGACAAATCGACGCCAAGTTCGCGGCTGACAAAGCGAATGAGCTGTTGCGCTTTCATGCCGACGACCAAGCTCGGCTCTTCCATCACTGCTCCTTGGCGGCTGCGCCATTTCGCTCCCATCAAGTGCATCGTCATATAACCGATCTCTTCTTTTGGGATGTCAACGCCAAAAGCGCGTTCTAACGATTCAGCGAGCACTCCGGCAATTTCGTACTCTTTTGTTGCCTGAATCGCCTGCAAATCTTGCTGGTCAAAATGGATCGCTTCTCCCCGTTTGATGCGCTCGATGGCAAGAGCCAAGTGAACGACAAAGGCGATGTACGAGCTGTCGGCCATCGTAAATGGGAGCTTTTCTTTCACTTGCTCGATTTGTTTTTCAATGACGGTGAGCTTTTTCCGATCAACGAGCCCGAGCAGCTTCTCCGCCATCGTATCAAACGGATCGTCCGCCCGCTTTTGGATCGTCTCTTTCATCAGCGCCAAAAATTCATGTTCATCGACATGACGGAACAACAAATCGCTGATGAGGCGCCGTTTTGCTGATTCCGAACCGGCAAGCTCGACACCGTATCCGCGCTTGCGGATGAGCGAAAGCCCGTACGCTTCTACCGTTTGTTCCAATTTGTCCAAATCCAAGCTGACAGTGGCGACCGTGACGTTCAAGTCATGGGCCAATGAGACGAGCTTCACCGGCTCGGTGGCTTCCAACAGCGCAATTAAAATCATGAGCTGCCGCTCTTCGGGGGTGTATTCATGATGAGAAAGGCGAAGCAACTCTGCGGCCAGCGCCTGCTTGTTTTCTTCCGCCCCGACGAGGCGAATGCCGACCCCCGCTTTTTTCGCCAGCCCGAGCCCGTAGCGGCGCAAGACGGATTCAAGTCCTTGCAAATCACGGTGAACCGTGCGGGCGCTGACATTCAGCTCTTCGGCCAACTCACCAACTGTCACGTCTCGGTCATCCGCCAACAACCGCTCAAGCAGCTTTCTCTCCCTTGCCGATACGTACATCGCCGTTCACCTCCCATCCTAGAGGCGGTATTGTTGACATTTTTGAAATAAGCTATGACCTTTTCTATTTTTATTGTAAGGGCTTTTTTCTTGATTTGACAACGAATAAATGTTTCGTTTTCGTCATTGTTATTGTTGACATTTTTTAATTTTGCATACATGTTTCTCTTTCGCCGTTTGACGAAGTTCACAGCGGTTGGGCCCATCCATACAGATGGAAGCGGATGAAAGTGTCCCAAGCAGTCGAGGTAAACACGAAATCGCAAAGCAAAACGCAGGGGAACGCCATTCCCCCGCGTCTCATGTCCATTTACTCATTCTTTTTCAATCGCTCGATCAACTCATCATATTTCGGGCTGTTTAAGAAGTTTTCCACCGACACATGGTACGCGTTCGGCAACTTTGCTTTTGCCCGGTCGGTTAGGTTTTGATGAGTGACGACGATGTCGGCATCCGGCGGCAGCTGGTTGATCGCCGTGTTCGTCACTTCGATATCGAGCCCGGCCTTTTGCACTTTGTTGCGCAAAATCGACGCCCCCATCGCGCTTGAGCCCATTCCGGCATCGCACGCGAACACAATTTTTTTCACGCGGCCAGGAACCACTTGCTGAACCGCAGCTGCCGAAGCGGCTTCTTTCTGTTTCAACGCCGCGGCTGCTTGGCTTTTTTTCCCTTTCAGCTGTTCCATTTTTTCCGTTGCTTTCGTCAAATCTTCTTCCTCTTCGTTTTGTTTCGCCGATTTTAAGAACACGGACGCGACGAGGAATGACACGGCCGCCGCAACGAACACACCCGCCAACACGCCGAAGTAATTCCCTTTTGGCGTCATCGCCAGCAAGGCGAAAATGCTTCCCGGCGACGGCACCGCCACCAGACCGGCATGGAACACGGTAAATGTAAACACCCCGCTCACCCCGCCGGCCATCGCCGCCAAAATCAAAATCGGGCGCATGAGAATGTACGGGAAGTAAATTTCATGAATCCCACCTAAGAAATGGATAATAACCGCCCCCGGCGCCGACTGTTTCGCCATTCCTTTGCCAAACAGCCAGTACGCCAGCAAAATGCCAAGTCCTGGGCCAGGGTTCGTTTCCAGCAAGAACAAAATCGATTTCCCGGTTTTCGCCGCTTGCTCGACGCCGAGCGGGCTTAAAATCCCATGGTTGATCGCATTGTTCAAAAACAGCACTTTCCCCGGTTCAATGAACAAGTTCGCCAGCGGCAACAAGTGCCAGTCGATAATTTTTTCGACTCCGGCTGCCAACGTTTTACTGATCCCAGAAATGACCGGGCCGACTCCTTTAAAAGCGAGCAACGTCAACACGCCGCCGACGATCCCGGCCGAGAAGTTGTTGACGAGCATCTCAAATCCTTGCTTCACTTTCCCTTGGAACAACCCATCCACTTTTTTGATCACATAACCGCCAAGCGGCCCCATGATCATCGCGCCTAAAAACATCGGGATTTCCGAACCGACGATGACCCCCATCGTCGCTGTCGCCCCCACGACGCCGCCGCGGACGTCGTACACCATTTTCCCGCCCGTATAGCCAATCAACAACGGCAACAAATACGTAATCATCGGCCCGACGAGCTTCGCAAACGTCTCATTCGGCAGCCACCCGGTCGGGATAAACAGGGCGGTAATCAGCCCCCAGGCGATAAACGCCCCAATATTCGGCATAATCATGCCGCTCAAATAACTGCCAAACCGTTGAATCTTTACACGGAAGCCTGTTTCGTTTCCGGTTGTATGCGTCATAAAGCTGTTCCTCCTTTTCTGCTTGACTGTACCTTTATCTTAAAACGCTTACAACCGGCCTTCAATGAGAAGTAAACGCGATTTTGTCAATGGGGTTATTGTCAGGTTTAAAAAAGAAAAAGGCCCAGCGCGGTGGGCGGGGCTACAGCGTTTCTTCCGCTAGCAACAAAGCCTCTCGATAAAGACGTTCGGAGAGATAAAATCCATTTTCAAGCAAAGTGTCTAACAGCGGCTTTACTTCCGTTATTTTCCCATTCTTCTTTCCAAGAATCAAAATTCCAATTGTGCCGATAGGTCGTAAAAGGAATTGTTTAGACAACCCGTGGTGCTAGTTGAGCGCTAGCGCTCAACTAGCACCACGGGTATTTCCTATTACCAATTTCATCTTCAATGTTTTTTTATGGAAAACTTCTTTAGTTTAAATTGATGTACTTTGGTGGTGATGTTTTCGCACAAACGACAAGCCCGTCATAACAAGCGCTAGGTTTGATAAGATTTAATTGCTTCCCTTCATGCATTGTGTAAGTGTGCTTAAAAAGCCAACGGTTTTGAGGCACTTTTCTTTGCCGCGAGATATCGAAAAATCCGATTTCATGCCCGGCTTGCTTGATTCGAAACTCGATGCTATCTTGATCAGGCTGCCGCACTTCATATACACTGCGATTATTTTCCGCTGCTTGCTCACTATACATAAAGAAGCCAATGGTATAGGAGAACTCCTTGATTTCGGGAGGTAAATAAGAAAATGTCGATGGAAATCCTAGAAATCTCCTAGATTGCTTCATTATATGCCCATTGTGCGCCCATACTATTATCTTCTCGTTTGGAAACATCTCCTGTGCCAGCCACAAAATATTGTCAGCCATTGCCTTATTCCGGATTTTTATCGCTTTCACGAAGTGGGAAGAGATCATCTGCATGAGGGACATTCGGTTCTGCAAAATTCTCTGCCACAAGCAAAAAAGCGTCTTTTCCAAACTTATCTTGTAATGCAAGGCGGTTTTTATCTAATAACTGTAGATGAGCAAAATCACTAACATAAATTTACATCAAAACAAAAAAGGAGACATGAACCCGATTCCTTGGTTAGAATAGATGTGTCATCAAACCATTCACAAGGAGGTTCATGTCTCATGAATAGATTCGCACATCATCAAGGAATTCACAAGTTTTTCACGGTGTTAGGATTGGCGCTTTATTTCTCAAAACCTGTCCTAAAGCATCTTGTTCATATCGTGGATGCGATGATCACGAAAGGCTTTTCGGGAACGTTGACCGATCTTCATCACGGGAGCTTTCACCCCAATCATCGAACGACACTCAGCCATTTTTTCACGAAAAGCCCTTGGGAGGAAGAAACATTGCTTCGCAAACTCCAGCAGTGGATCCTTCGTCGCGTCGAACGAAGCGCGAAACGAGAGAATCAACCCATTTTTGTTTCGATCGATGACACGATTTGCCAAAAAACGAAGCCCTCGCCACGGGCAACAAACGCCATTCAAGGGTGTGATTGGCACGACTCTCATACAGAGAAAAAGTCGATCTAGGGACATTCTCTCGTTTGGCTTATGGTTCATACTGCAACCCAGGCGTTTCCCTTTGCCTTCCGCCTTTATGATAAGACGGCGGGAAAAAGCAAAGGAGAACTCGCGATCGAGATGCTTTCTTCGTTGGATGTACGCCGTCCCGCTTATGTGCTGATGGATTCTTGGCATCCATCGAAAGCGCTCGTGGAAGCTTGTCTGAAAAAAGGATTCCATGTCATCGCGATGCTCAAAACGAACTGCATTCTCTATCCGAACGGCGTCGCCGTTCAAACGAAGCAGTTGAGCCGCTCCATCGAACCAGACGACACTCGCCTCGTCACGGTGGGAGAAGAGCGCTATCGCGTCTATCGCTGCGAAGGAGCGCTCAACGGTCTCGATGATGCGGTGGTGCTGCTTGTTTGGAAAGCCGACCAACCGATGACATCTGAACATCTTCATTGCGTCTTGAGCACGGATCGAGAGCTAAGCGACGAAGACATCTTGCGCTGCTATGCCGAGCGTTGGTCAATCGAATGTTTCTTTCGTCAAGCGAAAGATCAACTGAAACTCGATGGGTACCGCGTTCGCGGGCGTCGGACGGTGAAACGGTATTGGATCTTGGTGCAGCTGACTTACGTGTACAGTATGTTCGAGTCCAACTGTGATTTTTCGGATGGGCTCGATCTTCTGCGCAAGAGAAAAGGACATAGCCTCGTGGAGTTCATTTACAGCGCAGCAAAACAAAATATTCCTATTGACGCCGTGAAAACACAGCTCCATGTGGCATAAGGGGTACCCTGTTTGTCTCTTTTTGTATGGTAATTATTGTTATGAAAAATGCTCAACTACAGTAATATATTCAAGCTTAACACCTCCTTTACATTACAGTTTCTCTTGGCGTACCTTTTCTCTCATTAATTAATAACGAAGATAAACTAGTAACTATACCCAAAGCACCTGCAATGAAGAAAAGATATTTTATATTGAAATAATCAACACTGACCCCAAAAATAAACTGGGCTACTGGCGTTGAAAGCATTGAAATCGCCATCATAATACTATTAACTCTTCCTAATAAATGAATAGGCACAGAACGTTGAACAAAAGTAGGTATAAGGACTCCTATAAAACCAGTAATTAAGCCAATTACAAAAACGAAAATTAGAATAATCAAAAAATTTTGGGTGAAACATAGTGCGGCAATACCAGTAGCTTGTAAAAGAAAAGATAAATAAATAATCTTCAATTCAACCTTGTGAATGCTTTTAACTGAAAAGATTAAACCAGTTAACAAACTTCCCATTGACATCGATGAATATATATATCCTAAATACTTAGCATCACCACTAACATTTTTAGCTAAAAAAGGGAACAATACATTAACCCCGTTTGCTCCAATATTTACAAAAAACATAGTTATAACCAAATAAAAAATCATTTTTTGTCTATTCAAAAAACTAAAACCAAGTCTTAAATCCGAAAAGTAAGAAGTTTCGTCATTATTATCGTTCATATTTTCAAGATGACTATTTTTAGAGTCAATAAACAAAATTAAAAAAGTTGAAAATACATATAAGATAGAAATGGCTATCAAGGAATGTTCTATTGAGATTGATTCAACCATCCAAGCGGCGATTAAAGGGCCCAAAATGATCGTTGTTCTTACAACAGTGAAGTATTGACTATTGAGACGACTCAAATATTCAGTAGCGACTAATCTTGGCTTTATTGATTCTGAGGCTGACCAATAAAAAGCATCAATCGCTCCAAACAAAACGGAGACCATTATGAGAATTACAAAAGAGATAGTATGATCCCATAACAGAATAGCCAAAACTAACACAATGATTGCCCTTATCATGTCTGACAACCACAGAAACAACTTTGCCCCTATTCGATCAATAACCGGTCCGCAAAGAAGCCCAGCAATAAATCTCGACAAACCTAGGGAAAATAAAACTGCTCCCATCAAAAAACCTGATTGTAAAACATCAGCAATATACCAAGCTATAACAACACTGTATATGACATCCCCCAAGTTTGAAAGAAACGTTGCTATACAAAATTTTGTAGCGTTCAAAATGATCACCCTTAGAAAGATTGAGACTAGGCATGTAATGCACTTGTGAAACAGAACAAAATCAAAACATAGGATAAGGGGCGGTTTTAATATAACTAAAGATTCATTATATTGGTTCATCACCAAAAGATGTACTTGAATTTTAAAGACAAACATGATAACAATGTTGCTCAAAGAGACGTATGGTATTAAAAGGAAAAAAGATGTTTTGATTTTCTCAATCATGATCGTCTTTATTTGTCAAGTACACTTTGTGGTGAAGATCCATAAAAAAATGTCTCCACGTGGCATAAGGGGTACCCTGTTTGTCTCTTTTTGTATGGTAATTATTGTTATGAAAAATGCTCAACTACAGTTTTTTAGTAAAATAATGGATAATCAACACTCGTGATGCAAAACAAATAATTTGCAAATTTACAACAGTTCAACATGTTCTAGTTTATGCTTATTGATGCGAAACACGTGGTCACAAAGAATATTAATATCTTCCTGATTGTGACTTGTAAGTAAAATTGTACGCCCTTCATTCTTGAAAGATAGTAATAGATTTCGAATCCTATCTACGCTTTCTGCATCCAAAGCATTGAATGGTTCATCTAGTATAAGTATTTGTTGATCTTCCATAATTGCTTGAGCAATAGCTAATTTCTGCTTCATACCTAAAGAGTAATGCTTAACCTTTTGTTTGGCTTTCGGTTGCAATCCAACGATCTCCATTGTTTCGAAAATCTTATCATCGCTGATTTTCCCTCTGATCATTGCTAGTTCCTTTAAATTTTGAAACCCGGTTTTATTCGCAATATAACCTGGACGATCTATAATAATACCGATATTTTCTGGGAATCTCTTACTTTTTCCTATCTCTACCCCATCAACAATAATTGTTCCTTCATCTGGGAACACAAATCCACATACCATCTTAAATAGAACGGATTTACCAGAACCATTCGGTCCTACAATGCCATATATTTTTCCTTTTTCTACATTCAAGTTAACACCTTCAAAAAGAGTTAATCCCTTATAAGATTTACTTACGTTTTTTAACGAAATAATAGACATGCTTTCATCCCACCCATTTATATTTTTAAACTTTGTTTAAACAGGTAATTCACTACAAGAAATGCAATAGTGTTCATTATAATTAGAATAAATGTTAAGTGGTACGGTGAATAATCTGCTAAGTAAACGATGCCATTCAGTCCTACTGGTATTATACCTACCACATTAACACCTGGAAGCATTAGAATGGTGAATAGGCTTACTAAAAGCACACCATATATCGATTCCTTGCTTATCCAAGAAACAATAAAAATCAAGATTATATAAAAAACAATCTGTAAGAAACCATTGATAAAGAAGTGATAGATAACTTCATATAGCGGATTCGAAAGTATTGTCATATAAAAGTCGGTATTCGCTCCAAAACAAACAGCTAACGCTAGAGAAAGCCCCATCAATACGAATAGAAAGAAAATGGTTATCGTTAATAATTCCCGCATCCAACTCCAAAACCATTTGTTTAAACTCCTAAAGCGAATAATTTTATAGTAACCTAGTTGCTCAATCTCATTGCTTAGAAAAAGCAATTGAACCAAATAAATGAATCCAAAGAATACTATTAAATAAAAGAAAAAAGGAATATACGCGAAACGTTGAGCACTAACCCCGATAAAAGACATCGCCCAAACATCCCAAATGGTTACATCAGCAGATTTGGTCAATGATCGAGCTGTTGCACTTATACCTACTATGCACAGAAAAAAATAAATCACAATCGGTATATATGACTTTATTGATTGAATATATGCTGTTTTGTTTACATCTAACACTTGCAAAAATAGGATTAAAAAGATGAGAACTACAATTATAACAACATAGCTTAAGATTGGGGAACCGAAAGTATTAACTCCTTTGGCAATTGAAAAAAAAGTTGTTGGCGACAGAAAAGCAACTTCCCTAGGTAATAACTTGAATCCCATAATGTTTCCAAGAAAAAAAATTACACTAATGAAAAGCATGAAATACTTGCTTTTCGTTAATACATATACAGTTGCGAAAACTATATGTAGCAACGAAAATATTAACATTAATAAAATCAACTGAGCTGCGAATGCAGATATTGGTGTCCCAAAGAATTTTACTAACTCATAAATAGTATTAGTAAAATGTTTTGTCTTGCTAAGCTGGCTCCAATCCCATGAATAAGGAAAGCCAATTGTCATAAACAGTGATACAAACACCCATAAGATCAATAAAGGGGAAATTCTCATCCAAAAGTGCTTAAGAGAATTGTACACCCATTTTTTGAATGATCCTAAACGAATTAAAATTTGGTAATCAAAATTCATAAAAATAGACCTTATTGAAAAAAATAACACAATTGGGATAATGAAATAGACAATAAGGTACATATCATTAAGTAAACGTAAAGTAATATCCCAATTATTAAAATATACTTTTTTTTCGTAAGCAACCTTAACAATTTCGTTTTTCAGCATAACACTATAAAAGTAAAAAATAACTCCTACCACTAGCCATTTAACGCTAATTACATCTTCAAGATATTTCATACGAAAAATTCCTTGTTTCATACTTTATATCATCCATTCTTTTTGGTTTCGCGCCGAGAATACAAAGAGCACTATCAAAACGATTAGTAGAAATAAAAACGGCACCAGTACTGTCCATAAAGGCTGTTCTTCAATATTGAATGGAAAAATAGTACTAAGTGGCGAAAACATTGGTATGTTGAGCACACCAGTTACGAAGTTGAAAACATGATAAAAAAGAAACGGAATCGATAGAGCAACAAACGGATTGTTTAAGTTGAGCAATAACATGAAGGCAATAGTAGAATAAACTACCCCATTTATAGAAACCCACAACGAATAAATCAATCCATATGTTAAATCTCCATACAATAAGAGATGTGAAAAAGTTACGTTAGGTATATGTACATTCTTATCTATAGGAGTATAAAGAATTATTCCTAAATTTGGTTCCAAATACATTATGAAAACAAACGGGAGGAAAATTAACAAGAATATAACTAATCCCGTCAACAAAGCGTTTGTTAGTCCTTTGCTAAGTATATAAATATTTAATGAAACTCTAGTACGAGTATACGTAATAAATTTATTCCTTTGCTCTTGTAAAAAGGAAGGAAGGTAAATGATAATAACTAGAGCAGGAAAAAGCAACGGAATAATCGCTGATACTATCTCTTGAAATACTTCAACTGGTTTATAAAACTGATACCCTTCACTTATCATACAAAATCTTATAGTTGGTAAAAGAAGAATAATAGCTGACCACATTAATAAATTTTTTATTGTACACGCTCTTTTCAGCTCTACTAATAATTGATTACGCAACATCTATTTCACCTCTTACAAGTCTTTTGCTTGACTCCGACAGTCGAAAAAATAAGTTAAACTCCAGGCGTATTGATTAACTAATAAAAACTATATACATGCTCATTAAAAAGTTAACCTTCGTATAACCGATGCACACTCCGGTTATCCTGTTCCTAAGGAAACCTATGGAAAAGGAGCGGGATCATTCATGAAACGTCTCAACATCACCCATGATCACGGATGGACGCCACGGACGCTTCGCAAACAGGAACGGAAAATCAAAAACGCGCTTCTTCGCCAACGGGTGATGGCGGTTCGTTTGGTCATGGAAGGTTATTTGGGCAAAGAGGCGGCCTCCATGGTCAACGTGTGCCGACAAACCGTTTCCCATTATGTGTCGCTGTTCAACGAAGGCGGTCTGGAGCTCTTGCTTCATCGGGATTTCGCCCCTGGACGGGAGCCGTTTCTCACCGAAGAACAGCAGGAAGAGATCAAACAGCTTGTGTTGACCACCACTCCCGCGGAACTGGGCTGGGACGTCGCTTCGGCCTGGAACACCAAACTCCTGCAATCCTATGTCGAAAAGCACTTTGGTGTTTGCCTTTCCCGTGAAGCGCTGCGAAAACTCCTGCACCGTCAAGGTCTGTCATGGACTCGCCCTACGTACACGCTGGCGAAAGGGAATCCGGATGAGCAAAAGCAATTTGAAAAGCAAATGGATTTGATAAAAAAAACTTGATCACCAAGGAGACAGAAGATGCCGTTCTTCTGTACATCGATGAAACGCATATCCGCTCTTATCATGTCTTGCGATCCACTTGGTCCGAGGTCGGCCGTCAAAAACGTGTGCCGACATTCGGCCATCATGCCCATGTTTCGGTATTTGGCGCGGTGAACGTCCACGATGGGGACATCGTGCTTCACCAAACAGAAGCCGCCAACGCCGCGACGTTCTTGGATTTCTTGCGCCTGCTCAAAGAGCGGCATCCCAACCGGATCATTGCGCTCGTCTTGGACAATGCCCGGATTCATCACGCTCGAATGGTGAAGGACTTTTTGCGAGAAGAAGGACAATGTTTTCATTTCCTGTATCTGCCTCCCTACTCGCCGCAGCTCAACCCGATCGAGCGTTTGTGGAAATGGCTGAAGGATACGATGATCGCCAACGCCTTTCACAAAGACCGCCACGAGATCGTGCAAGCGGTTCAACGATTTGCTCATTACATTCAGGAACGCCCGGAGGAAGTGTTGCGGCGCTTGGGGTGTTCCGCGTAATCGAAAAGTTAACTTTTCAAGGTGCATTTATATAGTTGACATCGCTCTATTCCTATCTTTTCTGCCGTTGTCGGCAAACGGTACGTTTGCCGACTGGGCGTGCTGTACGCATGCCCTCCTCGAACAATGAACGCTTTGCGGGCAAATGACATTTGCCCGCCGGCGTTCTTGTTCGAGGGAAAAGGCAGAAAAGCTTGTGTTCAGCCATAGGATTCTATATTTTTTAGTAAAATAATGAATAATCAACGCTCGTGGTTAAACACCCCAGTTGCATGTATATAGTCAATTACTTCTCCATGTCCCTGATACTTGAACATCTACTGGTGTTGTGATATCGTTGCTGAATTCGACTCGCGCACTCAATCCACTTGGAACAGAGTTTGGTAGAGTTCGATAATCATTATCAGTAACACTTCTGACCCAAGAACCTGTGCCGGAACTTGCCTGCATTCTTGCATCAACAGTGTATGAGCCGCCGACTACAGATGAATTCAATTCGCCATATGTACCAGAAGAAGCTTTTGTCTGGTAACCTGTGTACCCACTCCCGTTAAATTTTCCAACAGTTGTGTTGTAGTTCGACCAACTAGAACCTGCTTGTACTGCTCCACCGAATGCCACTAATCCTACAGATAGACTTAGAACTACTAACTTTTTCTTTATCTAAAACCACCATCCTTTTAAAATTTTGGTATATTTTCATTATACTGTAGATGAGCGGTACCGTCAAGAATTTTGTGTAATGTAAGATAGATAGGGTATCTCTGAAATAGATTTAGAATAGAGGGGAAGACTGGTTTCCTCCACACAGGAGACTGAATATTCAGTCTCCTGTGTGGAAAGAGAGAATCCCCCTTATCTCATTGATTTACATTATTTGGTTAATTATAACGTTCTTCAAACATTCGTTGAAGGGCTTCATGTGCTTCGGCAAATCCTCGCAACTTTCGCCCTGCCCATTTCTCATTAAAATCTTGGATGGTCAAATACACGACTTTTTCAGCGGCTTCTAAACTACTCAAACTGTTCATCGGCTTTAGACGTTTCCGAATCTCTTTGATCGTTCGTTCAATGGCATTGGTCGTGTAAATCACACTTCGAATACTGCTTGGATAATCCATAAATGTAAGGAGGACATCCAACTCATTGGCCCAAGATTGGACTTCTCTCGGATACTTGCTGGACCATTTCGACTCAAACTGTTGAAACATCTGTAACGCCATCTCCTTATTCGGTGCGCGATAAATCAGTTTGAGATCCTCTGCCACTTCAAATTGATCTTTTTTCCGAACACGATTTAAGGTATTATGTACTTTGTGAACGACACAGCGCTGCACATCGGCTTTCGGATAAACGGCTTTAAAGGCTTCCTCCAGTCCCGGAAGGCCATCGAATACACCAAGAAGTACTTCCTGTAATCCTCTCTTGTAGAGATTGTGGAGGATCTCTTGCCACCCATAGGCACTTTCTTGTCCTCCTACGAAGAAGTCGAGAATTTCACGATACCCTTCTTCGTTTACACCTAACACGACATAAATGACCTCTTTTTCTACCGTATCTCGACGAAGTTTCACGTACACCCCATCCAAATATAAGACCGAATATCGCTTTTGTAGAGGACGTGTGTGCCATTTCGCAATGTCTTCCTTTACCACATCCGTGATATGACTAATCGTTGTTGGTGAGTAGGCATTTCCTAAAATTCGTTCGATAAACTTGCCAATTTCACGCGTACTCATCCCACTTTGATACATCTTGATGACGGCTTCCTCGAGCCAGCCGGTATGGCGTTGGTAAGGGGGGAACAACTGCGTTTGAAATTCCCCGTTTCGGTCTCTTGGGACAGAAAGGCCTTCAATACGACCATACTGCGTATCTATATAGATGCAATTTGAAGCTTTACCATTTGTAGTTTTTCCCGAGTATTTGATCGACTGTCGGGCGACCGAACAACGCCGCTTCCAGACCCATATATGGGTCTGTGAAGCAGGCGGTTGTTCGGTCTTCCGTCACGCCTTGGCGTGACGGAGGCAAGCCTGTGGCTTGCCTCCGACAGTCGAAAATGGGCAAACCGCTTTTCCGTCAAGGATATGTTAAACTTCTTCGTTGCATCTATATAGGTTTCGATGGTAATAGCCGTTTCTTCTATTCGACGTTCCCTTCTGTTCAATTTCGAGGAAACTCTGAATTTCTTCCTTCATGATCAACTCTAATTTTTCCTTTACAAACTGACGAATGGTGTTTTCCAGTTGATTGAGCCAGTCTAAATTCGGTATACTTTTAGACATAGGTAGGGTTCTCCTTTCTCTAAGATTTTTGGCCAAATCAGAGAATACCCTACCTTTTTCTTTTGGTCTAGCCAAATGCTTGACACAAAATTTTATACATCATCAGATGAGCAAAATCACTAACATAAATTTACATCAAAACAAAAAAGGAGACATGAACCCGATTCCTTGGTTAGAATAGATGTGTCATCAAACCATTCACAAGGAGGTTCATGTCTCATGAATAGATTCGCACATCATCAAGGAATCCACAAGTTTTTCACGACGCTGGGGTTGGCTCTTTATTTTTCAGGGTCTTCACCATTTTCTGTGATTTCTACTCAATCCTAGAGACATGTTAGCTGGATGAAATAGGTTCATCAGTCAGGATCCTTCTTCCGCATACAGACCACGAAGTTGGTAGAATGGAAACAGTCAAGTGCTTTCCTTGACGGGTTCCATTCTACCAACTATCATACCGATAGCGGAAGAAGGGAGCGCTTAAGCAGCCTGACTGCCTGTAGTGTTCCCTGTACACTCCAGAAATACACGCAAACGAAACCGTTCTAGATTTCGATAGCCATATGCCCGGCGTTTGATGTTTTTGATCTTGTGATTCGTCCCCTCAATTCGGGCATTCGTATATGGGCACAAAAAGTAGGAAAGAATAGGCTCCTTCCACCTTTCAAGCGTGTTGGCTGCTTTCTGAAAAGAAGCAAAAGGGCTCTGTTTGGCTAACTGAATCCATTCTTCCAAGCGTTCCTTTGCTTCATGATATCCATCGGTTCGGTAAAAATCCCGAAACAACTCTTTCAGATAATAAGCAATGGAAAGTGCCGGATACTCCTCCAAGATATCGTCTAATCGAAGCCGTTGGTCCTTACGAAGCTTTTCACAGCCTTTCAAGAGAAGATATCGAGCCTTTTTCAATGGAGAAAATTCCTTTCTTGCTTGATCCAAGGCTTGTGTCACTTTTTGAACCACATGGTACTTATCGATGACAATCGAAGCAGATGGAAACAGGGCGCGAACCGCCTTATGATAAGGTTCCCACATGTCAAGAATCACCGTTTGGACCATTTCTTTCGACAGGATATTTTGGCTCAACAAGTTGATGGCGGAGTCACATTGGCGATCGGCATGCATTCCCATGACCGATCCGGCTCTGGCATCCATCAATACAGTTTCATACTGATGTCCCTTTTTTACAGCGATTTCATCTAAACTAAGCACCATTCCTTCTTGAGAAGATGCTTCTATCGCTGTTTGACGCTCTTTTGCTTTTTTCGATGCGATGGAGTAATAAATGCGTTCCAATGTTGTATATGGGATGCGGTGCTTTCGGCTAACCTCTTGAATGGTGGAGCCTTCGCAAAGTTCATACAAGTACTCACAAAATCGATTGGTGTAGTGTTGATTGGGTGGAATCGATTCCAAAGAGGCGGAAAACACTTGAGAACAATTCCAGCACCGATAGCGCTTTACCTTTATGAACAAGTACACCGGTTGATGGAAAATCGCCAAATCCCGTACTTTTCTTGTCCGTCTGTCGTGGACAGAGGAAGTGGCAAACCCACAATGAGGGCAACGTTCCTGTGTCTCTGTTTTCTCTACATGAATCGCATAACCATAGGAAAGAAGTTCTTGTTTAATCACTTTAAATTCTGGCAATCCTAGTGGTATAGAAAGCACTTACGAGACCTCCTTAATGTTTATTTCACCGCTAACATTATTGCCAGGATCTCGTCAGTGCTTTCTCTTTTTTGTCACTAAATCACAAAATTTGGTGATGAACCATTTTTCAAAGCCTGTCCTAAAGCATCTTGTTCATATCGTGGATGCGATGATCACAAAGGGCTTTTCGGGAACGTTGACCGATCTTCATCACGGGAGCTTTCACCCCAATCATCGAACGACACTCAGCCATTTTTTCACGAAAAGCCCTTGGGAGGAAGAAACGCTGCTTCGCAAACTCCAGCAGTGGATCCTTCGTCGCGTCGAACGAAGCGCGAAACGAGAGAATCAACCCCTTTTTGTTTCGATTGACGATGCGATTTGCCAAAAAACGAAGCCCTCGCCACGGCAACAAACGCCATTCAAGGGTATGATTGGCACTATTCTCATACAGAGAAAAAGTCGATCGGGGGACATTCTCTTGTTTGGCTTATGGTTCATACTGCAACCCAAGCGTTTCCCTTTGCGTTCCGCCTCTACGACAAGGCGGTTGGGAAAAGCAAGGGGGAACTTGCGATCGAGATGCTTTCTTCGTTGGATGTACGCCGTCCCGTTTATGTGCTGATGGATTCGTGGTATCCATCGAAAGCGCTCGTGGAAGCTTGTCTGAAAAAAGGATTCCATGTCATCGCGATGCTCAAAACGAACCGCATTCTCTATCCGAACGGCATCGCCGTTCAAGCGAAGCAGTTGAGCCGCTCCATCGAACCAGACGACACTCGCCTCGTCACGGTGGGAGAAGAGCGTTATCGCGTCTATCGCTGCGAAGGAGCGCTCAACGGTCTCGATGATGCGGTGGTGCTGCTGGTTTGGAAAGCCGATCAACCGATGACACCCGAACATCTTCATTGCGTCTTGAGCACTGATCGGGAGTTAAGCGACGAAGACATCTTGCGCTGCTATGCCGAGCGTTGGTCGATCGAATGCTTTTTTCGACAAGCGAAAGATCAGCTGAAACTCGATGGATACCGCGTTCGCGGGCGTCGGACGGTGAAACGGTATTGGATCTTGGTGCAGCTGACTTACGTGTACAGTATGTTCGAGTCCAACTGTGATTTTTCGGATGGGCTCGATCTCCTGCGCAAGAGAAAAGGACATAGCCTCGTGGAGTTCATTTACAGCGCAGCAAAACAAAATATTCCTATTGACGCCGTGAAAACACAGCTCCACGTGGCATAAGGGGTACCCTGTTTGTCTCTTTTTACATGGTAATTATTGTTATAAAAATTGCTCAACTACAGACGCAAGTTAAATCGGCTCCCGATCCGTAAGTTTGCATTTTGATAATGATGAAGAGCACTTTTTTCATCCTTTTCTGATTTAGTAACAATCGCAGCAGCAGCCCCATCTCCAAATAAAGCCCTTACCTCATTAGAAGTTTTTGGCAATGTTGGACTTGGAGCATCTGAACTGATGATTAAGATGCGATTGTAGACTTGATTATGAATAAGATTAGCAGCCACAAATAAAGCTAATCCGAAACTATAGCACGTCGTATCAACATCAAAACACGGAATTCCTGAATCGCCCAAACCTAATTCTCGCTGAAATAAACTAGCTCCACACGGAATGGCCTGTAATGGAGAACCATTCGCACCAATTATACAATCAATCTGTTTCGGATCAATCCCACTATTTTTAATTGCCTGCTTAGCAGCTTTTATACCCAGTGTTAACGCATTTTCTCCATTTTCAAAATTCACATAATGTCTAGAATCAATACCTGTTGCCTTAACAATCCAACCGCTTGTAACATTCATTTGTTCTTCTAATTCTTCACTCTTTACTTTTAGTGACCCAACAGCTTTTCCCATTCCAGCAATCTTTACTTTAAACATTTTCATCCCCTCCACAAGTTCTTTCTCCGTTCAACCTAATTATAGCTCCACTTTTCCTCTCCTTCACCGCCAACATGGTGTCGGAACCCCGTCATTTTTTGGCGGAATACCGACACGAGATGGCGGACCTCCAAAAAAGAAAACGCCCTCACTGATCTGAAAATGATTCAAACAAGCGAACACGCAAAAAAGCAGCCCAGTCCGAGCAGGCTGCTTCATTGTTTATCTATTGATATCTCGCCGTCACCATTTTCTTTCTCGTGTAAAACTCGACGCCGTCGCGGCCGTTGGCGTGAAGGTCGCCGTAAAACGAGTTTTTGTAGCCTGAGAACGGGAAGAACGCCATGGGCGCCGGGACAGCGACGTTGACACCAAGCATGCCGGCATCGATTTCTTCACGGAACTGGCGGATCGCTTTGGCGCTGTCCGTGTAGATGCAGGCGCCGTTGGCGAATTCCGACCGGTTGGCGATCTCAATCGCTTCGTCCAAATCGCGGGCGCGGACGACCGACAAGACCGGAGCGAAAATTTCATCCGTCCAGATCGTCATGCCCGGCTTGACATGGTCGAAAATCGTCGGGCCGATAAAATAGCCTTTTCCGCTTGTCGCCGAGTCGCGGCGGCCGTCGCGGACAAGGAACGCCCCTTCTTTTTC
Source organism: Geobacillus kaustophilus (assembly GCF_000948285.1). Classification (GTDB taxonomy): domain Bacteria; phylum Bacillota; class Bacilli; order Bacillales; family Anoxybacillaceae; genus Geobacillus; species Geobacillus thermoleovorans_A. The sequence continues at coordinate 1,497,783 of NZ_JYBP01000003.1, forward strand.
GCCGATTTCAATATATTTGATCGTCCGTTCTTTATGCGCCTCGCGGATGACCGGGCCTAAAAAGACGCCTTGGTCAAGTCCGTTCCCGATTTGAATGCGGTCGGCAGCTTCTTTGAGCCGTTCGACCAACTCATCGGCGATATCACCGACGGCGACGACAACGGAGCATGCCATGCACCGCTCACCTGCCGAACCGAACGCGGCGTTGATGATGTTGGTCACCGCCATGTCGAGGTCGGCGTCCGGCATAACAATCGAATGGTTTTTCGCGCCGGCAAGCGCCTGCACCCGCTTGCCGTGGGCGGCGGCCGTTTTGTACACATACTCGGCAACCGGCTGCGAGCCGACGAACGAGACGGCTTTAATGTCTTTATGCTCCAGGATGCCGTTGACCACCTCGTGCGCTCCGTGCACGATATTGAGCACTCCCGGCGGCAGGCCGGCTTCCGTGAACAGTTCCGCTAAGCGGTTGGCGAGCATCGGCGTCCGCTCGGACGGCTTCAACACGAACGTATTGCCGCAGGCGATGGCAAGCGGGAACATCCAGCACGGCACCATCATCGGGAAGTTAAACGGCGTAATGCCGGCAACGACGCCGAGCGGATAGCGGTACATGCCCGATTCGATGTTCGTCGCGATATCCGGCAGCTGTTGGCCCATCATAAGCGTCGGGATGCCGGCGGCAAACTCAACGCATTCAATGCCGCGCTGCACTTCGCCGTACGCATCTTCGTACACTTTGCCGTTTTCCAATGTCACAAGGCGGGCAAGTTCTTCCCAATGCTCGACAAGCAGCTGCTGGCAGCGGAACAAAATGCGGGCACGGCGCGGAACCGGCACTTTGCGCCATTCGCGGAACGCTTCTTTCGCGGCCGCCACCGCCGCATCAAGCTCCTCGCGCGAGGAAAGCGGCACTTTCGCCAGCACTTCCCCCGTTGCCGGATTCGGCACGATTTCTTCTTTTCCAGATGTCGAAGCGACCCATTGGCCGCCAATAAAGTTTTTCAACGTTTTTGTTTCCGTGACAGAACTCATGAACGAAACCACCTTTCTAGAAAATCGAGTATAAGAGAGTGCCAAGGGCACGCCAGCGGGCGAATCGATGCAAACGCCCGCCGCATGCCTTATCGCCGACCGTGCACGATGCGTACTTCCCTACGCAGCGAATCGATCGCGCCAGCGGCTTGGGCATTGCCTTATCCGTGGCTAATGGGATTTGTGTCGTACTGATAGTCGTAACAATAATGGTACAATGCCACAATTTCCTCATGGGTCGGCACTTTCGGATTATTAGCTGGACTACCGCTCGCAAGCGCGTCAGCCGCCATTTTGTCAACCGCCTTGTCAAACGCCGTTTTGTCAATGCCCCACGTTTTCATATTCGGAATGCGCAAATCACGGCAAAGCTGCTTCACTTCCTCAACGAGTGCATCAGCCGCTTCCGTGTCGGAAACGTCTTGGAGCGGTGGCTTGATGATGCGGGCGATGACCGCCAATCGCTCGATGGCGCTGTCTTTTGTAAACTCAAGCACCCCAGGCAACAACATCGCATTCGATACACCGTGCGGCACGTGGAACAGCGCGCCGATCGGCCGCGACATGCCGTGCACGAGCGTCACCGAGGCGTTCGAGAACGCCATGCCGGCTTTCATGGCGGCAATCGCCATTTTTTCCCGCGCTTCGATGTCTTCGCCGTTTTCATACGCCCGGCGCAAATAGCCGATGATCGCTTCGATCGCTGAAAGCGCCAGCACATCGGTCACCGGATGGGCGCGCCTTGAAATGTACGCTTCGATCGCATGGCAGAGCGCATCCACACCCGTTGCGGCGGTCACCGACGGCGGGCATGAGACGGTGAGGAGCGGGTCGACGATCGCCACGGCCGGAAGCAGGGCCGGCTGGGAAATCATCATTTTGACGTCCGTCTTTGTATCGATAATGACCGTCACTTTCGTCACTTCCGAACCGGTGCCGGCCGTCGTCGGAACCGCAATGAGCGGCAGCGATTTTTGGGTGAACGTCTTGGCGTTGCCGACATAGTCGCTGATCGTCCCTTCATTAGCCATCATGACCGCTACCGCCTTGGCGGTGTCGATGCTGCTGCCGCCGCCGATCGCGACGATCACATCGCATTGTTCGCTCCGGCATACGTGAAGCGCCTCGCTGACGTGCACGTCCGTCGGCTCGGTGTCGACTCCCGTATACTTGGCAAACGGCAGCCCCGCTTCCTGCAAATATTGCTCACAGCGGGCGACATGACCGATGTTCTCCATCACCGGGTCGCTGATGATGAGCACCTTTGTCCCCAACGCCTTTGCCTGCCGGCCTACTTCACCAAGCGCTCCGCGCCCGTAAACAACCCGGCTTGGCACTAACAACTCGTACACAGTCTCTCCCCCTTCTTTAATAACGTTTTCAACATATTCTATATGCAAACTTTGTTCCAAAATAAGAAAAGCGCTGCTGTTGAGAATTTTCTGTCCTATAGAAATCACATCCCTACAATCCCCCGACATTATCTCTACACCACCCAACATTTTTCCGACACCATTTCCCGCCTGCAGTGAAAAGAAAAAACGGCGCGGCCGCCGTTGTTTACAATCCGTATTTTTTTAGCTTGTCATATAAAGTAGACCGGTGAATGCCTAGTCTCCTTGCCGCTTCCGCCTTATTGCCGTTGGCCGCGACGAGCGCCGCAGCGATTCGTTCCCGCTCAGACTGATGGACCATTTCCTTCCATTGGTCTGCGATTTTCGCTCTGTCACTCGGCAATGGAGCGGCCGCTGGCTGCACCGTAAACAAATAAGCCGGCAACTGTTCGCAGCCAATTTTCTCCCCTTCGGCCATGCTAATGAGCCACTCGACGACATTGACAAGCTCGCGGATGTTTCCCGGCCATGAATAGCTGATCAGCGCCTCCATCGCCTCTTTCATAAACGATTTCGGCACGACGCCAAACTGCCGGCAAAGGCGCTCCATATGATGCGCCAACAACGCCGGGATATCGGTTTTCCGCTCGCGCAACGGCGGGAGATGGATGCGGATAATATTCAGCCGGTAAAACAAATCTTCCCGGAACATTCCGTCCCGCACCATGTCCTCAAGCGGCTTGTTCGTCGCCGCAATGATGCGGACGTCCACCTCGGTCCCGGCCACCCCGCCGACTTTCTCCACTTTCTTTTCTTCAAGGACGCGCAAAATTTTCGCTTGCATGGAAAGAGGCATATCACCAATTTCGTCTAAAAATAGCGTCCCTCGATGGGCGAGCTGAAACTTGCCAGGCTTGCCTCCCTTTTTCGCTCCGGTGAACGCCCCGTCTTCATAGCCGAACAGCTCCGCTTCCAAAAGCGACTCAGGAATGGCGGCGCAGTTCACGCTGACGAACGGTCCATCCGCATGAGGTCCTGCTTCGTGGATCGCCCGCGCCACCACTTCTTTTCCTGTCCCGCTTTCACCGGTAATCAAGACCGTCGATGGCACGCGCGCCGCCCGACGGATCATCTGCTTCACAGCGGCGATCGCCGGGTGGCGGCCGATGATGCGCTCGATTCCTTTCGGGGCGGAGGCGATCTCCTCCTGCTTTTTCGCTCCCGTCTCTTGCTTCTCCTTCCGGCTCGCCTCGCGCGACAGCTCCTGCAGGCGCCGAAAAATTTCATACACTTCCGATACTCCTTGGAAAATAAGCATCCCGACTGCTCCGATCACGTTGCCGTCGCGCCAGATCGGAATGCGGTGCACGACCATCGGCTGGCCGTAAATTTTTTGGATATACCCGCGCTCTGGAATGCCGGATTGGACACAAATGTGCAGCCGTGTATTTTCAATGACTTCCGTAACATGCTTCCCGACCGCTTCTTCCCGGCAAATGCCGAGAAACTGGCAGTACGCCCGATTGATTTCCCGGATGATGCCTTTATGATCGACCACGGCAATTCCTTCATACGCTACATCCAACACGGTTTTCATCGTCTCGGCCATGCGTTCGGCTTCCTCTAACTCATCTCTTAGTCGTGCCAGCTCTACCTCTATGTTGTCCGCTTCCTCCTCGCCCTGATCATCCTTTTCTAATCCAGGGAACGCTTTCAAAAAATCATCCATAGCCATGGACAAATCCATCTTCTCCGCTACTGCCCGCAGCAGCATCCTCCATGTGCACCGCCCGACTAGTCGACCATGCTCATCGGTCACATCGACGGCAGCCATCCCATGCTCGGCCAACAGCTGGATCGCCTCGTGCAGCGCTTGGTTATGCCGGAGGATGGCCGGTGTATGGCGAACGGCGGCCATCGCCACCCCTCCCTGTTTTTTTGATCTTGTTTGTATCGTTCGCCGCCAGTGCGGAAAATCCTCCTTTTCTGTAACGGCGCCAAGCCACCTCGCTAGCCGAAGCCCGCCGCAACAGGGCGATGGAAAAGCTGCTATATCGGACGCCGCGACGGCCTCTTAATGCTATCATTTTCCTATCGCAACGGCTCTTATTCCTCCAGCACCCCCTGTAAAGCGACACGGAGACAGGCATCAGCCTGTCTCCGCGTTCGATTGCGCCAAAATCCCTTCAATTTCCCTAGCACGTCATCGCTGAGCGCAACGTCAACGGCTTTGACGTTTTCTTCGACTTGCTCCGGCCGGCTGGCGCCGATTAAGGCGCTGGCGACGTTTGGCTGGCGCAATATCTAGAAGACTAATTTTCCTATACATATAGTTCTTTCGCTTTCAAACGTACCTTCTCCCTCACATTGGGATTTACTAAATATCTTGGATAGTATCCCGATAATACATCGGCGACGTTCTGCGCTGTTTTCCGTTTTAACTCACTTTCGGATTCCTCTGAATACCATGCAACGTGCGGTGTAATAACCACATTTTCCATCTTAAGAAGAGGATTGTCGGGCTGGATTGGCTCATATTCCGTAACGTCAAGCCCTGCACCGGCGATCTTTCCGTCTTGCAAAGCCCGAATTAAAGCATATTCATCAATCACTGGGCCGCGCGCCGTATTGACAATGATGAGTTCCTTTTTCGCAAGATTAAACTGTTCGTCGCTGATCATCCCTTTTGTATCTTTAGTTAATGGAGCATGGACAGAAATATAGTCGGATTGTTTGAATAAATCGTTTAGCCCGACCAATTGAATATTTAACTGATTTGCCACTTCCCTTGGAATATATGGATCATAAGCTATCACATTTAAACCGAAAGACTGCGCCTTTTTAGCTAGCGCCTGGGGAATTCTCCCTAATCCTACAAGACCGAGCGTTCTCCCTCTTAACCGATAAATAGGTTTGCCTACATTAAAATTCCATATCCCATTTTTGACTTCGTTATTTAGCTTCACAATTTTACGGGCTAACGAAAGCAGCAAAGCAAGGGCGTGATCTGACACTTCATCTATTGAATAATCGGTTACGTTAGCAACAATAATCCCCTTTTGGGTAGCAGCGTCTACATCGACCGTATTGACACCTACTCCATACCGAGAAATGACTTTACATTTCTCTAGGCTAGCGATTACCTTTGCGGATATAGGAGCGTATTGGTTAATAATCGCGTCGGCATCCTTGCAGACGGCAATGACCTCGTCTTCTGTGCGACACTGTGCAGCCACAAAGTCAACGTTGAGCGATGAAAGCACCTCTTGCTCAGGCGTCAATGTTTGAAACTCATAGTCGGTAACCACTACTTTAAATCTTTCCATCATTTTATCCCTCCGTTGACCGCTAAATTGTAGAAGCAAAATACTCACCATTCCTACCATTCGGCAACTGAACCGTCTGTATGACGCCAAACAGGGTTTTTCCAGTTATGTCCTATTGATGCCATTTCTCTGACATAATCTTCATTAATCTCTATCCCTAATCCAGGTCCTTGAGGAATTTTGACGTACCCATTTTTATATTCAAATACAGAAGGGTCTACTAAATAATCGAGAAGATCGTTCCCTTGATTATAATGGATGCCAAGGCTTTGTTCTTGAATAAAAGCGTTATAACATACTGCATCAACTTGCAAAGAGGCCGCTAAGGCAATCGGGCCTAACGGGCAGTGCGGCGCTAGGGCAACATCGTAGGCTTCAGCCATCGTGGCGATTTTTCTTACTTCAGTAATTCCGCCAGCGTGGGAAAGGTCTGGCTGGATAATATCTACATATCCTTCCAATAAAACCGTTTTAAAATCCCAACGTGAAAACATTCGTTCTCCCGTTGCGATAGGAATATTGGAGTGCTTGGCAATTTCCCTTAACGCTTCATTATGCTCTGGCAATACAGGTTCTTCAATAAACATCGGATGATACGGTTCAAGCTCTTTCGCTAAAATTTTTGCCATCGGTTTATGGACGCGCCCGTGAAAGTCTATACCTATGCCAAACTCTTCACCTGCCACCTGCCGCACTGTAGCAATTCTCTCTATGGCCTCATCGATCTTTTTATGGGAATCAATATATTGAAACTCTTCAGTGGCATTCATTTTTACAGCTGTGAATCCCGCTTCCTTCGCTTTTTTAGCCGCCTCGGCGATATCGCTCGGACGGTCTCCCCCAATCCAACTGTAAACCCGGATGGAATCACGAACCGGACCGCCGAGCAATTGATGAACAGGCGCATTAAAATATTTCCCTTTTATATCCCAAAGCGCCTGATCAATTCCCGAGATGGCGCTCATTAAAATCGGTCCCCCACGGTAAAATCCTCCACGGTAAAGAACGGTCCAATGGTCCTCAATCTTTAGCGGATCTTTTCCTATTAGATATTCGCTTAACTCTTCGACCGCTGCTCTTACTGTATTAGCCCGTCCTTCGACAATCGGTTCGCCCCAACCGGCAATCCCTTCATCGGTGCTAATTTTTAAGAATAACCATCGCGGAGGGACGATAAAAGTCTCAAACTTCGTAATCCTCACCTTGGTCTTCACCCTTCTTAACCGCTGCATTTTCTATTTTTTTCACAAACTCTCTTGCCGTTTCTCTAACAACATCGAAACGCCCTTCCTCAATTGCCTGCTTGTCTAACAGCGCACTCCCTACTCCTACCGCTACCGCGCCGTTTTGTATAAACTCCGCTACATTGTCGAGGCAAATACCTCCTGTTGGCATCAGCGGAATATGGCCTAACGGTCCGCTTAGCTCTCTAAAATATCTAGGCCCTAGGGAACTGGCAGGAAATACCTTTAAGAGGTCGGCACCTGCTTGATACGCCTTTACAATTTCAGTTGGCGTCATTACACCAGGAATCGAAATTTTTCCATACCGATTCGTTAAATAAACCGTTTCCTTATCAAAAATTGGCGAAAAGATGAAATCCGAACCGGCTTCAATGGCCCTTTTCGCTGTTTCCGGATCAAGAACTGTCCCCGCACCAACTATGATCCTTGTTTGAAATTTTTCCTTCAGCTCGGCAATGATCTCAAAACTGCCAGGGGTATCCACCGTCACCTCGAGGGCTTCGACCCCGCTGTCTACTAGGGCCTCTGCAATCTGAAAAATTTGTGACCGTTTTGGTTTTCTAATGACCGCGACCAACTTGGACTTTTTTAGTCGATTCAGATTGAGGATCTTATCCATGACATCTCCTCCTTACCGCTTCACATCTCTATGGTATGTGGCGCCCTTCATAAATTCTTCCAACTCCTCCTTGCTTGGCAGCCCTTCGACATCCCCGTTTGCTCCTACAACGATAGCCCCTACGGCATTTCCACGTTTCACCGCATCAGGAATCGGCTCATTTCTCAAAAGTCCGCTAATGATCCCGGCAGCAAATCCATCGCCAGCCCCTACCGGGTCTACCACCTGCGGCACATGGAATCCTTTTACATAACCGTTCTCGTTTCCAAACTGATAGTACGACCCTCTCTCCCCCAGCTTGATGACGACCAGCTTTTCTTTTCCAAGGAAACTAGCTATCTCTTCAGGAGTTTTTCGTCCAGACAGCAATTCTCCCTCATCGAGCCCCGGCAAAATAATATCCGCCTCCGCAGCAATTTCCAGCAATACGGAGCGCGCCTCCTCTATCTTCCATAGCTTCAGTCGAATATTGGGATCAAAAACAACTTTCACCTTATGTTTTTTGGCTATTTCAATAGCCTTAAAAACCGTTTCCCGGCATGACAAGCTAAGAGCGGGGGTAATCCCTGTGATATGAAGAAATTTCGCACAAGCAATATAATCCTCATCTAAATCGTCTGGAGACAATAAACTGGCTGCCGAGTTTTTACGGTAATAATAGACCCTTATATTTGTAGACGAGTATTTCTCTTTAAAAAAAATGCCTGTTGGTGCTTCATTCGTATAAATGCATCGGGAAGTATCGACTCCCTCACCTCTAACAAATTTATGGATATACCTTCCGAATGGGTCATTTCCTAATTTGCTGAACCAGCCTACGGAGTGACCTAGCCTTTGTAATCCAATCGCAACGTTAGATTCTGCTCCCCCAACCTGTTTATAAAAACGGCTGCTATATTCAAGTGGCGTCATCAGTTCTGGAGTAAGTAAGACCATTGTCTCGCCGAATGTTACAACATCAAGTTCCTTCACATCGAGTCCCTCCGCGCAATCCCTTTCATCAGTAAAGAGGAAAAGTCAAGACCATATCTAATAAAATTAGCAATATTAAGAACTTTATTTACATAACTTTCTTAAAATGTCGGCCCTATTCTCCAAATTCCAAAATCGTTTTGTTTTAAAATTTCGGATTTTGTTAATTTTCCTGAGGCAGTGAGAAGCAATTCATCAAAAATTCTTCTCCCTACCGACTCGAGCGATTCCTTTCCTTCGATGATTGTTCCGGCATTCACATCCATGTTTTCTCTCATTTTTTCAAACATCGGGGTATTCGTCGCGATTTTGATTACGGGAGCGATCGGTGAACCAGTCGGTGTGCCGCGCCCGCTTGTAAACAAAACAACTTGCGCCCCGCCGGCAACCATTCCTGTTAGCTGCTCAATGTCGTGTCCCGGAGTATCCATCCAAACGAGCCCTTTTTTGGTTGGCCGCTCGGCGTAATCGATTAGTTCTTGCAAAGGTCTCGTACCAGCTTTAGCAGCTGCCCCGAGTGATTTTTCCTCAAGTGTAGTGAGTCCCCCTTTTCGATTTCCGGGACTCGGATTTCCGGTGCGAATATCCACTCCCATCATAATGGCTCGTTTCTCCATCGCCTCAATAACTTCATATACTCTTTTCGCTACCCGATCATTCACCGCTCGATTGGCTAAAAGATGTTCTGCACCAATGAGTTCTGTTGTCTCGGCTAACATTACCGTTCCCCCTCGGTCAACGATCATATCGCTTACATAACCGACCGCCGGGTTGGCTGAAAGCCCCGAACACGCATCCGATCCCCCACACTCTGTTCCTACGATCAGTTCACTGATATCAAACGGCTCGCGCACTAGGGCAGAAGCGTCTTGCACCATTTTTGTGGCAATTCTCGCTGCCTCGGCAATCGCGCCAAGTGTTCCGCCATGATCTTGAATCGACACTAGCTCAACCGGTTTACCGCTTTTAGCAATTTCCTGGGCCACACTTCTCCCTTGGTGGGTTTCACAGCCAAGCCCCATCACCACTACACCGTATACATTCGGATTCGTTCCCATACCGACGTATGTGCGAAATGTTTGTTCATAATCAATCCCCACTTGGGCGCATCCGTGTTGATGAATGAAAGACACCGTACCGTGAACAAGCTCTGTTACCTGTCTCGCCGCTTGGGTAGCACATACAATAGTAGGCAAAATAAGCACATGGTTTCGAACCCCCACCCGGCCGTCGGGACGTCTATACCCCCAAAATTGAGCGGTTTCCATTTTCCTTGTCTCCCCTTCCTCTTTTCCCCTCGACATTATGGATATGCACATACTCTCCTTCGGCAATATCGCTAGAGGCAACCCCAATAACCTCTCCGTATTTCAAGATATCCTCGCCTTTTTTGATCGGAACAACCGCAAACTTATGTCCAAACTCGATATTTTGCCTAACTTTGATCTCGTACTCTTTATGTTGGCAGGCTATTTTAATTACACTCCCGGCAGGAATATTATCCAAAGCAGTGGCAACATTATCTTTCGGATTTAGCATCAAGAAACGGTAAGAAGGCATCGTATCGCTCCTTCCCTTCTGCGTAGTCTAAACCTCGGCATTTTTCAGCGCATCCACAACCGGAACACCCAATCCTTCGGCTCCTAATTTCGACGTTACGGCTTCAGGATAATACTGCTCAATGATCCGCATTCCTAATGCGGCTCGCCGGACTCTTTCCCGACAAAGCTCGATGTTCACTGATTCTAAATGTTTTCCAGACGGGTAAACATCCGGGTGGTTGCGTAACCCGAATTTAATATAAACGGGCGATAAAATACGGATGATCTCCGGAATTTCATAATGTCTGATGAATCCGCCAAATCCGTCAGGCACCTCGACATACACATCAAGTGGAATATCAACCGCCTGGCGGATCGCCGCTAGTTTCGGCAAGGTTAAAGCCGTTGGGACATTGTATGTATCGGCGCCTAATTCCTCCATCAATTTAATGGATACAGGATTGGATGCCATCATTTGGACCGACACTTTGACTACAAAATTTTGCGGCAATATTCCGCTTTTTTTCATCTCCTTCGTCAGAAGCAACAACCCCTCGTCCGCCACCAAAGCTCCCCGCAGCCCTAAATGGACTCCTCTTTTTAAATCTTCAATGGCATAAACTAACTGATCCATTCCTTCATGTCTAAGCCCCGCCGCTTTTCCGGAAGCAGTGAATGGCAGCGCACTAATATCCCACGTACCTCTTGGGCCAACGAAAAGGCTGAGCTCAATTCCTCGGCTGGCACACATCTCACACATTTCTCTAATTTCGTCATCCGTCAACAGCATAATTCCGCTTCCTTGTGATACACGGTGAATCGTGATCCCTAAGCGGTCAGCCTCTTCGAGGACAGCCTGTAAAGCCCGCGGGCCCTCAACACTCGGAATTTCAATCCGGTATTGCGCTCCGTCAGGAAACCGTTTTGAAGAAGTAGGCAGATCATAAAGATCGCCGCTTGGATAACCTAGCGATTGAAGAAACTCTCTCGTTTCCTTCATAAACATGTTTACCATCCTTTCATTTAGTACTAGTTTTTAGTACTAGTTTTGGTCTGGCAGCACGAAGAAAAAGCAAGTTTGCCTATTTTTTCACTTTATACGTATAAATATTATTTTTATTCAGAAATAATCGAACCTTATTTTTCAAATCATCACATTCCTTGACAGGCAACCGCCAACCAGTATGCCGGCCTAAAATAAGCTGATGAACGGCCTCTTTAATGGCTATAAACAGCGATTGCGAAAGCTCGTAAATGGCCATAAGCTTCAAGATAGACTCGTTCACCCTCAATGTCTCTTCATATTGCCCAGCCATGAAGCTTTCGAATAATTGAACCGACAGCTCCGGCAAAAAAACAGCTGTACCATTGATGCCGCCAGCAGCTCCCATTTGCAGGGACGGAAGAAGAAGATCATCGAAAGCGGCGAAAACTGAAAAGTCTTCCCTCTTTTCTGCAATACGGATCAATTGTCGAATATGCTCTAACTTCTCCGTTGTGTCTTTAATCCCTACGATATTCTCTTGATCCAATGCCAACCTTAACACTAGCTCAGGGGACAAGTCTTGTCCTGTTAGTAAAGGAATATTGTATATAATCAAAGGAATATCAATGCTCCTCGCTACGCTTGTATAGTAGTCATATAGTTGGCGCTCTGTATATTTCCAATAAAACGGATTGACGACTAGCACACCACTAGCTCCGATAGATTCGGCATGTTGCGATAGATAAACAGTCTCCTTTAATGATGTGGATCCTGTGCCAATTAAAACAGGCACACGCCCATCTATATATCGCACCATTTTTTCGGTGAAAGTTTTTCGTTCCTCAATTGTTAAGGATGAAAACTCTCCTGTACTTCCCATATAGAGCAGTCCGTGAACTCCCCGTTGAATAAGGTGATCGGCAAGAAGATAGTTAGATTCCCAATCAAAATCCCCATCTTCATTGAATAAGGTGACGACCGGTGGAATGATGCCTTTAAACTTATACGTCATTTGTTTTCACCCTTCCAATATTAAATTTCAAAATACCGTTATATGGTAATATAAATAATATCCTCCAAGACATATACTTATGATTGCCGCTGTAAACTCCAATATCCTTTTTATTAAAGCGCTTGATGCCTAATATAATAGGGATCGCTAAAAAACTTTTGCTTTTGCTCGCGATGGTTGAGACGGCTATTACGTGATCCGGTTCCAAAGAATGCTTTATTCCTAAAAACAGGCCTATTATTAACGTTGAAATTGCCCCCGCTCCCATCTATCATTCCTCTTCTGTCTCTCTTCTAGCCTGTTCTATGGCTTCTGTGTACACATCCAGAAATGCAACCTGATAACTAAGGGCCGCTTCCTTAACATCCTCGTACTCAGGCATTCGTCTAATTACCTTTCCGTTCTGTATAGCCTGTTTAATGCGAATATCCCCATATGATGTAGAAACTGTCACAATGTTTCTTTCTAAGACTTTTCTCGCACGAGTATCTTTCCTGATGCCAAGAGTCGTTGTTTCTTTCATAATAAATTGCTCGCATTGCTCTACATGATTTGCCGAAGCCAAAACGGTGAGAAGAACGCCGGGACGGTTTTTCTTCATAAAGACAGGAGTATAAAATACATCAAGCGCCCCTTTTTGAAAAAGTCCTTCCATGACATATCCAAGCGCTTCTCCTGTCATATCATCTAACTGACACTCAAGAATGTGAACCGCCTCCTCTTGTAAAGGCGATAAATGTGGGTCTCCCGATAGCGTGTGAATACTCTCACCTACTACTACCCGCAACACGTTTGGCTGATTTGGCAAATCGCGTGTCCCTGCCCCATATCCAATAGATAATACTTTCATCGCCGGAAGCGGTCCGTATGAACTCACTTGGCTTTTGACAATCCCCGCCCCGGTTGGAGTGGTTAACTCAAATGGCAAACTGCTAGAGTTGATCGGTACGCCTTGAAGCATCTCTAACGTTGCAGGTGCAGGGACAGGATATGTACCATGCGCACAATGAATAGATCCGCTTCCTAACGGGACAGGTGCAGAAATGATACAGTCAACGTTAAGTTCTGTGAGTGCGGCCGCTGTAGCGACAATGTCAACAATAGAATCGATTGCCCCGACCTCGTGAAAATGAACCTTTTCAATAGGAATTCCATGGATTTTTGCCTCCGCAGCAGCAATACAATGAAAAATTTGCTGACTGCGTTTTTTGACCTCTGAATGTAATTCCGAACGATTAATCATGTCGATGATGTCAGAATAATGTCGATGGGCATGTAATCCCGAATGGCCATTGTGCCCGTCTATCCCGCTGTCCTCTAGTGCAATTACGTCCAATTTCGTAGCGGAAATTCCTTTTTTAATCACCTTGCTCCATTGCAATTTATACCCTGACAGCGGCAATTTTTTTAATTCCGCTTCAATCTTCTCCGACGAGACGCCTGCATCCACCAAGGCGCCCACCATCATATCGCCGCTAATTCCTGAAAAACAATCTAGATACAAAATCCTCATCCTTCTTCTCTCCCTAGCTTCATTGCATCAGCAATGGACTGCTCAATGACAGACATAATAGCAGCTGCATAATATCCGGCGCCGAAACCGTTGTCAATATTCACAACAGAAATGCCGCTAGCACATGAGTTCAACATAGTAAGCAGGGCAGAAAGGCCCTGAAAGTTAGCGCCATACCCTATACTCGTAGGAACAGCAATGATAGGTTTTGAGACAAGCCCCCCTACTACACTTGCGAGCGCTCCCTCCATCCCTGCAACTACGATGATGGCACGAGAATGCTCGATAATATCGATTTTGTCGAACAACCGGTGAATCCCTGCAACCCCCACATCATATATTCGTTTAACCTCACATCCTAATAATTCGGCTGTCACTGCCGCTTCCTCAGCAACAGGACAATCCGATGTTCCGGCGCTAACAACCGCTATATATCCAGGTTTCTTTACTTCTATATGATCTTGAGAAACCCAATAGAAAATCTTACAATCATCGTGATAGTGAAAAGATTCCTCAGGATAACGCTCTTGCAGATTAGCAGCCAAGTAAGCCGCTTTTTCTTGGTCAACGCGTGTGGCAAGCACTTTTTTATGGAATTTCATTAACCTTTCGAAAATGCCAAGCAAATGTTCTTTGCATTTCCCTTCCCCAAAAATGATTTCAGGGAATCCTTTTCTCTTCTCCCGTTGAACATCTAATGTTGCATACCCGATATCATCGTATGTGATTAACGTTTGATATGCTTCCTCTACGGAAATATGCCCCTCTTTTAGCTTTTCAAGTGTTTCTTTGATGATCTCGTTCATCTGACCATTCCTTTTTCTAAAACCTCGTTCATGCTTCCGGATCTGTATCCTCTTAAATCAAGCGTTACATACAAAAAACCTAACTCCTTTAACTTGCTGTGAATCTCTTGGCGGTGCTTAATCACAAGCTCCATCTCTTCCGGCAACACTTCTATTCTTGCTATTTCCCCATGGTGTCGAACACGGAGTTGACGGAAACCAAGGCCCAAAAGAAATTCTTCAGACTGATCAAGCTGTTCAATTTTTTCCTTAGTAATTTTCTGACCGTAAGGAATGCGGGACGATAAACAGGCAAACGATGGCTTATTCCACGTTTCTAATCCCATTTCCTTTGATAGGATTCGAATTTCACTTTTGTAAAGCTCCGCTTCCTGAAGCGGGCTGCGGACGCCCAACTCCCTTGCCGCCTGAAGCCCGGGACGGTATTCCCCCAAGTCATCCATGTTAGAACCATCAACAACTGTGTACACGTCCCCATATTCTCGAACTAACTCCCTTAGATGGGTATACAAATTGTTTTTGCAGTGGAAACAGCGATGAAAATCATTTTTAACAAAGTCGTCATTTTCCAGCTCATTAATTTGAATCTTTAAGTGGTTAACTCCTATTTGCTCGGCGAGTTTAGATGCCAACTGTACTTCACGAGTCGGGAATGTTTCTGAAACAGCTGTAACAGCCAGCACCCGATTGCCAAGCGCTTCTTTTGCCATCGCTAATAAAAACGTGCTATCTACTCCACCGGAAAAGGCCACTAACACACTTCCCATATCCTTAAGCAGATGGATAAGCCGTTCTCTTTTCCGCAGTAAATGTTCCTCCAACCCACTCTCCCCCTTGCCATTTGTCGCTGTCCATTCAGGAAAATTGTAATTATAAAATTGGGATGAAGGTGTCCCAAAAATAGTGGGACACCTATGTCATCATTGCAGGCGTAACATGGAAAATACATCCAACAAATCTGTATCTTGCGTTTTGCTGCCGCTCGAGACAATCTGCTAGATGCATTATGCCTTAACAAATACCGTTTTAATGGATGTAAAAAACTCGATGGCCGCCTGCCCTTGTTCTCTCGAATGGGAGCTCGATTGCTTCATTCCGCCAAATGGCGCTTGGAACTCCACCCCTGCAGTTTCGGCATTGACTTTTACTAACCCTGCATCAATTTCCTTAATAAACTCCAGAACATTCCCAATATTGTTCGTATAAATCGATGCACTTAAACCGTATTCAGTATCATTAGCCAGCTCGATGGCCTCTTCGATACTGTCAACTTTGATCAACGCCAGCACAGGGCCGAATATCTCTTCGCGTGCGATCGTCATATGGATGTCAACATCCTCAAAGATCGTTGGCTCTACATAAAAACCATTAGCAAGTTCACCCTCTAGGCATCTCTTTCCTCCATAAATAAGTTTGGCGCCTTCAGATTTTCCTTTTTCAATATAGGACAGAACGGTATTTAACTGCGACTCGCTAGCGCATGGCCCCATCCATGTTTCATGATCCATTCCATTTCCGATTTTCAGCTGCTTCACCCGTTCAAGAAGTTTTTCTTTAAATGGTTCATACACTTCCCTCTCAATAAAGACGCGGCTGGTAGCCGTACACTTTTGCCCCGTCGAACGCAAACCGCCGCTGATGGTGCCTTCCACCGCAAGGTCTAAATCGGCGTCTTTAGCAACAATAACCGGATTTTTTCCTCCCATTTCCAATTGGTATTTTGCCCCGCGCTCAAAAGCGGCTTTCCCAACTTGTTTCCCAACACTATTGGATCCGGTAAATGTCACGCCATTGATATCCGGGTGATTCGCGATTCCTTGGCCAATCACCGAGCCAGAACCGCACACCATATTGACAACCCCTTTCGGGAAGCCGGCCTCATGGAAGCACTCGATGACTTTCGCCGCCGTAACGGCCGTTTCGCTCGCTGGCTTGAGCACCACTGTATTTCCATATATAAGAGCGGGCGCCATTTTCCATATCGGAATCGCTACAGGGAAATTCCATGGCGAAATAACTCCAACCACCCCAAGCGGGACGCGAGTGGTAAACATGAGTCCTTCATTGTCACTCGATGGAATCACGTCGCCAATTTTCCGGACCCCTTCGCCCGCATAGTAGCGCAATATATGGACGCCTCTCATCGTCTCCGCTTTTGCTTCCGCGAATGTTTTCCCCATTTCCCTTGTCATTGTTTCGGCAATTTCATTAAGGCGCTGTTCCAGGATATTCGCCGCTTTATACAAATACTCCCCTCTCTCTACCCCGGACCGCTTCCACCATGATTTTTGTGCCTGCTTGGCTGCCGCCACTGCCTCGTTCAAATCTTCTAAAGCAGAGCGTTGAACGTATCCGACAATATCATTCTTATTAGCCGGATTGATGCTTGCCTCTACTTTGTTGCTGACGGAACTTACCCAGCTGCCGTTGATGTAGTTCAAATAAGTTTTGACTTCAGTTTGCACAGTCATCTTCCCCCACTCCTTATCTTTTGAATTATTTATTTGTAATTGTTTGATGAGCCGACGATTTTACTGGATTGGAAAGCACCCCGATCTCGGGGATCTCAATTTCAATACGATCTTGATCTTGAAGCGTAAAATGGTCAGGAGGAACAATACATGTTCCCGTTAATAATACCGTGCCGTCAAACACCTCATTGTCGCGAACTAGGAAAGATACTAATTCATCATATCTTCTTTTCAATTGTCTTGTATTGGCGCTTTCTTCGACTACGAGTTGGTTATTGCGATAAATGCGACAAATGATTTGAAGATTGTACGGATTTTCCACCGTTTCTGACAGCCGAATGGCCGGCCCGATAGCACATGAATTTTTCCATATTTTCGCTTGCGGCAAGTATAATGGGTTTTCTCCTTCGATATCCCTGCAGCTCATATCATTGCCGATCGTATATCCGACGATTTCGCCTTCTCTTGTAATGACCAGCCCTAACTCAGGCTCAGGAATTTGCCAGTTCGAATCACTGCGCAAATAAATGGGATCGTTAGGGCCGATCGTACGTGCAGCGGTTGATTTAAAAAAGATTTCCGGTCTTTCCGCATTGTATACCCGATCGTAGCACGTTTCCTGGCCGGCTGTTTTTTCGGAAGTTTCATAATTTCTTGCCTCACGGCTTTTTTCATATGTTACCCCTGAAGCCCATACCTCAGGGGCGACAATTGGGACGAGTAGATTCAATTCAGCAATCTCTTTTTCGATTCCCTTTCCCCCGCTAATTAAAGCCTGAATATAGCTTAAAGTAGACAGCTGTTTATTTTTTGCCTCGCGGACAACATCCATAAAATCGTTAAACGGAAGCGGATACACTGCATTCTCATCAGTAACCGCCGCCAATACAACGCGTGAATTTTCTAAATAACGGATAATTCTCATAGCCCTCCTCCTCTGTTGTTTTATATTAAAAAACTTTGTTTTATTATTTTGATAAAAATATACTGCAGTTATATAGATAAACTGCCATGTTTAACACATCCCATTTCCTTTGAGATCAGTCCGGCTGCGTTTTGCAATAAGCGAATTTCCTCGTTTAGCACGATATCGTTCACTTTAGCGGAAGGCTGGGATATGCTAATCGCCGCAATGACGTTCCCGGAATGGTCACGAATCGGGACAGCTGCACAAGTGATGCCTGGTTCATTTTCTTCCCTATCGAGAGCATAACCATTGTTCCTTACTTTCTCGAGTTCTTTAAGGAATTCCTCTTCACTAGTTATAGTATTAGCGGTATGGCGCTCATAAACATAGCCATTCAACAATTCTTCAAGTTCTTTATCGCTTTTAAAGGCAACCAACACCTTTCCTACTGCACTGCTATGAATGGGGACTCTTCTTCCGATTCTTGAGTACAAAACTGTACCCGAAGTTCCTTCCACCTTGTCGATATAAATTCCTTCTTTTCCATCCAAGATGACCAAATGGACTGTGTTCCCCGTCTTGATTGAGATGTCAATCAAATATTTTTTGGAAACAGAGCGGATATCAAGATGGCGAATAACTAAATTTCCCCTCTCAAACAGCTTCATTCCCAGCCTGTATTTTCCGTTTTCTGGATTCTGCTCGATATAATGATGATGCTGCAACGTTTTCAGCAAAGAATGCACCGTACTTTTATGAAGTTGCATTCTTTCGCTAATCTCGGTAATTTTCAGCTCTGTCTCATACTCGTCAAATAAATCTAAAATACGGAGAGCACGATCGACTGCTTGAATTAATGGCAATGCCTTCACCCTCTTTGTCCGAAAGTTTATGGATTGTACAATGAGATAATCTTACTATAGTTCAATTATAATACGGGAGGGTGAAAAGCACGAATCACTTCGGTCCACCCATTATGATTTTTTTACTGTAGGAAGGACAATATCTTTTTTGTAATCATAAACCGCCTCTTCGGCAATATGGAGCGGAACGACTCCATTGGCAGCGTCAGTATGTCCGATCAACCGGTTGCTCGCCGCAATACGCCGTTGACGTTGGTGCATATTCGCCATCCGGCGGCTGGCCATTTCTGTTCTTTCCTGCTTAATGTCTTCGAACTCGAATAACAATTTTCCATTTTGGAACGCCCATTCATTGACAAACTCGATTTTGCGTTCGCGAAGTCCGATATATAGAAGATCCCCTGTTTTTAAGTACAAAATTCATCCGCCTCGAATGGCCTCGGGAGTCATATGGCCAATGGCTGCGCCGTATGTGACGCCTGAATAACGTCCATCGCTAATAAGGGTCGCTATCCGTTTTAGTTGTCTGTTCGCGTTAATATGCTGCATGGGGGTGAACATTTCCGGCATGCCAAACGCTTCCGGTCCTTGACCAGATATCACCACAGCTATTTTTAGCGCTCCTTCCTTCACCATCGTATCAAATAAGTCGTCATATTCTTGATCTTTCAATTCCTCAAACAAATGAGGTGTGTTATGTTTTAATGCTGCAATTAAACTTTTATGGTTAAAATGGCGGTTTAGCTTTATTTTTTCTAATAAATGAACATCAAGAAGCCCTTCATTGGCTTCATCCTCATTCTCGTAGTACAGAACAAAAGCGATTTTCTTATCAAACTCATCAATTTGTTTCGTAGACATACCGCTAATTTTTACGACAGCACTTTCAAAGAAATTCCCTGACAAAACGTCGACACCGCTAAACGGCCGTCTCGGTTTAGATAGAATAATCGGGTTATTTTGAACATTCTCCGCTGACAATTGATCTCGATTTGCCGAAAGTCTTTCTCTCCAAGTAGTTCCCGTCACCGTCGGGGCATCTACATCCATCGGGACCCCATTGCTCATTAATTCATGGAATACCGTTTCCATCCCTCTTATTTTCCCGTTGCAGCATTGGATCGCTAGAGCGTAAATATCCCTTCCTTCTGTTAAACTGTAGTCAAATAAATCAGGCACTGGCACTTCATGGTGAATTTTGTCATACTCCCACAGGTCGAACTTATACCCCCCGTAAAGCATAGCAGCAACAATATGCATCATAATATTCGTTGATCCGCCGGTAGCGCTATGAATGCGAATCGCATTTTTAATGTTGGCAGCCATCATATTGGCAACCCCATAGACCGGATCATTCATTAAATGCGCTAAGCTATCCAAGGCAGCGTTGACTTGTTGTTGCGTTGGCGGAGCCGTCAATAACTCTAACGAAGGGTGAACTAAGCCTAATCCGGCGATCAGATGCCGGGAGCTGTTTCCGGTTCCGTTAAAGGCGCATACTCCCCCTTGGCTGTCACACGTCGCTACTGCCAAGCGTTTTTCATAATCTTCGTGTTGCTCTTTTGTGATGATTCCTTTCCCTCTCGCTCGTTCCAGCACTCCCTGGAAGGCCGTGTTGGAAGAGCATTGCAAAATATACGACAGCGCATCCCGCAAATCATATGCAATGTCTTCTTCTCCTGCTAGTTCCGCCCGCCGTGCGACTTCTTCCAGTTCGGCATATAACTCTGGTGGAATCGTTCCCCCTTTTAATACATGCGCCGGTGCAAATGTAGCAAAGAAAGGCGCCTCTCCTCTTTCCCTGCGGACGCGATCGAGATGGGCTAAAGCACCAACAACACCAAGCGGCTGCTTATCGCATCCTTGAATGACAAAAGCCCCGTGGTAGCTGTGTGCTTCAAGTTGGTTTACAATCATTTGCGCTACCGCATTGCGGCTTTGCAAGGAATAGCTCATTCCTTGATTGCTCTGTGCCGTTCCGTCGCACATGACCGGTGTCGAAAACTGAAACGGCACCCCCCCGTTTTGCCAAATTCGAATGGCTGCCCGGGCAATCGTTTGAAAATCCATAATATGGGCAGGGTGATCAGGCGATCCTCCTATAATCGCAATCCTAGGGGCATTATTATGCAACCGGTCGTATATTTCCTCTAACGTCCAGTCCGGCTGCATCCCTTTTAACTCGGAACCTAAAATTTGTTTCGACCGGTCAAGCAACCCTGCCACACATATAGGTTCATTGGCCTTCCCTTGAACATTGTCGCGATATGGGTTGACTTTGCTTTCAATACGCGGATAAGTAACCGCCGGCATCATAATCCCCCTCGTTCCACTTTATTCAATTTGAAAAGTCCATTTTCAGCGGCGCTGATAAAACCTCAATCTCTTCCATTTGGCGCGCCTCATCTAAAAGACTTTCCGAAATCCAAATCTCCCTAAGTGCCAGCGTATTTTTGATTCTAACCATTCTCACCTTGCTCATATCAAAAGCATTGCATGTTTTAATCGCTGCTTTCACCGCCAGTTCTTCTGTTTCTAGAAACATCGGCAATTTCACTACAGAAACTACTGTGCTTGTTAGAGCATTTGCATATCCCTTTTCCCAAATAATTTGTTCCTTCACTTTCTTTGTCGTAATATCGGCGAGGCCAATTCCATTGGCATTGCCATCCGTTTTTTCAGACAGGCTCAACACAACGATCCGCGTCACTTCCGGGCCGCCGCTCGCATATGGAGTCGCGTATCTGCCGGTAATGTTCGGATCCATCCCGTCTCCCGAAATGTCTTTCCCGATTTCATCTACTACGAGTACATCAATAGGGTTAAACATAATTCGCGGCATCAGCGATTTTGCTTCAAGCAATAACTCGGGTTCCACCGTTTCAAAGCGCTCGGCAGGAACCGCAACAATCTTGGCGGGGCGGTCATATGCATTCTCTAGAATAGCCATTCCAAAAATAATCGGTGCTTTGTTAATAACAATCCTAGCCATATCAACCACATGTCGGGCCATGTACTTGAAACTGTATTGATGGGCAGCTTCTGCCCCTTTTTGCTTGCCAAGACCGATCGTAATCATTTTCATCAATCCGCTTTCAACTGGGCCCCGAAAAGCTGTGTGGGGCTTCACCCGATTGATGACAATAATTTTATCTGCCTCGTATGCGAATTTATCTACATAAACAGGCAAGCCATTTTCCAATCTCCCTACTTTGATCACATCCATGCTCGAACGAATCGGTGCCCCTACAAATTCCTCGGTAACCCCTAAATGAACGAGTACCTCTTTCTGTCCCTCAGCGGTCGCTCCCCCATGGCTGCCCATAGCCGGCACGATGAACGGATTGCCACCTGCTTGTTTTACTGCATTCACGACTTCCCGGACAATAATCGGGATATCGGCAACACCACGGCTTCCGACGGCAATAGCGACCTGATCACCCGGAGAAATTCTATGAAGAACATTGGCTTGATGGATGCTTTGATGAACTGCCTCAGGAACATCGGGAATTTCAGGCGCATAAAAATTTTGCCTCACCTTTACCATCTTCGGGATAGGTATGCCTTTAAGCATGTCATTGATTATCTTCATTTTTCTTCCCTCTGATTTTAGACTTATAAACCATCCTCATAAATATCCCAAATTCATATCACATCAGCTGTATTTTCTAGTAGGTATTAAGGAAGAGAGCACAGCTCCCTTCCCGTAAATTAGCGAGACGGGTTATGGCGGTTATTGCTGACGGATTTTATCCAATTCGCTGTACAGCTCGTTGACGAGATCCTCGCTAAACTCTTTGGCATATTTCTCCACTACAGGTTTAATGATTTCAGCCATTTTTTCGCGCTCTTCATCGCTTACCTCATTAATTTTAACGCCCGTCTTCTTCAAGTCTTCTAATGCTTTTTGATCCTCTTCGCGGCTAAGCTGCCGTTGATATTTTCCGGCTTCAACAGCCGCATCTTGCAAAATCTTCTGCTCCTCAGGCGATAAAGTATCCCAGAACTTCTTGCTGACGAGAAATACAAACGGAGTATATACGTGTTTCGTCAAACTTAAATGTTTTTGCACTTCATAAAACTTATTGGACTTAATCGTTGCCAGTGGGTTTTCTTGGCCGTCAATGGTTTTGCTTTCAAGTGCAGTAAACACTTCCGAAAACGCCATTGGCGTCGGATTCGCGCCGAGTGCTTTAAAGGCATCGATATGCACTTCGTTTTGCATCGTTCTTAACTTCAACCCTTCGAAGTCCTCAGCCGTCTTGATTGCATGTTTGCTATTCGTCACATGTCGGAATCCGTTTTCCCAATAGCCAAGCCCAATCAGGCCATGTTCCGGCAGCTTTTCTAGCAGTTTTTGGCCTATCGATCCATCCAAAATGGCGTCGGCTTCTTCAGCCGTATTAAAGAGAAACGGAAAATCGAGAATGCCAAACTCCTTAATCATCCCGACCAACGGCGAAGTAGACGGGATCGTGATTTCTTGCGTGCCGCCTTGAAGCGCCTCCGTCATCTTTAAATCGTCGCCTAAAGTAGCGCTGAAATACGTTTGAACTTTCAGCTTGCCGCCGCTTTTTTGCTCAACGATTTCTTTGAATTTAAGCAATCCTTGCCCTTGGGGGTGATCTTCATTCAATCCGATCCCCGCCTTAATAACCCTTTCCTGAATTCCTTGGTTGTTTGTGTTGTTGCCTTGAGTGGTACTAGAGCCGCAAGCGCCTAGAAAAAGCAATCCCATTATTAAGAAACCAACTAGAATCTTTCTCTTTCTAATCTCATTCCTTTTTTTTCATGATTTAGCCCCCTTCAGTTATAAATGACATAAATTAATTGCCTATAAACCATTGGAGCGGCACGGTAACGATGGACGGGAACAAAATCAGTAATAGTAGAACGAGAATTTCTACTAGCAAAAATGGCCATATCCCCTTCATAATGTCTTCCATCCCGATTTTTCCGACTCCGCAAGCTACGTTCAACACCGTACCGACCGGAGGGGTGAGCAACCCGATACAGTTGTTCAGGATAAACAGCACCCCGAAGTATACGGGATCAATCCCCGCTTTTTCAATAATCGGCATTAACACGGGAGTAAGAATCAAAACAGTAGGCGTCAAATCCATGGCCGTTCCTACCAGTAAAACGAGCGCATTAATGGCCAACAGAAGCAATAGCTTATTATCAATAAACGGTCCAAGTATATCCGTCACAATGGCTGGAATATTGGCGACCGTGATCAGCCATGCCGACACCATGGCTGCCGCCACAAGAAACATGACCACACTCGTTGTTTTGGCCGCCGCGACCAGCACCTTAAACAAATCCCGGATTTTGAGTTCACGGTAAATGAACAAGCCGACAAACAATGCATAAAACGCGGCAACAACCGCCGCCTCCGTAGGCGTAAAGACTCCCCCGCGAAGCCCTCCAACGATAATAGCCGGCAATAGAAGCGCCCAAACAGCCTGACGGGTCGCCGACAAGATTTCTTTGGCTGATTTGCGCGGAAATACTTCGACTGAATCTTTTCTTACCACAAACCACCAGCATACGGCCAAACATATCCCGATCAAAAGCCCTGGAACGATGCCAGCCATAAACAATTTTGTGATCGACACACCGCTCGTGACCCCGAAAATGATCATCGGAATGCTTGGCGGAATGATCGGGGCAATAATACCGCCAGCGGCAATGAGACCGGCAGAACGGTTGCGATTATACCCGGCCTTGACCATCATCGGAATAAGAATGGCGCCAAGCGCTGCAGTGTCTGCCACCGCAGAGCCGGACAAACCGGCAAACAAAACGCTGGCGATGATCGCCACATACCCTAATCCGCCGCGAATATGGCCGACAAGCAACAGCGCAAAATGAATGATTCGCTTGGAAATTCCGCCGGCATTCATCAGTTCTCCAGCAAGAATAAAGAAAGGAATCGCCATCATCGGGAAGCTGTCGGCGCCATTAATCAAGTTTTGGGCAATGATCTGCGTATCAAAAATATCTAAATAAAGCATCAGTGCGACGCCGCTGACCAATAGCGCAAACGCGATCGGCATCCCCAGCGCCATAACACCAATCAACGAGCCGACAAAAATGACTAATGCCATTTACCTCTCACCTCCGGCGAAACCTTGTTTCGGCCGATGATGCGATTCCACCATCTCTTCATGAACCGCTTCCATAATTTCTTCTTCCGATTCTTTCATTCTAGTGAGCTCTTCGATCGCCTCAGGACGAAAAAGAGCTTGATAAATATGAAATAGTACAATGATGCCCATGCCAACACTGACGATCAACCCGGTTCCGTAGATAAACGCCAGCGGCAACCCTGTAGCTGGAGCTCTGCTTCCTAAACTGCTGATCGTAATCTTCCAGCTTCCGTCAAGAAGCAGATAGAGCACATAAAGTACGATCGCGTTGCTGACCACAAAGACGATTCGCTTGGCGCCAGCCGGCAGCTTCTTCAACAGTGTATCGACTCCTAAATGGTCGTGATCTTTCAAAGCGCCAATCGCCCCAAAAAATACCATCCAAATGAATAAAAAGCGCGACATTTCTTCGGACCATGTTATACCGGAATTAAATCCGTAGCGTAAAACGACATTACCGAATACTAAAATACACATGACAGCAAGTGTTAATGCCATCAATACATTTAAAATATTATTCATTAACCTTCCTAGCTTCTTGAACAAATCCATCACCCTTCTGATTTTGACTTACCTCATTTCTCTTCAGCTTTTATTCTCTTATATAGATCTTCAGCCCAGTCATATTTTTTGAATAGTTCATCATACAATGGTTGTACCGCCTCTTGCATTTGTTTAGTAAATTCTGCACTAGGAGTCGTGAATTTAATTCCATGTTGCTCCAAGGTAACTATTCACCCCGATGCTAGTGTGTAAAGTAGCCCAGCACAAATAGGGCATTTCTGTCATAGAAAATGCCCTACGTAGCGGAAAGAACACGATCTATCGTTTCGCCTGTCAACAGAAGACACAACGAGTCCCACACGTTTTTTTCGTGCTTGGTGAGTGTGGAAACGATGCTCCTTGCGATGCAAAACGACTGCGCGAACGTTTCCTGACGAAATGTACCCGAGATGTTCTCTTTGACTTTGACCATGCGAAGATCCCGTTCGGCTTGGTTGTTGTCAAAAGGAACGTGAGCTTCACGCAAAAAGCGCAACGCTTCTTCCTTTCGTTTTTGAAGTCGCCGAACGAAGGAGAGCGCTTTTTTCGGCAACGGTGTCATCCCTTCCAACTGATGGTTGGCTTTCTCGAGTATGCGATCATACACGTGCTCCCAACGTTTCGCTTCTTCTTCAGGAAGAAAGCCACCATGTTGTTCGACCACTTGTTTGGCATTTAATAGAAACGTGGTCATCCGTTTTGCCCATGTATGCCCTTGTTCGATGAATCCTTTCAAGTCACGTAAATGATGGGCATGACAAAGGGCATGTGTGGCTTCGGTGTATCTCGGGTATGTACCGAATGCATCATGCATCATCGTTCCTTTATATCGTGGAAGAATCCCGATTTCATCGGTTGCTTTCTTTCCACGAGAAGCGTGAGGAGCTAAGTACGTATATGCGGATGTACAGGCGACATGAACCCAGGCCTGTTTGCCATCGATCCGCAAGCTCGTTTCATCGACATGCAAGATGTCCGATTGAAGCAATGCTTCCTCGATGATGTCCATGTTTGGTTCGAGTGCTTCGCGACCTCGTTTGACCATATTGACAAGTGTTCCTGTGCTGATCGGATGTTGATATAGCTCTTCCATCATGTCACGTAAACGTTGATATGGAATCATTTGTATGTTGTATAAATACACGACAAGCGCCGTGATCCGTGGACCATATTGCACATGATTGGTGACGTGTGATGGGAACTCGGCTTGTTGCACGCATCGGCAATGTGGACATGATTTCACTTCGCGTTCATGTTGTGTCACTTCCATCGTCACGGGAGGCAGATCAAACACTTGACGGACATCGACTTTGAACGGTTTTACGTCACGCAAAGAAGACCCGCATCCTTGACACGTATGTACGCGATGGACGACACGATGATGTGGATGTTCCACTTGACGGAGCGTCGTTCCCTCATGTCCCTCCTGTCCGCCAGGCTTTTTGTCAGACGGTTCACGAGAGGAACGCTTTTTCTCAAAACGGTCAGAAGATGGGGGCAGATGGCTATTAGAGCTGTTTTTTTTCGTGCGTGCTTCCAGCTCTTGAACACGATACTTCAGTTGTTCATTTTCTTTGCGTAGCTGTTTGTTTTCTTGACGC
The DNA here is from genome assembly GCF_000948285.1 of Geobacillus kaustophilus. Taxonomy (GTDB): domain Bacteria; phylum Bacillota; class Bacilli; order Bacillales; family Anoxybacillaceae; genus Geobacillus; species Geobacillus thermoleovorans_A. The sequence continues at coordinate 1,524,707 of NZ_JYBP01000003.1, forward strand.
AAATGTTCATTTTCTTGAATGAGTTGATGAATGAGCTGTTTTTGTTGTTGGACTTTGCTGATTAAGCTTTCAACCGTCAATACAGCTTGTTGTACCGTCAACATGCGATTCACCTCCTTGTCTATCAATATTCACATCATAGACAGGAAAACCAAAAAATATTCAGCTCACTTTATGAGGTGGCTGAATAGTTACGCTCCAAGAACTTTTTGTCTTCTTCATAGCTTTTTTCCATGAGCTCAAATTCATAATTAGCTGCTTCTTTTGCCGCCTCTTGTATAATTGTCTGTTGTTCTTTAGTTAAGCTATCCCAAAACTTTTTATTGATCACGTATATATTAGGACTAAACATATGTTTTGACTCTAATACATCTGTTTGGACTTCGTACCATCCAGATGCCCGCAATGTGGCAATTGGATTATCTTGTCCGTCAACTACCTTTTGCTCTAGAGCCGTGAAAACTTCCGAGATCGGCATTGGAGTTACGTTGGTTCCTAATAATTTTCCAATAGTAATATAATTAGGGATATTAGGCATTCTCATTCGCAACCCTTCAAAATCATCCATTGAGTCTATCGTTCTATTAGCCGAGAACATTCTGAATCCGTTTGCACTCCATGCCAACGGAACAACTCCATGCTTTTTCTCAAGATCTTTGGCGATCTCCTTCCCAATAGGACCATTGAGCACTTTCTTTACATGTTCAAAATCTTTAAATAAAAACGGCCATTCAGGAACTCCCATTTTCGGGATATCATTTTGCATAATTAATCCCGGAATCCCCATTTCAATCGTTCCGTTGCGGACGCCATCATAAAATTCCTTCTCTGCTCCTAAGGTGCTATTCGGATAAATTTGCACTTTAAGACTGCCGCCGGATTTTTCTTCCACAATTTTTTTAAACTTTTCACGCAATGCAATATTTTGTGGATGCTCTTCCGCGAAATAGTTGGCCACTTTGATCACTTTAGCCCCACCCGATTGGCCATTCCCTGCTGTAGACTTTGTCCCTGACCCTCCACAGCCTGACAGCAGCCCAAGTAATAAAACCAAAAACAGAGAAAAAATTGCCATCCTCTCCACTAACTACCATCTCCTTTGCAATTTGTTTTTATTAGATAAAATTTAGAAGAAATCGCCATAAAGCACAGTTTATTAAGCGCTTTCAACAATTGATTTTTTATAATCTCTTTTACTTGCATATCCCATAGACACTTTGAATAAAAACTAATACCGATATGTAGTTTTATATAATAAAACAAAGTTTTGAAAAAGGTATACACAAGATTGTTTTATATTATAAAACATAGTTTTTTAATTTAAATAAAGAGTTTTTTGTTTTTATATTAATTTAAATTTTCTGAGTAGTCAATAGAAAAAGTGATTTTTCCTTAATCCAACCCCATACGTGAAACTCGGCTATGGGCTTCTTTCATTCAAATTATGTGATAAATGGTGTCCCGGAGCGTATGAGGATATAAACTCGCCCTCAAAACAATCAACCCCTTCATGTTTATGTGCATAAAAAATCCCCTCCCCCCCGAAGCGCACCCTGCCTTCGAAAGGATGGGGTAAACATTTTGAATAATGCAGCAGCTATACCCTCACTTTTTTCACGCCAAAATCCCTTCAATTTTCTCCAGCACGTCATCGCTGAGCGCAACGTCAACGGCTTTGACGTTTTCCTCGACTTGTTCCGGACGGCTGGCGCCGATTAAGGCGCTGGCGACGTTTGGCTGGCGCAATACCCAAGCGAGGGCGAGCTGGGATAGCGTAATGCCGAGTTCAGCAGCGACTTTTTCGAGCTGTTCGACTTTCGTTAAAATTTCATCGTTTAGCAATCCTTGAATGAACGTGTTCGCTTTTGGATCGGCGGCGCGGCTTCCGGCCGGCAGCTGCTGGCCGCGTTTGTATTTGCCGGTCAGCACCCCTTGGGCGAGCGGCGAGAAGACGATTTGGCTGATGCCGTTTTGTTCGCACACCGGGATGACTTCGTTTTCAATATAGCGATGGAACATGTTGTACTGCGGCTGGTTGACGACGATCCGGTCAAGCAAGTAGCGATCGGCCACGCCGAGCGCCTCTTGAATTTGCTGGGCCGTCCATTCACTGACGCCGACATAGAGCACTTTTCCTTGGCGGACGAGATCATCGATCGTGCGCAACGTTTCGTCAACCGGCGTCTCCTTGTCGTACCGATGGCAATAATAGATGTCCACGTAATCCAGTTGCAACCGCTTTAAGCTCGCATGGAGCTGCTCAAACACATGTTTGCGCGACAAGCCGCGGTCGTTCGGGCCATCGCCCATCGGCCAAAACACTTTCGTCGCAATGACATACGATTCGCGCGGATATTTGCGCAGCGCCTCGCCAACGATCTTTTCCGCTTCCCCGCGCGCGTAGACGTTCGCCGTGTCAAACGAGTTGATGCCGAGTTCGTACGCCTTGTCAATGACGCGGATCGCCGTGTCTTTTTCCACCGAGTTGCCGTATGTAAGCCAGCTGCCTAAACTGATTTCGCTCACTTTCAGCCCAGTGCGGCCGAGTTTTCGATACTTCATTCGCGTTCCCCTCTCCTTTGGGCGGCAATCAATGCCAAATTCTTCATGTCCTCATTATAATCCTCGATCGCTGATTTGCAAAGAGATTTGCCTTACTATTCAAAAAAATGACTTCCCTTTCTTTTCGCCCATTACCGTCTTTTTTCAATCGGTTCACAAAATTTTTGTAGATTTCCGTAGATTTTCGTAGGTGTGTATTTACAATGAATTCGAAAAACGTTCACAAAATTGTCACAAAGGAGGGGGGCTATTGATTTATTTCCACCAGGTCAACAAATACTACGGCGATTTTCATGTTTTGAAAGACATTAATTTGACGATCAACCAAGGGGAAGTCGTCGTCATTATCGGGCCATCCGGCTCGGGCAAAAGCACGCTCGTGCGCTGCATCAACCGGCTCGAGACGATCTCAAGCGGCGAATTGATCGTCGACGGCGTCAAAGTGAACGACAAAAACATCAACATTAACGAACTGCGGCGCAATATCGGCATGGTGTTCCAACATTTCAACTTATACCCGCATATGACCGTCTTGCAAAATATCACGTTAGCGCCGCGCAAAGTGCTCGGCATGTCCGAAAAAGAAGCGAACGAGATCGCTATGTATTATTTGGAAAAAGTCGGCATCCCTGACAAAGCGAACGCCTATCCGTCCGCGCTGTCCGGCGGCCAGCAGCAGCGCGTCGCCATCGCCCGTGGATTGGCGATGAAGCCAAAAATCATGCTGTTTGACGAGCCGACATCCGCCCTTGATCCAGAAACGATCGGCGAGGTGCTCGATGTGATGAAACAGCTGGCCAAAGAAGGAATGACAATGGTCGTCGTCACCCACGAAATGGGGTTTGCCCGCGAGGTGGCCGATCGCATCGTCTTTATGGACCAAGGCCGCATTTTAGAAGAAGCGCCGCCTGATGAGTTTTTTGCGGCGCCGAAAGAGGAACGGGCGCGCGTCTTTTTAAGCCGCATTTTAAACCATTAATTCCGGTCAATCAAAGGGGGTTTTTTCTCATGAGAAAGAAAGCATGGAAATGGTGGATCGCGGTTGCCTTGACCGCCTTATTGAGCGCCGTTGCTTTGACGGGCTGCAGCACGACGGACAAAGGGGAAGGCGGAACATCGTCAGAAAACGCCAAAGCGACCAATACGCTTGAAAAGATTAAACAGCGCGGCAAGCTTGTCGTCGGCGTCAAATACGATTTGAATTTATTCGGGTTAAAAAACCCGGAAACCGGCAAAGTCGAAGGATTTGACATCGATATTGCCAAAGGGCTGGCGAAAAAAATTCTCGGGGATGAAAACAAAATCGAATTGAAAGAAGTGACGTCAAAAACACGCATCCCGATGCTGAACAACGGGGATATTGATGCGATCATCGCCACCATGACGATCACCGAGGAACGGAAAAAAGAAGTGGATTTCTCGGATGTGTACTTTATGGCCGGGCAATCGCTGCTCGTCAAAAAAGACAGCCCGATCAACAGCGTGAAAGACTTGAAAAAAGGCATGACCGTTCTGACGGCGAAAGGATCGACATCGGCGGAAAACATCCGCAAAGTCGCGCCGCAGGTCAACGTGCTGGAGTTTGAAAACTACGCGGAAGCGTTTACCGCGTTGAAAGCCGGCCAAGGCGATGCGCTCACGACCGACAACGCGCTGCTTTGGGGCATGGCGAAACAAGATCCGAACTACCGCGTCCTGGATGAAACGTTCACTGAAGAGCCGTACGGCATCGCCGTCCGCAAAGGGGATAAAGAATTGCTTCAAGTCATCAACGAATACTTAAAAGAAATTAAAGAAAACGGCGAATACGATAAGATCTACGAAAAATGGATTGGCAAAAAGCCGCAACAGTAACAGGCGAAACGGTGGGCGGAACACATCCGCCCACCTGTTTGCCCAAAGGACAGGCCATGAGTCAGCGAGGAAAGGAGGCGTTTAGCCTTGTTGCGCTATTCTATTTTAGTTGAACATTGGGATCTGTATATGCAAGGGTTTGGCCATACAATCAAGGCCAGCGTGTTGGCGCTGATCGGCAGCTTGGCCATCGGCACCGTCATGGCCATTTTCCGCATCGCTCCGATTCGTCCGCTCAATTGGATCGGAACAGCGTATGTAGAATTTATCCGCAACATTCCGCTTGTGTTGATCGTCTTTGTTTTTTTTATGGGCTTGCCCGCCGTCGGCATCCGCTTTGACTCGTTTACCGCCGGAACGCTCGGGCTGATGGTGTATACCGCCGCTTTTATCGCTGAAGCGATCCGCTCGGGCATTCAAGCGGTTCCGAAAGGGCAGATGGAAGCGGCGCGCTCGTCTGGATTGACGTACTTGCAAGCGATGCGTTACGTCATCTTGCCGCAGGCGGTGAAAATCGTCATCCCGCCGCTTGGCAACCAGTTCATCAACTTGGTGAAAAACTCTTCCGTGCTTGGCGTCATCGCCGGGTTGGATTTAATGTATTACGGCGACTTAATTTCTTCCAAAACGTTCGTCACCTTTGACGTTTATATTTTCGTCGCTTTGTTTTACCTCGTCTTAACGATTCCGCTCAGCCTTGGCGTCGGCTACTTAGAGCGCCGTTTGCTTAAGGCGCGGTAGGAAAGGAGGCTAAACGATGGATTTTGCCGGTGCTTACGCGCCCGCCCATTTGAAGTTTTTGCTTCAAGGGTTTCTCGTGACATTAGAAGTGGCATTCATCTCGATTGTCTTAAGCTTTGTGTTCGGCATTATCATCGGGGTCATTCGCTATACGAAAATCCCGGTGCTTTCCCAATTGCTGGCTGTAATGGTCGAAACGATTCGGAATTTGCCGCTGTTGTTAATCATTTTCTTTACGTATTTCGCCCTTCCAGAAGTCGGACTCAAGCTGGATAAACTATATGCCGCCATTGCGGCCTTGGTCATTTTTGAATCGGCCATGTTGTCGGAAATTGTCCGCAGCGGCCTGCAGTCGATCGATAAAGGGCAAATCGAGGCGGCGCGCTCATCGGGGCTTACGTATGTGCAGACGTTATGGTACATCATTTTGCCGCAAGCGTTGCGGCGCATGGTGCCGCCGATCGTCAGCCAGTTTATTTCCTTATTGAAAGATACGTCGCTGGCCATTGTCATTTCCTTGCCGGAGCTGATGAACCATGCGCAAATCATTAACGGACGCAACGTCAATTTTGTCATCCCGATTTTCATTCTCGTGGCATTCATGTATTTTATCGTCAACTATTCGCTGTCACTCGTCTCGCGCCGGTTGGAATACCGTCAGCGGTGATGGAACCGTATCCCCTTCTTCGGCTGGGGCATACGGTTTTTTCTTGCCGTCTCTTTTGTTAAAAAGATCCGTTGTTTTCGCTTTCCTGTTATATAATAGAATTGCAGATTAGCCCATGACCTTCACAAAGGCGGTGACGTCCACTGACACCAGCAAAAAAAGAACCGCTTTGGCTTCTTTTGCTTTTGCTTTCCGCTACTGCGTTTCTTGGCGAAATGAAAATGAACCCGTTTGACAGCCCGTTTCGCGTCTCACTCGGCAGCGCCGTCTTTTTTCTCGGGCTTGTCGCCTTTCGCTCCCTTCCGCCGCTTGTGATCGGTGCAAGCACCGGAGCGGTGGTCGTCGGCTTTCGCATCTTTCTGGACTCGTTGACAGGAGAAATGTCGACTTCTGAGAGTCTGCTGACCCATCTTCCGGCAGCAGGGTATTATATCAGCTTTGCGGCAATGGCCTCTGTCCTCCGCTTGCGCCGTCAAATTACAGCCCCGATTCGGGCTGGAGCGGTTGGAGCAGCGCTTGATTTTTTGGCTAACGCCTGTGAACTAGGGATCCGGTATTGGATGGGCGAACCGTTTGCCTTCAGCGGCCAAACGATCATCGTCTTATGGTTATTCGCCATTTTGCGCAGCTTTTGCGTCATTGGCGTTTACAATATGTGGGTGACGAAGCATGTCCGCTCGCTCGCTGAAGCGAGAAAGCAAGAACTCGAACGCCTCATCATGGTGAGCAGCGGATTATACGAAGAAATGTTTTACTTGCAAAAATCAATGGCTCTCATGGAAGACATGACGCGCAAAAGCTATGACCTTTCCTCGCGGCTGATGGAAAGAGAACACGTTGAGCCGCGCGTCGCCCTGGAGCTTGCCGAACATATTCACGAGACAAAAAAAGATATGCAGCGCATTTTCGCCGGCCTTTCTAAGCTTATCGGCCGCCAATCGGTGCGCGGGCGCATTTCGATTGCCGAACTGTGCGCCATGGTCATTCGCGCCAATGAAAAATACGCCAGCTTATCCGGAAAAACGATCACATTTTCGTACAACGGCCATATCGATCTCATGACCGACCAGCTGTATCCTCTTCTTTCCGTGCTTAACAACTTGGTATCGAACGCCGTCGAGGCGATTGGCGAAAGTGGGTCCATCTGTCTGCGCACACGCCTTGAAGGAACCGAATTGATCATCGAAGTCGAGGATACCGGTCCCGGCATTGCGGCTGATGACATCGCCTGGATTTTTCAGCCCGGATTCACAACGAAATACGACCGCCAAGGCAATCCGTCCACAGGCATCGGGCTTACCCACGCCCGCGATATCGCCCAAACACTTGGGGGGCATCTACAGCTCGTCAAAAGCGAGCCGGGACAGACGGTGTTTCGCCTTGCCGTGCCGACAGCCCGCCTCCTGCAAAGCACACCGTCCGTAGCCGAAATGTCCGATCGCGAGGCCGACCGGCAAGAAAATTCCGTCATGTAGACAAGGCAATGGCCAAAAGCCAAGGAAGGGAGAGAACAGAAAGATGGGACTCCGCTTTTTTCTGATAGAAGACGACCCTGTTGTAAGAAAGATGCTCGAAAAATTGATTCATGAATCCGGGCTCGGTGAGGTGGTCGGCTGTGCGGAAGACGGGTTGAATGTTCGCGCTGCCGACTTGCTTCACGTTGACGTAGTGCTCATCGACCTATTAATGCCGGGGCGTGATGGCATTCAAACGATGAAAGCGTTGCGACAGGAAGGATTTATGGGGACATTTATCATGATCTCGCAAGTGGAAAACAAAGAAATGATCGGCCAAGCGTACTTGCATGGCATTGACACCTACATTCAAAAACCGATCAACCGCTATGAAGTGTTGTCTGTGCTCAAGCGCGTCGCCAACCATATGTCCGCCGTTCGCTCGCTGGAATCAATCCGCCAAGTGCTCAGAGGGCTTGAGCCGCAAACGGCCGATGCCGATGCCGTTTCCAAATCGTCCGCCCTCGAACAGCAGGCGCAGCAGCTTCTCCTTCTTCTCGGTGTCGCCGGCGAAGCGGGAAGCGCCGACGTGCTCCTTGTGGTGCACTGGTTGGCGGAACAGGAAGCGAAAGGCCGCCCTGTGCGTGAACTGCCGCCACTCAAAGAACTTTATGCGGAACTCGTCCGGCGGGAATACGGCCTGCCGCCCGCTAAAACCGTCAAAGAAGCGCGGGCGATGGAACAGCGCATCCGCCGCCTCGTCTTGCAGGCGTTCACCCATCTCGCTTCCCTCGGCCTAACCGACTACACGAACCCGACGTTTGAGCATTTCGCTCCAAGGCTGTTTGATTTTGCTGACATCCGCCGGCGGATGAAGGAACTCGAACGCGGCCAAACGGAGACGGAATGCCGGATGAATGTGCGGAAGTTTTTAACGGCTTTTTTTCTTGAGCTGAAGCGCGCCTAAAACATGATGGCGACGCCTTGAGAACGGCACCATCATTTTCCTTCGCCATGCCAACGGCCAACCGTTCCTCTCCTTGCTAGCAACGAATGAGACAAAACGCCCGGCCGCCACCGATGTGCTGAAGTAGCGGCACATCTTCCTTGATCACCCTACCGATGACGTTGACGTTGTCATCAGCGGGGAGATCAGTTAAGGCAATTTGCAGTTCCCCGGCATAACGGCCGTAACGCTCGTTGTCAATCGTCACGCTTCCGGTCGGCCGCGGCGCCGGATCGATGGAACGCAACGCTTCCTGCGGCCATGCAAGGGTGCGGCGAGATTCAACTGAGCGAATCACATCGCGGGCAGCGTCACGCCGATTCGTGTGCACTGTTTCGATAACAGACAGCCAGCGGGCTGATACGATTGGCCGGTAGCGAATGGGAATGATTTCTTGCCGCACCCACTCCATTCGCCTAAGCACATCGTCCGACACTGATAAGTCTCCAACAAACACTTTTTCCACCTTATACATTTTGATCAACTCGATATAGGCGTAGACCGGATCAGCTTCCCGATGATCCTCTAACGTTGGCAGCCCTTTGTAAAGCGGGCCGCGCCTTTGGGCATTGCCCGGGATAAAAGCGCCGATCGACGTGATGCCGCATTGGCGCAGCATTCGGTTTTGTTTCGCAAGCGTGTCGCCGGAAAGACCGGTTTCCGGGCGCGGATAAAAGTTATGCCACGCTTCCACATTAGACCAGTCGATTTGTCGCGATACAAGCTCCCGGATTTCGCGCTCCGTGATCGTGCTGGCATTCAGTACCACCCGTATCTGCTTAGAAAGCCGAACCGTTTCATCCAACGAAAAACCATCATCGAGCCGTAGCGCGACCATTCCCCACCGGTTCAACGCCTTGGCGACGCCAACACCGACCGGCAAGCATGAAAGCGCGGAGGGGGTGACATCTGCCGCCACCCCGACCCCATAGCAACGGGCGAGCCGGCCGATAAATTCAAGTTTCTTTCCATCTTCCATCTCGTTCCCTTTTGAAAGCTGTAGCGAAGTAAACAATTCCTTCGCCCCGAAACGCACTGCTCGCTGAAACGTTTCTTCGATTTGTTTGAGCGGTTGAAAGAGATAAAAAGAAAAGGAAAGCACCGCCATCCCTCGCTATATATTTTCTGCCATTTCCTCTTTAAATCCGAACCAATAGGTAAATAGGAAGCCGAGCGTGTACGAAATGACCAATCCGATCAAATACGTGATGTACTTTCCATCAGCGATGAGGGGAATGAGTGACAGCCCGGACACGCCGATACCAAGAGCCGCCGTTTTCATCACTGCTTGAAACGCACCACCGACCGCCGCTCCGAGGCATGCGGTGACAAACGGCCGCCCCAGCGGCAGCGTCACTCCATAAAGAAGCGGCTCACCGATGCCTAAAAACCCGACCGGCAACGCCCCTTTAATAATGTTGCGGAGCCGCTCGTTTTTCGTTTTCACATACACAGCAATCGCCGCCCCAACTTGACCGGCGCCCGCCATGGCCAATACGGGCAATAGAGGCGTCGAACCGAGTTTTTGAATCAGCTCCATATGAATCGGTGTCAAACCGTGATGCAGCCCGACCATGACAAGCGGCAAAAACGTTCCGGCCAACACCGCGCCGGCAATCACTCCGCCTATATCGAGCACGGCTTTTAATCCGTTTGTAATCGCCAGCGACAGCCATCCCGCAATCGGCTGTACGGCGATCAAGGTAAATAAGCAGACGATGAGCACCGTGATGAGCGGTGTCACAATGATATCAACCGCATTCGGGACGAATCGGCGCACCCGTTTTTCGATGACCGCCATCAGCCAAGCTGCCAACAGGACGGAAAACACCCCTCCCCTTCCAGGTGTAAGCGCTTCCCCAAAGAGTTTGACATCAGCCAGCGCCGGATTGAACACGAGAATGCCGGCAATCGCCCCTAATACGGGAGTGCCGCCGAACTCCTTCGCCGTATTGTAGCCGACTAACACACCAAGAGAAGCAAAAATTCCGCCGCCAATCAAAAGCAGTAGCTGCAGCCACGTTGCCGCCGGATCAATGCCAGCATTCTTGGCAAAGTTGGCGATGCCGTTAATGATTCCTGAGGCAACCAAACCAGGGATGAGCGGGATGAAGATGCTGCCGATTTTGCGCAACAACCGTTTAAGCGGCGTTTGCTGGCGCGCTTTGACCTTCGCTTTTGTCCGCTCCGCGATGTCCTCGAGCTCGTCTTCCATCACTTCCCCAAGCTCTAAACCCGTCATCTCACACAACGCCGCCGCCACTTTGTTGACAACGCCAGGGCCGACGACGATTTGCAACGTTTCGTCTTCAATGATCCCCATCACTCCCTCGATCCGTTTCAAAGCTGCGATCTCAGCTTTGTCCGGATCACGCAGCGACACGCGCACCCGTGTCATACAATGAGCAATGCGAACAATGTTCTCTTTGCCCCCCAAATGCGAAAGCAACATTGCGGCCATTTGTCGTTCTCGACTCATTCTTTCCTCTCCCCCTCTATTGGTTAATCAAGCGCTTTTCGCACAAAACCTCCGGCTTTTTGCAATCGCGCTTTCGCCTCTTCATAGCTGCATCCACCTAAAATCATGACAATCGCTGTTTTCACCTCCCCGTTGGCCTGTTCATAATAGAGGGACGCTTCTTCGGCGCTCACGCCTGTCGCCTCCATCAAGATGCGTTTTGCCCGCTCTTTTAGCTTTTCGTTCGTCGCCTGCACATCGATCATCCAGTTGCCATATACTTTGCCGATGCTGACCATCGAAGCGGTCGAAATCATATTGAGCACCATTTTTTGTGCGGTTCCGGCCTTGAGGCGCGTTGAACCGGTCAGCACTTCCGGTCCGGTTTCAATTTCCACAGGCACATCCGCATACTGGCTGATTTTCGCTCCTTGGTTGCAGGCGATGCTTCCTGTCGCTGCTCCCACTTGCTTCGCATAGCGAAGAGCGCCCACGACATATGGCGTCCGTCCGCTCGCCGCAATGCCGACGACCACATCGTTTTCCGTCAAGCCCAATGCCTCGAGATCGTGAACGGCCGCCTCTTCATCATCTTCTGCTCCTTCCGCCGCATTGACCATTGCTTCCCACCCCCCGGCGATCACCGCATGAACCATCTTTGGATCAACGCCAAACGTCGGCGGACATTCAACGGCATCAAGCAAACCGAGCCGGCCGCTTGTTCCTGCTCCAACGTAGATGAGCCGCCCTCCGCGTTGAAACGCGGCGATAACAATCTGTACGAGCTTCTCAATCGAATCGAGTTGTTTCGCCACAGCGGCCGCCACGGTCTGATCTTCTTCATTCATCACTTGTAAAATTTCTTTCACCGTCATTTCATCCAAACATTTTGTCTTTTCATTGCTTTGTTCCGTCGTCAGACGTTCGAGCAATTTTGTCACCTCTTTAAACGAATTTTGAAATTTAATTTCATAATTATATTATATATTTATGAAATAAAATATCAATATATTCTTTTTTGATTTTCAAAACATCCCCACAAAAAAACGGGCTCGTCTCAAGCCCGCTTTATCTTCGCAACCGCACCACTTCTTCTCTTGTCTGGTGAAATCGTTCAATCACCCGGCTCCCCACACGATGGAACGTGATTAAATAGAGCGCATCGATCACGTTGAGCTGCACCATTCTCGATGCCATGCTGCCAATGCGGTGATCTTGCTCCACGTCCGGCAGCGCCAGCTTGATATCGGCCTCTTTATACAATGGAGACGTTGGATCAAGCTTCGTAATGGCGATGACCGTAGCGTGCTGTTTTTTCGCAAATCGGGCGATCTCCAATACGTCCTTTGTCCTTCCAGATGTCGATATCGCTACGAACACATCTCCTTCGTTCAAATGGGCTACCAATGGCAGCATTGTATGGAAATCAGGCGACATCACCGCCATATAGCCGAGTTTCGTAAACTTGTAACTGGCATCCATCGCAGCGGCCGCCGAGCCGCCAACTCCGTAGAACAGCAGCTTCTTTGCTTTCATGATCGCCTCTGCCGCTTTTTCGAGCTCTCGCTTATCAAGCGTCGTGGTCACCGCTTCAATCGCAGCCTTATTGACATACGTCACTTTCACAAACAATTCATGCGGAGAAACTGGTTTGTCGAGAATCGAAAAATCGTTAATGCTCATATCGGCCGTCGTCAACTCGCGAACGAGCGCCAGTTTCAATCCCGGAAAACTGCCGATGCCGACCGTCTTGCAAAAGCGGACGACGCTTGCCTCGCTCGTATCCGACGCCTGCGCCAACTCTTTCGTCGTCATATTCGGCACTAACTCAGCATGCTCTAAAATGTAGGCAGCCACCTTTTTCTCTGCCGGCGAAAACCGTTCGAGCTGCTGCTCAATTTTCATTAAAATGCCGAGTTCGTTCATCATTTTTTCTCCCTTTCTATACGCTGTTCCCTCTCTATCTTATCATGGATGTGCCTTTACACTCCATGTTACCAAAAAACTCGAATAAAAAATGTTTGAATTCGAGATATATATTTGCTATGCTAATGATGTGAATATGAATCGCATGACAAGAGGGGGAGAACGATGACGACATTTCAACTCGACAAAGCGCACAGCTCTGTCGCCTTCCAAGTCAGACATATGATGATTTCCAAAGCGAAAGGAGAATTCACCAACTTTGACGTCGAGGTGCAAGGCGATATCAACGAACTCGAGTCGCTGAAAGTGAAAGCGACGATCGACGCCGCCTCGATCGATACGAAAAACGCAGACCGCGACAACCATCTCCGCACGGCTGACTTTTTCGACGTCGAAAACCATCCAACGATCACCTTTGTCAGCGAATCGGTGCGCAAACTTTCCGACACGGAATATGAAGTGACCGGGAAACTGACGATCCGCGGCGTGACGAGAACGGAAACGTTCAAAGTCGAATACAACGGCCAAGTGAAAAACCCGCTCACCGGCGGCATCTCGGTCGGTTTTGACGTCGAAGGAACCATCAACCGTGAAGACTACGGGTTGGTATGGAACGTCGCGCTCGAAACCGGCGGATTCCTCGTCGGGAAAGAAGTCAAAATCCTTGCAAGCTTTGAATTCGCCCTCAGCTGAATGATCAAGTGAAACGAAGGTGTCCCAAAAAGCAATGGGACACCTTTATTGCGCTGTATACCCGCCGTCAATCACGACCGCCTGCCCAGTGACGCCTTTGGCCTGTTCCCCTGCCAAAAAAGAACATAATGGGCGATTTCTTCGGTCGACGCTGCCAACGTTTTCGCCACCTCATAGCCGATCCCCCGCGCCGCTCCGGTGATGAGTGCCACTCGATTCGTCATCATTCCCCTTCCACCTGCTTCATCTGTTTGTACACATCATCATACTGCTTCGCCAGTTCAAAATCGAGCTTCGTCAGCCCTTTCGCCCGCCATGAGGACAACTTTACGGTGATGAGCTTGTAGTCGATCGAAATGAACGGATGGTGGTTGACGTTTTCCGAAATCACGGCGATTCGCCGGACGAACTCGATTCCTTGCAAGTAGTCTTGAAAACGGTATTTTTTCACAATCCACCGCTCATCGGCCAGCTTCCAGCCGTCCGCTTCTTCGAGCAGCGCTTGCACTTCCGTTTCCGTTAACCGCACCTTTATCCCTCACTCTCTATATTTGAAATATAGCGGCTAGCGGAATCGCCAAATCCGCAAACAAAAATGAGGAGAGCGTATCGCGTTCGCCAAACACGCTCCGCTTCATACCCTTTTTCGCCGCGGCCGTACACTTCCACTGTCCGGTGCAGCGGGTCCACGATCCAATATTCCTTGACGCCGAACTGTTCGTACAGCTTATATTTTTCGTTCCGGTCTTTCAACGCTGTACTTGGCGAAAGCACTTCCACGACGAAATCCGGCGGACCATCGCACCCTCGGCTGCCAATTTTGCTTTGAACTGTAGATGAGCAAATTCGCTAACATAAATTTACAATCAAATGGAAAGGAGATATGAAACGGACTCCCATCATTGGAGTTTTCATCCCAATCGCCTGTCGCGTAATGGGTACCCTGCTTGTCTCTTAAATTATGGAAATAATTGTAATAAAAAATACTCATCTACAGTTTGAACGCAAATGACAGAGATGTCTGGCTGCACCACATGCTCCGCCTGTTCATAGTCCGCCGCTCATCAAGGCGTACATCAAACGGCGCCATGACAACTGCACATCCTTTTTCGCGAAAACATGATCGCAAAGCAACATACAATTCGCCGACGATAGACTGGTGGACAAACGAAGAGGCCGGTGCTATGCTATAGGGCACTCTGTTGATCAGCTCCCACCGTCCGTCCCATTTGGCATAATCTTGATACGTATACCGTTCCTTTTGTCGCTCAGTCGATTTCAAGCCCATTCCCCCATCCACGAAGCTGTGCCTCTATTATACCATCGAACATCCACAGCCGTCATACAACTCAGGTGCTGACTCCACCAAAACATCCATGAGTAAATTTTACTTCCAACCCAGGCTGAACATCACCGTCCATGAATTCGTTTTCAAAGAAAAAAGCCATCCGACCGAGATGGCTTTTTGCCCGTTTGGCTGATCATCCCTTCATTAAGGCTGCAAACTCGCCAACTGCTCGGCAAGGCGTAAATAAAAGGCATGAATATCAAACAACGGATTCGGGTCAACGCCGATCACTTCCAAATGATCAACATTGTACGTTCCCATATCATTCCAAACTCCTTTTTTCAACGTCCCGTCATACGGCACGATCCGATCGGTCGATCCACGCTTCGGCCCGTTCATCGAAAACGTGTTGACGATGCCATCGTTCTCAAGCCAGCGGTCGTCAATGCCAAGCGCCGCATTGCGGTACGAGCCGAGAAACGGGGCGCATACGGCGGCGCTGAATACATTCATCCCCAGTTCGGGATAATAGTTGCCTGTGAGTGCTCCGCGATACGTCCGTTCTGTGGCAAAGCTCAAATAATACGTGTTCGGACTTGCTTGCACCCATTGGTTCAGCGCCTCCGCACCGGGAACGGATAAATCATAGCGGGCGGTATCTGCGGACGTCCAAACGGGGGACTGTTTGAGCCGCTTAAAATATTGGTCAAACGATTCACCCGGCTGACGGCGCAACCCCCATTGGTCGAGCTTAAAATCGTATACTTGACTTGTGTACGGCACATTGCTGGCGACAGCCGCGGCTTTCAACACCGCTTTTTGCAAGTCAAAAAAGCGATCGGTGAAATCGACCATATTGACAAGCGTCGTCCCGTCATGAGGAGTGGCAATGGTTGTCACACTCAACACAAAATTATGTCCGCCTTCAAACAACGGCGACAACGACACGTTATGCGCCTTGGCGTACTCCCGCTCTTCTTTGCTTCCGTTCTCTAGGAGAGACACAAGCATGCGGGCCGTCTGTCCTCCTTGGCTATGAGCGATGATATGGACGCGGCCGCCTCTTTTTAATTCCGGCAGCAAGCCCGGATACGTGCGGCCAAACCGCGCATGGCCGTGCTTCGCCGCATGGGCCGCACCATAATCGACCGTTCCGCCGACAAGCTGGGCGTACGCTTCGCATGCCCGGTCCCAGTTGCTTGAGAGCGGGCCGACCGCCAACGTGTACGTTCGATACCCCTGGGCGTTAAGCAGTTGTTCGATATCGCCGCGCACCCCGCCCCAGTACTTGAACCCAAACATTTCTTCTCGTCCCCAGCCGGTAAAGCCATGGAGAAGCACAATCGGCGCATCATTGGCTCGCGAAGCCGCCGCTTCAGCTTGCCCTCCCGGAACAGATAGGCAGAACACAAGCCATAATCCGAGCAACACAAGAGCAACACGCCGACAGCATTTCATCATGTTCTCCCTCTCCTTTCCTTCAATAGGCCAAAATCTTTTTATTCTGAATTACCATAATATTTTATACATAAGACCAAGGCCCTTCAACCCCTGCAATTGTCGGGGTTTCCTGCTGGAGAAAGGAAACGCGGCTATATCGGATCGCGACTTGAACCACCAAAGAGCAGCAGTTGATCAGCCACATCCAAGCGATGACGGCGGAAAAAGCGGATCGATTAGCGCCGCGGCACATAAACGCACAAAACGCGGGCCACGATAACGACAGAAAAAGGTGAACGATCCGGCGCGCTACACCGAACCATTCACCTCCTACCAATCATACTTGAAGCGGTATATTAACGGCGCCCGCGCGAAAGGGGCAACCCCTGTCCTCATCACTCCGGTCGAGCGGCGGCGCTTTTCCGCCGACGGGCGGGCGCTCAACTCGCATGGACTTTATCCTGCGGCCATGAAGGCGCTTGGGGAGAGAGAGCACGTTCCCGTCATCGATTTGACTTCAAAAAGCAAACAGCGGTTTGAACAGCTTGGTCCGGAACGGACGAAACGGTTGTTCTTATGGCTTGCGCCCGGCGAGCATCCGAATTACCCGCATGGAATCAAAGACAACACGCACTTCCACGAACGCGGGGCAAAAGAAATCGCCCGGCTAGTCGTCGAGGGGATTATGGAGCTCAACCTCCCCCTCCGCCGCCACCTGATCCGTTCACTGGGACAAGAACCTGTGCGAAGCCGCTAAACCGAGCGGTTCTTGGCCCTTAGCCGCACTAGCTCATCTACTAAACGTCATGACGCCGGCAGTGACCCTTTTGCCTTTCACCCAAGGCCCGTCCGATCCAAGCTAGGATGGGCGTCTTTTTTGCCTTTCATTCCCGCCGGACGTTGCCAACGGAACAACTCTATTTGAACGACAAGTTTTCATCGAAAACCGTGCGGAAACGACCAGGCGGCCGGCGCCGCGTTCATGTCGCTATCCTTTTTCCAACAAGACGAACACGCGCGCTGTTGCACTCCTTGCCGCGTTATTTCACTGCTTTTTCTTCCAGCCCTTCAGCCGGCAGCACAATCTCCGCCCGCTTGACATCGTACAAACCGTACGGGATTAGGCGAAGACCCGGCAGGAAATCGCACGTTAAAAACAAGAGAGTATACAAAATATCATGGAACGGAAATCCACGTTCTTGCAACAGCGCCAACAGCTCATCGTGGAAGCGGACAGCCGTGTCAAACGAATGACCGGTCGTCATCATGCCGGTAAACGGCAGCGGAATTTCCACCACTGTCTTGCCGTCATCCACGACAACAATCCCGCCGCCCATTTCGTGCACTCGTTTCGCTTCATAGCCGATCGTTCCTTTCGCCTCGTTCATCGTTGTTTCAATAGCTGACGCAGTTTAAAGCGCTGAATTTTTCCAGTGGCTGTTTTCGGGAGTTCGTCGATCAATTCGATGATGCGCGGGTATTTATAGTGGGCCAGATGTTGCTTCGCAAATTGCTTGAGCTCTTCTTCCTTCTCGGCTGAACGAGGAACGCCGTCTTTCAACACGACGAACGCTTTCGGAACCACCAACCCGTTTTCATTTTCCACACCCACTACGGCTGCTTCCAGTACATCGTCATGCCGCAGAAGGCAGTTTTCCACCTCGATCGGGGAAACCCAAATGCCCCCGACTTTCAGCATATCATCGGAGCGCCCGCAATACCAGTAATACCCTTCTTCGTCGCGGTAATATTTATCGCCAATATACAGCCATTCTCCGACGAATTTTTGTTTGTTTTGCTCGTGAAGGTTCCAATATCCGTGGGCAATCGAGTCGCCGCGAATGATCAAGTCGCCCACCTCATTTGGCGGCAGTTCATTCCCTTGCCCATCAATGATTTTTACTTCATAGCCCGGAACCGCCTTTCCGGAGCTGCCCGGTTTGACGTCGCCAATGCGGTTGGAAATGAAAATGTGCAACGCTTCCGTCGAGCCGATGCCGTCTAAAATGTCGACCCCAAACAGCTGCTTCCATTTATAATAAAACGATGGCGGCAACGCTTCACCAGCGGAGACACAGACGCGCAACGAACGAGCGTCAAAGCGCCGGCCGGCTTTTTCTGCATAATCGATCATGGCGCCGTATAACGTCGGCACGCCGAAAAAGATCGTCGGCTTGTACGTTTCAATCGCCTGAAACATCACCTCCGGCGAAGGCCGCTCTTTCACAAGCACGGTCGAGGCGCCGACGCCTAACGGAAAATACATTCCGCCGCCGAGGCCATACGCGAAATACAGTTTCGACGCCGACAGACAGCGGTCATTCTCGTTGATTCCCAGCACTTGTCTGGCGTATGTGTTTAACGCATATTCCATATCGTGCTGCAAATGGATGATTCCTTTCGGATCCCCCGTGCTTCCTGAACTGAACAGCCAAAACGCCGCATCATCTTTGTTCGTCGGCGCCGCTTCCAGCTCCTTATCCGTGCGGGCGAGCAACCGATGAAAGGAAAGCGTTCCCTCGATGGAACTGTTAGCGTTTTCATGAATGACAATGACATCTTGCAAAAAAGCAAACCGCTCGCGAATCGGCTGAAGACGCTCCCATAAGTCTTCGTGAATGACCAACACTTTCGCCCGGCTGTTGTTTAAAAAATATTCGTAATCCGACGGTTGCATCATCGTATTGACCGGAATCGGCACCGCTCCGATTTTGATGGCGCCAAAAAACGTATAGATAAACTCGGGGGTATCGTGGCAGACCATCACCAGCCGGTCTTCCATCCGATAGCCAAGCCCCCGCAGCATATTGCCGGTTTGGTTCACTTTTTCTTGCAATTCCTGGTAGGAAATTTGCTCATCGCGATAATAAATGGCCGTTTTCTCTCCCATCCCGCCCTGAACGTTATGGTCAATAAATACCTCCGCCGCATTGTACAGCCTGCCGAACCCGCGCAATTCCATTGTTCACCATCCCATTCCCCATGAAATTGAACTGCCCGGTGAATCAGCGTGCAAAACAACTGGGCAGCGAAGCCTTTGAAAGGATGAATCTGTCTCCATTTCAAAGGCTCCGCTAACCACACGTTAAATGCCTTTCCAATTCGGTTGGCGTTTTTCCAAAAAGGCGCTCATCCCTTCTTTCGCGTCTTCGGAGCGGAACAGCAAGTTTTGCAGCTCGCCTTCGTAGCGGATCGCCACATTCAGCGGCATCTCTTTCCCGTTCATGATCGCCAGCTTGATGTTCGAGACCGCATACGTCGCGCTGCTCGCGAGCTTGCGCGCATATTCCCGCGTCCGCTCTCTCGTTTCCGCCTGCGGAAACACTCGGTTCACCAGTCCAATGTCCAGCGCCTCTTGCGGCGTGATCGTTTCGCCCGTAATGTTCATATCCAGCGCCCGCGAATAGCCGATGAGCCGCGCCAGCCTCTGCGTGCCGCCTGTTCCGGCCAACACGCCAAGCGACACTTCCGGCAGCCCGATTTTCCCTGCTTCATCGCCCATAAACCGCAAATCACACGCCAACGCCAGCTCCAACCCGCCGCCGACCGTATGCCCTTCTAAGCAGGCAATGTACACTTGCGGCGAACGCGCGATTTTGTCGAGCGTCTCATTGCAGAACAGGCAAAATTGCGTTTTAAACCGCGGATCAGCCGAGCGTAAAAAGTTGATATCCGCCCCTGCCGAGAAAAACTTCGGCACATCGCTCATGACGATGACGACTTTGATGTCCGGGTCAAAGCGGATGTCATCGATGGCTGCATTGAACTCTTTGTAAAATTCCAAATCATACGAGTTCGATTTGTTAATGTGCAAGTGAATCTCGGCAATCCCATCCTCTTTGACAACCGTTAAATATTGTTTTTTCGTTTCTACAGCAGTCATTGTTTCATTCCCCTTCCTTCAAAAATGATTTGATTGTTTCACGCAGGCAACGACAGATAGACCTTGTTTTGAAAAGTTCATTTCCCTTGCGCTTCAAGAGAGAGAAAGAATACCGTCTGTTCCTCACCTCCTTGTATGCTGTTGTTATTTCAACTGAACGAAAGGTTCAGCCGCAACCGTTTTCAATTCCTGCTGCAGCCGTTCAACGAGCTTGACTCCGTTCGGCAAGTACCCTTCCTGTTGCAACTCTTCCTTGCTTTCAACCTCTTTTAACCAAGCCGCCGCTTCGTTCGCCGCGGCGTTCAACGCTGCACGGAAACGATGAGGAACAGCGCCGCGCTCATGGGCGAGCTGCTGCGCCCAATGTTTGGCGTATACAAGATGATCTTGTTGTTCTCGGATCAACTTCTGGATTCGCGATACAATGGCAGGATGGTTGGCATCGAGTGCGGATTGCAAAACAGCGTCAATGGCGGTGTTTGTTGCGTATAGTGCGGCGATGAGCGTGATCCAGTTATGCACGTTGACGGCGCTTGCCAGCGCTTTTCCGGTTTGGCGGTAAATTTCCGGCTTTTTTCCTTTCAAGCCGCGCAAATCGAAACACCAGTTGTACAACAAGCGCGCATGTCCGAGCTCTCCTTGCGCCATCGCGATCGATGCCAGCGTGGCTTCCAAATTCGGACCGCTGACCCCGACCTCAACAAGGCGGTCGCCAAGAACGTATTTATTGTCAGCGATCGTTTCGAGCAACTCAATCAGCGAATGCACAGCAGACTGCCTTTGTTCCATTGCGCCTCCTCCCCCTTTAGGCATAGCCACTTCGGTTTTCTCACCCAAACGAGCTCGCTGCGATCGACAACAACCATTTCCGCCCAATCTTCCTCATCGTACGTGTAAGTGGCATATACTTTTGCCAGCTCCTCGTTTTCCGCCTCCACTGTGCCGATGTGGACCAATTGGTCGCCTCGTTTCACGCGAGCGAAAATGTCAAACGTTTTTCGTCGTTGGGCCGCTGTCATGTGGAGCTCACCCCCCAATATTTCAATTTCTCGCGCCCTTCCGGACTGATCCTGTCGACCGTCCACGGCGGATCCCAAACGACGTGAATATGAACGTCACGAACCCCTTTCTCTTTGAGCAGTCGATCGCGGATGTCTTGCTCGATCCACTCCATGCAAGCGCATGATACCGCTGTATACGTCATGGTCACATGGAGCTCTTCATCCACTTTTTCAATGTGGTAAATGAGCCCCATATCGACGACGCTGATCGGAAATTCCGGATCCATCACTTCTTTCAGCGCTTGCCAATACTTTTCCGTTTCGGTGTTCCGTTTGTCCATCACACCGCTTCCTTTCGCAGTTGTTCGAGTTCCTTCGCCCCGCGTTGAATCCGTTCCACGAACTCTTTATTTTTCGGGCCCCGCTGTTTAAACCGCTTGATGACGTTGTCCCACGTATCCGGCTGGTCAAACAGCCATTTTTTGTTCACCGGGTCAAACTTGCACGGGAACGGCACATCGAGCACGTATTTTTGTTGCTCCTCATCGTAATGGGCAGGAACTTTGACACCGATTGATTCGCAGAACGGAACGGCCGTTGACAGCCATTTTTGCCGCAGTTCGTCATTCGTCCGCCCTTTTAAGCGGTACTCCAGCTGCGCCGAGCGGCTTTTCAACCGGTCCTCGACCCCGAAAAACTCAAGCGCCATTAAAAACATCCAGTCGACCGCTTTTTGCACTTCTTCGCGCAAATTCGGATCCTGCATCGCTGTTCTCATAATGATCTCGCCGTTGCGAAGATGGAACAGCTCCTCTTTGTCCACTTTCACGAGCGCCCGCTTCCACGGCCCGTACGACGTATGCTCAAACGCATCGCCAAGAAGGGTGTAGCCCGCGCGGTCAAAAAAAGCATTGAAGACGCCGAATTCAATCCAGTTTGACAACTCAAAATCAAAGGCGTACGGGTTTTTCCAACGGTGCGCCTCCCGCTCGTACAGCAGCCTGTCAACATCCTCGCCCAAATCTTTCAACAGCCGATAGGCGATGTGGGCATGGCCGATTTCATCCTGCATAATGGCCAGCGCTGTAATTTTGCTGTTTAATGTCGGCGCTTGGTCGTACACCGTAAGCAGCGGCGGGACGCTCAGCAGCTCGGTGTCGCCGACGATCGTCAGCGTCTGTTTCAACGCGTTTAAATACTCTTCATTCATATCGTCAATGCCTTCGACGATAAATCCATTTTGAACTTTTTCCTTTAGCAGCGTTGCTTGATCCATATTCTCACCTTCCTTATTACGTTTTTTTTAACTATCGTATTCTATACATAATGTTAATACAACGTAAATAGTGTTGTCAACATAAAAATAAGAAAAATCGGAAAATTATTTTTAGTTGGAAATCCTTTTATTTCTGCTGATCAACCGTCCATTCTGTCTCTTTGTTCCATTCGGTCGTTTTTCAGAGTATACAACATTTGTTTTCCGTTCGTGTAATTTTCATGGAGCCACTAGTTGCACAACTATATAGAGGCAACGAAAAAGTTTAACACATCCTTGACGGAAAAGTTGTTTGTCCATTTTTTCGACTGTCGAAGGCAAGCCTGTGGCTTGCCTCCGTCACGCCAGGGCGTGACGGAAGACCGAACAACCACCCGCTTCAACAGACCCATACATGGGGCTGGAAGCGGCGTTGTTCGGTCGCCCGACAGTCGAGCAAATGCTTGGTAAATGCTGCAAATGTTAAAGCTTCAAATTGCATCTATATAGGCAAAAAAAAAAGCCAGCTGGCTAACAGCTGGACATCGGGCATTGCCGATAGATGACCGCATGGCGATGCTCCTCTTTTTGCAATTCGCCGACAGACACCAAATATTCCAAATGCGCCAGCGTCTCAGCCACTGCAAATCGCCATTGGTGCGCCGTCAACGGCTTATGGCCGAACACGCGATGGGCGACTTCATAGGCGGTGGACCCCGATCCTGCTAGCGCTTTCATTTTTTGCAACCGTTGTTCGTGATGACGGA
The DNA here is from genome assembly GCF_000948285.1 of Geobacillus kaustophilus. Lineage (GTDB taxonomy): Bacteria > Bacillota > Bacilli > Bacillales > Anoxybacillaceae > Geobacillus > Geobacillus thermoleovorans_A. Next base: position 1,547,702 of record NZ_JYBP01000003.1, read on the forward strand.
AAATGTCGCCGATCCGCTCGCGAAATTGGCGAATGACCCCGCCATGGGCAGGCAGAGCCACATCCACCCCAAGCCCCTCCACTTTGCGAAGCGAAGCAAAATATTGCTCGAGCGGATTTGGGTGGGCGCCCGGCCATACACTAATGTTCGGAGTAATGCGGTCAAGCACATGGTCCGATGCAAGCAGCTGGCGAGATTCCTCCTGATAAAAACTGATCAATCCATCGCTGTGCCCCGGAACCGGGATGACCGCCCATCTCCGCTGCCCCAGCACAATGTCCGAACGATCCAAAACGGTTAGCACCGGAAACGGGCTGACGCGCAGCGACAGCTTCCACATGCTCTCCTCAATGTCCGTTACCAGCTCATCCGGCACGCCATGGCGGCGAAACATGGCACCTACTTCGCTCGCCTGGACGCTCTCTTCCCCCCACACCCGTTCCGCCATCGCATAATCCGGTTCGCTGATCCAGACGGGCGCTTCCGTCTGCTGCTGCATCCACCCGGCCAAGCCAAAATGGTCTGGATGGAAGTGAGTGATGTAAATAGCGCGAACGTGCCGCGGCTTGATCCCCAACTGCCGAAACACCGTTTCCCATGCACGAATCGCCTCAGGATCGCGAAAGCCAACGTCAACGATGCTCCACCCATCCGTCTCCCGGCATACGTAACAATAGACATACTTCATTGGAAACGGGACTGGAATCGGAACGCGGTAAATTCCGTCTCCTACCGTTTCCATTTCAATCTGCGCCATCCTTTCCCCTCCCCCTGCTTTTTTCCTTCCTCTTATTCACAGCGCCTCAAGTGGACATGCCAGGCGCCGATATCCCCCAATCCATTTTAGACGCATAAACGGTGACACCCCCCGCCATCTATGCTTTGCTTAGAGGTAGGAGCTTCTCGGATGATCCTGTCTTATGACTAAAATGGACCGAGCGCCCCCCGTCTGCCCGACGGTTGTCATCCCCCACCTCCCCTTCGTTTAGAAGTGGAGGACTTCCTTAGAGATGCCGTTAAATCATTTCCATAAACGGATTGATCGCCTTATCGCGGTTGAATGTCACCTCACGATCTGGTGCAGCCTCAAACAATGTCTCAAAATAGCGGATGGCCGGAACGGCGAGCAGCTGATGGACATTAAAAAACAGCTCCCGCGCCCTCGTTCCGCTCCAATCATCCGGTAATAAATCGTTCGGAAATCCCGGATCAATAAAGAAAAAACCCCGATATTCATGCACGAGTTTCGTCCGCTCAATGAAACATTCGCGGTCAGTCAGCTCATTGTTCCAAGCCCGTTGTTGGAATTCTTCGTACTTTCGTTCGTACGTTTCAATAAACCGGTCATACTCCTTGGCAATATAAGAGAAATCCCAGCCGCGCTCAATGATTTGCTCGTTGCTGTGCGACACGATGGAGCTCGCCGTAAACAAAATGACGTACGGCTCCAAATGATAGTCTTTCACCCATTCCATCACTTGCGGTTCGATCGGATTCGGACTCGCCCACGTCCCGTGGGAGATGAGGCCAAACCCCATCAAGCTTAATTCTTTGCGGATTTGGCTGCGCAGCTCCCGTTTTTCTTCGGGAACGGAGTACGTCAACACCCGCCATTGGCCGTCCCACTTGTAGTTCCGCTGCGAATAGACGCGGTTGAACCCGTCCATCATCGTCCGTTTCCCTTTCGGCGTCAACGAATAATAGCTGTTGTTGCCGATTTTCCGGACTTCAAAAAATCCCTGTTGCACCATCCTTAGCGCCGCTCCGCGGATGGACGACTCGGAAATGCCGAAGTGGGACATCATTTGGATCAAGCTTCCGATCCATACTTCGTTCCCATAATGTTGAATATATTCCCCAAATAACGTAAACATGAGCGCTCTCGGCTTCACTGCTGTTCACACCTTGTCTTTTTTTTTTTGAATTTTTCTTTTATTATGGTACGAAATCACCTTCCCTTTCAAGCGCTAAATTTATGTTTTCATAAAAACATATCGGCCGAAACGGCCGATATGCACTCTGATCCAATTCGGTTGGCGTTTTTCCAAAAAGGCGCTCATCTCTTCTTTCGCGTCTTCGGATCAGAACAGCAAGTTTTGCGGCTCGCCTTCGCAGCGGATCGCCACATTCAGCGGCATCTCTTTCCCGTTCATGATCGCCAGCTTGATGTTCGAGACCGCATACGTCGCGCTGCTCGCGAGCTTGCGCGCATATTCCCGCGTCCGCTCTCTCGTTTCCGCCTGCGGAAACACTCGGTTCACCAGTCCAATGTCCAGCGCCTCTTGCGGCGTGATCAAATGCCAAATAGGTTCAACGGTTTAGTGCCGATATAAGAGACGACGCTTTTTGTCTCAGTGTATAAGTTCAACGTCTCAAGCGCCAGCTCGCGGCCAAACCCCGACTGCTTGTACCCCCCAAACGGCGTGCCTGGAAATGCGGAAATCGGCGAGTTGACCATGACAATCCCAGCGCGGATGCGCGCGGCGACGCGATGGGCTCTTCCGTGGTCTTTCGTCCAAACGGCTGATCCTAACCCGAAAATCGTATCGTTCGCCAGCTTAATGGCCTCTTCCTCGTCACGGAACTTCATGACAACGACGACTGGACCGAAAATTTCTTCCTGCGCCACCCGCATGTCGTTTCTTACATTGCCGATAATCGTTGGCATGTACCAATAGCCTTTCGCAAACTCCTCACCTTCCGGGATTTTCCCGCCGTATAAAATTTCGCCGCCTTCCTCAACCGCCAGCTTCACATAGCTGTCGATCACTTGCTGATGGCTTCGCGAAATGACCGCGCCCATATGCACCCCTCTTTCAAACGGGTTGCCGACGCGGATGCGGGACGCTTTTTCAATCAATTTCTCCATAAACTCATCGTAAATGGTTTCATGCACAAACAGCCGCGAACGCGCTTCGCACGACTGCCCCGTGTTGTAAAAAATGCCGTAAAGCGAGCCGTTGACCGCCGCTTCGATATCGCAATCATCAAACACGATGTTTGGCGATTTCCCGCCGAGTTCGAGCGTCACTCGCTTCAACGTCTCCGAGGCGCGCCGCATAATGTCTTTGCCGGTTTCCGTCTCTCCGGTGAAGGCCACTTTGTCAATACCCGGATGCTCGGTCATATACGGACCGATTTCAGAACCGCTTCCAGAAATGACATTGACGACGCCATCCGGAATCCCGGCCTCTTGGCAAATTTCCGCCAGCATATAAGCGGTGATCGGCGTATAGCTTGCCGGCTTTAACACGACCGTGCACCCGGCTGCCAATGCCGGCGCGAGCTTCCAAGCCGCCATCATCAACGGATAGTTCCACAGGATGATTTGTCCGCATACACCGACCGGCTCTTTGACCGTGTAGTTGAAAAAGCCGTTTGGCACTTGGTTGACGTCGCCTTGCAACGTAATTGCTGCAGCTGCATAAAATTCAAAATCCTCAATTGCTTGCATAATTTGCCCTTTGGCCGCATCGACCGTTTTACCGCTGTTTAACACTTCCGCATACACCAAGTCATCGAATCGTTCTCTCATCAAGTTGGCAATTTGATTCAGCAGGCGCGCCCGCTTCGCTCCCGTCATTTTTGACCATTTTCCCGATTCAAACGCCGCGCGCGCCGCCTTGACGGCACGATCTACGTCTTCTTTCGTGGCTTTGGCGACGGTCGCAATCACTTCCTCTGTCGCCGGATTGATCGTTTCAAACACTTCTCCGTTGCTGCTCTCGACATACTGGCCGTTAATAAACAGCGGATAATGCTGCTTGATCTTCATCAGTGGGCTCCCCTTCCTCCTTGGCATCGTCTCTCCATCTCACCCGCTCAAACACGCTTTTGCATTGATGGCAATAGTATTGCGAAACGAGCTGAGCGGTCCCAAACATCGATAGCGGCGCTACGTTCACTGAGCCGCAAAACACGCAGCGCACCTCCCTGCCTATCGGCATCGGCTAGACACCTCTCTGTTTTATTACGTTTTATTTAACATCGTCTGTTTAACATAATGCTATTAAAATTTAAACACACTGTCAATAATAAAGCTGAAAAAAATGAAGATTTATAATATTCCTTCTATCCTTTGATCGATACGAAGTAGCTCATGGCTTTTTAATTATATGGAACAGAAACGACCGTCCTGATCAAGAAAACCCGATGGGATGCGTTACATCCCGTCGGGTTTTCTCAAAAAAAGCCTTGAAACAGTAGAGCAACGTTGCTCCACTGCCTGACTCGTTTCCCCACATTTGTTTTTGCCGTACACTCCCTTACGCCAACTCGCCACGTTTCATTCCGTCGTTTCCACTTTCAAGAAGTGATAACACCCATTCTTTTATATTGATCTCCGAAGCAGGATACAAATGAATCGGTTCACCAACATCACAACCCGTTTCTTTCCGTCATCTGCTGGCACTATTGAATCCCCTTTTCACCATGATTTTGTCCATTCACTGCAGCGTTCGTGTCGCCCATATATGCACGAACCATCAAACCAGGCGACATAGAAAAAGCCGGCGAACGCAATACCGCCGGCTTGTAGGACACGCAAAAAACCATTATTTGTCCTGCTGATTGCCCGGACGCTCTGGAGCCATTTCTTCGGCAAACTCCACCGGAGCGATCCGCGTCGTTCCCATTCGCCGTCCCATCCAGCGGTTCAGGCCTCGGATCATATTTTGCATCGGCCCCACCGTCATCCGCCCTATGCGCGGCCTCCTTCCAACGCCAACCATTGCGGCGGCCGCCGCCCCTACTCCTAAGCTGATAAGCGTCCAGATGGCGTTATTCGTTCCTCGTCGTCTAGCAAACCTCAGCCATGGATTCCACAATCCGCGGCCTTGCTGAACGCGGAACAGACGGAATAAGCGGTTCATTGCACCTCCACCTCCTTTTACGCGACAGCTTCTGTTCAACGGTTAGCATACCTTTCCTCCAAAAAGTCATACATGGAAAACATTAGATGTCAACAAGGAGGTTGTTCCATATAAAAATATTTCTATATATTTCACTATTTTCGTCCCTTTCATGCCCCTATATACAAACAAACGGAGGTCACGACATGAAAAACATCGTTCCTTTTGCCTTGGCCGCAGCCATAGCCACTGTATGGCCAGCTTCAGCGTTGGCTGTTGAGCGCAACGATCCCGCTTTAGAACAGTATTTAAATGAAGCAGGGATCACAGTCGAAGAGCTGGAAAATTATTTGAACTATGAAGGCTATTCGCTCGATGAAGTTGACATCATCGACGAATTGCGCCGCGAACTCGATTACCAAAGCTTAACACCACTGAACGAGGAACATTAAACGAATTTTTGCAAGAAATTGGCATGACAAAGACGCAATTGGAAAAACTGTTGGCGAAAAACGGCGATTCGCTTGACAATTATGCGACGGTCGAGGAACTGTCGGAGGCCGTCATCGACTACTTGCTTCCGGATTTAAACGAGCTCGGCTTGACGGACGCGGAGTTAGAAAAGTTATACAACCATTTTGAATCGCTCAATATGGAAGATCCGCAATTCGCCAAAAAAAATGGAGGAAATCGGCCAGCGGCTTGAGGCGATCGGTGCGCACGATTTCAGAAGCGTGACGGAACTCTCGCCAGCGCAAATCGCTGAAATCGCCGATGTATGGACCGACCTGCTTTCCGCCTTTCAACTAGAAGCAAAGTTTTATTTGACAAAAAACGGTGAGAAAAAGCCGCTCAGCCTGTCGACGCTCCTGACAATGAAATCGGCAAACGGCTGCGATTTGCTTGTTGAAATTTACAGCACCGAAGGCGAACTGCTTGCCGATTTTGTTGTGACCGAAGAGATGTTTGCCTCCGATATTTTCGATGAGATCGGGGAAGACTTGCAAAATGGAGGTCAGGCGGCAAAAATCGAAAAAGTGGTGAAACCGGCGCCGCCGAAACCGCTGAAGCGGACCGAGAGCGGAGCGAAACTGCCGAAGACGGCATCCCCGTATACCGCTTATATGCTTTTTGGTTTGACCTTAATCGGTGCCGGCGCATTCCTTGTCCGCTTTTGTCAAGGAGCCGAGGCGAAATAAATGAACCGGAAACCAAAAGCGACGCTCACCGTTTCCACGTGCTATCCGTTCCGCTACGTCGGCCCCGCTCCACAGCGGTACGTGCTTGTGGCCAATTTAATCAATGAACGTTCTTAACCTTGCAAAAAGCAAAAGGATGGCTGAAACAGGGGCCATCCTTTTTTACTGCACTTCGTATGCCGTCCATGTCGGCTTTTTGATTTTCGCCGACAGCGAGATGATTTTCCCTTTCACCCGGTTTGCTTCCTTTCCCGTCAGCAGAATCGGCTGATAGTTGTTTCTTGTCGTGACTGACGAAATGTGAAACGGGATGACGCGAATTTCTTTTTTCGCCGTCCGCTTGCCGTTTTGGAAAGAAAAGGTCTGCTGGAAGACAAACGTATCTTTGTCGCTCGGGTTTTTGTTCCCGCCGAACATAAAATTGCCGAGGCTGTAGACGATAAACTTCCCTTTATACTCCTCAATCCCTTGAATGACATGCGGATGATGACCAACAACCAAGTCAGCGCCGCTGTCAATCGCAAAGCGCCCGAGCGCCTTTTGCGTGCTGTTTGGCACATAGCTTCGTTCCACTCCCCAGTGAAAATGAATCAGGATGAGATCGGACCCCTGTTTCCGCAATGTGCGGATGTCATTGGCAATTTGCCTGCGCAACGTGCTCGTGTTGCTCCAACCTTCGTAGCCGAGCACCCCGATTTGGATTCCTTTGACGGTTTTCATCAGCCGGAGCGTGCGGCCGAAATAACCGATGTTTTCCTTTTTTAAACTGGCAATCGTGTCATTGTATCCTCGTTGCAAGTAATCGTATGTATGATTATTGGCCAGATTCACAGCATCAATGCCGCCGTAGGTTAAAATTTTTGCATAGCTTGGATGGCCGCGGAAGCGAAACGTTTTGCTTGCCTTGCGCGTCGAAGTTGTCAACGTCGTTTCCAAATTGACGGTCGTAAAATCATCTTTCTTGAAGATCGGCTCAATGTATTTCGTAAAATAGCGCAAGCCGTGCTTCTTCGCTTCTTCATCAAACGAATACGCATAGCCATAATTTCCATCGCGCCCGAGCGTCACATCGCCCGCCGCGCTCAGCGTGATGCGCACTTCGTTCGGTTTCGGAGCGGCTTGTTCGGCAGATGCTGACGCTATCGTCCTTTTGTCGATCGGACTCGGTAGCGGCGGATGCTCGACCATTTGCCCCGCGGATTCGCTTGGCGCTGCCAGCACTTCCTCGACACCGCGATCAACCGCGTTGCTGCAAGAAAATAAAAAGACGGACGCCACACACAAAAGCGCCGCATTTTTCCCCTGCATCCATCCGTTCATGGTCCCTCTCCTATCAATCTATTTTCTTAAAACTACCAAAACTTCGGCTAATGATGTATTCAACACACTCCCTATTTATTCCTTTTGTTTTCCGCAATTTAGGAGTGATGGCCTATCCAACCCATGATATAATGAGCTTGCAGGCGTTTCCTCACCATTTCCGCATCTTGGACTCCTCATGTTTCATGATCGAAACGCCCCGAGTGAATCCCATCTTGATAAGGAGGTTTCTTCATGGAAGAGCTGTTGCGGCAGTTAACCACGCTTGTCCAAAGTCTTGTCGATGACATGTCCGTCATGAAGCAAGACATGCAAACGGTGAAGCAAAAATTGGGCAATCTTGAAAAACGGATGGATAAGCTCGAGCAACGGATGGACAAATTTGAACAACGGATGGATACACTTGAACAGCGGATGGACAAGCAGGAAGAAGAGTTGCGTTGGCTGAAAGAGCAGATGAAAGAAAACACGGAAATGATCAAAGCGATCCGCGACAATCAACTCGAGCAGCGAAGCATCCAAGACGGCATGCGCCACGAAATCGCCAACCTCCGCGGAGAAATGGCTGGCATTCGCGAGCAGATGGCAACAAAAGACGAGCTCCCCCGCCTTCGCGAGCAAATGGCGACAAAAGAAGACATCTCCCTCATTCATCAGCGGCTTGATTATCAACTTGGCCGCATCGCGAGAGTGGAGGAGGAGATTTATTTGCTGAAGAAGGCGGAGTAACACGGCCGACGCAGCGTTTAACCTTCTATAAATAAATGCGCCTCTTCTTCGTCACGCCTTAGCGTGATGAACGACCGAACAACCACTCGCTTCAACAGATCCATACATGTGTCTGGAAGCGGCGTTGTTCGGTCCCCCGATAGCCGATTCAATTGCTCTGTAAAAACTACAAATGATAAGGTTCCAAATTGCACCTATATAGAACGCATTGTCTTTTTATTAGGGGTGCTATTCAATTGACAATAATGCTCTACGGAAGATAATGTTGGCTTTAATGCTGTGACGCGATCCGTAAACTCTTCCGTGAACAAAATAGCCTTTGCCTCAGTTTCGTTGATCATATGGCGATGTTCATTTTCTGACAGTCTTGTATTAAGAGGAACACGTACAAGTCCGCTTAATAATAAAGCGAAGTCAATTTCAACACTTTGAAGAGAATTCGATAATAGGGAAGCCACTCTGTCTCCTTTTTTCAATCCCATCCTTAGTAAAGCATTAGCCAATTTATTGCTCCTGTGAAGTACCTGTTCGAATGTTAAACTTTTCCCTTGGAAAATCACGCCTGTATGATTCGGATGATATTTTGCGCCTCTTCGAATTAATTCGCGTGCATGCATATCTTCCTTTTCGCTCTATTCTAACCGCCATATCACCCCATCCTCCTCTCTCCATAAATTACAACGAGACATTTTTCTGGCTAGAAGTGACATCTTCGATCGACACAAACTCTTCAGATATCGGGCGAATTTTCTTGGATCCTACTAAAAAGTAATAAACGCTGCCTAAACCAAATACAAACAAAATAATAGCAATTAATGGGATTTCAATCCTGAACAACGAAAGATTAGTCGTTAACACACTATACTTCAGTACACAAAAGAACGAAACAATCCCTAAAAAGAGTGCAATTCCTGGAACAACTGGGTAACTCACCTTGAACGGTCGCTCCATATGCGGTTCCTTTTTTCTTAATACAAAGAGCGATATGAGACTCAAACAATACATCGTAATCGCACCAAATACAGATAAAATGATCAATGCATTGGCAAAGCTGGCAGAACCGGCACTAGCCACTCCTATGATGCCAGGGACAATTAATCCCCAATGCGGAACTCCTCTTTTCGATAAATTAGCTAAAAATCTGGGGAGGTACCCTGCCCTAGCCAATGCAAACGTTTGTCTGGAGTAACCGATAATGATGCCATGCAAGCTTGCAATCAATCCAAACAAACCAATGATTGCGACTGTTTTAGGCAAAATATGCTTTTCTCCATAAACACTGGCTAGAGCTTGAGGAAGAGGATAATCAGCAGGTTTTCCTTCTCCTCCACCAAGCCCGGCTGTTACAAGCAACGTAAGAATGGTGGCAACTGCTAATGTCAAGATCCCCGAAATAAATCCTTTTGGTATATCCTTTTTCGGATTACGCACCTCTTCCGCTGCCATCGCTCCCCCCTCAATAGCAAGGAAAAACCAAATGGCAAAAGGAATAGAGGCAAATATTCCTTCCCAGCCTTTAAAAGCTGACATGTCGCTAAATATGGCTGAGCCGTTCACATGGGGCAGCCCAGCAACATAGTAAACACCTAAACCAATCAAGGCTAAAACCGTAGCTACCAGTTCAATGATCGCGGCCCCTTTTACTCCTATAAGATTAATGAAAATAAAGAATAAAAAAACAACTACTGTTGCATATACAGCGTTAATGCTGGGAAATAAAAAATGAATATAGGCTCCGGTCGAGACGGCAATGGCGGGCGGAGCAAAAACAAATTCGAGCAAACATGCTAACCCTGTCATAAACCCCATATAAGGGCCCATTGCTTTTCTTGCATAGGCCGATGGTCCTCCCGCGTGAGGAATCGATGTAGAAAGCTCTGAATAACTAAATATAAAGGTTGTATAAAAAACTGTCACAATAATCGCAGCAATCGCCAATCCTATCGTTCCACCTTGCTCAAATCCGTAATTCCACCCGAAATACTGTCCTGAAATCACCATCCCGACTGCAATCCCCCATAAATGAATGGGTTTTAACTCTTTATGCAAATGGTTATTCGGATTGTTGGCCATGCTATTCTTCCCCCTTCAAATGATTACTATAGCTCTAGACGCACCCCGCTGGCTTTTTGCTCAATCATTTTTCTTAAAACCGTACCAATATAGGCACCGGCTTCAACGGGAGGTGTACCTCCTGAATGAATATTGGAAACCACAGTCCTGTCTGACTCTACTGTCCCTTTTCGCGGTCTATAGCACATATATGCGCTCATGGAATTGGCAGAAACAAGGCCCGGCCTCTCTCCAATCAAAAGAACAAGTACTTCTGGCTGCAAAATTTCACCGATATGATCCATACATGCCACTCTTCCACCTTTGACAAAAAAGGGAGTTCCTTGTGTTAATCCGTTTACCTCTAATGAATCCAACAGTGCTGGGTAAATATCTCGAAGATTAGCCTCAATCGCACTTGCACTTAATCCATCAGAAACAACAATTTGTACTTGAGGTTTTTTCATACATTTTTCTTGAATGGTTTTGACTGCTTCTTCCGTAAGAACGCGTCCTTTGTCTGGTCTCTTTAAATAAACTTCTTTGTTTTCATAACAAGTCTCGACCGTAAATAAACCAAATTCTTCAAGCAAACTATCAAGAACTTCTCCACTCACAGCGTCAACGGCAGCGGCATGGTCAAGTTGTAATTTTAAAATCGTTTTCGTCAACGGGCGTGTGCCTGTTCTCCATACCCCTATACGCGCGGGCGTGACTTTTCTCAATTCGTCAATTCCTTCAGGAAATTTCGGATTTGGAACGGAGGTTAACCAATCAAACGTCGTATAATGAAACTTTTTTTCACATTCTTTTTCATCAATATTTTCTTTTAATTGTCGAGATACTCTAGTCTCCAATTCCGCCATCACTTTCTCAACAATTTGTTGAATATCCACCTGATTCATTTTCGCAGATCACCCGCCTTCAGAACTTTATAAAAATAAAGTGGGATCACCGGCCATTGATGTTAACTTTCCGTTCTCCATAATCCCCATTTTTTCTAACCATCGCTCGAACTCCGGAGCGGGCCGCATATGGAGCAGTTCCCTTAATGTAGCAATATCATGAAAGCTAAGAGATTGATAATTGAGCATACAGTCATCCGCCATCGCCACCCCAATCAAAAAGTTCACACCTGCTGCAACGAGTAGAACGGATAAGTTTTCCATATCATTTTGGTCTGCTTTCATATGATTGGTGTAACAAACATCTACTCCCATCGGCAAACCATGAAGTTTCCCCATAAAGTGATCCTCAAGTCCCGCGCGAATCACTTGCTTACTGTTGTATAAATACTCCGGTCCAATAAAGCCCACTACCGTATTGACCATAAACGGGTTATATCGTTTCGCCAGCCCATAGCACCTAGCTTCCAACGTTAATTGATCTATACCATGGTGGGCATCTGCTGATAGTTCTGATCCCTGTCCTGTTTCGAAATACCATACATTTGGACCAGCAGCCGTCCCTTCTTTTAAGATTAATTCATTGGCTTCATCGAGCAATTCCACACTAATGCCAAATGCTTTGTTTCCCAGTTCTGTACCGGCCAAGCTTTGGAACAATAAGTCTGCTGTTCCTCCTTGTTTGATTGCTCTCATCTGGGTCGTGACATGCGCTAAAACACAGTTTTGTGTAGGAATATTCCATTTTTCCATCAACTCTTTTGTCATATTTAAGATAGCTTTTACACTATCTGCTGTATCAATGACAGGATTAATGCCAATAACGGCATCTCCGACACCATAACTCAAAGCTTCAAAAATGGATGCCTTGATTCCTTGCAAATGATCATTCGGGTGATTGGGCTGCGCTCTTCCAGCCAATCTCCCCTTCTGGCCGATTGTTGTGTTGCAACGCGTTTCTACCGTAATTTTTGATGCAGCTTGTATCAAATCTAGGTTGGTCATAATCTTTGTTACAGCAGCGATCATTTCACTTGTTAATCCTCTACGGATATGAGAGATTTCATTGTTCGTGACGTTCGGGGACAGAAGGTACTCCCGCAGTTCCGCGATTGTCCAATTTCGAATGGATGCATAAATTTTTTCATTCACTCCTTCCTCGATGACACGCGACACCTCATCTTTCTCGGGTGGCAAAAGAGGGTTGTTTCGAATATCAGCAAGAGTTAGGTCTGATAAAACATGCCTCGCTGCAATGCGTTCTTGCGCATCTTGGGCATGAATGCCTGCCAGCTGGTCGCCGGATTTTTCTTCATTTGCTTTTGCCATAATTTCCTTTAAACTTTCAAACTGATACGTTTTTCCCAATAGAGTGATCGTTGTTTTCAAATAGAATCACCTCCTAACTCTTCGTAAAAGCTAATGTTTTGACTACTACAGGAACCATACTTTGATTGATGGTTTCCCCTATGTCAATGTAATCACCTTGTTCAACTATAACTTGATCAATTGAAATAATATCCACTTTATTTTTCGATTGAAGTACTAGCAATTGTCCGAGCGCTTTTGCAATATCGTCTTCACAAACAACAACCATAATCGAATGGGTGGGAAAATGCTTTTCATAAAGCGAAAATAATATCTTCGCTATCTCTTTTAATACAGAATAAGAACAATGAGAAATCCCCTTCATACAAATCGCAAAAGGAAGTTCTTCATTTTCTTGGATGTATGGCTTCCAATCCACCAAGGCCTGTTTGATTTGCTTATATACATAATCTGTATTGTTTATCTGATGATGATCTAGCTCAACCATCATAATGGGTAAATTACGAATAGGGAGACGCGATGAAGCAACATGTATAGTAGCACCGCTAATTTCCGTGCTTTGCATTCCCGCTCCGATTACAGTTGCACGAGATGTTTGCGTTGCCTTGATCAACTTTAATGAACGTTTTTCAATAGCTTTTACTACTTCATGAGCAAGAAGCGGACCAACATCTCCATAGATAGCTGTATCATCAATTGTTTTAGGTGCTTCTTCCTCAAGCAACTGACCGATCCCTCCCGAAACCATCACTTCATGGATAGGTGGAATCACCTGAAAGCTCGTACTATGAATGAGTGAATCATCTGATCGAATGGGTTGCTGACCAGTTAATGAATCGAACATATCGTTGCACATTTGTTGGACAACTTGCTGGATTTCTGTAAAACTAATTTTTTGGTTTGGATACAAAGAGAAATTTTGGGCGTCTAACCAAGGCTGAATAGATGGAGATATAAAGGTAATTTCTCCGTTATGACTTAATTCGATTAGTCTCCCACCAACATGATAGGTAATCGTCCCTAATGCTCTTCCTCTCTGAAAAAGAACAACATTCGCTGTTCCTCCCCCTATATCAATGTTAGCAATCGTTCCTTTTATTTCTTTCGATCTCGAAAAAGCACCTGATCCTTTGCCTGCAAGCAGTGCTTCCAAACTGGCGCCAGCTATGGCAACGACAAAATCCCCCGATTTTTCAGCCAAATAATGCAAGATGCTCTCTGCATTTTTTTTCGTTGCCGTTTCTCCCGTTATAATAACAGCTCCAGATTTTACATTACGGATATCTACCCCTGCTTTTTGATATTGGTCTTCAAGCCATCCTACAAGGGTTTCCAAATCAATTTCATCCCGTTTTCCTTTTAGCGGTGTTGAGTACATCGGACTCTCATACACAATATTTCTTTCCACAATTTCAAAACGAGGCAACGAAAAAGGGTTCGATACTTTTGCGTATTTCAGGTGACTTACAACAAATTTCGTCGTGCTTGTTCCAATATCAATCCCCACACTAATGATTGTCTGGTCTTCCACCATCATTACCCCTCATGAAATAATTAGCTATTTGCTCGCCATCGAACTTTCATATTTTTCGAGAATTTTTTCCGCCAACTTAAACATGGAAATACGGTGTTCCATGCTCTTTTTTCTCATCCACTCATATGCTTCTTCTTCCGAACAAGAGAATCGTTTCATTAGCTTGCCTTTTGCCTTTTCGACTATTTTTCGCTCTTCTATTGACTTTTTCAATAGTCGGATATCTCTTTCTAACAAGTGGAACTGCTCCTGTTGGCTTTTGGCAATCTCAATGGCCGGAATTAAACCTTCTTCTGAAACTGGTTTTACTAAATAGCCGATTACTCCTGCCTCTTTTGCATCATTTACAAGTTCACGTTGACTATATGCTGTTAGTAAAATAACTGCACAGAAGCTAAAATTCCTGATGATTCTAGCAGCTTTGATTCCATCCATTTTTGGCATTTTGATATCCATGATCACAATATCCGGTTTGAATCGATATGCTAAATCAACAGCCTCCTCTCCATTTCTCCCTTCCCCCACCACCTCATATCCCGCTTGTATGAGCATTTCCTTGATATCCATGCGAGTGATTGGATCATCATCCACAATAAGAAGTTTCAATGTGTTCATGTCACCAGCCCCTCCTTGGGAAGCGGAAAAGTAACGATCACTTTTGTCCCAGGGTGATTATGTTCAAATTCTAAAATCCCTCCTAGATCTTCGGAAATGAGGGTTTGACATATTTGAAGCCCTAACCGCCCTTTTTGCTGTACTTTTTCAAGATCGATCCCTACACCGTCATCTGTTACCGCAATAGTCACGATTTGATTTTGTTTTTCTAGCTTAATATGAATAACTCCCTTATCAAGATCGATAAACGCATGGTTAATGGCGTTTTGTACTAATTCATTCATCACAAGCGCTAAAGAACTAGCTTTTTGTGAAGGTAAGTAAAGAGAACATCCTTCCACTTGAATGGTAATCTTTTGATCCGATTGTTTCATAGATGAAATAATGGCATTTGATACCAATTCAATCACTTCCTTGCATTCAATCACATCTGTTCCTTCCAATGAAAGAACCTCATGAATAATGGAGATGCTCGTAATTCGATTGATGATTTCTAGAAAAACTTTTTCAATTTCTTTGGAATCTACTCTCCTCATTTGCAATCGCAACAAACTAGAGATCGTTTGCAAATTGTTTTTAACACGATGGTGAATTTCCCTAATAACAGCTGATTTAATCATTAATTGCTTTTCTTTTTCTTTTAATTCTGATAAATCCTGCAAAAGAAGCACCCCTCCTACTGTTCGATTGTTTCGTTGAATGGAAACAGCCTTTAATTGAAGAAAATGCCTTTCCAATTGGAATTCATAGGAAAACATTCCGCTTTGCTTAGCCAGTTCTTTTTTGATCATGGAACCAAAAGGTAATGAATCTACGTTGGCACCGATTAATAAATGTCCGTTGACTTCAAACATCTCTTTTGCTCGATCATTGGCAAACGTAATTTGATAATCATGGTCAAATAATAACAATCCTTCATGCATCAAGTCTGGAATCGCAACTTCAGACATCGCGATATGATAAAGAGTTTCGCTTAATTGCTCTGTTGCTTCCATTAACAACTCTACATTTTTCTCCTGTTGTATTTTTTCCGTAATGTCTTGCTCCATGATTAATACACCTATTACTTTTCCAAATTCGTTTACGATGGGCATGACATTTTGCTGCATGTTTACATTCTCCTGAGAAACCCCTCTTGATCCGATAACCGGTCTACCGGTTTTGAAGCAAAAGAATACCCCAGGCTCGTTCTCCTTATAAGCAATTTTGCCAACCACGGGGTCGCTATAGAGTGATTTCCCTGTTATTGGATGAGCTTCAGCGACAACGATTGCTTCTTCCCCCCCTGGCAGCAAGCAATCAATAAACACATCTGCTTGTGATAAATCAGAAAACAACTGCAAATACTTCGACAGCTCTTCTATAATCTTGACATCCTCTTTCCTTAAAAAAGAAGCTAACGCAGATACCTCGAGCAGCAACTTTCTACAACTCCCCTTCTTTTTTATTTTCATGTCTATATTTTTTCATTTTTCGCATAATTGGTAAACAAAACGTTTTAGACAATATTTACGAAAGATGCGACAAAATTCGCTCTCTTAATTCTTTTATTCCCACAAACGTAACAGAAGAAGTCAAATAAATGTCTCCTGCAGGTAGTGCGATTCGTAAAAGTCGGATGGCTGTCTCGATATCTGCGTTAGGATGATCGATTTTTGTTACGACACCAATAGGATTAAGAGGAAATCCAGATGCAAAATTTGGGGGTAAAGCACAATCCTTTCGTGTAGCATCTTGAACAATCAATAAAACTTTTGCCTCCAACGCTGTCGCTATTAATGTTCGATAATACATTGGATTTTGACTATATTCACCAGGGGAGTCGATAATCCAGTTTGCATATTCCAACGATTGTGTCTTCTTGACAGGAACATCTTCCTTGCCAAGAAGTCCTTTCGTCAGCGTAGACTTTCCAGATCCTACTGGCCCAATAATAAGCACTTTCCCTTTGCTCATGACCTAGTAATCTCCGCAGTAGAAAATTTTAAAGTGTTAACAAAAAACTCATTGATATGTCGGATCGCTGTCTCAACATCAGAAAGATCTCCAACAATCACGACTGAGCCTGTAAACCGATCGAGATAACCAATCTCTACATGAGCCGATTTTGTGGCAATATCAGCCGCAATAATGGCGGTTTCTGTTGGCGTAACAGTTAAAATCCCAATAGCTCCAGGTTCAGTGATGCCTAGACGCGTATATAATGATTCATTAGGATGAGCAATAATATGAGCCAAATTCAACTGTTTTCCAGGCACAAATTCTTGAATAATGCGTTCTTTTTTCTCCATTCCATCTCTCCTTATGATCTGCCGTATTCAAAACAATCGACAATCCCGACAACAACTGCATCAACAGGGGAGTCCTTGCTGATTAATATTCGAGCAGAGCTTCCCCTTGAAATAATGACCGTTTCACCTTGTCCCGCCCCTATGCGATCAGCACATATCACTTGTGGGCCTGCATCTGTTCCATCGGCGTGAATGGGCTGAACTAACAAAAGTTTTAAATGTTCCATGCCGACCTCTTTTTGCGTAGCCCAGATACTCCCCACCACTTTTCCAAGAAACAAGAGGATCACTCCTATACAAATTTGACCTCAATCCTCTTTTCATTTAATAGGTCTTTTGCTTGCGGCGTAATCAATACTTTCTTATTGACGATCAGTGAATCATTTTCCTCCAAATAATCATGCACCCAGTCTGCTGTGACTACGATCCCTTCAAATCTTTTTCTTTTGCCCTCTTTCTCTGATGAAGGTGTTGGAGACCCACTTAACGTTTCTAAAATGGCTTCATATATTCGTTCTTGTTTTGTAAGGATCACTCCCATGTTTTTTAAATCTTCCTTATATTGCATGAAAAGTTTTTGGTAAGCGGGTGGCAAACATAATTTTTTTAATGTTCTTCGATCAGCACGCTTAATTCCCGGAACATCTTCACCGATGATGACCGGCTTTCCCAAAGTTAATGCAGAAAACACAATTTCCGCTTTAACAGAGCCTTTTAGACCAAGTACGATCCTCGCTGCATCATCCAAATCAATTTCTGGAATCGCTACTACCTCATATTCTTTCGGAAGTTCCAAAGGAGCAGGAGCCCATTCGTCCGCCGCAATCACCTTCGTGGACCCTGTCGACTCAATTTGCTGAAGACCAAGCCATGCGGACGTCTCCCCATCCAAGAACACAACATCATAACTTATTTCTTTATTATCAAGCATGATGAACTGATCTACAAATGATTCGTGAGCTGAGCTATCACAAAAAATAAATAGCACCTTCTTGCGCGTCTTTTGGGCACTGTTCGCTTTTTCCAAAAGATCACGCACAATCGTTTCAATCAATTCCTTCAACTCTACATTCATATTATGATCCATTTCATCACCTCTAAAAGACTGGTGATTTAACGGGCAATGGGGCCTAATCATGCGGTTTCCTAAATTGAAAAAACGGCATGGGCGCCTTAATTCTTTTTGCACTAAAACAACCGATGGAAGGGAAATGTCTGTTTTTCATCGGCTTTCTAAAAGGCCGGTGATTTAGTCAAAAAGGCTGCCAGTCCTAATTATTTTTCAATTAGATAAACCTTTCCAAACCGACTTTCCTTTTCAGATGAAAGCTGCCAATTGCACGCGTCATCCGTTTTTCACCGGCCTTCTAAGCATTTGCGCGAAAAGGCTCCCCATTCTTCCCAATTACTTTGACAAAATCACCTGTCTTTAAGTTCGCTGCATTTGCTTCATCGGTATCAATATGGAAATCAAGGGTAAATCTCTCATTTACTCGAACAACGACTTCTGGAAAAATAATCGATCGATCTGATATGGCTTGAACAATGAGTCGATCACCGTCTTTCACATTGAACTCCTTTGCATCGTTTGGAGACATATGGACATGATTTTTTGCAACAATGACACCTTGTGAAATCGTGATCGAACCGGCTTTTCCAACAAGTGTAATACCAGGTGTCCCTTCAATCGAACCAGACAGCCGAACGGGTGGGTGGATTCCAAGAGTAAATCCATCAGTGCGCGAAATCTCTACTTGTGTCAGTTCTCGGGCAGGCCCTAAGATCCTCACTCCCGACAGAACACCTTTCGGACCAACAAGGGTCACTGTTTCCTGTGCAGCAAATTGTCCCGGTTGTGAGAGTAAACGGTATGGAGTTAATTCGTATCCTTTTCCAAATAAGACTTCCACCTCATCACGAGAGAGATGAACATGTCGATTCGAAACCCCTACTGGAATCCTCCATTCCTTTGTTTTCACGATAGCTTGAATGGAGCTGTTGCTCATTACCTCAATTTTGATTCCATGATCACGCAAAAAGTCCTGGGCAGCGGGCGTTAATCGATGTTGATGCGAAATAAGATAAGGATTTGATAACGTTCCTTTTAGCATTTCCAATCTTAAATACGTTTCCGTAATGACAGCCATTGACTTCTAACCTACTCTCCCGCTTTTGGAAGAAGAAGTTCAATATCTGCATGAGGACGCGGAATCACATGAACAGAGATCAATTCTCCAACCTTTTCTGCCGCTGCAGCACCTGCGTCTGTTGCTGCCTTTACCGCACCAACATCTCCTCTTACTAATACTGTTACCAATCCGCCACCCACTTGCACTTTTCCAATCAACTTTACATCTGCAGCCTTTACCATTGCATCTGCTGCTTCAATGGCTCCAACTAATCCTTTGGTTTCAATCATCCCAAGCGCTGAATATTCTCTCGCCATGTTGAATAACCTCCCCCAAAATTTATAATGTTAAATTTTCATTTCCGATAGTATTCTCTTGACAATCTCTGTAATCTCTTCTCTGCTGACTGTTAAATTTCCGCCTTGATCTACGAAAATGTTCTTTTCCGTTTCAAAAACATCTGCTGTTTTTGCTGGCTGCAAAGTTCCACTCTTGGTAGTATTGCTCATCATTTCCTTTATGCCAAATGTTACTCGTTTTATATTTATCAAGTGCCGTGGTCCGATGTTATCAGATGTAATATTGTTTCCATAAGAGCCACACCCGAGTGTTAAAGACGGGAAAATTCCTGTTGTTGCTCCTATCCCTCCAAATGTTGTTCCAGAGTTCACCACAATTCTTGAAGCTGGCTGCTTTAAAGCAAACGCCTTGATTATTGCATGATCTTGACAATGAATTCCTAATGTATGTCCTAATCCTCCTGTTTCTAATAATCTAATACAGACATCGCATCCTTCCTTCCAGCCATCTACTGTATACAAAGCTAAGATAGGGGAGAGTTTTTCAATCGCAAAAGGAATGTCTTTTCCAATTTCTTTTTCTTCTCCAACTAAAACTTTTACATCTGGAGGAAAAGATAAACCTACCATCTTACCGATTGCTTGAGGTGATTTTCCAACAATTTTTGGATTTAAAGTTCCTCCTGTGAGTATGACAGATTCTACTCTCTCTTTTTCCGTTTCCGACAATAGATACGCACCGTATTTTTTGAGTTTATCGATAAAAGCTTGTTTTATCTCTCTTTCTACGACAACCGCCTGTTCTGAAGCACAAATGGTGCCGTAATCAAACGATTTGCTTTCAATGATATGCCGTGCCGCCTGATCCAAATCAGCGCTTGTATGGACATACACAGGAACATTTCCTGGCCCCACTCCGTAGGCAGGCTTCCCAGAACTGTAAGCCGCCTTCACCATTCCGGGCCCACCAGTTGCAAGAATTACATCTGTTAATTTATGTGACATTAGTTCTCTCGTTCCCGGCAAAGATGGATATTCCATACACTGAATAATATTTTCTGGTGCTCCAGCTTCTTGTGCAGCTTTTGCCATGATCTTCGCAGCTTCTAATGAACACTTCAGCGCTGAAGGATGAGGACTGAAAACAATTGCATTTCGTGCTTTTACCGCAATAAGAGATTTAAAGATGATGGTAGACGTCGGATTGGTTGAAGGAACGACTCCAGCGATAACACCGACTGGCTCCGCTATTTCCCAAACTTGTTTATTTTCATCAGTACCTATAATTCCAACGGTTTTCATATCTTTAATAGCCGCATATACTTCTTTCGCTGCAAAAATATTTTTTATCGTTTTATCTGTTTCATTACCGAATCCAGTTTCTTCCGTGGCCATTCGGGCTAAAAAACCCGCCTGTTTTTCTGCTTCTAAAGCCATACGTTCCACAATTCGATCAATCTGTTCCTGAGACGATTCTGTCAATTTTTTCTGTGCTTCCCTAGCTTTATAGAGAAGATTCCTTGCTTCTTGGACCGATAATAAATCAAAGTCTGCCATCATCATTGAGCGTCTCACCTCCCTGAGCAGTATACATATTGGCTGATCGCGCTACATCAATACTTTTACTATCTCTAGCTCGACTTTTTTTCCTTGGTTCTCTCTTTTTTCTCTCTTTATTAACCAGTTCATTAATCACATCACTACTAGGGCGTGGAATGACATGAGAGGTGCGATACTCTCCAATCTGTTTGGCCTTCTCTACTCCTGCTGAAACAGCTTCCCTCACAGATGCTACATCTCCAATAAAATAAACTGTCACAATTCCTGCATCGGGTTTATGATATGTAATTACCTGGATATCAGCTACTTTGGCAGCTTCATCAGCCGCTGCAATTAACGAAGTCAATCCTATTGTTTCAATCATACCAAGTGCATAATTTTTCATCGTCATGCCCCGTCATCATCCCTTTTTCTAAAAAGATTTATGAGGGTGCCGTGCAATATCCTGTACTGCTTCCGCAAAAGCATGAGCTGCTGCTGTACATGCAGATTGACTTCCAGTTAATAACCCTCCTCCAAAATTTGTTTCAGTCGGAGGAGCATATAGTTCGCAAATTTTCACATCAGAGGCCTTTAGTGCCGCATCTAATCCGTACATCGCTTCAAGGGGGGGCGCTATTAAATAAGCTAATGGCTCGCCTTGTTGAATCCCAGCAATTTTTGATAAGTAACTGCCTGTTCTCGATATTGTACAAGCATAATACGCATGGTTGCCTTCCTCATTTAATGAATAAAAGCAAGGACCATTTTCAATCATCTCCAACACTGCTTCCAATCCACTCTTTACGTCAGAAGGATTTTCTGCCCCCAAAATCCCAATAAACTCTCCAGAGAGAGGCCCCGATGCATGAGCAGAGCCAGCATAAAAGGATTTGGCATATACTACTTCGACCGCTGCCTTTTTGGTAGCTTCATCTAAGGCTGTATATCCAACATCATCAATTGTTAATGTAACTAAAGCAAGACTTCGAATATGAGCTGCTAAATTTAATTTCACTGCTAAACCAGGATCGACATTTGAGATGATTCGACTCGCTAACACTTTCGCCCTAATTGGTGCTCCAATCACAATATTTCCACCTCCTCGAAACAAAAAGGTGCCTATATACAGAGAAGGTATTCTCTGTATATGTAGGCACCTTTGCCTTACCACTTATGAACATGTAAGCATAGACCAAAATAAATTTCTAATGATGATTATATTCATAATAATTTTATTTGTCAATATTTTTTGAACTATAATCTATCCCCATACTCAGATCTAAACACTCTATTTCATTTAGAAAAACCACTTCGTCAAATATCCCAACAAAATCCCCACAATCCCAAAATCCGAATCCCCAAACGTCGTCCCTTCAAATCCAAGCGATCCAAGTACCGGAAGCAACAATGCCGGCAGGAAGGAAATCAAAATGCCGTTAGCAAAAGCCCCCAGCACCGCTCCCCTTCGTCCGCCTGTGGCATTGCCAAACACACCAGCAGCGGCTCCCGTGAAAAAATGCGGAATTAAACCTGGAACGATGACCTTTAACCCAACGAAAGGCAAGATAAACATTGAAAGAATCCCCGCCGCAAAACTTGACAAGAATCCAATAATAACAGCATTCGGGGCGTATGGAAAGACAGCTGGGCAATCGAGCGCTGGTTTCGCATCTTGTACGACTTTATCCGCAATCCCTTTGAATGCTGGAACAATTTCAGCAATAAGCATCCGCACCCCTGCCAGTACGACATAGACTCCTGCAGCAAACGTGATCCCTTGCATAAGAGAGAAGACAAGAAAATTAACACCACCGCTTAACTCCTTCTCGATAAACGTTTTTCCGGCAAACGGAGTAACAATAAAAAATAACAGCACCATTGTCAACGACATGGCCACCGATGTATCGCGAAGAAACCCCAATGACTTTGGCACTTTAATATCTTCAGTAGATTGGGTCTTGTTTCCAAACCACTTCCCGACCCATGCCGATGTAAAATAGCCGAGCGAACCGAAATGCCCTAACGCGATCTGATCCATTCCAGTCACTTGGCGCATATACGGCTGCAAAATGGCGGGCATCAACACCATCAAACTTCCCAAAATAATAGAACCGATGACGACAAGCGGAACACCTGCTACTCCACCCGTCGCAAAAACGGCAGAAATTAGACACGCCATAAATAACGTATGATGCCCTGTCAAGAAAATATATTTAAGGGTCTTCACCATTTTCTGTGATTTCTACTCAATCCTAGAGACATGTTAGCTGGATGAAATAGGTTCATCAGTCAGGATCCTTCTTCCGCATACAGACCACGAAGTTGGTAGAATGGAAACAGTCAAGTGCTTTCCTTGACGGGTTCCATTCTACCAACTATCATACCGATAGCGGAAGAAGGGAGCGCTTAAGCAGCCTGACTGCCTGTAGTGTTCCCTGTACACTCCAGAAATACACGCAAACGAAACCGTTCTAGATTTCGATAGCCATATGCCCGGCGTTTGATGTTTTTGATCTTGTGATTCGTCCCCTCAATTCGGGCATTCGTATATGGGCACAAAAAGTAGGAAAGAATAGGCTCCTTCCACCTTTCAAGCGTGTTGGCTGCTTTCTGAAAAGAAGCAAAAGGGCTCTGTTTGGCTAACTTAATCCATTCTTCCAAGCGTTCCTTTGCTTCATGATATCCATCGGTTCGGTAAAAATCCCGAAACAACTCTTTCAGATAATAAGCAATGGAAAGTGCCGGATACTCCTCCAAGATATCGTCTAATCGAAGCCGTTGGTCCTTACGAAGCTTTTCACAGCCTTTCAAGAGAAGATATCGAGCCTTTTTCAATGGAGAAAATTCCTTTCTTGCTTGATCCAAGGCTTGTGTCACTTTTTGAACCACATGGTACTTATCGATGACAATCGAAGCAGATGGAAACAGGGCGCGAACCGCCTTATGATAAGGTTCCCACATGTCAAGAATCACCGTTTGGACCATTTCTTTCGACAGGATATTTTGGCTCAACAAGTTGATGGCGGAGTCACATTGGCGATCGGTATGCATTCCCATGACCGATCCGGCTCTGGCATCCATCAATACAGTTTCATACTGATGTCCCTTTTTTACAGCGATTTCATCTAAACTAAGCACCATTCCTTCTTGAGAAGATGCTTCTATCGCTGTTTGACGCTCTTTTGCTTTTTTCGATGCGATGGAGTAATAAATGCGTTCCAATGTTGTATATGGGATGCGGTGCTTTCGGCTAACCTCTTGAATGGTGGAGCCTTCGCAAAGTTCATACAAGTACTCACAAAATCGATTGGTGTAGTGTTGATTGGGTGGAATCGATTCCAAAGAGGCGGAAAACACTTGAGAACAATTCCAGCACCGATAGCGCTTTACCTTTATGAACAAGTACACCGGTTGATGGAAAATCGCCAAATCCCGTACTTTTCTTGTCCGTCTGTCGTGGACAGAGGAAGTGGCAAACCCACAATGAGGGCAACGTTCCTGTGTCTCTGTTTTCTCTACATGAATCGCATAACCATAGGAAAGAAGTTCTTGTTTAATCACTTTAAATTCTGGCAATCCTAGTGGTATAGAAAGCACTTACGAGACCTCCTTAATGTTTATTTCACCGCTAACATTATTGCCAGGATCTCGTCAGTGCTTTCTCTTTTTTGTCACTAAATCACAAAATTTGGTGATGAACCATATTTAAAAGGGGTCAATCGCGCAATCAAGATGTTCACTACCATTCCAAATAACATGATCAGCGCTGTTTCTTTTCCAAATGTTTGTTGGGCAATAGCCACAATCGCTTCATTATTTGGAATAACTCCCTTAATATGAAAAGCTTTTTCGAACATTTTCCCAAAAATATTCAACGAACCGATTAAAATATTGGCCCCGCCGCCAAGAATGATAAATCCCATGACAGTCTTTAATGTGCCTGAAACGATCTCTGGAAAACTTTTTCTTTGCAGCAACAAACCGATTAAGGCAAACAATCCCACTAGAATGGCCGGTGAACCAAGCACATCTTTCATAAGGAAATCAAACATCGGATGTTCCCCCTTTCACTCATAAGAGAGCTATTATATGGACTTTTTTCTTATATATAAGTTGCAATAAAGAAATTCCGATTTTTCGCTTCCGCTTTTATCTCAATACGAGCTGATATGATATAACGTGGAAGGTAGTAAGCTGGATGTAAAACAAAATTTCAACTTATATAGATTTTTCTTTGTCGCAGGCGTATCGCCTGCTTTTTTATTGTTGTTACAATCTCTCCCTTAAAACTCGCTTTAATTCATCAAGATCAAGAATATTCGTCAACTTGGCTACATTGCGTGTACCGTCATCAAGTACTTCCACTAAATCTCTCGCTCCAAGATATAAATCCGCTTTTTCTGTTTGGCCGGTTGTTAAATCTGTATGGGACACTTCAGCTTCGATTCCTAGTTCGTTCAACACCTTTTTCACATTCATTTCGATCATAAAACTGCTGCCTAGCCCGTTTCCACAAACAACCAGAATTTTCTTCATCCTTCCCGCCTCCCATTTGCTTTTTTATTAAGAGCACATTTCCACTAATGCCAATACTTCTTCTACAGATCCAGCTTTAAACAACATTTGAATATGTTCTTGATTGGACAACAATGTTGTCAGCTGGGATAACGCTTTTAAATGAGTCTCATGATCAATGGCAGCCAACACAATGAGGACATATACCCGATGTTCTTCCCCGTTAGAAAACAAACAACCTTTTTTGATTCGAAGAAAGCTCATGCCAAGTTTTTTTGCGCCTTGCTCCGGCCGGGCATGAGGCAAGGCCACTCCTGGTGTAATCACAATATAAGGCCCGAGTGTGAGAACGTTTTGAATCATAGCTTCAATATATTCACTTGTAATATAGCCCTCTTCCAATAACGGTCTTGCTGCTAACACAATCGCCTCTTTCCAATCACCCGCCTCTTCAATAATCTGAATGTGTCGCTTCGTAAGCAAATCTTTTAGCATCGGTTTTTGCCAATTCTCCTTTCTTTTGCTGTGGCTAAAGTAATCATTTAGTTCTTGATATAATGTCTTTTCATCGATGACCGTTGCGTGTTTTTTGATGATGTCCATCACCGCTTCGAGACCAAGGGATGTGGTTTCCGTCCATCCCTCGATCTCCCGTAAAAGCAACATTTTATCCTCCGTTGTTAAAATGGGGCGAACCGTATAAACAGGTACATCCTTCGGTTGCAATGGCGTTGTCGTCACCACAAAATCTACATGTCCCGCAAGAGAAATATAATCATATTCTCTTGCTGAAACGATGCCAATGACATCGACCGTTGATAACAGTTCCCCCAATTGTTTTTGCAACATTCGCGATGTTCCAATCCCGCTCTCGCAGACGATCAACACCTTTTTCCGTACCAGAACCGACACCCCCTCTCTGTCCAACCATCCGCCAAAATGCATGGCGATATAAGCAATTTCATCGTCGCTGACCGTCTGGCCAACTACACTTTCTAAATGATGGACGACTTTTTTCGTTAAGATAAATAAATCTGGATAGTTCGTTTTAACCGATTCAGTCAGATCGTTTTGTATATACATGCTCATTAAAAAGTTAACTTTCGTATAACCGATGCACACTCCGGTTATCCTGTTCCTAAGGAAACCTATGGAAAAGGAGCGGGATCATTCATGAAACGTCTCAACATCACCCATGATCACGGATGGACGCCACGGACGCTTCGCAAACAGGAACGGAAAATCAAAAACGCGCTTCTTCGCCAACGGGTGATGGCGGTTCGTTTGGTCATGGAAGGTTATTTGGGCAAAGAGGCGGCCTCCATGGTCAACGTGTGCCGACAAACCGTTTCCCATTATGTGTCGCTGTTCAATGAAGGCGGTCTGGAGCTCTTGCTTCATCGGGATTTCGCCCCTGGACGGGAGCCGTTTCTCACCGAAGAACAGCAGGAAGAGATCAAACAGCTTGTGTTGACCACCACTCCCGCGGAACTGGGCCGGGACGTCGCTTCGGCCTGGAACACCAAACTCCTGCAATCCTATGTCGAAAAGCACTTTGGTGTTTGCCTTTCCCGTGAAGCGCTGCGAAAACTCCTGCACCGTCAAGGTCTGTCATGGACTCGCCCTACGTACACGCTGGCGAAAGGGAATCCGGATGAGCAAAAGCAATTTGAAAAGCAAATGGATTTGATAAAAAAAACTTGATCACCAAGGAGACAGAAGATGCCGTTCTTCTGTACATCGATGAAACGCATATCCGCTCTTATCATGTCTTGCGATCCACTTGGTCCGAGGTCGGTCGTCAAAAACGTGTGCCGACATTCGGCCATCATGCCCATGTTTCGGTATTTGGCGCGGTGAACGTCCACGATGGGGACATCGTGCTTCACCAAACAGAAGCCGCCAACGCTGCGACGTTCTTGGATTTCTTGCGCCTGCTCAAAGAGCGGCATCCCAACCGGATCATTGCGCTCGTCTTGGACAATGCCCGGATTCATCACGCTCGAATGGGGAAGGACTTTTTGCGAGAAGAAGGACAATGTTTTCATTTCCTGTATCTGCCTCCCTACTCGCCGCAGCTCAACCCGATCGAGCGTTTGTGGAAATGGCTGAAGGATACGATGATCGCCAACGCCTTTCACAAAGACCGCCACGAGATCGTGCAAGCGGTTCAACGATTTGCTCATTACATTCAGGAACGCCCGGAGGAAGTGTTGCGGCGCTTGGGGTGTTCCGCGTAATCGAAAAGTTAACTTTTCAAGGTGCATTTATATAGATGAAAACCGTATTTCAGTCGATAATAGGCAGGCTTCATATGAACCAATAAATTTTTTTCCAACTCTTCGCGACGCTTGAATTGTACACAGGCATAAGTTTGAAAATCATCCACCATATGTCGAATGATTCGTCTCAAAGTAGAGATGTCATCGTTCTGATCGATTTGCTTGTCATCTGCAACTCGAAAACTGAGTAAATGGGTCGTCAAATAACAAACCTCATCATCGGGAATAGATATTTGGGAAACGTTTTCAATTTGTCTAACGAGATGATCGGCGATCTGATATTCCCGCATTGATCTTAGCACTTCTTTTTCTTGCTCATCCATTTGCACAAATTTACCTCTAGCCCACCGTCTTTGGAACAATGCGAGATAAATAGGTAAAGTTTGAATAACCTCACCCGTATAGCGAATAGAAAAAGCAGACTCGAATTGGCGAATCCAATCAAAGATTGGCCATTGACACTCAGCTGACAACTCTGCAGCGAAATGCTGGTCATCCATCGCCACCAATAGTTGATGAACATAAAAAATCATCAATTTCCTCTTTTGGATTTCTCTCCCTGATACAAAATACCCTTTTTTGCGATGGAATGACAATTGCAATTGAAATGACTGCCAATCTTCTTTCAGTTCCTTTATGTCATTTAGCAACGTGCTCCTGCTTACCTGTAATTTATCTAAAAAATCAGACAAATACAACGGATGAACGCGAGTCAAAATCCATAAACCAATCCAAGCTTTTCGCTCCCATGACTGATATGTGTAATGTCGGGCAGGTTGTAATGTGTTCCATTTTGTTGTTATTTCCTGTTTCACTTCATCATCCAAGCGAAATCCGAGCCCGCGTGCATATTGAATCGGCTTCACCCCTTTATGACGCAACCATTCATTCGTTTTTTGTATATCGTAATAAATCGTTCGCTTGGATACATTCAATGATTGCGCCAATTTGTCAGCGGTAAGATAAAGAGAAGAGCGAAGCAACAACTTTACAAGTTGGATACAACGGGCATTGAGCATCATGATGGAGCGCTCCTTTTTATTTAGTTGTGCAAATTCTTGGACTTTTGATTAGAGAATCCGGATTCTCCTTACTGTTCATTATAGTTGATTTTCTTAAAAGGATAAGCCCAAATTCCAACATCCCAATTGTGCAAAGATTAGACTTATTCAATAAAGAAGCCACACGACCGACTTGTGTGGCACCATCTAAACTATCTGCTCCTTCCTTGTCCGAACTCCTGCACTAACCATGCATGGACGCTTCCTAAGAAGGAGTGACCCCAAGGCAGTTGTATTGCCCTAATTTTTCTTCGACTTATCTTTGCACGATTATATCCTGGATCGTAAAGAATAGTTCAATCCTCATCCATTAAATATCGTTCCCATTGGTCTTTGTCAGACGAACGATGAGGTTCATATCCGCTTCCTGTTCCTATTAACCGTAGCAGTGCGATAATTAATGCCAAACGGATCAGAATACGTCGTAGTCTTCCTCCTATATTAACCCGCATAACAATAAAATCATCGCCGACTCCCAACAATGTCCCGTGAAATTTTCCATGCACCGTCACAACAGTTACACGCTGCCCAATTAGCTGACGGGCTTGATGTTTAAAATCCATCGTTTCTCCTCCTTTCTACACTAACTATGTAATGTTGACAGGAGAAAAAGGTATGGTCATGATAACCAATGCAACAGCGGATTTTTTAACATCACTTGCCAAGAAGCCTTCCGCCTCCAAACAGAATGTAGATGTAAAAAACACATATACGGCAAAAATCAAAAAATCCTCCCAGCCAATAAAGGCTAGGAGGATCAGATTCTTTAACGAATCCCTTTCATCAATCTCTCGATTCTTGGAGAGATGGCCAATAAAATCAAGCCTAGTACAATCGCCGCACCGCCGATCGTGCCGAAATACATCGTTTCGTTTTCCGGGGTGTAAAAGCGCACCAACTGAGCATTGATCGCTTGCGCGGCGGCGTTCGATAAAAACCAAAGGCTCATCGTTTGCGCTGAGAAGGCCGCAGGCGCAAGTTTCGTCGTCGCCGACAGGCCGACCGGCGACAGGCAAAGCTCGCCAAGCACGACGATGAAGTAGCTCAACACGAGCCAAATCGGATGGACAAGCCCTCCGCCGCTCAAATGACCCGGAACGAGGATGACGATGAACGACAGGCCGGCAAACAACAGGCCGAACGCGAATTTTTGCGGGATCGTCGGCTGCCGTTTGCCGAGCTTCACCCACATCCAGGCGAACACCGGTGCTAAAGCGATGATAAATAACGGGTTCAGCGATTGGAACCACGCAGGCGACAAGTGGATGCCTGCTACATCCAACTGCGTCCGCTTATCCGCATAGTTTGCCAAAATCGTCGATCCTTGCTCTTGAATCGCCCAAAACATCGCCGAAGCGATAAACAGCGGAATGTAGGCGATCACACGCGGCCGCTCTTCCGCTGCCGTTTTCGGGCTGCGGTACATCACGACAAAATAGATGATCGGGATGATGATTCCTAAGATGCCGACAAGAGAAATAAACGTTTCCACAGTAAACAAACCGTTCGGAATCAAGATCGCAAGCAGCACGGCAATGACGACTGCTCCCACGGCGATGATCGTTGCCGCTTTTTTCTTTTCCGCTGGCGTCAATGGATTCGGCACGTACGTCCCCGCCAACCCGAGATTTTTCTTTCTTGTCGCGATGAAGACAATCAATCCGAGAAACATCCCGACAGCCGCAAGTCCGAAGCCGAGATGGAAATTGTACTTCATCCCCACCGTGCCGACAACTAACGGAGCAAGGAACGCTCCAAGGTTAATGCCCATGTAAAAAATGCTGAATCCAGCATCGCGGCGGTCATCGCCTTGTTGATACATATCGCCGACAATGCTCGATACGTTTGGCTTCAATAAACCGGTGCCAAGAACGATGAGCGCCATGGAGACAAACAGCGCTGTTGCTCCGCCCGGCAGCGCCAAGGCGATATGACCGGCCATGATCAATATGCCACCGTACAAGACCGCCCGCGATGTCCCAAACACTCGGTCAGCGAGCCAGCCGCCGATGATTCCGGACATGTACACAAGCGCGCCATAAATCGACATAATCGCAAGCGCCAAATGTTCGTCCAGGCCAAGGCCGCCTTTTGACACTTCGTAGTACATATAATAAACCAAAATGGCGCGCATGCCGTAGTACGAAAAGCGCTCCCAAAACTCCGTGAAAAAGAGCGTGAACAGCCCTTTCGGATGGCCGAAAAAGCCGCGTTGTGGAACGCTGGCGGCGATTTGTTGCTTGTCGATCGATGCCATAACCACTACCTACCTCCTTTAAATTCTTTTAATATAATAATTCATTATGTTTATATTGTCAAAAAAATTTTGCATGATTCATAATTGTAATTATAAAACATCAATATTAAGAAAAATAATATTATTTATAAAAAATAAAAATATGTCTCGCTTTTCGTTTTTTCATTGTACAGAAAAAACCTTTTCCGTGTTTTGTTGATCATGTATAATCAATGGCAGGGAATCGCCGTTTCCCCAACAGCATCATTTCCTCTTTTCCATCTCATCTGCATCTTTGTGTCCACCGCAAATTCCTTATCTTATCGACGATTAGGAAAGGATGTTGCCCATGAGCGAACCGTGGCATCTTATTTTGGACAAGCTTGAAACCATGCAGCAGGAAATGGCGGAAATGAAAGAGCACATGGCCACCAAGCAGGAGCTCGAAGACATCAAAGCCAATATGGCCACCAAACAGGAGCTCGAAGACATCAAGGCCAATATGGCCACCAAACAGGAGCTCGAAGACATCAAGGCCAATATGGCCACCAAACAGGAGCTCGAAGACATCAAGGCCAATATGGCCACCAAACAGGAGCTCGAAGACATCAAAGCCAATATGGCCACCAAGCAGGAGCTTGAGGACATGAAAGCGAATATGGCGACGAAAGCGGAGTTGAATGAACTTAAAGCCGACATGGCAAAGGGATTTGCCGCCGTTCATCAAGCCATTCGGGAAATCGATGCGATCGTCAAACGGCTTGAGCAAAATCAAGAGCAACAAATGCAACTATTGCTGCGCCAAGAGCGGATCATCGACATGTTATGCCGGAGATCGCTTGAACATGAAGCGGCGATCGCTGATCTCCGTCTGGCAATCAAAAGCTAATATACACCTCGTTGCCGCTTTCGCTCCCCGCGGCGTTGCGCATTGATCTATGCTTCCCGATACGGAAAAAGGCATTTTTCATTCCGGCCATTTCCGTTTTCGTACGAAATGTGTTATACTTACTGTTATGCGGATCACCAATTGAAGGGGGATGGGGATGCTGTACCCATATAACGGAAAACGTCCGAATGTTCACGAAACCGCATTCATTGCCCCGGGAGCCTATTTGATTGGAGACGTCACCGTTGGGCCGGAATCGACCATTTGGTTCAACGCCGTGCTGCGCGGCGATGAAGGGCCGATTACGATCGGCGCCCGAACGAGCATTCAAGACAATACGACCTGCCATTTGTACGAAGGATCGCCGCTCGTTGTGGAAGACGAAGTGACGGTTGGGCATAATGTGATCCTTCACGGTTGCACGATCCGCCGGCGCTCGATCATCGGCATGGGGGCGACGATTTTGGACGGAGCCGAAATCGGTGAAGAATGCATCATCGGCGCCAACACGTTGATTCCGTCCGGCAAAAAGATTCCGCCCCGCTCGCTCGTCATCGGCTCCCCTGGAAAAGTGGTGCGCGAGCTGACGGATAAAGACCTTGAGCTCATCCAGCTGTCGATTGATACATACGTGCAAAAAGGAAAAGAGTATCGCGAACAGCTGGGGCATCATCGGCCGTAGCGCCTTCCACATCGTCGACGGCCAAAACGGAAAAAGAGCCAGCCGAAAGGGCATGGCTCTTTCTTTGCGCTTCCGATCACGTCGGGCGCAACTAGAAGCGCATGACTTTTTCTATCGCATGCAACACGCGCGCCGGCGTTGGCAAATAGTCGTCTTCATAGGCGAAAAACGGCACAGGAACGTCAAACCCCGTCACCCGTTTAACCGGTGCATGTTGGTAGAAAAACGATGTATCATTGATGATGGCGAGAATGTCATTAGCCAGCCCGCCGGTCGCATGCGCTTCTTGGACAATGACGGCTCTCCCTGTCTTTTGCACAGACTCGGCAATCATGTCTTTATCGAGCGGGTAAAGGGTGCACAAGTCAATGACATCGGCATCAATCCCTTTTTTCTCCGCTTCTTCCGCCGCCTTCATGGCGACCGGCACCATGGCTCCCCAGGCAATGACGGTCACATCGTCCCCTTCGCGCCGTTTTTTGCCTTTGCCGATTTCAATCGTATATTTTCCTTCCGGAACGTCTTCGCGGAACGCGCGGTAGCTGCGCATCGGTTCGAGGAACAAAACAGGGTCCGGATCTTCAATCGCGGCAATGAGCAGCCCCTTGGCGTCATACGGCGACGCGGGGCAGACGACTTTGATCCCTGGCATATGGGTAAACAGCGCTTCCGTGCTGTCGGAATGAATTTCCGGGGCTCGCACGCCCGCGCCGTACGGGGCGCGAATGACCAACGGAACGGCAAAATGTCCTCTCGTCCGCGCCCGCATGCGCGCCGCGTGGGTCATAATTTGTTCATACGCCGGATAGATGAAACCTAAAAACTGGATTTCGACGACAGGACGGAATCCACCAAGCGCCATTCCGATCGCGGCTCCCGTAAATCCCGCCTCGCTTAACGGGGTGTCGATCACCCTCTCCTCGCCAAATTCCTCAAGCAATCCTTCGGTGGCGCGAAACACCCCGCCATTTTTCCCAATGTCCTCTCCAAGCACGATGACATCTTCACGCTCTTTTAGCATGATGCGAAGCGCGTCATTAACCGCTTGCACAAGCGTAAGCGATTTCGTCCCCACCTCGGTGATCATCTTGCCATCCCCCGCTTCCACTGAAGATACGCTTCTTTCTGCTCCGCGATCGTCCATGTCGGTTGCGCGAACACAAAGTCAAACATGTCCGACGCATCCGCCTTTGGATAACGTTCCATTTCGGCCACTGCCTGCTCAATTTCCGCGTCCACTTCTGCTTGCACTTGATTCGCCCACTCTTCATCCCACCAGCCTTCCCGCTGCATGAACCGCTCAACTCGCTTGATCGGATCGGTCGTTTCGCGCCGTTTTTGGCTTTCCTCCTGGTCGCGGTATCTGGACGGGTCATCGGACGTCGTATGCGCGCCGTAACGCCATGTCACCGCTTCGATTAACGTCGGCCCTCCTCCGTTTCTCGCCCGTTCAAGCGCCTCAGCTGTGTGGAAATAGACGGCAAACACGTCATTCCCATCGATGCGAAGACCGGGAATGTCGTACGCCAGCGCCTTTTGGGCAATCGTTTTCGTCTTCATCTGGCGGGTGATCGGAACAGAGATCGCATATTGGTTGTTTTGGTTGAAAAAGACGACAGGCGCGTTGAAAACGCTCGCGAAATTCAATCCCTCATGGAAATCCCCTTCTGATGTCGCCCCATCGCCGAAGTACACAATGACCGCATTGTTCGTCCCCTTCCACTTTTCCGCGCACGCCGCCCCTGCCGCCTGGGGAAGCTGCGTGGCGATCGGGACGCTCGGCGGTACAATCTTTTTTCCTTCAGGAGGGACGCATCCTTCCGTCCGCCCTTTCCAGTACAAAAGGGTTGTCGTTAACGAACGGCCGAACGTCATCATCGCTCCATGGTCGCGATAAGTAGGAAACATCCAATCGCCATCGCGGAGGGCAAGCGCGCTTCCGACTTGACACGCCTCTTGCCCTTCGTACGGCACATACGTCCCGATGCGCCCTTGCCGCTGTAGGCTGACACATTTTCGATCAAACGTTCGCGTTCGAATGAGATGACGGTACATCGTCATCGTTAACGGTTTTGTGATTCGTTCACGATACTCGGGCTGCACGATCGTTCCTTCTTCATTCAATACTTGCACGATAGGGAAGTTGAGTTCCATACCATTCCTCCTCATCGCATGGTTGACAACATCAACTCAATACCGCGCGGTCGCTTGCGAGCTGTTCCCCGCGAATCCGCCGAAATTCCGCCAGCAGCTTTTCCACTGTCAAGCGTTTCTTTTCCTTCTCATCGACTTCCAAAATGATCTGCCCTTTATCCATCATGATGAGGCGGTTTCCTAAATTGATGGCTTGCTGCATGTTATGGGTGACCATCAAGGTCGTCAATCGGTAGCGCTCGACAATCTCTTTTGTTAAGTTGGTGATCAATTCCGCTCTCGCTGGGTCGAGCGCCGCTGTATGCTCATCTAAAAGCAAAATGGACGGTTCGGTGAAGGTCGCCATCAGCAAAGACAACGCCTGCCGCTCCCCGCCGGAAAGCAGGCCGACTTTCGCCTGAAGGCGATCCTCCAACCCGAGATGAAGGGTCGCGAGCAGCTCACGAAACTCATCGCGCCGTTTTTTCGTCACCCCGCGGC
Organism: Geobacillus kaustophilus; assembly: GCF_000948285.1. Taxonomy (GTDB): domain Bacteria; phylum Bacillota; class Bacilli; order Bacillales; family Anoxybacillaceae; genus Geobacillus; species Geobacillus thermoleovorans_A. The sequence continues at coordinate 1,582,795 of NZ_JYBP01000003.1, forward strand.
GGAGCGTACGCGTTTGATTGCGCGCATACGCCAACGCCAAATTCTCCTCAATCGTCATGTTCGGCGCCGTTCCCGCCATCGGATCTTGAAACACTCTCCCGATATAGCGGGAGCGGACATATTCCGGCATCATGGTGACATCTTGACCGTCAATCCAAATCGTTCCTTCATCGGGAAACAGCACTCCTGAAATCAAATTCATCAAAGTCGATTTTCCCGCGCCATTGCTGCCGATAATGGTGACAAAGTCCCCTTTTTGCAGCGAAAGATCAACGTTTTGGAGCGCGATCTTTTCGTCAGGCGTCCCCTCATGGAATACTTTATAAATCCCGTTTAACTGCAACATCCGCCCCACCCTTTCCGACAGCGGCCGCCGTTGCCGCCTCGGCTTGGTTCCGCCTTTTTGCTTCTTTGTGTTTTTTCTCTTGTTGTTGGCGAACAAGCTGTGGAACAACAAGCGCCAAAATGACCATACATGCCGTGATCAGCTTCACATCCCCCGTTTCGAGAAATTGGACGCGCAAGGCGAGGCTCACGACAATGCGGTACATGATCGCCCCGCCGATCACAGCAAGCGTGGCCCGCGCGATCGTTTTCGTTCCCAATACGGCTTCACCGATAATGACAGAAGCGAGACCGATAATAATCATGCCGATTCCCATCCCGACATCGGCGAACGCGCCGTACTGGGCAACAAGCGCCCCCGAGAACGCGACCATGGCATTGGAAAGGCCCAACCCTAAGACAATGAGCAAATTCGTGTTCGCCGACAGGCTGCGAATCATGCGCGGATTATCACCCGTCGCCCGAATCGCAAGCCCCATTTCCGTCTGTAAAAACCAGTCTGTGAACCATTTAAACAAAAGAGCAAGCAACGTCATCGACAAGAGAATTCCCCACGTTTTTGCCGCGGCCGGGTCAAATCCGAGCGTTGTTCCCCATTGTTGAATGGTTGTAAAGACGGTCTTTTGATTTAAAAGCGGCACGTTCGAGCGCCCCATGATGCGAAGATTGATGGAATAGAGCGCAATCATCATTAAAATGCCCGACAAAAGCGGATTGACCTTCCCTGCTGTATGAAGAAGCCCGGTCATACAACCGGCAGCGAATCCAACGAAAAGAGCCAGACACGTTGCCACAAACGGATTAACCCCGTTGACAATCAACGTCGCCGCCACCGCGGCCCCTGTCACAAAGCTCCCGTCCACGGTTAAATCAGGGAAATCCAAAACACGAAACGACAAATAGACTCCCAGCGCCATAATGGCATAGATCAGTCCTGATTCCACTGCTCCTGTGATGGCCGTCAACAACAGCGCTCATCCTTTCATTCCATGTATTCCGCCATTTGATCCCACTCCGGCTTCAGTTTGATCCCTTGTTTTTCCGCCGCTTGTTTGTTGATCACGAGCTTCAGCTTTTTCGGATATTCCGGTTTGATCTCGGACGGCTTGGCTTCCCCTTTTAAAATGGCGGCCGCCATTTGCCCGGCTTGATAGCCGATGTCGTAGTAATCAAAGCCATACGCCGCAAAACAGCCGCGTTTTAACGAATCGAGCTCCCCTGTAAAAACCGGAATATTGTTCTCGTTGGCAACGCTGACAACGGATTCAATGGCGGATACAACGGTGTTGTCGGTCACGATGTAAAAGACATCGGCTTTGCCCACTAACGATTCTGCGGCCTGCTTCACCTCTGCTGTTGTCGACACCGACGCTTCCACGAACTTCAAATCCGTCTGCTTCGCCGCTTCCTTCACTTTTTCGATTTGCGCCAACGAATTTTGTTCACCGGCGTTGTAAATGAGCCCGACGGTTTTGGCATCCGTCTGCTCATCGATGAATTGAATCATCTTGCGAATGGCATCGGGATGGCTGTCCGTTGTTCCCGTAATGTTTTCCCCCGCCTTGTCCATCGATGGAACTAAACCAGCGCCGACCGGATCGGTCACGGATGTAAACACAATCGGAATGTCTTTCGTCGCGTTGAGCGCGCTTTGGGCGCTTGGCGTCGAGTTGGCAAAAATGAGGTCAACCCCGTCTGACACAAAGTTGTTCGCGATCGTTTGGCTGTTGTTCATGTCGCCTTGGGCATTTTGAATATTGTACCGAACGTTTTTCCCTTCTTGAAAACCTTCGTCTTCGAGCGCCTTTTTAAATCCATTGAAGGCAGCATCCAGCGACGGATGCTGGATAATTTGTGTGACGCCAATGGTGACCGTTTTTTTCTCCTTCCCTTCTTCTTTCCCACCATCGGTCGCCGCCTTTTCCCCTCCACCGCAGCCAGAGAGCATGAGAGCTCCGAACAAAACCGGAATGGCGAATCGTGCCACGATATATTTCATGATCCTTCTCCCCTCGCAACTTCTTCTATTTGAAAGATAAGATGATTGTTTATTTTCAGATAAATTGTTTCATATGAATACACTTTAATGGCGAACATCCCACTTCGGCCGCTTTTGGTGTGTAAAGAAATGATTGCGGCGTTTGCGCTTCTCGAGCCGCTCTTCGCAAAACCGATCGGCCGCCTCGACCGTCGTTATTCCTTCCGATTCGGCCCGCGCATAAATGGCGAGCAGTGTATCGTAAATCGCTTTCGTTTTCGCCAGCACCCGCTCTTTGTTCGCTCCGTAAAGTTCATCGGCCACTTGAATGAGCCCGCCGGCGTTGACGATGTAATCAGGGGCGTACACGATGCCTTTTTCGTTCAACATGCGGGCGTGGCATTTGTCTGCCAGTTGATTGTTCGCCGAGCCGACGACCGCCCTCACCCGCAGCTCGGCGATCGTGTCATCGTTGATGACGCCGCCAAATGCACATGGGACGAACACATCGGCTTCGGCGCGATAAATGTCCGTTCCGCTCACCGGTTTGACGGACGCCCCGATTCGTTTGCCGTGCGTCACGACCTCCTCGACGGCCGCTTCGTTCAAATCGCACACGTACAAGTCCGCTCCTTCTTCGAGCAAACGAAGCGCCACTTTTTTTCCAACTTTTCCGAGCCCTTGCACTGCATACGTTTTGCCGTGCAAGTGCCGGTTGCCGAACACCACTTGATTCGTCGCCTGAATGCCGTACACGACGCCCTCGGCCGTCGGCACGGATGAGTCGCCGCTTCCGCCGTACGCTTCCGGAACGCCGACGATGCAATTCGTCTCTTTCAGGGCGTGAACAAAGTCGTCCGGCGTCGTTCCCATATCGGTGCCCGTATAAAACCGGCCGCCTAATGACTCGACAAACTGGCCGAACGCGCGAAACAGTTCCGGCGATTTGTCTTTGCGCGGGTCGCCGATGATCACCGCTTTGCCGCCGCCAAAATCGACATCCGCGGCCAGGCATTTATACGTCATCCCTTTCGACAGCCGAAGCGCATCGGCGAGCGCCTCTTCCGTCGTCGCATATGGATGCATCCGGCAGCCGCCGAGCGCCGGCCCAAGCGCGGTGCTATGAATGGCGATGATCGCCCTTAGGCCGGTCGCTTCATCGTGACAAAACACGACCTGTTCATGTTCACGCATTTGCAAAAACAAATCCAATCCTTGCGACATGTTCGGCGATAGCATGACATTCATCGCTTCCCCTCTCCTTCGCTTTACCGCTTGAAAGCGTTTTCAAGTTAATATAACAAAAAATATTGTTACGTTATAAAAACGTTATACTATTTTTATAGTAACGATGTTGATGATGAGTGTCAACCCTCTGCCAAATGATTTTTCATCGTCAAAAAAAGACGCCGTTTGACAGGCGTCTTTCGTACATCAACGAAACAGTTCGGACAATGATTGCCACTGCGTTTTCGCTTCCGTCATCATTTGTTCAAACAGCTCCGCCACCGTCGGCACGTCGTCGATCAAACCGGCGATCTGCCCGGCATTGATGAATCCCTCATCGAAATCACCGGATAGAGCCCCGCGGCGATGCCGATCCTCGGATGTATATTGTTGAAACTGCTCAGGCGACATGCCTTGCCGTTCATACTCGAGCAGCTTCTCGGCATACGGCGTGCGCATGACGCGGCGGATGCGCCCGACCGAGCGGCCGACAATGACCGTTTCATTTTCCTTTGCCTCAATGAGCCGCCGTTTATACGCTTCATGAAACGGCGCTTCTTTCGTGGCCACAAGCCTTGTGCCTAGTTGCACTCCTTGGGCGCCAAGGGCGAGCGCGGCAAGCAGCCCCCGTCCATCGCCAATGCCGCCCGCGGCGATGACGGGAATGCGGACGGCACGCGCAACTTGCGGAATGAGCGTCATCGTCGTCAACTCAAGCGGCGAGTTGATGCCCGCTGCTTCATACCCCTCGGCGACGACGACATCCGCTCCAGCTGCTTCCGCTTTTTTCGCTTGGCTGACCGAGGCGACGACTACGATCACCTTGATGCCATGTTCCGCAAAACGCGGAATCCATGGCGCTGGGTTGCCGGCGGAAAGGGAAACGACCGACACTTGATGTTGAATGACAAGCTCGGCGATCTCCGTGGCGTGCGGCGTCACCTGCAGCGGAATGTTCACGGCAAACGGGCGACTCGTGCGCCGCTTCGTTTCGACGATCAGCGCCTCCACCTCATCGGGCGGCATCGTGCCCGCGCCGATCGTCCCAAGCCCCCCTGCTTCGGATACGGCGCTTGCCAGCTCGGCGTTGCTGATGTTGCCCATCCCCCCTTGAATGATCGGATAACGAAGATCGAGCAAACGGCAAACATTATTCATTATATTCACACTCCGCAAAAAATACGTTATATATAAATCTTGACACTCCACACGGCTAAAGCCGTGGGATTCTTGGGTCGTTCGCGTCCTCATCCATTTCTGGTTCAGACAACGCCCAAGTTCAGGGGTGTGTCATCACCCCGTCCCATCGGGTTAAGATGTACCCCAATGGGCGGCGCACCTGTGACCAGTGCGCTAGGTTAGGCGGCGAAGCCCGAAATCGCTTTGGCGATGTTGATCGCGCCATTCAAGTCGGCGTGGATGGTGTATCCGCACTTTTGGCATTGGAAGTGGGTGCCGTTTCGGTTCGCTTTCTCCCGATGCCCGCATCGGCATGTTTGACTGGTGTAGGTCGGATTCACCCACTCCACCCGAATGCCTGCCATTTCCGCCTTATAGGCAATCATCGTTTGCAGTTGATGGAACGCCCATGAATGAAGACTTCGTCCCGCTTCTTTGGCCGAAGCGGCTCGTTTCCAAATCCCCGCCAAATCTTCCATCCGAATCACGCCAACACCGTTGGCAAGGGCAAAACGGACGATTTGACGGCTGATTTTATGGTTCATATCCTTCATCCAGCGGGACTCTTTATCGCCGATTTTGCGAATCATATGGAGCTTCTTCGCTTTTCCTAATCTCCTTCGCAAAGCCGCGTATCGCCGGCGTATGAAGGCGCATGGATTCCCTTTGAAGAATAAAGATTTGGTTCCGACACTAGCAACAGCGATATATCTTAGCCCTAGATCAATTCCCATTACTTTTGTTTCTTTCCGTCGTTTGACTTCAAACGTGATGGGAATGGCGACGTACCATTTCTTTTTCTTTTTATAGAGTACAGCTGTTCCTTGTTTTGCCGTTCCGTTCATGATTCGATCAAGCCATGTTTGTTGATAGGGACGCACGACAACGGGTACGCCTATTTTTTTCTCCAATGTTGGAAAAGCAACCGTGTAGAAATCTCCTTTCTTTTCTTATTAAAGCAACACCACCGTTTTTGAAACGTCTTTGCCTTCTGATTTTTCTTTTGGGACTTTACTTCTCGAATCGTCTGATTCACGATAGCAGAAGGAAACTTTTGTGGCGAAAAGTCTTTGAATATCTTGCTCGTTGCTTTGTTTCATTCAGGATGATGCCATAGCCAATTCGCAAATTCTGTGTTCCATTCGGTCATTCGCTCGTACATTTCCTGTTTGGCTTTCGTTGGTTTGTGCAGTTCCAGCCTGAGTGTGATTATCGGCATGGATTCACCCCCTTTTCTTTTGAGATTCCACATAGCGTTTTATTGTTTCACTTGATACATTCCCTGCTGTGCTAACGAAGAAAGAGCGTGTCCAAAGACTTGGCAAATGAGACAAGTGTTTAAATTCTTGTCTTAATCGTCTGGAAGTCACTCCTTTCACTCTTGCCATAATATCTGATGGAGAATCAGAAGGGAGACAATTCAAGAACAAATGGCAATGATCAGGCATCACTTCCATAGCAAGGATGACCCAATCATTCTCTTGGCAAATTTCTTCTACTAACTGCTTGAATCGCTCTTCCACTCTGCCTACTAACACTTTTCTTCGATAACGTGGACAGAAAACAAAATGATAGTTAATTAAAGATACAGTTGTTTTCGTTCTTCGATATTGTTGTTCCATATTATTAATTTTATCAGTTTAATGGTTATACTGCAACATCCAAATGGTTGCTCTAAACAATCCCATTAAGGGATTGCCGAGTAATGCCGTCTTTCATCCCACGATTGAAACCGTGGGCTTTCAGACTGCTTTTTCTGTAAATAAAAAAAGCACGTAACCTTTTTTGATTGGTTAGGTGCTTCTCGTCAACAAATTCTTAATCATTTCACGAGTGTTGATTATCCAAAATTATACATACGCCTTCCATAAATTTGGGCATACTCAAACAAAGCAGCGGCCATCCCGGATTTCCAATCGAGAGGAAGCTGCCCAGAGAAAAAACGGCGAACGAACGAAATGAAGGAAAGAGAGACGTTCGTCTGTTTTTTGGTTTGATCATACAGCCATCGCAGCAACACATACGCGATGAACGCCGCAAACAGTTGGTTGTATACCGCATTTTCCGTCGTGCCAAACAAGGTCGGGACATTCAGATATTGCTTCACCCAACGGAAAAAGACCTCAACAGTCCAACGTTGTTGGTACATGTCGGCAATGGTTTCCGCAGACGCATGGAAGAGGTTCGTCACGACCCGAATGTCGCGGCCATTCGCATCTCGAAAGATCACCACCCGGTGACGCTTGGTGGAGCGGCATTGTTTCGTCCCCAACTGGCACGTGAAGTCGGCTTGAACCGATGAGGATGTGCTGGAAAGGCGTTTCAAGCTTTTTTTCTGATGAAGTTCGATGTTGTCCTTCATCCGAATGACAAAGAGCTGATGCTGCTCCACAAATCGATCGAGGCGTTCGATTTTGAAATACGCCCGGTCTTCCACCAGCACTTGTTGAGCGTTCGTCAACTGTTCTCCCACCGGGCCATCATGACGCAGTCCGATGGTTTCCACCACGTCTGCCGGCAACGAGGATTCCGGCGAATACGCGACGTGCAGCTTCACTCCGGCGCGTTCGCCGTGATACGGCGCCCATGGCAGGCGGTTTTTCCCGACCGTGACGGTCGTCGAATCCACCACCCGAAGCGGTTTGGGAAACCGAAGCGAACGGCGGGTTTGGCGGTTGCACTTGGAAATGATCAACGCCAACAAGCGTTTCATGATGTCATAGGGAACTTCTTTCGCTTTCTTGGATACAGTTGAATAATGGAATCGCGGCAATCCATACAGAGGCCCCACATCGGCTCCGTGGCGAAAGCTTTTCCATTGATGCATGGCGGCCAGCAGGAAGAAGTGAATCAACTCGCGCAACGTAAAGGTTCGAGACGAATCACGATACCCAACCGCTTCGGCAATCAGTTGAATCTCTTCATCCGAAACAAGTTTTTGCATCAAATTCGGGAGTGTGGTATGCTTGTTCATAGAGAGCACCTCCTGGGTTTGTTTGTGTCGCTACTCACATTCTACAGGAAAGGTGCTCTTTTTTCTATACCCTTTGGATTTTATTGGATAATCAACACGCCTGTAATCATTTGATATTTTTCCTCTACTTTGTTCCTCAGCTCTTCTTCTCCGATATACTCATCGTCATCCTCTCTATGAAGAGGGTTAGGCTCATACCAACCGCACGCTTCCGAAATATCATCAAACGCGTCGATGTACTTTTCGTCTAAATCTCCATCATCGAAATAAGATGCATATATAGCAGGAAAATCATAAGAAAATTGCTCTGGCGACAAATTTCCTTCAAGATAATCTTCGATGCACCGCAACAAATCATTCATCGATTTCCCTCCAATCTTTTTTTGGTTTCTTTCTATATAGATGCAACGAAGAAGTTTAACATATCCTTGACGGAAAAGCGGTTTGCCCATTTTCGACTGACGGAGGCAAGCCACAGGCTTGCCTCCGTCACGCCAAGGCGTGACGGAAGACCGAACAACCGCCTGCTTCACAGACCCATATATGGGTCTGGAAGCGGCGTTGTTCGGTCGCCCGACAGTCGATCAAATACTCGGGAAAAACTACAAATGGTAAAGCTTCAAATTGCATCTATATAGTAACAATACTAACAATCTCGCCAGTATCATTAGCTTGTATGACAGCAATACCGTCTTTAAAATACACCGTTTTGTTCCCTTCTGCCTGATGATATTTTTTACCTGTCTCGAGTACATCCAAGACATTTTCATTTGTAAAGTCTCTTTTTCCTTTTCCTTGTTTTTGGCCCAAAGCTCGGTTAACTGCATGTTCTCTAAATATAAATCCTCTTTCTTTAAAGTATCCAAACGTTTTGTTCATTTTTTGAAGATATTGTGCTGAATAAACATTAGGATCCTTTACCTCTAGCTTATGACCTCTGATATGCTTATTATACCACTCTTCATACGAACGGAATCCACCAATCCATTCATCGACTGGCGTTTCTCACCTTTCGTGTATTCCGATTCATCAAAATACGGAATCGTCGTCGTTCGGCAGCGTACATGAAATGGCGGCGCATTCGTTCCTGGCTTGTAATCTTTCACGTTATAAACCTTGCCGTCTTGGTATCTACAAATATCTGATGTTCGCATATCGAGCGTGGCCAAAATCTCGTACTTCTCCATTCCTGCGTCGCGATAGCTGTTTTGTGCAGCCAAATTGTGAAAGAAACTCGCTTCTGTCCTAACCAGCGCTTCAGCGCGCGAATATGCCACGTCCGTTACTTTCACAATTTCTTTTGCCGTCCGATCGATAGAACGACCAATGATAAAGCTTTGTTCGAGCGACTTTCGAATTTGTTTCATTGTTTCTTGCTCATGTCCCCAAATTCGCTCGGAAAATTCTTTGCCACTCCAGTTATACGACATCACTTCACGCATCGTGCTATCATCGAGTATTTGAACATTTGCAGGTATACCAGCCATCGCAAAATCGTACATAAAGTGATAGTACGAGTTTTGGTACACATCGACCAATCCGGTGTAGGTGTACTCTTGCAAGCCATTTTTGCCGCCGTATAAATGCAGCATCGTCATTTCAATTTGCGCTAAGAGCAATTCTAATCGCGAAATTCGGACGCGATAGCTGATTGCGTTCAATAGATTTTCGTATTGCGGATTCCGTTCGAGAGCCATCGCACGAAAACGAGCAAGGTCAATTTCTTTAAACGCTTCTATATAGATGCAACGAGAGCGTTTAACATATCCTTGACGGAAAAGTGGCTTGTCCATTTTTGACTGTCGAAGGCAAGCCACAGGCTTGCCTCCGTCACGCCTTAGCGTGACGGAAGACCGAACAACGCCCCGCTTCACAGACCCATACATGGGTCTGGAAGCGGCGTTGTTCGGTCACCTGACAGTCGATCCAATGACCGGTAAAAGCTATAAATGTTAAAGCTTTAAATTGCATCTATATATTTCTTGCGACGTTAGTAGCCTTCTTGCCTCATGTAGCGAAATCTGATTATCTCTCGCATATCGAGCGTAAAAGGCTTCAATCTGCTTCAAAATATCGCGCTGTGCTTCTTTGAGCCGTTGCTTCATCTGTGCCAAATATTTCTCGACAATCAGATGCACTTCCTGTTCTCTTTGCGTCGCGCGTTGTTCCCAATACTGCCGGCTATTCATTTACGTTCCCATCTTTCTGTTGTTGCTGGAACGCTCCTTGATAGCCGTTATACATTTGCTCTTGTTCCTGTTGTTTTTTCAGTCGTTCTTCCACTTGCTCTGTGTACCACGGATGGTTTTCACGAATTGTTCGGTCATCGAGAATACCAACCGACGCCTGACAGTTGGCGATGACTTCAGACTCGTTAATGATGATGTCACGATTGAAGATGATTGAAATCGGCTCATTCGTGAAATCGCCCTTCCCAGTCATAAGCAAATATTGGTCGATGAACCAAATCAATTGCTCGAGGCTGGATTGAAACTCGGTTTCGAGAATATTGCAGTCCATATCCAAATCCGAGTATCGGTATCGCAGCGCCACGCCACTTGCGTTGCCTAAGTTTTCATCTTGCGTATCGACACCGCGTCCAAACTCATAGATGGCTTTTCGAATGCGCAATAATTCTTTTTCCACCGCATCCGTCTGTAAATCGGCTTGTAGCTTGTCTACATCGCCATCCGTGTCCAGCTTCACCGCCCGATATCGGTTCAAATCATTTAAAAATTCTTGCAGGTCTGTTCCTCCGTAATTCACAAGCTTGTAGATGAAATTCGGAATATCGGCAAGTAAATCCGCGTTCACAGACGCTTGCAAGTTATAATCGTCAACCAACGACTTGATACAATCGATGAGTGGCTGTTCTTCTTCGTTGTACTTAAACGCAATTAACGGCATGCGCTCCCACAAATACGGCTTCTCGTTAATAGTGAAATGATAGTTCGTTTCTACTCCAGCGAGGACGTCCGGAACGAGCGAATCAGCTTGCAGGACGTAATATTTAATCCCTTTCGGATGATGGTACTCAACCTTTTTTTGTTTTTGCTTTTGCGTGTTCGTGTACACCACTTCTTCATACACGCGAATAAACGACACAATTTCTTCATGGTCGTTATCTTTCCAGAACGGAATAATTTGTTCGCTCGGAATTTTTTTAAACGACAGCTCGCCTTTTTCGTCAATGTACACATACAAAAAAGCGATTCCTTTATTGATCGCTTCTTTGCCGAGATTTTTAATTACTTTTAACAAACGCTTATCAAACATATCTTGCATGATTTTTCGATATTCTTCGTTTTCTGTCGCAATGGTCGGCTCCTTTGAAAGCAAATAGCCAACCTTTTGATTGACGAGCTTCTTCACAAAATCATGAGCCAACTTTTGATTCGAACGCCACGTAATGTCTTGCTGCTTCTTTTCGATGTCCATCTTGGTGCGATAATATCGATCACCTAGCAACATGAGATTGCGCTTTTCACTGCTTTCCCAGTCTTTAACCACAGCCACCAAAAGCTGTTCGTCTGTCATGATTCCTTTCGATAATTCTGAAAGCACTTGCTCATGCCACGGTGCGCGAAATAAATCTTCTATTAGCACGCGATCACCTCCCTTATTTCAAAATGGATACCGATGGACGTTTCATATCATCTTCAAACGCATAGCGAGTGGCATCGATTGTATGGTTATTTTTATCCTCCAGCTTCGGCTTCGGATTCCCGTCTGCATCCACTTGATAATCAATCGATTCAAATTCTCTCGCAATATTCGGCGTACGCTTCGGGTCGATGACGATCGCCTCTAAATCATCAAGCCATTTCTCACCGTATTCCACGCTCCCAGGTCCTTTCTTTGCCCCTTTAATTCGTGGGATACCGTGTTCCTTTTTCATCTCATCCACCGATTTCGGTTCTGCACTATCGGCAATAATCGGTTCAAGATGATAGTTTTTCGCTTTAATTTTTTCAGCTACTTCACGATTCGATAACTTCACACCATAGATTTCATCGATGGCATAAATGATTCGCCGTGTTTTGTCATAATGCCAACGCACAAACGCAAACGGATCCACACCATATCCCCAGTCAATGCCTTGACGGATATTATCGAATTGTTTCATTTCGTCATCTGTAATCGTTCGGAATACTAAATTATCGAACGGCACCACACCACTCCCAATCGGCTCGCCAAGATATTCATGACGATACTTCATTTCATTTGTTCGTTTCGTATGCTCAGCTTCTTCAATGAAGTCTTTCGATAAAAATGGGTTGTCCAAATACGTCGAATGATGAACGAACGTGTTTTCAGGAAGAAATTGCGTTTCGTACTTTTGGTTGACCCACGACTGTCTTCGTTTTGGCGGATTGTAGCTGTAAAAAAACGTGTACCGTAACCCATCTGGAAGCTCTCCGCGCAGCACGGACTTTTCGATGACGGACACTTCTTCTTCTGTTTTGAACTCGGCTAACTCCTCAATCCACATAATCGCTAGTGGGAATTTTGATGCTTTAATCGACTTCATTTTTTGTGGGTCATCGGCGCCTCGGAATAGAATTCGATTCCCTCTAGGCAAGTACGTAATCCGCATCGGATTGACCGTAATCTGAAAATACTCGGTCACACCCAATATCTCCATCGCTTCTTTCAGCTGTTCCAACACCGAATCTGCGAGCGTGTTCCCGACCCTCCGAACAACCAGAGCTGTCACCGGATACCGCATCACCAACAACAATACCATCATCGCAATATGTGTAGACTTAGCGCTGGCACGGCCACCTTTCAACACGTAACGCAAATAACGCTGTTCTTTTACCAGTGCCCACACTTTTTGAAATGTCGGTGTAAACACTTCAGAAAGCCTAATCTTCTTCATCTATCCCACCAACGTCGTCGATGATTTGCACACCAAAATTTGCGTCGACTTGTTGTCGCTCTGTCCACATTGCGAAGCGTTTGCCAAGCAAATCAAGTGCTCGAATTTTATCAGCAAGCCGAATTTCTCGTTCAATTCCCTGGCCATTTTCTGTCGGGATTATTTTCACCCTTACACTAGCGATGGCTGCCATATCATCGACCGTAGCATCTTCACGTATCGTGGCGTCTTCCATGTTGATTAAGTCAGGAGCGTTTACAAAAGCGATCCGAGCCAACTCACGCAAAATACGCTCTTGATTAACTCCTGTCCGCCTCGATAACTCCGCCATCCGTTCGTCTATATACGCGCGAACCTTAGCATTTTTTAACAATCGTGAAGCTTGCTCAGCAGCTGACCTCGGACTATATCCAGCACGAATGGCAGCTTGAGTAGCATTCAGATCAATCAAATACTCGTCCGCGAAACGTTTTTGTTTTTCATTTAATTTACTCATCTACCTCCCTCACTTTCTTCGAATCGCCCCGCGCACTCGCTTGTACGTGTCGCGTCGAACGCCCATAATGTCGAGCCAGTTGTTTTCTGCAAAGAAAAAATACAGAGTTTTGCAAGGAAAAGTGCAGAGAATGACAACTTGACATGGAGCCTCTGGGGGCGTGATTAAAAAGCCAGGAAGCCAGCAATATCAAGGGCTGGCTATGCCTAAAAAGGCTATCACGCCCCCCACTCCATGTCAAGTTGGCCTAAGCCAAATTCTCTGCAGATCTCTGCATTTTTATTTTGCAATAAACACAGCTTGTCAAGTGATAAAGACAGGACATGGAGATCGGAAATTCTTTATTACAACCTATATAGATTGAATTCGGCTACGATGAACAAAACGCCGAAGCCATTGCATGGAAGCAACAAAAAACCAACCTCCCCTAAACAAGGAGAGGCTGGTTTGCATTTCACCCTGACCACCTTAATCGTGAAAATTCGTCCCGTCCGTCACTTCTTTGACGATGCCAACGCGGATGACAAAATCGCCGAAATGTTCGCCGTCAAGCCGCTCTTTCGCATAGCGGGACAAGAGAACGCGCAGTTCGCGCAAAATTTCTTCTTCACCGATGTTTTCGCGGTACAGCTTGCCAAGGCGCGTGCCGTTGAACGCGGCGCCAAGGTACATGTTGTATTTGCCGACCGCTTTGCCGACAAAGGCGATCTCGGCGAGGACGTGGCGGGCGCAGCCGTTCGGACAGCCGGTCATGCGGATCGTGATTTCGTCATCGCGCAAGCCGTTTTCATCGATCATTTCCTCGATTTTATCGAGCAGTTTCGGCAAGTACCGCTCGGCTTCCGCCATCGCCAAGCCGCATGTCGGCAGCGCCACACAGGCGAGCGCGTTGCGGCGCAAGGCGGTGTACCGCCGGCCGTCGGTTAGGCCGTATTCGGCGATGAGCGCCTCGATTTCCAGTTTTTTCTCGCTCGTAACATTGGCGATCATTAAGTTTTGATTCGCCGTCAACCGGAAATCGCCGGTATGGACTTTGGCGATTTCGCGCAGACCGGTCATCAGTTTGTAATCGTCATAGTCTTTGACACGGCCGCCTTCGACAAAGAGTGTGAAATGCCATGTGCCATTGACGCCTTCGACCCAGCCGTAGCGGTCGCCGGTATGCTCGAAATGGTACGGGCGCGCTTCACCAAGCTTCCAGCCGAGGCGGCGCTCCAACTCCTCTTTGACCGTCTCAAGGCCGAGCCGGTCGACCGTGTATTTGAAGCGGGCGTGTTTGCGTGACGAGCGGTTGCCGTAGTCGCGCTGGATCGTCATGATTTTTTCCGCCACTTCAACGACTTGGTCCGGCTTGCAGAAACCGATCACTTTCGCCAGTTGCGGATACGTCGTTTTATCCCCATGGGTCATCCCCATGCCGCCGCCGATGGCGACATTAAATCCGGCGAGTTTGCCGTCCTCGACAATGGCGATCAACCCGATATCTTGCGAGAACACATCGACATCGTTGGACGGCGGAACAGCGATGCCGATTTTAAACTTCCGCGGCAAATACGTCGGACCGTAAATCGGCTCTTCTTCTCCGTCGACTTGCGGTGTGCCGGCGACTTTTTCATCATCAAGCCAAATTTCATAGTACGCCCGCGTCCGCGGCAACAAATGATCGCTGATCAGCTTCGCCCATTCGTACACTTCCGCGTGCACTTCCGACTCGTACGGATTCGGGTTGCACATGACGTTCCGGTTGACGTCGCCGCAGGCGGCGAGCGTTGTCATCAGCACGCCGTTGATGGCTTGCATCGTTTTTTTCACGTTCCATTTCAAGACGCCGTGCAATTGAAACGCTTGGCGCGTCGTCAGTTTCAACGTGCCGTTGGCGTATTTGCGGGCGAGTTCATCCATGACGAGCCACTGCTCCGGCGTCGCCACCCCGCCCGGCGTGCGGACGCGGATCATAAACTGATACGCCGGCTCAAGCTTTTGTTTTTGCCGCTCGGTGCGCACGTCGCGGTCGTCTTGCAAATAGCTGCCGTGGAACTTCATCAGCCGGTTGTCATCATCTGGAATGCCCGCGCTGAGCGGGTCTTCCATCGTTTCGGCGAGCGTGCCGCGCAAGTAACGGCTTTCCTGCTTGATGCGTTCAACATCGCTTGGCGGTCCGTCCGGCGCTTTTAACTCGACTTTCGCCATTTTGGTCCCCACTCCTTTGGATGATTAGTAGACATCGCGTTGGTATCGTTTTTGCTTTTGCATCTCAGCGACATACGCTTCCGCCTGTTCGCGGCTCATACCGCCTTCTTTTTCGATGATGTCGATCAACGTCTGATGGACGTCGCGCGCCATGTGTTGCTTGTCGCCGCACACATAGACGACAGCGCCCTCTTCCAGCCAGCCGAACAGTTCTTTGCTTCGTTCTTGCATCCGGTGCTGGACATATACTTTTCTTTCCGTATCGCGCGAGAAGGCGACATCCATTCGGGTCAGCACGCCGCTTTTCAGCCATGCGAGCCATTCCGTTTGATACAGGAAATCGGTCATAAAATGTTGGTCGCCGAAAAAGAGCCACGATTTTCCGTTGGCGCCCGTCGCTTCGCGCTCTTGCATAAAGGCACGGAACGGCGCCACCCCGGTGCCCGGTCCGATCATGATGATCGGCGTATCGGGGTCTTTCGGCAGCTTGAAGTTCGGGTTCGGCTGAACAAAGACCGGCAATGTGTCACCGATTTGGATGCGCTCCGCACAGAACGTCGAGCACACCCCTTTGCGCAGGCGGCCGTGCGATTCGTAGCGGACGGCGCCGATCGTCAAATGCACTTCATCCGGATAGGCCGCCAAGCTGCTTGCGATTGAGTACAGGCGCGGCGGCATTTTCCGCAAAATCGAGATGATTTGCTGCGGCGCGGCGTCCCACGGGCCAAAGTCGCGCAGCGCATCCAACAAATCGCGGCCTTTGGCGTATTCTTTCAGCTTCGCCTCATTGCCAGGCGCGACAAGCTCTTGAAGCGCGCTGTTTTTTGATAACGGCGCCAGCTTTTGCAACAGCGCTTTTGTCAAGACCGTGATTTCAAAGTGCGAGGTGAGCGCCTCTTTGAGCGACCGCACTTCTCCATCCTTGTCGATCGTCACCGTTTCTCCCGGATTCCACTTCATTTCTTGAATGACGAGATCGACAAGCTCCGGATCGTTTTTCGGGAAAATGCCAAGCGCATCGCCAGGCTCATACTTCAAGCCCGACCCTTCAAGCGACAATTCGAGATGGCGCGTTTCTTTGTTCGAACCGCGGCCATTTAAGTTGATGTTTTCAAGCACCTCGGCCGGAAACGGGTTTTTCCGCGAATACACGGCGACCGGTTCCGCTTTCGGAGCTGCGGCAATAGCCGACAAGAGCGGAGCTGCCCCGGCGTTGGCATTCGCTTCTTTGCTTAACTCGCCAAGCACGCCATCGAGCCATTTCTCCGCTGCTTCTTCGTAATCGACATCGCAGTCAACCCGCGGATAAAACCGCGTTCCGCCTAACTCCTCAAGACGCTTGTCAAAATCTTTCCCCGTCTGGCAAAAATGTTCATACGACGTATCGCCGAGCGCCAAGACGGAGAAGCGAAGATGATTCAGCTTTGGCGCCCGTTTGCTGTGAAGAAATTCGTAAAACGACACGGCGTTGTCCGGGGGATCGCCTTCTCCGTGCGTGCTCACAACAACGAGCAGCGTTTCGACTTTCTTTAGTTCATTCGGCTTGAAATCAAGCATGGACAACACTTTCGCTTCGAAACCGCGCTCCTTGAGCGCTTTGCCGGCTTTCTCAGCCAGCTTTTGTGCATTGCCGGTTTGCGAGCCGTACAATACCGTCACTTCTTTCGAAACCGGTTTGCTGCTTCCAGCAAACAGCGCCGGCGCTTCGGCATCCAAAACGGCAACCGCCGCCTCAGCCGCGGCCAAATACCCGCTCAGCCAAAGCTTTTGCGCCGGCGTCAACGTCGGCAACAAACGGTTCAAAAGCTTAATCTGCTCCTCGGTAAACGGACTGTTGGTTACTTGCAGCTGCAACGATGCCCACCTCACAATATAAAATAAAATGGAACGATTGGCGTTGCTTGAGCCGTAATCATTGGGCGGACGCCAAATTCCATTATTCCTATAAGGCAAGTATACTTTATCCAGGGTATCATATTTACACTTTACCGCAAAACAAAACATTAGTAAAATAAATATAAATTATTAAAACTATTATTATTTCTAATAATAGAGCCTCATCGGGACGGAGGAGAGGCGGACATGTACTATGAAGAATTAAAAACATTTATCACCTTAGCCGAGGTGAAAAACTTCACCAAAACAGCGGAAATTCTTCATTTATCGCAGCCAAGCGTCAGCCTGCACATCAAAAATTTAGAAAAAGAGTTTCAAACAAAACTGTTCATCCGCTCCCCGAAACGGCTGCGCATGACGCCGACCGGCGAGCTCTTGTACGACCGAGCTAAACAAATGATGGCGCTTTATGAACAAACGAAACAAGACATTTTGGAGCACCATCATTCCGTCAAAGGAAAATTGAAAATCGGGGCGAGCTTTACAATCGGGGAGTATATTTTGCCGCCGCTTTTGCCCGATTTCCAAACACGCTACCCAGAGTTAGAGCTTGAGGTAATGATCGGCAACACAAAAGAAATTGTCGAACTGGTCAAATCATATCAAGTCGACATCGGCTTGATCGAAGGGCAAACGAACGAAAAGGAACTGTCCGTTCATCCGTTCATGCAAGACGAACTCGTCATCGTCGCCTCCAACCGCCATGAATTGGCGCAAAAAGGCGAAGTCACGATCGCCGATTTGCAAAACGAAGCATGGGTGGCGCGCGAAGTCGGGTCGGGGACAAGGGAGTATTTCAACCATTTCATCCGCTCGAACGGGTTGAAAGTCAAATCGCTCATGATCATCAGCAGCAACCAAGGCATTAAAGAAACGTTGATCAACGGCAATGCCCTGTCCTTGCTGTCGCGCAGCGTCGTCGCCCGCGACATCGAGCACGGCCACCTGTCCATCGTTCACTTGAACCATCCGCCGTTTTACCGAATGTTTTCCTATATTTATGCACCGATTATGGAAAACAAGCAAAACGTGCGCATCTTCCTTGAAACGCTGCAACACAATCGGAAATCCTGAAAAAGAACATGGGGGAGAAGCTTGGCAGCCCTCCCCTATACTTCCATCTCCCCATGGCGGATGTGCGGCATTTCGATTTGAATCGTCGCATGGCGAATGTGAAAGCGTGTTTCCACCAAATCAATCGCTCGTTGCAAAATCACCTGGGCATCGCGGCCGTCTTCAATCAACAGATGGCAGCTTAATGAATCAAGTCCTGAAGTGATCGTCCAAATATGCAAATCATGGACCTCGATCACCCCATCAATGCCAGAGAGCGCCGCTTTCACTTCCGCATGGTCAATCGCCGCCGGCGTTCCTTCCATTAAGATATGCACGGTCTGCTTGACGACGGCAAATGCTCCTTTTAAAATCAACACCGCCACCGCGATGGAAATGAGCGGATCGGCCGCGTACCAATCGAACAGCCAGATGACAAGCCCTGCCGCCATCGCCCCGACCGAGCCTAACGCATCGCCGAGCACGTGCAAATACGCGCTGCGGACATTGACGTTCTCTTTGACATCCCCTTTGCGCATCAACACCCAAGCGCTCACGAGATTGGCCAACAATCCAACGGCGGCCACCGCCATCATCGGCCTGCTTGCAACGGCAGGTGGATTCACAAACCTCCCGACCGCTTCCCAAATAATCCAAGCAGCAATTGCCACCAACGTGACCCCGTTCACTAACGCTGCTAAAATCTCGAACCGATAAAATCCATACGTTCTCTTCGACGACGCGGGCTTTGACGCCAGCCACACCGCCGCCAGGCTTAACAGAAGCGAAGCGGCATCGCTCAGCATATGACCTGAATCCGAAAGAAGAGCAAGGCTGTTCGTCACAAGGCCGCCGACAAACTCAAGAACCATAATCCCGACTGTAATGACAAGAGCGGCCGCCAGCCCTTTTTCGTTTTCCTCTCTGCCCAAGCCATGATGATGCCCGTGATGATGGCCGCAATGGCCGTGCCCATGATGATGCATCGATCCTCTCTCCCTTTTATGGATGTTGAGCGTGATCAATCGCTTGCCTTAACAGTGAAATGACATGGTCATCATCGCAAGAATACACCAATGACTTCCCTTCGCGGCGGTACTTGACAAGCCGCAACGCCCGAAGCAGCGCCAGTTGATGGGAAACGGCCGACTGCGACATGCCGAGCACTTCCGCAATATGGCCTACATGGCATTCTTCCTGCGACAACAAATACAACATCTTCATCCGCGTCGGATCCGCCAACGCTTTAAAGATTTTCGACACTTCCTTCACTACACTTTCATCTAAAGACAAATGATCTTCTGCCTCCATCATTGTTCCCTCTCATTTTAATATATGAGCATTTGTTCATACATTTGAATCATAAACGTCTTTTTTTCCTCTGTCAAGCCTATTCCACGCTGCACAACTCCATCAGCCTAAACCGAGGACGCACGCCCCCAACCGGCCAAACAAAAAAAGCAAAGGGCGAAGAACCCTCTGCTTTTCCATTACGATCTCACACGCACCGCCGTCCCCGTCGCAATGCACATCATCATGCCATCGCGCAGCGTTTCAAAATCAAGATCCACCCCGATGACGGCGTTGGCGCCAAGGCTTCTCGCCTTATTGACCATCTCCTTGATCGCCATTTCCCGCCCTTCAGCCAGCTTGCTTTCATACGTTCCGCTCCGCCCGCCGATAATGTCGGTGATACTGGCGAGAAAATCGCGGACGACATTGGCGCCCAAAATGACCTCTCCCGCTACGATGCCCAAATACTCCTCAATTTCTTTTCCCTCAATCGTATTCGTGGTCGTGACAATCATAGCGATGCCCCCTTACGGCTTATCATAATTGGGTAAACCACCCCATTTCATTATACTACTTTTCATCGTATAACGGCGCGGATAAATCCGTTCGCGATGCAGCCGATGTGGAATAAGTCCCATACAGCAACAACTGTGCGATGCCGACAAAATACTCCGATTCGCGAATGATGTGATCGAGCACCACCTTGGCGGTCGGGTTTTCGCTGACGGCCTTGCTGCGGGTTTTGATTTGCCGGCATAATTCGATGAACTGAAGGCTCTGCTCTAGGCAGTACGACACAAAATGGAGCACTTGTTGATGCAGTTGTTCAGGAACATAATGGCCGGCCCGAACGACCGATTCGATATAACGGACCGCGTGCTGATGTGCAGCCGAAAGCGCCTCCTCCCATTTTTTCAACGCTTCTACATATGGCGCTTCCAATCCAGACACAAGCTCGCGAATGACGACCGTATGTTCTTCCTCTTGGTGCTTCCAGAATTCAATCTCATCCAAAACGCGCAGCGGCATGTGTGGACCGTAGTAAAATTGCACGTTTTTCCCTCCCCTGTTTCCCCTCTTCTTTCAGTGTATGAGCCAATCAGCGTAGATATGCAACATGATCGAAACGATGCCAGCCTTCGCCCTTGTTTCATAATCAATACACATAAGGCACCCGGGGAAACTTTATGCATAGGCAACAGTGATCCACCCAATTGACCGAGCCTGATCGATCAAAAAACTTCTACAGCTGTAACGTTTTAAACAGCTTCATCGTTTTTATTAGCATAAATAGCCCGGCCGGGAAAAAGGAGTTACGATGTATGGTTCATGGGAAAGAAGACAACCGCGTCAACTGGATCGAACAGTTATGCCTTTCCACTTGGGAGTCAGTTTACCGATTGATCTATTTTAAGGTCCAAAACCGTGAAGAAGCAGAAAACATCACACAAGAAACGTATGTCAGAGCCATCCCCTATTTACAAAAAAATCGTGTCTCTCCTGATAAACAGATGGCCTTTCTAAAAACAGTAGCCTTGAATATCATCCGGGATCGCTGGAGGCAGCACCAACGGCGGGGAACTACGGCTGATTTGGAAGCCATTTCTCCAAAAGAGGCTGCCCTTGAGGATCCTGCAGAATGGAGTGTACAGCGCATGGCGATTGAAAAAGCGTTAAATGAACTCAACGAAGAGCAACGCACCGTGATCGAACTAAGAATTATGAAAGGATATTCCGTCGCTGAAACCGCCCAAATCATGAAGAAAAAAGAAACAACCATTCGCGTCATGCAGCATCGAGCATTGCAGTCTCTGACTCGCATTCTACATGACCGTACGAAATGAAGGAGGAGTTCATCGATGCATGACAACGAACATCGATTATCCGATTATATCGATCAGTTGAACGCCGAGAAAAAACCAAAAGACCATGGATATCCAACGGCAGATCCTGAGTTGCAAGAACTGTTTCATACAGTCAGGCTTGTTCGCATCCTTAGGGAGCCTGCCATGCCGGAGCAGGATTTTCCAGCTAAACTGATTCGTACAGTCACTGATCAGCTAGTGCCCACAAAACCGAAAAAGAAAAAACGAGCCTGGATGGCCAGCATCGCCGGCATCGCGGCTATGTTGACCCTATTGCTGCTGATCCATTTCGCTTCACTCTTTGACCATCCCAACATTGTAAAGGCGATGGAAAAAGCCTTTCAAGACGTCAACGCCTACCATGGATTTTTGGAAATTGTCGAAACGAATGCCCAAGGCAAGACGACCACACAAGCCAAATTGGAAATTTGGGCCGACAAACACGGACGCTATTATATACAAGAACTGGAGGGTTCAAACAAAGGGGTGATTACCGTCAATAACGGGCAAACGAAATGGCAGATCCGGCCTTCCGAAAAACAAGTTCATCGATTTCCTGCCTTCCCTGATCCGTATCGTTTTGCCTTTGAACTCGGAAACGAAATCAAAGGGATCAAACAAGCCATATCAACGAACATCATCGGGGAAGAGAAGGCAGCCAACCGTCCATCTTGGATTGTCGAAGTCACCCCACAAGGAGGGGAGCCTTATCGGATATGGATTGATAAAGAAACCCATCTTCCGTTGCAAAAACAATATGCGATGCAGCATGGGATCCAATACAAAATCACGTACACGAAAATCGAATGGAACCTCGCTATCCCTGAAAAACTGCTGGCCTACCATGTGCCAAAAGGGTTTCAGGAAATCAACCAAAACACGGAACAAATCGTCACCAGCATCGACGAAGCGAAGGAGGCTGTCGGATTTCTGCCTGAAGTGGTCGAACAGATTCCGTCCGGCTACGTCCAAGACCGCATCGCGATCGTACCGGACAAAAAATTGATCAAAATCTATTACCGGGCACTGGACAAAGAGATCGTCATCATCCAAGGAAAAGCCACCGGCGAATGGAAACTTGCCCCAACCGCAATGGTAGGGAAAATCCATCACCAGACTGCTGAAATTCAATCGCCGGTTGTGGAAGAGTCAGGCGTGCTCGGGGCAGGCGGACCGTATGCCGGCCTGACGAACCTCCATTCCATCCGCTGGCGGCAAAATGGGTTTGAATATGCCGTCGTCGGCCATGCCTCTTTGGAGGACTTGATCGCATTCACCAAAGAGCTGACGAACGGAGCCTTTGAAATGCCGACACACAAGGATCCATTCCCGTTCAAGCCGCAGGTGGAAGTTCCTGTTGACTTGGAACGAGAGAAAAATGACCAAAAAAACGTCGATGCCGGAAGTTCGCCATGGAAATTAGATCCTGTATTTGTGGCTCAAGTGTTTGTCAGCCTGCAAATGTCCCCTGGAGGCATTACCGGAGACTACCCGATTCGTTATGAAGATTTGCGCATTATCCAAAACAATGGAAAGGAAGCCATCGTGGAAGTGAACGCCCATAACACGCCAATCAAGCGGGTATACTTGAAACGACTCATCAGGCAAGATGCGACGGGAATATGGACGGTGGTGGGATATGATCCTGCTCCATAATGTTCACAGAAATGAATACTGATCTCCACTATCTGCGTCATGAAAAAGGAGAACGGCCCCTCTGTTCTCCTTTTTCTTCGTTATTCCCATAGAGTAGTGAAAATCCTCGTCAATGGCACGGTCATTGTAGCTGATGCCGGATGGACGGCGTATTGACGCGCCGCCCCTTCCGCTTTTCCGGTTAGAGGAGAGAGGCACCTCTTGAAGACGAAATCGAAAAGAAAAAGCCGCCCCAACAGGCTTCGTTCCCCGTCGGGACTGGCTTTTTCCTTTTCCTTTTTGTTAGCCGCGAACCATTTGGTACACATGCATCACCAAGGCGCTGACCGCCGCCACTCCTATAAACGAAACCAAATATACCATCGGCGCCCCCGTTTGGCCAAACACAACCTCATTTTGCAACACGTCCGCTTTCTCCCAAGCATTCTCCACATCGGGCTTATAAAGCTTCGTTTTCCAATACCCTATGCCAATGGTTGCTGCCAAATACACCACATGAACGATGATCGAAATGGCGAAAGCGTGAATAACGGGTTTCATGAACATTCCCCTTCCACACTTGTTAGGAATACATCAGGCTCTTCATGGAATACGCGTCCGCAAAAGTCCATCCATTGGGTTTGGCCCACATTGTAGTATGATCCCCATCATTTTACCATATTGAACAAGCTGCGCGAAATCGCCCCCCCTTCCTATTTCCGAATCGTTCCGCTCTACTAAACGTTCAATTCCTCCAAAAGAGGGGATATTCACAGACACTGGATTGAAGTAAGCTTAACTATAGCATCGCATTTCTCCATCCCACTAAGTATATGATGTGTATGGAACGCCAACAAAAAATGAATGAACATTCATTCTGTTGTGGTATAATGGTAACAACATCCTCACACCAATAAGGAGGCCCGTTCGCCATGCTGCTCGATAAAGTGATCAAAAAGCGGTTTGAAACCGAGACGGTGCAAAACGTGCGCATCGCCAAGGGAACGGCGATGTTTCAAGGCGTTCGGCTCACTGTTCGCTGCTTTGTCATCGATGACGTGCTGATTGACACCGGCGCTAAATCGATGGAAAACGAATTCACTTCGTTTTTCCAACAACAAGACATCAATCAAGTCGTGATCACCCATTTTCACGAAGACCATACCGGCTGCGCGGCGTTTTTGCAACGAAAGATGGGCTTGCCCATCTATATGAATGAGCGAATGATCGACTACTGCCGCCAAAAAGCGGACTATCCGCTTTATCGAAAAGTGTTTTGGGGCAAGCGCGAACCGTTTGCCGCCAAGCCCATCGGCGCGACGTTTTCCTCGCGAAACGCAACGTGGGACGTCATCCCGACGCCGGGCCATTCCATCGACCATGTGGCGTTTTTGAACCGCGAAACGGGACAGCTGTTCAGCGGCGACTTGTACTGTCAAGAGAAAACGAAAGTCATCTTGCGCGAGGAAAACATCCCGGCGATCATCGCTTCCTTGCAACACGTGTTGATGTACGATTTCGGCGGCGTCTTTTGTGCTCACGCCGGCTATCTCCCGAACGGGCGCGAGGCGTTGCAGCGGAAGCTTGACTATTTGCTTGAACTGCAAGGAACGATCATCGATTTATACGAAAAAGGAACACCGTCCAAACAAATCCAAGCGATTTTGTTTCCGAAAAAATACCCGATCGTCTTTTTCTCGGGCGGAGAGTGGGACTCGCTCCATATCATCCGGTCGGTCATTCAGGAATATGAGACGAAACAAGCGAGCTGAGACGGGGCTTGTTTATTGCAAAATAAAAATGCAGAGATCTGCAGAGAATTTGGCTTAGGCCAACTTGACATGGAGTGGGGGGCGTGATAGCCTTTTTAGGCATAGCCAGCCCTTGATATTGCTGGCTTCCTGGCTTTTTAATCACGCCCCCAGAGGCTCCTTGTCAAGTTGTCATTCTCTGCACTTTTCCTTGCAAAACTCTGTATTTTTTCTTTGCAGAAAACAGGGGCTGCCCGAGATGGCCATGATATGGCGTCGTGGGGCAGCCTTTTTACGCCCGGCGTTACTGCTTTCTTTTCTGCCCCCATCTCCCTCAACTCTCGTTGTCTTCCATTTTATATTCTTCCCTTGCCATGGACAGTTACATCTTTTTGGCGCTAGACGGCCCAGCGGCCGTTCAGGCAGGCGGCTGCGGTTCCCCATTGGCGCTGCGTATGTTATGCTAATAGAGAAAAACGAAGAAAAGGTGTTAGAGAATGAAGTCATGCATCGTCATTGGAGCCGGCATTTTAGGGGCCTCTGTCGCCTACCATTTGGCGAAAGAAGGCGCAACAGTCATGATCATCGACCGCGGCGACAAGGGCCAAGCGACCGATGCGGCGGCGGGAATCGTGTGCCCTTGGCTGTCGCAGCGCCGCAACCAAAAATGGTATCGGTTGGCGAAAGGCGGGGCGAAATTTTATCCTTTCCTCATGGAAGAACTGGAATCATACGGGGAAACAGAAACCGGTTACGCACGCGTCGGGGCGCTATGGCTGCACACGGACGAACAGAAACTGGAACAGATGGAGGAGCGCGCTCTCCAACGGCGCGAAGACGCGCCAGAAATGGGAGAGATCGTGCGGCTTCATCCCCAAGAGGCAAAGGAGCTGTTTCCGCCGCTTGCCGGTGAGCATCATGCCTTGTATGTCAGCGGCGCCGCCCGAGTGAACGGTCGGGCGGTGCGAGACGCCCTCATGAATGCTGCTCAAAAGCGCGGCGCCGCCTACATCCGCGGAAACGCCCGGATCCTGTTTGAAGGCTCCCGCGTCATCGGCGTGGAAGTCAATGAAGCGAAATACACGGCCGAAGCCGTCATCGTCACGGCCGGCGTGTGGGCTGGCGAACTGCTCGAACCGCTGGGCGTTCGGTTTGCCGTCAGCCCGCAAAAAGGACAAATCGTTCATCTCGAATGGGGGGCGGACGAGACCGGCCGATGGCCAGTCGTCATGCCGCCGAACAATCAGTATATGCTCGCCTTCCCTGGGGGGCGAATCATCATCGGAACGACCCATGAAGATGAGGCGGGCATGGACATCCGCGCAACCGCAGGCGGCATCCATGAAATATTGGACAAAGCCCTCGCCGTCGCACCGGGGCTGTCGGCGTGCACCTATGTGGAAACACGGGTCGGATTCCGCCCGCGCACGCCCGGATTCCTCCCTGTCTTCGGGGCGATCCCTCGGTTTTTCGGCCTGTACGTCGCCAATGGGCTCGGCTCCTCAGGTCTCACCGTCGGCCCGTATTTAGGAAAAGAGTTGGCGAAACTCGTCATCGGCCTGCCGACAGAACTCGATCCAAGCGATTACGACGTGGCAAACGCCATCGCACCGATCATTCCATGAGGAGAACAGGGAAACCAACAACACATTTTCTGCGATCAACCAGCCAACGCAGCAGTTGACCTCCCTTTCCCGCCGCCAGGACAAAGCGGGCCATGTTTGGTCAGCTTTGTCCTTCATATTTTTTCAACTGTTCCGTCAGCTTCTGAAACAACTCCATATCTTTGCGGTCAAGCGCCTGGTCAATTTGCAGTTTCAACCTCGACACTTCGTGGCGTTTCAGCGCCTCATCCAACACTTGTTCGGCCGCCTTCGCCATTTTCTCATGCTGCTCGTGCCGTCTGACATTTTCAAACGCTTGATGATCAATAAGCCGAAGGTACGAAAAATTCCTTGCCTTTCCTGGAAAATGAAGCGTCAAATAGAGCGGTTCGTTCGGATGCAGCGCCAAATCACCCATAATGGCAGCGAGGCTCGTGCTTTTTTGACCGCGTCGATAAAAGACGAGCCCTTCCTCTTCCGCCATCGCGGTCGAAATGATCAGCCACCGCGCCTGCTTTTGCTCGGTTTCCGTAAAATGGACGTTCTCAAGCAAATGGGGGTGCTGAAGCAAATACTTGAGCACAAACCGGGCATCGGGATGCTTTAGGCGATAATGTTGCAAAAACGTTGTTAAGAAATGCCGCTTTTCTGAATAGGACACCCACCTTGTCATGGCCTCACCCCCTTCAACTGCTTCTCCTGAAAGGCAACAGCAGCCGCAGCGCAAGATCGTCTCAACAAGCGGCGATGATCAACGGCCATCCCGTCCGCGTCTTTGCTTTATAGTATACTGGATGGCGCCCCGCCGTGCATCTGCCAACCGCGGGGCAAGACCCCATTCACCCCATCACCGAGCGGCAAACGAAATAGAAAAACAGCTGCCCTTGATCTTCGGGCAGCTGCTCCTTACAGGCGACTAGTATACGACCTCCCTTTAGACCGCTAAAGCACAGGCTTACGCCAACTGCAGCGCAAAGTGGCCGTTTAATCCGAGCGCTTCCGCTGTAGACGCTTGCACTTGGCGCAAAAGCGATTCGTTTTTCATCAATGATTCGCCGTAGGACGGAATCATTTCTTTCACTTTCGGCCGCCATTCTTTCATCTGTTCCGGGAAGCATTTCTCCATCACTTCAAGCATGACGTGAACCGCTGTTGATGCACCTGGCGAAGCGCCGAGCAACGCCGCGATCGAGCCATCGGCCGCATGGACGACTTCCGTGCCAAATTGCAAAGTCCCTTTGCCGCCAGATTCTGTGTCTTTAATCACTTGCACACGCTGACCCGCAACGACGATGTCCCACTCGTCGCTTTTCGCCGTTGGGACGAATTCACGCAGCTCTTGCATGCGCTGTTCTTTCGATAACATCACCTGCTGGATCAAATAGTTGGTCAAGGCCATATTTTTCACACCAGCGGCCAATATCGTCAATACGTTGTGCGGCTTGATCGAGGTGAACAGGTCGAGCATCGACCCGTTTTTCAAAAACTTCGGCGAAAAACCCGCAAACGGCCCAAACAGCAGCATTTTTTGATTATCGATAAACCGCGTGTCCAAGTGCGGCACCGACATCGGCGGCGCGCCGACTTTCGCTTTGCCGTACACTTTCGCGTGGTGCTTTTCCACAACCTCTGGGTTGTTGCACACCATAAACAGTCCGCTCACCGGGAAGCCGCCGATCCCTTTCCCTTCTGGAATGCCAGATTTTTGCAACAGATGGAGGCTGCCTCCTCCGGCGCCGATGAAGACAAACTTGGCCGCATGAAACTCCACGGCGCCCGTGTCCAAATTCCGCACCTTCAACTCCCATAAGCCATCGCTTGTCCGTTTGATATCTTCGACATGATGGCGGTAGCGGATCTCCACGTTCTTCCGTTTCAAATGTTCAAACAATTGGCGCGTCAATGCCCCAAAGTTGACGTCCGTCCCCGACTCGATCCGCGTCGCCGCAATCGGCTCGGTCACAACCCGATCTTCCATCATGAGCGGCACCCATTCGGCCAACTTTTTCGGGTCATCAGAAAATTCCATTCCTTTAAATAGTGGATTGGCTGCCATCGTTTCATGCCGCTTTTTCAAAAACGCGACATTGTCTTCCCCTTGCACGAAGCTCATATGCGGCAATGGGCGGATGAACTCTTTTGGATCCGCGAGCACCCCGCTGTTCACTAAATGAGCCCAAAACTGCAAGGAGACATAAAACTGCTCATTGATTTTGATGGCTTTGCTGATGTCGATCGACCCATCGGACTTCCTAACGGTGTAGTTCAGCTCGCAAAGCGCCGCATGTCCGGTTCCGGCGTTGTTCCACTCGTTGGAGCTTTCTGCCCCCGCTTCTTCGAGCCGTTCAAACACGGCAATCTCCCATTCGGGCGCCAATTCCTTGAGCAGCGTCCCCAACGTTGCGCTCATAATGCCAGCGCCGATTAAAATGACGTCCGTTGTTTGTTTGTTCCCCATGTTTACCATCCCTATCCATGAATAGTTGTAAAAGAGCATCGAGCGACCGCTCGAAATGATTCCACCGATACCCCTTTGGATTTTAAGGGCGATTCCAACATTTATTATAACACAATCGATTAATAGTATGTCATTATTAACGATTTTAACAAAAATATATTAATATAATTCCGTGCACCGTTGCGTATTCATTGCATCAACACGCTCATCCACAATCGTCCTTCATAATAATTTTACAAAATCGTTGAATATTTCGCCACCATCTCGCGAGAAAATGCGGAAATTTTTCAGGGGTGACGAGGAACATATAGCCATAAAACAGCTTTATGCCGTTGAAAGATAATGCAGCTGTTTCCCACATGCATGCTAAATTGGTGGATATAAATACAAAATTTTATTCTTCTTAGGGGGGATTGTCGGCATCGTAACTTAGCAAAAGCAAATCGCAAGGAAAAATGCTGTTTTGCTTTTCTTTATCTGAATGTCTTTCTTTATCAAGTACATTTTATGGTGAAAATCCCGATTTTTTCATTATTCCCCAAAATAAAAAAAGACCGCCAATGCGGTCATATCAAGGGATTTAGGGATTCCGATCCGGATGAGTCGGATCCACATAGCGGCCCCGAGAGGATTCGAACCTCCGACGCACGGTTTAGGAAACCGACGCTCTATCCACTGAGCTACGGGGCCGTTTTCATCACTCTCCTTTTCCATTCTATCCATCTGCATATAAAAATTCAATAGCTGATAGAAAAACAACATATAGAAGACGGACTCCAACCCCGATCTCTCCAAGGTTCGCTCTTCGTTCCCGGCAATTTGGATTCGTCAGCTCGGATCGACCCACGATTTCCCACGGAACGTTCAAATCGTCTACCCATTTCAGCAATCAAAAACATCTCGCTCAATGCCGAAAACAACACGGATCGTTCGTTTTACAATGACTGCTCATATTCGTCTGGATTGAGGATCATATGCACTCTCGCTGCATCATCCTCGACACTCAGAAAGTGGCTCGTTTCCTTTGGTCCCAGTCCTCTAGCCGCCCCATGAATGCACCCGATTTTCTCCAGCTTCCCGCTTCTGACGTTCCAGCTGTACAGTCCCTCCTTCGAATGATAGCTACTGCCAAAATACGCATAGTTCCCCCTCACACATAGAGCGGTCGATCCGCGCAGCTGCTCGGGCGCTTTGTATCTCTCCACCGCCTTTGCGCAAGGATCCACATGAATAAGCGAAAAATCGTCGTAAGGAAAGAGCCACAATGTCGAGGATTTCCCTTTACAAATCGCATAGCAGTCAATGATCATGGGACGATCCGTTAAATGGGAATGATATTTGAAGGCCGGGGAACCATCAAATCGAAACAAAACCAATCCTTCCGTAGAAATTCCTTTGCCAAAAACCCCTTCATCAAAGTAGCTGATCCATATCCCTTCTTTTCCAACCGCTATATCTTCAATCCCGTCGCCGCCGCAAAAGGAATGCCGGACACGGCCGTGCAGATCGAGCAAAAACACATTATCGCGCTTCCCATCGCTTCTCGCATCCGCCAGCAAAAACCGCTCGCTGTCGACCCATCGAATGATGGGAAAACGCACAGAGACGTCCGGATGGAGAACAGTTCCATTCACGACGCACTCCAACCGTCGGCGGCTTCTTTGCACAACGATCCATCCGCACCGGTCGCTCCAATCCGCATCCATCAGCCGAACCCCACTTCGTTCGGAAACAATCGAATAGAAAGTATAGGTGACGATTGGCAACATTTATCCCCCACAGAAACGTCATCTTTACAGCCACACACCCCCTATTGCCCCCGCATTTCTACGAGGCGCCCTCATCTGCACGACAACGCGAATCGATAAGGTGAAGCGATGGGATTCGCTGCGGCCCTGCACCGTTGCTTCCCCTCCGATCGCAGGCAAGGCGCTTCCGCCGTCACCGCTTCACAAACGCCGCAACTGGATCAGCGTCCTCAGGGAGCGCTGTCCGCACGACGAACGGTTGGCCGTTTGTCATGATCAACATCTTTGAATCGTCCCCATCGTGGAAAGGACTGTTCCTCACGGAGGACACCAACAATGAGGGATATCATTCGTGAGCACGAGGCGAAAATCCTGCATGGAAGAAGAAAAAATGGAGAGCCCGGAAAAGCCCTCCGTCATACAAATGGCAACGACCGCCCGTGCTGCGGGCAGAGGGATGGAACGAACCTCGCTTTTATGGAAGACCGACCTTAAGTTTGAGTAGGACACAAAGGCATCTTATTCGGGAATATAAATTTTCTGCAGCGGCAGCAGCGCTCTCGCATCATTTGGCATGTTCTCATACCAATGGACAATCAAGTTGACCAGCTCTTCCAAATCAATCAGTTTCACAGAATTATGTTTGGCGACTGCCTCTGCATGGGAAGTGAACCCGCCTGTTGAGACAAACAGGCAATTGGCATCAATCGGGTTGGCTCCGAGAAGCTGCTGGATTTCCGGAGCCGAGGCGGCGCTTTTGCGATGCTTCACTTGCACCTTGATCACAGGTTTTTCAAAGCCAAACGCGTCCTTATAGGCCAACACATCCACACCGCCATCAGGGCCTCTCGGGCTCACTTGCACGTTGTACCCCATCGCTTGAAGCAAGCCCGCTACTAAATCTTGCATTTGCCACGGATCAAGCTTGTCCACTTTGTCTTGGATCATCATCAACGCTTTTCCAACAAGGTCTTCGACGATTTCTCCCGTTTCCCCCTCTTCAAGTTCATCCCGAGGTTTTGAGAATGGTTGACTGTATAAACGCTGCTCGATTTCATCGCCCCATTCATCCACTCGAAAAACCGTCAGCGTCGAACCCAAACTGTTCTTCGCTCCGTCTGACAACGAATCCCTTGGAACTGTGGCATTTTCCCATTTTACACGGATGATGTTCGGATAATAGGAATACCCGATGGAGGGATCGTAACGATGCTCTTCTGTCGCGGTTCCAACAATGTACTCCCTTTTCTCCTTCGAATATGTGATCACACGGTCGCCTTTTTTGATTTCATGGGCAAAACGCCATACTTGGTTCACCCAACTGGTTCTCGATTTTGGTTTTGCCTCGGCGAACACTTCATCCGCTTTTCGCTGCAGCTGTTCTTTCGACCGAAAGTTCTTGGGATCGCCCAATCTCGCCCAACCGATCGATGCGATGCCCTTTTCCAGCCAAAGCGGAATCAGCTCATTGCGGTCGCCCGCGCGGATCATCCACCATTTTGTCACTGGCTTTTCCCCCTTTTCACAAAAAATGGCTCCATCTGCGAAACCAACAGTTTTCTAAAAACAGGGGCTTAAAGGATGGGCAGACAGCCCCCTCCTAGTATGATGCAATAATTCAAAAACTAAGCCCCCCACCAGTGTTCTCAGTCTATTACAAACTGCTTAACCGATTTCGTTCAATTCTGATCGTATTATCCTTCCCATCCAATACATCCGTGCGTTTGCTGCCGTAGAGGCGCAACTTATGAGAACCTTTAACTGCTTTTATGGAGAGCCGGGGAGTTCCTCGAACTTGCGCTTTTTGCAGATCCACGCACTCGAGAAACTCATCCCAACGGACAATGGCAATTATTTGATTGGAATCGCTCGGCTGTTTCTGGGCACAAATGAAGGCAAAAATAATTTCTTTTTCCTTGCTGTTTTCGAGATGAATCTTGCTAATTTCCGAAATTTCATTGTCACCGAATACAAACGACCAAGTGAAATCTTTGGAGCCGGATGGAGTCGTGTTGTATTTCGTGTACATGATATAGCTCGCTTTATTCGTCGTGACTTCATAAATTTGGCGGTTGTCATTTTCCTTTTCAAACAGCGCCGGCGCCAGTCCCCCGTTGACCAACGCAGAAAGCAGCGCTCCATAGTAGTAATCCGCTTTGCGAATGGCAGCTATCTCGCGCCCTCCCTTTGTCATAGATAAAAAGATTTAGTTAATTTGATTGTACCAACTTTTCTTTTATAAAACTTTGCCGTCTCACTTTGTCGATCGACCAAAAATACAAAAAGAGCGGTGCCGCTCCCTTTTCTACATCCGATGGCAAAGCGATGAAAACGCGTCACTCTTCCGCTTTGAAGTTCATTTTTTATCAATTCCTATTTCTTCGCGCACAATACACTAACGCCCTGTTGCGGCTCGGGAAGATGCTCTGGGATGTCTCCAAGATATTGTTGGTAATAACCGATCATCGTTTCGAGATCGCGCGCGAGTTGTTCATCGGATGGCAGATCGTCAAACGAATAGGCGATATACACCGCCACCGACCGTTCGTAATCTTTCGCCCGTTTGCTTTCACCAAGATGGATGTCATCATCCGTCCGCACGCGTTCTTCAGTGGGAATGTGTTGGCGAATGTCCCGCTTCACCCGCTCCATTTCGTCTTTCGGCGTCTCCGTCACCCCTTGGGCGAGCGTCAAATACAGCCGACGCATATCCTCGCTGAACAAGTAGGCGATATAATAGCCGCGCTGTGTCGAATCCGTCGCCTCTTGATCCATCACCGCCACCCACGGCACGTCGGTCCAATTCCCTTGACCGACCGACCCTTTCACCACATACCGGTCAGGCGGCAGAAACGGCAACGCTTTCAACGCCTCTGGAATCGCCCGCGTCACCAACTGAAACGTCCGCCGCTCTTTGGACAGTTTTTCCTGCTTGTCTTGCTCGTAGATGACCATCACTTCACGGAACAGATCGTGCAATGACATAAGAATAGCTCCTTCGTGCCGAAATGTTTCCTTCGTTTCTATTTTTCTTCTATTCTACTAAAAAAGCGGCCGTCCCCACCAGCGGGAAAGCCGCTTTTCCGTCAGGAGCCAGCATCTTTTGTCATGCTTTGCCGTCAATTCGCTTGTTCGCTATTCAGCCGCCAGGGCGTCGGCCTTTGTTCGGTGCACAGTACCGCGCGGATGCTGCGGAGGTGCATAGATGGAATAGAGCTTCAGCGGGACATTTCCGGTGTTGATGACATTGTGCCATGTTCCAGCTGGAACCATAATCGCGGAACCGGCGCGCACGTTTCTTTCCAATGTCAACTCGTCTTTCCTCTTGCCCATTCGAACAATTCCTTGACCTTGTTCAATGCGCAAAAATTGATCGACGTGATGGTGAATTTCCAATCCAATATCTTCCCCGACAT
Source organism: Geobacillus kaustophilus (assembly GCF_000948285.1). Taxonomy (GTDB): domain Bacteria; phylum Bacillota; class Bacilli; order Bacillales; family Anoxybacillaceae; genus Geobacillus; species Geobacillus thermoleovorans_A. The sequence goes on from NZ_JYBP01000003.1 coordinate 1,616,785, forward strand.
TCAGGCTCATCAACGTCACTTGCAAATGCGGCCCAGTCCATAAAGCAGTGCGGTACGTATCGTTTTGTTTCGCGGCCTCGTTGATCTGAACGACAAACGGCTCCGGCCCGTAATCTTTCAGCTTTATGTTCTCTCTTTCCAGCCTGTAAGGAACCGGCCAGTAAACAGGCGGCCTTCCATAGTAGTGCACAGGCGTGTAGGCATGGGACGGATATGAATAAGCATACGGGTAGGCGGGCATAAAAGAAACGGTGTGCATCTTTTCACCTCTTTCTAATTTGATCATCTTATCTTATGCATAACGGTGAGGAATTCGACTAGCGTTTTTGGCCAGTCTTTTCCCACATGTGATCACCCGCCGCCTTGCGAAAACGTTGCGTGACGATGGAACGATGAAAGGGACTTTTATGTTACACTAAGTGTAAATGCGCAAACGGTAAGGAGGAATGGACAATGAAAGCCCCTGCCCTGTTTCTTGCACACGGTTCGCCGATGTTGGCGATCGAGGACAATACGTATACGGCGTTTTTGAAAAAGCTTGGGGAAGGGATTCGCCCGCAGGCGGTGGTGATCTTTACAGCGCACTGGATGACGCGCCAACCGATGGTTTCGGCGGTTGAGGGGACGTATGACATGATTTATGATTTTTCCGGTTTTCCTCGCGAGTTGCATGAAGTGGTGTATCCGGCGCGCGGATCGGTCGAGTGGGCGGAACGCGTGCGGGAGCGCCTAGGTGGCGTGGCGGAAGTGGCCGTTGATCCCACGCGCGGGTTGGATCACGGCTCATGGGTGCTGCTCTACCGCTTATTTCCGAAAGCGGATATTCCGGTTGTGCAGGCGTCGGTCGTGCCGTGGTGGACGCCGAAGCAATTGTTCCAGCTAGGCGAGGCGCTGCGTCCATTGCGTGACGAAGGATTGATGATCATCGGCAGCGGCGGGACGGTGCACAATTTGATGGCGCTCCGTTGGGAAGGGCATGCCGAGGCGGACGCATGGGCCGTCGCGTTTGATGATTGGCTTCTCAGCCAGTCATCCTTCCATAGCGAAGAGGTGTTCGATTATGAGAACAAAGCGCCGTACGCCAAGCAAGCCGTGCCGACGCCCGAGCACCTCGCGCCGTACTGGATCGCTTACGGCGCGGGGAGTCGTGACCAAGCGCTGCGCGTGTTGTTCCGCGAGTACCAGTATGGGAGCTTAAGCCTGATGGCGGTGGCGTTTTAAGCGGAAAGCCCGCTCCCTGCCTCAACGCATGGGGGCGGGTTGTTTCTTTGATCGAAAACAGCGTTGTTACTGCCCGGAGCACGTTTTATACGTTTGCCCGTTGCCACATGGGTCTTTGCGGCCAGTTTTTGGTCGAAGACGTGGAATGTTCTCAAAGAAAGGCCGTCCTTGAATCGCATCCAGACAGGACCGTTCCCTATTTCAATGCAAAAGACGCTAGTCTTGTTCAACACGGCTGCACATCTTGCAAATGATACTGTTTGTAAATTTGGTTCTTCAACCTCGGATGCAAGTGGCAGCTGCACTCATCGGAAAACAACCGGTCAATCAATCCCTTGAATTCTTCCCGTCCGATCAACCGACGCTCATACACGCAACATAAAATTCCTAAAGTTCCCGTATATTCGATGCCATAACTTTCACATGCATTGATGATCCTTTTTTCATTCGATGTGCATACAATCATATCTTGACCGGCAATGGCAATCAGTTCTGCATCATATTCGCTCAAACCTGTCCATTCTGTCAGCAGCTGATACATGAGCCCGTATCCCTCTTCCGTATGCAAAGAGACCGTTTCATAATCGATTTGTCGCAAAGCCGTCCGGATATCGTCAGGAGTCTCATTCCACAAAATACTTTCGGGAACACACACTCGGCCAAACACTCTCGTCAGTAAATCCATCCTGTCCAACTCATAAAAATCGTTTAACACATTGTTGTCCACCACCGCTCTCTTTTATAAAGCCCCCGTATTTTCTGAACATCCATGCTCCTTATACCATCCCTTGACCATTTCTCTAGCAGTCCGCAAATCGCATCCAAGGATTTCGCATACTTTGTTAATCGTAATGCTCCCCTCAAAATACGCCTGTTTCACAAAATAGGTCAGTTTGCGGTTTTTGGGAATATACTCGATTGGAGCGGGTTCTTGTTCTTTATATCCTTGCTCCCGCAACGTTTTTCGCAAATGGCCGTACGTCCTTCCGGAAATGTATTGTTCATCCAATAAGGCCCTCATGAAGGCTTCAGCACTGACAAAAAATTGGCGCTTAAGCTCCATAATCGTTTCAAGGGTAACATATCGTTTAAAATAATAGGCATATTCCCGCAACTGTTCGCGAGGAATAAGAAAGTAGCTTGCAAACAACGTGGCGACTTTTTCATTGATTTCCTTTCTTGCGCTGCTGTAAGTAAGAGAGCTAAGATCACTTCGGTATTCCTCGCGATGAAAAATAAGATGGCCAAGTTCGTGAATGACGCTGAACCGTTTTCGTTCCTCAGGTATTTCGTCGTGATCATTAAGGAAAATAAAAGCTCCTTTTTCCTCGGAGTAAGCCGATAAACCATCAATTTTTTTATCAATCGTTTTCAACGCGATGACATGTATACCATGGCGCTCTAAAACCGCATAAATATCGCTTGGGATCACATGATCAAGGCCAAACATTTTCCTCGTTTGTTCCGCTGCTTGTCGAATAATGGTTTTATGCTCCTCCGTTAACTCATGATCAACGAGCTTTACTTTATACGTCGGGGGCAAATAAGCAACACTAGCCTCTCCAAAAGAGGCAAGCAGCTCATAATAATCATCCATGATCCGATTCACTTGATTTTGATCAATCAGACGAAAGTTTTCTTTAGGGTTATCCGCGCGAAACATGAAAGAAGACATTGGTTCACGCTGATCATCTAAAGAAACGATCAAATCCTTCATCGGGATATTCAAGTGTCGCGACAGAAGAAATAATTTTGCACTGTCAGGAATTTGTTCCCCTTTTAAATATTTGGCAATCGTTTGTCTTGTCACGCCCATCAATTCGGCTAAATCTTGATTCTTCAACCCCATCTCTTTTTTGACCCGATTTAGATTTTTCGCGATCGTTTGTTTAATCTCCATCATCACACCTCCTTTGTGTTAATTATTTTTAACACAAAATAGAGTCATAAACCGATATTAATGTTAATTTTTATTAACCTTTTCTTTTAACATACCATATCGGATTGGCATCAATCAACTTTACCATTCATTTTGGGAATAAGCATTGTACATTATTGGTAAACGTTTTCAAATAGGTTTAAGTCTTTGTTAAGCAACAAGCCCGCCTCTCGCTTCCATGCGCGAAGGCAGGCTGTTTTTTTAGCCAAAGTACGTGTACTTGCTTTTCGCAGCACTTTTCTACTTTTCCCGCTGCCGATTTCGCCCGTAGTATCGGCTGGGTGTCAACGTTCAGCTAGCCCCTCGACGGGTTCACGATTTCTGTTTTAACACTCTAAATACAAGAATACCAATGAAAACACTGACAGCGACAGCGGCCGAAACGATGGTGATCGGCAGCCAGTCAGTGGCAAAAGATGAATGAGTGATCATTAAGCCATAGCAACGCCCCTCCTTTATCCATCATCAACGAAATCCCGTCAGATTTGAAACCGTTGTTCCTTCTCGAAAACTCGCTTGTTTGATATACTAGAGTGGAAGGAGGTGAAGGGGATGGAAGAAAAAACGATATTGGCGCAAATTTTGCAAGTGCTTGATTTGTACGCATCCGATATGCGCAAGCAGTTCGAAGCGCTCCATGAGAAATTCGACTCGCTCCAACGCCAAGTCCAAGCGTTGAGCGAACAAACGAACACGATGAACAAACGCATTGAGGACATGGACAAGCGCATCGAGGACATGGACAAACGCATGGAAGGAATGAACGGACGTGTGGAAGGAATGGACGGGCGCATCGAGGAGATGGACGGACGGTTTGAGCGGCAAATCACCCAATTGGAGCGCACCATGAACGAACGGTTCGAACGGCTCGAAGCAAAGCTCGGCCACATCCGCGTCGAACTGGCTGAAACACAAGAAACAGTCGACTTCCACTCCGTCAAAATCGCCCAGCATGATCGAAAAATCCGCCATTTGCTTCACGCTCGATAAATCCTCCACTGCCATCATGCCCCCGCTCTTCCATCAGGGCGGGGGCGTTCGCATCAAGAAAGCTCTCGGGCAAGGTCGGCCGCCAAGGCGGCGTTGTTTTTCACTAAGGCGATATTCGCTTGCAAGCTTTTGCCTCTGGTTAACGTTTTCACACGGTCAAGCAAAAACGGGGTGACCGCTTTTCCGGTGATGTGCTGCTTTTCTGCTTCCTTGAGCGCTTGTTCGATGATGGCGGTGATATACGACTCCTCGAGCTCCTCTTCTTTTGGGACAGGATTGGCGATCACAACACCGCCGTTCAACCCAAGCCCCCATTTCGTTTCAATGAACTGAGCGACTTCTTCCACGCTGTCGAGGCGATAGTCGACGCGAAACGGGCTCGTCCGCGAATAGAACGCTGGCAGGACGTCCGTCTGATAGCCGATAACCGGGACGCCGTGCGTCTCTAGGTACTCAAGCGTCAATCCTAAATCCAAAATCGATTTCGCCCCGGCGCAGACGACCGCGACGTTGGTGCACGCCAGTTCCTGCAAGTCGGCCGAGATGTCCATCGTCTGTTCGGCGCCGCGGTGCACCCCGCCGATGCCGCCGGTCGCAAACACGCGGATGCCCGCCATCTCAGCGCAAATCATCGTCCCCGCCACGGTCGTCGCCCCGTGTTTTTTCATGGCGACGACATACGGCAAGTCGCGGCGGCTCACTTTTTCCACATCGCGGCTTGTCCCGAGCTGTTCAAGTTCGTTTTCGGTCAACCCGATTTTGATTTTTCCGTTTAAAATGGCGATCGTCGCCGGCACGGCGCCGCGGCCGCGGATGATCTGTTCAACCGCTTTCGCCGTCTGCACATTTTCCGGATACGGCATGCCATGCGAGATGATCGTCGATTCCAAAGCGACGATCGGCTTTTGTTCCGCCTTCGCTTGAGCGACTTCTTCGGAAAAGACGAGAAAATCATTCATCACTTCGTTCCCCCTTCGCGAAAATATCGCGCATAGGCGGCTTGCAACATATATTCATTCAAAGCGGGATGCACCGTTTCGGCCGTTTGCAGCGTAAGCGCCGCATTGCTCATCCCGAAGCGGCAGGCAGCTTCGAGCGGATAGCCGCCGAGGACGCCGTACAAAAATCCTGCCGCAAAGGCGTCGCCCGCTCCGGTGGCATCGGTGACCGCAACCTTCGGCGCCGCGATCACCCCTGTTTCCCCTTGCTTGGTGGCGTATGCGACGCCGCCCGCCCCGCGCGTGACGACAACGTTCTCGACGCCCAAACGAACGAGCGCCTCCATCGCTTTGTGCACGCTGCAATGATCATTGCCCGCAAGCGCCATAGCCTCTGCTTCATTCGTCACAAGCCATGTCACGCCTGTTAAGTCGGCAGGCAGCCGTTTCACTTTCGGAACGGACACGGTCACGACACAAAGCAACACATCCTCTTGCCGGCACTGTTTGATCACCCACGAAAGGATATCCGCAGGGAAATTCGCATCAAGCACGACGGCGGTCATCGGGCCGAGTTCAGACCACCGCTGCTTTATCCACTCTTTTCCCACTGTATCATAAATCGCCATATCCGCCAAGGCGAGGACCATCTCGCCGCGTTCATCGAGCACTGCTGTATACGTCCCGGTGTTCGCTTTTGACGTTCGCACGATGTGCCGTGAATCCACGTACCGACTCGTCACGTCAATGAGCCACTGTCCGTCCTGGTCGTCGCCAACGGTGCTGACGAGCGAAACAGCTTGGCCGAGCCTTCCCAGGTTTTCGGCGATGTTTCTCGCCACCCCGCCCGCGGTTTGCGTCGTGGCGACGGGATGGGACGTGCCGAGCCGAAACGGAGTGAGCAACCGCGCCTTTCGGTCGACGTTCGCCCCGCCGATGCAGACGATCGATGCCGCTTTCCCCATGCCTTTCCCCCTCTCTTCCAATGATCACAGCCGCGCGATCCCGCCTCTTCCCAAACAAAGAAAACGATTTCAAAAAAGCGGACAGCTGCACGCTTCGAAGCCTCACCACCCATTGTACCACATACCGCCTGGCAAGAACGGCATAAAGAAGGCACCCCGTCAAAACGACGGGATGCCGATTTTCGGACGTTTAGTTTTTGTACGCGCAATACGGACGCAGTTTGACACCGATCAGGCTGCCGAGGAAAGCAAAGACAAACCACGCCCAGCCGTGGGCGCTGAATGATGCAATGCCGCCGAAATACGCGCCGATGTTGCAGCCGAACGCCAGCCGGGCGCCGTATCCCATCATTAAACCGCCAATGAGCGCGCCGATCGTCATGCGCGTCGGACGCTTCCACTGAATCGGCTTTGTGTAGCGGCCCGCCAGCGCTGCCGCCAATAAGGCGCCGACCATCAAGCTGATGTCCATCACGGTCGTTGTATCGTAGTAGAGCGGCTTCGCGAGCGCCTGCCGTTTTGCTTCATCTTGCCAGTACGCCCAAGCGGTCGGATCGACGCCAAACAGCTGCACGAACTTCGCGCCCCAAAGGGCGAAAGCGGATGTAATGCCCCACGGCTTACCGCTAATCATCAGCACAAGTGCGTTCGTGGCCGCCAAAAGCAACGCCCCAACCAGAAGCGACCATGGCCCTTTGTAAATCGCTTTCCAGCCATGACGATTCTCAAGCGATGTAGCAACGAGTTGGCCATAGCGCCGTTTTTCCGCCACGGTCACCACATAGTAGACCGCTGCCAGCAAAACCAACTGAAGCCAAAACCCTCCCAAGACGCCGAACTCGCCAATGAACGAGAACGGCTCCCATTGCGGCATCTTCGCCCACACGTCAAAGTGGGCCGTCGCAATGACTGAGCCAGCGATGAACCCGATGAGCGTCACAATGCCGTTTGCATCGCCCCCGCCGATATGGTACAACGTCCCCGAGGCGCAGCCGTCGCCAAGCTGCATGCCGATGCCAAACAGGAAGGCGCCGACGATGACCGATACCCCGACACCAAATACATAACCTGACACCGGGTGCCCAAGAACGGACCCTTTCACGAGCAGCGGCAAAAACAGCGCGCTGGCCACAGCCATCATGATCATCTGTGCCCGAATGCCTTCCCCTTGACGGTACAAAATGAATTTCCTCCATGCCGAGGTAAAGCCAAAATGCGCCTGGTACAATACAAATCCACCAAACGCCCCTAACACGTACAAAAGCGCCTGTTGCCAAGAAACGCGGCTATATAAGAACAACGTTCCGCCGATCAAGATGAGGCAGGAAACCGCAATAATCCACGCAGTCGGATGTTTCGGGGCGTTCGCTGCTTGTTTCGTGCGAACGTCTCGTTGTTGTGCGGTCAACTCCATGATGCATCATCCCCCTTTTCCATTTTGTTCATCTACTTTATAATACTATAAAACTTATTTATTTTCTATGATTTAAACTACAAATGTTTCACCTCAGCGGCTGATCGGGTATAATGCAGACGAGCACTTTCTTAGGAAGGAGATTGGCATGTGGAACGAGTTTAAAAAATTCGCCGTCCGCGGCAATGTCATCGATTTAGCGGTCGGGGTCATTATCGGGGGAGCGTTCGGCAAAATCGTCTCCTCGCTCGTCAATGACATCATCATGCCGCTCGTCGGTTTGATTTTAGGCGGCATCAATTTCAGCGATTTGTCTTGGAAAGTCGGCAAGGCCGAAGTGAAATACGGGGCGTTTATTCAAACGGTCGTCGATTTTTTGATCATCGCTTTCTCCATCTTCCTGTTTGTCAAACTGATCAATACGTTGTACGAACGAATGAAAAAGCAGGAAGAGGTCAAAGAAACGGCACCGACGCTGACAAAGGAGGAGGAATTGCTGACGGAGATTCGCGATTTGTTAAAGCAGCAGCGTGAAACGATGTAAAAGCCTGTCCTCGGGGGTGGACAGGCTTTCATGGCACCGAAACTTCTCAGTCGGGTAATGGGATGGCTACGAACCCGAGAATCGCAGCCGTCCCACGATACCCGTTTTGATTGAAGCGCCGCTCTCCCATCAAAGCAGCCAGTATGCGAGCGGAGCGGTGAGGATGAGCGTCAATACGGTCCGCTCGAACCAGATGACAAGCAGCCTCGGCAAGCTGAGCGGAATTTCCGTAGACAAAATGCATGGGATGACAGCGGAAAAGAATAGGATCGCCGATACGGATACGACAGCAATAATGAATTTCGTGACAAGTGGAGCTTCGGTGACAAGCAAAGCCGGCAAAAACATTTCCGCGATTTCAATGGCCGATGCTTTCGCTGCCAACAGCGGCTCGGGAATTTGCAAGAGAAGGGTGAATGGATAGAATAAATAGCCCAACCAGTCAAACAATGGCGTATATTCAGCGAGCAACAGCCCAATCAGTCCAACGGACATAATGGAAGGCAAAATGCCCATCGTCATGATGAAACCATCACGCAAATTTTCCCATATATTCGCTCCAATCCCTTTTGACTGTCCTACCGCTTTCATCGCCTCAGACCAAGCTTGCTTCATATAGCTGCCCGTCACTTTTTGCCCCGGGTCTCCTTTGCCATCGTAATACTCGTCGCTCATGCGGCTCAGCGGCCAAAGCCGGGAGGTAAGCGCTGTGACGGCAAATGTGACAAGAAATGTCACCCAAAAATACGTGTTCCAGATCGACATGAGCCCTAATGTTTTCGCGACAACGACCATAAATGTCACGGATACGGTGGAAAAACCGGTAGCGATGATCGCCGCTTCTTTCACTGTATATTTGCCTTCTTTAAACACTTTATTGGTGATCAAAAGACCAATCGAGTAGCTGCCGACGAAGGAAGCGACGGCATCGATCGCCGAGCGGCCCGGTGTTTTCCAAATCGGCCGCATGACAGGCTGCATCCAAACGCCGACGAATTCCAGAAGCCCGTAACCAACGAGCAAAGCGAGAAAGACGGAGCCAATCGGCACAAGCAAACCGACAGAAATGACGAGTTTGTCATACAAAAACGGCCCCATATTCGGTTGAAACAGCCATGACGGACCGATGCGAAACACCAACATGACCGCCACGATCAGTCCAAGAACTTTCAACAGTGAAAAAACGGCCGTCAAGGCATCTTTGTTCCACGTTTTCTTATAAAATGGATAAATCGCACCGAGAGCGATCACTATAAGAGCATAATACGGAACAAGTGCTGAAAACTGTGAGCGAATCCATGTCACGATGTGATCGAGCAAAATGGACGATGTGCCTCCGATCGATACGGGGACGAAAAACATGAAAATCCCGATGGCGCTGTAAACGAAAAACTTCCATGCGCCGCTTGTCGGCGTTGGAACGGATGGCTGTACGCCCACGTTTGTATCCGTTTTCATTATTTATGATCCCTCCACTTTTCTTGTAAGCGTTTGACGAAGGCAAGCGCAGCCGCTCATGTACGATTGCCCGACCTCTAACCGTTGACAAAGGCGGCGGATTTTTGGTTCATTCCGTATGAAACGGTTTAGTCATGCCCCTTTCGTTTCATTGCACACCTTGCCGTCTTTCACCACCACCTCCCCGCCTTTGATCACCATCTCGACATGATTGACTCCGTAATAGTACATGATCTGCACGTAATTCGGCACGTTGAACATGACCAAATCCGCCGTTTTCCCCGGCTCAAGGCTGCCGACGAGATGCCCGCGGCCGATGGCGTGGGCGGCATTGATCGTGGCAGCGGCCATCGCTTCAGCGGGAGTCATGCGCATGTGCAGACAGGCAAGGCTCATCACAAGCGGCAGCGAGACGGTCGGCGATGAACCGGGGTTGCAGTCGGTCGCCAAGGCGACGGGAACGCCGGCGTCGATCAAACGGCGGGCGTCGGCGGCTTTTGTCATTAAGAAAAATGCCGTGCCTGGCAAGAGAACGCCGATGACGCCGCGCTCCGCCATGCGGCGAACTCCTTCGTCCGACGCGCGAAGCAGATGGTCGGCGGAAATCGCGCCGACCTCGGCGGCCAGTTCCGCCCCGCCATACGGTTCGATTTCATCGGCATGGATTTTCGGCGTCAAGCCGTACGCTTTCCCCGCTTCCAAAATGCGGCGCGCCTCATCGGGAGTGAACACGCCGCGCTCGCAAAAGACGTCGTTGAACTCGGCCAACCCACGCCGGCTCACTTCGGGAATCATTTCGTTGATGATGAGGCGGACGTATTCATCCGGATCGTGCTTCCACTCCGGCGGAACGGCGTGGGCGCCAAGAAAGGTGGAAACGACATCAACTGGGTGGATGTCATCAAGCCGCTTAGCAGCTTCGAGCTGCTTGATTTCGTGCTCAAGGCTTAAGCCGTAGCCGCTTTTCGCCTCGACGGTCGTGACCCCATGAAGCAAAAACTGATCAAGCCGCTGTTTGCTTTCTTCATACAACGTTTCTTCCGACGCTTCGCGCGTCGCCTTCGTTGTCGCATGGATGCCGCCGCCGGCGTTCATGATCTCCATGTACGCCGCTCCATCAAGGCGCATCGTCCATTCGCGTTCGCGGCTGCCGGCGTAAACGAGATGGGTGTGCGGATCGATGAGGCCAGGAGTGACCGTTTTGCCGCGGGCGTCAATCACGTCAGCCTCATCGAGACGGTCAGCAAATCGGTGGGCCAGTTCATCATCCGAACCGACGGCTGTGATCGTGCCGTTTTCGATCCAGACGCTGCCGTTTTCAATGATGTGAAGATCGCTCATCTTCTCCTTGACGAGCGGGGCCGCGGAGCCCCCCGCCATCGTCACAAGCTGGCGGGCGCGGCGGACAAAAAGCGGGCGCATGTGGCTCTCCCCTTTCTACTTCAGCATCGGTATATCGATGCCTTTTTCTTTCGCCGTCCGGATGGCAAGCTCATAGCCAGCATCGGCATGGCGGACCACACCCAACCCCGGGTCGGTCGTCAACACGCGTTCCAACCGTTTTTCCGCCTCTTTCGTGCCGTCGGCCACGATGACCATGCCGGCATGGATCGAGTAGCCCATGCCGACGCCGCCGCCGTGGTGAACCGACACCCAGCTTGCGCCGCCGACGGCATTCAACAGCGCGTTTAAAATCGGCCAGTCGGCGATGGCGTCGCTTCCGTCTTTCATCCCTTCCGTCTCCCGGTTCGGCGAAGCGACGGAGCCCGAATCCAAATGATCGCGGCCGATGACGATCGGCGCTTTCAGCTCGCCTTTGGCCACCATGTCGTTGATGATTTTGCCAAATTTCGCCCGCTCGCCGTAGCCGAGCCAACAAATGCGCGCCGGCAGCCCTTGGAACTTGATGCGTTTTTGCGCCATGCGGATCCAATGGCAAAGACGTTCATTGTCGCTGAATTCGCGCAAAATGACTTCATCGGTTTTGTAAATGTCTTCAGGATCGCCCGAGAGCGCCGCCCAGCGGAACGGCCCTTTTCCTTCGCAAAAGAGCGGGCGGATGTAAGCCGGCACGAAACCTGGGAAGGAAAAAGCGTCCTCCACCCCTTCGTCTTTCGCCACTTGGCGGATGTTGTTGCCGTAATCAAACGTCACCGCCCCTTGCTTTTGCATCGCGAGCATCGCCCGCACATGCGCGGCGATCGACTGTTTTGCGCGGGCGACGTACTGCTTTGGATCGCGCGCCCGCAGCTCGGCCGCTTCTTCAAGCGCAAGGCCAGCCGGGATGTAGCCGTTTAGCGGGTCGTGGGCGGACGTCTGGTCGGTCAATACGTCCGGAATCCATCCCATTTCGACAAGACGCGGCAGCACCTCGGCCGCATTGCCGATAAGGCCGATCGAGAGCGCTTTTTTCTCTTTCTTCGCCTGTTTCGCCATCTCGAGCGCCGCCTCCAGGCTGTCAGTCATCGTGTCGAGGTATTTCGTGTCAAGGCGGCGCTGGATGCGGGCCGGATCGACTTCAATGGCGAGGCAAACGCCGCCGTTCATCGTCACGGCGAGCGGCTGCGCCCCGCCCATGCCGCCAAGGCCAGCAGTTAGGGTGATCGTCCCGGCCAGCGTGCCGCCAAAGTGCTGGCGCGCCACTTCGGCAAACGTTTCATACGTCCCTTGGACAATCCCTTGGCTGCCGATGTAAATCCAGCTTCCGGCCGTCATTTGCCCGTACATGATCAATCCTTTTTTGTCAAGCTCATGGAAATGGTCCCACGTCGCCCATGCGGGCACGAGGTTGGAGTTGGCGATGAGCACGCGCGGGGCGTCCGGATGCGTGCGAAACACCGCCACCGGCTTGCCGGATTGGATGAGCAATGTTTCATCGTTTTCTAAACGAAGCAGGGTGTCCACAATCGCTTCGTAACATTCCCAGTTGCGCGCCGCCTTGCCGATGCCGCCGTAGACGATCAACTCATCCGGCCGTTCAGCGACATCGGGATGCAAGTTGTTGTGTAACATGCGCAGCGCCGCTTCTTGAATCCATCCTTTCGCCCGCCGCTCTGTTCCCGCAAGCGGTTGGACTGTCCGTTTGCTCGTCATCGTCATCCTCTCCTTTTTCCTCTTTGCTTTTGATTGTAAAAGAAGCCGAGAGGTCGGAGATAGATTCTCGTCTTTTAAAGATGATCTGATTTTTTAGAAATTTCAATTTTCTTTCTGTTTCATCTGTCCGTTTTTTTCGATATATGTCCATTTCTTTCGAAAAAAACCGCCTACCGCGGCGATGACGGTTTCAGCCGTTGTTCATCGCGGTAGGCAGTTGGCGTCTGGTTCATTTCTGCTTTAAAGACGCGGGTCAAATAATGGGCGGTGCGAAACCCGGTTTGTTCGGCGATTTCCTTAATAGACAGATCTGTCTGGCGGAGCAGCCGCTTCGCTTCCTCGAGCCGCCGGTTCGTCAACCATTGGCGAAACGTCATGCCACGCTTCGTTGACAACAAATGGCTGAAATACGCGGGGCTGCGTCCGGCAGCGGCGGCGACTCGCTCAAGCGTCAGCGACGGATCGCGAAAATGCGCCTCCATATAACGGAGGCCTCGTTCAACGGCATCGACGCGCGCGTCTTCCTCGGCCCGTTTCGCCTCATGGAACAACCGGTATAAAAATAAAATCAATTCCTGAACGATCCGATACAAGACACGATTGTACAAAATTTCTTGAAACATGCGCATATACTCCCGCTCAGTCCCGCCGCGGTCAAGGCCGTACGTTTTCATAAACCGGCGGATTTGCGCCAAAATGCTCGTGAGCCGCGTCCGCACCATCTCCGGGCTCGGAAACGGCGGCGACCAATGCCAAAACTCGCGCTGCAGCCATCGCTTCACTCCTTCGTGGTCGAACCGCTCCAACATCTCGATCCATTGCCGCTGCTCCTCAGGCGTCAAAAACGGATCGAGCTCGCGCCACTGTTCGTATTCCGAAGCGGGAGCGATCACTTGCCGGTAGCCGATAAAAAACGTCGTCTCCAGCAGCCGGCGGGCCGCTTGGTATTGCGCGCGCACCGTTTGCTTGGCATCAGGCGGCATCACGACAACCGCGAGCGGCTCAAGATGTTCTTCCTCCCAATCGCGCAACAGCTTCCATGCCTCTTCTTTCCCGTCGCCCGGCAAATCGGGAAGCAGGCAAACTGCCATCTGGGTGAGCGGCAATACCCGCGCCCGTCCGCGAAACGGATAGTTCGTTAAAAAGCGGATCACTTCTTGAGACAAGGCAGGCTGTTCCGCTTGCACAAGCCATACATGGGTGGAAGCTGCGGCGGGGTCATCGTAAAATAATGCGCGGTAGTCGCCGTGATGGGCGTCCAACCCCGCTGGCAGGCTCGAGCGGCTGTTTGAGGAAAGCGAAGCCGCCGTCCTCAGCGCTTGCTTTAGCTTCGCCGGCTCGAGCGGCTTGACGAGCAAATCGACGCACTGCCAGTCGATGGCTTGCTTCGCCCGCGCAAACGTCGCCTCGGCGGTCACGGCAATGACGCGTTGGCAAAACAGACGGACGCGGGATGTCGCCTTCGGCCATCGTTCATATGGAATCATATCCAGTTCGACGTACAACAGCTCCGGCGCCTCCCGCTCAAGAAGAGCCATCATCTCCTCCACATTGGCCGCCGTGTACACCTGCTCGATTGGCAGCGAATACGCGGAAACGAGCCAGCGGATCGCTTCCCGTTCCTTGTCGTCCCGTTCGGCAATGACCAATTTCACGTTCTCACCGCCTTGGCTGCAAACGTTGGAAATGAAGGAGCGCTTCCATGCAGAAGGCGGCGGCCAACGCCAGCGTTTTTCCGCCTTCATCAAAGAGCGGGTTGACTTCGCAAAGGTCGACGCTGACGGTGTTCGGATGGGAGACGATCCGGCGGATGAGGGCGCGCGCCAAAGACGGAGCGAGTCCAAACGGCGACGGCGCGCTCACTCCCGGCGCGGCCGCGGCGCTGATGGCGTCCATGCAAATGGTGAACATCACGGCATCGTGATGAGCGGCAAACTCCTCGATTTGTGCATAGGCGGCCTCAATCGGCCCTGCGGTCAGCTTGTCTTCCATCATGTACCAGCAGCCGTACTTCTCGGCCGCCGCAAACAGCGCCGTCGTGTTGCCGAGCAGTTGAATGCCAAGGCAGAAGTAGCTGGCTCGTTCGTCTTGATCCAATATTTGCCGAAACATCGTCCCCGATGTCGGACCGTCATCGTATGGACGCAAATCGAAATGGGCGTCAATGTTGATGATGCCGATCATTGACGCTGGACCGAGCGCTTCGCGAACGCCTAAGTAATGGCCGTACGCCGTCTCATGCCCGCCGCCGATCACAATAGGCGCAATGCCGCTTCGCAACAGGCGGGCGACCATCGTTCCAAGTTCCGCCTGGCTTTGTTCGAGTTGTTCATCAACGCAAACGACATCGCCTGCGTCATAGACGACCACCCCCTCCGGAAGATGCCAAGGCAGCCGCGCCAGCGCCGCTTTAATGGCGGCCGGAGCCTCTTTCGCCCCTTGGCGGCCTTGGTTGCGGCGCACTCCCTCGTCGCATGCAAACCCGATGAATGCCGCCGCTCGTTCCACCGGCTCCAATGGCTGCGACAAATTGAGCAAGCGAATGCGCTGATGAAGGCGAAACGCCCGCTCATCGCTCACGCTGTCAATCCGCCCCGTCCAACGGAAGGCGTCTGGCGGTTGATACATGAGACCATCTCCTTTCCATCATCAGCTTCTTGTTTCTTTCGCTGCCGCTTTGCCGTTCTCCTCCTCACGGACGTGAAAAGAGGAAATCGCCGCCGTTTGGCGAATAAAAAAAACATGATTGACAACAGAAAGGGTGTTCCAGATGAAGCCAATGACCAACTTGCACGATGTCATCGCCGGTCAAAGCGCGCCGCCGCCGTGCGACAAGTCGCTTGGCGTCCGCTTGACGGAAGCCCGAGACGGCTGTGCGAAAGGCGTATGGACGATCAGCGAATCGCTGCTCAACGGCAACGGGGTGATTATGGGCGGATTTGTCGGAGCGGCGGCGGACATTCTCATGGCTTATGCGGTGACGACCTTGCTTCGCGATGACCAAATGCACGCCTCCATTAACTTGCAGACGACGTTTCACCGCCCGGTGGCGGCTGGAGAAGCCGAAATCGAGGCGCGAGTAGAAAAATTAGGGAAAACTGTTGCCTATGTGACCGCCATCGTGCGGCAAAACGGCAAAGACGTGGCGAGCGCGACATCATCGGTGCTGATTATGGATAAACCGTGAAAAAAGCGCTTTTATCCATGGACCAAAGGGGAATCATGCGCGGAAAGCCGATGCCAAAGCGGCCCGGGCGCAACGAGCGAAGCACCGAAGAAAGCGCTGTCAAAAACAGCCTCTCTCCGGTGCTTTTCGCTGCTTGTTAGGCGCGGACAAACGTTTTCGGCATGACGACGGCCACGACTTGGCCGCGGGCGCACAGTTCGCCGTTGGCGAACACTTCCGTATCAACTTGCCATTTTTTCGGATGAATTTCTGTCACCGTCCCGACGGCGACAAGCGGCGCGCCGTGCGGCGTCGGCTTGACGAAATCAACGTGAAGCGACGCCGTGACAAAGCGCGGCGGCGTTTCCCCGCTCCCTGGTTCATGGCCGTTTTTCCGATGCAACGCCAACGCCGCTGATCCTGTCCCATGACAGTCAATAAGCGAGGCGATCAGCCCGCCGTACACAAACCCAGGAATCGCTGTATGCTCCGGGCGCGGCGTATACACCGTCACCGTCTTGTCCCCTTGCCATCCGGTGCGGAAATGGTGGCCGTGTTCATTCAGCCGCCCGCAGCCGTAGCACCAGGCAAATTCATCCGGATAGTCGTCTTGAATGGCGTGAATAACTTGCGGCTCCATCTCATTTTCCTCCTCTCTCTTTTTACTATACGCGGTGCGCCTCCCATTTTCCTGCTTCTTTGGCCAAACAGCGCCGAAACGGACAAAGGCGGCCCATGCGGCCGCTTTCTCCTTGCCAGATTTATCGTCCCGGCTCGTAAAACTCGATCCATTCCCCATCCGGGCCAAGGAAAAACAAATATTTCGCCCCGTTCGGAAGCGTCGTAATGTCGTCCCAAACAAGCGGGACACCGAGCGACTTGAGCCGTTCTTTCTCTTGTTCAATGTTCTCGACCGTAAAAGCGACATGGTGCACTTTTCCTTCCGTCGGCAAGTTCGGGTTGTACCCTTCGATCAACTCGACGATGATCGAGCCGTCAATTCCTAAAAACGCCAGTTTCATCGTTCCGTTCGTATGGATCATCTCGCTTAACAGCTCAAGGCCGACGACATTTTGATAAAACTCCTTCGATGTCTCAATGTCTTTCACTTGAATGCCGACATGCTCGAACTTTTTAACTGCCATTGCTCGCTCTCCCTTTCCATTATGGACTTGAAAACACCGCCCGTAAATACGGCGTCATGCGCGCAGGGAAAATCCCTTTTTTCCCGAGCTCTGTCCATATGTAGCGGTCAAGGGCGTACGGTCCGTCCGCCTTCCATTCGTCCGCCTCGCTGTTGGTCAACAAAACCGAAAAGGCTGTTCCTTGCGCTTCTCCATACAAATGAACGTATCCGTCCCCGCGGTCGACATGCACCGCCGCCTTCGGGTCAAACCGGATGAGCTCCGCCTGCACGCAGTGCATCACATGAACAGCGAACGCCGCGGCCGGCAAGTGCGACGCCATGCAGGCGCGGAGAGAATAAAGTTCCGCCACCGTTTCTCTCACCTCCCATCAATCAAAAACCCCCTGCGCCTCGGAATGATGCGAAGGGGGTCATGAGCCATTCTTATCATCCAAAGCGAAACCGCTTTGCGGGTGTTAGCACCTTGCCGGCGGCAGGTTGCTGTGGGGTCATCAAGCCCGTTCTCTCGCCCACTTTTGATAAGACGTATGCTATTTCTTCTTATCCTACCACACATTCCCCTCAGTGACAACGGTCTTTACTATTGAACCACGCCCGTCTGTTCGGAGGTGTTGCCGCCATTCACTCGCCCCTAGAGTAGGCGAAAAGCTAGCGCTGATAAATGATTATTTAGAACAATGTTTTGTTAAAATTTTACGGATAAATCCCTCGACTAAACAAAGTGCCGGGGAGAGAGCCATGCACCGTGTTCATCTTTTTGCACAATCAGCGAAAAAATACAATGATCATTCGACAAAAATAGACAAAAACAGATAAAAACATGGTAGAATGATATGGTGCACCTTATTTTTTTCGCAGATTGGAGGATTGCTTCCGCATGGACAAGCAGTCGATCATGACGCATTATGGGGCGCTTTACTTTTTTATGCCTGCTGTGCAATGGGTGGTGAATGAACATGGGGTGATTGCCGATATGAATGACTATGCGGGTGCATCGTTGGGCTACGATCGGATTGAACTCATCGGCGCCCCATTTCAAACTATTTTCCATCCTGACGACTGGGCGTCCCTCGTCCACTTGCTTCCTCAACCGACCGATGAAGCGGTTCGCACATTCACGGCCAGAACGGTGCATAAAACCGGCAAATTATGCCCTGTTCGCGTGCATATGCGTTGGAAAGCATTGAACGGTACGCCGTTCCTCCTCGTCTCGTGCTCTGACATGACCGCTGAAACGCATGCGGAGCGGCTGCTCGCTGAACAGACTCACATTTTGAAGCAAATCGCCAAACACGAGCCGCTCGATGCCATTCTCACGTCCATTGCCAAGGCGGCCGAAGCATTGCGGCCTCCAGCCATTTGTTCGATTTTGCTTGCCGATGACAACGGACGACGCCTTTACCATGGAGCAGCGCCAAGCTTGCCATCCGCTTATATCGAAGCCATGAATGGAATCGAAATCGGGCCGCAATCTGGATCGTGCGGCGCGGCCGCCTATCAAAAAGAGATCGTGATCGCAAGCAATGTGGCAAATGACCCCCGCTGGACGTCTTATGCGCAATTGGCGTTGGCACACGGATTGAGAGCTTGCTGGTCCATGCCCATTCTCTCGTCATCCGGCCATGTGCTCGGAACGCTGGCGTTTTACTATCCGACCGAGCGCGAACCGGAACCGGAAGATATGGAGATTATGTCGGCGCTGTCATCGCTCGCGAGCCTCGCCATGGAACATGAGGGAACAAGGAAAGCGCTCGAAGAAAACAGGCGGCTGTATGATTCCCTGTTCCATTACCATTATGATGAGCTCACTGGATTGCCGAACCGGCGGCGATTTTTGCAACTCGCCGAGGCAATGCTGCTGAAACTAAACGAAACGAAACAACACGGCGCCATTTTGTATATTGATTTAGACGGCTTTCAATATATTAATGATTCGTTCGGCCATCATATCGGCGACAAGCTGCTTCAACAGACGGCCGCTCGGCTGCGTGAGCGCGTCCGTCCCCATGGCATCGCTGCCCATATGAGCGGAGATGAATTCATCGTGTTGCTCGCGCCAGTCGCCGGACACCAAGAAGCATCAGCCATAGCGGAAGATTTGCTGGCACTCATCGCCCAGCCGTTTTCGTTGGCCGAACAAACCATTTTTATAACAGCCAGCATCGGCATCGTTCTTTTCGACAGTGAGCAAATCGATGTGGACACGGCCATCCGCCAGGCGGACATGGCCGCCATGGAAGCGAAACGAAAAGGCAAAAACAGCTATTGTCTTTATGAAGAAGCGCTGCGGCATCAGCGCCTTCCGAATGTATTTTTGTTAGCGGATTTGCACCAAGCCGTCAAACAAAATATGGATGGGTTCGTCCTATTGTACCAGCCGATTGTCGATGTACGGACAAAAGCCGTTTCCGCTATGGAAACGCTCATTCGTTGGCATCACCCCACCGAAGACGTTGTGCCGCCAGGGGATTTTATTCCGCTCGCCGAGGAAACGGGTCTCATTATTCCCATCGGCGAATGGACGATCCAACAGGCCTGCCGGCAGCACGAACGTTGGCGTCAGCAAGGATTCGCGCCGATTCGAATGGCCGTCAACGTTTCCGTCAAAGAGCTGCACCATCCGCAATTCGCCGCTCGGGTGGAAGCCATTTTGGCGGAGACGAATATGAGGCCATCGTGGTTGGAACTTGAAATTACAGAGACGATCGCTATTTATCAAGAAGCGACTATTTTGGCCAATTTGCACCGGTTGAAAGAGATGGGGGTCCGCTTGTCCATCGATGATTTCGGCACCGGCTATTCCTCGCTCGCCTATTTGAAACAGTTGGACATCGACACTGTGAAAATCGACCGTACCTTCATCTCCGATTGCCCCCATTCGCACTATGGCAGCATCATCACAAACACGATCATCTCCCTCGCTCGCCATCTTGGCATGAACGTTGTCGCCGAAGGAGTAGAGCGCGAGGAGCAGCTCGAGCACTTACGGGAAAAAGGCTGCCACGAGGCGCAAGGCTACTTGTTCCGGCCCCCTATGCCGGCAGATGAAGCGGCGGGCGTGCTAGCACGCAGCATCGAGCGAAGGACGTAAAAACGCGGATGCCTGTCCATCAAGGCATCCGCGTTTTTCCATCATTTAAACGCCATCGCTGCCCGCACCGCTTTTTTCCAGCCCTCGTAAAGCATCGTTCGCTTGTCATCATCCATCTTCGGCTCAAACCGGCGCTCAAGCTGCCATTGGGCGGCGATGTCATCCCGGCTGTTCCAGTAGCCGACCGCCAGCCCTGCCAAATACGCCGCACCCAAGGCCGTCGTTTCATTCACAATCGGACGTTCGACCGGAACGGCAAGCAAATCGCTCTGGAACTGCATGAGGAAATTGTTTTTCACCGCCCCGCCGTCAACGCGCAACGTCGTCAGCGAGATGCCGGAATCGGCTTCCATGGCGGCGAGCACATCTTTCGTCTGGTAGGCGAGCGATTCCAATGTCGCCCGTATGAAATGCTCTTTCGTTGTGCCGCGCGTGAGGCCAAACACCGCCCCGCGCACCTCGCTGTCCCAATACGGCGTGCCAAGACCGACGAACGCCGGTACGACATACACCCCGTCGGTCGACTCGACTTTTTCAGCGTACGCTTCGCTGTCAGCCGCCGTTTTGATCATCCGCAAGCCGTCGCGCAGCCATTGAATGGCCGAACCGGCGACGAAAATGCTGCCTTCAAGGGCGTATTCAACCTTGCCATCAATCCCCCAGGCAATCGTTGTCAGCAGCCCGTGTTTCGACTCGACCGCTTTTTCTCCCGTATTCATGAGCATAAAGCAGCCGGTGCCGTACGTATTTTTCGCCATCCCTTCTTGAAAGCACGCTTGGCCGAACAAAGCCGCCTGCTGGTCGCCCGCGGCCCCAGCGATCGGCACCTCGACGCCGAAGAAATGATAGGGAACGGTTTTCGCGTACACTTCCGACGACGGCCGCACCTCCGGAAGCATCGCCTTAGGCACGTTTAAAATCGCAAGCAATTCGTCGTCCCACTCAAGCGTATGGATGTTAAACATCAACGTGCGCGACGCGTTCGAATAGTCTGTCACATGAGCGCGGCCGCCTGAGAGTTTCCAAATGAGCCACGTATCGATCGTACCGAAAAGCAATTCGCCGCGCTCCGCCCGCTCGCGCGCTCCCTCGACATGGTCCAAAATCCATTTCACTTTCGTCCCGGAAAAATAGGCGTCAATGAGCAAACCGGTTTTTTCGCGGAACAGCGGGTCATATCCTTTCGCTTTCAGCTCGTCGCAAATGCCAGCTGTCTGGCGAGACTGCCAGACGATGGCGTTATAAATCGGGTTGCCGGTGTCTTTCTCCCACACGACCGTCGTTTCCCGCTGGTTCGTAATGCCGATCGCCGCCACTTGTTCCGGCTTCACTTGCGCCTCAGACAACACGCTGGCAATGACGGCAAGCACCGAACCCCAAATTTCATCGGCGTTGTGCTCGACCCAGCCGGGCTGCGGGAAATATTGTGTAAATTCTTTTTGCGCCATATGAACGACCTCGCCCTTTTGATTGAACAAAATGGCGCGTGAGCTCGTTGTGCCTTGGTCAATGGATAAAATGTATTGATTCATGGCTTTCCCCTTTCCCCCTTCTTTGGCTCATTTGGCGTATTACTTATGCGCCGTTTAAAGAGATTGACGGCTTGCGGCGCTCACTGTTTTTCCTTTTGCGATCTTCGCCGCCGCCAAAACGATTGCGGTTGCCGCCAGCACTACCCATAGGGCGCCTGTCGGTTTTCCTAAGAAAACGGCTTTATACACTAAACTGCCTAACGCGCCGCCGAGCAGCGGTCCGACGATCGGCACCCACGCATACGACCAATTCGATGACCCTTTCCCTGGAATCGGCAACAAAAAGTGGGCTAAACGAGGACCAAAGTCTCGGGCCGGATTGATGGCATATCCCGTCGTACCGCCGAGCGACAGCCCAATCGCCACGATCAAAAAACCAACGACAAACGGATTGAGCCCATCAGCGAATTTGTTGGCGCCAATAGCCAAGATGGCTAAAACCAACACAAACGTTCCAATGATCTCGCTAAGCAAGTTGGCCGCCGTATTCGGCACGGCCGGCCCGGTGGCGAACACGCCGAGCTTGACGCCTGGGTCGTCTGTTTCTTTCCAGTGCGGCCAATAGTGGAGATAGACAACAGCAGCCCCTATCATAGCACCGAGCACTTGCGCCACCACATAGCCGGGGACATCTTTCCACGGAAAATCACCGCTTATGGCCAATGCCACTGTCAACGCCGGGTTGAGATGGGCGCCGCTATACCGGCCGACAGCGTATACGGCCACGGCCACCGCCAACCCCCATCCCATCGTAATGACGATCCAACCAGAATTGGCTGCATACGATCTTTTTAAATTCACGCCGGCGCACACCCCGGCTCCAAAAAGGATGAGCAATGCGGTGCCGATGAGTTCTCCTAAAAATGGCGACATTTGGCCTCTTCCCCCTTTTCATTCGAGATTTTTCTTGTCACTTCCTGCTAGAGCACCCCTCCGGAGGGTTGCAAGTTGGGCAAAAAAGCAAAAACCCACACACTCCCCCGTCCATCAACGAGGAATATGTGTGGGTCTCCGCTTCTCCACCACAACGTTATTAACTTGCTTTCAGCATACCACCATTTGAAAACGCTGTCAACCTATTTTTTCGGCAAAATTTGCACGTAATCGAAGTCGAGCGTATCGACCGCGTCTTCGATATGAAGGCGGGTGATGAACCGGTACGACCGACCGGGGCGCGATGGCGGCAAAGTTTCCGGAATCGTATAGGAAAACGGGATTTCCTTTTTCTCGCTCGGCTTGATCGAAAACGCTCCGGCCGCCGGAATGACGGCGACAATGTCATCCAGTTCCTTGCCGTTTTCGATCGTTTTTTGCACGAGCTCCACATCGAGCCGCTCGATCATTTGTTCCACTGTCCCGCCGTAAATGTGGACGATCCCTTGAATCATTTCCCCTTGGTGCCATAACGATTTATTTAAGATCAAGTCGACGTGCGCCGACCCGACTCCGACTCTTGACATCATTTTGCGCAATAACACCGTAGTCACCTCTTTGTCTCTCTTGTCATATCATCATACGAAAAAACAAAGCCGCCTGTTTCAACGCGAGCCAAAAAATAAACAGACGATGCTGGCCCGGCACGTCTGCCCCTGGGAGAAACAGGGACGAATGCGGCCTGTTTTGTTACCGCTTACAACCGAGATTACCGCATTCGCCTTCCGCTGTCAATTGGTTATTCGTACACATTTTCGTTTTCGATAATGTAATCGATCCGAATGACCGGGACGTCCTGTTGCTCGACTTCCGCAACAATCAAGCCGACGCGGTCATTATAGATGCAAAACATATCCTGTCCTTTCCGAAACGCCGACTCTCCGTACGAAAGAACCATGTGGTAAATTTTATTGTCGCTGAAATAGCGGCGGCTGACCCGGCTCCCTAACCGGACGATCACTTCTTTTCCCGCGATTTTTCCGCGGTACATCCGCTTCTCCCCCTTTTTGTCGTTCCTATTCCAATGTATGGCCGTTGTTGCCCGCTCATGACTTTTTTCTCCCCAAGCGGCCCGTTTTCCTTTTCAACCATTGTTTTTCGGGCCGGCAAACAACTTTTTCGGAAATTTCCTTTCTTTTGCTTGACGCAGCCACCCGCGGTAGTGTATAGTAAAGTCATCATATAACAGAATATATTTCAGGCATTCAACATGAAGGTGCATCTTGGATGGCTGTGAAGTATATTTTGTTATTTGATAAAAATCTTGAGGTTAGCCGAACAGGCTAAAGGTATTAGGAGGAATTCAGTATTATGCAACGTGGTAAAGTAAAATGGTTTAACAACGAAAAAGGCTACGGTTTCATCGAAGTGGAAGGCGGTTCCGACGTATTCGTCCACTTCACGGCGATCCAAGGTGAAGGGTTCAAAACGTTAGAAGAAGGCCAAGAAGTTTCGTTTGAAATCGTCCAAGGAAACCGCGGACCGCAAGCAGCGAACGTTGTCAAATTATAAGACTTCGTTGACATAGACGAGAGAACGGGAGCGGAACGAAAGACATCCTGCGATGCTGCAGGATGTCTTTTTCATTTGATTGGCATAAATTTCACCAAACGGCGAACAATAAGGAAAGGGAGGTGTTCATATGACGAGGCGCGATGCGGACGTACATACGGGATACAACGACTTGAAGCAAGTGGAAATGTTCGTCGAGACGGCGGAGAAAATGGTCGGCCAGGCGACGATGCAACTGGATCCGGAAATGCTTGACCATGCCGAACAGGCGGTGAAAAACGCCCGCGACCAACTGGCGCGCGCCCGCCAAGAAGCCACGGGCGTCGACGGGGATTTTCTCGACCGCTGCGAACAAACATTGGCCCGCGCTGAGCATCAGCTTCGCGAGGCACAACCATAAGGCAGGCGAGATGGAGCTTCGCACAGCGAAGCTCTTTTCGCGATGACTCCAACAGACGACGGCGCTGCGAAACGCGCCCCACCGAAGCCGGCGCACAGGAACAAAGGGCGCCGACAAGCCCCCTTCCTCTACTGGCGAGGATGCGGCGGCGCTGATAGGAGCATCTCCCCGTACTGCCGCATTTGTTCCCCGACCGTGCATTGCTGGATGCAAAACGACTGGGCGTACGTTTTGCCGTACTCTTTCCGGAAGGTGCTTCTTAAAAAGCAGCCGTCGCAGTACGTTTCCTCCAGCCAAGCGATTTGGTCCAATATTTCTTTGCGTCGGTTCCGCTTCTGTTTCATACGTCCTTACCCTTTCTCTGTCAATTCCGTTCGACTCGTGATGATCTGCCCCCTAAGCGCCTTTTGGGCGAGCGAATCCGCCTCTTTATTTTGCTTGCGCGAAATCGGTTCATATGCCGGCTCGATGCCAAGCTCGCGCATTTTCGCTTCAATGCGGTCAAGCCAGATGTTGAAATCGTCCTCAAAACACGGCCAATCGCCGGACAGCTGCTTTAACACGACGTGGGAGTCGCCGCGGAACGTCACCGGCAAATGGTGAACGCCGAGCTCTTCAAGCAGCTGCATGACAAACCAAAACGCCGCGTATTCCGCTTCGTTATTCGATTTGATTTCGCTAAGCTTTCGGTTGGCGCGCAGCCGGTAGTGATGGTCGTTTTGCTTATAGTATACGACCGCGCCAGCGCCGCCTTCGGACGTCTCGTGGTCAAAGCCGCCGTCGAAATACACAACGATCTCATGCGGCTCGCCAGCGATCTCCTCAAGCAGCTTTTGCAGCTCTTTTTTTGACCACACCGTGCCGTTTCGATCGACGAACTCCACTGTTTTCGTCCGCCCGGTTTTTTCAAAATCATCCGCCAAAGCGAGCGCCTTTTTCGCATCAACCCAATCGGAGACAAGAAACGCCTCTTGTTTTTTCGGTGTGATATACGTCCAGTGGATTTGTACGTCCAACGCATTGTCACCCTTCCGCGCGGCGATGATCGGAGCTGGTTTTTATTTTACCACACTTGCGCCCTTGTTCATTACCTAATATTATGCGCAATTTCTTCTTGTATCAACCATCTTGCCGCAGGCGCCCATCTTTTTTTTCCAAAATATCTGTCTTTTTCGGCCTATTTGTGGTACACTAGCGGCTAGCACCTAAAATGATATGGGGCGCAAGCATAGGAAGAGGGAGGATTCGAATTGAAGCATCAAACCATAGCCGATCTGAGTCTGCTAATGGTGACGTTCGTCTGGGGGGCGACGTTCGTCGTCGTCCAAAATGCCATTTCGTTTTTGGAGCCGTTGTCGTTTAACGCCGTTCGCTTCAGTTTGGCCGGCTTGTTGCTTCTCGCTTGGATCGCTGCCGCTTCCCGCCCACTCTTCGGCCAGTTGTCATGGCGAGTCATCGGCGCTGGGGCGTGGATGGGGCTATGGCTGTTTTTCGGCTACGCATTCCAAACGATCGGACTGTTGTATACCACTTCCTCGAAAGCCGGCTTTATTACCGGACTGAGCGTTGTGCTCGTTCCATTGTTTTCCTTTTTAATTTTGAAGCAAAAACCGTCTGTGAATGCGGTCGTTGGAGCGGCACTTGCCGCGTTCGGCCTGTATTGGCTGACAGGGGGAGCGGAGCTGTCGTTCAATCACGGCGATTTCTTTGTCTTTCTTTGTGCTGTTTCCTTTGCCATGCACATTATCGTCACCGGCCGCTATTCCTCTCAGTATTCGACGATGCTGTTGACAATGGTGCAAATTTTTACCGTCGGCATCCTCTGTTTCTTCTTTGCCTTTTGGTTTGAAGACGCCGCGCAAATGTGGAATACGGCGGTGCTCCGCCGTCCGGAAGTATGGGGGGCGCTCGCCGTGACATCGCTTCTGGCGACGACCGCGGCGTTTCTCATCCAAACGGCGGTGCAAAAATATACGACTCCCGCTCATGTCGCGCTCATTTTCGCCATGGAGCCGGTGTTCGCCGCTTTGACCGCCTGCCTTTGGGCTGGAGAGCGGCTGTCGCCATCGGCCTGGCTTGGCGGCGCGGCAATTTTGGCCGGCATGATTTTCGCCGAACTGCCAAGCATGCGCCTCTGGGGCAGACGATGGCGGGAAAAACGAAACATCCCGTCATAACCGCAACAGTTTCCCCAGCGAAAAATGGAGCAGCTCTTTGGCCGCTGGGGGCATTCCGTTGTCCATCACCCCATGTCGCGGACGCCTGATGCGCTTCGCTGCCTGAAGCCGTCAGCCGCGGCGTCGACAACCCCAATGCGATAAAGCGCCCGCGGCCATGCCTAAGAGCGCCCCGCCGACGACTTCGATCGGCTCGTGCCCGAGCCGGGCGCGCAACTGCTGCTGTCGCTTTTGATAAATGGTTTGTTTTGGATCTAATTCCAACTTTTTTACTTCCTCAGCAAGCTCGTTCAGGCGAAGGGCAAGCTCGCCTGCTTGGCGCCGCACCCCTTGCGCATCGTACATGACGATCAGCCCAAATAATGCGGCCAAGGCAAAATCGAGCGTGCGCACGCCTCGCTCGAGGGCGATAAATGTCGCTAAGGCGGAAACACCGGCAGAGTGGGAGCTTGGCATTCCGCCGGTTTCGAAAAAGAGCCGCCAGTCCCACCGTCCGGTCTCCAGCTGCTTGATCGGGATTTTCAGAAACTGGGCGAGCGCGATTGTCGCGAGCGCCGTCTTCAGTCCCTTGTTCATCACGCTTTCCTCCTTTGCTTATATTTTGGCCAAGGGCGGCCATACTATCCGTAAAGAGCGGAGGTGAGAGCAATGACCAAAAACGGCGGCCGAAACCGCGGCACGAAGGCGCCGGGCGTCAACCCGCAAGGCTTTGGCCAAGATGGAACGTTCACCCCGGATCCAAAAAGCAAACTTGAGAACGCAGCGAAAAAGCTCAACACAAAATAAAAGCAGGCTTCCCGATGTGGGAGCCTGCTTTTTGCCGTTATTGTTTCACTTTCGCCAATTTTTCGCGCAGCACCATTTGCAAAATGCCGCCGTGGCGATAGTAGTCAATTTCGACTTCGCTGTCAAAGCGGACGATCACTTCAAATTCTTTCTTCTCGCCCGTATCCGGGTCCGTCGCCGTCACTTTGACGAGGTCGCGCGGTTTGACGTTTTCATCGATGTGAATGTCGAACGCTTCTTTGCCGGTCAAGCCGAGCGTCTCCGCATTTTCGCCTTCTTTGAATTGCAGCGGCAGAACGCCCATCAAGACGAGGTTCGAGCGGTGGATGCGCTCAAAGCTTTCGGCGATCACCGTTTTAATGCCAAGCAAGAACGTCCCTTTCGCCGCCCAGTCGCGCGAGCTGCCCATGCCGTAGTCTTTGCCGGCGATGACGACAAGCCCAGTGCCGTCTTGTTTGTATTTCATGCACGCATCGTACATCGACATCACTTCGCCGGTCGGCCAGTACGTCGTATAGCCGCCTTCCGTGCCCGGCGCGATTTGGTTGCGGATGCGGATGTTGGCGAACGTGCCGCGCATCATCACTTCATGGTTGCCGCGCCGCGAACCGTACGAGTTGAAATCTTTCGGCTCGACGCCTTTCGAGATCAAATATTGGCCTGCCGGCGTGTTTTTGCCGATGGAACCTGCCGGCGAAATATGGTCGGTCGTGACCGAATCACCGAACTTGCCGACGACGCGCAAGCCGGTGAGCGGTTCGACTTTGCGCACTTCCGGCGACAAGCCTTCAAAGAACGGCGGATTTTGAATGTACGTCGAGTTTTCATCCCATTGGTAAAGCGGCTCGTCCGTCGTTTCGATGGCATTCCAACGCGGATTGCCGTCGAACACGCGCTCATATTCTTTGCGGAACAGTTCCGGATCGACCGCTTGTTTCACGACGGCTTTTACCTCTTCCATCGACGGCCAAATATCGCCGAAGTAGACGTCGTTGCCGTCTTTGTCTTTGCCGATCGGTTCGTTGAGCAGGTCAATGTCGACCGTGCCGGCGAGCGCATAGGCGACAACAAGCGGCGGCGATGCCAAATAGTTGCCTTTGACAAGCGGGTGGATGCGGCCTTCAAAGTTCCGGTTGCCGGACAGGACGCTTGTCACGAGGAGATCGCTTTCCGCGAGCGCTTTTTCGAGCTCCGGCGCAAGCGGACCTGAGTTGCCGATGCATGTCGTGCAGCCGTAGCCGACGATGTTAAAGCCAAGCTGCTCGAGGTATGGAAGCAGTCCTGAGTCACGCAAGTAGCCGGTGACGACTTTCGAGCCCGGCGCGAGCGACGTTTTCACGTATTTCGGCACTTGCAAGCCTTTTTCCACCGCTTTTTTCGCCACTAAGCCAGCGGCGACGAGCACGTACGGGTTCGACGTATTCGTACAGCTCGTGATGGCCGCAATGACGACGGCGCCCGTTTTCAATTTCACTTGTTCGCCGTTCAGCTCGACCGTAATTTCCCGCTCCAAGTCCGCTTCCGTCAAGCCAAAGCCTTGGTTGCCTTGCGGCGCTTTCACCGCGTCGCGGAACGACTGTTTCATTTTCGAGAGCGGGATCAAGTCTTGCGGCCGTTTCGGGCCAGACAAGTTCGTTTCAATTTCCGACAAGTTGATTTCGACAACGTCCGTAAACACCGGCTCCGGCGCATCCGGCGTGTAGAACAGGCCGTTTGCCTTGCAGTACGCTTCGACGACTTGAACGTGGTGTTCATCGCGGCCGGTCAGGCGCAAATAGTCAAGCGCTTCGGCGTCGACTGGGAAGAAGCCGCACGTCGCCCCGTATTCCGGCGCCATGTTGGCGATCGTCGCCCGGTCGGCAAGCGGCAAAGTCGCCACCCCTGGTCCGAAAAATTCAACGAATTTGCCGACGACGCCTTTTTTCCGGAGCACTTGCGTCACCTTGAGCGCCAAGTCGGTGGCCGTCGCTCCGTCCGGCAACTTGCCTGTCAGGCGGACGCCGATGACTTCCGGCACCGGGAAGTACGACGGTTGGCCGAGCATGCCGGCTTCCGCTTCAATGCCGCCGACCCCCCAACCGAGGACGCCGAGGCCGTTGATCATCGTCGTATGCGAATCCGTACCGACAAGCGTATCCGGGAACGCTTCGTACTCGCCGTTTTCCCCTTCGACCGCGTGAACGACGCTTGCCAAATATTCCAAGTTCACTTGGTGGACGATCCCCGTTGCCGGCGGAACGGCACGATAGTTGTTAAACGCTTTTTGCGCCCATTTCAAAAACTTGTACCGTTCGGCGTTCCGTTTGAATTCCAAATCCATGTTGTACTCGAGCGCATCGTCCGACCCGTAGCGGTCGACTTGCACCGAGTGGTCGATGACGAGGTCGACCGGAATTTCCGGGTTGATTTCATACGGATCGCCGCCCAAATCGGCCATCGCTTTGCGCATCGAAGCCAAATCGACGACAGCCGGCACGCCGGTGAAGTCTTGCAAAATGACGCGCGACGGCTTAAACGGCACATCGATGTCTTTCATTTCCGGCGTTCCCCATTTCGCCAAGTTTTCGACGTGCTCTTTCGTGATGACGCGGCCGTCGACTTGGCGAAGCACCGATTCAAGCAACACTTTGATCGAGTACGGCAGGCGGCTCACCTGGCCGATGCCCGCTTCTTCAAGCGCTTGCAAACGGTAATAATTGTATTTTTTACCGTTGACTTCGAATGAAGAGCGGGCGTTGAATACATCCTGTTTCGCCATATGTACAACCCCCTTCACTTCACAATAATACTATACTATTTTTTTGCGCAAAAGTCGAAAAAATAGCATGAATTCTCCCAATCCCCATAAAGTTTGGCACGACTTTATCTTATTATAGAACAGGACAAGTTTTGACACTCCACACGCCTAAAGGGCGTGGGATTCTTGGGTCGTTCGCGTCCTCATCCATTTCTGGTTCAGACAACGCCCAAGTTCAGGGGTGTGTCATCACCCCGTCCCATCGGGTTAAGTTGTACCCCAATGGGCGGCGCACCTGTGACCAGTGCGCTAGGTTGGGCGGCGAAGCCTGAAATCGCTTTGGCGATGTTGATCGCGCCATTCAAGTCGGCGTGGATGGTGTATCCGCACTTTTCTTTGCCTTTTGTTTTTTCTTTTGGGACTTCACTTCTCGAATCGTTTGATTCACGACGGCGGAAGGAAACCGCTGCGACGAAAACTCTTGAAACAGTTTGCTCGTCGCTTGATTCAGCTTGGGATGATTCAACAGCCAATTCGCAAATTCTGTGTTCCATTCTGTCATTCGCTCGTACATTTCCTGCTTGGCTTTCGTTGGGTTGTGCCGTTCCAGCCTGAGTGTGATCGTGGGCATGGATTCACCCCCTTTTCTTTTGAGATTCCACATCGCGTTCAGTTGTTTTCGTTCTTCGATATTGTTGTTCCATATATCAATTATATCCGTTTAACGATTATACTGCGACATTTAAAGATAAAAATGGCTGCTCGAAGCAATCCGATTAAGGATTGCCGAGCAACGCCGTCTTTCATCGCACGATTGAAACCGTGGGATGAAAGACGTTTTTTCTGTAAATAATGACTTCCAATGTCTCGCCATATTACTTCCTTACCGCGGCAAAAGAGGAATAAGGCGCCCGTTTCGTCGCAAACTAGAAGCGGAGGTGAAACGAATGACGAAACGGAAAGCAAACCACGTGATCCCTGGCATGAACGCCGCCAAAGCGCAAGGAATGGGCGCGGGCTACAATGAAGAGTTCTCCAATGAGCCACTGACCGAGGAGCAGCGCCAAAACAATAAAAAACGAAAAAAGAATCAATAGCGCGGCGGCCGTTCCGCCACCCCGGCCTGCCGTAGCCACACAAAAAGGGAATGTCCACCGGCATTCCCTTACTCGTTTCGGTTGATGTCATCGACAATCGCCTGCAGGTCGCTGCGGAATTTTTCGAGTTGCGCGCGCTGCGTCTCGGATGCGACTTCGAGCGCGTTTTCAATCTGGGCAAACGCCTCATTGACTTCCTGCCGCAAATGGGCCAATTGGTGGCCATAGTCGGCTTGGTCGCGCACTAAATGGTCATGCCATTCTTTCGCTTCCATCGTCGCCTTTTGCGCCGCCTGAAACGCGTCTTGTTTCGTTTTATGGTAAACCATGGCTCGTTCCTCCTTTTCTGGTCATGGCGGTCATCCATTACTTATCGTCTCAAACCGGGCGCAAATTATACGCTGAATAAACGCCAGCCGCCGCCGGCATGCTAATAAAAAAGGAGGGACAAAGCGATGGCGAACAAAAACGACGGCAAAGATATGCGCAAAAACGCGCCCAAAGGCGACAACCCTGGGCAGCCGGAGCCGCTTGACGGTTCGAAAAAAGTGAAGAACCGCAATCACACGCGGCAAAAGCACAACACAAGCCACGATATGTGACGCTAACAAGCGGAATTGCCCTTCTCGTTTAGCCGCGCCCGGCGGCAGCCGGGCGGGCTGAACGGCTGTTGCTATTATGTTTACATAATAAAATTATTGTAAAATCAACAAAGCGGGCGGTCTCTAGAACATCCCATTGCCGCCCGCCTTGGGTTCATTCCCATTGAAGCGAATCATTCTCACCCGGGCAACAAGCCGGCCGACGGCGATTATGATTCGGCTGTTTGCCGCTTTAGCGCTTCATACAGCTCCACGAATTCAGCGGCTAAATCCTTGACCGTGATCGCCGTCATTAAATGATCTTGGGCATGCACCATCAGAAGCGTCACCACCGGCTGTCCGCCGCACGCTTCTTGTTGCAGCAGCGCGGTCTGCAGCCTATGGGCCGCCTGCAGTTCCGCTCCCGCCTGTTCAAGCAGCCGGCGCGCCTCGGCAAATTCCCCTTTTTTCGCCGCTGCAATCGCCTCCATTGCATAACTGCGGCCGTTTCCGCCATGAAGAATCAGTTGGAATACAGTTTGTTCATATATTTGCATAACGCCATCTCCTACATGTTAGTAAATTGCCGGTAGTTGATCAGCCGGACTCCGCGCTCGGCGAGCGCCTGAGCAAGCTCCGGATTGGTCAAGACGGCAAGCTCCCTGACCCGCTGTTGGCAATAGGAACTTCCTACGGCGAGAGGGACATCAATGTACGCTGGATGGCACATTACTTCCGCCGTCTGCCCGTCGTCAATCCGGTCAATGAGGGTCAAAAAATGGTCCTTTGTCAATCCATCCCCATAAAAGTCGGGAAAAAAGACATCGACGGTTGTCAGCCGATGCATCCGTGCCGTCCGCACTGGGCGGATCGGCAGCCGATAACGTTCGGCCAATTGTTCCACAACTGGAAACACATTCGGATGCTCATGAACGTGATGATGGCTGTCGATATGCGTTGGAGAGAGCCCGAGCGAGAAAAACCGCTCCAATTGGGCAGCAAGCTCCCGCTCGATATCGCTGCGCCTAGCGCCGGCAAGCGCCTCCCCGCGCCGCGGAAACTCCCCGTTCTCGTTCACAAGCGATGGAACATCGGCCAGCGGCCGGCCGCATGTCAGCACAAAATGAATGCCGACGCCGAGTTCCGAATGTTCCTTTGCCAGCCGGGCGGCGTGTTCTGCCGCTGGCATGTTGGCCATCAGCGTCGCCGACGTGACGACACCGTGTTGAAACGCTTCCAAAATTCCGTAGTTGACCCCTTTCGAGTAGCCGAAATCATCGGCGTTGACTATGCAATAGCGCGGCATTTCGTTTCTCTCCTTATTTACAGCGAGTGCGTTGTTCCCGCTCCGCTTGAGATCATTGGATCGGTCTGCTCTTCAGCCGCTTTTTGTTTGTCCCAAATCGAGAAAAATGGATAGTAGATGGCAAACGCGATGAAGAAGTTGACGATTTGCAAAATGCTCCCGGAAATTTTGCCCCCCGTCGCTAAATAGCCACTGATCACGATCGGTGTCGTCCATGGCACGGCCACCCCGCTTGGTTTGGCGACAAGCCCAGTCGCCATCGCCGCGTAGGAGACAACAACAAGCACGACAGGCACGAGAATGAATGGAATGATAAGCAATGGATTCATGACGATCGGCATACCGAACGTGATCGGCTCATTAATATTGAAAATGCCAGGTGCGATCGCGAGCCGCCCTAAGCTTTTCAGCTGCCGGCTGCGCGCCCGAAGCATCATGGTCAACGCCAACGCCAATGTCGCTCCTGAACCGCCGATGTAAATCCAAAGATCAAAAAACTGCTGCGTAATGACGTTGGGCAGTTCGGCATTCGGATTTTGCTGGAACACCATCCGGTTTTCGTCCATCAGCGACAACCAAATCGGCCCCATTACTCCTCCTACGATCGCCGCCCCGTGCAAACCGGTCGACCATAGCAGCTGCACAAGCAGTACAGCGACAATGGCGCCAAATAAACTGCCGCCGAGCACACTGAGCGGTTTGTTTAGAAGCACAGATACAATATTATGGAAACTTTCAAACGGTGTCATTTCCAAAATAAGGCGGGCCACCCAGACAACGACGAGAACAGCGGCCCCCGGAATCAAAGCAACAAAAGAGCGGGCCACGGCAGGCGGCACTCCATCTGGAAGGCGAATGACAATATTTTTTTGGATGATTTTCCGATAAATTTCGGTCGACACAATCGCCAAAATCATGGCGACAAACAAACCTTTGCTGCCGACCCATTGCACCGGAATGCCGCCGCTGACCATAATGGCTTCTTTCGCTCCTTCCGGCGTGAACGGCACTTTATACGGAGTTGCGAGCAAAAAAGCGGCAAGTGAAATCGCCCCGGCCGAAAGCGCATCAACTTTGTACTTTTCCGCCAACCGGTAAGCGACGCCGAAGCTGACGACAAGCGCCATAATGTCGAATGTCGCCCCGACCGGATACAACAGCTTATCGAGCCAATGTTCGCCAAACCATTTCGCCATCCATTCGTTATAGCCGGGGATCGGCAAAAAACCAATGATTAAAAATAAAGACCCGATAATCAAGAGCGGCATCGACAAAATGATTCCATCACGAATGGCTTGCAAATGGCGCTGTTCGGCAATCCTGCCGGCGATAGGCATCACACGCTCTTCCAACACACGAATAAACCGATCCATCCGCCCCTACCCCCTGTTTATTTTTTTAACCGCAGCGCAAAGTCCAGCACCCCAGAGCCGTTGACACGCCCGTAGTCAGCTGGATTGATGACATCAACCGGAATGCCGCGCGCCTCACCCTCTTTTTTGAAGGCAGCGAGCTTATAGCGGATTTGTGGGCCAATCAGCACAACATCCGCCTGGTCGAGATGACTTTTCGCTTCATCAGCTGACACAGCCCAAATGTTCGCCTCGATCCCTTTTTGCTTTGCCGCCTCCTGCATCTTCGTCACGAGCAAACTCGTCGACATGCCGGCGGCGCAAATGAGTAAAATGTTCATCGCTTTTCTCCTCCTTTGTTTTGTGATCGCCATCTTAACAAGCAAATTCCATGCCAACAATAAAAAAGAAGTGAAAAGCGAGATCAGCTCATTGTGTGTCAGTCAGCGGCAACTGTGTATTGAAACCGTTTTCAATCAAACAGCGCAAAACAAAGAAGCAGACGCCTTATGTGTCCCGTTTTTGCTGCAGCGAGCGGAAAAAGCGAATAATGTGACACAATTCATTCTCACCGATGCGAACGCCGTACCGCTGTTCGAGCGGAAACAACCCCTCCTTCACGATCGTATACAGCGGTTCGTGTTCACGGCAACCACCGTCCGTCCCAGCATCGCTTGATGGTTCACCGGCCAACAACCGATCAAGCAGGCAGCATAAATGAAGGACAAGTCCGGCCATATCGCTGGACTGCGACGGAAACCCAATCTCTTGGCTGATCGACGCGAGCACCGCACGGATCACCGGAATCGCCCGTCCTGAGGACAGATGGCGAAGATGGCCGTCCAGTTCTCGGGCCATATGCATATACATTTCTTCATCATCGACAAGCGCTTGTATTTCTTTCATGGCTTTCAGACTGAACACTTCGTCCAAAGCAAAGTGCGGAACCCGTTCATCGAGGCGGAAATGGCTGACGATGGCGACGATTCGAACATGTTTGGCTATGTTTGACAACCTATTTTGCGCTTCTTTTTCATCAACGATATGAATAGGGATAATTTCCCACAATTGTTCATCAAGCTGCAAGTAAGTTTCCAATATATGCTTTAATGCAAGCGCACTTCCTTTTCCCGTCAAACAAGCCGTAACAATCGCCAGTCGATCTTGCTCCGCCCCGTCCTCTTCCCAAAACGGTTGGCTCATATAATATGGCGCAGCGGTTTTCACTTCGTTATAAATGTCGACAAGCGAATAGCCGAGCATCGCTTTGCGGGCGGCTTCCAATACATGCGGCGTACTCGCTGCAGAAATGACTTTCACTGGAATGGCAAGCTCTTTTTCTAAAAAATGGGCAAAAGACACGAGCGATCCCATATCAACAAGCAGCAGCGCCCCTTTCATCGATGCAACCGGCTGCAAGATGGCTTTTACTTGCTCGTACACTTGTTTCGGATCGGCATCGAGCGGCATATCGACTGCTTGCACGCATGCGGCTGCCAACAATTGGTTGACGACATCCGCCATAGCCGACGCAACGCCGTTGCCATGCATGATGACAACCACCGCCACCCGCTCTTCCTGTTCCTCCTGTTCTTCGTCACGGTGCGCGAAAAACATGGTCAAAAACCCCGCTTCATCGATGGGAAAATCAATGCGCATCTGTTCTTCCATAAGCTGCAAGCAGTCCAAGGCAACGGCAAACTCTTTTTTATAAGCGGTGCGCACCTGATTGAGCTGTGGGTGGGTCACGGCGTTCCCGGTCCGAAGGCGATTAAGCGCCGTTTGAATATGCAAAGCGAGCGCATACATCACCTTTTCCGGGAAACGGCGTTCCAGTCTGTTCTCCGCGTAGGCGATTAGCGCCTCGGTTAATGACAGGACGTCAGGTGCGATCATTTTCTCCAGATCGCAGCGATCGCGAATGCGGCGATGAAGACCTTTCATATACTGCGAAACATAACGTTCAATGTCCATCTCAAGCAGCAAATCCAGTTCATCGCCGGTGACGCCCTGCTTTTTCAACTCACTGTATTTGCGCTCAATATTGTCATAAATCGATTGCTGGTCATCATTCACCAGTTCTGGTCGGCATTCGCCTCCATGCGCTGAAAACACGCACCGACCGTGCGGCAGCGGAAAGGAGGCGGCCTGCGGATGCTTTTTCTCGAGCAGCAGCCCGCTTTGCACCTCAAACGACAAGTCAGCGCGCTGGATGCGGACGTTTTCTTTTTTTCCGGTGACATAGTCGGCATACGCCTTGGCGCAAACGAGCTGAATGTCGGCTTTCAGCTGTCCGACGTTGTTGGGACAGGGGTAAAACAAAAAGGCGCGCAACGCATTGGCAGAGACATGAATGTCTTTCCCGAGGCGCACCGCTTCCTGTTGAAAAAATTGCATGACGAGACAGTACCGTTCCTCAAGCGTCCGCTTCTCAAGCGGCGGCAGCCAAATATGCATCGGAATGCGGCGACGAAACGTTTTCAGCAAGTTGGATTCCGGGTTTTCAGTCGTTGCGCAAATCAACAGCACATCAGCCTTTCGTTCCGTGTCCGTTTCCCCTAGCCGGCGGTAGACGCCGCGGTCAATGAATGTAAACAGCATCTCCTGACCTTCCGCCGGCAGGCGGTGCACTTCATCTAAAAATAAAATGCCTCCATCCGCCTTCTCAAGCAGCCCTTTTTGTTCATGCGCTCCCGTGTACGCTCCTTTCCGGATTCCAAACAGTTGCCCAAGCAACAGTTGCGGGTTGTTGGCGTAGTCAGCACAGTTAAAAGTCACAAACGGCGCCCCCGGCGGAAAACGGCCAGTTGCGACGGCAAATTCATGGAGCAACTCGGCAAACATCGATTTTCCCGTCCCAGTTTCCCCGACAATCAGCATCGGCAGTCCTTTCGGCGGATACAAGAGGGCAGCTTTGCCCTGCTCGATGGCCATGGCCAAACTCGGCTGTTCGGCGGCAAGCCGGTCCAACCGCGGCGCTGTCGCTCTATTGCCGGCGACCGCAAACCGCACCGGCCTTCCCGGCCGTTTTTGCACTTTTCCTTCCCTCCACAACCGATTCAAATCGCGGCTGACGTTAGCTCGATCCAATCCGAGAGCGTCAGCTAGCTCCTCTGCGCTCGCCCACGACTCTCCGCTCTTCTTCCACTGACACAGCGTGTTATAGATGAGATCGATTCTTTTCACGATCGCTCCCCTCCTCGTTACACACATTCGCAGCCGCCGGTCGAAATTCCTGCCGAATCGTGATGAAACAACGCCGGCCCGCCGCTATGCACAAAACAAAAGAACGAGGCCTTATTCGACCCCGTTCATCTCGTGAAGACATGATGCCCGATGCGGATCGTCACCGGACGCGACAGCATCCATTTGTCTTTCGTAATTTTCGGGTTGTAGAAATAGAGCGAACCGCGGCGATCAGTTGGGAATAAGGCGAGCGCCTTGTCGACCGCCTCGTAATCTTGCTTGGTCGGCCGAATGCGGGTCAGTTTTCCCGTTTTCACCGGCACAAATGCATAGCCCGATTTTGTTTTTTGATAAATGACGCCGCGCACCGTTTTCGGAAACTCAGGATGTTGAGTGCGGTTCAAAATGACGAGCGCCACTTCCACTTTGCCGGCGAACGGCTCGCTCGAACCGGTCTCCGCTTGCACGAGCTGGGCGAGCAGCTTCCGGTCAGCCGCGCTTAATGAAATGGCCTTCTTCTTTGCCGGCGCCGAAGCCGATCGCTTCGCCGCAGCCGGCACTTTCAGCCTTTCGCCGATATAAATCACATCGCTTTTTAACCCGTTCAATGACTTCAACGAGGCAACCGTGATATGATATTGTTTGGCGATCTTCGACAACGTATCGCCTTTTTTCACTTGATAGTATGTATACAGACCAGCCGCTTCGGCCGACAGCCCATGAGAGCTTAACGCCATACAGCAAGTGATCGCGAGCGCTGCAATCATCTTTTTCACTCTGCGCATCCCCCTCATCGTTGCCTTTTGGCTTTTTTCTGTTTTCTAGATTAGCAGGCAAAGAAGGGAACGTCACTGTATATTTTTTTCCACATAAAGCGGCCGGCGGCTTTCAATCCATTGGCGCTGTAAGGTGGGACAAGCTTTTTTACAGTTGCATTACAGTTGCGTTACGCTTCGTAACAAGCCGCTGTTTGAAACTTGCCAAACAGCAAGCTTTTCGACATAATAGTAGACGAATCTTGCCTATGGCAAAACAGTTGATCATCATGTTGGGGTGGGGATCGTGCTGACCGGATGGTTTCTTTGGTTTATTTTGTTTTGGGTCGTCTTTTTGCTTGTCATGATGTCGATCGGCGGCTTTTTCATGTTCCGCAAGTTTTTGAAGCGGCTGCCGAAAGAAGATGGAAAATCGGAGCTCGACTGGCAGGAATATTACATTGAACAGACGCGCCATTTATGGGGGGAAGAAGAAAAAGCGCTGCTTGAGGAATTGGTTCGCCCTGTGCCGGAATTGTTCCGCGACGTCGCGCGGCAAAAGATCGCCGGCAAAATCGGCGAGCTTGCCTTGAAGGAGCAGGCGCCGCGCATCACACGCGACTTGCTGATCCGCGGCTACATCATCGCAACCCCCAAGCGCGACCATAAGTTTTTGATCCGGACATTGCAGGCGAAGAACATCGATCTTGCCCCTTATCAACATTTATTGGAAAGCCGCTGATCGGCCTCTCGATTTGGTCCGAATACGAGCGGCTTTCGTCTTTTTCAACATAACAAAGCTGCCCAAAACAAGCGGCTGGTTGGTACAGGCGGCTTCACGGCGGCGAAATTCCGAAAAAAGCAAAATGGCTTGGCGCAACAAAAAAGGGAGCTGTCCATCAGCGGGACAGCTCTTTATGTCAGCACTGGCGGTTTCAGCTGCGCCGCCAGCTTTCTGTACGAAACGTACATCGCGATCCGCCATGGGACAATCATGGAGAACGCGAGCAAATAAAACATGCCGCTTAACTGGCGGTAGTCGATCGTTCGTCCTAAATACGTTTTCAAGCCAAGACGAATGACAATCAACCCAAGCAAAATCCAAATAAAGGATTTTGAGCGTTTCAAATAAATATCGTTGCCGCGGATTTCAAATTTCGACGTTTTAATGAGAAACAGCGAAAAAAACAGGCCGAGAATGACCGCTTCGATGAGCTCCCCGCGCGTGACGCGGAAGACCGGATCGATGAACATCAGCGCTCCGGTGCTCATAAACAGCGGCGGCAAAATAATTTTTTTGGCATTCGTCGGCTTTTCCGACGCCTTCATGCGCACAAAAAAGATGAAAAACGCCATCACAACGGCGATGAGCGATGTAATGAACGCCAAAGCCATCACCTTCTTCCGACAAAATTCACGGACAACGCCATTATAGCAAAAACCGTTCCGCTTGCCTACCGCCCTCTCCAGCCGCCCCCGCCTTCGCCAAACACCGCGCTCGCTTCGCCCCTCTCGCTTGCCAAGAGGAACGCAGCCAGCTGTCTTCCGGCGATCATAAGCGGCGCCTTCGTTTACAAGCCTGCCTACAAAAGGCGGGCAATCGCCTCGAGCACGCGGGTTTCTTCAAACGGCTTGACGATAAAGTCAGCGGCGCCGGCTTCAATGGCCTCAACGACCATGCGCTGCTGCCCGAGCGCCGAGCAGATGATGATTTTCGCTCCGGGATCGATCTCCTTAATCGCCCGCACCGCTTCAATCCCATTCATGACCGGCATCGTAATGTCCATGATGACAAGATCGGGGCGCAGCCGGCGATACAGCTCGACCGCCTCTTTGCCGTTTTCCGCCTCACCGGCTACGGTGTGATCCGTTTTTTCCAGTATGCGCGCCAGCGTTACCCGCATAAACTTTGCATCGTCAGCAATTAAAATGGCAGCCATCTTTCCATCGCCCTCTCCTCAACGATATTCCTCCAACAACAGCCGCTAAAAACCAGTAAACCCGCCAAACAAGCTTGTCGTATAAGCAATCAGCTTTGTCATCCAGTCAAAATACAAAACGACGCCCATCGCCACCATGACATAGCCGCCCGCCTTCATGATGGATGCGCTATGGCG
This sequence comes from Geobacillus kaustophilus, assembly GCF_000948285.1. Taxonomy (GTDB): domain Bacteria; phylum Bacillota; class Bacilli; order Bacillales; family Anoxybacillaceae; genus Geobacillus; species Geobacillus thermoleovorans_A. Next base: position 1,657,222 of record NZ_JYBP01000003.1, read on the forward strand.
GCGGATCCATTGCAGCTTGCCGATAAAAAACGACAACATGAAAAACGGAACGGCAAATCCGAGCGTATAAGCAAGCATATACACCATTCCTGAGCCCGGGTTGGTGGCGGCTAGAGCGACAACCGCCACCAAAATCGGCCCCATGCACGGCGTCCAACCAGCAGCGAACGCCATGCCGATCAGCACGGAGCCGACATATCCCGACGGCCGTTCACGAAACGAAATGCGCCGGTCTTTCAGCAAAAACGCCGGCTTCCACAGCCCGGCGACGACGAGGCCGAGAGCGACGATCACGACCGCGCCGATTTGCCGGATCGCATCTTGATAATCAACAAACAGCCTTCCAAGCAGCGAGGTGCCAAAGCCAAGCGAAATAAAAATGAGGGAAAAGCCAAGCAAAAAACAAAGCGTATGCCATAAGCTGCGGCGGTTCATCATCGCGTTTTCCTCTTTCAGCTCGCTGACCGACACGCCGGTGATATACGATAAAAACGCCGGATAAAGCGGCAGGCAGCACGGGGAAATAAACGACAAAAACCCGGCGCCGAACGCTAAAAATAGATTGAGATCATTCATTGGTGAACCAGCCCCTGCTTTTTTACTTTTTATTTTAACAGAATTCCTTCTTCCCGTAACGTGTTTCTCATTGTTCCTGGTCAATTTTTCTATTTTCCATTTTGGCGTTCACTGATAAAATAGTATAAAGCACCATACACAATACTTCAAGCAAAGGACGGTCGATTCGTGCCGAAATGCAAATTGTTGACCTTGATTGAACAAAAGCGGATGGAGCTTGTCGACACGGTGGCCAAAATGGGGTTAAACTCGGCGGCGGCCATGAAAATCAGCAAGGAACTCGACACACTGCTCAACGCCTATCAGCATGAACAAATGAAACAGCGAAAACAAAGCGCCTCCCGCTAGGCGGGACATGGCGCTTTCTTCTTTTTCTTCCAAGCAGGGGCGGCAAAACGCCGCCATTTACGCATGGGCGTCGACAAGGCCGTTTTGCAGCAAGTACATTTGGTAGTAAAGCCCTTTTTGCGCCAGCAGCTGCTGATGCGTGCCGCGCTCGATGATTTCGCCTCGATGGAGGACGAAAATTTGATCGGCATCTTGGACCGTTGATAAACGGTGGGCGATGGCGATTGTTGTCCGCCCTTTCCGCATGCGCATGAGCGCATCTTGAATCGCTTCCTCTGTTTCGGTGTCAATATGGGCGGTCGCCTCATCGAGCACCAAAATTTTCGGATCGGCAGCGATCGTGCGAGCAAAGGAAAGAAGCTGGCGCTGACCGCTTGATAACGTCGCCCCGCGCTCGGCGAGCACATGGTCGTAGCCGCCGGGCAATTGCTCAATAAACGCATCGGCCTGCACGAGCCGAGCAGCCTCCTTAATGGCTTCGTCGTCCAGTTCCTGATTATACATGCGAATGTTCTCTTTGACCGTCCCGTAAAACAAAAACGGATCTTGCAAGACAAGGCCGAGGCGGCGGCGCAGCTCAGCGCGCGAGTAGTCGCGGATCGAGCGGCCGTCAAGCAAAATATTGCCGCGGTCAAACTCATAAAAGCGCATGAGCAAGTTGATGATCGAACTTTTGCCGCTGCCGGTATGGCCGACAAACGCGACCGTCTGCCCCGGACGGATGACAAACGACAGCCGTTTCAGCACATTCCGTTTGCCGTCGTAGGAAAAGCTGACATCACGAAATTCGATTTCCCCGCGCTCGATCACATGCGGCGACCAATTTGGATTGGCCGGCGCCTCTTCTTGATGATCAAGAAGGGCAAACACGCGAGAGGCGGAAACGATCGCCTGCTGGTAAAGAGACAGGCGCATCATCATTTGCGTCACCGGTTCGAAAAAGCGCTCCAAATAGTTGACGAACGCGTACAATACACCGATCTCAACTGGACTGTCAAGCACCGTGATGCCAAAAAAGCTGAGCACGACCATGATCGACAACATATACACCACATCGATCGCCGGTCGAAGCAGCAGTCCATCGAGGTGGATGTTTTTCATCCCCGCCTTGTAATGCGCTTCATTGACGGCGGCAAACTCTTGGTATAAACGGCGCTGCTGGCGGAACGCTTGAATGACGGCCATTCCTTGCAGCGATTCGTTCAATTTGGCGTTCAGTTCGCTCAGCCGTTCGCGCATCTCTTGATAAAACACCGAGCTGTAGCGTCGGTACGTCTTCATAATCAACGCAATGGCCGGAAGAATGAACAGGCAAAACAATGCAAGACGAACGTTGAGCGAAAACATGGCGACAAACACGCCGATGACAAACAAGCCGTTTTGCACAAAGGCCGCTAGGACGCTGATGAACATGTCCTTAATCGCTTCTGTATCGTTCGTCACCCGCGAAACGATGCTTCCGCCCGGCGTCCGGTCAAAATAGCTCATCCCGAGCCGGTGCACTTTCGCAAACACATCCATCCGCAGCGCTTGAATGACGTGCAAAGCGAGCCGCTGAAACTCGACAAGCTGAAAGTAGGAAATGATCGTTTTCAAGACGAGCACACCGAGATAGGCGGCGGCCAGCGCCGCCACCGGTCCAAAAGCAAGGCGGCCCGGCACCAAATAGTCATCAATGAACACTTTCACCAAATACGGTCCGGCAAGCTCCCCGGCCGTTGCCAACAGAAGAAGCGCAAACGCAAGCGCAGTTTCTTTTTTGTATCTTCCCATATAAGCGAGCAGCCGCCATAAGACGCGCCGCTGCTCTTTTGTTGTCAGCCATCGGTCGTTCATCCACTTCCCCCTATCTCACAAACAACTTGTATTTTCAAGCTTTTCGCTCCGCTCGTTTTTGAAGAGAGCGCGAACGTTCAAAGCTGTTGTCACTCCGCAAGCGCCTCAAGCTGCTGGCGCCGGTGCATGTCGCGATACCAGCCGTCTTCTGTCATCAGCTGCTCGTGCGTTCCCGCCTGCACGATTCGCCCCCCGTCAAGGACGAGAATCCAATCGGCATGCTCAACCGCACTTAAACGATGGGCGGCGATGATCGTCGTTTTTCCGCGCCGCTCCTGTTTGAGCGCTGCTAAAATCCGCGCCTCGGTCTTCGCGTCCACGGCCGACAACGCGTCATCAAAAATGAGCACTTCCGGGTCAATGAGAAGCGCCCGGGCGATTGACAGCCGCTGTTTTTGCCCACCGGATAGGGAAACGCCGCGCTCGCCGATGACCGTCTCATACCCGTCGGGAAACTGCAAAATGTCATCATGAATATCGGCCAGCCGCGCCGCTCGGACTATCTCATCCTCTCTTGCTTCCGGTTTCGCAAAAGCGATGTTGTCGCGGATGGAAGCGGAAAACAAAAAATGGTCTTGCGGCACGTAGCCGATCGCCGAACGGAGCGCGAAAAGCGTATAATCGCGGATGTCGCGGCCGCCGAAGCGAATCTCGCCGTCATAGCCGTCAAACTCGCGCAGCAGCAGGCGAAGCAGCGTCGTTTTTCCCGCCCCCGTTTTGCCGACGACGCCAAGCGTCGCCCCGCGCTTGAGCTGAAAACGAATGTCCCGAAGCGCTGGCTTCGCCTCCCCCGGATAGGCAAATTGACGAACATCATACTCAACGTCGCCTTGCGGAGCGATGTGAAGGGCATCGGGACGTTCGTTGATTTCATCTCGTTCAGCCAACAGCGCCCGCACCCGGTCGTACGAAGCGCGCCCTCGCTCAACAATGTTAAACAGCCAGCCGAACGCCAACATCGGCCAAATGAGCAAGCCAAGGTAGGCCGTAAACGACACAAGTTCGCCGATCGTCAATTCGCCCGTCAGAACCATTTGACTGCCAAACGCCACAGCGAGAAAAAACGACAGCCCAACAAGCAGCCCGATCGTCGGGTCGAACAAAGCGTCAATTTTGGCGACGGCGATGTTTTTCGCCACGACGTCTTCCGATTGGCGGCGAAACGCCTCGACATCGTGTTCCTCATAGCCGAACGCCTTGATAACGCGAATGCCGCTGATGCTTTCTTGCACTTTGTCGTTCAGTGATGAAAACGCCTCTTGCGCCGTTAAAAACCGACGATGGAGCATCGTTCCATAGCGGCTCGTCGCCGCCGCCATCACGGGCATCGGCAATAGGCTGATCAACGTCAGCTTCCAACTGATCGAAAACGCCATCGTTGCCAACACGAACGCGCCAAGCGTCACCGAGTCAACAAGCGTCAAAATGCCGCTTCCAGCCGTCTGCTGAATCGCTTGCAAATCGTTCGTCGCATGGGCCATTAAATCGCCGATCCGCTTCCGCTGGTAAAACGACGGCGACATGTTCGTAAAATGTTGGTATAACTCGTTGCGCAGCTGGCGGGCGAGCTTGACCGCCGAACCGAAAATGAAAATGCGCCAAGCATAGCGGAGCCCATAAAGCGCCGCCGCAACCGCGGCTAGGACGGCGAGCCAGCGGATGAGCACTTCTTTTGTCATCGTGCCGTTTTTCATATGATCGACCAACAAGCCGATCACTTTCGGCGGGATTATCTCCAAAAACGCCACGATGACAAGCATGAAAATGCCGGTGATATACGCCTTCTTTTCTTGGCGGAAAAACCAAAACAAATCGCGAAACACGCGCATAAGGCCCGCCCTCCTTTCATTTGGCTGACGAACAATCGCCATATTATTGTAACAAAACTAGAAAAATTTTGAAAGAACATTTTGGCAAAATAAAAAGACACTCTCGATCGAGTGTCCGTTTCGCTTATTTCAGTTGATTGTTCATCATCTGGTTGATCTTCTTCTGCGACGGAGTCATGCCCATTTGCATCAAAACGTTGATATGTCAAGGGTTTTAAGTGTTTTTTAATCATCCTATTCGTTTAAGAAAAGTATATCAAAAACCCGTGGTGCTAGATAAACTCAAACAAGCATAAAAATAGCCCTTGCCTGCGGATCTCCTTAAAATGAAAGTGCAACCAAACATTGAAAAGGAGAATCCCCTTGCAAGAGCACTTTCATTTTACTACAGACCGAGCCAAGATTCAAAAGCAATATGCCGCCATTTTCTTTTTTGTCTCTGCCCAGCTGTCATCGATTCAGATGCACCTGCAGCGCCGCAACCGCCATTTGGTCAAACAGGAAGACGCTGTGGTCATCGCGATTCATATTTTAGGAAAGTTGCTCGGTTTTACATCCGAACGGGCATGGCATCGCTTTGTCACTGGAAATTTGTTCACAAACGGCTCGTTTCTCGAACGTTCCCGGTACAACCGCCGTTGCCGGGCGCTGCGCTTCGCCATCAAATGGATCCGCCATAGTGAGCAAAACGCGGCCAACATCATGCCTATGCCGTGGTCGACAGCTTGCCGCTCCCGTTGCGCCATACCGCCAGAATGCATCGCGTCAAACGGTTTCAAGAGATCGCCGACATCGGGTATTGCGCTTCCAAAAAGCAATGGTGCTATGGGTTGAAGCTGCACCTTCAAGTGACCGATCAAGGGCTGCCCATGGGCTATGTGGTGACGGAAGCATCCTGCCATGATCGCATCGCCGCTGAAAGCGTGATGACTCAAATTCCTCATCCTTATCACTTCGGGGACAAAGGATTCATCAGCCGTGAGTTGCAAAAAAGGCTGTACGAAGAGTACCAAATGGCGCTTTAGACTCCGTCTCGAAAAAACGAGAAACATTGCTCGTCCGAGGCATGGGAGAAGTGGATCCAACAAAAACGCAACGTGATCGAGACGGTGTTCTCGGTTCTGGTTGACCAATACCGGATCACAGAGATTCGAGCGAATTCCATGATCGGATTTGAAGCAGCGCTCGACGGCATATTGTTAGCCTATTCCCTAGTTACACTTGGGCTAGTTGAGTTCTAACTGTTTTCTGCAAAGAAAAAATACAGAGTTTTGCAAGGAAAAGTGCAGAGAATGACAACTTGACATGGAGCCTCTGGGGGCGTGATTAAAAAGCCAGGAAGCCAGCAATATCAAGGGCTGGCTATGCCTAAAAAGGCTATCACGCCCCCCACTCCATGTCAAGTTGGCCTAAGCCAAATTCTCTGCAGATCTCTGCATTTTTATTTTGCAATAAACAGTTCTAACTCCCAACTAGCACCACGGGTTATGTTGTATTTTACAGATTGAAAAAACTATTCACTCAACACAAGTAGATGGCCATGGTTATGATTGAAATATTTCGAAAACTTCTTAATGAAACATGGCTACTCTGTTCAATTAAACGATATTACAAAAACTCATGTTTATTGTTTCATCCAGCATCAGATTACGAACACGGCTGTTGATTATCCAAAATTAGGAACACTCCTCCCATAAATTCGGGCATACTCAAATAAGACAGCTGCCATCTCGGATTTCCATTCGAGAGGAAGTTGCCCAGAGAAAAAACGACGGACAAACGAAAGAAAGGAAAGGGACGAGGTTGTCCGTTTTTCCGTTCGATGATATAGCCATCTCAGCAACACATAAGCGATAAATGCCGCAAAAAGCTGGTTGTATACCGCGTGCTCGTTGGTGCCAAATAAGGTTGGAACGTTCAGGTATTGCTTGATCCAACGGAAAAACACTTCCACCGTCCAACGTTCTTGATACATCTCGGCAATCTTTTCCGCCGATGCCTCCAAGACGTTCGTGACGACACGGATGTCATGCCCGTTCGCATCTTGAAAGATCACGACGCGATGGCGTTTCTTGGAACGACATGGTTTTGTTCCTAACTGGCAAGTAAAATCCGCCACAATGGAAGAAGAGGAGGAAGAAAGTCGCTTTAGGCTCTTTTTCTGATGAATTTCGACATTGTCTTTCATCCGAATCACAAATGGTTGCTTCTGTTCCACAACCCGATCGAGGCGTTCGATTTTAAAGTACACTCGATCCTCGACAAGGACCGATTGCCCGTCCGTGAGCTGCTCTCCCACTGGCCCATCGTGGCGCAGACCTACCGTTTCTACGATGTCGCTCGGCATTTGTTGCTCAGGGGAATACGCAACGTGCATTTTGACTCCTGCACGTTCCCCATGATAGGGCGCCCATGGAAGGCGGTTTTTCCCCACGGTGACAGTCGTGGAGTCTACTACACGCAACGCTTTGGGGAAGCGAAGCGAACGGCGGGTTTGGCGATTGCATTTCGAAACCACCAAAGCAAATAAGCGCTTCATGACGTCGTATGGAACTTCTTTCGCTTTCTTAGAAACCGTCGAATAATGAAAGGTTGGCAGTCCATACATCTTCGCCGCATCGGCACCATGGCGGAAACTTTTCCATTCGTGAAGCGCCGCCAACAGAAAAAAGTCAACCAACGTACGCACCGTAAACGTCCGTGAAGTGTCGTGGTAGCCAACGGCTTCGGTAATGGATTGAATCTCTTCATCGGAAACCATTTTTTGCATCAAATTCGGGAGTGTGGTATGCTTGTTCATAGAGAGCACCTCCTAGGTTTGTTTGTGTCATTACTTACATTCTACAGGAAAGGTGCTCTTTTTCTATGTTTTTTATGGATATTATTGGTGGTTCATCACCAAATTTTGTGATTTAGTGACAAAAAAGAGAAAGCACTGACGAGATCCTGGCAATAATGTTAGCGGTGAAATAAACATTAAGGAGGTCTCGTAAGTGCTTTCTATACCACTAGGATTGCCAGAATTTAAAGTGATTAAACAAGAACTTCTTTCCTATGGTTATGCGATTCATGTAGAGAAAACAGAGACACAGGAACGTTGCCCTCATTGTGGGTTTGCCACTTCCTCTGTCCACGACAGACGGACAAGAAAAGTACGGGATTTGGCGATTTTCCATCAACCGGTGTACTTGTTCATAAAGGTAAAGCGCTATCGGTGCTGGAATTGTTCTCAAGTGTTTTCCGCCTCTTTGGAATCGATTCCACCCAATCAACACTACACCAATCGATTTTGTGAGTACTTGTATGAACTTTGCGAAGGCTCCACCATTCAAGAGGTTAGCCGAAAGCACCGCATCCCATATACAACATTGGAACGCATTTATTACTCCATCGCATCGAAAAAAGCAAAAGAGCGTCAAACAGCGATAGAAGCATCTTCTCAAGAAGGAATGGTGCTTAGTTTAGATGAAATCGCTGTAAAAAAGGGACATCAGTATGAAACTGTATTGATGGATGCCAGAGCCGGATCGGTCATGGGAATGCATGCCGATCGCCAATGTGACTCCGCCATCAACTTGTTGAGCCAAAATATCCTGTCGAAAGAAATGGTCCAAACGGTGATTCTTGACATGTGGGAACCTTATCATAAGGCGGTTCGCGCCCTGTTTCCATCTGCTTCGATTGTCATCGATAAGTACCATGTGGTTCAAAAAGTGACACAAGCCTTGGATCAAGCAAGAAAGGAATTTTCTCCATTGAAAAAGGCTCGATATCTTCTCTTGAAAGGCTGTGAAAAGCTTCGTAAGGACCAACGGCTTCGATTAGACGATATCTTGGAGGAGTATCCGGCACTTTCCATTGCTTATTATCTGAAAGAGTTGTTTCGGGATTTTTACCGAACCGATGGATATCATGAAGCAAAGGAACGCTTGGAAGAATGGATTAAGTTAGCCAAACAGAGCCCTTTTGCTTCTTTTCAGAAAGCAGCCAACACGCTTGAAAGGTGGAAGGAGCCTATTCTTTCCTACTTTTTGTGCCCATATACGAATGCCCGAATTGAGGGGACGAATCACAAGATCAAAAACATCAAACGCCGGGCATATGGCTATCGAAATCTAGAACGGTTTCGTTTGCGTGTATTTCTGGAGTGTACAGGGAACACTACAGGCAGTCAGGCTGCTTAAGCGCTCCCTTCTTCCGCTATCGGTATGATAGTTGGTAGAATGGAACCCGTCAAGGAAAGCACTTGACTGTTTCCATTCTACCAACTTCGTGGTCTGTATGCGGAAGAAGGATCCTGACTGATGAACCTATTTCATCCAGCTAACATGTCTCTAGGATTGAGTAGAAATCACAGAAAATGGTGAAGACCCTTATTGGTTAATCAACACGCGTGTAAAAAAATAACTGGGATACTGCCATATCCCAGTTTATACGGTGGAAATATTTTCTTACCTATCTTTAAGGAAAGTGTGATGTAAAAAATTTTGGTTCATCACCAAAAGATGTACTTGCACCTGCCATTAAAGTATGTTAGTCGTTTCTAACCGAACCCGTAATGCAAAACGCTGGATATTTCTGTATCCATATCCTCGACGTTTGATCAGCTTGATCTTGTTGTTCGTTCCTTCCATTTTCCCATTCGAGTAAGGGGATAAAATGCAAGAAACGATTTCTTCTGTTCGCTTGACGAGCGCTTTTGCAATCGCGCGCACAACCGAACAAGGACAAAACGAATACCGATGAATCCAAGACTCCAAACGTCGTTTCGCCTGTTGCTCGTCTTTGCTTTTGGACACATAACGAAAATGTTGGAGCGATTGGTAGACCGACTTTAAGTCATCGCTTTCATTACACCATTCTCGTACGATTTGACGTTCTTCCTCCGTCAATTTCTCTGGGCATGTGCTCAATAAACGGCAAACGTAACGAACATTTCCGTGTTTCTTGCTTCCTTTGTCTACATATTTGCGGCAACGATCTAAAGCATCCGTAAACAGCTGAATGACATGGAAATAATCGACCACGTGTGTCGCCTCTGGGCAACCCCCTTGAATGGCTTTTTTCATCGCTGGGGCTAAATCGCTTACGACATACTGAACAGAACGAGACACATGCGCCAACGCACGTCTGATGGCTTCCTCGTTCTTTCCAGCTTCGATGGCATACCCTTCTCCCGTCTCGGCATCCATGATCGCCACTCCGTAGTCATGCCCTTTTCGAAAGGCAAATTCATCGACACAAACCGCCTTTGGTTGGATATCATTCGATAGGAAGGAAGGGGCATGGGTATAAAACCAACGTTCCACGGTCGTGTAAGGGAGTTTGAGCATCCGAGCTACTGCCTGAATGGATGTCCCGATGCAAGATTGCGCCACCCATTGCTGAAAAGCGTCTGTTGCCACACTTGGAGGGGAGATTCCTGGATAAGACGTGCTGAACGTCATGCCACACGTACTACAACGTCTGCGCTCGACAGGGAGTTCAATCCAAAAAATCCCGATTCGTTGAGCATAGCCATGCATCCATTGCTTCTTTTTTCCTGTCATTTTGATCGTGCGTTTCAAGCAGACAGGACATAACGGGCATTGTTCAGGTAGAGAAAGTTCGAAAATCCAACGATCTCCTTCTTTTCGCACCTTTTGAATCAAAACATCTGGTAAATCGATAAGTTCTTTGATAAACTGAGCGTACATGCGAATTTTCCTCCAATGGTTTGGTTTGGTCACCTTTACCATACAGGAAAATTCGCATTTTTTGTACCCTCTATTTTCGCTATGCACACCGATCTTAAATCATCAAGTACAACTTGTGGTGAAGAGCCTCAACTTTTTTCGCTATATTTTCTTTGATACATTCCTCTTTTTCACACCAAGAAAAAACGCTCGAATCATTTTCAACATAGATACAATAGATTGCGGTTTTAATCCCGATTTCTGCTTGTATCGCATGTACGCTTTAATATCGTGTGTAGTGATACTTTCTAGTTCAACAATTCCACGCTTTTCGGTCATGAACCGCTTAAACTGTTTCAACTCTTGACGCTTGTTAATGAGCGTTTTTCTTGTGAATCTTTTTGAAATGCAATAATAGTCATATTCTTCTAAAATGTCCTCAAGCAACAAAAAAAATCATCCCCTTTCGTTGATTAATCTTTCAACGAATAGGATGATTTTTTAGAAAGATTCACCTTTTAACAATGAAATCAAAACGGAGAAAAATTCACTATTCAACACTTTTTTTGATTTCATTATTTGTGGTGATTCTGTTTCAAATATATGAAACCCCTTATCAAATCAACGTTTCATTTACTTGAGATGGTTGTTCATCATTTTCATCATCTGGTTGATTTTCTTCTGCGACGGAGTCATGCCCATTTGCATCATCATCATCCGGATCATTTGTTCATTGATCGGCGGGTTTTTCTTCAAATAATTGATCATCGTTTTGCGGGCGACGAAAAATCCGATCGCCACCCCGGCGATGAGCGCCAGCACGCCAACGAGAATCGTACCCCACATAACAGCGATTTTCCTCCTTCTTGTTGTCTCCCTAACAGTGTACTAAACGATGCGTCATTAGACAATATTTCGCGACAAAAATCTTTTCATTACGCAAATTTTCTTCCTTGCCGAGGTGCGGACAGCCAACAGTAATCGGCAAAATCAGCGTCGACCGCCAAAAACGTCGGCGAAAGCCGAGCGAGCGCCCGGCCGATGTCCGCAGCAAGCGGCGCGCTGTCAGCGACAAGAAGCAAGCGGCGCTTTTGCACGACAAGCAGCGCTTCCTCGCCGGCGTCGTTTTGCAAAACAAACATATTGCGCTCCAAATTTTTGCCGACGCGGCCGGCAAAATATTGCTTTAAGCCGAGTTCCAGACGCGAAAATGACAGCCGTTCGGTGATAAATTCGACTTGCTTGCGGCAAATCGCCTTCAGCGGCGCTTTCGCGTATTGATGCTCACGAAGCAGTTCGACAATTTTTTCTGCCCGATGGCGGTAATGCGACGCCACATCGTCATTCAATAAATAAATCCAATAGCGGATCATGCCCCATCCCCCATTTCTGTTCATCTATTTTCTATTATAGAAAAGGAAAGGGGAAAAATATGTCTATTAACGGCAAGTTTTTTCACTAACATTGTCGATTTTTGTTTGCGGCGGCCATGCGGCCGCAAACAGGCAACACGTCATGAACAAGCTTTTGCCCTCGATACAACCCCGAAAATACTTGACCAAGGCGCAGCCATCTTTCACAAAAACAAGCTGCCCCTGCAACAACGCAAGGACAGCTTTCCCGGTTACTTGCCGAGCAGCGCTTTTGTGCGGCGGACGACGTTGTCAACCGTAAAGCCATACTCGGCCATGATTTTCTCTCCCGGAGCGGAAGCACCGAATCGGTCGATGGCCAAAATGTCGCCCTCGGCGCCGACGTAGCGCTCCCAACCGAGCGACGCGCCCATTTCAATGGCGAGCCGCTTCGTCACGGCCGGCGGAAGCACTTCATCGCGGTACGATTTTGGCTGCGCTTCGAAACGGTCCCACGATGGCATGCTGATGACGGAGACATGGATGCCCTCAGCAGCGAGCGCTTCTTGCGCTTTCACGGCCAGGCCGACTTCCGAACCAGTCGCCAACAACAGCGCCTCTGGAGCGCCGTTTTTCGCCGGTGAAACGACGTACGCACCTTTTTTCACGCCTTCATACGCCAACTCAGCTGTTGCCGCCAACGTCGGCACATCTTGACGCGTCAAGACAAGCGCAGTCGGCTTGTCCGTCGATTCGAGCGCCAGCCGCCATGCCGCCGCCGTTTCATTGGCATCAGCCGGTCGGATGACTGACAAGTTCGGCATCGCCCGAAGCGAAGCGAGATGTTCGACCGGCTCGTGCGTCGGGCCGTCTTCGCCGACGGCGATGCTGTCGTGCGTCAAGACGTAGGTGACTGGCAAGCCCATGAGCGCCGCCAAGCGAATCGCCGGACGCAAATAGTCAGAGAACACGAAGAACGTGCCTCCGAACACTTTCAACCCACCATGAAGCGCCATGCCATTGAGCGCCGCCCCCATGGCAAACTCGCGCACGCCAAACCAAATGTTGCGCCCTTCGTAGCTGTCCGGCAGGAAGTTGCCGCCGCCTTTGATCAAGGTTTTATTCGAGCTCGCCAAGTCAGCCGAACCGCCGATAAACTGCGGCACCGCTTTGGCGATGGCGTTGAGCACTTCCCCGGACGATGAGCGGGTCGCCAGGCTTTTGCCCGCTTCATACACCGGCAGCGCCGCCTCCCAGCCATCCGGAAGCTTCCCTTCAATCGCCCGCTTCAGCTCGGCGGCCAATTCCGGATGCGCCCGTTCGTACGCGGCGAACTGTTCGTTCCATTCCGCTTCTTTTTTCGCTCCTGGCTCTTGCACCGTTTCCCGGAAGTGAGCGTACACTTCTTCCGGTACATAAAAATCTTCGGCAAACGTCCAACGGTACGCTTCCTTCGTCAGCTTCGCCTCCTCCGCGCCGAGCGGAGCGCCGTGGACGCCGGACGTGCCCGCTTTATTTGGCGCGCCGTAGCCAATCGTCGTTTTTACTTCAATGAGCGTCGGTCGGCTGAGGTCCGCCCGCGCTTCTTCCAACGCTTTCGCAATTTCTTCAATGTTATTGCCGTCCTCAACGCGCAAATATTGCCAACCGTACGCTTGGAAACGTTGGGCGACGTTTTCCGAGAACGACAAGTTAAGCTCGCCGTCAAGGGAAATGTCGTTCGAATCATACAGAACGATCAAGCGGCCGAGCTTCAAGTGGCCGGCGAGTGACGCAGCTTCGCTCGCCACCCCTTCCATCAAGTCCCCATCGCCGCAAATGGCGTACGTATAATGATTGATGATCTCAAACCCGTCGCGGTTGTATGTAGCCGCCAAATGCCGTTCCGCCATGGCCATGCCGACCGCCATCGCAATCCCTTGGCCGAGCGGTCCCGTCGTCGCTTCCACGCCCGGCGTATGGCCGTATTCCGGATGGCCCGGCGTTTTGCTTCCCCATTGACGGAATTGTTTCAAGTCATCCATCGATACGTCGTAGCCGCTTAAATGGAGCAAGCTGTACAACAGCATCGACCCGTGCCCGGCCGACAAGACAAACCGGTCGCGGTTGAACCAGTTTGGATTCGCCGGGTTATGATTCATAAATTTCGTCCAAAGCGTGTACGCCATCGGCGCCGCGCCCATCGGCATGCCCGGGTGCCCAGATTTCGCTTTTTCGATCGCGTCAATCGACAGCGTTCGAATCGTCGTAATCGCCAACTCCTCGATTGAATGCGCCATCGTCTTCCTCCCTTTCATCAACATGGTGTCATTTACTATCATATAGAAAATCGATCGGCTTGTACAACGTTATTTTCCGGGCCGCCCCTCTTTCGATCGTTTAATGGAAGCGCCGCCGCTGGCTTTCCTTTAATTTTTTCGGCGTCACGTCGTTGCCGGTTGGGTCGATGACCGTCACTGTATGCAGCATATCGGTCATCGTCTTGCGGAACGCCTGAATGTATTCGCGGCGAAGCTTCGCTTGTTCCAGCGTCTCCTCGGCCGACAAGCCGCCGGTTTTCGCTTTTTTTGCCAGTTCATTGATGCGGGCTAATTTATGTTTGGCAAGCATTGATCATCTCTCCTATCTGCCATATTCTCACTCTGTTTTATCTTATCTGATCAACCAGGAAAATGGCAACGATCGCATCTTGGCTTCCTTTTGCCCGCTCACCGCTTTAGGGCCAGGCGCCGCACACAATCAACACCGCCTTTGTTGCTCGTCCATATATTCCTGGTAACGGCGATGGACGGTCGCCTTGGACGCCTCGTAGCCAAAGCTTCTCAGCGTCGCGGCAATATCAGCAAACGTCAGTCCGCGCTCGTGCAAGCGGACGATCTCCTCAACCGGCAGATCGATTCGGTCGCGCCCGGCGTTTTCGCCCCGGCGCCTTAAGTTCCGCTCCGGTCGGTAGCCGCGGGCGATGGCTCGCTGCATGCCGCGCTTAATTTTGGCATTATGTATTTTTCTTTGGTACTCCTCGACAATAGCGATGATGGATAACACCATCTCATCGGCCTCCGACAGCGGCATCTCCCCGCGATGGCTGGCGCTGTATATTTTCACCCCTTGCTTTTTCAAGCAATGCAGCACCGCCATGCGCGCATGGCCGCGCCCAAGCCGCGTTTCATCTTGAATGAGCAGCACATCGACCTTACCTTCCTCGCAAAGCGAAAGCAGCTCCAACACACCGTCGCGGTCGGCTTCATAACCGCTCGCCTGCTCGGCGATCACTTTGACGATTTTCAATCCACACTCGGCCGCCAGCCGCTCGAGCTCATCTCGCTGCCTCGCGAGCGACGTTTCCTGTTCAGCTTTGTCTGTGCTGACGCGGCAGTAAATGACCGCCCTCATGATCCATCCCTTCTTTCCGGTCACTGATTGACGGCCACCGAGCCGCCCTGCTTTGATTTTAACACAGGAATGACGATCCGTTCACCGGCGGCAAGGCGCGGGCTCAGCAAATGGTTGACATCCATGACCCAGCGGATGAACTCATCAGGCGGCATATTGTGCTCCTGCTCGTACTGTTTCGCCAGCCCCCAAAGCGTGTCGCCAGGAGCGACCGTGATTGCCACGTATTCTTTTTTGTCAATTGGACTGCCGGCATAGACGAACCCCGCCAGCATGAGCGCAAACAAAAATGAAAACAGAAAGTAATGCAGCAACGTTTTCCCCATTTCTCCCACCCTTTTCCAGAATATTTGTTCGCTTGCTTTCATTATAGCCAAGAACATTTGTTTGTGTCAATAAAAAATTCGAACTTATGTTTGTTTTTTCATCTTCCGCATGGTATAATGAAGGCAAACGATGTGGCGAGAGGTGTTAAAGAATGACGAAACTATCGAAACGGCAACAGCAAATTTTAGAGTTTATTAAACAGGAAGTAAAAACAAAAGGCTATCCTCCATCGGTGCGGGAAATTGGGGAAGCGGTTGGACTGGCGTCAAGTTCGACGGTCCACGGGCATCTTGCGCGTCTAGAAAGCAAAGGGTACATCCGCCGCGACCCGACGAAGCCGCGCGCCATTGAAATTTTGGACAACGACATGGCCAAGGAGAGAGAAAAAGAGGAGATCATCTCGGTGCCGATCATCGGCAAGGTGACGGCCGGCCAGCCCATTACAGCGGTGGAAAACATCGAAGGCTACTTTCCGCTGCCGAAGCGGCTCGCCGCCGGTGAAGAGCAGCTGTTTATGCTTGAGGTGATGGGCGACAGCATGATCGAAGCCGGCATTTTAGACGGCGACTACGTCATCGTCCGCCAGCAGTCATCGGCCAACAACGGCGATATCGTCGTCGCCATGACGGAAGACAACGAGGCGACAGTGAAACGGTTTTTCAAGGAAAAAGATCATATCCGCCTGCAGCCGGAAAACGCCCATCTTGAGCCGATCATCGTCCGGGACTGCACGATTCTCGGCAAAGTGATCGGCGTCTATCGCCTGTTCGACTGACTCGTGCCGGCCTGCGCCCATAAAAAAGCTGCCCTGAAAAAAACGGGGCAGCTTTTTTATGAATCAGTAGAGTTCCATATATTGGTCCAATTCCCATTGATGAACCGTTGTCCGGTACATATCCCACTCAATTTCTTTCGCCTCGACGAAATGCTCGAATAAATGTTTGCCGAGCGCATGAACCATCACTTCATCCGACTTCAAGTTTTCCAACGCTTCATGCAGCGTTGCCGGCAAATCGACGATGCCTTCTTCGAGCCGTTCTTCTTTCGTCATGACGTAAATGTTTCGATCCACTGGCGCCGGAGGAGTGAGCTTGTTGCGAATGCCGTCAAGCCCAGCGGCTAAAAGCACCGCCATGGCCAAGTATGGGTTGGCCGACGGGTCAACGCTTCGCACCTCAATGCGCGTGCTCATGCCGCGCGAAGCGGGAATGCGGATGAGCGGGCTGCGGTTGCGCGCCGACCAAGCGACATAGCACGGCGCTTCATAGCCCGGAACAAGCCGTTTGTACGAGTTGACGGTCGGGTTCGTCACCGCCGTAAAGTTCGGCGCATGCTTCAGCACGCCGGCGATAAACTGCCGCGCCGTATCGCTCAACTGCAAGTCGCCGTTCGGATCGAAAAAGGCGTTTTCACCGTTGCGGAACAGCGACAGGTTGCAATGCATTCCCGAACCGTTGATCCCAAAAATCGGCTTCGGCATAAAGGTCGCATGCAATCCGTGTTTGCGGGCGATCGTTTTGACGACGAGCTTAAACGTTTGAATGTCATCGCACGCTTTAATCGCATGGGCGTATTTAAAATCGATCTCATGCTGGCCCGGAGCGACTTCATGATGGGACGCTTCGATTTCAAACCCCATTTCCTCAAGCTCGAGCACAATGTCGCGCCGGCAGTTTTCCCCAAGATCGGTCGGCGCCAAATCGAAATAACCGCCGCGATCGTTCAGCTCCATCGTCGGGTGTCCTTTTTCGTCAAGCTTGAAGAGGAAGAATTCCGGCTCAGCTCCTAAGTTAAAGGCGTTGAAGCCGAGCGCCTCCATCTCTTTCAGCATCCGCTTCAAGTTGTAGCGCGGACAGCCTTCAAACGGCGTGCCGTCCGGATTGTAAATGTCGCAGATAAAGCGGGCGACTTTTCCTTTTTCTGAAGTCCACGGGAAAATGACGAACGTATCCAAGTCCGGATACAAATACATATCCGACTCTTCGATGCGGACAAATCCTTCGATCGACGACCCGTCAAACATAATTTTGTTGTTAAGCGCTTTCTCAAGCTGGCTGATCGGAATTTCGACGTTTTTGATCGTGCCCAAAATATCGGTGAATTGCAGGCGGATGTACTTGACATTTTCCTCTTTGACGATGTGTAGAATGTCGTCACGCGTATATTTTGCCATGTCCAAACTCCTCCCCGGCTCGGAAATCATTTTCCGTCATTAATGAAAGAAGCGAGCGAGATCTCCCTGGCGAAGCGATGCGCGCTGGAACCGGCCGGCCTGCAGCAATTCATTCCGCAAAATTTCGCGCAGTTCTTCGTCCGACAGCTTCGGTTTTCCTGCTTTTTCGACTTTCTCCGCCTGCCCGTGGCGCCCTTCCTCCCGCGCGGCAAAAATTTGCTTAATGCCCGCCAAGTTGACTCCTTGGTCGATCAAATCTTTAATCTCGAGCAAGCGGTCAATGTCATTGAGCGAAAACAGCCGCCGGTTGCCTTCCGTACGCGCCGGCGTGACGAGGCCATGTTCTTCATAATAGCGGATTTGCCGGGCCGATAAGTCGGTCAGCTGCATCACAATCCCAATCGGAAACAATGGCATGGAACGACGAATTTGGCTGCTCATGCCAATTCCTCCTCGCTTTTGATACCTTTATTTTACCATAATGTTAGGAAATGAGTCAATGAAACGTGACGTTTCCTCACAAACAAATCAACCGCTGTTCAAGCAAACGCTCAATGGCGGAACAGACGGCGATTTTCACATGCGAATACGTCAATCCGCCTTGCACATACGCGACATATGGGGGGCGCAACGGCCCGTCGGCCGTCAACTCCATGCTTGCCCCTTGGACGAACGTGCCGGCGGCCATGATCACTTTGTCTTCATAGCCGGGCATGTCGCTCGGATACGGAGTGAAATGAGCGTTGACTGGGGAGGAAGCCTGAATCGCTTGGCAAAACGCCACCATTTGTTCCGGATCGTCAAAACGGACGGACTGAACCAAATCCGTGCGCTTCGCCTTCCATGATGGCGAGGTTGTTAGTCCGATCCGCTCGAGCATCGCCGCCGTAAAAACCGCCCCCTTGAGCGCCTGGCCCACGGTGTGCGGCGCAAGGAAAAAGCCTTGATACATATCCGGCAAGCTGTAAAGCGACGGACCGACTTCCGCTCCAATGCCCGGCGAGGTCATCCGATAGGCGCACGCCTCCACATATTCCCGCTTGCCGACAATGTAGCCGCCCGTTTTCGCCAATCCCCCTCCCGGGTTTTTAATGAGCGAGCCGGCCATCAAATCGGCGCCGACATGGCATGGCTCTTTCTCTTCGACGAATTCGCCATAGCAATTGTCGACAAACACGACGACATCCGGTTTGATCGACTTGACGAATGCAATCATGTCGCCAATCTCTTCGACAGTAAACGACGGCCGGTCCGCATAGCCGCGCGAGCGCTGAATGCCGATCATTTTCGTCCGCTCGTGGATCGCTTCGCGAACAGTTGGAAAGTCGACTGATCCGTCTTCTGTAAGCGGCACGCTCCGGTAGCTGATTTGAAATTCTTTCAACGAACCGATGCCGCGGCCGCGGACGCCGACGATTTCCTCAAGCGTATCGTACGGAGCGCCCGTGATGTAAAGCAATTCATCGCCCGGGCGCAACACGCCAAACAGCGCGATCGCAATCGCGTGCGTGCCGGAAATGATTTGTGGCCGTACAAGGCCTGCTTCGGCGCCGAAGACGTCGGCGTAAATGCGGTCGAGCGTATCGCGGCCGGTATCGTCATAGCCATAGCCGGTCGACGGGATGAAGTGGGCGTCGCTCACTTGATGGCGGCGGAAACTCTCAAGCACGCGGTATTGGTTGACATCGACCAGTTCATCGATGCGGTGGTGAATCGGCGCGATTTGTGCTTCGATTTCCTCGATGAGAAGAGCGATCGTTTCTCCGTGTTTCCATTGCGTCCAAAACATAGATGAACCCTTTCTATCGTTGGAATGGTTGCAGCTCCCCGTACAGCGGGTGCGTCGGCAGCACGTACCCTTGGCAGTCGTACGTGCCCCCTTGCTCATTATAATGCCATTCGTGCAAAATCGTGTCCGTTTTTAACCGGGCAAGCAATTTTCCTTCGCCGCTTGGGATCGACACGTCGTAACGGGCCATTTGCTGTTTCACCGCCGCTTCAAGAAAATAGCGGAGCCGATCGATGTCGACGGCGGAAAGCGCGCTCATCACGATGGAAGCAGTCGTTGTCGGAATGAATTCCGGCGTTTTTTGATCGCTTTTATTGTACACCGTGACCATTGGAATGGAAGAAGCCCCTAGTTCAGCGAGCAGCCGCGACACCGTCCGCTCGTGCGCGGCGTAGTCCGGATGCGACGAATCGACGACATGGAGCAACAAATCGGCCTCTTTCACTTCCTCAAGCGTCGAGCGGAACGCGGCGACGAGCGTCGTCGGCAAGTCTTGGATGAACCCAACCGTATCGGTGACAAGCACCGTGTAGCCGCATGGCAAGACGCATTTGCGCGTCAATGGGTCAAGCGTTGCAAACAGCAAATTTTCCTCGAACGAATCCGCGGCGGTCAGCCGGTTGAAGATCGTTGATTTGCCGGCGTTCGTGTAACCGACGAGCGCAACTTGAAACGCTTGGTTTTTTTGCCGGCGCTCGCGGTACCGCCCGCGATGCTCGGCGATGCGCCGCAGCTCAGCTTTAATGTCGTCAATGCGTCGGCGAATATGGCGGCGGTCGGTCTCCAGCTTCGTTTCCCCCGGACCGCGCGTCCCAATGCCGCCGCCCAAGCGGGATAACGCCTCTCCTTGGCCGCTAAGGCGCGGCAGCATATACTCCAGCTGGGCGAGCTCGACTTGCAGCTTTCCTTCTTTTGAACGGGCACGCCTTGCAAAAATGTCTAAAATGAGCTGCGTCCGGTCAATCACTTTCACCTCGCCAAGCATTCTCGTCAAATTGCGCGCTTGGCTTGGAGAGAGCTCGCTGTTGAAAATGACGACGTCCGGTTCCAGCTGCTTGACCAACGCGGCGAGCTCTTCCGTTTTCCCTTTGCCGATATAGGTCGCCGGGTGCGGCGCCTCGCGCTTTTGCACGAGTTCGGCCGCGACTTCGCCGTTTGCCGTGGCAACGAGCGAAGCGAGCTCTTCCATCGAATAGCGAAACCGTTCATCGTCGACGCCGGCGAGCTGGCAGCCGACAATAATCGCTTGTTCGCGGCTCATGGCATCCCTTCCTTTCCTTTTTGGCGAACATGTTATCTATGTCCATGATACCAAATTTCACCGACAGTCTGCTAGTTCGTTCCAAAAAAACGATTGATTTTCCGCTGCTTTTGCCTCTACAATGATACAAGAACACCGCACGGAAAGGAACAGCAAGAATGACCTGGGAAGTATTGAGCATTATCGGCACGGTCGCGTTTGCCATCAGCGGGGCGATCGTGGCGATGGAAGAGGAGTACGATTTGCTTGGGGTGTACATTTTAGGGATCGTCACCGCCTTTGGCGGCGGGGCGGTGCGCAATTTGCTGATCGGGTTGCCTGTGTCGGCGTTATGGGAACAAGGGCCGCTCTTTCTTGTCGCTTTGGCGGCGATGACGGTTGTGTATTTGTTTCCGAAGCAAATGCTGCCGCCGTGGAAGCGGTGGGGCAACTTTTTTGACGCCCTCGGGCTGTCGGCGTTTGCCATCCAAGGAGCGCTGTATGCCGTCAAAATGGGGCATCCGTTAAGTGCGGTCATCGTCGCCGCTGTGTTGACCGGAAGCGGCGGCGGCATCATCCGCGACGTGCTCGCCGGACGGAAGCCGCTTGTGCTGCATGCGGAAATTTACGCCGTCTGGGCCATTCTCGCCGGCCTCGCCATCGGGCTGAAATGGGCCGAGTCGCCCGTTGAGCTGTATGTGCTGTTTATCGCCGTGGCCGCTTTGCGCATTTTGTCATACGCGTACGGCTGGAAGCTGCCGCGCCGAGCGGTTGGGGAGAAAGCGAAAGGGCAGACATAAGCAGCGGCGGACAATGAGAAAACCGTCAGAGACAACCGCTCGTCATCAATCGGCATGACATTGTCAGTATAGTATGAAGATACAACACTCCAAGGGCGACGGGAACGCTCCAATGGCTCGCAGCAAGCCCCGACCCTTCGGTGAGCATCATCGGCGTCATGCCGATAAACGCAGTGAAAATAGCGTACGTGGTGATCGAAAACACGGACAGGCGGGCCGACGCCATTTTGACAAGCACCGACAACAGAGCCCAGGTGACCGCCGCGCCGACTAAAGCCATATTTCCGGCAAGCGTCGATTCCCCGCCGCCTCCAAGTCCGACGATGACGATCACCCCGGATGTCGCCAACAACAACGCAACAAGCTTCCTCCATGTGAGCGCTTCGCCGAGCAGCCAGCGGGCAAACAGCACGACAAACGTCGGCGTCGAGGCGGTAATGAGCGAAGCGGTATGGGCATTTGACCATTTCGTGCCGACAAACTGCAACGAAATGGAGACGACGTAGCCGATCGCTCCGATGGCAATGACTAAACCCCAATCGCGCCTGTTTTTCGGCGGGTGCACCCGTTTCACAACAGCAATTACGCCAAGCACGATTAAGGCGACGGCGTAGCGCAGCCAGACGAGCGTAAATGGCGGGATGAATTCAAGGACGTATTTGCTGACGACATACATCCCGCCCCAAATGCTAGCGGCAAGCGATAAATACAAGGAAGCGAGAACGGGTTGTTTCATGGCATGGATCCCCTTCGGCTTTTTGTCTATTTAGAGGCCGCAACTTTTTTCGCAAAAGCCACCCTGGCAAAGCGACACAAAAACCTTTGCCAGCCGCATTACACTTCGCTTTCTTCCGGAGGAAACACCGGGGCGAGCGAAACGGTTAAATCCGGCTGCCAAAAGGAAACGAGTTCATCGCTCGGTCCGAAGACAGCTCGCTGTTGAAATCGCCCGTCTTGCCGGCTGAACACTTCGACTGTCCAGTTGCTCGGATCCACAATCCAATATTCACGCACCCCATGTTTTTCGTATAAATGGTACTTCTGGTTTCGATCGCGTAAGGCGGTGCTTGGCGACAGAACCTCAACAATCAGATCGGGAGCTCCTTTCAGTCGACGGCTGCGGATTTGCTCAGTCCGGCAGACGACCGATAAATCCGGCTGAACGACTGTTTTCGCCGTCCGTTCCGGCTCTTCGGGATCAAGCTGAATGTCAAACGGGGAAAGGATGACATGGCAGCCGCGCGCTTGGAAATACGAAGCTAAAGCCAAGTGCAGCTGTCCAACAACATATTGGTGCGCAAACGAAGGAGAAGCCAGTAAGTATGGAACACCATCAATCAGTTCCCAATTTCCTTCCCAATTTTCAATATCACTATACGTGTAAAACGGTTTCTCCTTTTGCACAGCGCTCCCCCTTTCACTTTGTTTTCTTTCATCTTATCACACGGCTTCGACTCTGTCCTATATTTTTGATTTTCCCATCACGAAAGAAAAAAACAGCGGCCCGGCGGCTTGCTGGCCGCCACCGCTGTCCAATGCTTCGTCAAGATGCTTTTTTTCACGCCTTGCTCTTACTCCCGCTCGATGATCGCGGCCGTCGCCATCCCGTGGCCGATGCAAATCGTCAATAGCCCATAGCGGCCGCCGCGCCGTTCAAGTTCATGGACGAGCGACGTCATGAGCTTCGCACCGGTCGCGCCGAGCGGATGGCCGAGCGCAATGGCGCCGCCGTTGACGTTCACCTTCGAAAGCGGGGCGCCGATTTCCTTTTGCCAGGCAAGTACGACCGGGGCGAACGCTTCGTTGATTTCAATGAGGTCGATGTCATCGATCGCGAGGCCCGCTTTTTTCAGCACTTGCCGCGTCGCCGGGATGACGCCATCAAGCATGTACGTCGGGTCGGAGCCGACGACCGTCTGCGCGACGATGCGCGCTTTCGGCTTCAGCCCGAACCGCCTCGCCGCCTCCCGTTCCATTAAAAGCACAGCGGCCGCCCCGTCGCTCATTTGACTCGCATTGCCGGCGGTGATGACGCCGTCTTCTTGAAACACCGGCTTGAGCGAAGCGAGCGCTTCCGGAGATGTATCCGCCCGCGGCCCTTCGTCAAGGGCGACGAGCATCTCGCGGCCGTCGCGGTCAAGCCCTTTCACCGGGACGATTTCGGCGCGAAACTTCCCTTCGCGCTGAGCAGCCAAAGCGCGTCGATGGCTTTCGTACGCGTAGGCGTCAAGCTCTTCGCGCGTCAAGCCGTATTTTTTGGCGATCCGCTCAGCCGAGACGCCTTGGTGGATGAATTCGTATTTTTCATGAAGCGACGGCGGAATCGTCCGCTCGTTGCCATCGCTTAAAATCGGCACTTTCGTCATGCTTTCGACCCCGGCCGCGATCGTGACATCCATATCGCCGGAGCGGATTTCCTGGGCGGCGAAATGGATCGCCTGCTGCCCGGAGCCGCACATTCGATTGATTTGCACGGCGGGCACTTCGACTGGAAACCCGGCCTCAAGCGCCGCCAGCCGGCCGATGTTGTATCCTTGTTCGGCGATCGGCGTCACGCAGCCCATGACGATGTCTTCGACCACCCGCTTGTCGATGCCGGCCCGGCGCACGACTTCATCGAGCACCACCGCGGCCAAATGGACCGGATGAACGTCCCGGAAGACGCCGTTCCGCTTGCCGACCGGCGTCCTGACCGCTTCGACAATGACTGCCTCACGCACCATTTTCTCCCCCTTGTTGTTTTTGTCATCGCCATGCCTTGACGGTGCAAACCGCACCTTTTATCCAATGGCGCCCGCCGACCGATAAGCCGCGGGCGCTGCCAAATTGGCATGTTTCTGCTCTTATTGCTCTGCCTGTGAGATGCGCCTGTTCATTTTGTATACGTATAAAACCCTTTCCCCGTCTTCCGCCCTAAATGCCCGGCTTCGACGAGCTTGCGCAAAAGCTGCGGCGCCCGGAATCGGTCGCCGTACGCTTCCGTCATGTTTTCGCTCACAAACAGGAGCGTATCAAGCCCGACCATGTCGGCCAGCTCAAAGGGCCCCATCGGATAATTGAGGCCAAGCCGCACCGCTTTGTCGATATCCTCAGCGGAAGCAACCCCTTCTTCGTACATGCGGATGCACTCGATCATATGGGCGGCAAGCGCCCGCGTTGTCACAAACCCTTGCCGGTCTTTCACGACGACCGTTTCTTTGCCAAGCTCCACAGACAGCCGGCGGATGGCGTCGACTGTGTCGTCGGAAGTCGTCTCACCTTTCACAATTTCGATCAACTTCATCACTGGCGCCGGATTGAACCAATGCATGCCGATGACGTTCTCCGGCCGGTTGGTCGCGGCGGCAAGCGCCGTAACGCTCAACTCCGATGTGTTGGTCGCCAAAATGGCGTTCGGCTTCGCCAGTTGATCAAGCCGCTGAAACACGTCTTTTTTCAGCGCCAAGTTTTCCGGCACTGCTTCGATGACGACATCCGCCCCGCGCACCGCTTCGGCCAAATCGACGGTCGAGCGGATGCGCCCAAGTGCTGCCGCTGCCTCCGGCTCGGACAGCTCGCCGGCTTTGACAAAGCGGCGCAAGCTTTTTTCCGCCGAAGCGAGCCCGTTTTGCAAGGCCGCTTCAGACACATCATACAAATGCACCGTTTTTCCCGCCATCGCCGCCGTTTGCGCGATGCCGCTTCCCATCACCCCGGCGCCGATGACGGCAATCGTTTCTGCCACGGTGTTCGCCTCCTTTACTCCGTCGCCGCATCGGCATAACGCGCCGCCATCTCATCGCGCAGTTTCCGCTTCAAAAATTTGCCGACGCTCGTTTTTGGAATTTCATCGAGAAACACAATGTCATCCGGCAGCCACCATTTCGTAAATTGCGGGCGCAAAAAGTCGTACAGCTCTTCCTTCGTCACGCTTTTTCCTTCTTTCAGCACGACGCAGGCAATCGGCCGCTCCTGCCATTTCGGGTGCGGCACGGCGACAACCGCCGCTTCAAACACCGCCTCGTGCGCCATGAGCGCGTTTTCCAAGTCGACGGACGAAATCCATTCGCCGCCGCTTTTAATGACGTCTTTTGTCCGATCGACGATTTTGACGAATCCTTCTTCGTCGACGGTGACGACATCGCCGGTATGCAGCCAGCCATCGCGAAATGCTTCGTTCGTTCTCTCATCGTTGTAATACTCAGAGGCAATCCACGGTCCGCGCAGGCAAAGCTCGCCCATTTCCTGCCCGTCCCAACGAACCGGCCCGTTTCGGCCGATCACTTTCATCTCAAGCCCTGGCGCGAGCAGCCCTTGCTTGGCGCGAATGTCCAGTTTCTCCTCGTACGACAGCCCGTCTTGATAGCTTTTCGGGCGCGACACGAGCACAAGCGGGCTCGTTTCCGTCATGCCGTACGCGTGAATGAACGGAATGCCGTACTTTTCTTCGAACGCCCGGATGACCCCTTTCGGAGCTGCCGATCCGCCGCAAATGACGCGCGTTAAGCTGCTTACATCGTAGTTTCCTTTCTCGAGTTCTTGCAAGAGTCCAAGCCAAATCGTCGGCACGCCGGCGGTGATCGTCACCCGTTCGGCGTCAATCAGCTCGGCAAGCACTTTCGGGGTAAACGCTGGCCCCGGCATGACAATCGTCGAACCGAACCAAGCGGCGGCAAACGGCAGCCCCCACGCGTTGACGTGAAACATCGGCACAACCGGCATGACGACATCGCGCTCGGACAATCCTTGCGTGTCAGCCAGCCCTAGCGCCATTGCGTGCAGAACCGTGCTCCGGTGCGTGTAGACGACTCCTTTCGGATTTCCGGTTGTCGCCGACGTATAGCACATACCAGCCGGTTGGTATTCATCGAGGTCTTTGAAGAACGGAAACGCCGGATCGCCCTCAGCAAGCAGTTTCTCGTAATGGTACACCGGCGACAACGTCGTTTCCGGCAGCTCGTCGGCATCGGTCATGACGATGAAGGCGCGCACGTTCGGGATTTCGTCCTTGACCGCTTCAATTGCCGGCAGCAAATCATCATCGATCAGCAGCACGCGGTCATCGGCATGGTTGATGATGTACGCGATATGCTGCGGCGAGAGGCGGATGTTGATCGTATGGAGCACCGCCCCGATGCCCGGAATGGCAAAATACGCTTCCAAATGGCGGTGATGGTTCCAGGCGAACGTGCCGACGCGGTCGCCGACTTCCACCCCGAGCCGCTTCAACACGCTTGACAGCCTGCGCGTCCGCTCGCCGATCTCCTTGTATGTATGGCGGACGACGCCTCCTTTCATGCGCGAAACGACTTGCTTTTTCGGGAAAAACAGCTCCGCCCGCTCAAGCATCATGGAAATGTTTAACGGTGTTTTCATCATGATTCATTCCCCTCCCCTAACAAATAAGCATGTTCATTAATGTCCGGAGCCGCCACACCGCCCCATTGGCCGTCCGGCCCATGTGCGGCCGTCCATGCTCCGTTTGGCTGCAGCCGGACGAGATGGCGGAGCCGGCTGTCAGCAAACAGCGCCTTCGCCTCACCCGTCTCCAGCACCGGAGCAAGGCAGGCGTCAATCGCTTCGGCGAACGCGCTCCATTCGGAA
This sequence comes from Geobacillus kaustophilus, assembly GCF_000948285.1. Taxonomy (GTDB): domain Bacteria; phylum Bacillota; class Bacilli; order Bacillales; family Anoxybacillaceae; genus Geobacillus; species Geobacillus thermoleovorans_A. The sequence continues at coordinate 1,684,143 of NZ_JYBP01000003.1, forward strand.
ATCGTCTTTTCGCGGAACAAAGCGACGAGCCCATCATATACGGCTTCCCCCGGCCGGGCCGGCGCCCATTGCGCCTCCGTCCATTCCGGATGGCCGACCGCTTCGCAAAACCGCCGCCAAAAGTGAGGCTCAAGCGCCGCTAAACTCATATAGCGTCCGTCTTTTGTCTCATACAGCTGATAGCACACCACCTCCCCGGAAAGCTCGACAAGGCCGTTGTCCAGCCCGCAGCTGTGCTCAATGGCAAAATGGCCGGCCATCATCGCGACCAATCCGTCCACAAGCGAGACGTCAAGATAAGCCCCCTTGCCGGTCCGCTCGCGGGCAAACAGCGCCACCAACACGCGCTCGGCCGCCGCCATGCCGCCGATAAAATCGGCAAGCGTGATCTTCGGATGAACCGGTCGGCCGCGTTTATCGGCGAGCTGCGCAAGCAAACCGGAGAGCGCCATGTAGTTCAGATCATGGCTGCCAAGCAATGAGCGGCTGCTCTGTTGACCGAAGCCGCTGATCGAGCAGTAAATGATCCCTTCGTTGTCGCGGCAGATGTCGTCATAGCCAAGCCCAAGCCGCGCCATCACCCCCGGGCGGAAGCTTTCAATCACCACATCGGCACGGGCGGCGAGCCGCCGGGCTTGCTCGCGCCCCGCCTCCGTCTTTAAATCAAGGGCGACGCTTTGTTTGCCGGCGTTGTAAGCGGCAAACATCCGGCCCCCGGCGAACGGGCGCAGCCGGTCGCCGGACGGGGGCTCGATTTTGATGACTTCGGCTCCGAGCTGGGCGAGGCGCCAGCTCGCAAACGGACCTGGCAAGTAATGGGAAAAATCAACGACAACAATGCCATGGAGCATATCTTTCCCTCTTTCTACAAATCTAGCTGCCGGGCGATGATCGTTTTCATCATCTCGTTCGTCCCGGCATAAATGGCGCTTACAGGGATATCGCGGTAGCGCCGGGCGATCTCGTATTCTTCCATATAGCCGTAGCCGCCGTGCAGCTGCATCGCCTCGGCGGCGACGCGTTTCGCCATCTCGGTAATCCACCATTTCGCCATCGACACTTCGGTGACGATCTGTTTTCCCGCCATATGCTCTTCAATGACGCGGTCGACAAACGTGCGCCCGAGGGCGATCTCCGTCGCCATTTCCGCAAGGCGGAACTGGACGGTTTGAAACTCGCTCACTCGTTTGCCGAACGCCGACCGCTGTTTAACGTACTGCTTCGTGAGCGAAAACATGACCTCTGCCGCCGTTTGGGCGGCGATGGCGACAACGAGCCGCTCCTGCTGGAGCTTTTCCATCAAATAGTAAAAACCTTTTCCTTCCTCGCCGAGCAAATTATATGCCGGCACTTTCGCGTCTTGAAAAAACAGCTCGGCTGTATCTTGGGCGTGCAGCCCGACTTTCTCCAGCTTCCGGCCGCGCGTAAACCCCGGCGTATCCCGCTCCACGACGAGCAGGCTGATGCCGCGGTGCGGCGGCTTCGCCTGCGGATCGGTTTTGCAGGCGACAATGATCAAGTCGGCATGGATGCCGTTCGTGATAAACGTTTTTTGCCCGTTGACGATGTAGTAGTCACCGTCTTTGATTGCCGTTGTCGAAATGTTGGCCAAATCCGAACCCGCCCCCGGCTCGGTCATGGCGATCGCCGTAATGAGCTCGCCAGCGACGCATTTTGGGAGCCAGCGCGCTTTTTGCTCTTCCGTGCCGTACGACGCGATATACGGCGTGACGATGTCGTTGTGCAAACCGATGCCGACTAGGCTCGATCCGACTTTTTCCAGTTCTTCATTGATGACGACGGAGTAAGCGAAATCGGCGTTTAGCCCCCCATACTTCTCATCGACCCACGGGCAAAGAAAGCCGTTTTCACCCATCTTCGCCCAAAACGAACGCGGAATGATGCCGCGCTTCTCCCAATCGTTATAATGCGGGTACGCTTCTTTTTCCAAAAATTTGCGGAACGCCGCGCGGAACATATGGTGCTCCTCACGCAAATAGCGGGCTGCCACCGTTCATCCCTCTCTTCTGTTCGGTCACGTTTTCTCCGTTCCCCCCGCCGCCTGTTTTTTCAGCTGTTCGCGCAGCAAAAACTTTTGGATTTTCCCGCTCGCGTTGCGGGGCAGGGCATCGATGAAATAGTAGGCGCGCGGACGTTTGTACGGAGCGAGGCGGTCGCTCGTTTTGCAATACTGCTCGAGCTCATCGGCGGTCAAGAGGTCATCTTTTTTGACGACGAAGGCGACGACTTTTTCGCCCCACAACTCATCCGGCTCGCCGAGTACAGCGACATCAAGCACTTTTGGATGCTCGTACAATACGTCCTCGACTTCGCGCGGATAGACGTTTTCCCCGCCGCTGATCACCATGTCATCAACCCGGTCGGCGACATACAAATAGCCCTCTTCATCAAGGTAGCCGAGGTCGCCGGAATGGTACCAACCTTTGTACAACGCTTTTTCCGTCGCTTCCTCGCGCTTGTAGTAACCCATCATCATGCACGGCCCACGCATCACAATTTCGCCGACTTCGTACGGCGGCAGCACATCGTCCGGGTCGGACGGCCCGTCTTCACGCGCGCGGACGACGCGGATCTCATGGTTCAGGCAGGCGCGTCCGGCGGAACCGGGTTTCGCAAGCTGCTCGTCTTCGAGCAAAAACGTCACCGCCGGCCCCATTTCCGTCATGCCGTACGCTTGAATCAGCTCGATGCCGAGCTGCTCTTGGCATTGTCTGACAAGCGCCGGAGCCATCGGAGCAGCTCCGTATAAGCCGAGGCGAAGCGAAGATAAATCGTAACCGCTTACATTCTCCTGCAAGATCATGTTCCACATCGTCGGGGCTCCGAACATGATCGTAATCCGCTCCCGTTCGATCGTTTCAAGCACGAGCTTGGCGTCGAAATGGTGCAAAATGACGCTCGACGCTCCGGCATGCACGCGCGGCAGCAAGCAGCAATGCAGCTCGGCGCAATGGAACAGCGGCGCCGCCGCCAGCCCGCGGTCTGTCTCGCGGATGCGCATCACGCCATGGCAAATGACACTTTGCTCAATCATGTCGCGGTGGCGGTGCATGACCCCTTTCGGCCGCCCGGTCGTGCCGCTTGTATACATAATGGCATAAAGGTCGCTCTCTTCCACATGAATGCGCAGCGCTTCCTCTGAGGTCCGCGCAGCCTGCTCGTGAGCGTTTTTGGCAAACGGCGGCGGATCGCGGTCGATCGACCAAAATGACACGTGCGGAAAACGGCTGTGAATCGCGGCAAGTTCTGGTTCCACCGCCCGTTCAAACAGCACGATTTTCGGCTCGGCGTCTGTCAAAATATAGGCGATTTCTTCTGCTTTCAGCCGGAAGTTGATCGGATTGAACACCGCCCCAATTTTGGCGCAGGCAAACAAGGCAGTCGCGAGCTCAAGCGTATTATACAGCACCGTCGAGATGCGATCTCCCTTGCGTACGCCCGCTTCCAAAAACGCGTTCGCCCACCGGTTCACTTCCCTCTCCCATTCAGCATACGTATAGCGGCGTCCGGTCGCCGCGTCGACGACCGCCTCCCGGTTTGGAAACTTTCGCACTGTCTGGGAAAACATCTCCCCAATCGTCATGTACAAGCGCCTTCCCCCCTTTTCTCCGAATGGACGCAGGGCGTGCAGATCCACTAGACAGATAATTCAGATAAATAGGTGTATGATGCCCCCCGCTGTTTATGTATTCGCTCTTTTTGATCGCATTCCTCTTTTTTTGCGGCACAAATAAAGAAAGGAAGACCTCTTTCTTTCGACAAGAAAAAGAAAGAGGCGCCTCCTTTGTTTTTTATCATCTCACGCCGAGAAGACCCTCACTTCCACGCGTGAGCGTAGGTGGATGAGCGTTCAAGCATGAATCACTAAATCGCGGTCACGGATCGTCATCAGTTCTTTTTTGTCATATCGTCCTTCATGCAACAGACGGACCGCCTGCTTGCGGATCGCTTTTTCGATTAAGTTGCGCACATAGCGGCCGTTGCTGAACTTGAGGCGGCCGGTCGCTTCCAGCGTCCCTTCGAGATGAATGTACAGTTTCCGCTCCGCTTCCGGCGTCATTTCATACTCGCGCTCGCGCAACATTTGCTTGGCGATTTGCACGAGCTCCTCGACCGTATAATCGGGAAATTCGATCGTGAGAGGAAATCGCGACGGCAAGCCGGGATTCAGCGACAAAAAATAGTCCATTTCTTTCGGATAGCCGGCCAAAATCACAACCAAGTCGTCGCAATAGTCTTCCATCCCTTTGACGAGCGTATCGACTGCTTCTTTGCCGAAGTCTTTTTCCCCGCCGCGGGCGAGCGAATACGCTTCATCGATGAACAAAATTCCGCCGCGCGCTTTTTTGATCAAATCGCGCGTTTTGCTCGCCGTATGCCCGATGTACTCTCCGACCAAATCGGCCCGTTCCGCCTCGATGAAATGCCCTTTGGACAGCACGTTCATCTCAAAAAACAGCTTGCCGAGCAAGCGCGCCACCGTCGTTTTGCCGGTGCCGGGATTGCCTTTGAAAATCATATGGAGCGCCTGGCGGTTGGCCTTTAAGCCGTTCTCCTTGCGCAGCCGGTTGATGTACAGCCAGGCGTAAATTTCCTTGATGATTTTTTTGACATGATCAAGGCCGATCAGTTGATCAAGCTCCTTTTGAATATTGCGGAGCGCCTGATGCTCTTCGCCATCGAGCCAGTCGTTTCTCTCTTCTTTCACTAAATGGTTTACCGTTTTGGAGTTCAACACGATGTTGATTTGCCCTTTCGCCTTGTTCATCGTCAATTCTGACAAGGGGCGTCACCTCGCTTCCCGTTTTCTGCCATCCGCACCCGTTCCGACTTGGCTTTTGACGCCTTGCCTTTTCGTTACTAGTATACGTACGCCGCCGCCGATCCGTGACAATCGCCCAAACAAACAGCAGGTCGGCTATAGCGGAAAAAAGTTTGTATATGTTTATTCATCAAAACGGCGGTTTACGCATCGGAAATGAAAAAGCGGCGCCCACGCTTCAGGAGAAGGGGAATGCGGCAACGCCCGCTCCATCAACAAGAAAAAGACGCCCTCCGTAAAGGAAGACGCCTTTTTCTGACAGCTTATGTACCATCAGCTTTGCTGTTCGGTTTCAAAATGGATGTTCCGCTCCGGCGCAAACGTCGAAATGGCGTGCTTGTAAATGAGCTGTTGTTTTCCTTGCACTTCCAAAAGTACGGTGAAGTTGTCAAACCCTTTAATGTACCCGCGCAGTTGGAAGCCGTTCAATAAGAAGACGGTCACTTGAATGCCCTCTTTGCGCAGCTGGTTTAAAAACTGGTCTTGAATATTGATCGCATTTTTCATCAAACGTCCTCCTCTTTTCTCTCTAAGGATATAATTATATATTCGCTTCAAGTTGAAGCTTTCCTGCTACATAGCGAGAAATTTCCTCCACCTTGGCGGCAAACTGCCCGGCGTCGGTCATGTCAAACCATTTCACCGGCATTTGATTGCGAAACCAGGTGAGCTGTCGTTTCGCATAGCGGCGCGAATTTTGTTTCAGCTGCTCGATCGCTTCATCAAGGGAAACGCGGCCGTCAAAATAGTCGTACAGCTCCTTGTAGCCGATGGCTTGCACCGCCTGGCAGTCGCGCAGGCCTCGGTCATAAAGCGCCCTCGCCTCCTTGATCAACCCTGCGGCGATCATCTCATCGACCCGCTCGTTGATGCGGCGGTAAAGTACCTCCCGCTCCGCCGTCAAGCCAACGATGGCCGCCTCATACAAAAGCCGCTTTGGCTGCCCTTGCTGCCACTCGCTGAACGGCTTTCCAGTGCAATGATACACTTCTAAGGCGCGGATGACGCGGCGGATGTTGTGCGGATGAATGCGGGCCGCACTGATTGGATCAACCGCCTCAAGCCGCCGGTGAAGCGCTTCGGCTCCTTGCTCGGCCGCCAGCTGTTTGAGCGCCCGGCGGTACGCTTCGTCGGAAGGGGCGGCGGAAAATTGGTAATCGTAAAGGGCGGCCTGAATGTACAGCCCGGTGCCGCCGACGATGATCGGCAACCGGCCGCGCGCTGAAATCTCGGTGATGAGCGCACGGCAAAGCCGCTGAAATTCGACGACGGAAAACGGTTCGCACGGCTCTTTGATGTCCAGCAAATGATGCGGGATTCCTTCCGTCTCAGCGGGCTTCACTTTCGCCGTGCCAATGTCCATCCCTTTATAAATTTGCATCGAATCGCCGCTGATGACCTCTCCGCCCAGCTTTTTCGCCAACGCGATGCCGAGCTTCGTTTTGCCGACCGCCGTCGGCCCGACGATGACGGCGACTTTTTCAGCCATAGCGCGTCACTGCTTTCTGTTGTTGAACTTGTGTCAACCATCATTATACATAAAAACAGCTGTGCATGGAACCATTTCTTTCATACACGTTTTCGCCATCCGCAAATCGTTTTATACATGGCCACACGAAAAATCGCCTTTCTTCCCTTTCGCCATAACCATATGAAAAAAATGAACGCCATAAAAGGCGCTCATCATAATGAAAACTTGTTGACAATCGCCTGCAAATCGTCGGCCATTTTCGAGAGCGACGCGGCCGAAGCTGAAATTTCCTCCATCGAGGCCAGCTGTTCCTCAGTCGCCGCCGACACCTCCTGCGCACCGGCCGATGTCGACTCGGCCACATCGGCGACAAGCCGGACGGAGCGCACCATTTGCTCTGAAGAAGAGACCATGTCGCTGACCGCGGTGGATACGTCGCGGATTTGCCCCGCAACTTCGTCCACGGCGGAACGGATGCGGGCGAACGTTTCACCCGAGGCGCGAATGACGTTCGTTCCGGCCGTCACTTCGTTGACGACCGACTCCATCGATTGGACGGCATGAACCGTTTCTTCTTGGATGGCGGCGATCAATTCCGCGATTTGCTGGGCCGATTGGGCCGATTGTTCGGCGAGCTTCCGCACCTCATCGGCGACGACGGCAAAACCGCGCCCGTGCTCGCCGGCGCGCGCCGCCTCAATGGCGGCGTTTAAGGCGAGCAAGTTCGTCTGCGCTGCGATGCTGCGGATTGCTTCGATGATCGAGCCGATTTGCTCGGAACGGTGGCCAAGCCCTTTAATGAGGTCAGCCAGCCGCTCGACCGTATCGTTCACTTTGTTCATTTGCGCGACGCCCGCCTCGATCGTTTGCCCGCCCTCAGCCGCTTGCCTTGACGCCTCAGCAGCGATGGCGGACACGCTTTGCGCCCGTCCGGAAATTTGCTCGATTCTCTCAGACATCGAATCGACGGCGGCGGACGTTTCTTCCACGCTTTGCATTTGCTTGTCCATGCCGGAAGCAACACTCTGTATCGTCATGGCGATTTGCTCGGTCGCCTTGCTCGTCTGTTCGGCGCTCGCTGCCAGCTCCTCCGACGAAGCGGCGACTTGCTCGGCATTTTGCGCCACTTCCTGGAGCACTTCGCGCAAGTTTTTTGCCATTTGTTCAAACGAAGCGGCCAGCTCGCCGATTTCGTCGCGGTTGCGAACCGAGAGCCGCCCGTCCGTCAAATCGCCGGCGGCGATCCGCTTTGCCGCTTCCGACAGCGCCAATAGCGGGCGGGAAAGCGAACGGCTGATGAAGTAGCTGACTGCCGCTCCAGCCGCCGCCGTCAACAAGCCGACGATGATGATCAGCCGCTGGACCGCTGCCGCCGATGCGCTCGCATCGTCATTCGCCTCCTTCATTTCCCGCTGCTGGAGAGCGACCAATTGATTCACCTTTTCATCAAATTGAGTCGTTAAGTCGCGCCCAGTTGTGGTCACAAGGGCGATGTACTGCTCTGGTTTGTTTTGCGCTTTTAAGTTGAACGTTTTTTGCCCAAGTTCGTAAAACTGCTGTTCCAGCAAATCGAGCTCGGCAAGCAGCTGTTTCGTTTCTTCCCGGGCCAGCTCCGCCGCAAGCGTTTTGCTTATTTTCTTGTACTCCTCATGCGCTTTTTCAAAGTTTTCCCTTGACTTCTCATCGCCGGTCAACAAATAGCCGCGCATGCTGCCGACCTCGCGGCGGATCAATACTTCAAGTTCTTTGGCATTGACAAGCTTCGTCACCCGTTTATCGATCACATCGGTGTACATACGATCAAGAGTCGAAATCTCGTAATAAGAAAACCCGACTAGCAGCGCGATCAACACGTAGACGAGGCCGAAGCCAGCCAACAGTTTTTTGCGCACGGTCATTTTCATGTTCATTGGCAAGTCCTCCGTCTGTGAATCAGTATGTTGTTCCATCTACATTATCGGATGATAACAGCCAATGTTTAGTATTTTTTTGGCTCTTTCGCCATCTTGATGAAAAGGCCTGCTTCATTGGGAACATCAACTGGATTTTCTCAATGAGCCTCCTCTTTCACCGTAAACTCGTAAGAAGCGCAAACAGGCCGCACCCATGCTGCTTTCCCGCCTTACGCCGTCCCTTCCGGCTGCCACGTGTTCCGGCCGGCTTCGGCTTCATCATGAATGAAAAGCGAGGTGACAAGCGCCGCGATGCTGCCAATGAGGCCGAACAAAAACAAATGATGAATGCCGGCCATAAACGTCGGCGCCTTCGTCAAAAACGCTCCCATGACGGTCACGCCGATCGCCGTGCCGATATTGCGGCAAAACATAAAAAAGGACGTCGCAATTCCTTTTTCATGAGCGTCGGCAAGCTGCTGCGAGCCGATGACGCCGACGGTCGACGTCAACCCGAACGACAGCCCTTGAACAAACATGATGAGGAAAACGTACCAAAACCCATGGCTCTCGTTAAGCAGTGCAAGAAGCAAACCGGACGCAACGAGCAGCACATTGCCGATGATGAGAAGCGGACGGTAGCCATAGCGCAAAATCCATTTCCCCGCCGGCACGGCGGCAATCATCCAGCCAATGGACGAGCCAAGCAAGGCGACGCCGCTTATAAATACGGACAAGTGGGCGACGTTTTGCAAAAAGAGCGGGATGTAGCTTGACGTCCCAAACAGCGCAACGCAGCTGACAAAGCCGTTAATGTTCATCCATTTGAGCGTCCGGTGCTGGACAAGCGACAGCGGCACGAGCGGAGACGGCTGCCGTTTTTCGAAAAAGTAAAACGCAACAAGCAAGAGCGCGCCGGCCGCCCCGTACCACCATCGCCCCCGCGCAACGACGGTAACAAGCAAAAGCAAACTGACCGCCGCCGCAAACAACGCAGCCCCCATGTAATCGACCGCCGCCCGCTTCGGTTCATATACCTCTTTATATGGGAGCAGCGTCAAAAGCGAGAGCAAGCAAATCGGAATATTGACATAAAAAATCCAGCGCCATGTCGCGTATTCGACAAACAGCGAACCTAAAAGCGGCGCCAAGACGGCGGAAATGCCCCACATGGCGGTAAAAAACGCCTGGATCTTTCCGCGCTTTTCCACCGGAAACAAATCGCCGGCGATAATGGCCGGAAACGGCATCATAAACCCAGCTCCGACCCCTTGTACGGCGCGGAACAAAACGAGTTGCACCATATTTTGCGACAAACCGCAAAGAAGCGAGCCGATCAAAAATAAAATGATGCCAAAGCTGAATACGTTTTTGCGGCCAAACAGGTCGGACAGACGGCCGGCAATCGGCGACAGGACGGTCGTTGTAATCATGTATGACGCAAACGCCCAGGCGTACAAAGAAAAACCTCCAAGTTCTTTGGCGATGATCGGCATCGTCGTGTTCATGATCGTCGTATCCATCGAGGCGACAAGCATAGCGAGCACGATGCTCACCATCACGGACAGGCGGCTGTTCATACCAATGCACTCCTTTTTGATCACCTATGAATATCTTATTTTACATGATGAATCATCATGGCACCAAATGATACGCGCCAGAAAGTCGGACTATTTGTGTTTGTTGCTGTTTTTTGTCACCTTAAAAACAGAAAGCCTCAAAACCGCCAACCCGTTTTCCGAGGCATCATCCTGCTTCTTTTTTGGATTCGGCTTTCACTCGCACGAACAACAAAAAAGCTGTTCACCGAAGCGCCTAAGGCTTCGCGCGAACAGCTGCGTTCATCGTCTTTCATTTAGTTGATGACTCGAACCGCTTTTACATACCGCGTTTTCCAATAGGACGACGTCAGCGATGAATACGCAACGCCCAACGAAACGGTCGCGTTGATCATTTGCCCGTTGCCAGCGTAAATGCCGACATGGTTGATCGACCCGTTTGAATCGGTGTCAAAAAAGACGAGGTCGCCTTTTTGCAACTGGCCAAACGACACCGTTCTTCCCGCTTGCGCCTGAGCGGTGGATGTGCGCGGCAACGAAATGCCGGCTTCGCCAAAAACGCGCATCGTAAACGATGAGCAGTCAAACACATCGGTGCGCGATGGGCTTGCTCCGTACAAATAGCGCGCTCCCAAATATTTTTCTGCAATATCGATGATTCGGTCGGCAAACGATGCGGACGACTCGGCAACAGCCGAGTTGGCGGCCGATACTTGCTGCTTGGCCTCCCGGACATCAGCCGTTCCGCCCGCCACTTTAATGGCTTGGCCAATGCGGATGGTGTTCGGGTTTGTAATTTGCGGATTCAGCGCCAATAGACGGTCGACCGTCGTTTGAAACTTGTTCGCAATTCCCAACATCGTATCCCCCGCCTGCACGATGTACCGGCCGCTTGTCGGCACGGCTGCCGGCTGCACATTGTATGTATTGGAACGTTCTTGTCCCCCTGCTACTTGAAGCTTCTGCCCAGCGCGAATGAAGTCTGGGTTCGTAATGCTTGGATTGAGCTTGAGCAGCGCATCCACAGTCGTGCCAAACTTGCGGGCGATTCCGCTTAACGTATCACCAGGCTCGACCGTATATGCATTCGAAGAAGTTTCGTTCGATTCATTTGGCTCATTGACGCGCAATACTTGTCCGGGAAAAATCAAATCCGAAGACAAATCGTTTTCTTGCTTTAACGCTGCGACCGTCGTGCCGGATTGCCGTGCAATCTTCCAAAGCGTATCGCCTTTTTGCACCGTATAGCTCGCCGCCGATGCCGCGTGGCCGGCCAACAAGGAACCGATCAACGTGCTTGTCAATACCACTGTTTTTTTCATGCTGCATCCCCCTATGACGTCGATGTATCTATCTTTGTGTATCCATGTTTATACAAAATTCGCTATCACTCTACAAAATTCACCATGTATGCCTGCACATGAGCCATTATAGTAAAATCAAAGCAATCCGTCTGTAACAGAAAGAATAAAAGTAGATTACAAAACGATTACAAAAAGCACCCCCTTTGTCGCGCAAAAGGGGGCGCAGGCTACATCACCCGTTTAAATAGTTTTTCAATTTCATATGTCGAAAAATGGACGATGATCGGCCGGCCGTGCGGACAAGTAAATGGGTCCGTCGTCTGCCGCAGCGCCTCAAGCAAAGCGAACAGTTCATCCTGGCGCAAATGTTGGTTTGCTTTAATGGCGCGCTTGCAGCTCATTAAGATGGCCGCTTGTTCGCGCAATTGATTGATGTCGACCGTTTTTGCCGCCAACACTTGTTCGATCATTTCCTCGATGATTTCCTTTTCTCTCCCTTTCGGAAACCACGTCGGATGGGAGCGAACGAGAAACGCCCGCGGCCCAAACGGCTCAAGAAACACGCCGCAGCGCGCCAGCTCATCGCGGGAGGCGGCGATCCGCTCGTACTCGTCGGCTGGATATTCAAACATCAACGGAACGAGCAGCTCCTGCACTTCCTTCGTGACTTCGCCGAGTTTTTCTCGGAAATATTCATAGTTGATCCGCTCTTGAGCCGCATGCTGATCGATCATATACAACCCATGTTCGTTCTCCGCCAAAATGTACGTCCCATGCAATTGTCCGATCGGATAAAGCGGCGGCAGGCGATCGGCCGCCGCTTTATCCGCCTCTTGCCCATCTGTCGTCAAGCGGAGGGCGCGCCGTTCTTCTCCCACCTCTTCTTCCTGCTTTCGCTCGAAAGCGGCCCCATGTTCATCCGGTATTCCCCATTCATCCGTCTGCACAGCCGCGGATGGCTGCTCAGCCGGTGCGTCAACGGTTAGCGGCGCAAGAGGGGCGGTCGCATCTTCCCCGCCGCCGATGCCGCTCGATAAGACAGACGGCTCGCGGACGCGATGAGTGAACGTCCAAGCCGCCTGCTCCACCTTTGGTTTTGCCATCTTGCTGTCGGCAGATACGGACGGAATGAGCGTCCGCTCGCGAAATGCCTGGCGGATCGCGTCCGTCACGAGCTCATTCAGCTCTGCTTCCTTGCTAAAGCGGACTTCGAGCTTTGCCGGATGGACGTTGACATCGACAAGCACCGGATCCATTTCAATGGATAAAAACACAATCGGATAGCGGCCGATCGGCAAGAGCGTATAGTAGCCGGCTTCAATCGCTTTCACAAGCGGCACGCTGCGCACATAGCGGCCGTTGACAACAAGCGAGATGTAGTTGCGCGAGGCGCGCGTCACGTCCGGCGGCGAAATGTAGCCGCGAACGGTAAAATCGAGCGATTCCGCTTCGATGGGGATCATTTGTCTCGCCGTCTCGGCGCCGTAAATAGCGGCGAGCACGTGCCGGACATCGCCGCTGCCATTGGTGGCAAGCAATGTTTTGCCCTGGTGGCGGAGGCGAAATGATACGTCCGGATGGGCGAGCGCTAGCCGGTTGACGACGTCGGCCGCATGGCCGAGCTCGGTGTGGATCGTTTTCATATATTTCAAGCGCGCTGGGGTGTTGAAAAACAAGTTCGATACGGTAATATCCGTCCCTTTGCGCCCTGCCGCCCGCTCGCGGGAGACGAGTGCGCCGCCTCGAAGCACAAGCTTCGTTCCCGGTCCGCTGCCCGTGCCGGTCGTCAGCTCGACTTCGGATACAGAAGCGATGCTCGGCAGCGCCTCACCGCGGAACCCGAGCGTGCGGATGCGGAACAAATCGTGCTCGTCATGAATTTTGCTTGTCGCATGGCGTTCAAAAGCGAGCAAGCAGTCGTCTTCCTCCATGCCGTCGCCGTTGTCGATGACGCGGATTTTCGCCATTCCCGCTTCTTCAAGCTCGATGTTGATGACCGTACTACGGGCATCAATGGCATTTTCCACCAACTCCTTGACGACCGAAGCCGGCCGCTCGACGACCTCGCCGGCGGCGATTTTGTTTGCCAGCAGATCATCGAGCTTGCGGATGCGTCCCATCGGGCCTCCCTCCTTTACTTGAGGAGCTTTTGCAGTTCATACAGTTTGTTGAGCGCCTCAAGCGGCGTCATCTCGAGCAAATTGATCTCTTTCAGCGCCGCGAGCGCCTTTTTCTCTTTGCTTGAAAGAGGCGGCTCCACAGGCGCCGGGGCAAGGTCAGGAAACATGCTCAGCTGCTCAAACGCCGCTTCCGCCAAAACGCCATCCCGCGCCGCGCCGGCTGACGGACGGGAGGCCTTCTCGCGCTCAACCGCGCGGCCAACGTCTAACGCTTCGTTCCCCTGAAAAGCCAAACCCGCTTCCACCAAAGCGCCATCGTCCATCCTGCCTGCGGCGGCTTCCTGTTTTCCCGCCGCTTTCTCCAATTCCGCTAAAATGGCCCGCGCGCGTTCAATGAGCGAAGCCGGCAGCCCGGCCAGCTCAGCGACGTGAATGCCGTAGCTCTTGTCAGCCGGCCCGTCGGCGATTTGATGCAAAAAGACGACTTTGCCATTTTCCTCGATGGCGCGGGCATGGACGTTCGAAAGCCGCGGGAGCGAATGCTCCAAGGCGGTGAGTTCATGGTAGTGGGTGCTAAATAGTGTTTTCGCGCCGATATGGTCGTGAATGTACTCAATAATCGCCTGGGCGAGCGCCATGCCGTCGTACGTCGATGTGCCGCGCCCGATTTCATCAAACAAAATGAGGCTGTTTTGCGTCGCATGAGCGATGGCGCGGCGCGCCTCCAACATTTCGACCATAAACGTGCTTTGTCCTGCCGACAGGTCGTCAGCAGCGCCGATGCGGGTGAACACTTGGTCAAAAATAGGCAGCACCGCCCGCTCGGCGGGAACGAAACAGCCGATTTGCGCCATGACGGCGGTGAGCGCCACTTGCCGCATGTACGTGCTTTTTCCAGCCATGTTCGGTCCAGTGATGAGCAGCATTTCCCGCTCGCGGTTCATGCAACAGTCATTCGGCACGTACATTTGCGCGCCGAGCACTTTTTCGACAACCGGGTGGCGGCCGCCTTGAATCACCAAGACGCGCTCCGTGGAAAACTGCGGACGCACATAGCGATACTCGTCGCTGATCGTTGCGAATGATTGAAGCACATCAAGCTCGGCAATGGCTTTCGCCAACGTCTGCAGGCGCGGAATGTATTGCTTCACTTGCTCGCGAATGGCGACAAACAGTTCATATTCGAGTTCAATGCTTTTTTCTTCCGCCTCCAAAATGAGCGCCTCTTTTTCCTTCAACTCCGGGGTGATAAAGCGCTCGGCGTTGGCGAGCGTCTGCTTCCGCTCGTAACGTCCTTCCGGAACAAGGGGGAGATTGGGCTTTGTCACTTCAATATAGTAGCCAAACACTCGGTTGTAGCCGACTTTGAGCGATTTGATGCCGGTCGCTTCCCGCTCTTTCGCCTCAAGTTCAGCGATCCACGCTTTGCCGTTGCGGCTCGCGTCGCGGTAGCGGTCGAGCTGCTTGTCATACCCGTCTTTGATGAGGTTCCCTTCTTTGACGGAAAGCGGCGGCTGTTCTTGAATCGAGCGCTCGAGCAAATCGACGAGCTCTTCGCACGGGTCAAGGCGCTCGCACAGCTTGTCCGCTTCAGCGAGCGGCAGCGCGCCAACAGTCTGGCGGAGCGCCGGCACTTGAAGAAGCGACTTTTTCAGCTGCACGAGATCACGGGCGTTGGCGTTGCCGTAGGAGACGCGGCCGACAAGGCGCTCAATGTCGTAAACGCCACGCAGCCTGTCGCGCAGCTCCTGCCGTTCAAAATAGCTCGTTTTCAACGTTTCCACAAAATCGAGGCGCCGTTCGATTTCGCGCCGATCAATGAGCGGCCGGTCCAGCCATTGTTTTAAGAGCCGCCCGCCCATCGCTGTCACCGTTTCATCCAAAAGCCATAACAACGAACCTTTCCTTCCTTTTGACCGCACCGTTTCGACCAATTCCAAATGCAGCTTGGAATGTCGGTCCATTTTCATATAGTGGTCAACTTGATACAACTCAGCCGGCTGCAAATGATCGAGCCGCCGCTTTTGCGTGCGGACAAGGTAATGAAGCAAGCGGGCGGCGGCCGTCCGAAGCTTTTCTTGCGCCACATGGCCGATGACGCCGTTCCATTCGTCGCATAGCGATGTGTCGTCCTCATAAGAGACCGCCGCCTCGTACCGCTCTTTCAGCTCGCGCACCCACTCTTCGCTGCTGTCTGTGGCAACGATGATCTCCCGCGCTCCAACGGCGTGCAGCTCGTTCGCCGCTTCCTCCCACGAAGAAAGAAGCGTCAACCGGACCTCGCCGGTCGACAAATCGGCGTAAGCCAATCCGTATGTACCATCAGCAAACGGCGTGAGCGCCGCCAAGTAGTGGTTTTCCTTCTCGGTGAGCCCTTTGCCTTCCATGAGCGTCCCCGGCGTGATGAGCTGCACAACTTCGCGGCGAACGACGCCTTTGGCCGTTTTCGGGTCTTCGACTTGTTCGCAAATGGCGACTTTATATCCCTTTTCGATCAACTGTTCAATATATCCTTGCGCCGAATGGTACGGCACCCCGCACATCGGCACCCGTTCATCGCCGCCGCCATCGCGGCTTGTGAGCGTAATTTCCAGCTCTTGCGCCGCCTTGATGGCGTCGTCAAAAAACAATTCGTAAAAATCGCCAAGCCGGAAAAATAAAAACGCGTCCGGATATTGCGCTTTAATGTGCAAATATTGCTGGATCATCGGTGTGTACGATGGCATCGCTTCTCCCCAACCTTTTCGGCCCGAAGGCTCGTTGATTGCGCTACTATTATAACAAGCGGCAAAAGAAAAAACTAGGAAAGAAATTTCCTAGTTTCAGACTGTTGACAAAATGGTTATAAGACAGTTGTCTTATAACCATTTTGTTCCATTTTTAAGGTTGTTTTTCTTGATGAACGAACCAAAATAGATGCATACTCGAATACATACAGAAAGGAGAGGCCCTTTCTCCACAAGTAGTTCGCCAATTTCTTTAAATTCATGGCAGCACAAACAAGCATCGCCTGCATCTGGTTTCTTTCCAATCCTCGGTAATTCGTCCAGCGCAGACCATGCTTCTCTTTTAAATCTGCAAAATTCCGTTCAATCGTCTGTTTCCTTAATTCATACAACTCGCGATGTTCTGGTACATATCGTAAATGTTCGGCTTCTTCGTAATACTCTTGCCAAACATGGCGTGTCACGACTTTCGTATGATTTTTGCTTGCTGTACACTTTTGAAGGGATGGACATCCCTGACAGATGGATGGATCTGATTTATACTCCCGATAGCCTTCCCGATTCGTTGTTGAATAAGATAACACTTGGTGATTGGGACAAAGGTAACAGTCAAAATGTTCGTCATATGCAAATTCAGATTTTCGGAAGAACCCATCTTTCGTCTTTGGACGAGTATATGGCCAAATCGGATGGATCTCTTGTTCTAATAGGTATTTCGCAATCGCTGGCGTTTTATATCCGGCATCGATGCACACATCTGTTGGGCATCCTTTGATTTCTTGCTTCACTCGCTCAAACAGTTCAAAAAACGCTTGGCTATCATGAACATTGGCGGCAGTGACATACGTGTGTAATATCCAACCATGTCGGTCACAAGCGGTGTGATAAGAGTAAGCAAATACCCGTTCACGTTCATTTTTCACAAACATCCCACTGTCTGGATCTGTTTTACTGACTTTGATTTCTCGTTTTTTTTTATCATTTTCTGGCGGTAGTGGGGATTTCCCATGAGCGATGCGATCTCGCTCAATTTCTTTTTCTAATTCATCTTGATAAGCTTTCGCTTCCACTTCTGCCATTTCTGTTGTGAATTTTCTTTTGTTCGCACTCGCCTTCACATGAGTAGAATCGACAAATACGACACTTGGATCCACAAGCCCGTGTTGAAAGGCTTCTTCCAAGATTCTTGAAAAAATCTTTTGAAAAACATCGGTTCCCGCAAAACGTCGCGTGTAGTTTTTACTTGGTGTCGAATGATGGGGCACAGGATCATGCAGACTCAATCCCAAAAACCAACGATAAGCCACATTTGTTCGAATCTGTTCTACGGTTTCACGCATCGAACGAATCCCAAAGATGTAACGAATCAAATACATTTTGAACAGCACAACGGGATCAAGACTTGGTCGTCCATGGTTAGGAGAATACAAATCCTTGACCATATCGTAGATAAAGGAGAAGTCAATGGCTTTTTCTAGTTTACGAACAAGGTGGTCTTCAGGAACAAGATCATCAATTTTTACCGTTGTTTCGATATGTCTCCGATCTTCTTGGTAACGTTGAAGCATCTTATTCCACTCCTTCAAGATACCCTTATACCTATATATTAAAACAGCTTGTCGACTTTGTCGACAAGCTGAAACTAGGAAAGAAATTTCCTAGTTTTATTCTTCTTCGCCAAGCAGCAAATCTGGGCTTAAATCTTCTAATTCTTCATCAAGGTCATCCTCGTCGCAAAAATCGTCGTCCTTGCCGCAGCCTTCCGGATTGATGGCAACGCACACCTTCGTTTCGCCGATCACTTCGGCGACAAACTCCCGCTCAACATCAACAACGATTTTATTGCCGTTTGGCGAAATCGTGCACTCGAGGCAGTTCGGCTGCTGGATGACGCGGACGATCACATCGGTGTCGTCGCTAATCAAATTGTCTTTATCACGATATTTTAATTTGACGACGTCCGTATACGACACCGTTTCAGTGACGACTTCGGTTTTTGTATTGTGGTTGTACGAATACCAGACGTTGATGTCATAATGGCCGTGAATTTCGACCGTTTTATCGCATTTTTTCGCTTCATAGCGATGGTTGATGATCCAGCAGCCGAGAATGCTTGACGGGCGGTTCGGCGCCGTCACCGTATGGGTCGATTGTGTAAACTTGCGGCCTTTGCCGACAACGGCTTTCGTAATAATTTCTCTGTATTCAGACATCGAACGGAACCCTCCTCAAATGAATCTTCATTTCATCCTATGCGCCATCTCCGCTAATGTGCACAGCAAATGAATCATTATTCCGTATAGTTCATTGTATGCGCCTGCTCCGTTCGATGTGCCTTCTTTTTTGCCGCCAGGCAGCCGCCCGCGGTTCGGGGAAAGGGAGAGCGCGCCCATAAGAAAAAAAGCGCCTTTGTTCATAATGTCGGTCGGGCGTTTATAAGAGGGCGCCATAAGAAAAAAAGCGCCCCGAAGGACGCTTTTGCGCCGCATGCCATCAATGGCAGCCGCTGTGTTTGTTGTAGCGAAGCGCGGCGCCGGTTTCGCCGCGCAGCACGTCGCCGCCCGTCGAAGCGAGAATTTCATCAGTCACCGTATTCGAAATCGTCGAGGCGACGAGCTGAAGCAGGTCGTTCACATCGGATTGGGACTGCTGGAATTCACTGACGATCGGGATTTGCGACAACTCTTCGTAAATGGCGTCAATTTTGGCCTCAACCCGTTTCAGCGCTTCATGTTTTCCGTAATGCTGGAGGTTGACCGCTTGCTTTTGCAGCGATTTCAGCTCGTTGATCAACGTGCGCACTTTTTCGTTTTGGTGGATTTTTTCTTCCGCTCGTTTGAAAAAGTCGACTTCTTCCGTTTCGGCGATCATTTTCGCCAGCTGCTTCGCCTGGACTAAGATATCATCCCGCGTATATTTTGCCATATTCGTTCACCTCGATCGCTTCATTGACTAGCTCGCCCGTCAGCGTCCACGTTTTCGCCTGTGTAATGCGCACGTTGACCAATTGGCCAATGAGCGATTTTGGGCCGACGAAGTGGACGAGCTTGTTTTTGCGCGTATAGCCCGCCAATACATCCGGATTGGTCTTGCTTTCGCCTTCCACCAGCACTTCGACGACTTGCCCTTCGTATTGCTTCATTTTCTTGGCCGCGATTTCTTGAACAAGGGCGTTCAACCGCTTAAGCCGCTCTTTTTTCACTTCCGTCGGCACGTTGTCGGCCATTTTCGCCGCCGGCGTGCCTTCGCGCGGTGAATAGATGAACGTGTAGGCCGAGTCAAATTCGACTTCGCGGTAAAGCGACAGCGTTTCTTCAAACTGCTCGTCCGTTTCGTTCGGGAAGCCGACGATGATGTCGGTCGTCAAGGCGACATCTGGAATGGCCGTTTTGATTTTTCGAACGAGCTCCAAATATTCCTCGCGCGTATATTTGCGGCCCATCATTTTCAAAATTTCCGTGCTCCCTGATTGCACCGGCAAATGGATATGCTCAACCAAGTTGCCGCGTTTGGCGAGCACTTCGATCAGCCGGTCGTCAAAGTCGCGCGGATGGCTCGTTGTGAAGCGGATGCGCGCAATATCAATTTTGCGCAGCTCATCCATTAAATCGCCAAGTCCATACTGGATGTCGGTGAAATCTTTTCCGTAAGCGTTGACGTTTTGCCCAAGGAGCGTAATTTCTTTATAGCCTTGGGCGGCGAGCTGGCGCACTTCTTGGATGATGTCTTCTGGACGACGGCTTCGCTCCTTGCCGCGCGTGTACGGAACGATGCAATACGTGCAAAACTTGTCGCAGCCGTACATGATGTTGACCCACGCTTTAATCTTTCCTTTTCGCGCCTTCGGCAAGTTTTCGACGACGTCTCCTTCTTTCGACCATACTTCAACGACCATTTCTTTCGACATGTACGCCTCATGCAAAATGTATGGCAGACGATGGATGTTGTGCGTGCCGAAAATGAGGTCGACGTATTGGTATTGCTTTAAAATTTTATTGACGACCGATTCTTCTTGCGACATACAGCCGCACACGCCAAGCAATAAGTCCGGGTTCGTCGTTTTGAGCGGCTTTAAGTAGCCGAGCTCGCCAAACACTTTGTTTTCCGCGTTTTCACGGATCGCGCACGTGTTGAGCAAAATGACGTTTGCCTCCTCAGGGCGGTCGGTCGGCTCATAGCCGAGCGCCATGAAAATGCCGGCCATCACTTCCGTATCGTGCTCGTTCATTTGACAGCCGTACGTGCGGATGTAAAACTTCCGTCCGCGCCCCATGCCGCGAAACTCTTCAGGAATCGCAAAGTCTTTGACGTACTTGACTTCCTCTTTGCCGCGTTTCTTCGCCTCTTTTAAATTCGGCGGGAGAAACACGCTCGTGAAATATTTCTCATAGTCTTTCGTCGTTTTTTCTTTCAGCCGCTCCAAGGCGGATTTTCTGTCCGCTGGATGGCTTTCCGTTTTGATTTGTCCCGTTTGCTCCAAACGTTGTTTTTCGTTCATCCCAATCTCCATCTCCTTTCTGCCAACATCATGGATGGTTCTCGGCAAATTTCTTCCAACTACACACTACCATAGTATATCGTCAACTGCCAAGAAACACAATGGGAATTGTTCCGGAAGCCCGGAACACGCCATGATAGCAAAAAACACCCGATGAGGCAAGCCCCCGTCGGGTGTGGATTGTTTCCATATTTTACATAAACTCTGCCACGAGTTCGGCGAACTTTTCTTTGCTCATTTTCAGCTCCGCCTCGGCAAGCGGCGCCTCGCTGTAGCCCGGCACAAGCTCTTGGTACGACTTTTGTTCTTTGTTTTGGTAAATAATCCCGGTGACAAGTCCATCGTATTTCATGACCGTCTGCATCGCCTTCTCGCGGTCGGACGGGTCATACCCTTCAATGTCGCTTATCTTGACGAGCCGCTCTTTGAACCACTCGTACGTATTCACTTTGTTGTACGTGACGCACGGGCTGAAGACGTTGATGAGCGCAAAGCCTTTATGCTTGACGCCTTCTTCAATCAAGCTCGTCAATTCTTTTAAATCGCTTGAGAAGCCTTGCGCGACAAACGTCGCTCCGGCGCTCAAGGCGATTTCGAGCGGCGACAGCGCCGGCTCGATCGACCCGTGCGGCGTGCTTTTCGTTTGAAAGCCGGCAGCGCTGCGCGGCGATGTTTGTCCTTTCGTCAACCCGTAAATTTGGTTGTCCATGACAATGTATGTGATGTCGATGTTGCGGCGAATGGCATGAACCGTGTGCCCCATGCCGATCGCGAATCCGTCGCCATCCCCGCCGGCGGCGATCACCGTCAAATCGCGGTTCGCCATTTTCACTCCTTGCGCCAGCGGCAGAACACGGCCATGCGTGCCGTGGAAGCCGTAAGAGTGAATGTAGCCGGAGATGCGCCCCGAACAGCCGATCCCGGAAATGACCGCGAGTTCGTGCGGCTCCAACCCGAGATTGGCGGCCGCGCGCTGGATGGCGGCCTGCACGGAAAAGTCGCCGCAACCTGGGCACCAGTTCGGTTTCACATCATTGCGGAAATCTTTAAAGGTGGCCATTGTGCTAACAACTCCTTGCATTTAGTATAGACGTCGCCCGGCAAGAACGGATTGCCGTCGAATTTTAAGACGCTGGCGATTTTGTCGGCATGCCCAACATTCATTTTCAACAGGCTGGCCAGCTGCCCGGTGGCGTTTTGTTCGACGACGACGACTCGTTTCGCTTTCTCGACAAGCGGCCGCACGTCGTCAACCGGGAACGGATGAAGCAGACGGATGTGCGCATGGTTGACTTTGACCCCGTCTTGCTCGAGGCGCTCCATCGCTTCTTCAATGGCCCCGCGCGTCGATAAAAAGCCAACAAGGAGCAAATCCGGCTCTTCATGGCGGAGTTGTTTGTGCACCGGCATCGGGAAGTGGATGTGCTCGAGTTTGCGCATCCGTTTTTCCATTTGCGTCCGGCGGTTCGCCGCCGTCTCTGACGGGCGGCCTGTTTCTGCATGCTCGACCCCGGTGACATGGTGGATGCCGTATTTTGTCCCCGGCAGCACCCGCGGCGAAACGCCGTCCGGCGTGATTTCATACCGTTTGAAATTGTCTTTGTCCGGAAGCGGCGGCAGCTCGCCATTCATCAGCTTGCCGCGGCGGATCTCGATCCGATCGTAATCAAGCGGCTCGACCGTCTGCTTGCCGAGCGACAGCTGCAAGTCCGACAGAAAAATGACCGGGCATTGGTATTCCTCGGCTAAGTTGAACGCTTCCGCCATATCGTAAAATGCTTCTTCCACCGTGCTTGGCGCCATGACGATTTTCGGAATCTCCCCGTGCGTGCCGTAAATCATGGCGAGCAAGTCCGATTGTTCTTGCTTCGTCGGCAAGCCGGTGCTTGGGCCGCCCCGCTGCGTATCGACGACAACAAGCGGCGTTTCCGTCATCCCGGCCAGTCCAATCGCTTCGGCCATGAGCGACAGCCCCGGTCCGGCGGAAGCGGTGAACGCCCGCACGCCCGCATAGTTAGCCCCGATCGCCATCGTACAGGCGGCGATTTCATCTTCCGTCTGGATGACCGCGCCCCCAAAATCCGGCAGCTTTTTAATCAAATATTCCATAATTTCCGAAGCCGGGGTGATCGGATAGGCGGCCATAAAGCGCGCCCCGCCGGCAATGGCGCCCAAAGCGATGGCGTCGTTGCCGATCATGAACATCCGCCGCTTGCCGTCGGCTTTGGCCAGTTTCATCGTTTTCGCTTGGCTGCCGAGCTCATCTTTCATATATTGCGCTCCGGCGCGAATGGCTTCCATGTTTTTCTCAACGACTCGCACCCCTTTGCGCCCAAATGTGTCCACGACAACGCTTTCGAATACGGCGGCGTCCAAGTCGAGCACCGCGCTCGTCGCGCCGATGGCAACCATGTTTTTCATCAGCGGATTGCCAAGCTGTGTGGCGATATCGGTGAATGGAACGGCGTAAAGCGCCACTCCTTTCCCCTCCGGAATCACCGGATTGAATTTGGCGTCCGCGATGACGATGCCGCCGCTATGAAGTTCGTGAAAGTTGAAATCAATCGTCTCTTGGTCAAACGCCACCAAGATGTCCAAATCATCAGCGACCGCCCGCACCGGTTTTGTGCTGACGCGAATTTTGTTGTTCGTATGACCCCCTTTGATGCGTGAAGAAAAATGACGGTATCCATACAAGTAATATCCGAGGCGGTTCAGCGCTGTGGAGAAAATCTCGCCTGTGCTTTCAATTCCTTCCCCTTGTTGGCCGCCCACCTTCCATGACAGCTGTTCGATCATGCATTACACCCCTTTATATTCACTCCAGCCTTTCGCTACTATTGTACCACTTTTCTGACAAGGAAACTACCATTATAAACGCCTTTTTCAGCCGGCGCCGTGCATGCCCTGTCTTCTATTCTAGGATACGCAGAGCCGAAACTCAGTGATATTCGTCACTCCGGCAAATGGGCGTAGAAGTTGCCGAATAAAAATCGGGCCGCCTGCTCGGCGGAGTAATGCTTGTACAACTCGTTGACAAGCCTCGCATATTCCCTTGCCGTTCCAAGGCCCGCGACCGTCTCCGTTATGCCATCGAAGTCGGAGCCGAACCCGACGTTTTGTTCCCCTCCGAGCGCGCATATATGGTCGAGATGACGAAGCACATCGGCGATCGTGGCCTCGTTTTTGTCCATCGTCAAAAAATACGGAACGAAATTCACGCCGATCATGCCGTCTTTTTCAATCAGCGCGTTGATTTGTTCATCGGTTAAGTTCCGCGGGTGCGGGCATAGACGATAAGCGTTGGAATGGGAAGCAATGGGAAACCGAGCCATCTCGATGACATCCCAAAACGCTTTCTCCGATAAGTGGGACACATCGACCCATCGTTTCGCTTCATTCAGCAGTTCCACGACTTGCCGGCCAAACGCCGTCAACCCAGCCCCGCGCTTCTCCCATGCCCCATCGGCGACGGCGTTCGGAAAGTTCCACGTTAATCCGACGGAAGCAACGCCAAGCCGAAGAAGCGTCTTCAGCTTGACAAGGTTCGAGCCGATCGCATCGCACCCTTCCAGCGTCAACATGGCGCCGATCTCCCCTTCTTTCAAGGAAGCGATATCATGTTTGGTCCGCACGAACTTCATGGATGGAAACGCTTCGATCACACGGGCAAAGAAGATGTCCACCATCTCGAGCGCCACAGTGAACCGAGCTTCCTCTGGCACTGTTTCCGGTATGTAGACGGCAAAGCATTGCACTTTCACCCCTGCTTCCGCCATCCCAGAAAGAGTGACGTGAAGGGAAGCTCCGTCGTAAAACGACAGAGACCGATCTTGCCATAACTTCATCAACACATCACAATGGGCATCAAAGATCATTCCGTTTCCCCCTTTGAAAAAGCAAAAAATAACCTGCCTGCCTTCGCCGACGAAGGCGTCAACAGGTTATGGCCGCCATTGTCCAATCATCCAATTAACGAGGTTCGACAATCAATTTGATCGCCGTTCGCTCTTCTCCGTCGATGATAATATCCGTAAACGCCGGAATGCAAATCAAGTCCATGCCGCTCGGTGCGACAAACCCTCGTGCGATCGCTACTGCTTTAACGGCTTGGTTCAATGCACCTGCGCCGATCGCCTGAATTTCCGCCGCGCCGCGCTCGCGCAACACCCCGGCAAGTGCACCAGCTACAGAGTTCGGATTCGATTTTGCTGAAACTTTTAATATTTCCATTTTCTAGCTCCTCCCTCGTTTCCTTGGAAAATGGATTTCGCGAAAAGGTCTTCATTGTAACTATATTCACTGTTTCGACAACTATTCCTGCAAGGAAGGAGCTTGTTTTTTAAAATTTTAAAAAAACGAACTATTCGAAATAAGGGTGGTCATCGTTAATGATCAACCGTTCGATGCGAAGCGCCCGTCCGCTCTTTTCGTCCACATCGACATAAACGGCGTTCAGCTGGCTTCTTCCTTCCTTGACGCCGAAACGAACCGGCAGCCCGGTTAGAAATTTGCGCAGCACCGCCTCGCGATCGACGCCTAAAATGCCATCGTACGGTCCGGTCATGCCGACATCGGTAATGTACGCCGTGCCTTTGGGCAAAATGCGGTTATCGGCCGTCTGGACGTGTGTATGCGTGCCGATGAGCGCGGATACACGGCCGTCTAAGTACCAGCCCATCGCCTGTTTTTCGCTTGTCGCCTCAGCATGGAAATCGACGATGATGACCGGCGTGCGCGCCGAAGCGTCGGCGATCAATTCATCCGCTTTTTGAAACGGGCAGTCAATGGCCGGCAAAAACGCTCGTCCTTGCAAATTGATGACCGCCGCCTCGCCGTGCTCGGTCGGCACGTAGACGATCCCTTTTCCCGGCGTGCCAGGCGGGTAATTGGCCGGGCGGATGAGCGCCTTCGCTTGGTCGATAAACTCAAAAATATCGCGTTTGTCCCATGCGTGGTTGCCCAACGTGATCACATGAGCCCCCCAAGCGAGGAGCGCCCGGTAAATCGGTTCAGTGATCCCTTTCCCGCCGGCGGCGTTTTCGCCGTTGATCACCACAACGTCCGGCTGGTGTTTTTCCTTCAGCTTTGGCAAATAGTGCTCCACCATTTTTTGCCCCGGCGAACCGACGACGTCGCCGATAAATAAAATTCTCATCCCTGATCCCTTTCTAAACGAAAAATATCGCCTTGCGCCCATCTCCGCATCGTTATACCCTCCTATTTTACGCACAAAAAAAGAAAGTGGCAATAGCCACTTTATTTCGCGTATTCGACCGCCCGCGTTTCGCGGATGACCGTCACTTTAATATGGCCCGGGTAATCGAGCTCTTCTTCGATTCGTTTGCGGATGTCGCGCGCCAGCCGGTGCGCTTCAAAATCGTCGATCATATCTGGTTTGACCATAATGCGCACTTCACGCCCAGCTTGAATGGCGTACGATTTTTCAACGCCTTCGTACGATTCAGCGATTTCTTCAAGCTTCTCTAGGCGGCGGATATAGTTTTCCAGCGTTTCGCTGCGCGCCCCCGGCCGCGCCGCCGACAGCGCATCGGCCGCCGCAACGAGCACAGCGATGACCGACGTCGGTTCCGTATCGCCATGGTGGGAAGCGATGCTGTTGATGACGACGGGATGTTCTTTATACTTCGTCGCCAGCTCGACGCCGATTTCCACATGGCTTCCTTCCACTTCGTGGTCGATCGCTTTGCCAATGTCATGAAGCAAGCCGGCCCGGCGCGCCAGCATTTCGTCCTCCCCGAGCTCGGCCGCCATCAGTCCGGCTAAAAACGCCACTTCCACCGAGTGTTTTAAGACGTTTTGCCCGTAGCTCGTTCGGAACTTGAGCCGCCCTAAAATTTTGATCAAATCCGGATGCAAGCCATGAACACCGACTTCAAACGTCGTCTGTTCGCCGACTTCGCGGATATGCTCATCCACTTCGCGGCGCGCCTTTTCGACCATTTCCTCAATGCGCGCCGGATGGATGCGGCCATCCTGCACAAGCTTATCGAGCGCGATGCGTGCTGTCTCGCGGCGGATCGGGTCAAATCCGGACAAAATGACCGCTTCCGGCGTATCGTCGATGATCAAATCGATGCCGGTCAACGTCTCGAGCGTGCGGATGTTCCGCCCTTCCCGTCCGATGATCCGCCCTTTCATTTCGTCGTTCGGCAAATTGACGACGGAAACAGTCGTTTCGGCGACATGGTCGGCGGCGCAACGTTGGATGGCAAGCGACAAAATCGCCTTTGCCCGTTTGTCTGCCTCCTCTTTCGCCCGCGTTTCCGCCTCTTTGATCATCATCGCAATCTCATGCGACAGCTCTTTCTCAACGCGCTCTAAAATGAGCTGGCGGGCATCGTCGCGCGTCAGGCCGGAAATGCGTTCAAGTTCGGCTTGTTGTTGTTTGACGAGCGCTTCCACTTTGCTTTCCATTTGTTCAATATGCTGTTGTCTTTCGTTCAACGCTTCTTCCTTTGCCTCAAGCAACGCCTCACGTTTGTTGAGCGCTTCATCTTTGCGGTCGAGATTTTCCTCCTTTTGCATCAGGCGGTTTTCTTGTTTTTGGAGCTCGCTTCTCCGGTCGCGGATATCACGCTCCGCCTCCGTACGCAGTTTATGAATCTCGTCTTTCGCTTCGAGAAGCGCCTCTTTTTTCAAGGCGTCCGCCTCGCGTTTCGCCTCCTCAATCAGCTGTTTGGCAGCGGCTTTCGCTCCGCCGATTTTCGCTTCGGCAATCGATTTGCGAACAAAAAAGCCAACAACGGCACCAATGACTAAGGCAAGCAAAGCGGAGATGATGATCGAACCCATCGTTTCACCTCCTCTTGCTGTTCGGTTTCCTTTCGCTCTCTCTTCTCACCGCCATGACCGGCGCAGATGGACATTCCCGTTTTCAATGCATTAGCTCAGTCGCTTGGCATAGCAATCGCCCGCGCGGCCTTCCGCACGAAGGCGGTCCGCCGCAGCGGGCGGGCGTATGGCCCTGCCGCGCGTATGGACAAATATACATGTTCATTGTAAAGGCGGCAATAGGAATTGTCAAGATATTACACCGACGCGCCTAGAGGATGACAACGGGACAAGACCGTTCCACACGCCGTCCTTTTTAGGCTTACCGCTCTCCTTGGCAGGCCGAACGGATGGAAAAAGGCGCCCCGGCAGCTTGCCAGGACGCCTTGGGCCGTTATTCTTCAAGCAATCCGAACCTGTCTTGTTGCGGTTCGCTCGTTCCCTCTTCGACGTCGATGCCGTAATGCTGGCGGATGGCGCGGGCGATCTCATCGGCGATGTGCGGGTTTTCCTTCAAAAATTGCTTCGCGTTCTCCCGCCCTTGGCCAAGCCGCTCGTCTTTGTACGAATACCACGAACCGCTTTTTTGCACAATGTCAAGTTCGGACGCCATGTCGATAATTTCCCCTTCGCGGGAAATGCCTTCGCCGTACATAATGTCGACGTCAGCCGTTTTAAACGGCGGCGCGACTTTGTTTTTGACGACTTTGATTTTCGTCTTGTTGCCGACCATATCGTTGCCTTGCTTGATTTGCTCAGCGCGGCGCACCTCTAGGCGGACGGAAGCGTAAAATTTGAGCGCCCGCCCGCCCGGCGTCGTTTCGGGGTTGCCGAACATGACGCCGACTTTTTCGCGAATTTGGTTGATGAAGATGGCGATCGTTTTCGATTTGTTAATGGCGCCAGACAGCTTGCGAAGCGCCTGCGACATAAGCCGTGCTTGCAAGCCGACATGGGCGTCGCCCATCTCCCCTTCAATTTCCGCTTTCGGCACGAGCGCCGCCACCGAGTCGATGACGATAATATCGACCGCGCCGCTTCGCACGAGCGCTTCAGCGATTTCGAGCGCCTGCTCTCCCGTGTCAGGCTGGGAAAGCAACAATTCATCGATATTGACCCCTAATTTTTGTGCGTAAATCGGATCGAGCGCATGCTCTGCGTCGATGAAAGCTGCTTGCCCGCCCCGCTTTTGCACTTCAGCGATCGCGTGAAGGGCAACGGTCGTTTTTCCGGACGATTCCGGGCCGTAAATTTCCACAATCCGCCCGCGCGGATAGCCGCCGACACCTAACGCGATGTCGAGCGCCAGCGAACCGCTCGGCACGACCGACACTTTGCGGTCGACTTGCTCGCCGAGCTTCATGATGGCCCCCTTGCCAAACTGTCGTTCAATTTGTTTTAATGCCTGCTCCAATGCAGCTTGACGATCTTGGTTCACTAACCTACTCCTCCTTATTCTAGGACTACTTAATACTATACCGCGTTTTGCGGCCATTGCCAAGCAAAAAACGAACGTTCATTCGTTTTTTCGGTGGAGAAACTAGCAACAATCGCCATACTCATTGCGGTGGAGAATGGAGAAGGAGGGGGCGGCCGATCAGCAGTCGGCCGCGAGCATCTCAAGCAGGAAAAAGCAGCCGTATTTGGCGGCGCGGATGCGAATGGCATCACGCGTGCCGGACAGCGTCAGACGGTGGACAGTCGCATCGCGCCCGCGGACGGCGATGCCGATATACATGGTGCCGGGCGGGTGGCCCTCAAGCGGATCGGGTCCGGCGACACCGGTGAAGCTGATGCCGATATCCGCATCGCACATCGCGCGGACGTTTTCAGCAAGCAAACGGGCGCACGGCCCGCTCACCGCCCCTTCTGCCTCAAGCAGCGGGCGCGGTATGCCAAGCACCTGTTCTTTGACGCGATTTGTATAGCAGACGACACCGCCCTGCACGACTTGCGACGCGCCGGGGGCGGCGGTGAGCTGTTCGAGGAAAAGGCCTCCGGTCAAACTTTCGGCCGACGCGATCGTCCATCCTTTTTCTTTTAACCGCTCGAGCGTCTTTGTAAACAACGTTTCATCGTTATATCCGTAGCAGTAGCGGTCGACGCGCGCCAAAATGGCCGCTTCCACTTCGTCAAGAAGCCGCTTCGCCTCCGCCTCATCCTGATGCTTCGCTGTCAGACGCAGCATTACTTCACCGTCGCCGGCCAGCGGCGCGATCGTCGGGTTCGACTGGGCGTCGATCAAATCCGCAATCGCCGTTTCAAGCGCTGATTCGCCGATGCCAAAAAAACGGAGCACGCGCGACTCGATGCGTTCGGAAAGCGAAAACGTGCGGCGCAAAAAGGCGCTTCCGTATTTTTGGAACATCGGCTGCATTTCATTCGGCGGCCCAGGCAGCAGCATGTACGTGATGCCATTGACCGAGAGCGCCATCCCTGGCGCCATGCCGTGCTCGTTTTTCAGCACCGTCGATCCTTCCAAGACGAGCGCCTGCTTTTTATTGTTTTCCGTCATCGGCCGGTTTGTGCGGGCAAAATACGCCTCAATCGCTCGGAGCGCTTCCTCGTCGATCACGAGCCGGCGGCCAAGCAAACGGGCGATCGTCTCCTTCGTTAAATCGTCTTTCGTCGGGCCGAGGCCGCCGGTGAAAATAATGAGGTTGGCTCTCGTTTGCGCCGTTTTCACCGCCTGCTCGAGGCGGACGGTGTTGTCGCCGACGACGGTATGGAAATAGACGTTAATGCCAAGCATCGCCAGCTGTTGCGACAAAAACTGGGCGTTCGTATTGGCGATTTGCCCAAGCAGCAGCTCAGAGCCGACGGCAATGATCTCCGCATTCAACGAACCTTCTCCTCCTTTTTCGACCGGCTATTTCGAATGGGAAAACGCATGTTTATTTTTCGCGAAATAATCCCATCCGGACCAAATCGTGAAAATGACTGCCACCCACAACGCCAAATCAGCAAACGGGAACGGAATGAGCGAGAATGGGAAATTATGTAACAATAAAGCGGAAACGGCGACAATTTGCGTCCATGTTTTGATTTTACCGAGCATGTTGGCGGCGACGACTTCCCCCTCGCCGGCCAGCACGAGCCGCAAGCCGGTGACGGCAAACTCACGGCTGATGATGACAATCACCATCCACGCCGGAACGGCCCCGAGCTCGACAAGCACGATAAGCGCCGCCGACACAAGCAATTTATCGGCAAGCGGATCTAAAAATTTTCCTAAATTCGTCACCAACCCGTATTTGCGGGCATAGTAGCCATCGATCCAGTCCGTCGCTGAAGCGATGATGAAAATGAGCGCGCCGGCAAGATGGGCAACCGGAAGCTCTGTCCCGCCGATTTGGATGCTTCCCCACCCGAACGGAACGAGCATCACCATCAAGAAAAACGGGATGAGCATAATGCGCGCTACCGTAATTTTATTCGGCAAGTTCACCACAAATACCTCCGCTCATTCAACATAGTTCAGTCCGTGCGAAAAGCAGGCGCCTTCCTGCGGAAAAGCGCCCTGTTCCATTATTTCTTCAACACGAAATGCAACTTTTGGTATACTTCCTCTTTCGGGGCAAACGGATAGGCAAACGGCTGGCCGTTTACCTTCATGTCGACGTCCAGTGTACGCCCGATTTTCACCCACACTTCGCTTTCGGCCGACAAATCGAACGTTTTCGTCTGCCCGCTTGCCAAGTTGCCGCGGTAAAACGTATGGCCTTTCGCATTGTATACTTCGACCCATGACGTTCCTTTGGATGAAAGCTCGATGGAAAACGGGCCGGAGCTGGCGACTTCAATCGTCGCCGTGTTGCCGCGCTTTTTTGTCACATTCATCGCCGGCGCCGGCTGTTCATTTTGTTGTCCGTTTTCATTCGTTGCCTTCTCGTCCGCTTCCTTCGCCGGCTGCTTTTGTTTTGCCTGCTCAAGCGGCGAATGTTTCGGTTTTTCGACCTCCGCTGTTTTTGGGCTTGTCTTTGTCGGCGGTTCATTTGCGGTGCCGCGCTGGAGCAGCACCCAAACGAGGACAGCCGCCCCGATGACGACCACCGCGACAATCACTTTCGGCAGCCAATCGAGCCATTTCGCCCCCTCGGCAGACAGTTGCTGACGCGTCTTCACGCGCGACAGCGTCTGCGGAATGTCATCTTGATAAGACTGGGGAATGTCCTGTTTATACTGTTCAAACAGCTCATCCGGATCAAGTCCGACCGCTTCAGCATATTGCCGGATGAAGGCCCGCACATAAAAATTCCCGGGCATGATGGCATAGTTGCCTTCTTCGATGCCGATCAAATACCGCTTTTGAATTTTCGTCATCTCCTGCAGCTCGTCCAAACTCATATTTTTTTCTTCCCGTGCTTCCCGCAAACGTTTTCCTAGTTCCGTCAACGGCCAACACCTTCCACTTTTTTTAAATTAAAACCCAAATTCGGAAAACCCGTCATCGCCCAACAATGACGGGCGGTCAATCGCTTCGTAGGAAATATCTTCGTCCGGTTCATGGCGCAACTCAATAATATAATCAAAATCATCGAGCGTGTATTCCGTATGGCGAACAAATATGTCCGGATGCTCGACGACTTTCGTCGCCTCAAGGCGCATGAGCTCACGGATGAGCTGCCAGTGCTGCTCATTCCCGCGGCGCGTTGAGACGATGCCGTCGATAATGAAAATGTTGTCCTCGCTATACTCATCTTCCATCAACTGCGTGCGAACCGTCTGTTTAATCAGCGTTGATGAAACAAACAGCCATCGTTTGTTGGCGCACACGCTGGCGGCGACGATCGACTCTGTCTTGCCGACGCGCGGCATCCCGCGGATGCCGATTAGCTTATGCCCTTTTTCTTTAAAAAGTTCCGCCATAAAATCGACAAGCAGTCCAAGTTCATCGCGGACGAAGCGGAACGTTTTTTTGTCATCGGCATCGCGCTGGATATAACGGCCGTGGCGGACGGCAAGGCGGTCGAGCAGCTTCGGCTGGCGCAGCTTCGTCACCGTAATGTTGTCCATCGTCCGCAAGATCGTCGCCAACCGTTCAATTTGCTCGTTATTGTCGCACAAAAGCAACATGCCGCGGCGCGAATCCCGTACACCGTTGATCGTTACGATGTTAATGGACAACATACCGAGCAGCGAAGCAACGTCGCCGAGCAACCCCGGGCGGTTGACATGAATTTCATATTCCAAATACCATTCCTGCCTGCCCATCCCGTTTCCTCCCTTGCCGGTGTCCGCACGAACATCTTATGCTAAGTTCATACTACTATAATTATAAATGGAAAAGCAACCGAAAAGGAGGAAGAAAAAAGAGAGGGAGACCCCTCTCTTTTACCGGGTGATTATTTTTGTTGGACCAGCTTGACCATCATGTTGGCAAGGGCGTGCTGCTCTTTTTCATCCGCAACGCTCCAAAGATCAGCGAGCACCCGTTCTTCCGGGTTTTTCGGGTCGACGTGTTTCGCCAAATAATCCCCGATTTGGTAAGCGACATCTGTGATCACTTGCTGAGTCAATCCTTGCTGTTGCGCTTGTTCTAAACGTTCCGCCAAAAAGTCTTTCCATTGTTCAAAGTTATCCAGTACCGACATGTCAATCCCTCCTTGTTGAATGTTTCAAGGATAGTTTGCCTGCCGAACCGGAAAATATACGTTCAACAATACCAGCCGCCGTTGACGGAAATGACTTGGCCGGTGATATACGAAGCGGCATCAGACAGCAAAAACGCCACCGTTTCCGCCACCTCATCCGGGGTGCCGAGCCGGCCGGCTGGAATTTCGTCAGTGAGCGCTTCCAGCTCCTCAGGACGAAACACCCGCAGCATATCGGTATCAATCGCCCCCGGTGCAACAGCGTTGACGCGAATGCCGCTTGGGGCAAGCTCCTTGGCCAGCGCCTTGGCAAACGCGTTCTGCCCTCCCTTTGTCATCGAGTACACCGCCTCGCATGAAGCGCCGCACAATCCCCAAATCGAGGAAATGAACACAATATGACCGCGCTTTCTCGCCACCATTGATGGGGTCAGCCTTTTGATGAGCAACGCCGGGCTTGTCATGTGAAGCCGCACCATCCGCTCGATTAATTCATCGTTCATGTCGGTCAACAATCCGTAATAGCTTGCACCGCTGTTGTAAACGATGGCATCAACCGGGCGATCGATTTGCGAAACGAGCTTTTCCACCCCATCCAGTGCCGACAAATCGGCCTCAATCGGCACAATATGCACATCGTTAAGCTCTTCTTTCAGCGCTTCAACAGGCGCCCGTCGCCGATAGTAATGGAGAAAAAGTCCGTACCCCTCCCGAGCGAGCACACGAGCGATGCTTTGTCCGATGCCTCCAGAGGCTCCAGTGATCAAGGCGTAGCGCATGAAACCATCCTCTCCTTTTTGCCGCAAAAAAGCATCCTTCTCAGGAAGGATGCCTTATTGCCCTTTTGGAACGACTTCGCAAACCGCGATTTGCGAATCGCGGAAGCAAGAAGAGGCAACCGCCGCGATATCGTCCATGGCAAGGGATGAAAGCGCCGGCAAAATGTCAAACAAGTTGGATCCGTAAAACGCGTAGCGCGTAAACTGGTTGGCGATGTATTCCGGCGAGTTGAGCGCGCGCAAAAAGGCGCCGATTTTTTTCTTTTTCACCCGTTCAAATTCTTCCTTTTTTATAGTCTCCGCGGCAAACGACAGCAGCACCGTTTGAATTTCCGAAGCGAGCCGTTCAGCGTCCCTCGTGTCACCGCCGACCAAAGCAAAACCGAATCCACGCTCTTCCGTATAGTCGTACATGAACGTATCATCGATCAGCCCTTCGCGGTACAGCCGTTCATAATGCGGCGAGCTTTTTCCAAACAAATAGTCCAATGCAACGTGGAAGGCAATCTCATGCCGAAGTTTTTGTTCACCGGCTTCCGGAACGGACGGCGCTTTGATGCCGACAAAGCATTTGTTCGTCTGCACATGCATCGGAATCACTTTTTTCTTTTCCGCTACTGCGCTCGGTTCTTCATACGCAAAACGCTTCACTTCCGGGGCTTGCGGGAACGACTTTTTCGCCTGGTTATCGCGGATTTGCTGCATGATTTTTTGTTCATCGACCGGGCCGACGACAAACAAAAGCATGTTGCTCGGATGGTAAAACGTTTCATAGCATTCATACAGCAGCTCTTTCGTTATTTGGGCGATTGATTCAACTGTGCCGGCGATGTCGATTTTGACCGGATGGCTGTGATACATGCTTTCGATGGCGCCGAAATAGACGCGCCAATCCGGGTTGTCGTCATACATTCGGATTTCCTGGCCGATGATCCCTTTTTCTTTTTCCACTGTTTTGTCAGAAAAGTACGGGGTTTGCACAAAGTCCATCAACGTTTCCAAGTTTTTCTCGACGTTGTCGGTGCTTGAGAACAAATAGGCGGTGCGGGTGAACGTCGTAAAGGCGTTCGCTGAGGCGCCTTGTTTGCTGAACTGTTGGAAAACATCTCCGTTTTCTTTTTCAAACAGTTTATGCTCCAAAAAATGGGCGATGCCGTCCGGAACGCGCTTCATCTCCGTTTTACCGAGCGGGACGAACTGGTTGTCGACCGAACCGTAGTTCGTGGTGAATGTCGCATACGTTTTGTTGAATCCTTTTTTCGGCAAAATGTACACGTCAAGGCCGTTGTCCATTTTTTCATAAAACAGCTCTTCGTGCAGCGTCTCATACACCCGTTTTTCCATCTTCCGTCGCCTCCATTCCGGTCAAAAAGTACACCGTATCGAGCTCCACCTTGTCAGCGACGCGCACCACATCCTCGCGCGTCACTTGATCGGTGCAGGCAATCCATTCATCGATTGGGCGCTTTCGCGTTGAGACGACGTTATGGTACAACACCTCCACAAGCCCGCGCGGCGTATCGAGCGTCTCAAGCAGCTGGTTGCGGATGACCGCTTTCGTCTGCGCCATTTCGTCATCTGTGAAATCGCCGTTTTTCATCGCCTGCATTTGCTCATCGATGATGCGGCGCGCCTTCTCATAGTTGGCCGGTTCAATGCCGGACATGACCATAAGCAGCCCTTTATGGCTCTCAAGCCGTGAGGCGGCATAATAGGCAAGGCTCGCCTTCTCGCGGACGTTGATGAACAGTTTCGAATGGGAAAACCCCCCAAAAATGCCATTAAACATTTGCAAGGCGTAATAATCGTCATCTTCATACGTCACATTTGTCCGATAGCCAATGTTGAGCTTTCCTTGCTTCACGTCCTGCCGCTCAATGACTTCGCGAACTTCCCTGCGCGGCTTGACAGAGGTCATCGAGGCGCGCTCCCGCTTTGGGCGGTCCGGCAAAGAAAAGCGCTGCTTCACCGCGTTGAGCACCGCGTCTTCAGCCACGTCGCCAATGACATATAGATCCAGCTCATCCTCGGCCAGCGCTCGTTCATAATAGCGATACAGCCCTTCCGCCGTGATGCCGTCCACGTCTTCAAGCTCGCCGTTTGGCGAGAGGGCGTACGGTTCGCCTTTGCACATTTCTTCTACAAGGCGCATATTCGCATAGCGCATTTTGTCATCATACACCGCCTGAATGCGTTGACGGAGCGCCCGCTTTTCCTGCTCAACAATGTCAGCGACAAACCGGCTGCCATCAAGCGCCGGGCGGAACAGAAGATCGGCCAAGAGCTGAAACGCTTTCGCCAAAAGCGGCGTTTGCTCCGGCAAAAATCGTTCATTGGCGACATCGATGCGAATCGTCATGATATGATGTTCGCCTTTTTTCGTTAAATCGACGTTCAGCGTCGCTCCGTACAGTTCATCCAAATAGGTGCGCAGCGCCTTAACGCTTGGATAGTCGGCCGTGCCGCTTTGCAAGACGTATGGCAAAAGCGCGCGCAGCGTGACCGTTTCTTTAGCAAGAGGGGCCTTCATTTTCCAAACGATCGTGTTCGTTTTGTACTTATCGGTCGAAATCGTATGGACGCGAACCGGTCCGACCGCTGTGACTTTTTCGTCGACCAATCCAACTCCTCCTTACTTTTTCTCTTTGCAAACATGCATTATCTTTATTGTAAAGCGTCTTATCAACAATATACCTTTTGCCAATGGAAAAATGCAAATCATTCCATTCAGCAAAAAACGGCCGTCCGTTTTTCGGACAGCCGCTTTCGTCATCGTTTTCCTTTGATGTATGGCGTGCCGGCCGCTTTCGGCGCCTCAGCACGGCCGATGAAGCCCGCCAGCGCCAAAATCGTGAGTGCATACGGGGCGATGAGCAAGTAAACGGTCGGGACGTTTTTCAAGAACGGAATCGTTTGCCCGACGATGCTTAAGCTTTGCGCCAACCCGAAAAAGAGCGCCGCCCCCATCGCGCCGATCGGATGCCATTTGCCGAAAATCATCGCCGCAAGCGCCATAAATCCGTGCCCGGAAATCGTCGCATGGCTGAAATCGCGGGAAATGATCGTCGCGTATACCGCACCGCCCAAGCCGCCGAGCGCGCCGCTGATCATGACAGCGATGTAGCGCATTTTGGCGACATGAATCCCCATCGTATCCGCCGCCATCGGATGTTCGCCGACCGCGCGCAGCCGCAGGCCAAACGGCGTTTTGTAAATGACATACCATGATACAAACGCCAGCGCAATAGCGATATACGACGGCGCGTACGCGTTAGAAAACAACAGCGGCCCGATGACGGGAATGTCGCTTAACACCGGCACGTCAATTTTGTCAAACCCGACTTGAATTTGGTCCGTCTGCCCCTTGCCGTACATTTTTTTCACTAAAAACAGCGACAGGCCAAGCGCCAAAAAGTTGATCGCCACCCCGCTTACGACTTGGTCGGCGCGAAAGGTGACCGACGCGACAGCGTGCAGCAGGGAAAATACAGCGCCGACCACCATGGCAGCCAATAAGGCAAGCCACGGCGTCCATTCGCCAAACCGATCGGCAAACGTCAAATTAAAGACAATGCCGACAAACGCGCCGATGGTCATCAATCCTTCAAGCCCGATGTTGACGACGCCGGACCGTTCGCTAAACACGCCGCCAAGGGCGGTGAAAATGAGAGGAGCCGCAAAGAAAATCGTTGTCGGGACAATCGTTTGCAAGACGTCATACACGCTCACTTACTCCGCCCCCTTTTGCCAACGAGATAACAGCCAGCGGATCATGTAGCTGGATGCAACAAAGAAAATGATGAGCGCGATAATAATATCGACAAGCTCGGTCGGCACGCCGGCGCTTGACGGCATTTCCAACGCCCCGACTTTCAAGGCCCCAAACAACAAGGCGGAGAGCAAAATGCCAAACGCGTTGTTTCCTCCGATCAAGGCAACCGCGATGCCATCAAATCCAAGGCCGGTAAAGCCGGCTTTCGTCGAGATGTTTCCAAATGTGCCAAGCCCCTCCATCGCCCCGGCGACGCCGGCAAAAGCGCCGGAGATGACCATCGCTAAAATGATGTTGGCGCGCACATTCATGCCCGCGTACTGTGACGCATGCTGATTGAACCCGACCGCCCGCAGCTCAAACCCTTTTGTCGTCCGCTCAAGCAAAAACCACATGACAAATGCGGCGGCGACAGCGATGAAAACGCCGTAATGCATGGTGGAATGATGCGTAATGGCATCAAAAAAGTCGGAGTGAAGCGATGCGCTTTCTTTCACCGGCTTTGATTTAAATCCCTCATCAGACAAAACGGAACGGATGATGGCGTTCGTTACATGCAAAGCAATATAGTTCATCATGATCGTAATAATGACTTCGTGCACTTTTAAATACGCCTTCAGCACACCCGGAATCAAGCCCCATAGCGCCCCGGCCAACGCGGCGGCCAACAAGGCAAGCGGCAAATGGATGATTTTGGGCAAATCAAAGGACACCCCGACCCAGACGGCAGCGAGCCAGCCGACGATCAGCTGCCCTTCAACCCCGATGTTAAACAAGCCGGTGCGAAAGGCAAACGCCACCGCCAAGCCCGTTAAAATGTATGGCGTCGTCTGGCGGATCGTTTCGCCGATATAGTACGTATCGCCAAACGCCCCGTACACGAGAGCGCCAAAGCCGGCGATCGGGTTGTAGCCGCTTGCAAGCATCACGATCGAACCAGCGATCATGCCAAGAAGAACAGCCAACAACGGTATCAAAAATTGCTGGAGACGATTCGACTTCATCACGACACACCTGCTTCCTTCCGTTTGCTTCCAGCCATCAACAGCCCGAGCTCCTGTTCGGTTGTTTCTTTCGGATCAACGATGGCGACGATGTTTCCTTCGTAAATGACAGCGATCCGGTCGCTGACGTTCATCACTTCGTCAAGCTCAAACGAGACGAGCAGCACCGCTTTCCCGCGGTCTCGCTGTTCAATGAGCCGCTTATGAATAAATTCGATCGCTCCAACATCAAGCCCCCTCGTCGGCTGGGCGGCGATCAACAAGTCCGGATCGCGGTCGACTTCACGGCCGATGATCGCTTTTTGCTGGTTTCCGCCCGATAGCGCCCGCGCCTTCGTATATTCATCTGGCGTGCGCACGTCAAATTCGCGGATGAGCTGACGCGCTTTTTCGTAAATGGCTTGAAAATTCAACAGGCCCCGTTTCGAGTACGGCGGCTGATAGTACGTTTGTAGCACCATGTTTTCGCCGATCGGAAAGTCAAGGACAAGCCCGTGTTTATGCCGATCTTGCGGAATATGGCCGACGCCGGCTTCGATGATTTTGCGCGGCGGCAAATTCGTAATGTCTCGGCCGTTGAGGCGGATGATCCCTGATTCCGCTTTGATCAAGCCGGTTATGGCTTCAATGAGCTCGGTCTGGCCGTTGCCGTCGACTCCAGCAATGCCCACGATCTCGCCGGCGTGCACCGTCAAGTTCAAACCGTTGACCGCTTTGATCCCGCGCGCGTCCTTGACGACTAAATCTTGAATTTCCAACACCGGTTTCCCCGGCTCAGCCTGTTTCTTAGCGGTCGTAAACTGCACCTCGCGGCCGACCATGAGCGCCGCCAGTTCGTTCGGATTCGTCTCCGCCACATTGAGCGTCGCAATTCCTTTGCCGCGACGGATGACGGTGACGCGGTCGCACACTTCCATAATTTCTTTGAGTTTGTGCGTAATTAAAATGATGGATTTTCCCTCGCGGACGAGCGTGCGCATAATTTGCATGAGCTCGCGAATTTCCTGCGGCGTCAAGACTGCTGTCGGTTCGTCAAAAATCAAAATATCAGCGCCGCGGTAAAGCGTCTTTAAAATTTCCACGCGCTGCTGCATGCCGACGGAAATGTCGGCGATCTTCGCTGTCGGATCGACCGCCAGTCCATATCGTTCCGACAATTCGCGCACTTCCCGCTCCGCCCGCTTCATATCGATCGTTCCGGCCCGCGTCGGCTCGCTGCCTAAGATGATGTTTTCCGTCACGGTGAACGTATCGACGAGCATAAAGTGCTGATGCACCATGCCGATGCCAAGATCATTGGCGACGTTCGGGTCGGTGATGCGCACCGGCTTTCCTTTAACGCGGATTTCGCCGCCGTCCGGCTGGTATAACCCAAACAGCACGTTCATGAGCGTCGATTTGCCGGCCCCGTTTTCGCCAAGCAGAGCGTGTATCTCCCCCTTTTTCACTTGCAGCGTAATGTTGTCATTGGCGACAAACGCGCCAAACACCTTGCGGATATTGAGCATTTCAATCACGTATTCCAAGCGATTCACTCCTTACTCAAGCAAGGTCAAAATCACAAAATGAAAGGCGGCAGCGAAACAGCCGCCCTTCATTTCATGATTTTGAAGAAGGCTAGCAGCGCGCACTAGCCTTCTTCGCCGTTGTTCGTCACTTGATCGTCGCAGCGAATTGTTCATACTCTTTCCGGTTGGTCGGAACTTTCACTTCACCTTTGATGATTTTTTGCTTCCATTCGTCAACTGTTTTTAACACGTTCTCCGGAATGTTGTCTTGCGTCGGGGCAATGCCGACCCCATTTTCCGGCAACCCGTACTCAATCGTTTTGCCGCCTGGGAAGTCGCCCTCTTTCGCCCGTTTCGCCGTGTCATAGACAGCGACGTCGACGCGTTTCACCATCGAAGTGAGCGTTACGTTGTACGTTTTGCCGCCGACTTTCACTTCTCCCTCCGGCGCTTGGTCTTTGTCAACACCGATGACCCAAATTTCGCGGTTTGGATCTTTCTTCTTCAAATCTTTCGCTTCCGAGAAGACGCCGTTCCCAGTCGCTCCAGCTGCATGGTAGATGATGTCGATGCCAGACGCGTACATGCTCGAGGCGATCGCTTTCCCTTTATCCGCTTGGTCGAACGCCCCGGCGTATTGCACTTCCACAGTCGCCTTCGGATTGACCGCTTTCACGCCGGCGCGGAATCCGCTTTCGAATTTTTCGATCAACGGAATCTCCATCCCGCCGACAAAGCCGATTTTATTCGTTTTCGTCATCAGCCCAGCGACAACGCCGACAAGGAACGAGCCTTCATGCTCCTTGAACGTGATGCTGGCGACATTCGGCTCGTCAACGACGGTGTCGACAATGGCGAAATGTTTTTTCGGGTTTTGCTTGGCGACCTCTTTCACCGCATCGCCCATCAAATACCCGATGCCGTAAATCAAGTCAAAGTCGCTGCGCACGAGCTTGTTTAAATTCGTCGCGTAATCGGCGTCGCTCGATGACTGCAAATAGTCATAGCCGCCGCGGCCTTTTTCAAGTCCATTGTCTTTGCCGAACTTTTGAAGCCCTTCCCAAGCCGACTGGTTGAACGATTTGTCATCAATGCCGCCGACGTCGGTGACCATAGCGACGCTGAACGTATCTTTCTGATTGCCGCCTCCCGCATTGTTGCCGGCTTGTCCGCAGGCGCTAAGCAGCGTGCCGGCGGCAAACAGGACGGACAACACCAACCCGATTCGCTTTTTCACATTCATTACCCCCTAGCTTGAAAATTTGTTCCTTAATTAGTATAAAGCTTCCGCTCTCTTTCTATGTACCCATTTTCACCCCCTTAAAAGCTGAACCGCTTCCGCATGACATGGAAGCTGAACTTGTCGGAGCGGAAGTAGTTGACGGAATAAAAAATCGGCTCATCGTTTTTATCGAAATGCATTTGCTTGAGCACAAGCAGCGCCGTTTCCGGGTCGCATTGCAAAATCGGCGACACTTTTTCATGATAGCCGAGCGGCACGATGCGCGCGACCGCATAGGCGATATCACGATGCGTTTGGTTGTGCAAGTTTTCAAACAGCGACTCATGTTCATAGGAGATGCCCTTCGGCAAATATTTACATAAAATTTTATCCAAACAATAAACGACTGGCTCCCCATCGGCGGTGCGCACCCGCTCGATGAGCAACAAATTCTCGTCCGGCCGGCATTGGAAGCGGCGCATATCGTCTTCCGTCGGCTGTTGGATGGAGGAAGACAAAAAAATCGTTCCTGGCTTGCGCCCCGCTTGACGAATCATATCCGTGACGCTTGAGAGCTGCTCGATGCCGGACGTAAACAGCGGACGGGCGTTGACAAACGTTCCGACGCCGTGGCGGCGGATGATGATGTTTTCTTCTTCAAGCACCCGCAGCGCTTCCCTCAATGTCGCCCGGCTGACGCCAAGCTGTTTGGCGAGTTCAAACTCGGACGGCAGTTTTTGCTTTTCTTTGTACACTCCCGTTTCAATATCGCGCTTGATGCGATCAATCACTTGCAAGTAAAGGTGGCGGCTGTCTGATTTGATTGACATGACAACGTCCTCCGTGTTACGCATTCCCGTTGAGATCAGACCTCTGACATTAGACATATAACCTTTTTGAGATTACTATATCATTTTTTACTGGGCAAATAAATAGGTGATATCAAATTTTGTCGAAGAAAAAGAAATAGGATTGGTAACGCTTCCAATAAGATGTATGATTGAGCGGGCAGGCTTTTTTCGCCCGCCCTTTTTCCCATTTATGATGTCTTTTTTAAATCTTCCTTCGACCAAAGAACGGCGCGCGGCTTGCTTCCTTCATACGGGCCGACGACGCCGCGCTCCTCCATGGCATCAATGAGCCGAGCGGCGCGATTGTAACCGATGCGGAAGCGGCGCTGCAGCATCGAGACGGAGGCGCTTTGCATTTCAACGACAAGACGGACTGCTTCATCGTACAACTCGTCTTCAAGAGCTGAGGAAGAGGGTTCGCTGTCTTCGACGAACATCTCCTCATAATATTGCGCCTGCTGCTGTCCGATGACAAACCGAACGACTTCTTCCACCTCTTGGTCGGAGACAAACGCCCCTTGGACGCGCACTGGTTTTGAGGCCCCCATCGGCAAAAACAGCATATCGCCGCGGCCGAGCAGTTTTTCCGCCCCGCCCATATCCAAAATGGTGCGCGAGTCGATTTGCGATGATACACTGAAGGCGATGCGCGACGGAATGTTCGCTTTGATGACGCCGGTGATGACGTCCACCGACGGGCGCTGGGTGGCGATGATCAAATGGATGCCAGCGGCGCGCGCCATTTGCGCCAAACGGGTAATCGCCTCTTCCACATCCGAGGAAGCCACCATCATCAAGTCGGCCAATTCGTCGATGATCACGACGATGTATGGCAAAAGCGGCTGCTGTTCCGACGCCGTTTCGTTATGGTGGCG
Source organism: Geobacillus kaustophilus (assembly GCF_000948285.1). Taxonomy (GTDB): domain Bacteria; phylum Bacillota; class Bacilli; order Bacillales; family Anoxybacillaceae; genus Geobacillus; species Geobacillus thermoleovorans_A. The sequence continues at coordinate 1,726,956 of NZ_JYBP01000003.1, forward strand.
GATATGCTCGTTATACCCTTCAATGTTGCGCGTGCCGGTATGCGAGAACAGCTCGTAGCGCCGCTCCATTTCTTGGACGACTTTTTTCAGCGCCTGGGCCGCTTTTTTCGCGTCGGTGACGACTGGCGTCAATAAATGAGGAACACCGTTGTACACACTTAACTCGACCATTTTCGGATCGATCATCATCAGCTTCACCTCATGCGGCTTCGTGCGCATGAGCAGGCTGACGATAATGCCGTTGATGCAGACGCTTTTGCCGCTGCCGGTCGCGCCGGCGATCAACAAATGCGGCATTTTGTTTAGTTCCGCAGCGACGACTTCACCGGAAATGTCGCGCCCAAGCGGAATCAAAAGCTTCGCCTTGTCCCTTGTATGCTCAATGGCTTCCAGCACTTCGCGCAGCGAAACAGTGGCGATCTCTTCATTTGGCACTTCGATGCCGATCGCGGACTTGCCGGGGATCGGCGCTTCAATGCGAATGTCTTTCGCCGCCAAAGCGAGCGCCAAATCGTCGCTCAAACTGACAATTTTGCTCACTTTCACCCCGACGTCCGGATACACTTCATATTTCGTCACCGCCGGACCGAGGTGCACTTGCGTCACTTTCGCCTTGACGCCGAAGCTTTGGAACGTTTTCTCCAGTTTTCGCGCGTTGGCGTAAATGTTCGCATGATCGGCCGATTGCCCGGCCGGCTTCGGCAGGCGAAGCAAATCAAGCGGCGGCAGGTCGTAATTGGTGTTTTCATGCTCGGAAAACGCAAGCGGCGGCGCCGGTTTGTCCTCCTCCCCCCCACTGTCGCCTTCCACCAGTGGATTCTTCTCTTCTTCCGGCTCAGCGGCCGACCGGACCGCAGCAAAATCGGAAATGATCGGCGGCGGGGAAAACAGTTCCTCATCCGGCTCGACGCTGCTTGCTTCAGCCGGCTCGTCTTCCCGCTTTGCAGCCGCCCGCCGTGAGCGTCGGCTTCGTCCGCCGCTTTCCTTGCGCTTCCTCCCCGCCCGCCATTGCTTTATATCTTCGACAAACGCCAACCATTCTTTTCGCACAAACGCTGCGGCAAAAGCAACCCATTTGCCGGCTGTCTCGCGCAGCGATTTCCCGGTCAGCACGACAAAGCCGACGATGAACAGAAGGAAACAAATCCATTTCGTCCCGGGCGAATCGAACAGCTGGTAGCTGGCGGCAAATAACAGCGCGCCGACCATTCCGCCCCCTAAATCCACATCGGCCGCCTTGCCGCTTGCTTCGTTCCAAAACAGCCCCCACGTCGTCCGAATGATGCTCGGATCAAGCTCGCCGCGCCGCGACATGAGTTCAAACAGCTTGTCATGGCTCAAAAGCAGGAGCGCCGCGGCGATGGACGAAGCGCCGACAAACGGGCGGCCCGTCCATGACGGCCACTCCCTCCGCCACATGAGGATGAGCGATAATATGAAAAGTCCGCCTACTAATAGCATGTACCATTCGCCGAAAAAAAAGCGACCCACAAGCACGAGCGTCTCCCCGACAAGCCCGAGGCGGGCCATCGCAACGACGGCGACCGCGAGCAAGCCAAGTCCGATCAATTCAAAGCGGATTGTTTCCGTCCATGGCTGCGTTTTTGACGGCTTCCCTTTTCTTCTTCGCTTTCGTTTCGCCATGATCGTTCACTCCAGCATGAATGAATTGGCAAGCCGGAAAAAAGCAGCCAACAATGGCTGCTTTTTTCCGTTTGTTTACTATTATATCATGAACGGCCGAACAATTCATTACGATGTTGCCGCAGAAGTCGGAAATCGCGCCCCAGGTGCATATTTGGCGTTTAAAAAATGGAACGGATTCGTGCTTAAGTTTTGCACGATTTCATATTCTCCCGTTTCTACAGATTGGACGAGAAACGGAATGCCATCGTAATACACCATTTTCCGCTTCTCATAAACAGCGGCATCGACCGGAAAAATCAAATGTTCGGGCATGATCGTATACAAAATCATTGAATCATCTTCCCTTCCCCGTTTTTCCTCATCGCGATCAGCTCGCGCAGCTTCGCCATCGCTTGGGACACGCCCCCGACTTCATCGATGAGCCCGTACCGGACGGCGTCAGGTCCAACGACGTTCGTGCCGATGTCGCGCGTCAAATTGCCTTTGGAAAACATGAGCTCTTTAAACTTTTCCTCACTGATCTTCGAATGTTTCGTCACGAAGCGGACGACGCGCTCCTGCATTTTATCCAAGTACTCAAACGTCTGCGGTACGCCGATGACAAGCCCCGTCAAACGGATCGGATGAATCGTCATCGTCGCCGTCTCCGTGATGAACGAATAGTTGCACGACACAGCGATCGGCACGCCGATCGAATGGCCGCCGCCAAGCACAACGGAAACAGTCGGTTTCGAGAGCGAGGCGAGCATTTCAGCAATGGCGAGCCCTGCTTCCACATCGCCGCCGACCGTATTTAAAATGACGAGCAGTCCTTCAATTTTCGGGTTTTGCTCGATGGCCACAATCTGTGGAATGACGTGCTCGTATTTCGTCGCCTTGTTTTGCGGCGGCAGCTGAATATGCCCTTCAATCTGTCCGACGATGGTCAAACAATGAATATTCGTATCGGGATCCATTTGCGGGACATTCGTCTGCCCAAGCTGGGTGATGGTGGCAGTCGCTTCCTCGGCCTTTGTTTCCGGCTGTTCGCCCTCGGTTTCCGCTTGAAAATAACGTTCCTTCTCCATCCATTTCGTCTCCTTTCTTGTCGATCATACGCTTAGTATGGCCGAAAGAAAAAAGAAAAATGCCGGCAACGGCTGATCATTTCCGGCATTTTCCAGTCGACTTTGAGCATGATTGCATTATACTTCCATAATAATAGGCAAGATCATTGGTCTCCGCTTCGTTTTTTCAAATAAAAACTGGCCTAACGCTTCACGGATGTTCGCTTTCAACGACGACCATTCAAGCATGTATGATTCAAGGCAACGTTCGATGATTGCCGCCACCATTTTCTCCGCTTCCTCAAGCAGTGTCTCAGACTCGCGCATGTAGACGAACCCCCGCGAAATGATTTCCGGGCCGGCGGCGATCATTTTCGTTTCTTTATTCAGCGTGACGACGGCGATCAAAATGCCGTCCTGGGACAATAAGCGGCGGTCACGCAACACAATGTTGCCAACATCGCCAATGCCGAGGCCATCAATTAAAATGTTGCCGTACGGCACTTTGCCGCCGGGGCGGGCGGCGCCTCCGCGGAACTCGATCACTTCGCCTTTGTCGATTAAAAACGTCCGCTCCTCGGAGATGCCGACCGCCTTCGCCAACCGGGCATGCGCTTTTTGCATCCGATATTCCCCATGCACCGGAATAAAGTATTTTGGCTTCATTAAATTGAGCATCAACTTTAATTCTTCTTGGCAACCGTGCCCAGATACGTGCACTTGCCGGTCACGGTAAATCACGTTGGCGCCGGCCCGGTACAAGGCGTCGATCGTTTTCGCGAACCCAAGCTCATAGCCCGGCATGACGGATGCGGCGACGATGACGGTATCCCCTTCTTTGATGTTCACTTGTTTGTTCGCTTGACGCGCCATGCGCCAAAGCGCGCTCATCGGCTCGCCATGCCCGCCGGTTGTCAAAATGACGAGCTCGCGGTCATTGTAGCGATCGAGATCGTGCGCAGAAATCGTCACCTTGTCTGGAACGTGCAAATAGCCAAGGCGCACGGCGATGTCCATTACTTTATGCAGCGTTTTGCCGATGACTGCCACTTTACGCTCGGATTGGTGGGCGGCGTACAGCACCTGCTGGATGCGGGTGATGTTCGATGCGTAGCAGGCAACAAACACGCGTCCTTTCGCATGGCCGATCACGTCAGCGATCTCATAGGCGACCACCGTATCGGAGCCGCTGTAGCCGGGGCGCTCGGCGTTTGTGCTGTCCGACAAAAGACACAGCACCCCTTCTTCGCCGATTTGCGCCATTTTCCCGAAATCGGTGCGGTTGTTGCCGTACGGAGTTTGATCAAATTTAAAATCGCTCGTGTACACGATCGCACCTTGCGATGTATGCAGACTGATGCCGATCGAATCGGGAATGCTGTGGATCGTGCGGAAAAACGTCACTTTCGCCTTGTCAAACACGAGCTCCGCATCCGGATGAACTTCATTGAGCTTCGCGCCCGACACCCCTTGTTCTTTTAACAGCGCCTCCGCCAACCCGAGCGTCAGCTTCGTTCCGTATATCGGCACAGACAGCTGCTTGAGCACGTAGGCGATCGCCCCCATATGCTCCTCGTGTCCATGGGTGAGAAAAATGGCTTGAATGCGATGCTGCCGTTCAATCAAATATGTGATGTCCGGAATCACTTTGTCGATGCCGAGCATTTCGTCTTCCGGAAACATCACCCCGGCGTCGATGACAAAAATGTCCTCGTCCAATTCGACAACATACATGTTTTTGCCGATTTCTCCGACTCCCCCAAGGGCAAAAATGCGTATTTTCTCTACCGGCTTTATTTTCGATTTCAAGGCTGCGTCCTCCCAATTGTGATGCTAACCCGCTCAAAGTCACTTGCTTTTATTATAACGAATCGATGCTGAAAAACACAAGATGGTTCATTCACCAGCCAATGGATTTCACAGCCAAGGCAAAAAAAGGCCCCAACGCGCAAGCAAAGCGTTGGGGAATCGTTTCGCCAAGAGCCCATTGTTACGACAGCGCATCGAGCAGGCGGCTTAGCTCCTTCCGCTCTTGTTCGGTGAGCGGCACAAGCGGAAGGCGCACCGAACCGACGTCCAGCCCGCGCAGCTGCAGCGCCGTTTTCACCGGCACCGGACTCGGAGCGGCAAACAGCCCTTTCATGAGGGGCAGCCATTTTCGATGCAGCGCTGCCGCCTTCTGATGATCGCCCGCTAAAAAGGAACGAATCATTTCCTGCATTTCATTGCCAATGATGTGCGAAGCGACCGAGACGACGCCATTGCCGCCGATCGCTAGCACTGGAAGCGTCAAGCTGTCGTCGCCGCTGTAGAGCAAAAAGTCGTCCGGTGTACGCTCAATGATTTCCGCCATGGCGTCCAAATTGCCGCCCGCTTCCTTGACAGCGACAATGTTCGGAACTTCGGACAGCCGGATGACCGTCTCCGGGGTGAGATTCACCGACGTGCGCCCTGGAACGTTATACAGCATCACCGGCAGCGATGTGCTTTCGGCAATCGCTTTGAAATGTTGATACAGCCCTTCTTGGTTTGGCTTGTTGTAATACGGCGCCACAAGCATGACAGCATCGACGCCCGCCTCTTCCGCCTTTTTCGTCAGCTCGATCGACGCGCGCGTATCGTTCGTACCCGTTCCAGCAATGACCGGCGCCCGGCCGTTGACGACGGAGACGACATGGCGAAAAAGCGCGATTTTTTCCTCGGTCGTCAACGTCGGCGACTCGCCGGTCGTGCCGGCGACCACAAGCGCATCTGTGCCATTTTCAAGCAAATAGTTGACAAGCTCCGTTGTTTTTGCCAAGTCGAGATTCCCTTTTCGGTCAAATGGCGTCACCATCGCCGTTATGATGTTCCCGAACTGAACCACGGTTTTCACTCCTCGCTCCAAATCACTTCATCTTCCCCCGCATCTGCCTCGGATAAACAGAAGGCGTCATGCAGAGCGTTGACCGCCTTTTCCATATCGTCTTGCTTCACTAACACCCAAATCGTCGTATGGCTGTCGGCGGACTGCAAAATTTGAATGCCTTGCTCCGACAAGGCCGTGACGATTTTCGCCGTCACCCCCGGTACGCCGGCAATGCCGGCACCGACGACCGACACTTTGGCGCAGCGGGGCGTCACGGCCGGTTCGTAGCCGATGCGGCGCAGGGCGGCCACCGCTTTTTCCGTCATGTCGCCGCTCACGGTGTACACAACACCGTACGGGGAAATGTTGATAAAGTCCACGCTGATCCCTTCATGGGCCATCGCTTGAAACACGTCAGACTGCAGCTCATAGCGGCCTTCTTTCGCCAGCACTTTGATTTGTGTGACGTCGGCGACGTACGTAATGCCGGTGACAAGCCGCTCTTTCACATCGCTTCCTTTTCGGCCGCGCACCGATGAAGTGACGAGCGTCCCGGGGGCATCCGAGTACGTCGAGCGAATGCGCAGCGGCACTTTCGCCTGCATGGCGATCTCCACCGCGCGCGGATGGATCACTTTCGCCCCTTGATACGCCATGTTGCAAATTTCCGTATAGGTGACAACCTCAAGCGGCCGGGCGCTCTCAACGATGCGCGGGTCGGCGGTCATGACGCCGTCGACATCGGTGAAAATATCAACCCACTCCGCGTTTAACGCCGCGCCAAGCGCTGCCGCCGACGTGTCGCTCCCGCCGCGGCCGAGCGTGGTGATGTCGCCGTTTTCCGCCATGCCTTGAAAGCCCGCGACAACGACGACGTCGTATTGTCGAAGCGCCTCAAGGAGGCGGTCGCAGCGCATTTCGAGAATTTTCGCGTTCGTATGATCGCTGTTCGTGCAAAATCCTGCCTGGGCGCCGGTGAACGCCGTCGCTTTGATGCCGTGTTCGTTCAACAAGTTGCTGAACACAACGCTTGAGATGATTTCTCCGCACGCCATAAGCATATCTTGCTCTCGTTTTGTGACATGGTGACGAACGCCGCCGATCAAACTAAGCAGCGTATCGGTCGCATATGGATCGCCGCAACGTCCCATAGCCGATACGACGGCCACGACTTTATAGCCATCTTCCAACGCCCGTTCAATATGGCGGCGCGCCAAGTTCCGCCCGCGCTCGTCGCGGACGGACGTGCCGCCGAACTTTTGAACAATGAGTTTCATGCTAACACCTCGATGCTTTTTCAAATGAGCCCGAGCTTCAGCAAGCTTTCTGCGATTTGCACCGAGTTCGAGGCTGCGCCTTTTAGCAAGTTGTCAGCGACAATCCATAGATGGAAGCCGCGGCGGTTGTCCAAATCGCGGCGGATGCGGCCGACAAACACGTCGTACTTACCGACGCAATTGGCCGGCATCGGATACAACTGTTCGCTCGGATCATCTTGAAGCACAACACCCGGCGCTTCGCGGAGCACCGCCTGCAAGTCGGCAGCGGTGACGCCGTCTTGTTCAATTTCGATGTACACCGATTCTGAATGGCCGCTCGCCACCGGAATGCGCACGCACGTCGCCGCCACTTTCAGCTCAGGCATATGCATAATTTTTTTTGTTTCATTGATCATTTTCATCTCTTCAAACGTGAATCCATTATCTTGAAACTTATCGATTTGCGGAATGGCGTTGAACGCAATTGGGTAATGCTTCCGATCCGATTTCACTGGCAAAATGTTCGCTTCAATCGGCTTGCCTTCGAGCACGGCTTTCGTCTGCTCGTTGAGCTCTTCAATGGCCTGCGCTCCCGCCCCGGAGACGGCCTGGTACGTCGAGACGATGACGCGCTCTAAGCCAAACGCTTTTCGAATCGGCTCCAACGCCACAACCATTTGAATCGTCGAGCAGTTCGGATTGGCGATAATGCCGTTATGCCACGTCAAATCGCTTTCGTTCACTTCCGGAACGACAAGCGGCACGTTTTCTTCCATCCGAAACGCACTCGTATTGTCGATCACGATCGCCCCGCGCCGCACCGCTTCCGGCGCCAGCGCTTTCGATACGGCGCCGCCGGCGCTGAACAAGGCGATGTCGACCCCGTCAAAGCGCTCGGGCGATGCCGCCTGCACTTCGATCTCCTCGCTGCGAAAGCGCATTTTTTTGCCGGCTGACCGCTCCGATGACAACAAAGTCAATTTTCCAACCGGGAAGTTCCGGTCTTCAAGCGTCCGCACCATTTGCTGCCCAACTGCCCCCGTTGCTCCGACGACAGCGACATGATATTGTTTTTGAGCCATCAACCATTCTCCTTCCACATCGTCACTCTAAGAAGTGAATTCATAGTCTTTATTTTATCACATTCCGCTGTGGACGAGAGAACATTTTTATGCGGAACATTGATTTTTGATTCAGTTGTAGCGGAACCGCTCGATAATGACCGGCTGCAGCTGCTTCCCTTCAAGCGCAGCGAGAATCGTATCGCGCAAAAGCGGCATGTAGGCGACCATGGAGTTCGGCTTCGCCTGCGGGGCGTCTTGGCCGAATGGGATAAAATAAATGTTTTTTGCTGCCATAAGCCTCATTAGATTGACGCCGTTTAAGCCGAGCGCATCGTTTGTCGAAATGCCAAGCACGACCGGGCGGTGGTTGCGCATCGTCGCTTTCGCTGCCATCAGCACGGGGGAATCCGTCATGGCATTGGCCAGCTTGCTCATCGAGTTGCCGGTGAGCGGGGCGATCACCATGCAATCAAGCGGGATTTTCGGTCCCAGAGGTTCTGCTTTGACGATCGTATCAATCACCTCGTTTCCGGTCAGTTGCTCGAGTTTTTTCACCCATTCTTCTCCTTCGCCAAAGCGGGTGTTCGTCGTTTTCACCGTATACGTGACGATCGGCAGCACCTCCGCTCCTTCGTTGACAAGCTTCTCGATCTCCGGGAACACCGCATCATATGTGCAATGCGAACCGGTGAGGCCAAAGCCGATCCGTTTTCCTTTCAAGCTGTTTCCGCTCATGCATGATTCTCCTCCCGCTTTTGTAAATCTGCATATAACAGCTGCGCCAAGACGTTGGCGATAATTTGCCCGGCTGTCTTCGGCGCGACGATCCCCGGCAGCCCGGGCGCCAAAATAGCTTTCACTCCGCGTTTTTCGGCATAGCGGAAGTCAGTGCCGCCCGGTTTTGACGCCAAATCGATAATGAGCGTATGGGGCGGCATTTTTGCGATGACGCTCGCCGTCACGATGAGATGAGGCACGGTGTTGATGCAGACGTCAATGTCACGCACTTCTTTTTCCAAATCGTTTAAGTGAAACGGCACGAGCCCCATTTCTGTAATGCGGGCGAGATGCTCCGATCGGCGCGCCCCAACTTTCACTTTCGCCCCCAATGCGGCGAACGTCCGAGCGACCGTCATGCCAACGCGTCCAAGCCCCAAGACGGCAACGCTTGAGCCATGGATCGTAAAATCCGTGTGCTGAATGACCATCATCACCGTGCCTTCCGCGGTCGGAATGGAGTTGTAAATGGCGACATCGTCGCGCTCAAACAACTGCACATGCTTGCGCCCTGTTTTTTTCACCAATTCGTCCAAATACGCGTTGCTGATGCCGGAATAAATCGTGCAGCGCCGCGCCGTTTTTTGCACCATCTCTTCTGTAAACGGAATCGGTTCGTGGGCAAACACGCTGTTGACGTTTCCATCCAACGTCGTGCCGTGAACCGGCAAAATGATCGCATCCAAATCGGCAAAATCGACTTCGCCAATCGGCAGCTTCATCGCCCCGGTGAAATGATGGGCGAGCTGGTCGAAGCCGACAAGCGACAACTTCGCGTCGAGTTCAACGAGTTTGCGAATGACTTCAAGCTGCCTAGCATCGCCGCCGATGATGGCAATATGCATTCCTGTCAGCATCATGTTGTATGCTCACCTTCTTTTCTGGCAAACTGCTCCATTTCCTTTCCCATCTTATGTTGGAATGAAAATATAGGTGAATATCCTTGCAGGAAAAAATGGGCGATATGCGCTGAAAGCAGACAAGAGGCAGTCATTTTTTCCGTTTTTGTTCCTTACATATAAAGTAAAGAAGCGAAAAAGGGGGAAACCAGCATGAGGCTGAGCGAGTTAAGCGGAAAAGAAATTGTCGATGTGAGGCGGGCAGAGCGGCTCGGGGTGCTCGGGCAGACCGATTTGGAAATCAACGAGCAAACCGGGCAAATCGAGGCGCTGCTCATCCCAACGGGAAAATGGTTCGGGTTCCGCAAAGACGGTCAGGAAATTCGCGTGCCGTGGAAATATATTCGCAAAATCGGCGCCGATATGGTGATGATCGACGTCCCCGAGGAAGGGTGAAAAAGGCGGAAACGAAAAAGCTAACAACCTAGCGAAAGGTCGTTAGCTTTTTTGAGTTCGGTCTATGAACGGAGCGGGCGCGGCAGCACGCCGTCCGAGCTGATTAAGGCGAGCGCGTAATCGTCCGTGAAAACCGTGCGCGCCAGTTCGTTTACTTTTTCCACCGTGACGCTTTCAATCTCTTCAATGATCTCATCAAGCGAGCGGTGACGGCCGAGAAGGAGTTCATTTTTGCCGTTGCGGCTCATCCGGCTGTTCGTGCTCTCGAGCCCAAGCATCAGGCTCCCTTTCATCTGCTCTTTGCTGTTATGCAACTCTTTTTCGGTCACTCCGTCCTCCTTCAGCTGGCGAATGGTCTGCTGGATCGTTTCGAACAGCACATCAAGCTGGCCGCTTCCTGTTCCGGCGTAAATGGCGAGCAGGCCGCTGTCTTGGTAGGCGGAATGGTACGAGAATACCGAATACGCCAATCCGCGCTGTTCGCGCACTTCCTGAAACAGCCGGCTGCTCATGCTGCCCCCTAAAATATTGTTCAAGATGAGGAGCGGGTACGCGTCCGGATGGCCGATCGGCAACCCGTTGAATCCGATGCATACGTGCGCCTGCTCAGTGTCCTTTTTGCGCGCGATCTTTTGCGGCACAAACGCCGGCGTCCCTGAAGAAGGCGGCTTGCTCTCTGCGGCGAACGAGCCGAAATAGCGCTCGACCTCATCAATAAACCGTTCGTCGACGTTGCCGGCGACCGAAATGACGACGCGATCCGGTGTATAGTAGTCCGCCATATATTGGCGCAACGTGTCGCCAGTGAACGTGCAGAGCGTCTCTTCCGTGCCCAAAATCGGATAGCCGAGCGGATGGCCCGCATAGCACGCTTTGCCGAGCAAATCGTGGACGATGTCATCCGGTGTATCTTCATACATTTTGATTTCCTCGAGCACGACGTTGCGCTCCTTTTGCAGCTCATCTTCCACAAATGTCGAGTGGAAAAACATATCGGCGAGCATTTCAAGCGCCAGCGGCGCGTGTTCATCCAACACTTTGGCGTAGTAACACGTATACTCCTTCGATGTAAAGGCGTTTACTTGCCCGCCGATGCTGTCGAATGCTTCCGCAATGTCCCGGGCCGTGCGCGTCGTTGTCCCCTTGAAAAACATATGCTCTAAAAAATGGGAAATGCCATTGGTTTGCTCCGTTTCATTGCGCGATCCGGTCCCGATCCATATACCGATGGCCACCGACCTTACAGTCGGGATTGGCTCGAGCACGATTCGCACACCGTTTTTGCACGTATATTTGTTAATCAACTCCATGTTCCTCCTGTTTGTTTGCCAGTCTTTTCTCATCGAATAAGGCCGTCAAGCTGCCTAGGGCGTAGCCTTGGCGCTTGATCGAGGTGATCAGCTCGTCAAGTGCAGCCGCCGTCGGCATCGTTGGATGCATCAAAATGATGGCGCCAGGATGAACTTTCGACGTCACCCGTTTCACTATAACAGATGGCGACGGTTTTTGCCAATCAATTGTATCGACGCTCCATAGAATCGTTTTCATGCCGAGTTCCGCGGCGACCTCGACGACCTCGTCGCGGTAGCTGCCGCTTGGCGGGGCAAACCATTTGCATTTAACCGATGTCGCCGCCTCAATCACTTCGTTTGTTTTCTCGAGCTCGCGGCGGATGTTGTCGACAGCGAGTGTTTTCATATCGGGATGGCTGTAGGAATGGTTGCCGATTTCATGGCCAGCGTCTGCTATCATTTTTGCCATCTCCGGGTGTTTTTTTACCCATCGTCCTTCCAAAAAGAACGTCGCCTTGACATTGTATTTCTTCATCGTCTCAAGCATGTCGGGGAGGTATTCTTCCCCCCAAGCGACATTGACCGCAAACGCCACCATCGGCTTGTCAGGATGGCCGCGGTAAATCGGCGCCGGCGGCAAATCGTCCAAATGGACGCGCGGGGGCACTTGACGAAACACGAGTTTTCGCTCATCAAACATCCCCGTTTTCTTCATGTTTTGATAGGAGGCGTCAATGTCGACGGCGAGCCCGTTGTAGCCGGGCGTCGCCTTCCATACTTTATCGATGACCGCATCTTGGGCGGGAATTTCATATTGCTTCGCTTGTTTGACGATCGTGTCGTACAGCTTGTCGCGCTCTTTCATCGCGGTTGTTTCCATCGGGCGCCAGCTTGCGATGTAATCGCCAACCGGAGGCCAATGAACCGCCGCCCAGGCGGCAAGAAACATGACCGCTAGCGCTATATAGCGGGCGCTTCCGTTGTTCACCCTTGTCCCCCTCCTTTTTTACTACTACAACATATGTCTTAGGGGGACAGGATAGAACATAACAAAAGAGCCTTAAGAAACAAATTCCTAAGGCTTCATGCGATGGCGCTCCGGCCGTCTTCCTCGTTTTTCCCTAGATTCCCGCGGCAGTTCCCCTCCAATGTTGCGGGCATCGCGCAACACCGCTTTGCGCGACAGATTGACGCGCCCTTGCTTATCGATTTCCGTTACTTTCACTAAAATTTCATCGCCAATCGAAACGACGTCTTCGACTTTGCCGACCCGCCCTTCAGCGAGCTCGGAAATGTGGACAAGCCCATCTTTGCCGTTGAACAACTCAACGAAGGCGCCGAATTTTTCAATCCGTTTCACTTTGCCTAAGTACACTTGGCCGACTTCGACTTCGCGGACGATGTCTTCGATGATTTGCTTCGCTTTTTGGTTGGCCGCTTCATCCACAGACGAGATGAAAATCGTGCCGTCTTGTTCGATGTCGATTTTGACGCCTGTTTCATCGATGATTTTGTTGATCTGCTTGCCGCTTGGTCCGATGACCTCCCGGATTTTATCTGGATTGATGTGCATGATCAAAATTTTCGGCGCATATTTGGACAGCTCTTTGCGCGGTTCGCTGAGCGTCTGCATCATATGGTCCAAAATCTCAAGCCGCCCTTTACGCGCTTGCATGAGCGCCTCTTCCAAAATCTCACGCGTCAATCCTTTGATTTTAATGTCCATTTGCAGCGCAGTGACGCCTTTTCTCGTGCCGGCGACTTTAAAGTCCATATCGCCGAGATGGTCCTCGATACCTTGAATGTCGGTCAAAATCGTATAATGATCGTCGTTTTTCACAAGCCCCATGGCAATGCCGGCGACCGGCGCTTTGATCGGCACCCCGGCGTCCATCATCGCCAGCGTGCTGGCGCAAATGCTGGCCTGCGATGTCGAGCCGTTCGACTCAAGCACTTCCGAAACGAGGCGGATCGTATACGGGAATTCACGCTCCGACGGCACGACCGGCTCAAGCGCCCGTTCGCCAAGCGCCCCGTGTCCGATTTCACGACGCCCCGGCCCGCGCATCGGTCCGGTTTCCCCGACGGAAAACGGCGGGAAGTTGTAATGGTGCATAAACCGCTTCGATTCTTCAAGGTCAAGCCCGTCCAAAATTTGCACATCGCCAAGCGCTCCAAGCGTACAAACGCTCAACACTTGCGTCTGCCCGCGCGTAAACAAACCGGAGCCGTGCGTGCGCGGCAGGACGCCGACAGCCGATGAGAGCGGACGGATTTCATCGACTTTGCGCCCGTCCGGACGGATTTTCTCGACCGTGATCAAACGGCGCACTTCCTCTTTTACGAGCTTATGCAAAATTTCCTGTACTTGCTTGAGCTTCTCCTCATCCGCTTCTTCCGCCTCATATTTGGCGATGACGCCAGCTTTCACATCTTCAATGGCCGCATCGCGCGCCAGTTTCTCCGGCACTTGCACCGCTCGCTTAATGTCGGCCTCGGCAAGCTGGCGGATTTCCGCCTCCAGCGCTGGATCCGGCTCATAAAGGACGACTTCCATTTTTTCTTTGCCGACTTGGGCGGCGATTTCCTCTTGGAAGGCGATGAGCCGCTTCACTTCCTCATGGCCGAACATGATCGCTTCAAGAATCACTTCTTCCGGCACCTCATCTGCCCCAGCTTCCACCATGTTGATCGCATCTTTTGTGCCGGCGACGACAAGATGCAGATCGCTTTTTTCCATTTGCTCGACCGTCGGATTGATGACAAACTGGCCGTCGACGCGGCCAACGATGACACCGGCGATCGGTCCTTCAAACGGAATATCGGAAATCGTCAGCGCCACCGACGAACCGATTAAGGCCGCTACTTCCGGCGCGCAGTCTTGATCAACACTCATGACCATCGAGACGACTTGCACTTCGTTGCGGAATCCTTCGGCAAACAGCGGGCGAATCGGTCGGTCGATGAGACGGCTCACCAAAATGGCTTTCTCGCTCGGGCGACCTTCACGCTTAATAAACCCTCCAGGAATTTTCCCAACCGCATACAACCGTTCCTCGTAGTTGACGGTGAGCGGAAAAAAGTCAACGTTTTTTGCCTCTCGCGACGCGGTGGCTGTGCTCAACACGACCGTATCGCCGTAGCGGACGAGCGCCGCACCATTCGCCTGTTTCGCCAGCTTGCCAGTTTCGACGATGAGCGGCCGCCCCGCCACATCGATGGAAAACACGCGTTTCTCTTGTTCCATACAGACGAGTACTCCTCTCTATGTACAGATGAAATGATAAATCCGCTGATGATTAGTATAGACGAATTGGCACCATTGTTATCATCACCGTGTCAATCACGCCTATAAACTAGCAAAAAAGCGGGAATGCTCCCGCTTTTTTATCGACGTAATCCAAGTTTCTCAATCAATTCACGGTAGCGCGCCACATCTTTCTTGCGCAAGTAGGCCAATAAGTTGCGGCGCTTCCCGACCATTTTCAGCAAGCCGCGCCGTGAATGATGGTCTTTTTTATGAATGCGCAAATGCTCGTTCAAGTTGTTGATTTGCTCTGTCAGGATCGCAACTTGCACTTCCGGAGAACCGGTGTCGTTCTCATGGATTTTAAATTGCTCGATGATTTCGCGTTTGCGCTCCTGCGTCAATGCCATCCTTGTTCACCTCCCTAGTCCTAGATCCCCGATTGCCGAGCGGGCGTCGGTGACTCGCCTAGCCAAGCAATGGTTCGCATACATTGATTAGAATACCTCTTTTTCCGGCAAAATGCAAGTCTTTTCAGTGAAACAGCGGAAATACTGCTCCGCCTCTCTCTTGTCGCGGGCAATTTGCGCCGTCAGTTCGTCGACACTGGCGAACTTCTGCTCGCTCCGCAGACGGCGGTGCCACTCAATGGTCATCGTTTGTCCATAAATATCGCCGGAAAACTTGAACAAGTGCACTTCAATATTCGGCAATCCTTCGCGCGTTTTATGGAATGTCGGTTTGTAGCCGACGTTCGCCACCCCTTCATATACTTGCCCGCCGATCATCGCCTTGACTGCATAGACGCCGACTGCCGGCAAGGCATAATCGCTGTTTAAAGCGATGTTCGCCGTTGGAAAGCCGATCATCCGCCCGCGCCGTTCCCCGGCAACGACCGTTCCTTCAAGCTCGTAAAAGCGGCCGAGCAGGCGGGGAAGCTGTTCGACCGCCCCGTTTTCGAGCATTTTCCGCACCCGGGACGAGCTCACTTTTTCCCCATCGACCGCAAGCTTCGGAATGACCGTCTGTCCAAAGCGGCCACGCGCGTGAATCGGCATCGTCTCCATCGTTCCTTTTCCGAACCGCCCATAAGTGAAATCGAAGCCGGCGACGACATGTTTCACGTGCAACCCGTCCAAATATTGGTCAACGAACGCTTCTGGCGACAGCGCGGCAAACGTCGGCGTAAATTCAACGATGTACAGCCGGTTGACGCCAAGTGATGCAATCAGCTGCTCCTTTTTGCCAAGCGGCGTAATCGAGTAGAGCTTGGACTGTTTGCCAAGCACAACGGACGGATGAGGATGAAACGTCATCACCGCGCTTTCGTACCCACGCTCGTTGGCGATCTCGACCGCGGTGCGGATCACTTTTTGATGGCCAAGGTGGATGCCGTCGAAATAGCCGAGCGCCATCACCGCCGGAGGGAGCGCCTGACGTTCGAGACGGTGTGGATGCGAAAGAAACAGCGTTTCCATGTCCATGACCTGCCTTCTTTATTTCCGCGCTGCACCCGCGGCGTTAACGAAACACTTTGAGCGGTTTCATCAAGCCGGGGCGCGCCGGATGCTTCACGTACAGGGCCAGCGCTTCCCGCTCGGGCGAAACAAGCACGACCGGCCCGTCAAGCTTCTCGAAGAAAGCGGGAAGCCGGAGCAACGCCCCGTTTTTTACCTTCTCTGCTACTTTATCATTGATTTCATATTTCGGCAAATGAAAAAGCGCCCGCTCGATCGAGATGAGCAAGGCATCAGCCGTCCCGTCGGCCGCCCGGCGCTCAACGTCTTCAAACGTTACGCAATCTTCAAGCCGAAACGGTCCGGACGCCGTACGGATGAGATCCGACATATGCGCCGGATAGCCGAGCCGCTCGCCGATCATCACCGCCAGCGTACGCACGTACGTGCCTTTGCTGCACGTGACGCGAAAGCGAAATGACACCGTTTCCCCAAAGAATTGTTCACGTTCATCAAGCAATTCGAGCTCATAAATGGTCACGCGCCGCGTCGGACGTTCGACTTCGATGCCGGCGCGCGCGTATTCATACAGTTTTTTGCCGCCCACTTTCACCGCGGAGTACATCGGCGGCGTTTGCTCAATTTCTCCGGTCAAGCTGTCAAACACCGCTTCGATTTCCGCACGCGCAATCGGCCGGTCAACCGAACGGGCGGCGATGATGTCGCCGTCTGCATCTTCGGTTGTCGTCGCGGCACCAAGCGTCACTTTGCCTTCATACGTTTTCGTCGTCCCGGTCAAAAACTCGGCGATGCGCGTCGCCTTGCCAAGGCAAATGGGCAGCACACCGGACACGTTTGGGTCAAGGGTGCCGGTGTGTCCCGCTTTTTTTACGCCAAGCAGACGGCGCACTTTGGCCACACAGTCGTGAGACGTCATCCCTTTCGGTTTATTGAGCAGCAATACCCCGTCCATCGACGCACCCTTTCCGTTTCCATAATCATGGATGGAAATGGATAGACGGTTCGTCTATCCATTGTTCGGCTCCCCATCCGCCTCTTTCGCCGGGTGGTCATCGCTTGAAATTTGCCGGATCAGCTGTTCAATGCGGCTGCCGTATTCAATCGTTTCATCGATTTCAAAGAAAATTTCCGGCGTCTTGCGAAGGCGGATGCGCTGCCCGATTTCCGAACGGATAAACCCTTTCGCTTTCTCGAGCGCCTTCAACGTCTCTTCGCGCTGCTTGTCATCGCCGAGGACGCTGATGTACACTTTCGCCTGCTGCAAATCACCGGTGACCCGCACATCGGTCACCGTGACAAAGCCGATGCGCGGATCTTTCAGCCTGCGGCTGATGATGTCGCTCAACTCTTTTTTCATTTGCTCGCCAACGCGAGTTGCCCGTATATTCATCACCCATCACCTCGGTTACAACCACTCGAATGATGTAGCCGCCCGCTCCAGCTCAGGGAACGAGTCGATCAAAGCAAGCGCCCGCTCGAGCTCCCGTTCAGTCGCCCGGCTTCTGGACGTAATGGCAACAAGGCCGATGGTCGCCCGCTGCCATGCATCTTGATGATCGATTTCGGCCACAGAGACATTATATTTTTGCCGGATTCTTGTCATGACCCGCTGCAGGACGGCCCGTTTATCCTTGAGCGAGCGGGCGTTGTAGATGATGCATTCGCACGCGGCGAAGCCGATCATGCCCGGGCCACTTCCTGCATGATGTATGCTTCGATGACATCTCCTTCTTTGATATCATTGAAGTTTTTGATCGTCAGCCCGCATTCATACCCTTGCGCCACTTCACGCACATCGTCTTTATACCGCTTGAGCGAATCGATTTCCCCTTCGTAGACGACGATGCCTTGGCGAATGAGGCGCACCTTGCTGTCGCGGGTAATTTTGCCGTCAGTGACATAGCAGCCGGCGATCGTGCCGACTTTCGATACTTTGAACGTTTGCCGCACTTCCGCCTGACCGATCACTTTCTCTTCGTACTCCGGATCGAGCATCCCTTTCATCGCCGCTTCAATTTCCTCGATGACATTGTAAATGATGCGATGGAGGCGGATGTCGACTTTTTCCGACTCGGCGGCGCGCTTTGCGTTTGCATCCGGACGGACGTTAAATCCAATGACGATGGCGTTCGATGCCGTCGCCAGCGAAATGTCCGATTCGGTGATGGCGCCGACAGCCGCGTGGATGATTTTCACCCGCACGCCTTCGACTTCAATTTTTTGCAAGGCGGCGACAAGCGCCTCAACCGATCCTTGAACGTCGGCTTTGACGATCAAGTTCAGCTCTTTCATTTCACCTTGCTTAATTTGTTCAAACAAGTCATCCAAGCTGACGCGCGTTTTGACGCTTCGTTGCTCCTGCAGCTGCCGCTGCGCACGCGCCTCCGCGATTTGCCGCGCCTTTTTCTCATCCTCAAACACCATGAAGCGGTCGCCGGCTTGCGGCACTTCATGCAGCCCCGTAATCTCAACTGGCATCGACGGAGTCGCCTCTTTGACGCGCCGGCCGCTGTCGTTCACCATCGCGCGCACGCGCCCGTAGGTCGTTCCGACGACGATCGGATCGCCGACATGCAGCGTTCCCGTTTGAACCAAAAGCGTTGCCACCGGGCCACGCCCTTTATCAAGCTTCGCTTCGATCACCGTACCGACCGCACGCCGGTTCGGGTTGGCTTTTAATTCTTCCATTTCACTGACAAGCAAAATCATTTCCAAAAGATGATCAAGGCCCTCTTTCGTTTTCGCCGACAGCTTGCAGAAAATCGTATCGCCGCCCCATTCTTCCGGAACGAGGTTGTATTCCATCAGCTCTTGCATGACGCGGTCCGGGTTCGCTTCCAGCTTATCGATTTTGTTGATGGCGACGATAATCGGCACGTTTGCCGCCTTGGCGTGGTTGATCGCTTCGACCGTCTGCGGCATCACCCCGTCATCCGCGGCAACGACAAGAATGACGATATCGGTCACTTGCGCGCCGCGCGCCCGCATCGTTGTAAACGCTTCATGCCCCGGCGTATCGAGGAACGTAATTTTTTTATCATTGACCGTCACTTGATACGCACCGATGTGTTGCGTAATACCGCCGGCTTCCTGCTCCGTCACTTTGGAATGGCGGATCGCATCAAGCAGCGTCGTTTTCCCGTGGTCGACGTGCCCCATGATCGTCACGACCGGCGGCCGTTCAACCAAATCTTCCGGCGCGTCGACAATTTCGATCGCTTCAAAGTTCGTCTCATCGATCGTCACTTTTTCTTCGACTTCAACCCCGTAATCCGAGCAGATGAGCTCGATGGCGTCTTTGTCTAAATCTTGGTTGATCGTCGCCATCACGCCGAGCATAAACAGTTTCTTAATAATTTCTGACGGTTCGCGGCCAAGCTTTTTCGCCAATTCGGCCACGGTAAGCGAGCCTTCAAACGTAATTTTTTTCGGCAGCTCTTTTTCTTTTTTCGCCGGCTGCGGTGCTTGTTTTGCGGCTGGTGCTCCCTGCTTTTTCCCTTTCGCCGGCCCTTTTCCTTTCTTTTTCGCTGCTTGGAGCAGTTTCTTTTCCTGCTGTTGCGCCTCGGTTTTTTTCGTTTCCTTCCCTTTTGGCGCTCCTTTTTTCTTCGCCGGTTTCATTTTCGCCGCTTCTTTGCTGTCGTCAAAAATTTCCTCATCAGCAAAATCGGCCGCTTTCGCCGGCGTCGGCCGTTTCGGCTTCTCCGTTTTCTTTTCCGCTTTTTTCTCTTCTTTTTTCCGAGCGTTCGGGCGATATTGATGGTCGAGTTTTTCGACGACATCAGCCTCGAGCATCGCCATATGGTTGTTCACTTCAATGTTCATTTCTTTCAATTTATGAATGACGTCCTTGCTTGGAACGTTTTGTTTTTTCGCGTATTCATACACACGCATTTTCGACATACATTCACCCCCATTAAGATCGGTCGAGCATCGTTTGCAATTGGCGCGCAAACCCTTCATCGGTGACAGCGACAACGACGCGGGCGTCCTTGCCGATCGCGCCGCCAAGCGTATACCGGTCCGGCACTTTGCAAAGCGGGACGCCATAAAACGTGCATTTGTTCGTCACTTTTTTTTCGGTGTTGATCGATGCGTCTTGCGAAAGCAAGACGAGCCGCGCCCGGCCCCGCTGCACTTCTTTGAAGACAAGCTCCTCGCCAGAGACGACTTTGCCCGCCCGCTGCGCCAATCCAAGCAGCGATGCCCAACGGTTATGATTCATGTCCGGCTTGTTTCTCCTTTTCCGCCAAGGCGAGCAATTCGTCATAAATCGCATCATCGATGTCTGCTTTTAAATGGCGGGCCAAAATGTTTTTCTTTTTCGCCTGCAAAATGCATTCCGGATCAAGGGTAATATACGCGCCGCGCCCCGCCTTTTTGCCGGTTGGGTCGATCGACACTTCCCCCTCTTTCGAGCGGACGATGCGCACCATCTCCCGTTTCGGCTTCATCTCTCCAGTGACGACGCATTTGCGCAACGGAATTTTCTTTTGCGCTGCCATTTTTCATTCCCCCCTCACTCGATTTCCGCCGATTCATCAAACGATGGGGCGTTTTCTTCGCTATTTTCATTATCGGCCGCCGCATCGCTGAAATCAAGCGAAGTGGATGGCGCATGCGGATCAATGCCCATCTCCCGCGCTTCCGATTCGCTTTTAATATCAATTTTCCAGCCGGTCAATTTCGCCGCCAGCCGCGCGTTTTGTCCCCGTTTGCCGATGGCGAGCGACAGCTGATAGTCCGGAACGATGACCGTCGTCGCCTTTTGTTCTTCGTTGACAATGACGCGCAGCACTTTCGCCGGGCTTAACGCGTTGGCGACAAACTCCACCGGATCGGCCGACCAGCGGACGATATCGATTTTTTCTCCGTTCAGCTCATCAACAATGGCCTGCACGCGTTGCCCTCTCGGTCCGACGCATGCGCCGACCGGATCGACTTCTGGGTTGTCGGAGTGGACGGAAATTTTCGAACGGTCGCCGGCTTCGCGGGCGATCGATTTAATCTCGACCGTTCCGTCGTAAATTTCCGGCACTTCGAGCTCAAACAGCCGTTTCAACAGTCCCGGGTGGGTGCGGGAGACGAAAATTTGCGGCCCTTTTGTCGTTTTTTCCACTTTCGTAATGTATACTTTCAACCGGTCGTGCGGCTTATATGTTTCATTCGGCATTTGTTCGTTTGCCGGCAGGAGCGCCTCCGCCTTGCCGAGGCTGACGTAGACAAAGCGCGGGTCGACGCGCTGAACGATGCCGGTCATAATATCCTCTTCACGGTCGACAAATTCGGCGTAGATGATGCTCCGCTCCGCCTCGCGCACGCGCTGGGTGACGACTTGCTTCGCCGTCTGTGCGGCGATGCGCCCGAAATCGCGCGGCGTCACTTCGAGTTCGACGACGTCGCCGATTTGATAATTCGGATTGATCCGCTGCGCTTCCTCAAGCGAAATTTCAAGGCGCGGATCGGTCACCTCTTTAACGACATCTTTGCGCGCGAACACGCGGATTGTGCCGGTGTCCATATTGAGATCGACGCGCACGTTTTGCGCTTGGCCGAAATTGCGTTTATACGCCGAAACGATCGCCGCTTCGATCGCTTCCATCACGACTTCTTTGCTGATGCCTTTTTCCCGCATCAGATCGGCTAACGCCTCAAGCAATTGCGTGTTCATGCAACAAAAATCCCCCTTTTGCGATTAGAAGAAAATCACGGCTAATCGGGCGCTTGCCACTTTTTCATACGGAATGGCGACCGTTTTTTGCCGTCCGCGTTCTTTGACCAACAGCGTCACGGTCGTTCCATCAAAAGCGGTTAGTTCGCCTTCAAACTGCTTTTCTCCTTCAATGGGCTCATACGTTTTGATATATACATGTTTCCCAATGGCCTTGGCAAAATCTTTTGCCTTTTTCAGCGGCCGCTCCGCTCCAGGCGATGACACTTCCAAAAAATAATGATGTGGAATCGGATCGACTTCATCCAGCTTTTCGCTCAATTTTTCGCTGACAGCACCGCATTGTTCAATATCGACGCCATCGTCAGAGTCAATGAAGACGCGCAAAAACCAATTTTTCCCTTCCTTCACATATTCAATATCGACGAGTTCAAGCCCCATTTCGTCCAAGATCGGTGTGACGAGTTGTTCAA
The DNA here is from genome assembly GCF_000948285.1 of Geobacillus kaustophilus. Classification (GTDB taxonomy): domain Bacteria; phylum Bacillota; class Bacilli; order Bacillales; family Anoxybacillaceae; genus Geobacillus; species Geobacillus thermoleovorans_A. Next base: position 1,749,050 of record NZ_JYBP01000003.1, read on the forward strand.
CCGTTTCTGTCACCTTTTTGCTCATTGTGTTCCTCCTTACCGAGCAAACGTGCATGCGTGGCATAATGAGAAAATCCCCTGCACAAGGCGGGGAATGAACGAGAGACGGGTGCCCATTCAAGACGAAAGAGTGGGTTTCCCCACTCTCTGCTTGCCATTATCTTTGCCAATTCCACTAAAACTATAACACATTGGGAAATATATTGCAACGGGAAACTGCCGCCCGGACGAAAGAGCACTGTCCGCTTCCTTCAGCGGCGGCGTTTCCACTAAAACAGCGACAGCTGGTTATGGTCTGGAAGCGAGTCAAGGCAGCCGCGGCTTTCTAGATACTCGAGCAGCGTTTTCGACAATTTGCCGCGCTGCTGCAAATCCTCCTTCGACAAAAACTCGCCTTCCTCGCGAGCGCGCACGATCGCCTGCGCCACGTTCGTCCCAAGCCCCGGAATGGCGTTGAACGGCGGAATGAGCGAATTGCCGTCAATGACGAATTCCGTCGCCTGCGAGCGGTACAAATCGATATTTTTAAAGGAGAATCCGCGCTCGCACATCTCTAAGGCCACCTCTAGAACCGTGAGCAAGCTTTTTTCTTTCGCCGTCGCCTGAATGCCTTTGGCGTTGATTTCCTCAATCCGCTTGCGAATGGCGGCTGACCCTTTGATCATGGCGTCAAGGTCAAAGTCCTCCGCCCGCACCGTAAAGTACGACGCGTAATACAAAAGCGGATGGTGCACCTTAAAGTAGGCGATGCGCACCGCCATTAACACGTAGGCGGCGGCGTGCGCTTTCGGGAACATGTACTTGATTTTTTTGCATGAATCGATGTACCAATCCGGCACGTCATGTTTGCGCATTTCTGCTTCAAACTCCGGCGTTAAGCCTTTTCCTTTGCGCACGGATTCCATGATTTTAAAAGCGAGCGACGGCTCGAGCCCGCGGTAAATCAAATAGACCATAATGTCGTCGCGGCAGCCGATGACTTCCGATAACGTGCACGTGCCGTTTTGAATGAGCTCTTGCGCATTTCCGAGCCACACATCGGTGCCGTGCGACAAGCCGGAAATTTGCACGAGTTCGGAAAACGTTTTTGGCCTTGTCTCTTCCAGCATTTGCCGAACGAAGCGCGTGCCAAACTCCGGAATGCCGATCGTGCCGACATTGCACATGATTTGCTCCGGCGTAACGCCAAGCGGCTCGGTGCTGCTGAAAATGCCCATCACATCCGGGTCGTCGGTCGGGATCGTTTTCGGATCGATGCCGCTTAAATCTTGCAGCATGCGAATGACCGTCGGATCGTCGTGCCCGAGAATATCGAGCTTCAACAAATTGTCGTGGATCGAATGGAAGTCGAAATGGGTCGTCCGCCATTCGGAGGACGTGTCATCGGCCGGATATTGAATCGGCGTAAAATCGTAAATTTCCATATAATCCGGGACGACGATGATGCCGCCCGGATGCTGCCCGGTCGTTCGCTTCACCCCGGTGCAGCCAGCCGCGAGCCGGTCGATTTCCGCGCCGCGCAGCTGAAGATTATGGTCGCTCGCATACGCTTTGACAAATCCGTACGCCGTTTTGTCAGCGACCGTGCCAATCGTCCCGGCGCGGTAGACGTTGTCTTCGCCAAACAGCACTTTCGTATAGTTGTGGGCGCGCGGCTGGTATTCGCCGGAGAAGTTCAAATCAATATCCGGCACTTTGTCTCCCTTAAAGCCAAGGAACGTCTCAAACGGGATGTCGTGCCCGTCTTTTTTATATTTCGTCCCGCATCGCGGGCAGTTTTTATCCGGCAAATCAAACCCTGAGCCGACCGAACCATCGTTAAAGAACTCCGAATGCTTGCAGTTCGGGCAAACGTAATGCGGCGGCAGCGGATTGACCTCAGTGATTTCCGTCATCGTCGCGACAAACGACGAGCCGACCGATCCGCGCGACCCGACAAGGTAGCCGTCATCGAGCGATTTTTTCACAAGCTTGTGCGAGATCAAATAAATGACGGCAAAGCCATGGCCGATGATGCTTTTTAACTCCTTCTCAAGCCGCTCTTCAACAAGCTTCGGCAACGGGTCGCCGTAAATGTCCTTCGCCCGCCGGTAGCTCATTTCCCTGATTTCCTCGTCCGCCCCTTCGATGCGCGGCGTATACAGCTCATCTTTGATCGGCTTGACATCGCCGATTAACGAAGCGATTTTTTGCGTGTTGTCAACGACGATTTCCTTCGCTTTTTCCGACCCTAAAAACGAGAAGCAGTCAATCATTTCATTCGTCGTACGGAAATATACATCCGGCAGTTCATGGCGGTTGAGCGGATTCGCTCCGCCTTGCGAATGGATTAAGATTTTCCGGTAAATTTTATCTTCTGGGTTCAAGTAATGGACGTTGCCAGTGGCGACAACCGGGATGTCGAGCTTCTCACCAAGGGCGACGATGCTGCGGATGATGTTTTTGATCATCTCTTCGTCTTTCACATAATCCATCTCGATGAGCGGCTTGTACACGTCCGGCGGATGCACTTCAAGAAAATCGTAAAAACGGGCGATGTCTTCGACTTCTTCTGGCGCCTTTTGGATCAAGTTGTCAAACAGCTCTCCTTTGTCGCAGCCCGAGCCGACAAGCAGGCCGTCGCGATGCTTGACGAGCACGGAGCGCGGGATGCGCGGCATACGGTGAAAATATTGAATGTGCGACAATGACACAAGCTTGAACAAATTTTTCAATCCAGTCTCGTTTTGCGCCAACAGCGTCACATGGAACGGGCGCGCAAGCCGATAGGACGATTCGCTGTGCGTGCGGCTGTTTAATTCGTCATGAAACAGTATGCCGCGTTCTTCCGCTTCCTTCAACAGCTTCATAAGCAAATGCCCGGTTGCCTCCGCGTCGTAGATGGCGCGGTGGTGCTGCGTCAATTCAATGTCAAATTTTTTGCACAATGTATTGAGCCGATGGTTTTTCAAATCCGGGTATAAAAAACGGGCCAGTTCGAGCGTATCGATGACCGGATTCGTGATTTTGCCGCGCCCCATGCGAGCGAGGCCCGCGTTTAAAAAACCGATGTCAAAGCTGGCGTTGTGGGCGACAAGCGTGGCATCGCCGGCCCAGTCAACAAAACGGGTCAACACGTCTTCCGGCTTCGGGGCGTCTTTCACCATCTCATCGGTGATCCCAGTCAGCTCCATCGTTGTCACCGACAACGGATGTCCAGGGTTGGCAAACGACATAAACCGATCAATGATCTCGCCGTCTTTCACTTTGACCGCCGCCAGCTCAATGATCGTATTGTACACAGCCGACAAGCCCGTCGTCTCGACGTCAAAGATGACGTACGTTTCCTCCGAAAGACGGCGGTGCGTTTCATTGTAGGCGATCGGCACGCCATCATCGACGATATTCGCCTCAAGGCCGTAAATGACCTTCATGCCGTGTTTTTTCGCCGCGCTGTACGCCTCCGGAAACGACTGAACAACGGCATGATCAGTGACGGCGATCGCCGGATGCCCCCATTTTTTCGCTTGCTCAATGAGTTTTGTCACCGAGGTGACCGCGTCCATTTGGCTCATCGGGGTATGCAAATGGAGCTCGACCCTCTTTTCCCCTTCCGGCGCCGTATCTTGCCGTTCGTTTGCGGCGATTTCGTTCAAATCGTTGGCGATGATGACCAAATCACGGACGAACGTATCGTTTTGCACGCTGCCGCGCACTTTCACCCACATGCCTTTTTTGACGCCGCTCATGAGCTCGGCGTCCTCTTTGTCACGCGAGAACATTTTGACTAAAATCGAGTTCGTGTAATCTGTGATTTTCATGGTCAACAGCGTGCGGCCGCTTTTTAATTCGCTTACTTCGGCGTCAAATACATAGCCTTGCACCACGACGCGCCGCTCTTCTTCGACGATCGTCTCAAGCCGCCGCACCGGCTCCTCGTCGCGGATCGGATAGCCGATGACAAGCGGACCGGACGGAGGCGCAGACGCGGCCTTTTCTTCTTCCCTCGCTAAATCGGTCAGCACAGCAAGCGCTCGCTCTTCGTCCTCTTGCTGTTTTTGCGCCAAAAACTGTTCCATTTCCTGCTTGGACGGCTCGACGCTGACGTCAAGCTGAAGGGGGGGAAACCCAAACGAAGCGTACACATCAGCGATTTTTTTGGAGAACCGCCGTTTGATCGCCAGCGCTTCCGCTTCATGGCGGGCAACGACAAGCAGCTTGTTTCCTTTCAGCTCCGGCGTCTGCCGGCTGAGCCAATCGACAAGCGGCGACATGCCTTCTTGCAGCTCGGCAAGGCAAAGCGGCCAATACGCCTGCACATCCGCCTCAGTTACGCGCGGCGCTTCGACTTCCATCGTATGGCGGACGGCGGCGACATGGCGGAACGCCGTCTGCAGCCGATCGGCAAACGTTTTGTATACATGAACCGGCAGCACGTTGTCGAACTGAAAATAAAAATGCCAGCTTTTCTCCTCTTTATCGATCACGACTTTGCGAATGGCCGCCTCACGAAAATGCGGCATCCATTCGTCCGACGTCATCTTCAGCTGCTCAAGCAGGATAAGAAACCGCTCTTTTTGTTCTTTTGTCACCATGACGTTCGTTTGTTCCCCTCTCAACATCATTCTCTTTTCTATATCATACCATAACAAAAGCGCTGGCGAAAAAGACAGAATTCTTTTTCGCCAGCGCCGGCACTCATGATTGAAGGAGACGGCGTGCAGTGTCGACAAGCTCGCTGACCGGCACATCGAACGTCTCGCCTGTTTTCCTCACTTTTACTTCCACAACGCCTTCGCCCGCTCGCTTGCCGACGGTGACGCGGAGCGGAATGCCGATCAAATCGCTGTCGGCAAACTTCACCCCAGCCCGTTCGGGGCGGTCGTCATACAACACTTCAAACCCAGCCTGTCCGAGCTTTTCATACCACTCTTCCGCCAACGCACGCTGTTCATCGCTTTTTGCGTTCGCTGTAAGCAAATGGATGTGAAACGGGGCGACCGAAGCCGGCCACACAAGCCCGTGTTCGTCGGCAAACTGTTCGGCGATTGCGGCCACCAATCTTGATACGCCGATGCCGTAGCAACCCATGATCATCGTCTGCGTTTGACCGTTTTCATCCAAATAGACGGCGTTCATCGCTTCGCTGTATTTCGTGCCAAGCTTAAACACGTGCCCGACTTCAATGCCGCGGGCGAAGCGGATCGTTCCTTTGCCGTCCGGAGACGGGTCGCCCTCTTGGACAAAGCGCAAATCCGCATACTGGCTGACGGCAAAATCGCGGCCCGGGTTCACGCCGATGTAATGATAGCCTTCCTCGTTTGCGCCGCAAACGCCGTTGACGATGGCGGCGACAGCATGGTCCGCGATCACTATGACGTCTTCGCTGACGCCGATCGGGCCGAGCGAGCCGATTGGAGCGTTCATCACCCGCTCCGTTTCTTCCGGCGTCGCCAATTCGACGACCGTCGCGTCGAGCACGTTTTTCACCTTTACCTCGTTCGCTTCATGATCGCCGCGGACGAGAACGAGCACATAGCGGCCGTTCACATTGAACAAAAGCGATTTGATGCAGCGCTCCGGCGATATTTGTAAGTGCGAAGCGACTTCAGCGATCGTTTTTTGCCCCGGCGTTGCCACTTTTTTTAATTCGGCTGGCGGCTCATCGCTTTTTTCGTACGTCGCCACGACCGGCGCCATCTCAATGTTGGCGGCGTAGTCCGACGCGTCCGAATAGGCGATCGTATCTTCGCCGATGTCTGAGAGCACCATAAACTCATGCGTATCTTTGCCGCCGATCGCTCCCGAGTCAGCGATGACGGCGCGGAAGTTTAATCCGCAGCGGCGGAAAATGTTCGAATAGGCGTTGTACATGTCGTTGTACGTTTCATCCAAGCTCTCTTTTGACGTATGGAACGAGTAGGCGTCTTTCATCATGAACTCGCGGCCGCGCAACAGCCCAAAACGCGGACGCTTTTCATCGCGGAATTTCGTTTGGATTTGATACAAGACAAGCGGCAGCCGCTTGTACGTTTTCACCTCGTCGCGGACGATCGCCGTGATCATTTCCTCATGCGTCGGCCCGAGGGCGAAATCGCGCTCGTGCCGGTCTTTTAAGCGCATCAGCTCCGGCCCGTACGAGTACCAGCGGCCGGACTGCTGCCAAAGCTCAGCCGGCTGCAAGGCCGGCATGAAGAGCTCCATCGCTCCAATCCGGTTCATTTCCTCGCGAATGATAGCTTCCACTTTTTGCAAAACACGTTGCCCAAGCGGCAAAAACGTATAGACGCCGCTTGCGCTTTGACGAATGAAGCCGGCCCGCAGCAGAAGCTGATGGCTTTTCACTTCCGCATCCGCCGGCACTTCACGCAACGTCGGAATAAATGCTTGACTTTGTCTCATCCATTAGCCACCTCGTTTTCTCTCTATAGGAAAAATTTTTGAATGTCATTCCATGTCACCACAAGCATCAGCAACATCAGCAGGGCGAAGCCGATAAAATGGACCATTCCTTCTTTTTGCCGGTCGACCGGCTTGCCGCGCACCGCTTCAATGGCGAAAAAGAGGAGCCGCCCGCCGTCTAGCGCCGGCAATGGCAACAAGTTGACAATCCCCAGGTTGATGCTTAAAATCGCGCCCCATTTCATCAAGTAGTAGATCCCAGACTCAGCAACTTTCCCGGTCGATACGGCGATGCCGACCGGTCCGGACAGCATGTCGAGATGAAAATGGCCGGTGATCAGTTGGCCGATCCCTGTTACAATTTCCCGCGTCCAGTAGTACGTCTCAATCAGCCCTTGCTTGATCGAGCCTAACACCGATTTTTCCATCGGCTGATAGACGCCGATCAAGCCGATCGTCTCCCCTTGCACCGTTTTCGCCTCCGGAGTGACCGTCACACTCCGTTCTTTCCCATTCCGCTCAATTTGAAACTGAAGCGGTTCTCCCGGATGGGCGCGAATCGTGTTGACGATTTCCGTCCACGTTTCCATCCGTTCGCCGTTAATGGCGATCACTTCATCCCCTTGCTTCAAGCCGGCGGCGCGCGCCGCTCCTTCCGGCGTCAGCTCGCCGATCACCGGCTTGTCGACCGGATAGCCTTGCAAAAGACCGATGATGATAAAGACAACGAGCGACAAGAGAAAGTTGGCGAGCGGTCCGGCCAAAATCGTCATCGTTCGCTGCCCGAGCGTTTTTGCCGCAAATTGGCGATGGTACGGAGCAATTTGAATCTCTTGGCGGTCGACGACGAAAAACGCCGGCTCCTTGACCGTAAACCGCTCGAACCGCTCGCCGTCCGTATAGCCGGTCACATACATGCCATGCTCTAAATCGGCCTCTTCCACTTCCACTACGCGGATATTTGGATAATCGTCCTTATGGTTGAGGACGATTTTTTCCACTTGGCCGTTCTCATCAAGCAAAAGGCCGACGACTTGCCCCCGCTTCAATTCAATCGTCTCCGGGTCTTCACCGGCCATGCGGACAAAGCCGCCAAGCGGGAGCAGGCGGATCGTGTACACCGTTTCGTTTTTCTTGAACGAAAACACTTTCGGCCCGAAGCCGATGGCAAATTCGCGGCACAAAATGCCGGCCCGTTTTGCCAGCAGCAAGTGGCCGAGCTCATGAAAAAAGACGAGGGCACCAAAGACGACGATAAATGAAATAATCGATTCCAACGTTTCAACCACCTTTATGATAGTAGTGAGCGGACGTAGGCGCGCGCGTCCGCATCGATTTCACGAATGTCCTCAAGCTGCGGATCGCTCACTGGCCGATGGCGCTCGAGCGCGCGTTCAATCCACTCCTCGATGGCCAAAAACGGAATGCGCCCGGCTAAAAACGCCGCCACCGCCTCCTCATTGGCCGCATTCAACACCGTCGGCAGCGAGCCGCCGCGCTTGCCAGCCTCATAGGCGAGACGCAAACAGCGATAGCGGTCGAAATCAACCGGGGCGAAATGGAGCGCCCCAAGCGAGATGAAATCAAGCGGCTTGGCGGATGGGAGCGGCAACCGCTTTGGATACGCAAGCGCATATTGGATCGGAACGCGCATATCCGGGGTTCCAAGCTGCGCCAATACACTTGTGTCACGGAACTGAACGAGCGAATGGATGATGCTTTCTCGATGCAAAACAACCTCAATCCGCTCATACGGCAGCCCGAACAGCCAATGAGCCTCAATGACCTCAAATCCTTTATTCATCATGGTCGCCGAATCAATCGTAATTTTTGCCCCCATCGACCAGTTCGGATGGCGGAGCGCCTCTTCGACCGTCACATCAGCGAGCTCTCCTCGCGTCTTGTCGCGGAAGCTGCCGCCGGATGCGGTTAAAATCAGTTTTTCGACGTGCTCCAACTTTTCCCCTTGCAAACATTGAAAAATAGCCGAGTGTTCGCTGTCCACCGGCAACAGCGGCACGCCGCGCCGCTTGGCTGCGGCCATGACGAGATGTCCGGCGACAACGAGCGTCTCTTTGTTGGCGAGGGCGATCGCTTTTCCCGCTTCAATCGCCTTCATCGTCGGCACAAGGCCGACGCTGCCGACGACAGCGGTGACGACAACATCGGCTTGTGGGCAAACGGCTGCTTCAATCAATCCTTCCTCTCCGTACACGATCGTCGTCCGCCCGCGGTACTCGCGATAAAGAACTTCATACGCATCACGGTCAGCGACGGCGACAAGACTTGGGGAAAATTCAGCGATCAGCCGCCTCGCCGCCTCGATATTTTTCCCGACCGATGCGGCGGCCAAGCGGAATTCGTCCGGATGGGCGCGGATGACATCGAGCGCCTGCGTGCCGATCGATCCGCTCGCCCCTAATATACTAATATATTTCAATCGTTTCACTCCCCACCCACTTATCGTGCGATTGCAAGCAATATGTACAATAGCGGCAGCACGAACAGCAAGCTGTCAAACCGGTCTAAAATGCCGCCATGTCCCGGCAAAATCCCCCCGGAATCTTTCACGCCGTAATGGCGCTTAAATGCCGATTCGATCAAATCGCCGAGCTGACCGAACGCCGACAGCAGCAACGCGACGCCAAGCGCGGCTGCCAAACTGCCAAACGGCGCCGCCGCCCACTCGTAAATCTCGGCGACAACAGCCGCGGAAGCGATGCCGCCGATGGCGCCTTCCACCGTTTTTTTGGGGCTGATCTCCGGCCATAGCTTGCGCCGGCCAAACGCGCGGCCAAAGAAATACGCCCCAATGTCAGTCGCCCAAATGACAAACAAGGCATAAACGAAGTACACGAACCCAACCAAACGAACAGCGCCGAAACAGAAAAACCCTACGCCGACATAGACGACCGCCAAAACGACAAACGCCGCCTCATCGAACGAGAGCGCATTTTTCGTCACGACCGTACCGACAAGCAACAAAAAAGCCAAAGCGGCGATCACGCCAAACTTGACGGCCCCGGACACCACCCACTCGCCGCCGTAACGGGCGGGAACGAGCAGCAGCCAAAGGGCGATCAATCCAGCCGTTCCGGCAAACGACCCAAGACGCATCCCCTTCATACGCAGCAACTCAAACAGCCCGATCGTGGCCAATATATATGTTACTATTATAAACGGAAATCCGCCAAAAATAACAATCGGCAAAAAGAGCGCCGCCGCTATGACTCCGGTGATGATTCGCTGCTTCATCGCGCTGACACTCCTCCAAATCGGCGGTCGCGCCGCTGGTAAGCGGCAATCGCCTCTAAGAAATGTTGCTCCGTAAAATCCGGCCATAAGACATCCGTAAACCAAAGTTCCGTATACGCCAACTGCCAAAGCATGAAATTGCTCAAGCGAATCTCCCCGCTCGTACGGATGAGCAAGTCAGGGTCAGCGAGCCCGCTCGTCATCAAGTACGAGGAAATGAGCGGCTCGGTGATGTCTTCCGGCGCGAGCATCCCGCGTTCAACGTCTTTGGCGATCTGCTTTACGGCGGCAGTGATTTCCGCCCGGCTTCCATAATTAAGGGCAAAGTTTAACACAAGGCCGGTGTTGCCGCTTGTTTCCTTCACGGCTTTCTCGACCGCCCGGCGCGTATGATCAGGCAGCGCCTCCGCATGACCGATCACTTGGACTTTGACATTTTCGGCGACGAGCTCGGGAAGAAACGTCGTCAAAAACTGTTCCGGCAGCTTCATCAAATAATCGACTTCACTTTTCGGACGTTTCCAGTTTTCTGTCGAAAACGCGTAAAGCGACAAAATCTGAATCCCCAGCTCATTCGCAAAACGAGTGATTTTGCGCACAACCTGCATGCCTTCGTAATGGCCGGCCGCCCTCGGCAGCGCCCGCTTTTTCGCCCATCTCCCGTTTCCGTCCATAATGATGGCGACGTGGTTCGGCACCGGATGCCTGAGCACCTCTTCTTTCGTCACCGGGACGTCTTTCTCTTTTGTTTTTCGCATTTTATTGAACATACGAGTCCTCCGGGATCGTGTTTTGCCTTTCCATTATAGCAAAAAAACCCTCCATCAACATAGAGGGTTTGCATCGTTTTGCCTATACTTCCATCACTTCTTTTTCTTTTTCTTTTGAGATGGCGTCAATTTTGGCGATGTGGTCATCGGTCAGCTTTTGCACTTCGTCCGTGTAGCTGCGGAGCTCATCTTCCGTAATCTCTCCGTTTTTCTCGAGCTTTTTCAATTCATCGTTCGCATCGCGGCGGATGTTGCGCACCGCGACTTTCGCGTCTTCTGAATACTTTTTGACAAGCTTCGCCAGCTCGCGGCGCCGTTCCTCGGTGAGCGGCGGAATGACAAGACGAATGACGGATCCGTCATTCGATGGCGTCAGCCCTAAATCCGATGCTAAAATCGCTTTTTCCATTTCTTTAATGGCCGATTTGTCGTACGGCTGAATGACAAGCAGCCGCGCTTCCGGCACGCTGATGGAGGCCAGTTGGTTGATTGGCGTCGGCACGCCGTAATAGTCAACGGTTACTTTCTCAAGCAGCCCTGCGTTCGCCCGCCCGGCGCGAATGCTTGCCAGCTCGCGGGTGAACGCTTGCACCGCTTTATCCATCTTTTCTTTCGCCTGTTGGATCACTTGCTTTGCCATCGTTATTTCCCCCTTACGATCGTTCCGATGTTTTCACCTAACACAGCGCGTTTAATATTGCCTTCTTCCATAATCGAGAAGACGATGAGCGGAATGTTGTTGTCCATGCAAAGCGAGGAAGCAGTCGAATCCATGACGCCGAGCCCTTGCTTGATGACGTCCAAGTACGACAGCTCATCGTATTTGACCGCATTGGCGTCGACGTTCGGGTCGGCGCTGTAGACGCCATCGACGTTGTTTTTCGCCATTAAAATGACGTCCGCCTCGATTTCCGCCGCCCTGAGCGCCGCGGTCGTATCGGTCGAAAAGTACGGGTTGCCTGTGCCGGCGGCGAAAATGACAACTCGTTTTTTCTCAAGATGGCGAATCGCCCGGCGGCGAATGTACGGTTCGGCCACTTGCCGCATTTCAATCGATGTTTGCACCCGCGTTTCCACACCGAGCTGCTCAAGGCTGTCCTGCAAGGCGAGGGCGTTCATCACCGTCGCCAACATGCCCATGTAATCAGCCGTCGCCCGGTCCATGCCCATTTCGCTTCCCGTTTTTCCACGCCAAATGTTGCCGCCGCCGACGACGATGGCGACCTCGACGCCCAGTTCAACAACTTCTTTCACTTGTTTGGCGATCGACTGAATGACCGCCGGTTGAATGCCAAACCCTTGCTTTCCGGCGAGCGCTTCCCCGCTCAACTTTAACACGACGCGTTTGTATTTTGGCTGTTCCATGTCAAACCTCCATGATGCGAGTCGCTTTGAAAAACAGGGAACACGCGCGTGTTCCCTGTTGCGGTCCGTCATTGCTTTCTGACTTGGCTCATGACTTCTTCGGCGAAATTGTCTTGGCGTTTTTCGAGCCCTTCGCCGACTTCATAACGGATGAACTGCTTGACTGTTGCTCCGTTCGATTCGACGTATTGGCGCACCGTCACATCCGGGTTTTTCACGAACGCTTGCTCGAGCAGGCAGACGTCTTCGTAAAACTTGTTCAGCCGGCCTTCGACCATTTTTTCAACGATTTTCTCCGGCTTGCCTTCGTTCAATGCCTGTTGTTTCAATACTTCACGCTCATGCGCAATCTCTTCCTGCGGCACGTCGTCGCGCGAGACGTATTTCGGATGAAGTGCGGCAATGTGCATGGCGACATCTTTGGCGACGTCTTCGCTCGCATTGCCGGCTAATAACGTTAATACGCCGATGCGCCCGCCCATGTGCAAGTACGCACCGAACGTTTCGCCGTCCGCTTTATTGACGACGGCAAAGCGGCGAAGCGTAATTTTTTCACCAATTTTGGCAATCGCTTCGTTGATGTAGTCTTGGACGGTCGAGCCGTTGTCCATCGTTTGACCAAGCGCTTCATCAAGCGAAGCCGGCTTTTGTTTCAGCAAGTGGGCGGCCAGCTCTTTGACAAGCGTTTGAAATGCTTCGTTTTTCGCAACGAAGTCCGTTTCCGAGTTCACTTCCAAAATGACGGCGGTATTGCCTTCCACCGCGATGTACGCCATCCCTTCGGCCGCGATGCGGTCCGCTTTTTTCGCCGCTTTGGCAATTCCTTTTTCGCGCAGCCAGTCAATCGCTTTCTCCATGTCACCGTTTGTTTCGGTGAGCGCCTTTTTGCAGTCCATCATGCCTGCGCCTGTTTTTTCGCGCAGTTCTTTCACCATTTGTGCTGTAATCGCCATAAAAAAATCCTCCTTCTCATTGTCCGGTATATGTATCGGCGCCGGCAACGGCTTCCCGTTTTACCCTTATTCGTTAGTATAGCCAAAAGTTGCTCATTTCTGTCTCAAAAAAAGGTGATAAAAGGCTTTCCCCTCTTATCACCTTTCTTGTGCATCGTTACTCTGCCGCGACGGCCGCTTCTTCGCCTTGTTTCGCCTCAAGCACGGCGTCGGCGATTTTCGAAGTCAACAGCTTAACAGCGCGGATGGCGTCGTCGTTGGCCGGAATGACATAGTCAATTTCATCCGGATCGCAGTTCGTGTCGACGATGCCGATGATCGGGATGTTCAGCTTGCGCGCTTCCGCCACCGCGATCCGCTCTTTGCGCGGGTCGATGACAAACAACGCATCCGGCAGCTCTTTCATGTCTTTGATGCCGCCCAAAAACTTCTCAAGACGCTCTTTTTCTTTTTTCAAGCGAATGACTTCTTTTTTCGGCAGAACGTCAAACGTTCCATCTTCTTCCATTTTTTCAATTTCACGCAGCCGTTTGATCCGCTTTTGGATCGTAGCGAAGTTCGTCAGCGTGCCGCCGAGCCAGCGTTGGTTGACATAAAACATGCCGCAGCGTTCCGCTTCTTCCTTCACCGACTCTTGCGCTTGTTTTTTCGTGCCGACGAACAAAATTTTGCCGCCATTCGCCGCCAATTCGCGGACGAAATTGTATGCTTCCTCGACTTTCTTCACCGTTTTTTGCAAGTCGATGATATAGATGCCGTTGCGCTCCGTGAAAATGTATTTTTTCATCTTCGGATTCCAACGGCGCGTCTGGTGTCCAAAGTGGACGCCAGCTTCAAGCAGTTGTTTCATCGAAATAACCGACATGTATGCTCCTCCTGTTTCCTTAGTGGTTTTTGGTCCTCCGCCTGCCTCATCTTTCAGCAAGACTGGAGTTGCCAGCACCGTTGCTGAAATCATCAGGCGTGTGTATTCACACCATGAAAAAATATATCACAACTGCAAGCGGCAAATCAAGCTGTTATTCGCCTATTGATTCGTTTTTTGCGCAAATTTGAGCCATAGCTCGACTTCCGTTTTCCCTTTGCCGAGCTGTTTGGCAATTTCCTCGACCGCCGCCCCTTCCGCATATAGGCGGCGGGCAAGCTCACTCGAGTCGGCTGGTCGGGCGAGTGAAAGTTCGAGCACATCCTTGACCGTTCCGATGTCTGGGAAATAGCCCAGCGTTGCGCTGGAGCGGCTTGTTTCTGTGCGTTTTTCGGTTTCTCCCTGCTCCGCCGGCTCGTTTTCCCCCTTCTTTGCTTCCGCTGTTCGCTTTTCGAACCCCGCTCCGATTTCACCGCCTCCTGCCCCCGGCATAGACGCCGTCTCTTTCCCGCTCGCGCCCCGTTGCACACTGGGCGCACCGTTCGTTTCCAGTGCAGAAACGAATGGAGCCGCTCCGCTGCCAAGCAACGAGTCAAGCTCAGCCAAAAATCGCTCGTTTTCTTCCTTCCAGGCAGCGAGATAAGCGGTCAAGGCTTCCTCTAGCTCCTCGGCCCGCCTCTCCGCCTCGCCAAGCCGCGACAGGCGAAGGAAAAGCACAATGATCAACCAAAACGACAAGGCGTGCAGCAGCAAACTGATCGTTAGCCAAAATGCCATCATGATGTTCACTATCCTTGAATGTCGATCGTTTTTCCTTTATAAGGGTGTCCTCCAAAACGGGACGCCTCCTGCTCAAGACGGGCGCTCGTTCGTTTATCCGTCACCCGACGGCGCGCACGCTCCGCCCGCTTTTCACCGGCAGCTGCCATTTGCGCCTGCACTGCATAGGAGTGTTGTTGCGTCGAGGCTTGAAGCCTTTCCGCGTCGGGCGCTTTCGGCATGACGCTTTGCAACGCTGGAAGCTGGATGTCCATCGCTTTTTCTCTCCCTTCATAGCTCTTTTTCAAAAAAGCGGCGCAGTTTCCAAAGCGCTTTTGCATGAATTTGCGAAATTCTTGATGTCGACAAATGCAAAAGTCTCCCGATTTCTGTAAACGTCAGTTCCTCTTTGTAAAACAAACTGATGACGAGCTGCTCTTTTTCATTCAACTGTCCGATGGCTTCAGCCAATTTTTCGATCATTTCCTGCTTGACGATTTGCTCCTCGGGAAGCGGAGCGCGGTCGTCGCGAACCGCCAATATTCCTTCATCTTCGTCGACGGTCGTCTGCCCGAGCGGCAGCCAATGGGAAAAAAACGTTTCACTCGCCGCCGCCTGCACTTCCTCTTCCGTCATCCCGAGCTCAGCGGCGATCTCTTTCGCCGTCACCGATCGCATGTGCCGCTGTTCGAGCCGCTCGATGGCTTCCTCAATTTTTTTTGCCTTATCGCGCATGCTTCGCGGCAGCCAGTCTTCTTTGCGCAAACCGTCTAAGATGGCGCCGCGGATGCGGAACGAGGCGTACGTGTCGAACTTCAAATCACGCGATGGATCAAATTTCTCCAACGCATCGTATAAGCCGACGAGTCCAAAGCTGACGAGCTCATCCTTCGGCACGGAGCTCGGCAGCGTCGCCGAAAGCCGCTGCACGTGGTAGAAAACAAGCGGCATATAGCGCTGCGCCAGTTCCTCGGCCGCGTGGCGGTTACGGCCGTTGATCCATTCATCCCAGTATTTCCGTTCTTCTCCTTTTAGCGCGCTTCCCATTTATTCTCCCCCTTGCCTTGCGGAAACGGCGCATCCCGGTCATATTTCCTTTATTTCTTGAGCGGCGGTGCGGATGGAGAGCACGCCCGTCTGCGGATTAAATTCGATCGTGCGGCCGCTATGGCCCCCGACATCTTCGGCGACGACCGGAATGTGAAACCGCTCGAGCTGCCTTTTCACTTCCTCCACATTGCGCGCGCCAATGCGCATCATATCGCCGCCAGCTGTCGAAAACGAAAACATTTGCGCCCCGCCGGCCAGCTTCGCTTTCAGCATCCCTTTCCGCCCGCCAGCGGCAATGACAAGCTGAACGAGCGCCTCGACCGCCGTATCAGCGTATTTGGCCGCATTGATGACTCCGCCGCGCGCCATCGAGGAATGCGGAAGCATGACATGCGCCATGCCGGCAACCGCCTTGCCTGCATCGTAAATGACGACACCGACGCACGACCCAAGCCCGCACGTGCGGATGACATTCGGCGCTATGACGACCTCCATTTCCGCAATGCCGATTTTGACAGCCTGCGCTGTACTCATAGACCATCCACACCTAGTGCTCGAAAGATGGTGGAAAACGACTCGGGGTCAGGCAGAAGAAAGAAATGGCCGTTGATGCTTTCGTCCGGGCGCCGTTCATCGTAAATGGCTGTGTCAATCAAAATGGCGTAATCGCCAACACGCGACAGCTCAAGCAATCCGAACGACAGCACAGCTCCAATCATGTCGATGGCCAATGCCGGCACGGACGGGTGCAAGTTGAGCTGCGTAAAGTCAGCCAATGCCGACAAATACGAGCCGGCTAAAATATTGCCGAGCTCCTGAAGCGCCGAGCAGCCAAGCTCATGGGCTTCTCCTTGAAACGAAAACGAGTCATCGCCAATCATCCGGCGGACAAACCGCTCAGCCTGTTCCGGCGGCAGCACGAAAAACATGTTTCCTGGCGCTTCTCCTTCGATGCGCAAATAGACGCACGCCACGACTTGTTCCGGTCCGCCGATTGATTCCATCATTTCGGCAAACGTCGCAATTTGAACGCGCGGCACCGCCATTTCAATTTTTTTGTTCAGCAACGTCGACAAAGCCGTCGCCGCGTTGCCGGCGCCAATGTTGCCGATTTCGCGCAAAATGTCAATATGCATCCCCGTCAAGTTGCGAATATCGTCCAATGTCAACGCTCCTCTCCACGGGTTATCGGTCGAGCACTTTCGCCAAATCAAGCAAAATGAGGAGCCGATTCTCCACTTTTGCCACGCCGTCGATGTAACTTGCCTCAACGGAGCCAATGGCCTCTGGCGGCGGTTCGATGCTTTCCGACGGCAGATCAAGGACATCATTCGCGGCATCGACGATGAGCCCGACTTCCATATCCTCAAGAGCAACGATAATGATTCGCGTCTGTTCCCCATATGGTTCGGGGGCAAACTCGAACCGCTCGCGCAAATCGATGATCGGCGTCACAACACCGCGCAAGTTGATGACCCCTTTTACATAATGGGCCGTTCCCGGCACGCGCGTGATCGGCTGCATTTTCTCGATGGAACGGACATGCTGCACCGGCAGAGCATATTCTTCTTCTTTCAGGCGAAACGCAATCACTTTCCAGTCTGCTTGCACGCTGGCCGTCATCCAATCCTCCCCCTTTTTTTCGACATGCCACTGAAAACGGCGGATCAACGCCATAGGCGCCCCGCACCAACGCGGCCATCTCCTACTTTACGAGCGCGTTGCAGTCGATAATCAGCGCCACCCGGCCGTCTCCCAAAATGGTCGCCCCCGAGATGGCAAAAACCGAAGATAAATAGTTTCCTAGCGATTTCAACACGACTTCTTGCTGCCCGATAAACGAGTCGACCGCCAGCGCCGCCAGTTTTTCCCCTTTCCGGACGATCACGACCGCCACCGCATCTCCGTCATCGGCCGCTCCAGGAACAGCGAAGACGTCTTTCAGGCGGACGAGCGGGACGATTTTGCCGCGAAAATCGATGACCGGCTGGTTGTGGGCGGAAAAAATCTCTTCCTTTTTCACCAGCGCCGTCTCAATGATCGATGACAGCGGAATCGCGTACGTTTCCTCGGCGATTTGAACGAGCAACACAGAGATGATCGACAATGTGAGCGGCAGCTGAATCGAAAAGAGCGACCCTTTTCCAGGCTGCGAATCGACCGAAACAGTGCCGCCGAGCGACTCAATCGTGCTTTTGACGACATCCAAACCGACGCCGCGGCCGGAAATGTCAGAAACTTGCTCAGCGGTCGAAAAGCCGGGAGCGAAAATAAGCTCGTAAATTTGCTGATCGTTCAAATGCTCCGCCGCCTGCGGCGAGACAATGCCTCGGCTTTTCGCCTTTTGCAGCACCTTCTCCCGGGAAATGCCGGCGCCGTCATCCTCGATTTCAATAAAGACATGGTTGCCGCTATGGTATGCTCGCAATTGAACAGTCCCTTCTTCCGGCTTCCCGCGCGCCGCCCGGACGTCCGGCGCTTCGATGCCGTGGTCGAGCGCATTGCGGATCAAATGGACAAGCGGGTCGCCGATTTCATCGATCACCGTCCGGTCAAGCTCGGTATCCGCACCGATGATGTCAAGGCGCACCTTTTTGCCGAGCTCGCGGGCGAGCTGGCGCACCATGCGCGGGAAGCGGTTGAACACCGTTTCGACCGGCACCATGCGCATATTTAAAATGATCGTCTGCAAATCGCTCGAGATGCGAGACATCCGCTCGACCGTTTCCGTCAATTCGGCATGGTTCAGCTCGCGGGAAATTTGCTCAAGCCGACCGCGGTCGACAACCAATTCTTCAAATAAGTTCATCAACCGATCGAGCCGTTCAATGTTGACGCGGATCGTTTTCGTCGCCTGTTTCGCTGTTTGTTTTTCCGGCGCCTCTGCTTCGGCCTGAACGGTCGCCGCCTGCTCCATAGCGGCTGGTTGTTGGGGCGCAGCCGCTTTCTCGCTTTCTGGCGACGGTTCATCGCTCGATAGCATAGACACCTTGACGTCATCAATTTCCGAAATGCCCATCAGCCGCTTTTGCAACTCATCGGCTGGCGCTTTGGATACGACCGTAACGAGAAACTCCCGGTCAAACTGTTCTTCCTCCAGCATCTCGACCGGCGGCGTTGCTTTCACAATTTCTCCGACTTCATTCAGCTGTTCAAACACCATATAGACGCGCGCTGCTTTCAACAAGCAATCATCACGAAGCCGAACGCGGATTTCGTAGACGGAAAATCCCTGCTCCATGGCCTGCTCGAGCACATGGTATTCAAATTCCCCATACGCATGTTCAAGGGGCGGTTCTTCCCTTGCTGCCTGCTTGTTCGGCATCTCCCCTTGCTCGATTCGTTTCAGCTGTTCGACTGTTCCTCTTACATCACGCGTTCCGTCGCCGCCTGCAGCGATGGAACTGATCATCGCCTCCAAATGGTCGACGGCCTCAAAAATGACGTCAAGCAATTCCGGGGTAACGGAAAGCCGCCGATTGCGGATGCCATCGAGCACGTTTTCCATTTGGTGCGTCAAATTGGCCAAATCTTCAAACCCCATTGTGGCAGACATGCCTTTCAACGTATGGGCCGAACGGAAAATATCATTCACCACAGACATGTCCTCCGGAGTTTTTTCAAGTTCCAACAGCCGCTCGTTGATCGCCTGCAAATGCTCTTTGCTTTCATCAATAAACAAATCCAAATATTGGATCATATCCATGCCATTTTCCCCCTTACTCCCCGATCAATTGGACGATGGCAGCGGCGATGCTGTCAAGCGGCGCGATGACATCAACGACGCCAGCCTCGATCGCCGCTCTTGGCATCCCAAAGACAACGGCTGTCTCGCGCGCTTCCGCGATCGCTTTTGTGTTCCCGCTTTCCTTCAGCTTTTTCAACCCCGCTGTTCCGTCGCTTCCCATCCCGGTCATGATCACTGCGATTTTCCGACAGCGGCGAATGGCAGCGAGCGACTCGAACAACACGTCAACAGCCGGACGATGGCCGGCGCGCGGCGGCGATTCGTCGAAACGGGCTGTCAGCGCGCCGCCTTCTTCGCGAACGATGAGATGGACGCCGCCTGGCGCAATATAGGCGGTGCCATTCCGCAGCACTTCCCCGTCTTCCGCCTCCTTGACCGTAATCGCGGTAAGCGCATCAAGCCGGTTGGCGAGCGATGCCGTAAACCCTTTCGGCATATGCTGGACAGCGACAACCGGAGCGGCTAGATCGGGCGGAAGCTGCGTCAACACCGTCTCGAGCGCACGCGGACCGCCGGTGGAAGTGCCGATAGCGACGATGGACTGTTGCGGCCGCGCCGCCGCTTTGAACGATGGGCGCCAAGACGGACGTTGGCGGCGCGGGGCAGCCAAGGCGGACACATTCGCTTCGCTCGCGTGCAGCACTTTGCCAATCAGTTCATCTTTCACTTTGTACAAATCGAGCGAAATCGGTCCGGACGGCTTGGCGACAAAGTCGACCGCCCCGCACTGCATGGCGGCGATCGTGTTTTCCGCCCCTTCGGTCGTCGTGCTTGACACCATGACGACCGGCACAGGATGATCCCGCATGATGCGCTGCAACGTTTCGAGTCCGTTCATAACCGGCATTTCCACATCAAGCGTCACGACATCCGGCCTTAGGGCAGCGATTTTCTCGAGCGCCTCCCGGCCGTTGCGAGCTGTTCCGACGACTTCGAGGTGCGGATGCTCGGACAAAAAATCACTGATCCATTTGCGCATAAACGCGGAGTCATCGACGACAAGCACCTTGATCGCCTTCATTTTCCGTCTCTACCTTTCTAGCAAAAGTTGACGCAGCTTCGCAAAAAAGCGGGGAGCCCGTTCCAGCTCTTTTTCTCCTTCCGCCGCATAGCGGCATGCCATTTGACGCACTGCCCGGCTCGCCTTCGCCGCCGGATCAGAGAGAACAAACGGCGTTTGCCGGACGACACAGCGCGCAACAGTCCGGTCTTCAGGAACGACGCCAAGCAAAGCGATGTCTTTATGGAAAAACCGACTGGCGGCATGCTGCAGGCGCGAAAAGATGCCATATCCTTCCCGCTCGCTGCCGGCGCGGTTGACGATGACGGAAAACGGAGCCTCGCTGCCGGCGGTGTGCATATATTTCATCATGGCATACGCATCCATCATCGCGGTCGGCTCCGGCGTCGTGACAATAAACACATCGTCGACGGACTTTAAAAAATACAATCGTTCTTCTGAGGCGCCCGCCCCCATATCGAAAATGAGATAATCATATCGCGACGCCACCGTCTGCAGCTCGGCCAACAAATAGTCGATAGCGGATCGATCGACACTCAACCATTGCGCGGCGCCCGTCCCCCCAGCAATATACGATAGATGCTCCGGTCCGCTTTTTACCAGCTCGGAAAGCGGCAACCGCGCGGAAAACCAATCCGAAAGCGTCAATGGCGACGACTGGCCGAGCAAAATGTCGATGTTGCCCATGCCGATGTCCATATCAAGCAACAAGATGCGAAACCCGAGCTTCGAGAGCGACAGCGAAAAATTGAGCGAAAGGTTTGACTTGCCGACTCCGCCTTTCCCGCTCGTCACCGCGATGGTCCGCGGCCCCGCCGCCGGCTGGCGCCGGCGGCCCAGCTCATAGCGCAGCCGTTCCGCTTGATCGCTCACCATCGCTCCGCCCCAAACAGCAGATGAACGAGCCGGTCTGCGGACGCTTCCACCATATCGTCCGGCACATTTTGCCCGTTTGTGAAATAGGCGGCGGCAAGGCGGCTGTCAAGCAACATATTGACGATCGCGCCAAACGAGTCGGTCTCATCGAGCTTCGTCACGATCAATTGATTGATTGGCAGGCGGGAAAAGCGATCATAGACAGCCTTCATATCGTCATACTTTCCGGTGGCGGCGAACACGAGAAACGTTTCCGTTTCGCGGTCAAACTCGAGCGTTTGCTGCAGTTCATCGACGTATTGCGGGTTGCGGAAGTTGCGGCCAGCCGTATCGACAAACACGAGATCGCAGCTGGCCAATTTCCGCTTCGCCGCCCGAAAATCGTCGGCATTGTAGCATACTTCCAACGGAGCATGCAAAATGTCGGCATACGTCTTCAGTTGGTCGATGGCGGCGATCCGGTACGTGTCGGCCGTGATGAACCCGACTTTTTTTCCTTGCTCGAGGACGGCGCGCCCCGCCATTTTGGCGAGCGTCGTCGTTTTTCCAACCCCGGTTGGACCTAGCAAAATCATATACTTTTTTTGCTCCGCCGTTTTGACAAATGGAAGCATCGACAATAGATCGCGCACCGCTTCTTTCGTCCAGGCGGCAACCGCAGCGGGCGACCGGCCGTCTTTGTCGGCATACCACCGTTCAAGCAGGCGATCCATCACTTGGCGGACGTACACATCCGCCATCCCTTGCCGAACGAGGCGACGTTCCGCTTCCGCAAGCGGCGGAGGGTACAGCAGCGAAGACGAGCGGGCGTTGAACTGACAGATGAGCGCCTTGACTTCCTCGATCTCACGGGCAAGCAAGCCATCTTCCTCCCGCTCAGCCACCGGCAAAGGGGCAAAGGACGCGGCGGCACTCGGCTGACGCCGCGGCAGTGGATCCGGATCAACGCCGGCCAACACTTCGATCTTTTTTTTCGCAAACAAGCCGAAAAATCCGCCGGTCTGCACGACTTTCGAGTGCAAAATGACGGCGTCGCGGCCAAGTTCGGCGCGAATCATTTTCATCGCTTCGTTCATGGACGGGGCGACAAATTTTTTCACTTTCATTCAATTTCCACCATCCCCACGCTTTGAACTTCGACATCCGCTTCAAGCTCGTTGTACGACAGCACCGGAACAGTCGGAAAATGGCGCTCGGTCAGCTGGCGGACGTACATGCGCACCGCCGGGGAACAGAGCAAAATCGGCGTCTGGCCGGCGAACGGATAGCGTTCAAGCGCCGCGGCGACCGCTTCGACAAACGCCTGCGCCCGCGCCGGCTCGAGCGCCAAATAGCGGCCATGCTCGGTTTGCTGCACGGCGTCGGCGATCGTTTTTTCCACCCTGCCCGACAGCGTAATGACGCGCAGCGGCTCGCCCGGCACGGCGTACTGCGAGGTGATTTGCCGCGCCAACGCTTGGCGGACGTATTCTGTCAACAAATCGGTGTCGCTGGTCAGGCGGGCAAAATCGGCGAGCGCCTCAAAAATGAGCGGCAAGTTGCGGATCGACACTTTCTCTTTCAACAGCTTGGCGAGCACTTTTTGCACGTCGCCGACAGACAACGGATTCGGCGTCACCTCGTCGACAAGCACCGGATACGATTCTTTTAAATGATCGATCAGCTGTTTTGTTTCCTGACGCCCCAGCAGTTCGTGAGCATGGGCTTTCAGCACCTCCGTTAAGTGTGTCGAGACGACCGATGGCGGGTCGACGACCGTATAGCCAAGCATTTCCGCCCGGTCTTTTACGGTCTCGGAAATCCATTTCGCCGACAGACCAAACGCAGGTTCGATCGTGTCAATGCCATCAATCGAATCGTCGTCAACTCCGGGGCTCATCGCCAAATAATGGTCAAGCAGCAACTCGCCGCGCGCCACTTCCTCGCCTTTCACTTTGATCCGGTATTCATTCGGCTGCAGCTGGATGTTGTCGCGAACACGCACGACCGGAATGACGATGCCGAGCTCAAGCGCGAGCTGACGACGAATCATGACGATCCGGTCGAGCAAATCGCCGCCTTGATTGGCATCGGCGAGCGGAATGAGCGCGTAGCCGAACTCAAACTCAATCGGGTCAACGTGCAGCAGCTGAATAACGCTTTCCGGGCTTTTCAATTCGTCCGCGGCCGCCGCCTCCTCTTCCGGAGCAGCCAATGCCGCTTCTTCTTGCTTTTGCCGCTCGATAAATCGATAGCCGCCAAGCGCCAGCAACACGGCAATCGGCATCGTCAACAAGTCGTTGATCGGCGTAAACAAGCCGAGCAGGAAAATCGTTCCTGCCGTGACGTACAACATTTTCGGAAAGGCGAACAACTGGCGCATAATATCGCCGCTCAAGTTGCTGTCGGACGCTGCTCGGGTGACAATGATGCCGGTTGCCGTGGAAATCAACAGCGCCGGAATTTGGCTGACGATTCCGTCGCCGACCGTCAACAGCGTGTAGCGCTTCGCCGCCTCCGCCATGTCCATTCCTTGCTCGACGACGCCGATCACCATGCCAAACAGCATGTTGATGACGACGATAATGATGCTGGCGATGGCATCGCCTTTCACGAACTTGCTCGCCCCGTCCATTGCTCCGTAAAAGTCGGCTTCTTGCGCCACTTTTTCCCGCCGCTTTCGCGCTTCTTGCTCCGAAATCATGCCGGCGTTTAAATCGGCGTCAATGCTCATCTGTTTGCCGGGCATCGCATCGAGCGTAAAGCGGGCCGCCACTTCAGAGACGCGCTCCGCCCCTTTGGTGATGACAACAAACTGAATGATGACCAAGATCAAAAACACGACAAACCCAACGACGACATCGCCGCCAACGACGAACGTTCCGAACGTTTCAACGACGCCGCCCGCCTCCCCTTTGCTTAAAATCGAGCGGGTGGTTGACACGTTCAGACCGAGCCGAAACAGCGTCAGCACTAAAAGCAATGACGGAAAAATGGAAAACTCAAGCGGCTCTTTCGTGTTCATCGCCGTCAGCAAAACAAGCAAGGCAAGGGAAATATTGATGATGATCAATACGCTCAACAGCCACGTCGGCAACGGGATGACGAGCATGGCGACGATGAGCACGACAAGAAACAATACGGATAAATCTTTCATTTGCGCTTGCATTGTTTTCTCTGCTTGCATTGTTTTCTCTCCTTGTTGCTACACATTTCCTTTGAGCCGATAGACGTACGCCAAAATTTCCGCCACTGCCTTAAAAAACGCCTCTGGAATCATGTCGCCGACTTCCGTCTGACGGTAGAGCGCCTGCGCCAACGGACGGTTCTCAACGGTAACGACGCCGTGGGCTTTCGCCACTTCCTTGATTTTCAACGCCATATAATCCGCCCCTTTCGCGACGACGACCGGCGCTTCCATTTTGCCGTCTTCATACTTGAGGGCAACGGCGTAATGCGTCGGGTTCGTAATGACGACATCCGCGTTCGGCACTTCCTGCATCATCCGCCTCATCGCCATCTCGCGCTGTTTTTGCTTGATGCGCGATTTGATGAGCGGATCGCCTTCCGTCTTTTTGTATTCATCTTTAATGTCCTGTTTGGACATGCGGATGCTTTTTTCAAATTCAAACCGCTGATACAAGTAATCAAACAGCGCTAAAAACAAGAGCGCCCCCGCGGCGTACAGCCCCATTTTCACCGTCAAGCCGCCGACGACAATCAAAGCCGCGCCCGGCGTCTTGGAAACGAGCGCCGCGAGCTCACTTCGTTCGGCCAACAGCACCGCGAACACGACCGCACCGATAATTCCCGCTTTTAACACGGATTTCAACAGCTCGACCAAGGCGCGCAACGAAAACAGCCGTTTCATTCCTTGCACGGGATTGAGGCGGTTCCAATCCATTTTTAACGGTTCAACGGTGAACATGGCGCCGATTTGCAAAAAGTTGGTCAACCCGGCCGCCAGCACTGCAGCGGCGAACAGCGGCGCCAAAAGCAAGGCGGCATGGGAAAGCCAGTCAAGAAACAGCTGGTGAAGCGA
The DNA here is from genome assembly GCF_000948285.1 of Geobacillus kaustophilus. GTDB lineage: Bacteria > Bacillota > Bacilli > Bacillales > Anoxybacillaceae > Geobacillus > Geobacillus thermoleovorans_A. The sequence goes on from NZ_JYBP01000003.1 coordinate 1,774,114, forward strand.
GTCAACCGTCAACGAAGCAGACGCAGAATCGGACAAAGCGCGGGTGAACAACCGCAGCAGACCGTCCCGCTCGTACTCCCCAGCCAAAAACAAAGCAAGAAACGAAGCAAGCAACACGGAAGCGGAGACGACATCGCCGCTTTTGGCCACCTGCCCTTTTTCCCGCACTTCTTGCCGTTTGCGAGGCGTCGCCTTTTCTGTTTTTTCGCCAGCGAAAAATTGCAAATCGAGGCGCCACCTGCCCATCTTATCCGCCCCCCAACAGCCGCATAAACTCGCGCAACGAAGCAAACATGAAGTGAAATACGCTGCGCGCCGCAAGCAATATTCCCCCAATCTCCGCCAACAGGAGCCAAAACGCCGCCGCCGTTTTGACGGAAAAGCCGACCGCGAAAATGTTCATTTGCGGCACCGCGCGGGCGATGATGCCAAGCGCCACATCAACTAAAAAGAGCGATCCGACAAGCGGGGCTGCCATTTGGAACGCAACGGCGAACATCGCGGCAAACGCCCGCACCGCGTATTCCATCGCTCGCCCGTCAGCGACGTGAGGCAAGCGGTCAAGCGGCAGCCAATGATAGCTGTAAAACATGCCATCAAGCAACAAATGGTGCCCGTCAAGCATAAGAAAAAGCAAAAGCGCCAACAAATGAAGATATTCGCCAAGCAGCGGGCTTTGCGCTCCGGTTTGCGGATCGATGACGTTGGCGATGGCAAACCCGGCTTGAAAGTCGATCAAACCGCCGGCGATTTGCACCGCCGCCATGAGGATCGCAGCCAGCAGCCCAAGAGCCAGCCCGACGAGCGCTTCTTTCACGACGAGCAAGACGTACACGCCGTCAAGCGCCAACACAGGTTTGGGCATGGCCAAAAACAACAGCCAACTGAGCAAAAACGCCAGTCCGACTTTATACGAAGCCGGCACGGTCCGGTGGGAAAACAACGGCATCGCCGCGAAAAAGGAAGCGGCGCGGATAAAGACGAGCAAAAACGCCGGAAAATAAGTCCATGCTTGTTCCATCGCCGATCAGCCTATAAACGAAGCAAGATTGTTGAAAATATCGTGCGCGTACGACACCATTTTCGAGAGCATCCACGGTCCAAAGAACACAAGTCCAAGCAAGACGGCGACGATTTTCGGCACAAACGCGAGCGTCTGCTCTTGAATTTGCGTCGCGGCTTGAACAATGCTGACGACAAGCCCGACGGCAAGGGACAACAACAAGAGCGGCCCGCAGACGACAAGCACGATATACACGCCTTGTTCAGCAAGGCGGATGATGAAATCGGCACTCATAAACGCCACCTATCTTTATTGAAAACTTTGCAACAATGATTTGACGACCAAATGCCATCCATCAACAAGCACAAACAATAAAATTTTAAACGGCAGCGAAATCATCACTGGCGGCAGCATCATCATCCCCATCGACATTAGGACGCTGGCGACGATCATGTCGATCACTAAAAACGGAATAAAAATCATAAAGCCCATTTGAAACGCCGTTTTCAACTCACTGATGGCAAACGCCGGCACGAGCGCGGTCATCGGGATGTCGTTGACCGTTTTCGGCTGTTTGGCGCCGCTGTACGATAAAAACAGCGCCAAATCTTCCTGCCTTGTGTATTGGCTCATAAACTGCTTCAGCGGAACAGCCGCCCGTTCATACGCCTCCTCCAAATCAATTTTGTCGGCAAACAGCGGCTGCAATGCCTGGTCGTTGATTTCTTTCCAGGTTGGCGCCATAATGAAAAACGTTAAAAACAATGCGAGCCCGACGAGCACTTGGTTCGGCGGCATCTGCTGCGTGCCGAGCGCCGTGCGCACAAACGACAAAACGATGACGATGCGGGTAAAACATGTCATCATAATGAGAATGCCGGGAGCGATCGACAACACGGTGAGCAGCAGAAGAAGCTTCACCGCTGTCGACACGTGCTCGGGGGCCATCGAATCAAACATATGGACAAATTCACTCATCGCCCGCCGTTCCTTTCCCTTTCAGCCGCTTCAGCCACTCGTTCCGTTTTTCAGTCATTTGCTTCATCTCCTCAGCCAACAGCGCCGAAAACGACGGCGGCAAACCGTTTTTCCTTTTTGATTTCCCCGTCCACTCGCCGCGAAGGAGGGAGCCAAGCCGGCCGAACTCCGCCATTCGTTCCAACCGCTCGCGATACTGCGCTAGCAGCTCATTGATTTCCTCTTCATCCTCAATTTCCCTAAGCAGCTGAATCGAATCGCCGACGCCGATGACGAGCAGCCGGCGGCCGACTTTAATCAGCTGCACAGAGCGGTTCGTCCCGACGCTCGTCCCGCCGAGATGTTCGATGACGCCCTTTTGGCTCGAAACGAATGACTGACGGCGAGACATCCATCTTAACACCGCATAAAGAAGAATGAGGACAAAGGCGGTCGCGCCGATGAGCCGAAGCACATCAGAAGCGGAAACCGCATCTGCGGCTTGATTCGCTGTCTGTTTTGTCTGCTGCCTGGAAGGAGCTGACGGCCCGCATGAATCGGGATGCTGCAGGCAGTCGGCGACCGTCGGGCTTTGAGCAGCCGCTGCCGGCACCGGCCCAAAAGCGATGGCTGCCGCCAGCAAAACGGCCGCCCAGCGCCAAATTGCCATAGTTTCCACCTCTGATCGCTCACCCGATCGTTTTGTTGATCGCCTCGATGACGCGGTCCGCTTGGAACGGCTTAACCACAAAATCTTTCGCCCCTGCCTGAATGGCATCAATCACCATTGCCTGTTGCCCCATCGCTGAGCACATAATGACTTTGGCGTTGCTGTCGATTTTTTTAATTTCCTTGAGCGCCGCAATCCCGTCCATCTCCGGCATCGTAATATCCATTGTTACGACATCGGGCCGCGTTTCCTTGTATTTCTCGATGGCCTGCCGCCCATCGGCCGCTTCGGCGACGACTTCATGTCCGTTTTTCGTCAAAATGTCTTTAATCATCATGCGCATAAATGCCGCATCATCAACGACAAGCACTCTTGCCATGTCCCATTACCTCCCAAACGCCTGTTTATTTTAGCCGTGTTAGCCGATCGCTTTGGCTGATGATGTCTGTGATGCGGACCCCGAAATTTTCATCGATGACGACAACCTCGCCTTTCGCGATCAGCTTGTTGTTGACAAACACGTCGACCGGTTCGCCGGCCAGCTTATCAAGCTCAATGATCGATCCAGTCGACAGCTGCAAAATTTCCTGCACCGATCGCTTCGTCCGTCCGAGCTCAACCGTCACCTGCAACGGCACATCAAACAGCAGCTCCAAATTGCGCGCCTCCGTTGCCGCAAGCGGCGGGGCATCGAACTCGACGAAATCGGCGGTTTGAATATGCCGCGCGGCTGCACCATCTCTCTCCTTGTCCGTGCGTCCAGCCGGCGGTTTATCCGTCGAGCGGCTCGCCGCTTCTGAAACGGCCGCACCGTCGTTCATCTGAGCGTCAGTCAGAACAGGCTGCGGCTCGCTGAACGACCGCGCGTCCGCCGACGGCTTGAGGTTGACTTCCGCAGCCCCCGGCTCCTCAAGCGGCGAGCCGAGCAATTGGGCGACCAATTCTTTTGCGAAATCGATCGGCAACAGCTGCATAATGCTTGAGTCGATCAACTCGCCGATTTTCAGCCGAAACGACACTTTAATGAAAAAATCTTCGTCCGGCAAATATTCCATCCCTTTTCCTTCCGTCAAATCAAGAAGATGGAGCGTCGGCGGGGAAATGTCGACCCGCTTGCCAAAGACAGTCGACATCGATGTCGCTGCTGAGCCCATCATTTGGTTCATCGCTTCTTGAACAGCGCTCAGCTGAATCTCTCCTAGCGGGCCATCAGCCGCCGTTCCATTGCCGCCAAGCATTAAATCTGCGATAATCGCCGCGTCTTGCTGTTTAATGACCAACAAGTTGGTCCCGAGCAGCCCTTCCGTATAGTTGACTTGGATGGCGACATATGGCTGCGGGAATTCATTAGCGACGCTTGTGCGCTCAATAATGGACACGCTTGGCGTCGTAATTTCTACCTTTTGGTTCAATAACATCGACAGTGCAGTGGCCGAACTGCCGAAAGAAATATTGCCGATTTCCCCAAGAGCGTCCTGCTCAAGTGGAGAGAGAATATCATGAAGCGCCGGAATATGTCCGTCGCTGTCCATTCCGCGCAACAAAGCATCAATTTCATCCTGCGACAACATTCCATCATTCATCATGGTCGTCTTCGTCCCCCTCGATCATCGCTAAAATTTGCACCGCCAGCTTTTTGTTCCGCTTCCCCGGCTGGCCGATAAATTTTGGAATATGGCCGATTTTAACCACGAGCGGCTCATGAATCGACTGCTCGAGCTGAATGACATCGCCGGCCTCGAGTTGAAGCAATTCATTGACCGTGATGACCGCCGTTCCCAGTTCAGCGATAATCGGCAATTTTGCCGCGCGGATGCGCTGTTCGATCCGTTTCGCTTCCTCGGGGGAACGCTCCTTTTTTTGCGCCTGCATCCAGTAATGCACCGACAGCCGCGGCATAATCGGCTCCAAGACGACATGCGGAATGCACACATTCATCATGCCGCGCGCTTCGCCGATTTGGGTGTTGAGCGAAATGACGACGACGGTGTCGTTCGGCGCGATCATGCGCAAAAACTGCGGATTGACTTCAAAATCGACAAAGAGCGGGTCGACTTCCGCCACCGATTCCCAAGCGTCGCGCCAATGGACAAACGCCTTGTCAAACAAATTGGACATGATGCGTGTTTCAATCTCAGTCAAATGCTCCACTTTATCCATGCCGACGCCGCGCCCGCCCATCACCCGGTCAAGCATGGCGTAAGCGATGTTCGGGTTGACTTCCAAAAGGACATGCCCGCCAAGCGGCGGCACCTCAAAGACATTGATGATCGTCATTTTGGGGATGGAGCGGACAAATTCTTCGTATGGAATTTGGTCGGCCGATGCGACCGAAATTTGCACATACGTGCGCAGCTGGGCGGAAAAAAACGTTGTCAGCAGACGGGCGAAATTCTCATGAATGCGCGTCAGGCTGCGGATTTGATCTTTGGAAAACCGGAGCGCCCGCCGGAAATCATACGTTTTGACGCGTCGGCCTTCCTCCTCTTTTTTCAGCTCCTCCGCGCTCATCTCCCCTGCAGAAAGCGCAGCGAGCAACGCGTCAATTTCGCTTTGCGACAATACTTCCCCGGCCGTCATTTCATCTTCCCCCCTTCCAATGACAGGGCTACTGGAGGATAAAAGAGGTAATGTAGACGTTCTCCACTCTCCCTTCTTGCATCAGTCCGTTGATCTCACGCTTCAGCCGCTCTTTCAGCGCCGTCAGTCCTTCTTTTCCTTTAAAGTCGGCCGCTTTCATCTGTGAGAGCTGCTCGATGATCACGTCTTTCATCTGAAAATCCCGTTTCTCCGCCTCTTCTTTTCCTTGATCGCTGTCTGTTTCAATTTTAAATGAGATTTTAATATAACGCCCGTCCGCTAAATTCGTTGTCATTTCCGGAATGTCGATCGATCGTTCTGCAAGTTCGTCGGCGCTTGGCGCCCCCTGTTTCTCCGCATGTCCCATCTTCATCACCGCGACAAGCGCCGCCGTTCCGGCTAAGGCGATAACCGCCAGCACAATGATCATCGTTTTGATTGCTTTATTCCCTTTCACTGTCCAATCCTCCTGCTTTCGGTAAGCGAAACACGCCAAGCTGCCGGTAAAATTCGCTCGCTCGTGCAACCACTTGCTCGACCGTTTCGCGGACGACGAATTTTTTGCCGTTCGTCAGCGTCACGGTCGTATCAGGAAACGCTTCAATTTGTTCGATGTACAGCGCATTGAGCACAAACCGTTTGCCGTTGAGCTTCGTTAACGAAATCATCGGCCAGCAGGCGAGAGAAGACCGCTCACGCCCTACCTCCTATTCTATTTTTTCAAGTTGACAAGCTCTTGCAAAATTTCGTCCGATGTCGTAATGATGCGCGTATTCGCCTGGAAGCCTCGTTGGGCGACGATCATCTCCGTGAATTCCTCGGCAAGGTCGACGTTGGACATTTCAAGCGCGCCGGAGACGATCGTTCCTGTTCCGTTCGCTCCCGGCGCTCCTGTCGTTGGCGTTCCAGAGTTGGTCGTTTCGCGGAACAAGTTGTTGCCGGCTTTTTCTAATCCGTCATTGTTTGCAAATTTAGCCAGCTGAATCGTGCCGATCGTCTGCAAGTTCCCGGAAGCGTCCACAATGGTCACTTGGCCGTCGGCTCCGATGCTCAAGCTTTTCGCATTTGTCGGAACTCCCAATCTACCATTGGATGTACTGAGCAAATATTGGCCATCGGCATTGACAATATAGCCTTGCGAATCGAGATAAAAATTCCCGGCTCTCGTATACATGCGATTGTTGCCGGAAGCGTCGCCGACGACGAAAAATCCATCCCCGGAAATCGCCAAATCGAGCACGCGGCCGGTCGTTTGCAAGCTGCCTTGCGTATGGACGGTGTCGATCGCCGCAAGCTGCGAACCGAGCCCGACTTGCTTCGGATTCGTCCCGCCGCGGCCGGCACCGGCATTGGGTCCGCTTGCGCCAGAAATCGTCTGGCTCATTAAATCTTTAAACACCGTTCGTCCTTTTTTAAACCCGTACGTATTGACATTGGCGATGTTGTTGCCGATGACGTCCAACTTCGTTTGGAAGTTGCGCATGGCGCCGATTCCGGAATACATGGAACGAAGCATTGGTTCCTTCTCCCCTTTTATCCTTTTTGTTCAACTTTCACGACCGCATCCGCGGCAATCGTTGTCCCGTTATCAAGCCCGAGAGTCACTTGGCCGTCTTTTTGCATGACCGATTGAACGACGGCGCTCATCATCGTATCACCGTCTTGCCAGTGCACCGTTTTGCCGATCCATTCGCTGTAGCGCAGCAGCGCATCGCGGCTTGACGCTTGCATCCATTGCTGCATCAAATTGGCGATGTTCATCATTTGCTCAAGCGAAGAGAAACTCGCCATTTGCGCGATAAACTCTTTATCTTCCATCGGATTGAGCGGGTCTTGATTTTCAAGCTGAGCGAGCAAAATTTTGAGAAAATCGTCTTTTCCTAAAATTTGATTGCCCGTTTTCCGTTCCGGCTGAACCGCGTTGGTCAGCCATAAACTTCCATCAATCACATTCGTTGTCATCCTCGTTCTTTTCCCCCCTTATGCGTCAGCTTCGATCCCGTCTAGCGCAAACGGGAAGGAAGATGATGGATCCCGCTTTTGTTTTTGCCGCGATTCGCCCTGCTGCTGTCCTCCTTGGCGGTTCCCGGAATACGGCGGCATAGCGGGGCTGTCATAATCCGACCAAACAGTCCATTTTTCGACCGTGATGTGACTCGCATCAAGCTGCTGAGCAAGCTGCGGCAAATGAGCGTAGAGCAACTCTTTTACCGCGTCGTTCGCCACAAGCAGCTTGGCGGCGAGCTTCCCGCCTTCCTCTGTCATTTTCACCGTCACCGTCCCGAGATGTTCCGGATGCAGACGGATGACAAGCTGCATGACACCGCTTGGCAACTTCATCCAACGTGCCGACCTTAGCGCGTGGGCGACTTGATCAGCGACGCTTCCGCCAGCTGACGCCGGCATCTCACCGATCAGCTCAACAGATGAAGAGAATGATAAAAGCGCAGAAGGAGTGGTGAAGGAAGGAGCGGCTTCGCCGCCATGCCCCTTGTCCCCCCTTTTTGGCAGCGAAACGTCTTTTTCACCAGCCGGCCGGACGAAAGAAACTCCGTTAGGCAGCGCGACAACCGGCCCGTTGCCTCCCTGCTCCTTGAATGGACGCTGGTCGCCATCGCTCAGGAGCGGGGTAAACATCCCTGTTTTTCCGCTGGAAGGCGAAAAAGATTCAGCATCGATACTACGGCTTTTCCGTCCGTCGGTTATGAACGCACGTTCAAATCCCGCTTTATCGGCCGCCGGCTGAGCGGCAATCGTTTCTTCGCCATTCATGGCACCGACAAGCGGAAATGGCCAATGATCACTAGTTTTCCCTTCCGTCTGCTTATCTGCCGCCAAAAGCGGCGCGCCGGCAACCGCCGAAATCGGAGCAACAGCCAAAGCGGCCACGATGGAAGGGGCAAGCCACAATGATTCTATTTGCGCCGGTTTCTTTTCCGCTGAAGATGGTTGTCCGACTGCGCCCGTTTCCATTCCGCCATTTTGCCAATCTGGCTCTTTGTTTTTGTTCGACTCCTCTTGAAACAAGCTAATCCCTGCCCCAGCGGGCAATAGCTCTTGTTGCTTGTGGGCAAGCAGCGCCGCAAACATGCTGGTGTTTTCGGATTCTTTTTTCACCGCCATAGTGCCTGCGGATGGCGGCGCGCTTGCTGTGATCGTTACTTTCATTCGGCCGCCTCCTTCCCCATCGCCCTTTTGCTTAACGATGCCAACAGTTTCGCCGCCCGCCCGGCCGGCATTTGTTCCAAAATGGCTGCCGCTTTGTCGCCATCAATCCGGCTCAGTACACGGAGCGCTTCGCTCTCAGGCAGTTCCCCTAAAATAGCCGCTGCCTGTTTTTCCGACATGGCGTCATACATGCCGGCGACATCTTCTTCCGTCAAGGCCGGCTCGTCAACAGGCTCAGCCTGAGCGTCCGTTTTCCCGCTTGGCATAGACAGCTGGGCGATTTCCTTTTCCTTTGCCGCCAATTCGTTTTTCAACTGTTTGATTTGCTTTTGTTGGTCGGCGATCGTTCGTTTTTGCTGGTTGATCGTCTGCTGCTGAGCTTCAATCGTTTTTTGCAAAGCTTTCTCCCTTTTGCTCCAGTCGACCCACTCGGAGACAAACGGCGCCTTTATTGTCCACTGCTTTGCCGCCTTGGCCACATCAACGCCGGCAACGTTTAAAATCAACAACAGAAAGGAGGCGGCAAACGCACTCGGAATGACAATGACAAACAACAGCCATTGCCACCAACTCGACTGCATTTCCTGTTCAACTTTGCTCTCCGCCATCTATACCTCTCCCTGCCTTGCAAAACGTTGAACCGCCATTTCATCGAGCAGGCGGCGTTCCGCTTCCCTCTCAAGCTGCTCGGCCCACCGCTTCATGCGCTCGCGCATTTTTTCGTATTTTTTCACTTCGATATTCAATTCCATCAAACGCTGTTGCCGGCGCTGCATCTGCTCGCGCGCCTGCATGACGACGAACTGATAATGGTCGATCGTCCGCTCTAAATTCGCCATATATTGCAGCCTAAGGCGAATGTCTCCAACGGACAGGCCGGCTTGAAGCTGTTCATCCCGAGCCGCCGCGCATTCTTCTTTTTCCTTGAGCAGGCGGTAAAGCGTTTCGGCTGCCTGCTCAAACCGGCGGACTGCCTCCTCATATTCGCCAAGCGCCTTCTCTTTTTCTTTTTCTTTCATCGCCAGCACTTTTTGCAGCCGAAACGTCGGCGTCACATTTGTTCACCCTTTCATCGTCTGAAAATGGCGCGCGATTTCTCACCGAACCGACAACAAGCGCAACAGTGCATCAATGCTTTCGGCGCGCGTCGTTTTTTCATCGATGTTTTGGCGGCAAAACGCCATCATTTGCGGATAAAATTCGATCGCCTCATCAATTTCTTGGGACGACCCCCGTTTGTACGCCCCGATTTGAATCAAATCCTCCGAATCTATATAAGTGGACAGAAGGCGGCGGAACCGGTTTGCCGCTTCGCGGTGCTCTGCGCTGATCATGTGGGGCATGACGCGGCTGACGCTTTTGAGCACGTTGATCGCCGGATAATGCCCTTTGTTCGCCAGCTGGCGTTCTAACACAAAATGGCCATCCAAAATACCGCGCACCGCATCAGCGATCGGCTCATTCATATCATCGCCGTCAACAAGCACCGTATAAAACGCAGTGATCGTGCCGGAAGCGTTCGTTCCAGCCCGTTCAAGCAGCTTTGGCAGGAGGGCGAAGACCGATGGCGTATAGCCTTTCGTCGTCGGCGGCTCACCGACAGCAAGGCCAATCTCCCGCTGCGCCATAGCGACGCGGGTGACCGAGTCCATCATGAGCATGACATCCGCCCCTTGGTCGCGGAAATATTCGGCGATCGCCGTTGCCGTATAGGCGCCTTTGACGCGCATCAGCGCCGGCTGGTCGGACGTGGCGACGACGACGACCGAGCGGGCCAAGCCGTCCGGGCCAAGGTCGCGCTCTAAAAACTCGCGCACTTCGCGGCCACGCTCGCCGATTAAGGCGATGACGTTCACATCAGCCGACGTATGGCGGGCGATCATTCCCATGAGCGTGCTTTTGCCGACGCCCGAGCCGGCAAAAATGCCGACGCGTTGCCCCTTGCCGACGGCAAGCAGGCTGTCGATGACGCGGATGCCGACTTCAAGCGGTTCGGCAATCGGCGGCCGAACGAGCGGATTGGGCGGATCGCGTTCGACCGACACCGGCTTCAACCCGGGCGGCAACGGGCTCCCGTCAAGCGGTTGGCCGAGCGGATCAAGTACCATGCCAATGAGCGCATCGCCCACGTGCACTTCAAGCGGCCGGCCGGTCGCTTCGACAAGGCAGCCGGGAGCGATATGGGTCGTGGCGGAAAACGGCATAAGCAAGACGTGCTGTTCATGAAAGCCGACGACTTCAGCGGGGATTTTCCGGCATCCGCTCTGTTCATGGATGTAACAAAGGTCGCCAATCGAGCTTTTCGGTCCTTTCGATTCCATCATCAAGCCGATGACGCGCGACACTTTGCCAAACCGTTTATACAAGTCGACAGCGTCTATTTCATCAAGAAGCGCCTGCCAGTTCAGAAAACGCCCCCTCCTTCAATCGCCGGTAGAGCGCCTCGCGCAGCCGCTCAAGCTGTACATCGACGCTCGCCTCGATGCGCCCAAACGGCGTCTCCACGACACAGCCATATTCAGGAAGCGCATCGTCCGGGTAGATGAATAGATCAACGCGATGCGGAAAAACAGATTTCAGCAGCTCTTTTTGCTCCGCCACCGCTTCGTAGCAATGCGGATGCACGTGAACGGCCACTTCCGTTTGCCGGCGCACTTCCTGCAGCGCTTGGTGCACGAGCGGCAAAAAAGCGTTTCGATCGCCCTCAAGCGCGGCGCCGATAATGCGTTCGGCCGCTTTTAACGCCACATCAAGCATCGTCTCGGCTGACGATTCGATGCGAGCGTAAAATTCGGTGTTCGCTCGTTCCGCCAAGCGGCGGGCTTGCTCGATCAACGCGCGGTGCTCGCTCAAGGCCTTCTCGCGCCCAGCCGCATAGCCGTCTTCATACCCGCGGGCGCGCGCTTCCTCGATGAGGCGCTCTTTCTCACGCTTCCATTCCTCTTTTTCGCGGACCAACTGCTCGCGCACCGATTCGTAATATTGCTCTGCCTGGCGGCGAAGCTTGGCTGCTTCTTCCTTGGCGGCGGCGACCGCTTCCATCTCCCGCTGCCGATCATCGACGGACGATGGAAGATCGGAAACATGGCGCTGCACGACGATCGTCTTTTTCCCAGCGCGCGCCGCCAATTTCGGCGCTTTAATGACGTTAGACAATAATATCATCTCCTCCCCCGCGAGCGATGACGATTTCTCCGGCCTCTTCGAGACGGCGGATCACGGCGACGATGCGCGATTGGGCCTCCTCGACATCGCGCAGCCGGACTGGCCCCATATATTCCATTTCTTCTTTGAACGTCTCGGCCATTCTTGTCGACATGTTGCGGAAAATAATGTTTTTCACTTCGTCGCTCGCTACTTTCAGCGCCAGCATGAGATCGTTGTTGTCCACCTCGCGGATGACGCGCTGAATGGCGCGGTGGTCGAGCGTCACGATATCTTCAAAGACAAACATCCGTTTTTTAATTTCCTCGGCCAGTTCCGGGTCTTGGATTTCCAAGGCATCCAAAATCGTTCGCTCCGTGCTCCGGTCGACTTGGTTCAGCACTTCAACAACCGCCTCAATTCCGCCGGCTTGCGTGTAATCTTGCACGACGGTCGCAGACAGCCGCCGCTCCAAAATTTGCTCAACTTCGTTGATGATCTCCGGCGATGTGCTGTCCATCAGCGCGATGCGCCGGGCGACATCCGCTTGCATTTCCTGCGGCAGCGCCGATAAAATTTGCCCCGCCTGTGCCGGCTCCAAATATGAAAGAATCAGAGCGATTGTTTGCGGATGTTCATTTTGAATGAAGTTTAACAGCTGCATCGGATCGGCTTTGCGGGCGAAATCAAACGGCCGCACCATCAGCGCTGATGTCAGGCGGTTGATGATCTGCATCGCCTTATCTGGGCCGAGCGCTTTTTCAAGCACTTCTTTCGCATAGGCGATGCCGCCTTGGGCGATGTAATCTTGCGCCAAGGCGAGCTGTCGAAACTCTTCAAGCACTTCCTCTTTTTGTTCAGCCGGCACTTGACGGACATTGGAAATTTCTAACGTCAGCTTCTCGATCTCTTCCTCGGATAAATGTTTATAGACAGAGGCTGACACATCCGGGCCGAGGGAAATAAGCAGGATGGCTGCTTTTTGCCTGCCCGACAGCCCGCCTTTTCGTTCGCGCTTTGCCATACGCCGTTCCCCCTACTCTTCCGATAGCCACGTTTTTAATAGTTTTGCAAATTCATCCGGCTTTTCTTTCGCCAGCCGCTCCAGCTGTCGGCGGCGCAACGCTGCCTCTGTCTCCGGCGGCTCCGGCAAATCCGGCTCCGTCGAAAGCGGCGGAGTGAACAAGCGTTCTTCTTCCTCTTCCTCGTCTTCATAGCGGCGGCGCAGCCAGAGGAACAACAGCAAAGCAACGAGGAGCAGCGCCCCTGCACCGGCCGCATACCACCACCACGCCGGCCGGTCCGGCGCTGATTCGGTGAATGTCGGCTTGCCGTTGAATTTTTGCACCGAAACGACGATGCGGTTGTTGATGTCTTGATCAGTGAGCGTTTGCGCCTCGCTTTTGTCAATTGACGTCCGAACGATCGTTCCTAGCAGTTTTTGAATATCATTGACCGTCTCGGGCGGCAGCGAGTTCGGATCATTAGGGTCAGGCGGCTCGACCATCACTTGGATGCCTAGGTCGCGGATTTTATATGGACTTTCGACGATTTGCTTTTTGATTTTGTTTACCTCGTTGTTGATCGTCTCTTCGGTTCGTTCATAGTTGCCGTTTGTTGCGCCGTTTGCATTTTGATAGCCCGGCACTTCGTTCGCGCCCGTTCCAGCGGCGCCTCCGGGCGGCGCACCGCTCCCGGAGTACGTCTCTTTAATGCGCTGAACGCTGACGGCAATGCCCTCATTGTTTTTCTCATCAACCGGGGCGACTAAGTTTTCTTCCCGCTTTTCTTGCGTAAAGTCAATGTCGGCCGTCACGGAAACGACGACTTTATCCTGCCCCATCATCGTGCCGAGCAGTTGCTGCACCTGGCGCTGAATGTCGCGCTCGATCTGCTTTTTGATTTGCTGCTGCGAGGCGAATGTTGCCCCTCTCGAATTTTCTCCATCATTTTTCAAATCAAAATACTCAAAAAACTGATTCATAATGACGATATTATCTGTAGAGAGATTCGGAACACTTTTGGCGACGAGATGATAGAGCGCTTTGATTTGCTCGTCGCTGAATTGATAGCCCGGCTTCGTCTTCAGCACGATCGAAGCCGAGGCTTCCCCTTTCTCATCGGAAACGAATACGCTCGGTTGCGGAAGGTTGATCATGACTTTGGCGTCCTCGACGCCGTCGATCGTCTTGATTAAGTTGGCGAGCTCCGTTTGCATCGCCTTTAGCTTCACCATATTAAACTCGTTATCCGTCATGCCGAAGCTCGCGTTTTGGCCGAAAAATGAATAGTCAATGACTCCACTGTTCGGGATGCCTTCAGCAGCGAGCTCGACTTTCAGCGCGTCCACTTGCTCTTTCGGCACTTTGATCGTCGTCCCGCCGTCTGCCACTTCGGCCGGAACGCCGCGCTGGTCAAGCGTTGCTTTAATTTGCCCCGCTTCTTGCGGCGACAAATTGCTGTAGAGGGGCACCATTTCCGTCCTTGTGGCGAAAAAGACGCCGACGCCAACGACCAACAGCACGGCCGCTGCCGCAGTGAGCACGAGCCATTTCTGTTTTTTTGTCCGTTCCTGCCAAAACGCGCGAGCGCGGCTCCACCACTCTTTCCATTTCCTTCTCATACAATTCCCCCGATGATCCAATACCTGCCGCCATAGCGCAACGATGGCGGCGGCTTCCGTATGTAGTGCGGTTCGTTTCCGCTACAATGGCATGCGCATCATTTCTTGATATGCCTCGATCGCTTTGTTGCGGATCTCCAGCGTCAGCTGCAACGTGATGCTCGCTTTTTGCGCGGCGATCATCACATCATGCAACTGAACGCTCTCCCCGCGAACGAGCTTTTCCGTCAGCGCATCGGCTTGAATTTGCGCTTCGTTCACGCGGTTGAGCGCCTCTTTGAAAAATGCGGCGAATTGCTTTTGCGCCTCAGCCGGCTTCGCTGGGGGCGAAACGGCGGAAGACATCATCAGCCCAATGCGACTTGCTCCATCAATCATCGTTTATCCCCCTCGCATGCTATTTCCCGATCTCGAGCGCCTTCATGAGCATTCCTTTTGAAGCATTCAACACCGTAACGTTCGCCTCATACGAACGCGTTGCCCCGATCAAGTCCACCATTTCTTTCAGCGGGTCGACGTTTGGCAGACGCACATAGCCATCGGCGCCCGCATCCGGGTGATTCGGGTCGTAGACGAGTTTAAACGGCGCCGGATCATCGACAATTTCGCGCACCCGCACTCCACCGTCCACCGCGTCGGCACGGCTGAGCGCAGCCTGCAAATAGCCCGAAAACAACCCGCTGCGCGGTTCGATGATGACCATTTTGCGGCGGTACGGCTCCCACTGGCCGTTGACAAGGCGGGCGCGCGTCGTATCGGCGTTGGCGATATTGGAGGCAATCACGTCCATGCGCAACCGCTGGGCGGTCAACGCCGAAGCCGAAATGTTTAGACTTTGAAACAAAGACACCCGTTATTTCCCTCCTTTAATCACAGTTTTCAACGTGGTAAATTTGCCGTTGAGCCGCTCGATTAAGGCATTGTAATAAATTTGGTTTTCTGCTAGTTTTGACATTTCTTGATCGATATCGACACTGTTTCCATTATGATTGTAACTCACCGTTGTGTCCGTCGTCACGATGATTTTTCCGTTTTGTTCGTTTGGAAACGAAAAATGCTTCGGATTCGTCCGTTTGGCCTCAAGCCGAAACGCCCGTTCCAATTCAGCCTGAAAGCGCACATCTTTCGCCTTATAGCCCGGCGTATCGGCGTTGGCGATGTTGTCGGCGATCGCCTGTTGGCGAAGCGCAGCGTAGCGAAGCCCTTGTTCAAGCCAACCGATCGTCGCTGAAAAGAGCGCCAATGGAATCCCCTCTTTTCTCCTATTTTTCGACAATTTCTGCTAGTTTTCATTTTACGGGAAAGAAAACCCAATGTATAGCCGGAACTTGGTACTATTTTTCGACGATGCCATTACAGAAAAACGATGCCAAAGATATTTGTCAACACAAAAAACCCGCCGGGCCAAAATACCCAGCGGGCTTAGGCGGCTGCGCCGCTCAGCTCGATTTCAATTTTTCAAGTTCGCTTAAAAACTTGTCGTTCAATACTTTAATGTACGTTCCTTTCATGCCGAGTGAACGCGATTCGATCACGCCGGCGCTTTCCAGTTTGCGCAGAGCATTGACGATGACCGAGCGGGTAATGCCGACGCGGTCGGCGATTTTGCTCGCGACAAGCAGCCCTTCCGTTCCGTCAAGCTCCTCAAAAATGTGTTCGATCGCCTCAAGCTCGCTGTAAGAAAGGGAGCTGATCGCCATTTGCACGACCGCCTTGCTGCGCGCTTCCTCTTCAATTTCTTCCGCCTTTTCACGCAAAATTTCCATGCCGACGACCGTTGCTCCGTATTCAGCCAAAATGAGATCGTCATTGTCAAACTCGCGGTCAAGGCGCGACAAAATGAGCGTGCCGAGCCGCTCGCCCCCGCCGTTGATCGGTACAATCGTCGTCAAGCCGGTTTTGAACAAGTCACGATTTTCCACTGGAAACGCCGTATATTCGCTATTAATATCAATATTAGGAGACGTTTCCGTAATGTTGAACAAGTTTTTCGTGTATTCTTCCGGAAACTGGCGCTCCTCCAGCATCCGCTTCATCCGTTCGTTTTCAATCGATTGTTTAATGGCGAATCCAAGCAGCTTGCCGCGGCGGCTGACGACAAACACATTGGCTTCAATCACTTCGCAAAGCGTTTCGGCCATTTCTTTAAAATTGACCGGCCGCCCGGCCGCCTTTTGCAACATGGCATTGATTTTCCGCGTTTTCTCTAACAAGTTCATGGATTTCATCTCCTCCTCATAAAATAAACTCGCTTAAATCTTTGTTTTTGATGATGCTGCCGAGTTTTTGCTCGACATATTGCGGTGTGATGACGACCTTGTCGATTCCGATGTCCGGCGCCTCAAACAGCAAGTCTTCCAGCAGTTTTTCCAAAATCGTGTGCAACCGGCGCGCACCGATGTTGTCGGTCGCCTGGTTTACTTCAAATGCCACCTCGGCAATCTTACGAATAGCATCGTCAGAAAATTCAAGACTTATACCTTCCGTTGCCAAAAGAGCTTGATATTGTTTAATGAGCGCGTTATTCGGCTCGACTAATATTCTTACGAAATCGTCGACCGAAAGTTTCGCAAGCTCGACGCGGATCGGGAAACGGCCTTGCAGCTCAGGGATCAAATCCGACGGCTTCGCCATATGGAACGCGCCGGCGGCGATGAATAAAATGTGGTCCGTTTTCACCGGGCCGTACTTCGTCATGACGGTCGACCCTTCAACAATTGGCAAAATGTCGCGCTGCACTCCTTCGCGCGAGACGTCGGCCGAGCCGGACACCGCTCCGCTGCGGGCGATTTTGTCGATTTCATCGATAAAAATGATGCCGGACTGCTCAGCGAGGCGGACGGCCTCTTGCGTCACTTCATCCATGTCGATCAGCTTTTGCGCTTCCTCGTTGATGAGCACTTTGCGCGCTTCACTCACTTTGAGACGCCGCTTTTTGCGCCGCTTCGGCATGAGGCTGCTTAACGCATCCTGCATGTTCATCCCCATCTGCTCAATGCCTGCCCCTTGCAAAAAGTCAAACCATAACGGCGTCTGTTCCTCGATTTCAATCGTCACCATCTCGTTTTCCAACTGCCCGTTTGCCAACTGCCAAGCAACTTGGCGCCGCTTTTGTTCCACCTGTTCATCCTCATGGCTGTAACTGCTGTCCGCTTGGGCTCCTTGACCACCAAACAGCAGCTCAAGCGGATTTTTGATTGTCTGCTTTGGCTTGCCGGGAACGAGCAGTTCAACAAGCCGCTTGTTCGCCTGCTGTTCAGCCCTGTCTTTCACTTCGTTCATTTTTCGTTCTTTCACGAGCCTGACTGACGTTTCCACCAAATCGCGCACCATCGATTCGACGTCGCGTCCAACATAACCGACTTCGGTGAATTTCGTCGCTTCGACTTTGATGAACGGGGCGCCGACGAGTTTGGCGAGCCGGCGGGCGATCTCCGTCTTCCCGACCCCGGTCGGGCCGATCATTAAAATGTTTTTCGGCATCACTTCATCGCGCAATTTTTCATCGAGCAAACTGCGGCGATATCGGTTGCGAAGCGCGATCGCCACCGCCTTTTTTGCCTCTTTTTGCCCGACGATGAACTGATCGAGTTTTTCGACAATCTGCCGTGGAGTCAACGTTTCCGCCATCATCGGCCTCCTCCTTTTTACAGCTCTTCGACAATAATATGGCCGTTCGTATAAACGCAAATGTCAGCGGCGATTTCGAGCGCCGCCTTGGCAATCTCCTTCGCGGTCATCGAGCCGCCGGCGTACTTCTTCAACGCACGCCCAGCAGCCAACGCATACTGACCGCCCGAGCCGATGGCAAGCATGCCATCATCCGGCTCAATCACTTCGCCCGTGCCGGAGACAAGCAGCAAATGCTGTTTGTCCATAACAATGAGCATCGCCTCAAGGCGGCGCAGCACTTTATCGCTCCGCCACTCTTTCGCCAGCTCAACCGCCGCGCGCGGCAAGTTGCCATTCCATTGTTCGAGCTTGCCTTCAAACATTTCAAAGAGCGTAAACGCGTCAGCGACGGAGCCGGCAAAACCGGCGAGCACGTTTCCTTGGAACAGCCGCCGCACTTTTTTTGCTGTATGCTTCATGACGACCGCATTGCCGAACGTCACTTGGCCGTCTCCAGCCATGGCGGATGCGCCGTTATGGCGGATGGCAAAAATTGTCGTCGCATGAAAGGCTCCCATCATTCCCCCTCCTTGCCTGCGGGTTACGCCCGCGGATGCGCCTGCAAATAAATATGCCGCAGCCGGTCTTTCGTTACATGTGTATACACTTGCGTCGATGACAAATGCGCATGACCGAGCAGTTCCTGCACCGAACGGAGATCGGCCCCTTCGTTGAGCAAATGAGTCGCAAACGTATGCCGAAGCACGTGCGGGCTGATGTTTTGCGTCAGCGCAGCGGCTTCGACGATCCGATCCAGAATATGGCGCACTCCCCGAGGCGTGAGCGGATTGCCTCGGGCGTTGACAAATAAATAGCGGTGGTCCGCCGGCAGCTTTCTTGTCAGTTCGCGTCGGCCCCTATGGATATACCGTTCAAGCGCTTCGCGGGCCGGACGGCCGAACGGAACGTAGCGCTGCTTGTTTCCTTTGCCGTGAATGAGCACGGTTTCCGCAACAAAATCGACATCAGACAGCTGTATGTGACAACATTCACTAACCCGAGCGCCAGTCGCGTACAACAACTCAAGCAGCGCCGCATTGCGCTGGCCTAGGGCCGTATTTTCATCATTGACAAAAAACAATGCTTCTAATTCTTTGGGATATAAAAAATTAGGAATTTTTTGCTCTTTTTTCGGCAGCGTCGCGAGCGCAAACGGATTTTCGGCCGCCCGCCCTTCGCGCAACAAAAACTTGTAAAAGCTGCGCAAACTCGAAATTTTGCGGGCGACCGAACGGCTGGCCAACTGTTGCTCGTATAGTTTCGTCAAATATAAACGAACGTCGCTGTAGGACACTTCATCAAGCGCGCCGATTCCTTCCTCATCCATAAATCGGAAAAACTGCTCAATGTCACGCCGGTAACACACAATAGTATATTGTGAATAATTTTTCTCGATTTGTAAATATTCCATGAATAATTGTAACGCAAGTTTCGAATTCTCCATCGCCTCACCCCGCAACAGCTACTACATCGTACCATATTCATCCGCATGAACGCAACTGTTTTTTATAAAATTCTGAATTGTATCCGATGCCTATTCAAGCTTCTAGCCGCTCTTCATAGTCGCACGCCGTGCATTGCACTTGCACACCTTTTTTCAGCTCTTTCTCCACAAGCAGCCCCGCGCATTTCGGACAAGGGCGGGCGAGCGGTTTATCCCACGAGACGAAGTCGCAATCCGGGAAACGATCGCAGCCGTAAAACACCCGCTTTCTTTTCGTGCTGCGCTCGACGATGTTGCCCTCGCGGCATTTCGGGCACTTGACGCCGATTTCTTTGACAATCGGCTTCGTATGGCGGCATTCCGGAAAATTCGAGCAGGCGATAAACTTGCCGAAACGGCCTATTTTGTACACCATCGGACTGCCGCACACCTCGCAGTCAATGCCGGCCGGCTCATCCTTAATCTCAACTGCGCGCATTTCTTTTTCCGCCACTTTCAACCGTTTTTCAAATTCGCGGTAAAACTCGTCGACGACTTTGATCCATTCTACTTTTCCTTCTTCAATTTCGTCCAATTCTTTTTCCATTTTCGCTGTAAACTCGACATCGATAATTTCCGGGAAAAATTCGAGCATCAGCTCGACAACGATTTCGCCGAGCTCGGTCGGGACAAACCGCTTGTTCTCAAGGACGACATAGTTGCGTTTTTGGATCGTATCAAGCGTCGGGGCATACGTCGACGGGCGGCCGATGCCGAGTTCCTCCAACGTTTTGACGAGGCGGGCTTCCGTGTAGCGCGGCGGCGGCTGAGTAAAGTGCTGCTTCGATTCGATCGTTTCGCTCTCGACCGTTTCCTCTTCTTTCAAATCCGGGAGGATACGGTCCTGCTCTTCCGTTTGATCGTCCGTTCCTTCAATATACACTTTCATAAACCCTGGAAATTTCACTTTCGAGCCGCTGGCGCGGAACACGACGCCGTTGCTTTCCAACTCGACGCTCATGGTGTCAAGCACGGCGGCCGCCATTTGACTGGCGATGAACCGTTCCCAAATGAGTTTATACAACCGAAACTGGTCGCGCGTCAAATACGGTTTCACTTTGTCCGGATCGCGAAATGCCGATGTCGGGCGGATCGCTTCATGGGCGTCTTGGGCGTTCGTGCTTTTCTTCTCTTTCCGCTTTTCCTGATTGACATACATAGCGCCGAACGTCGCCTCGATATACGCCGCCGCCTCCTGCTGCGCCGTCTCGGCGACGCGCGTTGAATCGGTGCGCATATACGTGATCAAACCGACCGTCCCTTCGCTGCCAAGATCGATTCCTTCGTACAGCTGCTGGGCGATCATCATCGTCTTTTTCGTCCGGAAATTGAGTTTGCGCGCCGCTTCCTGCTGAAGCGACGACGTCGTAAACGGCGGCACGGGGCTGCGCTTGCGCTCTCGTTTTGTCACCGTTTTCACCGCAAATGCCGTTCCATTTAAGCGGTCCAGCACGGCTTTTACATCCGCCTCCGTCTTTAACTCGCGCTTTTGTCCGTCAATACTGTAAAACGAGGCAGCAAACGTCTCTCCTTCTTTTTGAAACATCGCTTCAATCGTCCAATATTCTTCTGGCTGAAATTCGCGAATTTCTCGTTCCCGATCGATGATGAGGCGCAACGCCACCGATTGGACGCGGCCGGCGCTTAACCCTTTTTTCACCTTTTTCCATAAGAGCGGGCTGATGTTATAGCCGACGAGGCGGTCGAGTACGCGCCGCGCCTGCTGGGCGTCAACAAGATTCATATTGATCGCGCGCGGCTGCTGAAACGATTGCTGAATAGCATCCTTCGTGATCTCATGAAAGACAACGCGGCAATCAGAGTGAATGTCCAGATCGAGCATGTGGGCCAAATGCCAAGCGATCGCCTCTCCTTCGCGATCGGGGTCGGCGGCAAGAAACACTTTTTTCGCTTTTTTCGCCGCCGTTTTCAACTCTTTGATCACCTGGCCTTTGCCGCGGATCGTAATGTATTTCGGCTCGTAGCCGTGGTCTATATCAACGCCCATTTGGCTTTTTGGCAAATCGCGGACGTGGCCCATCGATGCTTTGACTGTATATTTTTTTCCCAAGTATCGTTCGATCGTCTTCGCTTTCGTTGGCGATTCGACGATAACTAAGTAGTCTGACATCCATCTTCCACCCCTAGGAGGTAAATTGAAATCTTCATTATTATTAATGATTATTGCCGCATTTGTCAAACCTGTGCATTACACGTACGGGAATTCATCCAAAATGTCCGCCGCTTCTTGCACTAGTTTTGCCCCGTGCTGAATGAGCGTATTCGGCCCGGCGGATTCCGCCAAACCGATCGGGCCGGGGACGGCGAACACTTCCCTCCCTTGCTCAAGCGCATACGCGGCGGTAATGAGCGAACCGCTTTTCCGCTTCGCCTGCACGACAAGCGTGCCGAGCGACAGCCCGCTGATGATGCGATTGCGCGCGGGAAACTGCCATGCCTGTGGGCGCGTTGCCGGCGGATGCTCAGCGATGACCAACTGTTCATTCATCAGCCGGGCGGCGAACGGCCGATGTTCTTTCGGATAAATGTGGTCCAGCCCACCGGCGATGACGGCGATCGTCGCCCCGCCATGCTGGACGGCGAGCTGGTGGGCACACACGTCAATCCCAAACGCGAGCCCGCTGACGATCGTAAAGCCGGCGGCAACAAGCGGCGGCACCAATTTGTTCAACGCTTCGATTCCTTCCTTCGTCGGACGCCTTGTGCCGACGATGCTGATCAGTTTCCTCTCCTGAAGCAAAGCGGAGTCCCCCTTTGCATACAGCACCCACGGCGGGGCGTATATATATTTAAGCAGCGGCGGATAGTCAGAATCAAATACAGTGATCACACGAATGCACCGGTCCTTATATGTTTTTATCACACGTTGCACATCGATGGAATGCAAATCATGGAAAAAAGCGGTCCATTGAGCGTCAGGAAGTGGAACGAGCGGGCGGAGATCATCAGGAGACAGAGAAAATGGAGCGGTGAGCGTCGGATCAACCTTAAGCAAGGAATGAATCGTCTTCCATCCCGCCCCGCGGCAATGATGGAGATGGATAAGTCGGTCGCGGACTGTATCGTACATACTGCTCCCCTTTCCTTCCGGAGTGGACATCATAAGCGACACCCCGCACGATGACGTGCGGGGCTGATGATTAGTGCGTTTTGCATTTTTCGTACAAGCCGCGTTCTTTCAGCACAGAAATGAGCGTTTCTCCGATCACGGCCGGCGTTTCCGCCACTTTAATGCCGCATTCGGTCATTTTTTTGATTTTCTCTGCGGCTGTTCCTTTGCCGCCGGAAATGATCGCGCCGGCATGGCCCATCCGTTTGCCCGGAGGCGCCGTTTGCCCGCCGATAAAGCCGACGACCGGTTTCGTCATGTTCGCTTTCACCCATTCGGCCGCTTCTTCTTCCGCCGTGCCGCCGATTTCGCCGATCATAATGACAGCGTACGTTTCTTCGTCTTCATTAAACGCCTTCAACACATCGATGAAGTTTGTGCCGTTGACCGGGTCGCCGCCGATGCCGACCGCCGTCGACTGGCCGATGCCGGCTTGCGTCAGTTGGTGAACGGCTTCGTACGTCAGCGTGCCGGAACGGGAAACAATGCCGACATGTCCTTTTTTATGGATGTAGCCCGGCATAATGCCGATTTTGCACTCTTCCGGCGTAATGACGCCCGGGCAGTTCGGACCGATGAGGCGCGTCTTTTTGCCCTTCATGTACCGTTTCACTTTCACCATATCAAGCACCGGAATGCCTTCGGTGATGCAAACGACAAGGTCTAGCTCCGCGTCGACCGCTTCCATGATGGCATCCGCAGCGAAGGCCGGCGGAACGTAAATGACCGAGGCGTTCGCTCCCGTTCTTTCGACCGCTTCGGAAACAGTGTCAAACACCGGCACGCCTTCGACTTCCGTGCCGCCTTTGCCCGGCGTGACGCCGCCGACGATGTTCGTCCCGTACTCGATCATCTGCTTTGTATGGAACAGCCCTTGCGAACCGGTAATCCCTTGCACGATCACTTTCGTGTCTTTATTGACAAAAACGCTCACGTGTCTCCCTCGCTTTCTTAACGTACTAGCTCGACGATTTTTTGTGCTCCGTCCGCCATCGATTCGGCCGCAATAATGTTTAAGCCCGACTCTTGCAAAATCTTTTTCCCAAGCTCAACGTTCGTTCCTTCAAGCCGGACGACAAGCGGAAGCGTCAAACCGACTTGCTTCGTCGCCGCGACGATGCCGCTCGCGATGACATCGCATTTCATAATGCCGCCGAAAATGTTGACGAAAATGCCTTTGACGTTCGGGTCGGACAAAATGATTTTGAACGCTTCCCTTACTTTTTCCTCGCTGGCGCCGCCGCCGACATCGAGGAAGTTAGCCGGCTCGCCTCCGTAATATTTGATGATGTCCATTGTCGCCATCGCCAAGCCGGCGCCGTTGACCATGCAACCGATGTTGCCGTCAAGAGCGATGTAGTTCAAGTCGTATTTCGACGCTTCGACTTCTTTCGGGTCTTCTTCATCCAAGTCGCGGTATTCAAGGATGTCCGGATGACGGTATAAGGCGTTTGAATCGAAATTCAGCTTCGCATCAAGCGCCATCACTTTGCCGTCGCCGGTGACGACAAGCGGGTTGATTTCGGCGATCGAGCAGTCTTTATCGACAAACACTTGGTACAAGCCCATCATAAATTTGACCGCTTGGTTGACGAGATGCTTCGGAATGTTGATGTTGAAAGCCAATCGGCGCGCTTGGAACGCTTGGAGACCGACGGCTGGATCGATGTATTCTTTAAAAATTTTCTCCGGCGTTTTCGCCGCCACTTCTTCGATTTCCGTTCCGCCTTCTTCCGACCCCATTAATACGACGCGCGAGGTGGCGCGGTCGACGACAAGGCCGATGTAGTATTCTTTTTGGATGTCGCACCCTTCTTCAATCAACAGCCGTTTCACTTCTTTTCCTTCCGGGCCGGTTTGATGGGTGACGAGCACTTTGCCGAGCAGTTCGCTCGCATATGTACGGACTTCCTCGAGGCTTTTTGCCACTTTCACCCCGCCCGCTTTGCCGCGCCCGCCGGCATGGATTTGCGCTTTGACAACACACACCGGCGCGCCGAGCTCTTTCGCCGCTTCGACCGCTTCATCCACCGTGAACGCGACGCGGCCGTTCGGCACGCTTACACCATAGCTTCGCAAAATTTCTTTTGCCTGGTATTCATGAATGTTCATGCGCCAACCTCCTATGTATAAAATCAAAAAAGTCTTAGCGCTTTCATTTTATACCTAACATTTCGCGCTTGTCCACCGTTTCGCCGCAAAATTACGAAAGCGGGGAATAGGAAAATTACCCCTTCCCCGCTCCTTCTCCTTTCGCTTCCTGATCAAGCTGATACAAAAACGCGAACAATTCAGCCACTAAGGCGTACAGCTCCTCCGGGATCATTTCGTTGATCTCCACTTTCCCCAGCAGCTCAACAAGCGTCGGATCTTGGCGAATCGGCACGCCGTGCTCGCGGGCGGCGGCGATGATCGCTTCGGCGACTTTGCCAACCCCTTTCGCCTTGACGATCGGAGCTGCGTCAAGTGCCGCATCGTAAGACAAGACGACTGCTTTTTTCCGCTCCTCGTTCATGCTTGGCAATCCACCTCGCTGCAACTGTCGGCAAACAGAAAAACGGAAGGCGGAGGAGGGGCGGAACGCGTTGCCTTTACATCAATGCCTGAAAGCGCATACCCGTGCGCCTGAAACCGCTCTTTGACAAGCGGAGCCATCCGAGCGGCAGCAACCGGCAGCCGCGGATCATCGTGAAAAATGGAGATGTGGACGATCCGTCGTTGCACGCGCATATCAACGATCACCTCTCCCAGCTCTTCAAGCGTCAGGTAACAAACAATGCGGTTGTAATCGGCATCAAGCGGCCCGCCTTGTTTCCTGCTTCCTTGCCAGCACACAGCAAAATCGCTGCTGCGGCCGCCAAGCGGCAATGGCAACGAAATCCATACGTGATCAATGAGCCCATCGCCGCCAGCAGCGATGGCCATGCCATCGAGCTGGTCGAGAATCGCTTCGGCCGCCCTCTTGGCCCCTTCGCTCCCCGATTCATGAAGAAAGCGAAGAAGCAGCCGTTTCAACGACGGGACGGAAGGCAAATCCTCGATTTTCCCAACACGGACGAGCGCCGCCTCGTCCTCAAGTCCAAGCCGCACGGCCGCCCGCCTCAGCCAGCAAAACAGCGACAGCGCCGGATCTCTCGCCGCTCGAGCGGCCGCCCACAACTTCGCTTCCGCGGCGGGCAGCGCTCCGCTTTGATAGGCGGCATCGAGAGCGGCCCACCGTTCCAAAAACGCCTCCTCGTCCGTCAAGCCGAGCTGCCGAATGATATCGGCAAACCGGCGGCATTGCACCGCCTCCCGAAGCGCCAAGCGGCGGTCCTCCGGCAACGGGGCGAGCCCAAGGCGGGCAAGAAGCGCGCGGGCCGTTTCGGCCTCTTCCTCCCCTGACAGCAACAAACGCACGGCCGCCTCGTAAGCGAACAGCGGCGGTGAAAGAAACTTCTCCATCGCCCGGCTGAGCTCAAGGGCCGCCGGATGGGCGGAAAGGGCGGCGAGCGCTGTTTTCAGCCTTCCTAAGCCATCAGCAATCGCCCCCCCCGGTTTTGGCTGCCCATAGCGCGCGAAACACGGCTGAAGAGAACGGCAGCCGGCGGCGAAACAAATGGGCGAGCACGTCTTCGGCCGCGTCCGGCTGGCCGGTCTCTTTCACCGCTTCAGTCAGTGCGGCAATTTCCTCTTTCGTTGCAGCCGCGCCAGCTTTCAGCGCTTGGCGGAGCACCGGCAGCGCCGCATCCGGCAGTTTCCACGCTTTTTGCCACCGGCGCACCGCCTCTTCACCTGACGGAGCAGACGCCGGTTCGGAAAGGGGAATGGCTTTCCAATAAATTGTTCCTTGTCGTTCGTGAATTTCAAACAAATACAAACGTCCGACAGCAAGCGGCGCCTCCAAACGGGCGCGCACAAGTTGTCCGCCAGCGCGGACGAGCGCTGCCCGCTCCCCGGTTTCCATCTCCTCGACCCGCTCCACTCGGCCGACGACGGCCTGCCCCGGCTGAAACCGCCGGCTGGATGCCGCGTCGCGGACAGCGGTCGTTGGCATCGTCCGCTCCATGCGCTCGACCATTTCGTCCCACCCCTTCTTCTAGAGCTGCTCGCTCGCCTTCAGCACCTCCCTCACCGGTGCGAACGAACGACGATGCTCAGGCGTAACGCCGTAGCGGCGGATCGCCTCGAAATGTTCCGGCGTTCCATAGCCCATATGGCGCGCGAACCCGTATTGTGGATAGCGGCGATCCAGTTCTTTCATCCAGCGGTCGCGCGTCACTTTGGCAATGACCGACGCAGCGGCGATCGAAGCGCTGTTGGCATCTCCTTTTATGAGGCGCTGTTGCGGCAGTGGGCACGGCACCGCCATCGCATCAACAAGCAAATGTTCAGGCGGCGGGGAAAGGGCGCTCACCGCTTTCGCCATCGCTTGCCTTGTCGCTTCGTAAATATTCCTTTCATCGATCTCCGCCGCGCTGACGATGCCGATGCCGATGGCGACGGCGCACGCTTCAATTTGCGCAAACAATGCCTCGCGCTTTTCCGGCGTCAGCCGCTTCGAGTCGTCAAGCCCCGGCAAATAGGCGTCTTTCGGCAAGATGACCGCGGCGGCGACGACCGGGCCGGCCAGCGGGCCGCGCCCGGCCTCATCAATGCCGGCGATCCGTCTAACACCAGCGGCATATAGTTCCCGCTCATAACGCATCAATTCTTCCCACCGTTGCTGCTCAGCGTGCCGGCGCGCTTGCTGCCGTTTGAAACGGGCAAGAAGCGCCTGCACGCTTTTTCGCTCATCCTGCCGCAGCATTTCCCAGCGCGGGTCGTCCGCGCTAAGCTCCGGGAGCAGCGCTTCAATGTCTTTCACCGTATACCGCTTCATGCTCCTCTCCCTCTTCTACTTATACTATCGGCTCTGTTCGGCCGACCGTAAAGCACCGCCGGCAAAAAAACGCCCGCCGGACGCGCTACATCCGTGAAGCGGGCGTTTCAAAGCTTAAGCGGCCTAATTTTTCCGTGCGGATGTCATACAAAACGATATCAGCTACTTTATCGTAGTCGACAGCGCCGCCTGACGTCAAACAGCCGCGCCGCCTTCCGATGGCGTCAAACAAAGCGACGATGTCACTAGGAATGTCATCAAGGCCGTAGCGCTCTTTAAGCCGGTTGGGATAGTGGATCGACAAAAAGCGGAGCGCATAAACGGCGACATCCTGCAAGTTTAAAATTTCATCCTTAATGGCACCGGTCACCGCCAACTTGTAGCCGACGTTCTCATCCTCAAATTTCGGCCATAGGATGCCTGGGGTATCAAGCAACTCCATTTCTTTGCCGACTTTGATCCATTGCTGCGCTTTTGTCACCCCCGGCTTGTCGCCGGTTTTCGCGATATGGCGGCCGGCGAGCCGGTTGATCAGCGTCGACTTGCCGACGTTCGGGATGCCGACGATGAGCGCCCGAACCGGGCGCGGGTTTTTAATCCCTTTCGCCCGCATTTTCTCGAATTTATCTTTCACCATCTCTTTCGCCGCCGCCGCGATTTGCCGGACTCCTGTTCCGCTTTGAGCATCGATGGGCAAAGCCAGCCGCCCTTGATCGCGGAAATAGCGGATCCACTGTTCGGTCACCGCCTCATCGGCCATATCAGCCTTATTGAGCAAAATGAGGCGCGGCTTTTGTCCGAGAATCTCGTCGATCATCGGGTTGCGCGAAGACATCGGCACACGGGCGTCAAGCAGCTCAAACGCTACGTCGATCAACTTTAATTTTTCTTGCACTTCCCGCTTGGCCTTCGCCATATGGCCGGGGAACCATTGAATCACTGTCATTGGCATCACCTGCCTCGTTTATTTCACAATCCGGGCGTCAGAAAGCGGCCAATACACAAGATTCGCCTTGCCAACGACTTTTGACATCGGAATGAAGCCGATATGGCGGCTGTCTTTGCTGAAACGGCGATTGTCGCCCATGACAAACAAATGCCCCGGCGGCACCGTGCTTCGCCCGGTCAGTTCCTCCAAAGTGAACGATTCCGTCAGTGGACCGCCGTCGGACAACTGCTTTTTATACTCGTCCAAATATGGCTCTTCATACGGCTTGCCATTGATATAGAGCGTATCATTTTTGTATTCAATTCGATCGCCCGGCAGGCCGATGACTCGCTTAATATAGTCTCTCCCTTCTTCGGCGTGAAAAACAATGATATCGAAACGGTGCGGCATGCCGATTTTATACGCCAGTTTATTGACGATCATCCGCTCATGGTTATGTAATGTCGGCATCATCGAATAACCGTCGACGATGATCGGAGCGAAAATAAAGTAGCGGATACCCCCGGCGAGCAAGACAGCAACGACGATCGCTTTCATCCATTCGCGCCATTCGCTTTTTTTCTGTTCCATTGTCCACCCACCTAAATCAAAGTTTGCAGTCGTGGATCACTACCGTAACCATCATTGACGGTAGTGAAAAAAGGAGCTTGAAAGCAAGCTCCTTTTCCGCTGTGATCCACCGTTGTCCATTATTGCGCTGCGTTCGTATTTTCCTTGATGCGCGCCGCTTTGCCGCGAAGTTCACGCAAGTAGTACAATTTCGCGCGGCGGACTTTCCCGCGGCGGATGACTTCCAGCTTGGCGATTTTCGGCGTATGCACCGGGAATGTGCGCTCAACGCCGACGCCATAGGACACTTTGCGGACCGTGAACGTTTC
This sequence comes from Geobacillus kaustophilus, assembly GCF_000948285.1. Lineage (GTDB taxonomy): Bacteria > Bacillota > Bacilli > Bacillales > Anoxybacillaceae > Geobacillus > Geobacillus thermoleovorans_A. The sequence continues at coordinate 1,803,232 of NZ_JYBP01000003.1, forward strand.
GCTGATGCCCGCTCCGCGCCGTTTAATGACAACACCTTCAAACACTTGGATGCGTTCGCGGTTGCCTTCGACGACTTTCACATGAACGCGCACCGTGTCGCCCGGGCGGAAATCCGGCAAATCCGTCCGGAGTTGTTCTTTCGTAATCTCTTGGATTAAATGATGCATCATGATCCACTCCTTCCACAGATGTTCATGCCAATGATCTCTTCATTGTAGCGGAACATCGTTTTCCGTCCTCAAGCAGATCGCTTAAGGCCACACAAAAGACATGATAGCATAAACTGTTGACTCAGGCAATAGCTATTCGCGCTCCTTCTCCCACTCTTTCAGCCATTGCTTTTGCTTGTCTGTAAGCGGATATTCATCGAGCAAGTCCGGACGGCGCAAAAACGTGCGCCGGAGCGACTCCTTCTCGCGCCACTCGGCGATGAGCTGATGGTTGCCTGACAGCAATACATCCGGCACCTTCATGCCGCGAAAATCGGCCGGCCTTGTGTATTGCGGATACTCAAGCAGCCCGGAGCTGAACGAGTCATCGACCGGCGACGCCTCATTGCCGAGCACCCCGGGGAGAAGGCGGACAACGCTGTCGACAACAACCATGGCGCCGAGCTCCCCGCCCGTTAAAATATAGTCGCCGATCGAAATTTCATCGGTTGCTAAATATTGGCGGATGCGTTCGTCATACCCTTCGTAATGGCCGCAAATGAGCACCAAATGCGTTTCTTTCGCCAGCTCTTCCGCCTTTTTTTGCGTGTAGCGCTCGCCTTGCGGACAAAGCAAAATGATGCGGGCGCCAGGCGATCCAGCCGTCACGTGTTCCACTGCGTCAAAAATCGGCTGTGGCTTCAGCACCATGCCGGCGCCGCCGCCGTACGGATAATCGTCGACCGTTTTATGCTTGTTGTCGGCAAACTCGCGAAAATCAATAAGGCGGATGTCGACGGCCCCTTTTTCTTGCGCCTTCTTTAAAATTGACTCACTCAACACCCCGGAAAACATGCCGGGAAACAACGTTAAAATATCGATCCGCATTATTCGAGCAGCCCTTCCATCGGCCGGATGATGATCGTTTTCCGCTCCGGATCGACGTGCAAAACGACCTCGTCAATGTACGGAATGAGCGCTTCCGATCCGTCTTCGCGCCGGACGACCCAGACGTCGTTCGCCCCTGGAGTCAAAATTTCCTTTACCGCGCCGATGGTCTCCCCGCCTTCTGTCACGACAGTGCAGCCGATGATCTCATGGAAATAATATTCCCCTTCCGCAAGTTCGCCGAGCTGGCTTTCCGGCACCTTCAGCATCGCCCCCTTAAACCGTTCAACGTCGTTGATGCTGTCATAGCCTTCAAACGACAACAAGTCAAACGATTTATGGACGCGGTGGCTTTTCACCGTGACTTCAATCGGTTCCGTTTCCCGTTCGCGGAAAATGTACAGCTTGTTTCCTTTTTTATACCGTTCTTCAGGAAAGTCGGTGCGCGAAATGACGCGCACTTCGCCGCGAATGCCGTGCGTATTGACAATTTTTCCGACATTAAACCATCGTTCCATCGCTTTCATCCCTTCTTAGCGAATCTCTTTGACGACGCCGTCTTCAATGATGATGGCGCGCGTTTTTGTCACCTCTTCCCAACGGTCGCCGACGTTCACCTCAACGAGCGCCTCGACTTCCCGCTCTTTCAATTCGCTCCCTAACGGTAGCATATGTAATTGTTCGAGCTGAAACTCAAGCAGTTTCATTTTCTCCATCCGCTCGTCGATCTCTTTGGCAAAATATTGTTTCACTAAAGCGGGCGGATAGTTTCCGCTTTTCTCCATTCGTTTCTGTTCAAAACGAAGCTGGTCGCACTCGCGCTCGAGCTGCTGCTTGCGCGCCAAAAACGCGGCGGAAAGCTCTTGTTTGCTCCGTTCGGTGACGATTTGCCGCACCTCAACCGTTTGAATGAGCTTCATCCTCTTCCCCCTTTTGACACGGAACGAACGGCACCTGGGCCATTTCCGCGCCCTTTGGCATCATATCAAAAAAGGGAGAGGAACATCCTCACCCTTTGTCTTTCACTTGCACAACAACCCGCTTTGGCGATCCGGCCGCGGCGGCGGCAACGACCATGCGAATCGCCTGGATCGTCCGCCCTTGTTTGCCGATCACTTTGCCAGTGTCGTCTTCATGCACGGATAACTCATAGATGACGGCCGTCTCTTCTTCGCGGCGCTCAACCGCCACCGCCTCCGGATGATCGACAAGTGCCTTGACGATCGTTTCAATGAGCGGCTTCATGTGCATCTCGCTTATTTGCCGTATTTCAAGTTATGGAACTTCTCTAAAATGCCTTGCTTCGACAGCAAGCTGCGCACCGTATCCGACGGTTTGGCGCCGTTTTGCAGCCATTTGAGCGCCAGTTCCTCATCGATTTTCACTTGCGCCGGCTCAGCGACCGGATCGTACGTGCCGATCGTTTCGATAAAACGACCGTCGCGCGGCGAGCGCGAATCAGCTACCACGATGCGATAGAACGGTTTTTTCTTTGTCCCCATGCGTTTTAAACGAATTTTTACTGCCATAGTCAGTACGCACCTCCGTATAGAGTTCACACAAGATAGTATATTAACAATTCTTTTTCCGTTTGTAAAGGTTTTTCGCTTAACAGATCTTCATTTACATAAATGGAAAACGGAATCCTTTCTTTTTCCCTTTTGGCATATTCGTCATCATTTTCATCATTTTTTTCATCTCGTCAAACTGCTTCAAAAGCCGATTCACTTCCTGAACCGTCGTGCCGCTTCCTTTGGCGATCCGCTTTTTGCGGCTAGCGTTGATGATTTCCGGATGCGTTTTCTCTTCTTTCGTCATCGAGCGGATGATCGCCTCAACGCGGGCGATTTGCTTTTCATCGACTTGAATGTTGGCGAGCCCTTTGATTTTGTTGGCGCCCGGCAGCATTTTAATCAGTTCGTCAAGCGGTCCGAGCTTGCGCACTTGGCCGAGCTGCTCCAAAAAGTCGTCAAGCGTGAAGGTGGCCGTGCGCATTTTTTGTTCGAGCTCCTTCGCCTTCTCTTCGTCGACGGCCTCCTGCGCTTTTTCGATGAGCGTCAGGACATCGCCCATGCCTAAAATGCGCGACGCCATTCGCTCCGGATGGAACGGCTCCAAAGCGTCAAGTTTTTCGCCCATCCCAGCAAACTTGATCGGCGCTCCGGTGACGGCGCGAATCGACAGCGCCGCCCCGCCGCGCGTGTCGCCGTCCAGCTTCGTCAAAATCACCCCGGTGATGCCGAGCTGCTCATGGAAACTTTGTGCGACATTGACGGCATCTTGCCCGGTCATGGCGTCAACGACGAGGAAAATTTCATCCGGCTTGACCGCTTCTTTCATCTGCTTCAGTTCATCCATGAGCGCTTCATCAATGTGAAGACGGCCGGCTGTGTCGATGAGCACGTAATCATAATGCTCTTCTTTCGCCCGCTCGAGCGCCTGTTTCGCGATTTCAACCGGATTGGCGTGCTCGCCTAACGAAAAGACAGGGATGTCAAGCTGCTTGCCAAGCGTCTCAAGCTGTTTGATCGCCGCCGGGCGGTAAACGTCAGCAGCCACAAGCAACGGCTTCCGGTTATGTCGTTTGCGCAGCAAGTTGGCCAGCTTCCCGGTGGTCGTCGTTTTCCCGGCCCCTTGCAACCCGACCATCATCACAACGGTCGGCGGTTTCTTCGCGACAGCGATTTGGCTTTGCTCACCGCCCATTAACGCCGTCAGCTCTTCCTTGACGATTTTGATCACTTGCTGGCCCGGCGTTAAGCTTTTCATCACTTCCTGCCCGACAGCCCGCTCGCTCACCTGTCTGATGAAATCTTTGACGACTTTAAAGTTGACGTCAGCTTCCAAAAGCGCAAGGCGCACTTCGCGCATCATCTCTTTGACATCCGCTTCGGTGACTTTTCCTTTGCCGCGGATGCGGTTCATCACCTGTTGCAAACGTTCAGACAATCCTTCAAACGCCATGGCGGCCACCCCCTTGTTTAATCAAGTTCGTCAAGCTCGCGGACTAGCGCCGCCAATTCGGCGTCAGCGCCGTAATGCCGGCTGATGTAGTCTTTCAGCCGCTCGATGATCTGCCGCCGCCGTTCATATTTTCGTAGCAGCCCGAGCTTCTCTTCATACTGCTCCAGCATCGCTTCTGTACGCCGGATGTTATCGTACACCGCCTGGCGGCTCACCTCATATTGTTCGGCAATTTCCCCGAGGGAGTAGTCGTCCAAGTAGTAAAGCGCCATATAGTTGCGCTGTTTCGGCGTCAACAGCGCTTGGTAAAAATCGTATAAATAGTTCATGCGCATCGTTTTTTCCAGCACCGGACTCTCCCCCCTCATTGTTAAGTAAAATACCTTTACAAAAATGTAGTGTACCGTCTTTTCCGTAGAGTGTCAAGCGAGAACGGGCAAACGAGCGCACAACGCTTGCCAAACAAAAAGGCCGACACAGCTCGCATCTCCCCCCCTCCAATTTTGCTTCTCCTCATTTTTCACAAATTTGTTCCATATAAAACAACAAAGGGCGTCCGTTGTTTTTGGAGCACCCTCTGTTGGCTTGTTTATAATTCCAGCAAATCAGCAAACAATCCGTAGACGTACTGTTCTGGATCGAACACTTGCAAATCGTCCATCTTCTCGCCGAGGCCGACGAGTTTCACCGGGATGGCCATCTCGTTGCGAATGGCAAGCACGATGCCGCCTTTCGCCGTGCCGTCAAGCTTCGTCAACACGATGCCGGTCACATCGGTCGCTTCTTTAAACAGCTTGGCTTGGCTCATCGCGTTTTGTCCGGTCGTCGCATCCAACACAAGCAATACTTCATGCGGAGCGCCCGGAATTTCGCGGCTGATGACGCGTTTCACTTTTTCGAGCTCTTTCATTAAATTCACTTTGTTTTGCAGCCGCCCAGCCGTGTCGCATAACAATACGTCAACGCCGCGCGCTTTCGCCGCTTGAATGGCGTCATACATAACAGCTGCCGGGTCGGAGCCGGCCGCCTGCTTAATGACGTCGACCCCAACGCGCTCGCCCCACGCTTCGAGCTGCTCGATCGCCCCGGCGCGGAACGTATCGCCAGCTGCCAACAAGACGGATTTCCCTTCCGATTTCAGCTTATAGGCAAGCTTGCCGATCGTTGTCGTTTTGCCGACGCCGTTGACGCCGACGAACAAAATGACCGTCAGCCCGCCTTCTTGTATATTCAAAGCGGAAAGTTCTTTGTCATCGGCGCCGGCGCGGTAAATGTCAACGAGCTTTTCGGCGATGACGTCGCGCATTTGCGCCGGGTCTTGAATGTTGCGGCGCTTCACTTCCATTTTCAGCTCATCGACAAGTTCCATGACGGTCGTGACGCCCACATCGGCGGCGATCAAAATTTCTTCAAGCTCTTCAAAAAACTCTTCATCCACTTTCCGATAGCGGGCGATGAGGTCGTTCACTTTTCCAGCGAGCGAATTTCGCGTTTTTGACAGCCCTTCTTTAAACTTTTCGGTTACGGCATCCGCTTGCTTTGTCCATTTTTCTTTCAATTTTTGAAAAAAACCCATCCAAAGCGCCTCCTTTCCATTATGACCGCACGAGCTCCTTCGAATCTTCCAAACGGACGGAAACGAGCTTTGAGACGCCCGATTCTTGCATCGTGACGCCGTACAGCACGTCCGCTTCTTCCATCGTCCCTTTTCGATGGGTGATGACGATAAACTGCGTGTCGCGGCTGAACCGTTTTAAATATTGGGCATACCGCTGCACGTTCGCTTCATCAAGCGCCGCTTCGACTTCATCAAGGACGCAAAACGGCACCGGACGCACCTTTAAAATCGAAAACAAGAGGGCGATCGCTGTCAACGCCCGTTCGCCGCCGGAAAGCAAGCTTAAATGCTGCAGCTTTTTCCCCGGAGGCTGAGCGACGATGTCGATCCCCGTCTCAAGCAAGTCGTCCGGGTCGGTCAGCCGCAAATCGGCGCGCCCGCCGCCGAACAGCTCGCGGAACACCTCGCCGAAACGAGCGCGGATTTGCTCAAACGTCGCGAAAAATCGTTTTTTCATTTCATCGTCCATTTCATCAATGACTTGGTGGAGCGTCGCCTTCGCCTCTTCCAAATCGGCTTTTTGCTCGCTTAAAAAGCGGTGCCGTTCGGAAACTCGTTCGTATTCATCGATCGCCCCCAAGTTGACGGTGCCAAGTTCTTCGATGGCCCGCTTAATGAGCTTCACCCGCTTGCGCGCCTCATCGGCGCCGATCTCAAGCGGGTACGCGGAGCGAGCCGCTTCAAACGACAGCCCATATTCTTCGCGCAGACGGACAAGCAGATTCCCAAGCTCCACGTCAAGCCGGTTCAACTTCACTTCTTCGTCTTTCACGACATCAGCGAGCTGTTTATGCTGCCGCTTTGCTTCCTTCCATTCCCGCTCCAAATGCTCGAGCTGCCGTTGACAGTCGAGCCGCTGTTCGCGGCGGCTTGCGATCAGTTCAATCGTTTTTTGCTTGTCCTCGAGCTTTTGCTGTCGTTGCTGTTCAAGCTCTGCCTCATTCCATGCCGGCGCCTCCATTTCTGCGTCCAAGGCGGCCCGTTCTTGTTCAGCCTCCTCAAGCTCGCGGGCGGCTTCGGCGAGCTCTTTTTCGAGCTCTTCGACTTTCCGGCGCGCATGTTTCACGCGCTCTTTCGTTTCCGCCAAGGCAATTTTTTGCTCGGTGATCGCTGCCTGGAGCGTCTCTTTCGTCGTTTGCTCCGTCTGTTTTTGCGCCTGCAGCCGGTTGATGTCGTCATCGATCGCCTGCAGTTTCTCGGCAAGCTGCTCAAGCTGCCTGTCAATGGCGCCGAGGCGGCGGTTCAGTTCTGCCATTTCGCGCTCATCGTTCGCTTTTTCCTCATCATACAAAGCGAGCCGCTCGTCGATCCGTTTTTTCTGCCATTCGAGCTCGCGTTGCTCGTCCTTTTGTCTTTGCAACGCTTCTTGCAGCGCCGCGATCTCCTCTTGCAGCGCGTCCGCCTGCGCTTCCCGCTCCACCTGCTCGCGTCGTTTCGCCGCAACAGCCCGCTCAAGCCGAGCGATCGTTTCATCCATTTCCTGAAGCTTAGTAGCTAGCGTTTCCAGCTCGCGATTCCGGCTTAACAGCGACGCGGTCTTTTTCGCCGCTCCGCCGCCGGTCATCGCCCCGCCGGGGCTGACGACATCGCCGTCCAGCGTCACGAGACGATAACGGTACTGAAGAAGCTTGGCCAGCTCATTCGCGCCTTTTAAATCGGCTGTCACGATGACATGGCCGAGCAAATGGGCGATCGCCGCCCTATAGGTGCGGTCGTATTCGACGAGCTCGCTCGCAATGCCGACAAACGCCGGATGGCGGTCAATCGCCGCCCGCTCCCGTTCGGAAAGCGCGCGCGCTTGGATGACGTCAAGCGGCAAAAACGTCGCGCGCCCGTAGCCGTTCGTTTTCAAATAGTGAATCGCTTGCCGCGCCGCCTGTTCGCTGTCAACGACGATATGCTGCATCGCCCCGCCGAGCGCCGTTTCAATCGCCGTCTCATAGCGGTCCGGCACGCGAATGAGCTCAACAATGGCGCCATGAATGCCGGGCAGAAGGCCGCGCGCCTTTAATACTTCTTTTACCCCTTGGACAAAACCGGAATAATCATGTTGCATCTCTTCCAACCATTGCTGGCGCGCTTTCGTTTGCTGCCGGTATTGGCGCGCCTGATGCAGCAACGCTTCATGCTGCTCGAGCTCCGTTTTTTGCGCCGCAAGCGCCGCGGCGAGAGCGGCTTGTCTGTTATGCGCTTCCGCCAGCGCCTGTTCGAGGCGGGTCTGCTCGGCCCATAAGGCCGCCCGCTTCTGCTCGAGCTGTTCACGTTCGGCGAGATGGCGGCGGTTCGCTTCATCGAGCGCCGTCCGTTTGGCATGCAGTTTGCCAATCGCCTGCTCCACATGTGCGCGTTCGTTTTTCAACGCCGCCTGTTCATGAACAAGGTCGATGTAGTCGCCTTTTCGCCGCTCGATTTCTTCTTCAATGTCGGCTTCATGCGCCGAAAACAAAGCCTGTTTTTCTTTCAGCTCTCGCTCGAGCGCCGCCGCGCCCGCCTCAAGCTGGGCGAGTTCCTCCCGCTCGGCTTGCAGCTGCTCCATTAAGCGGCGCTGTTTGGCGGTCAAGGTCGACACCATGTCATCAAGCTGCCCTTTCCGCCTTTGTGCATGCTTTTTCCGCTCTTTCAGCACTTCCTTCCGTCCTTCAAGCTTTTCAAGCTCTTCGCTCGCCAACAGGAGCACCTGCTGCAGACCGTCGATCGATTCGTCAATGGCGGTCATTTGATCGCGCAGCTGTTCGATTTGGGCTTCCATTTTCTGCAATGCCGCCGCCAGCGCCACTTCGTCCTGCTGGTGCCTATCAAGAGCTTCCTTCAACTCATTCCATTGCCCGCGCAGCTGCTCGATGTCGTGAACCATCAGCGCCACTTCAAATCGCTCGAGCTCTTCGCGTTTTTCCAAAAACTCTTTGGCGAGCGACGCCTGCATGCGGAGCGGCTCAAGCTGCTGTTCGAGCTCGTGCAAAATATCGTTGACGCGGTGCAAGTTGTCTTGCGTCTCCGCTAACTTCGCCTCCGCCTTTTTTTTCCGCAGCTTGTACTTCAACACGCCGGCCGCTTCTTCAAAAATCGTGCGCCGCTCTTCCGGTTTGCTGCTTAAAATCTCTTCGACCCGGCCTTGGCCGATGATGGAAAACGCCTCCTTGCCGAGCCCGGAATCGAGAAACAAATCGACGATGTCTTTCAAACGGCACGGCTGGCGGTTGATGAAAAACTCGCTCTCCCCCGAGCGATAGACGCGCCGGGTCACGCTCACTTCCTGGTACTCAAGCGGCAAAAAGCCGTCTTCATTGTCGAGTGTGATCGTCACTTCAGCCACATTAAGCGGCTTGCGCGATTCGCTGCCGGCGAAGATGACGTCTTCCATTTTCGCCCCGCGCAACGATTTCGCTGATTGCTCACCGAGCACCCAACGGATCGCATCGGTAATGTTGCTTTTGCCGCTCCCGTTCGGACCGACGACCGCCGTCACACCAGGGACAAACTCGATCGATACACGGTCGGCGAACGATTTAAAGCCGATCACATCCAATCGTTTCAGGAACATGGTATGACGCCTCACCATCTTTCCACTGTGATCCACCACAAACACCCCGGAGCCCTTTTGAGAAACCGGGACGTTTGATCTTTTCATCCTGCCATATGAACTATCGAAAAAACGCCTTTCTTCCCCCGCTCAAGGCGCGCATGTTCATCGAAACACCCATGAGCAGTGTTTGTTCTCCATCCCCTCGCACGTTCACAGAAAAAAGACTGACGTAACAGCGCCAGCCTTCACTGCTTGTCGGCCGCCCGCAACGTTTCGAGCGCCATTTGCGCCGCATGCTGTTCAGCTTCCTTTTTCGAGCGGCCGACGCCGATGCCAAGCTCTTGGCCGTTTAACGCTACGCGGGCGACAAACTCCTTGTTGTGAGCCGGACCTTTTTCCTCCAAAATGGCATATTCAAGCGTTCCGCTGCCGTCCCGCTGCACCCATTCCTGCAGCTGGCTTTTAAAATCCATCACATGAGAAAAAGCACCTTCATCAATTTTCGGAAACATCGTTTGCTCCAAAAAGCGGATGACCGCGTCCATTCCTTGATCCAAATACAAAGCGCCGATGAACGCCTCAAAGACGTCTGCCAAGAGCGCCGGACGCGCCCGCCCGCCGGTCAGCTCCTCGCCTTTGCCGAGCAAGACGAGCTCGCCGAACGACAAGGCGTTGGCAAATTTCACAAGCGACGGCTCGCAGACGATGGCTGCCCTCAGCTTCGTCAATTGCCCTTCGCTCATATGCGGGAACTTTTGAAATAAATATTGAGAAACGGTCAGCTCCAGCACGGCATCGCCTAAAAACTCAAGCCGTTCATTGTCTTCGTGAAGCCGCCGCCGATGCTCATTCACATACGATGAATGGGTGAACGCTTGAATCAACAGCTTTTCGTTTCGAAAGGTGATGCCGATCTTTTTTTGCAGCTCTTGAAACTTCGCCCGCCTCTTTTCATGGATGCGCTCTTTATCTTTTTGTTTTGACATAAAAATGCCCTCCGACTTCGTTCCAGAACAAAATGGCCGTGTCTTCTTCTATTATATCCGTTCTCCGGTCCGCTACGCGAGCGGGAATCGTGCGCTTTTTTCCGCAAGGCCCGCCGAGCATCCCTGAAAAAGCAGAGAAAGCCCCGTTCGAAGCAACGGGACTTTGCAAAAAAACGGCATTACAGACGACTTTTTATGTAGTTCACAGCGTCTCCGACCGTGACGATTTTTTCCGCCTCTTCATCGGAAATTTCCATGTTGAATTCGTCTTCAAGTTCCATGACGAGTTCGACGATGTCGAGCGAGTCGGCGCCCAGGTCGTCCTTAAACGACGCCTCGAGCGTCACTTGCGATTCGTCAACCCCCAGGCGGTCAACGATGATTTTCGTTACACGTTCCAATACGTCTGCCATTGTGTTCACCTCCCTTCATGATTATAGTCGATGAAAGAGAAAAATACTAGCGGCGTTTTGTCATGGCATGACCATGCCGCCGTCAACATGAAGCGTCTGTCCGGTCATGTAGCTCGCGGCGTCGGAAGCGAGGAAAGCGACGACGCGGGCGATGTCATCGGGTTCGCCAAAGCGGGCGAGCGGAATTTGCTTTAACATTTCCGCCTTCAGCTCCGGGCTGAGCGCTTCGGTCATATCGGTCGTAATGAATCCTGGTGCGACGGCGTTAACGGTGATGTTGCGGCTGGCGAGTTCGCGCGCCGCCGTCTTCGTCAGCCCGATGACGCCGGCCTTGGCGGCGACATAGTTCGCCTGCCCCGGATTGCCGATCACGCCGACGACCGAAGCGATGTTGACGATCCGCCCATAGCGCTGCTTCATCATTGGGCGCGTTGCCGCCTTCGTACAAAGAAATACCCCTTTTAAGTTCGTGTTAATCACGGCATCCCATTCTTCTTCTTTCATCCGCATCAATAAATTGTCGCGTGTAATGCCGGCGTTGTTGACCAAAATATCGAGGCGGCCAAAATGGTCAATCGTCGTTTTCACCATGCGCTCAACATCTTCAGCGCGGGCGACGTCCGCCTGCACGGCGATCGCTTCGCGGCCGAGCGAGCGGATGGCCTCGGCAACTTCATTCGCTTTCGCCTCGCTGCCGGCGTAATTGACGGCAACGTTCGCCCCTTGGCGGGCAAGCTCCAGAGCGACCGCCCGGCCAATGCCGCGCGACGCCCCGGTCACGAGCGCAATTTTTCCTTCGAGCATCGCTTTATTCCCCTTTCAGCGCCGCAACGGTTGCTTCGAAGGAAGCAAAATCGTTCACCGCATAAACGCGGGCGTTGCGGTCGATTTTTTTCACAAGGCCGGACAACACTTTTCCCGGACCGATTTCGACAAACGTGTCGACGCCAAGCGAAAGAAGCGTGCGCACCGACTGCTCCCAACGCACCGGCGAATACAGTTGTTCAATGAGAAGGCGGGCGATGTCCTCTTTTCTCGTCACCGGCTCAGCAGTCACATTGGCGATGACCGGAATGACGGCGTCACGAATCACCAAACTGTCAAGAACCGCTTTCAGTTTTTCCGCCGCCGGCTTCATGAGAGCGGAGTGGAACGGACCGCTCACCTCAAGCGGAATGACGCGTTTGGCGCCGCGTTCTTTCAAAAGCTGCGCCGCTTTTTCCACTCCGGCTTTCGAGCCGGAGATGACGATTTGCCCTGGGCAGTTGAAGTTGGCCGGCTCGACCGGATCGCCTTGAGCGGCGATTTCATTTGTCACTGCTTCAAGCGCATCAGCATCCATCCCCAACACCGCCGCCATCGTCCCCTCGCCAGCCGGCACCGCTTCATCCATCAGTTCGCCGCGGCGGCGCACCGCGTAGACGGCATCGGCAAACGACATGGCCCCAGCAGCGACAAGCGCCGTATATTCGCCTAAACTGTGGCCGGCGACATAGTCCGCTTTCAGCCCAGCGCCGTCAACAAGCTGGAGCAAGGCGATGCTGGCGGCTAGCAGCGCCGGCTGGGCGTTATATGTCAACGTCAGCTCTTCTTGCGGTCCGTTGAACATGAGCTTGGAAAGCGCGAATCCAAGCCGCTCGTCAGCCTCCGCGATGACGGCGCGGGCGCGGTCGTCATGCTCGGCAGCGTCTTTCGCCATGCCGACCGTCTGGGATCCTTGACCAGGAAATAAAAAGGCGATTTTCCCCATTTTTGATTCCTCCTTTACCGATTATGCCCGTTCCAGCTCCGCTCTGATCGTGCCGATGACATCATGAACCACCATCTCTCGCGCCTGGCGGATGGCGTGGAAGATGGCGTTCGCATCGGACGATCCGTGCGCTTTAATGACCGGAGCATTTAAGCCAAACAGCGCCGCGCCGCCATACTCCGAGTAGTCCATCATCTTTTTCAGCCCAGCGAGCTTTGGCTTGAGGACGGCGGCAGCCAGCTTCGCCGCGACGCCGCTTGTCAGCGTCTGCTTGAGCAAGGAAAAGAGAGCCAGCGCCGTCCCTTCAATCGTTTTTAATGCAACATTGCCGGCAAAGCCGTCGGCGACGACAACATCAGCCACTCCCTCTAGCAGGTCGCGCGCTTCGACATTGCCGATGAAATGAAGGTTCGTTTCCTTGAGCAAGGCAAACGCCCGTTTCGTTGTTTCGTTTCCTTTTTGGTCTTCCGTTCCGACGTTCAGCAAGCCGATGCGCGGTTTTTCGACGCCGCGCACATTCTTTGCGTACACATGTCCCATCAAAGCGTATTGCTGCAAATGTTCCGGCTTTGCATCGACGTTGGCGCCGACATCTAGAAAGACAAAGCCGCGCCCATCCAATGTCGGCAGCGTCGGGGCGAGCGCCGGGCGAGCGATGCCGGCTGCCCGCCCGACGACAAACAGTCCGGTTGCCATGAGCGCCCCGGTATTGCCGGCGGAAATGCAGGCAGCGGCGCGCCCTTCTTTTACTTCTTCCGCCATGCGCACCATCGACGAGTTCTTTTTGCGCCGCACCGCCCGCACCGGCTCATCATCTGCTTCGATCACTTCGTCGGTGTGGATGATCGAAATGCGCTCTTCACCCGTCACATGCGGGCGAATTTTCGATTCATCGCCAATCAGCGTAATCTCGATGTCAGGGAAATGGGCGGCGGCCATAAGCGCCCCGCGCACGATTTCGCCCGGGGCATGGTCTCCTCCCATGGCATCAACCGCGATATTCATGGCTGTCCCCATCCTTTTTCTCTATGTTTGAACGGTACATTTCAAACGTACCAGAAAAGACGAGCTCCTGGCCGACGTAGCTGTTCACCTCGACGATTGTGCGCCCGTGCACCGTTTTTCCGGTCACTTTCGCTTTAGCTACGACCCGCTCCCCTTCTTTCACTTGGCGCACAAAACGAATGGCCGCTTTCGCTGTCAGCGTCAGTTCATCATGGATGACGGCGACGGCAAGCGAGTTGGCCTGAGCGAACAAATGATGACCGCGGGCGATGCGGGTGCGCCGAAAGACGTGCTCCTCTTTCACATCGAAAATCGAAATGGCGCTCGAATCCGGCTCGATGTCAATAATGTCGCCGATCACTTCTTCAAGCGGCAACGCCCGCACTTTATCAGCGAACGACTGGCGAGCGACATTCTTGATGCGCTCACGCAGTTCGGGAATCGACAGCTCAAGCCGATCAAGGCGGATCGTCTGCACGCTGACCGAAAATTTTTCGGCGAGCTCTTCATCGGTGATAAACGGGTTTTCCCGGATCGTCTCCTGCAACAACCGTTGCCGTTCGCGTTTGCTTTTTCTCATCGATTCGTGACACCGTCCGACTTTATGACTAGGTACTAAAAGTAATATATAATATCAAAAAACGAAATGCAAGCACAAAAAATGAACAGCGCCACATGCTGTCGGCCGCTGTGGATTCGACGCCCCCCTCGCCAAACGGCTTTCTGCTCCATCCTCGAGGCCCACAAACGAAATAGTGGGACAGGCATCTCCTGCCTCCTCCGTCCGGGCAATGAAAATATAGGCTTCCACTGGCCAAAAAATCAATTGCCATAAAAAAACAGCGGGGCGCGAATGCGCCGGCCGCCTCCTCCCTGTCTATTAATCTAGCTTTTCCCCGTCGAGTATGCCGGACGCTTCCAGCTCGGCGCGCAGCCCGGCGTACGCCTCATCGCGCCAAAACGCGGCCGAGGAAACGAGCTTGGCGGCATCGCGGCGGGCGACTTCCAAAATACGGTAATCATGCACTGGATCGCCGTAGCGGAATTCCGGGAGCCCGCTTTGTTTTGTACCGAAAAAATCGCCCGGACCGCGCAGCTCCAAATCTTTTTCGGCCAACACAAACCCATCGGCCGTTTCCGTCATGATGCGCATTCGTTCTTTGCCGACTTCCGATTTCGGGTCGGCGATCAAAATGCAGTACGACTGGGCGTCGCCGCGCCCGACCCGCCCGCGCAGCTGATGGAGCTGGGCGAGGCCAAACCGTTCGGCGTCGTAAATGACCATCACCGTCGCATTCGGTACATTCACGCCGACTTCAACGACCGTCGTCGAGACGAGCACATGGATGCGGTTTTCGCTGAACGCCCTCATGACGCGTTCTTTTTCGTCAGCCGACAGCCGGCCGTGCATCAAGCCGATCTCATATTTCCCGCGATAATAATGGACAAGTTGGCTATGGACATCGATGGCGTTTTGCACATCCAACTTGTCCGATTCCTCAATGAGCGGACAGATGACATACGCCTGATGACCACGGCGCAATTCCTTTTCGATAAAATCGAGCACGCGGGAGAACTGATGATGCTTCACCCAATACGTCTCGACTTTTTTTCGTCCAGCCGGCATTTCATCGAGCACCGATACGTCCATGTCGCCGAACGCTGTAATGGCGAGTGTGCGCGGAATCGGCGTCGCCGTCATCATCAATACATCCGGTGCATGCCCTTTCTCACGCAAAACGCGGCGCTGTTCGACGCCAAACCGGTGCTGCTCGTCCGTAATAACGAGGCCGAGCCGGCGAAACTGCACTCCTTCTTGAATCAAGGCGTGCGTGCCTACAACGATATCAATTGTTCCTTCTTCCAGTTCGGCAAGCACCGCTTTGCGCTGCTTTCCCTTCACTGAGCTTGTCAAGAGCGCGATCGTCACATCAGTATCGGCAAACAGCTCGGCGAGCGAGCGGGCGTGCTGTTCAGCCAGAATTTCCGTCGGCACCATCAGCGCTCCTTGAAATCCAGACAAAGCGGCGGCGTAAAGAGCGACAGCGGCAACGACCGTCTTGCCAGAACCGACGTCGCCTTGCAAAAGCCGGTTCATTTGCCGCGGCGAGCGCATGTCCGCCAAAATTTCGCCGATGACACGGCGCTGGGCGTTCGTCAAGACAAACGGCAATCCGGAAAGAAAGGACGAAAGCCGCTCTTCAGAAAACGAATGAACGACGCCGCGCCGCTCATCGCGCATCAATCGACGGAGCGCCTGCATTTTCAGCTGGTACAACAAAAACTCCTCATAGATGAGCCGACGCCGCGCCTGATGCAACTCTTCGCGCGTGCGCGGAAAATGAAGGGCGCGGAGCGCTTCTTGTTTGGCGACAAGGCGATAAGCGCGGCGCAAAACGGGCGGCAGCGGGTCGGGGATGTGCTCGCCAAACTGTTCGAACGCCGCTTTCATCAACCGACGCATCGTTTTCACCGTCAGCGGGCTGCGCACGGAGTAAACCGGCTCGATGCCAG
Organism: Geobacillus kaustophilus; assembly: GCF_000948285.1. Taxonomy (GTDB): domain Bacteria; phylum Bacillota; class Bacilli; order Bacillales; family Anoxybacillaceae; genus Geobacillus; species Geobacillus thermoleovorans_A. The sequence goes on from NZ_JYBP01000003.1 coordinate 1,819,043, forward strand.
TCGTCTCCGGAGCCGGTCCGAACCGAAGTTCGTAGGCGTTGATCGTTTGCCGATGCCGGTCCCATTTGCCGATCACCGTCACCGTCTCGTTCAGGGCGATTTTTTCCTTCAAGTAGGGACGGTTGAAACAAACAACGGTGATCAAGCAGCGATCGGCCAGCATGCGGAAGGAAAGGCGCGATTTTTTCCTTCCGTAATACGTCAACAGTGGGGCGCTGTATACTTTCCCTTCCACTGTCACTTTTTCTTCATGGCGGACGGCGGCCAAATCTTTTTGTTCATAATCATCATAGCGGTACGGGGCGTACGCAAGCAGCTCACCGACCGTCGCGATGCCGATGTCGGCAAGCGCCGCCGCCGTCTCTTCACCGATGCCTTTGACCGCTGTCACCGGTTGCTGCATCGCTTCGTTCACTTCGATGCCGCGGAAGCGCCGAAAATGCGAGCCGCAATGGCGCGGCCGGTCGGCGTCGCGGCCAACCCCCCTTGCGCCGTTTCTTTGAGCGCCACCGGCATGGCCGCCCCGATGCGATACATCGCTTCAATCACTTCGTCACACGGGATGCGGCTTTTAATGCCGGCTAGCGCCATATCCGCAGCGATCATGGCGTTCGCCGCTCCCATCGCGTTCCGCTTGACGCACGGCACTTCGACCAGGCCGGCAACCGGATCGCATACTAATCCCAACATATTTTTTAAGGCGATGGCCATCGCTTCAGCCGCTTGGCTCGGCGTCCCGCCGGCCAGCTCCACCAGCGCCGCGGCGGCCATGCCCGCCGCCGATCCAACCTCGGCTTGACAGCCGCCGGCGGCGCCGGAAATCGAGGCGTTGTTCGCGACGACGTAGCCAAACGCCCCGGCTGTAAACAAAAACTCAATCATTTCCATTCTTGTCGGCCGCAGCTTCTCTTTCGCAGCAAACAGCGTCCCCGGGACGACGCCGGCCGCCCCGGCCGTCGGGGTGGCGCAAATGACGCCCATCGCCGCGTTCACTTCGTTGGTCGCCATGGCTTTGCTGACGGCATCCAAAATCGTCTCTCCGGACAAAAAGCGACCCCCGGCAATATAGCGCTGCATCCGCACGGCATCGCCGCCGGTCAATCCGGAGCGGGACACAACCCCTTCGAGCCCCCTCTCGACGGCGCGCTCCATGACGGCTAGATGGTGATCCATTTGCGCGATCACCTCTTCCCGGCTTCGCCCGCTCACTTCCACTTCCTGACGAATCATCACTTCAGCGATTTTGATGCTGTCCTTTTCGGCCAACGCCACAAGTTCAGCCACATTGCGAAACATTTTATTCCCACCTGTCCTCTCTCCATCATGGCTTATCTTCTTCGATGCACATCAACATGAAACCGATTTCGTTTCAATCCGCAAGCTTCGCCACTTGAATGATGTTCGGCAGCTGCTCCAATTCTTGAATCAGATCATCGGTCAACGGCTGGTCAACTTCGATCGCCATGAGCGCTTCCTTACCTTTCTCTTTGCGCGACACTTCCATATGGCCAATGTTGATTTTCCGTTTCGCCAACACCGAAGCCACCGCGCCGATCGTCCCGTACCGGTCGTTATGCATAATGAGCAGCGCCGGATGGTGGCCAGACAGCTTCAAGGCAAACCCATTCAATTCGACGATTTCGATTTTGCCGCCGCCGATCGAAATGCCGACGAGCTCAAGTTCGCCTTCATCATCGCCAATCCAAAGGCGCACCGTATTAGGATGATGCGGGATCGCTTCCTCGGTAGAAAACGAAACGTCCACTGCTTCCTCACGGGCGATCTCAAGCGCATTCGGAAGACGTTCATCGAACGTGTCAAACCCGAGCAGCCCCGCGACAATGGCGACATCGGTGCCATGCCCCCGATACGTTTCGGCAAATGAGCCGTAAAACGAAATGCGCGCCCACGCCGGCTTTCGGCCAAACAACTTGCGCGCAACCAAGCCGATGCGCACCGCCCCTGCCGTATGTGAGCTTGACGGCCCGACCATCACTGGGCCAATGATATCAAAGACGCTTTTGTATTTCATTGGATTGATTCCTCCATCAAACAGAAAATAGAAGGGAATGCTCCCTTCTATTATTCTAGCATATTACTCGACGGAAATGATGAATGGATACAGCGGTTGCTTTCCGTTATGCACTTCCACTTCGACCCCGTCATGTTTCGTTTCCAAATAGGCAACGACTGTTTCTACATCGATCTCCGTTGCGTCTTCGCCGTACAAAATGGTCACGATTTCGCTTTGTTCATCGATGAGCGCATCAAGCAACCGCTTCGTTACGGCGAGTTTGTCTTTGTCAGCGGCAATAATGCGGTCATCCAACAACCCCATGTAATCGCCCTTTTGAATCTCGATGCCGTCAATCGTCGTATCGCGCACGGAAAACGTCACTTGCCCCGTTTTCACTCGCGACAGCGCCGCCGTCATCGCCCGCTCATTTTGCTCGGCCGATTGCGCCGGATTGAACGCCAAGAGCGCCGCCAGACCTTGCGGAACCGTTTTCGACGGGATGACGATCACCCGCTGTTCGGAAAGCTCCGCCGCTTGTTTTGCCGCCATCACGATGTTTTTGTTGTTTGGCAGCACAAACACCGTTTCCGCGTTGGCGAGGCGGATGGCGTCAGCGATTTCTTCCGTGCTCGGGTTCATCGTTTGCCCACCTTCAATGATGGCGTGTGCACCGATGCTCCGAAACAGTTCAGCCACGCCAGCGCCCATGGCGACGGCGACGATGCCGTACGGCTTTGCTTCCTCTTTGGCAACACCAGGAAGCGTTTTTGCCTCCTTGCCGACGATGTTGGCATGTTGTTCGCGCATGTTTTCAATTTTAATATTGATCAAGCTGCCGTAGCGTTGACCGTATGTCAGCACCTCACCCGGCGTTTCCGAATGGATGTGCACCTTAACAAGCTCGTCATCCGCGACAACAAGCAGCGAGTCGCCGAACTGGCTTAACTCGCGGCGGAACGTTTCTTCGGAAAACGGGTGCTCAGCCAGCTTGTCCGGCTCAAAACGGACCATAAATTCCGTACAGTAGCCAAACTCGATCTCATCGGTATGAATATGGCTTTGCGCGCTCTGATGGTGCACCATTTTCACTAAATCGTCCATCCGCGCCTCAGCGCGTGCGGCGCTCACGATTTCTCCTTTGAGAGCAGCAAGAAACCCTTCATAGATGTATACGAGCCCTTGACCGCCGCTGTCGACGACACCAACTTCCTTTAAGATTGGAAGCAATTCGGGCGTGCGCTGCAGCGCCGCTTTTGCCTCGGCGAGCGCCGCTTCCATCACGGCGATCACGTCGCGCTCTTTTTTTGCCGCCTCCACGGCCTTGCGCGCCGCTTCTTTGGCAACGGTGAGGATCGTCCCCTCGACCGGCTTCATAACCGCCTTATAGGCGGTGTCCACCCCCGCCTGCAAGGCGGCGGCGAATTCGAAGCTGTTCACCGCTTGTTTGCCTTCAACTGCCTTGGCAAATCCGCGGAACAGCTGCGACAAAATGACGCCGGAATTGCCGCGCGCCCCCATCAACAGCCCTTTCGCCAGCGCCGCGGCGACGTTGCCGATATGGTCAGACGCATTCGCCTTCACTTCTTTCGCCCCGGACGTCATCGACAAGTTCATGTTCGTTCCTGTATCGCCATCTGGAACCGGAAAGACGTTCAGCGCATCGACCGTCTTGGCGTTGTTCGCCAAATGTGCGGCCCCTTGCTGCACCATATCGGCAAATCGTCTTCCGTCAAGCGTCCTCATTGTCACCGGCTAACTCCTCCTTACTACGGGTTTGCCACCCGAACCCCTTGAACGTAAATGTTGATCGACTGGACCGCCAGTCCGAGCGTCTGATCGAGCGTGTACTTCACTTTCGACTGCACGTTATGGGCAACTTCAGAAATTTTCGTCCCATAGCTGACGATAATGTACATATCGATATGTACTTCGCCGTTTTCTTCCCGGACGACAACCCCTTTAGAAAAATTTTCCCGTCGCAAAATGTCCGACAATCCGTCACGAATCTGGTTTTTCGACGCCATTCCGACAATGCCGTAACAATCGACGGCCGCTCCCCCCGCGATCATCGCAATGACTTCATTGGACACTTCAATGCGCCCGTATTTCGTTTGCCATTCGATCGACATGCTCGTTCCCCCTTTGCGTATCTCGCACAGCTACCCCTATTGTACTATAACGCTTTCGGTTTTCAAAGCGCTTCCCGTCCGCCCACTAGTATTATTTAGCCGAAAACTGAAATATATGTCAAGGACAGTTTCTTGAAAGAAAACCGCACGTCTATTGCAATCCCTACGGTTGTATGGTAAATTATAATAGTGTTTTTAGAGGGATGTGAAAGCAAGGAGGGAAACACGATGGCGAAATGCTTTGTGACCGGCAAGAAGAAATCGTTCGGCAACTCGCGTTCGCATGCCATGAACGCCAGCCGCCGCACATGGAAAGCCAATTTGCAAAAAGTGCGCATTTTAGTTGACGGCAAACCGAAACGCGTTTGGGTTTCGGCGCGCGCGCTGAAATCTGGAAAAGTGAAACGCGTCTAACGGCCTAACGAAAAGAAGCCGCCCAAAAGGTTGCAACCCTCCTTTTGTTCGGCGGCAACAAAAAAAGCACCAAAAATGGTGCTTTTTTCTTATCCTTTTTTAAATGCGTTCAACACCGCCCGCACGATTCCGCCTAAAAATCTCGGCAGCTTGATCGTATAAAACTTCATCCCGATTCCCTCCTCACACCGATCATAACGAGCTTCCCGCCATTTCCTTATCCATTATATTCCGTCATAAGCCAAGCGCGACTACGGGCAGCCAGCAAAATCGCTGCTCCTTATCATCATTAATATGCCTTCTGAAAACGAAAAAGTACCGGAAGATTGGATAAGTTCGTTACTAATACATAATGTCGAACCGCGGGAAATATGACAGTTTGTTAGTGGATATTTAAATCCGATCAGCGTAAGCTCTGCCACCGTTTCGGAAATCGGGATGTATGACACATAGCGGTATCGATCGTCGCGCACGACCGTATGCACGCCGGGCAGATGGACGGTGAGCACGTTTTGCCGGTCGATGAGTTCAATGGGCCGCCCGGCGTACTTGAACAGCAGCTCAACGTTGCCAAACAAATGGTCAAGCCGCCCGCCGGTCGCTCCGAACAGACGAATGACGCCGTCTGTCTGCCCGACAGCCCAATCAAGGGCGATCTCCATATCCGTTTTATCTTTTTCCGCCGGCCAAATGTCAAGCTCCGGCAGCATCTCCCCTAGCCGCTTGACCTCCTCAACCGGCAAGGAATCAAAATCGCCAAACGCCCGCACCGGGCGGAATCCGAAATCCAGCAGCGCTTTCGTGCCGCGGTCGACGCCGACCCACTGCACATCGCTCCCATCATACAAGCGCAAATCGGGAAGAAGGTGGCGCGGACCGCCGCCGACAATATGAATCAACACATGCGTTTCCCCCTTTCGGCAAGGGCCGAGGCGGCCATCTTCTTCTTTGCTCTCATCACCCTGCGGCTCAATAAAATGGCAAAAGCGGCGCTGCTTTTTGGCTAGTAGTTGGCGCACGCTTCACGAAGCGTGCGAATGGCGGCGGCTCGGTCCGGTTCGTTGTAAATGGACGATCCAGCGACAAGCACGTTCGCCCCGGCTTCCACGCAAAGCGGCGCCGTTTTCGCATTGATGCCGCCGTCAACTTCAATGTCAACCTCTTTGTTTTGTTCGCTGGCCATCCGGGCGACCTCACGGATTTTCGGCACGACCGCCGGAATGAACGCCTGTCCGCCAAACCCTGGATTGACCGTCATCAACAAGACGAGATCGACATCAGCGATCACATGGCGGATCATCTCGACGGGTGTATGCGGATTGAGCACCACCCCGGCTTTGACGCCTTGTTCTTTGATAAAATGAATCGTCCGATGCAAATGCACGCACGCCTCAACATGGACGGAAATCACATCCGCGCCCGCTTTCGCAAACGCCGGAATGTATCGGTCCGGGTCGGCGATCATCAAATGAACGTCAAGCGGCAGCTTCGTCACCGGTCGAATGGCGGCCACGACCGGCGGACCGAACGTCAAATTCGGCACGAAATGCCCGTCCATGACATCCACATGAATCCAATCCGCCCCGCCTTCCTCGACCGAACGAATTTCCTCAGCCAGGCGGGCGAAATCGGCTGATAAAATCGATGGCGCAATTCGAATCATGTTCAATACCTCGGCTTTCGTTCTTTCATTTCGGCAACAAAACTAACATAGTGGTCATAGCGGTACGACGGAATCTCCCCGGCTTCGACCGCCTCACGCACAGCGCATTTCGGCTCGGCGATATGAAGGCAGCCGCGGAACTTGCACCCTTCCCCGTACGTTCGGAATTCAGGAAAATAATGCGGCAATTCGTCAAGCTCGATCTGGTCGAACTCAAGTGCACTAAACCCTGGGGTGTCGGCGACAAGTCCACCGGCGACCTCAAGCAGTTCGACATGGCGGGTCGTATGCTTGCCGCGCCCTAAATGGGTGGAAATGTCGCCCGTTTTCAACCGCAAATCCGGACGGAGCGCGTTTAATAGAGACGATTTGCCGACGCCGGACTGCCCGGCGACGACGGAGACGCGGCCGCGAAGGCGGGCCGCCAGCTCGTCGAGCCCCCCTTTTGTCACCGCCGATGTCTCAATTACGTCGTAGCCGAGGCGCCGGTAATCATGCACGTAGCGGGCGATCTCTTCTTTCGATTCGCCATCCAACAAATCGATTTTGCTGATGACAATGATCGGCGTGATGCGTTTCGATTCAACCAAGACAAGAAAGCGGTCGAGCAGCTTGGCGTTGAAGTCCGGGCTTACAGCTGAAAAGACTAAAATCGCCTGTTCGACGTTGGCAATCGGCGGCCGCACAAGCTCATTTTGCCGCTCGCCAATCTCCAAAATATAGCCTTCCGTTTCGCTCGTCGCCTGGAAAACGACGCGGTCGCCGACGAGCGGCGTCACTTTTTTCTTGCGGAACACGCCGCGCCCGCGGCATTGGAACACGCGGCCTTCGGACAGGACGTAATAAAATCCGCTTAACGCTTTAATGATTTGTCCTTCCGCCATAGCCTCACCCCTTTTTCCCGTCATTTTCTGGATATGGGATCGAGCCTTCCTCTTTGACGACATTGTTGACAATGACGCGGTAATAAGCGGTCTCCCCATATGGAATTTCAAACTCGACCATCTCGGTCGCTGGCGCCGTCAGCCGGTATGTTTTGTAGGGCGTTGTCATATTGTGGGCGGCATCTTGGATGTAAAGCTGGGCCTCAACGATTTGCCCGGGCATCGCCGGTTCATACGGGATCATAATCTCTTTCACTACCGTTTTGGACGGCTTCGGTTCCGGCCCGCGGGAAATGACGACAGTGATGGTTTCCCCTTTTTTTACCCGCTCGTTCGCCGCTGGAGTTTGCGAAATGACAAGCCCTTCCGGCACCTTGTCCGAATACTCGTACTTCACGTCAATGCGCAGCCCTTGATCCGCGCCGTAATCGCGCACGCTTTTTTCCGTATACCCGGTTAAATCTTTGACCGTGACTTTCTCCGGTCCGAGGCTGACGGTAAAGACGACTTCCGTTTCATCAGGCGCCACTCGATCGCCGGCATACGGATATTGATCCAAAATTGTCCCTTCCGGCTTGTCGCTGTAGCGTCCGTTGCGTGTAATGCGGACAAATCCTTCGGCGCGCAGCTCCTCCTCCGCCGCAGCAATATCATCGCCAATGAAGCTTGGAAATTCGATTTTCTTTTTTCCAATGCTTTTATAAATAATGACGCCGGCCCCTTTCTTCACCATCATGCCGGCTTCCGGATCGGTGCGCACGACTTTTCCTTCTTCGATTTGATCATCTTCCACATCGATCGTATCTTTAATTTCCAAACCGAGCGACGACAGCTGTTCAACAGCGTCATCATAGTTTTTGTTGACCACGTTCGGCATCGTCACTTCTTTTGGAAAAATAAGGTTCGGAATCCATGTGACCGCGCTGACGCCGGCAGCTCCAATGAACAGCAAGGCAGCCACAAGCCAGGCAATCCATCCCCGCTTCCGCTTCGGTTTCGGCTTGTCGGCCGCATGAGCCGGTTCGCTCGTTTTTTCCTCGTACACGAGCGTCTCTTGCTCCAACGCCGAGCTTTCCGCCTGTTTTATAATCGGAATGGCTTTCGTCGCTTCCTCGTCATCATCTGGAATGGTGAATTTCGGCTCGTTGCGCCGCCTTGGATCCAGCGCTGTCCGAATGTCCTCGTTCATTTCGCGCGCGGATTGGTAGCGGTAAAACGGGTCTTTCGCCGTCGCCTTTAAAATAATGTTTTCCACGCTTTGCGGAATGTCCGGATTCCACGCCTTCGGCGACGGCGTTTCCGTCTGCAAGTGCTTCAACACGATCGAAACGGCTGATTCGCCGGAAAACGGCAGCCGGCCCGTGACGAGTTCAAACATGACAATGCCGAGTGAATAAATGTCCGATTTTTCAGTAGCGATGCCCCCGCGCGCCTGCTCGGGCGACAAATAATGAACCGAACCGAGCACCGAGTTGGTCTGCGTGATCGTCGTGCCGCTCATCGCCACAGCGATGCCGAAGTCGGTCACTTTCACATTGCCGTGCTCATCAAGCAAAATGTTTTGCGGTTTAATGTCGCGGTGAATGATGCCGTTCTCATGGGCATGGGCGATCGCTGATGTCAGCTGGTCCATGATGCGAAGCGCCCGTTCGACCGAAAGCGGAGCGTGCTGCTGGATGTATTGCTTCAGCGTAGCGCCGCGCACATATTCCATGACGATGTAATAGACGCCTTCCTCTTCGCCGACGTCATAAATGGAGACGATATGTTCATGGTTTAAGCTCGTCGCCGCTTGCGCCTCGCGGCGGAACCGTTTGATGAATTGATCATCATTGGCAAAATCAAGGCGGAGCACTTTAACAGCAACATCGCGCTCCAAAATCATGTCGCGGGCCAAATACACGTTGGCCATGCCGCCGCCGCCGATGAGGCTGATGATTTTATAGCGGTCATTCAATCGCTTTCCAATGAGCACGCCGATCACCCACCTTCACGTTCCGCTGAAACATCGATAACCGCCAGCGAAATGTTGTCTTCCCCGCCCCGCCCGTTGGCGAGCTGGATAAGCGCCTCCGCCTTCTCTTCCAGCGTGCCGGCACCCGTCAAAATATGCATCATGTCCGCTTCCGGCACTTTATTGGACAACCCGTCCGAACATAACAACAACATGTCGCCCTCGTCGAGCGCCACTGTTTTCACGTCGATTTTCACCGCCGGTTCCGTGCCGAGCGCCCGCAACAGTACGTTTTTGCGCGGATGATGTTCAGCCGCTTCTTTCGAAAGCTGCCCGCTTTTGACGAGCTCATTGACCAACGAATGGTCGTCGGTCAGCTGCTGAATTCCACTTTTGTTGAGCACGTAGCAGCGACTGTCGCCGATATGGGCAACCGTCGCAAACGAATGAGCGCAAACAGCGGCGACGACCGTCGTCCCCATTCCTTCACATTCCGGGTGGGAACGGGCATGGCGAAACAATTGTTCGTTCGCCGCGGCAATATGCGTTTGAAGCCATTGCTCCGCCTCAGTCGGCGAAGCAAGCCCACTCTCGTTCTCCCATCGCTCCTGCAAATACGCCACCGCCATGGAGCTCGCCACGTCGCCGGCGCGATGGCCGCCCATCCCGTCGGCGACAATGGCCAAATATTGGCCGCTTTGATTGACAAATACGCCGCCGCTGTCTTCGTTATGTTCGCGAATTTGGCCGATGTCAGTTCGGAAAACCGCTCGCATCCGATTCACCTCGTCTCCTCTTTTCGCTCCTTCGCGCGAAGTTGTCCGCAGGCGGCATCGATGTCGTGTCCATGTTCGCGGCGAATGGTGACATTGATTCCTTGTTTTTTCAACGCCCGTTCAAAGGCGAAAATTTGGCTGCGCGGCGTGCGCACATAGTTGCGCTCCGGCACGTAGTTGACCGGAATCAAATTCACATGGCATTTCAGCCCTTTAATCAGCTCGGCCAACTGCTCGGCGTGCTCAAGCTGGTCGTTCACCCCGCCGAACAATCCGTATTCAAACGTCACGCGCCGGCCGGTTTTTTCAATGTAATACCGAACTGCCTCCATCAACTTGGGCAGCGGGTACGCTTTATTGATCGGCATGAGTTTCGTCCGCAGCTCATTCGTCGGGGCATGCAACGAAATGGCGAAGTTGATTTGCATTCCTTCATCGGCAAATTGGTAAATTTTTGGGATGATGCCGCTCGTCGAAACGGTGATATGGCGGGCGCCAATGTTCAACCCTTTTGGGTGATTGACGATGCGCAAAAACTTGATAAGCGCATCGTAGTTGTCAAACGGCTCGCCGATGCCCATGACGACGATGCTGCTGACGCGCTCATTCGTGTCATCGAGCGCTTTTTGCACTTGCACGACTTGGGCGACGATCTCGCCCGCCTCCAAATGGCGCTTCAATCCGCCGAGCGTCGAAGCGCAAAACGTGCAGCCGATGCGGCAGCCGACTTGCGTCGTGACGCACACCGAATTGCCGTAGTGATGGCGCATGAGCACCGTCTCGATCGAATAGCCGTCATGGAGCTCAAACAAAAATTTGATCGTTCCGTCTTTAGACGTTTGTTTGACCACGGTTTTCAACGTCGTGATCGAAAACGATGACGCTAGCTGTTCGCGCAGCCGCTTCGGCAAATTCGTCATATCGGCAAAATCGGTGACGCGGTTTTTATACAGCCACTCGTAAATTTGCGTGGCCCGAAACGGCTTTTCGCCTTGAGCGACAAGCCATTCCTTCAATTCGTCTAGCGTGAGCGAATAAATCGATGGCAACGGAGGCTGCGTTTCGCCGACAGAGCGGCGGGCAGCCGGACGAACCATTTCCATGCTTTTACACCTTCTTTCGCAGTCGGGCGATAAAAAACCCGTCAGAGTCAAAATGATGCGGCAGCAGCTGAAGCATGCCGCCTTTCACATGCGGCCGCACCGGTTCCGGCATCCGCTCGGCAAGGCTGGCGTCGAGGAAAAAGTCCGGATGATCCGCTAAAAAGCGGGCGATGGCCTCTTCGTTTTCCTCGCGCTCCACGGTGCATGTGCTGTAGACAAGCGTGCCGCCTTTTTTCAAAAGCGGAGCGGCCGCCCGCAAAATGGCTTGCTGCACCTCAACGAGCGCCGCGACATCCTCTTTCCCCTTCGTGTATTTGATCTCCGGTTTGCGGCGAATGACGCCGAATCCCGTGCACGGCGCATCGACCAAAACGCGGTCAAACGATTCCGGGGCAAACCGCTCGCCGAGCCGGCGGCTGTCAAGGGGGAGCGTCGCAACGTTGTCAAGCCCGAGCCGCTTAGCCTGCTGTTCGATCAGCATTACCTTATGTTCGTGGATATCAACAGCAACGATCTCGCCGCGCCCGTCCATCCGCTCAGCGATATGGGTCGTTTTTCCGCCCGGCGCCGCGCAGCAGTCAAGCACTCGCTCGCCAGGGGCTGGGGCGAGCGCTCGGGCGACAAGCATCGAGCTTTCGTCTTGAATCGTCAGCCAACCGGCGCGAAACGTCTCCGTATGAGCCAAATTCCCTTTTTCCGCGCGAATGGCCTCGGGCGCGATACGACCGCGGCTGGCCTCCACCCCTTCGCCGCGCAACCGCGCAAGCGCCTCGTCGACAGTCGCACGCAGCCGGTTGACGCGGGCCGTTGATTGCGGAGGGCGCAAATTCGTCTCGCACATGCGCGCCGCTTCTTCATAACCATATTGCTGGATCCAGCGCCGAACGAGCCACTCGGGATGGCTGGTGGCAAGGGCGAGCCGCTTGCCAACGTCACCAACAGCCTCGATCGACGGCAGCCCCTCGCGGCCGATCGAGCGCAATACGCCGTTTACGAGCGACGCGATGCCGCGATGGCCGCGCCGTTTGGCGATTTCAACCGCTTCAAAGACGGCGGCACGGTCGGGAACACGATCCAAATACACCATTTGATAAAGCGTCAACCGAAGAAGCACGCGCACCCACGGCTCAAGCCGGCGCGCCTTGCGCAAAAACGGCGCCAAATAATAATCGAGCGTGTCGCGCCGTTGCACCGTGCCGTAGACAATCTCGGTCAACAGCGCCGCATCGCGCCCGTCAAGGCGTCCTTTTTGAATGGCTTCGTTTAATTGCAAATGACTGTACGCTCCTTTTTGTTCAATAGCCAACAGCGTATCTAAAGCAAGTTCACGTACGTTCATGATCCTCTCCTAGCTTCATGCCGACCGCCAGCCGGCTGCCGGCGCCGCGCAAAAATTCACCCGCCGCCATCCGCTTTTTGCCGGCCGGCTGCAGTTCGGTGATGCGAATGGCTGTCTCATTGCCGGTGGCAACAACAATGCCGTTTTCCTCAAGCGCCAAAATCGTGCCCGGCGGCGCCGAACGGGGCGCCGGCACTTTTTCGCCCCACCAAATTTTCCAAATATTCCCCTCGTGTGTGGTATACGTCACCGGCCACGGATGGAAGGCGCGGATATGATTGTAAATGGCTTCGCCGGGCTGCGTCCAATCGATCCGCTCCTGCTCGCGGCGAATGTTCGGCGCGTACGTCGCCTTCTCCTCCTCTTGAGGGATGGGGGTGAGACGGCCTTCCAACAGCAGTGGAAGGGTCTCCGACAATAGTTTAGCCCCGGCGGCGCTCAATTTATCATGGAGGGTGCCGACCGTATCCGTCTCTTCAATCGGCACTTCGACCTGCGCCAGCATGTCGCCGGCGTCCAATCGCTCCACCATATACATGATCGTGACGCCTGTTTTCGTTTTCCCTTGCCAAATGGCGTAATGGATCGGCGCCCCGCCGCGCAGCTCGGGCAGAAGCGAGGCGTGGACGTTGATGCATCCGTATTTCGGCGCCTCAAGCAGCGCTTTCGGCAAAATTTGCCCGAACGCCGCCGTGACAATCAAATCGGGCGCAAACGCCAGCACTTGTTCATATTGCTCCGGCTCGCGAATTTTCGTCGGCTGCAGCACCGGGATGCCGTGGCGCTCCGCCTCCACTTTCACTGGAGGTGGGACAAGCTCGCGCTTTCGCCCTTTCGGCTTATCCGGCTGGGTGACGACCGCTGCCACGCGGTAGCCGTCATGAAGAAGCTGGCGCAAAATCGGCACAGCAAAGTCAGGCGTTCCCATAAACACAATGTTCGTCATCCGCATCTATCCTTCCAGTTCTTCAAGATCGCAATATCGAACCACTTTCGAAGTAAACAAAACGCCGCGCAAATGGTCAATTTCATGCTGCAGGGCGCGCGCCAAAAAACCGGTCGCGGAAAGCGTAAACGGGCGGCCGCGCCGGTTTTGCGCCCGCACTTTCACATACTTGGCGCGCGGCACTTCGCCAAATAAACCGGGAAAGCTCAAACAGCCTTCAACATCCACTTGTTCGCCGCGCGCCTCGATAATGACCGGGTTGATGAGCTCGATCCGACCGTGTTCATCACCGACATCGATGACGGCGATCTGTTCGGCAACGCCGATTTGCGGGGCGGCTAGGCCCACCCCGTCAGCGGCAAGCATCGTTTCATACATATCGTCAAGCAGCCGCCCGAGCCGACGGTCAAACGCCGTCACTGGCGCGCACGGCTGCTCCAAAATCGGATCAGGATAAGTGACAATCGGCAAAACAGACAACGTCATTCCCCCAAGTTCACATCATCATATATGGGTTTGTATCAATGGTGACCATCACACCGCCATGGGCGGCATCGGCTTGGTAGCGGTCGATGACCGCCTTGAGCACCGCGGTCAAATTCGGCTCCCGTTTGTATTTTATCATGCATTGGTAGCGATATCTATCGTGAAGACGGGCGATTGGCGAGGCGACCGGGCCAAGAACGGCCGCTTCGTGCGACAGATGCTTGCGCAAATAGGCGGCGATTTTCTCCGCCGCTTTGGCCGCAGCCGGCGCCTCTTCGTGGGCGGCGGTAATGAGCGTCAAATAATAGTACGGAGGATAACCGTGCGCTTTGCGCAGCACCATCTCCCGCTGGTAAAAGGCGCGGTAGTCGTGGCGGGCGGCCAGTTCAATGCTGTAGTGGTCAGGCGTATAAGTCTGAATGATCACTTCGCCGGGCAGCTCATGCCGTCCGGCGCGCCCACTCACTTGCGTCAACAGCTGAAACGTTTTTTCCGCGGCGCGGAAATCGGGCAAATGAAGCATCGTGTCGGCCGCCAGCACACCAACAAGCGTGACGTTCGGAAAATCAAGTCCTTTGGCGATCATTTGCGTGCCGAGCAAAATATCGGCTTCCTTGGCGGCAAAACGGGAAAGCAGCTCTTCATGCGCCCCTTTGCGGCCGGTCGTGTCGACATCCATGCGGATGACGCGCGCTTTCGGCAGCAACCTCGTCAGTTCTTCTTCCACTTTTTGCGTTCCTGTCCCGAAAAAACGGATATGTTCGCTTCCGCACGACGGACAGCGAGGGACAAGCGGCTCTTCATGCCCGCAATAATGGCATTTCATCCGCTCGCCGGCGCGATGGTACGTCAGCGAAATGTCGCAGTGCGGACAGCGGATGACATAGCCGCAGCTGCGGCACATGACAAACGTCGAATAACCGCGTCGGTTCAACAGCAACACAGCCTGCTCGCCGCGCTCAAGCCGGCGGCGCAATTCGTCAAGCAATCGGCGCGAAAACATCGAACGGTTGCCGCTTCGCAGCTCCTCGCGCATATCGACGACATGAACGTCCGGCAGGCCTCGGTCGCTGATGCGCTCCGGCAGCTCGAGCAGCTCGTACACCCCTTTGGCGGCGCGGGCGAACGTCTCGAGCGACGGCGTGGCGCTGCCAAGCACGACCGGGCAGCTGTGGCGGCGAGCGCGGTAAATGGCGACATCGCGCGCATGATAGCGCGGCATTTCTTCTTGCTTGTAGCTCGTCTCATGCTCCTCATCGATGATGATCATCCCTAAGTTTTCAAATGGAGCAAACACCGCCGAACGCGCACCGACGACAAGCTGCACTTCTTTCCGGTGAATTTTCCGCCATTCGTCATATTTTTCGCCGACCGACAGCCCGCTGTGAAGCACCGCTACTTTCGAGCCGAACCGGCTTTTGAAGCGCTCAACCATTTGCGGCGTCAGCGAAATTTCCGGCACGAGAACGATCGCCTCTTTCCCTTGGCGCAACGCTTCATCAATCGCCTGCATATACACTTCCGTCTTCCCGCTGCCGGTGACGCCATACAGCAAAAACGTGCGATGCTCCCCGGCGCGCACCGAAGCGGCGATCTTAGCCAACGCCGCCTCTTGCGCTCGGGTGAGCACCGGCGGCTCACTCGGCTGAAACGTGCGGTGCTCGTATGGGTCGCGGTACACCTCGACATCGTTCAGCACCACAAATCCTTTATCGACGAGCGCTTTCAGCGGCGCTGAGGAGACGCCAAGCACCGCTTGCAGTTCGGCAACCGACGCCGCCTGCCCTTTTTCAAGCAAAAATGAAAGCACCTCTTTTTGCCTTGTCGGCAACGACCCGAGCTCCTGTTTCGCCTGTTCCGATGGAATGGCAATAGCGGCGTGCTTCACCGTTTTCTTGCCCGCTTTTTCTTTCACCTTGTAGACCGCCTCAAGCACTCCTTGCTGCACCGCTTTTTGCGCCGCCCGCCATAAACCGGCCGCCTCAACCTCTTTCCAAGCGGCTTCCGTCCGCCCGGCAAACAGCGGCTTTACCTCATCCGGCAGCATCTCTCTCTTCTCTTCATCCGTCAAGCGGAGCGTTTTTTCATATTTCGCCCGCATCGCCGCCGGCAGCATCGCCTGGTACGCCGAAATGGCAAAACAAAGCGTCGTTTCCATCAAATGACGGCCAAGATCAAGCAGCTCTTCGTTTAACACCGGCACGACATCAAGCACATGCTCAATCGGTTTCAGTTGTTTGATGTCGGAATGGTCTTTCACATCAACGACAAACCCTTGCAAACGCCGCGCCCCGAACGGCACCGTCACCCGCATGCCCGGCTGGATGACGCCTCGCCAGCGCTCCGGAATCCAATAATCGAACGGGCGGTCCGTCTGCCGAGACGGGACATCGACAATCACAGATGCGACTTTCATCGAATCGCCTCGATATACGCGTGAATTTCTTTTAAAATTTCCTCGGCCGCCTCGCATTTCGTCATGAGCGGCAGCGGACGGACGACGCCGTCGCGGCGGAAGATGGTGACGATGTTCGTATCGCCAGCAAACCCTGCCCCTTCTTCGGTCACATTGTTGGCGACGACCATATCAAGCCGCTTCTCCTCAAGCTTTTTTAACGCATACTGTTCAAGGTTGTCCGTCTCAGCGGCAAATCCAACCAAAATCTGTCTCGTTTTCCGCTCGCCAAGCGCTTTCAAGATGTCCACCGTCCGCTCCATCTCGACGACATAACTGCCTGGCTGCTTTTTAATTTTGGAAGCCGCGACATATTTCGGCCGATAATCAGCGACCGCCGCCGCTTTGATGACGATGTCCATTTCGGCAAAGCGGGACAAGACCGCCTCGTACATCTCCGTCGCCGATTCGACCGCCACCGTCTCGACGCCATCGGGCGAAGAAAGCGCCGTCGGTCCGGAGACGAGCGTCACCGAAGCGCCGAAGCGGGCCGCCGCTTCGGCGATGGCGTAGCCCATTTTGCCGCTCGAATAGTTGGAGAAATAGCGCACCGGATCAAGCCGCTCCCGCGTCGGCCCAGCGGTGACAAGCACACGCTTCCCGCGAAACAGCGGCGGATCACCGGCAAAAAAGCGCTCGATATGGGCGATGATTTTCTCCGGCTCCTCGAGCCGTCCTTTGCCGATGTAGCCGCACGCCAAATAGCCTTCCGACGGTTCGATGAATCGATAGCCGAACTGGTACAGGCGTTCAATGTTCGCTTGGACAGCCGGATGTTCGTACATATGGACGTTCATCGCCGGAGCAATCCAGACGGGCGCTTTCGTCGCTAAAATCGTCGTCGTCACCATATTGTCCGCGATGCCGGCGGCCAGCTTTGCCATCGTATTGGCCGTCGCCGGCGCGACGAGAACAAGATCGGCCCAGTCCGCCAAATCGATGTGAGCGATGACGGCCGGGTTGTTTTCCGCAAACGTATCGACATACACTTCCTGGCGCGACAATGCTTGAAACGTGAGCGGTGTAATGAACTGGCACGCCCCTTCTGTCATGATCACTTTTACTTCAGCGCCGTGCTGGGTCAACTGGCTGGTGAGCGCCGCCGCCTTGTACGCCGCCACCCCCCCGGTCACACAAAGCAAAATGTGTTTTCCCTTGATCATGTTGGCCACCCCCCGACATTGAAAAAAATAACAACCTAAAGCTAGGTTGTTATTTTTCCTCCTCCACTAATTCGACCTTGTCACCAGCGATTTCCTCGAGCGCCTGGCCGACAAATTTTTTCGACACCGGCTTTTTCACCATCAGCTCCGCACCGTCCTGCAGCTCGCGCGCCCGTTTGGCCACCACCGTGACGAGCTTGTATTTCGAATCGACTTTTTGCATCAGCAAATCGATGGAAGGATACAGCATCGTCATTCCACCCCCAACATCCGTTTATACCGCTCGGCGACGCGTTCGCGCCGGCAATGTTCGGCGATGACGATCGCCTTGATCCGCTCGCAGGCGAGCTCCACTTCATCATTTTCCACGACATAGTCGTACTCGTCCATCATTTCAAGCTCCTCTTTCGCCGCCCGCAGCCGGTTTTCAATCAGCTCTTTCGACTCAGTGCCGCGCCCGACGATCCGCTTCTCGAGCTCCTTCAGGCTTGGCGGGGCCAAGAAAATGAAGAGCGCCTCTGGAAACGCCCGCCGCACTTTCATCGCTCCTTGCACTTCGATTTCCAAAAACACGTCTTTCCCTTCGGCGAGCGTTTTTTCCACATAATCAATCGGCGTCCCGTAATAGTTGCCGACATACTCGGCCCATTCGAGCAGCTTGTTTTCGCGGATCATTTGTTCAAACTGCTCGCGCGTGCGGAAGAAGTAGTCGACGCCTTCCACTTCGCCTTCGCGCGGCTTGCGCGTCGTGACCGACACCGAATAATGAAGATTGATGTCCGGCTGTGAAAACAGCGCCTTGCGCACCGTCCCTTTGCCAACCCCAGACGGACCCGACATGACAATCAACAACCCACGTTCGTTCTTCAACGTCCCAAACCCTGCCCTTCCTCGGAGAAATCGTCGCTCCCATATAAGCGGTTCGCCACCGTTTCCGGCTGCACGGACGACAAAATGACGTGATCGCTGTCCATGATGATGACGGCGCGCGTCCTCCGCCCGTGCGTCGCATCAACGAGCTTGCCGCTTTCGCGCGCATCTTGAATGATTCGTTTGATCGGCGCCGAATCAGGGCTGACAATCGTAATGATGCGGGCGGCCGACACCATGTTTCCGTACCCGATATTGATGAATTTCACCATGACACGCCCACCTGCCATATTCGATATTGTTGCCGCCAACAAGTCGCTTTAAACGGTTATTCCACGTTTTGCACTTGCTCGCGCATTTTCTCAAGCACGCTTTTCATCTCCACGACTTGCGCGGCAATCAGGCTGTCGTTTGCCTTGGCGCCGATCGTGTTGACTTCCCGGTTCAACTCTTGCACCAAAAAGTCGAGCTTCCGCCCAACCGGTTCGTCCATTTCTAAAGCATCTGCCATTTGCGCCAAATGGCTGCGGATGCGTTTCAATTCCTCGTGAATGTCCGCCTTTTCGGCAAACACCGCCACTTCCGTAAGCAGGCGCGCTTCATCAACCGGAGCGGGCGCCCATTCGCGCAGGCGGCGTTCAAGCCGCTCACGGTATTGCTCGACGACGAGCGGCGCCCGCTGCTCAATGATGGCAGCGCCGGCCTCCACCTCCCGAAGGCGGGCGCGCAAATCTTCAGCGAGCGCCTCTCCTTCTCGCCGGCGCATAGCGGCCAGCGCTTTTGCCGCCTCATCGACGGCATCTAAAAGCAGCGGCTCTACTTCTTCATTCGCGCCTTCTTCTTCGACGACCTCGACCGCCCCTTCAAGCCGAAGCAGCTCGGCCGCCGTCACGCCGCCGTCAATGGAAAATCGCTTTGCCGCTTCCTGCAATCCGGCCCAATATTGGCCGAGCAAATTCCAATCAATATGTACGTTCCGTTTCACAAGCCCTTCACCGGCGATCGTGACGAACACTTCCACTTTTCCGCGCCGCACGTACGGTGAAATTGCTTTTTTTATTTTATCCTCAAACACGAGCCATTGTCTAGGGAGGCGAATGGAAATTTCGCAAAACCGGTGGTTGACCGATTTCATTTCCACCGCCACCATCAAACGATCCGTTTTTTTCACGCTTGCGCCGAAGCCGGTCATGCTGTAAACCATATCATCACATCCGTTGCTGTCTTCTGATCAAAAAAGAAAAGGTCATAGAGCGCTTCTCTATCACCTTTTGATTATACCATATCCTATTTTCTCGAAAAAAGCGAGCCGGCAAACAAAAATGTCGGCAAGGCGGACAACCCCGTAATGAGCAGCCAATCGACCGCCGCGAGCGGCTTCGTATGGAACACCGAGGCAAGCGGCGGATAGTAGATGACGACCAAAAGCAATACAAGCGACACGGCCACCGCCGCGACAAGGTACATGTTCCCGAACGGATGGCGGTCAAAAATCGAACGGTCGCAGCGGCAATCAAACACATGGATCAATTGTGCCAACACCAACGTCGCAAACGCCGCCGTCTGGGCGTAAACGAGATCCTCGCCGCTCCGTTCATAGGCGGTCAGAAACGCGGCGAGCGTAACCACACCGATCAAAACGCCGCGGCTGATGATTTTCCAGCCGAGCCCGCGCGCGAACACCCCTTCATCAGGGCGCCGCGGCGGCCGCTTCATCACATTTTCTTCCGGCCGGTCAAGCCCGAGCGCCATCGCCGGCAAACCGTCGGTGACAAGATTGACCCATAAAATTTGAATCGGCACAAGCGGCAGCGGCAACGCCAGCAGCATCGCAAACAACATGACGAGAATTTCCCCGACGTTCGAGGCCAGCAAGTAGCGGATAAACTTGCGAATGTTTTCGTAAATGTTGCGTCCTTCTTCAATCGCCGCCTCAATCGTCGCAAAGTTGTCATCCAACAAAACGAGCGACGCCGCCTCTTTCGCCACCTCCGTCCCCGACCGGCCCATAGCGACGCCGATATCAGCCGCTTTTAATGCCGGCGCATCGTTCACCCCGTCGCCGGTCATGGCGACAATATGGCCGCGCCGCTTGAAGGCGTTGACGATTTTCAGCTTATGCTCGGGAGCAACGCGGGCAAACACGTAAATCTCATCGACGGCGCGTTCCAATTCATCGACCGACAGCTTCGACAACGTCGCCCCGTCCATCACTTTGCCGCCAGGCGGCAGCACGCCAAGCTGTTTCGCGATCGCCGTCGCGGTCAACACGTGATCGCCGGTGATCATCACCGTTTTCATGCCCGCTTCTTTGCATCGCGCCACCGCCTGTTTCACCTCTGGGCGCGGCGGATCGATCATGCCAGCGACGCCGAGGAACCGAAGCTTTGTCTCCGCATCCTTCTCCGACTCGATCCGTTCTGTTTCCGCAAGCGGCCGATACGCGACGGCAATCGTGCGCAAGGCGGAAGACGCCATCTGGCGAATCGCCTTCTCGATCGCATCTTTCCACGCAGGCGTCAACACCTGCTCGCGGCCGTTCCATTCAAGGCGGTCCGCCCTCTCAAGCAGCACATCCGGCGCCCCTTTCGTCACGACAAACCGCCGTCCATCTCGACCGCGGACGATGACCGTCATCATTTTCCGCTCCGAATCAAACGGAAACTCCTGTTCGATCGTGTACTCACGCAAAAGCATTCCTTTTCCCATTCCAGCTTTGGCTGCCGCGACAAGCAGCGCCCCTTCGGTCGGATCGCCGTCGATATAGCGCCGCCCGCTTTCTTCTTTCAACTCCGAACGATTGCAAAGCACCCCCATCGTCAATAGGCGGGCGAGCTCGGGAACGCGGTTCGGATCAACCGTCCGGCCGCGTTCGGAAAACTCCCCGTCCGTTCCCAACCCGACGCCGCTTACCGTAAATGTCCGCCCGCCCGCCCATACTTGCGTGACGGTCATCATGTTTTCCGTCATCGTCCCCGTTTTGTCGGAACAAATGACCGAAGCGCAGCCGAGCGTTTCCACCGCCGGAAGTTTGCGGACAATGGCATTTCGTTTGATCATCCGCTGCACGCCAAGCGCCAATACAACCGTTACGATGGCCGGCAGCCCTTCCGGAATGGCCGCGACAGCGAGCGATACGCCAGCCAAAAACATTTCATACAAGTCGTGCCCTTGAACGACCCCGACTGCCACCACCGCCGCCGTCAGCGCCAATGCGACGACAAGCAAAATTTTCCCAAGCTGCTCGAGTCGGCGCTGCAACGGGGTTGTCCCCGCATCTGCCTCTTCGAGCATCGTCGCGATTTGTCCCATCGCGGTCTTCATCCCGGTGGCGATGACGATGCCAACCCCGCTTCCTCTTGTCACGAGCGTCCCCATAAACGCCATATTGTGCAAATCGCCCAACGACACCTGTTCCGTATGAAGCGGGGCAGCGGATTTGGCCACCGGCACCGATTCGCCCGTCAGCGCCGACTCCTCGATTTCCAGGCCGGCCGCCTCAATCAAGCGGACGTCGGCCCCGACCCGATCGCCGCTTGACAGCCTCACCACATCACCGACAACAAGCTCGCGCGCTGGGACTTTCACCCACCCGCCGTCACGCAACACAACCGCTTGCGGAGCGGACAAGCGTTTTAAAGCGGCAAGCGACTTTTCTGCCCGCCGCTCCTGGATAAACCCCAGGATGGCGTTCATGATCACGATGACGACAATCGCTGCCGCATCAACATA
This sequence comes from Geobacillus kaustophilus, assembly GCF_000948285.1. Classification (GTDB taxonomy): domain Bacteria; phylum Bacillota; class Bacilli; order Bacillales; family Anoxybacillaceae; genus Geobacillus; species Geobacillus thermoleovorans_A. The sequence continues at coordinate 1,840,974 of NZ_JYBP01000003.1, forward strand.
CTCGCCTAAAAACGCGGAAATCACCGTTGCCAAAAGCAGCACAAGCACCATAAAATCTTGAAACTGGCGGAAAAAGACGACGATGGCCGACTCCGTCTTCCCTTCCGCCAGCTCGTTGCACCCGAACTGCCGCAGCCGTTTTTCCGCCTCCGCCGCAGTAAGCCCGGTCTTGACATTCGTCTTCGTCTCGTGCGCGACATCGCTTGCCGCGAGCGTATGCCATTGCATCTGTCTCCCCTCCGTCTCTCCGTCTTTTCGGCGCACTGTTTCTGCTTTTTTATGCTTATTCACCCCTGTCCGAAAAAATGACACTCATACAGCAACGTTTCGCAGTCTATGCCCCCGCTCTCCAAAATCGCGGTCTCGTATCACCCAACCGCACTCCCATCCCCTGTATGGGAGCGAATGCGGTTTTTGCTCCCCCCTCTTCTTTTTTTCGCACCATAAGCCGCCAACATGTTCACAACAGCGGATCGTATGGTAATATCGGAATAGCAGACAACCAAAATAGAAAGGTGTTTTCCCATGTCCTTTGACGGAGTGTTTACGTACGCCATTGTCGGTGAACTCAAAGAGGCGCTTGCGAACGGGCGGATCACGAAAATCCACCAGCCGTCGGCGTATGAGATCGTCATGGTCGTGCGCGCCCGCGGCCATAACCATAAAGTGATGCTGTCGGCGCATCCGACGTACGCGCGCGTCCATTTGACAAACGAAACGTACGACAACCCGCCTGAGCCGCCGATGTTTTGCATGCGGCTGCGCAAACAGTTGGAAGGAAGCATCATCGAATCGGTCCGCCAAGTCGATTTTGACCGCATCATCGTCATGGACGTGAAAGGGCGCGACGAACTCGGCGACGTGCAGACGAAGCAACTCATCATTGAAGTGATGGGCCGCCATAGCAACATCATCTTAGTCGATGCAGCCGCCAACACGATCATCGACAGCCTGAAGCATTTGCCGCCATCGGTCAACCGCTACCGGACGGTGCTCCCTGGGCATCCGTACGTCGCACCGCCGACGCACGGCAAGCTGAATCCGCTTGACGCGACGGAAGAAACGGTGCTGAAAAAAATCGACTTTCACGCCGGCAAGCTCGCCCATCAGCTCGTTTCTGCCTTCAGCGGCATTTCGCCGCTATTCGCCAATGAAGCGGTGTTCCGCGCTGGCATCGCCAACCGGGCGACGCTGCCGAAAAGCTTTCTTTCGCTCATCGATGACGTGCGCCGCCGCCGCTTTGCCCCGATGATGTACACGAACAGGGAAAAAGAATGGTTTTACGTTTTGCCGCTTGAGCACTTAAAAATAGAAGGCCAGCCATTTGCGAGCGCGAGCGAGCTATTGGACCGCTTTTATTTCGGCAAGGCCGAGCGCGACCGCGTCAAGCAGCAAGCCCATGACATCGAGCGGCTCATGGCGAACGAAAAAGCGAAAAACGAGAAAAAGCTCGCCAAACTCGAACAGACGCTTGAAGAAGCGAAACAAGCCGACACTTACCGGCTGTACGGCGAACTGCTCACCGCCCATTTGTACGCCGTCAAGCGCGGCATGACGGAAATCGAGGTCGTAAACTACTATGACGAAAACGGCGGGACGGTCACCATTCCGCTCGACCCGCAAAAATCGCCGGCCGAGAACGCGCAGCAGTACTTTCAAAAATACCAAAAAGCAAAAAACTCGCTCGCTGTCGTTCAAGAACAAATCGAGCGGACGAAAGAAGACATCGCCTATTGCGACACGATTTTAAGCCAGCTCGAAACCGCCTCGCCGAAAGATGTCGAGGAAATACGCGACGAGCTCATCGAACAAGGCTACTTGCGCCCGCGCGCGGCAAAAGGGGCGAAAAAGCGAAAAACCGCCGTCCCAGAGCTTGACCGCTACGTCGCAAGCGACGGCACGGAAATATTGGTCGGCAAAAACAACAAACAAAACGATTATCTCACGACAAAGCTGGCCCATAAGGACGATGTTTGGCTGCATGTGAAAAACATTCCCGGCTCGCACGTCGTCATCCGGAGCAAGCAACCGTCTGACGAGACGCTCTTGGAAGCGGCCAATCTCGCCGCCTACTTCAGCCAAGCCCGCCACTCCGGATCCGTGCCTGTCGACTACACGCGCATCCGCTACGTGAAAAAACCAAGCGGCGCCAAACCGGGGTTTGTCATTTACGAAAACGAGCAAACACTCTACGTCACCCCCGACGAAGAGCTCGTCCGCGCCATGAAACAGCGGCAAAAAGAACAAGCAACGAAACCATCGTAAGTGCGACCAACATGCCGCCTTCGCAGAAACGACAAGGGGCTGTCCTCAAGGCCAGCCTTGGGGACAGCCCCGCTTTTTTGAACGTGCGCGACAAATGCCTTTGCGGCGGGCGGCCTCACGAACGACAGCCTCCACCCATTTCGCCGTCTCGCCACCGCCTCAACGAAACACATCCTCAAGAGCCGCTTGAAGCCCGGGAAAGCACGCCGACTGCACCACCCTCGCTCCCGCTTTCACATCCGCCTGCTCATACAACATTAGAAGTAAAAGCTTTCACCCAGTCCCAGCCCTTGCAAAATCCCACGCTGCTCAAGGGTGAGCGGACGGCTGAACACACGTTGGATGGATTCATACGGCTGCTTCCCCGAATTCGACAGTGACTAGCCAAACAAGCTTCATTTCTATCTTTGCAAAACGCGGAGCGCGACAGCCGTGATAGACGGCTATTCCTCAATCATCTTGTCCAGCTTCTTATCAAAAGTATATACTTGATATCCCTTCACTTTGTTATAGGCGTATAAAAGAGCATCGACAAAGTCCAAGCGCCTTTTCCAAACAGAGCAAGCGCCTTCTCTACGACCTCGATATCATCCACCTCGATATTATCGTATTCGAATAATTCTAAAAGAACATCGCTGATCTCGTCATTTTTTACGTTGTACACTTTTTCAAGAACATAAACAACTTCAACGATTACCTTTCTTCATGAAACCATTTTAAGTATGCTGAATTTTTCACCTTGAATAAAGGCCAGTTCTTATAAAAATTTGTTCCATAATGTTGATCTAAATAGGTGAGCATTTTTAACAATGAACCTTCATCATTTCTATATGATAACACTCCTTCCTCGAAAGTTATAATCACTTCTCTTCTATGACTTCCATCGCTAAATTTCAAAACAATCCCCTCTTTACCATTTAACAGCATATCGTTATAAATGGAAGGAGGTATATCTGTTATCGGTTCCCATCTTTCCCATTGCTCCATAAAAACCCCTCCACACACTATATAGATGCGACGAAAAAGTTTAACATATCCTTGACGGAAAAGCGGCTTGTCCATTTTTCGACTGTCGAAGGCAAGCCACAGGCTTGCCCCCGTCACGCCTTGGCATGACGGAAGACCGAACAACTACCCGCTTTCCAGACCCATACATGGGTCTGGAAGCGGCGTTGTTCGTTCGCCCGACAGTCGATCAAATGCTCGGTAAAAGCGACAAATGTTAAAGCTTCAAATTGCATCTATAATAGTAATGAAACTTTATCCTCTTCTTTCCATCCTGAATTTCAAATGTAGGACGTCCATCACTACTTTTTCTTCTTAACAATAACTGTTCTCCCATCTTCAATGCCTACTTTAAGATCAGATGTATCCTTCATAATCTTCGGTCTGAGCAAGTAGAAATCCTTCACTACTTGATCCATGCCGCCAGACAACTCATATTGAATGGTTCTTCCTTTTGTTACCCTTCCAGGTTTCGCAGCTTTTATCAAGTCATTAACTGTTTTTTCTTTCCATCTAATAACTCACATTTCGCACCCTAACAGGGTAGAAAGAAAGGATTTTTGATTTCGTTTTTCAGAATCACGTTTCGACCAACACGACGAGCGATGGCAATCCTTTTTTTACCATCGCTAGTCGTTCCGTATGACGTTACACGTAAATGCTCTCATCCATGCCCAATCCCTGCAGAATCCTTCGCTGTTCAGGGGTGAGTGAGCGATCCAGTACGCGTTGGATGCGCCCATCCGGCAGCTTGAACAGGATGACGTTCACGTATTGAAACAGCTGAAAAATCGCCTGCCCCGTTGGACGGGTCAGCTTGCGGCCTCCAGCCCCTTTCAACGGGCGTTCCGGTGTGATGAACGGACGCACCCGGCGCTGAAAAACGCGGTAAATGGCCAAGGCCAGCAGAAACAAATAGCCCAATACCGCGACTCGTTCCGGTTTTTTGACGTAAATCTCATCCGTAAAGAATGGGTCTTTCAAGAAAGAGAAGTTCATTTCCACCGAGATCTGCCCTTTATACAGCTTCAAGATCTCTTGTGCATCCATTGGTTGGCCCTTCCATTCCTTCGGAACGGTCGTGACGAGGACAAACCGGGACGCTTTCCGTCTCGCCTGTTCCCACGCCTCGCGATCGAATTCCATGTCCAAGCGCAGGAGATACAGCGTCTCCATCTCGGGTTCCGCCCCTTTTTTCGGCCGTCCGCGCCGTTTTTTCGGACGCACGATCTCTTCAACCGTGGCCTTGACCCGATGAAACCGAGGACGAAGGGACGCCTTGAGGGAGGCCAAGGCTTGTTCGGCGTCTTCGCGGCACGAGAATGGGTGACGCTCCCAACGGATTTGTTCCTCGTGAAGAAGCTCCGCTTCTTTGGTTCGTTTTTTTCAAGCGTCTTTCCTTTTCGCTGGTCGAGCGCGCTCGATTCGGCGACGATCAGCCGTACGGGTTGGCCTTCATACGTCGAGGTCGTTTCCCATACCCGGTGCATAGCGCCGTTTCTCTCGGCCAGCGCAAAGGGATCGCTCCACGTGATGTTGGCGGCCTCGGCCCATGCTCGTTTCACGATCCGGAGCGACGAAGGGCCTCTCGTGATCAAAAAGGCGTTGGCGGCTTTCGTTTGCGCCAAGGTGTCTTTCGTCATCGCGGCGGAATCGGCCATGTAAATCCATTCGTCTTCGATCTTGGCTTGTTTGAGCTGTTCATGGACACGGGATCTCACTTGGGAATTCCACGTTTTGTCAGGCAGGCTGCCGTCGTGCACATCGCCGTAAAACGGGATGCCGTCCTCGTTGCCGACCAGTCCGAAGCCGATCTGTTTTTGCCAATGTTGATGGCGGTTGTAACCATGTGTGATCTGTAAGGCTTCTAACGAGGCCGATTCATAGGCTCCGTAAACGGTCTTGTCCGTCGCATCGGCGTGGAACACCTGAAGAGGAAGGCCTTCTTTCCGATAAAGATGAATGAAGCAGGTGCTGATGACGTTGTGAATGCCGGCCTCATACAAGCGGTCAAGATGACGAGCCAGCGCATCGTCATTCAACCAGGAAGGATGGAGCCCGGAACGGATGAGTTTTTCCAGATCGATCTCCTGAGCCCATCGTTCTAAGTGAACAAGGGCTTGCCGGCCGTCGAACATATTGTAGAGGATGGCCTGAACGGCATCGCTGGCTCGAGTCCGGCACTGCGGGTGGGCGGGAACGAGATGGTCAATCAATGGGGGCAGGCCCCATTTCTTGAATAGGGCACTTATGATATTCAAATAGGAATTGTGATAGACCGCTTTGACTTGAACGTTCATGAGAGAAAAACTCCTTTACGTTCCTTGTGTGTCAAGGATTCATTCGACGATGGGCGCAAAAAATCCTCCCGATTTTCGTTGAGAGGGTGCGAAATGTGAGTCCCAACATCTTGCCTCGTGGGCTGGGGTCGCACCGGGCAATCACGAAAGTGCAGGAAAACGAAAAAGTACGCGAACAACGAAGGGGAACCCTCATATCAAATCTGCGTTATGCGAGGCAGCATGGGCGTTATCTCGATGCAAGAATCAGCGTTTGGCGGCAAAGTTTTGGTCATGGAAGTCACGAAGAGGAACAAAAAAGCACTCGTTGCGCTCGCGCACCGAATGCTCACCATCATCTACTGTACGCTCTCTCGGAAAGAACCATTCCGAGAGCTGCAAATAAGTTAGTATAACCAAAAAGAATAAGAAATATACGAGATACCTAAATATAAGGTAGCTCTGCTTTCCTATTGTCTTTTTTGGTCATTTGTAGTATATCCATAGGGATCTCAAGATATACATCTTCGGTCATGTTCTTTTGATTTTCACAGAAAAGTTCCATGGGCAACGTTTTGCCCTCCACCCGGGCATGAAAATCCCCCTTGAAGGCGCACGCATTTTCACGGAAAAAATGCGCAAATACACACCTCTCGCTGCCCTGTAGACAAATACGATGTTTACTGATGATGATTGTTAAGAAAAGAAAACAAGCCCACAAACAAAAAAATCCCCCCTAGCGTTTTATAAGTGCTTATATATTCTTTTAACATTTGCAAATATTCTTGAGAATCCACAGATCCCCCCATGGATCGAACCCACGATGAAGCAAGACGACTCCCTAATTCAGGACTATTTAACATTAACCACAATCCGATGAGAGAAAGAACGAGTGAAACAAACTTCATTTTGTTTGGGCTTTTTAAAATATTCATTTTGCATCCCCCTTTTTAACTATCCGTTATACTTAAACGAAACACAAAAAACAGAAGCAAGTTCCATCAGGAAACTTGCTTCAATATTTCTATAAATAACAGAACACAGAACATTACTCATAGTAATAAAAACATACCCCTACAGGCTTAGCAGCATATCCATACCCTACTTTAGAATCCCATCCAATAAGTGGATCGTACCAAACTTCAAAGTTATAAACTTTGTAATACGGTCTAGCCATTATGGTATAGGTTTTTCCGGTTCATCACCAAATTTTGTGATTTAGTGACAAAAAAGAGAAAGCACTGACGAGATCCTGGCAATAATGTTAGCGGTGAAATAAACATTAAGGAGGTCTCGTAAGTGCTTTCTATACCACTAGGATTGCCAGAATTTAAAGTGATTAAACAAGAACTTCTTTCCTATGGTTATGCGATTCATGTAGAGAAAACAGAGACACAGGAACGTTGCCCTCATTGTGGGTTTGCCACTTCCTCTGTCCACGACAGACGGACAAGAAAAGTACGGGATTTGGCGATTTTCCATCAACCGGTGTACTTGTTCATAAAGGTAAAGCGCTATCGGTGCTGGAATTGTTCTCAAGTGTTTTCCGCCTCTTTGGAATCGATTCCACCCCATCAACACTACACCAATCGATTTTGTGAGTACTTGTATGAACTTTGCGAAGGCTCCACCATTCAAGAGGTTAGCCGAAAGCACCGCATCCCATATACAACATTGGAACGCATTTATTACTCCATCGCATCGAAAAAAGCAAAAGAGCGTCAAACAGCGATAGAAGCATCTTCTCAAGAAGGAATGGTGCTTAGTTTAGATGAAATCGCTGTAAAAAAGGGACATCAGTATGAAACTGTATTGATGGATGCCAGAGCCGGATCGGTCATGGGAATGCATGCCGATCGCCAATGTGACTCCGCCATCAACTTGTTGAGCCAAAATATCCTGTCGAAAGAAATGGTCCAAACGGTGATTCTTGACATGTGGGAACCTTATCATAAGGCGGTTCGCGCCCTGTTTCCATCTGCTTCGATTGTCATCGATAAGTACCATGTGGTTCAAAAAGTGACACAAGCCTTGGATCAAGCAAGAAAGGAATTTTCTCCATTGAAAAAGGCTCGATATCTTCTCTTGAAAGGCTGTGAAAAGCTTCGTAAGGACCAACGGCTTCGATTAGACGATATCTTGGAGGAGTATCCGGCACTTTCCATTGCTTATTATCTGAAAGAGTTGTTTCGGGATTTTTACCGAACCGATGGATATCATGAAGCAAAGGAACGCTTGGAAGAATGGATTCAGTTAGCCAAACAGAGCCCTTTTGCTTCTTTTCAGAAAGCAGCCAACACGCTTGAAAGGTGGAAGGAGCCTATTCTTTCCTACTTTTTGTGCCCATATACGAATGCCCGAATTGAGGGGACGAATCACAAGATCAAAAACATCAAACGCCGGGCATATGGCTATCGAAATCTAGAACGGTTTCGTTTGCGTGTATTTCTGGAGTGTACAGGGAACACTACAGGCAGTCAGGCTGCTTAAGCGCTCCCTTCTTCCGCTATCGGTATGATAGTTGGTAGAATGGAACCCGTCAAGGAAAGCACTTGACTGTTTCCATTCTACCAACTTCGTGGTCTGTATGCGGAAGAAGGATCCTGACTGATGAACCTATTTCATCCAGCTAACATGTCTCTAGGATTGAGTAGAAATCACAGAAAATGGTGAAGACCCGGTTTTTCCTGCTGGAACTTGAATTTGATAAGTGTCTGTAACTTCATAAGATTTTGTTACGTTAAATCCTAACGCTGCCGAAACTGTTTCAGCGCTTATATTTGTGTTCGATGACCATGTGGCTGAAACCCCTTGTTTTATAGACATGGTAGCTGTTGATGGTCCTTTAAAAGTAGATTGTCTTATTATTTCTGTTCCGCATGCTTCACTAGTAGTAATGTTTTTTAGATAATAACCCGTTCCTAATTGCGGAGTCACCGCAGAACGATCCCCTAGAAGGGATGATTCTTGTGCTTGAGTGTATGCGATTGAAACCCCAACTAGTTTTTTCCCTTTTGGTCCAGGAACAGAAGTTTCTAATCTTTTAAGAAATTCTAGTTCTGTTATTTCAACCACCTTGTTCCCGTTTTGAGATACAACCACACTCGATTCTTTCGCTCTATCTATATACATGCTCATTAAAAAGTTAACCTTCGTATAACCGATGCACACTCCGGTTATCCTGTTCCTAAGGAAACCTATGGAAAAGGAGCGGGATCATTCATGAAACGTCTCAACATCACCCATGATCACGGATGGACGCCACGGACGCTTCGCAAACAGGAACGGAAAATCAAAAACGCGCTTCTTCGCCAACGGGTGATGGCGGTTCGTTTGGTCATGGAAGGTTATTTGGGCAAAGAGGCGGCCTCCATGGTCAACGTGTGCCGACAAACCGTTTCCCATTATGTGTCGCTGTTCAATGAAGGCGGTCTGGAGCTCTTGCTTCATCGGGATTTCGCCCCTGGACGGGAGCCGTTTCTCACCGAAGAACAGCAGGAAGAGATCAAACAGCTTGTGTTGACCACCACTCCCGCGGAACTGGGCTGGGACGTCGCTTCGGCCTGGAACACCAAACTCCTGCAATCCTATGTCGAAAAGCACTTTGGTGTTTGCCTTTCCCGTGAAGCGCTGCGAAAACTCCTGCACCGTCAAGGTCTGTCATGGACTCGCCCTACGTACACGCTGGCGAAAGGGAATCCGGATGAGCAAAAGCAATTTGAAAAGCAAATGGATTTGATAAAAAAAACTTGATCACCAAGGAGACAGAAGATGCCGTTCTTCTGTACATCGATGAAACGCATATCCGCTCTTATCATGTCTTGCGATCCACTTGGTCCGAGGTCGGTCGTCAAAAACGTGTGCCGACATTCGGCCATCATGCCCATGTTTCGGTATTTGGCGCGGTGAACGTCCACGATGGGGACATCGTGCTTCACCAAACAGAAGCCGCCAACGCCGCGACGTTCTTGGATTTCTTGCGCCTGCTCAAAGAGCGGCATCCCAACCGGATCATTGCGCTCGTCTTGGACAATGCCCGGATTCATCACGCTCGAATGGTGAAGGACTTTTTGCGAGAAGAAGGACAATGTTTTCATTTCCTGTATCTGCCTCCCTACTCGCCGCAGCTCAACCCGATCGAGCGTTTGTGGAAATGGCTGAAGGATACGATGATCGCCAACGCCTTTCACAAAGACCGCCACGAGATCGTGCAAGCGGTTCAACGATTTGCTCATTACATTCAGGAACGCCCGGAGGAAGTGTTGCGGCGCTTGGGGTGTTCCGCGTAATCGAAAAGTTAACTTTTCAAGGTGCATTTATATAAATACTTTAGATTTATCTTTACTTCTATATCCTATCCATTTACCATTTTTGTAGAGTGGCTTAGCCCCTGATCCAACCCATGCTTTCCCAGCCTTTTTTGCTAGTCTCTTACTTACTCTCCCTACTTCTATAGTAGTGTTACCTTTTCCATGCTTAGCCGCCAATAAAATCTTCATAATCTTGACTGTTTCTCTCGCTTTATAAATTCTATACGCTTTAAAAGCCGCACCGCCAACAAGCCCTGCACCTACCGCAATCGCCGCAGCCTTCCATCCACCTTTTTTAAATGCCTTATATCCATCATAAACCGCAAACCCTGCATTGATCGCCAGCCAGACCCAATGCCTATCCGGATCCACTAATATCACCGGATTGTTATTCGCATACGTATACCCATTTTGGGTTATTGAATCATCCTGATCCCCTGGACCTGGATCTCTCGAAATAAACATTGCCGTTTCTGGATCATAATATCGTGCTTGAAGATAATACAGTTTGGTTTCTTTATCATAATAATACTCTGCATACCCCAGTGGTTGTCCAGCGACTCCTGTATCTTCTGAAGCGGAAAGGACTTTGCCCCATGGATCGTAGCTATAACTAGCCATCGTCGCTCCATTTTCATCCACGATACGTACGACATCTCCGCGGCAATTCGTCACATAGTAAAACGTATCGTCGTTTGAGTTCGTGATGGTGTTCGGCTTTCCATTCGCCCATGTAAACGCCCACACCGTTTGTCCGTTATCATCGGTGATACGAACTAAATCGGAGCCGGCATAGTGATAATGGTACGTTACACCGTTGACTGTTTTCGTTTTCCGCAAACCGTCTGGATGGTACGTGAAGCTGGCGATCGTATTGCCGTTTAAATCTTTCACATTAAGCAGGCGGCCTTCCCCATCCCATTCGTATTGGTATTTGTCATCTTGAAGCAAATTTCCTGCTTCATCGTAGCTGAAGCCCTCGACTTTATTCGCCACGTTAAAGGTGAGCGTCTTGCCGTGCGGGTTTTTCAAGTTCCCAGCCGCATCGTAGTCATACTGAACCGTGTTGCCTTGATATGTCCATGACGTTAAGCGGCCTGTTTTTTGCAAGCAAAAAATGCAGAGAAGTGCAAGAAAAAATACATAGGCTTGCCAGCTCAAGACTTAAGGTTCCAGACCGGGGGAAGAGGACGGCTGGATCGCGGAGAGAGCGTTCCGCAGTCGATAGCTCTCTCCCGTAAAGGCCAGGATGTGGGCATGGTGAACCAAGCGATCCACCAGCGCAGCTGTCAAGCGGTTGTCCCCAAACACCCGATTCCACTGTCCAAATTCCAGATTCGACGTCACGATGACGCTTTTTCGCTCATAACAGTCGCCGATAATATGAAACAACAGCTCTGATCCTTGCTTTTGAAACGGCACATAGCCGAGTTCATCCAATATCAACAGTTCGCACGCATCGATGCTTCGTTTCAGCCGCCCGAGCGTGCCATTTTTCAATGCCTCTTCCAGCTGGGCGACGAGATCCGCGACGCGGAAAAACCGAACCTCATGGCCTTGTTGGCACGCCTGGATGCCGAGCGCTGTGGCGAGATGGGTTTTTCCTGTCCCGGGCGAACCTAAAAGCAGAACGTTTTGCTTTCGCTCCAAAAAGCGAAGGTCACACAATTCCTTCTTCGATGTCGTGGTCGGCCAGTGGATGTGATCCGACCATTCGTAATCCTTCAGCCATTTCAACTCCCGAAACTTGGCTTTCTTGATCAGCCGGGCCTGTTTCGCCTGCTGGCGGCACGACAGCTCCAGCGCCAATACATCCCGCAAAAACTGTTCTTTCGTTTCGAACATCACCTCCTCGAATCGATCCGCGATATAGGCCAAATGCAGTGCTTTACAAATCTCTTTCACCTCTGCTCTCATCCCTGGACACCCCCTTCCCGAACAGGATGAAGACGTTGATCATACACCGTTAAGTCCGTTTCATAGTCGATCAGGACGGAAGGGGTGTACGATTCTTCCCACTTGGCCGGGTAATGGGATTGCTCGGCTTCCATCAACACCCCGATTTCATGAGGAGCCAAGTCCCATCGCTGGTTCTCATCGAGCCACTGGGCGATTTCATAAAGCGTGCAACGATCCAACAGCGCTCGCAGCCCTTTCAAACGGGCCGCCACCTGGGGCGGGGTGCCAGCCAGATACGTTCGGATCGCTTCCGGCAAGTACGCCCGGTATCGGGAATGCCCGACAACCCGGGGTTTGGTCTCCCACTCAGCGAAAATCTCTTTCCAAGGGATCTCGCGTTTCACGTTCGTATACGGCCTTGGCATCTCAAGATGTATGCCTCCGTCAGGAGAGAGCACAAAGAAACGATCCCACTCTTTTTTCACCAATACCCGGTTGGGGACGGACAGGCCATGGACGACGAACGCCTTCCCATCCACCATCACTTCTCCGTACTTATTCACGTAAGCGTGATCGAGGGAGAAGATCGGAAGATCTTGTTCCGGCAACGCCAACAGCTCCGGCCGCTCTTCCTGCCATAGCTCCTCTATCAACCTGTTTATTGCAAAATAAAAATGCAGAGATCTGCAGAGAATTTGGCTTAGGCCAACTTGACATGGAGTGGGGGGCGTGATAGCCTTTTTAGGCATAGCCAGCCCTTGATATTGCTGGCTTCCTGGCTTTTTAATCACGCCCCCAGAGGCTCCATGTCAAGTTGTCATTCTCTGCACTTTTCCTTGCAAAACTCTGTATTTTTTCTTTGCAGAAAACAATCAACCGCCCCTTTTCATAATGAGGGCGGTTTCGGTCCTCGACCATCTTGCGATGCAGCCACTCCACCAGCTCCGGATCCGACTCGATCAACGGAGCCGGGACGAAACAAAGGTTGCGAGTGTAATAGACTTTTCGCTCCGCATTTCCTTTCTCATGTCCGCTGTATGGATTGCACACTTGTACATCAAACCGATAGTAGAGTTGAAATTTCTCAAAAGCCTCGGTGAATTGGCGTTCTCCCCCTTTTCGAATCGACACGATGGCCGCGGACAAATTGTCAATGCGCAATGCCTTTGGCACTCCCCCAGCCTGACGAAACAGCTGCGTCAACCCATGGAGGAAGCATTCACTGTTTTCCGCCGGCAGCGGATAAGCAAACGCAGCGTTGCTATACGGGAAGCTTACGATCAAAACCGATCGTTCTTCTTCCTTCCCCTCCTTCGTCACCACCGTCATCTTCCCGAAATCCACCTGCGCCTCGCCTGGCGGGTGCTCAAGTCGTTCATAGCGCTGTTCTTTCTCGAGTTTGAGCTGCGGTCTTCGTTTTTGCACGTACGCGCAAACGGTGCGATACGAGCCTTGAAATCCATGGTCACGACAAAGCGCTTCAAACATCGTCTTGTTCGTTCGCCGTTGTTTTCTCGGCAGCTTGGCATCCTCCTCCAACCAGTCATCAATGATTTGCCCGTATCCTTCTTCCTCCATCATCCCCTTTTTGCGTTTGATGGTTGGTTGGACAGAAATGCCGCCATCCGCGTATTTCTTGACCGTTCTCCAGTTATATCCCGTTTCGCGGGAAATTTCCGCAATCGATAACCCTTTCTTTTCACGCAGTTTTCTGATACGATTCATTTCGGGCATTGCCAGCATCCTTTCGCTCCTCCACTGTTTGGTTTATGTGTTCACAACTTCCACAGTAGAGGAAATGTTAGGGGCTGGCAAGCCTTTTTTCTTTGCCTTAGGCTCTGCACGTTTCGTTGCAGAACTCTGTATTTTTATTTTGCACTAAACATCCGTTAAGGCGATGACATCACCATGCGAGTTATAGTGGTAAAAATACGCGGCGTTTCCTTTTTTCATGGCAAGGAGCTGACCGTTTTCTCCGTATACATACGATTGTACCACATTTCCGTTTGTGTCGGTTTCATACAAGACGTTGAGGCTGTCGCCTTGATAATAGTAGTTGGTCACAACACCATTTACGTTCTTTTGAATGCGGCGGCCGTCTTCGTCGTATTTTGATATAACAAAAAGAGGTTATCCCCGAAACACTGGGATAACCTCTGACCAAGAAACACTTGGAAGCCCTTCTTACGATTTTATCATCGAGTTTAACAAAAAGATCGCTTCCTCTTTTTAAATGATAGGCTTCATCACTAATGTATAAGGTTTTAACTCCTTTTTTAATAAAATCTTATCAATATCTTCGATGTTTGAGGTCGCAAGGAGCACATACGGAGTATTTCCAAGGCTAATTAAAAGTTTTTCATCATTATTGGCTAACATAAGGGCTGTCCCTGCCTCAAAAGTAAAATCTAGCTCATTGGAGTTCGTTTTACAATAGTATGCATCCTCCAAAAAAGTAATAAGCTGAAATCCATTTTGAGATTGCATTTCTTTTATTTGAATAAACTCTAGTTTCTCTTTAGGATTAAACGATTGTAATTTTGGTACTTCTTTTTCCTTTACAATTAAAAGATGGTCAATCTCTGCTTTATAAGCGATTTCCGTTTGTTCCGCCGTCACTACATAAAATTCATGATGATTCACCTGTAATACGACTTGCATGCAGCTAAAAGCTTCCCGATAATCAGGATCCAAATCTGAAGAACTTATGAATACTCTTATATGTTGTGATTGAGAAATACTACGTAAATCATCAAGCTTTGTTTGGATCGGAATAAGGTAATGTGGTACCGATGACAATTGAACCCCTCCTTTTTAAAAATGTATATCCTCATAAACTCCGCCGCGTTTTAAATCTAGATTAATCTTCCATGTTCCGTCTTTTCGCTTTTTATATCGAATTTGATATTTATTGTCAGGGGTATACCTTCTCACAGAATTTCCATCTCTTTTTTGAATGACTTTTTTCCCTTTCGTTAAGTGCCTAAATATACTTTTAGCTACAGCTTTACCACCAGGCAAATCGGTATTAATCCTAGTCCGATGTTTTTTAGGATTTTTACCAAGAAGCCACACAAATTTAAGGCTTTTCCCTGTATGTCTGACAAGTTTTAATTTTCCTCCACCAACCGCGCCAAGAGCCGTTTTTTTAGCGACATACATCCATCCTCTTCCGGTTTTATACGCCTTATACCCATCGTACGCCGCAAACCCAGCGTTAACTACAAACCAGAAGAAGTGCCCATCCGGATCGACCAGCATCACCGGATTGTTGTTCGCATACGTATATCCGTTTTGCGTGAGAATGTCATCCGCATCCCCCGGATCTGGATCCAAGGAAAGGAACACGCCATGCTCTGGGTGGTAGTACCGGGCAATTAAGTAATAAAGACCCGTTTCTTGGTCATATTGGTATCCCGCATATCGGTATGGGTTTTCATCCGCCAAGGCACCGGATTGAGAGAGAATATTCCCCCATGCATCATATTGATAACGGGCTACGATGTTTCCTTGCGCATCCGTTAGGGCGATGACATCGCCATGGGCGTTATAGTGGTAAAAATATGTCGCATTGCCTTTTTTCATCGCAAGGAGCTGCCCGTTTTCTCCGTATATATACGATCTTACCACATTTCCGCTTGCATCGGTTTCATACAGAACGTTCAGGCTGTCGCCTTGGTAATGGTAGTTCGTCACGACGCCATTGACGTTCTTTTGGATGCGCCGGCCGTCTTCATCATATTTGTACGTCACAAAAGGAGTGCTTTCACCTTTTCTTGTAATCGAGACGAGCTGGTCGGCTGCGTTCCATTCATATTGATACTGACCGTCTTCCAATCGGTTGCCGTTCGCATCGTACGTGATTGTTTCGTCACCGAAACGAACCAACTGATTCGCCGCATTATAATCAGCCGTGGTCGTCGTCGACTGCCCATCCTTGGTTTTCACGATTTGCTTCCGGTTTCCGAATCCGTCATAGGCATACTCGATTTTCGTGCCATCTGGAAGCTGCTCTTCCACTAATTGGTCTAGGGCATCGTAACGGTAGACGGTCGTTTCCCCCGTTGGGGATTCCACTTTCGTCCGGTTGCCGTTTTCATCGTAACGGTACGTTTCCGATAAAATTTCTTTTCCGTCCGCCGTACCGATCGAAACGCTTTCCACTAAGCCGCGGTCATCATACGTAAAGGTCGAACCGGCCCCATTTCCTGTCGTGAAGGTGCGAACGTTTCCTCTCTCGTCATAGTCAAAGCGGTACGTATACGTTCCATCTTGGACGACCGTATTTTGATCCAATGCATTATATTGGTAATGGATCGTTTGGCTAAAGGACCCATGAGAGAACATGAACTGCTGCAATTTATCCGATGTGGTTGGGTACAGCCATTTTTGCAGCCCGCCACGGTCCGACAGTTCCACCAGCCGATTCGCTTTATCAAATGTTCTTGTTTTGGTCGTACCGTCTTTTAAATATTGTACAGAAAGTTCGTTTCCGTTTTTATCATAACGAAATTCGTAATACGGAACGTTGTTGTAAGAAATCGTTTTGACCCGTTCCGTTCCGTCATACGTCCATTGAATCGTGTTTCCTTTCGGCAAAACCGTTTTGATTTTATTTCCGTTGGCATCATATTCATTCGTTGTCACATCATGGAGCGGACCGACGGTTTTCATGAGTTTACCGGTCGCATCATAAGAATAGGCAAATGTTTGAGACTGGCCGCCGCTGGTTCGAATGACTTTTGAAGTCATATTGCCATTTAAGTCATAATCGTAGTTGACGGAAGTGCCGTTCGCTAACAACAGCTGTTTTAAGCGATCCGATAAATCATACGTGTACTCTTTCTTGTTTCCTTTCTTATCGTACTCGCTTAACAGGTTTCCTACGGCATCATAATTCTTTTTCGCCACATAGCCTTTTTCATCCACTTCTTCCGTGACATAATTTCCGCTGGCATCGTATTTGTTTTTCGTCACCACGTTTCCTTCCATCAACCGGATTGCGTCAAACCATACCGTTCCCGTGTAATTGCCGCGGAAGACAGCGGATATGTCGATTTTATCCATTGGCTTGGAAGGTTGAATCGAAACGGCGGCACGGTTCCAATCTTGATTGCCAGTAGGGAAATCGGCGGTATACGTTTGGGTCGTTCCATCCTACCGAAATACAAAAAAGAAGCCATCTTAGTGGCTTCTCCTTTAAATAGGACTATGATTTGTTCTTTTCATAATAATGTTCACAAAGTCCATCCCCCATTACTTAACTTAATTAAAAAGTAGAGAGTCAAAATGCTTAAATAGTATTTTTGAATTTTTCAATTAACAAATTTTCAATTTCTTCTTCACCGACGATTCCAAGAGGGTTAGGAATTCCATCTGCTTCTTCTTTAGAAATAATTTCACATTCTAAAATTTCTTTTACACTGTCTCCAACGCTTTTATAATACTTATCGATAAAATAAACTTTATATGGTATCTGACGTAATTCCTCATCACTAAATACTTTATCAGGATAGTTGCAAACAAATCTCCATTTACGCTTTTTTATTCCAGTTATCCCTGTGTTTGCAATGAATAAAAATTGTTTCTCTTTTATTATCTGAAAAATCTCATTTATTGGAAGTTCTGTAGAAGAGAATTTGTTTAGATAACCAATTAAAATTTCTTCATCTTTACTTCCATTTATTTCTCCGGCTACGACAACACCGTATGCATATTTACAAATATCTTTTAAATAAATTTCAAAAATATTCCCTTGACTAATTTCTTTAAAATATTTTAGGTTACAGGCGTGTTGATTATCCAATAAAATCCAAAGGGTATAGAAAAAAGAGCACCTTTCCTGTAGAATGTGAGTAGCGACACAAACAAACCCAGGAGGTGCTCTCTATGAACAAGCATACCACACTCCCGAATTTGATGCAAAAACTTGTTTCGGATGAAGAGATTCAACTGATTGCCGAAGCGGTTGGGTATCGTGATTCGTCTCGAACCTTTACGTTGCGCGAGTTGATTCACTTCTTCCTGCTGGCCGCCATGCATCAATGGAAAAGCTTTCGCCACGGAGCCGATGTGGGGCCTCTGTATGGATTGCCGCGATTCCATTATTCAACTGTATCCAAGAAAGCGAAAGAAGTTCCCTATGACATCATGAAACGCTTGTTGGCGTTGATCATTTCCAAGTGCAACCGCCAAACCCGCCGTTCGCTTCGGTTTCCCAAACCGCTTCGGGTGGTGGATTCGACGACCGTCACGGTCGGGAAAAACCGCCTGCCATGGGCGCCGTATCACGGCGAACGCGCCGGAGTGAAGCTGCACGTCGCGTATTCGCCGGAATCCTCGTTGCCGGCAGACGTGGTGGAAACCATCGGACTGCGTCATGATGGCCCGGTGGGAGAACAGTTGACGAACGCTCAACAAGTGCTGGTGGAAGACCGGGCGTATTTCAAAATCGAACGCCTCGATCGATTTGTGGAGCAGCATCAGCTCTTTGTCATTCGGATGAAGGACAACATCGAACTTCATCAGAAAAAAAGCTTGAAACGCCTTTCCAGCACATCCTCATCGGTTCAAGCCGACTTCACGTGCCAGTTGGGGACGAAACAATGCCGCTCCACCAAGCGTCACCGGGTGGTGATCTTTCGAGATGCGAATGGCCGCGACATTCGGGTCGTGACGAACCTCTTCCATGCGTCTGCGGAAACCATTGCCGACATGTACCAACAACGTTGGACTGTTGAGGTCTTTTTCCGTTGGGTGAAGCAATATCTGAATGTCCCGACCTTGTTTGGCACGACGGAAAATGCGGTATACAACCAACTGTTTGCGGCGTTCATCGCGTATGTGTTGCTGCGATGGCTGTATGATCAAACCAAAAAACAGACGAACGTCTCTCTTTCCTTCATTTCGTTCGTTCGCCGTTTTTTCTCTGGGCAGCTTCCTCTCGATTGGAAATCCGGGATGGCCGCTGCTTTGTTTGAGTATGCCCAAATTTATGGAAGGCGTATGTATAATTTTGGATAATCAACACTCGTGTTTAGGTTATTTTTTTTAAACTTTATTTTTACTTCTAATATTGTTATATCAGGTATTTTCCTTTTATCAAAATTTAAAGCATTTAATAATATCTCCTCTATCTCTTTTAACGAAACATCGTTAATTTCTTTAAAATTAGAAGTAAGTAATTCATGTAACTTAAGTATTTTTTCATTCATTGTAAATCCCCCCAGCTACTTTAATGACCTATACACATTTCTAGATGCATACATGTAATATTTATAGTTCTTATTCTTACGACTTATCGACCTAATCTTATTTCTTAGTTGCTTTTTTCCTCCATATTTTAGATATAATCTGTGTTCTAACCCTCTAGGGTACTGTCAAGAATTTTGTGTAATGCAAGATAGATAGGGTATCTCTGAAATGGATTTGGAATGGATAGTGGACTGGTTTCCTCCACACAAGAGACTGAATATTCAGTCTCCTGTGTGGAAAGGAAGAATCCCCCTATTTGTTTATTTACAATATATGGTTAATTGTAACGTTCTTCAAACATTCGCTGGAGGGCTTCATGTGCTTCGGCAAATCCTCGTAACTTTCGGCCTGCCCATTTCTCGTTAAAATCTTGAATGGTCAAATATACGACTTTTTCAGCGGCTTCTAGACTGCTCAAACTGTTCATTGGCTTTAGGCGTTTCCGAATCTCCTTGATCGTTCGTTCGATGGCATTGGTCGTGTAAATCACACTTCGAATACTGCTTGGATAGTCCATAAAGGTGAGGAGGACATCCAACTCATTTACCCACGATTGGACTTCCCTCGGATACTTGCTTGACCATTTCGATTCAAACTGTCGAAACATCTCGAGTGCGATTTCTTTATTCGGAGAACGATAAATGAGTTTCAGATCCTCCGCCACTTCGAATTGGTCTTTTTTCCGAACACGGCTGAGCGTGTTACGGACTTTGTGAACGACACAACGCTGCACGTCGGCTTTCGGATAAACCGCCTGAAAGGCTTCCTCCAGCCCCGGTAGTCCATCGAATACGCCAAGCAGCACTTCTTTTACGCCTCTGTTGTATAGTTGTTGAAGAATCTCCTGCCATCCATAGGCGCTTTCCTGTCCTCCTACGAAGAAATCAAGAATTTCACGATACCCCTCTTCATTCACCCCTAACACCACATAAATGACTTCTTTCTCTACCGTATCGCGGCGAAGTTTCACATACAAACCGTCCAAATATAAGACCGAATAACGCTTGTGCAGTGGACGATGGCGCCATTTTTCGATGTCTTCCTTTACGACATCGGTAATACGGCTGATCGTCGCGGGAGAATAGGCATTTCCTAGAATTCGTTCGATAAACTTGCCAATTTCCCGCGTACTCATGCCACTTTGATACATCTTGATGATCGCTTCCTCAAGCCAGCCGGTGTGTCGTTGATAAGGGGCAAACAGCTGCGTTTGAAATTCCCCATTTCGGTCTCTTGGGACCAAAAGACCTTCAATACGACCATATTGCGTATCCAGTGTTCGTTGGTAGTAGCCGTTTCTCATATTGGATGTTTCCGCCTGTTCGATTTCGAGGAAATGTTTGATTTCTTCCCGCATAATCAGTTCTATATACATGCTCATTAAAAAGTTAACCTTCGTATAACCGATGCACACTCCGGTTATCCTGTTCCTAAGGAAACCTATGGAAAAGGAGCGGGATCATTCATGAAACGTCTCAACATCACCCATGATCACGGATGGACGCCACGGACGCTTCGCAAACAGGAACGGAAAATCAAAAACGCGCTTCTTCGCCAACGGGTGATGGCGGTTCGTTTGGTCATGGAAGGTTATTTGGGCAAAGAGGCGGCCTCCATGGTCAACGTGTGCCGACAAACCGTTTCCCATTATGTGTCGCTGTTCAACGAAGGCGGTCTGGAGCTCTTGCTTCATCGGGATTTCGCCCCTGGACGGGAGCCGTTTCTCACCGAAGAACAGCAGGAAGAGATCAAACAGCTTGTGTTGACCACCACTCCCGCGGAACTGGGCTGGGACGTCGCTTCGGCCTGGAACACCAAACTCCTGCAATCCTATGTCGAAAAGCACTTTGGTGTTTGCCTTTCCCGTGAAGCGCTGCGAAAACTCCTGCACCGTCAAGGTCTGTCATGGACTCGCCCTACGTACACGCTGGCGAAAGGGAATCCGGATGAGCAAAAGCAATTTGAAAAGCAAATGGATTTGATAAAAAAAACTTGATCACCAAGGAGACAGAAGATGCCGTTCTTCTGTACATCGATGAAACGCATATCCGCTCTTATCATGTCTTGCGATCCACTTGGTCCGAGGTCGGTCGTCAAAAACGTGTGCCGACATTCGGCCATCATGCCCATGTTTCGGTATTTGGCGCGGTGAACGTCCACGATGGGGACATCGTGCTTCACCAAACAGAAGCCGCCAACGCTGCGACGTTCTTGGATTTCTTGCGCCTGCTCAAAGAGCGGCATCCCAACCGGATCATTGCGCTCGTCTTGGACAATGCCCGGATTCATCACGCTCGAATGGTGAAGGACTTTTTGCGAGAAGAAGGACAATGTTTTCATTTCCTGTATCTGCCTCCCTACTCGCCGCAGCTCAACCCGATCGAGCGTTTGTGGAAATGGCTGAAGGATACGATGATCGCCAACGCCTTTCACAAAGACCGCCACGAGATCGTGCAAGCGGTTCAACGATTTGCTCATTACATTCAGGAACGCCCGGAGGAAGTGTTGCGGCGCTTGGGGTGTTCCGCGTAATCGAAAAGTTAACTTTTCAAGGTGCATTTATATAGCAATATTTCTTGTCCTACCCACATATACAACATTCCCATTCTTTGTCAATGTATAAACACTATGGTAACTATTCAGCCACCTCATAAAGTGAGCTGAATATTTTTTGGTTTTCCTGTCTATGATGTGAATATTGATAGACAAGGAGGTGAATCGCATGTTGACGGTACAACAAGCTGTATTTACGGTTGAGAGTTTAATGGGCAAAGTCCAACAACAAAAACAGCTCATTCATCAACTCATTCAAGAAAATGAACATTTGCGTCAAGAAAACAAACAGCTACGCAAAGAAAATGAACAACTGAAGTATCGTGTTCAAGAGCTGGAAGCACGCACGAAAAAAAACAGCTCTAATAGCCATCTGCCCCCATCTTCCGACCGTTTTGAGAAAAAGCGTTCCTCCCGCGAGCCGTCTGGCAAAAAGCCTGGCGGACAGGAGGGACATGAGGGAACGACGCTCCGTCAAGTGGAACATCCACATCATCGTGTCGTCCATCGCGTACATACGTGTCAAGGATGCGGGTCTTCTTTGCGTGACGTAAAACCGTTCAAAGTCGATGTCCGTCAAGTGTTTGATCTGCCTCTCGTGACGATGGAAGTGACACAACATGAACGCGAAGTGAAATCATGTCCACATTGCCGATGCGTGCAACAAGCCGAGTTCCCATCACACGTCACCAATCATGTGCAATATGGTCCACGGATCACGGCGCTTGTCGTGTATTTATACAACATACAAATGATTCCATATCAACGTTTACGTGACATGATGGAAGAGCTATATCAACATCCGATCAGCACAGGAACACTTGTCAATATGGTCAAACGAGGACGCGAAGCACTCGAACCAAACATGGACATCATCGAGGAAGCATTGCTTCAATCGGACATCTTGCATGTCGATGAAACGAGCTTGCGGATCGATGGCAAACAGGCCTGGGTTCATGTCGCCTGTACATCCGCATATACGTACTTAGCTCCTCACGCTTCTCGTGGAAAGAAAGCAACCGATGAAATCGGGATTCTTCCACGATATAAAGGAACGATGATGCATGATGCATTCGGTACATACCCGAGATACACCGAAGCCACACATGCCCTTTGTCATGCCCATCATGTACGTGGCTTGAAAGGATTCATCGAACAAGGGCATACATGGGCAAAACGGATGACCACGTTTCTATTAAATGCCAAACAAATGGTCGAACAACATGGCGGCTTTCTTCCTGAAGAAGAAGCGAAACGTTGGGAGCGCGTGTATGATCGCATACTCGAGAAAGCCAACCATCAGTTGGAAGGGATGACACCGTTGCCGAAAAAAGCGCTCTCCTTCGTTCGGCGACTTCAAAAACGAAAGGAAGAAGCGCTGCGCTTTTTGCGTGAAGCCCACGTTCCCTTTGACAACAACCAAGCCGAACGGGATCTTCGCATGGTCAAAGTCAAAGAGAACATCTCGGGTACATTTCGTCAGGAAACGTTCGCGCAGTCGTTTTGCATCGCAAGGAGCATCGTTTCCACACTCACCAAGCACGAAAAAAACGTGTGGGACTCGTTGTGTCTTCTGTTGACAGGCGAAACGATAGATCGTGTTCTTTCCGCTACGTAGGGCATTTTCTATGACAGAAATGCCCTATTTGTGCTGGGCTACTTTACACACTAGCATCGGGGTGAATAGTTACATTATTTCTGAAATGTTCGCTTCTAATGATGAAACAATAACACTACTTTCATTTATTCTATCAAGGTCAAGACAGTCAACTTCCTTACCTTCAACTTTGAAATAGAACCTACATCTAATATCACCGTCAACATCTCGTGGAAGCTCTAGCCTTTTATTTATTTCCTTAATCACTATACCTACATTTACATAATAACAATTAGAGTAATTTGATTTCTGCAATCCAAGGCAACATATTACCTCAGGGCTTTCCTTATAATAATATTTGCCTTTTTTCGAGAAACCGTTTGCTAATAAACAGTCACTAACAATCTTTTTAAACTCTTTCCTTTCCATCGCTCTACCTCCTCAATAAACTTCTAATACTGTTCTCCAGCCTTTACCATAAATTTTTTTTATAAGCTTTTAATTGTTTTAGGCCTTTTTTTATTGCTCGTGGGTTATTTGGTTTAAGTTCATATATAATTTTCTTCTCGAAATCAATAAAATCAATTCTTTTTCCACTTGGTAAACGAAATTCCTTTTCTCTTACCCCTTTAAGTACCTTATTAGCTTTATATGATTTATGCATTTGTCGTCCTAATTTTAAATTTGACTTTGTATATCATTTAGCAGCTTTCTTAACGGTTCGTTTTACTGCTTTTTTTATTAAGGATTTGGCTACTTTTTTGGTTCATCACCAAATTTTGTGATTTAGTGACAAAAAAGAGAAAGCACTGACGAGATCCTGGCAATAATGTTAGCGGTGAAATAAACATTAAGGAGGTCTCGTAAGTGCTTTCTATACCACTAGGATTGCCAGAATTTAAAGTGATTAAACAAGAACTTCTTTCCTATGGTTATGCGATTCATGTAGAGAAAACAGAGACACAGGAACGTTGCCCTCATTGTGGGTTTGCCACTTCCTCTGTCCACGACAGACGGACAAGAAAAGTACGGGATTTGGCGATTTTCCATCAACCGGTGTACTTGTTCATAAAGGTAAAGCGCTATCGGTGCTGGAATTGTTCTCAAGTGTTTTCCGCCTCTTTGGAATCGATTCCACCCAATCAACACTACACCAATCGATTTTGTGAGTACTTGTATGAACTTTGCGAAGGCTCCACCATTCAAGAGGTTAGCCGAAAGCACCGCATCCCATATACAACATTGGAACGCATTTATTACTCCATCGCATCGAAAAAAGCAAAAGAGCGTCAAACAGCGATAGAAGCATCTTCTCAAGAAGGAATGGTGCTTAGTTTAGATGAAATCGCTGTAAAAAAGGGACATCAGTATGAAACTGTATTGATGGATGCCAGAGCCGGATCGGTCATGGGAATGCATGCCGATCGCCAATGTGACTCCGCCATCAACTTGTTGAGCCAAAATATCCTGTCGAAAGAAATGGTCCAAACGGTGATTCTTGACATGTGGGAACCTTATCATAAGGCGGTTCGCGCCCTGTTTCCATCTGCTTCGATTGTCATCGATAAGTACCATGTGGTTCAAAAAGTGACACAAGCCTTGGATCAAGCAAGAAAGGAATTTTCTCCATTGAAAAAGGCTCGATATCTTCTCTTGAAAGGCTGTGAAAAGCTTCGTAAGGACCAACGGCTTCGATTAGACGATATCTTGGAGGAGTATCCGGCACTTTCCATTGCTTATTATCTGAAAGAGTTGTTTCGGGATTTTTACCGAACCGATGGATATCATGAAGCAAAGGAACGCTTGGAAGAATGGATTCAGTTAGCCAAACAGAGCCCTTTTGCTTCTTTTCAGAAAGCAGCCAACACGCTTGAAAGGTGGAAGGAGCCGATTCTTTCCTACTTTTTGTGCCCATATACGAATGCCCGAATTGAGGGGACGAATCACAAGATCAAAAACATCAAACGCCGGGCATATGGCTATCGAAATCTAGAACGGTTTCGTTTGCGTGTATTTCTGGAGTGTACAGGGAACACTACAGGCAGTCAGGCTGCTTAAGCGCTCCCTTCTTCCGCTATCGGTATGATAGTTGGTAGAATGGAACCCGTCAAGGAAAGCACTTGACTGTTTCCATTCTACCAACTTCGTGGTCTGTATGCGGAAGAAGGATCCTGACTGATGAACCTATTTCATCCAGCTAACATGTCTCTAGGATTGAGTAGAAATCACAGAAAATGGTGAAGACCCACTTTTTTAGCAACAATCCTTCCACCAACGGAGACCAAGATAATTATATAAGGATTCTCTCCATCTGGGTCGGTTAACATCACCGGATTGTTGTTCGCATACGCATACCCATTCTGCGTGAGGATATCGTCCACATCCCCTAGGTCTGGGTCTAAAGATAGGAACACGCCATGCGTTGGATGATAGTACCGGGCAATTAAGTAATAGAAACCCGTTTCGTTGTCATATTGGTATCCCGCATAGCGGTATGGATTTTCATCCGCCACAGCGCCCGATTTTGACAGAAGGTTGCCCCACGCATCGTATTGGTAACGGGCCACGATGTTTCCTTGTTCATCCGTCAGGGCGATGACATCCCCATGCGCGTTATAGTGGTAAAAATACGTCGCATTGCCTTTTTTCATGGCGAGGAGTTGCCCGTTTTCTCCGTATATATACGATCTTACCACATTTCCACTTGCGTCCGTTTCATACAGGACGTTTAAGCTGTCGCCTTAGTAATGGTAATTCGTAATGACGTCATTCACATTCTTTTGGATGCGCCCGCTGTCTTCACTGTACAATAAAAAGGTTATCCCTTAAATCACGGGATAACCTTAAAAAGGCTAAATACATTTTTGATTTTGTTTCTCGTAGTAAGAATTAATAAGCATTTCCACTATATTATTACTACCAATCAGACCAATTGGATTTTTTATTTTTTCCCCTTCCTCTTTAGAAATAGGCTCTAATTCTGCTATTGGTGTATTCGCATCCCCTCGACTCACAAAATATTCCTTGCCATTGTAAAACACAAAATCAGGTAACTCATATTTTGCAGGGTTGAATTTCCCTTTAGACAATTTCCCAATAATTTTCCATTCTTTATTAACGATTCCATATATTCCACTGTTAATAGTATATAGAACAGAAAGTTTTTCAAATTGATTACTAAAGTTTTTTATATCGGTTCATCACCAAAAGATGTACTTGCACCTGCCATTAAAGTATGTTAGTCGTTTCTAACCGAACCCGTAATGCAAAACGCTGGATATTTCTGTATCCATATCCTCGACGTTTGATCAGCTTGATCTTGTTGTTCGTTCCTTCCATTTTCCCATTCGAGTAAGGGGATAAAATGCAAGAAACGATTTCTTCTGTTCGCTTGACGAGCGCTTTTGCAATCGCGCGCACAACCGAACAAGGACAAAACGAATACCGATGAATCCAAGACTCCAAACGTCGTTTCGCCTGTTGCTCGTCTTTGCTTTTGGACACATAACGAAAATGTTGGAGCGATTGGTAGACCGACTTTAAGTCATCGCTTTCATTACACCATTCTCGTACGATTTGACGTTCTTCCTCCGTCAATTTCTCTGGGCATGTGCTCAATAAACGGCAAACGTAACGAACATTTCCGTGTTTCCTGCTTCCTTTGTCTACATATTTGCGGCAACGATCTAAAGCATCCGTAAACAGCTGAATGACATGGAAATAATCGACCACGTGTGTCGCCTCTGGGCAACCCCCTTGAATGGCTTTTTTCATCGCTGGGGCTAAATCGCTTACGACATACTGAACAGAACGAGACACATGCGCCAACGCACGTCTGATGGCTTCCTCGTTCTTTCCAGCTTCGATGGCATACCCTTCTCCCGTCTCGGCATCCATGATCGCCACTCCGTAGTCATGCCCTTTTCGAAAGGCAAATTCATCGACACAAACCGCCTTTGGTTGGATATCATTCGATAGGAAGGAAGGGGCATGGGTATAAAACCAACGTTCCACGGTCGTGTAAGGGAGTTTGAGCATCCGAGCTACTGCCTGAATGGATGTCCCGATGCAAGATTGCGCCACCCATTGCTGAAAAGCGTCTGTTGCCACACTTGGAGGGGAGATTCCTGGATAAGACGTGCTGAACGTCATGCCACACGTACTACAACGTCTGCGCTCGACAGGGAGTTCAATCCAAAAAATCCCGATTCGTTGAGCATAGCCATGCATCCATTGCTTCTTTTTTCCTGTCATTTTGATCGTGCGTTTCAAGCAGACAGGACATAACGGGCATTGTTCAGGTAGAGAAAGTTCGAAAATCCAACGATCTCCTTCTTTTCGCACCTTTTGAATCAAAACATCTGGTAAATCGATAAGTTCTTTGATAAACTGAGAGTACATGCGAATTTTCCTCCAATGGTTTGGTTTGGTCACCTTTACCATACAGGAAAATTCGCATTTTTTGTACCCTCTATTTTCGCTATGCACACCGATCTTAAATCATCAAGTACAACTTGTGGTGAAGAGCCTTTATATCTAATATTTCATTAGTAAAGATATCGAAATATTGTATATAGATGTCATCCTTTAATCCTTTTCCTTTTACTCACGAGTGTTGATTATCCAAAATTATACATACGCCTTCCATAAATTTGGGCATACTCAAACAAAGCAGCGGCCATCCCGGATTTCCAATCGAGAGGAAGCTGCCCAGAGAAAAAACGGCGAACGAACGAAATGAAGGAAAGAGAGACGTTCGTCTGTTTTTTGGTTTGATCATACAGCCATCGCAGCAACACATACGCGATGAACGCCGCAAACAGTTGGTTGTATACCGCATTTTCCGTCGTGCCAAACAAGGTCGGGACATTCAGATATTGCTTCACCCAACGGAAAAAGACCTCAACAGTCCAACGTTGTTGGTACATGTCGGCAATGGTTTCCGCAGACGCATGGAAGAGGTTCGTCACGACCCGAATGTCGCGGCCATTCGCATCTCGAAAGATCACCACCCGGTGACGCTTGGTGGAGCGGCATTGTTTCGTCCCCAACTGGCACGTGAAGTCGGCTTGAACCGATGAGGATGTGCTGGAAAGGCGTTTCAAGCTTTTTTTCTGATGAAGTTCGATGTTGTCCTTCATCCGAATGACAAAGAGCTGATGCTGCTCCACAAATCGATCGAGGCGTTCGATTTTGAAATACGCCCGGTCTTCCACCAGCACTTGTTGAGCGTTCGTCAACTGTTCTCCCACCGGGCCATCATGACGCAGTCCGATGGTTTCCACCACGTCTGCCGGCAACGAGGATTCCGGCGAATACGCGACGTGCAGCTTCACTCCGGCGCGTTCGCCGTGATACGGCGCCCATGGCAGGCGGTTTTTCCCGACCGTGACGGTCGTCGAATCCACCACCCGAAGCGGTTTGGGAAACCGAAGCGAACGGCGGGTTTGGCGGTTGCACTTGGAAATGATCAACGCCAACAAGCGTTTCATGATGTCATAGGGAACTTCTTTCGCTTTCTTGGATACAGTTGAATAATGGAATCGCGGCAATCCATACAGAGGCCCCACATCGGCTCCGTGGCGAAAGCTTTTCCATTGATGCATGGCGGCCAGCAGGAAGAAGTGAATCAACTCGCGCAACGTAAAGGTTCGAGACGAATCACGATACCCAACCGCTTCGGCAATCAGTTGAATCTCTTCATCCGAAACAAGTTTTTGCATCAAATTCGGGAGTGTGGTATGCTTGTTCATAGAGAGCACCTCCTGGGTTTGTTTGTGTCGCTACTCACATTCTACAGGAAAGGTGCTCTTTTTTCGTAACTATTCAGCCACCTCATAAAGTGAGCTGAATATTTTTTGGGTTCATCACCAAAAGATGTACTTGACTTTTAAAGACAAACATGATAGCAATGTTGCTCAAAGAGATGTGTGGTATAAAAAAATGCTGTTTTGGTTTTCTTTATCATGATCGTCTTTCTTTGTCAAGTACACTGTGTGGTGAAGATCCATTTTTTGGTTTTCCTGTCTATGATGTGAATATTGATAGACAAGGAGGTGAATCGCATGTTGACGGTACAACAAGCTGTATTGACGGTTGAAAGCTTAATCAGCAAAGTCCAACAACAAAAACAGCTCATTCATCAACTCATTCAAGAAAATGAACATTTGCGTCAAGAAAACAAACAGCTACGCAAAGAAAATGAACAACTGAAGTATCGTGTTCAAGAGCTGGAAGCACGCACGAAAAAAAACAGCTCTAATAGCCATCTGCCCCCATCTTCTGACCGTTTTGAGAAAAAGCGTTCCTCTCGTGAACCGTCTGACAAAAAGCCTGGCGGACGGGAGGGACATGAGGGAACGACGCTCCGTCAAGTGGAACATCCACATCATCGTGTCGTCCATCGCGTACATACGTGTCAAGGATGCGGGTCTTCTTTGCGTGACGTAAAACCGTTCAAAGTCGATGTCCGTCAAGTGTTTGATCTGCCTCCCGTGACGATGGAAGTGACACAACATGAACGCGAAGTGAAATCATGTCCACATTGCCGATGCGTGCAACAAGCCGAGTTCCCATCACACGTCACCAATCATGTGCAATATGGTCCACGGATCACGGCGCTTGTCGTGTATTTATACAACATACAAATGATTCCATATCAACGTTTACGTGACATGATGGAAGAGCTATATCAACATCCGATCAGCACAGGAACACTTGTCAATATGGTCAAACGAGGTCGCGAAGCACTCGAACCAAACATGGACATCATCGAGGAAGCATTGCTTCAATCGGACATCTTGCATGTCGATGAAACGAGCTTGCGGATCGATGGCAAACAGGCCTGGGTTCATGTCGCCTGTACATCCGCATATACGTACTTAGCTCCTCACGCTTCTCGTGGAAAGAAAGCAACCGATGAAATCGGGATTCTTCCACGATATAAAGGAACGATGATGCATGATGCATTCGGTACATACCCGAGATACACCGAAGCCACACATGCCCTTTGTCATGCCCATCATTTACGTGACTTGAAAGGATTCATCGAACAAGGGCATACATGGGCAAAACGGATGACCACGTTTCTATTAAATGCCAAACAAGTGGTCGAACAACATGGTGGCTTTCTTCCTGAAGAAGAAGCGAAACGTTGGGAGCACGTGTATGATCGCATACTCGAGAAAGCCAACCATCAGTTGGAAGGGATGACACCGTTGCCGAAAAAAGCGCTCTCCTTCGTTCGGCGACTTCAAAAACGAAAGGAAGAAGCGTTGCGCTTTTTGCGTGAAGCTCACGTTCCTTTTGACAACAACCAAGCCGAACGGGATCTTCGCATGGTCAAAGTCAAAGAGAACATCTCGGGTACATTTCGTCAGGAAACGTTCGCGCAGTCGTTTTGCATCGCAAGGAGCATCGTTTCCACACTCACCAAGCACGAAAAAAACGTGTGGGACTCGTTGTGTCTTCTGTTGACAGGCGAAACGATAGATCGTGTTCTTTCCGCTACGTAGGGCATTTTCTATGACAGAAATGCCCTATTTGTGCTGGGCTACTTTACACACTAGCATCGGGGTGAATAGTTACCTTTTTTCTATACCCTTTGGATTTTATTGGATAATCAACACGCCTGCCTTTTACTACTAAACCATAAGCATATTTTTCAATTTCTTTAAGCGGGATTGCGAATACAATACCTGGTTCAATATTAGGCGTCTTTCTTTTCTTTTTCAATTTAAAATTTACATCGACGATTTCCATTTCCCCTAATTGTTCATTAATATTTGAATCAAGTTGTAAAGCCTTCAAAATTAATGCTTCTAATTCAGCTACCGTTGGCATTCTTTCTAAATCTTCTTGATAAATTTTTTTGATTTCTAAGAGCGTATCACTGAACAAATCGATTGCATCATCACTTAAAACAACTGTTTCCTTGTTCCTTATGCTTTCCCAAAATGACATTGTATCACCAACCATACCATCTTATTACTACTTTTTCTTGAGTCAATAGCTTATCTAAATTGTTATAAAAAAGACGACACTGCTATAAAGCAAGCAGGTCGCCTAGATTGGTTCTATCGTACTGTTTGCTTTTGCTTTATTTTTTCAAACCAATTTTCTGCAATATCCAAATATGGTAAAACATTCTTAGCTATTCGAATAAATTCTGCTTCCTCTAAATTTTCGTTTTCGTTATCGAATTTAAACCAATCCTTATCTCCATTTTTATTATTCATTATTCTAAAACGATTGTTTAAGTGAAAAGCGTTCATCTTTTGAAATGGTCGAACGATACCATCAACTACCACGTTTTCTTCCTCATTAACCCTTGCTACTCCAGCTTCTATTATAAATCCTCCTCCCCATTTATCAAATTGAAACGATAGCAAATAACCTAACTGACCTTCTTGCTTCC
Organism: Geobacillus kaustophilus; assembly: GCF_000948285.1. GTDB lineage: Bacteria > Bacillota > Bacilli > Bacillales > Anoxybacillaceae > Geobacillus > Geobacillus thermoleovorans_A. The sequence goes on from NZ_JYBP01000003.1 coordinate 1,872,552, forward strand.
TAAAATGAGGAAAAGCCCCTTTAAATCCCCTGTTTCTTAATTCTGGGACTACTATTTTCTTTAAAGCACCGACCATTTTATCCTTATTAGATAATATAAAGATCCCCCCTTTACTTGTTAAATTTGAAATAATTTAATACAGTACGTGCCATTAAAGCAAAATAGGATTCAAGCTGGGTGTCTGAATTCTGTTTTGTCTACAACAGTCTGATACTCAAACCATCTTAACTGATTTTGAGTCTATATGACATAAGTAACTATGAGCAGTATTTAAAAATATCTAGATGGTGCCGCAGTTGGTCAAGCATATACGGTAATGTAGAAATGTGTATATGCAGACTGCTACTAAAAAAATCCTCGCTGTGTAAATCCTTAAACTGAACCTGAACAATTCCTCCTCCACTATTGTAGATTTGCACTACAACATTTAGTTCCTTAGATTCTGAATGAAAAACTGCTTTACCTTCTTGTTCTCTGTATATTTTCTTTAAACTTTCATAGAAATGAAAGATATCATGATTGTCAAAATGAAAGTGAACCGTTTCAGCTATAAAGCCACTCTTTTAGCTTTACTTTTCCTGTAAAGTAGCATCCACCAAAAAACGGATCCCCTTCATTTTCAAAGTCCGTGATAATTAGCTCTAGGCTTCGATCTGCGTCTTCCTCACATACAAATACTTTCATGCTTTGCATCCTTTCTACCAGTTATATTGGTTACTTATATGGCTCATAGTGGAAATGACGTACCCGTTTGGTTCTCTTATTATATACAACTGTTAACTGATATTCTTTATACTTGTAATTTCCGGAACTCACATATTTCCTTGCTCATCCGTTAGGGCGATGACATCTCCATGTGTATTATAGTGGTAAAAGTACCTATATCTTAATTTTCAGGAAATTCTTTTATGCATTTTCAAAGGGCTGCCTATATAGATGTGACAGCCCATTTTGCAATATTAATCAATCAAAAATTTTTTAACTTTGCACTTTAACTGGATAATCTACTAGAAACTCCTCTCCATTGATCACTATACTTTTAGCTTCAATAAATAATAGTGCCTCCCAAAACTCAAGTACAAAGTTAGCTGAAGAAAAGTATTCACCAACCCAAATTTCTTTTGACGAACTCATATGAATTTTACCTATACCATTCTTATAATAATCAATTGAAGTTAGCTCAATGTAATCTCCATCTTCTGGATCAACTGGGTTCAAGCGGGAATCTCCAGAGTTTTCTACGAAATAAAAAGAGGAAACACCTTTGAACACAATCTTATAATATTTCTCATTATCAACTACTTTCACATTTAGACTAATCGTATGAGATAAAATATCAATATGAAAACTTTTGACTACGGTAGCCCACATTTCATTTAATAAAGCAACTAATTTTTTTTGATTCATACTAATCACTCACCTAATCTCTCCTCTGTATTTATTAATCATTCTCACAATTTGTTTATAGGATCTTCTCGATACATTAATATGTGTGAGCTCCCGACGATTAGACCATTCACCATCTAACGTCAAAGAGCCGCGTCCATCTTTACTTATTCTAAAGTACGGTTTATTACGTATTCCGCCTTTATTCATAACTCTTACAACTAGGGGTTTTTTACCGTCTGGAATAGTTACCTTCCATCCATCGCCTTTAGTTCTTCCTAAAGTTCCCCCAAATTTTTTTGACACTTTTTTCGCCAGCCTATAAGTTCTTGAAAACTTACCTAATTTATAGGCACCATAAGCGATTTTCACACCTTTGAATGCAACACCGCCAACAATCCCTACACCTACAGCAATTGCCGCAGCCTTCCATCCACCTTTTTTAAATGCCTTATATCCATCATAAACCGCAAACCCCGCATTGATGGCCAGCCAGACCCAATGCCCATCTGGATCCACCAACATCACTGGATTGTTGTTCGCGTACGTATATCCGTTTTGTGTAAGGATATCATCCGCATCCCCTGGGTCTCTATCATCTATGATACAGACGACACTCCTATAATTTATATAGATGCAATTTAAAGCTTTAACATTTATAGCTTTTACCGGTCATTGGATCGACTGTCGGGTGACCGAACAACGCCCGCTGCACAGACCCATACATGGGTCTGTGCAGCGGGGCGTTGTTCGGTCTTCCGTCACGCTAAGGCGTGACGGAGGCAAGCCTGTGGCTTGCCTTCGACAGTCAAAAATGGACAAGCCGCTTTTCCGTCAAGGATATGTTAAACGCTTTCGTTGCATCTATATAGCATGTGGTACTCTTATACCAACAAAATAAACTGTCCTCTACTTAGATTGTTATACATCCTATAAATTTCCATTTGGTTAAAATCTTTTGCCTTTTACAAAGGACTTCTTAATAAATCGCCATTATTTGACACAAAACAGCGCTCGAATTAATTGTTAATTGTGTTTGACCCTGAAATGCTTATATTTAAAACTCTCGCAAAATCTTTAATTACTGTTTCAATTTCCTTTTTTATTTCTAAAGGCGGTAAATTGATTATATATCCCTTTTTTGATGAAAAAAACGGTTTGTTGACATTCCAAATATGGATATTTTCTATTAAATACCCATCTTCTTCATTACCAATTAATTTTCCACTTGAATCTTTAATAGCTAAACAAACAAAAGAATAGTAATTTGTTTCAAAGCATTGACCTTTTTCCATACCATGCTCCTCAATACCTTTCAAAGCATCAACTTCATTAATTCGTTCTAATTTAATATCTAAAATATAGCCATTTTGGACAAAAAATTGCTGATACTGGTTAAGTATATCCACGATTATTTCTTCAATTTGTTCTTCTAGTTCGAAAACTCTCGTTTTTGATAATTCATCCAGTTTGACGGCCTTAAACTTTTTTTTCTTCATCTCTAATTCCTCCTAATATAAAGGTGGAACTTAACAGAGTTCCACCTTTATTTATAAGTTATCCCTTAATACGTTTACCATACCATGTCCAACGTTTAGTTCCTTTACTACTTCTTCTAAATTTCCCCTGATAATAGCTCCACCTATTTAACTGCCAATGATAACCATGACCGTTATGAGGGGGATGAAATTCGAATGATTTATATGTGTATCCTATACCCTTACGAGTTCTCCATTTAACACCATAATACTCTCCTATTTTTCCAACTTTAATAATTCTTCCACCTCTTGCGGCCCAATAAGCTATTTTTCCAGCTCCACCAATAGCGACACTGGTTATTGCTCCTCTTATGGCACTCTTCCCTAGTCCTTTCCAAAATCTTTTGGATCGGTAATTTTTTCTATTTTCCCATGCATATATGCCTGCATCAATAACTGCACCACTAAGAGCAGCAGCAGCCCACCATGCAAATTTTCCATCAGGATCTACCATCTTGACAGGATTGTTGTTCGCATACGCATACCCATTCTGCGTGAGGATATCGTCCGCATCCCCCGGATCTGGATCCAAGGAAAGGAACACGCCATGCTCTGGGTGGTAGTATCGGGAAATTAAGTAATAAAGACCCGTTTCTTGGTCATATTGGTATCCCGCATATCGGTATGGGTTTTCATCCGCCAAGGCACCGGATTGAGAGAGAATATTCCCCCATGCATCATATTGATAACGGGCTACGATGTTTCCTTGCGCATCCGTTAGGGCGATGACATCGCCATGGGCGTTATAGTGGTAAAAATATGTCGCATTGCACGAGTGTTGATTATCCAAAATTATACATACGCCTTCCATAAATTTGGGCATACTCAAACAAAGCAGCGGCCATCCCGGATTTCCAATCGAGAGGAAGCTGCCCAGAGAAAAAACGGCGAACGAACGAAATGAAGGAAAGAGAGACGTTCGTCTGTTTTTTGGTTTGATCATACAGCCATCGCAGCAACACATACGCGATGAACGCCGCAAACAGTTGGTTGTATACCGCATTTTCCGTCGTGCCAAACAAGGTCGGGACATTCAGATATTGCTTCACCCAACGGAAAAAGACCTCAACAGTCCAACGTTGTTGGTACATGTCGGCAATGGTTTCCGCAGACGCATGGAAGAGGTTCGTCACGACCCGAATGTCGCGGCCATTCGCATCTCGAAAGATCACCACCCGGTGACGCTTGGTGGAGCGGCATTGTTTCGTCCCCAACTGGCACGTGAAGTCGGCTTGAACCGATGAGGATGTGCTGGAAAGGCGTTTCAAGCTTTTTTTCTGATGAAGTTCGATGTTGTCCTTCATCCGAATGACAAAGAGCTGATGCTGCTCCACAAATCGATCGAGGCGTTCGATTTTGAAATACGCCCGGTCTTCCACCAGCACTTGTTGAGCGTTCGTCAACTGTTCTCCCACCGGGCCATCATGACGCAGTCCGATGGTTTCCACCACGTCTGCCGGCAACGAGGATTCCGGCGAATACGCGACGTGCAGCTTCACTCCGGCGCGTTCGCCGTGATACGGCGCCCATGGCAGGCGGTTTTTCCCGACCGTGACGGTCGTCGAATCCACCACCCGAAGCGGTTTGGGAAACCGAAGCGAACGGCGGGTTTGGCGGTTGCACTTGGAAATGATCAACGCCAACAAGCGTTTCATGATGTCATAGGGAACTTCTTTCGCTTTCTTGGATACAGTTGAATAATGGAATCGCGGCAATCCATACAGAGGCCCCACATCGGCTCCGTGGCGAAAGCTTTTCCATTGATGCATGGCGGCCAGCAGGAAGAAGTGAATCAACTCGCGCAACGTAAAGGTTCGAGACGAATCACGATACCCAACCGCTTCGGCAATCAGTTGAATCTCTTCATCCGAAACAAGTTTTTGCATCAAATTCGGGAGTGTGGTATGCTTGTTCATAGAGAGCACCTCCTGGGTTTGTTTGTGTCGCTACTCACATTCTACAGGAAAGGTGCTCTTTTTTCTATACCCTTTGGATTTTATTGGATAATCAACACGCCTGGTCGCATTGCCTTTTTTCATCGCAAGGAGCTGCCCGTTTTCTCCGTATATATACGATCTTACCACATTTCCGCTTGCATCGGTTTCATACAGAACGTTCAGGCTGTCGCCTTGGTAATGGTAGTTCGTCACGACGCCATTGACATTCTTTTGGATGCGCCGGCCGTCTTCATCATATTTGTACGTCACAAAAGGAGTGCTTTCACCTTTTCTTGTAATCGAGACGAGCTGGTCGGCTGCGTTCCATTCATATTGATACTGACCGTCTTCCAATCGGTTGCCGTTCGCATCGTACGTGATTGTTTCGTCACCGAAACGAACCAACTGATTCGCCGCATTATAATCAGCCGTGGTCGTCGTCGACTGCCCATCCTTGGTTTTCACGATTTGCTTCCGGTTTCCGAATCCGTCATAGGCATACTCGATTTTCGTGCCATCTGGAAGCTGCTCTTCCACTAATTGGTCTAGGGCATCGTAACGGTAGACGGTCGTTTCCCCCGTTGGGGATTCCACTTTCGTCCGGTTGCCGTTTTCATCGTAACGGTATGTTTCCGATAAAATTTCTTTTCCGTCCGCCGTACCGATCGAAACGCTTTCCACTAAGCCGCGGTCATCATACGTAAAGGTCGAACCGGCCCCATTTCCTGTCGTGAAGGTGCGAACGTTTCCTCTCTCGTCATAGTCAAAGCGGTACGTATACGTTCCATCTTGGACGACCGTATTTTGATCCAATGCATTATATTGGTAATGGATCGTTTGGCTAAAGGACCCATGAGAGAACATGAACTGCTGCAATTTATCCGATGTGGTTGGGTACAGCCATTTTTGCAGCCCGCCACGGTCCGACAGTTCCACCAGCCGATTCGCTTTATCAAATGTTCTTGTTTTGGTCGTACCGTCTTTTAAATATTGTACAGAAAGTTTGTTTCCGTTTTTATGGCTCTTCACCAAAAGTTGTGCTTGATTTTTTATAACACGCTCTACTGACGCTTGTGAGGAAGAATCAGCAAATCAATGATTTTTGCACATTCTTGTTCAAGAAAGCGTATCACTTGTCAAGTACATGTTGTGGTGATGAACCATATTAATACAATTGACAACAATATATTCCAATATATATATTATTAGGCTCTTCACCACAAACTGTATTTGACAAATAAAGACGATCATGATAGAGAAAATCAAAACAGCATTTTTTCCTTTTAATACCATACGTCTCTTTGAGCAACATTGCTATCATGTTTGTCTTTAAAAGTCAAGCACATCTTTTGGTGATGAACCTATTATTATATGGTGAATTAATTAATTTCACAGCAAAAGACTTGCAAATTTGAGAGGAGTAGAAAAGATGTTTAAATGGAGAAAGAGAAAATTAGTTTTGTTAAGCGCATTATTATATACATGCTCATTAAAAAGTTAACCTTCGTATAACCGATGCACACTCCAGTTATCCTGTTCCTAAGGAAACCTATGGAAAAGGAGCGGGATCATTCATGAAACGTCTCAACATCACCCATGATCACGGATGGACGCCACGGACGCTTCGCAAACAGGAACGGAAAATCAAAAACGCGCTTCTTCGCCAACGGGTGATGGCGGTTCGTTTGGTCATGGAAGGTTATTTGGGCAAAGAGGCGGCCTCCATGGTCAACGTGTGCCGACAAACCGTTTCCCATTATGTGTCGCTGTTCAACGAAGGCGGTCTGGAGCTCTTGCTTCATCGGGATTTCGCCCCTGGACGGGAGCCGTTTCTCACCGAAGAACAGCAGGAAGAGATCAAACAGCTTGTGTTGACCACCACTCCCGCGGAACTGGGCTGGGACGTCGCTTCGGCCTGGAACACCAAACTCCTGCAATCCTATGTCGAAAAGCACTTTGGTGTTTGCCTTTCCCGTGAAGCGCTGCGAAAACTCCTGCACCGTCAAGGTCTGTCATGGACTCGCCCTACGTACACGCTGGCGAAAGGGAATCCGGATGAGCAAAAGCAATTTGAAAAGCAAATGGATTTGATAAAAAAAACTTGATCACCAAGGAGACAGAAGATGCCGTTCTTCTGTACATCGATGAAACGCATATCCGCTCTTATCATGTCTTGCGATCCACTTGGTCCGAGGTCGGTCGTCAAAAACGTGTGCCGACATTCGGCCATCATGCCCATGTTTCGGTATTTGGCGCGGTGAACGTCCACGATGGGGACATCGTGCTTCACCAAACAGAAGCCGCCAACGCCGCGACGTTCTTGGATTTCTTGCGCCTGCTCAAAGAGCGGCATCCCAACCGGATCATTGCGCTCGTCTTGGACAATGCCCGGATTCATCACGCTCGAATGGGGAAGGACTTTTTGCGAGAAGAAGGACAATGTTTTCATTTCCTGTATCTGCCTCCCTACTCGCCGCAGCTCAACCCGATCGAGCGTTTGTGGAAATGGCTGAAGGATACGATGATCGCCAACGCCTTTCACAAAGACCGCCACGAGATCGTGCAAGCGGTTCAACGATTTGCTCATTACATTCAGGAACGCCCGGAGGAAGTGTTGCGGCGCTTGGGGTGTTCCGCGTAATCGAAAAGTTAACTTTTCAAGGTGCATTTATATAGATGTCATCCTTTAATCCTTTTCCTTTTACTACTAAACCATAAGTATATTTTTCAATTTCTTTAAGCGGGATTGCGAATACAATACCTGATTCAATATTAGGCGTCTTTCTTTTCTTTTTCAATTTAAAATTTACATCGACGATTTCCATTTCCCCTAATTGTTCATTAATATTTGAATCAAGTTGTAAAGCCTCCAAGATTAATGCTTCCAATTCAGCTACCGTTGGTTTTCTTTCTAAATCTTCTTCATAAATTTTTTTGATTTCTAAGAGCGTATCACTTAACAAATCGATCGCATCATCACTTAAAACAACTCTTTCCTTGTTCTTTACGCTTTTCCAGAGTGACATAGTATCACCTTATTACTACTTTTTCTTACGCCAATAGCTTACCTAAATTGTTATAAAAAAGACGACACTGCTATAAAGCAAGCAGGTCGCCTAGATTGGTTCTATCGTACTGTTTGCTTTTGCTTTATTTTTTCAAACCAATTTTCTGCAACATCTAAATATGGTAAAACATTCTTAGCTATTCGAATAAATGGTTCATCACCAAAAGATGTACTTGCACCTGCCATTAAAGTATGTTAGTCGTTTCTAACCGAACCCGTAATGCAAAACGCTGGATATTTCTGTATCCATATCCTCGACGTTTGATCAGCTTGATCTTGTTGTTCGTTCCTTCCATTTTCCCATTCGAGTAAGGGGATAAAATGCAAGAAACGATTTCTTCTGTTCGCTTGACGAGCGCTTTTGCAATCGCGCGCACAACCGAACAAGGACAAAACGAATACCGATGAATCCAAGACTCCAAACGTCGTTTCGCCTGTTGCTCGTCTTTGCTTTTGGACACATAACGAAAATGTTGGAGCGATTGGTAGACCGACTTTAAGTCATCGCTTTCATTACACCATTCTCGTACGATTTGACGTTCTTCCTCCGTCAATTTCTCTGGGCATGTGCTCAATAAACGGCAAACGTAACGAACATTTCCGTGTTTCCTGCTTCCTTTGTCTACATATTTGCGGCAACGATCTAAAGCATCCGTAAACAGCTGAATGACATGGAAATAATCGACCACGTGTGTCGCCTCTGGGCAACCCCCTTGAATGGCTTTTTTCATCGCTGGGGCTAAATCGCTTACGACATACTGAACAGAACGAGACACATGCGCCAACGCACGTCTGATGGCTTCCTCGTTCTTTCCAGCTTCGATGGCATACCCTTCTCCCGTCTCGGCATCCATGATCGCCACTGCGTAGTCATGCCCTTTTCGAAAGGCAAATTCATCGACACAAACCGCCTTTGGTTGGATATCATTCGATAGGAAGGAAGGGGCATGGGTATAAAACCAACGTTCCACGGTCGTGTAAGGGAGTTTGAGCATCCGAGCTACTGCCTGAATGGATGTCCCGATGCAAGATTGCGCCACCCATTGCTGAAAAGCGTCTGTTGCCACACTTGGAGGGGAGATTTCTGGATAAGACGTGCTGAACGTCATGCCACACGTACTACAACGTCTGCGCTCGACAGGGAGTTCAATCCAAAAAATCCCGATTCGTTGAGCATAGCCATGCATCCATTGCTTCTTTTTTCCTGTCATTTTGATCGTGCGTTTCAAGCAGACAGGACATAATGGGCATTGTTCAGGTAGAGAAAGTTCGAAAATCCAACGATCTCCTTCTTTTCGCACCTTTTGAATCAAAACATCTGGTAAATCGATAAGTTCTTTGATAAACTGAGAGTACATGCGAATTTTCCTCCAATGGTTTGGTTTGGTCACCTTTACCATACAGGAAAATTCGCATTTTTTGTACCCTCTATTTTCGCTATGCACACCGATCTTAAATCATCAAGTACAACTTGTGGTGAAGAGCCGAATAAATTCTGTTTCCTCTAAATTTTGGTTTTCGTTATCAAATTTAAACCAATCCTTATCTCCATTTTTATTATTCATTATTCTAAAACGATTGTTTAAGTGAAAAGCTTTCATCTTTTGAAATGGTCGAACTATACCATCAACTATCACGTTTCCTTCCCCATTAACCCTTGCTACTCCAACTTCTATTATAAATCCTCCTCCCCATTTATCAAATTGAAACGATAGCAGATAACCTAACTGACCTTCTTGCTTCCTAAAATGAGGAAAAGACCCTTTAAATCCCCTGTTTCTTAATTCTGGGACAACTATTTTCTTTAAAGCACTGACCATTTTATCCTTATTAGATAACATAAAGATCCCCCTTTACTCATTAAAAGCTTTCACGATGTATACTATATAAATTCAGTTTGAAATTCCGACATGTTTAACCAATGCCTATTCTTGTCTATACTGCTCCTAAACAGATGAATCAAAGGAGCGGATGAATGATGAAGAAAAAAGGATTACAAATTACGAACAATCATGGTTGGACCATCGAACGTCTTCAAGAACAGGAACGCCGAATGAAAAATGCGAACATGGCGAAACGAATAGCGGTGATTCGTCTCATTATGCAAGGCTACTTAGGAATCCAAGTCGCTGAGCTTTTGAACATCCATCGTGAAACCGTTTCGATTTATGTTCAAAAGTTTAATCAAGGTGGTATGGATGCGCTATTCAAACGCCATTATGCTCCCGGTAGAAAGCCGTATCTGTCTCCAGACGAAGAACGCGAATTAAGAAAGATGTTGGAAGAAAGCACCCCTGCCGATGAAGGATATGGCATCGAAACCAGCTGGAATACACGAATCATTCAACATGTATTAGAAGAGAAATTTTCTGTCACCATGTCTCGCGGTGGGATTTGTGATATGCTCCATCGATGGGGATTTCGCTATACACGCCCTACGTATACCCTCAAACGGGCGAATCCTCAAAAACAAAAAGAGTTTCAACAGGAAATAGAACTCATAAAAAAACTTGTTCGACAACACAGTCATAATCTATGAAGATGAGAGTCATATTCGCGATTACCAAGCTCTTCGTACCACATGGAGTGTCAAAGGGCGTCAAAAACAAATCCCTACGTATGGACACCACGCAACGGTTAGCTTATTAGGTGGTGTGAATATCGAAACGGGTGAATTTCTCTGTATGGAAACGGACCAATGTAACGCACAGGCTTTTCTGCAGTTTCTTCAATACATATTAAACCAATATCCAAACAAACATGTCGTTATGATCTTGGATAACGCAAAAATTCATCATGCCAAAGTTCTTCAGCCTTTTTTACAGGAGCGTGAAGAGCAGTTAACTTTTGTATTCTTACCCCCTTATTCGCCGAATTTAAATTTAGTTGAACGAATTTGGGGCTGGCTGAAAGAAAGTGTCATTGCCAATCGGTTCCATCCCACTCGAAAGGAGTTGAGAGAATCGATTGTTTCGTTTTTGGAGTACCTTTCTGAATTTCCAGAAAGAGTGCTCCAGCGCATCGGACAGGTGGTTATGTCGGAAAATTAATCTGAATCTATATAGTACAACGTTATTTAATTAAACAGTACTCTAAATCCCGATGATGTATAAAATTTTGTGTCAAGCATTTGGCTAGACCAAAAGAAAAAGGTAGGGTATTCTCTGATTTGGCCAAAAATCTTAGAGAAAGGAGAACCCTACCTATGTCTAAAAGTATACCGAATTTAGACTGGCTCAATCAACTGGAAAACGCCATTCGTCAGTTTGTAAAGGAAAAATGTAACTATTCAGCCACCTCATAAAGTGAGCTGAATATTTTTTGGTTTTCCTGTCTATGATGTGAATATTGATAGACAAGGAGGTGAATCGCATGTTGACGGTACAACAAGCTGTATTGACGGTTGAAAGCTTAATCAGCAAAGTCCAACAACAAAAACAGCTCATTCATCAACTCATTCAAGAAAATGAACATTTGCGTCAAGAAAACAAACAGCTACGCAAAGAAAATGAACAACTGAAGTATCGTGTTCAAGAGCTGGAAGCACGCACGAAAAAAAAACAGCTCTAATAGCCATCTGCCCCCATCTTCTGACCGTTTTGAGAAAAAGCGTTCCTCTCGTGAACCGTCTGACAAAAAGCCTGGCGGACAGGAGGGACATGAGGGAACGACGCTCCGTCAAGTGGAACATCCACATCATCGTGTCGTCCATCGCGTACATACGTGTCAAGGATGCGGGTCTTCTTTGCGTGACGTAAAACCGTTCAAAGTCGATGTCCGTCAAGTGTTTGATCTGCCTCCCGTGACGATGGAAGTGACACAACATGAACGCGAAGTGAAATCATGTCCACATTGCCGATGCGTGCAACAAGCCGAGTTCCCATCACACGTCACCAATCATGTGCAATATGGTCCACGGATCACGGCGCTTGTCGTGTATTTATACAACATACAAATGATTCCATATCAACGTTTACGTGACATGATGGAAGAGCTATATCAACATCCGATCAGCACAGGAACACTTGTCAATATGGTCAAACGAGGTCGCGAAGCACTCGAACCAAACATGGACATCATCGAGGAAGCATTGCTTCAATCGGACATCTTGCATGTCGATGAAACGAGCTTGCGGATCGATGGCAAACAGGCCTGGGTTCATGTCGCCTGTACATCCGCATATACGTACTTAGCTCCTCACGCTTCTCGTGGAAAGAAAGCAACCGATGAAATCGGGATTCTTCCACGATATAAAGGAACGATGATGCATGATGCATTCGGTACATACCCGAGATACACCGAAGCCACACATGCCCTTTGTCATGCCCATCATTTACGTGACTTGAAAGGATTCATCGAACAAGGGCATACATGGGCAAAACGGATGACCACGTTTCTATTAAATGCCAAACAAGTGGTCGAACAACATGGTGGCTTTCTTCCTGAAGAAGAAGCGAAACGTTGGGAGCACGTGTATGATCGCATACTCGAGAAAGCCAACCATCAGTTGGAAGGGATGACACCGTTGCCGAAAAAAGCGCTCTCCTTCGTTCGGCGACTTCAAAAACGAAAGGAAGAAGCGTTGCGCTTTTTGCGTGAAGCTCACGTTCCTTTTGACAACAACCAAGCCGAACGGGATCTTCGCATGGTCAAAGTCAAAGAGAACATCTCGGGTACATTTCGTCAGGAAACGTTCGCGCAGTCGTTTTGCATCGCAAGGAGCATCGTTTCCACACTCACCAAGCACGAAAAAAACGTGTGGGACTCGTTGTGTCTTCTGTTGACAGGCGAAACGATAGATCGTGTTCTTTCCGCTACGTAGGGCATTTTCTATGACAGAAATGCCCTATTTGTGCTGGGCTACTTTACACACTAGCATCGGGGTGAATAGTTACGGAAAAATTAGAGTTGATCATGAAGGAAGAAATTCAGAGTTTCCTCGAAATTGAACAGAAGGGAACGTCGAATAGAAGAAACGGCTATTACCATCGAAACCTAGATACGCAGTATGGTCGTATTGAAGGCCTTTCTGTCCCAAGAGACCGAAACGGGGAATTTCAAACGCAGTTGTTCCCCCCTTACCAACGCCATACCGGCTGGCTCGAGGAAGCCGTCATCAAGATGTATCAAAGTGGGATGAGTACGCGTGAAATTGGCAAGTTTATCGAACGAATTTTAGGAAATGCCTACTCACCAACAACGATTAGTCATATCACGGATGTGGTAAAGGAAGACATTGCGAAATGGCACACACGTCCTCTACAAAAGCGATATTCGGTCTTATATTTGGATGGGGTGTACGTGAAACTTCGTCGAGATACGGTAGAAAAAGAGGTCATTTATGTCGTGTTAGGTGTAAACGAAGAAGGGTATCGTGAAATTCTCGACTTCTTCGTAGGAGGACAAGAAAGTGCCTATGGGTGGCAAGAGATCCTCCACAATCTCTACAAGAGAGGATTACAGGAAGTACTTCTTGGTGTATTCGATGGCCTTCCGGGACTGGAGGAAGCCTTTAAAGCCGTTTATCCGAAAGCCGATGTGCAGCGCTGTGTCGTTCACAAAGTACATAATACCTTAAATCGTGTTCGGAAAAAAGATCAATTTGAAGTGGCAGAGGATCTCAAACTGATTTATCGCGCACCGAATAAGGAGATGGCGTTACAGATGTTTCAACAGTTTGAGTCGAAATGGTCCAGCAAGTATCCGAGAGAAGTCCAATCTTGGGCCAATGAGTTGGATGTCCTCCTTACATTTATGGATTATCCAAGCAGTATTCGAAGTGTGATTTACACGACCAATGCCATTGAACGAACGATCAAAGAGATTCGGAAACGTCTAAAGCCGATGAACAGTTTGAGTAGTTTAGAAGCCGCTGAAAAAGTCGTGTATTTGACCATCCAAGATTTTAATGAGAAATGGGCAGGGCGAAAGTGGCGAGGATTTGCCGAAGCACATGAAGCCCTTCAACGAATGTTTGAAGAACGTTATAATTAACCAAATAATGTAAATCAATGAGATAAGGGGGATTCTCTCTTTCCACACAGGAGACTGAATATTCAGTCTCCTGTGTGGAGGAAACCAGTCTTCCCCTCTATTCTAAATCTATTTCAGAGATACCCTATCTATCTTACATTACACAAAATTCTTGACGGTACCGGGTTAAGTTAAGGGATAAATATAACCAATAAAACCATGAATATAACTATACCCAAAATAAAAGAAAGTAATTTAATCCACCATTTCTCCTCAAACTTTATATAAATTAATCCTGTTATTATGACAAAAAGCCATTTAGGGATATTAATAGAGAAAGTCTTAAAAAACTTAATTTCATACAATAAAATTACTGTTACGAACGCTATTACACCTACTAAAGAAGAAATTAATATTATTCGTGAAAATCTTTTCATATTGGGAACCTCTTTGTGATAGTATATTTTTTTTATGTTGCTTTTATATAGACCGTTGTATCCCAAATACCTCATAGACTTTCATGTTACTTTGGGAATTCAGCGCTTCTTTAGACGTGGATATTTCAGATATGCCTTACCTGCATTCCAAATGAAAACCCAAGCATCTGCCAAACCGACTATTGGAATTCCTACTCTTATCCCCATTCTCACAGCTGCTTTTAAAGCTGTCTTTCTTGCTTCTCGCAACAACCTCTGGGTGGCAACACGTGACAAGGTCCGAGAAGCCTTTCCACTTTCTAATATATAAACTACTTGATATGTTAAAGCCGTTGTATATACATGCTCATTAAAAAGTTAACCTTCGTATAACCGATGCACACTCCGGTTATCCTGTTCCTAAGGAAACCTATGGAAAAGGAGCGGGATCATTCATGAAACGTCTCAACATCACCCATGATCACGGATGGACGCCACGGACGCTTCGCAAACAGGAACGGAAAATCAAAAACGCGCTTCTTCGCCAACGGGTGATGGCGGTTCGTTTGGTCATGGAAGGTTATTTGGGCAAAGAGGCGGCCTCCATGGTCAACGTGTGCCGACAAACCGTTTCCCATTATGTGTCGCTGTTCAATGAAGGCGGTCTGGAGCTCTTGCTTCATCGGGATTTCGCCCCTGGACGGGAGCCGTTTCTCACCGAAGAACAGCAGGAAGAGATCAAACAGCTTGTGTTGACCACCACTCCCGCGGAACTGGGCTGGGACGTCGCTTCGGCCTGGAACACCAAACTCCTGCAATCCTATGTCGAAAAGCACTTTGGTGTTTGCCTTTCCCGTGAAGCGCTGCGAAAACTCCTGCACCGTCAAGGTCTGTCATGGACTCGCCCTACGTACACGCTGGCGAAAGGGAATCCGGATGAGCAAAAGCAATTTGAAAAGCAAATGGATTTGATAAAAAAAACTTGATCACCAAGGAGACAGAAGATGCCGTTCTTCTGTACATCGATGAAACGCATATCCGCTCTTATCATGTCTTGCGATCCACTTGGTCCGAGGTCGGTCGTCAAAAACGTGTGCCGACATTCGGCCATCATGCCCATGTTTCGGTATTTGGCGCGGTGAACGTCCACGATGGGGACATCGTGCTTCACCAAACAGAAGCCGCCAACGCTGCGACGTTCTTGGATTTCTTGCGCCTGCTCAAAGAGCGGCATCCCAACCGGATCATTGCGCTCGTCTTGGACAATGCCCGGATTCATCACGCTCGAATGGGGAAGGACTTTTTGCGAGAAGAAGGACAATGTTTTCATTTCCTGTATCTGCCTCCCTACTCGCCGCAGCTCAACCCGATCGAGCGTTTGTGGAAATGGCTGAAGGATACGATGATCGCCAACGCCTTTCACAAAGACCGCCACGAGATCGTGCAAGCGGTTCAACGATTTGCTCATTACATTCAGGAACGCCCGGAGGAAGTGTTGCGGCGCTTGGGGTGTTCCGCGTAATCGAAAAGTTAACTTTTCAAGGTGCATTTATATAGATGCCGCCGCAAATATAGATGTAAGTTTTTCAGCCAAAGCTCCTGCATTTTCCATTCCCACATATTGACCAATCCAAGCTTGAAATCCTTTTTTAAGAGCGTAGCGAACTCGTTGTGAAAACCTTCCATCCGGGTCAACATATTTCACAGGATTATTATTCGCATACACATATCCATTTTGCGTGATGATATCATCCGCATTACCTGGATCTGGATCCAAGGAAAGGAACACGCCATGCTCTGGATGATAGTACCGGGCAATTAAGTAATAGAGACCCGTTTCGTTGTCATATTGGTATCCTGCGTATCGATATGGGTTTTCGTCCTCTAAGTCGCCAGATTGGGAAAGAATGTTCCCCCATGCATCGTATTATATAGATGCAACGAAGAAGTTTAACATATCCTTGACGGAAAAGCGATTTGTCCATTTTCGACTGTCGAAGGCAAGCCACAGGCTTGCCCCGTCGCGCCAAAGCATGACGGAGGACCGAACGACCACCTGCTTCACAGGCCCATATATGGGTCTGGAAGCGGCGTTGTTCGGTCGCCCGACAGTCGATAAAAGCTGCAAATGGTAAAACTTCAAATTGCATCTATATAGTAACGGTCCACGATGTTTTCTTGTTGCTCATTTAGAATGTGAATCATCTATTTCTTTCGTTTCAATTTCTTTATTGTGATGTGGATATCGTCTAACAGTGCGCTTTCACTTAGCCATTTCCAAAATTTCCTTTTTGTTAAATGCTTTTTTTCCTCAACAATTCTTTCAAGTCTTGATGCATCATCAGTATTTCCATATCTACCTATTGCAAGTATGGCATGATTCTTTAGTGTTGTATTAAAATCACCCGTTAAAATTTCAAAGAACTTATTTACTACATCTCTAGTAACTTTGTTCTTAGGAAATTTTTCCGCGAAAGCAAGTAGAGTAACGGCACTAAAAACACGCTCAAACTCCTCACTAAAGAGATCTTCTATTATAACTTTTGATGCTTCTGGATGATCAAATGAATGATAAATAGCCTCTGCTAATGCTTTATGAGAATAACGGGAATCTGGTTTTCTGTACTCCTTAATTATTTCTTCTAATCCACATATTATTTGTAATTTTGCTACCTTGATTTGTTCCAGTACCTCTTTGTTATCCGTCTTGATTTTGTCTAATTCTCTTATATCATTGTAATCGCCAATTGTTCCTATCATAGCTATATCTGCGATTAAATCCGTGCCACTTTTTTTAGATAAATTGTGAATTTTTCTTTTTAATTGAGTTTCTTTACCCTCTAAAAAATCCAATACACTTTCTGCATAAGCTTTAACAAAAAATATCTCTGTCTCATCTTCAAGAATAGCTTTCAGAAAAGGGATTACACTACTGTCATTTAATAATTTCAATGTTTCTAATATCCCAATCTTACCATTAGGATCTACTTTATAAAAGTATTTTTGTAAGATAGTAATTATGTCCCTTCCCATCTTAGCTAAATCTTGAGCAACTATATCTATATTATGCTCATTAAAATTATTAACTAAATTTCTAACCGTCTCCTCATATTGATTCATATTTTTCACCCCTAAAACTATCAAAGAGAGACACACTCTAAGTGTGTGTCCCAAAATATCTTTAATAACTTGCCTTAATTATAATCCATGCGCCGGCTTTCTTATAATTCTTGAGTTGCCTTTTTACATAGCTTCTTTTCCAAGAACCTTTTGGTTTTAATTCAACGACAACCCTTCCTCTAAAAAATTGAAGGTCTGGACGTTTTTTAGTACCTCTTAATGGTTTATCATATTTGCCTCCAGGAACAACTCTTTTCATAGCTTTTGTCCATGCTTGGTGCGCGGCTCTCCCTCTAACATATGCAGGACCCTTAGTAATATTGTAAATATTTCTTGCAACTTTAGATGCACGATAAGCACCTGAGCCTATTCCACCGATAGCACCTAAACCAGCTCCTATTGCAACAGACCCCCACAACTTCCAACCTTTGAGACCTCTACTTTTTGCAGACTTATACGACGATACTCCTCCGATTAACGCTCCTGCTGCCAACCATACCCAATGCCCATCCGGATCCACCAACATCACCGGATTGTTGTTCGCGTACGTATAGCCGTTTTGTGTGAGGATATCGTCCGCATCCCCTGGGTCTGGATCCAAAGAAAGGAACACGCCATGCGTTGGATGATAGTACCGGGCAATCAGGTAATAAAGACCCGTTTCTTGGTCATATTGGTATCCCGCATATCGGTATGGGTTTTCGTCCGCCAATGCGCCGGATTGGGATAGAATGTTCCCCCACGCATCGTATTGGTAACGGGCTACGATGTTTCCTTGCGCATCCGTTAGGGCGATGACATCGCCATGGGCGTTATAGTGGTAGAAGTACGTGGCACCACCTTTTTTCATCGCCAACAGCTGACCGTTTTCTCCGTATATATACGATTTTACCACATTTCCACTCGCATCGGTTTCATACAGAACGTTGAGGCTGTCCCCTTGGTAATGGTAGTTCGTCACGACGCCATTGACATTCTTTTGGATGCGCCGGCCGTCTTCATCATATTTGTACGTCACAAAAGGAGTGCTTTCACCTTTTCTTGTAATCGAGACGAGCTGGTCGGCTGCGTTCCATTCATATTGATACTGACCGTCTTCCAATCGGTTGCCGTTCGCATCGTACGTGATTGTTTCGTCACCGAAACGAACCAACTGATTCGCCGCATTATAATCAGCCGTGGTCGTCGTCGACTGCCCATCCTTGGTTTTCACGATTTGCTTCCGGTTTCCGAATCCGTCATAGGCATACTCGATTTTCGTGCCATCTGGAAGCTGCTCTTCCACTAATTGGTCTAGGGCATCGTAACGGTAGACGGTCGTTTCCCCCGTTGGGGATTCCACTTTCGTCCGGTTGCCGTTTTCATCGTAACGGTATGTTTCCGATAAAATTTCTTTTCCGTCCGCCGTACCGACCGAAACGCTTTCCACTAAGCCACGGTCATCATACGTAAAGGTCGAACCAGCTCCATTTCCTGTCGTGAAGGTGCGAACGTTTCCTCTCTCGTCATAGTCAAAGCGGTACGTATACGTTCCATCTTGGACGGCCGTATTTTGATCCAAGGCATTGTATTGGTATGTGACTGTTTGGCTAAACGATCCATGGGAGAACATAAACTGTTGTAATTTATCCGATGTCGTCGGATAGGTCCACTTTTGTAATCCTCCGCGGTCGGATTGTTCAATGACACGATTCGCGGAATCAAATTTTCTTGTCTTGGTCGTACCGTCTTTTAAATATTGTACAGAAAGTTCGTTTCCGTTTTTGTCGTAACTAAATTCGTAATACGGGACGTTGTTGTAGGAAACAGTTTTGACTCTTTCGGCCCCGTCATACGTCCATTGAATCGTGTTTCCTTTCGGCAAGACGGTTTTAATTTTATTGCCGTTCGCGTCATATTCATTTGTTGTCACATCATTGAGCGGACCAACCGTTTTAATGAGTTTTCCAGTCTTATCATAAGAATAACTAAATCCTTGTGACTGACCGCCACTAGTTTGAATGACTTTGGAAGTCATGTTGCCGTTCAAGTCATAATCATAGTTGACGGACGTTCCATTCGCCAATAGGAGCTGTTTTAAACGATTTGATGCGTCATACTTGTACTCTTTCTTATTTCCTTTCTTATCGTATTCGCTTAACAGATTTCCTACGGCATCATAATTCTTTTTCGCCACATAGCCTTCTTCATCCACTTCTTCCGTGACATAATTTCCGCTTGCATCATACTTGTTTTTCGTCACCACGTTTCCTTCCATTAAACGGATCGCGTCAAACCATACCGTTCCCGTGTAATTGCCACGGAAGACAGCGGATATGTCGATTTTATCCATTGGCTTGGAAGGTTGAATCGAAACGGCGGCACGGTTCCAATCTTGATTGCCAGTAGGGAAATCGGCGGTATACGTTTGGGTCGTTCCATCCACAAAGTATACTTTAGCCGTAATGGAATAATCGCTTGCGCTCACGGTTCCGTTGGCTTTGACATCCTGCGCTTTGGAAAGACCGGTGAGTGTCAGGCGAATCGGTGTATCACTTGAAGTTTGCCCTACGATCACCGTCTGTTTATATTCACTAGCCGACTGCGTGGTACTTGTTCTCGATACTTTGAGAGAGTAAGCCCCATCAAACGATTCTGCATTATCTACGCTTCCGCCTGTTCCGCTCCAGTTCGTGACGGTTCCTTCAAAGCTGCTATTTACAACTGGGTTGTAGCTGGAAGAAACCTGCGCTTCCTCTAATTGAACATTATCAAACCACGCTTCTCCGGAAGCATCTGGAGACTTATGATCGACCTCTAAATAGACGCGAATTTTGGCTGCATTCGAAGGAGTGGTAAACGTGACTTGCCGCTCTGTCCAAGGTCTTGTGCCTGTAAGTTGGCTATAACGATGATCCGCCCAAGAAATCGTTTGATTTTGACTATTCATGAATTGAACATTGAAAAAGGCATTGGCTTTCGTTAAATTCGTTTTGATCTTCCCGCTTAACGTATACGTGGTATTCGGTTTCACTGTGATTTCTTGGGTAGCCGCTACATAACCAAGTTCCGTGCCTGGCGAAGTAGAGTCAGCGACGATTTTTAACGTTT
Source organism: Geobacillus kaustophilus (assembly GCF_000948285.1). GTDB lineage: Bacteria > Bacillota > Bacilli > Bacillales > Anoxybacillaceae > Geobacillus > Geobacillus thermoleovorans_A. The sequence goes on from NZ_JYBP01000003.1 coordinate 1,893,079, forward strand.
TTCTCCCTGTCAATCCATTATAGACATTCGTGTCTTCCAGTAATTGCCCAGAATCATAATGACTGAGCAGATTCCAAGCGGTGATTCCTTGTTCAAAGCCACTATTAGAGAGTAAATTCGTGGCACTGCCTAATGTATCGCTTTCTTCAATGATATTCCCATAGGCATCGTACTTCGATACAGAAGACGTTTTTCCCGATTGATCGGTTTCAGATACAGGATTTAAGCCATCATAGGCAATCGTGGTTGTATCGCCTTCCGTATCTGTCATGGAGATGACATCATTATTTTTGTTATACTCGTATGTTTCCGTACCATAACTATCTTTCGCCGTTAACACATTCCCCTTGGCGTCATACGTATATGATTCAGTAGGATTCGCTGCATTTTGATCATTCGGATCCCGTGATTCTACTAGATTATTTCCCTCATAAACATAGCTTGTCGTAATGTTTAAGCCATCTACGTCTTCGATAATTTGAATTGGGTTCGCTGCTTCATTAAATTTATACTGAATTTTACGGCCATTCGGTTGCGTTACGACAAGTTGTCGTTTTGTTTGGTCATAGTTCATCGTATAGATGCGGTTTTCAGGATCAATCGCTTGGCTTAGCCTGTCGCCATGATAAATGAACTGATTAACGACCGGTAAATGGAAGAAATATCGAAAGAGTTCCCGAAAACAGAACGTACCTTTTATCAGTATGCGTTCAAAGCGCTCAAGAAAGTCATGAAGGAAGGCGAAAAGATTTATTCATTTAATGTTGCCGATCCGAAACTAACAAAAACAGGATTTATTGTTGTGGGTGAACACAACCTTTATTTCGTTGCGATGAAAGGCGGATTGTTCGGTGGAGCGGAAGCGGAAGTAGTTAAGTACAAGGACATCAAGAGTGTGGACTTCGATATTATCCCAAGCCCAATTGCTCTCATGAATACAGGTATTATTTACTTAGAAATGAAAGGATTGTTCGGAAGCAAAAAACGCACTATCCGAAATATCCCGGACTATAATATTGATTCAATAGTCAAAGCGATTCGTGATCGGATCAGTGAGCATAGCGTGAAGGCTTAAAAAGAGCTTACTCAAAGCGATTAATAAAAATACAAAATAACAGTATTCGATTTGCAAATATTTGTTTATATTGAAAAGAAACAATTAATTGAATTATGATATATTACAAAAAAGGTAAATTATAGAGGGAGGTTTTTATTATGAAACAATTAATCGTTGCTTTTCTATCTTTAGGACTAATTCTTGGTTTTTCTTTTGATTCTTTCAACAAACAATGCAGAGGCAGCATCGAAGGTTAAAACGTATAAAAACTGTTCAGCTTTAAACAAGGATTATCCAGGCGGCGTCGCTCGCTCTTCTTCTGTCAAAAACAAAGGAGGTAAAACCAAATACAAGCCTTATGTTTCAAAGGCACTCTATGATGCTAATAAAAAGTTGGATCAAGATAAAGACTTCATCGCTTGTGAACGATAAGCATTCGTTTTCTAGTGCATCATCAAATACTTATTGCAAAGACCTTACATATAAAAAGCCCTTCTCGAATGAGAAGGGCTCAGACTGTTGACAAAATGGTTATAAGACAGTTGTCTTATAACCATTTTGTTCCATTTTTAAGGTTGTTTTTCTTGATGAACGAACCAAAATAGATGCATACTCGAATACATACAGAAAGGAGAGGCCCTTTCTCCACAAGTAGTTCGCCAATTTCTTTAAATTCATGGCAGCACAAACAAGCATCGCCTGCATCTGGTTTCTTTCCAATCCTCGGTAATTCGTCCAGCGCAGACCATGCTTCTCTTTTAAATCTGCAAAATTCCGTTCAATCGTCTGTTTCCTTAATTCATACAACTCGCGATGTTCTGGTACATATCGTAAATGTTCGGCTTCTTCGTAATACTCTTGCCAAACATGGCGTGTCACGACTTTCGTATGATTTTTGCTTGCTGTACACTTTTGAAGGGATGGACATCCCTGACAGATGGATGGATCTGATTTATACTCCCGATAGCCTTCCCGATTCGTTGTTGAATAAGATAACACTTGGTGATTGGGACAAAGGTAACAGTCAAAATGTTCGTCATATGCAAATTCAGATTTTCGGAAGAACCCATCTTTCGTCTTTGGACGAGTATATGGCCAAATCGGATGGATCTCTTGTTCTAATAGGTATTTCGCAATCGCTGGCGTTTTATATCCGGCATCGATGCACACATCTGTTGGGCATCCTTTGATTTCTTGCTTCACTCGCTCAAACAGTTCAAAAAACGCTTGGCTATCATGAACATTGGCGGCAGTGACATACGTGTGTAATATCCAACCATGTCGGTCACAAGCGGTGTGATAAGAGTAAGCAAATACCCGTTCACGTTCATTTTTCACAAACATCCCACTGTCTGGATCTGTTTTACTGACTTTGATTTCTCGTTTTTTTTTATCATTTTCTGGCGGTAGTGGGGATTTCCCATGAGCGATGCGATCTCGCTCAATTTCTTTTTCTAATTCATCTTGATAAGCTTTCGCTTCCACTTCTGCCATTTCTGTTGTGAATTTTCTTTTGTTCGCACTCGCCTTCACATGAGTAGAATCGACAAATACGACACTTGGATCCACAAGCCCGTGTTGAAAGGCTTCTTCCAAGATTCTTGAAAAAATCTTTTGAAAAACATCGGTTCCCGCAAAACGTCGCGTGTAGTTTTTACTTGGTGTCGAATGATGGGGCACAGGATCATGCAGACTCAATCCCAAAAACCAACGATAAGCCACATTTGTTCGAATCTGTTCTACGGTTTCACGCATCGAACGAATCCCAAAGATGTAACGAATCAAATACATTTTGAACAGCACAACGGGATCAAGACTTGGTCGTCCATGGTTAGGAGAATACAAATCCTTGACCATATCGTAGATAAAGGGTAACTATTCAGCCACCTCATAAAGTGAGCTGAATATTTTTTGGTTTTCCTGTCTATGATGTGAATATTGATAGACAAGGAGGTGAATCGCATGTTGACGGTACAACAAGCTGTATTGACGGTTGAAAGCTTAATCAGCAAAGTCCAACAACAAAAACAGCTCATTCATCAACTCATTCAAGAAAATGAACATTTGCGTCAAGAAAACAAACAGCTACGCAAAGAAAATGAACAACTGAAGTATCGCGTTCAAGAGCTGGAAGCACGCACGAAAAAAAACAGCTCTAATAGCCATCTGCCCCCATCTTCTGACCGTTTTGAGAAAAAGCGTTCCTCCCGCGAGCCGTCTGGCAAAAAGCCTGGCGGACGGGAGGGACATGAGGGAACGACGCTCCGTCAAGTGGAACATCCACATCATCGTGTCGTCCATCGCGTAGATACGTGTCAAGGATGCGGGTCTTCTTTGCGTGACGTAAAACCGTTCAAAGTCGATGTCCGTCAAGTGTTTGATCTGCCTCTCGTGACGATGGAAGTGACACAACATGAACGCGAAGTGAAATCATGTCCACATTGCCGATGCGTGCAACAAGCCGAGTTCCCATCACACGTCACCAATCATGTGCAATATGGTCCACGGATCACGGCGCTTGTCGTGTATTTATACAACATACAAATGATTCCATATCAACGTTTACGTGACATGATGGAAGAGCTATATCAACATCCGATCAGCACAGGAACACTTGTCAATATGGTCAAACGAGGTCGCGAAGCACTCGAACCAAACATGGACATCATCGAGGAAGCATTGCTTCAATCGGACATCTTGCATGTCGATGAAACGAGCTTGCGGATCGATGGCAAACAGGCCTGGGTTCATGTCGCCTGTACATCCGCATATACGTACTTAGCTCCTCACGCTTCTCGTGGAAAGAAAGCAACCGATGAAATCGGGATTCTTCCACGATATAAAGGAACGATGATGCATGATGCATTCGGTACATACCCGAGATACACCGAAGCCACACATGCCCTTTGTCATGCCCATCATTTACGTGGCTTGAAAGGATTCATCGAACAAGGGCATACATGGGCAAAACGGATGACCACGTTTCTATTAAATGCCAAACAAGTGGTCGAACAACATGGTGGCTTTCTTCCTGAAGAAGAAGCGAAACGTTGGGAGCACGTGTATGATCGCATACTCGAGAAAGCCAACCATCAGTTGGAAGGGATGACACCGTTGCCGAAAAAAGCGCTCTCCTTCGTTCGGCGACTTCAAAAACGAAAGGAAGAAGTGCTGCGCTTTTTGCGTGAAGCTCACGTTCCTTTTGACAACAACCAAGCCGAACGGGATCTTCGCATGGTCAAAGTCAAAGAGAACATCTCGGGTACATTTCGTCAGGAAACGTTCGCGCAGTCGTTTTGCATCGCAAGGAGCATCGTTTCCACACTCACCAAGCACGAAAAAAACGTGTGGGACTCGTTGTGTCTTCTGTTGACAGGCGAAACGATAGATCGTGTTCTTTCCGCTACGTAGGGCATTTTCTATGACAGAAATGCCCTATTTGTGCTGGGCTACTTTACACACTAGCATCGAGGTGAATAGTTACGATAAAGGAGAAGTCAATGGCTTTTTCTAGTTTACGAACAAGGTGGTCTTCAGGAACAAGATCATCAATTTTTACCGTTGTTTCGATATGTCTCCGATCTTCTTGGTAACGTTGAAGCATCTTATTCCACTCCTTCAAGATACCCTTATACCTATATATTAAAACAGCTTGTCGACTTTGTCGACAAGCTGGGGCTTTTTGCGTATACCTCTATTAAACATTTGTACTTCCAAAGTATGCAGAGCATCTTCAGAAACACTGTATACAGGCATTTTTATCATCATATGAGATATGAATGTTCGATATTTAAAAAATACCGGTAATTTGAATTTGAGATACAATGTCTTTTAATTTTTCTTCACCAATCAACGCATTATTTATAAAATCACTTACATTTGTATATTCTTGATGATTTAAATTATAGTACTTTGTAAGGCAAATGCCTACTTGAGTATTAGTTATTGAATAACGTTCACCCTTATAGATAAATTCTATATCATGTCCAATCTCTATAAGCTCTATTAATTTTTCTAAACTCATATTTTATCTTCCTACTTTCTTCTACCTTTATTCATTGGTTCTGCTTTCCCTCTTTTAGGTTTTTTCCCATCCCATTTCCATTTATGTCGATGTGGTCCCCAAGGATGATGTTTCGGATTTCCGTGATCGCTATAGTCCATGTCTTTTTTCGCTCTTCCCGCACTATCATAATATCTTCGTTGTATAACTTTTCCTTTCTCATCCCTTAAAGTTAAGCTTCCTTTTCTAGGGCCTGTTAGAGGTAAAGAACCTTTACTAGTCAAACTTTTTACTTTCTTTCCTAAATACCACGCTCCATAGGCCCCGACAACAGCAGCAGTACCAATTAACATTACTTGTCCAACACCAGGAACAAAATAAAGCCCTACAGCATACGCAAACTTCCCATCCGGATCCACCAACATCACCGGATTGTTATTCGCATACGCATACCCATTCTGCGTGAGAATATCATCTGTATCCCCTGGATCTGGATCCAAGGAAAGGAACACGCCATGCTCTGGATGATAGTACCGGGCAATTAAGTAATAGAGACCCGTTTCGTTGTCATATTGGTACCCCGCATATCGGTATGGGTTTTCGTCCGCTAAGTCGCCAGATTGGGAAAGAATATTTCCCCATGCATCGTATTGATAACGGGCAACGATATTTCCTTGCTCATCCGTCAGGGCGATGACATCTCCATGCGCGTTATAGTGGTAAAAATATGTCGCATTGCCTTTTTTCATGGCAAGAAGCTGACCGTTTTCTCCATATATATACGATTTTACCACATTTCCACTCGCATCGGTTTCGTATAGAACATTTAAGCTATCGCCTTGGTAATGGTAGTTCGTCACGACGCCATTGACGTTCTTTTGGATGCGTCGGCCGTCTTCATCATATTTGTACGTCACAAAAGGAGTGCTTTCACCTTTTCTTGTAATCGAGACGAGCTGGTCGGCTGCGTTCCATTCATATTGATACTGACCGTCTTCCAATCGGTTGCCGTTCGCATCGTACGTGATTGTTTCGTCACCGAAACGAACCAACTGATTCGCCGCATTATAATCAGCCGTGGTCGTCGTCGACTGCCCATCCTTGGTTTTCACGATTTGCTTCCGGTTTCCGAATCCGTCATAGGCATACTCGATTTTCGTGCCATCTGGAAGCTGCTCTTCCACTAATTGGTCTAGGGCATCGTAACGGTAGACGGTCGTTTCCCCCGTTGGGGATTCCACTTTCGTCCGGTTGCCGTTTTCATCGTAACGGTATGTTTCCGATAAAATTTCTTTTCCGTCCGCCGTACCGATCGAAACGCTTTCCACTAAGCCGCGGTCATCATACGTAAAGGTCGAACCGGCCCCATTTCCTGTCGTGAAGGTGCGAACGTTTCCTCTCTCGTCATAGTCAAAGCGGTACGTATACGTTCCATCTTGGACGACCGTATTTTGATCCAATGCATTATATTGGTAATGGATCGTTTGGCTAAAGGACCCATGAGAGAACATGAACTGCTGCAATTTATCCGATGTGGTTGGGTACAGCCATTTTTGCAGCCCGCCACGGTCCGACAGTTCCACCAGCCGATTCGCTTTATCAAATGTTCTTGTTTTGGTCGTACCGTCTTTTAAATATTGTACAGAAAGTTTGTTTCCGTTTTTGTCGTAACTAAATTCGTAATACGGAACGTTGTTGTAAGAAATTGTTTTGACCCGTTCCGTTCCGTCATACGTCCATTGAATCGTGTTTCCTTTCGGCAAAACCGTTTTGATTTTATTTCCATTGGCATCATATTCATTCGTTGTCACATCATTCAACGGACCGACGGTTTTCATGAGTTTACCGGTCGCATCATAAGAATAGGCAAATGTTTGAGACTGGCCGTCGCTGGTTCGAATGACTTTTGAAGTCATATTGCCATTCAAGTCATAATCGTAGTTGACGGAAGTACCGTTCGCTAACAACAGCTGTTTTAAGCGATCCGATAAATCATACGTGTACTCTTTCTTGTTTCCTTTCTTATCGTACTCGCTTAACAGGTTTCCTACGGCATCATAATTCTTTTTCGCCACATAACCTTCTTCATCCACTTCTTCCGTGACATAATTTCCGCTGGCATCATACTTGTTTTTCGTCACCACGTTTCCTTCCATTAAACGGATCGCGTCAAACCATACCGTTCCCGTGTAATTGCCACGGAAGACAGCGGATATGTCGATTTTATCCATTGGCTTGGAAGGTTGAATCGAAACGGCGGCACGGTTCCAATCTTGATTGCCAGTAGGGAAATCGGCGGTATACGTTTGGGTCGTTCCATCCACAAAGTATACTTTAGCCGTAATGGAATAATCGCTTGCGCTCACGGTTCCGTTGGCTTTGACATCCTGCGCTTTGGAAAGACCGGTGAGTGTCAGGCGAATCGGTGTATCACTTGAAGTTTGCCCTACGATCACCGTCTGTTTATATTCACTAGCCGACTGCGTGGTACTTGTTCTCGATACTTTGAGAGAGTAAGCCCCATCAAACGATTCTGCATTATCTACGCTTCCGCCTGTTCCGCTCCAGTTCGTGACGGTTCCTTCAAAGCTGCTATTTACAACTGGGTTGTAGCTGGAAGAAACCTGCGCTTCCTCTAATTGAACATTATCAAACCACGCTTCTCCGGAAGCATCTGGAGACTTATGATCGACCTCTAAATAGACGCGAATTTTGGCTGCATTCGAAGGAGTGGTAAACGTGACTTGCCGCTCTGTCCAAGGTCTTGTGCCTGTAAGTTGGCTATAACGATGATCCGCCCAAGAAATCGTTTGATTTTGACTATTCATGAATTGAACATTGAAAAAGGCATTGGCTTTCGTTAAATTCGTTTTGATCTTCCCGCTTAACGTATACGTGGTATTCGGTTTCACTGTGATTTCTTGGGTAGCCGCTACATAACCAAGTTCCGTGCCTGGCGAAGTAGAGTCAGCGACGATTTTTAACGTTTTTCTCCCTGTCAATCCATTATAGACATTCGTGTCTTCCAGTAATTGCCCAGAATCATAATGACTGAGCAGATTCCAAGCGGTGATTCCTTGTTCAAAGCCACTATTAGAGAGTAAATTCGTGGCACTGCCTAATGTATCACTTTCCTCAATAATGTTCCCATAGGAATCATACTTCGATACCGAAGACGTTTTTCCCGATTGATCGGTTTCAGATACAGGATTTAAGCCATCATAGGCAATCGTGGTTGTATCGCCTTCCGTATCTGTCATGGAGATGACATCATTATTTTTGTTATACTCGTATGTTTCCGTACCATAACTATCTTTCGCCGTTAACACATTCCCCTTGGCGTCATACGTATATGATTCAGTAGGATTCGCTGCATTTTGATCATTCGGATCCCGTGATTCTACTAGATTATTTCCCTCATAAACATAGCTTGTCGTAATGTTTAAGCCATCTACGTCCTCAATGATTTGAATAGGATTCGCTGCTTCATTAAAGGTATACTGAATTTTACGGCCATTCGGTTGCGTTACGACGAGTTGTCGTTTTGTTTGGTCATAGTTCATCGTATAGATGCGGTTTTCAGGATCAATCGCTTGGCTTAGCCTGTCGCCATGATAAATGAACTGATTAACGACCGGTTTTGCTTCCGTATGTGTCGGTTCCAATACTTTCTCTAACCGACCAAGTTCATTATATTGGTATCTCGTTACTTCCCCGCCCGTCTGGGTTACTTTTGTTAACAAGTCGTTGTTATACTCATACGTGATTGTCCGATTCATTGGGGCGGTAATTTTCTGGATTCTGCCGCTTGCGTTGTACTCCATACTCAGTTTTCTGCCCGACGCATCGGTAATCGACACTAGCTTTCCGTTAGAATAACTGTAGGTAGTGGCATTCCCATGTCCATCCACGATTTTCGTTAACTTGCCGTCACTTTTTTGAAAGTGGATTTTCGTTTGATCTTTTGTCGTCAGTATATATTCATCGGTTGTTTCGCTTAACTCCAAGTAAACACCTGTCGGGGCTTTATACGTGCCGTCGGATAATTTCGTGAATATATGGAGCGTGCCATCTTCATCCGTGAACCTTGCCTCGTTTCCTTGAACCACGATATTCATTTCCGCATCGCTATGCCATCCTTTTCCGTGAAAATCCCCACCACTTGGTGAGTGCGGTATACGCTCCTGATCCGTGCGGGTATACTGAAAATGGCCAAAAAAGGCAATAGGAAAGCAGAGGTGCCCGATTTTAGGCATCTCGTATAACCTGTCTGCCTTTTGGCTAGACTAAATAAGTTGTGGTTGGCGGAACGGCTCTTTGCGGGAGATCATGCAAAAGATGATCACCAACATCCGCCGAGCAATGGCGATGAGGGCTTTTTTCTTCCCGCACCGGGCCGCCAACGACCAAAACTTTCGGGACAAGGGATGCGTCTTAGATCGAGCTGCTGACCATGCCGCCTCGCATAACGCCGATCGGAGATGGGGATTGCCTTTTGTCGTGCGCGTGCTCTTTCGCTTTCCGGCGCTTTCATGGTTGCCGGGGGACAAACCCGTCCATGAAGCCGCCCGTTCCGGCGTTTCAAAGACGCTCATGTCGGTTCCCATCTCCGCGATGATGACGGCGGCGGTTTGTTTTTTCACTCCGGGCATGGTCATCAGCAATTCGACTTCCTCACGATACGGCTCGAGCAGGCGGTCGATGTGCTGGTCGACTTCTTCGATGAACCGCTCCAATTCCTCAACGTGTTTCCACAAGAGGCGAAGGAGACGGAGCTCGTGTTCGGTCAAGGTGCCCAGCAGCGAATCGTACACCGCTTGCTTTTTCTTTTTGAGCCTTCCGCGCAGGCATTGATCCAGCTCGTCCTTGTCCACGTATCCCTTCTCCAGCAGCCGGGCAAGGATGTCTTTTCCGGAAACGCCGAAGAGATCGGAGAGGACCGAGCCGAGTTTGACATTGGAAGACTCGAGCACTTTTTGAATCCGGTTTTTCTCCGAACTCAACTGTCCGACCCACTTTTTGCGGAGGCGGGTAAAATCCCGCAATTCGCGAATATCCGCGGGGGGGACGAAACTTTTTTCAACGAGTCCATGGCGGAGCAGCTTGGCGATCCACTCGGCGTCAGAGACATCGGTTTTTCTTCCCGGGACATTTTTGATCCGTTGCGGATTGGCCAGTGTCAAGTCGACATAGCCCTCGAGGAAGGCGAAGACCGGTTTCCAATACACGCCGGTGGATTCCATGGCGACATGGGTGACGCCATGTTCTTCGAGCCACTCCAGCAGGTCGCCAAGTCCCTTCGAGAACGTGGAGAAGGTTTGAATGTCCTTTTGAATGTGTCCATCTTCTTCCCATAGCGCACAGGCGACGATGGTTTCGGCATGAACATCCAATCCTGCGCAGCGAGGATAGATGACATCCATGATGAAAATCCTCCTGTTCGATGATCGAGTGCGCAAACAGCGAATCCACGGGAGAAATGCGGCAGTTTTCCGTTCGTCGTCACCTTTCCTCCGCATCGGGAAAGGGCGGACAATGGGTGGTGCACCCAGTGGATTCGAACGCTTTTCCGTACAGGGTCCAAGCCACCATTAAGTATAACGTCCTATTGAACTGTTTGCGCCTACTCTTCATTATGGGAAGAAAAGGGGGATTTTCATGCCCGGGTGGAGGGCAAAACGTTGCCCATGGAACTTTTCCGTGAAAATGCGTGTGCCTCCAAGGGTGATTTTCATGCTGGGTGGAGGGCAAAACGTTGCCCATGGAACTTTTCCGAACAATCCAACTGATGTGGATAAACTATTGTAGGTTCTCGTAATTCCAAGCTCCGGTCCTCTTCCGGAAATCGAAACATCGTCTTCGTCTATAATCAGATTACCGGTAGCGGCATTCACGCTGCCATACGGAACATCAATGATGGACCAGTACTCTTCTTTTCCTAAATACTCATTCGCCTCCGGAATTTTCACCGTCAATGCATTGCTGGAAAATACCGTTTCCCCATCCGCATTGTATGCGCTGAGTCGGAACCAGTAACTGGTGCTTGTAGCGTATTTTGTCCCCATTTTCGCATACATTGGGGAAGGATCTTTCGGAAGTTCCAATCCTTGTCCATCATGATGCAACGTTAAGGTACTAGAGTTCCCTTGTTGGATTTCCTCCGGAGTTGGCCAAATTCCTTTGTTTTGTGTCGTCCAATGGTCCACGTCTCCTACATCAAATGCTTCATAGTAAAGTCCATTGAAAATCCACACTTTATACCCTGTCGCTCCAGGAATCTTATCCCAGTTTAACATGACATAGCCAGAGTTGCTCCCCGATTGATTGCTGTAAGCAAATCCGGAAGGCGCTGATGGCACTGGCAAATCTGGAATACGAGGCATATACGCATCCGAAAAGACGGTTTCCCCTTGAGAGTTATAGGCACTTACTCGAATCCAGTAGTTGGTAGCCGTTGCGTATTTTGTTCCTGCATTGGCATAGACCGGGGACGGGTCAACAGCTAATTCTGTGCCAAGACCATCGTTTAAATGCAACTTATATCTACCAGCACTAATTTCCGTGGAGGTTGGCCAATACTTTTTGTTTTTCGTTGTCCAAGAAGTGACGTTCCCGACATCTAACGATTCATAGTAGGAACCGTTAAAAATCCAAATTTTATACCCCGTCGCTCCACTCACAGGATTCCATTTGAAATCGATATATCCTGTTCCGTTTCCGTTCGTGTAACTTACCCCTGTCGGAGCGGATGGTTTCGCCAAATTCGGAATGGTTGGCATGTAGGCACCTGACATGGCGCTTTCGCCTTGAGGGAAAATGGCGCTGACTCGGAACCAGTAGTTCTTGCTATTCGGATAGCTTCCGCCTGAATTTCGATAGACCGGGGAAGGATCGACAGGAAGCTCCGTCCCTAACTGATCTTGGTGCAAGTCGTATCTTCCAGCACTAATTTCAGAAGGGGTCGGCCAGATTTTTTTCCCTTTTGTACTCCAAGAAGTGACATTTCCTACATCAAACGCTTCATACGATTTCCCGTTATAAATCCAAACTTTATAACCCGTAGCACCAGGAACCGGATCCCATGATAAATTGACATATCCTGTGCCATCCCCATTACTGAAGGCCGTTCCTGTCGGCGTATTTGGAACTGGTATCGTATACGTAACAGACAAATATGGTTTATAACTGCTATTCGTAGTGGAGACAACCTTTTTCCAATACGTTTGTCCATTGCCATTCGTATGAAGTTTCCATCCGTAATTTGTCTTTGTCCCGGATGCCCATTCTTTTACCGTATTCGTTACATCAAATTGCGCCCATTGGTCTCTTGCGACATCAACCTTGCCAATGTTGGTGGAGGAAGGTTGATTATTCCACGTTAACGTGCTCGCGGACCATGGACCGTTGACAACATCTAGCCATAGACCTGTTGGTGTTGTTGCATAATACGAATGGGTGACATATACATTGAATGTGGCACTCGTCACATTCATATTTTTGATGCTCGATAGATCTTGATTCAAAAAGCCATAGCAAGTGCCTGTTGTTCCATCATAATACCCCACCTTTAAAACGTATTGTCCCTGCGCCGAATCCCACTTACTTGATGAGGAACTATAGTTGGTTGTCGGATAGGCGCTCATCACAAATGCATCGGTAGACACATTAATGGAAGTACTCGGATCAATATAAACAGGGTATACACGTTTAGGATCCTTCAGCCACTCCGGGTCGGCTTTGACCGTTAAAATATATCCTTGATCATCCTGTTGTAATTCATACGTTACATTCTCTGAGCGTTGCACTTCACCAGAGCGTTCATCGACATTCGAATCCACCATAAACGGCTTTGGCAGTTCAAAAACCTTTTCATTTTCTTTATTTGTAAATAAAATGGAGCCATCGTCTTGAATGTCTGCATGTAAATCCGTTTTCAGACGGAATTTGAAAATATGATAGCCAGTAAAAGAATGAAGAACCAAATCTTCTTTCGTTGACTCGTTAAATGTGATATGTTGCAAGTCTATACTCGGAAAAATGTTTTTATGAAGAATTTTGTTGTCTTTTTTCGTATAGGTGGCGGTAACATCCTTCGCTTTTATCGGTTGTGCGTTATTGCCTGCCGCCTCTAAAATAGAATAGGAAATCGAATATCCATTGTAATGGAACGTGGCGTATTCTCCATCGACCATCTTTTTATAAAAGTTTGTCTCCAAAATGGTATTCTCTGTTTCAACGTAATTCGTATTATTGGTGCTATCCGTTAGGCTAGAAGATACTTCCTCAAATAGTTTTTGTCCCTTTTTCTTCACATGAATAGGCTCAAAGTAAATCTTCTTGGTAAACGTGCCATCGCCGTTGTCGTACACCTTGGTGTTGGCAGTTCGCCACTCCACGATTTCCCCTGGCTTGAGATGACGTTTCGGGGCTTCCGGCACCTTTGGCGGCCCCTCTTTTGGCGCCACACGGTCAACCCCTGATCGGATCGTTTCGGCAAGTCCCTTTGTCGGGACGCTTGACATCATCAAAGCCCATACGATCATCCAAACCAACCATCGTCGCAAACGAATGTTTCTCATATGCTCTCCTTCCCCATTTCTGTCGCTTTTATTAAAAATTGTATCTTTCCCCCTCCCTGCCATCCATCGTTTTCGACAGACAAAGTTCGACATGGGTTTTCATTTTCTCCAGAAGCTTGTGTGAGTAAAATATTTGTGGGTGAAATGGAGAAAGAATCCTAGACGAAAATTGCAAATGTTTGCTTGTTATGATGATCGTGACCACTAAGCGAAATGCTGTAAATGATCATTTTATTTGAACGCCAAGCTATCCGTTTTTCTGTGGGGCTGACCCAAAAGCGTCATTCCTCTCAAACGAAATACAACATATTGCGCATGATTCATTTTATTTCGTGGCGATATATGGTGATGAGCAAGGGTGTCCCGATTCTTTTGGGACACCCCCATGCTTGGTGGTGAGCGAAACTTGCTCATGAATGTTTTTGATGATTTTTTTCAGAAAGCCCACGAAATGTTGACGACATTAGGCGCTGTCACACTCCGTTTTTCCCCCATGGAATGAAGCTGATGACGAGTGAGGCATCTCCCCGCTTGATCCATGTCCATGACTAAAGCGCGGACCGTTTCGTGGTCCACGCTTCTCTTTCCCTGCTTTTAGCCCCCCCACTCCTCCGGATTCTCCCGCCATTTTCGCAATGTCGCCAGATCATGTTCGCTGACGGCGCCAAGGCGGACGGCCGTTTCGATGAGCGTGTTGTAGTCGGTGAGGGTGTAGGCAGGCAAATTCGCTTCGGCAAACGCCTGTTTCGCTTTTTCGAGCCCATACGTGAAAATGGCGGCGACGCCAAGCACGTCGCAGCCGGCCTCTTTCAAGGCGCGGACGGCCGTAAGCGAGCTGCCTCCCGTCGAGATCAAATCTTCGATGACGACAACGCGCTGGCCCGGTTCGGCTTTTCCTTCGATTTGTTTCCCCTTGCCGTGCGCTTTTGCTTGGCTGCGGACGTAACACATCGGCAGATCAAGCCGTTCGCTCACCCAGGCGGCGTGCGGGATGCCGGCGGTCGCTGTGCCGGCGATGAGGTCCGCTTCGCGGAAATGGGTGCGGATGAGCTCGGCGAGGCCGTCGGCGATCGTGCGGCGCACGTCGGGGTAAGCGAGCGTCAGGCGGTTGTCGCAATAAATGGGCGATTTCAAGCCCGAGGACCATGTAAACGGTTCGTTCGGCTGCAGGGCGACCGCCCCGATTTCAAGCAATTTGGCGGCGATGTCGTGTTTCATTCTCTCTCTCCTCCGTTCCATTCGTGTTGCAAGCGGTTGTACGCTTCAAGCGGATCGGCGGCGCGGGTGATGCTGCGGCCGACGACGATGTAGTCGGCGCCGAGCTCGCGGGCGAGCCCCGGGGTGACGACGCGCACCTGGTCGTGCGCCGCATCATCGGCAAAGCGGATGCCCGGGGTGACAGCGAGAAACGAGGCGCCGCACCGTTCTTTAATGAGCGCCGCTTCTTTCGCCGAGCAGACAACGCCGTCAAGCCCGCTCTCTTTCGCCAAGGCGGCGTAATGGGCGACCGTGTCCGCAAGCGGTCGGGAAATCCACAGCTCGTCCCGCACCATCCGCTCGTCCGTGCTCGTCAGCTGGGTGACGGCGATGCAGAGCGGCCTCCTCATGCCGCTTGGCGTGCCGGCGTCAAGCCCTTCCAGGGCGGCTTCCATCATGCGCCGGCCGCCGGCGGCGTGGACGTTCACCAAATCGGCGCCGACGCGGGCGAGCCCTTTCATGGCCTTTTTCACGGTATTGGGGATATCATGCAGTTTTAAGTCTAAAAAGACGGCATGTTCTTGTTCTTTTAAAAACGCAACAATGCCTGGCCCTTCCTGATAGTACAGCTCCATGCCGATTTTGACAAACAGCGGCGTTCCGGCAAACGGCCGCAAAAAGGCTTCGACTTCTCGCTTCGACGGAAAATCAAGCGCGACAATGAACGGCGTGTGCACCGGTCTTCCAGCTCCTCCCTATGCATTCGGAAATGCGGCCAATTCCGAGTCCATCCAACAGCGCCGGCAGTTCGGCGATGATCGTCGGGCAGACGAACGGATCGACGAAGTTGGCCGTTCCGACGGCGACGGCGCTCGCGCCGGCGTAGAAAAACTCGAGCACGTCTTCTGCCGTTTGAATGCCGCCCATGCCGATGATCGGAATCGACACCGCTTGGCTCACCTCATAAATCATGCGAATGGCGATCGGCTTGACCGCTGGGCCGGATAAGCCGCCGGTGCCGTTGGCCAAAATCGGCCGGCCTGTTTTTATGTCAATGCGCATGCCAACGAGCGTGTTGATCATCGTCAACCCATCGGCGCCCGCTTGTTCAATCGCTTTCGCCATCGCCACGATGTCGGCGACGTTCGGCGACAGCTTCACATAGACCGGCACGGCGGACACTTCTTTGACAAGCCGCGTCAGTTCCGCGGCCACGTCCGGCACGGTGCCGAACGCGATGCCGCCTTTTTTCACGTTCGGGCACGAAATGTTGAGCTCTAACGCATGGACGTTGGGCGCTTTGGAAATCGCTTCGGCTACCTCGACGTACTCTTCCACCGTCGAGCCGGCGATGTTGGCGATGATCGGCACGTCAAACTGTTCAAGCCACGGCAGTTCTTCTGCGAGCACTTTGTCAAGGCCGGGGTTTTGCAGGCCGATGGCGTTTAACATCCCAGCCGGCGTTTCTGCCACCCGCGGCGTCGGGTTGCCAAAGCGCGGCTCTTTTGTCGTCGCTTTGATCATAATGGCGCCTAACACGCTTAAATCATAAAATTTGGCGTACTCGCGGCCAAACCCGAAACAGCCGGACGCCGGCATGATCGGGTTTTTGAGCGAAAGACCCGGCAGTTCAACGGCAAGCCGATTCATAGCACCACCTCCCCGGCCCGAAACACCGGGCCGTCGCTGCATATTTTTTTATACGCCGTCTCGCTTCCCGGCACATGGCAGACGCAGGCGAAACACGCTCCGACGCCGCAGCCCATCCGCTCTTCCAGCGACAAGTACACCGGCCGGTTCGGAAACCGTTCCGCAAGCGCCCGAAGCATCGGCTTCGGGCCACAGGCGTATAAGACGTCAAACTCGAGCGAGCGCGCTTCGATCACATCGGTGACGCGCCCGGCTGTTCCATACGAGCCGTCATCGGTGGCGACATACGTCTCGCCAAACGCGGCAAATTCTTCTTCGTAAAAGACCGCCGCTTTCGTTTGAAACCCGAGAACGCTCACCACTTCAACGCCGCGCTTCGTGAGCTGTTTTGCCAGTTCATAGAGCGGCGGGACGCCGATGCCGCCGCCGACTAGCAGCGCCCGGCCGCCCGCCGGCGCGGCCTCGAGCGGAAAGCCGTTGCCGAGCGGGCCGAGCACATCGACCACATCGCCCGGCTGTTTTTGCGTAAGAAGCGCCGTGCCTTTCCCTTCCTGGCGGTAAATGATTGTGCATTGCCCCTGCTTGTGGTCGATATGGCAAAGGCTGAGCGGGCGGCGCAGGAGCGGATCGGCGGATGCGGCCGCTTTCACATGGACGAACTGGCCCGGTTGCTTCATCTCTTGCACGAGGCGGCCTGAAAGCGTCAATTCATACGTCCGCTCGGCGATCAACCGCTGGCTTGCGACCGTCATTCGTTCGCGGCCGATCATGAGCGCACCAGTCCTTCCGTCATCGCCGTTGTCGAGAACGTCATCGATTCGAGCACTTGCAGCATCGCCCGGGCCGTATCGAGCGACGTCAAGCACGGGATGCCGTTTTCGACCGCTTCGCGGCGGATGCGGAAGCCGTCGCTTTCCGGCTGCTTCCCTTTCGTCAGCGTGTTGATGACGACTTGCGCCTTCCCTTGGCGGATGACATCCAAAATGTTCGGCGATGCCGAGTGGATTTTATTGACAACCGTCACCGGAATGCCGGCGGCTTTCAACGTTTCCGCCGTGCCGTTCGTCGCCAACAGCTGGTAGCCGATGTCGGCAAAGCGGCGGGCCAGCTCGACCGCTTCTTCTTTATCTTTATCAGCCACCGTCAACATCACCGCACCGTGCGGCTGGATATGGATGCCCGAGGCGACAAGCCCCTTATAGAGCGCTTTTTCAAACGTCAGGTCCTTGCCGATCACTTCGCCGGTCGACTTCATTTCCGGGCCGAGCGAAATGTCGACGTTGCGCAATTTCGCAAACGAGAACACCGGCACTTTCACGTACACGCCAGGGCGCACCGGGCAGACGCCCGTCTCATAGCCCATCTCGGCGAGCTTCGTCCCTAAAATGGCTTTCGTGGCGAGATTCGCCATCGGCACGCCGGTGATTTTGCTTAAAAACGGCACCGTGCGGCTTGAGCGCGGGTTCACTTCCAAGACGTAGACGTCGCTTCCCGAGACGACAAACTGAATGTTCAACAGTCCGACGATGCGCAGCCCGCGCGCCACCCGGATCGTGTAATCCGCGATCTTGTCGATCACTTCCGCGCTTAATGTCTGGGGCGGGTAGACGGCGATCGAGTCGCCGGAATGGACGCCGGCCCGTTCGATATGTTCCATGATCCCGGGGATGACAACCGTCTCGCCGTCAGCGATGGCGTCGACTTCGACTTCCTTGCCGGTGATGTAGCGGTCGACAAGCACCGGGTGCTGCGGATTGACGCGCACGGCGTGTTCCATGTAATGAAGCAGCTCGCCGCGATTGTACACAATTTCCATCGCCCGGCCGCCGAGCACGTACGAAGGGCGGACGAGCACCGGATAGCCGATCTCCTCAGCGATGGCGGCCGCTTCTTCGACCGAAACGGCCGTTTTGCCGGCTGGCTTCGGAATGCCGAGCTCCGAGAGCGCCTGTTCAAATTTGTCGCGGTCTTCGGCGCGGTCCAAATCTTCAAGCGTCGTCCCAAGCAGGCGGACGCCGCGCGCCTCAAGCTCCGCCGCCAAGTTGATGGCCGTTTGCCCGCCGAACTGAACGATGACGCCGACGGGTTGCTCGAGATCGATGACATGCATCACATCTTCGGCGGTCAACGGTTCGAAATACAGTTTGTCCGACGTGCTGAAGTCGGTCGAGACCGTTTCCGGGTTGTTGTTGATGATGATCGCCTCATAGCCGGCCTGCTTAATGGCCCAGACGCAATGGACGGTCGCGTAGTCAAATTCGATCCCTTGGCCGATGCGGATCGGGCCGGAGCCAAGAACGACCACGCTCGGTTTCTTCGTGACGATTGATTCGTTTTCTTCTTCGTACGTGCTATAGTAGTATGGCGTTTCCGACGTGAATTCGGCCGCACACGTATCGACCATTTTGTACACCGGCATGATGCCTTGTTGGCGGCGCAGCGCGTAAATATCGCGCTCCGTTTGCCCCCATAGCGCCGCCACGGCCGCATCCGAGAACCCAAGCGCTTTCGCTTTCGTTAACACGTCAAGGTCGCCCGGGTGGTTTTTCAAGACCGTTTCCATCTCAATAATGTTTTGAATCTTATGCAGGAAAAAGCGGTCGATTTGGCTCCATTCATGCAGCGTCTCAACCGTCACCCCGCGGCGGAGCGCCTCGGCGATGTAAAAGAGCCGTTCATCGCCCGCCTTGCGGATCCGTTTTTCCATCACGTCGTCGTCGGCGGCGCTCGCTTCTTTCAATTCGAGATGGTGGAGGCCAATTTCGAGCGAACGAACGGCTTTTAACAGCGATTCTTCGAACGTCCGGCCGATCGCCATCACTTCGCCGGTCGCTTTCATTTGCGTGCCAAGGCGGCGGTTCGCCGATTCAAATTTGTCAAACGGAAAGCGCGGAATTTTCGTCACGACATAATCGAGCGCCGGCTCGAAGCAGGCGTACGTTTTCCCGGTGACCGGGTTGATCATTTCGTCAAGCGTCAGCCCGACAGCGATTTTCGCCGCCAGTTTCGCGATCGGATACCCCGTCGCTTTTGACGCCAGCGCCGATGAGCGGCTGACGCGCGGGTTCACTTCAATGACGTAATAGCGGAAGCTGTCCGGGTCAAGCGCGAGCTGGACGTTGCAGCCGCCTTCGATGCCAAGCGCGCGGATGATTTTCAAGGATGCGTTGCGCAACAGCTGGTATTCGCGGTCGCTTAACGTCTGGCTCGGGGCGACGACGATCGAGTCACCCGTATGAATGCCGACCGGGTCGATGTTTTCCATGTTGCAGACGACGATGGCGTTGTCGTTGGCGTCGCGCATCACTTCGTATTCAATCTCCTTGTAGCCGGCGATGCTCCGCTCAAGCAGGCATTGGTGCACCGGGCTCATCTTCAAGCCGGTCGAGACGATTTCAATCAATTCTTCTTCGTTCGTGCAAATGCCGCCGCCCGTGCCGCCGAGCGTGAACGCCGGGCGGACGATGACCGGATAGCCGATTTGTTCGACAAATGCGTATGCCTCTTCCAAGCTGTGAATAATCGCGCTTTCCGGCACCGGCTCGCCAAGCTCGTTCATGAGGGCGCGGAACTGTTCGCGGTCTTCCGCTTTTTCGATCGCTTCAAGCTTCGTGCCGAGAATTTCGACGCCGCACTCGTCCAACACGCCCGCTTTCGCCAGTTCCACCGCCAAGTTGAGGCCGGTCTGGCCGCCAAGCGTCGGCAAAATCGCGTCCGGCCGCTCTTTGCGGATAATGCGGGCGACAAAGTCGAGCGTCAGCGGCTCCATATACACTTTATCGGCGATTTCCGTATCGGTCATGATCGTCGCCGGATTCGAGTTCACAAGAATGACTTTGTATCCTTCTTCTTTTAGAGCGAGGCACGCTTGCGTCCCCGCGTAGTCGAACTCGGCCGCCTGGCCGATGACGATCGGCCCCGAGCCGATGACTAAAATCGTTTCAATGTCGCGGCGTTTAGGCATGGATGACTTCCCCTTTCTTGTTGAACTCGCGGATGAGCGCCAAAAACTCGTCAAACAGCGGATTTGCATCTTCCGGCCCCGGTGAGGCTTCCGGATGGTATTGCACCGTAAACGCTGGGACATCGCGATGGCGAAGCCCTTCCACGGTGCCGTCATTCAAAGCGACATGCGTCACCTCAAGGCGGGTGCCGGAAAGCGATTCATGGGTGACCGTATAGCCGTGGTTTTGCGACGTAATGGCGACTTTGCCGGTGCGCAAATCTTTCACCGGATGGTTCGAGCCGCGATGGCCGAATTTCATTTTCTCCGTATTCGCGCCGCACGCCAAGGCGAACAGCTGATGGCCGAGGCAGATGCCAAAGAGCGGCACTTTGCCAAGGATTCCCCGGATCATCTCGATCGCTTCCGGCACGTCTTTCGGGTCGCCGGGTCCATTTGAGAGCATGACTCCGTCCGGATGCCAGCTGAGCACGTCTTCGGCGGTGGCGTTGTACGGCAAGACGATGACATCACAATTTCGCTTGTTCAATTCGCGCAAAATCCCATGTTTCATCCCGAAATCAATCAACACGATGCGCTCGCCGCGCCCCGGGCTCGGGTAGGCGCTTTTCGTCGAGACGCGCCGCACTTGGTCGCGCGGCCACTCCATCGCCCGCAGCTTGGCCGCCGCTTCCGCCGGATCGACATTTAGCCCACAGATCATCCCTTTTAACGTTCCGTGCTGGCGAATGATGCGCGTCAATTTGCGCGTATCGATGCCGGAAAGGCCCGGAATGTCTTTTTCTTTCAAATACTCATCCAACGTCAGCTCCCCGCGCCAGTTGGACGGCGTCACGCACGCTTCTTTGACGATGAATCCGTGCACATACGGGCGAATCGCCTCAAAGTCGTCGCGGTTGATGCCGTAGTTGCCGATCAACGGATACGTCATCGTCACGATTTGCCCGCAATACGACGGGTCAGTCAAAATTTCTTGGTAGCCGGTCATGCCGGTGTTAAAGACGACTTCCCCGGTCGTCTCTTTCAAGCTGCCAAACGCGTCCCCGACAAAAAACGAACCATCTTCCAAAATAAGCTGCCGTTTCATGTTACGCCCTTCCTTTCTCCCATACGAGTGTTCCGCCGACGAACGTCATCACCGGCCAGCCTTGGCACGCCCAGCCGGCAAACGGTGTATTTTTTCCTTTGGACGCAAACGTCTTCGGGTCAATCGCTTCTTCTGCTTCCAAATCAATGACCGCAATATCAGCCGGCGCGCCGACGGCAAGCCGCCCGGCATTGAGGCCGAAACATTGCGCCGGCTTGATCGTCAGCCAATCGACGAGCTGCTTTAATGTAAACACGCCAGTTTTGACAAAATGCGTATACAAGAGCGGAAACGCGGTCTCCAACCCAACGATGCCAAACGGCGCCGCCTCGATGCCTTTCGCTTTTTCCGCGGCTGTATGCGGCGCATGATCCGTGGCGATAAAATCGATCGTGCCGTCGAGCAGCCCTTCCATGAGCGCTTCGCGATCCTCACGGCTGCGCAGCGGCGGGTTCATTTTATAGTTCGCATCCAAACCCGGAATGTCTTCGTCGCACAAGAGCAGATGATGCGGCGTCACTTCGGCGGTGACGCGGATGCCAGCCCGCTTCGCGTCGCGGACGACGCGCACCGACTCTTTCGTGCTGATGTGGCAGACGTGATAATGGCAGCCAGTTGCTTCAGCGAGCAAGACGTCGCGGGCGATGTGCACCGCCTCGCACACAGACGGAATGCCGGCGAGGCCATATCGGCGGGCGAAATCGCCGTCATGCACCGCTCCGCCGTTTGTCAGCGTGTCGTCCTCGCAATGGGCGACGATCGCCATACCAAGCGCCGCGGCCTGTTTCATCGCTTCGAACATCATCCCAGCCGACTGGACGCCGACGCCGTCATCGGTAAAGGCGAATGCCCCCGCCGCTTTTAAGGCGGCAAAATCGGTCAGCTCTTCTCCCTTTTGCCCAATGGTAATCGCTGCATAAGGGAGCACATTGACATGCGCCGTTTCGCGGATGCGTTTTTGCAGCCATTCCATCTGCTCTTTTCGGTCCGGCACCGGGTTCGTGTTCGGCATGGCGGCGACCGTCGTAAAACCGCCTTTCGCCGCGGCGAGCGTGCCCGTTTCGATCGTTTCTTTCGCTTCACCGCCCGGCTCGCGCAAATGGACGTGCAAGTCGATCAAGCCAGGAACGATGAGACGGCCGCCAACATCGATGACGTCCTCCCCATCCGCTTCTAGTGGCTGTTCATAGCGGATCGACGCAATGTTCCCGCGTTCGATTTTGATATGTGTCCGCACCAATTCCCCATCTTCATTGAACGACATGCCATTTTTCAACCAGACGGCCATGTTTCATTCTCCCTTCCATTGCCCGTTTTAAGACGGCCATGCGTACATAAACGCCGTTTTCCATTTGTTTAAAAATGCGCGACGCCTTCGCTTCAACAAGCTCGCTCGCAATTTCGACCCCGCGGTTGACCGGCGCCGGGTGCAAGATGATGGCGCCCGGTTTCATCCGACGCGCCCGCTCGAGCGTCAGCCCGTACCGCACATGGTACTCTTCCTTCGTCAACCCCATCGCTTCGGCGTGGCGCTCGTGCTGGATGCGCAGCAACATCACGACATCGGCGCGGGCGATGGCCTCATCGACTTCGACGTACGTCCCATACGGATTCGTTTCATCTTTCCACTCTGCCGGTCCGGAAAACAGGACGTTTGCCCCCAACCTTGTCAACACTTCCGCATTCGAGCGGGCGACGCGGCTATGGCGGATGTCGCCGATGATCGCCACCGTCAAGCCGGTGAAGGCGCCAAACTCTTGGCGGATCGTCAATAAATCCAAAAGCGATTGGGTCGGATGGTGTCCGCAGCCGTCGCCAGCGTTAATGATCGCGATGCCGACCGCATGGCGGAGCGCTTCGAAATAAGCATCTTCGTGATGGCGGATGACAACGGCATCGACACCGATTGCCTCAAGTGTGCGGACGGTGTCATACAGTGTCTCCCCTTTTTGCACGCTCGAGCGTTCCGGGTCAAACGGAATGACATGAAGCCCAAGTTTCCGTTCCGCCATCTCGAAGCTGCATTTCGTGCGCGTGCTCGGTTCGAAAAACAAGTTGGCGACGTACATCGGCGCTGCCGGACGCCAAATGCGCCCGTTGCGGAACGCTTCCGCTTCATCGAGCAAACGGTTGATTTCATCGAGCGGCAGTTCGCTTAACGTGAAAAGATGGGTCATCGGTCTCGCTCCCTTTTCCTTTTTTACAAAAAAACACCTTGCCGATGAGGCAAGGTGTGACGGTCGGCGCACGGCAGGGCCGAGGGTAGACTCCGGCCCTGGATGCGCCTGTTTTCACACCTTTTTAAGCCTCGCGGGACTTAATTAAAAGGTGCTTTTCGATTAGGCGACATGGTCGCTGCTGTTTTCTTCAAATAGGTTTTCCGCCGCTTGCGGACGCCCCGGCAACATCAAGTTGAGGAGGACGCCGACAATCGCGGAGAGCGCCATCCCGGTGATTTGGAAGCTCTCGCTGATTTTCAGCACGGCGCCGCCGATGCCGATGACCAAGATGACCGAGGCGATGACTAAATTGCGCGTCTGGCCGAAATCGACGCGGCTGTCGATCAACATGCGCAGTCCGGACGAGGCGATGATGCCAAACAGCAAGATCGACACACCGCCCATGACCGGCGTCGGAATCGAGCTGATCAGCGCCGTGATTTTGCCGACGAAGCCGAAAGCGATGGCGATCACCGCCGCGCCGGCCAGCACGTAGACACTGTAGACGCGGGTGATCGCTAGCACGCCGATGTTTTCCCCGTACGTCGTTTTCGGCGGGCCGCCGAGCAAGGCGGAAATCATCGTCGCCGTTCCGTCCCCTAAAATCGAGCGATGCAATCCCGGCTTTTGAATAAGGTCGCGGCCGACGACTTTGCTTAACACAAGCTGGTGGCCGATATGCTCCGACAAGGTGACGATGGCGATCGGAACCATGAGCATGACGATCTCCCACGTGACGCGCACCGGATAGTCGGCAAACGGGATGAGGAAATCCGGCCATTCCAACCATTTCGCCGCCGCCACTTTTGACAAGTCAACCAATCCGACGGCCAGCGCGTAGAGGTAACCGACCACGATGCCGACAAGCACCGGAATGAGGCTCAACATGCCGCGCGCCAATACCGAGCAGACGATCGTGGCGGCGAGCGTCACGAGCGCCACTGAGAAATGGAGCAGGCTGTATTTGCCGTCCGGGCCGTTCATCGCCATCCCGACCGCCGTGCCGGCTAGGCCGAGGCCGATGACGATGATGACCGGGCCGACCACAACCGGGGGCAGCAGCTTCATCACCCAGCGGTAGCCCGCTTTTTTAATGATGAGGGCGACAACCCCGTACACCAACCCCGCAAGAAAGCTGCCGATCATCGCCGCTCCCGGGCCGCCAGCCGTTTTCGCCGCGATGATCGGCGCAATGTAGGCGAACGACGAACCAAGATACGCCGGCACTTGCCATTTCGTAATGATCAAAAACGCAAGCGTTCCAAGCCCGCTTGTGAGCAAGGCGATTGACGGGTCCAACCCGACTAAGTACGGCACTAAAATCGTCGCGCCAAACATGGCGAATAAATGCTGAAGGCTTAATGTGATCCATTGCCCAACGGTCGGGCGGTCTTGAATGTCCAACACCGGTTTGTTCATCTTTCGTCACTCCTTTGATCAAATGAGCGAACTTACTGTCTAGTGTGCACAAAAAACCCTCTTTGCCCATGAAGGCGCAAAGAGGGTGCAGAAACAGCCGAAACGATTCCGCCCCTTTTGCAGCCTCACGGGACTGCGCTTAAAAGGGTGCTTCGCTATTTTTCATGAATGGAGACTTGATCGATGCCGTCCACTTCCGTCAGCTCAACGACAATAAGTTCCGAACGGGAAGTCGGCACATTTTTGCCGACAAAATCGGCGCGGATCGGGAGTTCTCTATGGCCGCGGTCGACAAGCACCGCAAGCTGGATGCGCGCCGGGCGGCCCAAATCCATCACCGCATCCATCGCCGCCCGCACCGTCCGGCCGGTGAAGAGCACATCATCAACCAAAACGACGTTCCGCTCGGTCACCGGAAACGGCACATTCGTTCCTTTCACAAGCGGTTCATGGTCGTCCGTCTTCACGGTCAAATCGTCGCGGTACAAGGTGATGTCAAGCTCGCCGACGGGAACGGACGCTCCTTCAATTTGCCCGATCCGCTCCGCCAGGCGGCGCGCCAAGTAAATGCCGCGCGTTTTAATCCCGACAAGCACGCAGCCGTCAATGCCTTTGTTTCGTTCGATGATTTCGTGGGCGATGCGCGTCAAAGCGCGGCGAATCGCCTGTTCGTCCATCACGACCGCTTTTTGCATGCGAGCCACCTCCGTTGGCGCAAAAAAATCCCCCGCCTGTGAAGCGGGGGATGGCGGGTTGATCGCCGCAGACATCAAACGGGCATGCGCCGCGATGTTGTTTGTTGAATCCGACCCCTTTTCAGCCTCACAGGACTGAACTTAAAGGTTCTGTTCACTTGGTTTCATTGTAAAGCGAGCGGCTCCGTTTGTCAATCGTTTTTTCGCAGCCAGTCAAGCAATTCGGCAAACTCCGGCGGCAACGGTGCTTCAAATTCCAAATACTCGCCGGTGCGCGGATGATGGAATCCAAGAACGCCGGCGTGCAGCGCCTGGCCATCAATCGGGAGCGTCTTTTTCGGCCCGTATTGCGGATCCCCGGCAAGAGGGTAGCCGATGTATTTCATATGGACGCGAATTTGGTGCGTCCGTCCCGTTTCAAGCTGGCATTCGACATACGTATAGCGGCGGAACCGCTCGAGCACGCGGAAATGGGTGACGGCTTCCTTGCCGTTTTCCTCAGTGACGGCCATTTTCTTTCGATCGCGTTTGTCCCGGCCGATCGGCGCGTCGATCGTGCCGTAATCGTGCGGAATGACGCCGTGGACGATCGCCTTGTAGCGGCGCGTCACCGTTTTGTGGACGAGCTGCTCGACGAGCGAGCGATGGGCGGCGTCGTTTTTCGCCACCATGAGCAATCCGGACGTATCTTTGTCGATCCGATGGACGATGCCCGGGCGAAGCACGCCGTTAATGCCCGAGAGGTCGCGGCAATGGGCGAGAAGCGCGTTCACGAGCGTGCCGCGCATATGCCCCGGCGCCGGATGGACGACCATGCCGCGCGGTTTGTTGACGACAAGAACGTCTTCATCTTCGTAATAAATGTCCAACGGAATCGGCTCCGGCTCCACCTCGAGCGGCTCCGGCTCCGGGGGCGAAACGGCGACGGCGTCGCCCGCTTCGCATTTGTAGTTCGCTTTCACCGTATGGCCGTTCACGGTCACAAGCCCGTTTTTGATCCATTGCTGCACTTGCGAACGCGACCATTCGTCATGGAGTGCCGCGATCACTTTATCGATCCGTTCGCCGTCATATTCGTCTTCGATGTGAAACGTGATCGTGTCCATCTACTCATTCCCTTTCTCTGGTGTTGCGAAAAAAAACATATGGACAAACAGCAAGATGACGCCGACCGTCAGCGCCGAATCGGCGACATTGAACACCGGAAAACTGTATGTGCCGATGTACGCGTGGATGAAATCGACCACTTCCTTGCGAAAGACGCGGTCGAGAAAATTCCCAATCGCCCCGCCGAGCATCAGCCCAAGCCCCACGCCCGCCAGGCGTTCGGAAGGCTTCAGGCGGCGGATATAGATGATGATCGCAGCCACAACGACAACGGTAATCAAATAAAAAAGCCAAAACTGCCCTTGGAGCATGCCCCACGCCGCTCCGCGATTGCGGTGCGACGTAATGTAGAGCGCATTTTCAATGATACGAATGCTTTCCCCAAGCCGCATATAGCGGACGACAAGCCATTTTGTCCATTGATCGAGGATGACGACCGCCGCCGCAATCCAATAGTATGCCACCGTGCCAAGTCCCCCTGTCCTTCTCATTCATTCTTTTTGCATTGTAGCATAATTCGCCATGGCAAACAAATGAAGTGGCAAAAAGGAGTCAGTCAAGACTTTATGGAGAGCTTTTTTCGATTTTTCGATTTTTTACGGCGGCCATCTCAATTAGCCATGATAAAAAGGAGAAACGACTTCCCACTTCCTGACCATGGAAGCGGCAAGAGGAGTGTGCGGCCGGGTGCACTAAACGAACGGACATCGTTCCATAGAAGCTCCCCATTCCCACATTCAGCCGATGGCTTCCAATTCGTTTACCAAAACTCCCGTCCAATCAAAATGGCGGCGATCACAATGCCCGCCCCCAGCCACATCATGGGGAGAAGGAGGGACAGCGAATCGGCCGGCGCTTGAAACAAAAACAGATGCGGCCACGGCATGAACGTTCCTTGCGTCACGACTTCCATAAAGGTATAGACCGAGATGACCGACAAGGCGACATCCAGGCTGCCAAAGACGCCTAACAAGGCAAGCCCAATCAACTGGTAAAACGAAAACAGCAGAAACAGGTGCACCAACACGGGTGCGGTGAGAAACATCGTTCCATGAATCCATATGACCGCCGCAACAAGAAGAACGATGCATCCCCCATGCAAAACAGCATAGCGAACCAAGTCGAAGACGACCGCTTTCCGGTAATGCCATAACAGCGCTTCTTTCGCCCCTTCGTCGTACAAATGGCGGTACAAAAAGACGAGATGCCATCCGGCGATCGGCACGGCCATGCCTTGGATGACGGTGTACGGCAAAAACGGTTCGTCGGAGCGGGCGGACAAGATCCCCATCAACCCGACGCACAGCCCGTAGACGAGAAACGGAAACCAGTACAATCGGCCGAGCAAGCGGCGGTCAAAGGAAAAATGATGGGCGATCGTTTTTTTATCCATGCGCTTCCGCCTCTTTCAACAACGCCAAATATCCGTCCATCAGCCGCGGGGCGACAGGCCGGCCGATGGGTTCTTCGGACAAGACGCGCACGACGACGTGGGAAGGCTCTTCGCTCATTTGGACGACTTCGTTGGCGGCCATGACCGAGTCAAGCTCCTCAAATGGCACGTCCAACTCATACGTATAAGGAGCCGCTTTTTGCTTGAGCTCGTCCGGGCTGCCTTCAAACAGCACCATGCCGCGGTCCAACACCCCGATTTTCGTGCACAAAAATTCAATGTCCTCGACAAGGTGCGAAGAGATGACGATCGTATGATCGTGCCCCAGCCGCTTCAACAAATTGCGAAACCGCACGCGCTCGCGGATGTCAAGCCCGGCCGTCGGCTCATCAAACAGGAGGATGGACGGCTCCCGAAGCAGCAGCATGGCAATGCCCACCCGCCGCATGCCGCCGGACAGCTCGCGCATTTTTTTGTTGATGTGCGAAGACAAGTTGACTTGTTCGATGACCTTCTCGATTTTGGATCGGCAGGCGGCGGGATGTTCACCTTGCAAGACGGCGAGATGCTCAAGCACTTCATACATCGTCAGCTCCGGGTACATCATAAACTCTTGCGGCAAATAGCCGATCTCGTTCACCCGCTTCACCCTCGTGCCGGTGCTGATCGGCTCGTCTCCGAGCGACACCCGTCCGGCATTGAACTCCAACAGTCCGGCCACAATGCGCATCAACGTCGTCTTGCCGGCGCCGTTTGGCCCCAGCAAGCCGTACACGCCGGAGAGGGAGAGAGAGACATCGGATAAAATCGGCTTCTTTTTCACGATTTTCGTCAATCCTTCAATGACGACCGCCAACGCCGTTCACCTCCTGCATCATCTCAAAGATGCGGTCCCATGTCCAACCGTCGTCCATGTTCGCATACCATGTCCGCAAACATTGTTGTTTTTGGTCGACATCCAGCGGCTGAAACGCTTGATAAATGGCTTCAATTTGCTTCTTGACGGATGACGGCTGCGACTCGAACCACTCGCTTTTGGAGCTCCAGTCGATCACCAAAAGGCCTTGTTTTTGCATCAGCCAGCGGGTGGCCAGCGAAATCCACTCGTTGTACATGATCCGCGATCCTTTCGGCGGTACGGAAAGCCGAAGTATTTTTTCGTAAAAATTTTGTTCCATAATATATTGATCGATCCCATATAAGTCATCTGTGTTATATACAAGATGATCGTTTGCGAGAAACGAGGACAGTCCGAAACTAGAGAAGACAATCTTGTTCGGCAACGATGAAACCGCCGTTGATGCGATTTGTTGTACATGACGGAATGTTTTTTCCATCTGGCGGATGACCGTCGGCGCCCGTTCCGCCATATGCGGCCAATCGGCCGGGTAGGTGATCTCATATCCTTGATCGACGAGTTGATGCCCTTGCCCTTTGATCAAGGTGACCGCTTGCGCCTTCCCTTGGTAACCCTTTCCACGCTTTGGCACATTGCAAAACAGCACATCGCCGTCCACGTTTAAGGTAAAGGTGTACGTTTCATTCGGAAAGAATTGATCGGTGAACGCCCCATCCCAAACTGTCATCCCCGCCACCCGATATTCATGAGTCCGATACATGTGCGAAGCCCTCCTTTTCGGATACCACGCCCGATCCGCCAACAGGACGATGCGGCCGTTGGTGTACGGAATGAGCGCCGTATCGACGATCTCATAGGAAAAGGTGAGCGTCGAGGTGCGTTTCGGCAGCCACACGGTCACGAGATCGCCGTTTCTCGTAAACTTGACGGGCTGATGGTCCGCTTCAATCGAGTGGAGCGGATACAAATGGTACAGTTGAAACGTGGGCCGGTTTGTTTCCAACTGGGACAAGGCCACGCGCACGACCGCACGCGATCCATGCAAGGAAAGGTCATACGACTGGATACGGTAGCGCAAATCGGCTTTCGTCTCTTGTTTCATCTGGCGGTATTCCTCGAGTTCGGTCGTCTGATCGGCCCGAGTGAACGCCTTGGTGTTCGTTTGCAAGGAGTGGTAGGCGGTTAGGACGATCAGAAACGGGAAGACGAGAAATGCTTTCAAGACGGCGTTTCGCTCCTTTCTCGTCTGCGTAAAGCGGATCGACGACAACAACGCCAACCCGACAAGGGAAAGAAACCACGCGGCCCATTTCCATTCCCCGCCGCGGTCGACCTCAAACCCGATGTAGGAATCATACGCTCGTTGAATCGCGTGTTTTCCGATAAACAGCAGCGACGCCCAGTCGCGGGCATGAACAGTTTCGGACAGATCGATGAACAGCTCCGTCGTCATCGGTCCGGTCAGGATCCACACAAGCAAAATAGCGAAAAAACTGACCTTTTTCGTTTCCAACAGCAGTGCGATGATGACGCCGTACAGGACGGTGAGCACGAGCGGTCCAAACTGATAGACGGCGAGAAACCGAAGCAGCGACAAATACAGATCCGAAGGCTCCACCCCAACGAAGAGATACACGAGTGAAAAAACGCCGCAGCTCATCATCAGCATGATCCCTTGGCACAGCGCATGAACCGCAAGCAAGGCGCTCATTTTCTCCAGCAGAATCCGGTAGCCGTCGGCGAACCATGACGAAACGCCGTAACGAAGTTCGTTGGAGTAGAGAAGGTAGAACCACACGATGTAAAAGAGCGAAACGATTTGAACAAGCATGAACACTTCATGAGGGATATCCCCATAACTCTCCATATTGTACGGATCGGTAAAAAATAGTGTAAACCGTACGGCCAGCAAAAGAAAAAACGAGAAACTAGCACCAATGTATAACTTGCTTTTCAACAATCGTTTCCAATAAAAAACAAACAGCCATTTCCACCTCATCGCCGATCAACCGCTTTCTTTCTGAGAAGTTGACAAATGAAAAATGCGGTCAGGGATCGCTTTATTTTTGGGTCTTCACCATTTTCTGTGATTTCTACTCAATCCTAGAGACATGTTAGCTGGATGAAATAGGTTCATCAGTCAGGATCCTTCTTCCGCATACAGACCACGAAGTTGGTAGAATGGAAACAGTCAAGTGCTTTCCTTGACGGGTTCCATTCTACCAACTATCATACCGATAGCGGAAGAAGGGAGCGCTTAAGCAGCCTGACTGCCTGTAGTGTTCCCTGTACACTCCAGAAATACACGCAAACGAAACCGTTCTAGATTTCGATAGCCATATGCCCGGCGTTTGATGTTTTTGATCTTGTGATTCGTCCCCTCAATTCGGGCATTCGTATATGGGCACAAAAAGTAGGAAAGAATAGGCTCCTTCCACCTTTCAAGCGTGTTGGCTGCTTTCTGAAAAGAAGCAAAAGGGCTCTGTTTGGCTAACTGAATCCATTCTTCCAAGCGTTCCTTTGCTTCATGATATCCATCGGTTCGGTAAAAATCCCGAAACAACTCTTTCAGATAATAAGCAATGGAAAGTGCCGGATACTCCTCCAAGATATCGTCTAATCGAAGCCGTTGGTCCTTACGAAGCTTTTCACAGCCTTTCAAGAGAAGATATCGAGCCTTTTTCAATGGAGAAAATTCCTTTCTTGCTTGATCCAAGGCTTGTGTCACTTTTTGAACCACATGGTACTTATCGATGACAATCGAAGCAGATGGAAACAGGGCGCGAACCGCCTTATGATAAGATTCCCACATGTCAAGAATCACCGTTTGGACCATTTCTTTCGACAGGATATTTTGGCTCAACAAGTTGATGGCGGAGTCACATTGGCGATCGGCATGCATTCCCATGACCGATCCGGCTCTGGCATCCATCAATACAGTTTCATACTGATGTCCCTTTTTTACAGCGATTTCATCTAAACTAAGCACCATTCCTTCTTGAGAAGATGCTTCTATCGCTGTTTGACGCTCTTTTGCTTTTTTCGATGCGATGGAGTAATAAATGCGTTCCAATGTTGTATATGGGATGCGGTGCTTTCGGCTAACCTCTTGAATGGTGGAGCCTTCGCAAAGTTCATACAAGTACTCACAAAATCGATTGGTGTAGTGTTGATGGGGTGGAATCGATTCCAAAGAGGCGGAAAACACTTGAGAACAATTCCAGCACCGATAGCGCTTTACCTTTATGAACAAGTACACCGGTTGATGGAAAATCGCCAAATCCCGTACTTTTCTTGTCCGTCTGTCGTGGACAGAGGAAGTGGCAAACCCACAATGAGGGCAACGTTCCTGTGTCTCTGTTTTCTCTACATGAATCGCATAACCATAGGAAAGAAGTTCTTGTTTAATCACTTTAAATTCTGGCAATCCTAGTGGTATAGAAAGCACTTACGAGACCTCCTTAATGTTTATTTCACCGCTAACATTATTGCCAGGATCTCGTCAGTGCTTTCTCTTTTTTGTCACTAAATCACAAAATTTGGTGATGAACCTTATTTTTTTAGGAGTATCCCTGACTCCTTTATCATCCGGATTCGGCATCGTTATTTGACCGTAATGGTCACGTATCCTCTTGAACCAACCGTTTGACCAACAATTTGGCCATAATATTTATCGCCTTCTTGTTGTGGAAAATTGCGCGTTTCTTCTTGCCTAGGATTGAGCCAGTTGGTGGAGGCGACGACGCTGTCGGGCCACCAATTGATCAATTTGTAAGCATAGCCTCTTGTTTGGGTCGCGAAGCCGTTATTTGCGGCCAAACGTCAATGATACCCTGTCTGCTTTTATTGAGGTTTCCGATCTCCTTTGCGGATCCATACAATGGTGATACATGCTGCTAGAAAGATGGACAGCGTTAACATGATGAATTTGTTGATGAGCATCGGTTCCCAAACCGGCGGCTCGAACAAAAAGATATGCGGCCAGGGCATGAACGTTCCTAATGTGGCCACTTCAAGCACCGTATAAATAAAAATGACTGTCAGTGCGATATGGGTGTTTTTTGTAAGAACAAGGGCGGCAGTGCTGAAAAATAGGTAAAAGAACGTCAATAGAATGAAATGAATGAGATTCAAAAAAGACAAAGAAGAAACTCCGTATTTCCACATGAATGCCCCGCTTAGAGCGGCAACTCCTAATAAATGGATGGAAGAATAACGTACGACATCAATCCCAACCCATTTCCTATAGTAAGGGACAAGCGTTTCTTGCGCTCCATCTTCATACAGTTCACCGAATCGATAAATCAGGCACCATCCGGAAAACGGGATGAACAACCCTTGGATGACGATCACATCATCGTAAATGCTTGACGATTTCCGGGGAACAAGCAAAATAAGCAACAGCGATAGGATGAACATCGCTGGTGGGATAAAAAAGGCTCCGCCCATTGTCTTGCGGTCAAACACGAATGCGGTTCGCATCCATTCGATGTAAGCTTTCATCTTGGTTCCCCTCTTCGGACAACAGCCAAATAGCCATCGATCAATCGCGGTGCCACCGGTCTCCCCCCTGTTCCCCCATTTTTGGAAAACACCCGCGCGTGAATGCCATCCTCTTCTTCGAGAAGCTGCACCACTTCTCTCGTTGCGATCAAGTCATCCAATTCTTCGGGGCATATGCAATATTCCCACACACAGCCTTCTGCGCGGGACTTCAGCTCAGACGGCGTGCCTTCAAACAACACTTGCCCTTGTTTCAAAACCCCAATTTTGGTGCACAAAAACTCAATGTCTTCCACAATGTGCGAAGAAATGACAATCGTATGCTCGGAACCAAGCTGCTTGAGCAGATGGCGAAAGCGGATTCGCTCTTCAATATCCAAGCCGGCAGTCGGCTCGTCAAACAGCAAGATGGACGGCTTTCGCGTCAATAAATGGGCAATTCCCACCCGCCGCCGCATGCCGCCGGACAGCTCGGACATTTTTTTCGTCTCATGGCCGTTCAAGTTCACTTTTTGAATCGCTTCGGCAACGGCCGCGTGCCGTTTGTGTTTGTCCATCATTCCTTGCAATAAAGCGAGATGGTCAAGCGTTTCTTCGACCGTAATGTTCGGATAGACCATGAAATCTTGCGGCAAATAACCGATCCGTTCATGAGCTTTCACATATTTTCCTTTGGTGCAGCTTTGTTTGCCGATCGCCACTTGCCCTTCATCCATGGGCGTCAAGCCGGCCAATATTTTCATCAATGTCGTCTTGCCGGCTCCGTTCGGCCCGACTAACCCGTAAATCCCTTCCATGCAAAGCGATACGTTCGATAAAATGAGTTGTTTTTTGATTCGTTTCGTGACGCTGGATACATGGATCATGTCTGTCCCTCCTGAACGATGCGGATAAGCTGTATCGCTTTCTCCCAGCTGTTATCTGCTCCTTCATTTATTTGTTTGTACCATAAAGCCAAAAATTTTTGTTTTTTCTCATCGGATAAGCGTTCATACTCCCCATACAGCTTCCTCAGCACTTCCTCTGTTTTCTTGTCAGGGGGATCCACTGACAAAGCCAAATCAAACGTCAAATCTCCTCCGGAATAGGGAAGGGCTAATTGTTGTTGGAACCATCTTGACAACAACGCTTGAAACACGTCTTTTTGCATTGATAAATGTGTTCCCCTCCAAAGAAGCCCTTCTGTGATGATTTCCGGCAAATACATCAATGTTCCTTCTTGGGAGCGAAGGGAATATGGCGTATCAATTTGAAGAAGCAGGTGATCGCTGCTATATACACACCGTTGTTCACCATGGGGAGCGAGCAACACGATGTTTGTCGGCAACTTTGCCGCTTTTAAATCGAACATCTGCACGATATCATGGTGGATGCGCCGTACATGACGTTCGAAAATCGGCCAATCTTGCTTAAGATTCGGCCAGTCGGCAGGGTAAACGATCTGCCATGGCCCGATTTTTTCCTTCAAAAACATTCCTGCCACAGCTGTAATGCCGCCGGATACAACTCCTTCGTACATTCCGTCGCTTCGGCGCGGCAAATTCGTATAAAATGGCGCCATTCCATAAAACGACAACGTATAGCGGATCGGATGGCTCGATTGCATTGATACAGGCACCGGACTGGAATGAACGTTCACAAAGGCAAACGGAGCATGATTGGCTTTTGTCGGCACCCAGCTGAAATCGCTCGGTAAAAACAAATAGTGCGGTGAAACGGGAATTTGCGCGGAATCGTTCAATTGATACTCAAACGTCCATTTGTCAGTCAAGCGATTGGATAACCGTTTAACCGTGATGACATCCCCCTGTTGAGTAAAAGGAAGCTGGTTTCCAGTTTGATCGGTGATTCGCTTCAGAGCAAAATGATGATAAAGCACGAACGACAGCGTGTCGCCCCGAATTTGGCGCAAGGTCACTTTCACTTTCGCATGTACACCGTTTTTGGCCTCCAGCTGAATGTCGTATCGCTCAATCGAATAGTGCAATGTGCTTGGTTGGATGGTTGAATCATGAGTTTGGTAGTAAACGTTTTCTTGAGCCAAATCAGCGTAGCTGAACACCAGTTTGTTTCCAGTGAAAAGATGCGGAAACAACCAAGCATCACCCGCCAAAAGCAAAACAACACCCGTAATAATGGCCGCTTTCTCCTTTGTCGTGCGGGCCGTTTTCCAAAGA
Source organism: Geobacillus kaustophilus (assembly GCF_000948285.1). Classification (GTDB taxonomy): domain Bacteria; phylum Bacillota; class Bacilli; order Bacillales; family Anoxybacillaceae; genus Geobacillus; species Geobacillus thermoleovorans_A. The sequence goes on from NZ_JYBP01000003.1 coordinate 1,928,988, forward strand.
ATAGCCCATACCGCCATCATCGACGATAGGATCCAAAACAATATTTTCATATACGTCGAAAGGCTGACATGGTACCCAATGACGTCACGAAATACATCGTCCATATTCAGCGGACCGATGTAAAACAAACTACGGATGTCGGAAAAAGGGATTAGATGGAAATAACGGGAAAACAATTGTGTATTCATCGGGCCTATGGCCAGCCAAATGACCATCATCCAGGCAAAGCTTAATCGATTTTTCCCAAACAATAGAGCATTGAAAATACCAAGAAAAAAGGCAAATACGAACGGCAATAGCCAATATACGGCAATATACGATGCCGTTTCGGTATACAACGAAGAAAAGGGAAGACCCCATGTGCGGTAAAACTGCCATACAAGTACAACTTGCAGACCGGTGAAGAATGAAAGAAACAGCAAGTGATTCACGAACAAGGCGGCGATTTTCAACGCTGTGATGTGCAGTGAACCGGCAAACAAAAGATTGGCGCCAAATCGGTATTCATCAGAGAACAACTTATAAAAAAATACCATAAACAGTAGCATGGCTGCTTGGACGATTAACGTCATTTCCCCGACAAAGTTTCCATAATCCGTCTTGCCAAAGGAATCGTACTGGCGAATGAGAAAGCGCATCATCAGCATGATGAACCAAAATGTGTATGTTCCCATATAGAGAATACTTTTTCCCATCTGTTTGGCGTAAAACCATGATAGGCGAGTAAACAAAGTCATAAGGGGTCACTCCATTGTCAGCATAGTCGTATCCATCAACGATAGCAGGGAAGCAAGCGAATGCCGGTGTGATGGAGCCGTGTTGACATTCGCTTGCTTGTTGAATAAAGCGTGCCAACTTAATTCACGGTCACTTTTGCTTCGCCATAAATAGATGTCGCATTGGCCTGTGTGTATGCTTCAGCATAGTAGAAAGACCCGTTTTCAGCTGTGAAAGATTTTTTTATTGTTTGTGATGGATAGGCTATTGCCGAAGCAACTGTTGAATCAGGCCACCAGTTAATTTGTTTTTTGGCATACCCTTGTACATAAAATGCTGGACCTGATGAAGAGACGACCAATGTTCCAGAGGCCCCAGTAGCTTTCACTGGTGTTCCTGTGGCAGAACTAGCCCCCGGTGAAATATGCGCAATGGAAGTGCCGGAGGCATAAACAGATCCAGCAATGCTGAGAACCAACACTAAAATGAATAGTGGTAGCCCCTTAGCTTTCGTTTTACGTGCCTTATTGACAACCATCCTTCTCACCTCCTTTTAAGGGTAGTAATTTGGTAGAATCAAGTTGATAAATGGGTTTAGGAAGCATTGTGAATATTTTTTCTATTCGATTTGTAAAGATGAGATAATGTGCATTCGAAAAATCATCTTTTAAGAAATAATAAAACTGTTCTAAGTCTTCGAAGTCAAAGTGTTTCGTCGGCTGATCGAAAATGAATACTGTGCGATTTAGCGACTGTCCAAGAGAAACAAGATAAATCAGCCGTTGAAACATCGTCAATGAATCGATGGATGCATGGGAAGGGAGGCGATATTTTTTCCATAGTGCCGATTGCTGAAAAGGACGATTCAGCCATATCGAAATATCTTGCAAACGATAGTTTCTCCACAGTTGGTGGTAGTTCTCAGGAATCACGAAAAATACGGTTTTATTCGGTTTTCCTTTTGCTGCCTGTTCATTGAAATGGATTTCCCCTTCATCGATAGGATGAAAGCCGGCAAGCGCTTTGGCGACAATATCTGTGCGAATGTGATTTTTGGCTAGAATGATGGATTGGGAAGGAAGATTGACGGAACAATGATGCAAAATAAGTTGGCGATGGTGCTTGAGGGTCACATTTTTTAATTCCATCATTTGTCTCCTTCCCCCCTTTCTTGCGCTAGTTGAATCAATATGTTTTCTTTTTCTTTTATGGATAGTGCCATGTAGTGCTCCCACGTTGTTGAGTCGATGGAGGATTTTTCCGCTATCCTGTTTCCATATCCGATAGATGGAATATGTAGTTTTTCCATTAAATACAAGCCGACAAAGAGACTGATCTGTTCGTTTTCGAACAATCGGTACGGGATGGAAAACGCAGCCAACTCCTGAATATGTTTGGTTGCCGGAGTGCCATTGACGTCCAAGAACGGATCAACATAAAACGTGTAGTTTCCGTCAGCCACCGTGCTGTCGTACAGCGAAAGGTTTGTGGTGTTGATGCTTTTTGGGATGATTGAGACGCTCTTGACTTCTTTTGTGCAATAATCTGTATTTGCAAGATTCGGAAACAAGTGGCATAGCTCATTGCGGATGGAAACGAGTTGATGCTTCAATTCCATATAATTTCTTGTTGTAGTGAGAAATGGTTTATAAACAAGGAAACGAGTATGTTGCACTTGAATTTGTTTGTAAGGACCATTGATCACGGAGAGACAAGGGAGATGGTCCCCATGCCAACGGTACTTTTCCTTTCCGACAATCATGTTGACTCGTGTACATGTTTTCGTTTCCACATTGGAATGAAGCGTTCCGGATGAGTCGATATCGTAAAGCGTTGAATCCATGGACTGCGGATACCAGTTGGCTTCAAATGGCAACAACGTGACGCCCGATGTTAACGGATAAAAGGTTGAGCCGAACGTATGCCGATAATAGATCGTCATGGATGGGGCACCGTTGGTCTGCACCTGAACAACGTTTCCTTGTTGTTGAAAGGGGAAACGCTTCCCTCCGCCTTGGATGTGATCGATTTGAAATTGCTCGTTGATCGAAAAACGAACGGTGTGTTCTTTCGGATGCAGAGAGAGTGTGGCTTTGATCGGATACGTGGATTTCGGATTCACCTCGATCTCCTTGATTTTCCAATATCCATGCAACGGGATGTTCTTGGGCTGAGCCTGATGTTTGATTTGTTGATAGAGTTTGACGTCGTTTGCCAACAGAATGTCATCCAACTGGAATTTTGATTGTGCATGTTGAAGGAAAAATGTTACGAAAATAACGAGAGTCACACTAGCCGCAAGCCCCGCGAAGGATCGCCGCATGCTTCGAAAAACGCCATAAACGGCGATGGAAGAAAGAATATACGCCAATTTGATCAGCACGCGTTCTTTTTGGAAGGTTAGGCTGAATAACGGGTCAATGTAAGGCCAACGATGGTTTCCCCACAAGGAGAAGGATGGATTGCGATATTCCAAAGAAAACAGCACGATGATCCACAAAACAAACACACCAACGAGCAACATCGCTTTTTTCGAAGAATGATAGGCGTAAACAGCGCCTGTGGACAATCCGATCATCCACACCCATAGAAATGGTAGAAGAAAATGAATCAAATACAATGGAAACAGAAAAGTGAAAAGATCCCAACCCGCTGAATAGTTGATCACCACCGCACCGGCGATGATCCCGGCCAAGGCCAGTTGCCAAGCGAAAAAACAAATAAATGCGATCAAAGCTTGGCAGAAGACGATCTTTTGCGGGTTTGGCATGATGTCATTCATCGCGATCCAGTGAATTGGAGTCGAAGTGAACAACGAAACATGCAAGCGGAAGCTGAAGAGCAGCCAGACGGCCATTCCAATCGGAACCAAGTATTTCGTATATAAGATCCACTCGGCTGGATTGATGGTATGGGGATTGAGGCAAACAAACATCAAAACCCCAGAAAATACGAATATGAAACTAGCTTCTGCTTTTAAGCGGGACGCCATTCTTGAAATGAACACCCATTTCATATGGAATGCCCTCTCTGATCATCAATTTCAAATGTTTGTAAAATTCAATGGCATTATAAAAAAAAAAAAAAAGAATGTCAACCTTTTACATGGAAATTCACAGTATATTCACAAATAATAGGAAAATTGCGCTATAAACATCATGATTTTAAGCAAACGTGTGGTCGAAGATGATGGAGTAAATGCGACGGAGGCTCATGAGACACGGAGTTTGACAGAATTGGTTCAACTATAGAATTGATTCAACTACAGAATTGAATTTATACACTGCAACATTCTGCACTTTTTCTTGACAAAAACAACCACCCTGATGCCTTTGCGTTTTTTACACCATCGTTTTGGGTTTTTTCTTTCCTCCACCAAAAGCAAGCGGCAAGGCCGCCCCAAGGCAGCCTGCCGCTTTTCGTTACGCGGAATAATGTTCATTCACGATATGTGCGCAGCGCGGGCAAAGCGTTGGATGCGACGGATCGGCGCCGACTTCTTTCGTCACCGTCCAGCACCGTTCGCACGTCTCGCCTTCCGCCGGGCGGACGAGGACGGCCACATGATCGAGCCGCTCCGCCTCAACAGGCGCGGCGTCGTACGGCTCATCGGCGATCGAAAGCGCCGAAACGATGAGGAGCTGACGCAAATCTTCGCCAAGCGATGTTAATAGCTTCCGCGCCTCGTCTTTCGGGTAGACCGTGACGCTCGCGGTCAGCGATTTGCCGATCACTTTTTCATTGCGGGCATTCTCAAGCGCTTTTAAAATGTCATCACGCACGTCCATAAATGCATCCCATTTCGCAAGCAGCGCTTCTTCGCCGTCGATCGCGATCGGCTCCGGCATATCGGTGAGCTGGACGCTTTCCACGTGTTCTCTGCGATTCGGAATGTGCTCCCACACTTCATCAGCCGTATGCGGCAAAATCGGCGCGATCAACTTCGCCAATGCAACAACCGTTTCATACAATACGGTCTGCACCGCACGGCGGGCGCGCGAGTCGGCCGCTTCGATGTACAAAATGTCTTTCGCCATATCCAAGTAAAACGCGCTCAGCTCAACGGTGCAGAAATGGTTCATCTCATGATAAACCGCGGCGAAATCATAGCTGTCGTACGCTTTTTTCACCTTGATGACAAGCTTGTTCAACTTCGCCAGCATGTAGCGGTCGACTTCGCCAAGCTCCCCAATCGGCACGGCGTTTTGGTTCGGGTCAAAATCGAACAAGTTGCCGAGCATAAACCGGAACGTGTTGCGGATTTTCCGGTACACGTCCGACACTTGTTTTAAAATATGATCGGAGATGCGCACGTCCGCTTGATAGTCGACCGAAGCGACCCAAAGCCGCAAAATGTCGGCGCCGAACTGTTCCATCACTTTGGCCGGCACGACGACGTTGCCGAGCGACTTGCTCATTTTCCGCCCTTCGCCGTCCAAGACAAAGCCGTGGCTCAACACGCCTTTATACGGCGCTTTTCCAGTGACCGCAACGGCGGTGGAGAGCGATGAGTTGAACCAGCCGCGGTATTGGTCAGACCCCTCTAAGTACAAATCAGCCGGACGCGCAAGATCGTCGCGTTCGACCAACACGGCTTGGTGCGACGAACCTGAGTCAAACCAGACGTCCATAATGTCCGTTTCTTTCGTAAAGATGCCGTTCGGGCTTGACGGATGGGTGAACCCTTCCGGCAGCAAGTCTTTCGCCTCGCGCTCAAACCAGACGTTTGATCCGTATTGGCGGAACAAGTTCGACACATGCTCGATCGTCTCATCGGTGATGATCGGTTCGCCGTTTTCGCCGTAAAAGACCGGAATCGGCACGCCCCACGCCCGTTGGCGGGAAATGCACCAGTCGCCGCGGTCGCGCACCATGTTATGGATGCGGATTTCCCCCCACTCTGGAATCCATTTCGTTTCTTTGATCGCTTGAAGCAGCTCGTTCCGGATTTTATCGATCGACGCAAACCATTGCGTCGTCGCCCGGAAAATCGTCGGCTGTTTCGTCCGCCAGTCGTGCGGATACGAGTGGGTGATAAAGCCGAGCTTCAACAAGGCGCCGGCTTCCTCAAGCTTCTGTGTAATCGCCTTGTTGGCGTCTTCGTAAAACATTCCTTCAAACCCCGGCGCTTCGCTCGTCATATAGCCGCGCTCATCGACCGGGCAAAGAACCGGAAGCCCGTATTTTTGTCCGACAAGGAAGTCGTCTTCCCCATGCCCCGGCGCGGTATGGACGCAGCCCGTGCCGGCGTCGGTCGTGACGTGTTCGCCGCAGACGACGAGCGAGTCGCGGTCATAAAACGGATGTTTGGCGACGACATACTCGAGCTCTTTCCCTTTCACCGTTTTGACAACGCTCCATGCGTCCCAGCCGACTTCGTTCGCCACCGACTCGACAAGGGCGGCGGCGGCGACGTATTTTTGTCCGTTTGTTTCCACGACATGGTAGTCCAACTCCGGATGAACGGCGATCGCCAAATTCGCCGGAATCGTCCACGGCGTCGTCGTCCAAATGACGATTCGCTCATCGCCCTCAAGCACGCCTTTGCCGTCTTTCACCAGGAAGGCGACATAAATCGACGGCGAACGCTTGTCTTTATATTCGATTTCCGCTTCGGCGAGCGCCGATTCGCTTGACGGCGACCAATAGACCGGCTTCAACCCTTTGTAGATGAGCCCTTTTTTCGCCATTTCGCCAAACACTTTAATTTGTTGGGCTTCATACTCAGGCTTGAGCGTAATGTACGGGTTGTCCCAGTCGCCGCGCACGCCGAGCCGCTTGAACTGCCGGCGCTGGTTGTCGATTTGTTCATACGCGTATTGCTCGCACCGCTTGCGAAACTCGGCGACGCTCATCGATTTGCGGTCAACCCCTTGCTTCGCGAGGGCCGTTTCAATCGGCAAGCCATGCGTATCCCAGCCCGGCACGTACGGAGCGCAATAGCCGCTCATGGATTTGTAGCGGACGATGATGTCTTTTAAAATTTTGTTCAGCGCATGGCCCATATGAATATCGCCGTTGGCATACGGCGGGCCGTCATGCAGGACAAACAGCGGCCGTCCTTTCGTCCGCTCCTGCACTTTCCGGTAAATGTCCATTTCCTCCCATTTTTTTTGCATTTCCGGCTCCCGCTTCGGCAAATTGCCGCGCATCGGGAACTCGGTCTTCGGCATGAGCAGCGTTTCTTTGTAATCCATCCTTGCTCCTCCTTCGAACGATAGATTCCAAATAAAAAACCGTTCTCCCCCGGCAAGGGACGAGAACGGTCTCGCGGTACCACCCTTCTTGGCCATGCAAAAAGACGCACAGCCCACTTTTCATTCGTAACGGGAATGACGCGCCATGGCCTACTTGATGTTCGGCATGGAACTCCAGGGTGATGTTCACTCTTGCGCCGATGCCAGGCTTCCACCATCCCCGGCTCGCTGCGACCGGTCGTACAAGAGCTACTGTCCCTTTCATCGTCGATGGCTGTTTCGCGATCCATCCGGAAAAAAGCCAACCGCCTCCCACGGCGGCTGGTGCGGCGATTTTTGCCAATTATTATAACCGAAACGGCTTCGGTTCGTCAAGGATGAGACAGCGGTTCTTTCGCCCCTTCTTCCAAATCGGGCGTCTCATACTCCATCAACTCGTCCCAGTCGCGGCTGTTGATCATATCAAGCTGCGCCTCGACAAGCATGCGGAAACGGGCGCGGAACACTTTCGACTGCCGCTTCAGCTCCTCGATCTCGAGGGCGATTTTCCGCGATTTCGCCAATGCATCGCTGATGATGCGCTCGGCGTTTTTTTCCGCCTCTTTAATGATCAGCTTCGCTTCCTTTTGCGCATTCCGCTTCACTTCTTCCGCTGCTTCTTGAGCAACAAGAATCGACTTATTGAGCGTCTCTTCAATGTTCGCAAAGTAGTTCAGCTTTTCCGTCAGTTCGGCTACTTTTTCTTCCAGCTGCTTTTTTTCACGGATGAGCATTTCATAGTCTTTAATGACTTGATCGAGAAACTCGTTCACTTCGTCTTCATCGTACCCGCGAAACCCGCGGCTGAATTCCTTGTTGTGAATATCTAATGGCGTCAACGGCACAACGGCCACCTCCGTCTCCATCATTCCTTTTCTTCACTTTATTCGACACGGTTTGCCGATTTCCTGCCGCGTTTGTTTATTTTTGTCGGCCGATCCGGACGAGCCAGCGCTCTTTTTTCGTCGGCCCTTCCACCGAAAACAGCTTGCAGCGGCCAAAGCCCCGCGCCGACAGCACATCACCCGGTCCGCAGAGAAAATCAGGCTTGTCCACCACCTTCCAGTTGACTTTGACAAGCCCGCTTTCAACAAGCGCACGCGCTTTCTCGCGCGCAAGGCGAAATGCCTGAGCGAGCACAGCATCGAGCCTTAGAGAAGAAACCGTGACCGTTCCTTCCTCCCACGTTTCGGCAAGCGGCATGGCTGCCGACAACGGCAACGGCTCAAGCGCAACCGGAGCTTTGCCGATCGTTTCGACATGCAGGCGGACGTAGTCGGCGACTTCAGCGGCGGCGAAAAATTGAATCTCTTCATCTTGAACGAGAATATCGCCAAACTTGCCGCGCCGCAAGCCAAGCGACATCAGCGCCCCCAACACGTCGCGATGTTCAAGGGAAACGAATTTCGCCGGATAGCGGACGGCAAACAGAGCGATGCGATAATCACTTTCCTCCGGCTCGATATACGGCGGAGCGAGAAACGCCCGCTTCCGCTCGACAAACGGGGCGCCGCCGAAAAAGAACGCGCGCACATCTTCCGCGCCGCCGACGATGCTTTGCACGATTTGCTGCTCACGCGGATCGAGAAAATCGGTCAGCTTCGGAACGTACTGACGGCTCACCATCTCCTTCCACTCGAGCACTTGATCAATGAACGGATGTTCCTCTTTGCGAAAATGCTGATACAGCTCCACTCGACGTCACCTTGCTTTCATGGAAGAAAGGAACCCGCAACGGATTCCTTTCTGCGAGTTCCGCCCTTCCGCTTTTTTGTCTGCCGGAACGGAGAGCGGCAGCGCCGTGCGCGCAAAACGAAGCTAAAACTGCGACTGAAGAATGTCGAACAAGGCGTGAAGCCCTCTCGTCGCGAATTCAAGAACGATAAACGCGACGATTGGGGAGACGTCAATGATGCCAAGCGGCGGAATGACGCGCCGAAACGGCTCCAAATACGGCTCGCAAATGGCGGCAAGCATTTGTCCGAACCGTGTTTCGCGCGCATTGGGAAACCACGACATTAAAATATAAATGATCAGTGCATACGAGTACACTTGAATCAATGTCGTCAAAAACGTGAGTACATAATCCAACGGCTACCACCTCTTCATCGGTCTGTCATCCTCGCCGTCGAGCGAAATCGAGCCGCTGACGTCGACGTTTTCCGGGGTGCATAAAAAAATTTTTGTGCCGACTTGCTGAATGTCGCCGCCAATGGCGTACACCGTGCCGCTTAAAAAGTCGACGATCCGCTTCGCCTGCTCATGCTGAATGCGCTGCAAATTGACGATGACCGCGCGCCGGCTTTTCAAATGGTCGGCGATCTCCTGCGCCTCCGCATACACCCGCGGCTCAGCAAGCACAACTTTCGCCGATTTTTGCACGCTTTGCAGACTTACGACGTTCGCCTTGCCTGCCGTCTTCGGCGGCGCCTCCTCTTCCGGCTGCGGCGCTTCATATTCTTCCTCATAGTCTTCGTAGTCTTCTTCTAAAAAATAATCGCGGAATTTTTTCATCAATCCCATCCCGTTTCACCTCCTACAATGATCCGACAAGCGCGCTGCCGATGCGCACAAACGTCGCTCCTTCCTCGATGGCGATCGTGTAGTCGTTTGACATGCCCATTGATAGTTCGGTGCATGGCGCATGGGCCATTCCCAACGCCTGAACACGTTCCTTCAGCATCCGCAATTGACGAAAGCAAGCGCGCAATATCGCTTCGTCGTCGGTGTGCGGCGCCATCGTCATCAATCCGACGACTTCGATGCGCGAAAAGGCGCGAAGTTGTTCAATAAACGGAACCGTTTCTTCGGGGGCGAGCCCGTGTTTGGTCGCCTCTCCTGAGACGTTCACCTGCACAAAACATTTCACCCGCCGCGCCGCCCGCTTTTCGATTTCTTTCGCGAGCGACAAGCGGTCGAGCGAATGAATGTAATCGACTTTATCAATGATGTCTTTGACTTTGCGCGACTGAAGCGTGCCAATGAAATGCCACGTCGCTTGATTTCCGATCCGTTCATGCTTTTCAATCAATTGGTCAGAGCGGTTTTCGCCGAGATCGGCAATGCCGGCGTCAAGCACCTCGAGCGCCTGCTTTGCATCCACATATTTGGTGACCGCCACGATGCGCACGCCGGCCGGATCGCGGCCGACGCGAGCGCAGGCCGCCTCGATTTCTCGGCGAATGGCCGCCAAGTTGTCGCGCACCGTCATGTCCATTCCTCCCTTCGGCCAATGAACGCCAACATCCTTCCGGTCGTTCCGCGGTCGCGGCGGTGGGAAAAAAACAACGCTTCCTCACAGCTTGTACAGCGTTCCGACACATAAATATGGCTGTTCGGAACGCCAGCCGCGAGCAACTGAAGCCGGTTGGCTTCCTTTAAGTCAAGCGCATATTGCCCTGGGCTTGTTTCCCGCCATGGCAACGGGCTTTCCGGAGGAAGCGTCGGGCGCAAGCCATCGATCACCCGGTCATCGACCGTGTAACAGCACGGGCCAATGGCCGGTCCAATCGCCACATAGATGTCAGACGGAGCAATTTGTTCGCGCTCCTGCCAAATCTGCACCATATTGCGGGCAATGCCGCCCGCCGCCCCCCGCCAGCCGGCGTGGGCAAGACCGACCACATCGGCTGATGGCGCGATAAAATAGACAGGCACGCAGTCAGCAAAACAAAGCGCGAGCAACATCCCCGCCTCGTCCGTATACAGCCCGTCGACCCCCGGAACCGCCGTGGCGAAATCCTGCGCTCCGCTCCCCCGGTCGTTTTTCGTCACCTTTCGAATGTCGGCGCCGTGCACTTGTTGGCAACATACCCATCGTTCAAGCGGGAATGAGAGCCAGTGTGCCAAGCGCCGGCGGTTGTTGACGACATCCGTGCGGGCATCGCCGACATGCAGCCCCATATTGAGCGAGGCGAACGGCCCTTTGCTCTCCCCGCCGTGTTTCGTCGTCAATCCAGCGACGGCTCCAACAAACGGAGGCGCCCAGCAGCGGAGCCAGCCGCGGGCTTCCTGTTGAAAAATGTCCGACATTCGCGTCAACCTCACGCTGCTTTTTGTAGTTTTTTATCACTTTTTTTCCTATTTTATCATAGTTTGTTTGTCCATGATAACCTTTATTTGCGATTTTGTCGAAACATTGCTGTCAACCCTGGGCCATCTTCGGGATTCAATCCGTATCATGAAGGCGGACTAAAATCACATCGGCTCCGATTTTGACGATGTTCTGCCATGGAATGACGACCGCCTCTTCGCGGCCGAACAGCCCGAGCATCTTTCCGGCGCCTAAAATAATGAGTGAGCGGATTTTTCCAGTATCTAAATCAATATCAATGTCCCCAATATTGCCAAGCTTTTTCCCATTGGCTACATTGACGACATCTTTCGTCTGAAATTCAGAAATTCTCATCACGGTTTTTCTCCCCGCCTTTCCTCTCCCTCTTTTTCATCTATATGACGACGAATGAGCAGTTATGTGCCAAAGAAAAAGGCTGCGTCCGCAACCTGTCACACTTGGATGTTTTTATTCATTTGCCGGATCGCCGCTTTTTCGAGCCTGGACACTTGCGCTTGGGAAATGCCGATTTCCTCGGCCACTTCCATTTGCGTCTTTCCTTGGAAAAAACGTTTGCGGATAATCATTTTTTCCCGCTCATTCAACCGCCGAAGCCCTTCCTTCAAGGCGATTTCTTCGATCCATTGGCTGTCGCGGTTGCGCTCATCGCTCAGCTGGTCCATCACATAAATCGGATCGCCGCCGTCGTTGTAAATCGGCTCAAACAATGAAACAGGATCTTGAATGGCATCGAGGGCAAAAACCACTTCCTCATGGGCGACGCCGAGTTCTTTGGCAATTTCCTCGGTTGACGGTTCTTTCGCCGTCTCGCTCATGAGCCGCTCTCGCACTTGCAGCGCTTTGTAGGCGATGTCGCGCAGCGAGCGCGAAACGCGGATCGGGTTGTTGTCGCGCAAATAGCGGCGGATTTCGCCGATGATCATCGGCACTGCGTAAGTGGAAAACTTCACGTTTTGATTGAGGTCAAAATTATCAATCGATTTCATAAGTCCGATGCAGCCGACTTGAAACAAATCATCGACAAATTCGCCTCGGTTGTTGAAGCGCTGAATGACGCTCAACACGAGGCGCAAGTTGCCGTTTACTAATTTCTCTCTCGCCTCCAAATCCCCTTCATGCATCCGTCGAAACAGTTCACGCATTTCCTCATTTTTGAGGACGGGAAGCTTCGAAGTGTCTACGCCGCAAATCTCGACTTTGTTCCTCGTCAAGTTGTTCCCTCCCATCAGGAGATGCTAAGTCGTCAGTTTTCAGTATCTCCTTGGAAGGGAAAAATATGCACAGCCTGTCCGACGCGGAAAAAGCGGCGGAATTTCGCTCCCGCCGCCCGCTACATCATTTTATTGAATTCTTTGCGCAACCGTTTAATGATCCGCTTCTCCAGACGCGATATGTACGACTGCGAAATGCCGAGCAAATCAGCGACGTCTTTTTGCGTCTTTTCTTCGCCGCCGGAGAGGCCAAAACGCAATTCCATAATTTGCTTCTCGCGGTCGCTCAGCTGGCGCAAGGCGTTTAAGAGCAAGCGCCGGTCGACATCCGCCTCCAAATCTTTCGTAATCACGTCGTCTTCCGTTCCCAACACGTCGGAAAGCAACAGCTCGTTGCCATCCCAATCGATATTGAGCGGTTCATCAAATGACACTTCCGCCCGCACTTTGTTGTTGCGGCGCAAATACATTAAAATTTCGTTTTCAATGCAGCGCGACGCGTATGTCGCCAGCTTGATCTTCTTCTCGGGGTTGAACGTGTTGACCGCCTTAATGAGGCCGATCGTTCCAATGCTGATCAAATCTTCAATGTGAATGCCGGTGTTTTCAAACTTGCGCGCAATGTAGACGACAAGACGCAAATTGCGTTCGATCAAAAGCGATCTCGCCGTGTCGTCGCCGGCGGCGAGCCTGGCGATCAGCTGCTCCTCTTCTTCTTTTGTCAGCGGCGGCGGAAGCGCTTCGCTGCCTCCGATATAATAAATTTCATCGGCCTTCAAGCCGAGCTTGGCCAAAAACTTATACAGCCAGTACATGAAACGAAGTTTCCACTTTTTCATGAAAATCCCCCTTCTAAACGGATCAAAAGCGAGTATGATATACTAACAACACCTACGAAGCGGTCAGCTTTCTTCCCGCCTGCACCATTTTCGGATGAACGATGCAGTCGTACTCCCCATCCGTCGAAAGCGGATCAGCGCTTAGCGCCATAAGCCCTTGCGCTACTTCCAACCATTCGTTTTCATACCGAAGCATAATGCGGTCTGGCTTGACCGCCGCCATTATTTGTGGACCGCTGCCGACCGCGCGGTACGGAATGAGACGGAGGCGATGGACCCACCGCTCCGGCGGGGAAGCCAGCATCATGGGAGCGCTGAGGCAACCCAATAGCTCTTCAGGAAGCACTGCCTTCGCTTTTTCCTGTTCGACTACCATCACCGGCGTTTTTGTCAACGGATCGACGAGCTGGTTGCCGCTGTCAATCAAGCCGCGCAGCATAAGCGGCCGCCCGTCCCATACGATCTTGACCTCAATGATATGTTCAAACCGCAGTTTTTTTTCGCGAATCGCCTCCACCCTTCGGCGGGAAAAAAGCCATAAAACCGGAAACCCGATGACAACAAACAGCCAGCTGACCGGATCGCCCGCCCCGGGATGATGCATGAGAAGCATTCCTTGGCGAACGGACAGTTGGTGCGCGAAAAAATCATGAACCGCCAGCATGCCGCCGCCGACGGCGAACGTGGCAAAGTAAAACGCCAGCATATTTTCAAGCAAATAGCGCGGGCGCTTAAAGCCGAAGGCGGCCCACACGATCAATACGGAAACGGCTGCTTTTATCAACGGGTGCTGGACGATGGCGGAAAACGGGGTAAACAGCAACACAACGAGCAGCGAACCGATCAACGCTCCGGCCAACAGGCGCCACCAGACGATCGGCCGCTTGAGCATGAGCGCCGTCAGCCAAAGAAGCAACGCGTCAAAACAGACATTCAACAGCCAAATGACATCGAGATAGACGACCAACCGTCAAGCCCCTCCCCCGCCCACATCGGTTTTGTCTGAAACAAGTATATAGCATCTCTTCGGGGAAAGTCTGTCAATCGGTGGCGGTGAAAAAAGGGATGTTTTGTCAAAACAGGGGGAACCACGGCGGATCAAATCGGCCGGCACGAAAGCCTAACCTGCCTTCTCTTCTTCGCTCTTGTGCGGCAAGAGAACGGATGGCCAACGCGAGAGAATATTTGATTCTAATATGCTATGAAAAAGCGGGGATGTCCCCAAAGGTCATCGAATATATCACTTTCACCAAAGCGCTTCGTGTACGTCCGTGCATGTTCTTGTGATGAAGAAAGGGTGTCCCGTTGCTTTTGGGACACCCTCGTTTCGCCATCTAGCGGCGGCGGTTGCGGTTGCGCAAGAAAGCGGGAATGTCAAGCGGATCTTCTGCTTGCCCCGAGCGGAGCGCCGCATAGTCTTGCATCGGCTCCTCGCGCTTTTCCCGCTTTGGCGCCGGCGCCGCTTTCGGCACGGTGCCGATGCGCGGCGGCCGCGGCTGCGAAGCGACGTTTTCGTTGAATCCAGTTGCAATGACCGTCACGATGATCTCATCCTTTAAGTTCTCATTAATAACGGAGCCGAAGATCATGTTCACTTCCTGGTCGGCCGCCGAAGCGACGATGTCGGCAGCCTCCTGCACTTCATACAAACTTAAGTTCACGCCGCCGGTGATATTCATGAGCACCCCTTGGGCGCCGTCGATCGACGTCTCCAACAGCGGGCTGGAAATGGCTTTTTTTGCTGCCTCCGCTGCTCGGTTTTCGCCGCTGGCGATGCCAATCCCCATCAATGCTGAGCCTTTATTCGACATGATCGTCTTCACATCAGCGAAGTCAAGGTTGATCAATCCCGGCACGGCGATCAAATCAGAAATGCCTTGCACCCCTTGGCGCAGCACATTGTCCGCTTCGCGGAACGCCTCAAGCATCGGCGTATTTTTGTCGACAATCTCAAGCAACCGGTCGTTCGGAATGACGATCAGCGTATCGACCGCCTCTTTCATGGCGGCGATGCCGCTTGCGGCCTGCGTCGCCCGCTTCCGCCCCTCAAACGTAAACGGGCGCGTAACAACGCCGACCGTAAGCGCCCCTAACTCGCGCGCAATTTGGGCGATGACCGGGGCAGCGCCAGTTCCCGTGCCACCGCCCATGCCAGCGGTGACAAACACCATATCAGCGCCGCGAAGCGCTTCTTCAATTTGCTCTTTGCTCTCCTCAGCTGCTTTTTTTCCAACTTCCGGGTTCGCCCCCGCGCCCAAGCCGCGTGTCAGCTTCGCCCCGATTTGCAGCTTGATCGGCGCTTTCGACAAGTTGAGCGCCTGTGCATCCGTATTGACCGCAATAAACTCTACACCTTGCACCCCATGCTCAATCATCCGATTGACGGCGTTGTTGCCGCCGCCCCCGACTCCAATCACCTTGATCGTTGCCAACTGATCGACTGTTGTCTCAAACTCCAACATGGCCAAATCCTCCTAAAATTTCAATCTCTATTCAAAGAAAGAACCGAAAAATTTCTTGACCTTCTTCCCAAAATGGTCTTCTTTCTTTTTAGGTTTCGGCTGCTGTTTTTGCGAGGGGCGCTCGACCGGCTCCACCGCAGCGGCAGCCGGGATCGTTTTCCCTTGCAGCTGCGCCTGCCGGTAGGCGAACTTGAGCAAACCAACGGCGATCGTATACTGCGGGTCGCGCACACCGATATAATCCGGCATGGCAATGCGGACGCTCGTCCCGAAAACGACGTGGGCCAGCTCAAGCAACCCTGGCATATTGGCGACGCCGCCGGTCAGCACATAGCCGCCGGGAAGATCGCGAAACCCGAGACGACGCACTTCCTGCTGAACCATTTGCAAAATTTCTTCCAGCCTCGCCTCAATAATATCGGCGATCTCCAGCTGGCTGAACTGCTGATGTTGATCGGTGCCCATGATCGGCACGCTGAACACTTCTTCCTCCGAAGCGTAGTCGTAAAATGCATGTCCGTGCTTCAGTTTAATTTTTTCGGCATCGTCCGTTGTCGTCCGCAATCCGATGGCCAAGTCTTTCGTAATGTGCTCCCCGCCGACCGGAAGCGAAGAGACAGCTTGCAACGTCCCTTGCTCAAAGACAGCGACCGTTGTCGAGCCGCCTCCCAGGTCAACGAGCGCCGCCCCCAAATGCCGTTCGTCATCGGACAGCGCGAGCGAACCGGCCGCCAGCGGCTGAAGACAAATGTCGCTAATTTCCAAGCCTGCCCGCTCCACACAGCGAAGAAGATTATGTAATATCGTCTTCGCACCAGTCACCATAGTGCCTTCCATTTCCAAGCGGACGCCGAGCATGCCGCGCGGATCATGAATGCCGTCCAACCCGTCGACAATAAACTGGCGCGGAACGACACCGATGATTTCTCGATCGGGAGGGATGGAGACGACTTGCGCGGCATCGATGACGCGGGCGACATCTTCATCGCTGATTTCCCGGTTTTCGCTCGCGACGGCGACAATGCCGTGGCAGTCATGGAGCTGAATATGGCTGCCGGCCACCCCGACGATCACACGGCGGATCGATAAACCGACCATCCGCTCCGCTTGCTCGACGGCTCGTCTGATCGACTGCACCGTTTTATCTATATCAACAATCGCCCCTTTTTTGAGCCCTTCCGCTTTGACATTGCCCACCCCGATAATGTTGATGGAGCTGCCTAGCATTTCCCCGATGATGACTTTCACGCTCGATGTCCCGACATCCAGGCTAACGACGATCTCATTGCTGCTCATTTTTTGGCATCTGCCTACTAAAAACGCGCCGGTGTCGGCCGGCGTTTCAGTAAGCAGCGACACCTCCTTTTTCGGCTGAAATTTCCCATCTCTTTGTCTATTGGTCTATGTCTAGTTTGCGAGTTTCGCAACCAAATTTTGTTTTACCCCATATAATTCAACACGCGAAAACACTTTCCCTGTCGTTTGCCTAACTTTTTTCGCGATTGTGCCGCCGCTTGGCCCACTCAGCAAGCCAAAGGCGGCGGATGATGGCAATGTTTTGAAACAAGCGGACGCCGAAGGCGAACACAGCCGCTAAATACAAGTCTACACCAAGATGCACCCCAAGAAAAGTTAAAGTTGCGGCCAGAACAATGTTGAAAAAAAACCCGGTTATAAATACGGTTTCGTCGTACGTCCGCTGCAGATGGGCGCGCCATCCTCCGATTAATGTATCAAAGGCGGCCAAAATGGCAATCGACAAATAATTGGAATATTCATCGGGAACTTCCCAGCCGGCGAGAACGCCGATGGCAAACCCAAGAAGCAATCCGAGAAGCGGGAGCCACATGCTATTTCTCCTCCTTGCCGCCGTTTTCTGTCTCCATGTATTTCACATCAGGGCGGCTAGCCGCGGGCGAAATGACAACGAGCGGCTGGGGCTTGGATATTGACAGCTCCAAGTTTTCCACGGCGAAATCATCGCGGATCGGCGAAACAGCGAGCCCGCTGTACAGCTTGTCCGCATCATCGGCAATTGCTCTCACTTCGACTGGCAGCCTCACTGAGCGGCTCCCAACTTTCGTTGCGCCATTGACATCGCGAATGGCCGTCCGGTTCGTCAGCCGCTCACCGTCGATGGCGATTTCTTTCGCCCCGTATTTGTTCAACTCATTCACTAACCGTTGCAATAGCTCGGGCGATACGGTGGCAACGGCCGGACCAACGTAGCCGGCAGCCGAAAGCGGCGCGATCGTCAACACGAGACCGCTTCCTCTCACTTCTGTCAGCCCGGCTTCTTCCCTCAGCTTCGCGACTGTCGCTTCAAGCTCTGTCGCGCCGCCCGCCTCGTGTTCCTGACGGTAGCGGCGCAATGTTTCCTCATAACTCTCTAGCTCCTCAAGCAGCCGTTGTTCAAGCTTCTGCTCTTTTGTCAAATCTGCGCGCAACTCCCAAATGTCGCGCGTGTCGCGTCCTTCCGGATGCAGCGTCGTCCGAAGCCCGACGGCCAGCATCACACCGAATATGACAGCTACGCCGGCAAAATAGAATCGATGTTTCCGTTCCAATGCGCTTCACCGCCCCTTTCCGCCCGTTTTACGGCTCGGGCGCAAACACCGGATCCAACACGATCGCTTCTTGCTTTTCCACTTTTACGTCGATATGGTCTTCGACAAGTTCGTCGACGATGCCGCCGGGAAGCTCTAGAGCGGACATGAGCACGTCCGGATTGCCAATGGCCGAAATGACAAACGGAGCGGCATGCTGCGTTCCATCGACCTCAATGACTGGACCGTTGCAGACGATGTATGAACGGTGGGAAATGCGCTGCCCATTAATCGCGACCGCTTCGGCGCCGGAAATGAGCAACTCGTGAACAACTTTCCATACGTGCTGTTCGTGAACGATATAATTGGTAGCGCTCGCTTCAGAGGGGATATAAGAGGAATCGGAAAGGGTGACTGCTACACCTTTCCCTTTCACCCTCGCTTTTCCGACATGCATGCGCAGCTGTTCCGCTTCTTTTGCCAATCCAGCCTCGTTCTCCCGCTCCTCGGCCAGCTTCTTCTCCCATGCAGCCAGCTCCTCCTGCTTCTTGACAAGCTGCTGCTTGAGCGACCGGTTTTCTTTTTGCAAAGCAAGAAGCGCCGAGCGATATTCGTACTCTTTTTTCCACTCGCTGTCGCCCCATTCGCGGCGGGATGCTTCGTTTTTCGCATGTTGGTACGAGAACCCGAGCATAGCGCCGAAGATCAAGCAGATCAACGTCAGCAGGAGGCGGCTACGAGCTTGTCGTTTCATCGCCATCCTCCTTTTTCGGGGGGGCGTAAGGAACAAAATAGCTGCCGACTTCCAAATGAATGACTCCTTTGACGTTTCGGTCAAGCGCAGCGGCAATCGCCGGATAATGTGACAGCTTGTCCGCAAAATGCCGGATGGTCGCGCTTACTTCATAACCGTCATTCATGTAGACGATGACACGGTCTTCATATTCCTTCGTCGGCTTGTAGTGAATTTCCGACATGGCGCCCAGCACGGCCGCGGGCAGTTCGGCGAGCTGCCCCGTCATTTCCGCAATGGCGTCGCCGTCTTTCCAGCCGACAAGCACCGGCGCATCGCTTGGCGCCGTCTTCGTCCCTTCCTGCTTTAACAGCCGCCCATTTTCAAGCAATGGAAAAAACGTTTGCCGGTCATACACATAAGCGATTCGCCGCCATTCGCGGACGCGGATGACGATCGTGTTCGGCAGCTGTTTTTCCACGATTGCCTCCTTAATTTCTGGATGGCGAGTAAGCTTTGCTTCCACGTTTTGTTCCTTCACTTTCCAAAAGCTTGTCCGCTTCGTAATGCTGCTTAAGCTGATGATGCGCTCCGCTGTGAGATGACGGTTGCCGCTCACTTCCACATGCCTTACCGCGCTGAGCGGCGACTGGAAGTAAAGGACGCACAAAATAAACAGAAAAAAGAAGGACAAGTACGCAATGAGCCGGCGGTTCGCTTTCTGGCGGCGCAGCTCCTTCAGTTTCGGCACGCGGTCCTCCAAAACGACGACTTTTCCCTTTTCCATCGCATTCCCCGCTTTCTTCTTCAACGCCCGCACTGAAACGACCGGTATAAAAACAAACGGCATCCGCTGCCGTTTCTTTGTTTTTGCATTTATTTTCATTATATCACAAATGAATGTAAGAGAGAGCCTGTTTTTATCGCATTTGCCGGCACCATTCGACGATGGGCTGCGTTAGAGAGATGCCAAAAAAGCGGCGGACATCCGCCGCTTGCCTAATACCGGGCATGCCTGCTGATATTAAGCAGCACGCCGATGGCCATCAGCATCAACGTCAGCGACGATCCGCCGTAGCTTAAAAATGGGAGCGTGATGCCGGTAACAGGCATCAATCCCGTCACAACGCCGATATTGATCATCACTTGAATCGCAATCATCGAAATAATGCCAAGCGCCAAAAAACTTCCATACAAGTCAGGGGCGCCAAGGGCAATGCGCACGCCGCGCCAAAGAAGAAGGGCAAAGAGCAGGAGAACGAGTGAACCGCCGATAAAGCCGAGCTCTTCGGCTAAAATGGCGAAAATAAAGTCGGTTTGCGGCTCCGGCAAGTAAAAAAACTTTTGCCGGCTCTGCCCGAGCCCAAGGCCGAACAAGCCGCCCGGCCCAATGGCGTACAGCGACTGGATGATTTGAAATCCGCTTCCAAGTGGATCTTCCCACGGGTTCAAAAACGATGTAATCCGCTTGATTCGATATGGAGCCGACAGGATGAGGACGGCAAGCCCAGCGAGCCCCAAAACGCCAAGCCCGGCAAAATGGCTGAGACGGGCGCCGGCGACGAAAATCATCGTCACGCACGTACCAACCATAACGGTGCCCGTCCCTAAGTCCGGTTGGAGCATAATCATGCCGAACGCGGCAAACACAAGGGCCAACGCCGGCAACAACCCTTGTTTAAATGACGTAATTTTTTTTTGGTTTTCCGATAAATATTTGGCCAAAAAAGCGATCATAGCCAGCTTCATAAACTCGGACGGCTGGATCGAAAACGCCCCGACGCCGATCCAGCTGCGCGACCCATTGCGAACCATGCCGATGCCGGGAATGAGCACAAGAACGAGCAGCACAAAACAGACGCCAAGCAGCACTTTCGACCAGTCGCGCCACACCCAATAATCGATGTTCATGACAAAAAACATAGCGATAATGCCGACGCCCGCAAACAACAGCTGGCGCTTGGCGAAGAAAAACGAATCGTTGAATTTGTATTCCGCCCAAATGGCGCTCGCGCTGTACACCATAATAAGTCCGATGGCCAAGAGCGAAAACGTCAAAATAATGAGCAAAAAATCCGGTGCAGACTTTTTCCGCGGCAATGCCCAACACCTCTATTTTTATAAACTAGAGGGGAAGGGCTGTCCCTTTCCCTCTATTTCAACTTATGCACGGCGTTGATAAAAATGTCCCCTCTCTCCTCGAAAGTTTTGTATTGATCCCAGCTGGCGCATGCTGGAGAGAGCAAAATGACGTCGCCCGGCTCGGAAAGCTCGAAAGCAACCGGGACGGCTTTTTCCACATTATCGACATATCGGATCGTTTCTATTCCCGCTTTTTGGGCGATGCGGCCGATTTTATCCGCCGTCTGGCCGAACAGTACGACCGCCTTCACCTGTTGCAAATACGGGAGAAGATCATCAAACTCATTGCCGCGGTCAAGCCCGCCGGCCAACAAAATGACCGGCTCGCCGGCAAACGCTGAAAGCGCCTTTTGCGTCGCTAAGATGTTCGTCGCTTTCGAGTCGTTGTAAAACCGTCGGCCGTCAATTTCCGCCACATACTGAAGCCGATGTTTCACGCCGGAAAACGCCGCCAGCACCTGGCGGATCGCCTCATCGCTGGCGCCGGCCAACTTGGCGGCCGCCACCGCCGCTAAAATGTTTTCCAAATTGTGCTGTCCAGGAAGAACGATGTCAGCGATTGTGATAACTGGATCACCGTTCCAATAGATGGCGCCATCTTGAACGTACGCCCCTTCGCCGAGAAGCTTCGTCGCCGAAAACAGCACTTTTTGCGATCGAACCAAGGAGGCAATGTTCATCACAAGCGGATCGTCGGCATTGACGACGGCATAATCGCGCTCCGTTTGGTTGCGGAAAATGTTCGCCTTTGCCGCTGCATACGCCTCTTTCGTTCCGTGGTAGTCCAAGTGGGCGTCGAAAATGTTGAGCAAAACCGCAATGGCTGGGCGAAACTTGTCAATGCCGGCAAGCTGAAACGAAGACAGTTCCGTGACAAGCCATTGCCCCGGTTTCGCTTCCCTCGCCACCTCGCAGGCGACAAGGCCGATGTTGCCGGCAAGCAGCGGATCTTGGCCGTCCGCTTTTAACATTTCGTAAATGAGCGTCGTCGTCGTCGTTTTTCCGTTGGACCCGGTAATGCCGATAAACGGCCCTTCGGAAATGTGATAAGCAAGCTCCACTTCGGTCACAACCGGAAGCCCCTTCTCAAGCGCCTTTTTCACCATCGGGTTCGTGTACGGAATGCCCGGGTTTTTCACGACAAGGTCAAACGGCTCATCAAGCAGTTCAAGCGGATGACCGCCGCAAACGACGCGAATGCCGAGCGGTTCAAGCTGCTTGGCCTCCATGTTTTCCGAAAGCGGCTTTTGATCATTGACGACGACCTCAGCGCCTAACTCCGCAAGAAGCCGAGCTGCCGCCGCTCCGCTTTTCGCCAATCCAATGACAAGCACACGACGATGTTGATAAAAACGAGTCGGTTTCAATTACATCCACACCTCGATATAAATTGCTAGCATCGCAAATAAAAGGCCGACGGCCCAAAACGTCACAACGATCCGCCATTCTGACCAGCCGATAAGCTCATAGTGATGATGAAGCGGACTCATGCGGAACACGCGCCGTCCCGTCGTTTTGAACGAAGCCACTTGAATGATGACCGACAGCGTCTCGATGACAAACACACCGCCGATGATGACAAGCAACAGCTCAAGCTTCGTCAAGACAGCGACAGCGGCGATCGCCCCGCCAAGTGCGAGCGAGCCGGTGTCGCCCATAAACACTTTCGCCGGGTGGGCGTTAAACACTAAAAAGCCAAGCACGGCGCCAACAACAGCGACGCAAAATACAGCGACATCGTACTGGCCTTGATTCCAAGCCAAGACGGCATAAGCGCCAAAGGCAATCGCCGCTGTTCCGGCAAGCAGCCCGTCAAGCCCGTCGGTCAAGTTGACGGCGTTCGAGCCGCCGACAAGCATAAAAAACAAGAGCACGCCGTACGCCCATCCGAGGTCGACCGACCAATCGGCGCCAGGAATATGTAAAACTGTGGAAAAGCCGCTTTGGCGGTAGACGACAAAAAAGACGGCTGCGATAAGGAGCTGGCCGATAAATTTTTGCCGGCTCGTCAAGCCAAGATTTCGCTTCATCACGACTTTGATCATATCGTCGAGGAAGCCGAGCACCCCATAGCCGACGGTGACCAACAACAGCAAATACGTCCTCGTCGACAAGTCGGCGATTTTCGGCGTGATCCATAGGGTCGTCGCCACAATCGCCAACAAAATCATGATGCCGCCCATCGTCGGCGTGCCGGATTTTTTCTGATGCGACTTCGGCCCTTCCTCGCGGATGCTTTGTCCGAATTTCAGCCGCCGCAAAAACGGGATGAACAACGGCGACAAAATGACGGTGATCAAAAAAGAAACCGCCATCGCAACCACGATTATTTGTTCTGGCATGCATCGTCACATCCTTTTGCCGGCTGCGCGCTTAACCACCGTTTTTGCAACTCGGCGAGCCGGCGGCGCACAACCGCATCAGCAAGGAAACTATCTTTGGGGAGCGCGAAGAAAAACTGGGCGTCCCTCTCGCCGCCTTGCTCTAAATACCGTTCAAGCAATGCCGCAGCCGCCTCAAGCGGCGACGGGACGAAAAAGAGTGGAAACTGGTTCGGAATATAGCGCGGCAGCGGATCGCCCAAGCGCCAAAACGAAGCGATCGCCCCATGTTCAATGGCCGTTTTCAACGTTTCCGCTCCGCGCTCGAGCGGGACAAACAATCCGTTTTTCACTTGTTGGGTCGGATCGACGAACACGGCGTGAAACCGAATCGTTTCATCGACAATGCCTCGCGCCTCCACCGCAATCGATTGCACCATCCTGTATGCGATCATCGACATCCTCTCTCCTTCACCGCTCTCCGGGCAACGGCGCGATCGTCAAAGTCGATCGCGTCATCGCCGATGATTTGATACGTTTCATGCCCTTTGCCGGCAATCAACACAACATCGCCCTCCTGCGCCTGCCCGATGGCGTAGCGGATCGCCTCTTCCCGGTCGGGAATCGTCACATACGTTCCCGCCCCAGCGCTCACACCGGCTTCCATATCGTGCAAAATTTGCTTCGGGTCTTCCGAACGCGGATTATCGGAAGTAAAAATGGCGACATCCGCATACCGCACCGCCACCTGCGCCATGATCGGTCGTTTCGACCGGTCGCGGTCGCCGCCGCAGCCGATGACGACATAGACGTTCCGTTTGGCAAACTGACGCACCGTTCTCAGCGCATTTTCCAAGCTGTCCGGCGTGTGGGCGTAATCGACGATGATGGTAAAGTTTTGCCCTTCATCGACCATTTCAAACCGCCCCGGCACCGGTTCGACATCCGCAAGCGCTGCGGCGATCGTTTCGAGCGAAAAGCCAGAGGCAAGGCAGGCCGCGGCAGCGGCGAGAATGTTATAGACGTTAAACAAGCCGACAAGTTTCGTTTCGATCGCCGTCGACCCATGCGGAGTGCAAAGCCGAAATGCCATGCCGCCTGAGGTCATGCGGATCTGTTCCGCCATCACATCGCTTTTTTCCTTCATGCCGTATGTGACAATCGGCGCGGCCGTCATATGTTTATAATATTGCGAAACCGGATCGTCATGATTGAGAACAGCAAATTTCGGCCGCCGTTCGTCGTAGCGGTTGCCGAGCTGGGCAAACAAAAGCCCTTTAGCGTTCCGGTATTCTTCCATTGTTCCGTGATAATCCAAATGGTCTTGCGTTAAGTTCGTAAAGACGGCTACATCGTAATCGCAGCCATGCACCCGACCTTGGTGCAGTGCGTGCGACGACACTTCCATGGCGACAAACTCTACTCCTTCATCGACCATCTGTTTAAACGTGCGCTGCAAAATGAGCGACTCCGGCGTCGTATTGGCCGCCGGATAGGAGCGGTCGCCGACCTTGATGTGAACCGTGCCAATGAGCCCTGTTTTCTTGCCTGCTTTTCTCGCGATTTGTTCCATGATCGACGTTGTCGTTGTCTTGCCGTTTGTGCCTGTCACGCCGATTAAATGAAGGCGGTGGGTCGGCCGCCCGTAAAAAGCGTCCGCTAAAATCGCCATCGCCCGCCGGCTGTCCGGCACGAGAACGACCGGAACATCGACGGAAAGCGGACGCTCGGCCACGACTGCCGCCGCCCCGCGTGCCACCGCTTCCTCGGCAAAGTCGTGTCCGTCTACTGTAAGCCCTTTAAGGCAAAAAAAGAGAGAACCGGGGGCAACGCGGCGCGAGTCCATTTCGAGCGCCGCGATGTCCGGATTGCCTCCATCGTGCACCCAAAAACCGGGCAAGTGTGACAGCAGCGTCAACAGTTTCATGTTCGTTCATCCCTTTCGCTTCGAAATCATCCGCTCCGTTAGGCAGACAGTGGAAAAAGGGGCACAACCAACCCGATGTGTCATCGCATCGGTCGCCCCTTGCACGCTCGTCTTACCGTTCTTCCGCCGCTTCGCGTTTCGCCAAATAAATGCGGACCGTTGAGCCTTCTTTCACTTTCGCCCCTGGCTTCGGAGATTGTTCAACAACAACATCTCCCTCGCCACTAACATCTAATTTTAAGTCAAAAAGCTGTTCTTGCAAATCATTTTTTGTCAATCCGATCAAGTTCGGCACCTCAATCACTTTCGGCTCATTCCAGTCACGTTCTTTCGCAAGCTGGTCTTGGCGCGGTTTCACGCCCATAATCCGCAAGCTATCTTCCATAATTTTCCCGACAATCGGCGCAGCGACCGTGCCGCCGAACTGAACCGTTCCTTTCGGGTTGTCGACGGCGACGTACACGACAAGCTTCGGGTCATCCGCCGGAGCGAAGCCGATGAACGAAACGATATGGTTGTTTTGCAAATAGCGGCCGCCTTGCGCCTTTTGCGCCGTTCCCGTTTTTCCACCGACGCGGTACCCTTCGACATACGCCTTTTTCCCTGTTCCTTGAGCGACGACGCTCTCAAGTGCGTAGCGGACTTGTTTCGATGTTTCCTCGGAAATGACGCGTCGTTTCGCTTTTGGCGTGTTGCGGCGGACGATCTCTCCTGTTTCCGGGTCGACCCACTGTTTAGCAATGTACGGAGTGTACAAAATGCCGCCATTGATTGCCGCCGACACGGCAGCGACTTGCTGGATCGGCGTCACCGACACTCCTTGGCCAAACGCCGTCGTTGCCAGTTCCACCGGCCCGACCCGTTTCAAATCAAACAAAATGCCTGTTCCTTCGCCTTGCAAGTCGATGCCCGTTTTTTCGCCAAAACCGAATTGCTTAATGTAGCGAAACAACGTCTCCTTTCCGAGCCGCTCGCCCAGCTCTACAAATCCTGGGTTGCACGAGTTTTGCACGACTTCCAAAAACGTCTGATCGCCGTGGCCGCCTTTTTTCCAGCAGCGGAGCGTAGCGCCGGCTACTTTGGCATAGCCTGGATCAAAGAAATGGTCTTTCAGCAAATTTACCTTATGTTCCTCAAGCGCCGCGGCCAGCGTAATGATTTTAAACGTCGATCCCGGTTCGTATGTGCTCCAAATCGGCAAGTTGCGGTTGTAAATTTCCGGAGGAACGCTCCGGTAATCCGCTGGATTGAACGTCGGCCGGCTCGCCATCGCCAAAATTTCACCGGTGTTCGGATCCATGGCGATGGCGATGATGCCGTCCGGATTGTATTTCGCCTCCGCGATGTCAAGTTCGCGCTCAATGATTGTCTGAATGCGCGAATCGATCGTCAACACCAAATTCAAGCCGTCAGTCGGCGGCGTATAGTCATCAGCTATATCGGGCATGCGCCGCCCTTTCGCATCGGAATAAAACTGCACGGAGCCGCGCTCGCCCCTCAGTTCCTTGTCATAATACAGCTCCAACCCGGTGAGCCCTTGGTTGTCAATGCCGGTGAAGCCGAGCACGTGCGACAAATAGCTGCCAAACGGATAGTAGCGCTTCGTATCTTCAGCGATATACACCCCATCCAAGTCGAGGGAGCGCACATTCGCCGCTTTTTCATCGGAAATTTTCCGCCCTTCTTTCAGGCGGACGATCGACGTTTTTTGCGTGATTTGTTTATAGATGGATTCGACCGAACCGCCCAACACCCCGGCCAGCTTTTTCGCCGCCTCTGCCGGGTTTTTGACTTGCCGCGGAATGACATACACCGTCGGCGCGCTCATGTTCGTCGCCAGCGGGACGCCGTTGCGGTCCAAAATTTCGCCTCGCTTCGGCTCAAACGGAATGTTCCGGCCCCATAGCCCTTTCGCCCGTTCCGCTAATAGATCGCCGAGCCAAAATTGGACGTAGCCGAGACGGAGATCGATAATGGCAAAGATCAAAATCCCGATCAAAAACACGATCGTCAACCGCTTGCGCACGGTAACGTACGATACGCGCATATGGCGGAACCTCCTTCATGGTGGGCTCGTTCCACTATATGCTTGTACGCCCCGTTATAGAACGGCAAACATCATTCGTGCGGCTCGGCTTCTTTCCGCTCGGCCGCCTCTTTCTCCTTCTCCGCCGCCGCTTTCTCCCATTGGCGCGGCGGAGCCAATTCAACGATTAAATAATCGCCTTTGCGCACCTCCGCTCCTGGACGAATGCTTTGGCTGACGACATAGCCGGTCCCTTTTGTGCTCGGCCGCAAGCCGAGAACGCCGGCCACTTTCATAGCGTCGCGCAGCGAGAAGCCGCGCAAATCCGGCATCGTTGCCGCCCCGTCCGTTTTCAACACGACCCGTTCGCCCAAAAGAACGTGATCGCCGCCTTGCGGAAGCTGCTGCTCCACATATTTGCCGCGGCCGATCACAACCGGCACATATCCCTTTTCCTTCAGCTGCTCTGCTGCCGAAGCCGCCGGCTGGCCGATCCATGAATCAAGCGCCTGCGGTTCCGAAGTCTTTGCTTTCATTCGTTTTTCCCCGTTCGGTTCAATATGCAAATATTGCAAACTGCTTTTCATCACCGTCGTAAAAATTTGCGACACCGGCGCCGCTCCGGTTTCGGTCACATCGAGGTGCGGCTGTTGGACAGCGACATACATGAGAAGCTTCGGATCATCCGTCGGCGCCATGCCTAAAAACGAAAAAATGTAGTTTTCCCGTCCGGTCAAATAGCCCCCCGAAGCCGACGGAATTTGCGCCGTCCCCGTTTTGCCGGCGACGCGGTAGCCGTTGATTTGGTACGGACGGCCGGTGCCGTGTTCGGACGTGACGACCGTCTCTAAAATGGCGCGCACTTTGCGCGCGGTTTCCGCCGTAATCGGCTCGCCGACCACGGTCGGCCCATGATCGAGCACGACTTTGCCGCTGTCTGGGTCGACGACTTTCTCGATGACATACGGCTTCATCATTTTCCCATCGTTGGCGATCGCCGTCGCCGCTTGGATTTGCTGGATCGGCGTCACCGATGTCCCTTGGCCGAATCCGGTCGTAATTCGTTCGATCGGGTAGCGATAGCGGATTTGCCCGACCGCCTCATTCGGCAAATCGATGCCCGTTTTCCGGTCAAAATGGAAACGGTGCAAATATTGCAAAAACCGATCTTCGCCAAGCTTTTCTTTCACTAAAATCGAAAAGGCGACGTTTGAAGAGCGCTGCACCCCTTCATTAAACGTGATCGTCCCCCACCCAACATCGTTATGGTCGCGAATCGTATTCGGCCCCACTTTGTAAGAACCGGAGCGATACGTTTCGTTGCCGTTATACACTCCTTCGTTGATGGCCGCCGCGAGCGTGAACACTTTCATCGTCGATCCCGGCTCATACGGATAGGAAATGGCGTCATTTAAAAAGTTCGTAATATCACGCTTGTTTGGGTCGAAGCTCGGACGCGTCGCCATCGCCAAAATTTTCCCTGTTTTTGGATCAGCGACGATGGCGATCATTTTTTTCGGCTTGTATTGCTTCTCGACACTGTTCATCGCATCTTCCAAAAACGATTGAATCTTTCCGTCGATCGTCAAATAGACGTTTGCCCCATTGTCCGGCTTGACAATGCGCTCTTTCCCCCCAGGGAGGCGGAAGCCTTTCACGTCGCCGGCAAACGACACATAGCCGTCTTCTTCACGCAAATACCGGTCAAGCTCTTTTTCCACTCCCATTTTGCCGACCGTTTCGTTGGCTGCATTTTTTTGCGCATAGCCGATGACATGCGACGCAAACATGCCGTTCGGATAAAACCGGCTCGTGTCACGGATGAAAGCGATGCCTGGCAAATGGAGCGCCTCGATTTTTCGCTTCAGCTCAAAACTGATGTTGCGGCCGTAGGCCCCAAACTCGACTTGCTTCGCTTTTTTGGTCAAAATGCGTTCCATCGCCTCGACGTCCATGCCAAGCAGCGGGGCGAGTTGTTCCGCTGTTTTTTTCGGATCGACCACATGGTGCGGATGATCTGGATCGGTGGTCATCTTCGGATCCAAAATGGCCACAACCGTATACGACGGTACATCTTCAGCCAAAATGGCGCCGTTGCGGTCGAAAATCGTTCCGCGCTTCGCTTTGATCGTCCGCGTTTGTTGATGCTGCCGCTCCGCGATCACAGCCAGCGTTTGGCCGTCCGCTTTGCCGGTCCATTCAAGCTGCACAAAGCGGGCGAACAACAGAGAAAAGAGGAAGCCGAACAGGCAAAACAGGATGAACGCTCCCTGATGGGTGTTGCGATGCTTTCTTGCCTCCATCGCCGATCATTCCTGCACAACTTTCACATGGTTTTCGTTGAGCGACAAACCGAGCTCTTTTGCCTTTTGCAAAATGCGCTCGTACGCGCTCAGCCGTTGCACCTCAACATATAGGTCATTGTTCTCCTTTTTCTGCTCGTCAATCGACGCCTCGAGCTTTTGCACACCTTTGTTCAATTCGTAAATGCGCACTTGGTTCGAGACGATATGAACCCCCGCATAGAAGACAAACAAGAAAAACAACATAAACAGCATCTTTTCAGCCAACGACAAGCGAAAGCGCTGCTTCCGCCGCGTCTTCGGGCTTGGCGGTCCCGCCGGATGTCGTTGTTCACGCGCAACTTTGACTGCTGCATCGTTCACATTTTTCCCCTCCTGTTTCTCCATGCATTTGTTTTTCGCCGCAATGGGCGGCGCCCGCATTGAAATTGGTTGTGTTTCCCCGCTATTTTCGTCATCTACAGTTTTTCGGCAATGCGGAGTTTCGCCGAACGGGCGCGATGATTTCGTTCGAGCTCTTCCGCGGAAGGAACGATCGGTTTTTTTGTAATGATTTTCAGCACGGGGCGGTAGTCGTCGGGGAGAACCGGAAGCCCCGGGGGCAATGGCGGACTTTCGCTCGCCTTTTTAAACGTTTCTTTGCAAATGCGGTCTTCAAGCGAATGAAACGTAATGACGCTCACCCGGCCGCCGGAGGCAAGCAGTTCAATCGCCTGCTCGAGCGCCTCGCGAAACGCCTCAAGTTCGTCGTTGACCGCGATGCGGAGCGCCTGAAAAATGCGTTTGGCCGGGTGTCCGCCGCTGCGGCGCGCCGGGGCGGGAATCGCCTCCTTGATCACTTCAACGAGCTCCCCGGTCGTTTCGATCGGCCTCGTGCGGCGCACTTCCTCGATTTTGCGCGCCACTTGCTTCGAAAACTTCTCTTCGCCGTAACGGAAAAAGATGCGGACGAGCTCCTCGTATGGCCAGCGGTTGACAATCTCCGCCGCCGTCAGCCGCTGCTTGCGGTCCATCCGCATATCAAGCGGCGCATCGTGCTGATAGCTGAAGCCGCGCTCGGGTTCGTCAAGCTGCGGCGAAGAAACACCCAAATCAAACAAGACGCCGTCAACGGACTTGACGCCAAGCGCCGAAAGCTCCTCTTGCAAAAACCGGAAGTTCCGGTGCACAAACTGCACTTGCGGGCCGTAGCGGGCGAGCCGTTCGCGCGCATGCATGATGGCGGCTTCGTCTTGGTCAAAGGCAAACAGCTTCCCACATTCCGACAAACGGGAGAGCAAATATTCGCTATGGCCGCCGCCGCCCAGCGTACAATCGACGTAAATGCCGTCAGGGCGGATGTTCAGCCCATCGACTGCCTCTTTCAGCAACACTGTTGTATGTTGAAACACATGTCCACCACCTTCGTTGCGTAAAGCCACACTCACATCGGCCAGTGGCCGCCTCCTTATTATATCGCAAAGATGGACAAAATTTTAGCTTTTTTTGTAAAAAAACGTCCTTTTTTGTTTCTTTTTGTCGGACGCGCCAATCACGGCCATCTTGGCGGTTTCACCCCCTTTACTTTTATTTCCATTCAATAAACGTTGTTTTTTACAATTCATTTCACACAAAAAAAATCCTGCACAAAGCAGGATGTTTCTTTTCGACTTTTTCTTTGAAAAAGCCTCACATATATACAATTTTATGCATTCCATTGCTGGAGCCGCGAATCGCCAAAAGTTTTTCTACAAAATTAAATCCGTAGCGGTTGATGTAATAAAACACATTCCAAACCCGCTCCTGGAACGCGCCGTTCGGCCGAAGCGACGTCTCGATGCGCCAAAATTTCCGCCACTCCGTCTCGTGTTTGCGCAGCAACGCCCGCTCGAACGCGTGCTGAAGAAACTCGATTTGCGCCTGAATGATGGCGGCATTTTTCGCCACCAATCCCTCCAATCCACGGTCAATCGCCACCCCAAGTTCACGGAGCGGCCGGTGCGCCGCTTCGATGTCCTCCCTCGCTTTGGCAAACGCCGAAGCAAGCGGCGCTTGAGCAGTCGCCTCCCGCCACCGCCGCTTCGCTTCCTCAAGCCGCCCGGTCAACACGTCAGCCGCCTCAAGGCCGATATCGGACAGGTCGGTTTGCAGCGAACGGCTGACGAGCGTCGCCTGCAGGCGCGGCACGACCGGAGGCATCTCCAGGTCGAATAGCGGAAACGCTCCTTTCAACTCCGCCCAATAAGCGATCTCACCTGGGCCGGCAACAAAAGCGAGCGTCGGCAGCAAATACTCCTGCATGAGCGGACGGGTGACGACGTTGTTGCTGAAACAGGACGGCTTCGTTTCAGCAAGCTCAAGCAGCTCTTCTCTTGTCCAAACGAGAGTTCCCGCTTTATTGTGAAACAGGCCGCGTTCCTCATCATACTGCAAAAGCGAACGTTCACGGCCGTCGTAATAAAACAAGTTGGCCGCGTCACGACCGATTTCAATCAGCGGCGCATATCCGAGCGTGCGCAACGCCTCTTGCTGAGCGAGCACCGCGGCCGTCACATCGCGATGGCGTTCAATGAGCGCGGCGAAAAAGCGGCGCTCAAGCGGCCGCACCGCCGCATCGCCAGCGTTCAAAACAACTAAACCGTGATCAGCGAACAGCCGGAGCACAATGACGGCAAAAAAGTCGACAAACGTGCGCGCCTCATCAAGACACGATGACAAAAAGGAGAGCAGCTCATTCGTCACGTCCGTTTCCCCATACGTTTTGACGACGCGCTCGACCCACTCTTTCGCCACCCTCCGGTCGAGCGGCACATCGGCGGCCATCCGCTTTTCGTTCGGCTTATGCGGATATATTGCTTTTTTGACCTCTCCTTCTTCCACGACGTAGACATGATCGATTTCCGCGATGTCATGGTCTTCGCCGGCGATCCAAAACAGCGGCACGACAGGCACGCCCAGTTTTCGTTCCTGCTCTTTGGCAAGCTGGATGATGGTGATGATCTTATAAATCGTATACAGCGGTCCGGTCAACAGTCCGGCTTGCTGTCCGCCGACGATGACAACGCTCCGTTCATCACGCAACTTCTCGATGTTCGCCATCGTGGCTGCACTCGCCGAGAAACTGCGGTGATAAGCATGCAAATAATCTGCCAGGCCGTTTCGATCGTATGTTCTTCTTTGCAAATGGGCCAACCGCCGACAAAATGCCTCATCATCCGCCTGGGCATAAGCGAAGCCGCTCTCTGCTGGAAACGCGCCGGCTATGTAATCAGCCGCCAGCTTCGTTGCCGCTGGCAGCGGAATCTCGCGAACTTCCATGGCCAAAAACTCCCTTTCCTATGTATTCTTCCATGAGTATAGCACGTTTGGCGTCAAGAGAAAAAAGGCTTGCTCAAGCCGAGCTAAAGGCTTATAGCAACGCGCATGGCCATGCCGTATACAAGCAGCCCGGCGTAAAGGGAGGCAAAAATGAGAAAACTCGCCCGCCAAAAGACGCGGAACACCGTCCGCAAATGAAAGTCCGCCTTTTTCCGCCAATAGCCAAGCGCGATCGCCGCGTGCAGACCAAACAAAAAGAGAAGAAGAGGAACGAAGTACGATTTCCCAAACAGCACTGTCAGCAAAAAATAGACAGCGGCGATGAAAAAAACAGTCGCAGCGTTGACCGCGGCGTAAAACGCCGCCCGCCTCCGCCTGCCGACCAAGCGTGCTCCGAAGTAGACGAGCAAAAACAGCAGAAGCGGCGCGGTCACAAACGTCGCCAGCGTTGAAGCGAGCCAATCACCCATCCGTCTCTCCCCCTTCCTTCCCTTTCACCGCGCAAAAGACAAAGCGGACGACCGGCAGCATAGCGCCGCGCGCTTCCCCTTGTTTCAACACATAGCCCAAAATGGCGTCAATCTCCGTCCGGCGCCCGTTCGCCAAGTCCATATACATCGACGAATAGTTGTCCGCTGTTTTTCGGCATATGCGGACGACGCGCTCCCATGCCCGATTGGCGTCTTCAAGCGGCAGCACGTTCTGCACCTCATCAAACAGCTGCCTCATCATATCGCGGTACGGAGCCTTCTCCAGCAACGCCCCGTTTTTCACTTGCAATAGAGCGGTGAGCGGATTGATGACTGCGTTGACGACAAGCTTGTCCACAAGAATGCGCTCCCAATCATCCGCCCATTCGATCGGAAAGCCGCGCTCCCCTTCCCGAAGCTCCCGGGCGTCGCCAAGTGAACCGTAGCGGGAAGCAAGTGTCAGCTTTCCGGCGCCTGTATGCGCCACCGTCCGGTCATCTAGCTTCATTGCGCCATGCTCCACGACGCCAACGAGGACATTTTTGTCGGCAAACATAGTCAACTGCTCGAGATGCCCCATGCCGTTTTGCAAAAAAACGAGCGTGCGAACGCGGCGAAACGCGTCGATTTGCGCACAGACGGAAGCAAGATCGTACTGTTTGACGGTCACAAACACGAGCGGCTCGTCCAGCTCCGCTCCAGCAAACGGTTGCGCGCGCACCGCCACGACCGATGTCTCGCCATCTTTTTTCAGCGCCACACCATGCTCGGTAAGCTGCCTTGCTTGGGACGGACGCCTCGTATAGACCGTCACCCCATGGCGCCGCCCAAGATAAGCGGCGAGCAGCAATCCGACTGCTCCGCCGCCGACAATCCCGATGTTCACCCCTTCTCCCCCGCTTTCTTGCAACATGGCGTTAGCCTTATTTTAGCAGAGATCTTCTTCTTCCGTTAAGAAAAAAAGCCGGCAAAAAGCCAGCCTTTACCCTTCGCCGGCGCCTTCAGCCGCTGCATTCGGCGCCGGTTTCCCGCTGTCTGTCACCATTTTGCGCGCCCGCTCCATAATCGCGAGCAGCGTTTTGTACTCCTCTTGGATGGCAGCCAGCTGTTTTTGCAGCGCTTCTTTTTCCATTTGCAGCTTCGTCACCATTTGCTGCAGCTGCTCCATATCGTTTTTGAGAGCCCGGTTTTCATCGGCCGTCCGTCGGGCGTCGCGCGCCTTTTGCTCCTCAGCCTGCAAAAAGGCCAGCACTTCCGCCCATGACAAATGGCTTTTGACTGCCGCTTCCACCTTCGCCTGCCCCTCGCTTTCCTTTGTCGATGCGGTTTCTTTTTTTCGCATCTTCCGTTCTTGCTTGGCTTGCTCAATCTCCTCCTTGTACTGCTTGCGAACGCACGAATTCCAGCGAAATCCGCACGCTGCAGCCGTCCGCGACAAGCGCCGCCCGACTTCAGCAAACGCCTCCAGCTGGGTGCCGCCTTCGCGAATATACTGAAGCACGACATTCGCCAACAACTCATCTTCTTCTTTCGTCCATGCGTCTTGACGCACCCCCGTCATCTCCTTCCCCCCCCTTATCGCCGCTTTGTCATTATATGTATGCGGCTAGTAGAAACGGTAGAAGGAAAAATTACTTCTTGCGCAAAAAAGAACGCAATGCCTGTTCATGTTCGGCCGACCCCCACAGCTCGGCGCAACGGGCGATCTCGGCGAAAAACTGCTCGCGAAACCAAGCTGTTCGCCACGTTTCGCCGGCTGCGGCCTTATATGCCTGCAAGACGGAAAGCGACCGCTCTGCATAAGGCGCCAGCCGCTCGCGCCATTGTTCCCGCCAACGTTCGGCTGATAGGATGGCGTCGGCCCAGCCGCATGCCTCCATCTCCTCCGCTGTCATCGGCTCGGCGCGCAGCAATAGATCAAGCGCCCGCCCATATGGAAGTTTGGCAAACAGCATCGACGCGCCGCCCCAGCCGGTCGTAATGCCAAGACGGCCTTGTACGAATCCAATTCGGCTTCCTTCTTTAACAAAGCGGAAATCGCAGGCGGTCGCCAGCTCGCAGCCGCCTCCCATCGCCGTTCCATTGACCAAGGCGGCCGTCGGCTTCGGAAACGTCATCAGCCTGTACAGCAGCTCTCCCATGCGCATGAGCATCTGTCTTGCCTCCGTGCCGCGCAAATGCCCAAACTCGCTCAAATCGCCGCCGGAACAAAACGCCTCGCTGCCAGAGCCAGTAATGGCGAACACTTTCACTTGTGGATCAGCCGCTGCCTGTTCCATCCCCTCTTCAAGCGCCTCCATCACGGCAAAATTGATCGCATTTCGTTTCTCTGGACGGCAAATCGTAAACAGCGCAATGCCGTCATGATGCTCCAACATTGCTTCCATGAGTACGTTTCTCCTTTCTTCATCTAAATAAATTGGGCGCGTCGTCCTCAAATTCCTGCCTCACGACGAAAAAACTGCCGCCTGGACGAACAGCGTTGATTTTTTGCAGATAATCAAAAAGGCTGTCCTCTTTTCGGACAGCCTGTCGTTCGATGTCGGCCATTATTTGTTGACGACATCTCTTCCTTTGTATGTTCCGCATGCTTTGCAGACGCGGTGCGCCAATTTCCATTCGCCGCAGTTCGGGCATTGCACCATGCCTGGCACTTGCAGTTTAAAGTGCGTGCGGCGCAGCCGTTTTCTCGTTTTCGATGTTCTTCTAAAAGGTACTGCCATCATTCCCACCTCCTTGTCGGGCGCATTTTGCCATATCCATGCCGGCGGATCAATCAGCCCCGAGGCCGCCGTCCGCCGGCACACAAGGCGGCTGCCGGACGGTGCGCAATATTCGGCGCCATCGGCCGGCAACGCCGACTCACGATCATTCCTCTCGTTTTTCCTCGAAAAACTTGGCCAGCCCTGCAAGGCGAGGATCTACTTTCTTTTCCCGCTCTTGCATCGCTTTCTCCCATTCTTCTTCCGACAGAACGTCCCATCCTTCCCCATGTTGCGGCGCTCCGCCGACAACCGGCCCTTCAGCGATCAGCTGCAACGGAATTTCAAGCAAAATCAACTCGCGGATGATGGGATTCAAATCAATCGTGTCCCCCGCCACCATATGGATGTCCTCATCGGTCTTCACAATGCCGCTGCCATCCGCAAAAAACGTCTCCGTCGTCTGAATGGAAAACGGATACGTCACATCGACAAGCGTCCGCGAACAAGGCAACACCATCGTTCCGGACAACGTCAAATGAAACGTGAATTTTGCCGATCCGACATCCGCTTTTCCTCGGACGTGCACCGGCGAAATATCGCGGATCAACGTGTCAATTTGTTTTAAATCGGACACATCGACCGTCTCATCAATCGCCATTTCCTTATGTTGAAAACGGCGAAGCTGTTGGACCGTCCATTTCATATCATCACCTCAAGGCAACGAATAAAATTATACGTTTCGTTTCTAGTTTTGTCAATGTTTTTTCTTTACAACCACTCATTCCTTGGGAAAAGAACGGCATACTCCCATCATTTCCAAATGCCATTCCGAACATGCACGGTCGGCGCTCGGACATCGGAAAACGGCCGACCGCTTCGTTTCTTTTGCTGTTCTCACCGCATGCTGCCGTTGATCTTCGCCGCTTTCTATTCCATACTAAGTTCAGATAGAATAGACAGCCATTTCGTTGCGGCCACACCGCGCGAATCGCTATGAAAGGAGCGAAAAAAAGTGAAAGCCGTCGGCGTGATCGTCGAATACAATCCGTTTCACAACGGCCATTTCCATCACTTGCAAGAAACAAAGCAAAAGACCGAAGCGGACTGTTTGATCGCCGTCATGAGCGGAAATTTCCTGCAGCGCGGCGAACCTGCTATTGTCTCCAAATGGGCGCGGGCGAAAATGGCGCTCGCTGCCGGCATTGATATTGTCATCGAGCTTCCGTACGCTTTCGCCGTGCAGGCGGCTGAGCAGTTTGCCCACGGGGCGGTGCAGCTGCTGGCGGCGATCGGCTGCCAAGAGCTTTGCTTTGGCAGCGAATCGGGGGAAATTTCCGCTTTTTTATCCGCGGCCCAAACATGGCTCGAACAGAAGGAAACGTTCGATTCCCTCATCCGCACCGGGCTGGCGCGCGGACAAAGCTTTCCGAAGGCCGCCTCTGAAGCGTGGCAAAAGTTCGGCGCCGCTCCGCTTGATTTGTCGCAGCCAAACAACGTGCTTGGTTTTGCGTATGTGAAAGCCATTTGGCAAAACAAGCTGGCGATTATGCCGCGCACGATTCCACGGCTGGCCGCCGGCTATCATGACGAATCATTTTCCCACCCGTCGATTGCGAGCGCCACCAGCCTGCGGAAAACATTGCGGCAAACCGGACAGCTCGAGTCGATCGCGGCGTACGTTCCGCCCGCTGCGCTCGAACAACTCCGCCAATACCGGGAGATATACGGGCGCTTTCACGATTGGGAAGTGTATTTTCCGCTCCTAAAATATCGGCTGTTGACCGCCACAGAGGCCGACTTGCGCCGCATCGCCGGCATGGAGGAAGGGATCGAACACCGGTTGAAGCAACACATCGCCCACGCCGAAACGTTTGCCGCCTTCATCGCCGCTGTCAAAACGAAGCGATACACCTGGACGAGGCTGCAACGCCTATGCGCGCATGTGTTGACGAATTTCACAAAGGAGGAGCAAGCCAAAGCGGCCAACCCGACCTATATCCGGCTGCTCGGCATGAGTGAAACTGGCCGCCGCTACTTAAAGCAGGTGAAAAAAAGCGCTGCCCTCCCACTCGTCGCCAGAGCATCCAAACTCAACGGCGACCCTCTTTATGAGCAAGAAAAAAGAGCGGCAGCTGTGTACGCCGCCGTTTTTCCGGAGCCGCTCTACAGCGCCGCGCTGAAAGAAGAATACGCCACGGCGCCGATTTACGTTTCCGGCATCGAGCGCAAATAACGAACTGCCTCGTCGAACGTATCGACCGGGACGATTTTCATATGCGTCCCGATTTTTTTCGCCGTCCGCACCGCCTCGCGATAGTTCGACGTCGGCGCACCATGTTCGTTCGGGGCGAAAAACACCTCGGCTCCTTCGCGGTCAGCGGCCACGACTTTTTGCGAAACACCGCCGATCGGCCCGACGTTTCCGTCAAGATCAATCGTTCCGGTGCCGGCGATTTTATGACCTTTTGTAATATCTTCATCGACAAGTTGGTTGTAAATTTCAAGTGAAAACATGAGCCCAGCCGACGGTCCGCCGATTTGTTCCGACTCCACGTCAACCGGCGGGTCGGTGCGGACGTCATAATCGGTCATGAGCGTCACCCCAAGGCCGACTTGGTTCGGGTATTGTCGAAACGGCTTCAGCTCGAGCTCTGTTTCCTGCCGCTTCCGGCCGCGAATGAATGCGACGCGGACGCGATCACCCGCTTGTTTTCCGCGAATGTAGTTGACCATCTGCTCCGATGTGCCGAGCGGCTTTCCGTCGATCGCGACGATGCGATCGCCGGTCTCTAGGCGGCCGGCGGCCGGCATATCAGGGAGGACGCTCATGACATAAACGCCATGAGGTTCATACGACACCGGCTTTCCGGCGCGGCGATAAGCGACGACGATCGCCGCTTCCTTCGACTGCTCCATGAGCTCAAGCTGGCGCATCGTATATTCCTTGTCGCTCTCCCCTTCCTGCTTGATTTCCTCGACCGGGTGAAGCTCATAAAACGGGCGGATATGGGCGAGCAAATACGACGCCACGTTCGCCCGCCCCATCCGCACCGTCGTAAGCATAAACGTTCCCTTATCGCGGTCGCCGTTTTCCACGTGGACGAGCGGCTTTAAACTTTGCGCGCTTCCCGGCATCGTCACATAATACGGCAGCTTCATAAAAATGAGCAGAAAGGTGAGGGCGGCGCCAAAGAAAAACAGGGCAATATACGTCCGTTTCTTCATTCGTGTGATGGCTCCTTCCACTGTTCGATCGCTTGACGGATCGCTCCCACTTGCTTCCGCGCTTCCTCTTCCCCGCGAGCGATGATTTCCTCAATATCCGTGAACGCCCGTGAGCTATACTGTTCGACTCGCGGCCGGATCATAACGTCTGAGGCGAGCTGACGATGAGCTACCAGTTCCGCTTGCAAAATATCGAGGCTCTGCCAAATGACATCGGCGATCGACGCAATTTCCGCCTTTGTGTTGAGCGGAGAGACATCGACGGCGATGACAATATCCGCTCCCATCGCTCGGACGACCGACACTGGCACCCGGTCGACGACGCCGCCGTCGACAAGCAGTCTGCCATTCACCTCCGCCGGCACAAAAATGCCGGGAATCGATATGCTCGCTCGCACCGCCTGGGCTGCTTCCCCTTGCCGAAACACGACTTTCTCCCCCGTCTGCAAATCAGCGGCGACAACAGCCACAGGAGGGGACATCTCCTCGATTCGTTTCCCTTTCGTCAACAAGCGAATAAACTGCGTGATGCGCTCGCCAGCGATCAGCCCCATTTTCGGCACCGTCCAGTCAAGAAAATCGTTGCGTCGAAACGATTGAGCCAATCGATAGAGACGATGGAGGCCATGGCCGCTTGCGTAAAGGACGGCGACGAGTGCGCCGATGCTGCTGCCGGCCAAATAGGAAATCGGAATATGCTCCTCCTCGAGCACTTTCAATACCCCAAGATGGGCGAACCCGCGCGCTCCTCCCGACCCGAGCGCCAATCCGACTTTTGGCGGCAAGCCTCCTCCCCCCTTTTGTCGCAGCGCTATCCGCTTTCATCTTATGGTCTAAAACGCCCCCCTATGCTCGTATATTAGGTTATATGAGGTTGTACTACAAGAAGCCGCACGGCAAAAAAGGGGGGAAAAAAGTGAAACAAAATTGGGGAGCGAAATGGAAAACCGTATTGCTCGCTTCCGCCGCCACCTTGTTTGCGTTTTCGCTCATTTGCTATCCAAAACAGTCGCTTGAAGCATCCATTCGCGGTTTAAATATGTGGTGGGAGGTCGTCTTTCCATCGCTTTTGCCGTTTTTCATCGTCTCGGAACTGCTCATCAGCTTCGGCGTCGTCAGTTTCCTTGGCGTCTTGCTCGAGCCGCTTATGCGCCCGTTGTTTCGCGTCCCGGGCGTCGGCGGATTCGCCTGGGCCATGGGAATGGCGTCCGGCTACCCATCTGGAGCCAAGCTGACCGCCCGCCTGTACCTGGAAAAACAGCTGACGACAATTGAAGCCGAACGGCTCTCGTCGTTCACCAATTCATCCAACCCGCTTTTTATTTTTGGGGCTGTATCAGCGGGATTTTTCAACAACCCGCAACTCGGCCTTGTGCTGGCTGTTTCCCACTATTTAGGAAACATTAGCGTTGGGCTGATCATGCGCTTTCACGGCATTCGAAAAGAACAGAGGCAATCGAAGCGGCAGCCACGCTCATTTTCGCTCCCGTATGCGCTGCGCACACTGCACCGCACGCGACTGAAAAACGAACAGCCGCTTGGCAAACTTCTTGGCGACGCCGTGCGCTCTTCTGTCCAAACACTGTTAATGATCGGCGGTTTTATTATTCTCTTTTCGGTTATGAATAAACTTCTGTATATGATGCATTTGACCGAACAGCTTGCCCAGCTGCTAGGCCATCTGCTCCGCCTTGCCCAGCTGCCGGAGCAGCTTGACATCCCAGTGTTTTCCGGCTTGTTTGAAATTACACTCGGCAGCCAAATGATCAGTCAGACCGATGAGGCGATGCTGATGGAAAAAGCAGTGGCAACAAGCTTCGTCCTCGCTTTCGGCGGCTTTTCCGTCCAAGCGCAAGTCGCCAGCATTCTCGCCGAAGCGAACATCCGCTTTCAGCCATTTTTCATCGCTCGCTTGCTGCACGGAGTGTTTGCCGCTTCCTTTACATACCTGCTTTGGAAACCATTGTACATCAAAACAGCAGACGGGATGCCGACCCACATCCCAGCGTTTCTTCACGCCGCCCCAGACAGCGTTTGGAATGAAGGCTGGCGGTTGCTGCAGCAATACGGACCGCTCCTGACACTGTTGTTCCTTTGCCTTTATATATGGCTCGTCATCAAGGCAGCCAGTGAATCGCGCGGGCGCTCATAAGACGCTTGAGCGCCTAGATTTTTGGCAGCACCCAGCCATCGGGGCGGTTCGCGTCGCCTCGGCCATGAACCGCCCTTGACGGCAAAACTGGGCCAGCGCCGGCTGCAACGTTCGCTTAAGCAGGCTTCCATAAGGAAGCGTCAATCAGCGGCCGTGGACGCAAATTTCCGCTTCAGCGCCTGCTCAACAACCGGGGGCACGAGCTCGGAAATATCGCCGTTGTATTTCGCCACTTCTTTGACGATGCTCGAGCTTAAAAACGCATACTGGCTGTTCGTCATCATAAAAAACGTTTCAATGTTTTCATCAAGAACGCGGTTCATCGACGTAATTTGCATTTCGTATTCGAAATCGGACACAGCGCGCAAGCCGCGCAAAATGGCATTCGCGTTTTTGCTGCGGGCGTAATCAACAAGCAGGCCGTGAAACGCTTCGACATGGACGTTCGGAAGCGTCCGCGTCACCTCACGAAGCAGCTCGATCCGCTCCTCGACAGTAAACAGCGGCTTTTTCGACGAGTTGTTCAACACCGCCACATACACTTGATCAAACACTTTCGCCCCTCGTTTAATAATATCCAAATGCCCATACGTCACAGGGTCAAAGCTCCCGGGGCAAACCGCAATGCTCGCCATCGCTTCCATCCCCTTTCCATCTATAAATCGTCACACCGGTGATGCCGTATGTTTCCCGCTTCCATCGTGTCAGGCCGCCGACCTCCTCCGGCAGCTCCGCCTCCGCCGAGTGTTCAGCGACGACGACGCCGTGCGGCTCCAGCAACTGACGCTCAGCGATCGACGACAGCAACGTCGGCCACTGTTTCTCTTTGTACGGCGGATCAAGGAAAATAACCGCAAAGCGGAGGCCGCGCTTCGTTGCCGCCTTCAGCGCTCGCTCGGCGTCGTTGCAGTAAATTTCCGCCCGCTTCTCAAGCCCGCAGGCTGCCACGTTTTTTCGGACCGTCTGCACCGCTTTCCTGTCATGATCGACGAAAATGACGCGCTCGATTCCTCGGCTGAGCGCCTCGATGCCCAAGCCGCCGCTGCCAGCAAACAAATCAAGACCGTTGCCGCCTGAGAAATATGGCCCGATCATATTAAATATCGCTTCTTTGACTTTATCGGTCGTCGGCCGCGTCGACATCCCTGGAACCGCTTGCAGACGCCGTCCTTTGCATGTCCCGGAAATGACTCTCATCGCCTTCACCCAATTCACCGTTTCAAGGTGGCCTTGTCATCCATTTGATTCGTTGTTTTCATGGTAATCTTACCATAAAGTTGATGATCGTCAAACTACGGAATTTTTTCGCCATTCATGTATAGAAATCGGCAAACGGTCCATAATGAGTAATGGCAACACGCTTGACGCGTTGTTGCCAGTGACGGAGAAGACTTACGTTTCCCCATAAGTTCTTCCTCCGGTTTCTCCTCTCCCTTTTCTTTATTCTTTCCGATCCTTGTTCCGCCCTGCGCGGAGGCAAGGAACTGGAAAGGGCCTTGCGGGTTCATTTCCGCAAGGTTTTTTTTGATTGCAATTCGCGAGGATGGCCGGTAAAGTTAAGGGTGGACGATGCTTGCAAGGGGGAACTATTCATGATCCAACGATTTATCGAACTTGGCGAAGGATATTCCGATATATATGAGCTGATTGCATTGGCGAAGGCGAACCGCCATCGTTTGTCCGGATTCTTTGTCTTCCATACGGTGAAAAAAGGCCAGGCGGTCGTCTCTTTGGCCGTTGTCCTTCATCCGACGGACCCCGGAGATTTCCAGCCGCTTTACATTTGCCGCGAAGGCATTCCCGATCCGTTCGTCAAGCCGAACAAACGGTACGAACTGTTTATGGAAACCGCAAAGGAGCTGGACATGGACGTCATTCACCTTGATGTTAAGCCATCGACGATGTTCGCTGAACTCGATTTATATTACCAGCATTTGATCGGCATTATGCGGATGAA
This sequence comes from Geobacillus kaustophilus, assembly GCF_000948285.1. GTDB lineage: Bacteria > Bacillota > Bacilli > Bacillales > Anoxybacillaceae > Geobacillus > Geobacillus thermoleovorans_A. The sequence goes on from NZ_JYBP01000003.1 coordinate 1,972,332, forward strand.
TCGCTTCATCCCGCCGCTGCAGTAAACAAAGAAACAGCGGGCCGAAAAGCCGGCGCCGGCTTTTTTCGACCCGCTGTTTTTCTTCATCCAAGCGGATACGGGGAGTCTTTTTCCTTCTCCCCTTTCGATTCAAATTCCAATTTTAAAAATGGGCGGTACGACGGTTCGACCCGCTTGACGAATGGAAGCGAGGCGAGCTTTTTCATTACATGGTCGACTTGCTCCATGTCGCAATACAAAACAGCATACTTCAGCCGTTTGGAAATGTAATGAATGTTGCCGAACTTGCGCAACTGTTTCCCATATTTCAGCGAATGAAGCCAAACGATAATCCCTTGCCGTTTTGGAAACATAGTCCCTTCCCCTTTTTTATGTGCGGCAGCCGCAGCTTCCGCCCGCTCTGCAGCCGCCGGAACAGCCCGCCGACAAAAAGTACGGATTTCCGGTCGGCACTTTCACATGTTCGGACACCGCTTTGCCGATCAGCACGCTGATCTCATCAAGCAGCTCTTGCATCGCCTTCTCCGCCTCCTTAAAGGCGGCGACCGTCTCATGCAAATCGAGCTCCCGCTTCGCTTCGCGCACTTCTTTCATCACGTTGCGGTAATCAGGATGGTATTTTCCGAAGCGCTGCACTTCCTCGTACCGCTCCTTCAGCTTGACAAAGCGAGCGATCAGCTGCTGGGCGCGGCGGTCTTGCTTCAGCCGCCAAAAGGCGCGGCGGTATTCGTCCGCCACGTCCGACTCGACAATCATTTTGGCCAACGCTTCTGCTTTATCTAAAATCTCGATGCGCTCGAGAGTCGCAATCTTCACCAAATGGCACCTCCATTATCCATGATACCATGAACGAAAAGAAAATGAAAAGGAAAGAGATAGCAAAGAAGCAAACAAAAAAGGCGATCCAGACTGTGCCGAATCGCCTCTGTTTGCCTTTTAAACGATCGTCGTCATCTTGATCGGATGGAGACGTCAAATTCGTGCGTCATGCCGGTTGCTTTCCCATCATTGTAGACGAGCTCAAGACGGATGGTATGTTTTCCGCTCGGCAAACCGCGCACGATAAAGGCGGCCGTATACACTTCCGTCATTTTTTGTCCGTTGACATAAACGTTCACGTGCCCACCGCCGCTTCCTTTGCGAAATGGAAACTGAACGGCGACACATTCAATGAACACGTCGCTTCCTTTTACTTCATGCTTCACTTGCAGCGGACCGCCCGCCGCTTCGACTTGAGCGGGGAGAGACGGCGCCGGTCCAAAGGCATACGCCGCAAGCAGCATAATGCACACAAACCATGCGAACCACTTCGGCAAAGACATCACTCCCTTTCAACACTAGTCTTTGCCGTTGGCCGCTCGATTAGTCGCGCATGGCCTTAAACATTTGCCACATGAGCGACGCCATTTGCAACGATTGGGAGATTTTTTCCACTTTGTCAGGGATCGTCAGCTCATAGTGGCGCAAGGCGGCCAATTGGAACGTCGACAGTTCATGCGGGCGGCGGGCAAGAAGCCGGTACCAGCGCGGCTGTTCGCGCAAAAACGCACGCAACATCGGTGTTCCTTGCACATATTGCCATACGTCTTTCCTCATCGCCATCACCCTTTAATCTTTGCGAAACGAAAACGGATGCGCTTCTTTGTTTCTTTGTTCTTGACCGGCCCCTTGAAATTCGGAAAGAATGCTTTGGATCGCCGCGATCGCCTGCTGGACGTTCGCCAAATGTTTTTGCACATCGGCTGCATCGATCTGTCCAAGCATAGCCGCGAGCTTATCGAGCCATCTGTTCGTTCCTTTTTCCTCCTCTTTTGCCGCACCGTTTGTTTCCCGATACTGCTCCCATATGTCATCGTCTTCCCCGAACAAATACCAATCCTCATACACTTGTTTCCACGTCTTTTTGCCACTGCGCACCTCTTTGATGATTTTGGGATGTTTTTTCACAAACTGTTTAAACTGTTCAACGGAAGGATGCAGAGGCTTGACCATGGCGGTTCTCATCCCTTTCGTCCACTCATGCCTATCTGCCATATCATATCGCACCCAGCATACAGAGGTGCGCCCAATTTTTAGAGCGGCGTAAAGAAATTTTGCGTATAATAGTCAGCGTAGACGCCGACGCCCAAGCGGGTGAACTCTTCGTTCAACATAATTTTCCGATGGTTTTGGCTGTTCAGCCATCCGATGGTCGCCTCAACGCCATCGACTTGATGGGCGGCGATATTTTCCCCGGCAAGCTGGAACGGAATGTGAAGCGCGCCAAGCCGCTTCGATAAATCGCCATACTGCGGCGACTCGTGGGAGAAAAACCGGTGATCATGCATATCTCGGCTATGTTTTTCCGCAGCGGCAGCGGCCTTGTCATCCCACATGAGAGAGGAAAGCCTGTGGCGGCGGCGAATCAAATTCGTCCAGTCAAAAATTTGCTTCGCGTTGGCCGCATCAACAGCCTGTCGCTTTTCTTCCGACAGCGGCACGGCCGCCGGCAGGCTCCCGCGGTAAACGAGCTCGTACGGCCGCAACTTGACGAACGTTTCGGCATCCATCAAGCGGATCGCCGCCACCTCGCCGGTAAAGCGGTCAACATACAGCTGAGTGTAGACGCTGCCAACTTTGACAACCGGCCTTGATGAGTAATCTTGTTCAGACAGCTCAAACCGGTATGTCCCGCTGCCTAGCTTAATCTCAATGTTCGATAGCACCGGCATCGTTTGAAAAATCGTCTGCAACCGCTGGCCGACCGCAAACGGTTCAACGTTCACCTTCTCTCCGCCGACAAGGGCGGTGACGACGCGACCGCGCAAGATGCCAATCTGCACGTACGACTCGGGTCGACGGCTGTACACCCACCAGTCATATCCGTAAGCTGACGGGTCGATTCGGTCTGGAGCGCCAAGCAGTTTTTTCGCCTCTTGCGCCGATTGACCGATCAACGCAACGATGCCGGCCGTCGCCTTCGGCTCTTTCAACATGTATCTATTCGTCTCTGGCCGCTCCGGGGGGCTCGGGGGCAGCGGACTCGGCACAAAATAATACAATCCAATCAAGAAAAACAAAAAAAGGAAAAACCATTTCACACGGCAACTCCCGCTTTCTGCACAATCTCCTTATTGCCATTATAGCCGTTTTTTAGAGGCAAAAAAAGAGGACGCCCAAAAAGAGCGCTCCTCCTCGAAAGAAACCGTGTCCGTTGCGTTTGTCAATGGATGGCGTCTTGTTCGGAAATCTCGCTTAACGCACGACCGGCGCGTTCATCAGAATAGCGGTTCGTCGCCAAATCGCCGAGCGAGATGATGCCGACCAAACGCCCATTCTCTATGACCGGGAGGCGGCGAATTTGGTGGCGCGCCATCATATCTGCTGCCTTTTGCACCGAATCGTCCGGGGAAAGCGTGACGAGATCGCGGCTCATCACTTCCGTCACCGCAGTCGAACCGGGACGTTTTTCAGCCATGCCGCGCACGACAATATCGCGGTCGGTAATCATTCCGACAAGGCGGCCGTCATCGACAATCGGAATCGCCCCGACGTTGAAATCGCGCATTTTTACTGCCACTTCGTAAAGATTGTCAAGGGGGGTGCAATATTGCACATCCGTTGACATGACGCCCCGTATCGTTTGCATCCTTCGTCTCTCCTTTCTACCCGTATTATGCGCCGGATCACACAAAAAAATGCGAGCGAAACGGAAACAATGGCAAACAATTCATTGAAAAGCAAACCGTTTTCGTACTATTATAAATGAGGGGATGATTTCTTGTTTGGCGCTTTTACATACTGTGTTGTTAGGAGGAAGAAAGATGAAGTTTGAAAATACCGGACTGGAAAATCAGACGGTCGAACTATCCCGCCTTGATGACATTATGGAGCGCCTCGGCTTTGTCCGCGCGGCGCAATGGGATTATGAACGGGTCACATACGACCGGAAATACGTCGTGAAAGAAGGCACCTACTATTTGCGCGTTCAAGGATACGCCATTGAGGGGGACGTCGATTCGCGCTATGCACTCATTAAGCTGCTCACGCCGATTTTAGGGAAACATTACTATCCACACGGCGTCGAATACGGCGATGATGAACATTTTCCGTCCTCTCTTGTCAGCCAATGCCAAAACGTGTTGGCGCAGGTCAAAAGCGAGCTTGAAAAAATCAAAGAATAATAAAAAAGCGCAAAGCGCCCCAATTTCGCCTAAAGACAGCCCGCATCCTGCGGGCAACGGCGAAATGGTCGCCATCCTTGGCTCTGCGAAGAGCGCACAAGCCCCATTGAGGAGGCTCAGCCCAAGCAAAGCTTGGGCTTGCGTGGGATATTTCTAAAGAAGCGAACTCCGTGTGTCGCCGCCGAAAGAAGGGGCGGAGCGCATCACACCGATTTCGCTTGAAGCTAGACAGCTCCCTAGACCCGAAATGTATTTCTTATCTTTTCTTTTCAGGCTCTTCACCAAAAGTTGTGCTTGATTTTTTATAACACGCTCTACTGACGCTTGTGAGGAAGAATCAGCAAATCAATGATTTTTGCACATTCTTGTTCAAGAAAGCGTATCACTTGTCAAGTACATGTTGTGGTGATGAACCTCTTTTCAAAAAAAACGCATGAGAGCGCGGTTCTCATGCGTTTTTTTCCGGCATGACAAGCCGTTTGACAACAATGTCGACCGCCTCGGCGACATATGGCGTCATCGCGGCGATCTCCTCGGCAATATGCTGTTGCAGATGGCGGCAAACTTCCATCACCGGCGCCCCATATCGAATGGACATCTTGACCGTGACGCGGCACCGCTCGCCTTGAGCAACGGTGATGAACACCTCACAATCGTCAAGGGCGACGTCCGTCTGGCCGCGCACACACATCATGACAATGGTCAATAGCGTCGCCTCTACGGCGCTCCGTTTCCGATAGCGAAACGTGTTCACCGCCTTCTCTCCCCCCGCTGCACAAAATCGCGTCTATACAGGCGTGTTGTATTCTATGCTATGCAACCGCCGCTGCCCTTGCTCCTTGACCGTCGGTTAAAAACCGAGCACCGCCTTGATGAGCGACGTCGTTTGGCCCCCTGGATAGAGGACATAAAGCAGCCAGTAGACGACCACCCCGGTTGAGGCGCTGCCAAACCAAATGATGCTGGTGATCGGCCCGAGCCGACGATGGCGGGCCCGCTTGTCTTTTAATCCCGTCCAAATTGTGACAAGGCCAAATACGGCGCCAACCGTCGCTAAAATAATATGGAAAATGAGAAACAGCGTATAATACACTTTGACGTTCTCCGGCCCGCCAAAGCTCGTATTGCCGATAAACAACGTCCGCGACATGTAAATGGTGAAAAACAGCAAAGCAAACACCGCTGCCGTCAGCATCACCTTTTTATGCGCTTCGATCCGCCTGCGGCTGATCAAATACCAGCCGTAGGCAACGAGCAAGGCGCTGATCACGATGCAGCTCGTGCTGATTGTCGGTAAAACGGCCATCGCTTCTCTCCCTTTCTTCCTTGTTCATCGTTTGGCGGCCAACCGCGCTTTACAGTTTGGTCGGCCGCGGCTCCATATCCATGCTTGGTTCTTTCTCCCGCTCCTTCCGATACCATTCGCTGAAGATGAAGAACAGCATCGTCCCGTACACGATTTCCTGGATGATTTTCATCAACACGCCGCCGAGCTGCTGGTCATGGAGCGGCGACATTGACAAAAACATTTGCGGCCCAGTCAAATCAAGCGAAGCCAGCGTCCCTTGAGGAACGCATAGCGCCAGCGCGGCCATCCATGCCTTCGGGTCGGTGTATGTGGCGTAAAGCGGCGTATCGGTAAAAATAATGAGCGCGCAAGCCGGGGTCAACAGCATGCCGTCAGCGAAAATGTAACCCATTTTTTTTAAACCGGACAACGTCTGCCAATCGGGCAGCTTGTTGACAAGCGGCCACCACATGCAAAACGCGGCAACGAAAATGACCGAGGTAACGAACGCGTGCAGCCACATATTCATTTTCACAGCGTCAAAAATGAATGGAACGTGATAAAGCGAAAACAAGCCGTTAAACAGCAGCAGCGCCACAATTGGCTTTGTCAACAGCCGAAACACGCGTCGCACCGCTGTGATGCGGAACGCGCGCTCATAAAGCGGCGCCGGAATGCCTAAAATAAAACATTGCGGCACGATCAAATACAGCACCGCCATTTGCACCATATGGGCGGTGAACGTCAAATGACCCATCAAATCTAACGGAGACCCTTTGCATATATAAAGAAGCGCGATCCCTGTCAAAAAATACGCCTTCTGCGTCCCCGAAACCGCATCACCGAGGCCGAAACGCTGCCGCCATGGCCCGGTCATCCCAATGTACAGCAACGCAACCGCCGCTAACACAAGCAAAAAAAACGGACTCCAAAGGGCAACGGGGCCAAACATTTGCAACGATTGAAACATACGAATCCCCTCCTGATTTGTCCCTTTCCCATTATACTACACGCCGCAGCGCCACGGCTATTGCAAAAAAGGGGAAACCGGCGCAAAACCGATTCCCCCTTTCACTTACCACCAAACGACTGTCATAAATGCCCAAACAAGAAGAAGCATGACCGCCACGCCACCGTAAATAAACATCGCCGGAAATTCGTGGCCTTTATGGCTCATATGCATGAAATAATAAAGCTGGAATGCGACCTGTACGGCGGCCAAAAGCAAAATAAACGGAACGACAAACCAATGGGAAAACTCTTCGTAACCAACGGCGGCGAAAGCGATGAGCGTCAGCAAAATCATCAAGACGAATGCAATCATTTGATGGCGCATCTCTTCCGCGTTTTTCCGCCGGCGATACGCCAAGTCGACGCGTTCATTTCCGGAATTCGTTTGGTTCGCCATACGTTCACCCCACCATTCCCATTAAATATACGACGGTAAAAATGAACACCCAGACGACGTCGATAAAGTGCCAATACAGGCTCGCAACGTAAAATTTCGGGGCGTTGTACAAGTTCAACCCGCGTTTGGCGTTGCGGATCATGAGCGTTAAAATCCAAAGCAACCCAAACGCAACGTGGCTTCCGTGCGTGCCAACGAGCGTGTAGAAAGCTGAAGCGAAGGCGCTCGTCGTAAACTTATGGCCTTCATGCACATATTCGTTGAACTCGTAAATTTCAAGGCCCAGAAAGCCGGCGCCAAGCAAAACGGTAATACCAAACCAAAGCTGCATCTTTTTAAAATCAAAGTTTTTCATATGATAAATGGCATACACGCTCGTCAAGCTGCTCGTCAACAGAAGCATCGTCGCCATGAACACAACCGGCATTTGGAACAGCTCTTCAGCAGAAGGGCCGCCGTTCGTTTTATCTTTCAACGCCAAATAGGTGGCGAAGAGAGAGGCGAACAGCACCGTCTCTCCGCCTAAAAACAGCCAGAAGCCGAGAAATTTATTTTTCCCTTCAAGGGTGGCGCGTTCCGGCGCGGCCGGAAACGTCTCGGCCGTCAATTTTTCCTCTGCATGCATCAGGCGTTCGCCCCCTTCTTCTCAAGTTCAAGCACTTCTTCTTTATGGATGTGGAAGCCGTGATCATCGATCACGGAGCGCAAGAGCATTGAACCGAGCGTAATGAGCAGGCCAAGAATGCCGACCGGCAAGCCCCATCCGGCGTCGTTATGATACGTAAAGCCGAAGGCGGCGACAAACAGGCCGAACGCGATGACAAACGGCAGGAACGACGAATTCGGCATATGGATGTCGCCAAGCGGCTCCGCCGGCGTCAATTCTTTTTTGCCTTCCATTTTTTCGAGCCAGAAGGCGTCCAAGCCGCGGACAAGCGGTGTTTGCGCAAAGTTGTACACCGGCGGCGGCGAAGCGATCGCCCATTCGAGCGTGCGGCCGTCGCCCCACGCATCGCCCGGCACTTTTTCCCCTTTTACCGTCGTAATCACAATGTTAATGAGCAAAATGACCGTTGCGATGGCCATAAAGAACGCACCGACCGTGCTGACGAAATTCCCTGTCTCCCATCCTTGGTTCGGCAAGTACGTGAACACGCGGCGCGGCATCCCCGTCAAACCGAGGAAGTGCTGAATAAAGAACGTCAAATGGAAGCCGATAAAGAACAGCCAGAACGTAATTTTGCCGAGCGTTTCATTCAACATGCGGCCAAACATTTTCGGCCACCAATAATGCGTGCCGGCAAGCAAAGCGAACACAACCCCGCCGACAATGACGTAATGGAAGTGCGCAACGACGAAATAGCTGTCATGGTATTGATAGTCTGCCGCCGCCGACGCCAACATAACCCCGGTCACCCCGCCCATGACGAACGACGGGATGAAGGCGACCGCATAATGCATCGGCGTCGTAAACTTGATGCTTCCGCCCCACATCGTAAACAGCCAGTTGAAAATTTTGACTCCTGTCGGAACCGCGATCGTCATCGTCGCGACAGCAAAGATGGCGTTCGCAATCGGCCCCATCCCGACCGTGAACATATGGTGCGCCCATACCATGAACCCTAAGAAAGCGATAAGCACCGTCGCAAACACCATTGACGAATAACCGAATAGGCGTTTGCGCGAGAACGTCGCGAAAATTTCCGAGAAAATGCCGAACGCCGGCAAGACAAGGATGTATACTTCCGGATGGCCGAACACCCAAAACAAGTGCTCCCAGATGATCGTATTGCCGCCGGCAGCTGGATTGTAGAAATTGCCGCCAAACAGCCGGTCCATCATCATGAAAATCAATCCAACGGTCAACGGCGGAAACGCAAACAAGATAAGCGCCGAAGTCACAAACGTCGCCCACGTGAACATCGGCATGCGCATAAACGTCATGCCCGGGGCGCGCATATTGATGATCGTCACAAGAAAGTTAATGGCTCCCATGATCGTTCCGAAGCCGGAAATTTGCAATCCGAGCGTGTAAAAGTCAATGCCGTGATGCGCTTTTGAGTCAAGCGACAGCGATGCATACGACGTCCACCCGGCGTCCGGTGCGCCGCCCAAAAACCATGAACAGTTCAAAAACAAACCGCCAAAGAAAAACATCCAGAACCCAAGAGCATTCAAGAACGGGAACGCGACGTCGCGCGCGCCGATCTGAAGCGGCACGACTGCGTTCATAAAGGCGAAAATAAGCGGCATGGCAGCCAAGAAAATCATCGTCGTTCCGTGCATCGTCAACACTTCGTTATACAGGCCGCCGACAAGAAAATCGTTGTTCGGTTTCGCGAGCTGAATGCGGATGAACAACGCCTCAAGACCGCCGAGCAGGAAGAAAAACCCGCCGGAAATCAAGTATAGATGGGCGATTTTTTTATGGTCGACCGTTGTCAAGTAATCCCATAAAACGGCGCCGACACCCTTTTTGCGAGCGATCGTACTCACGGTGAAACCTCCTTCGCATGCTTTATTCAACTTTTAAGCTCATCAAGTATTTCGTCAATGCATCAATTTGCTCTTCCGTCAAGTGGCCATATGTACCCGCCATTTTATTTCCAGGCTTCACACTGTTCGGGTCTCTCAGCCATTTTTTCAGATTTTCTTCGTTATGCTCCAAAATACCAGCGATTCGTTCGCGATCGCCAAAGTTCGCCAAGTTCGGCGCCGTGCGCGCTTGCACCGGACGCTTGTCCACAGGCGTCACCGCATGGCAGCCAATACAGCTTTTGTTGAAAATCGCCTCGCCTTCTTTGGCGACCGGGTCGGTGACAACCGGTTTTTTCGCGTTTTGCATCTTTTTCACCCAAGCATCAAATTCATCGCGCGGCAACGGCCGAACCTTAAAGTCCATCAGCGCATGGGACGGACCGCAAAGCTCCGCACACTTGCCGTAAAAGACGCCGCCGGCTTTATCGGTCGCTTTTTGATCAAAAACAAGCCAAAATTGGTTTTTGTTGTCCGTGTTCGTATCCATTTTGCCGCCAACAGGCGGAATCCAGAACGAATGTTTGACATCCGACGCAATCAAGTTGAAATACACTTTTTCATTCGTCGGCACGACTAAGTCTTGGCTCGTGATAATGCCATAATCCGGATATTCAAACTCCCACCAGTATTGGTTGGCGCGAACATTGACGACAACCGTGTCCTTATCGCGTTTTTGGTCGTTCATCGCCTTGACATCGGCCAGTTTAAACGTGATCAATACCGTCGGCACCGCCAAAATGAGCAAGAGAATGATCGGAATGACAGTCCAAATAATTTCCAGCTTATGGTTTCCTTCCACTTGCTTCGGGATTTTATTCTCTTCTCCCTTGCGCCGCCGGAAGCGGACGACAACGTAAACGAAAATAATCGCCACGACGACAATGACCAAAACCATGATCGTCGTGCTCAACAACATGAGCGAATACTGCATGTCCGCTACTTCACCGGCGGGCTGGAGCGTCGATAAAAACGGCTTGCCGCAGCCGGCGAGCAACAGCGCCATCATCCCAAAAAGGGAAAATAAGCGCCAGTTACAGAGCCCCTTGTTCATAGCCTAATCCAACCCCTCTTTCTTTGATGGATAAATGTGTATGTCAATTCTTTCACAAAGAAAGAATTTTAACCTGTTCACCAAATCGTCGCGATGACCATCGCCACGAACAAAATCGTCAAATAGTTAAGCGAATAGACGAACATCCACTTCGCCCATTTGATGTCATCTTTCATTTTCAATCCCGCCAATCCCAACAGCAGCCAGCCGACATTAAGCAGCGTGGCGACGATTAAAAACGGCACGCCGAGCGAAAACAAATAAAACGGCAATGGCAGCAAACACGCCACCCAAACGATGATTTGCCGCTTCGTCATGGCAAACCCATGGACGACCGGCAGCATCGGAATGCCGGCGGCTCGATATTCTTCACACCGCCTCATGGCCAACGCCAAAAAGTGCGGCGGCTGCCATAAAAACATGATTAAAAACAGGATGAGCGGAACAATATGGAAATCCGGATCGACCGCCGTCCAGCCGATTACCGGCGGCACCGCGCCGGAAATGCTGCCGACGACGGTGTTGAGCGTATAGTGGCGCTTCGTCCAAAGGGTGTATAAAAAGACGTATGTCACCACACCGATCAATCCAACGACCGCAGCCGTAACCGTTGTCATAAGCAGGCTCATCTCGCCGATCGCGACAAGACCAATCCCGAGCCAAAGCACCCGCCGCGGATCCATCGTCCCGGTGACGGTCGGGCGGGCTTTCGTCCGCTCCATATATTGGTCAATATCGCGGTCAATGTAGTTGTTGATGGCGCATGAACCCGCGATGACAAGCGCTGCTCCAAACAACGCAAAAAAGACGATGTGCAAGTTTTCCAAAAAATGCTCGCCAGCAAAATAAAACGCCAACCACATTCCGGCGAACGTTGTAATCAAATTGGAATTGACGATCCCGATTTTGACAACAGACGACAGCTCTCTCCAAACCGCCTTGACGCCCACATGCGAGCGATGACCGGCATCGGCCGCATCCTGGTGCACCGCTTTCAATTCGGCCATGTCTCCTGTTCCTCCTCGCTGCGCCGCTCCTTGCCCGGAAGGCGCCGTGATGTTGCCTGAAATTCTTTCCAACGCCAAATGCCAAAAACGCGCTGTTTTCTCTTTATATTAAATCACATTTTTTTCTTATCATGTGAACTTTTTTTGAATAATTTGTGTCAAATTTTTGAATCCGCACACTCCAAATGGCTCATTCGCTTGTCCCATTAATATTTCTAGCAAACTTAATCGACTTATTCAATATGCAAACGTCATTTTGTGTTTCCCAGCGCCATCGTGTAAAATAGACTTGGCTCGACAGCGCGATTGGCCGCATGAAAAAATCCATCATTTTACTAATATGGACAAAATCACAATTTTTCAATACAAGAAGGTGAAGATTTTGCTGCGTTCATTAAAATGGTTTGCCTCGGCGACAACGTTGGCCATGTTGTTTGTTTTAATTGGCGGAGCGCTCGTGACCAAAACCGGCTCCGGCATGGGATGCGGCCGATCCTGGCCGCTGTGCGACGGCCAGTGGGTTCCGGATCACATCACACCCGAACTTGTCATTGAGCTGAGCCATCGACTCGTTTCCGGCCTTGCCGGCATCATGGTGCTCATCCTTTCCATCTGGGCATGGCGAGCCATTGGCCATGTGCGGGAGACGAAGTTTTTGGCCGTCATATCGTTCGTCTTTCTTGTCCTGCAAGGGCTGATCGGCGCCGCCGCGGTCGTGTGGGGGCAGTCGGATTTTGTCCTCGCTTTGCATTTTGGCATTTCGCTCATTTCGTTTGCCGCTGTGCTGTTGCTGACGCTATTGATTTTTGAAAACGACAAAACGTTTTCCGCCGCATCGCTTTCGCTTGACGGCAAAATGCAGTTTCATATTTATGGCGTCCTCATTTATTCATACATTGTCGTCTACACCGGAGCGCTCGTGCGCCATACGAACGCCAGCCTCGCCTGTCCAAACTGGCCTTTGTGCGCCAAAACGCGCGTCCTTCCGGTTCAGTTTCACGAGTGGGTGCAGATGGGGCACCGACTGGCTGCTGCCGTCATCATCATCTGGATCGCCGCCGCCGCCATACACGCCGTTCGCCATTACCGCAGGCAGCCGATCATCTACTACGGGTGGCTCATCGCTCTTTTTCTCGTCCTCGCACAAATGACGACCGGAGCACTTGTCGTGTTTACACAGCTGAACTTGTATATCGCTTTGGCGCATGCGTTCTTTATCTCTTGTTTGTTCGGCGTGCTCAGCTACTTGTTTCTGTTGGCGCTCCGCACCCGCCGCGAGCCGATCAAAACCACGGACCATTCAGCTCGCGAGGCAGCGCCGGCCACGTTGAAATGACGGTCGTTCGTCCGCCAATCAAAAGGGATGCCCATAAACAGGGGCACCCCTTTTTCGTGCGATATAGATCGGTTCATTTCGACAGCTCGATCAGCAAATCGCCCGCCTGAATGGCATCGCCGCTTTTGACGTAAATGTCTTTGACAATGCCGGCAAACGGCGCCTGCACCGTCGTTTCCATCTTCATCGCTTCCGTCACCATCAAATGGTCGCCTTTATCGACTTTTTCCCCTTTCTCCACAAGCACTTTCACGACCGTGCCCGGCATCGTCGCGGCAATGTGGTTCGGGTTTGTCCGGTCCGCCTTGATGCGCTCAGCGACGGCCGCTTTGATGCTTTCATCGCGGATGATGACTTCGCGCGGCTGGCCGTTCAGCTCGAAGTAGACAACGCGTGTGCCGTCCGCCTGAGGCTGGCCGATCGACACAAGCTTGACGATGAGCGTTTTTCCGCGCTCAATCTCCACTTCGATCTCCTCGCCGAGGCGCATGCCATACAGGAACGTCGGTGTATCGAGCACCGAAATGTCGCCGTATTTTTCGACCGTTTCGGCATATTCCAAAAACACTTTCGGATAAAGCGCATAGGCGATGGCGTCAAAGTCGGTCACTTCGCGGCCGAGCTTGTCGTACAGCTCCCGCTTGATTTGCTCGAAATCGACCGGCTCGAGCAGTTCGCCTGGACGAACGGTGATCGGCTCGCGCCCTTTCAAAATAATGCGCTGCAGCTCTTTCGGGAATCCGCCGTGCGGCTGGCCTAAATAGCCTTCGAAAAACTCGACGACGGAATCCGGGAAATTGAGCGTTTCGCCGCGCTCAAAAATGTCTTGCTCCGTCAAGTTGTTTTGCACCATATACAGCGCCATGTCGCCGACGACTTTCGACGACGGCGTCACTTTGACGATGTCCCCGAACAAGTCGTTGACGCGGCGGTACATTTCCTTCACTTCGTCCCACCGATCGCCAAGGCCGACTGCTTTCGCCTGCTGCTGCAAGTTGCTGTACTGGCCGCCCGGCATCTCATGCATATATACTTCCGTATGCGGCGCGTTCATGCCGCTTTCAAACTCCTGATAAAATTTGCGCACGTCTTCCCAATAGCGCGCCAGCTGCTCCAAACCGTAAATGTCGACCTCCGGCGCCCGCTCTGTTCCTTCCAGGGCATAGTAAAGCGTATTGGCGCTCGGCTGCGACGTCAAACCAGCCATCGAGCTGACGGCGACATCGACGATATCGACGCCGGCTTCGATCGCTTTGGCGTACGTGTAAATGCCGTTGCCGCTCGTATCGTGCGTATGCAAATGGATCGGGATGCTGACCGTCTCCTTGAGCGCCGAGATAAGCACGTACGCCGCCTGCGGCTTCAACAGGCCGGCCATATCCTTAATGCCTAAAATGTGCGCTCCGGATTGCTCGAGTTCTTTCGCCAACGCTTTGTAATAATCCAAATTGTATTTCGGCCGGTTCGGGTCCAAAATATCGCCCGTATAGCAAATGGCCGCCTCGGCGATTTTCCCGCTCTGGCGGACGGCGTCGATCGCCACCGTCATCCCTTTCACCCAGTTGAGGCTGTCGAAAATGCGGAAGACATCAATCCCCGCTTGCGCCGATTTTTCAACGAACTCGCGGATAACGTTGTCCGGATAGTTTTTATATCCCACGGCGTTGGCAGAACGGAGCAGCATCTGGAACAATACGTTCGGGATGCGCTCGCGCAGCTTCAAGAGGCGGTCCCACGGATCCTCCCTTAAAAAGCGATACGCCACGTCAAACGTCGCCCCGCCCCACATTTCAAGCGAGAACAAATTCGGAAGCAGTCGCGCCGTCGGCTCAGCGATGCGCAACAGATCGATCGTGCGCACCCTTGTTGCCAACAGCGACTGATGGGCGTCGCGGAACGTCGTATCGGTCAAGAGCACGCGCGGCTGTTCCTGAATCCAACGGACAAGCCCTTCCGGTCCGCGTTCATCCAAAATTTGCTTCGTTCCCGCTGGGATCGGTTCCGTTTGGCTCACCTTCGGCACGCGCGGTTTGTCAAACACCGGCTTTTTCTTTTTGCCGATGCCAGGGAAGCCGTTGACCGTCACGGTGCCGATGTACGTCAGCATTTTCGTCCCGCGGTCTTTTCGGCGCGGGAATACAAACAATTCCGGCGTCGTATCGATGAATGACGTATCGTATTCCCCCGACAAAAATTTCGGATGCTGCACGACGTTTTCCAAAAATGGAATGTTCGTTTTAATGCCGCGGATGCGGAACTCGCGCAAGTTGCGCAGCATTTTTCTTGCCGCCTGCTCAAACGTCAACGCCCATGTCGACACTTTCACGAGCAGCGAATCGTAATACGGCGTAATGACCGCCCCTTGGAAGCCATTGCCGGCGTCCAAGCGCACGCCGAAGCCGCCGCCTGAGCGGTACGCCATAATTTTTCCCGTATCCGGCATAAAGTTGTTGAGAGGATCTTCCGTCGTCACCCGCGACTGAATGGCGTAGCCGTTGATGCGGATGTCTTCCTGCTTTGGAATGCCGACCTCCGGGCTGTGGAGCGAAAAACCGTCGGCGATTAAAATTTGCGACTGAACGATGTCAATCCCGGTGATCATTTCGGTGATCGTATGCTCGACTTGGATGCGCGGATTGACTTCGATGAAATAAAACTCATCGCCGGAAACGAGAAACTCAACCGTGCCGGCATTGACATAGTTGACGCTTTTCATGAGTCGAACCGCCGCTTCGCAAATGCGCTCGCGCAGCTCGTCCGACAGCGAGACGCTTGGCGCGACTTCCACGACTTTTTGATGGCGGCGCTGCACCGAGCAGTCGCGTTCGTAAAGGTGAACGATGTTTCCTTCGTGGTCGCCCAAAATTTGCACTTCAATATGCTTCGGCTTTTCGATCAGCTTTTCGACATAGACGTCGTCGCTGCCAAACGCCGCTTTCGCTTCCGACTTGGCACGCTCAAACGCTTCCTTCACTTCCGACTTCGAGCGGACGATGCGCATGCCGCGGCCGCCGCCGCCAAGCGCCGCCTTGATGATGATCGGGTATCCGTGCGTCTCAGCAAAGCGGACGACGTCTTCAAGGCCGCCGACCGGTCCGTCGCTGCCCGGGATGACGGGAATGCCCGCCTTCATGGCCGCATGGCGCGCTTTCACTTTATCGCCGAACATATCCAAATGATCTTCGTTCGGGCCGATGAAAATAATCCCCTCTTCGCGGCACCGTTTGGCAAATTGAATGTTTTCCGACAAAAACCCATATCCCGGATGGATGGCATCGACATCGTGGGCTTTGGCGATCTCAATGATGCCTTCAATGTCCAAGTAGGCTTCGATCGGCTTTTTCCCTTCTCCGACTAAATACGCCTCATCCGCTTTGTAGCGGTGGTACGATCCGGCGTCTTCCTTCGAATAAATCGCCACCGTGCGGATATCAAGCTCCGTGCAGGCGCGGAAAACGCGAATGGCGATCTCTCCGCGGTTGGCTGCCAGCACTTTGCGAATTCGTCTTGTCCTCATTCTGTCCCTCCTCCTTTTATTTAATAAAAGTATAAAAGTTTTGCCGATTTGTAAATACACTTTCTAAAAAGTCAGACCTCTTTTCTGTTTGCTGACCATCGTTT
The DNA here is from genome assembly GCF_000948285.1 of Geobacillus kaustophilus. Lineage (GTDB taxonomy): Bacteria > Bacillota > Bacilli > Bacillales > Anoxybacillaceae > Geobacillus > Geobacillus thermoleovorans_A. The sequence continues at coordinate 1,988,744 of NZ_JYBP01000003.1, forward strand.
TTTCAGCTTTTTTATACCGTTGTTCGTACTTTGCGAACATGGAAATGTTCACAAGCAGACCGAGCGAAGCCATTGTCAGGACAAGCGACGTTCCCCCATAGCTGACGAGCGGCAGCGGCACCCCTGTAATCGGAATAAGGCCAACGACTCCACCAACGTTAATGAACGTTTGGAAGCCGATCATGACGGAGATGCCGATCGCAAGCAGGCTCCCAAACGCATCGTGGGAGCGGCGGGCGATCCAAAGCCCGCGCAGCACGATAAACGCCAATAATCCAAGCGTAAATGCTACACCAAATAAGCCGAGCTCTTCGGCGATGACCGCCATAATAAAATCGGTGTGCGACTCCGGCAGGTAGCCGTATTTTTGAATGCCTTTGCCAAGCCCCACTCCTTTCAGCCCGCCAAGCCCGATCGCCAAATACGAATTAACGAGCTGGTAGCCATCGCCGTTTGCGTATTGAAATGGATCCAAAAAGCTGTAAAGACGCGACATCCGTTCAGGAGAAAAAATTTTTTTGCCGGCAACCGGGAGCCAAAACGGCGACAGCACCGTCCCAATCAGTGCAAAAAAAAGCAGCTGTTTTAGAAGCAACACGAGGCGCAAACCAGACGAAACAATGATGCACATCGCGATGGCAAACACGATCGCCGCCGTTCCGAAGTCAGGCTGTATGGCAATCAGGAAACAAATCACCAATGTATAATAAATGGGGAACAAATTGCTTTTCGCCGGCTCGGCCAGCCGCTTCCGCTTGTTGGCAAACGCTGCGGCCAAGTATAAAATCAGGCCGAGCTTCGCGAGCTCCGCCGGCTGCATGGAGAGCGACCCGACGCGAAACCAGCTTGTTGCGTTGTTGGCCGTATGGCCGAGAAAAGCGACGGCGATAAGCATCAATGGAGAAGCAAAAAAGACGAGCTTCACCCATCGCTCCGCCCGCCACACTTTATACGGAATCGCCATCATGATGGCGAACGCGATGAATCCGGCAATCAGCCACAGTTTTTGCCGCTCGTAAAAATAGTCGCTTGGCACTTCAAAGCGGATGACAGCGGTGACCATGCTCGAGCTGTACACCATAATCAATCCGAACAACGACAGCATGATGACCGCGGCGATCAGCGGATAATCATAGCACTTCAATACTTTTTTCCATAATTGTCGCTCCATCGTTCCTCTTCCCTGTGAACATGTATGTACTTAAAATCATTCGCAGCGGCGAGCTGTTTTCCTGCCGAAAAACAGAAAAACTCAAACGATGGTGTGCCAATCGTTTGAGTTGCCTTATATTCTTATCGCACGCGCTTTTTGGCCACGGCCTCGTGCAACGCGGAAAGTTCGCGCTCAAGCCGGTCAAGGAGCGCCTTTCCGTCTTTCGCCTCCACAAGCCCGAGGCGCACCGCAAAATCAATTTCCCGTGACAACCCGAACATTTGCGTGTCAAGCACTTCTTCATACACCGGACATTGCGGCATCGTCAAATGGTCCATTTGCACCCGGATGAGTTGGATGATTTTCTCTGCATCCGCTTGTAAAAGCGCGTACGCCTTCTCCCGATAGCTCATCGATTCGTCCGTCACATCGATCCCTCCGTTCTCTCCCCTATCCTTCTTTACATCTTAACGTGAAACAAGCCATTTTGCAAGTTGAAACCGTTGACAGCAACCCGGCCTGGAACATGACAAGCTCTTTCGTTATTATTATACTAAAAACGGTGGGAACATACAGAGGAGAGGTGTTTCATGAACGATATTATTGTGCTGACAGGAAAGGTGAAGTTTACGATCACGCTTGACCCCGGCGTCTGGATTTTCGACGACCGGAAAGTGGACATGGATGCGTATTTTTCGGAGCCGGCTCCACAGCCGACGGAAGAGGAGCAAGAGGACGAGGAAATCAAAAAACTGTCGGCATTTTGGGACCGGGAAATTCAAGAGGGGGCCGTCTTCCCGCCGACGTTGAAAACAGAGCGGCGCTTTTTGAAGCAGAAAATCATCACCGGCTCGTTCGGCATGCCGTTTGCCCCGTTTTTGCGAAACGCTGAGCCGCATGAAGACGCGTCTGAACTTGTCATTGAGACAGAACATGGAGAAACAGTGATCCCTCTGGAAAAGGCGTACGACCTGATTTTCGCTTTTTCCAAAAACGGAAAACCGTTGCGCGACGACGGTCCAGTGCACATTTATTTTGGCGACGGCTCCAACCGCGAGGCGCCGCTTACTCATGTGCGTCGGCTCGTCGTCCGATGACCGGGCGCCCCCTCGTGGGGGCGGCCCGGTGTTTGAGCTTTTTACGCTTTCAACCGCCTCAAGCGCTTTGAATCCAGATGTTTTCCACAGCGCCCCAAGCGGCGGGCGCCTTTCGAAACGTTCGCGGCGTCGAGCCGCGCGCCTGACACCCGTTCTTTAACGGCGGATGCTCTGAGGAACGCCTAGCTACAGCAAATCAGCGGCGAGCTGGGCGAGCGCCGAACGCTCCCCTTTGACGAGCCGGATATGACCGGCGATTTTTTGGTCTTTAAACTTTTCGACGACGTACGTCAACCCGTTGTTATATTCATCCAAATACGGATGGTCGATCTGTTCCGGATCGCCCATTAAAATGATTTTGCTTTTCTCCCCGACGCGCGTCAAAATCGTCTTCACTTCATGCTTCGTTAAATTTTGCGCCTCATCAATGATGATAAACTGCTCTGGCAGGCTCCGGCCGCGGATGTACGTGAGCGCCTCCACTTCAATCGAGCTCATGCCGGCTAAAATCGCATCGAGCTCCCCCGGTTTTTTCGTGTTGAACAAGTATTCCAAGTTGTCAAAAATCGGCTGCATCCACGGGCGCAGCTTTTCTTCCTTTTCCCCCGGCAGAAAGCCGAGATCTTTCCCCATCGGCACAATCGGCCGAGCGACGAGCAATTTTTTGTATGTGCGCAAATCTTCCGTTTGCATCAACCCGGCGGCAAGGGCAAGCAGCGTCTTGCCCGTTCCGGCTTTGCCGATTAGCGTCACAAGCGGAATGTCGTCGCGCATGAGAAGCTCAAACGCCATCGTTTGCTGCACGTTGCGCGGGCGAATGCCCCATATATGTTCGTGATGGAAGATGAGCTTTTTCACTTTTTTGCCGTTTTGGTCGACAATGCCAATCGCTGACGTCGAGCTGCCAAACGCGTCTTTCATAATGATGAACTGGTTCGGATAAAACGGGTGGTCGGCGATATCGGCGAGCACGAGCTCCCCTTTGTCGTAAAATCGCTGCAGGTGTTCCTTTCCTATGTACAGCTCCAAAAATCCGCTGTAAATATGGTCGACATCAACGACGCGGTCGCTTAAAAAATCTTCTGCCTGCAGCCCGATGGCATCCGCTTTGACGCGCACGAGCGCATCTTTGCTCACCAAAATGACGGAGCGTCCATCTTCCTTCGCCTGCTCTTCAAGCGATAAATTTTTCGCCACCGCCAAAATGCGATTGTCGTTCGTCTTTTCGACAAAAATTTCTTGCAGTTGATGAAACGAACGATGGTTCAACTCAATGCGCAGCGCCCCTCCGTTTTCAAGCGGAATTTTTTCATGCAGCTTGCCGTTTTCGCGCAGACGGTCGATGAGCTTTGACACTTGGCGGGCATTCCTACCAATTTCATCCATATACCGCTTTTTCGAATCCACTTCCTCAAGCACGACCGCTGGAATGACGACCTCATTATCCTCAAACGCGAAAATTGAATACGGATCTTGCAACAGCACGTTCGTATCGAGCACGTAAATTTTTTTTCCCAAATTCCGCTTCCCCCCATGTAAGTTTTTCACGTTTTTCCGTTGGATGGGAATGGCTGTAATACAACATATGAAAACATGTATAAAGATAGAAGGACATTTGCAAACTAAAGAAAAAAAGTCGAGGTGGCCCATTATGAAGAGAAACTGCTGGCTCGCCGCTTTTTTCCTTCCCTTTTTGATTTTCAGCGGCTGCACGTTTGGAAACGATCATGAAGCGAACGATCCCAATCGTTCACTCGTGCGCGTCAAAAATACGGTCGATGAACGCGTCGAAAACAAATCCGGGCAAGAGATCGCACGCCGGCTTGCAGAAATCGCCGACCGTGTTCCAAACGTTCACAATGCCGCCGCGATCGTCGTCGGCAAATATGCCATCGTCGGCATTGACGTCGGCGCCAATATGGACGCCTCGCGCGTCGGCACCATCAAATATTCCGTCGCCGAAGCATTGCAAAAAGATCCGTACGGTGCGAACGCCATTATTGTCGCCGACCCAGATCTTTACACCCGCGTGCGCAACATCGGCCGGCACATCGATGAAGGGCGGCCGGTGCAAGCGTTCATGAACGAAATCGCCGACATCGTCGGACGAGTGATGCCGGAAGTGCCAAGCGATTTGTTTGAAACGACGCCGAAGCCGACCGAAGAAAACAACGGACAGCTGAACAAACGGGAGGAGCGGCAGCTGAACAAACAGCAAAACAAGCAATCGAATGAACATTTAAATCGATAAACGGTTTCTGTGTAGGTTATAATGGAACAGAAAGGGCGGCTCATTTCCGAGGGCAACGGGAGTGAAATGCATTTGAATCAACAAACGATGGCGGGAAATGTGGTATAATGGGAACGAAAGAACACCCTACCATTTCGCGTTTGGATGTATTGAGGTGAACAATGAGAGTCAAATGCGTGCTTTGCGACCAAATCGATACGATCGACGATGAATCGCCGCTCGCCAAGCGGCTGCGCAACCGTCCGATCCACACGTACATGTGCCGCGACTGCCATGACCGCATCACGGAAAAAACGAAACTGCGGCTGGCAACAGGAAAGTTCCGCTTCTATCGCGGCCGCCGCGCAGACGATGATTGGTGACCCCGCAAAAAAACGGTGCGGAAGAGCGATCGCTTTTCCGCGCCTTTTTGGTTGTCATCATCCATACTTTTCCGGTTCGGCTTCGATCTGCCGCCACATCGCCTCAGCCAGCTCAAGCGGGAAACACGCCGCCTTTGTTTCACCCCCGCGCACATATTCGACGATGTATTGCCCATTCGTTTCATCTTTGACGGCGTCTACAGCCGTCACACCAAAGTCGTTTTTCAAGATGGCGCGAAAAAACGAGGCCGTATCGCGCGCCGCCGCATCGTGTGGACGAGCTTTGGCGACGATGTGGATCGTCAGCCAGTTATAAAGGGCATCCTGGACGGATTTCATGACTTTTCTCCCTCTTTGGCCTGCTTCAAGCGCACTTTATAAATGATTAATACGAGGGCGGCGACGGCCAATCCTTCTGCCACCGGCAAAAAGACGGCGAAAAACGTCAAAACCGTGCAGCCAAGCGCCAGCAAGACGTAAATGATGACGTTTTTCAACAGCGGCAGGCGGCGGGCAAAGCCGAGCCGATACACAAGCGCGGCAAGCAGCAACACTGTCACATACAATAGCCACATACCGCGCTCGGGATTATCGTGCACCTTATAAAGCGAGGCGAAAAACGTGAGCCGTTCGAGCACATTCACACCATTCCCCTCCCGTTCATCCTAATAGCGCCCTTCTCCAAGGCGTTTTCGATTGTTCGCAAACCAAAGACGCGCACATGGCGCTTCCGGCTATTTCGCCTGCTCAACCGCTTTCTTTTTCTTCTCTTTCTTCTCTGCCTTTTCACGCTCGCTTTTATTCAAGATTTTTTTGCGCAGCCGGATCGACGCTGGCGTCACTTCACAATATTCATCGTCATTCAAATACTCGAGCGCTTCTTCAAGCGTCAACAGGCGCGGCTTTTTCATCGTCACCGTCTGTTCTTTCGTCGACGAGCGCATGTTGGTGACATGCTTTTCCCGGCAAATGTTGACAACCAGGTCGTTTTCGCGGTTATGCTCGCCGACGATCATCCCTTCGTACACTTCAGTGCCCGGCTCAACAAAAATTGTGCCGCGGTCCTCAAGTTGCATGATGCCGTAAGCCGTCGCCTTTCCGGTTTCCATCGAGACGAGCACCCCTTGGCGGCGGCCGCCGATTGCGCCAGGCTGCACGGGGGCATAACGGTCAAACGAATGGTTTAAAATTCCATATCCGCGCGTCAACGACATAAATTCACTCCGATAGCCGATCAAGCCACGCGACGGCACAAGGAAGACGAGACGCACTTGCCCGTTGTCGCCGTGCACCATATCGACGAGCTCGCCCTTGCGGCTGCCGAGCGACTCCATGGTCGCTCCCGTATATTCCTCCGGGATGTCAATGACGACCCGCTCGATCGGCTCGCACGTGACACCGTCAATCTCTTTTAGAATGACTTCCGGCTTCGATACTTGCAGTTCGTATCCTTCGCGGCGCATGCTTTCAATCAAAATCGCCAAATGAAGCTCCCCGCGGCCGGAGACAATCCACGCATCCGGCGACTCGGTCGGCTCAACGCGCAGACTGACATCCGTCTCCAGCTGGGTGCGAAGCCGCTCCTCCAGCTTTCTCGCTGTCACGTATTTGCCTTCGCGCCCCGCAAACGGACTGTTGTTGACGAGAAACGTCATTTTCAACGTCGGCTCATCAATGCGAAGAGGCGGCAGCGGCTCTTGATGATCGGGCGGGCAAACCGTTTCACCGACATTGATGTCCTCCATCCCGGCGACCGCGACGATGTCGCCAGCGTGCGCTTCTTCAATCTCAATCCGCTTCAACCCAATAAAACCAAACAGCTTCGTGACACGAAACATCTTGACGGCACCGTCGCGCTTTAAGAGAGCGACTTGCTGGCCTGTTTTCATCGCGCCGCGGAAAATGCGGCCGATGCCGATGCGCCCGACATATTCATTATAGTCGAGCAGCGCCACTTGAAACTGCAACGGTTCGTTGCGGTTGTCCACCGGCGCCGGAATATGCTCGATGATCGTCTCAAACAAGGCGGTCATGTCACCGTCCTGGCGATCCGGATCGAGGCTTGCCGTCCCGCGCAGCGCCGATGTGTACACGACTGGAAACTCGAGCTGCTCCTCAGAAGCACCAAGTTCGATAAACAGGTCGAGCACCTCATCAACGACTTCCGCCGGCCGAGCAAATTCGCGGTCGATTTTGTTGACGACGACGATCGGCACAAGCTGCTGCTCAAGCGCCTTTTTCAGCACAAACCGCGTCTGCGGCATGCAGCCTTCATACGCGTCGACGACAAGCAAGACGCCGTCGACAAGGCGCATGATCCTCTCGACTTCCCCACCGAAATCAGCGTGTCCCGGCGTATCCAAAATGTTGATGCGCGTTCCTTTATACAAGACAGCCGTATTTTTCGCCAAAATCGTAATGCCGCGCTCCCGCTCCAAATCGTTGCGGTCAAGCGCCCGCTCCGCGACTTGTTCGTTTTCGCGGAACGTCCCTGACTGCCGAAGCAACTGGTCAACGAGCGTCGTTTTCCCATGGTCGACGTGAGCGATGATCGCGATATTGCGAAGATCGATTCGTTTGTTCGTCAATGTCGGTCACTCCTGTTCGGCAAACTGCTTGTCTATTATATCACAACCGATAGAAAATCGGCATGTTTTCCGGTACACTAGAAAAAGACGCCCACTTTGCTAGAAAGGAGTCAACCCAATGAAACGGATCGAGCCTGTACCGCTGTTGCTCGCCATTCTTGCCGTCGCCGCCATCATGGCGATCGGCGTCTTCATCGCCGAGCAAAGCTTGATCGGCATCGCCGCTTCCACGCTCATCTTTATCGCCACCATGGGCGCTGGGTTCGCCCATAAAAAACGGACGCGCTGAAAAACGGGACAAGCTGGATGCTTGTCCCGTTTTCGCGATTTCGCGCCTCATCAATCGTGAAGATAGCGCCGCAAAATTTCTTCGTGCACCCCAGGTTTCGCAGCAAGCACCGAATTGCGGCCAAGCAGATCCAGCGGCTTCCCGTCAAGCGTCGTCACCAATCCACCCGCTTCTTCAATCAAAATCATCCCGCCGGCGAAATCCCACGGCGACAGGCGCGGCGAAATGTAAGCGTCCAAACGGCCAGCGGCAACATAGGCGAGCTCAAGCGCCGCTGAACCATACGAGCGCGTGCCGCGCGCCTCTTTCGCCAGCCTCATGAGCGGACGATGGTCGAGGCGCTTGTTTTCCATGAGCCATGTCCCGTTGATGGCGATGATCGACTCCGCCACTGGCGCGGGCTGCAGGAGGCCGAGCGGCTCCCCGTTCAAAAACACCCCCCGCCCTTTTTGCGCCGCATACAGTTCGTCAAACACGACGTCATACACGTAGCCGAGCTGCCCGATGCCATCTTCAAAAATGCCGATCGATACAGCAAAATGGCGCCGCTGATGAACAAAATTCATCGTGCCGTCGATCGGGTCAATCACCCAAACAACGCCGTCCAAGACATCGATCCGGTCGCCAAATCCTTCTTCCCCCAACAGGCGGTGGCTAGGGAACTGGCGGCGGATGTGCTCGGCGAAAAACTGCTCAATGGCGCAGTCAACGTTCGTCACTAAGTCGTTCGGGTTCTCTTTCGCTTCCACCGTCAGCTGTTTTGCAAACGAGGCGCGGATGCGCTTTCCTGCTTCGTCGATCCATTGCCGGGCGTATCGGTCGATTTCTTCCCATTTTTCTTCCATATTGATTCCTCCTGCCTTCGGTTATGTATAGATTGCAACCGGAACGGGGGCGGACACCGCTCAAGAAAAAAACGAACCGGAAAGATGGTTCGCCTTGAATCAGAATCATACTTGAAGGCGCATCAGTTCTTGGCGCAGCTTTTCAAGCCGCCGTTTGCACTCTTTTTTCTTTTCTTCATCGTTTTCCATCATGGCCTCATACAGCGTCGCTAATTCGTAATCGAGTTCGAGCCGCAACACCGCCATGCGTTTGTCTCCATCTGGCCGCTTCAGCGAATTGGCGGTTTTTTTCATATTCGTCCGCACCCCTTTCCCTATCATCCGCTAAACTTCCGGCGCCCGTCACGAATGTGCTGCTTCATTTTGTTTTATATTATATTATGTGGAAAAAGGGGTGTATGCAACTAATTTGTGCGTTTACCTACCGCGCTTCTCTTTATGGATCGATGCGAATCCAATCGCCGTTTTTTGCCTCTTTCGCCTGCTTCATGACCGCATATGACGAGTAGCCGCTTTCTTTTTCAAATTCGGCATACAGTCGGTTTTCTTCGCTTTTCGATGGGACGATCTCTTTGAAACGACGGTAGACATCCATCAGCTCCTCGCGCCTCATCCCCCGCTCATAGACCGTTTCGATCGCCGTGAAAAATTTGATGACATCAATGATTTCTTGTGTTGACCAGTCGTAGGAAAATGGATAAGAATAACCCATTATTCCACCTCCACCGTTAGTTTGCCCAACGGCGCCGAATTTGTTCCGCCTCTTCCATCATGCGGGCAAACAACTCAGCGACGGACGGAACGTCGTGAATGAGCCCGATCGCCTGCCCGGCCCAAGCGAATCCTTCGTCCACCTTTCCTTCGTAAATGAAGCGCCGGTTCGCTTCTCCGCTAATATATTCTTTTAAATCATCATACGTACCGCCTTGGCGCTCGATTTCCAATATTTTTTCCGCCCAGGCGTTGGCCAGCACCCGCCCTGGCGCCCCGAGCGACCGTTTAATGATGACCGTATCGTTTTCGGTGGCGTTGAGAATCATTTCTTTATATGCGGGATGAGCATGAACGCATTCTTTCGTGGCGATAAACCGCGTTCCCATCTCAATCCCTTCCGCTCCAAGCGCCAATGCTGCCATCAACCCGCGTCCATCGGCGATGCCGCCCGAGGCGATGACCGGAATCGATACGGAGTCAACGACTTTCGGAATGAGGACGAACGTGCCAGTATCGTATTTGCCGAGATGCCCGCCCCCTTCCTGACCGACGACCATCACCGCATCAGCACCGAGCTCCTCTGCTTTCACTGCCTGGCGGACGGCGGCAACGAGCACGAGCTTTTTCACGTTTGTTCCTTTCAATTGTTCAAAAAACGGTGCCGGATTGCCGCCGGTGACCGAAACGACCGGCACCCCCTCATCAAGCGCTGCCTCAAGCATATGCGCAAACGGGCGGCCGTGCTGGCCAATGGCGAAATTGACGCCGAACGGCCGATCGGTTTTTTCCTTCACCTTGCGGATTTCCTCGCGCAACTGCTCCGGTCCATCGAGCGACATGGCCGTAATTTGTCCGAGCCCACCGGCGTTCGAAACCGCTGCGGCCAAATCAGCGTACGCCAAGTAAGCGAGTCCCCCTTGAATGATCGGATATGTAATGCCGAGCAGCTCTGTCACCCTCGTTCTCCATTTCATTTCGATAACGCCCCCTTTTTGTTTTGTCTTTCTTTTATTTCTCTCTTGAACCGCTGTTTTCCTTTTTCAGCGTCCATTCATTTCTTCTTTGCAAACGGAAAAATCCATGCTATAATGCACTTGTTTTATCCTCGAGATAAAGAGGTGTGAAAAACCATTGTCGCAGCTCGAGACACCATTGTTTACCGGTTTGTTGGAGCATATGAAAAAAAATCCGGTTCAATTTCACATTCCCGGCCATAAAAAAGGGGCCGGCATGGATCCGGAGTTTCGCGCTTTCATCGGAGACAACGCCTTGGCGATTGATTTGATCAACATCAGCCCGCTCGATGACTTGCACCATCCAAAAGGGATGATCAAACGGGCGCAGGAGCTCGCTGCCAAAGCGTTCGGCGCCGATTATACGTTTTTTTCCGTGCAAGGAACGAGCGGCGCCATCATGACGATGGTCATGTCGGTCGCCGGGCCGGGCGATAAAATCATCGTGCCGCGCAACGTCCATAAATCGGTCATGTCGGCCATTGTCTTTTCTGGAGCGACGCCGATTTTCATTCATCCCGAAATCGACAAGGAGCTTGGCATTTCCCATGGCATTACGCCGCAAGCAGTGGAAAAAGCGCTCCGCCAGCACCCGGACGCCAAAGGGGTGCTCGTCATCAACCCGACGTACTTTGGCATTGCCGGCGATTTGAAAAAAATCGTCGATATCGCTCACTCGTACAACGTTCCGGTGCTGGTCGACGAAGCGCACGGCGTGCACATTCATTTTCATGAGGACTTGCCGCTCTCAGCAATGCAAGCGGGCGCCGATATGGCGGCGACAAGCGTCCATAAGCTCGGCGGATCGCTGACGCAAAGCTCGATTTTGAACGTGCGCGAAGGACTCGTCTCAGCAAAACACGTGCAGGCGGTTTTAAGCATGCTGACGACGACCTCAACGTCGTATTTGCTGCTCGCTTCGCTTGATGTCGCCCGCAAACAGTTGGCGACGAAAGGGCGTGAACTCATCGACAAAGCCATTCGACTCGCCGACTGGACGCGCCGGCAAATCAACGAGATTCCATATTTGTACTGCGTCGGCGAAGAGATTTTAGGCACGGAAGCAACGTACGACTACGATCCGACAAAGCTCATCATTTCGGTTAAAGAGCTCGGGCTGACCGGCCATGATGTCGAACGGTGGCTGCGCGAAACGTACAACATTGAAGTCGAGCTTTCCGATTTATACAACATTTTGTGCATCATCACCCCAGGCGATACCGAACGGGAGGCGAACCTGCTCATTGAAGCGCTCCGCCGCTTGTCGAAGCAGTTCAGCCATCAGGCAGAGAAAGGAGTCAAGCCGAAAGTGCTCCTTCCGGACATCCCGGCGCTCGCCTTGACGCCGCGCGATGCGTTTTACGCTGAAACGGAAGTCGTGCCGTTTCACGAATCGGCCGGCCGAATCATCGCCGAATTTGTGATGGTGTATCCGCCTGGCATTCCGATTTTTATTCCAGGCGAAATCATCACGGAAGAAAACTTGAAGTATATTGAGACGAACTTGGCTGCTGGCCTCCCTGTCCAAGGGCCGGAAGACGACACGCTGCAGACGTTGCGCGTCATTAAAGAATATAAACCAATCCGCTGACCGCACAAGCCGGTTTGCCCGGCTTGTGTTTTTTGCGCCAAAATAAACGGCGCGCATGTTACTTGTCGACATGCGCGCCTCTATCCGTTCCTTCCCCCATCAGTTTGACCGTTTTATTCTTTTTCTCCGCCCTCATTGTCATGCTCGCAGCAATCACATTTCCCATAAAGCGTTGTCACTTTTTCATCTTCGAAATACGCAATCGTCGCATCACACGTTTGACATACGATCGTGCCCATCCCCAAAACCCCTTTGTGATGATAAATTCCATTGTTGACTTTATAATAATATATCACATTTATGCTGTCAATCCTAATTTGTATATCACATTTAATAAAAAAGAACTTTTTTGAAACCGCTCTTTTTCCATTTATTGTCCGCCAACATATGGTACAATAAGGATAAAGACGCAATGGAAATAGCGGGAGGGGAAGGAATGATGAACACCGATCTAAAGCTGCCGGCGGGGAAAACGATGACCATCGAGGACGTCAAACAGCTGCTCGAGCGCTACCAGATGGCGCTCAAAAAGACAGGGGAACAGCTTGGTTGGGCGTACGAACAGGCCGCTTTCCCGTATACGGTCCACATACACGAATCCGTTCTCTGCTTGCAAGGCGACGGCCGTTTGTACAAAGGGATGGCGATTTCCGTGCGAACAGCTGGAGAAGAGACATTCATTGACATCGCACTGCCGCCGGGGGCGACGCATGGGGACAAAGGGAAGGCCAATGAATTCAGCAAATGGCTGGCGAAAACGCTCGGCGGTGAACTGCACTTGTTCAGCGGCCGGACGATGGCGTTTGGCAGCGCGTAAACAGCGGGCATTCGACCGCTGTTTTTTATTGGACGGCCTGCCAAATGACATGCTGACCGGCAAAGTACATCGCCGCCGTCCCAATCGTCGTCAGCGCCGCCTTGCGCGTCGCCAAGCCGAGCTGGCGCGCCAGCAAAAACGCGATGTACATAAAGATGCACAGCATCAGCCCGCGGAAAAACAGGCGGTCTCTTCCTGACAGCCACTCGATCAATGAGAAACTGCTCCAAATCATCATCTGCATCAAAAATGCAACGTAAGCTTTCATTTCAACTCCATCTCCCGCTTGCTCTTTACCATAACGATATGAAGCGAGAGCGGAAAATAGTATGGGAAATTGGACAAGAAATGGACCAGGCCGCTCCTTTGAACAAAAGACTGTCGACCGGGCGCAGCAACAGGCGAACATACAACTGCCGCCGCAGATTCATTTCTTTTCTGCCAATCATCTTGCTTCTGGATGATGTTCCCTACTTATTGCACCGCAAGAAAAAGGTGCCCCGTCGTATTCGGGACACCTTCGTTTTTACTTCGCAATGATATGAATCGGCGTGCCGAGCGCCACTTCCGCCGCTTCCATGGCGATTTCGCCAAGCGTCGGATGGGCATGGATCGTCAACGCGATGTCTTCCGCCGTCATGCCGGCTTCGATGGCAAGCCCAAGCTCGGCGATCATATCCGAGGCGTTCGGGCCGATGATTTGCGCTCCAATCACAACACCGTCTTCTTTGCGGACGACAAGCTTCAGGAAACCGTCCGTATCGTTGAGCGACAGAGCGCGGCCGTTGGCGGCAAACGGGAATTTCGCCGTAATGACGTCGATGCCTTCCTCTTTCGCCTGCTGCTCAAAGTAGCCGACCGAGGCGCATTCCGGATCGGAGAAGACGACCGCCGGAATGGCAATGTAATCGACGACCGACGGATGGCCAGCGATGGCTTCCGCCGCCACTTTTCCTTCATACGACGCTTTATGGGCGAGCGCCGGGCCTGGAACGATATCGCCGATGGCGAAAATGTTCGGCACGCTTGTCCGGCATTGTTGGTCCACTTCAATCAAACCGCGGTTGTTCATTTTGATGCCGATTTGTTCGAGGCCGAGCTCATCTGTATTCGGCCGGCGGCCGACCGTCACCAATACATAGTCGGCGTCGATCGTTTTCGTTTCGCCGTTCGCTTCATACGTGACCGTCACGCCGTCTGCACGCTCTTCGGCTCCTTTCGCAAGCGCGTTCGTGACGATTTCAACGCCTTTGTTTTTCAAGCGGCGTTTAATGACCGACACCATTTGCTTTTCAAAGCCGGATAAAATCTCACCGGCCCCTTCAAGAATCGTCACTTTCGCCCCAAAGTTGGCGTAGGCTGTGCCAAGCTCGATGCCGATGTAGCCGCCGCCGATGACAACGAGCGACTTCGGGATTTCCCCGAGGTTGAGCGCACCGGTCGAGTCGAGAATGCGGCCGGAAAACTTGAAGTTCGGCAGCTCGATCGGGCGTGAACCGGTGGCGAGAATCGCGTTTTTAAACGCATACGTCTGCGCGCTGTCGCCGTTGACGACGCGCACCGTGTTGGCGTCGACGAAATACGCTTCCCCTTTGACGATCTCGACTTTATTGCCTTTGAGCAGTCCTTCGACGCCGCCCGTCAATTTTTTGACGATGCTCGCTTTCCATTCTTGCACTTTCGAGAAATCAACCGTGACGTTTTCCGCCTTGATGCCCATCTCTTCGGAATGTTTCGCCTGCTCGTAGCGATGGCTTGCCGAGATGAGCGCCTTGGACGGGATGCAGCCGACGTTTAAGCAGACGCCGCCCAAATTTCCTTTTTCCACAATCGTCACTTTTTGGCCGAGCTGTGCGGCGCGGATGGCGGCGACATAGCCGCCCGGGCCGGCGCCAACGACGAGCGTTTCTGTTTCAATTGCAAAATCGCCAACTACCATCGTTTTACGCCTCCATTAATAATAATTCTGGATCGCTTAACAGCTGCTTGATATGGTTGAGCGCTTTTTGCGCCGTCGCTCCGTCGATCATCCGATGGTCAAAGCTCAACGAGAGCGCCAAGACCGGAGCAGCGACAATTTCACCGTCGCGGACGATCGGTTTTTCGGCAATGCGGCCGATGCCAAGAATCGCCACTTCCGGATGGTTGATGACCGGCGTAAACCATTGCCCGCCGGCTGAGCCGATGTTCGTGATCGTGCACGATGCGCCTTTCATTTCGTTTGGCATCAGTTTGCCTTCGCGCGCTTTTTCAGCAAGTTCGTTGATTTCCTTCGCCAGCGCGAAAATCGGCTTCCGGTCGGCATGTTTAATGACCGGCACGAGCAACCCCCGATCCGTGTCAGCGGCGATGCCGATGTTGTAGTAATGCTTATGAATAATTTCCTCTGTCGCATCGTCGATCGACGTATTCAGCACTGGATATTCACGCAGCGCGGAAACAAGCGCTTTGACGACATACGGCAAGAACGTCAGCTTGATGCCTTTTTCCGCGGCAATGGCCTTGAATTTTTTTCGGTGAGCAACAAGCTTCGTCACATCGGCTTCATCCATGAGCGTCACGTGCGGGGCCGTATGTTTCGAATGCACCATGGCCTTGGCGATCGCCCGACGGATGCCGCTCATTTTCTCGCGCGTTTCCGGGAATTCGCCTTCCGGCACAACCGGTTTCGCCGCTGGCGCTTGCGGCGCTGCCTTCTCTTCCGCCGCTTGCGGCGCCGGCTCAGCCGCGGCTTTCGTGCCGCCGGCGAGGAAGGCATCAATATCTTCTTTCAAAACACGGCCGTTTTTCCCCGTGCCTTGAACGAGGCGGATATCGACGCCTTTTTCACGCGCATATTTGCGCACAGACGGCATCGCGATGACGCGGCGGTTCGGGTCGGCTTCTGCCGCCGGCGCTTCCGGAGCGACCTCAACGTTTTCTTCTTTCGACACCGTTTCCGCTTTTTCCTCTTTTTTCGCCTCTTCTTCGTGCTCCTGCCCTTTAAACGTCATGTTTTCATAGCCCGGCGCATCGAGCGTAATGAGCGTTTGCCCGACCGTCGCCACTGTTCCTTCCGGGACGAGGATCTCAAGCACTTTTCCTTTAACCGGAGACGGGATCTCGACGACCGCTTTGTCGTTTTGCACTTCGCACAACACGTCGTCCTCGTTCACTTCATCGCCCGGCTTGACGAACCATTTGACAATCTCGCCTTCGTGAATGCCTTCGCCAATATCCGGCAACTTAAATTCAAATGCCACTGTAGGTCGACCTCCTATCGTTTGCCGAAAATGAGCGGGGGAAGGCGCTTCGCTCCCCCGGACTTGTCTACATTAGAAGTTGATCACTTTTTTCGCCGTCTCGATCACGTCTTTAAAGTTCGGCAGCCACACCGATTCTGCTTGAGCGAACGGATAGACGGTATCCGGCGCGGCGACGCGCAATACCGGCGCCTCGAGGCTTAAAATCGCGCGCTCGTTAATTTCCGCGACGACGTTGGCGGCGATGCCGGCTTGCCGTTGCGCTTCTTGCACGACGATGGCGCGGCCCGTTTTTTCAACCGAACCAATGATCGTCTCAATATCGAGCGGCTGCACGGTGCGCAAGTCGACGACTTCGGCAGAAATGCCTTCCTTCTCTAATTCTGCCGCCGCTTTTAACGATTCATGCACCATGGCCCCGTACGCGATGATCGTAATGTCTTTCCCTTCGCGCTTAATGTCCGCTTTGCCGATCGGAATCGTGTACTCTCCTTCCGGCACCTCTTGGCGGAACGAGCGGTACAGCTTCAAATGCTCAAGGAAAATAACCGGGTCGTTGTCGCGGATCGCCGAGATGAGCAGTCCTTTCGCATCATACGGCGTCGACGGGATGACGACTTTCAAGCCCGGCTGTTGGGCGACGAGCCCTTCTAAGCTGTCTGAGTGCAATTCCGGCGTATGGACGCCGCCGCCAAACGGCGAACGAATCGTAATCGGAACATGGTAGCGGCCGCCAGTGCGGTAGCGGATGCGCGCCATTTGTCCGCAAATCGCATCCATCGCCTCATAGACGAACCCGAAAAACTGAATTTCCGGCACCGGGCGGAACCCTTGCAAAGCCAAGCCGATCGCCAAGCCGCCGATCCCGGATTCGGCCAACGGCGTATCAAACACGCGCTCTTCGCCAAACTCCGCTTGCAGCCCTTCGGTCACCCGGAATACGCCGCCGTTGACCCCAACGTCTTCGCCAAACACCAGCACGTTCGGATCGTTTCTCATCTCGATGCGCAGCGCATCGGTGATCGCTTGAACCATTGTCATTTGCGCCATGGCTTACTTCGACTCCTTCTCTTTATAAATTTCATACTGCTCTTTTAAGTTCGCCGGCAGCTCTTCGAACATGATGCTGATTAAGTCGGTCACTTTTTGCTTCGGCGTTTCGTCCGCTTTTTTGATCGCTTCCTTGATGTCCTCTTTCGCCTGCTCGATGACGCGGTTTTCTTCCTCTTCGCTCCATAAGCCTTTCGCTTCTAAAAACTTGCGGAAGCGGACAAGCGGGTCTTTTTTCGCCCATTCGTTTTCGAGTTCCTTCGAACGATAGCGCGTCGGATCGTCGCCGGACATCGTATGCGGACCGTAGCGGAAGCAAAGCGTTTCGATGAGCGTCGGCCCTTCGCCGTTAATGGCGCGTTCGCGGGCCGCTTTCACCGCGGCGTAGACCGCAAGCGGATCCATGCCGTCGACTTGAATGCCCGGAATGCCGGCAGCGACCGCTTTTTGCGCCAATGTTTTGGCGACCGTTTGCTTTTCCACTGGCGTAGAGATGGCAAAGCGGTTGTTTTGCACGACAAAGATGGCCGGTGCCTTAAACGCCCCCGCGAAGTTGATCCCTTCGTAAAAGTCGCCTTGCGATGTGCCCCCATCGCCGGTATATGTAATGGCCACTGCCTTTTTGCCCCGCATTTTCAAGCCGAGCGCCACGCCGGCTGCCTGAATGTATTGAGCCCCGATGATGATTTGCGGCGGCAAGACGTTGACGCCTTCAGGAATTTGGTTGCCATGAAAGTGGCCGCGCGAGAACAAAAATGCTTGATAGAGCGGAAGCCCGTGCCAAATGATTTGCGGAACGTCGCGATATCCCGGCAAAATGAAATCTTCTTTTTCAAGCGCAAAATGGCTGGCGATTTGGCTCGCTTCTTGCCCGGCGGTCGGCGCGTAAAACCCGAGTCGGCCCTGGCGGTTCAACGAAATGGAGCGCTGGTCGAGGATGCGCGTATACACCATGCGGCGCATCAGCTCTTTCAGCTGCTCATCGCTCAACTCCGGCATCGCCTCTTCGTTGACGACTTCGCCTTCTTCATTCAAAATTTGAAACATCGGGAACTGCTCAGCCACTTTCTCGAGCTGCTCCGCAAATCGAAACTGGGAGGTTTTCACACCCATGTTATTCACCTCTGCCTTTCATTAGAAATTTTAGAAATGAGAATACATACGCCCATATACTATTAATGTACCCAAAATGAAAGAGAAATAAAAAACGGCCGCCATCCGGCGCCAACGCAAGGAGCAAAGGCGCCGAAATCTGTTTCACTATTTTGCAAGACTGAATTAGTACAACACGCGTTTGCAAGTTTTAGTTTACACATTCTTGGATCAACCGTCAACGACTTTGATTTCTCATGTTTTTCCGCTTTATCCCTTGGGTAAAATTGGAATATGAAATATTCCGTCCACAAACTGTTATATTACATCCCTCATCACCTGTATGGGTCCTGTATTATATTTTCAAAAAATATAAAACATACAGTAGCTTGACAAGATAACGAAAACATTTTCTCGAATTTGTCTTCTTGTTTTCCTTATACTCGAATAATATATTCGTGCGGCTGCGTTTTTATTTACGATCGATGCTCATTTTGTTAGACTAAACGATAGACAGCGATGCCAAACGTAGGGAGTGAACAAAGCGAATGATCACGATGAAGGACATCATCAAAGAGGGGCATCCGACATTGCGGAAAATCGCCGAACCCGTTCCGTTGCCGCCTTCAGAGGAAGATAAGCGCATTTTGCAAAGCTTGCTTGACTACGTGAAAATGAGCCAAGACCCGGAGCTGGCCGCCAAATACGGCCTGCGGCCCGGCATCGGCCTTGCCGCCCCGCAAATCAACGTCTCGAAGCGAATGATCGCCGTCCATGTCACCGATGAAAACGGGACGCTGTACAGCTACGCCTTGTTCAACCCGAAAATCATCAGCCACTCCGTGCAGCAATGTTACTTGACGACCGGGGAAGGCTGCCTGTCGGTCGACCGCGACGTGCCGGGATATGTGCCGCGCTATGCCCGCATCACTGTCACTGGGACGACGATCGAAGGCGAAGAAGTCACACTGCGGTTGAAAGGGTTGCCAGCCATCGTCTTCCAACATGAAATCGATCATTTAAACGGCATTATGTTCTATGACCGCATCAACCAAGATGACCCATTTCGAGTGCCGGACGGGGCGATTCCGATCGGGCGCTAAAAAGCCTCCTGTAAATGGCGAGCGGCCCCGCTCCAAAAGGCGGAGGCCGCTTTTTATCGGATGAGCTGCAGCTGTTTCAATCCGTACCAAATGCCTTCCTTATCGACCGGCTTCGTGACGAAATCGGCGACCCGCTTCACTTCTTCATGGGCATTGCCCATCGCCACCCCGGTTCCCACGAACGAGAGCATTTCAATGTCATTCAATCCGTCGCCGAACGCGTACACATCCTTCTTATCGATCCCGAGCTTTTCGATCATCATGCGGATGCCTTCCGCCTTCGAGCCCCCCTGCCGGCAGCACATCTGTCGAGACGTCGTGCCAGCGGACAAAGCGAAATTCGGGATAGTTGCGCACATACGGTTCTTCTTCCTCGGCGCGGCAAAACAGAAGCGCTTGATAAATGTCTTTGTTCTCATAATAAAGAGGGTCGACAGGCGGGTGGGCGAATTTTAGGCTCGCCATGCTGACGTGGATGTGCGGATGGTCGCCGATGCTCGCTCTCATTTTCTCCGCATCCATAAAGACGAGTGGATGGCCGTTTTTGCGGGCATCCTCTGTCAACGCCCGCACTTTCTCACGCGAAAGCGGCTGTTTGTACAGCACATCTCCTTCAAAAACGACGTATTGGCCGTTGAAGCTGACGAACGAATCGATGCCAAGCTGTTTGCGCACATGTTCAAACATAAAAGGCGCCCGCCCCGTGGCGATGGCGACATAAACGCCCGACTGCTTCAGGCGGCGAACCGCTTCGACCGTTGACGGCGGCAGCTGCTTTTGATCATCAAGAAGCGTGCCGTCGATGTCGAAAAAGACGATTTTTCTGCCCACGTTCACTTCCCCTTGTTAAAAAGTTGTTCATTGTTTACCGTACTGAAAAACGCCTCGAATGTCAACCAAGAGGCACGATCTGTTCCATTTTTACCCATGAAAAACAAACCTCCGCCTACATATCATATATAATAGAACATTTACTTTCGCCGCAAAATGAGTACAATAAAAGGTAAGGAGTGATGAAACATGTTGAAAAAGCTGAAAAAAAAGCTGCTTCAACAGTGGAAAGACCTGCTCCGGAAAAAATTGATCGCCTGACCGTTACAACAACAGCCCTTCCATTCGAAGGGCTTCTTTCCCACTTTGGCGAATAAAGCGGGCAACATTCGTCAAAGATGATGCATATCGTCGGCACATCTGACGCCTGTTTTTGCTTTTGGCAGCAAAACACATGAAAAGAAAGTTACATTCTTATATAATAGATAGAGCAACCATTGTACGATAAGGAGAGATTTCACGATGATTTTCAAAGTGTTTTACCAAGAAAACGCAGACGAAGCGCCCGTGAGAGAAAAAACGAAAACACTCTACATCGAAGCAGAATCAGAGCGGGATGTACGCCGAAAACTCGAAGGCCGTCCGATCAATGTTGAGTATATTCAGCCGTTAGAGGGAGCGCATCTAGACTACGAAAAGAAAAGCCCGAACTTTCAAGTATTGGAGATTTCATCATGAAGCTGTTGACAGACCAGCAAGTTGGCGTTTTTGCCCTCGGCGGACTGGGTGAAATCGGAAAAAATACATACGGCGTACAATTCCAAGACGAAATCATTGTCATTGACGCAGGCATTAAGTTTCCGGAAGATGAGTTGCTCGGAATCGACTATGTCATTCCAGACTACTCCTATTTAGTGAAGCACGCGGACAAAGTGAAAGGGCTGTTCATCACTCACGGGCACGAAGACCATATCGGCGGCATTCCGTATTTGCTCCGGCAGGTGAACATCCCGATTTACGGCGGCAAATTAGCACTTGGGCTGATTCGTAATAAGCTTGAGGAACATGGGTTGCTGCGCCAAGCGAAACTCATTGAGATTCGCGAAGACGATGTCATCCGCTTCCAAAAAACGGCCGTCACCTTTTTCCGGACGACGCACAGCATTCCGGACAGCTACGGTATTGTTGTGAAAACGCCAGTCGGGCAAATCGTTCACACTGGGGATTTTAAATTCGATTTTACGCCGGTCGGCGAGCCGGCCAATTTGACGAAAATGGCCGAAATTGGGAAAGAAGGCGTGCTTTGCCTCATGTCGGACAGCACGAACAGCGAAATTCCGCATTTTACGATGTCGGAGCGGCGCGTCGGCGAAAGCATTCACGACATTTTCCGCAAGGTGGAAGGACGCATCATTTTCGCCACATTTGCATCAAACATCCACCGCCTCCAGCAGGTGACGGAAGCAGCCGTCGCCAACAACCGAAAAATCGCTGTCTTCGGCCGAAGCATGGAAGCGGCGATTGAGATCGGACAAGACCTCGGCTATATCAAATGTCCGAAAGGCACGTTCGTCGACGCGAACGAAATCAACCGCCTGCCGGCCAACCGGGTGACCATTTTATGCACCGGCAGCCAAGGGGAGCCGATGGCCGCCTTGTCGCGCATCGCCAACGGCACGCACCGGCAAATTCAAATCATCCCGGGCGACACGGTCGTCTTTTCCTCATCGCCGATTCCAGGCAACACGGTGAGCGTCAACCGGACGATCAACATGCTGTATCGGGCCGGCGCAGAAGTCATCCATGGCCCGCTCAACGACATCCATACGTCCGGCCACGGCGGACAGGAAGAACAAAAATTGATGATCCGGCTGATGAAGCCGAAATATTTCATGCCGATCCACGGCGAATACCGCATGCAAAAAATGCACGCCAAGCTCGCCATCGACTGCGGCGTGCCGGAGGAAAACTGCTTTATTATGGACAACGGCGAAGTGCTTGGCATCAGCGACAAAGAAGCGCGCATCGTCGGCAAGATCCCGTCCGGCTCCGTCTACATCGACGGCAGCGGTGTCGGCGACATCGGCAACATCGTCTTGCGCGACCGCCGCATTTTGTCTGAGGAAGGGCTCGTGATTGTCGTCGTCAGCATCAACATGAAAGAGTTCAAAATCGCCGCCGGCCCGGACATTATTTCTCGCGGCTTCGTCTATATGCGAGAGTCAGGCGACTTAATCAGCGAAGCGCAAGTATTGATCACGAAACATCTCGAAAAAGTGCTGGAACGAAAAACGAACCAATGGTCGGAGATCAAAAACGAAATCACGGAAACGCTCGCCCCGTTCTTGTACGAGCGGACGAAACGGCGGCCCATGATTTTGCCGATCATCATGGAAATCTAAAGAAAAAAGGGCGTCCTTGCAAAAGGATGCCCTTTTTCCGTCATCATCATGCACAGGCCGCCTGTCAGCCGTCAACCGACCACTTTTTCCTCAAACCGGTCAATGTCGCTGTCAGCGCCGATGACGACTAACACGTCGCCTTTGCGGATGATTTCCGAAGCGAGCGGGGAGACAATGACGCTTGCTCCACGCTTGATGGCGACGATGTTGATGCCATAGCGGGCGCGGATGTCAAGCTCCAAAAGTGAATGGCCGTCAAGCCGCTCGCTTGCCACGATTTCGACAATGCTGTATTTGTCCGACAGCTCCAGATAATCTAAGACGTTGTTGGAAATCAAATTGTGGGCGATCCGCTCGCCCATGTCGCGCTCGGGATGCACGATTTGATCAGCACCGATTTTTTTCAGCACTTTCTCATGATAATCGTTTGTTGCCTTGACCGTAATATGGTTGACGCCGAGCTCTTTTAAAATCAGAGTCGTCAAAATGCTCGCCTGGATGTTGTCGCCGATCGCGACAATGACATGATCAAAGTTGCGGATGCCTAAACTTTTCAGCACGTTTTCATCGGTCGTGTCGCCGACGACAGCGTGCGAAGCGATCGACGCAAATTCGTTCACCCGGTCTTCGTCAATGTCGATGGCCAATACTTCCATTCCTTGTTCGCTCAGCGTCCGGCAGATGCTGCCGCCAAAGCGCCCGAGGCCGATGACGGCAAACTGTTTCTTTTTCATTGACACTCCTCCATATCGTTGATCAAGCATTGTTTCTTCCCCTTATTTTAGCAAAAAAGAAAAAGGAGCGAAAACGTTCTTCGCTCCTTTTTCTACTATCCTTTATACCACATTTCCGCAAAATACGGGCTGCCAGCGCGCACAGACCAAACGTTCGATCATCAGCGAAGTTTTTCTTCGACTTTTTGGCAAATCTCTTCTGCGGTGAGCCCGCTTGCTTCAATGACCGGACCGGACGCCGCGATGTTGTGAATGCCGGCGATATTGGCGTCCAGGCCGGTAATGACGCAGCAGTCGCAGCCTCTTGCGTCTTGCTCCCCGCGGAGCGGTACAACATTATACCCTCTTTCTCTCAATGCCTCTTGCACATCAGTCAGCGATGGCTCGACACCGATTTTCGCCATCACACTCCACCTCCTCACACATAATGTGCCTTGACGGAGGCGGAACTATACTTCCTCATTTCCTTTCCAGGAAAAATAGCCGATTAACAAAGCGATCGCACGGTCGATCGCCGCTTCATCCGGGGCCAGCTTCGCATGGTGCAGCCCATATGGCGAGGCGACGCCAAGCCAAAACATAAAACCCGGGATGTCCGCCAGCATATAGCCGAAATCCTCGCCGGTCATCGCCTCCTTGCAGCGGATGACGTTCACGCCGCCGTGCGTCTCGGCAAACTTCATAAATTCCGCTGTCAGCTCCGGATCATTGTATACTTCATGGTACATGGCACCGTAATCGATGGCTGCTTCACACTCGTACGCGACTTCAATGCCATGCACGATCGCTTCAATCCGCCGCTTCACCTTCTGCATCGCTGCAGTCGACAGCGTCCGAATCGTTCCTTCGAGCCGGGCGTGCTCCGCAATGACGTTCTGCACCGTCCCGCCGGCAATTTTTCCGATCGTAATGACCGCGCTATCCAGCGGATCGACGTTGCGGGCGACGATCGACTGTAGCTGCGTCACCAATGCGCAGGCGGCGACGACCATGTCATTCGCTAAATGCGGAAACGCCGCGTGGCCGCCTTTTCCCTTCAAGTCGATAAACAGCTCCGACGTATTGGCAAACAGCAACCCTTCTTTCGTTGCAATCGTGCCGACTGGATATTCCGGCGCAATATGCAAGGCGACGATTATATCCGGCTTCCATTCCCGCATGATGTCGCTTTCTAACATCGGCTTTGCTCCGCCTGGTCCTTCCTCGGCCGGCTGGAATACAAACAGCAAATCGTCTTTCAGTGGATGATGAGCAAAATGAGTGAGCACACCAAGAGCGATGCTCATATGCACATCGTGGCCGCACGCGTGCATGCGCCCTTCATGTTTCGACCGATACGGCAAGCCGGTCTCCTCGCGAATCGGCAGCCCGTCCATATCGGCGCGGTAGCCGATCGTTTTGCGCGGCGATGTTCCGTTGACTTTGACGAAAATCCCGGTCTTCCACGTCCGGACTTGAAGCCGCTCTTGCGGCAGGGACTGGATATAGCGAAGCAAATATTGCTGCGTCTTAAACTCCTGAAACCCAAGCTCCGGGATTTGATGCAAGTCGCGGCGAATGGCGACAAACGGACTGATCGTTTCCATCCTCTCTCTCCTCCATGGGCAAAAAAGGGGCTGACCCAAAAGCTTCATTCTTCTCAAACGAAATACAACATATTGCGCATGATTCATTGTTTCGTGGCGATATATGGTGATGAGCAAGGGTGTCCCGATCCTTTTGGGACACCCCCTTTGTTGTGATTATAATTGACGAAGCTCCTGTTTAATCTCTGTTTTCGCCCGTGTTTGCTCGTCGATCTGCTTAATGACGCGCGCTGGCACTCCAGCCACCACCGTATACGGCGGCACATCTTCCACGACGACCGCGCCGGCGGCGACAACCGCTCCTTTGCCGACCGTGACTCCTTCCAAAATGACGGCATTCGCCCCGACGAGCACATCGTCTTCAATGACGACCGGCTTAGCTGATGGCGGCTCGATCACCCCCGCCAACACCGCTCCGGCGCCGATATGGCAGTTTTTCCCGACCGTCGCCCGTCCGCCGAGCACGGCGTTCATGTCGATCATTGTCCCTTCGCCAACGACGGCGCCAATGTTGATGACCGCCCCCATCATAATGACGGCGTTGTCGCCGATTTCGACATGGTCGCGGATAATGGCGCCCGGCTCGATGCGCGCTTTGACTCCCTTTAAGTCAAGAAGCGGAATCGCGGAATTGCGGCGGTCGTTCTCGACGACATAATCCTCGATTTTGTCTTGATTTGCTTCGATTGCGGCTTGAATGTCTTGCCATTCGCCAAACACGACACCGACGTTGCCAGTAATAAACGTTTTCGCGCTTGAGCCGAAATCGATTCCTTCAAGGTTTCCTTTTATGTATACTTTAACAGGCGTTGATTTTTTGCTGTTTTGAATAAATGAAATGATTTCATTGGCGTCCATCATCTTCATGGGCGATATCCTCCTTTACATCTCTATTCTTCTTTACTTTAGCAAAACAGAGATCATCGTGACAAGCCTAATTCATGGATTGAACGCTCTCCCACCTACGCTTGCGCTTCGAGGTGGGAGATTCTTGGGAACCCCCGCCCTGCGGCAGGCTGTTCACCAAGCCATCCCCGTGCGTCCCACGGTTCAGCTGTCTTACGAAGACAGCAAACGAAGCCCTTCCTGCAAAATATTTCGGGCGGCGTTCTCGTCCCGATCATGTTCGGCTCCGCAGTTCGGGCACACCCACTCGCGGATGTCGAGAGATTTCACCTCAACATGCCGGCGCCCGCAGCACGAGCACAATTGGCTCGATGGAAACGTGCGGCCGACACGAACCAACGTCCCCCCGTACCATTTCGCTTTATACTCGAGCATCTGAAGCAAGCGCCCCCACGCGGAATCCGAAATGCGTTTGGCCAACTTGCGATTCTTCTGCATGTTCTGCACACGCAAGTCCTCCACGCACACCACTTGGTTTTCGCGGATGAGGCGGGTGGACAGTTTGTGCAGGAAATCGTTCCGGCAGTTGGCGATTTTCTCATGAAGCTTGGCGACTTTCAAGCGGGCTTTGCGCCAGTTCGAACCGCCCAGCTTACGCTCACGCGTAGAAGTGGGGGTCTTCTCGGTTTGGAATGATAAAATTTTGCAGCACCTTCTGGAAGGCTTGTACTTGCGGTAGTTGCCATGCGGCTTCCGAACCAATCAGCCATGTATCCCTCGTCATCCGTTCACCTCGCTTATTTTTTAGCGGAATCATATGAACAAGATGTTGTTCTCGGTCATCTAAAGCAATTTCCGGTAAAATCGCGTAGCCAACTCCATGGTAAGCAAGCTGTTTACACGTTTCGATTTGGTCGACAATCACTGTTCGCGGCGGCAGGGCTTGAAATTGTTCATGCCACCATTGTTGGATATGCAACGAATAGGTCGAATCGCTTTTAAATTGAATAAATGGCCGGTCGATATGGCGCAGCTGCTCCAGAGATTGAATTTCTTGGTCTACTAAATATAACTGATCCGAAAATAAACGCGTCGCAATCCCGCTCCAATTTGGTTTTCCGCGAACAATTCCGAGTTGAAACCGATTTTCATACATGCTGCTTAAGACTTCGCTTGTCCACCCAGTTGTCAACGACACATTTACATTTGGGTATAACATCATAAACGTTTTTAAAACTGCGGGTAGCCAATGCTGTGCAACTATGGAAACAACCGCTAGTGTTAATGTTCCGCTTATTTGTCCGGTCAGTTGTTTGATCTCTTCTTTTACTTTGTTCGTTTTCTGCACGATTTCTTTCGCCAGCTGGACAATTTTTTCCCCCTCTGGTGTTAACAGTAAACCTCGCTGGGACCGGATGAACACTTTCACATTCCAGCTGGCTTCTATCGCCTGCAGCCGTTGGGACAATGCGGACTGAGTAATATACAGCCGAGCTGCCGCTTTTCTCATATTTAATTCTTCCGCCAAGACGGCGAGTATTTCGTACTCTGAAATATTCAAGCTATCACCCTTTTTGATAAGTTTTTCTTATCATTTTCATCCATTTTTTCAACATTTTCTTATTTCCATAAAATGAATACAATAGCTGTAGAACGCTTGTAGAAAGGGGTTGCCTTGCATGGACTGGGTACTGTTTGTCCTCGTTGGATTTGCTACTTCATTCGTTGGTACATTAGCTGGCGGCGGCGGCCTCATTGGCATGCCTGTTCTGCTTATGATCGGCGTTCCTATCCATCAGGCCATTTCCGCCGCCAAGTTTTCCAATACAATCAGCTCGTTTTCCAGCTTCTTCGTCCTATTTCGCCAGCAAAGCATTCGTTGGAAACAGCTGTTGCTCATCATTCCTATTAGCCTTGGCGGGGGAGCAACAGGAGGAGCCATCGCCTCTCTGCTGTCTGAACGAACGATGACCATCATCGCCATTATCTTGTTAATGTTCGCACTATGTTTGCAAGTTTTCAAAAAACAGCCTGGTCAAGCGGCAGCGGTTCCTGCTCTCCCTAAAACCTTATATCCCATTCTCTGCGGCATTAGCGTCTATGATGGCATGTTT
Organism: Geobacillus kaustophilus; assembly: GCF_000948285.1. Classification (GTDB taxonomy): domain Bacteria; phylum Bacillota; class Bacilli; order Bacillales; family Anoxybacillaceae; genus Geobacillus; species Geobacillus thermoleovorans_A. Next base: position 2,016,404 of record NZ_JYBP01000003.1, read on the forward strand.
GGCCCTGGCCAAGCCACCATGCTCATGTATGCCTACTTGCGCGCCGGCATGGATTACTTATCGGCCATGGCGCTGACAAGATTCCAAACGTTCATCAGCTGCTTTGGCGCACTAACGTCTTATCTATACAGTGGCCATGTGAACTGGCACATCGCTCCGTTCTTGGCGATTGGATCGTTGATCGGCGCCCAAGCATCAGTGCGAGTCGCACAAAAACTGAAACAAAGCCAGCTGCGCTTGTTATTGCACACAATTACTTTTCTGCTCATTGTTCAGCTTCTTTTCGGCCTGGCTTCCGGCCGTCATTAGGCTTCCGCAGCTGTTTATTCAGTTGCTTCAGTACTTCCCGTCGAGTGAAAATGCCTGCAAAATAGCCGTCGTCATTTTCCACACACACGAACGGATGGTTGACAATAAGCCCCACTGCCTTCATCAGGCTGTCGTCAAGCCGCAGGCGCGGAATGTTTCGGTTCATCACTTCTTCAACCTTCATCGTCTCGAGGCGTTCAAATTCGATGCGCTCTAATCCTAAAATCGCATCCATCATCATCGTCATGCTGATGAGCCCGTGAAGCTTATAAGAGGTGTCCAATACCGGAATCGCCGAATAGCCGGTTTTCGTAAGGACGAGCAGCGCATGATCCAAATAATTTCCCGGCTGCACATGCGCCACTTTATCCGCCGGAATCAGAAATGGCTTGACCGTCATTTGCATGAATTCATTGTGTTCCCATGTCATGCCGATGTTCCGCCTTTCTTCTGCATCTTCTCCTCCCCACACTGTTATCATACCATAAAAAAGACTATCGCTTCCTGCGATAGCGATAGTGCACAACAACTTTTATGCTTCCTCTTCCTCTGTCAACAGGCGGTCGTATAAACGCAACAGCTGCCGGTACCGGTGTTCATCGACCGCCTTGTCTCCGTTTTCGATATCCGCCAGCTCAGAGCGGATGAGCTCAAGTGCATATTGCTGGCTGAACAAAACGTCAAGCAATAACGCCGCCTCCTCGCCCGACAGCCTTGGCGGCAGCCGCTTCGCCATCTCCATTCCCCCTTTGCCTCTTCCGCTTCCATATATATTCGCCGGCAAAGGAAAAAAGTCGTGGAAAAAACCGTCATTTCCAAGCGACCAAAAAACGGCTTTCTCTCCTTAAAGCAGGCAGATGCGTGATATTTTGTGCATGGCCGCCATCAAAAAAAAGTGTCCCGCTTCTGTTGGGACACCTTCCGTTCAATAATATCGAAGCGCCAAATAACCGATGGCAAACACAGCAAGCAAGACGGCGAGCACATACGCAAGCAATATCGGGTTGCGCAAATAGGCATGCTCCTCGACCGTTTTCGGGATCGGCCCGTCAAGCTCTCCTTGCCAGCGCTGCTGGCGGCCGAGGCGAACCGTATAGACGAACCCAATGACCGCGATCAATACAGAGAGGGCGGATAACACAAAAGTTAACTGTGCCATAAGTTTCACCTCATGTTTACTTTGCCGCAATGAGGCGATTTTATGCAGTCAATAATGGGCGTCATGCTCAAACAAATAGCTGTACGACAAGTCAATAAACAAGTAATGGCGCTCATCGATCGGATACGAATACGTCCGGATCGTTTCCCCTGTTTCAATATCCGTGTATAAATCGGACAAAATCCCTCTTCGGCGCGAGCGCATGCGAATAATGTTTTCCAAAAAATACGGGCGCCAGCTCCAGTTTTTCATATAATATTGCGGCTGAAGCTCCCACCGGCCGCCGCGCTTGAACATATTGCCCGACTGCTGGAAGCCGTCCTCATCACAAACATAAATGCGGAAGCAAACATCGTCGAGCTCGCCGGCCAACAGGGAAATGAGCTCGTTAAAATCGGCGGCTTTTTTGTATTTGCCAAGCAGCGCGCTGATCCGCTGCTGAAACTGCTCAGCAATTTGATACAGCGTTTCAAGCTTTTTCTTTTCCTGCTGGATGAAGCGATGGCACTCTTGGCGGAGCAAGTCTTTCAACAAATCGCGCGGCACAACCTCTGGCGCCGGCTTGGCCAAATAATACCCTTGATAATAGCGGCCGCCATGCCGCCAAGCATACTGAAGCTGAAATGACGTTTCGATGTCCTCATACAGGAGCGTCGCTCCGATTTTGCGCGCCAACAGCGAAATCGAGTGAACGATTTCCTGGTATGCTTGATGAACGGACGTTTTCCGCAATTCACGCAAATCGATTTTTAAAATGTCAGGCGACAAGACGCCGATTCGCTCAAGATGAATGCTATGTTCGGCGATGTTGTCGACCGCCACTTTAACGCCGTATGTACGAAGATACGTCAATAAATGGCTGAGCTGATCGACGTCTCCCTTGAAATGCTGCTCGTTGATTTCCAAAACGATGCGGCTTGGGGCCAACCCTTTCGCTTCATAGGAGAGAAGCAGCTGCAAAAACGACTCGCCACGGTCAAGCATCAGCAAGTTGGCGTCGCGGTTTAAAAAAATGAGCAGCGTTTGATCATCAAGCGACAGAAAATAGTCGAGCGCTTTTTTCGTGATCACATCATCCACTTCGATGCGAAATTCTTCTGGAATGGTTTCATCGTGAAAAAACGGCCCAAGGCTGACCGGCCCTGTTTCCGTTTGAAACCGACCGAGCACTTCATAGCCGACGACCCCATGCTCATCGGCGCTGAAAATCGGTTGATAGTGCGGAATCACTTGCGGCAAGTTGGCCATCACGTCTAATGCATCCATCGTGTTCACCTCATCCCCATCGACCATCTTTGCCTTTATTATAGCATAATTGCCCAATCGTTCCTGACTCGTAAAAAAAGCGGCTCCCCTGACAGCAGGGAATCCGCTTGTGACAAAGGCCGTTGCGTGCAATGAGCCGGTTGCCCGCGATAAATGAAGAAATACCGCCTGCAATCCCTTTTGGGTGAGGACCATCTTGCTTTATGGCAAATTTGATTAAAACGGCCGCCGGTTCAGCCATTGGCCGCCGTCGACTGTGATGCAAGCGCCGTTAATGTAAGCGGCTTCATCCGAAAGCAAAAACGAAGCGACCGCCGCGATTTCTTCCGGCGTCCCGAGCCGCCCGAGCGGCACGCTTTCCAACGTCATCCGCTCCGCTTCCTCTGATTCCCAAAGCCGCTCCGCCCCGCCGGTCCGCTCAATCGGTCCGGGAGCGATCGCATTGACGCGGAAGCCGTACTTTTTCCCCCATTCCACAGCAAGCGTGCGCGTCATTGCCAGCACTCCAGCCTTGGCGCTCGCTGAATGAATGACCCCGGCGCCGGCATGCCAGGCATATGTCGCAACGATGTTGATAATGTTCCCTTTCAAGCCGCGCTGAATCCAGTAGTTGCCGACTTCCCGGCTGCAGTAAAACGTGCCGTTTAACACAATGTTAATGACGCTGTTCCAGCCGTTGATCGACAACTTTTCCGCCGGGCAAATGAAATTGCCAGCCGCGTTGTTGATGAGGGCATCGATGCGGCCGAATTCCGCATCAGTCCGCTCCACCATGTGCGCCACTTGTTCCGGGTTGCGCACATCCATCGGGATCGTAAGCACTTTCCCTCCATCCGGCGCGGCGATTTCCCGCTTGGCCTCTTCGAGCGCCTCGGCCCGCCTTCCCGTAATGACGACGTTGGCCCCATCAGAAACAAACCGCTTCGCCATATATTTCCCCATTCCGCTCGACCCGCCGGTCACAATGATCACTTTTCCGTTCATCCATTTCTCCTCCTATGACTGATTACTCATTCATTTTTATCATATCATAAAATAGTGGAATATTCGAACATCTTAGTCCTCCTATTGTCCTTTTCCCTCTCTTTTCGTTATAATAAAGCTGCTTGTGAAAGGACGACGAAACGATGCACCATATCGAAACAACCAAACTAAGCCGGCGCGCCTTTTTGAAAAAGCTGGCGCGTACAAGTTTCAGCGCAGCGCTGGCGACGGCGGCCGCCTCTGGCTATGCCCGCTGGATTGAGCCAGCCGAGCTGACCGTGACGCACCATGCGCTGTCGCATCCGCTGATCCCAAAGTCGTTTGCCGGCGTCAAGCTGCTGCAGTTCAGTGATCTCCATCTCGGCCATTATTACGGCTTGAAACGCTTTTACCGCATTATCAGCCGCATCAACGAACTCGGGCCCGATCTCGTCGTATTCACAGGCGATCTGCTCCATGAGGCGAACCGGTATCCGCACACTGAAACAGTCGCTGAGGCGTTGGCCGGCGTCCGCGCTCCTCTTGGAAAATTTTGCATTTACGGAAACCATGATCACGGCGGCTATGGAACCGATATTTACCGTCGATTAATGGAACGGGCCGGATTCCGCGTTCTCGTCAATGAGCATGCACTCGTCCGACGCGGCCATGACACGATCGCCATTGTCGGCAGCGACGATATGATGCTCGGACGCCCGGACTGGTTGAAAATGACTCGCGGCATTCCGCCGGCGACATATACAATCGCGCTCGTTCATGAGCCAGACGGCGCCATTGAGGCTCGCCGCTTCCCTATTCACGTTCAACTGTCCGGCCATAGCCACGGAGGGCAAATTCAGTTGCCGTTGATCGGGCCGCTCATCACGCCGCCGCTGTCTGAGCGGTATTATGAAGGGTTTTACCACATCGGCGGGCTTTTGTTGTACGTCAACCGCGGCCTTGGCACGACGCGGGTGCCGCTTCGCTTCTTCGCCCCGCCGGAGTTGACGGTTTTCTCACTCTCCCCTAGCTAGAAACACAGGGAAATGTAACAATCGCACCAATTTCTATGCTATAATAGAAAGAAAAAAGGAGACATGCCGATGAAGCCGTTGCAATTGACGGTCGATGACATTGCCAAAGCGATTTTTACCGTCAACCGCCATGCTAAGACAGCATTGAATCCTTCGTTTCTTTATCTTTTGAAGAAAAAAGCGATCGAAAAGCTGCTTGAAGAGGGCAAGGCGAAAAAAGTCGGCCTCCATTTTTCCCGCAATCCGAAATACAGCCAACAGCAATCCGACGTGCTCGTCGCCGTCGGCGACTACTACTTTCACATTCCACCGACAAAACAAGATTTCGCCGTCCTTCCGCACCTTGGCGCTCTCAATGATTCGTACCGCAACCCTCCGGCTCGGATGCCGCTGTCGGAGGCAAAAGCCATTCTCATCGCCTACACCGGACTGAAAGAAAATCCGGAACAAAAGCCGAAACGGCTGACAAGACCCGCATTTAAACGACTCGGCGACCGCTATTAAGCGGACGCCGGTTTTTTTCAACACGGGCACATCTTAACGCCGGGTCGGCAACAGGGGCACCGATGTCTCTTTTGCTTCATGGTTAACCAGCTTTTTCGCCCGCCCTGTCCTGCAATGAAAGCCCCTCTCCTTTTCGCTCTGCAGGAAGAGGCCGGTGAAAAGCAGCCATTTTCTCTAAATCAATGATTCTCGAATGAAGAGAAGAACAATATCCGTAAGTTTTTTCTATTTGAGAAAAAATGATTGAGCCGTCTTCCCTGTTCAATCACCGGCCTTCTAAAACAAACAATCCAGCCTCTGTTCTGTTGGCTACGCTGAGACCCCTTTTCGCTTTATGCTCCCCCATTGCTTTTTCCGGCGAACAGCGTCGATCACCCCTTCGCACCGCCACCAGGCCGTAAGCGGCCGGTACCAAAGCGTCTCCGTCAGCGAGAAGAAAAAAAGCCTCACTAAATCAGAGACGTTCGGGAACTTCCGCTCGGTCCATTCTTCAAGCAAGACGGCAGCCGCTGACAACAGCGAACCGTACAAAATCGAAACCGTCAGCAGCAGCAGAGCGAATTCGATGTACAAGTTTCCGAGAAAGAAAGAGCAAGCAACAGTCATATAGCCGATCAGCTCCACGAACGGTCCGAGAAGTTCAATGAACCAAAAATACGGTAGCGAAAGAAGACCGATCGAACCGTACCTCGGATTGAACAGCAGCGACCGGTGGCGCCATAAACTCTCAAGCAGCCCGCGATGCCAGCGCCGCCGCTGCCGGCGCAAATCCCCATACGTTTCCGGCGCTTCCGTCCAGCAAACCGGGTCAGGGATGTAGATGATTTTTTTCGTCTCGTTTTTTTCACGCGCCAATCGATGCAGGCGGACAACGAGTTCCATATCCTCGCCAACCGTATCGGCATATCCCCCGGCTTCAACCACCCAATGTTTGGAAAAGACGCCGAACGCTCCAGAAACAATCAGCAGCAAGTTATGTCGGCTTAAGCCGAGGCGGCCGAGCAAAAACGCGCGCAAATATTCAATCGTTTGCATAATCACGAGCGGACGCCGCGACAAACCGACCTTGACGATTTCGCCTCGTTCAATCCGGCAGCCGTTGGCGATCCGGACACTCCCCCCAGAGGCGATGACTTCTCCGTCGGATTCAAGCATCGGTTTCATCACTTTCAAAAACGCGCGCCGCTCCAGGACAGAATCGCCATCAATAGAACAAATGTATGGATAACGAGCAGCGTTGATTCCAGCGTTCAACGCATCCGCTTTCCCGCCGTTTTCTTTGTCCAGCACAAACAAATGCGGATAATCAGGCGACTGGTAAACCGCTTTGATGTCCTTTGCGTCCAGCTGGCGGCGAATGACGCGATAGACCGGCTTCAGATGAAAATGATCGATCAACCGCTCAAGCGTCTTGTCAGTCGACCCATCATTAATGACGATGACTTCGTACTCAGGGTATTCAATGGCGAGCAGCGACCGCACCGAGCCGACGATGCCGGCTTCCTCATTATAAGCGGGAACGAGGATCGATACCGGTTTAGCATAGCTTGCGTCGAGCAGCTCTTCATACGGCTCCCAATCATCGAGGCGATGGACGCGGCGCAAATGGATAAAAGAGACAATAAGCAAAAAAGCATAAAAAAGGAGAACGATTATCATGTAAATGAGTACAATGTGTCCTGCGATCCAGAGAAACGCACGCCATGCTTCCACCATTATTCCTCCCCTCGAAGCCACTGCCTCGCCATATCGCGGGCGTAACGGTCCGATGCTGTGCGCGCCGCGGTGCGCAGCACAGCCCGTCCCCCCGGCAGACGCGCGATGGCCGCCGCCGCTTCGGAACGAACGACAAATGAACGGTCGCTAAGCCGCTCATACAGCAACGGAAGAAGCCGCTCTTCGCGGCATTTTCCCGCAAGACGGGCGGCCATCAGCCGCTCTTGCCAATAGGGGGAGCACAAATGTTGCTCGAGCCTTGCTGCTTCAAGCTTCATGCCGATTTCCGCCATCGCCTTGAGCGCTCGAACGCGGAGCTCCAACTCATCTGATGCCAAGAGCTCCAGCAAAAACGACCGCTCCTCGCGCCGGCGGATGCCGATCATATCCACGAACGCGCATTTCCCCGCCGGCGGCAGCTCATCAAATCGCTGTTCCACCTGCCGAAGCAGCCGCTCACTCATATGGCCAAAAATGACCCGGTACGCAAACTCGGTCAATTCGTATTTCGGCTCAAGCACGTAGGCCACCACCGGGCTATAGTCAAATTGGGCGAAAATAGCCAACAGCTTTGCCTCTTCCCCCCTCGTCACCCGGTCGGAGCGGTACAGCCGCTCCATCTCCGGCACCATCACTTGCATCCGCAAGTCCTCGATCAAAAACAGCGCGTTCATCCGCTCGCTCCAATGACGGCTTGACAGCCGGCGGCGCAGCCATCCTTGAAAATGCTCCTCCGCCAACGCCCGGATGCGCGCCTGCACCTGTTCTCCTTTCAAAAGGGCGGCAAAATGGTCAAGCAGTTCGATCATCGCTTCCCGCTCAAGCGGCGAAGCCGGCAACAACAGCTGTTCCTCCTCGCCGAGCAAATACCGAAGCAGCCCAAGCCGGTGTCGTTCCTTATAAGCGCATATCCGAACTTGGCGCCGCTTTTCCCTCCATTTGCGCACAACCAAATACAGGAACAAATTCGACAACAAGGTGAATAAAGCAACCGCTGCCGCCGTAACGACCAACAGCGCCATTACGCATCCAGCTCCTTCAGCAGCCGGCGCAGCCGCGCCTCAAGCTCAAGCCATTTGAACGGCTTTGTCACATATTCGTCCACCCCACGGTCAAGCGCATGGGCAATATCCCGCTCATCTTGGCGCGACGTCAGCATCATCACCTTGTATGGCTTTCGCTCTTGACGAAGGCGGTTCAGCACCTCAAGCCCGTCCATTTTTGGCATCACCCGGTCCAAAATAACGACAGATTGCCGCCCGCTTTGATAAAACGGAGATTCAAGAAACGAAAGGCCGTCGTCGAACTCGCAAATGTCTGCTTCCCTCTTCTGCTCAGCAGCAAGCTTGCAGACAAGATCGGCGATCATCATCCGCACGAGTTCATCGTCGTCTACGATGGCAACCCTCCATCGCCGCCGATCCGTTGGCGCTTGACGGAGGGCCTCATCCGAAGACCCGTTTTCCTCCCGCACCGCTTCTTCAATCCGATTGCCGCCGCCTCGTTTCGCCGCATACAGCGCCTTGTCGGCCAGACGCAGCCAATAGTCAAGCGGCCGATCCGGTTCATCGCACTCGACCAAACCGGCGGAAAACGTACATGATAGAAGTGCGCCATCCACCTCGACCTTTTCGGCGGCGAACTGGCGCCGCAGCCGCTCAAGCACTGCACGCGCCTCTCTTTTGGACGTTTTGGCCAGCCAAACGACAAACTCTTCGCCACCAAAGCGAACGACCGTATCCACTCCACGTGTATGTTGGCGCAAAAAGGCAGCCAGCTTTTGCAACACCGCATCGCCTGCAAGGTGGCCGAAGCGGTCATTGACTTGTTTGAAATGGTCCAAATCAAGCAACGCCAAACAGCTTGGCACTCCGTAACGCTCGAGGTCGCTCCGAAGACGGGCGTATACCCGCGGCAAATACTTCCGGTTGTACACACCTGTCAATTCGTCAATGAGCACAAGGTCATCGATTTTTCGTTTTTTTTCAATGAGCCGGCGAACGCGAACGAACAGTTCATCTGCCGCTGAGATGGTGATGACATCATCCGCGCCAAGCTCATACCCTTTCAACCGCCCCTCTTTGCCCTCGTCTCTGCTCACAATGACAATCGGAAGATAAGGGCGCTGTCCGGCGCGCTCAAGCAAAACCGCCAAGTCCGGATTCTCCCACTCTCCCTCCTTCACGCTGACGATGATGCAATCCAGGCTGATGCGAAACATTGACGCGGCGGCCTGCTCAAGGGAGGGGATCGTCGTGAAACGCCATGGCACGGTTTGCAGGGCGACGCGGACGTAAGCAAAAAACAGGGGATCATTTCCACAAAGGAGAACAGCTGCTTTCGGTCCTTGGCAGTGCGAAGAGGGAATGATGGCAGAAGCCCCTTTGCCGGCTTCATAGAAGCAGCGAAGGAGAGGAGCCATCTCCATCAGCGCCTCCTCCGCTGTCCATTGCCGTTCCGTTTGGCCGTTCAACCGATGAATGAGCCGCTCTGCTTCAGCAGCGATGTCGCTGCGACCAATCACCGCCGCCGTCCGGCCGACAGCATTGAAAAATCGGGCCAATTCCGCACCGTCAAGCGGCGGTCCCGTCCTCCATCGTTCGTATTGTTCATGGATGAGATCCAACAGCGAGGCGACAGATCGATCCATATTCCCCCCTCCTTTCCGATCACCGCTTTGTTTCGCCACACCACCCGATTCTCTTTTCACCCCCCTTTTTTCCTATTACTAATATAATCGATTGATATGAAAAACATGAAAAGAAAAGCGCGCAACCGTCAACAATTTCAAATGCCTCACCCCCCTAAAAAAGCCGTTGCTTTTTGGCAACGGCTTTGTTCAATACAAAAAATCAAGCAAGCGGCGATCGGCCAAATTCGTATCAACCGGGCACTCTTCCGCATCACGCCCGTACTGCCACACCCAGACGTTCGCGCTGCAAGGCGGGGCAGCCGGCTGATAGCGCGGCGCTTTTGGCTCTTTCGTCGTTCCCGTCCTTGGGGCGGCGCTCCAAATGACTGCCTGCACCGCCACTTGGTTGTTCCGGCTGACCGCCTCGCAATAGGCGGCAGCGAAATCCCCTTTCGTCGGGTCAGCATACAGACCCGGGCGATATCCGGTCGGATAGAGCGTTTCCACCCAGGCGGCGATCCAAGCGGCATCCACAGGGAAAAAATCTTCAATGTTAGCAAACAGCAGCTTATTTTTTGGAATGCCAAGCCGACGCGCATGGAACAGCGCGTTGCGCGCCGCCACTTGCCCGTTCGCATAGCCGACCGCTTCGCGGAAGGCGTTATAAATCGGCAGCACTTTCACCCCGTAGTTGCGAATGCGGGCGATCTCGTCGCGCGTCAACCCTTCGGACACATTCGGCACTTCCGACAAATAGCGGCCCCAAAATTTTGGATAGCCAAGCTCCGTCCGCACGCATTGAAACAGTTGATCCGTTACGACTTGCGCCGAGTCGACGCCCCAAATTCCTCTTGCCATCGATTCCCCTCCTTCGCTCTTACGCTGCCGTCATGATGTAATTATGTATATGAGGGGAACAGCCTGTTTTATACAGCTATTGGCGGCGCTCCCGCTCCTCCTTCGCCCAGTCACTTTTCAACAACTGAAACCAGCCGTTGCGCTTAAACCAGACGAACATCGTCATCCCGATCACCGCCATGGCCGCCAATACAACAAAGTATCCGTACTTCCAGTGCAATTCAGGCATATAATCAAAGTTCATCCCATAAATGCCGGCAATAAAGGAGAGCGGCATGAAAATGGTCGTAATGGCTGTAAATGTCATCATAATATTGTTCATTCGATTCGAGTTGAGCGATAAATAGCTGTCACGGATATCCGCGGTAATTTCTCGGTTTGTCTCAATCATTTCCGACAGCTTCAGCAAATGATCATAAATGTCATGAAAGTACAGCTGCCGTTCTTTCATGCGCTGCAGCCGGTCGGAATGGATGATGCGGTACAACAAGTCGCGCATCGGCACGATCGTTCGGCGCAGCTTCGATAAATCGCCGCGGATGTCAAACACTTTTTCAATAATGTCGTGAATCGGTTCATTGTTCGTATTCTCCTCTAAATCGTTCAGCACGTCTTCAATATGATAAAGCGGTGGAAAATAATCATCCACAAGCTTGTCGATCAGCCGGTACATGACGTGAAACGGCCCCTGCTGAATATGTTCTTCATGCTTCAATCGCTCCCACACCTCATCAACGGCATGAATCGGCGACTTATGAAACGAAACGATGAAGTTTTGCCCGACAAACAAATCGACTTCCTCAGCCTCCAGCGTCATCCCAGCGATCGCATGGAGAACGACAAACAAATAGCGGTCGTAAAAATCGAGCTTCGGCCGCTGCACATATTCGAGACAGTCTTCAATCGCCAGCGGATGGAAACGGAAAAAGGAAGCAAGCAGCGCCGATTCCTCATCGGTCGGCTCATGAAAGTCAACCCAATACCATGAGACGTCTGGGCTGTTGACAAGCGTTAAGTCAACATCATACAAAATCTCAAATTCTTTTGTCACAACACACGTGCGAATCATCGCCATCACCTTTGCCTTGTTCTCCTCTTATCATAACCGAAAAACTGTTAAGTCCCAACAAAAAACGGGTATTAAAATCATGTAGAGAAAAAATTGACAAAAAATATTTATCTAAATTTTCTTTACATTGGCATCAAAAACGACGATAATATAAGAAAGGGAACTGTTTCGTTCCCATATGGGAGGGACTGAATCATGTACGAAAAACAATACCCGAATGAAGGCGCCGTTTTGTTCAACCAACCGGAAGAAAAAAGCAGCTACGGGCCGATGGCCGAACAAGTGCTGAAAGAAGCGATCTTCCAGTTTCAAAGAAAAAAGCTGATGGAACAAATTGATGAAGCGCTCGCGGCCGGCAACAAGCCGTTGTTTTTCAAGCTTTCCGCCCAATATAACGACCTGTTGAAAAAATACGGCGCGTAAAAGGAGCGAACAAAGTTGGAAAGTGAATCGTCGATGACCAAGTGAGCCCCATTTCCGTTTGTGGGAACAATCTAGACGGAAAGGGGCTCATTTTTGTTTTTTCGTTTTCCTCGCCAATGGTACAATAGAAGCAAAAAAAGAAAGGTGGACAACCGTGAAACACCTCATTCAACCACGCGTTCAAGCCATTCAGTTATCAGGCATCCGCCAATTTTTCAACCTTGTCGCCGACCGTCCAGGGCTCATTTCACTTACGATCGGCCAGCCTGATTTTCCGACCCCTGAACATGTAAAAACGGCCGCCCAAGAGGCCATTGCCGCCGATTTCACAACCTATACGGCCAACGCCGGCCTGCTGGAACTGCGCCAGGCGGCTTGCCAATTCGTCGCTGACAAGTACAGCCTGCGCTACACGCCGGACGAAGTCATCGCCACCGTCGGCGCGAGCCAAGCGCTTGATGTTGCGTTTCGCACGATTTTGGAGGAAGGGACGGAAGTGCTTCTTCCCGCGCCAGTCTATCCCGGCTATGAACCGCTCATCCGCCTGTGCGGAGCGAAACCGGTGTACATCGACACAAGATCAAACGGTTTCCGTCTGTCGGCTGAGCTTATTGCGCCTTATATCACGGACAATACGCGCTGCCTCGTTCTTCCATACCCATCAAATCCAACCGGGACGGCGCTGTCGGCCAAAGAGCTTGAGAACATCGCTTCACTTTTGAAAGGACGACCGATTTGGATCGTCTCCGATGAAATTTACAGCGAGCTCGTTTACCGCGGACGCCATCGCTCGATCGCCGAATGGCTGCCGGAGCAGACGATCGTCATCAACGGCTTAAGCAAATCGCACTCCATGACCGGTTGGCGCATCGGGTTTGTCTTCGCTCCGGCGTTCGCCGTTGAACAAATGGTGAAAGTGCACCAATACAGCGTCTCGTGCACGTCATCGATCAGCCAAAAAGCGGCGGTGGAGGCGCTGACCGCCGGCAAACACGACGCCGAGGTGATGCGTGCCGCCTACGCCGAGCGGCTTGAGTATGCCTACAGTCGTCTCACCGCCATGGGGCTGCCGGTCGAGAAGCCGGATGGAGCCTTTTACTTATTTCCGTCAATCGCCGCCTTTGGCATGTCTTCGTTTGATTTTGCCCTCGATGTCGTCGAAAACGCCGGCGTCGCCCTCGTTCCCGGCAGCGCCTTTTCCGAATACGGTGAAGGTCATGTCCGCCTGTCGTACGCTTATTCGCTCGATGTGCTCAAAGAAGGGCTGGACCGGCTCGAGCGGTATATCCAAACGAAGCGCAGCCCGTAACTGTTTTCAAAAATTATATCGCTGTATGCCGCCATGCCCCCATAAGAGAGAGGCTGCTTTTCTCTCAACAAAGTTCCAGCGTTCGCTTTTGTCTTTTGGTGACAATACAAAAGAAGGTGTCCCGACCTTTTGGGGACACCTTCTTGACTTATGGCACAAGCAGCAGCTTGCCATGCGTTTTCCGTCCTTGCAAAAGCCGATGCACCTCGGCGGCCTGCTCGAGCGGATAAACGCCGCCGATCATCAGCTTCAGGCTTCCTTCCTGCACCCACGCGAGCAATTCCCGCAAACTTTGTTCGTACAACGCCCGCTTTTTCATGATTTGCGGCAGGAAAAAGCCGATCACCGACCAGTTTTTCGCCATCAGCCGGACCGGATTGAGACGCGTCATTTCTCCGCTCGCCGCCCCATATACGACCAGGCGGCCGAACGGAGCGAGGCAATCGAGCGTCTGATGAAATACATCGCCGCCCGCCATTTCCAAAGCGACATCGACGCCGCGCCCGCCTGTCGCCTCCATCACAGCCGCAGCCCAGTCGTCTTTTGTATAATCAATAGTGACATCAGCACCAAGCCGCTCCGCCAACGCCCGCTTTTCCTCTGTGCTTGCCGTGGCGATGACTGTTTTGGCGCCGAACCGTTTCGCCAATTGGACGGCAATCGTTCCAACGCCGCCGGCTGCGGCGTGAACGAGCACCGTTTCCCCTTCTTCCAACCGGCCCATCGTTTTGAGAATATGGTAGGCGCTTAGCCCTTGCACCGGCAAGGCCGCCGCCTGCCGGGCATCCATGCCATCCGAAAGCGGCACGACCGCCCGTTCATCGACAGCGACAAATTCCGCATAGCCGCCGGATTCGATCAACGCGACGACGCGTTGCCCCGGGCGGACCGTTTGCACCTTCGGGCCGACTTCACGGACAACACCGGCCACTTCCGTCCCGGGTACGAACGGAAGCGGCGTCGGCACGATATAGCGGCCTTCCCGTCGGGCTGTATCCGCATAGTTGACGCCGATCGCTTCAGCTTCAATCACGACTTGCCGCCCCGAGGGCTTCGGACGTTCGCCTTCGCAAACACGCAAGACATCCGGTCCACCGTATTCAACAAATTGGACAAATTTCATGGCGATACCCCCTCTTTCGTTGCTTTTGTTGACGCCATATCGCGCAGTTCCGGGCCGAACGGCCCCAGCTCAAGTTTTGGAACGGCAGAAAGCGACCCGTGCCGGTTGATGTAGTCGATTTCTTTTTCCAAGCCGTACGCCGTCATCCAACGGCCGACGCGCGAGGCAGACAACACTTCTTTCGCCTTTCCTTCATCCGAATATTGCCGGTAAAAGAGCCATGCGGCCGTCGCGCTGTCGGACAGCTCCGCCGCGTTGATCCCTTGCTCGATCAAGCAGTGCACAAAGTAGCCGGCGCCATAAAAGTCTTCTAGGCAAAAACGGCCGGACGAGCCGGAACAAATTACAATGATTGTCTCTTCCTGATGCAAACGGCAAATATGCTCGCTGACCGCCGGGCTGTTCAGCAAGCTCGCCGCGTACACCGCGCGAGCCGCTTGGGCTCTGCGAATCCCCACCGTGCCATTGGTCGTCGATAGCACGACTGTTTTCCCTGGACAAACCGTTTGCAAAAACAGCGGCGCCGGCGGATGAAAACCAGCGATCGTCCGCCCTTCGTATTCGCCGACGAGCTCATAGCTGCCCTCTGGCAAGCGAAACGCGATCTCCTTGGCCTCCTCGGCGTTGCGCACCGGGATCACTGAACGAGCGCCGGCAGAGAGCACTGCTGTAATCGACGAGGTAGCAAGCAGAACATCGAACACGACAGCCACCTTTCGATCAGCAAGCGCCATCTCATCAATGTCTTCTTTGCGCAGCACGACATGCACTTTTGTCATCACTCCGCCTCACCGTCCTGTCACCAGCTGCCATGCATGCTCAATGAGCGCTTCGACAAACTGGCCAAAATGGTGAAACCGCTCATCGTTCGTCTGTCCGCGGCGATAGCGGTAATAAATTTGCTGGCAAATGACTGCTAGTTTAAAGTAGGCAAACGTTAAATAAACGTGTATATCAGATACATCACGGCCGCTTTTTTTCGCATACGCCTCAATAAACTGCTCGCGCGTATAAAAACCGGGACGGACGGTGGCCGGCGCGCGGCCAAATCCATTTTTCACAAGCGGCGGATCATCTTCTTCAATCCAATAACTCATCGCCACCGCTAAATCGGCAAGCGGATCGCCGACGGTCGACATTTCCCAGTCAAACAAACCGACCATTTTCGTTACGTCATCTTTGGCAAACAAAGCGTTGTTCAGCTTAAAGTCATAATGAATCACCGTTGCTTCGCGCTGCGGTGGGATGTGGGAAGCGAGCCACTTCATCAGCGCCTCGGCTTCCGGAATATCATCCGTCTTGGCCCGCTCATAGCGCTGAATCCATCCGTGCACTTGCCGCTCCATAAACCCTTCCGGCTTCACCATCTGCACAAGGCGCGTTTGGGTATAGTCGATTTGGTGGATGCGGACAAGCGTCTCGACCATCGTCTCGGAGATGCCGCGGCAAACCTCCTCCGTCGGAGTGATGCCGTCAGGAAAATCGCTATCAATCACGACGCCATGCCGCCGCTCCATGACGAAAAACGGGCTCCCGATCACCGATTCGTCTTCGCAAAAATAGAACGGTTTCGGTGCGAGCGGGAACAGCGGATGGATTTCCGAAAGCCATATGCTCTCCCGCTTCATATCATGCGCTTTTGGCGGCACCGGGCCCAACGGCGGCCGGCGCAGCACCGCCTCCCACTCTCCGCAGCGGAGCAAATACGTCAAATTCGACCGGCCGGCGGAAAATTGCTGGATCTCAAGCTCCCCATCCGGCATGTCCGGCAGCACCGTGCGCAAAAACTTGGCCAGCTTCCCTGCCGGCAGCTCTTCCCCCTTGCGCACTGGAATAATCGCTGTCATCTCTCCCTTTCCCCCTTGGTCAACAATTCAAGCGCGCCATGCTCCCGCACGGACAGCGTCCATTGATCCCCCCATCGGCTCGGCACTTGTTGGTCTCTCTTTTCACTCGGTTTTCGAGACAGACGACGCGCTCATGCCATCAAGCAAAATCACCACCATCTGTTTCGCCACCTCGGCATCGGTCAGCTCACCGTCCGGGCGAAACCATTGGTAGCTCCAATTGGCCGCCCCAAGCACGGTAAGCGTGGCGATCGATGGCGACAAATCGCGGCGCAGTTCACCGCTTTTCATTCCTTCCTCAATTAACGCCTGCAACCGATGACGAAACAAATCGCGCTTTTCTTTTACTTTCTGTAAATGCTCCTCATTCAAATGTTTCATTTCGCGAAAAAAAATGCGCGCTTCCCGTCCTTGCCGTTCGACATTATGGATGAGCATGAAGACAATATCATACAGTCGCTCCCGCACCGAGCGCTGTTTATCGCTTATAATGCGCTCCTCTTCGTCAAGCAGCCGTTCAATGTAGCGAAGGTGAATATCCATCAACAGTTCTTCTTTGCTTGTAAAATAGTAATAAAACGTCCCTTTTGTCACCCCAAGGGCGTCAACGATGTCTTGGATCGATGTTTCGCTAAACCCATTTTGCTCAAATAGTTCGATGCTGACAGCCATAATTTTCTCCTTCACGTTTTTACACCTCTTGTCTAATATGGTTGCTGTCAGCTATTGTACCATAAAACGGCCAAGCCCGCTTCGGACTTGGCCGAAAGCCGCAACGTTATTGCGATCGGGACGCTTCTTCACGCAAGGCGCGGCGCAAAATTTTCCCGACGTTCGTCTTCGGCAGTTCGGCACGGAACTCGACGATGCGCGGCACTTTGTACGCCGCTAAGTTTTTCCGGCAATGGGCAAGAATCTCTTCTTCGCTTGCCTGCATTCCATCTTTTAAGACGATGACCGCCTTCACCGTTTCGCCGCGGTATGAATCAGGCACGCCAACCGCCGCCGCCTCTTTCACCGCTGGATGTTCGTACAGCACTTCTTCAATTTCACGCGGATAAATGTTATAGCCGCCGGCGATGATTAGATCTTTTTTCCGGTCGACGATCGTCACATACCCTTCCTCGTCGATCGAGGCCAAATCGCCGGTGTACAGCCAACCGTCGCGAAGCGCCGCCGCCGTTTCTTCCGGCATGTTCCAATATCCTTTCATCACTTGCGGCCCGCGGATAATCAGCTCGCCGACTTCGCCTGGCGGCAGCTCTTGCGTGCCGGTCGCCACATCGACGACTTTGTACTCGGTCAGCGGCATGCCGATGCCGACCGTGCCCGGCTTGCGCGCTGCAAACGGAGGATTGCAATGCGTCACCGGCGAGGCTTCGGACAATCCGTATCCTTCAAGAACGACCGCCCCCGTTTTCGCCTCGAAGTCGCGCATCAACTCGAGCGGCATCGGCGCGCTGCCGCTGTTGCACGTTTTAATGCTGCTGATGCCGTACTGCTCAACCCCCGGCGTATTCGTGATGGCGACATACATTGTCGGCACGCCTGGAAACACGGTCGGCTGCCTGTCGCGAATCGTCTCCAAAACTTCTTTCAACTCAAAGCGCGGCAGCAAAATATTTTCCGCCCCTTGGTAAATGGCCAAGTTCATGCCAGACGTCATCGCAAACACATGGAACAACGGGATGACGGTCAAATACCGCTCTTTCCCCATCTCAAACGTCCCTTTGAAAAACTCGGCGCACTGCAAGACATTGGCAAAAATGTTGCGGTGGGTGAGCATCGCCCCTTTGGAACGCCCCGTCGTCCCGCCAGTATACTGCAGCACAGCGACGTCATACATTGGTTCAATCGGCACCGAGCGCACCGCTCCGCTCCCTCGGGCAAGAAACTCATCAAACGTCACGTCCCCGGGAGCCAGTGAAACAGACGGCGGCGCCCCAAGACTGACGGTGACCGCCTGCTTGACGGCCGTCCCCCCTCTGACCGCGGCAAGGCGGGAATAAAGCGGCTCATAAATGACAATCGTCTCGGCGCCGGAGTCTTTCAGCAAATAGGCGAGTTCACGCTCCACAAGCATCGGGTTGACTTGGGTGACGATGGCGCCCGCCTGCAAAATGCCATAGTAAGCGATGACATATTGCGGGCAGTTCGGCAGCATGATCGCCACACGGTCGCCTTTTTGCACTCCAAGCGCCTGCAGGCTCGAGGTGAAGCGGTTGACCGCCGCCTCAAGCTCGGCGTACGTCATCGTCTTGTCATAGAACGTCAGCGCCGGCTGGGAGCCGAATTCCGCCGCCCGCTCATGCAGTACATCGCATACCGTTTTGTCGGGAATATCCATATTGAACGAAATGTGCTCCGGATAAAGAGACAACGCCCGTTTCTCGCTCATTTGCGTTTCCCCCTTTTTTTCATTTTGTTAAATGCCGGTCGCATGGCTGCCGCCATCAACAACTAACAGCGCCCCCGTGACAAACGCAGACGCCGGCGAGGCGAGAAACAAGACAGCCCCCTTCAAATCATCGTCTCCGCCAAAGCGGCCGAGCGGCGTATGCTCGAGCACTTTGTTCCCCACTTGTTCAAGAACGACTTTTGACATTTTCGTCGGGAAAAAGCCCGGCGCCACCGCGTTGACGCGAATGCCGTGCTTCCCCCATTTGGCTGCCAAATCTCTCGTAAACGTGATGACCGCTCCTTTGCTTGTATTGTAGCCGATCGTATTTAAAATGTCCGGGTGCGTGCCGCCAAGACCGGCGACCGAGGCGATATTGATGATGGCGCCGCCTTTTTGGCCGGCGATCATCACCTTGCCGGCCGCCTGGCTCATGAGAAACGTGCCGGTGACGTTGACGTTGATCACCTTTTGCCACGCCTCAAGCGGCATCTCCTCGACCGGCGCTCCCCACGTCGCTCCGCTGTTGTTCACTAAAATGTCGATGCCGCCAAACTCTTTGACGGTCGTTTCGACGACGTGTTTGACATCCTCCGGATTCGTCACATCGCACTTTAGCGCCAGCGAGCGGACGCCGAGTTGTTCCAGTTTTTCTTTCACTTGCTCGCACGCTTCCACTTTCCGCGAACAAACGACGACGTCCGCCCCAGCTTCGGCAAGGCCGACGGCAATTTGCTCGCCGAGCCCGCGCCCGCCGCCCGTGACAATGGCGGTTTTTCCCGCGATTTTAAATAAGTCCAACACATGCATATGGACACTTCCTCTCCCTTATGATTGATATTGCCGCAATTCAAGTTTCGCTACTTGTTCTTTATGCACTTCATCCGGTCCATCGGCCAATCGGAGCGTGCGCGAGTTCGCCCACATGGCGGCAAGCGGAAAATCGTTGCTCACCCCAGCAGCGCCAAACGCCTGAATGGCGCGGTCGATGACCCTCAGAGCGACATTGGGCGCCACTACCTTGATCATCGCAATTTCTTTGCGCGCCGCTTTGTTGCCGACCGTATCCATCATGTACGCTGCCTTTAGCGTCAGCAAACGCGCCTGCTCGATCTCAATGCGCGACTGGGCGATCCACTCTCGGATCACGCCGTGTTCAGCGAGCGGCTTGCCGAACGCCACCCGCGACTGTACGCGCCGGCACATGAGTTCAAGCGCCCGCTCCGCTGCACCAATCAAGCGCATGCAATGGTGGATCCGCCCCGGGCCAAGCCGTCCTTGGGCGATGGCAAACCCTTTCCCTTCTCCCCAAATGATGTTTTCCTTCGGCACCCGCACGTTGTCATACGTAATCTCCGCATGCCCGTGCGGCGCATGGTCAAACCCGAACACCGGCAGCATCCGTTCAATTTTCACTCCTGGTGTATCGAGCGGAACGATGATCATCGACTGTTGCTCATGTTTTGGCGCATCGGGGTTCGTTTTTCCCATCACGATGGCGACTTTGCAGCGCGGGTCGCCGGCCCCGGACGACCACCATTTTCGCCCGTTGATGACGTATTCGTCGCCGTCGCGGACGATCGAGGCGCGAATGTTCGTCGCATCGCTTGACGCAACGTCCGGCTCGGTCATCGAAAAGCAGGAGCGGATTTCCCCGTTTAACAACGGGGTCAGCCATTTTTTCTTTTGCTCCTCTGTGCCGTAGCGGACGAGCACTTCCATATTGCCGGTATCCGGCGCATTGCAGTTGAACACTTCCGGAGCGATGAGAGAACGGCCCATAATTTCGCAAAGCGGTGCATATTCAACATTCGTTAATCCCGCGCCGTACTCGCTGTCCGGCAAAAACAAATTCCAAAGCCCTTGTTTTTTCGCCTTTTCCTTCAATTCTTCCATGATCGGGGGGACGCCCGACCATCTCGACTCTTGAGCATTCAACTGTTCCTCGTACACTTTTTCATTCGGGTAAATATAATCTTCCATGAAAGCGCTTAATTTTTTGATCAACTCCTGGACTTTCGGCGAGTAGGAAAAGTCCATGTCATCCTCCCCTTTTATACTAACTGGTTAGTATGTTCCTTTATTTTTACTATACCTCTAAAGGGAGTAATATTCAATATTTTTTGACTAATATATCGAATGAAAAGGGGGTATCCCAAAAGGATGGGGACACCCTTGCTCATCACCATATATAGACACGAAACAATGAATCATGCGCAATATGTTGTATTTCATTTGAGAAGAATGAAGCTTTTGGGTCAGCCCTTGTCACTCTTTCATATAATGCTTGTAGAGCGCTTGCGTGCCGCTGTTTTCCTCGCCGGCCCGCGCGAGCTCTTCGTACATCGATTTCGCCAGCGCCAGGCCAGGAAGCGGCAAATTCATGCGCTCAGCTTCTTCAAGCGCAATTTTCATATCTTTAATGAAATGCTTCACGTAAAACCCAGGCGCGAAATCACCGGACAGCATGCGCGGCGCCAAGTTGCTCAGCGACCAGCTGCCAGCCGCGCCTTTGGCGATGCTTTCCAACACTTTGAATGGATCAAGACCAGCCCGCTTCGCATACGCCATTGCCTCGCACACCCCTATCATGTTCGTCGCGATGGCAATTTGGTTGCACATTTTCGTATGCTGGCCGGCTCCAGCTTCTCCTTGCCGCACGATGTTCGTGCCAAGCCGTTCGAGAATCGGCTTGCACGCCAAAAAAACATCCTCGTCGCCGCCGACCATAATCGTCAACGTTCCTTCGCGCGCGCCGATGTCGCCGCCGGACACCGGAGCGTCCAAAGCGTGAATCCCCTTTTGCTTGGCCGCCTTGTAAATCGATTGCGCGAGCGTCGGCGTTGACGTCGTCATGTCAATCACGTACGTTCCCGGCCGCGCGTTCTCCAAAATGCCGCCTTCGCCGAAATACACTTGCTCGACATCGTGAGGATAGCCGACCATCGTAATGACGACATCCGACTCCCGCGCCAAATCAGCAACCGTTTCCTTCCAAACCGCTCCTTCTTGAAGCAAGCCTTCCGCCTTTTCTTTTGTGCGCGTATAGACGAGAAGCGGATAGCCCGCCTTCAACAAATGGCGCGCCATGCTTTTCCCCATGACGCCAAGGCCGATGAATCCGATCGTTTTCATCCGGTCTCCCCTCCTGTCGGTTTGCCTTAAATCGCTCTCACCATGCCGCCATCGACGATGAGAGCTTGACCGGTGACGTACGAATTCGCCTCGGACAACAAGAAGACGACGACGTTGGCAAACTCTTCCGGAGTTCCGTAGCGGCCGAGCGGAATGGCGCTTTTCATGCGCGCTTCCATTTCTTCTTTCGTAATGCCAAGCTTCTCAGCATTCACTTTGTCCAAAAAGGCAACGCGCTCCGTCGCGATCCGACCAGGAGCCACCGTATTGATTAAAATGCCATCCGGCGCCAGCTCCACAGCAAGCGTTTTCGTCAGCCCGACGATGCCGGTGCGGAACGTGTTGGATAAAATGAGCCCCGGAATCGGCTCTTTAATCGATGATGAGGCGATGTTGACAATTTTTCCTCCCTTTTTCTTTAAGTAAGGGAGCGTTTCGCGAATGAGACGAATATAGCTCAGCAAATTGAGCTCAAACGCATATTGCCAGTCTTCGTCGCTCACCGTTTCAAACGTCCCCGCCGGAGGGCCGCCGGCGTTGTTGACGAGCAAATCGATCGTCCCAAACGTCTCCACCGTTTTGGCGACAAGCTGGCGAATGTCGTCGGCGTTGGTGACATCTGTGCGCGTATAAGCGACGCGGCCCTTATGTAAACGGTTAAGCTCCTCGGCGACTTCCTGCAGCTTTTCTTCGTTCCGGCTCGTAATCATGACGTTCGCCCCTTCCAGCGCAAGCGCCCGGGCGATCGCCTTGCCGAGCCCTTGGCTTGAAGCAGCGACAAGCGCCGTTTTCCCTGCCAATCCAAGTTCCATACGAATCCCTCCAACAAAAAGGAATGGTGTTGAATAACTATATTCGCGTTGATTCGCCATTTTCCTGCTTTACATTGAAAAAGCAACATCACACAACTAAAAAACAGCGGAAACGGAAACGATCCATAAAGAACTCGGTTAAATGGAGAAGCGACTTTTCCGTCAAGGATATGGTAAACGTTTTCGTTGCATCTATATAGCATAAACGGATCGTTAAAAAGGAGGCATATAAAATGAATGCGTTCAAAGACCCAAACGCAATGAAGTTTGTTTCGCTTATTCTTTCTCTCATTGGATTGTTGCTAATGTTAAACAGCCCTGAATTAGGGAGCCGCCTTGCTTCATCGTGGGTTCGGTCGATGGGTGGCTCTGTCGGCTCTCAAGAATACTTGCAAATGTTGAAAGAATATATAAGCACGTATAAAATGGTCGGCGGAATTTTTTTGTTTGTCGGCTTGTTTTCTTTTCTGAACCATCGTCAGCCGTAACCGTCGTGTTTGTTCACGGGGCATCGCGGAACCTGCCTTTGTGCAGGTTTGCGCCTTTCGAATATGCGCGCCGTCGAGGGAAACCATGTGCGGGTGATTTCGAATTCCCCTTCTTATTTTCTTCAGTATTTTTCCGCAAGAAAATGAGAAAACTCTCCAACTGACCCCAGCCCGCGAAAAGGAAGGAGCCCGCGCATCGCAGGCTCCCCTTTTCCTTCTTGGTCAGCTTTCAAGCAGCAAATCTTCCGGATTTTCGATCAAGTCTTTCACCGTTTTTAAGAACCCTACCGCCTCTTTGCCATCGATGATGCGGTGGTCGTATGACAAGGCGACGTACATCATTGGACGGTTTTCGATCCGCTCCTCATCGACGGCGACCGGGCGCAGTTTGATCGAATGCATCCCTAAAATGCCGACTTGCGGCCCGTTGAGAAGCGGAGTCGACAGAAGCGAGCCGAACACGCCGCCGTTGGTGATCGTAAAGGTGCCGCCTTGCAAATCGGCGAGCGACAACTTATTGCTGCGCGCTTTCGCCGCCAATTCGGCAATATCGCGCTCAATTTCAGCAAAGTTTTTCCGGTCGCAGTCGCGCACAACCGGGACGACGAGCCCTTCGTCCGTCGAAACGGCCACGCCGATATCGTAATATTTTTTCAGCAAAATTTCATCGCCTTGGATCTCCGCGTTGACGTACGGATATTTTTTCAGCGCGGCGACGGCCGCTTTGACGAAAAACGACATAAAGCCGAGGCGGACGTCATGCTCCTCGAAAAATTTATCTTTTTTCCGCTTGCGCAGATCGATGACCGCCGACATGTCAATTTCATTGAACGTCGTCAACATCGCGGTCGTTTGCGTTACTTCAAGCAGCCGTTTGGCGATCGTTTGCCGGCGGCGCGACATTTTTTCGCGAATCACCGGCTTGCCAGCCTCGGCGGCTGGAATGGCGGCCGGCGTCGGCGCGGCTTGCGGAGCCGGCTGCGGGGCGGCCGGTTGTACAGCAAACGAAGCGACGTCTTGTTTCCGGACGCGCCCGAGCGGATCAGCCGTTGGCACTTGTGTTAAATCGATCCCTTTTTCACGCGCCATTTTCCGGGCGGCCGGCGAAGCGATCGGGCGTTGGCCTGGGGCTTGGGCGACCGCGACCGGCTGCGGCGCTGGCTGCTCGGCGCGGTCGGCCGGCGCGGCCGTTTCCGTTTCGTCAACCGGCTGCGGGGCAGCTTGCAAAGCGGCAGTCGGTTCTGCCGCTCCTTCGCCGATAATGGCGATCGCTTGGCCAACCGCAACCGTATCGCCTTCATTGGCAAGCAGCTGTTGCAAAACACCCGACTCTTCCGCCATAATTTCCACGTTCACTTTATCCGTTTCAAGCTCGCAAATCGTTTCTCCTTTTTCCACGTAGTCGCCCGGTTTTTTCAGCCATTGGGCGATCGTTCCCTCCGTGATGGATTCTGCTAACTCTGGGACTTTGATCTCAGCCACGTTGATGCCCTCCTCAAATGTTCCGTAGTCATCATTCATGCTTCGTCAATGCACAGCGGATGATGCGCTCTTGCTCTTTTCGGTGGACGACCGGATCGCCTTCCGCCGGGCTGGCCCGCCGGCGCCGCCCAATGTAGCTGACATCGACCCCCTCTGGAGCCAACGCCCGCAGGCGCGGTTCCATATACGTCCAAGCCCCCATGTTTTTCGGTTCTTCTTGCACCCAGATGAGCTCTTTGACGTTCGGATAGCGGGTGATGATGCCTCTCACCGCTTCTTCCGGGAACGGATACAGCTCTTCAATGCGCACGATATGCAACCAGTCGAGCCCTTCCATTTTGCCGATTTGTTCCGCCAAATCGATCATCAATTTGCCGGTGCCAAACACAATTCGTTCAACTTTGTCGGCGTCCGTTCCCAATCCCGGTTGCTCGAGCACCGGCGAGAACGCACCGTCGACGAGCACTTCCGCATCCGACGAGGCAAGCGGATGACGGAGCAAGCTTTTTGGCGTCATAATGATGAGCGGACGCACTTCTTCTCTTGTCAACAGCGCCGCCTGCCGCCTCAAAATATGGAAATATTGCGCGGCCGTCGATAAGTTGGCGACCGTCCAGTTGTTTTCCGCCGCCAGCTGCAAAAAGCGCTCGACGCGGCCGCTTGAATGTTCAGGGCCTTGCCCTTCATAGCCGTGCGGCAAGAGCATGACAAGCCCGGATTTTTGCCCCCATTTCGCCCGGCCGGATGAAATGAATTGATCAAACATCACTTGCGCCATGTTGGCGAAGTCGCCAAATTGCGCTTCCCAAAGCACGAGTGTCTCCGGCGCATAGACGTTGTAGCCGTATTCATAGCCGAGCACGGCGGCTTCCGTCAGCGGGCTGTTGTACACGACAAACGACGCTTTGGCGCCGCTGATGTGGTGAAGCGGCACATACTCTTCTCCGGTTTTCACGTCATGGAGCACCAAATGGCGTTGGGCGAACGTGCCGCGTTGCGAGTCCTGTCCGGTCAAACGGATCGGCACGCCATCTCGCAAAATGGTAGCAAACGCCAAAATTTCCGCGTGCGCCCAATCCACTTTGCCGTTTTGCGCAAACACGCCGCTTCGCCGTTTTAAAATGCGCTCAAGCTTGTTAAAGACGTTGAATCCGTCCGGAAACTGCAGCAATTCTTCGTTCACACGATGGAGCACGTCTTTCGCCACGCCCGTTTTCACTTCCGGCAGCCGATCGACGACCGGTTTGGGCGGATCCATGATGAAATCGAGCTCATCTTCGTTTTTCGGCACCCGCTCGTAGGCGATTTTCAACCGTTCGGCCACCTCTTGCTCCATTTCGTCGACTTCCCGCTCGGTGATAATCCCTTTTTCCATCAATTTTTGCGCATACAGCTGGCGCACGGTCGGATGTTGGTTGATGATCGCGTACATCGTCGGGTTCGTCGCCATCGGTTCATCCATTTCATTATGGCCAAAACGGCGGTAGCCGATCAAATCAATGACGAAATCTTTTTTGAACCGCTGGCGGTAGGCAAACGCCAAGCATGCGGCCGCCAAACAAGCCTCCGGGTCGTCGGCATTGACGTGCACAATCGGCACCTCAAACCCTTTCGCCATATCGGAAGCATACGTCGTCGAGCGTGAATCGTAGCTTTCCGTCGTAAAGCCGATCATGTTATTGGCGATGATATGGATCGTCCCGCCGGTCGTATAGCCGCGCAGCTGGCTTAAGTTGAGCGTTTCCGCGACGATCCCTTGTCCCGGGAACGCGGCATCGCCGTGAATCAAGATGGCAAACGACGCATCAGTATTTTGCACTGGCACGCCTGGTTTTGTCCGGTCTTCTTGCGCGGCGCGCGTGTAGCCAAGCACAACCGGATTGACCACTTCGAGATGGCTTGGGTTGTTCGCGAGCGTAATCCGCATCGTATGGGCGCTTTTATTGCGAAGGCGGCGCGCCGCCCCTAAGTGGTATTTGACATCACCCGTCCACCCGTACGTGATCGCCACCGCCCCTTCAGACGGAATAAAGTTTTTGCTTTCCGCATGCTGAAACTCGGCGAAAATCATTTCGTACGGCTTGCCGAGCACGTGAGCCAGCACGTTCAACCGGCCGCGGTGCGCCATGCCGATGTTGACGGCGTCGATTTCATGTTCGATCGCTTGGCGGACGAGCTCATCCAAAAGCGGCACCATGGAATCAAGTCCTTCGATCGAAAACCGTTTTTGCCCGACATACGTCCGGTGGATGAACTTTTCAAACCCTTCCACTTCCGTCAGGCGGCGCAACAAAGCAACCCGCTCTTTGTTCGCCAAGCTCGGGTAATACGCTCCGGACTCGATTTGCTGAATGAGCCAGTTCCTCTCTTCGAGATTATGTACTTGCGAGAATTCGAACGCGATTTTGTCTGTGTAAATTTTGCGCAAATGCAAGATGGCGTCCCAGCCGTTTTTGACATGCGCCGGAGCGTGCGGGCAAAGAAACGCGACCGGAATGCGCTTTAAATCCTCTTCGGTTAAGTCGTATTCGTCAAGCTCCAAGCGGCGCAGCTTTTTCTCCGTTTTGACAAGCGGATTCGTATCGGCAGCCAGATGGCCATAATGGCGAATGCTGTCCGCCAACTTGACGGCAGCGACAAGCTTGCTGAAAATTGTCGGCGTCTCCGGCAGCCGGAACGTTTGATGCGTTTTGGCTGCTTCGTCATCCGCAGGAGAAACCGGTTCTTCCAAGACCGGCGCCCCCCACTGTTCGAACAATTGCTTCAGTTCCGGGTCGATGCTGTTAGGGTCATCGAGGTATTGTTCATACATTTCGATGACATAACCGAGGTTCGGCCCGTAAAACTGGCTCCACGGTTGAGCGTAGTTCGTCTGTTTTGCCATCGTGAAAAAACCTCCACCTTGTTTTCGCATCGTTCGGGCTGGGCAACAGCTATGCATGAAAGTCCTCATTTAGCTGCCAGTATCCCCAAACGTACAGCAAAATAACGGTATAAACGTTTTCACTGTTTATTTTAGCACTATCGCTCACTAAAATCGACGAAGAAGCTGAAAAAATTTCACTTATTATCATTGTATGAATAGAAAAAAGATCGTGACTGCACGGCGGCGGAACATTCATGATTTAGGCGGTTCATCTTTCGCTTATTTTTGAAACTGCCCCCTGCACAAACGGAACGCTATCCCGTCTACGCAATCGCTTAAAAGGGGCGGGGGCGCCTGCCCTACGGCAGGCCAGCCGAGCCATCCCTATGAGCCCCACAATTCCGTTGTTCCCACTTGTGGCGTTGAAGTGGGGGCTTCTCGGTTAGTGATGAAAATGATAAGAAAAGCGCAAAGCGCCCCAATTTCGCCTAAAGACAGCCCGCATCCTGCGGGCAACGGCGAAATGTCGCCATTCCTTGGCTCTGCGAAGAGCGCACAAGCCCCGCCAAGGAGGCTCAGCCCAAGCAAAGCTTGGGCTTGCGTGGGATATTTCAAAGAAGCGAACTCCATGTGTCGCCGCCGAAAGAAGGGGCGGAGCGCATCACACCGATGGCGCTTGGAGCTAGACAGCTCTTCTGCCCAATTGCAAAATTTTATACTTTCCTATTTTTATAAAAAAGGCGCCCGTTGCAGTTGGGGCGCCTTCTGTTTTTATGAAATTTTAAATTTTTCCACCAGTTGTTTCAGTTTTTGGCTCATTTCGTTCAACGCCTCCGCCGATTCCGTCACCGTCGAAAGCGCCTGCAGCTGATCATCGGCCGAAGCGGCCACTTCCTCCGCCGCTGCCGCTGCTTGTTGGGCGATAGCGGCGATGTTTTGCATCGCTCCGACGACATCATCTTTGCTTATGTTCATCTTCTTAGCTTCCTCCAACACTCCAGCCAGTGCTGTCGTCAATTGTTCCATCATACCGGTGATTTTCACGAATGAATCGCCGGTCGTATGCACGGCTTCTCTTTGTTCGTCGTACGCCTGCTTGGAGCGGCCGACCGCCTCCATCACCAGCCCGGCTTGCTGCTGGATGGCGGCGATCGTCGCGCGGATCATCTCCGTCGCTTTCGCTGATTGTTCGGCCAGCTTGCGCACCTCATCGGCAACAACGGCAAACCCTTTGCCATGCTCGCCAGCCCGCGCCGCCTCGATGCTGGCGTTCAACGCCAGCAAATTCGTCTGTCCGGAAATGGCCGTGATCGTTTGAATGACGCCGTCAATTTCATCCATCTTTTTCACAAGGTCGCTAATGACATTTTCGACAGACTCCAGTTCATTTTTCGCTTCCTCCGATTTTTTCTGCAAAATGTTTAAATGCTCCAAGCCGTCGTAGCTCGCGGTTTTCGTTTCATCGGACAGCGACTCCATGCCAGCCGTCGCATTCGTGACCGCTTCGATTTGCTGCGACAGCGCCGTCGTCCGCTCATTGATCGTATCAAGGCTTCCTGCTTGATCGGTCGTTCCTTTGGCGATTTCGCCTATGGCTTTTGCCACTTGTTCGCTTGTGGCCATCGTTTCTTCCGAGACAGCGCTCAAATGGTCAGCTGAAGCGGCCAATTCATTGACCGAGCGGTTTACCTCGCTGATCAGCATCCGCATATGGTCGATCATGTCATTGAAGTGGCGGGCGAGGCGGCCAATCTCATCTTTGGCAGTGACACGCGCGTGCACCGTCAAGTCGCCGCCCGCCGCCTTTTCGACTTGCTCTTGCAGCGCAGCAATCGGCCTTGTGATCGAGCGCGCCAAGAAATAGACGGCAACAAGCGCCACAATGAGCGCAATAATGGTAATGACAAGCATGTTTACTCCAAGCGAGCGGCTCATCGCCGATAAGTCCTTTTCTTTATAGACGACGCCGACCTTCCAGCCGAGCTCTGGAATAGTAGTGAAGTAAATCACCCGCTGTTCGCCGTCTTGCTCATATTCGTGCATTCCTTTTTCATGCTCGAGCATATAGCGGATCGTCGCATTTTTCGCCATGTTTTTTCCTTTATATTGCGGGTGGACGACCGCCGTCCCTTTCGCGTCAAACAGCACCGGATAGCCGTGATAGCCGACGTCGCTCGCATTGACGATTCTCGTCACCGCATCGAGCGTCATATCGATGCCGATGACCGCAGCAATGCGGCCGTTTTCGCTCACTGCTTTGGCCAACGTCACAACGTGCTTGCCAGTAATGGCATCGACATAAGGTTCGGTCCACACGACTTCATCCGGCCGCTTCATCGCTTCTTTATACCACGGGCGGCTCGTCGGATCGTATCCGTCCGGGAGCTCTGTCATCGGCGTGATGTACATTTTCTTCTGCTCGGTGCCAATATAGATGAATTGCACATTCTCATGCAGGCGCAAAAACGTACGGAACTGCTTTTCCAGCCCGGACCAGGCGCTTTCGTCCCGAACCATTTGCAAAGCCAACGGCGATTCGCTGAATTGCACTAAGCTGTTCTCTTCACTTTGAAAACTGTCGCGAATGTCGCCAAGCAGCCCGTCAAGCGCCGTCTGCGCCCGTTGTTTCACATCAGCGTCAACCATCCGCCGTATTTGCACAACCCCAACGAGTTGCGTCGCTGCCAGGGAAATAACTAACAATAAAGCCATCAAGACGATCAATTTGCTGCGCAATGTCCGGAACACTCGCTATTTCTCCCCTCTGTTTCCTCTTTTTGTCGAACTAATTTTCATTATACAAAGGACGATCGTCCCCCGTCTATAGGAGGACCTTCTTAATTCATACATAACGAATCGACGCACATGGGACAATAAACTAGAGGAAGGTGAATGACAATGGGCGCCATCGAACACGAAGGATATCGATTTGAGATCGAATACAGCGTCCTGTTGCAAAAAGGGGCGTTGCACGTTTACCGCAACGGGAAATTCATCGATGAAATTGTGTTTCCCTTTCGCGGCGAAAAGCCAAATGAACAGCAAATTGAAGCGCTTGTGAGCGAGTATGTCGAGCAAAAAGCCTCCGGCCGCTGTTAGCTGCCGGAGGCTTTTCTTGCCATTTTTTCGCGTTTTCCGTTATGATGAAGGTAAAAAAGCAAGGGGGATCGGCATGTACGATAAACGTTTATACGTCTTTGACGGCAACACCCCGCGCGAAGCGGTCATCCGCAACTATACGAAAGACGACTTTGCTGATCTCATCCGCGTGCAGCAAGAAAGTTTTCCGCCACCGTTTCCATCGGAGTTATGGTGGAACGAACAACAGCTTCACAACCATGTCACCTTGTTTCCCGAAGGAGCGATTTGCGTCGAAGTCGGCGGGCGCATCGTCGGATCGATGACTGGCTTGATCGTTGACTTTGATCCAGCCCATACCGATCATACATGGGAAGAAATCACCGACGGCGGCTACATCCGCAACCACCGCCCGGACGGCAACACGCTTTATGTCGTCGACATTTGCGTCTCGCCGCCATACCGGAAGCTCAGCCTCGGCAAGTGGCTCATGCAGTCGATGTATGAAGTCGTCGTCCATCTCGACCTCGACCGGCTGCTCGGCGGCGGGCGGATGCCCGGCTACCATCGTTACGCTAACGAATTATCACCCGAAGCCTACATCGACAAAGTAGTCGCCGGCGAGCTGAGCGATCCGGTCATTACGTTTTTGCTCCGTTGCGGGCGAACGCCGCTTGCGATTGTCCGTAATTATTTAGAAGACGAAGAATCGCTCAACCATGCCGTGTTAATGGAATGGCGCAATCCATTTAGGCAGATGACCAAAAAAAATTAACAGACACCAAATGACAGGAATTGTCGGCAACGAACGCAAAAAAATAAGGTTCATCACCACAACGTGTACTTGACAAGCGAGGCTTTTTCTCGTGTCACCATGTAGGAAAATCGTTGATTTACTGATTTTCCTTATGCATGTAAGCAAGACATGATCTGAAACAGTCAAGTACAACTTTTGGTGAAGAGCTACAAGATCAAGCTGATGAAACGTCGGGGATACGGATACCGAAATATCCAGCGTTTTGCATTGCGGGTTCGGCTAGAAACAGCTAACATACTTTCATGACAGGTGCAAGTACAACTTTTGGTGATGAACCTATTTATTTACGGTTCATCACCAAATTTTGTGATTTAGTGACAAAAAAGAGAAAGCACTGACGAGATCCTGGCAATAATGTTAGCGGTGAAATAAACATTAAGGAGGTCTCGTAAGTGCTTTCTATACCACTAGGATTGCCAGAATTTAAAGTGATTAAACAAGAACTTCTTTCCTATGGTTATGCGATTCATGTAGAGAAAACAGAGACACAGGAACGTTGCCCTCATTGTGGGTTTGCCACTTCCTCTGTCCACGACAGACGGACAAGAAAAGTACGGGATTTGGCGATTTTCCATCAACCGGTGTACTTGTTCATAAAGGTAAAGCGCTATCGGTGCTGGAATTGTTCTCAAGTGTTTTCCGCCTCTTTGGAATCGATTCCACCCAATCAACACTACACCAATCGATTTTGTGAGTACTTGTATGAACTTTGCGAAGGCTCCACCATTCAAGAGGTTAGCCGAAAGCACCGCATCCCATATACAACATTGGAACGCATTTATTACTCCATCGCATCGAAAAAAGCAAAAGAGCGTCAAACAGCGATAGAAGCATCTTCTCAAGAAGGAATGGTGCTTAGTTTAGATGAAATCGCTGTAAAAAAGGGACATCAGTATGAAACTGTATTGATGGATGCCAGAGCCGGATCGGTCATGGGAATGCATACCGATCGCCAATGTGACTCCGCCATCAACTTGTTGAGCCAAAATATCCTGTCGAAAGAAATGGTCCAAACGGTGATTCTTGACATGTGGGAATCTTATCATAAGGCGGTTCGCGCC
This sequence comes from Geobacillus kaustophilus, assembly GCF_000948285.1. Taxonomy (GTDB): domain Bacteria; phylum Bacillota; class Bacilli; order Bacillales; family Anoxybacillaceae; genus Geobacillus; species Geobacillus thermoleovorans_A. The sequence goes on from NZ_JYBP01000003.1 coordinate 2,048,753, forward strand.
CTGTTTCCATCTGCTTCGATTGTCATCGATAAGTACCATGTGGTTCAAAAAGTGACACAAGCCTTGGATCAAGCAAGAAAGGAATTTTCTCCATTGAAAAAGGCTCGATATCTTCTCTTAAAAGGCTGTGAAAAGCTTCGTAAGGATCAACGGCTTCGATTAGACGATATCTTGGAGGAGTATCCGGTACTTTCCATTGCCTATTATCTGAAAGAGCTGTTTCGGGATTTTTACCGAACCGATGGATATAACGAAGCAAAGGAACGCTTGGAAGAATGGATTCAGTTAGCCAAACAGAGCCCTTTTTCTTCTTTTCAGGAAGCAGCCAACACGCTTGAAAGGTGGAAGGAGCCGATTCTTTCCTACTTTTTGTGCCCATATACAAACGCCCGAATCGAGGGAACGAATCACAAGATCAAAAACATCAAACGCCGGGCATATGGCTATCGAAATCTAGAACGGTTTCGTTTGCGTGTATTTCTGGAGTGTACAGGGAACACTACAGGCAGTCAGGCTGCTTAAGCGCTCCCTTCTTCCGCTATCGGTATGATAGTTGGTAGAATGGAACCCGTCAAGGAAAGCACTTGACTGTTTCCATTCTACCAACTTCGTGGTCTGTATGCGGAAGAAGGATCCTGACTGATGAACCTATTTCATCCAGCTAACATGTCTCTAGGATTGAGTAGAAATCACAGAAAATGGTGAAGACCCCGAATTTGCGTCCTTCTGAAGAAAAATTTTAAACTGTCAATCTGGTGAAAAATGATTCAACTTTGATAATATTTTAGAGCTATTCATTATGCCGTATCCATTCAGCCCAATATTCGTGAGATTTTCAGAATCCAGCACCCATAGGGCATTTCCCGTATCGAAAATGCCCTAGGAGGAATGGAGAATCGTTTGGAGAGACTCCCCACTTAGAAGTCTTTGCAACGATTCCCAAACCGGCTTTCCGTGTTTTTGCAGGGTAGAAATGACGCTGCGCATGACACAGAAAGCCTCGGCATCGTCTTCCTGACGAAACGTTCCGGAAATTTTTTGTTTGACTTTCACCATCCGCAAATCGCGCTCGGCTTGGTTGTTGTCAAACGGTACTTCTTTCTTTCGCAGGAAGAGAAGCGCTTCTTGCTTGCGCTTTTCTAGACGCTGGATGAAATTCTGCGCGTTGCGGGCGCCTTCATGCTTGCCTTGTCGGCAACGCTCCTCGAGTTCTCGGCGACCATTCGCTAGAAGCTCGTCGTACACGGCTTCCCAATACCGGACTTCCTCTTCCGGTAGAGCTCCGCCCGCGTTCTCCACCGCCTGTTTCATCTCTAACAGCGCTTCGGTCATCTCTTTCGACCATGAATGGCCGTAAAGTTCTGTATATGCCCGAAGCTCCCGGAGATGATGGGCGTGGCAAAGCGCATGGCTCGCCTCTGTGTACATCGGGTACACCGAATACGCATCGTGTACCATCGTTCCTTTGTACCGTGGCAAGATCCCGATGTCGTCCGTCGCTTTCTTTCCACGAGAGCGATGAAGTCCGTATCGGGTGACCTTGGCAGTGGAAGCCACGTGCACCCATTGGTTCTTTCCGTTCACACGCAGGCTCGTTTCATCGACGTGCAACGTCTTGGAAGCGAGCAGCGCCGCGTCGATCTCTTTGATCGCTGCTTCTACCACAGGCAGCCACCGTCTCGTCATGTTCACGACTGTGCCTGCACTTATCGAATGATCCACTAGCGCTTTGACCATCTCCGTGACACGCTCGTACGGGATCAACTGCGCATGATTCCAGTATAAAACAAGGGAAGTGATGGCTGGACCGTACTGGACATGATTTGTGACATAAAAAGGGAACTCCGCCTGCTGGACGAGATGACATTCCGGACACCCCTTTACTTCCCGTTCGTGTTGAGTCACTTCCATGCGAACCACGGGAAGGTCGAACACTTGGCGAATGTCTACTTGAAGCGGAGCAACATGTTCTATATAGATGCAACGAAAAAGGTTAACATATCCTTGACGGAAAGGTGGCTTGTCCATTTTTCGACTGTTGAAGGCAAGCCTGTGGCTTGCCTTCGTCACGCCTTGGCGTGACGGAAGACCGAACAACCATCCGCTTCACAGACCCATACATGGGTCTGAAAGCGGCGTTGTTCGTTCGCCCGACAGTCGATCAAATGCTCAGCAAAAGCGACATATGTTAAAGCTTCAAATTGCATCTATATAGAGAGTGACCACATCCTTTGCATTGGGTCACGCGGTGAAGGACTCGGTGGTCAGGGTTTGGTACTTGGCGGAGCGTCGTTCCTCGGTGCCCCGGCTGCCCTCCCGGCTGTTTCTGCGACGGTTGGCGAGAAGGAGATTTCGCCACAAACCGGTCAGAAGACGGCGGCAAATGGCTATTGGTACTGTTTTTTTTCGTACAGGCTTCTAATTCTGCAATACGTGCTTTCCATTGTTGGGTTTCTTGTCGAAGCCGTTGGTTTTCTTGACGTAGTTGCTCGTTTTCTCGAACGAGTTTTTCAATCGTTTGTGCTTGGCGCTGAATTTTTGCGACCATGCTTTCGAGTGTAAAAACGGCTTGTTGGAAATCAAAAACAACGGTTGCCATCCTTTTCACCTCCCTTGTCTTGGATGGTACTATATAGATGCAATTTGAAGCTTTACCATTTGTAGTTTTTCCCGAGTATTTGATCGACTGTCGGGCGACCGAACAACGCCGCTTCCAGACCCATATATGGGCCTGTGAAGCAGGCGGTTGTTCGGTCTTCCGTCACGCCTTGGCGTGACGGAGGCAAGCCTGTGGCTTGCCTCCGTCAGTCGAAAATGGGCAAACCGCTTTTCCGTCAAGGATATGTTAAACTTCTTCGTTGCATCTATATAGTATAGACAAGGGGAACAGAAATAAACCCGATCTCGTAAACTTTTTCTATGTAATGGCTGAACAGTTACATTATGCCTCTCTTAATTTTACAGAGGTATAACGCTTTGAATTTTTCTCGTAAAGCGCTATTTCATCATCACTTATCCACATTAAATGACCTAAAAACCTATCGTAAATAAGTTCATCGGGTTCAGTTGACACTATTTTTTTTTCAAGTAATACTTTATCTTTTCTATCTTTAATCACCATCTTTATTGTAAAATCATACAGATCGTGATTACAATGTACCTCAGCTTTGTATTTTTTATTTGGACTTAATTTAGGCTTGTTCCAAATAAACTCATTAATATAGTTTAACTCCTTTACTCTCTCATAAGCTTCTTGAAAAGGATTAGGATCCCAATTTTTTTCTCTAATAACAAAATCGAGGCTATTTTTCAACAGTTCTAGGATCTCTATTTTTTTTTTGTTATCTGGATACTCTAGAAATTCTTGAATATTATATGGCACTAAGACTTGACAAAAACCATCAAAACATCCTAATAGTTTCATCTCGGAGTAATTACCACAATGGAAATTTAACTGCCTACAATCAGCGGTTTTATATTTTTTATCAAAGACCCGTTCATACAATTTGGTAATACATCTAGTTTGAAAAGAAAAACTTTTTTTAACGTCGGATATCCCTTCTTCTCCTAATAATAGAAATGTTTTCAGTAACATAGCTTACCCCTTTCTTTATGTTATCACGGTCTGACATGAAGATACATATTACCCCCAGCTTTTCTCACTGCATAAGCTCTTCCTCTCTCCCACTTTAGAGCTTTCTCTCTTCCATAAATATTTCTCTTAACAATCCGAGCATAGTATCTTTGATACCCCGCTTTTTTATTCCACTTATTGACCTGACGGTTAGCCCTAGGTGATGTACCGTTTTTGTTTAGCTTAGCACCACTAATACCTACTTTAACTATACGTTTTTTACCGTTAACTATTTCATAAAATTTCATACCCATGATGAATCCTCTTTGAGAATCGACTATTACCATGCACAGCTTTAATAATTTTACTAGCAGCTTTGAACTTGCCACCAAAACCAACAAAATTGATAGCCGCCGCAGCTGCGACACCTTTCCATCCTTTTCCTGACTGGTATGCCTTATACGCACTATAAGCCGCAACCCCTGCATTGATGGCCAGCCAGACCCAATGCCCATCTGGACCCACCAACATCACTGGATTGTTGTTCGCATACGCATACCCATTCTGCGTGAGGATATCGTCTGCATCCCCTGGGTCTGGGTCTAAAGATAGGAACACGCCATGCGTTGGATGATAGTATCGGGCAATTAAGTAATAGAGACCCGTTTCGTTGTCATATTGATATCCCGCATATCGGTATGGGTTTTCGTCCGCCAATGCGCCGGATTGGGAAAGAATGTTCCCCCACGCATCGTATTGGTAACGGGCCACGATGTTTCCTTGCGCATCCGTTAGGGCGATGACATCGCCATGGGCGTTATAGTGGTAAAAATATGTCGCATTGCCTTTTTTCATCGCAAGGAGCTGCCCGTTTTCTCCGTATATATACGATTTTACCACATTTCCGCTTGCATCGGTTTCATACAGAACGTTCAGGCTGTCGCCTTGGTAATGGTAGTTCGTCACGACGCCATTGACATTCTTTTGGATGCGCCGGCCGTCTTCATCATATTTGTACGTCACAAAAGGAGTGCTTTCACCTTTTCTTGTAATCGAGACGAGCTGGTCGGCTGCGTTCCATTCATATTGATACTGACCGTCTTCCAATCGGTTGCCGTTCGCATCGTACGTGATTGTTTCGTCACCGAAACGAACCAACTGATTCGCCGCATTATAATCAGCCGTGGTCGTCGTCGACTGCCCATCCTTGGTTTTCACGATTTGCTTCCGGTTTCCGAATCCGTCATAGGCATACTCGATTTTCGTGCCATCTGGAAGCTGCTCTTCCACTAATTGGTCTAGGGCATCGTAACGGTAGACGGTCGTTTCCCCCGTTGGGGATTCCACTTTCGTCCGGTTGCCGTTTTCATCGTAACGGTACGTTTCCGATAAAATTTCTTTTCCGTCCGCCGTACCGATCGAAACGCTTTCCACTAAGCCGCGGTCATCATACGTAAAGGTCGAACCGGCCCCATTTCCTGTCGTGAAGGTGCGAACGTTTCCTCTCTCGTCATAGTCAAAGCGGCACGTATACGTTCCATCTTGGACGACCGTATTTTGATCCAATGCATTATATTGGTAATGGATCGTTTGGCTAAAGGACCCATGAGAGAACATGAACTGCTGCAATTTATCCGATGTGGTTGGGTACAGCCATTTTTGCAGCCCGCCACGGTCCGACAGTTCCACCAGCCGATTCGCTTTATCAAATGTTCTTGTTTTGGTCGTACCGTCTTTTAAATATTGTACAGAAAGTTCGTTTCCGTTTTTGTCGTAACTAAATTCGTAATACGGGACGTTGTTGTAGGAAACAGTTTTGACTCTTTCGGCCCCGTCATACGTCCATTGAATCGTGTTTCCTTTCGGCAAGACGGTTTTAATTTTATTGCCGTTCGCGTCATATTCATTTGTTGTCACATCATGGAGCGGACCAACCGTTTTAATGAGTTTTCCAGTCTTATCATAAGAATAACTAAATCCTTGTGACTGACCGCCACTAGTTTGAATGACTTTGGAAGTCATGTTGCCGTTCAAGTCATAATCATAGTTGACGGACGTTCCATTCGCCAATAGGAGCTGTTTTAAACGATTTGATGCGTCATACTTGTACTCTTTCTTATTTCCTTTCTTATCGTATTCGCTTAACAGATTTCCTACGGCATCATAATTCTTTTTCGCCACATAGCCTTCTTCATCCACTTCTTCCGTGACATAATTTCCGCTTGCATCATACTTGTTTTTCGTCACCACGTTTCCTTCCATTAAACGGATCGCGTCAAACCATACCGTTCCCGTGTAATTGCCACGGAAGACAGCGGATATGTCGATTTTATCCATTGGCTTGGAAGGTTGAATCGAAACGGCGGCACGGTTCCAATCTTGATTGCCAGTAGGGAAATCGGCGGTATACGTTTGGGTCGTTCCATCCACAAAGTATACTTTAGCCGTAATGGAATAATCGCTTGCGCTCACGGTTCCGTTGGCTTTGACATCCTGCGCTTTGGAAAGACCGGTGAGTGTCAGGCGAATCGGTGTATCACTTGAAGTTTGCCCTACGATCACCGTCTGTTTATATTCACTAGCCGACTGCGTGGTACTTGTTCTCGATACTTTGAGAGAGTAAGCCCCATCAAACGATTCTGCATTATCTACGCTTCCGCCTGTTCCGCTCCAGTTCGTGACGGTTCCTTCAAAGCTGCTATTTACAACTGGGTTGTAGCTGGAAGAAACCTGCGCTTCCTCTAATTGAACATTATCAAACCACGCTTCTCCGGAAGCATCTGGAGACTTATGATCGACCTCTAAATAGACGCGAATTTTGGCTGCATTCGAAGGAGTGGTAAACGTGACTTGCCGCTCTGTCCAAGGTCTTGTGCCTGTAAGTTGGCTATAACGATGATCCGCCCAAGAAATCGTTTGATTTTGACTATTCATGAATTGAACATTGAAAAAGGCATTGGCTTTCGTTAAATTCGTTTTGATCTTCCCGCTTAACGTATACGTGGTATTCGGTTTCACTGTGATTTCTTGGGTAGCCGCTACATAACCAAGTTCCGTGCCTGGCGAAGTAGAGTCAGCGACGATTTTTAACGTTTTTCTCCCTGTCAATCCATTATAGACATTCGTGTCTTCCAGTAATTGCCCAGAATCATAATGACTGAGCAGATTCCAAGCGGTGATTCCTTGTTCAAAGCCACTATTAGAGAGTAAATTCGTGGCACTGCCTAATGTATCACTTTCCTCAATAATGTTCCCATAGGAATCATACTTCGATACCGAAGACGTTTTTCCCGATTGATCGGTTTCAGATACAGGATTTAAGCCATCATAGGCAATCGTGGTTGTATCGCCTTCCGTATCTGTCATGGAGATGACATCATTATTTTTGTTATACTCGTATGTTTCCGTACCATAACTATCTTTCGCCGTTAACACATTCCCCTTGGCGTCATACGTATATGATTCAGTAGGATTCGCTGCATTTTGATCATTCGGATCCCGTGATTCTACTAGATTATTTCCCTCATAAACATAGCTTGTCGTAATGTTTAAGCCATCTACGTCCTCAATGATTTGAATAGGATTCGCTGCTTCATTAAAGGTATACTGAATTTTACGGCCATTCGGTTGCGTTACGACGAGTTGTCGTTTTGTTTGGTCATAGTTCATCGTATAGATGCGGTTTTCAGGATCAATCGCTTGGCTTAGCCTGTCGCCATGATAAATGAACTGATTAACGACCGGTTTTGCTTCCGTATGTGTCGGTTCCAATACTTTCTCTAACCGACCAAGTTCATTATATTGGTATCTCGTTACTTCCCCGCCCGTCTGGGTTACTTTTGTTAACAAGTCGTTGTTATACTCATACGTGATTGTCCGATTCATTGGGGCGGTAATTTTCTGGATTCTGCCGCTTGCGTTGTACTCCATACTCAGTTTTCTGCCCGACGCATCGGTAATCGACACTAGCTTTCCGTTAGAATAACTGTAGGTAGTGGCATTCCCATGTCCATCCACGATTTTCGTTAACTTGCCGTCACTTTTTTGAAAGTGGATTTTCGTTTGATCTTTTGTCGTCAGTATATATTCATCGGTTGTTTCGCTTAACTCCAAGTAAACACCTGTCGGGGCTTTATACGTGCCGTCGGATAATTTCGTGAATATATGGAGCGTGCCATCTTCATCCGTAAATCTTGCTTCATTTCCTTGGGCAACGATGTTCATTTCCGCATCGCTATGCCATCCTTTTCCAAACAATCCAACCGATGTGGATAAACTATTGTAAGTTCTCGTAATTCCAAGCTCCGGTCCTCTTCCGGAAATCGAAACATCGTCTTCGTCTATAATCAGATTACCGGTAGCGGCATTCACGCTGCCATACGGAACATCAATGATGGACCAGTACTCTTCTTTTCCTAAATACTCATTCGCCTCCGGAATTTTCACCGTCAATGCATTGCTGGAAAATACTGTTTCCCCATCCGCATTGTATGCACTGAGTCGGAAGTAGTAATTGGTGCTTGTGGCGTATTTTGTCCCCATTTTCGCATACATTGGGGAAGGATCTTTCGGAAGTTCCAATCCTTTTCCATCATGATGCAACGTTAAGGTGCTGGAATCCCCCTGTTGGATTTCCTCCGGAGTTGGCCAAATTCCTTTGTTTTGTGTCGTCCAATGGTCCACGTCTCCTACATCAAATGCTTCATAGTAAAGTCCATTGAAAATCCACACTTTATACCCTGTCGCTCCAGGAATCTTATCCCAGTTTAACATGACATAGCCAGAGTTGCTCCCCGATTGATTACTGTAAGCAAATCCAGAAGGCGCTGATGGCACTGGCAAATCTGGAATACGAGGCATATACGCATCCGAAAAGACGGTTTCCCCTTGAGAGTTATAGGCACTTACTCGAATCCAGTAGTTGGTAGCCGTTGCGTATTTTGTTCCTGCATTGGCATAGACCGGGGACGGGTCAACAGCTAATTCTGTGCCAAGACCATCGTTTAAATGCAACTTATATCTACCTGCATGAATTTCCGTGGAGGTTGGCCAATACTTTTTGTTTTTCGTTGTCCAAGAAGTGACGTTCCCGACATCTAACGATTCATAGTAGGAACCGTTAAAAATCCAAATTTTATACCCCGTCGCTCCACTCACAGGATTCCATTTGAAATCGATATATCCTGTTCCGTTTCCGTTCGTGTAACTTACCCCTGTCGGAGCGGATGGTTTCGCCAAATTCGGAATGGTTGGCATGTAGGCACCTGACATGGCGCTTTCGCCTTGAGGGAAAATGGCGCTGACTCGGAACCAGTAGTTCTTGCTATTCGGATAGCTTCCGCCTGAATTTCGATAGACCGGGGAAGGATCGACAGCAAGCTCCGTCCCTAACTGATCTTGGTGCAAGTCGTATCTTCCAGCACTAATTTCAGAAGGGGTCGGCCAGATTTTTTTCCCTTTTGTACTCCAAGAAGTGACATTTCCTACATCAAACGCTTCATACGATTTCCCGTTATAAATCCAAACTTTATAACCCGTAGCACCAGGAACCGGATCCCATGATAAATTGACATATCCTGTGCCATCCCCATTACTGAAGGCCGTTCCTGTCGGCGTATTTGGAACTGGTATCGTATACGTAACGGACAAATATGGTTTATAACTGCTATTCGTGGTGGAGACAACCTTTTTCCAATACGTTTGTCCATTACCATTCGTATGAAGTTTCCATCCGTAATTTGTCTTTGTCCCGGATGCCCATTCTTTTACCGTATTCGTTACATCAAATTGCGCCCATTGGTCTCTTGCGACATCAACCTTGCCAATGTTGGTGGAGGAAGGTTGATTATTCCACGTTAACGTGCTCGCGGACCATGGACCGTTGACAACATCTAGCCATAGACCTGTTGGTGTTGTTGCATAATACGAATGGGTGACATAGACATGGAACGTGGCACTCGTCACATTCATATTTTTGATGCTCGATAGATCTTGATTCAAAAAGCCATAGCAAGTGCCTGTTGTTCCATCATAATACCCCACCTTTAAAACGTATTGTCCCTGCGCCGAATCCCACTTACTTGATGAGGAACTATAGTTGGTTGTCGGATAGGCGCTCATTACAAATGCATCGGTAGACACATTAATGGAAGTACTCGGATCAATATAAACAGGGTATACACGTTTAGGATCCTTCAGCCACTCCGGGTCGGCTTTGACCGTTAAAATATATCCTTGATCATCCTGTTGTAATTCATACGTTACATTCTCTGAGCGCTGCACCTCGCCAGAGCGTTCATCGACATTCGAATCCACCATAAACGGCTTCGGCAGCTCAAAAACCCTTTCATTTTCTTTATTTGTAAATAAAATGGAGCCATCGTCTTGAATGTCTGCATGTAAATTCGTTTTCAGACGGAATTTGAAAATATGATAGCCAGCAAACGAATGAAGAACCAAATCTTCTTTTGTTGACTCGTTAAATGCAATATTTTGCAGGTCTATGCTCGGAAAAATGTTTTTGTGAACAATTTTGTTGTCTTTTTTCTTATAGACGGCGGCAACATCCTTCGCTTTTATCGGTTGTGCGTTATTGCCTGCCGCCTCTAAAATAGAATAGGAAATCGAATATCCATTGTAATGGAACGTGGCGTATTCTCCATCGACCATCTTTTTATAAAAGTTTGTCTCCAAAATGGTATTCTCTGTTTCAACGTAATTCGTATTATTGGTGCTATCCGTTAGGCTAGAAGATACTTCCTCAAATAGTTTTTGTCCCTTTTTCTTCACATGAATAGGCTCAAAGTAAATCTTCTTGGTAAACGTGCCATCGCCGTTGTAGTAAACCTTTGTATTCTCAGTTCTTTCCTCTATGATTTCCCCTGGCTTGAGATCACGTTTCAGAGCTTCCGGCACCTTTGGCGGCCCCTCTTTTGGCGCCACACGGTCAACCCCTGATCGGATCGTTTCGGCAAGCCCCTTTGTCGGGACGCTTGACATCACTAAAGCCCATACGATCATCCAAACCAACCATCGTCGCAAACGAATGTTTCTCATATGCTCTCCTTCCCCATTTCTGTCGCTTTTATTAAAAATTGTATCTTTCCCCCTCCCTGCCATCCATCGTTTTCGACAGACAAAGTTCGACATGGTTTTTCATTTTCTTCGGAAGCTTTTGCGAGTAAACCAATTTGTATGTGAAATGGAGAAAGAGTCCTAAACGAAGATTGCCAGTGGTTGCTTGCGATGGTGATCTTGATCACTTAGCGAAAGGCTGTAAATGATCGTTTTATTTGAACACCAAGCTACCCGCTTTCCGTGAAAATCCCGTCGGCAAGCGGTGATTTTCATCCCCGGGTCGAGGGCAAACTTGTCCATGGACCTTTCTTGGCGCTTTTTCTAGGTTTCGGTTATGATGAGGGTAAAACGAACGAAAGGGGGATCAGCATGTACGATAAACATTTATACGTCTTTGACGGCAACACCCCGCGCGAAGCGGTCATCCGCAACTATACGACAGACGACTTCACTGATCTCATCCGCGTGCAGCAAGAAAGTTTAGAAGACGAAGAATCGCTCAACCATGCCGTGTTAATGGAATGGCGCAATCCGTTCAAGCAAAAACAAGGACACAATTGACAGAAACGAAAAAAAGGAATCACCAGCATCGGCCGCGAACTAAGAAAAGGAGAACGACCGACGGAAAGGAATCGCGGCCGATGAAATCGATTTTGTATAGTGATCCGCTTGCTCCTTTGCTTATTCGCAATGAATTGTTTTCCCTGCTGCCAGCGCACATTTCCCGTTTGACCGTCGTTTGCATCGGCAGCAACCGCATCAACGGCGACAGCTTAGGGCCGTTCGTCGGCACGCTGCTGGAAAACGCTTATCCGGATCATTTGACCGTCATCGGTACACTTAGGAAGCCTGTCGATGCAACGAACATTCATCGTGTTTCCGAGCGGCTGCAACACGAGCGCGGAGCGTATGTGGTGGCAATCGACAGCATTGTCGGGCCGCAGTCGTTTGTCCATACGATCGCCATCCGCCCTGGCGCCCTTTCCCCTGGCACGGCGCTCGGCAAATCGCTGCCACCGGTCGGAGACATCAGCGTCATGGGAGTCATGATGGAGGACACGGCCGATGTAAGCGCGCTTCCGTATACGAATTTGCACATAGTTTACCAAATGGCGAAAGTTATCGCTATCGGCCTTTCGCTTACGGTCCGGCAGCGGTATGGCTATGAATCGTCGACGCCGCTGTTGGCATAACGCAAAACGAAAAAAGCGCGGCGAACCACACGTCGCCACGCTTTCATTCAGGCAAGTGAAAATGTTCGTTTGACAAACGACACGACTTCCTCAGCCGTGCCGAGCGACAACACCGTCTCTTTGATGCGAGCCGCCTCTTCTTTCGACAATTGTTTCAACTGAGCGCGCGCCGGCAAAATCGAGGTGGCGCTCATGCTGAACTCATCAAGGCCAAGGGCAAGCAAAATCGGAATCGCGATCGGGTCGCCGGCCATTTCCCCGCACATCCCGACCCATTTTCCTTCGCGATGGGCGGCATCGATCACGTGGCTGATGAGCCGCAAAATCGCCGGGTTGTACGGCTGGTACAAATACGCAACCCGCTCATTCATCCGATCGGCCGCCATCGTATATTGGATCAGGTCGTTCGTTCCGATGCTGAAGAAATCGACTTCTTTCGCAAACTGGTCCGCCATGACGGCAGCTGCCGGGATTTCCACCATCATGCCGACTTCAATTCCATCCGCAACGGCAACCCCTTGGCGGAGGAGCGCCTCTTTTTCTTCAAGCAAAATGGCTTTCGCTTGGCGGAATTCATCGAGCGTCGCAATCATCGGGAACATGATTTTCAAATTGCCGTACACACTCGCCCGCAACAAGGCGCGCAGCTGCGTCCGAAACATGTCTTGCATCTCAAGGCAAAGGCGGATCGCCCGGAACCCTAAGAACGGATTCATTTCTTTCGGCAGCTGCAAATACGGAAGCTCTTTGTCGCCGCCAATGTCAAGCGTCCGGACGACGACCGGCTTGCCATCCATCTTTTCAACCACCGTTTTGTAGGCCGCAAACTGTTCGTCTTCCGTAGGCAGCTCCGAGCGTCCCATGTATAAAAACTCCGTCCGATACAGCCCGATTCCTTCCGCCCCGTTGGCAAGCGCTCCTTTCACATCATCCGGCGTGCCGATATTGGCCGCCAGCTCAACGTGCACGCCATCAGCGGTGACCGTCGGTTGATCGACAAGCTTCGCCCATTCCGCCTTTTGCGCTTCATAGCGGGCCCGCTTCTCTTCATAACGCGCAAGCAGCTCAGGGGACGGATTGACGACGACTTGGCCGTCAAGCCCATCGACGATGACGATGTCGCCGTTTTGCACTTCCGCCGTAATCGCCTTCGTGCCGACGACAGCCGGAATTTCGAGCGAGCGGGCCATAATGGCCGAATGCGACGTCCGCCCGCCGATGTCGGTGGCAAACCCTTTGACATACTGGCGGTTCAGCTGCGCCGTATCGGATGGCGTCAAATCCTCAGCGATAATGACGACCTCTTCGGAAATAAGGCTTGGATTGGAGATCGTCACGCCAAGCAGATGGGCGAGGACGCGCTTCGTCACATCGCGGATATCGGCGGCCCGCTCTTTCATATACTCATTGTCCATGCCCTCGAACATCGAAATGAAAAACGATGCCGTTTCATGGAGCGCGTATTCCGCGTTTACTTGTTCCGTTTTGATTTTTTCCTTAATCGGGGTCAGCAATTCTGGGTCGTCAAGCACAAGCAAGTGGGCGGCAAAAATGGCGGCTTTGTCTTCACCAAGCTTTTCCAAGGCATGCTGCTTGATGGCTTCCAGCTCTTCTTTCGCTTTCGCGACCGCCGCCTCAAGCCGCGCAATTTCCGCCTCGACGTCGGCGACCGTTCGTTTTTCGGCCTCCAAATGAGGCGTTTCCAAGCGATATGCTTTGGCGATGGCGATGCCGCTTGAAGCGGCGATGCCCTGAATCATTTTTTCCATTATTCCGCAAGTCCTTCCTTTGCCAACGTATCGGTTAACGCCGCCATTGCTTCTGCCGCATCGGCCCCTTCTGCCGTAATTTTAATCGTCGCTCCTTTCGGAATGCCTAACGACATGACACCCATGATCGATTTCAAGTTCACCGTTTTGCCGTTGTACTCAAGCTGGATTTCGCTGTTGAATTTGCTCGCCGTTTGCACCAAAATCGTCGCCGGACGAGCATGGATGCCGGAATCCGAAACGACTTTAAACGTTTTTTCTGCCATGATTCATCATTCCCCTTTTCTTCAATTTTTTCTTTGCCATCATATCAAATGCAGAGGCGGGGAGGCAACGGAAAACGCTTGGCCCCGCCGCGAATAAGCAGCTTAGCTGATCGTCACAACAGCGTCTTCTCCTCGAGCAACCAGGCCTTGCTTGTTGACGTGAACCGTTTCGCCGGCTTTGAGATTCGTGAAAATCACCGGCGTGACGATCGATGGCGCGTTCTGTTTGACATAATCAAGGTCGACGCGCAAAATCAGCTGCCCTTTTTTCACTTCGTCGCCTTCCTTCACAAGCGCTTCAAACCCTTGGCCGTTCAGCTTCACCGTGTCGATGCCGACGTGGATTAAAATTTCATGCCCGCCGGCTGACTGAATGCCGATGGCATGCTTCGTCGGAAAGACGTTGATGATTTTCCCGTCGACAGGAGAGACGACCGTGCCGTCCGTCGGCATCACCGCGAAGCCGTCGCCCATCATTTTTTGCGAAAACACTTGGTCCGGCACTTCAGAAAGCGGAACAATTTCCCCGGTCATTGGTGAGGCGATCGTTTCCGCCTGCACGGCTTCCGGGGCCGCTGCCTTCGGTTTCTCTTCCGCCCGGGCCGGCGCTTTTCCTTGCATGATATCTTGAATTTGCCCTTTTAACATATCCGATTTCGGACCGAAAATCGCTTGCACGTTGTTGCCGACTTCAAGCACCCCGGCGGCGCCGAGCGCTTTCAACCGGTCTTTATCGACCCGGCCGATATCATGAACCGAAACGCGCAAACGTGTAATGCATGCATCCAAATGTTCGATGTTTTCCTTTCCGCCAAGGGCAGCGAGCACTTCATACGGCAGGTCGCCAGCGGCGGCTGTCTCGGCTTTCGGCGCTTCCTCAACCGTTTTTTCCCGGCCCGGCGTCGCCAAGTCCCACTTGCGGATCGCAAAGCGGAATCCGAAGTAATAAATGACGGCAAACGCCAAGCCGACCGGAATGACGAGCCACCACGCCGTCCGGTTTGGCAGAACGCCAAACAGCAAAAAGTCAATGACCCCGCCAGAGAACGTCATCCCGATTTTGACGTTCAACAAGTGCATGATCATAAACGACAAGCCGGCAAAAATGCAGTGGATGACAAACAGCGCAGGAGCGACAAACAAGAACGAAAATTCGATTGGTTCGGTAATCCCGGTCAAAAACGATGTCAGCGCGGCCGACCCCATGATGCCGGCAACGACTTTTTTGTTTTCCGGCCGCGCTTCATGGTAGATCGCGAGCGCCGCTGCCGGGAGGCCGAACATCATAAACGGGAACTTCCCGGTCATGAACGTGCCGGCCGTCAATTTGACCCCATCTTTCAGTTGCTCGAAAAAGATTTTTTGATCGCCATGGACCACTTGCCCGGCTTTATTGACGTACTCGCCAAATTCAAACCAAAACGGTGCATAGAAAATATGATGCAAACCAAACGGAATGAGCGCCCGTTCGATGACGCCGAAAATGAAGGCGGCCAACGTTTTGTTCGCATCGATCATATTGTGCGAAAACGCATTGAGTCCGTGCTGAATCGGCGGCCAAACGAATGTCATGATAATGCCAAGCACGACGGCGGACGCTGCCGTCACGATCGGCACGAACCGCTTGCCAGCAAAAAAGCCGAGATATTGCGGCAGTTCGATATTGAAGTATTTGTTGTACATGTACGCTGCCAAAATCCCGGCGATAATCCCGCCAAAGACGCCGGTTTGCAGCGTCGGGATGCCGAGAATGTTGGCGTACGACGGGTCGGCGCCGATCATATCGGAAGTCACGCCTAAGATGACGCTCATCGTCACATTCATAATCAAGTAGCCGATGATCGCCGCCAAGCCCGCGACCCCGTCCCCCCCGGCAAGGCCGATCGCCACACCAACCGCAAACAAAAGCGACAAGTTGGAGAAGACGATGCCGCCTGCTTGCTCCATCACGTTGGAGATGAGCACGACCCAGTCGGCTTTGAGCGCCGGAATTTTGTCAGTGAGCGCCGGGTTTTTCAAGGCGTTGCCAAGCGCCAGCAAAATCCCGGCCGCAGGCAAGAGCGCCACCGGCAGCATGAGCGCTTTCCCGACCTTTTGCAGCGTACCAAACACTCGTTTCATTTGGATGACCTCCTTTGGTTTTCTTTTCTTAAGTTTTGCAGCAAACAGCCGATTCATGTGCCAAAAATGAGGCGGACGTTTCCGAAGGCACCGGCGCAATAAAAAAGGCATGACTAAAGAGAGACAAAAAGAACGCTTACAACAGCGCGAAAACAAACTCCCTGCTGCTGTCGCTTCCTTTGCTCTCTTTACTCATGCCTGATCGAGTCAGTAACACGTAAAGCGAGACGATTATGCAGTTGTATTGTTCTTCTTCTCCGCCAGCCGTTGCAAATGCAACGTCAAATAGACCGCCTCGGCATCGTCCGCCGGCAGATGAAGCGTTTGCTGCATGACTTTGACCAACTTCCATGCTAGATTATAGCATAATGGATACGCTTCCTTCAAGATTTTCGACAAATTTTTTGGTTCTTCGGTTTTTTCGCCTTTTTTCATCCGCTCAATCGCATAGCGCAAGTGACGGACAAACCGCAAATAATGAACGCTCTCGCGGTCGATGTCAACGCCAAGCTGTTGCTCGACGATCTTGACAAGGTCAGCAATGAGCTGGGAATATCGATTCGCTTCCGACACGCTTTGTTTAGAAATGGCACTATGAATATGAAGGGCGATAAAGCCTGTCTCCCCTTCAGGCAGGGAGGCTCCGAGCTTTTGTTCAATCATGCGGGCCACTTCATTGGCGATTTCATACTCCAACGGATACAAGCTTTTCGTCTCAGCCAAAAACGGGTTTTTGACATCCAATCCTTGTTCAAGCCGCTTTAATGTAAAAGCGATATGGTCCGTCAGCGCCACATGGATGTGCTCGTCGAGCGGCGCACCCACGCGTTGCTGAATATGGTGAACCACCTCGCTCATGAGGGCGATGAATTCTTCGCTCAATTCCGGAAGCAGCTTTTTGTATTGCTCTTGTTCGCGTTCATTTTTCAGCACGAAACATTTTTCAACAGCGCTCTTGGCAATCCCGTCCCCCCGTTTTTTGCCGAAGCCGATTCCTTTGCCGAGCAACACGACTTCGCCATATGCCGGATGGGAAGCGATTAACACGTTATTGTTGAGCGTTTTTTCGACGCGAAACGGCTGTTCCATTAGGCTTCCTCCTTTCCGCACCCATCGTCTGCCGCTAATCTATGCAGACTAAATTATAAACCGGGCGGGCCATCGCTCTCAATGACGTTTTTTTGGATGGGGCGCCGCTCTTCTCGACATACTAATAAGAGGGCTGGGAGGGAGGAAAGAATATGCCATACGTATCGATCAACCGACGAGTCCGCCTTTACTACGAGGAAAAAGGAGAAGGAACACCGATTTTGTTCATCCATCCCCCTGGGATGGGGCATGCCGTTTTTTGCCGCCAAAAGCCGCTCGCCCGCGATTTTCGCCTTATTTTGTATGATATGCGTGGAAACGGGCGAAGCAGTTCGTCAGATGCACCGATCACCGTACCGCTGCTTGCCGACGACATTTCCGTATTGCTCCGCGCCCTCGGCGTTCGGCGCGCCATCATTTGCGGCTACTCAAACGGCGGATCGATTGCGCTCGATTTCGCGCTCCGCTATCCTGAGCATGTCGAACAGCTCGTTTTGATCGGCGGGTTTCCGGAAGTGTGCACCCCGCTTTTGTTCAGCGAGTTTTTGCTCGGCATCTCCGCCGCAAAACTTGGGGCCATCCCGCTGCTTGCGTCGGCTCTTGCTTGGGGGCACAAAACGAACTGGCGCGAATGGCAACTGTTGCGGCGGTACGCCCGGCTGACCAATAAACGGGATTTAAGCGCCATGTACCAGGCTGGGCTTGTTTATGGATGCACAAAACAACTGTCTTTCCTCCGCTTGCCCGTGCTCCTTATTTATGGAGCACGCGATCGTTACATCCATCCGTATATCGCTATGTTCCAACATTATGTGCCGCATGCAGATATTGTGTTTATTGACCAGGCCCGCCATCAAATTCCGACCAAACATAGTAGCGAACTAAACAGCATTTTGCGGGCATACGGCAAGCGGAGCGAAACGGGCCGAAAGGAGGGGATCGCATGTCGAACAAAGGAAGACAAAACAAAGTGAGCCAAGAAACAGCCAACCCGACCATCTCCAAGGAGGAGGCGGAAATGGCCAAAGACAGCGTGGATGCGGCCAAGCAAGCGAAAAAGAACCGCTCGCAGCGACAGCGAGGCTGCCCTTTTTTGGGGACAGCCCCGCTGTTTTGCCGCTATAGCGCCGCCTATCGGCCCGGCCGCCCGCTTCGACGGCGACTAGCCCGTCCGGCGCACCGGATGGAGACAGCTGAAAATCATCTTCAGCAGCGGAGGAGTCACGATGGTCGTCACTAATACGACGATGATCATGACAGCAAACATCCCCCCATCAAGCAGGCCGGCTTCCAAGCCGATGCCGGCGATGATGAGCGCCACCTCGCCGCGCGACACCATGCCAGCCCCGACCGCCAGCGAGCTTCCCCACGAAAATCCGGCCCATTTTGCCCCCAGCGCCGCGCCGACGAGCTTCGTCAAAATCGCGAGCACACTCCAGCCGACAATGAGCGGCCAATGCTTGACGATACCGGAAAAATCGGCCGCAACCCCGATGGAGGTAAAAAAGACAGGGACAAACAAAGAATAGGCGATCGTTTCCACTTTCTCAAATACTTCTTCCCGATAGTCCGTAAAACTCGCGCCAAGCCCGGCCATATAGGCGCCGATAATCGCCGCCACTCCCGTCGCTTCAGCGAAGTAGGCAAACGCAAAGCAAATGATCAAGCCGGCCGACACAACCGTTTCCGTCACACGAAGCGGGGCAAACCACTTTAATACGAGCGGGATGGCTTTCCAGGCAAGCAAAATGGCAACGGCAAAAAAGACGACTTTTTTCAGCACAACCGCTCCGAGATCAACATCACCGCCCGTCAGGCTCAATAAAAACGCCAACGCGATGACAACCAATACATCGTCGATGACCGCCGCGCCAAGAATGGCCGACCCTTCCTTCGACTGCAGGCGCCCCATCTCCTTGAGCGCCTGCACGGAAATGCTGACGCTCGTTGCGGACAGCAAAAGGCCGAGGAAAAGAGCCGTTCCGGTTTCCATGCCGAACGCTGCGCCGGCCGCATACCCGGCGAGCAACGGAACGAGAATGCCGAGCACTCCGACCGCCACAGCAGCTTTTCCAGTGCGCCGAAACTGATCCATATCCGTCTCAAGGCCGGCGATAAACATAAGCAAAATGACGCCGATTTGACTTAACTCCTGCAAAAGATCGGTATCCTCAATCACACCAAGCATGCTCGGTCCAAGCACAATGCCGATGAGCAGCTTGCCGAGCACGGCGGGCTGGCCAAGGCGCACGGCCGCATCGCCGGCAAGTTTGGCGGCGAATAAAATGACAGCCAACTGAGCAATGAACATCTCGTCACCCCTTCCTGTTCTCATCCTTTTTCAAACTACGTTTATCATGCACGAAAGGTTTCATTTTTATTGAAAAACAAGACCGGCCTCTGAAAACAAAACGAACGCCCCCGCATCACGCAGGAACACCCGCAATCCCTCTTATACCAGCGCCTTTTCTCACACGTTTTCCGCGCTGGACGGAAACGTCAAATGAACAGTCGTCCCCTTTCCAACCTCGCTTTCGATCCGCATCGTTCCTTTATGATCTTGAACGATTTTCATGCTCGTTGTCAACCCGAGACCCATTCCTTTTTCCTTCAAGGTGAAAAACGGTTCACCGATTTTCTGCAGCCGTTCTTTTGAAATGCCAATGCCGGTGTCGGCCACATCGACAAAGATCTTCCCGTCCGCTTCCGCAACGTGGACGTACAGAATTCCGCCATCAGGCATCGCTTCGATGGCATTTTTCATAACGTTCAACAACACTTGAACAATTTGGATTTGATCGCCGTACACGCAAGCTTTCGGAGCGATATTATGGACAGAAATGGAAACGTTGTTCAACGTCGCCTCATGGCCGATCAAGCTGATGACATACGAAATGGCCTCGTCTAGCAAAAACGGCCGATAATCGTGGCTTTGCGGCTTGGCGAGCACCAGCAGCTCGCTGACAATTTGGTTGATGCGGCCGAGTTCACTCAACATGATGCGCATATAATGATCATTCACTTCGCGCGTTTCTTGCATCATCTGAATAAATCCTTTCATGGAGGTGAGCGGATTGCGGATTTCATGGGCGATGCCGGCGGCCAGCTCGCCAAGGACGGAGAGCTTTTCTTTTTTCAAGAGCAGCTCCTCGGCAAGCTTTTGCTGGGTAATGTCGCGGCCGATCGTCAACAGCCCTTTGCGCGCTCCGTTTTCGTCAAAGAGCGGCACTTTAATAACGTCAAACGTCTTCACTTCCCCATCCGGCGTTGCAAACGACTCCTCGCGGCGCGTCACCTTTCCGCTCTCCCACGCCTCGCGGTCTGATGCCATGCACTGCGCAAACGCTTCTTTAAAAAACGGCACAAGCTCGCCAAGCTCGCGGTCCGTCTTCCCGATATAATCGATCTGTTCGAGGCGGTACAGCCGCCGGCCGAAATCGTTGACGCGCAGCCATCGCCCCTCGCTGTCTTTAAAGCAAACGAAATCTGGCATCGAATTGATGAGCGTAAGCAGCTGCTGTTCATTTTCCTCGGTCTTTTCCAGCTGCTCGCGCTTTTTTAACAGCTGGTACAAAAAAATGGCCGAGAGCAAAATAAACACGGCCCCTTTGGCGGCGCCAAGCGCCATATATACATCGCCGCTGATCGACAGCATATTGAGCAGGGTGTCGGTGGCGGCAATCCATACAATGCTGCCTATGATATATACTGCGATTACTTTTGTTTTGTTGACCACGTTGTCATCGAACCCCTAACATGCAAAGTCGCTGGCGGCCACGGTCGCCCTCTAGGCTACATTTCCCGCGCCCAGCCGAGCAGCCGCACGGCCAAGAGGGCGGCGCGCTCATGGTCAAGCCGCTTTTTGAGCGATGCCTCAAGCCGCTCGGCCACCGCCTCCGCCTCTTCCTCATAGGCGAACGAAAATGACCACTCAAGCGCCGGAATGGCGATCACGATATATTCTTCTTTTCGATTTTCGTAAATGTAGACATTAGCCGGAGCTTGTCCGTCCATCACCGGCGTTTTGCGGATTTTCATTTTTCCGTCCCACCTTTTTCGTTGAAACCGTCTCCATTTTGTTTATTTTAACAAACGCCCACTCCCTACTCAATATAAATCATTTTCCTTGTCATTCCCCCGTCGATGACCAAATTTGCCCCGGTGATAAAATCGTTTTCCTCATCGCATAAATACAGACAAGCGCGGGCGATATCGTCCGGTTTGCCGACGCGGCCGGCCGGGTGCTGCCGGTGATCAATGTCCCGCAATTGCCCATAATCGCCCGTTTCAATCCAGCCGGGGCTGATGCAATTGACGCGAATGCGATCATCCGCAAACGACACCGCCAGCGCATGGGTCAAAGCGACAAGGCCGCCTTTCGATGCAGCGTACGCCTCGGAATTCGGCTCGGACATGAGCGCCCTTGTCGAGGCAATGTTGACGATGGCTCCGCCTTTGGCATTGCGGCGCATATATTTCGCTGCTTCTCGAGAAGCAAAAAAAGCGCTGCGCAAATTCGTTGCCAGCACGTCCTCCCACTCCTCAACCGTCAGCCCATACGGCGGCTTCCAGCGTGAGACGCCGGCATTGTTGATCAAATAGTCAATGCGGCCGAAGCGGCTGGCAGCTTTTTGTACAAACCGTTCAATATCGTCCACCTTCCGCACATCCGCCGCCACAAAGATCGCCTTGAATCCGTCCGACTGCAATTGCGCGGCGAACGCTTCACCGTTTTGGACATCGCGGTCGATGATCGCGACGTTCGCTCCTTGTTTTGCGAATGCCCTAGCGATCGCCTTGCCAATCCCATTCGCCCCGCCGGTGACAATGGCTGTTTTCTGTTCCATGCTCATGTGCAATTTCTTCTCCCTTCCTTTGCACATTTAATCTGATGGATTTGGTTTCTAACAGAAACACATCCATAAGTATACTAACAGCTTGACACTCCACACGCCTAAAGGGCGTGGGATTCTTGGGTCGTTCGCGTCCTCATCCATTTCTGGTTCAGACAACGCCCAAGTTCAGGGGTGTGTCATCACCCCGTCCCATCGGGTTAAGTTGTACCCCAATGGGCGGCGCACCTGTGACCAGTGCGCTAGGTTGGGCGGCGAAGCCCCGAAATCGCTTTGGCGATGTTGATCGCGCCATTCAAGTCGGCGTGGATGGTGTATCCGCACTTTTGGCATCGGAAGTGGATGCCGTTTCGGTTCGCTTTCTCCCGATGCCCGCATCGGCATGTTTGACTGGTGTAGGTCGGATTCACCCACTCGACCCGAATGCCCGCCATTTCAGCTTTGTAGGCAATCATCGTTTGCAGTTGATGGAACGCCCACGAATGAAGATTTCGTCCTGCTTCTTTGGCCGAAGCGGCTCGTTTCCGAATCCCCGCCAAATCTTCCATCCGAATCACGCCAACACCGTTGGCGAGGGCAAAACGGACGATTTGACGGCTGATTTTATGGTTCATATCCTTCATCCAGCGGGACTCTTTATCGCCGATTTTGCGAATCATATGAAGCTTCTTCGCTTGGCCCAACGTTCGCCGCAAAGCCGCATATCGCCGGCGCACAAAGGCGCATTGGCTCCCTTTGAAAAACCACGATTTCGTCCCCACGCTGGCAACGGCGATATAGCGAAGGCCAACGTCAACCCCCATCGCCTTTGTTTCGTGCCGCGGCTTGACTTCAAATGCGACCGCGATCGCCAAGCACCATTTCTTTCGCTTTTTGTAGAGCTTGGCCGCCCCTTGTTTGGCGGTTCCATGGATCAGCCGATCCAGCCATGCTTCTTGATAGGGGCGCGTGACGACAGGCACGCCAATTCGCTTCTCCAGTGTGGGGAAGGAAACCGTGTAGAACGCTCCTTTCTTTTCCACCTTTATGTTTTGATTGTTAAAGCAACACCAAAATGTTCGGAACTTCTTTGCCTTTTGTTTTTTCTTTTGGGACTTCACTTCTCGAATCGTCTGATTCACGATAGCAGAAGGAAACTTTTGTGACGAAAAGTCTTTGAATATCTTGCTCGTCGCTTTGTTTAATTCAGGATGATGCAATAGCCAATTCGCAAATTCTGTGTTCCATTCTGTCATTCGCTCGTACATTTCCTGCTTGGCTTTCGTTGGGTTGTGCAGTTCCAGCCTGAGTGTGATCGTGGGCATGGATTCACCCCCTTTTCTTTTGCGATTCCACATCGCGTTCAGTTGTTTTCGTTCTTCATTCTTGTCCCATATATGAATTATATCCGTTTAACGATTATACTGCGACACTTCGATTATACTGCGACACTTAAAGATAAAAATGGCTGCTCGAAGCAATCCGATTAAGGATTGCCGAGCAACGCCGTCTTTCATCCCACGATTGAAACCGTGGGCTTTCAGAATTTTTTTCTGTAAACAAAATAAGGAGGGATAAAAATGGAAAATTGGATCTTTACCACAAAGTGTACTTGACAAAGAAAGATGATGATGATGAAAACCAAAATAGTATTTCTTCCTTTTTATTCCACACATCTCTTTGGGCAACATTGTTATCATGTTTGCCTTTAAAAGTCAAGTACATCTTTTCTTTTAAAAAAGACCGCCGAATGGCGGTCTTTTTTGGCATCTTACCGATAGGGGCCATACGAGATGGGAAAGCCAGGCGCATACGGGGTTCCTCCTCCATAATATGGAGGCAGCGGCGCAGCAGGATAGCCATAGCCATACGGCATCACCGGGGCATACGGCTGAGGCGCCATCGGTGGATAGTACAGCGGCGCATACGGATGTGCGCCGGGAACGAAACCTGGTGTTGCACCAGCAGCCATTCCAGACAGCGTGCCAGGAACGGCCACGGGAGCCGTGCTGCCAGCCGGGGAAAGGTTTTCTGCATACGGAGCTGTCATGCCATACGGAATAGCGGTGTCATCAGGCGGCATGTTTTCTTTCCCACCCGTCGGCCACACGGAAGCATGGGCCATATTCGGCACGGCTCCTAACCCGAGCGGCGGCGCCGGCGGCATCATATCGGAGCTGTCCGGACTGTCTGAACTTTCAAGATGGACCGGACTGACAAGCGGCGCTGGCGGCGTAACCGGTGGGCACCAATAGCCATAAGGCGCTGCGGGCGGATAATACGCCATCGGCATCACTTGAGTCGGCGCCGCTTCATTTGGCGTCGTTGTCGACAGCGGAGCCATCGGCGGCACGTTATTCTCCATCCACCCGGCTTCATTGTCATGGCCGTAAGAGGTTGAAAACGGACCATTCATATACGGATCCCAATGATTCATTGTTCTCTCCCTTTCTTGCTTATATTCTCGGGGCGCATACCCATCCATATTGTATGTCGGAACAAGCAAAGGGTGTTTGCCCGGCCAAAATATAGGTATTTCACCCAACAGACGTTTGTGATACGATAAATGACGGTGACGACACCGAACCATGCTTGGAGGGACGTGCGATGAATGAAGCGCTGGCGGCCAAGCAAATCGATGAATTGCGCAATGGAATCATCTCCGAATTGTTGGTGAAAAAAGAGGACTTCCCTGTTTTTCGAGCCGTGCTCGTCAAGCAGCCCGACTTCAAGCGATTTCGCGGCATCGCCCAGCTCGGCGGCCACGTCATTTATCACTATATGGATGCTCCGCGCAGCTAAAAGCTCCTGTTCCCATGCCTTCACACCCGGCTTTCCGCCCTGGAAGCCGGGTGTTTTTGCTTGCGGAAAAATTTCCATTCCCTCTATGAAACTAGTCGCTTCAATGCTTCGCGCGCTTTTTCCATCATTTCGATAATGAATCATCTTCTCATCCTTGTTACTCTAGTAGAGAGTTTACGAGAGGAGGGATCAGGATGAAAAAAGGAAAAGCATGGGCGATGGCGGTGTTGTGCGGGATGTTTTTCTTTGCCGGCCATGCCGATGCGGCAACCATCCACACCGTCAAGCGCGGCGACACGCTTTGGAAAATCGCGAAGCAATACGGCGTGCCGCTCAAACAGCTGATGCAAAAAAATCGCAAAGGCGATTGGCTATATCCTGGTGAACAACTCGTCATCCCTGATGCCGGCATCACGGGGGCGGAGAAAGATTTGCTTGCTCGCCTTGTCCATGCCGAGGCGAAAGGGGAGCCGTACGCCGGGAAAGTCGCCGTGGCAACGGTCGTGCTCAACCGCGTCGATCACCCTGATTTTCCGGATACGATTCGCGGCGTCATTTATGAGCGCTCTGGCGGCCATTATGCCTTCACGCCGGTGGCAAACGGAACGATCAACGAACCCGCCGACCGTGAATCATATCGCGCCGTTGAAGAAGCACTTGCTTTTCGCGGTTTAGGAAACGGCTCGCTCTATTTCTACAATCCGAAAACGGCGAAAAGCAAATGGCTGCGCTCGCGTCCAGTGACCGTCGTCATCGGCAACCACGTCTTTGCTAAATAAGATCAGCTCTCTTTTCCAGTTGGAGACCACCGATTTGGTGAAAAAAGTTGTTTTTCACCAGCCTTTTAGGAAAGAACCCCCTTTACTTGCAGTGGAAAATAAGGCAAACTAGAACAAAAGACGATGAAAAAGGGGAATGATGATGACGAATAAAAAAGCGAAAGTCGGAGATATTATTGAATTTAAAAATGGACTGCGCGGCATTGTCGAGAAGGTGAATGAAAACTCAGTCATCGTTGATTTGACGTATATGGAAAACTATCGTGAACTCGATTTGCAAGAACGGACGGTCGTCAATCATAAAAACTATAAAATCATTGAATAGAAAAAGAGGCTGCCAAGAGCCTCTTTTTTGTTTACGAAATGCGGGCGAGTTCGTCGCATTCATAGATATGGACGCCGCTCGCTGCGGACGCCGCCCGGTAAAACATCGCCAAAGCAAGCTGACGGGCGTCGACCGGCTTATACTTTTTCCATTTGCCGACGAACAAAAACGAAAGACGGCATAACAACCACCCGCCTAACGCTTCGCCGAGGCGGAACTCCCGGCGCTTGCCGACGAGCAGCGACGGGCGGAAAATATGGAGCGATGGGATGGAAAGACGCTGCAGCGCTTCTTCTGTCTCTCCTTTGACTCGCTGGTAGAAAAACGGCGAACAAGGGTTGGCGCCAACCGAAGAGACGGTCAAAAAGCTTTTCGCGCGGCACTTTTCCGCCAGCGCCGCCGCGCGCAGCGTGTATTCATAGTCGACTTGAATGAACTGCTGCTTCGTTTTTGCCTTTTTCCGCGTCGTTCCGAGGCAGCAAAACACATCGTCCACATAAAAATGCCGTTCGTACGATTCCAGGCGCGCAAAATCGACGACGACTTGCTGCAGCTTTTCATGTTCCACCGGCAGCGGAGCGCGGACGAAAATTGTCACGCGGCAGTATAAATCCGACTGCAACAGCAGCTTCAGTAGCTCTCCGCCGACCAAACCGCTTGCTCCAAGCAAAAGAGCTGTTCTTCGCTCCAACGCCAAAACCTCCAAGGCAAACATTCATTGTCCATTATATAGGAGTTTGGGCGAAAAAACTACCTCTTTTTTTGCTGGCTCTAGCGGTTGTCGACTTTTTCCGGGTACAAATCGTGATTGAGCAGCCGGTATTCCGCCATTTTTTCGTATTTCGTCCCCGGGCGCCCCCAGTTGCAGTACGGGTCAATCGAAATGCCCCCGCGCGGCGTGAATTTGCCCCACACTTCGATATAGCGCGGTTCCATTACTTTGATCAAATCGTTCATAATGATGTTGACGCAGTCTTCGTGAAAGTCGCCGTGATTGCGGAAGCTGAACAAATACAGCTTCAACGATTTGCTTTCGACGCATTTTTTGTCCGGGATGTAGCTGATGTAAATCGTCGCGAAGTCCGGCTGGCCGGTTTTTGGACATAGCGATGTGAACTCCGGACAATTAAACTTCACGAAATAATCCCGGTCAGGATGTTTGTTGTCAAACACTTCAAGGAGATTGGGATTGTACGTAAACGAATACGTTGTCCCTTGATTGCCGAGCAGCGTCAAGTCTTTCAATTCTTCCTCTTTTCTTCCTGCCATTCCTTCATTCCTCCCTTTTTATCAATGCAAAGTGAGCCGCTGCGCCCCGCTTTACACGCCGCGCTTGTTTCCCCATAGAAGCGTGTGCAGCTGCGGCAGGACGTGGACGTCGTCCAGTTCGTCCGATTGGGCGGCTTGTTCCGCGAGCCATTCCAACCGACAGAGAAGCTTCGCGCGGAGTGCATCCACATCCGAATCCGCTACATCGGCATTGCCTGTCTGCAAATAAAACGGAACGCCTGGGTAGCGACGGTGCACTTCTTTGGCATACGCCAAATCGGCGTCATCAAACACGACGACTTTCAAACTGACGCGCCGCACCCGGCTTTGGTCCGCCTGCAGCCGTTCGATGATGTGATCGAGCACCGCCCAGTCGGTGTTCATCCCCGAGCTTGGCGGCTTCGGAGAAAGGGTGACGTCGTCCACATCGAGCAGCCAATCCTGCCAGCGGCTCCCTTGCGTTTCAACCGCGACCCGCATCCCTTTTTCATGAAGAAGCGCAACAAGCTCACCGAGAGCGGAGATCAAAAGCGGGTTGCCGCCCGAAATCGTCACATGGCGGAAGCGGCGGCCGCCGATGGCCTTAAGCCGCCGCCAAATGTCTTCCGCGGTCAGCTGCTCGATCTCGTCTTTCGCCGACCCGTCCCACGTAAACGCCGAATCGCACCAGCGGCAGCGGTAGTCGCAGCCAGCCGTGCGGACGAACATCGTCTTTCGGCCGATCACCATTCCTTCGCCTTGAATGGTCGGCCCAAAAATCTCCAACACCGGAATCGTGCGCCCCATCATCGTTCCCCCGCTTTCGGCCGGTAGACGACGTAGCTCGTCGGCGTTTCGCGGACGAACACTTGCAAACATTTCGGCTTGTGCGGCAGCGCATCCAAATAGCGCTGAATCGTTTCATAAATCGTGCGCGCCACCACCTCCGACGTCGGAAATCGGTTCGGGTCCCGGCTGTCAAACCAATCGGCGTGGTCGTTAAGCAGCGTATGGTCCAGTTTTCGATGAACGAGCTGTTTTAACGTTTGGAAATTGACTAAAAAACCGCTCTCATCGAGCTCATCGCCGGCGACCGTCACATTGACGATGTACGTATGGCCATGCACGTTTGCGCAGCTTCCCGCTGCTTCATGCGGGATGAAATGGGCGGCGGCGATGTGCATATCTTTGTTCAACTCATAGCGGTAATTATGCATGACTTGTGGATACAGCTGGTGCATCATCGCGCCTCCACCTCCGCTTTTTCCCGCAAGTATTCGTCAAGCCCGCGTTGGCGCAGCACGCACGCCGGACATTCGCCGCAGCCGTCGGCGATGATGCCGTTATAGCACGTCAGCGTCTTCGTGCGGACGAACTCGAGCGCACCGAGCTCATCGGCGAGCTTCCATGTCTCAGCTTTCGTCAGCCACATGAGCGGCGTATGAATGACAAATTCGTAATCCATCGCTAAATTCAACGTGACGTTCAATGATTTGATAAACACATCTCGGCAGTCCGGATAGCCGCTGAAATCCGTTTCGCACACCCCAGTCACGATATGGCGCGCGCCCCGCTGTTTGGCGAGCACGGCGGCAAATGACAAAAACAATAAATTGCGCCCGTCCACAAACGTCGTCGGCAACTCGCCTTCCTTTTGTTCAATGGCGATGTCGCGCCGCGTCAGGGCGTTGGGCGCCAACTGCCCGAGAAGCGACAGATCAAGCACCGTATGGCGGACGCCAAGCTCGTTGGCGATCGATGCCGCGACGTCAATTTCGCGGCGATGGCGCTGACCGTAGTCAAACGTCACCGCTTCGACTTCCACAAACCGCTTTTTCGCCCAAAACAAACATGTCGTGCTGTCTTGGCCGCCGCTGAAGACGACGACCGCCTTTTCTTCACTCACCTTCATCATGATCAACCTCCTTCTGAATCAGCAGAAGAAGAGGTTTCCAAAACAAAAAAGGCCATACCCCTGGGATACAGCCGTCCCTAGTTTTTTATAGAGGGTTTTGCTAGAAACCTCTCCCGTACAAATGTACGGAATTGTATTCTTCTGTTTTCTTTATTTACTATACCATACTCATGGCTTTTGTTGTAGCGCCTTTTTCACTTTTTCGGCCGTCCATGCGTACACATACAGGAGCGGAACATACACCACGACAAGATAAAACCCTGCCTTCGCTGTCCATTGCGTCAACTGCTCAATGTCTGTCTTCTCTTGAAAAAACAGCGTCCCGACAAACAAACAAGCGAGCAACACTGGAAGCGAACGGCGCTGCTGAACAGCAAACAGCTGTTTGATCACGCGCGTCGCCGCCCAAACGGAAACCGCGATGATCGGAAACACAACGAGCACGTAAATCGAGATGACAATATACTCCATCCGCTCGATAAACGGCACTTCCGGAATTTTGGCAAGCGTCAGCGTCGGCCATGTAATATGCTGAATTTGTTCTTTGTTATAAAACACAATCGAAATCAACATCACAACAAGGTAAATGAACGTCGTGAAGGCATTGGCAGCGTGCGCCCACTTTTGCGAGGACGGAGCATTTTTTAAAAACGGGTAATACATAAGCAACATTTCAAACCCTAAATATTGCAGCACCATCTCTTTCGATGCTTTTGCCAATTGCCCAAACGAATGGTCGAACACCGGCAATAAGTTCCGGTATTGAGCGTACTCAAGCGGAAAGAAAACCATCGGAAAAATCGTCAACAGCGGAATCACGACCCCCCAAACGCATAAACCGACAACGACGCGAAACCCGCCGGAGACGGTGTAATACGTCAGCAGCAAAAAAACGAGGCTGAACTGCCACGCCCCCATCAACGGGAACACCCATACTTTAATGATTTCAATGTACGATTGAAGCACCATAAACGCCGCCAACGCGTAGTAAAAAAGAAGTCCAAGGCTCAGCGCCCCGCCGATCCACCGCCCGAAGTACTGTTCATGAAGCGACACGAGGTCTCCGCCTGATGGAGAATGCGACAGCAGCCGATACATGATCCAAATCAACACGTGCGCCGCCAGCCCAGCCAGCAAGACAGCCATCCAAGCGTCCTGCCCCGCCTCTTTCATGAGCGGACGCTGAAAACTGAGCGCCCCGACCCCAACTTGCGTAGCATGAATGACAAAAAACACAAGAAACGGGGAGATGAGAAACCGTTCTTGAATGGTCTGCTTCATCATAATCCCTCCTCATGTTCCCCGTCTTATTCGCCAATGCCTGTATGGACGATATCCACCGTGACGTGCGGGCGGATATCTAAATCCGGGTATTCGCGGTAAAACGCGGCGGAATCCCAATGTCTTGTCACACTGCGGACAAAATCGCCGATGCCGAGCGGATCAATCCGTTTTTTCTGAAAATAACGGAATAACCGGCGCATATTATGCTCCAATTCGTTTTGCATCTTTTTCTTTACATCAGCAAACAAATCATACCCCGGCTGATCGAGCCATGACGGATAATCCCTCACCGACGCATGGATATGAATGAACACGTCAAGCACATGGCGGCTGCCGTC
Organism: Geobacillus kaustophilus; assembly: GCF_000948285.1. Taxonomy (GTDB): domain Bacteria; phylum Bacillota; class Bacilli; order Bacillales; family Anoxybacillaceae; genus Geobacillus; species Geobacillus thermoleovorans_A. Next base: position 2,079,365 of record NZ_JYBP01000003.1, read on the forward strand.
ACGCTTCCATTCATATTTCGGCTTCGCCCATAAGTTTTGCAGCATCACCCGATCCTCGCCCTGTTTTCCGCGATTCCCAACCTTCAGCTGATAGACGCCGTTTTTCGTTTCCCCGAGCAAAATTTTCATCAAAAACGAATCGCGCAAACTCACATGCCCGACATATTTGTCATCGCGAAACAAAGCGACTCCTTCGAGTTTGACGAAATCTCCTTTTTTCTCAAAGTACGGCAAAAATGGGTCGCTCCCCGGGGAAAAATAGCGATACAAAAACAAGTGCAAATTCGTCTTCGGCAAGTTCATCGACTGCTCGTTTTGTTCCACAACATTCGGCAAATACAACGTGTCGCTCAGCGTCGTTTTCGCCGTGATTTTCAGCAGCTCTCTGGCGCTTTCTTCCGCTACGCCAAGCAACAAATGGCTCCCGACTTTGTTGTTGCGCGCGAGGCTGTGCGTAATTTGCGTCACCCCCCGCCTAGCAAACTCCTTGCCGAACAAAATAAGGCGCAACTGCCCTTCCTCAATCGGCAGCGCCGATTTCGATGACAGGCGCGGGATGAGGTCGTAGATCGTCGGCGACGTCGTCGTCAACATATTCGGCTTTGTCATCGGCCCTTGCTTGAACGTCGGGTACACTGCGGTTCCCGTGTAGCGGCCGTTTTCGAAATCATACCCCATCTGTTGGATAATTTGAATTTCGTCAATCGGCCGCGAACTGGCGCAGCCGCTAAGCAACAGCAGCGCACCGATCCAGGCGAGCCCACGCCCCATCATGATCCCCCTTACTCATCAATATCGCGTTTTTGCTTCGCCTCATTCGGATCATAGCGAAACCGCGACCGCGGGCGAAGAAACATCGGCCGCTCCGCCGTCTCACTGTATGGCGAACGAACGAATGTATCGCGGAAGTTGCGTACGCGAAGCGGATAAAACGGCAGCAAATACGGATAGCCAAACGACTGCAGCCGCCCTAAATGAATGAGCAATCCGCAGACAGCAAAGATGATGCCGATCCCTCCCCAGCCAGCGGCGAACAAAATGAATGGGAACCGGATGAACCGAATCGTGTTCGACATTTTGAAAATCGGCGTTGTAAACGAAGCGAGCGCCGCCAGGGCAACGACAATCAACAAAATCGTACTCGTCAGTCCGGCATCAACGGTTGCTTGCCCGATGACAATCCCGCCGACAATCCCGAGCGTTTGCGCGACTTTCGTCGGCAGCCGCGCCCCGGCCTCGCGCAACAGCTCAATCGTAATTTCCAAAAACAGCACCTCGAGCACCGGCGGAAACGGCACGTTCGAGCGCGAATAAATGATCGGTCCGAGCAAATCTTCCGGGATCATCTCGTAATGGTACGTCAGCACCGCCACATAAATCGGCGACGCCAACACGGAAAACGCGACGCCGAAAAACCGAATGAGGCGGAAAAACGTACCGAGCACCCACGGCAGATAATAGTCTTCCGGCGACGTAAAAAAATCGAAAAGAGCGGCGGGACCGATCACGGCATACGGGGAGCCGTCGCAAAAAATCGCGACTTGCCCCGAGACGATCGCATAAACGGCCCGATCGATCCGCTCAGTCGAGATAAAGAGCGGAAACGGCGTCCGCGAATTGTCAGCGAGCAGCTGATCCAAAATGGCGTTGTCAAACACGACGTCAAAATGAATGGACTCAAGCCGCTGCGTCACCGTTTGGACCACTTCCGGATTGGCCACGCCGTCCATGTAGGCAATGACGACTTTTGTTTTCGACACTGAGCCGACCGACATTTCTCGAAACACAAGATTCGGCGTCACCACTTGCCGGCGGATGAGATGCAAGTTGACACCGACATTTTCTACAAATCCGACTTTGGGCCCAACGACGCTGAATTCGTTTTCCGACTCATTGTTTTCCCGAAGCCCCAAATTTTCAGCCGCGGCGCCCATGAGCGCCGCTTTGCCCGGTTGCTCGCGGAAACTGACGGCGACAAACCCTTTCAACACCTTCTCTTCAATCAGCGCCGCATCTTCGCTCACCTCAATGCGCTGAATCGGCACGATTTGCTGCAAGTCTTCCAAGCGGACAGTCGGATGCTTTGGAATGTCGTTTTGCAAATGGCAAAGAATCCGCTCTTGCAACACTTGCGGATCAACGAGCGAATCGAAATAATAAACCGACAGCTCCTTGCCTCCGACAACAAACGACACTTCGACAAAATCGCTCGATTGCCGAAGCTTTTCCCAAAGTTGCGAAAGATTCCTCTGTGCGGGGCGCTTTTTCTTTTTCTTCAAAAACGAGAACCAACCCACGATGATCTCCTCGCCTTTCCGTTTACGGCATAGTCTTCCAATCGATCAACATTTTTATGCATCCCCCTCTTATCCTATTGATTCGACAAAATATTCTATATATTATTGAGGATAGACAAAAACAAAAAAGGAGAATCGTCTATGAGCGAATTGACAAAACGGCGCCGGGCAAAACAGGCGTTAAAAAAAGTAACAGCAACGGCGGAAGCACTGCGGCGGTCAATCGACCGAACGCGCCCGCTTGAAGAGCAGCTCGACCGCATCCGCGCCTTTTTAGACGAGCAGCTTGGCCATGATGAATATTTTGTTGTTGTCGATGAAAACGGATACGGACTCGTCCATACGAACCGCCTCCGCGAGGGGCGGGTGTTTGCCGACCCCGTTGGGCTTGCTGCCGCCCGCACGAACAAGCCGCTCTTGCAAGTGTACGAACGCGATACAGGCGAAGTGTTGATTGACGCCAGCTGCCCGCTTTGGACCGAACCGAGCGGAAGGCGCATCAACTTGCGGATGGGGCGGCTCATGCACCGCCCGTATTTGCAATGGGTGTTCGCCTGCATCTCCATAACACCTCCATTGGCGGGACTGGCTGCTTTCATCGCCGGGGCGCCGCCTGTGTTGGCCGCGCTATTTGCCATTTTGTGTGGGCTTGGACTCAGCGCCGCCTGGCATCGAGCCATTGCCACCGAGCTTCGCCATTGGTACGGCGTCGCCCGCACTGTCTCCTCGGGTCAATTGCAGACAGAAGTGAAAACGACGGGAAAACGGGATGAATTTCATCAAATCGCCTACGAAATCAACAAAATGATTCTCGGCATCCGCACGATCATCGCCGAGCTCGGCAAAGCGGCCAAAACGGTGCATGATGTCAGCCATGAGCAACAGATGGAAATGCGCCGCCTCTCTGAATCATTTGACGAAATCGCCGCCGCCGTCGAAACGTTCCGCGAAGGAGCGAAACAACAAACGGCCGCCGTCGAGCAAGCCGATGACGTCATCCGACAGATGGTGGAACGCGTGCAGATCATGCGGGCTGCCGTCGAACGTGTCGTACGCCAAGCGGACGATGCCTGGTCGTCGGCAGCAGAAGGCATACGTCTCATTGATGAAACGAAAACAAACATGGATGCGATGCAACGCGGCATCGGCGAAACGACCGCCCTCATCGACAAAGCAGCCAATGAAGCGGCGCGCGTTCATGAGATGATCGCCGCCATTCGCACGATCGCCAAACAAACGAACTTGCTCGCCCTCAACGCCTCGATCGAAGCAGCGCGGGCGGGTGAAGCGGGCCGCGGCTTTTCCATCGTCGCCCAAGAAGTCCGGAAGCTCGCTGAAGATACAAACGCGTTCGCCGCTGAAATTTTCGCCTCGCTCGACGCCATGACGAACGCGCTCAAAGAAGCCGTGCATGCGATGCAAGGAAGCGGCCGCCACGTTGAAAAAACGAAAGACTCTCTTTGGAAAACAGGGGAAACGTTCACATCGTTTCACGGCATGTTCGCCCAGCTGAACGACTTGCTTCAGCAAAACGAATCGTACGTCAACGCCATCACCGCCGACGGCGAGCAGCTCGGCGGACTGATGGGAGACGTACGCACCGTCGCCGCCGATTTTTCAAACATGGTGCAAGAAACGGCGGCTGGGCTTGAGCAACAAACGCTCGCCCTTCACCAACTAGCGCGGGAAGCCGATACGTTGGCTGCTGCAGCGCGCGATTTAGAAAAAATGATCGCCCGCTTCCACTCATAACGAAACAAAGCCCTTTCGTCCCCCCTTCACTAAAGAAACGTTAGGGAACGAAAGGGCCGATTTATCGGTGCGGCAGCCGTCGGCGCCAAAGAAGCCACAATAATAGAAGACTCATGTAGCCAAACAGTGGATAGAGAAATGACAACAACTCCCCATAGCGAAACGGGCTGACCGCCGCAAACAACAACACGAGCAGCACGCCCAACCATTTCCCGCCGATCGACACCCAAACGCGCACTTGACGGGCAAGCCCAAACAGGCCGCCGATGACCGAGGTAAAAATTTCTCCGTAAATGACTACGACATACAACCAATGCAGCATGGCAAAAAACGTACGAACCACTTCGGCCATCGGAATGTCGTAATCACCCTTTTGTGGAAACGATAGCAACACGATATGGTTTAGAAGCAACAACCCTGTCAATATCACTCCACCCAACATCGCCCCGCGCTTCACCGCTCGCTCACTGGTCGCTTCGCGGGCGACAGGCACAAGCACCGCTTGGGACATCGCCAAGTTAAACGCCGCATAGGAAAACGGGGACAACATCGCCTTAAGCGAATAATTCGATGCCGCCATATCCGGTCGGCATAAGCCGCCAACCATCACCATTTTGATCAATACGGTGGCGCTAAATATCATCATCATCGGCACGACTAACACGTTGACGCCAAACAGCCCTTTGCGGTCGAACAACATGACTAGGAGCGCCGAACCGAGCGTCAGCGCAATCCCCGCCTGCCGCGGCCAGCCGATCTGCTCTTCAAACACCGCGCCCGCCCCGGCAATCATCACCGCCGTCACCCCGGCGATCATCGCTGTCATCACGAGCGTCACAAACGGACTCAACATTCTTCCGAACAAATAACGATTCAATTCATCATATGATGCGGCTCCAATGCGGCGCGCCATCACCATCAGGCGCGCGCCGCCCCATGTGAACAAAAAGCCGCTGACCAATACGCCGACCGTTCCAGCCGTTCCGTAGCGGGTAAAAAATTCAATAATTTCCCTGCCGGTCGCAAATCCCGCCCCAATCACCGTGCCGACGTAAACAGCGGCGATTTGCCATGCTTCCGACCATTCCGCTTTCTTCTTCACTGACTGCCCTCTCCTTCTCCTTGTCCGCTGCTTCACTTCCATATATATGTCCGCAACGGACAGGAAAGACGAATAGGCAAAAAAAGGATGCCTTCCTCAGCATCCTTCGTTACTGAACCGTCACTTGTTCGACTTGATGTTCGTGCAATTGATCTGCTTCCACATGCACTTTCACCGAATACGTTCCTTTGTTGGCAAACGTGGCAACAGCCTCGTATTCGCCGTTTCTTTTTTCATCCGCATCCACAAATTCATGCTTGTTGTCAGCCTGCCAAATCTCAAAGCGAACGGTGGCGTTCGTAAAGGGCTTCCCATCTTTGGTGAGATGAACGGTCAATGCCGCCGGTTTTCCGGCTTCGAACGAACGGGACGACAGCGAAATGGCAACAGCGCCATGATGTTGTTCTTCAGCACGGCCTTGGGAATGTTCGCGCGCACCGTCGGCCGTCGCCGCCTGTTCTGGGGTGCCGGCGATAATATCTTTTTTCGGCATGTTATGCATGTCGCGCGCCGTCACATGGGCAACGACCGAATACGTTCCCGCTTCCGTAAACGTTTTTTCCACCGAATAGCGGCCATCGCCGTCATGCTTTGCTTCAAGCATTTCCCGCTCGCCATCTCCATGTTTCCATACTTCAAACTTGACTTCGTTCGCATCGTTTACTTTTTCTCCGCCATACGTCACGACGCAGGCGAGCTTGGTCGGTTTGTTCAAATCGATGTGATCCGGAACATCCATTTTCACGTCAAGCACGGCCGGCGTCTCGGCTTGCTTGTTGTGATTTGTACAAGCAGCCATGATCATCATCCCCAAAAGTACAACAGCAAACGCAAAGCCAACATGTCCTTTCATCTTCACCTTTCTCCTTTTTCCTTCAAATTCATGATAAACCGTTGTCCGAGACGAACCTTTTCCGCCTCTTTTTCTGTTTTTCACTTTATCATAGCTTTGCCGCACCTACATTAGTATTCACCATTTTTTCAAAAACATTTCATCGTTATCACAATTTTTTTGTACAAAACACTTGAAAGTCAAAAAAAGTCAAAGTATAATAAAGTCAGAAAGTCAAAGAAAGTCAAAGTCAAAAAAAAGGGGGGTATGCCTCATGCGCTGCCAAGCATGCCAACAACGTGAAGCAACGGTGTTTGTCAACTTGCAATGGAACGGTGAAAAACAACAGCTTCATCTTTGCCATGAATGCTATGAAAAACAAAAACAACAATTGTCGATTCCGATGATGAACTTTGGCTTTTCGCCGTTTTCATTTGATGACTTCTTTACTAGCCACTTCGCAGCGGCCAACCCGGGGATGAGCTCGCCGGAAACGATGGCGAAACGCCCGCAAAGCCGCAATGGCGGATTTTTGGATCAATTCGGCCGCAACTTGACGCAAATGGCCAAAGCGGGCTTGATCGATCCGGTCATCGGCCGCGACAAGGAAATCGCCCGCGTCATGGAAATTTTAAACCGCCGCAACAAAAACAACCCGGTCTTAATCGGGGAACCGGGCGTCGGGAAAACGGCGATCGTCGAAGGGCTCGCGCTGAAAATCGCCGAAGGGAACGTGCCGGAAAAACTGTTAAACAAAGAAGTGTACTTGCTTGATGTCGCTTCGCTTGTCGCCAACACCGGCATCCGCGGCCAATTTGAAGAGCGGATGAAACGGCTCATCGCCGAACTGCAAGAGCGGAAAAACGTCATTTTGTTCATTGACGAAATCCATCTGCTCGTCGGCGCTGGCGCCGCTGAAGGCTCGATGGACGCCGGGAACATTTTGAAACCGGCGCTTGCCCGCGGCGAACTGCAAGTCGTTGGGGCGACGACACTCAAAGAATACCGGCAAATTGAAAAAGACGCGGCTCTTGAGCGCCGCTTCCAACCGGTCATCGTCCACGAGCCGACCGTGGAAGAAGCGATCGCCATCTTGAAAGGCATCCAGCCGAAATACGAGCAATTCCATCATGTCCGCTACACGGATGAAGCGATCGAAGCGTGCGTGAAACTCGCGCACCGCTACATCCAAGACCGCTTCCTCCCGGACAAGGCGATCGACTTGCTTGACGAGGCCGGCTCGAAAGCGAACTTGCGCCTCGGCCCGACTGACGAAAAACAATTGCAAGAGCGGCTGATGCAAATCGCGAAAGAAAAAGAGCAAGCAGCGAAAGAGGAAAACTACGAGCTGGCGGCAAAACTGCGCGACGAAGAACTGAAGCTTGAAAAACAACTTGAACAAGGCGTCAACCAAGAACGCCCTGTCGTCGACGCCGCCGACATCGAGCAAATCATTGCTGAAAAAACCGGCATCCCGGTCGGAAAACTGCAAGCGGATGAAAAAGAAAAAATGAAACATCTCGAAGAAAACTTGGCGAAAAAAGTGATCGGCCAAGCGGAAGCGGTGAAAAAAGTCGCCAAGGCGATCCGCCGCAGCCGCGCCGGCTTGAAAGCGAAACACCGCCCGATCGGTTCGTTCCTGTTCGTCGGCCCGACCGGCGTCGGGAAAACGGAGCTCGCCAAAACGCTCGCTGAGGAGCTGTTTGGCACGAAAGACGCCATGATTCGCCTCGATATGAGCGAATACATGGAGAAACATTCGGTCTCGAAGCTGATCGGTTCACCGCCGGGCTATGTCGGCTTTGAAGAAGCCGGCCAGCTGACGGAAAAAGTGCGCCGCAATCCATACAGCATCATCCTGCTTGACGAGATTGAAAAAGCGCACCCGGATGTGCAGCACATCTTCCTGCAAATTTTGGAAGACGGACGCTTGACCGACAGCCAAGGCCGGACCGTCAGCTTCAAAGACACCGTCATCATCGCGACAAGCAACGCCGGCGCAACCGATAAAAAAATCACCGTCGGCTTTGAAAAAGAGGGCAACGGGCAAACAAGCGTCCTTGACTCGCTCGGCGCCTACTTCAAGCCGGAGTTCTTGAACCGCTTCGACGCCATCATTGAGTTCAAGCCGCTCGAAAAAGAGCACTTGCTCGAAATTGTCGACTTGATGCTCGCCGACGTCAAAGCGGCGATGCGCGAACAAAGCATTGAACTCGAAGTGACCGAAGCGGCGAAAGAAAAGCTGGCCGAACTCGGCTACCATCCGGCCTTTGGCGCCCGCCCGCTTCGCCGCGTCATCCAAGAGCATGTCGAAGACAACATCGCCGACTGCCTGCTCGACGCGGATCAATCGGTGCGTGCGATCCGCATCGACGTTGAAGGGGACGCCGTTGTGGCGAAAATTGAATCATAACTTACAACGGAGAATCCGCCGAACATGAATTTTGGTTTCGGCGGATCTTTTTTCCGATAGACCGTTTATCAAATCGATTTTCCATCTTGAGTCAGTCAAGCACACTTTCGGCTAAGAACTAAATATTTTATAAAATATTTTTTAAAAAAATATTATTGACACTTTTCTATTTTTTTGATAAAAGTAAGTTGTTACTTCTAACATATTTGGAGGGATTGTGATGTTCAAAAGAAAGATGTTTCAAACCATTAGTCTGATTCTTTTGACTGGATCGTTTTCTCTTACTCCATTTAATTAAGACAGAAGCCGAAATCAATCCGACCTATATCCCTTATGATGGATATGAGTACGTTCACAGCATGGATACAAAAGGACTGACTATTTATTGGACTCATACTCATGTCAACAACAAATCGACTACCGACACCGTCTCTCACACAGTCAAGAGGGAAGCGTATGCGTCCGCCACTGTTTCTTCGTCCTCAACATTTAATGAGATGGTCATGGAAGTAGGAATTAGTACGGAAGTCAGTTTAGGAGCAAGAGTGGAAAAAACCACGACGGTTACTTGGACGATCCCACCTCATTCCACCTATACTCTCCGATATGGGAGCCGCTGGGTAAAAGCCACTGGCAAAGAAAATTACTACAGCAGAGGAACACTCATCAGCTCGAAAACCGTCAGCGGCCAATGGACGTATGAAGGATACTCTGACAGCATTAAGCAAAACTAACTCTTCATAAACGGTGATTTTTATGAGCAAAAAGTTCTTCCATATTTACCTTATGAGCTGCTTTCTCCTGCTGGCTGCATGCGAACATCAACACGATCCTTCTCCCGTTCCCCAGCACCCAACAAAGCAAGGGGAAAAAGAAGGGGAAAAAAGCAATAAAAACGAAAAAACACTAACAGAACGCAACCATTTAACATTAGAAGAAAAATTTGTTCCACCTCATTTTTTAGTCAATCAATTTGTTGCGGACGCAACAAGTCGATCCATTCAACTGACGATTCATTACACCATCTCGGAACAGCTGTACCATTTGCTTGAACAATATCAAGATTACTATTTCGTCATACAATATCCAGAGAAACTCTCTCGTTTGACCCATGTTGACCACTCTAATGCGGTCAAAGGCCCTTTGCCTACAAACGGGCAGCTGTCATATGTCATCACGATTTCTTCCACATGGGCAAACGATATACCAAAGAATTTGATCGATCAAATCAATCATGGAGACTTGCGGTACAATCTTCTGATCTTGGACAAAGAACGGTTCCCCGTGCATATTTTCAACGATGTTCAATGGTATCAATCGTTCGACCCAAACAAAGGATCAAATGTCATTTCGGAAGACGGCGATGCAAAAAAATGACGGCCGCTCCGCCAAACAGTTTCATCGATCGGGCAGCCGCCTTTTTACACCAAACACCTTTCGACGAAATAAAGCTTTTGGCCGTAAAAGGAAGCAAGCGATCCGTCATCGCCTCCTTTTTCTTTTTCCCGCTTTTCGCCAAGAACGGGGCGATTTTGCTATAATGAAGAAAAACGCAAGGGGGCATCGCGATTGCCAAACGAAATGGAGATGGCCATCATTCAAACGCTCCGCCCGGCTCTTCACCCGTTCGCCATCTACCTGTTCGGTTCAGCCGCCTTTGGAGCGTTGCGCCCGGACAGCGATATCGACATCGCCTTTGTCAGCGACGGCAAACCGCATGATCCGTATGAGCTGTTTCGGCTCGCCGGGGAGTTGGCTGGCAAGTTAGGGCGCGATGTCGATCTTGTCGATTTGCGCCAAGCCAACACAGTGTTTCAGGCGCAAGTCGTCTCAAGCGGAAAGGTGATCGATTGTGGTGACGAACGGAAACGGGCTGAGTTCGAAATGAGAACATTGAAAATGTATGCAAAACTGAATGAGGAAAGAGCGCCGGTGTTAAAACGAATTGCGGAAAGTGGGTCGGTGTATGAAACATGATGTGATTTTCAATAAGATTAGCATCATTGAACGATGCCTGAAACGAATTGACGAAGAATATGAACACGATCCAAAAAATTTACAAAATTATACAAAACAAGACTCGATCATTCTCAATTTACAGCGGGCTTGCGAGGCATGCATCGATCTGGCCATGCATATCGTTGCCGAGCAGAAATTCGGACTGCCGCAACATAGCCGCGATGCGTTCTCCCTTCTTGAAGAACACGGCGTGATCTCTCCCGCCGTAAGCCAAAACATGAAGGCCATGGTCGGATTCCGCAACATCGCCGTTCATGACTATCAACAACTGAACCTTGGCATTTTGCAAGCCATTGTCGAACACCATCTTGATGATTTTAAACACTTTGCGAAAGCCATCCTCGATTATGCCAAGAAAAACAGCTAAGCCGGCTTCCATGCGGAAGCCAGCTGTCTAGCGCCGCAGGCCGTTCATCAATACATGAATCGTCCGTTCCATTTCCGCCTCATCGTCCCAATTGTGGTCAGGCAAGAGGAGAAAACGGGCGGCCAAAAAGCCGGCGAGCGACGTGATCGTCAAGCGGATGACGGAATCGACCGGCAGCTCGGCCAACTCCCCTTTTTCTTGAAAATGGCGGACAATGCGGACAAATTTCGGATACACGTGCTCTGTAAACACGCCTTGCAAACATTGCTTAATCTCAGAATGAAACGCCATTTCCTGCCAAAGCACGCGAATCGCCGGCAAATACTTTTTCACAAACGCATAGCGGTTGGCGAGCACCGCGCGCAAAAACTGTTCGTACGTGTCATATTCATGGTCAAACACTTCGCGGACAAATTCTTTCGCCAAAAACGGAGCGACGGACTGAAACAATGTCGGCGTGACGATGGCCAACAACAAGTCTTTTTTCGTCTTATAATGGCGGAAGATCGTCCCTTCCGCCACCCCAGCCTTTTTGGCGATTTCGCTCGTCGAGGTCGCCGCATAGCCTTTCTCGGCGAACATTTCAACGGCAGCTTCCAAAATTTTCAGCTGTTTTTCGCTGAACTGCTCTTCTTTGCCGCCTATTTGCAGCAGCTCTTGAATCCATGGATGCTCACTCATGGCTATACTCCTTACAGCTTGCGGTATTTTTTCAGCGCTACTACATTTAGTACCATAAACAGCAGCGTAAAGCCAAGCAGCACGTACACATCAACGGCGATGGCGCTAAAACCTTTTCCGCGCACCATAATATCCCGCAGCGCGTCCGCCCCGTATGTGAGCGGCATGATGACGCTCAGCGAGCGAAGCCATTCTTCCATCGTATCGAGATTGAACAAGCCGGAGAAAAACACTTGCGGCACGACGACAAGCGGGATAAACTGCATCATTTGCAGCTCGTTGTTGGCGAACGCCGACAGCAGCATCCCAAGCGCGAGCGCCGTCATCGCCAGCAAAAACGTAATGAGCAGCACATACCCGAACGAACCTTCCATCATCATGTCCAACACATCAATGGCAAACCATGAAATTAAACTCGCTTGAATCGTGGTAAACAATCCGAACCCGATCATATAGCCGGCGACCATTTCCCAGCGCCTGAGCGGCGTCGCCATCAGCCGCTCGAGCGTCCCGTTCGTCCGCTCGCGCAAAAAGGACACACCGGCGATCAAAAAGACGAAAAAGAAGACGAAAAAGCCGATCAATACAGGGCCGAAATAATCGAATGACGCCATATCGCTCGACCCGTGCCAATACGTTGTTTTCAGCTGAAACGGCGGCTTTGGCGCCAATGACTGAAACGCCTGTTGCACCGTGGCCATCACCGCCTGATTGGCGGTCGGATCGCTTCCTTCAAGCATGACGTGCGGAGCGCTTCCGTTCATGTCAAACCACGCGTCAATGCTCTGATCGTCCAACTGCTCCCGCGCCTGTTGTTCCGGCAGCTCTTTCACCTTCGCTCCCGCTTCTTTCAACTTGTCGACAACCGCATCCGGCACGTGTTCGCTGACGGCAATGGACGGTTTGTATTGTTCTCCATTAAACACCAAATCCATCAACAACAAGACGAACATCGGCGCGACAATCATGAGCGCCAGCGTGCGTTTGTCGCGGAAAAACTGGCGGATGATGCGGACGACAACGGCCAACACTCTCATCGACGGGCACCCCCAAACGTCAAGAACGCTTGTTCAATCGTTTCCGCCCCTGCTTCCTGTTTCAATTCATCCGGGCGGCCGACGGCGATCAAACGGCCTTCGCGGATCATGCCAAGCCGTCCGCACTTTTCCGCTTCATCCATCACATGGGTCGTGACGACAATCGCTGTGCCGCGCTGGCGAATCCGCTCGAGCTCCGCCCAAATCGATTGGCGCAGCACCGGATCGATGCCGACCGTCGGCTCATCCAAAATGAGCACGTCCGGTTCATGAAGCAAGGCGATCGCCAGCGACAACCGGCGCTTCATCCCGCCTGAGTATTGGTGCACCGGCTTTTTCCGATCATTCGTCAAGTTGACAAGCGCGAGCATGTCATCGATCCGTTCTTTTTGTTTTTTCCCTCTCAACCCGTAGATGGAAGCAAAAAATTGCATGTTCTCCAGCGCGGTCAACTCTCCGTACAAGGCGTCCGACTGAGCCATAAAGCCGATTCGCTTCATGGCGCCAAGATCAGGCATATTCACGCCAAGCACGCGAATCGTTCCTTCGCTCGCCGAATCAATGCCAGCGATCATGCGCACAAGCGTCGTTTTTCCCGCTCCCGACGGGCCGAGCAGGCCGAAAATTTCCCCCGACCGGACATCCAACGACACGTCGTCAATAACAACCTTTTTTCCAAAGCGCTTGGAGACACGCTCGACTTGAATATACAACGCGCTCATCATTTTTCCCCCTCGTACAGTGGCTTTTCTACAGCTTGAGACGAGTCGTTCTTGAGCGCAGAACCGATCATAAGAAGAATGCCGACAACCGTCATCGGAGATAGTCTGACCCACTTATTTTTCAGAACACTCATATGCCTTTCCTCCTTCTTGAAAATAAAATAGTGAGTAATCACTCACATAAAGTATAAAACAGGACAAACTTATTTATAAAGTGAGTAATCACTTACTTCTAATTTTTTTAACTGCCGATGACTCAGCAGCCTGCTTACGGTTTCATCATTTGAATGTCTTTCCAGCCGTAGCACCATTCCAACAACGGTTTCCCGCCGATTTCCACCTCTTCCTGAGCGATGTTCTCTCCGCCAAGCCGTTCGTAAAAACCACGGGACGGGTTGTCAGCAAGCACCCAGACGACCATGGAACGAACACCTTTTTGCGCCAAATCGCCGACGAGCGCTTGCACGAGCTGCCGGCCTAGTCCTTTTCGCTGCACCTCTTTTCGCAAATAAATGGCATACAGCTCTCCATCATACTTCGCTATCGGTCCTTCGGTTGCCCGATTTCGGCCGCCGGAGACAAATCCAACGACGCGCCCGTTTTCCTCGGCGACAAACAGAGAATGATCCGATTCGCTGAGCACCTTCTCCCATAGGGGTTGTTTTTCTCGCACTGACAACGTCTCCAAGTACGCGTCCGGTACAATGCCGCTGTATGTCGTCTTCCAACTTTCGACGTGGACCGAAGCGATGGCCGGTGCGTCGGCCCATGTGGCTTTACGGATCATCGTTCTCCCCCTTTGCCCCCAGTTTAGCATAGTTTTTCCAATTTTAATAAAGAAAGGCAGGACGGTGCCGTTCCGCCCGCCTTCTTTGCTTCTTTTTACAACGCTTCATCCTCCACACTGTCCAGCCACCGCTCAATATGGCCGACGACCGATGCGACGGCCCCGTCGGCAAACGGTGATATGAGATGGGCGCTTTTGACGAGCTCGGTAAACGGCCGGCTGCCGCCCAATCGACAAATCGCCACATAGTCGCGCCACGCCGAAGACCGGTCGTCTTGCGCTCGCTTCCAAAATTGGAACGCGCACACTTGAGCCAATGTATAATCAATGTAATAAAACGGGTCGGTGTAAATGTGCCCTTGCCGCTGCCAAAAGCCGCCGCTCTCAAGGTAGTCATGGCCGGCGTAGTCTCTTGTCGGCAAATACGCTTTTTCGATGTTGCGCCAGACACTCTTCCGCTCCGCTGGCGTCATATCCGGGTTCTCGTAGACAGCGTGCTGAAATTCATCGACCGCAACGCCGTACGGCAAAAACAAAAGCGCGTCGCTCAAATGGGCGAACCGGTATTTGTCGGCTTCCTCGGCGAAAAAGAGCTCCATCCACGGCCATGTGAAAAATTCCATGCTCATCGAATGGATTTCGCACGCTTCAAGCGTCGGCCAGTTGTATTCCGGAATGTCGTAATGACGGCTCTCATACACTTGGAACGCATGTCCAGCTTCATGGGTGAGCACGTCAATGTCGCCCGACGTCCCGGTGAAGTTCGAGAAAATAAACGGCGCCTTGTAATCATCGATATATGTACAGTAGCCGCCGCCCGCCTTTCCTTTTTTCGCGACGAGATCCATCAGTTCATGTTCGACCATATAGCGGAAAAACTCGCCTGTTTCCGGCGACAGCTCTTCATACATGCGTCGGCCGTTTTCAACGATCCAATCAGCGTCTCCCTTTGGCGCCGGGTTGCCGGTTGGAAACATAAACGGTTCGTCGTAATAGTAGAGCTTCTCGACCTTGATGCGCTGCCGCTGGCGTTCGCGCAGCTTTGACGCGAGCGGGACGATGTGCGTTTTCACTTGCCGGCGGTAGCGGGCGACCATGTCGGCATTGTAATCGGTCCGTCCTAAACGAGCGTAGCCGAGTTCCACAAAGTTTTGGAACCCAAGCTTCCGGGCGATCGCCGTGCGGACGCGGACGAGCTCGTCATACAATTCATCGAGTTCTTTTTCATGATCGGTGAAAAATGAAAACCGCGCTTCGTTCGCCCGTTGGCGCATCGCGCGATCCGGCGATTCGACAAACGGCTGCAGCTGGGCGAGCGTCCGCTCCTCTCCTTCAAACATGATTTTCGCCGATGCGATGAGCTTCGTGTATTCGCTTGCCAGCTTGTTTTCTTTTTGCAAGTCCTCGACAATCGCCGGCGCGTACGTTTTCAATTGCGTTTCCGCCAAGGCAAACAACTGTTTTCCCCACACCTCTTCAAGTTCACTGCGAAACGGCGAAGCGACGAGCGCGCGGTAATAATCGTTGACCAGTCCTTTGACGACCGGTTCAGTTTCGTCAAAAAAGTCTTGCTCTTTTTTATAAAATTCATCGTTCGTATCGATCGTATGGCGGATATGGCAAAGGTTCGCCATCGTGCTGTAGCGGCGGCGCAGCTCATTGATCCGCTTCATCGCCTCATGCTGCCCGGCGGCGCTCCCGGCGCGTCGGAACGAATCGAGCGCTTCTTGAAACGATGCCTGCAATTTTTCGATGTCCGGCCGCTCATAACGAAACTCAGAAAATTTCATGCTCATCCCCTTCTTTCCTGATCACCTTTTCATAGAATATGCTGCTGGGAAAAGATTCATCCCAAGTGGAATGAACCTTTTCCACGTGTCATTGATCAATTGTATATTCGCCAAAGTTCAAAAATATCCTCCTTTTCCAACTTCTTAAATCCATTTCTATTTTATACTACACACAGCGGCTCGGGTCAAAACCTTTAAAAATCCCGTCATCCAGTCTGATTGCACTATTCCTTATTGGAATCAGCATTTTTATCAGATTTCCATGATAGGAACAATCATGAAATTCTTAGAGGACTGGTGATTTAACTGAAAATGCCGCTCTCCAGCGACGTTTTTCAAATTGAGAAATCCTGCAAAGCCGGTCCTTCATTTTCACGGAGAACCACTGATTGGAGAAGAACAGTGGTTTCTTCACCGGCCTTTTAGATTGGCGGTGAAAAAAGATGTCCATGAACATCCAACGTATTGGCTCACTCTTTCCAACAAAAAGATATTGACGATATTTGTCGAATTAAGTAATATAATGTCGGCAACCATATACCCCCTCTCCACTTTAATGGGATAGAGGTCGCGGTGGACAAAAGTAGCGCTGCCGAGGCTCGGAGTAGTCCATGACGCAGCGGGAAAGGGTTCACCGCCGAAGTTTGCGGCGCGCTCCGGCGGCGCAAGCTGGGCCTGCGGCCGAACAGGCGCAGGACTGCCATCGCCTTTGGGCGATGGAGCGCTATCGCCATTCAGTTGGATGCGAACGTGTCATGCACCCGCTGAAGAGGCGCGGGTGCTTTCTTTTATTTTTGCTTATTTTCTAAGGAAGGAGCGTTTTCATCTTGGACCATCAGCGAAAACTTGGAATTTGGGTATTAACGGCGCTTGTCGTTGGCAATATGGTCGGATCCGGCATTTTTATGCTGCCGCGTTCGTTGGCAGAGGCAGCGAGCCCAATTGGCGTCATGTTCGCCTGGCTGTTGACTGGAGCCGGCGTCCTCATGACGGCGCTTGTATTTGGCAACTTGGCGATTCGCAAGCCGAACTTGAGCGGCGGGCCGCAAATTTATGCGAAAGAACTGTTCCCGAAAGGTTCGAACTTGTCGATTTTATCCGGTTTTATGTCGTCATGGGGCTATTGGGTCGGCAACTTTGCCGGCAACGTCGCGATCATTACGACATTTGCAAGCTACTTGTCGACGTTTTTCCCAGTGCTGACAAGCGGTCAAACGGTGCTTGAGATCGGCTCGTTCGCGCTGAAGCTTGGGAATGTGCTGACGTTTCTCGTCTGCACGGCGCTTCTTTGGGGGATGCATGTCATCATTTTGCGCGGGGTGGAAGATGCCAGCAAGCTGAATTTTGTTGCCACCGCGGCCAAAGTGCTTGGCTTTTTCCTATTTATCGTCATCGCGCTGTTTGCCTTTGACAAAGCGGTCATTGGCCCGCTTGACGCTCCGCGCTATGGCGGGGACGGGCAGCCGATCGGTTTGCTTGGGCAAATCAACAGCGCCGCTTTATCGACGCTTTGGGCGTTTGTCGGCGTTGAATCAGCGATGGTGTTCGCTTCCCGGGCCCGCAAACAGGCCGATGTGAAATGGGCGACGATCGCCGGTCTCTTGATCGCCTTAGCCATTTACATCGGCATCAGCTTTTTGGTGATGGGCGTCTTGCCGCAGCGCGAACTGATTCAATCGGAAAAACCGCTCGTTGATGCCATTGTCGCCATCGTTGGCCCGGGTGGCGGCTATGTGCTCGCTGCTCTCGGACTCATCAGCCTCCTTGGCTCAACGCTCGGCTGGATTTTGTTGAGCGCGGAAGTGCCGTATCAAGCAGCGAAACAAGGGATGTTTTTGCCGGCTTTTTTGAAGGAAAACAAAAAAGGGGTGCCGAGCTTCTCGCTCACATTATCAAACGCCTTGGCGCAATTGTTCATCTTTTCGACCGTTTCCCACTCCATGGGGGCGGCGTTTGACTTCGTCATTTACATCGCCACGCTCGCTTATCTCGTTCCGTATTTAATCGCTTCCGTCTTCCAGCTGAAGCTCACGCTCACTGGGGAAACGTATGCGGCGGGACGGGAACGGCTCGCTGACGGCATCATTGCGGCGCTGGCAACATTGTATTCCATCTGGGTCGTCATCGCCGGCACATCAGACTTCAAAACGTTTCTTCTTGGCGTCGCGTTGCTTGCGAGCGGCATCATCTTTTATCCGCAAGTGAAAAAAGCGGCGCGGCAGGCGGACGAAAAACAAAAACTGTCCGCATAACCATAAACCGAACGTCCTGCATTTGGGCGTTCGTTTTTTTTTGTTTTTGGCAGGACCTTTTCTTTCGAAAGACGAAATATAAAATATGGCTCCACTTCACTCGAAGGAAAGAGGGGATCAGCTGATGAACTATAACGAACAACCGGCAAAACGCCGCGGCATGACAGCGGAAGATTTGCTTCGCCTCCGCTCAGTGCGCGACCCGCACTACGCCCCGGACGGAACGCGTGTCGTGTTTGTGGAAAAATCGATCGATGAAAAAAAGCAGTACCTCTCCCACTTGTACGTATGGACGGAAGACGGCGCCGTCCGCCAATGGACGTTCGGCCGCTGGCGCGATACGAAGCCGCGCTTTTCCCCGAACGGCGAAACGATCGCCTTTTTGTCCGACCGCTCTGGGCGCACGCAGCTTTGGCTGCTGCCGACCGATGGCGGCGAAGCGCGCCAGCTGACGTTTTTCAAAAACGGCGTGCGCGATTACATCTGGTCGCCGGACGGGACGTTTCTCATCGCCTTAACGACGCTCGGCGACGAAGAAACGCTCGAGGACCGGGAAGAACCGAAAACGGCGGAACAAAAACCGGCCGATCCAAAACCGCTTATTGTCCAGCGGCTCTATTACAAGTCGGACGCCTCCGGCTTTCTTGACGGCAAACGGGCGGTGCTCGCGCGCATCGATGCGCTGTCTGGAAAAATGGAAGCGTTGACGGGCCGCGAGGAGGAAATCGGTTCGTTTGCGATTTCGCCCAATGGACGGACGCTCGCCTTTGTCGCCAACCGAAACGAGGATCCGGACACCACCTTTACACGCGATATTGTGTGGCTTGATCTGGAATCGAAAGCGGAAACAAATTTGACGAACGGATGCGGCACCTTCGCTTCGCTCGCTTGGTCGCCGGACGGAACGACACTCGCCGCCGTCGGCCATGAGTTGGCTTATCTTGGGGCGACGCTTCACCGGCTTTACGTCTTTGAGCCGGAACGCGGAACGAAGCGGGTGTTGACCGCCGATTGGGACGTCCATCTCGGCGATGCCATGGTCGGCGACATGCACGCTGATGCGAACGGACCGGGGCCGATTTGGACGAGCGACGGAAGCGGCCTGTATGTCACCGCCTCCGAGCGCGGACGCGTCAACGTATATTTCGTCCCGCTCGACGGTCCGATCGTCCCAGTGATCGAAGGCGATTTTCATCTATACGGATTCGCCGTCCATCCGAATGGGCGGCAAGCTGTCGCCGCCATCAGCTTGCCTACCTCCGTTGGCGATTTATATGCGGTCTCGCTTGCAAATGGAGCGAAAACACGGCTTACGCATGCCAACGAAGCGCTTGAACATGAAGTGGCCTTCGCCGCTGCCGAACCGTTTACATACGAATCGACGGACGGTTGGGAGATTCAAGGCTGGATCATGAAGCCGCCCGGGCTTGGCGAAGGGAAAAAGGCGCCGCTTGTCGTCGAAATTCACGGCGGGCCGCATGCGATGTATGGATTTACGTTTTTCCATGAATTGCAGCTGCTCGCTTCATTCGGTTATGCCGTGCTGTTTACGAACCCGCGCGGCAGCCACGGATATGGTCAGCGGTTTGTCAATGCCGTGCGCGGCGACTATGGCGGCATGGATTATGAAGACATTATGGCCGGCGTCGACGCCGCGATCCGCCAATTCGACTTCATTGACGAGACGCGGCTTGGCGTCACCGGCGGCAGCTACGGCGGATTTATGACGAACTGGATCGTCGGGCATACCGACCGGTTCAAAGCGGCCGTCACCCAACGCTCGATTTCCAACTGGCTCAGCTTCTCTGGCGTGAGCGACATCGGCTACTTTTTCACGAAATGGGAAATCGGCTGCGACATCTGGGAAGACGCGGAGCGGCTTTGGCATCATTCACCGCTCAAATACGTCAAACAGATGCACACGCCGCTGTTGATTTTGCACAGCGAGCGCGATTACCGCTGCCCGATCGAGCAGGCGGAACAGTTGTTTATCGCATTGAAACAACTCGGGCGGGAAACAAAGCTCGTCCGCTTCCCAGATGCCAACCACGATTTGTCGCGCACCGGCAACCCGTCGCTCCGGCTTGAGCGTCTTCGCCATATCGTCGACTGGTTTGACCGCTATTTGAAAGGAGCATCGCATTAATCCGAAAGGAGGAGCCGCCATGCACGCACTCGTCATCGGTGGGACAGGCATGTTAACCGACGTGTCGCTTTGGCTTGTGCAGGAAGGGTATCATGTGTCCGTCATCGCCCGCCGCCGCGCACGGATGAAGCAGCTCATCGACCGCGCTGGACAGATGGCATCCATCACCCCGCTTTTGGTCGATTATCGCGATCAAGAAACGCTTTGTTCCTCGATTTTCCAAACGATCAGAGAAAACGGAACATTTGATCTGATCATCGCGTGGGTGCATACGGATGGAAAACAGGCGTTGCCCACCGTCATCGAAAAAAATAGCGGACATCCCGGCCCTTGGCGGCTGTTTCATGTGCTTGGCAGCCGCGCCGATCCAACCGAAGCAAAACAGGAACTCTGTTTGCCTGCCGCTTGCCTGTACCGGCAAGTTCAGCTTGGCTTTGTCGCGGAAGAACATGGTTTGCGCTGGCTCACCCATCAAGAAATCAGCGGCGGCGTCATTGACGCCATTCGGCGTGATGTGCCGTTTCATCTTGTCGGCACACTAGAAGGCCGGTGAAAAACGGATGACGCGTGCAATTGGCAGCTTTCATCTGAAAAGGAAAGTCGGTTTGGAAATGTTTATCTATATAAGTTGCAATTTTGTTTTACATGGCATTGTTCGCTCTTCTTGTCACCGTGCCAGCTTGTCAGGTGATAAAGACAGGACATGGAGATCGGAAATTCTTTAAAATAATTAGGACTGGCAGCCTTTTTGACTAAATCACCGGCCTTCTAGAGCCATCCAAGGCGTTAACGGGAAGCGCCCTCTCGGGACGAACGAGAGGGCGCATTGTCTCCCATTGCTGCGGATGACTTCACGACGGAAGCAGTTCGACATAATCGCCCGTTTTCAACCCAGCGGCGTTCGCTTCATCAGTGTCAATGTGCATATCAAGCGCAAAGTCTTCACTGACGCGGACGATGACTTCATCGAAAATGAGCGCCCGCTCCCCTTGCGTTTTCACTTTCACCACCTGTTTATCGCGGACGCCGAACGTCTCGGCATCTTTTGGCGTCATATGAATGTGCCGCTTGGCAATGATCACCCCTTTGTCGACGGTCACCGTCCCCTTCGGCCCGTGAATCGTAATGCCCGGCGTTCCGTCAATATCGCCGGATAAGCGGACCGGGGGCGCGACGCCGAGCTTGAAGCTGTCGGTTTTCGAAATTTCAAGTTGCGTCAGCGAACGGACCGGTCCGAGGACGCGGACGTTTTCAATTTTCCCTTTCGGTCCCTCGACCGTCACCGTTTCCTTGGCGGCGAACTGTCCCGGCTGCGACAACGGCTTGAGCACCGTCAGCTCGGCGCCTTCGCCAAACAGTGCCGCCATATGCTCTTTCGATAAATGAATGTGGCGATTGGACACCCCAACGGGAATCATCAATGGTGATCTCTCCTTTTTCTTGCAGTGTTATTTATATAGCGTATCCATTTTGGCAAAAAAAAAAAAAACTGACGCCAGGTCAGTCTCTGCTTTTTGCGCCGTAGCCTAATTTTTTCAGCAACACGATCGCCTGTTCCTTTTCTTCCGGCGTCAGCGCTGCCACCGTTTCATGGATGGTCTCGGCATGTTCAGGGAACACGCGCTGGATGAACTGCCGGCCGCTGTCGGTGATCGACGCATACGTCACGCGGCGATCCCGCTCACAAGCGCGGCGGATGATCAATCCTTTATTTTCTAGCTTATCGATGACGTACGTAATGCTCCCGCTGGCGAGCAAAATTTTTTCCCCGATTTGCTGGAGCGGCTGATCGCCTTTATGATAAAGCAGTTCGAGCACCGCAAATTCGGTCGGATTAACGCCGAACGATTGAATCGACTTGTTTACTTGGTCGCTGACCGACCGATATGCCCGCGATAACACGATGAATAATTTTAATGACTGCTGCAACTCCTGTTCCTTTTGTTCCATAGCATCCAATCCTTTAAAGTTGACATTTTCTTACTTTACATTATACTGGAACAGCGAATTCCCGGGCAACCGTTTTTTTGTTTGCGATGATGCATTTTCCTGGTTCGCGGCTTTTCCTTCGGCTATGATAAATTATTATAATGTCGGCGCTTGGGCGACTGTCACATTCCGCTGAATGATGCATATGAAGAAGGGGAAAGGAGATCAGGGAGGGAAGTGGATGAACCAAGTGTTGGTTGGAAGCGTGCTTTCCGCCTTGTCCACCGGGCTTGGCGCCGTGCCGATTTTGTTTATGGCTAAATCGCTCACCCACCGGTGACGTGACGTGCTGCTGGCGTTTTCAGCCGGCATTATGATGGCGGCATCGATGGAAAGCCTCATTCCCGAAGCATTGCGGTCCGGCGGCTTTTGGGCGCTTGTGATCGGGCTGGCGGCGGGAGTTTTCGTATTGACGCTGCTTGAAATGACCGTCCCCCATATTGACTTGGAACATACGAAAAGCGGCTTGCAGTTTGACGAAAAAGCGATGCTCATCATCGCCGCCATCGCCTTGCACAACCTGCCTGAAGGACTGTCGGTCGGGGTGAGCTACGCCTCGGACAGCTCTTCACAAATCGGCAATTTAATCGCCCTGGCGATTGGTTTGCAAAATGCACCAGAAGGGTTTTTGGTCGCTCTGTTTTTAATCAACCAGCAAATCGGGCGCTTGAAAGCGTTTCTGATCGCCACGTTGACCGGTGCAGTGGAAATCGTCACATCGCTGCTTGGTTTTTACTTAACTTCCCTTTTTCGCGGACTCGTTCCGTATGGGCTGGCGTTTGCCGCCGGGGCAATGCTGTTTATCATTTACAAAGAGCTCATTCCGGAAAGCCATGGCGATGGAAATGAACGGATATCAACGTATGCGTTTATTGTCGGTATTTTATTTATGATTTTTCTAACACAATCGTTTTAACGGAAACAACCCCGCCGCCTGTATATTAAGCAGCGGGGCGTTCGCTGTTATTGGACGGCTTCCTCTTTTTCTTCATACGGATGAGCGACCCAGCCGGACGGATCGATGAACAGGCGCACCGCAACGACTTGGCGGTCGTCCATGAGCGTGAAGTAGTGCGGATTCCCTTCCGGCACGGAAATGACGTCGCCGGCTTCCAGCTCGACATCAAAATAGCCGGTCTCTTTGTCGCCTTTGATGATGAAAATGCCGTGTCCAGCCGTAATGGCGCGCACTTCATCTTCCGTATGGATGTGCACTTGTTCAAATTTTTTCAGCAGCTCATCCAAGTTCGGCGTCGCATCCGACAGGGCGACGATATCCCATGTTTTGTAGCCGCGGCGCGCCGCCAAATCTTCAATTTCATCTTTGAACGTCGCCAAAATTTCATTCTTTTCTTCATCGGTGAGCACATATTTGTTGTGCAAATGCTCCGGCAGTTTCGTGATGTCCCAATGTTCATACAACACACCTTGGCTGTTCAAAAACGCGCGCACATTGTCTTCTCCTTCAATCACTTGGCCCGTTTTTCTCACTTTGATGACTGCCATTGTTCACATCCCCCTTTGGAAAAATGTATATGGATTAGCCAACCGGCAGGCCGGCCCGCTGCAAAAGCAGCCGCTTCACCTGCCAGCGGAACAAAAACTCCCATGCCTCCAAATGTTTTTTCGCTTCAAACGCATTGCGGCCCCAGACCGTGATGCCGTGGTTTTGAATCAACACGGCGCCGGCGTCGTCATGGATATAGTTCGCAAACTCCCGAGCGAGCGTCGGAATGTCGGCGTAATTGTCAATGATCGGGATGCGCACTGCGGCGTTTTCCTCCCAAATGCCGAACGCCTTGATGATTTCCTGGCCGGAAAAGACCGCTTCCCTGTTTGACGCATACAGTTCAGAAATCAAGTTGTTGTCCACGGTATGAACGTGCAAGACGCAGCCGGCATTCGTCCGTCCGTAAATTTCCGCGTGCAAGAGCGTCTCGGCCGATGGCTTCAAGCTTGTTTCCTCCGCCGGTTTTCCGGCGGCGTCAACAAGCAGAAAATCTTCGTCCGTTTGCTTCCGCTTATCCTTGCCGCTCGCCGTCACCAAAAACGTCAACGGGTCGTCCGTCACTTTGATCGACAAGTTGCCGCTTGTCGCGAAAAACCAGTCGCGGGCGGCAAGCTCGGCTTTCACTTCCGCGAGCTCATTCCACTTTTTCACGACGATGCTCATACGATCACCTCCATCCGCTGCAACGCATCAATCACGTCAAAAAACGTCGCAAACGGCGCATGCGGCAAGCCGAGCGCTCGGCATTTTTCGAGCAAAAAGTCGCGCGCCAGCACGTAATCCGCTTGCTTCGCCACCGCTAAATCCGTGATCGAATCGCCGATGACGACATGGTACCCGTCCGGGCGGGCAAGCTTGCGAAGGAGCGATGGCTTGCAGCAGCCGCAGCCGTTTTGGCACTCACCGTCGCACGCATGCGGCCATGTAATGCGAATCGTCTCGCCGCTGAAATCGGAGCCGTTGCAAAAAACGCGCTCCGGTTCAATGAGCCCTTCAAGCAGCGGATAGACGAAAAAGTCAATGCCGCCGCTGACGATATAAAGCGGAATGCCTCGCTCTTTCGCAAACGCGGCAAACTCTCGGAATCCCGCGCGCAACCGGGCGGTGCGCCGCAGGAAATCCACAATTTCATTCTTCAACGTGGACGGAAGGAGGGAAAACATCTTCCCGACTCCTTCCTGAACGGAAATGCGCTCAGCGAGAATGTCGTCTTTTAACGCCTCCCACTCCGGCGGGGCGAACTGTTTCATAATGGCGATGATGTTGTCGTTTTCCGTAATTGTGCCGTCAAAATCGCAAAAGAGAACGAGCTGTTTCGTCATGCTTCCACCTCAACGACGCCCCAGCGGTCAATCGCTTTTTGCAGCGCTTCGTTTTCTGCTGCCGCCGCGCGGAGCGGACGGCCGGCCAGCACCGCGTCGATCGCCGTGCGAAACGCCCGGCCGCCCCCGATCGCCCCGTCCGGATGGCCGTGAATGCCGCCGCCGGCGTTGACGATGCTGTCAAGGCCGAAATCGCGGACAAGGAGCGGCACCAATCCTGGATGAATGCCAGCCGACGGCACCGGAAACGCCCGGGCAAACGGTTCTTGTTCATCCGTCAACGCCTTGGCGATGCCGAGCGCCTGCTCGCGCTCCAAGGCGACGCTGCCGTACGGCGACGGGAACAGGACGAAATCGGCGCCGGCGAGCCGCAAAAGCTTTCCAAGCCAAAGCGAAGGCGCCACCCCATAAAATTCGGACGGCGTAACAGCGCCGCTGAACGCCGGGTGAGCCATAATCGGCAACGCAATCTCTTCATCCTCGCGCAACGCTTGCAGCACGTCAAGCCCGTAAGCGAAGACGTTAAACAACAGCACATCAGCGCCAAGCTCAGCGGCTCGTTTCGCTTTGTCCTTCAACGCAAACGTTTTGCCGGTCAAGTTGACGGCATAGAGCGTCCGCTTGCCCGTTTGTTCATACACTTCTTGAAGCGCCGCCTTGCCCTCGGTGATCCGCTTTTCAAACGGAAGAAGCTCGCTGTCAAACAAAATTTCATCGTCTTTGACCAGGTCAACGCCGCCGAGCGCCTGTTTTTTCAATTCCGACGTCAAGTACGCCAAATCACGGCCGATGATGCCTTTAAAAATGCTCATCAACAGCGGGCGGTTATGCACCCCGACTTTGTCCCGAATGCCGTCGATGCCAAAGCGCGGCCCGGGAAACTGCCGCTTCCATTCATCCGGAAGCTCTAAATCAAGCAGCCGCACTTCCCCATCGAGCGACAATTTTCCGAACGTCGTGACCAACAATGCCGGCAAATCGGCGCTGAAGTTGACCGTCGGGTAGGCGATTTTCACGATTGCCCGCTTCAGCCGCTTGCCGAAATAGACGTTCACCCGCTCGCTTTCGCCCAGTTCTTCGACCGCGACGACTTCCCCTTTATATTTGCGGAGCTGCTCTTGCTCTAATGCCGGCAAGTCGGTCCACGTGCCGACCGTCAAGCCGAGGGCGATCCCTTCCGCCTTTTTCCGAATGTCTTTTTCATCATGAAGCAAATACGTTGCAATCACTGCACTCATCGTTCATCCCTCTCAACACCGAAATAAAAACACCTCTTCATAAGAAGAGGCGTCACTCGTTCATGGCGCTCTTCTTATCTCTCAGCGTTTCCGCTGCAAGAATTAGCACCGTGCTTGGCGCGCGCCAAGCCGGTTGCCGGGCTTCATTGGGCTCGTCCCTCCGCCTGCTCTTGATAAGAAAGCCTGCTTGTTTATGCACTTGTCAAACGATTGGCAAATTTACTTTGAATTATGACATCACCGATTGGCGTTGTCAATCATTTTTCAAAAATTTTTTTCAAACAATCCAAGGCGGCCGATCCGCTCGGCCGCTTCGCGAAGCCGCTCTTCATCGGTCAACAGGCCGACGCGCACATACCCTTCGCCGCGCTCACCGAACCCGATTCCTGGGGCGACGGCGACGTGCGCCCGCTCAAGCAGCATGTCAGCAAACTCGGCGGATGATATGCCTTTTGGCACCGGAAGCCAGGCGAAAAACGACCCGGACGGCGCCGGCGCTTCCCAGCCGATCTCGCAGAGCGCGGCGATGAACGCATTGCGGCGCGCTTCATACAAGGCGACCAGCTCCGTTACGCAATCTTGTGGACCAAGGAGCGCCGCGGCGGCCGCCTCCTGGACGGCGCCGAACAAGCTGACATACAAATGATCCTGAAGCAGCTCAAGCGCCCGAATGATCCGCTCGTTGCCGACGGCAAACGCGACGCGCCAGCCGGCCATATTGTATGTTTTCGAAAAGGTGTAAATCTCAACGCCGACGTCTTTCGCCCCATCGGCTTCCAAGAAGCTGACCGGTTTTCGGCCGTCAAACCCGATCGCCCCGTAAGCGAAATCGTGCACGACGGCAATGCCGTACTTGGCGGCAAACGCCACCGTCTCCGCGAAAAATTCCTTTGTCGCCGTCGCGCCGGTCGGGTTGTTCGGGTAATTTAAAAACATCAACTTCGCCCGGTCGGCCGCTGCCGCCGGAATGGCTTCATAGTCCGGCAAAAAACCGTTTTCCGCGGCAAGCGGCATCATTTCCATCCGCGCGCGGGCAAGGGCGATCCCCGACCAGTAGTCGGGGTAGCCGGGATCCGGGACGAGCACGACATCTCCCGGATTGACGAGGCAAAGCGGCAATTCGACAAGCCCGGCTTTGCCGCCGAACAAGATGGCCACTTCGCGGTCTGGATCGATCTTCACTCCATATTCACGTGCGTAAAACGCGGAGATGGCTTCTTTCAAAAACGAATAGCCTTGAAACGGCGAATATTTATGGTATTTCGGATTGGCCGACGCCCGCTGCATCGCTTCAACAATGTGCACCGGCGTCGGCTGATCCGGGTTGCCTTGTCCTAAATTGATCACGTCGCATCCGGCCTTGATTTTCTCCCCAACTTTCGCGACAAGCGAGGCGAAAAATTGCTTTGGCAGCTGCTCAAGCAGCTCGGAAAAAGGAAATTCCATTGTCATCGCCCACACCTTCTTAAAAATTCTTGAAATTCTAGTGCAACATCATATATCGTTAAAAGCAAAATGTAAAGCAAAATTTTTTCGAGGTGAAAACTCATGACGATCCGCATCGCCTGCCTCCAGCTTGACATCGCATTTGGCGACCCGAACGAAAACGAACGGCGCGCAGAAAGCGCCATTGAATCGGCCGTCAAGGATGGCGCGAATATCATCGTGCTGCCGGAATTATGGACGACCGGCTACGATTTGACGCGCCTAGATGAGATTGCCGACGAAGGCGCCGAACGGGCGAAAGCGTTCGCCTCCCGCTTAGCGCAAACGCACGGTGTTCATTTCATCGCCGGTTCCGTCGCCAAAAAAACGGCCGCCGGTGTGACAAACACGATGATTGTCGCCGACCGCAGCGGCCAAATCGTCGGCGAATATAGCAAACTCCATCTATTCCAATTAATGGATGAACATTTGTATTTGCAGCCGGGAAGCAGCTTAGGCTTGTTTTCACTCGACAGGCTTTCATGCGCCGGGGTCATTTGCTACGACATCCGCTTTCCGGAGTGGATTCGCGCCCATGCGTTGGCTGGGGCGGAAGTGCTGTTTGTCGTCGCCGAATGGCCGCTTCCCCGCCTGCACCATTGGCGGACGCTGTTGATGGCGCGGGCGATCGAAAACCAATGCTACGTCGTCGCCTGCAACCGGGCGGGCCGCGACCCGAACAACGTGTTCGCCGGCCATTCGCTCGTCATCGATCCATGGGGCGAAGTGATCGCCGAGGCGGACGAGAAGCCAGGCATTCTCTCGGCCGACATTGCCCCCGCACTCGTTGCGGACGTCCGTGCGCGCATCCCCGTGTTTGCCGACCGCCGGCCGCATGACTACGAGGCGGCAAAAAAATTTTTCAAAATGTATTGACAATCGATTGACCGACCATGTATCATTCGAATCAAGCAACGAAACAATTGATAACATCGTGAAAATTGCAAAAACTGAATACGAGAAATCGGTACTCTTATCAAGAGTTGGCTGAGGGAATTGGCCCAATGAAGCCCAGCAACCGACCGTAATGCTATCGTGAGATAGGGCGCACGCCAAGGGCGGCGCCGGAAGCGTCATGCTTCCGCAGGGCACGGTGCTAAGTCCAACAGAAAGACCGATGTCTTTCTGAAAGATAAGAGGCGCGAAGAACGAATGAATCTTCAAGCCTCTTTCCGTATGCGAAAGAGGCTTTTTCATTTGCCGGAAACGCCCAGTTTTTAGCGCGCGTCAGAACCGGCATTTGAAAACGAGCGAAATGAAAAAAGGAGGAACAAGGAAATGACCACTGTTCAAACATCGGTTTACGAACCGCTGACCGAACCGAAGGCGGTGGCGCTCGCCGTCCGACTCGGCTTATTCCGCGACGGGGCGCCGCTTGCATGCCGCGAGATCGGCGACGGCAACTTGAACTTAGTGTTTCATATCGTCGACCAAGAAACAAAGCAAGGCGTAATCATTAAGCAAGCGCTGCCGTACGCGAAAGTCGTCGGCGAAAGCTGGCCGCTTACGTTAAAGCGCGCCGTCATCGAAAGCAACGCGCTGCGCACGTTTGCGAGCTACGTGCCGCAATACGTGCCGAAAGTCTACTATTCTGACGAATCGCTCGCCATTACGGTGATGGAAGACTTATCCCGTTTGCAAATCGCTCGCAAAGGGCTGATCGAAGGGAAAACGTATCCGCTTTTGTCCCAGCATATCGGCGAGTTTGTCGCCAAAACGGCGTTTTATACGTCTGACTTCGGCATGAACCAGCAAGAGAAAAAGAAATTGGCGCAAAGCTTCGTCAATCCGGAACTGTGCAAAATTACCGAAGACCTCGTCTTCACCGACCCGTTTTTTGACCATGACACGAACAACTTTGAAGACAAATTGCGCCCAGACGTTGAATCGCTTTGGCGCGATGACCGCCTCCACCTGGAAGCAGCAAAGCTGAAGCGCAAGTTTTTAACGGAAGCCGATGTGCTTTTGCATGGCGATTTGCATACCGGCAGCATTTTCGCCAGCGACGACGAAACGAAAGTGATCGACCCGGAATTCGCCTTTTACGGCCCGATCGGGTTTGACCTCGGCCAATTCTTTGCGAATTTGCTGTTAAATGCGTTGTCCCGCCCTGAATCCGAGCGCCGGCCGCTCTTTGACCATATCGACCTAACATGGGACGTCTTTGCGTCCATCTTCTCGCAGCTTTGGCGCACGGAAAGCGTGGAAACGTACGCCGCGACGCCCGGTTTGCTTGAAGATGTACTCCGGCATGCGTTCGTTGACGCCGTCGGTTTTGCCGGCTGCGAAGTGATCCGCCGAACGATCGGCCTCGCCCATGTGGCCGACCTTGACGGCATTGAGCAAAAAGAGGCGCGCCTTGCCGCCAAGCGGCATGCGCTTCGCCTCGGCCGCCGCCTGATCGTGGAGCGCGCTGAATTGACGGGAACAGACGGCTTCCGCCGACTGTTTGCCGAAACGGAACGATAATGCCATACAATCGTCCGGGTCTCGACGCAAGTTGCACAGCGCTGACCCGGACAAACCAAAAAAAGAGAAAGGAAGATGGCGATGAGCACCTTTGCCATCCCGCGCTCCGTTGAATGGCGCGAGACGCATGTGACGATTTTAAACCAACAAAAACTTCCAACGGTCACGGAATATATCGACTTGCACACTCTGGAAGACGTCTATGACGCGATCGCCACGCTGAAAGTGCGCGGGGCGCCGGCGATTGGCATCACTGCCGCCTATGGCCTGGCGCTCGCCGCTTTAAGCTATGACACCAAATCGCTCGATGAATTCCGTCGCCGCTTGAAACGGGACCGCGACTACCTGGCCGGCGCCCGCCCGACCGCCGTCAATTTGTTTTGGGCACTTGACCGGCTCGTCGCTGCTGTCGAAAACGCCGCCTCCATCAACGAGGCGAAAACGACACTCATCCATGAAGCGATCCACATTCAAGTCGAAGATGAGAATGTGTGCCGCCGCATCGGTGAACACGCTTTGTCGCTCTTTCAACCAGACGACCGGGTGATGACGATTTGCAACGCCGGCTCGATCGCCACCGCCCGCTACGGGACGGCGCTCGCTCCGTTTTATTTGGCGAAAGAAAAAGGGATCGAGCTGTCCGTCTACGCCCTTGAGACGCGGCCGGTGCTGCAAGGGGCGCGCCTGACTGCTTGGGAATTGATGCAAGCGGGTGTTGATGTGACGCTTATTACCGACAACATGGCGGCGCAAACGATCAAAGAAAAAAAGATCAGCGCCGTGATCGTCGGCGCCGACCGGATCGCGCAAAACGGCGATACGGCGAACAAAATCGGCACATTCGGCCTCGCCTTGCTCGCCAAGTCGTTTGGCATTCCGTTTTACGTCGCTGCGCCGCTGTCGACGATCGATTTGGCGACGAAAACAGGTGCGGACATCCCGATCGAAGAGCGCCATCCGGATGAAGTGACCTACATCGCCGGCGTGCGCATCGCCCCGGAAGGCGTCAACGTATACAATCCGGCGTTTGACGTAACGCCAAACGAACTCATTACCGCCATCATTACCGAAAAAGGCATCATTCGCGGCAATTACCACGCAACGCTGCCATCATTATTCACAAAGGAGGAGCAACATGAAACGATTTAAGGCCTTATCTTCCCTTTTTCTTCTTTTCTTTGCCGCATTCTCCGTCTTAGCCGGCTGCACGAACGAGCAAGACGCCATGAGCTCCAAGCCAGCCAATGAAACGAAGCAAACAAGCAACAAAGGCGACACGTCATCATCAAACAGCCAAACCGCAACAAGCGGCGAGCAGGCGGCCATTCCGGAAAAACTGAAAAAACCGGTGAAAATCGCCGCCATTATGCAACTGTCCATCGGCACGTTCTCATCGCAATACATCGCCGGCGTCAAAGAACAAGTGCAAAAATTCGGCGGTGAAGTGCAAATTTACAACGCGGACAACGATTTAACCAAAATGGCATCGTATGTTGAGACGGCCATTACCCAAAATGTGGACGCCATTTTGCTTGATCACGGCCGCGCTGATGCGCTCGAAGGCCCGGTGAAAAAAGCCGTCGCCAAAGGCATTCCAGTTGTGGCGTTTGACAACGATTTGAACATTCCCGGCGTCACCGTCATCGACCAAGACGACTACAGCCTCGCCTGGAAAACATTAAAAACGCTCGCAGAAGACTTAAACGGAGAAGGCAACATCGTCACGATTTGGGTCGGCGGCTTTACCCCGATGGAACGCCGCCATGTCATTTATGACGCGTTCAAAAAACGCTATCCGAACATTAAAGAAATCGCCAAGTTCGGCACGGCGAGCGCCAACACAGCTTTGGACACGCAAACGCAAATGGAAGCGATTTTGAAAAAATATCCGAATAAAGGCGATATCGACGCTGTCTTCGCGACATGGGACGAATTCGCCAAAGGAGCGACGCGCGCCATCGAGCAAGCCGGGCGCACAGAAATTAAAGTGTACGGCATCGATTTAAGCGATGAAGACTTGCAAATGATCCAAAAACCAAACAGCCCATGGGTGGCGACAACGGCGACCGACCCAGCCGAAGTCGGCCGCGTCCAAGTGCGGTTCGCGTATCAAAAAATCGCCGGAGAAAAAACGCCGAATATTTACTCGCTTGAGCCGCACTTAGTGAAACGGTCCGATCTTCCGGACAAACAAGTGTCGATGAATGAGCTTTCACAATACATTCCGGGCTGGGGGCAATCCAATGTCGCCATCTCGCCGTGGATGAAAACGTTGGAAGCCCAGGTGAACAAAAAATGAACAGGTTGTCAATGCAGGGCATTGAAAAATCGTTTGGCGCCGTGCGCGTGCTTGACGGCGTGGACTTCGACGTTCGTCCTGGCGAAGTCCACGCCCTTTTAGGCATGAACGGCGCCGGCAAAAGCACGCTCATGAACATTTTAGCCGGCGCCATTCCGACCGATGCTGGTACGATCACAATCGACGGTACAATATACACGTTTTCATCGCCACGCGAAGCAAAACAAGCCGGCATCGGCCTCGTCGTTCAAGAAGTCGACACAGCGCTGTTTCCCGGTTTGCCGATTTACGAAAATGTAGCAGCGGACGAGTTCGTCCATGTGAAGCAACGGCCGATTCGCTCGCTGCGTCAAGAAAAAGAGCGGGCCGCCGCCCTGCTTCGCCGCGTCGGCCTGTCGTTGCCGCCGACGAAATTGGTTCGCGACTGCTCGCTCCATGAAAAGCAGCTGATTGTGCTCGCCAAAGTGCTGTCATCCAACGCGCGCTATATCATCCTAGACGAACCGACGGCCGCCTTAAGCGAGGCGGAAACAAGGCGTCTGTTTGCCATCATCGATGAACTGAAGCAGCAAGGCGTCGGCTTTATTTACATCTCTCATAAACTGAAAGAAGTTCAAGAGATCGCTGACCGGCTGACGATTTTGCGCGACGGCCGCGTCGTCTATCACGGAGATGCCCGCCGCTTGCCTCTTGAAGACATCGTCTTGCATATGACCGGAACAAGACGGGCTGTCACGATGAAACAAAGGCGCACATACGGAAGCGACATCGCGTTTGCCGCCCGCGGAATTTTGATCGACAAAACCGGGACAACGGTCGACCTATACGCCCACCGCGGCGAAATCGTCGGCATCGCGGGTTTGGTCGGCGCCGGCAAGACAGAGCTCGCTGAGAGCTTGATCGCCCATCGAAACACATCTGGCGAGTGGGAAATTGATGGCAGACGTTACGTGTTCTCATCGCCTTATGAAGCCATCGCCGCCGGCGTTTGCCTCATCCCGGAAGAACGGCGCAAACAAGGGCTGTTTTTGCCCGAGTCGGTGAAAACGAACGTAACCGTCCGTCTTCTTTCCCGTCTGTCGCGCTGGCAATGGATCAGCGGAACAAAAGAAACGGCTGAATCCGATGGGCTTATTCGCTCACTCGGCATTCATCCGCCGTCAAGCGCCACGGCCGTCCGCCACTTAAGCGGCGGCAACCAGCAAAAAGTCGTCATCGGCAAATGGCTGAACACAAACGCACGCGTCTTTTTGTTTGACGAACCGACGAAAGGGATCGATGTCCACGCGAAGCAAGAGGTGTTTTCCATCATTCGCTCCCTTGCCGATGAAGGAAAAACGGTGCTGTACTTTTCCAGCGAATTTCAAGAGCTGCTTGACATTTGCGACACCATCTACGTGATGGTCGACGGCCG
The DNA here is from genome assembly GCF_000948285.1 of Geobacillus kaustophilus. GTDB lineage: Bacteria > Bacillota > Bacilli > Bacillales > Anoxybacillaceae > Geobacillus > Geobacillus thermoleovorans_A. The sequence goes on from NZ_JYBP01000003.1 coordinate 2,113,288, forward strand.
GCTGCTCGCCCGCCTGCCGGCCGCTGAACTGACGTATGAACAGCTTGTTTACTATTGCAGCGGAGGTGAGATCCATGAGCCAGCCAGCCGTTTCCACAACGCCGTCGAAAAAAACGGCGCCGTCCATTCTTGAATTGTTGTATAAACACGGCACCTTGCTGGCCATTCTTGCCGTTATCGCCTACTTCGGCGTCACGCAAGACCGGTTTTTTACGTATGAAAACTTCAGTGACATTTTGCGTTCCATTTCGATCGTCACCTTGGTGGCCATTGGCATTACGTTTTCGCTCATCGTCGACGGCTTCGATTTGTCCGTCGGTTCGACGGTGAGCCTCGCGACGATCGCGAGCGCCGCGGCGCTCGTCCTGTACCGCCAAGAAATTTTCGTCACCTTGCTCGTGCCGCTGTTGCTCGGCATTGCTGTTGGGCTTTTGAACTCGTTGTTGATCGTCAAATTCAAACTGCCGGATTTGCTCGCGACGTTGGCGACGATGTACGCCATTAACGGCGTGCAGCTCACCTATACGAAAGGATTTTCGATCTACAACGACATGCCGTTGCCTGATGGCGGCACGGCGCCGGGCAAATTCATTCCTTCCTTTTTATTTATCGGTCAGGGAGAGCTGTTCGGCGTGCCGTTTTCTGTCTTGCTTATGCTGTTTGTCGTCATTGCCGCTCATCTGTTTTTAACGTACACGAAACCCGGTCGCCTCTTTTATTTAACGGGGGAAAACCGCGAGGCGGCAAGGCTCTCAGGCATCCCAGTCAATCGCTATCGAACGTATGCATACGTCATCAGCGGCTTTTTCGCCGCCTTAGGCGGCATCGTCCTTGCCTCGCGCATCGGCACCGGGCAAGTGTCAGCCGGCGCCTCGCTTTTAATGGACAGCGTCGCCGCCGCCTACATCGGCTTTTCCGTTTTTGGCGCCGGCAAGCCGAACGTCATCGGCACATTGTTCGGCTCGATTTTAATGGGCGTGTTGTTGAACGGTTTGACGATGATGAACGTTCCGTATTACGCCCAAGACATTATAAAAGGCGCCATTTTAGTCGGCGCCCTCGCCTTGTCGCATTGGCAAAAAAAATAACGCCCGATCTCTGCCCCCGTGGATGGCAATCCTCGGGGGCAGACGCGTTTTTCTAGGCAAGCCATCGACCTCTTTTTCCGCCTGCTTCATGGCAGCATCCGCATACAACGCCTCCCAAACCCTTTGCCTGTTCCACGAACGCAAGAGCGTCATCTACTTATAGCGCCGCTCAAGCTCGAGCAGCTTCTCCTTTACATCGGTGCGGCTTCCGGCATAGCCAATGAGAGCGCCGTTTTTGCCGACAACACGGTGGCACGGAACGAGAATCGACAGTTCATTCGCCCGGTTTGCCTGGCCGACGGCGCGCATCGCTTTCGGGCGGCCGATTTGCGCGGCGATGTCAGCGTATGTCGCCGTCTCGCCGTATGGGATGCGGCAAAGCGCCGCCCACACCTCTTCTTGGAAGGCTGTTCCCTTCCACTTCAGCGGCAAATCAAATGCCTGGCGTCGTCCGTGGAAATACTCATCCAGCTGCCTAAGCGCGCATTCAAGAAGCGGCGACCGGCTTTTGACAGCCGGATGTTCGCCGGCGAACGCGCGCCATTCTTCTGGAAACAGCTCGACTTTCACAATCGCTTCGCCGTCGGAGGCGATGTAAATGTCGCCGAACAGCTCTGAGCGGTATACTGCATATTCAATCGTCATCGTCGTCCTCTCTTTCCATTCGTTCGATCGGCAGCGTGATATGGAACGTCGTGCCGACGCCGACTTCGCTTTCCACTTCAATTTTCCCTTGGTGCTCTTCTATGATTTTATAGCTGACCATCAAGCCGAGGCCGGTGCCGCGTTCTTTCGTCGTATAAAACGGCTCGCCAAGCTTTTTGATTTTATCTTTTGGAATGCCGCATCCTTGGTCAGTGATGGAGATGCGCACATAGCACCCGGCGCGGGTGATGCGCACCGTAATGTCCCCGCCTTTTGGCATCACTTCGATGGCGTTTTTCAAAATATTGATGAACACTTGCTTCAACTGATTCGGCTCGCAATACACCGGCGGCAGCCCGTCTTCGAAATCCGCGATGATTTGCACGTTGTGCATCATCGCTTGGGCGCTGATCAAATCGATCGTATCTTGCATAATTTTGCAAATGTCGTTTTGCCTGTATTGCACTGCCTGGGGCTTCGCCAAGACGAGAAACTCGGTGATGATCGACTCAATTCGTTTCAATTCCGACATAATGACATTAAAATACATCGAATAGTCGCCGTCAATGCTTCCTTGCAACAGCTGAATGAAGCCCTTTAGCGCCGTCATCGGATTGCGGATTTCATGGGCAATGCCCGCGGCCAATTCCCCAACGACGTTGAGTGTATCCGACTTGCGCAGCTGCAGCTCCATCTCCTTGCGCTCGGTCACATCGCGCAGCATCATCATCCCGACGCCCGGAATCACTTCCTTTTTCAGCGAAAACTCAATAATTCTCCCTTTTCCCTCGTCGAAAAATTCGACCTCGCCGCTCGCTTCGCCGGTGCGTTGGCATTGTTGAAGCAGCTTATTGAGCTGGCGGCGCGCCCGCTCCGGAACGAGCTCGACCACCTTCCGGCCAAGCAGCTCCTCCTTTTCGGCGGAAAAAATGCCGCAGACAACCGGATTGGCGTCGATGATCCGATGCTGCGCATCCCAAAGCAAAATGCCATCCATCGCATGATCGAAAATGCTCCGGAACTTTTGCTCGCTTTCGCGCAGCTCGCGCTCAATTTTCCGCCGCTCGCTCACATTGCGGAAAATCGTCAAGTGGTACCCGTCGATCGCTCCTTTTTTCATTGTGAACTCGAGCTGCTTATCTTCACCGTTCGGCATATGAAACGTCAGCTCGTCACGGATTTCCCCTTTGCGGCGGAACTCGCTGAAAATGCGTTTCACCTTTTCGTCCCCATAGTCGACAAAATCAAACAAATTGCGGCGCACAAGCAAATTCAAGGGCAGCTCAAACGTCCGGCTCGCCGCCGGATTGGCGTTCAATATGCAGCCAAAATCGTCCCAAATGAGGATCGCTTCATGCGCTTGTTCGAAAATAGCCCGGAACCGTTCTTCGCTTTTTTGCAACTTGATTTCCATATTTTTTCGTTCCGTCACATCGCGCATAATGGCCATGTAAAACCCGCTGTAGACGTTGGAAGTCGCCGTCAGCTCAAACATTTTCACCGTTCCGTCCGGGCGGACAAGCGACAACTCGCCTTTGGCCGTTCCCTTTTCTTTCACTTCCGCGAGCAACCGAGCGAACTCATTGGCGCATTCGCGGGCAACGAACTGCTGAAACGACAAATTGAGCAGTTTTCCTTTTTCCAAGTTCAAGCTCATCGAAAACGCCGGATTGACATCGATAAACCGCCCGAATTCATCGAAAATGACGATGCCGTCAACGGCGCGGTTGAATACGTCGCGAAACAAAAACTCATGAATGATGCGTTCGCGCTCAAGCGCCTTATGGGCTGAGATGTCGCGCATCATGACAAGGTCAAATTCGTCGAACACATCCTTTTTCATCGAAAATTCCACATGCTTCACTTTGCCGTCCGGCAGTTTGATGAGCAGTTCATCGCTGAACGAACCGAACTTTTGCAACATCGAGCGTTGAAACAGCAAAATATCGGGCGGCACGAGTTCGAGGAATGAAGAAAACGAATGGCCGATCAACGAAAACTTATCCATCTCAAACAGCTTGCACGCCGCTTCGTTCACATCGACAAATTCGCCGTTTTTATTTAAAATGACGATCGCATCGAGCGACCGCTCGAAAATGATCGAGTAGCTGTTCAATCGCTCTTTTAGCCGGCGATTTTCCTCTTCAAGCAGCCGCACATCCGGCGACGCATTTTGTTCTTCTCGAGGAGAAAGGCTTTGGGCCATATCCATCTCTCCTTGTCTATTCAAACCATTCAACGAAATATATATTCGATGTGGAAAAATTTACTCCTCCTTTGATTTACGAAGATTTTTTAAAATTCTTTTCCACAATGTTCGACAAGTTTTTTATCTTTTTCGTTTGGCGAAACTGCATTATAATGATAGATTAGTTACGCTGATCAAAGGGGTTTTGCTGCGATGAACATCGTCTGTACAACATTAAATGCCAAATACATTCATATGAATTTGGCCATTCGCTATTTAAAAGCATACGCGCAGCCAGAGTTTGACGTCAAGCTTGTTGAGTATACGATCAAAGACCCAGTGCTGAACATTGTGACCGATTTGTACCAACGCCGTCCGGATGTCGTCGGTTTCAGCTGCTACATTTGGAACATTGAAGAAACGATCAAAGTCGTCAAATTGTTGAAAAAAGCAGCGCCGAATATTGTCATCGTCGCCGGCGGCCCGGAAGTGTCGTACGATGTGCGTGAATGGATGGAGCGGGTGCCGGAATTGGATTTTATCGTCATCGGGGAAGGGGAAGAAACGTTTAAACAGCTGCTTTTTGCCTTAGAAGGCCGCGGAGAACTGGCACAGGTCGCCGGACTGGCATTTCGCGACGGAGAGCGCATCGTCGTCAATCCGCAGCGAAACAAACTGCGTCTCGCTGACATGCCGTCGCCGTTTCGCTTTCCAGAAGATGTTCCGCAACTTCCGAACCGGATCGTCTATGTCGAAACGAGCCGCGGCTGCCCGTTCAGCTGCCAGTTTTGCCTCTCCTCGATCGAAGTCGGCGTCCGCTATTTTGACCGTGAAAAAATCAAGGACGATTTGCGCTATTTAATGAAGCACGGGGCGCGGACGATCAAATTCGTCGACCGAACGTTCAACATCAGCCGCAGCTATGCGATGGACATGTTCCGCTTTTTAATTGACGAGCATGTGCCGGGAACCGTGTTCCAGTTTGAAATTACCGCCGACATTATGCGCCCAGAGGTCATCGAGTTTTTAAACAAGGAGGCGCCGCCCGGGCTGTTCCGCTTTGAAATCGGCGTCCAGTCGACGAATGACGAAGTGAACCGGCTCATTATGCGCAAGCAAAACTTCACCAAATTGGCGCGGACGGTGACAATGATCAAAGAAGGCGGGAAAATCGCCCAGCATTTGGATTTGATCGCCGGCCTGCCTGAAGAAGACTACAATTCGTTTCGAAAAACGTTTAACGACGTGTTCGCCCTTCGTCCGGAGGAACTGCAGCTTGGCTTTTTGAAACTGCTGCGCGGCACTGGGCTGCGCCTGCGCGCCGAGGAGTACGGCTATGTGTATATGGACCATGCGCCATACGAAGTACTCGCCAACAACGTCTTGTCGTTTGATAACGTCATCCGCATCAAGCAAGTGGAAGACGTGCTCGAAAAGTATTGGAACGCCCATCGAATGGACGAAACGATCGAGTACTTGGTGACCGATGTGTTCCCATCGCCGTTTGACTTTTTCCAGCAGTTTGGCGCGTATTGGGATGAGCGCGGCTGGGCGCGCATCGGCCATCAGCTTGAGGATTTATTCCGCCGCCTGCATGAGTTTTTGCGTACGTACGCGCCGGATGCCTTGCCTGTCGCCGAATCGCTCATGAAATACGACTACTTGCGTGGACAGAAGTATAAGCCGCGCAAGCCGTGGTGGGAAGAAAAAACGGAGAAAACGACGCGCACGACCGTCTACCGCGCGCTGCTTGAGCGCCCCGAGGCGCTTGGGGAGGACTTTGCCGCCCTCGGGCTTGGGGAAAAAGAGCTGTTTAAACATACAATCGTCGAAATCGTGCCGGTCGATGTCGGCCGCTATATCGCCGCGAAGCAGCTCGCGTTTGCGCGAACGGCCATCGTCGCCTATTTCGATCCGTCCGGCGCCGGTGCCACGCTGTTTTCTGCACCGCTGTCCGCCCTGTCCTCCTCGTCATCTGTCTGACGTTCAAAAGCAGGGAGCATTTATTGTAAATATCCGATCCTTCACCTAACGCTAAAAAAGCAGGGAGCGTCATCCCTGCTTGTTTCGTTCCTTTTCATTTTCCTTCACCCGCTTTTGTTCCTCGCTCAGCCAAAGCGGCTCGTGAGCGGCAAAATCGCCCCATTCAAACGCCATTTCCTCATTTACGGGCACGGATCGCTCTTTCCCTTTTTTACCCATCGCCGCCTCCTTGGCGCCCTTTTTTCGAATTGCGGTTTGCGCCGCGGACCATGTCTTCTTCACCAGCGTATTGGGCCGCAAATTCGGCATCCGGCAAACTTTCCGTCGGCGTTTTGTTGTTATTTTTCGCTGCATCAAATTTTACTTTTCGCTTCATCATCGTTTCGCCTCCTCATCAACCGTTTTTCGCTCATAAGCGACAAGCACAATTTCTTCTCCTGTTTCTTCACGCAGCCGCTGTTCAAGCTGTTGGAGCTGGCGAAGCGTCCCGTCATGAAGACGGGCGACTGGAAATGTGACGTTGGCCACACCCATCCTCCTTTCGCATTTTTTCTTATCATGCCTCGTTCAGGTGCGTTTTATCATAGTTCCGAAAGAAGACTCCCACTTCAAGCAAAGCGCTTACCAAGCGTCATCACAAGCAGAATCGAGGCGAGCGCAGCGACCGCCCATCCCCGACCAGTTTGTCTTTCCGCCCGTTTTGGCAGCCGCATCGTCCATTCCATCGCTTTAGGTTCCTCCCTCTAGAAATGTTGATATATCAAGGCTTTGCGGCCTCTCAGGGGTGTCAAAAAAATATTTTTCGACAAAACTTGGTGATCATGGCATCCACGATATGAACGAGATGCTTCATGACCGGTTTCGAGAAATAAAGCGCCAACCCCAACATCGTGAAAAACTTGTGGATTCCTTGATGATGTGCGAATCTATTTATGAGACATGAACCTCCTTGTGAATAGTTTTGGCGACACATCTATTCTAATCAAGGAATCGGGTTCAGGTCTCTTTTTTTGTTCGAATGTAAATTTATGTCAGTTAATTTGCTCATCTACAGTTATATCATATTTTTTAGTGATACAAAAACACAAAAAAAGAGATTCCTCCCCCACTTACTCCCTTTGGTCGTTGAAGTGGGGGTCTCCTCGCCAAAGGTGATGAAAAAGAGCTGCCGCCAAAGGATGACAACCTTCCTTTCGGCAAACAGCCCCTTTTCGCAATGATCGGTAAACCATTATGCAAAATATCTGTTATTTTCCACCTGTGAATGAAATCCCTTTAATAAAATAGCGATTGAAAAAGGCGTAAATAACCAATACAGGCATGGTAAACACCATTGATGCAGCCATAATGTAGTTCCAGTAGCTGATATATTGCCCTTTGAAACTGTTAAGTCCAAGCGGCAGTGTAAACAATTGCGGGTCGGACAAAATAATGAGCGGACGCATAAAGTCGTTCCATGATCCCATAAACACAAAAATAGCTTGAGCCGCCAACGCCGGACGAGCGAGCGGAAGAACAATCCTGAAAAAGATCCCGAGACGTCCGAGTCCATCAAGTTCCGCCGCCTCTTCCAACTCTTTCGGGAAGTTGATAAAAAACTGTCGCATCATGAAAATAAACGTGGCGTTCACCATCGTCGGCACGATCATTCCTTGGTACGAGTTCAGCCAGCCGAGCTGCTTCAAAATCAAATAGTTCGGAATCATCGTCACTTGCGCTGGAATCATTAACACAGCCAAAATGATCAAAAATAATGATTTTCTTCCGGGGAATTGCAACCGGGCCAATGCATAGCCAGCCATGGAATTGAATAACAAGTTGAGCATAGTCACGGAAACGGCAATCACTATGCTGTTGAACAACCAACGCGGGAACAGCTCCTGTTCAACAAAAATCTGCTTATAATTATCAAGTGTAAATTGTTTCGGAATCAAAGATATTGTTCCGCTGACAATCTCTTCAAGTGTTTTAAAAGAAGAAGACAATGCCCATAAAAATGGAATAATTGTGATTGTCGCGTATCCGACAAGAATAACATACAGCAGAGCTTTCCCAATGCCTGTTCTTCTTTTCATCCCATCCTCAGCTCCTTAATAAAGGGATTCCTCTTTTGACAACTTCCGCTGTAACAATGTCGCAATTAAAATAATGATGGCCAATGCAACTGCCAGTGCAGCCGCATACCCCATCGTTCCCAACGTTTTGAACGCATACTGGTAAATAAGGAGAACAACCGTCAACGTGGAGTTATTTGGACCCCCGGATCCAGCTGAGAAGATATACGATTGATCAAACAATTGGAACGTCCCAATTAATCCCATGATGACGACAAATGACGTAACTGGGCGCAAATACGGAACAGTGATGTGCCAAAACTTTTGCCAAGCGTTCGCGCCGTCCAGCTCCGCTGCTTCATACAACGAATCAGGAATATCTTGCAACGCCGCCAAATAGATGACCATAAAGTAAGGGGCTGTCGCCCAAATATTCATGATCATAATGGCATTCAGCGCAACGTCCGGATCACCGATCCAGTTGTACGTCGGCAACCCAACCGATTCAAGAACGCGATTAATTAAACCGTTCTGGTTATACATCCACATGAAAATGAGCGTCAGTACTGCTGAGGAAGTCAAGGTCGGCAAAAAGTAAACGATGCGGAAGAACTTTTCCCCTTTCAACCCAGCATTTAAGGCAGCAGCCAATACAAGGGCTAACATCGTCTGGCATGGAACGACAATAGCTACGTATTTCAGTGTATTCCATAGAGCGATTTTTGCCCGCGTATCATCAATCATGCGAACAAAGTTGTCCAACCCCACAAACTTGAACGACATTGTCCCTAATAGTTGCACCTTATGGAACGCCAAAAAAATAGCAAACACAATGGGGCCGATGATGAATAAAAGGAGTACAAATAACGTCGGAGATAAGAACAAGTAAGCTGTCCCCGTTTCTCGTTTCATTTTTTTCGTGAAAGCTTGTTTCATTGTTTTCATCCCCTTGCCGAGAATCAAATCGCTGTTCCTCTCTTTCTAACGCGGCCATAAAGCCGCTGTTAGAAAGAAAGGAACAGCTCCCCGGCGGGAGCTTTTTGCCCCTGCCGGAGGCCTATTTTCATCTACTTGCTTTCGATTTCACGGTTTGCTGTTTTTTCTGCCTCTTTTAACGCATCAGCAAGTGGGCGTTCCCCTAGAAAAGCACTGACAAATTGGTTATTAAAGTTGTTGACAATAATCGGCAAGTTCGTTCCGTTTTGCCATACCGTTGCATACGATGCTCCGGCGACTAATGGCGCCCGCAACGGATCTTTGTCAAATCCCAATTCAGCAGCGACCGATTTCCGCGTTGGCAAAGCATACCCTTTGCTCGTCCATGTTTTCATGCCTTCTTTGCCAGTCAAATACGAGATGAGCTCCCAAGCCGCTTCTTTCTTTTTCGAGTCTTTGTTCATGACATAAGCCACTGTGTACGCCATCGTCGCCTTTTTGCCATTGATCATTGGAACTTCCGCTGTACCGAATTCTAAATTCGGGAACGTGTCTTGTAAAAATGGAATCGCCCAGTTTCCTTCAATCACCATAGCAGCTTTGCCCTGACCGAACATCTCGCCGCCCCATGTGGCTCCAACTTCATTAGGTTGGGCTGCCGACTTATCTTTTAAGTGCATATCAACGATCGGCTGGAGCGCCTCGACGACTTTCGGATCAGCGAAGCTCGCTTTATTATCCGTCACAACTTTGCCGCCTTTGGATTCAGCAATGTAGTATAAGCGCGCCAGTTCCGGTGCAACGCCAAATCCGTATACTTGTTTCCCTTTTGTCAGCTTCTTCGCCGCTTCCCGCAGTTCATCCCAAGTTTTCGGGACTTCAACGCCTGCTTCTTCGAACATCTTTTTATTGTAAAACAGTGCTAGCGTCGAATAGTCTTTCGGGAACCCGTAAATTTTCCCGTCTTTCCCTTTAAACGCATCAAGCATCGGCTTTTCAAAATCGTTAATGTCAAAATCGTCCGTTACATATTTGTCAAGCGGCTCAAGCGCCCCTGTTTCAATCAGAGCTGGGGCTTCAAATGCATCAAGGTAAAACACATCCGGCCCTTGCCCACCCGCTAAACGGGTTTTGATGACATCCATATACTGGTCGGCAATGACTTCATACTTGACCTTAATATTAGGGTGTTTTTTCTCAAAATCGTCAAGCGTTTGCCGCAGCAACTTTTGCTCGCTCGGATTGCCGCCCCAGCCAGCTAACGTGACTTCTACTTTCTCGCCTTGCTTACTCCCCCCGTTTGCCTTCTCGCTTTTCTCACCACCGCCGCAACCGGCCAAAAGGCTGCCAAACAGCATCGTTGTGATGCCTAGCGCTGCCATCCACTTTGTTTTGCCCATGTAAACAACCTCCCCTAAAAATTGGTTTATATACACAGGGAAAGGAATGCTTCCCCTGCTTTTAACGAAGGACAATATCCCAACCTGTCGTATTCTCATCGATTTGGACATGGAAGTTATCCTGCTCACGGGTAATCGTCAATGACAACCGCCCGCCGCCGATTAGGATGTTTTCCACACGCAACATATTCATCGAATCAAGCAACGTCGGCGACAAATAAATATTCTTTTCCAACGCATTAGGAAACAATCCTAATAACGCCTGAACAAACACAAGCGGCGTGCCGGCCGCCCACGCCTGTGGGGAACAAGCGACAGGATAGCGAACCGGTTTTCCCTCTGACCGGCTGTAGCCGCAAAACAACTCCGGCAAGCGATCATACTCAAAATGCATCGATGCTTCCATGAGTCCTTCAATGACCGTCTTTGCCTCGCGCCGCCGCCCCAGTTTGCTTAAGCCAAGCAAAATGAGGCTGTTGTCATGCGGCCAAATGCTTCCATTATGATAGCTCATCGGGTTATATCCCGCTTCTCCTTCGCCCATCGTCCGGATGCCGTAACCCGAAAACATTTTTTCCGAAAGAAGGGTGTCAATGACGGCATCCGCCCGCCTTCCTTCAAGCATTCCTGAAAACAACACATGACCTGGGTTCGATGTAATTGTTCTGACAGGGGCTTTGTTTTCATCTAACGCAAGAGCATAAAATTTCCGATCTTCCATCCAAAACTGTTCTTCAAAGCGCTTTTTCAAAGCTTCCGCCTGCGTTCGAAGCGCTTCTGCTTTTTCCATTTCCTGAAGCTGTTCGAAAATGTCCGCAAGCCCCATTTTGGCGTGATAAACGTAGCCTTGGACTTCAACAAGGGCGATCGGCGCGCGGGCATACTCGCCGTTTTCGTGCACAATCGAATCGCCTGAATCTTTCCATCCCTGATTGGCAATCCCCTTGCTCGACTCCTGGAAATACTCGACAAATAAATCGCCGTCGCGGTCGCCATACCGGTCAATCCAATTGAGCGCCGCATCAATGTTTAGTCGAAGCTGACGGACGAGATCGAAGTCGCCGGTCCATTTGACATACTCCACCAACAGAACTAAAAAGAGCGGCGTCGCATCGATCGTTCCGTAATAAGGGGTAAACGGAATTTGATTCGTATTGGCCAACTCACCGAATCGGATTTCATGCATGATTTTTCCAGGCTGTTCATCGCGCCACGGATCTACTTTCGTTCCCTGATAGCGGGCCATTGTCAACAACGTGCCTTTGGCTATTTCATGGTTGAACGGGAGCAGCTGCAAGGCCGCAATCAAACTGTCCCGGCCGAAGGGAACGCCAAACCACGGAAGTCCGGCCACCGGAAATGGCCCACAGCCAAGATCCGTAAGCAGCACCCGCAAATCCCCGATGCCCCGGCGGACTAAACGCTCAAACTGTCGTTCGTCCGTGATGACGTTCGCTGTTTCCCTTTCCCAGCGCTGATATGATTGTTGCAATAGTTGAAGCGCCTGTTCAGGCGGAATGACCTTCGCTCTGCTTGTTTTGCCGGTGATCGGTTCGACCATCAACGTAACCGTCTGCTCTTGCGCACGGTCGAGTGCAAAGTCAAAAACAATTTCTCCATGTTCCTTAACGGTTTTCTCCTCTCGATCCCAGCTGACCTTCGTTGCCCGTTCCACTCCGTCGGCTCCCTCGTAATGGAACGTGAGCGAACGTTTTCCTATGGTCTGGCCTGTCCGCTTTCCCACCTCCCCTGTCTGAAAGCCGCGAACGATAAACATATCGGCAAAATCGGCATCCATGTGCACGCTCATTTCCAATTGCACCGGCTTAGGATGATAATTTTTCAGCTTAATGGTTTCATAGAGCACACCCGCATAAATAAATCGTTTGCGCTCAATTTCGACAGATTCGCGCCACAAAATCAGCTCTCCGTCCCGTTCAATATGAGGGTTTGTCAATAAAATGGTAGCGACATAATTTTGTGCCGCATCAGACGCCAGCAGCACGGGTTCTTCTCCATTGATGCGCAAACTCCATTTGCTCAAAAAACGGGTGTCTTTTGTATACAGCCCTAATCCGTACGGATGATGTTCGGGGATATTCCCATCTTTATCCGTCAATAAAAACACATCGTTTTCTTTAATCACTCGATAATCCATGTTGCTTCCCCCTGATTCTAGGTTGTCATCATCGGCTCAACAGCGCGATGTCTTTCCTTCGTCAATCACGCTTCACAAGCGAATTCCAAAACGTTTTCACTCATGATGCAAAAAAATATGTCTTTATGACACCACAACAATCCGAAACGTTTTGGATTCTGACTGAAACTGGCTCAGGGTGGTGAAAAAAGCCTCCATCAATCTTTTTTCACCGTCGACCCCCGTATTTTCAGTTCTGTTTCCAGAATCTTGACATAGGACTGAGCGTTGCCTTCCAGCATATCAATCAACAGTTTGGCGGCCTCATATCCCATGGCAAATTTGTCTTGAGCGATGGTGGAGAGTGCAGGCGATGAATAGGACGCTAAAATAATGTCATCGTAGCCAATCACGGCCACATCGTCCGGAACCCGCTTTCCAAGCTGTTTTACTGCCTTGATGACACCTAGCGCCATTAAATCGCTTGCACAAAAGAAAGCCGTAATTTCTGGATATTGCTGAAGCAGCCTCAATGCCTCCCGCGCCGCGATTTCTTCGCGGAACGCTCCATTGGCAATCCAATATTCGCGTACGGGCAAACCTGCTTCAATCAACGCCTCCTTGAATCCTTTCACCCGCTGTTCGCTCACAAATGCGTATTCATATCCATTGATCATAGCGATCCGTTTATGCCCGAGCTCAATTAAATGACGCACCGCTTTTTTCGCACCCAGCACATTGTCCGTTGTCACATAGCCAACGGTTTTGGACTCGATGGGAATATCAATCAGGACACATGGAATTTCGCTTTCCACAACCTCATGCAAATACGGGTCATCCGTACGAATCCCTTGCAAAATCGCCCCATCGACGCGCCGCTCCCGACAAAGCTGTGTATACGTTTTTTCTCTTTGCTTGGTCGATGTCGTGCTGAACAGCACCATATCATAATCGACTTCACTGACATACTCATTGACGCCGGCCAACACCTCAAAGGTAAAATTATCCTTGGCACTTTCCCTTGTTAATCCAGAAACGAGCAGCCCGATCGTCTTCGATTTATTCATGACAAGCCCGCGCGCCAGTGTATTGGGGCTGTAGTTCAACTGCTTCGCGATATCAATGATTTTTTGCCTCGTTTTTTCATTCACATCGGAATAGCCGTTCAGCGCGCGTGAAACCGTCGTAATCGAAACTCCCGCTGCCTTGGCAATATCTTTAATGGTTGTCACTGCCATTCCTCCAAAACGTTTTCGGTCATCTGCTCATTTTCATTATAAGCAATAACCGAAAACGTTTGCAATCTTTTTTTAATGAAAAATTCCTCCTTTAATTCCCAACCATATCTCTTTGTTAGATCGTCCATACTAATCATACCGCATCAAAAAACCTTCAAGGAGGAATTTCATATGGCTCGTTCAAGCAACAAACTGCTTGTTCCAGGCATCGAACAAGCGTTGGAACAAATCAAATACGAAATCGCCCAAGAGTTTGGCGTACAGCTCGGGGCTGGCACGGTTTCTCGCGCCAACGGCTCCGTCGGCGGAGAAATTACGAAACGGCTTGTGGCCCAAGCGCAAAGCGAGCTGGCAGGCCGGAAAACGGAATAAAGCCGAGCGGAATCACTCGGCTTTTTTCGTTTTCGCATCCATCGCTTTCAAATGGCGGTGGGCGTCGGCTGGGCGGCGATGCCCCTCCTTGCTGCTGCCGTCCCCATTCCCTTTTTCTTTTCATAATGAGCGCCTAGCCGCAACGGGCGGACATTCCTATGGTTTTTCCATTTCGCATAACTTTCTTTTTCAGAAGAAAGGCTTCCTTTGGTCGGATGAGAATGTTTCTGCTTGCGCAGCGGCTGTTTTTCGTTTTTTGATGGCTTCGGGTTTGACTCGTTATCGTTCTGTTTCTTTGACGGCTGTTGTGTCGGTTGTTCTTTGGCCGCTGGCGTTTTGTTTTCTTTTTCTCCGCCTTTAGCCTTATCTTTCCAACTTTCTCCTTTCCGGCCGTTTCCATCTGCCGAGCGGATGGATGCTGGCGCAGCCGGTTTCACCTTTTTCTTGATTTGCAATAGTTTTCCGGTTGTCATCCCCCGTTTGACAGCTTGGTTGCGCACTGCCATCGTACTATTGGCCGTGGTAATGACAATCCGGTCATCCGCCACTGACCGATGGATTTCCGCGAGCGCTGCAGACAGCTTCCGCGCCGAAGAGGCGTCGCGCTCCCTCTCCACCGTCGTAATCAGCACTTCCCCGCCTTTCTTTAAATACCCCTTTTGTTCGCTTAATGCAATGATTTGTTTCGCTACCGAAGAAAACGGTTGACGTTTCCAAGAAGGAAGCGCCGCCAACACCTTCTTTCCTTCCTCATTGTAAGCCTTCAGCGTCAACACACGCAGCTCCGCGTCGACGCCCGCTTCCATACTTGGGTTGATGTCGATCGACATGTATGCGTACACCGCATTGGAAGGCCATTGAATCCAAGTCGCCAGAAGCACCGCGGCCGCCGTCAGAATGCTGATGAGCGCATATCGAAACGGACGGCGGCGAAACGGAAAAGGACGGCCAACCGCATTCGCTTTGACCTCTTCTCCAATCTCGCATTCTTTCTCTTTTTTCAATCGAAGAAATTCCCCTTCCGGCGTCAATACAGTGACGAATTCTTCATCCAGCTCCAGCACAATTCCCTTTTTCACGATGAAAGCACCCCTTTTATATAGTCCTTTAAGTAAAGGTAATCGCCTGCCAAAATGACCGCGACCGCAATAATGTATTTTCTATTTCTCTCAATCGTCTTGCGGCTGACCGACGCCATCGTTTCCAGCTGTTTGATTGGCAGCTGCTTTTTTCGAAACAACAGGGCGAGCCATTCATCATTCGCAACAAGCAGTTCAGCCACACGAATAGCGTTGAGGCGGGCGTCTTTATGTTTTGGCGATTGCTCGACTAAATCGTGAAAATGAATGCCGAATTGTTTCAACACTTGCTGGTAATGGAGAATTTCTTCCCGACGCTGTTCCTGTTCGATTTGCCTATAAAACTCCTCAACCGATAATTTCGCATCTACATACGTTTGCGTCGCCTGCTCGCCGTCTTCTCCATTCTCGACATGCCATATGGCCTCTCGCGTTCTCACCTCTTTGCGAATGTAATCGATGAGGCGCCGCTTAATGAGCAGCTCCGCAAACGACAGAAAGGAGCCTCCTTTGTGCAACGCGTATTTTTCAATCGCTTCGTTAAACGCGATCAGCCCGATGCTCGCCTCATCATCTTCCTCGCGGATGAACCTCTTGCATACACTTGAGACTGTTTTGACGATAAACGGCTTATATTGCCGGATGAGCTCATTGCGCAACGCTTCATTTCCCCGCTGAATTTCCGCAACTGTCCGTTCAAGCGTTCTCTCTCTTCTTTTCAATAATGTCCCAAACACCCTTTTCACCCCGCTTATACAAGCCGGACTGACGCTCGTTCTTTATACTATTCGCAGATCATAAACCAAATATGGCCGTCGTTCAAAGGAAATGTTTTCAACATGTGTAAGTGAGCAGAGGTCCCCAAAAAAGTCCGACGCCGCGCCGAGCACACGCCTTCCATCGGCAAAAAATCGGGTGTTTTTCCTATCTAATGAAAAAGATGAAACGAGGTGGTGCCGAAAAGTTTGACGAAATGAGAAAAGGGGCTGTTCCCCCATTGGGACAGCCCCTTTTTCATTGTTTGGACGCTCATCCAGCCTTTTCTTCCGTCCGTGCCATTTCATTCAGCTCACTATGCTTGCGGCCGTAGATAAAGTAAATAACTAAACCGATCAACAACCACGAGACAAAACCGATCCATGTCGTCGCCGGAAGCTGAAGAACGAGGTAGCCGCAGAATAAGACAGCCAAAATCGGAACGACCGGGACAAACGGAACGCGGAATGCCCGCTTTAAGTCCGGTTGCGTTTTACGCAACACCAACACGCCGATCGAGACGGTGATAAAGGCAAAGAGCGTACCGATGTTCGTCAGTTCCGCCAATTTGTTGAGCGGGATGATGCCGGCAAATACCGCTACAGCTGCTCCAGTCAGCCACGTATTGACATACGGCACTTGGCGCGTCGGGCTGATGCGAGCAAACACTTTCGGCAGCAAACCGTCGCGGCTGATGGCGTAGAAGAGACGCGTCTGTCCATACATCATCACAAGGAGCACGGTCGTAATGCCGGCGATCGCTCCGAGCGAAATAAAGCCCGCCACCCAGTCTTGGTGGATATAGTTTAATGCAAACGCCACTGGGTTTTTCACGTTGAGCTGCTCGTACGGAACGATGCCTGTCAATACGAGCGAAACCGCAATATACAACAATGTGCACACAAGCAACGAGACGATGATGCCAATCGGCATATCGCGCTGCGGATTGCGCACTTCTTCCGCCGCCGTCGACACCGCATCAAAGCCGATGTAGGCGAAAAACACCGTCGCCGCGCCGGTCGCTACGCCAGAGAAGCCAAACGGCATAAACGGCGTCCAGTTCTCCGGTTTGACGTACCAAACGCCGACCGCCAAAAAGAGTAGCACGACCGCCACTTTAATAGCAACGATCACCGCGTTAAAACGCGCCGATTTTTTCGCACCTAAATTCAACAAAAACGTAATGAACAGAACGATGATAATCGCTGGCAAATCGATGAACGTTCCTTTTGCCGGATCATACGCGCTCGTGAGCGCCTTTGGCAACTCGATGCCAAAACCGGAAAGCAACCCCTGGAAATAGCCGGACCAACCGACGGCGACCGCCGACGAAGCAACCCCGTATTCCAAAATCAAATCCCATCCCAAAATCCAAGCGATGAGCTCACCAAACGTGGCATAGCTGTAAGTGTAAGCGCTCCCCGATACTGGGACGGTTGAGGCAAACTCTGCGTAACAAAGCGCCGCGAACACACACGCCAATCCGGATAAGATGAACGAAAGAACAAGAGCTGGACCGGCATGTTCCGCCGCCGCCACCCCGGTCAGGACAAAAATGCCTGTCCCGATAATGGCGCCGATGCCGAGCATCGTCAAATCAAATGCGCCTAACTCTTTTCGCAACGAAGCTCCTTTTACCCCTGATTCTTTCATGAGCAACTGAATTGGTTTTTTACGAAACAAATTCATAGATGTCTCCCCTTGTCGTTTTTTGTAGAAAAATGTTGAATTTTATCGAGGAATACAGTTGCTATTCTACATGATCCTTGTTTTTTTGTAAAGTGCGAAAATAAGAAAAACAACAAAAAATTTTTGTTATGTTGTGCGGCAAAGCACCAAAAATTATTGATAAATAACAAAAAAAAACAATTTACAAATTTTTCAGATAAATGTATAATAGCTATGTGACAAATTTGTGACAGGAAAGGAGGAAGATTGCTCCTGTTGCATTACAGGCTCTGTCACCCTATTTTCATGAAAACGCTTTAAAAACGAATAAGGAGGGTTCACGATGGCAGTAAAAAAGGAATCTTGGGCCGATCAGGGGGGCATCAACTATGAAGCCATCGCCCAATCCGCTTCGTTTTGCGAACTCATTCAGGCGAAGAAGCGGTTTATCATCCCGGCCACCATCTTTTTCTTCGTCTTTTACTTCGCCCTTCCGGTGTTGACGTCGTATTCGAAAGCGCTCAACGCACCGGCGATTGGGCCGGTCAGCTGGGCTTGGTTATTTGCCTTTGCGCAATTTATCATGACATGGGCCTTATGCATCCTTTATTCGAAACGCGCAGCACAATTTGATGCCATCGTCGAGCAAGTGAAGCGAGAAGCGCAGGAAGGAGGAAACGCGTAATGCACGGGCTCGCCTTTTTCCTCTTTCTCATCATCGTTGCCTTGACGCTCATCATTACGTACTACGCCTCCAAGCGCACGAAAACAACGAGCGAATTTTACACCGCTGACAGCAGCCTGACCGGCTGGCAAAATGGGCTCGCCATCGCCGGCGACTATATGTCCGCCGCCTCTTTTCTCGGCATTGCCGGCATGATCGCGCTGACGGGATTTGACGGTTTTTTCTACAGCATCGGCTTCCTTGTCGCTTATCTTGTCGTCTTGTACATCGTTGCCGAACCGCTTCGCAACCTCGGCAAATACACGATGGCCGATATGATCGCCGCCCGTTTTGATAATAAGAAAGTGCGCGGCGTCGCGGCGTTAAATACGATCGCCATCTCGATCTTCTATATGATCGCCCAGCTTGTCGGCGCCGGCGGCCTCATCAAGCTTCTATTGGGCTTAGACTACGTTTATTCTGTCTTGATCGTCGGCATTTTGATGACGGTGTACGTCGTCTTCGGAGGCATGACGGCCACCAGCTGGGTGCAAATCGTCAAAGCCGTCTTGTTGATGGTCGGTACGTTTATCATTTCCATCATCGTCTTTGCCAAATTCGATTTCAGCATCGCCAAAATGTTCCATGAAGTAAAAACGGCAACACCGCTCGGGGAAGCCTTTTTAAACCCGGGCAACAAGTTTAAAGATCCTCTTGACACGATTTCATTAAACTTGGCGCTCGTTTTGGGGACGGCCGGGCTGCCGCACATTTTAATCCGCTTCTTTACGGTCAAAGACGCCCCGACCGCCCGCAAATCGGTCGTTTATGCAACATGGATCATTGGAATTTTCTACGTGCTGACGATCTTTTTAGGGTTTGGCGCCGCCGCGTTCGTCGGCTATGACAAAATCGTCGCCGCCAACCCGGCCGGCAATATGGCCGCCCCGCTGTTGGCAGAGGCCCTTGGCGGAGATTTCCTGTTCGCTTTCATCTCTGCCGTAGCGTTTGCGACCATTTTGGCCGTTGTCGCCGGGCTCGTCTTGTCAGCCGCCTCGGCGTTTGCCCATGACTTTTACAGCCATATTTTGCGGCGCGGCCAAGCGACGGAAAAGGAACAAATGCTCGCCGCCCGCTGGGCGTCGGTCGGCGTTTCCGTACTATCAATTTTGTTAGCGCTCTTCGCGCAAAAAATGAACGTTGCCTTCCTCGTGTCACTCGCATTTGCCGTCGCGGCGAGCGCCAACTTGCCAACGATCGTATTCACGATCTTCTGGCGCCGCTTTAATACGACGGGGGCCATCACCGGCATGCTCGTTGGCTTGATCAGCGCCTTAGTGCTCGTCTTCTTCAGCCCGAACGTCTGGTCGCCGCAGCCGGGTGCTGCCATTTTCGTCGGCGAACCGCTCTTTAAGCTCGCCAACCCGGGCATCATCTCGATTCCGCTCGGCTTTATCGGTGCTATCGTCGGCACGCTCGTCTCGTCGAAAAAAGCGGATGAGAAAAAATATACCGAAATTGTCGTCAAAGCGAATACCGGGATCGGGCGGGTGTAACACAACCGGGAAGCCGGCGTGAAAGCCGGCTTCTTTTTTGTTGCCGCCACTCTGCTGTACCGGTGAGGAACTAAAAGCGATCTCCACAGTCGCCCGCCCGGCCGGCAAAATAAAAAAGACGCCCTGTGCACAACTAACATGTTTTATGCCGTCGGCGGGCGGTGGAACACTTTAGCAAACTGCGTATACCGCTCGACTTGGCGGCGGTCGACTTCATAGCCGATGCCCGGAGCGTCCGGGACGCGGATGAGGCCACGATGCACTTCGACTTCCGGGACGATGATATCCCGCTCCCAATAATAGGACGAAGCGGCGGTGTCGCCGGGAAGCGTGAAATTTTCCAACGTCGTGATCGCGATATTGTGGGCGCGTCCGACCCCTGCTTCCAACATCCCGCCGCACCAGACCGGAACGCCGCGCTCAGCGCAAAGATCGTGGATGCGCTTCGCCTCCCAAAGCCCACCGACGCGCCCGATTTTGATATTGATGATGCGGCAGCTGCCCAAATCCAGCGCCTTGCGCGCATCGTCATATGAGCGAATGCTTTCATCAAGGCAAATCGGCGTCTCAAGGAGCGGTTGCAGCCGGGCATGGTCGACGAGATCGTCAGCTGCGAGCGGCTGTTCGATCATCATTAGGCCAAATTCATCAAGCGCTTTCAGACGCTCTCGATCAGCGAGCGTATACGCTGAGTTCGCATCCGCCATGAGCGGCACGTCTGGAAACGCGTGCCGCACCTCGCGAATGACGTCAACGTCCCAGCCCGGTTTGATCTTCACTTTGATCCGCCGGTACCCTTGCGCCACATACCGCTCAATGGCCCGAAGCAAATCATCGACCGTCGGCTGGATGCCGATGCTGACGCCGACTTCAATTTCCTTTTTCATTCCACCCAACGGCTGATGAAGCGGAACGCCGCTACGCTTGGCATACAAATCCCATACCGCTCCCTCAAGCGCCGCCTTTGCCATATGATTTTGGCGAATCGCCGCAAACCGCTTTGACAGTTCGCTCGGGTGATTGATCGGCTCGGCAAGCGCAAGCGGCACTAGAAACTCCTCAAGCATATGCCAGTTCGTTTTCACCGTTTCCTCGCTGTACCACGGGGCGGAAAACGCGACCGATTCGCCCCAGCCGGAAACGCCGTCGCGGTCGACCGCCTCCACTAAAATAAACTCTTTCGTTTGAAACGTGCCGAAGCTCGTTGTAAACGGCGCCTTCAACTCCATTTGCAAATGGCGCAATATGACGTACTCCATCTCGATCGTCATCCATCTCCCTCTCTTTCTCGCAGCCATTCGTTTCGCCGCACCCATATGTAGTGCATCGCCGGCTCCCCGGGACGGCGCACGGCGCCGGCGGCAATCCAGCCTTCAGCGAGCAGCCGGGAAAACAACGCGCGCGTTGCTAAGCGCCACTTGAGCGCCAAGGCCAAATCCCGCTCCTTAAGATGCGGGAAATCAAGCGGAACAGCAGTCCATAGCGACGAAGCGCTCGCCTCGTCCATATCGTTCAGCACCGGCCTCACCAAACCATGCGCAGTCGGCGCCGCTTCAAGCACCGCCATCCCCTTGGCTCCAAGGAGAGCAACTTTAGCCGAGTTTCGCTCCCAGGATGACTGCCGATCAAGCCGCCATTCGACAATGAAGCGGTCGGACGGCAGTTGACCGTTCAATGCGTCATTCATTTCACCGTAGCAGTTTTCCACATACTCGACGCCAACGGCCCCAAGCTTCGCCAAGTTCAAATAGCCGTTCCGACTTTGCAACGGGTCGTACGTCCAGCGGATGATTCGGTAACCGCGCCGCCGCGCTTCTTCCGCCTGTTTCATTTTCAAGCGATAGCCGATGCCCCGATCACGAAACGATTCGGCAATCCCCATCATATGCGAACAAAGATACACTTCCCCGTTTCGAAACCCAGGAAAGCTATAGACAAAGCCGACGAGCTTCCCGTCCGCATACGCCCCGATGATCATGCCTCCGTTTTTCGCCACCGTCAGCGTCTGGTGAAGCGGAACCGGCGCCGTTTTCCAAATCTCCTCCTCAAGTCTGGCCATTTCTTTTAACTGTTCGACCGTCTCAATGGTTTGCAGCGACAGAGGCACACTCGCTCTCTCCCTGCGGCGCAAACGTCGCAAACGTGTTCATCACAACCCGCGCCAAAATTTCCACACCGGAAAGCAAATCGTCGCGCCGGAATGTCATGTCGGGGTGATGGAGCCCCGGACGCAAGTCGCACCCGAGCCCAAGCATCGTCGTTTTCAGCCCCGGCTTTTTGAAAGCGTAAAAATGAAAATCTTCCCCTCCAGACGTCACGACGGGAGGAACGCATTTTTCCGCCCCCAAAGCAGCGATGATCGCCTCTTCCATCAGCCGCTCAGCGTCCGGGTCAGGGTGGGCGGCAACGATGCGCGTCCGCTCAACAAGCTCAATATCAGCCCCATAAATCGCAGCGACCCCGTTGATCACATGGCGCAGCCCCTCAACAAGCCGCTCCATCGCCTTGTTCGTTTGCGCCCGCAAGTCCAAGGCGAACTCGGCGTAATCGGGGATCGTGTTCGCATCTTTTTCACCAGCGTGAAACTTCGTCATTTTGATCGACGCCGGCACTTGCGGATCAATATGAATTTTGCCGAGCTCCTGCACGATGGCGCTGCCGACTTCAATGACGTTGACGCCTAGATGCGGCCGCGCGGCATGCGCCGCTACGCCGCGAATCCGTCCTTCGATGCATTGCGAGGCCCCATGGATGATTGCCGGCGCCGCATATCCACTTTTCACTTCTTGAATCGGGCGCAGATGAACACCGTACAAAAACGTCAGGCCATCAGCTGCCCCTTTTTCGATCAGCTTCAACGCCCCTGTTCCTTTCTCCTCGGCCGGCTGGAACAAAAACCGCACCGTACCCGGCGGCTTGTAACCGATGCGGCGAAGCAGCTTCGCCACCCCAAGGACGATCGTCATGTGGGCGTCATGCCCGCACGCATGGTTCGGCTGCCAAACGCCGTTCACCTCTTGCCAAAGGGCATCCATATCGCTGCGCACCCCGACTGTAAACGGCCCGTCGCCAAGTTCCGCCACAACACCCGGACAATCGGCAAACGTCCGCACCCGATATCCTTCGCGTTCAAGCTCTCGGCAAAGAAATTCGGTCGTTTGCCACTCTTCCCAACTAATTTCCGGATGACGATGAAGATGGTCAAAAATGCTCCATAATTCTGCTTTCATCTGCTGAACAATTTCTTTCATCCCGCTCTCCCCCGCTGGTTGAAGTCGATAGAAAAAACATGGTTATATTCATTATAATATTCAAACAAACAAATACAACGATAGGCAAACGATTGGAAAAAACAGATACGTGCA
The DNA here is from genome assembly GCF_000948285.1 of Geobacillus kaustophilus. Lineage (GTDB taxonomy): Bacteria > Bacillota > Bacilli > Bacillales > Anoxybacillaceae > Geobacillus > Geobacillus thermoleovorans_A. The sequence continues at coordinate 2,136,417 of NZ_JYBP01000003.1, forward strand.
ATTAAGGGCGGCGCTTGGCCAGCTGGTTGATGACCTCAGAAAAAATGAGCCCCATCGCAATCGCCCCAGAAATCATGAACGCTTTTGCCGCTAGTGAAATCGCCGCATTGTAATCGTTCATGACAACATGGCGCATCGCCTCAAACGCTGTTCCGCCCGGCACAAGGGGAATAATGCCAGAGACGATAAAAATCGTCGCCGGCGTTCGATAGCGGCGGGCGAACCCGTTGCTTAAAAAAGCGACGAAAAACGCCGCTGCAAACGTGGCGGCGACACCGTCTATCCCCGACCGGGCGGCGGCCATATACACCGCCCAGCCGCTCATGCCGACAAATCCGCTATGCGGCAGCAATCGTTTCGGAATATTGAAAATGACGCCAAACAGCGATGACGCCACAAAGCTAAGCAACAGTTGCACCATCATCATCCATGCTCCCTGTCATCGAATCGATAAAATAAACGCAATGCCGGTGCCGATCGCAAACGCGGTTAAAAACGCCTCTGCACCGCGCGACAAACCGGCGATCAAATGGCCGGCCATTAAATCGCGCACCGCATTGGTAATCGCCAGCCCCGGCACGAGCGGCATCACCGATCCAATCATCATGTTTCCTACATCTCCGGCCAATCCGGCCCTTTCCATCAACAGCACGATCCCACCAGCGACAAAAGCGGCAAAAAATTCAGCGAAGAACCGGATTTTCACGAGCCGATGCATCATTTCAAAACACCAAAACGCCATTCCACCGGAAAGAAGGGAAGGGAGAAAATGATTCATGCCGCCTAACAACGAGGCAAAACAAGCGCTCGCCGCCGCTGCGGCAGCAGTTTGCTGCCAAAGCGGATAACCGAGCGGCTGCTGCTGAACGCGTTCCAATTCTTTGCGCGCTCCGTCGAGCGACAGTTCGCCGTTGCTGATGCGGCGGGAAATGTGGTTGACAAGCGCCACCTTGGATAAATCGGTCGAACGCTCGGAAATGCGAATAAACCGTGTTACATTCGTTCCCTCAACGGAAAACATGATGCCCGTTGGTGTCACATAGCTATGAGAGCGGGAAACACCGAACGCAGCGGCGATGCGCCCCATCGTATCTTCCACCCGGTACGTCTCCCCACCGCTTTCAAGCATCAATTTTCCCGCTAATAAACAAACATCAACAATGTCATTCACCCGCTCCGTCATGACCGGTTTGCTCCTTTCGTTTTCGCCCGGCACGGCATTGGCCATCCCGTTTTCCCCTGCCGGGCGCTCATCGCAAAAACAAACTCCCACCAAAAAATTGGCAGGAGCCGCCTTGGATATTGTCTTTGCCAAACTTGTTTCCATTATATCAAATAGGCGGCTGGCGAACCAAGCAGAACAAAGCAGCCAAGTAGAGGAAACAGGCGATGAACCGACGGCACCAGCCGATGAAACGGAGGAAACGAAAAACGAAAGCGCGCCATCCGCTCTTGAATCGATCGAAACAGAAAAAACAGCTGCTGCACCGGCGGAAGATGATACAGCGGTTCAACTAGATAAACAGGCGGATGCCGCCATCAAAGCGGAAAGAAATCATCCCTCACACCTTCCGGAAAAGCGGAAACAAAGGTCAGCACCCGGCAAACGACAGCTGCCGGCGCCAAAGGGAATGGCCGGGAACATCAAGCAGTGACGGCTGGAAATAAACAGGCGGCGGTCCGCGCCTCTGTCTCTGTTTCACAACCTCCGAAACAAACAGCCAAACCGCAAACAAAACAGGACCATTCGCTGGCCCATGGAAAACAAGACAAGGAAGAAAAGAACAAAAAATAAATTCCGTTTTGAAGCTGTTGCTAAAGCAAGGGCTGTTTTCGGAAGCGAACGGGGGCGCTCCCTGCATTTCCACAAAATCAAGCGAAAAATAAAGCATCAATGACCGCTTGACAGCGACAGTCGCTAGAAAACAGACAGCCAAAGCGATCGAGTGCCATACATCGTTCCATAACATTTGCAACGCGGATCCAGCCAACACGTTCAATAGCGTGCCAACCGCCAGATTGACAATCAAAAACGTGCCAAACAACTGCACTTTGCGAACTGACCAAAATCGATACACTGTATAAATCGCCCCCGGAATGGTACAGATGAGCATCGCCCCGTACTCTCCGACCGGGCCGCGCAGCGCATGCCATAGAACGATCGGAAATACAACATACTAGCACGACATCAAGCATGACGCTCCGCTTTTCCATTCCCTCTTCCTCATGGCCCCTTTCTCTTTTCACATACGCCCCAATCATTCACCAGGTTCCGCGCCAATGACTCGCATCCCCTTAGCCTCAATCCAAGCCGACACTTCCCCTTCTCCTGCATCCTCGCCATCCGCGTGGATCGGAACAGGGGCAGCCGAGCGGATGCACACGTTCCGCCCAGTGAACAAGCAAACCTCTTTCATTCGTACATGCCCGCCCCAAAATACGGTTAAAAACAGCGCAAGAATTTTCCAACGCGGCATCGGCCCGACGACCGTCACATGAAGCAAGCCGTCATCGGCCTGAGCGGACGGCGCGATGCGCATTCCTCCACCGTAGTATGGGTGATTCGAAACCGTTGCCATCCAAGCCTTCAAAAACGAATAATTCTGTCCATCCACACAAATATCAAGGTCAACCGGTTGATAGCGAAACAAATCTCTTACTAAATAAAACACATAAATGAGTGAACCGAGTCCAAAACGATTCAGCCGCCCTTTCCATTTTGAACGGTTGGCCGTGCGGGCGATATGGGCGTCAAAACCGCAGCCGATGCTGTTGGCAAACACTCCGTCCGGCACGGCTCTGCTTGCAAAACGGCCGAGATCGAAAGCCAAAACCTTGCCGAAACGAACATCATCTATCAGCTGTCGGAGCGCCTGTTTCGGTTTTCGGGCGAGACGGAAGCCGCGGACAAAGTCGTTTCCTGTTCCGGCGGGAATGCAGCCAATCGCAACGTGCGGAAACGAACCCGCTCCGTTCACCACTTCATGCACTGTCCCATCGCCCCCGACCGCTACGATCACCGTCGGCTCAACGCTTTCCTCGCCAATTCGTCGGGCGATTTCCTTTCCTTCTCCCTTTCGGGTCGTCCAATACACCTGATAGATGATTCCTTCCCGATCGAGCAACGGCTGCAGTTGCTTCCAAATCGACACGGACCGCCCGTTTTTAGCGGCGGGATTGATGATGAAATAAAAGTTCATCGTCTTCCTCCATTCATTCCTCTCTCCTTACCAATTGGCTTTTTTTTTCATTTTTCCTTTCATGAAAATAAGAAAAATCCGAACCCGCGGACCGGATTCGGATCCTCCGTCATTCCTCGCCAATAATTTTGACTTCCAATTCGAGATCGACCCCGAATTTTTCCTTCACTGTTTTGCGCACCATTTCGATCGTCGCGATGTAATCGGCAGCTGTCGCATTATTTTTGTTAATAATGAATCCTGCATGCTTCGTCGACACTTCCGCACCGCCGAATCCTTTTCCCTGAAGGCCGCTGTCTTGGATGAGCTTGCCGGCAAAATAGCCCGGCGGACGCTTGAACACGCTGCCAACCGATGGATATTCAAGCGGCTGTTTCGATTCGCGCTGAAATGTTAAATCATCCATCTTCGCCTTGATTTGCGCATAATCGCCCCGCTGGAGCGCAAAGACGACTTCGAGCACAATATCATGCGTCCGGCTGATAATGCTTGTTCGATAGCCAAGCTCCAGCTCCTCGTTCTTTAACGTTTTCAACTCGCCGGCGAGCGTCGCCACTTTGACATGATCAAGCACATCTTTCACTTCACCGCCGTATGCCCCGGCGTTCATCATGATCGCCCCGCCGACCGACCCTGGGATGCCGCAGGCAAACTCCAAACCGGTAAGGCTTTGTTCCAGCGCAAACCGCGACACCGCTTTAATGTCCGCCCCGCTTTGTGCGATCACGTTGTTTCCTTCGCGCCAAATGCGGTTCAAATGCTTCAGCTGCATGACAATGCCGCGCAGCCCGCCATCGCGGATGATGACGTTCGAACCGTTGCCAAGAAGCGTAAACGGCAGGTGGTACTCTTCTTTCAGCCGCAACACCTCAATGACCTGCTCGTACGTTTCCGGCCAGACGAGAAAATCGGCCTTGCCGCCGATCCGCACCAATGTATGGTTTTTCATCGGCTCATCACGAAGGACGTTCCTTTCTCCACAAATTTCCATAAGCCTTTGATAAATCTGTTCCGCACGTTCCATCGTTCTGTCACCTTCTTTATTCTTCCATGCCGCTTGGCGGCATTCATCCATACCGTTTCCATTATCGCTGGAATCGCGCCGCATATCAAGTGGGCAATGTTCCTGATTCTGTTTTATTCCGGACTAGGAGCAAAGGTGACGTTCGAAGGAAGGCGGAGATGTTTATGCCTCTTTCAATATGGAAAAGATGATAACAATCAATCATAGTGTAGGAGGGAGTCCATTGCACGACACGTTAGCAGAAGTCAGCGCCATTCTTGGCCGGTCGAAAGAAGCGCTCGGCCAGTTTCAATCGATTTTAGAACCGACGATTGAACAGGCCTCTGACGACCATGCACGGCTGTATTGGCATCATATTTACGAAGAAGAGGAACACCGGTTTGACCGTTTGACCGCCTTGCTTCCAAAGTTGGAGGAGGCGTTGGCGGACGAAGCATTCTTATCGCGGGAAAACGGCGACTTTTTGCGCCTGTTGCAAGACATCAGCCTTGAAAAATTCGGCTTGCACAACTTTTTGGAGCATCTCGATTTGTCCCTCTTCCACTATAAAGGAACGGAACATGAACCAGCCATTACGGCACTGCGCGACATGACCGCTGCGGACTACCAACAGATGAAAGCGGCCCTCGAAACGCTCAATCGCGCGCTGGACGCACCGCTTTCCTTCGCGGCCGCGGTGCCGACAGACGAAAAAGAGAACCAAAAAGATCACCTAAAACTAGCTCAGTATGCCGCCATGCCCACCGCGTCGTCATCCGTCAGCCCATCGTCCAAAGCGCGGCGGCAACTGACGGTCGGCAGCTTAAAAAACATATAAGAAAGGAGAGGAAATATGGATAAAACGAAGCTGTACTCAGAAGCCCCTCTCACAAGCAGCCAATGGGGCGAGCTTGACGAATTGGTCATTGAAACGGCGCGCCGCCAGCTCGTCGGCCGCCGATTTATCGATTTGTACGGTCCGCTCGGCGAAGGCGTCCAGTCGGTCGCCAACGATATTTATATGAACCCGGAACAGGGGGACATGAGCTTCCACGGCAAAGAGCTGAGCCTTTCTGAGCCAACGCGGCGCGTACATTTAACGATTCCACTTTTATATAAGGATTTTATTTTATACTGGCGCGATATCGAACAGGCGAAACAGCTCGGCAGCCCGATCGACTTTTCCGCCGCCGCCAACGCCGCTCAGCAATGCGCGCTGCTCGAGGACGATTTGATTTTCAATGGTTCAACTGAATTTGATGTGCCAGGCATTATGAACGTCAAAGGAAAAATCGCCCACATTCGCAGCGATTGGATGAAATCGGGCAACGCCTTCACTGACGTCGTCGAAGCGCGCAACAAGCTGCTTCAGCTCGGCCATACCGGCCCATACGCGCTCGTCTTGTCGCCGGAATTGTATGCGTTGATCCACCGCGTCCATGAAGGAACGCACGTGCTTGAAATTGAGCATATTCGCGAGCTGATGACCGCTGGCATTTACCAAACTCCGGTCATTAAAGGCAAACGCGGCGTCGTTATTGACACCGGCCGACAAAACATCGACCTCGCTGTCGCGGCCGACATGCAAACTGCGTTTTTAGACACAGAAAATATGAACTACCTATTCCGCGTCTATGAGTCCGTCGTACCGCGCATCAAACGTCCAAGCGCCATCTGCACGCTCGAGGATCCGAACGAGTCAGCATGAGCGGCGCCTGATCTGGAGAAGCGGCACGCGGGCTTCTCTTGCCATCAAACAGCAAAAACGGCATAAGGCCAGCGGTCCGCGCCATGAAAACGAGGCACAGCAAGTTCCCTTTAACGAAAACGCGCCCGGACGATAGGGGAAATCGCCGGGCGGTTTGTTGATTTTCCCATTAAGCGGTGCGGGCCGTTTGTCCTTGCACGTTGGAGACGAGCAGCGACAATTCGGGGCTGAGCGCCTCAACGCCGATGTCATCGATAATCATTTTCGCTTCCCGCCAAAAATGAACGGTATAGCTGCCTTCATAAATCTCAAAGAGGCGTTTTAAATAGCGCCGCTTGTTGTGGATGGCTTCCCGTTTATAAGCGGCGTTGTTCAGCTCACGAATTTTTTTATGTTCAGGCGCAGAGATGACGCTGATGTCATGAACGTTGACGATGAGCCGTTCCCCTTGTTCGGTCACAAAACCGACCGAATAGTATTGGGCGCCTAGTTGATCGATATGAACGATGCAGACGTTTCGATATTCTTCGCCGGAACGGAGGCGGAGAAGCGCCGCTTCCACCGCGCCGCCGACTTTTCGCTCGTTGGCCAAAATCGCTTTCATATCGCGCAGTCCGTTCATCGGAATGCCCATGGTGTCTCCCCCTTGACCTTTACTGAGATGACGTTTTCGCACTTCTTTTTACATATATGATACCAATGATTCACCTTCATGTAAATGAGATTCATTTTCAAATCAAAGATGTAATTTAAAGGAGACGCGGTTAAAAATGGTAAAACCGTTCACAGTCGGCTCATTGAAGCCCGCCTCCCGGTCAACGGAGCGCCTCGCTTCCGCCACAGCTAAGCCTGATGGATCGCCCGTTGTGCGGCCGTCTGTCATTCAAATCAAACAAAACGGAAAAACATTCACTGTACAGCGCAATCCCGGCGTTTCGCTTCTTGACGCCGCCCTAGGACAAGGTGTTCTGCTCGATCACAAATGCAAAAAAGGAACGTGTGGCCGTTGCATGATCACCGTTCTGGCCGGCGCTCACCTTCTCGCTCCGAAAACGCGGCGCGAGCGCGAAAAAACGGATCAACCAGCCAAACGGCTTGCCTGCCAAGCACAAATCCAATAAGCCGATCGCTATTTTAGCACGATCGGCTTATTTTTTCCCATGCAACCGCTCCCGCCTACTTTCTCTCATTGCCTGACGCTTTACGCCATGGTATGACGATGAGAAATACAAAAAACGGACAAGAATGGAGAGCGATACGGTTGTGAAAGAGGTTGAAGAGGCGCTGAAACGTTTTTCCAACGACATCCGTGCCCAAATTGACGAGATGGGCAACCTGCTTCGGGCGGAAATCCAAGACACCGCCAATCAACTTCGGGTGGAAATGCAAAATATGGCCAACCAGCTTCGCGCCGAATTCCGATCTGAACTGCAACAATTCCGCGCCGAAGTGAATGAGCGGTTTGACCGATTGGATCGAAAGTTTTCCGGCTTGCGCGTCGAGCTCACCGAAACGCAAGAAACCGTTCATTTCCTCGCCGCGAAAACCGTCCAGCATGAGAAAAAACTCCACCATCTTGCCCAGCAGCTTGAAAGCATCCATGAAAAACCGCGGTGCCTGCCCACGGCTGAGCGCCGCGGTTTTTCTTGCATGTACCGCCGCCATCGTTCGAAGCAAAAGACGGACAAACGGCCTTATCTGGCAAAAAGCCACGCTGACCGTTGTCAAACGGGACTTCTCTCATTTATAACTCATCAAATCCGTTGTCCACTTGCACTTTCGTATATTGGCGCGGCTTCTGTTCAAAGAAGTCTGATTTGCCGAGGTCGACTTCTTCATACGCTTTAATCCAGCGGAGCGGGTTCGTCCGATAGCCGTCAAACGGGCGGTCAAATCCAAGCTGATGGGCGCGGACGTTGGCGTAAAACTTAATGTACGCTTCCAAATCAGCCAAGTCGATGCCATCGATGTCATGCCCGATGATTTCCCGAGCCCATTCGATTTCCAGCTCAGCCGCTTTCATAAACGTTTCGCGGACAAAATCCGCCAGCTCCGGCGTCCGATATTCCGGGTATTCGTTCAACACTTCCTTGAAAATTTTCGCAAACAAGTCGACATGAATGTGCTCATCCCGGTTGATGTAATTGATCATCGTGCTCGTCGCCACCATTTTTTGCTGGCGCGCGAGGTTGTAGAAAAAGGCGAACCCCGAGTAGAAAAACAGCCCTTCTAAAATGACGTCAAAGACGATCGACCGCAGCAAGTTTTCCACGTTCGGCTCTTCCGCAAACGCCTTGTAGCCGTTCGTCACAAAATCGTTCCGCTTGCGCAGCGTCGGTTCGTTCCGCCAAAAGTCGAATACTTCATCTTGCTTCGCTTTCGGCACAAGGCTCGAGAGCACGTACGAATACGAATGGTTGTGAATGACTTCCTGCTGGGCGAGCATGATCATGAGCGCATTGATGCTCGGGTCCGTAATGTAATCGGCGACGCGCCCAGCGTAGTCGGTTTGGATGCTGTCAAGCAGCGCCAACAGTCCGATGATTTTCAAAAACGCATCCTGCTCGCGGGCGGTCAGCTGCGGAAACTGCTTCACATCTTGCGACATATTGATTTCAAACGGCGTCCAAAAGTTGGCGAGCATTCGCTTATATTTCGCATACGCCCATGGGTAGGCGATATCGTCCCAGTTCAACACATTCGAGCAGCGGCCATTGATGATGCCCGTCGAACGGTTCGGCGCCTCTGGATCCATAATCGGCCGTTTGACTAAGCTGATCGTCATTGTGTCGATTCCTTCCTTTCTCTTTCAAGTATCGTGATGCGCGACCAACCGCAGACGCCCCTCCCACACAAGGAAGGGAAAGCCCGACCAAGGACGTTTGTTGCGCCCCGTGGTCAGCTCGCGCAAGAATCGCACTCTTCGATCGTCCCCGATGTCGAACGCACGTAATACGTCGTTTTCACCCCCGACTTCCATGCCGTCAAATGTAAATCGAGCAGCTCTTTTGCCTTAATCGTGTTCATGACGTAGAAGTTAAATGAGATGGCTTGGTCGACATGGCGCTGGCGGGCGGCGTTTTGTTTGATGCTCCAATGCTGGTCGATATGGTACGCCGATTTGTAATACCATGTCGTCTGTTCGTTTAAATCTGGCACCGTAACGGGAATCTTATAATCTTTCTTTTCCTCGGCGTATACTTTTAAGAAAATGGGATCAATGCTCGCCGTGCTGCCAGCGATGATCGACGTCGATGCGTTCGGAGCGATGGCCATGATATAGCCGTTGCGCATCCCGTAGCGGGCCACATCTTGCTTCAGCTGATCCCAATCGAGTTCGCCGTGGCTTTGGTAGCCGCGCCGTTCAAAATAAGCGCCCGTCTGCCAGTCCGACCCTGGAAACGCCGGGTAACTTCCTTTTTCTTTTGCAAGCTCCATGCTCGCCTGAATCGCCAAATAAGCGATCGTTTCATACAGCTCGTCGGCATAGCGGACCGCTTCGTCTGACTCCCAGCGAATGCCTTTTAACGCCAAAAGATGATGCCAGCCAAAGGTGCCAAGCCCGACAGCGCGATATTTTTGGTTCGTCAGGCCGGCTTGCAGAACTGGGATATTATTGAGATCGATGACATTATCAAGCATCCGCATTTGAATCGAGATGAGCCGCGCCAAAACTCCATCGGTCACCGCACGCGCCAAATTGATCGACGATAAATTGCAGACGACAAAATCGCCTGGTATTTTTTCAATGATAATCGTCCCGTCTTTCACATATTGCCGTTTCATCACCGTTGGGCTTTGGTTTTGCGCGATCTCGGTGCAAAGATTGCTGCAGTAGATCATCCCGAGATGGCGGTTCGGGTTTTGCCGGTTCACTTCATCGCGGTAAAACATAAACGGCGTCCCCGACTCAAGCTGGCTGCGCATGATGCTTTTCATCACTTCAATCGCCGGCACTTTCTCTTTCGACAGGCTCGGTTCGTTGACGCATTGCCAATATTTCTCGCGAAAACTCCCGCGCCCTTTTTCCTCATCATAAAAGTCTTCCAAGCTAAAGCCCATCACCTTCCGCACTTCATGCGGATCAAACAAATACCAGTCGCCTCGCTGTTCGACCTGCTCCATGAACAAGTCCGGAATGCACACGCCGGTGAACAAATCATGCGTCCGCAGCCGTTCATCGCCGTTGTTGAGCCGCGCGTCCAAAAACGCGAAAATGTCTTTATGCCATACATCCAAATAAACGGAAATGGCCCCTTTGCGCTGCCCCAACTGGTCAACGCTCACCGCTGTGTTGTTCAGCTGCTTCATCCACGGGATGACGCCGGAAGAGACTCCTTTAAACCCTTTGATGTCGCTGCCGCGCGAACGGATTTTGCCTAAATAGACGCCAATGCCGCCGCCTGATTTGGACAAATTGGCGATGTCGGTGTTGCTGTCATAAATTCCTTGCAAGCTGTCATCGACCGTATCGACAAAGCAGCTTGAGAGCTGGCCGTACGATTTCCCGGCGTTGGCGAGCGTCGGCGTCGCCACCGTCATGTATAAGTTGCTTAACGCCCAATACGCTTCCTTCACGAGCGCAAGCCGCCGTGTGGCCGGTTCATTCGCCATTAACGTCATGGCAATGACCAAAAACCGCTCCTGCGGCAGTTCATACAGCCGCCGCTCATAATCGCGCGCCAAATACCGGTCCGCGAGTGTGCGCAGCCCGATGTACGTAAACAGCTTGTCCTTATCGGGATCAAGAAACGCGCCGATGGCGTCGATTTCTTCTTTCGTATAACGTTCCAACAGAAGCGGACTGTACACCCCTTGTTCCGTCAGGGCGGCAAGCAGCGAATAGAAATCGCCGTACCGCTCGCGCTCGTCGTACCCGCGATGCCGCGCCGCTTCACGGTACAATTGCCGCAAATACAGCCGCGCGCACACAAACGTCCAGTCCGGCTCCTCTTCGCTTATATACGATAACCCCTCCAAGACAGCCGTCTGATACAACTGTTCAACCGTAACCGTTTCTTTTCGCGAGACGAGCTGCCAAACACGCTCGACATATTCATCAAGCGACAGGCGGCCGAATCCAGCCGCGGTCCGATGGATCAGCGATGCAAACTCTTCACGTGAAAAAGAAATCGGTTTCCCTTGGTCATCGATGATGATCATTTTCGTCAGCACGGTCATTTGCTTCCCCTCTCCTCCAATAAAAAATCCGCTCGGGCAAGCGAGCGGATGAAACGACAGACGGAAAAAGGCAGACGAACTCCTTCTCTTTTTCCCTATCGTTTCATCTTCCCACACCCCGAAGAACATGAAACGTTCCAAGCAAGGCAGGTCTCCTGACTCGTGCATCGTCCTACTTTGGGGCCTTCCCAGCGGCGCGCCGAATGGCTTTTGCTGCCAGTGGCCATCCCATTTCGTCCGCACATACAGTTGCGGGGGCAGTTCCGGATTCGCACCGGATTCCCTATTAAGTCCAAATGGACACCGTTGCTTGGTCAAACCATATGTAGTTGTATAAAAAGGACCGCAAACCAATATATAGTATTTAGCATCCTGATGGAACAAGCATATACCAAAACCGGGAAAATTGCAAGAGCGGGGAAAGTAAATTTTTCTTTTCCGCCCAAAATCGTTTTTTGTTCACACTCCGTTCATAAAAGCGTGCTACGATTCACATGTACGAATCATCACAAGGAGGGAGCACAAAATGGGAGCAAAACATCAAATCGCACCCGACCATCAAGAGTGGGCGGTGGAAGCGCACGGATTGGCGAAAACATTTGGCGGCCATCGGGCCGTCGACGGTCTCAACTTACGCGTGCGCGCGGACACGGTTTACGGGGTGCTTGGCCCTAATGGAGCTGGCAAGACCACAACGATCCGAATGTTGGCAACGTTACTGCGCCCGGACGCCGGTTCGGCCAAAATCTTTGGCTACGATAATCCAATAAGAACAGATCCGCCCTTTTTACTCCACCGTCGGACCACTTTTCTCTTCACGATGATCAAAAAAGGCATCCCGGCCGAACCTCGGGATGCCCTCTCGTTTCCTTATTACGCCTCCAAAACGGACGCTGGACGCTTTTCGTTTTGTACGGATTGAGCAAAATCGTACTTCTTTTCTACATACACTTGATGCCAAACCATAAACGCCAACGCCGTCCACAGCTTGCGGCTGTGGTCCGCCTTGTGGCGGGCATGTTCATCCAGCAGCCGATAGAGCACGTCCTTATGGAACAGATGATCCGTCTCGCTTTCGTTGATGAGCTGTCTCGCCCAGTCATACATTTCGTTTTTCAGCCAGTGGCGAATCGGCACCGGGAACCCTAATTTTTTTCGGTTTAACACATGATCCGGCACAATGCCCTCAGCCGCTTTACGCAAAATATATTTCGTCGTGCCGTTGGCTGTTTTCATGTCAGGGGCGATTTTGGCCGCGACATCAAACACCTTTTTGTCTAAAAAGGGAACGCGCAGCTCAAGCGAATGGGCCATCGTCATTTTGTCCGCTTTGACTAAAATATCACCCCTTAGCCATGTATGAAGATCAATATACTGCATCCGGTTGACGGGCGGGTAATGAAGCGTTTCGCGGTAAAAAGGAGCCGTCACCGCCGTATATTCGCGCCCCTCTTGGTACGTTTTGAGCAACGCCGCTTTTTCCTTTTCGCTATAGATTTTGGCATTGCCGACATACCGTTCTTCGAGCGGTGTTGTACCGCGCTCCAAAAAGCTTTTTCCTTTCATCCCGTCCGGAAGCAGCTTCGCGATCATCCGCAACACGGCTTTTACGATGCTGGGCATTCGCGCAAACAGCCGCAATGACTCTGGTTCGCGGTAGATGTTGTAGCCGCCGAACAGCTCGTCCGCCCCCTCGCCGGAAAGCACAACCGTGACATACTTTCTCGCCTCACGGGCGACAAAATACAACGGCACAGCCGCAGGATCAGCCAGCGGATCATCCATATACCACATGATTTTCGGCAATTCATCGATATACTCCTGCGGCGAAATGACATAGCTAATATTGTCCACCCCAAGCTTCTCCGCCGTTTCTTGGGCGACATCAATTTCGCTGAACCCTTCCCGCTCAAACCCGACAGAAAACGTCTTTAGGTGCGGATGGAATTGTTTCGCGATGGCGACGATGAACGATGAATCAATGCCTCCCGACAAAAACGCACCAACCGGCACATCGCTGCGCATATGGACGCTGACCGAATCAAACAGCGCATCGCGGATTTGCTTGACAAGCTCCTCTTCCGATTGACGAATGGGCTCGAAGGATGCCTTCCAATAACGATGAATCGTGAGCGGTTTTCCGACTTTTTTCTTGAGATAATGACCCGGCTCTAACTTGTAAATGCCATCTGACATCGTCATCGGCTCAGGAACATATTGGAACGTTAAATAATGCTGCAGGGAATCACCGTTCAGCGATTCCTGTCCTAGAGCCAGCAAGATGCTTTTCTTTTCCGAAGCGAAAAACGTGCGATCTCCTTGCTCCGCATAAAAAAACGGCTTAATGCCAAACGGATCCCGCGCCGCAAACACCGTTTTCTCTTGTTTGTCCCAAATGACAAACGCAAACATCCCGCGCAGTTTTTCGACCGCTTTTTCTTTTTCCGCGCTGTAAAGGGCAACAATCGCCTCGGTATCCGAATGCGTCACAAACGAATATCCTTTCGCCGCCAGCTCTTCCCGCAATTCAATATAGTTGTAAATTTCCCCATTAAAAATGATCCAATATCGATCGTTTTCATAAGACAGCGGCTGATGTCCCGCCTCCAGATCGATGATGCTCAGCCGCCGAAAGCCAAAACTCACGTATTCATCAAAAAAATACCCCTCATCGTCGGGGCCGCGATGGGTAATCAGGCGGTTCATCTCCATCAACATTGTTTTCCATGTTTGCTCAATCGCTTTCGGGCGATCATGAATACAACCAATAAAACCGCACATAGTAATGATTGTCCCCCCACTTTGCTAAGAAGAATCGATGTATATACAGAACAAAAACAACACCAAAAGCTATTTTGTTCAATTTTAAGAAAATGACATTTTTTTCTTTAACCGGATCTTCACCACACAGTGTACTTGACAAAGAAAGACGATCATGATAAAGAAAACCAAAACAGCATTTTTTTATACCACACATCTCTTTGAGCAACATTGCTATCATGTTTGTCTTTAAAAGTCAAGTACATCTTTTGGTGATGAACCCTTTAACATAAGAAAGAGAAAGATTTATACAAAGACACTTTCATTCTAACGTACACAAAATCAAGTTTCAAAAACAATCTGTTTCCATTTTTTCAGGAAAACTGCTTGCAAGATTTTCAGTTTCCCCATATATTAACGATAAAATATGGAGAAAGTATGAATTTCATAGTTTCTGCATACTTACTTGTTAATATAAAAACAGCCACTTTTCACAAAGGGGTTGAGAATGGCTTGTTCGCGTTTATCCTTTTTTTGACTTTTCTCATCGTTTCCCTTTGTTTTGTTCTCTTGAGAAGACCTCTAAACGGGAGGATGGATCAACTGTCGCTCGGATTGTATATTTCCTGTTTCTTTCTATTGGCCTCCTCATTATCCTATTATGCAAGCTCGGCCCAGACAGGCGATGCCATCAAAGCCTTCGTACAGAAAAGAAACAGCAGAGAAACCGATCCGCCCCCCAGCAATCAAGCGAAGGAGGTGAATCGATCAGCTGCTCCTTCAAAGAAACGAATTCTAAGGACATCCGTCCTTATTGACGCTCCCCTTTTGTCTCAGCTTCCGGAACTGCCAAGAGGATGCGAGGTGACCAGCTTGGCCATGCTCTTGAATCATGCGGGCATTCGCGTCGATAAGATGACGTTGGCGAAACAAATCAAGAAAAACCCTACTCCATATCAAGTGAGGAATGGCCAAGTGTTTTACGGACACCCAAATGAAGGGTTTGTCGGCGATATGTATACGTTATCGAAGCCTGGATACGGCGTGTACCATAAGCCGATCAAGCAGTTGGCTGAATGGTACTTGCCAAACCAAATCGTCGACTTAACAGGGCAATCGTTTGAGATCATCTATACATACTTGGCCAAAGGCACACCGGTTTGGGTGATTACGAACACCACCTTTCGTCCTCTTCCTCCCTCTGCCTTTCGGGAATGGCAAACCCCGCAAGGCCCGATCAAAATCACGTACCGGGAACATGCGGTGCTCATTACGGGATATGATGAGCAGTACATTTATTTCAATGATCCATTGACCGCTGTCAAAAACCAAAAAGCGCCGAAACAAGACTTTATCGACGCTTGGGTTCAAATGGGACGGCAAGCGATTACCTACCACCGTTAGACATCGGTGAATCCGAATCGCTTGCTTTTTTTTACATTTTAGTTGAACGATTTTCTCCATACATTTTGCACATCTATTTTCTATCATATAATTGCATCTCCCACTACAAGCTTAAGGAGGGAAAACGACATGAAGAAATGGCTGCTTGGCGCCATTTTCGCAGGAGTAGTGGCGATTGGCGCAGCTTGCTCAAATCCATCTTCCATGCAGGGACACGACATGTCCGACATGAATATGAAAAAAGAAAATACTTCCGCAGAAACGAGCAAGCAGCAATTGCCTTTAGCAACCCATACAGAAGTATTATCTGGGAAAGAAATTCACCTTACTGCGAAGGAAGCATTATTACCCATCAATGATCAAGTCAAGCTCCCGGTATACACGTATAATGGATCCGTGCCCGGTGCACAAATCCGCGCGAAGCAAGGAGACAAAGTAAAAATCGTAGTAAAAAATGAATTGCCGGAACCGACAACGATTCACTGGCACGGCTATCCTGTTCCAAATAATCAAGATGGAGTACCGGGTGTCACAATGGACGCCATTCAACCTGGTGAAACGTTTACGTATGAATTTACAGCAACCGTGCCGGGAACGTATTGGTATCATTCCCATCAAAAAAGCGCAGAGCAAGTGGACAAAGGATTGTACGGCACGTTGATCGTCGAACCAAAAAATGAGGAAAAAGTGGATCGGGACTATACTCTTGTGTTAGACGAATGGATGAGCGACCCGAACGAAGAAAGCCATATGGACATGAATATGAGCGGCATGAACCATAGCGATATGGGACATGGAAATCGTTCCGATGGCCAACAAATGGATATGAGCAACATGGGGCATAACATGAATATGTACGATCTTTTCACGATTAACGGAAAAAGCGGAGCGGCTATTGAACCGTTAAAAGTGAAAAAAGGCGAAAAAGTGCGACTTCGTCTTGTCAATGCAGGGTACATGTCCCACAAGCTTCATTTGCATGGACATGAGTTTAAAATTGTCGCAACGGACGGCCAACCGTTAAAGAACCCGCAACCAATCAAAGATGAACTGTTGAATATCGCTCCGGGTGAGCGCTACGACATTGAGTTTATCGCCAATAACCCGGGTGAATGGTTATTAGAATGTCACGGGAATATGAAAGGTACCGATGGCATGAAAGTAAAAATTCAATACGAAGGACAAGCAAGCAACACGGACAAAGCGAACGCAAAAGAAAACCTTCCTGTTGTGGATATAACAACATACGGAAAATATGAAACAGGTCCATTTACGTTAGACCAAAAATATGATGTAGAGTACACAATGGATTTAGGAACGGCCATGGGCAAAAATGGCATGATTTTCACGATTAATGGGAAAACGTATCCTGACACAGCGCCGATCAATGTGAAGACAGGAGATTTAGTAAAAGTAAAAATAGTGAACAATTCACCGATGGATGTCCATCCGATGCATTTACATGGACATTTCTTCCAAGTGTTAAGCAAAAACGGCAAGCCAGTCACAGGCTCTCCATTGATTAAGGATTCCTTAAATGTAAACCCTGGTGAAGAATATGTCGTCGCATTTAAAGCGGATAATCCGGGAAATTGGATGTTCCATTGCCATGACTTGCACCATGCCTCAGCGGGAATGGTTACTGAAGTCAAATATGCCGATTACAAATCGGACTATACTCCAGATCCGAATGACACAACCAATAAAGGTGAATAAGAAAGCTGAGGGGGCTGACCCAAAACACAAATGCGTTTTGGGTCAGCCCCTCTTTCCTTCGCACTTGGGTGCCATCAGCCGCCGCATGGACATCCGGCGAGACCAGCTCCGCCGCGATGCACGGGTCCACCACATAGGTCATCAGCCGATCAACGATTCCGTGTTGACGCCAGCGTTTCCGTGTTTTCACGAGCGTCGTTCGATCCGGCAGCGCAGGATGATGAGGATCCGGATGGAGCACGGATTCAAAGTCGAGACCGCAAAACCACAGGCATCCGGCATACATCGGGAGGATCTCATACAACTCCCGCTCGGAGTGATCAAACAAATACGAGAGCAGCATCTGGCGAAGCAGCCGTTCCGGATCCGCGGCCGGGCGACCCGTTTTTTCCGTGTACAGGGGAGCCGCCCAATCGTGAATGACGGAAACGTCAACCGCTTCGTTGATTTGGCGCAGGATATGATGTGGGGGAACCAGGTCCTCCATGTTGATGACTTGAAACAGACGAGGCTGAGTCGAAGGGTTTTTGGGGGCTTTCATGATCCAGTCACGCTCCATTCCAACGGTTTTTCTTCCTTTTTCGACATCAGCCCCCTAAATCCCTGCCTCAGAGTGTACTTTTTCACCGGCCTTCTAGATAAAAAAGTGCCCCGTCATCACTTCGGGGCACCTTCCGTAAGTTATTTCACATCATACCCTTGCTCTTCAATCGCTTCTTTCAGTTTTTCTACGCTGACCTTTGTTTCATCATAATCCACATCAACCGTACCTTCTTGCAAATGCACCTCTACACGGTTGACGCCATCCAACGCTTGAAGTGCATTCGTCACAGCCGCTTTGCAATGTCCGCATGTCATGCCTTGTACTTGCAACGTAATCGTCATCATCCATTCCTCCTTAAATTTTTATATTTTCACTCGTTTCAAACGAAGCGCGTTTGTCACAACCGATACAGAGCTAAATGCCATCGCTGCCCCAGCGATCCATGGTTCCAACAGTCCAGCAGCGGCTACAGGAATGCCAACTGTATTATAGAACAAAGCCCAGAACAGATTTTGCCGAATGTTTTTCATCGTTTGGCGGCTCAACTCAATGGCTTTCGGGATATGGCGCAAATCGCCGCCGACCAAGGTCACATCAGCTGTCTCGATGGCGACGTCGGCTCCCGTGCCAATCGCCATCCCAATATCCGCTTTTGCCAAAGCCGGCGCATCGTTAATCCCATCGCCAACCATCGCCACTCGTTTCCCTTGTTGCTGCAATTCCTCGACGATGTTCGCTTTGTCTTCCGGGAGCACCTCGGCGTACACATGCTCAATGCCTACTTCATTGGCGATCGCTTCCGCCGTCCGCTGATTGTCCCCTGTTGCCATATATACATCGATGCCCATTTGTTTTAATGTTTGAATCGCTTCTTTAGAGCTTTCTTTCACCGTATCCGCGACCGCAATGATGCCGGCAAGCTCTCCATCGATGGCCACAAGCATAGCAGTTTTCCCTTGTTTTTCAAGTTCTACCATTTTGTCTTCGTGCACGGAAATCTCTACAGAACGTTCCTTCATCAGTTTTCGCGTTCCAACAAGGACGTTTTTTCCGTCAATGACAGCTTCAATTCCGTGGCCGGTAATGGCGGAAAAGCGTTCCAACGTTTTTGGCGAAATCGCCTGTTTCTTCCCGTATTCAACAATCGCATGAGCCAGCGGATGCTCCGAAGCGCTCTCGGCCGAAACGGCATAGTCAAGCATATGTTCTTGGAATGACAACACATCTGTCACTTCTGGTTTTCCTTTTGTCACTGTTCCTGTTTTATCGAGTAAGACCGCGTTGATTTTATGCGTTCCTTCTAGGTACTCACCTCCTTTAAAAAGAATGCCATGTTCTGCTCCTTTTCCTGTTCCAACCATAATCGACGTTGGCGTGGCAAGACCGAGCGCACAAGGACACGCAATGACAAGAACGGCGATGGCCACTTCAAGCGCTTTTGCCAAATCACCCGGCGCAGCAAAGAAGTACCAGATCATAAATGCAACAACCGCAATTCCTACAACAATTGGTACGAAAATACCCGCCAGGACATCCGCCATCCGCTGAATCGGAGCTTTCGAACCTTGCGCCTCTTCGACGATTTTAATGATATTGGCAAGTGCAGTATCTTTCCCAACTTTTTCTGCACGAATAGTCAGCACCCCATTTGTATTCATGGTCGCCCCGATCACATAGTCGCCTTCCTTCTTATCCACCGGAATCGATTCACCGGTAATCATCGATTCGTCAACGGAAGAAGATCCAGCGATAACCGTACCGTCTACCGGAATTTTTTCTCCCGGCTTGACAACGATCGTATCGCCGATCACCACTTCCTCGAGCGGAATTTTTATTTCTTCCCCATGTCGAATGACAGTCGCTTCCTTTGCCTGCAGGCTTAACAACTTAGAGATCGCTTCTGTCGTGCGCCCTTTCGCAAGCGCTTCAAAATATTTGCCGACAAGCACAAGCGTAATCAAGACAGCGCTCGTTTCAAAATACAATCTCGGCATATATGCAGGATTCCCAAGCGTCCGAAAAGCTTCGTACAAGCTATAAAAGTATGCGGCCGATGTTCCAAGCGCCACGAGGACGTCCATGTTCGCGCTCTTGTTTCGCAACGCTCGGTACGCCCCGACATAGAAAGGACCGCCGATGTAGAACTGAACGGGTGTCGCTAAAAGAAGCTGAAACCACGGATTCATCAACAGATGCGGCATCGGCAAGCCGATATCAAACGGCATATGGGCAACCATCGTATAAAGCAGCGGCAACGATAAGATGATGGAAATAACGAGTTGCCGTTGTTTTTGTTTAAGCAACTCTTCTTTCCGGCCAGCATCGTCTTGTTCCTCGGTGCGAATTTGCCCTTTGTACCCAAGTTTTTTGATTTTCTCTAAAATATCTTCGACAGATGTAACGCCTTCCTTGTATTCGACAACCGCACTGTTTGTCGCCAAGTTGACAGTAGCGCTTGTCACACCTTCCATCCGATGTAACCCTTTTTCAATGCGTGTCGCACATGCTGCGCATGTCATGCCTTCAATATCAAGCGTCACCTTTTCTGTCGCAACGCCATACCCCAAATTCTCAATTTTTGTTTCGATATCGGCGATCATTTGCTTCGATGGATCATATTTAATCGTTGCTTTCTCCATTGCCAAATTGACATTGGCTTCTACTCCATCCATCTTATTTAATACTTTCTCAATCCGATTAGCACACGCGGCGCATGTCATGCCGGTCACCTTCATTGTCACAGTTCTTTGTTCACTCATCCATCTTTTCCTCCCTTACTTTGAGAATTGCTTAATGACATCCATTAATTCGCGAATCGATTCGTCCCCGCTTCCTTCGCGGATCGCTTTCGACACACAATGGCTGACATGACGTTCTAACAAGTTCAATCCTACTTTATTTAACGCTGCCGTGATCGCGGAAATTTGCACTAAAATATCGATGCAATACCGATTGTCTTCGACCATTTTTTGCACACCGCGCACTTGTCCTTCAATCCGTTTTAAGCGATTCACAATTTTTTCAATTTCTTCTTCCGTGCGCGGAACCATTTTTTTGTCCATATTGTGATCTTCACAATGACTCATAAAATATCACCTCTCTGATTACATTATACCGGTAATGGGTATATAAAGCAACAAAAGAGATGGTTGACATCATCCTTATCAACCATCTTTTCATCATTTATTCACATTTTTTTGCTAGCTGTTCAAACTCTTCCAAAGAAATCTCTCCTTTGGCTAATCGTACTTTCAATATTTCCATCGGAGAGAGTTCTTCTTTCCGATCATTGATAAAACGATATAAGAGATAAAAACCAACGGCGATTAATACAACCCAAAATAACATGATCCCCACCATCATGAAAGAACCGCCAAACATCATTGAGTTTCCCTCCTTTTCCTAACTTTAAAACCAATAAGTGATCGTATCTAATATACCAAGTAAAACCATCACGATTCCGGCTGCTTTTTGAACAATCCCCCCTACTTGCCTTCCTTTTTTCATCAGAGTGCCGCTAAATCCTAAGTACCAAAGGACAAAGATAAAGAAAATAACAGGTACAGAAGTTCCAACGGCAAAGATGCTCGGTAATAGCACCCCATAAGACGTTGAATAGACGAGAGGCATGAGAGTGACAAAAAACAGCACAAACATCGTTGGACAAAAAGCTAATGAAAAGCCAAATCCCATGAAAAACGAACCGATTTTTCCTTTTCGCCATCTCTCAGGCACTTTGAACAAGGTAACGTTCCAATACATTTTAAAAAGCCCTAGCAAATATAAGCCTACAAGAATGAGAATGGAACCAATAAGCTTTCTTAACCATGGAAAGTATAGTGTTAGCGTACTTTGAATCTCTTTCCCCATGAGCCAGACAATCAGGCCTAAACCGGAAAAAGCAATAATTTTACCGAAAATGAATAAAATCAACTCTTTCCAAGCCATTCCTTTTTGCAAAGACTGATTACTGTATAGCGTGATTGCTCCTAAGTTACCGGTGAGTTGACACGGAGCCATCGCTCCCACGATGCCAAGGATAAAGGCTGACAAAATAGGAATCGCTGTCATGCTATTTGCCATATTGAGAAACGGTTGACTTAGAAGGTTACTGATTTGACTCAAGAACGAATACACCCTTCTTCTCCCCTTCTTCTTTATCTGATGTTTATATTGTAGCAGTGAATTTTGCAGAAATTAGTTTTGTCCAGATTGCACCGTTATTTTTTGCCATGAAAATATCCCCGTTCATCGTCGCAATTACTATTTCGTTGTCATTTGCTGGATTAGAAGTGATATACATGATATGATCTTTTTCATCCAATGCAGGAACGGAAAGAACTTCCTCTTGTTTTGTGTCTAATGATTGTTTAATTAGGATAGGTTTATCGTTCTCTACAGCTGCAAATACAATGAATTTTTCTTGAAACGCAAACGTCGTCGTATTGATTTTTCGAGTGAACCGTTCAAACGTATTGCCATTATCTCTTGAAACAAAAATTCCTTCCGATGTACTAATTCCAACCATATTTTCGTCCGTTGGATGGGCTGCAATCGTTCCCGCTGCAGTTTGCGGCAGGCCGTTCAATTGACTTGGCGACCACGTTTTGCCGTCGTCTTTACTGTAAAATACCCCTTGTCCGAGCGTTTTATTTTCTTCTTGGTTCACAACATAAATGGTATGGCTTTTATAGCCAACTGTCATATAATGAAAATCAGATTCTTTATAAAATCCTAAATTCATTAATGTTTGTCCATCATCAAAACTTTTTACAAGACCAAGTGGGTTTCCTAAAGATGAACCTTCTTCCGGATGCCCTGATGAATAAAAGCCGTCGTCTGTAGCCGAAAAGCCCATATAATCATGCTTATTAGAAATCGTTTCATACCACTTATTATTTTGGTAAACGAATAAACCTTCATGTGTAGCAAAGTAAATCGCATGTTGGTTGCCTGCATAACCGATTCCGTGCAAATGCTCGATCTTTCCTTCTTTTTTTTCTTTAAAGAAAGGATTATTGGTAACAGATACATTCGATTTTGCTTGTTCTTTGCTTGTAATAAAGGCTTGCTCTTTTTCGTTGGAGGATGAACAAGCGCTTAGAAGAAGAATGGATGATGTAATGATGATTGCTTTCGTCATTTTTGTCATGGTCGACTCTCCTTTGTATCATTTAGATTTCTCACATTCTTTTTCATTCGTTTAAGCCTTTTTTGAGTGATTTTCTTCCAAGTAAATATAAATAAAAAAACAGATACAAGTGTCGATATCACTTTCCCTTGCCATGTCCAATTCATCACTTGATATACCGAATATGCTTCTAACAAAAGAGCTGGCAGCTTTCCGAGCGAGCTGGCGACCAGAAAAAGAAGGAGTGACATGCGTCCAATCGCTGCCACAAACGTCACAAGCCCCGACGGAACAAAAGGAAAAAGACGCAAAGACAAAACAAGCGAAAACGCTTCTACCCCTTCTGCCTCAAGCAAACGTTTCACTTTCGGATCGGAAAGCCATTTCGTTTCCGAAAGTTTGCGAAATCCTTTTCGATATAACAAGAATGACACAATCGCACCAACTGCTTCTCCGATAAACGATAAAAACGTGCCTTGCCAAAAACCAAATACCGCCAAGTTAGCTGCAGTGAGAAAGACGCTCGGGACAACGCCTAAAATACTAATCACAATATTAATCCCAATGCTGAGAAGAAAAGCGATCGATGGATACGTATGAAATAAAGCAATTACTTGCTCTTCCATTTATACCCTACTCCCCAAACGGTTTGCAGAAATTGATCAATCGGAAAGCCGACTTGGCGGAGCTTTTCGCGAATGTTTTTCACATGGGAATCAATTGTCCGTTCTTCTGTATTAGCGTTATACCCCCATAATGTCACGATCAGTTGCTCTCGGCTAAATACTCTGTTTGGATTTTTGAGAAAAAGTCCTAAAATCGCAAACTCTTTTGGCGTGAGAAAAATATCGTGCCCGGCATATTGGACTTTATGCTGCTCCTCGTCCCAAACTAAGCCGTGAAACTCGAGTTTCGTTTGTTTTCCTACAGAACGCCGTAATACCGCCTCCATTCTTGCAAGCAATTCCGATTCGTTAAACGGTTTTGTAATATAATCATCTGCTCCGATTTTCAACCCTTGGACAACCTCTGTCGTTTCCCCTCTTGCTGTGACCATAATAATCGGAACATTAGAAAACTCTCGTATTTGTTTGCACGTTTCCCATCCGTCCATCTCTGGCATCATCACATCAAGCAAAACGAGGTCCGCTTTATTATTTTCCAAATAGCGGATTGCCGCTACCCCTGACTCGCATTTCACACAACGATACCCGTTTGGGATTAAATACAGCTCTAACAAATCTAACATTCGTTTTTCATCATCCACCAGTAAAACGGTATACACCTTCATTCACTCCTCGGCAATGTAATGATCATGCTTGTCCCTTTTCCGAATTGGCTTATCGCACGAATCGAACCGCCATGCGCTTCGACAATTTCTTTGGCAATCGCCAGACCTAACCCTGTGCCTCCGCCTGTTCGCGACCGTGATTTATCGACTCGATAAAATCGTTCAAAAATATGTGGCAAATCTTTTTCAGGGATGCCGATTCCTTCATCAGAAATGATGAGGATGACGTTCTTTTTCTCTATTTTCACATCAATAGAAACAGTAGAACCTTGGCGAGAATATTTTAACGCATTGTCTAAAAGATTCATCATCACTTGTTCAAACCGCTGTTGATCGATATAGACGGTCGTGTTTTCATCACAGCGGTAGACAAGCGACATATTTTGCGTGTGAAATGCAGGATACATTTTTTCGTATATTTTTTTCAAAAAAAGGCATAGTGGAGTTGACTCTTTCTTAATTTGAAACGAATGGTGATCCATTTTCGCAAGCTCAAACAAATCTTTCACTAACTTTTGCATATGCTCTGCTTCTTCATAAATAATGGACAAATATTTCGCTCGTTCTTCTTCAGCAATATTCGGTCTGCGCGCAACGTCCGCATATCCTTTCACATATGTGAGCGGGGTGCGCAGTTCATGCGAAATGCTCGCTAAAAATTCGTTTCGTTCTTTTTTCAAATATTCCAAGTCGGTCGCAAGTGTTTGGATCGCTTTTCCGAGTTGCGCTAGCTCGTCCTCTCCTTTCACTTGCAGACGGACAGAAAAATCTCCCTTGCTCAGTTTTTCGGTCGCTTGTTTCATGCGAATAAGCGGAATCGTAATGACTCTTGATAAGAAAAAAATCGTCAAAATCGTCAAAAAGACAGAAACAATGCCGACAACGAGAAAATGATGTTTTAATTTGGCAATCATATTTTGAATAGAAGCCGTTCGCTGAAACATATATACATATCCTTTTGTCTTGCCGTCCATCCGAATCGGGCTAGCGGTGGCAATATACGATTCGTTTTTCCAGTTGTTTTGCACAACCATCCCGCTGTGAGGAATGTGGCGGACATCAGTATGAGGAATGATCAGGCGTGTTGATTATCCAATAAAATCCAAAGGGTATAGAAAAAAGAGCACCTTTCCTGTAGAATGTGAGTAGCGACACAAACAAACCCAGGAGGTGCTCTCTATGAACAAGCATACCACACTCCCGAATTTGATGCAAAAACTTGTTTCGGATGAAGAGATTCAACTGATTGCCGAAGCGGTTGGGTATCGTGATTCGTCTCGAACCTTTACGTTGCGCGAGTTGATTCACTTCTTCCTGCTGGCCGCCATGCATCAATGGAAAAGCTTTCGCCACGGAGCCGATGTGGGGCCTCTGTATGGATTGCCGCGATTCCATTATTCAACTGTATCCAAGAAAGCGAAAGAAGTTCCCTATGACATCATGAAACGCTTGTTGGCGTTGATCATTTCCAAGTGCAACCGCCAAACCCGCCGTTCGCTTCGGTTTCCCAAACCGCTTCGGGTGGTGGATTCGACGACCGTCACGGTCGGGAAAAACCGCCTGCCATGGGCGCCGTATCACGGCGAACGCGCCGGAGTGAAGCTGCACGTCGCGTATTCGCCGGAATCCTCGTTGCCGGCAGACGTGGTGGAAACCATCGGACTGCGTCATGATGGCCCGGTGGGAGAACAGTTGACGAACGCTCAACAAGTGCTGGTGGAAGACCGGGCGTATTTCAAAATCGAACGCCTCGATCGATTTGTGGAGCAGCATCAGCTCTTTGTCATTCGGATGAAGGACAACATCGAACTTCATCAGAAAAAAAGCTTGAAACGCCTTTCCAGCACATCCTCATCGGTTCAAGCCGACTTCACGTGCCAGTTGGGGACGAAACAATGCCGCTCCACCAAGCGTCACCGGGTGGTGATCTTTCGAGATGCGAATGGCCGCGACATTCGGGTCGTGACGAACCTCTTCCATGCGTCTGCGGAAACCATTGCCGACATGTACCAACAACGTTGGACTGTTGAGGTCTTTTTCCGTTGGGTGAAGCAATATCTGAATGTCCCGACCTTGTTTGGCACGACGGAAAATGCGGTATACAACCAACTGTTTGCGGCGTTCATCGCGTATGTGTTGCTGCGATGGCTGTATGATCAAACCAAAAAACAGACGAACGTCTCTCTTTCCTTCATTTCGTTCGTTCGCCGTTTTTTCTCTGGGCAGCTTCCTCTCGATTGGAAATCCGGGATGGCCGCTGCTTTGTTTGAGTATGCCCAAATTTATGGAAGGCGTATGTATAATTTTGGATAATCAACACTCGTGAGGAATGATTTTTTTTGCAAACGGCAAAATGTGATCGGAAAAGTATAAAATGTTTCTTTTCGCATCTGTAATGACGACATCCGTCTCCGCTTCCGACTCCATCATGACGACATGTTCTAACGTAGAAGGGTAATAGCTTTTTTCCAATACATCACGATGATTGTTCCCTCTTGCCAACAGTTGCTCAAATTCTTCATTAATTCTCGCGTTAACAAGTGTCACGTATAACGACGCAAATAAAACCGTTTCAATTCCTAACACAAAGACAAAAAATAATAGCCCTAACTTAAATGAAAGATTTCGCACAAATATTCCTTCCTTACTGGCGTTTTTCTTCATTATAGCAGAAAAAATATGGAGAAAATGTGGAGGGACGACATGCGCCTGTGGAGTTGTGACAGAGGATTGGCATGATCGCTCTGATATTTGTATCGAATATTTCTATATTTATCCAATGCGTTTTTATCGCTGTGTCCTTTTCATCACCGCAAAAAGTTTGATATCCGTGAACTTATGAAGATTTTGTAAATAAAATCCATAAAATTATAAAAATGGCTATTCACCACAAAGTGTACTTGACAAATAAAGACGATCATGATTGAGAAAATCAAAACATCTTTTTTCCTTTTAATACCATACGTCTCTTTGAGCAACATTGTTATCATGTTTGTCTTTAAAATTCAAGTACATCTTTTGGTGATGAACCATAAAAATAACATATATGGATCGCATCGTTATTTTTCAACTACTGCGAGGCAAGCCATAGGCTTGCCTCGGTGATCGAAAAAAGTACGTTAAACTCCTCAGTTGTATCTATACTGAAAATACCCGAACTCCAAGATGCGTAAAGTTGTAGCATTCAACATAGGGACATTTTCATCCTTCCGATGATGACGAAAATGTTTCGTCATGGACGTCTATATAACATCACAAGTTACACTTCATTCTTGCTTCTAAATCTTGCTTCTTTCATTTTTCTCTTTGCATTTCTAAAACCAACTACAATAAGCAACATATATACAATAACAACAATCCCGATACGTAGATAAGGTGGAATGAAATCAAAAAGAGTTGTATAAATAAAGATAAACATTAATAATATAGGAGCAACAACAACAATATGACCAGCATCCTTTTTCTTAACAGCATAAAATAGTTGCCAATAGATAAAGACCACGAGGAAAATTCCGTTTATTTCGTAAGCACCCATTATAAGTCCTCCTAGTTGCCTGCAGCTGAGTACCCTTTTCTAAAACCATTCGCAAATATAACAATATCAGGTATGAATCCCCATATTCCTATCGCTTTGATCGCTCCTTTGGCTACCTTTTGCATCTCCCTACAACTGTAACTATTCACCCCGATGCTAGTGTGTAAAGTAGCCCAGCACAAATAGGGCATTTCTGTCATAGAAAATGCCCTACGTAGCGGAAAGAACACGATCTATCGTTTCGCCTGTCAACAGAAGACACAACGAGTCCCACACGTTTTTTTCGTGCTTGGTGAGTGTGGAAACGATGCTCCTTGCGATGCAAAACGACTGCGCGAACGTTTCCTGACGAAATGTACCCGAGATGTTCTCTTTGACTTTGACCATGCGAAGATCCCGTTCGGCTTGGTTGTTGTCAAAGGGAACGTGAGCTTCACGCAAAAAGCGCAGCGCTTCTTCCTTTCGTTTTTGAAGTCGCCGAACGAAGGAGAGCGCTTTTTTCGGCAACGGTGTCATCCCTTCCAACTGATGTTTGGCTTTCGCGAGTATGCGATCATACACGTGCTCCCAACGTTTCGCTTCTTCTTCAGGAAGAAAGCCACCATGTTGTTCGACCACTTGTTTGGCATTTAATAGAAACGTGGTCATCCGTTTTGCCCATGTATGCCCTTGTTCGATGAATCCTTTCAAGTCACGTAAATGATGGGCATGACAAAGAGCATGTGTGGCTTCGGTGTATCTCGGGTATGTACCGAATGCATCATGCATCATCGTTCCTTTATATCGTGGAAGAATCCCGATTTCATCGGTTGCTTTCTTTCCACGAGAAGCGTGAGGAGCTAAGTACGTATATGCGGATGTACAGGCGACATGAACCCAGGCCTGTTTGCCATCGATCCGCAAGCTCGTTTCATCGACATGCAAGATGTCCGATTGAAGCAATGCTTCCTCGATGATGTCCATGTTTGGTTCGAGTGCTTCGCGTCCTCGTTTGACCATATTGACAAGTGTTCCTGTGCTGATCGGATGTTGATATAGCTCTTCCATCATGTCACGTAAACGTTGATATGGAATCATTTGTATGTTGTATAAATACACGACAAGCGCCGTGATCCGTGGACCATATTGCACATGATTGGTGACGTGTGATGGGAACTCGGCTTGTTGCACGCATCGGCAATGTGGACATGATTTCACTTCGCGTTCATGTTGTGTCACTTCCATCGTCACGGGAGGCAGATCAAACACTTGACGGACATCGACCTTGAACGGTTTTACGTCACGCAAAGAAGACCCGCATCCTTGACACGTATGTACGCGATGGACGACACGATGATGTGGATGTTCCACTTGACGGAGCGTCGTTCCCTCATGTCCCTCCTGTCCGCCAGGCTTTTTGCCAGACGGCTCGCGGGAGGAACGTTTTTTCTCAAAACGGTCGGAAGATGGGGGCAGATGGCTATTAGAGCTGTTTTTTTCGTGCGTGCTTCCAGCTCTTGAACACGATACTTCAGTTGTTCATTTTCTTTGCGTAGCTGTTTGTTTTCTTGACGCAAATGTTCATTTTCTTGAATGAGTTGATGAATGAGCTGCTTTTGTTGTTGGACTTTGCCCATTAAACTCTCAACCGTAAATACAGCTTGTTGTACCGTCAACATGCGATTCACCTCCTTGTCTATCAATATTCACATCATAGACAGGAAAACCAAAAAATATTCAGCTCACTTTATGAGGTGGCTGAATAGTTACTTATGGGTACTATCCAATAGTCTCACGTATCCTTTTTACTTCGCCATTCACGTTTAATTTCTTTGACCTGTAATCTAAAGAAAATGACAATACATAATATAGACACAACCACAAGTACTAAGAAAGACATATAAAGGTCGATAAAGTCAAAAATAGATGTATAAACAAGTATAAGTCCCGATAGTGTAGGGATTATTGCATAAACATAATCGGTGTCTTTCGTCTTGACGATATGAAACAGTTGAAAGTAGATTAGGAACACGAGAAAAAATCCATGTATCTCATAAGCACTCATACTAATCCTCCTAGTTGCCTGCAGCTGAGTACCCTTTTCTAAAACCATTCGCAAATATTGCTATATCGGGTATGAATCCCCATATTCCTATCGCTTTGATCGCTCCTTTAGCTGCCCCTTTAGCTATCGTTTGTGTTGCTGCTTTTTCAAGTATCCATTCAGCCCAATATTCGTGAGATTTTCAGAATCCAGCACCAATAGGGCATTTCCCGTATCGAAAATGCCCTAGGAGGAATGGAGAATCGTTTGGAGAGACTCCCCACTTAGAAGTCGTTGCAACGATTCCCAAACCGGCTTTCCGTGTTTTTGCAGGGTAGAAATGACGCTGCGCATGACACAGAAAGCCTCGGCATCGTCTTCCTGACGAAACGTTCCGGAAATTTTTTGTTTGACTTTCACCATCCGCAAATCGCGCTCGGCTTGGTTGTGGTCAAACGGTACTTCTTTCTTTCGCAGGAAGAGAAGCGCTTCTTGCTTGCGCTTTTCTAGACGCTGGATGAAATTCTGCGCGTTGCGGGCGCCTTCATGCTTGCCTTGTCGGCAACGCTCCTCGAGTTCTCGGCGGCCATTCGCTAGAAGCTCGTCGTACACGGCTTCCCAATACCGGACTTCCTCTTCCGGTAGAGCTCCGCCCGCGTTCTCCACCGCCTGTTTCATCTCTAACAGCGCTTCGGTCATCTCTTTCGACCATGAATGGCCGTAAAGTTCTGTATATGCCCGAAGCTCCCGGAGATGATGGGCGTGGCAAAGCGCATGGCTCGCCTCTGTGTACATCGGGTACACCGAATACGCATCGTGTACCATCGTTCCTTTGTACCGTGGCAAGATCCCGATGTCGTCCGTCGCTTTCTTTCCACGAGAGCGATGAAGTCCGTATCGGGTGACCTTGGCAGTGGAAGCCACGTGCACCCATTGGTTCTTTCCGTTCACACGCAGGCTCGTTTCATCGACGTGCAACGTCTTGGAAGCGAGCAGCGCCGCGTCGATCTCTTTGATCGCTGCTTCTACCACAGGCAGCCACCGTCTCGTCATGTTCACGACTGTGCCTGCACTTATCGAATGATCCACTAGCGCTTTGACCATCTCCGTGACACGCTCGTACGGGATCAACTGCGCATGATTCCAGTATAAAACAAGGGAAGTGATGGCTGGACCGTACTGGACATGATTTGTGACATAAAAAGGGAACTCCGCCTGCTGGACGAGATGACATTCCGGACACCCCTTTACTTCCCGTTCGTGTTGAGTCACTTCCATGCGAACCACGGGAAGGTCGAACACTTGGCGAATGTCTACTTGAAGCGGAGCAACATGTTCTAGAGAGTGACCACATCCTTTGCATTGGGTCACGCGGTGAAGGACTCGGTGGTCAGGGTTTGGTACTTGGCGGAGCGTCGTTCCTCGGTGCCCCGGCTGCCCTCCCGGCTGTTTCTGCGACGGTTGGCGAGAAGGAGATTTCGCCACAAACCGGTCAGAAGACGGCGGCAAATGGCTATGGGTGCTGTTTTTTTTCGTACAGGCTTCTAATTCTGCAATACGTGCTTTCAATTGTTGGGTTTCTTGTCGAAGCCGTTGGTTTTCTTGACGTAGTTGCTCGTTTTCTCGAACGAGTTTTTCAATCGTTTGTGCTTGGCGCTGAATTTTTGCGACCATGCTTTCGAGTGTAAAAACGGCTTGTTGGAAATCAAAAACAACGGTTGCCATCCTTTTCACCTCCCTTGTCTTGGATGGTACTAGTATAGACAAGGGGAACAGAAATAAACCCGATCTCGTAAACTTTTTCTATGTAATGGCTGAACAGTTACTTTTTCAATCCTTCCTACTTCCAATCTCGTTTCTGCTTTAGATTTCTGCATCTCTACTTCTGCTCGTGCATTTTTAGCTCCCTTAATCCCTCCTCCAACAGCCGGGCCTGCCTTACTAGCAGTATTAGCAGCACCACTCCAATTAATTCCATAAGAAGCTGCTACATCCTTTAATCCTTGTTTAATTCCTGATTCAATTCTATTCCATGTAGACATTGCTAACCATCCTTTCCACTAGAAATGAAATGTAGTGATAAGCAATGAATAGTTGTCTTTCATAGAAACATTTATAAGTATAACGTTGAGCTTTCTTATCCATATATGCCCCGCAAAACAGCCGCATCAGCCTCTTATATTTTTTGATCAAAATGATAGCTATAAAAAGTGGAGTGCTTCTTAGCATACGAAAGCCGTTCTCGTCTTATACGAAAAATACCCTCGGTCAGCTTCCTACCATTTAACAAACGCACAAAAAATTTATATTCGTTCGTTCCTTGAACATGCTCTAGAAGCTGTTTATGTTCAAGTAAAATAACATGTGCGAAAGTTCTGTGATAATCTCCTCTCTTTCCAGCTGGTATAACGTCTATATTTCCATATACAAGTTCACGATTATGTTCGATGATAATGACGACAGGCATGTCTCTTTTAATACAAGAAAATTCCATAAAAATACATAGTTCTTGATCGTTTATGCTAAAATCGCGTGTTGGATGCACTGGAAAAAGTACCTCTTGAGCATTTTTTTCCACTCCCATACATGTTAAACATCTAACCAAGTTATATAGATGCAACGAAAAAGTTTAACATATCCTTGATGGAAAAGTCGCTTGTCCATTTTTCAGCTGACGGAAGGACCAAACAACCACCCGCTTCACAGCCCATACATGGGTCTGAAAGTCGCATTGTTCGGTCCCCTGACAGTCGGGATCCAATTCTCGGCAAAAGCTATAAATGTTAAAACTTCAAATTGCATCTATATAGTATCCTTAAAATCCTCATTCATTTTTGCAAATAGGCTGATGTTTATTTCTAGGATTTTTTGCTTCCCAAGGGAAATAATTACTACATTTTCATCCTTCTCATTCCCCTTTTCTATTACATGACCTAAATCAAAAAAACCATCAGTCGACTCGACACAGAAAGAATTTTCTTTGAATTTTACCTCAATCTCCCTTAAAAAAGGTAAATACAATTTCACAGCAAATACACCCAATCGTCGCAATATTCACAATAAAATTTTATCCTTATTTTTTTTTTTTTGTCAATATGTTACGATGAAAAAAGGTAAAATTTGAGTGATTTATCAAAAATAGAAGAAGGGGGCAATGGGAAGCATGGAAATGCTAGTCACTATGTGTTTCGAAGCAATAGGCGCATTGTTAGATTTTTTATTGTTCGGTCAGTTTAGTTATCTCACCGCAAAACGAAAATTAAAACATCTGCAAAAAATAGGAATTATTTCACCACAAAAAACGTTCGATCGAAACACGATAAAACATATGTTAAAAGACCCTAGCATCACTACATATTTATTTTCAAAAACAAACTTCAAAAAACTTTTGTATGACGAAGATATGCAAAAACAATTTCATGAAGCAATACGTCAATATGTATAAATCGCCCATAGGCAAGTATGGGCGATTATGTTTTTTCTTTGTATAAAGATGCGGTTCCAATTAATATAACCCCTGCCAGAAAAAATGAAACGTATGCAACAAGCGACGCAGTCCCTTGGTTTTTCACCCCGATGCCAACAAACGCCCAAACAAATACAAGTGGATATATGTTATCTCGTTGTCGGATCATGAACAAAAAGGCTAAAGCTGTCGCAATGAGTAACATCACGATTGCCCAGAATGCATCAGATAATCCAAATCCATCCCAACTGTTGTATTTTAAAACAAAGGAAATGTTTGCAATCGTTGCAACACTAATCCAACTTAAATAAATAGAAAATGGCAAAAGGTCAAAAAAACGTGGATTCGTACGTTTGACCACTGTATATAACGAGATCAGCGTAAAAAGAAGGAAAAGCATCACAATGACCGAAAAGAAAAAATATTCATAATGCCACACAACAATCCATAACGCATTCAATACACAGCTAATAACAAAAGGGACGAGCGCTTGACGATACATAGGCAAGTCGCGTCGTGAAAAAGGAACTTGTCTTAAAATCCAAATCGCCAGTAAGATGTAAATGAGCCCCCAAATCGAAAACACATACCCTGCCGGAGTAAATAAGACGTCTACTTTTCGCGATATTTCCCCTGTCGTCTGACCATTTAACGGAAGCCGCTCAGCAATGATATTCACAACGACCATAACGACATATGCAATCATATAAATAACAAACCGGCTCATCATCATCCCCCATCTCTTCTTTATACATTTATACTATTCCTCTCATGTGGACACGATAACCGTTGGAAACGAAAAGAGACGGCTTCGTATACCGTCTCTCCTATTTTTCACTCCAAATATCCTTCAATGTCCACTCATCGATAGAAAGGACAGTCACGTCCCCGCCTTCTGCGAACAATTCGATTCCTTGGCTCGTTTCGGATGGATAAATTCTTCCTGTCATCACAAGTCGACCGTCGTTGACAAATAGTTCGACCGATGAGCGGTCGATAAAGAAATGGAACGTAACGACGTCTCCCTGTCTATCTAGCACCCCACGACGAATACCTCCCTCTCCTTTTCCGGAACGGTTTCGGTCAAACGTCACGATGGAGTCTTTCACATCATAACGGAAAATCGTTTCTTCGCTTCCGTCTTCCGCACAGCGCACTTTCACACCAAATGCATTTCCTTGAAAATCAGCTACCGAAAAACGAACGAGTAGCTCTAGTCGATCCCCTTTCCATGGAAGTGTATACGTTCCGCCCTCTTCTTTTACTGAGATCGATTCCAGATGCATATGCTCTTGGCGCAATAATTGTAATTCCGGCACCGGCTTCATTAACAGTTTCTCATCATCTGTCAATTCCAAAAGACGCGGAATCGTTAACGCGCCTGCCCATCCGTGTTGTTGCGTCGGCATTTGCGACTCCCACATGTCCATCCAACCGAACAAAATGCGTCGACCTTTCTCATCTTCAAACGTTTGCGCGGCGTAAAAATCAAATCCTTTATCGAGTTCTTCAAACGTTCCGTGCGCTAGTTTTCCTGTTTCATAGTCAAGCGTACCAACAACATAACCTGTTTGATGAAGATTTTGAAAGCGATCGCCATCTGGTTCAATCCCTTGCGGTGAAAACAACAAAATATCTTTGCCGTTCAAACGGAAAACATCTGGACACTCCCACATATAGCCTAAGCTACCATCACTTTGCGCAATGATATTGACATATTCCCAATGGCGCAAATCGTTCGACTTGTATAAAACGACTTTTCCGTTGTTCCCTTCTCTTGTCCCAAGCACCATATACCAATCGTCGCCGCGTTTCCACACTTTCGGATCGCGAATATGCCCTTGGCAGTCAAATGGTGGCTCAGAAAGCACCGGATTGTTCGGGTCTTTTTCAAAATGGATGCCGTCTTTGCTTGTTGCAATACATTGATATTGTTTCAGTTCCGTTTGCTCCTTGTTCAACCAAACATTTCCAGTGTAAATAAGAGTTAGCACTCCTTGATCATTTACCGCGCTTCCTGAAAAACAGCCGCCTTCGTCGTACCATTCGCTCGGCGCAAGCGCAATCGGTGCACGTTCCCAATGCACAAGGTCTTTACTTTTCACATGCCCCCAATGCATCGGCCCCCACTTTGGGCTGTCTGGATGAAACTGATAAAACACATGGTACTCCCCGTTCCATTGAATGAGCCCGTTCGGGTCGTTCATCCAGTTTATCGGCGCCATAATGTGGTATGCTAAGCGATACGTGCTGTCCATTTTTTCTTTAGCTTGTTGTACTCGTCTTTCTGCTTCATAAATGTGCTTCGTATGTTTCGAGTAACTATTCACCCCGATGCTAGTGTGTAAAGTAGCCCAGCACAAATAGGGCATTTCTGTCATAGAAAATGCCCTACGTAGCGGAAAGAACACGATCTATCGTTTCGCCTGTCAACAGAAGACACAACGAGTCCCACACGTTTTTTTCGTGCTTGGTGAGTGTGGAAACGATGCTCCTTGCGATGCAAAACGACTGCGCGAACGTTTCCTGACGAAATGTACCCGAGATGTTCTCTTTGACTTTGACCATGCGAAGATCCCGTTCGGCTTGGTTGTTGTCAAAGGGAACGTGAGCTTCACGCAAAAAGCGCAGCGCTTCTTCCTTTCGTTTTTGAAGTCGCCGAACGAAGGAGAGCGCTTTTTTCGGCAACGGTGTCATCCCTTCCAACTGATGGTTGGCTTTCTCGAGTATGCGATCATACACGTGCTCCCAACGTTTCGCTTCTTCTTCAGGAAGAAAGCCGCCATGTTGTTCGACCACTTGTTTGGCATTTAATAGAAACGTGGTCATCCGTTTTGCCCATGTATGCCCTTGTTCGATGAATCCTTTCAAGTCACGTACATGATGGGCATGACAAAGGGCATGTGTGGCTTCGGTGTATCTCGGGTATGTACCGAATGCATCATGCATCATCGTTCCTTTATATCGTGGAAGAATCCCGATTTCATCGGTTGCTTTCTTTCCACGAGAAGCGTGAGGAGCTAAGTACGTATATGCGGATGTACAGGCGACATGAACCCAGGCCTGTTTGCCATCGATCCGCAAGCTCGTTTCATCGACATGCAAGATGTCCGATTGAAGCAATGCTTCCTCGATGATGTCCATGTTTGGTTCGAGTGCTTCGCGTCCTCGTTTGACCATATTGACAAGTGTTCCTGTGCTGATCGGATGTTGATATAGCTCTTCCATCATGTCACGTAAACGTTGATATGGAATCATTTGTATGTTGTATAAATACACGACAAGCGCCGTGATCCGTGGACCATATTGCACATGATTGGTGATGTTAAAGCCGATGATAAAATCCCCAATATAGCCGGAATAAAATTCCCCACTTACAATAGAACCATAGTGTTAACGAGAGGAGCTATGGTTCATGATTACGAGAGGGGAATTTTTTATGATCAAAGAGATGTATGAAAGGGGAAGGGTAACTGTTCAGCCATTACATAGAAAAAGTTTACGAGATCGGGTTTATTTCTGTTCCCCTTGTCTATACTAGCACTATCCAAGACAAGGGAGGTGAACACGATGGCAACCGTTGTTTTTGATTTCCAACAAGCCGTTTTTACACTCGAAAGCATGGTCGCAAAAATTCAGCGCCAAGCACAAACGATTGAAAAACTCGTTCGAGAAAACGAGCAACTGCGTCAAGAAAACCAACGGCTTCGACAAGAAACCCAACAATGGAAAGCACGTATTGCAGAATTAGAAGCCTGTACGAAAAAAAACAGTACCAATAGCCATTTGCCGCCGTCTTCTGACCGGTTTGTGGCGAAATCTCCTTCTCGCCAACCGTCGCAGAAACAGCCGGGAGGGCAGCCGGGGCACCGAGGAACGACGCTCCGCCAAGTACCAAACCCTGACCACCGAGTCCTTCACCGCGTGACCCAATGCAAAGGATGTGGTCACTCTCTAGAACATGTTGCTCCGCTTCAAGTAGACATTCGCCAAGTGTTCGACCTTCCCGTGGTTCGCATGGAAGTGACTCAACACGAACGGGAAGTAAAGGGGTGTCCGGAATGTCATCTCGTCCAGCAGGCGGAGTTCCCTTTTTATGTCACAAATCATGTCCAGTACGGTCCAGCCATCACTTCCCTTGTTTTATACTGGAATCATGCGCAGTTGATCCCGTACGAGCGTGTCACGGAGATGGTCAAAGCGCTAGTGGATCATTCGATAAGTGCAGGCACAGTCGTGAACATGACGAGACGGTGGCTGCCTGTGGTAGAAGCAGCGATCAAAGAGATCGACGCGGCGCTGCTCGCTTCCAAGACGTTGCACGTCGATGAAACGAGCCTGCGTGTGAACGGAAAGAACCAATGGGTGCACGTGGCTTCCACTGCCAAGGTCACCCGATACGGACTTCATCGCTCTCGTGGAAAGAAAGCGACGGACGACATCGGGATCTTGCCACGGTACAAAGGAACGATGGTACACGATGCGTATTCGGTGTACCCGATGTACACAGAGGCGAGCCATGCGCTTTGCCACGCCCATCATCTCCGGGAGCTTCGGGCATATACAGAACTTTACGGCCATTCATGGTCGAAAGAGATGACCGAAGCGCTGTTAGAGATGAAACAGGCGGTGGAGAACGCGGGCGGAGCTCTACCGGAAGAGGAAGTCCGGTATTGGGAAGCCGTGTACGACGAGCTTCTAGCGAATGGCCGCCGAGAACTCGAGGAGCGTTGCCGACAAGGCAAGCATGAAGGCGCCCGCAACGCGCAGAATTTCATCCAGCGCCTAGAAAAGCGCAAGCAAGAAGCGCTTCTCTTCCTGCGAAAGAAAGAAGTACCGTTTGACAACAACCAAGCCGAGCGCGATTTGCGGATGGTGAAAGTCAAACAAAAAATTTCCGGAACGTTTCGTCAGGAAGACGATGCCGAGGCTTTCTGTGTCATGCGCAGCGTCATTTCTACCCTGCAAAAACACGGAAAGCCGGTTTGGGAATCGTTGCAACGACTTCTAAGTGGGGAGTCTCTCCAAACGATTCTCCATTCCTCCTAGGGCATTTTCGATACGGGAAATGCCCTATGGGTGCTGGATTCTGAAAATCTCACGAATATTGGGCTGAATGGATACGTTGTACTGTCAACATACGATTCACCTCCTTGTCTATCAATATTCACATCATAGACAGGAAAACCAAAAAATATTCAGCTCACTTTATGAGGTGGCTGAATAGTTACTAAAAAAATGTCAATCCTTTTTTAGAATAAATTGTACATAAAGAAATAAAAAACCACCCCATATGGGATGGCGGAAATGTTGAATGTTCACCCTGCCGCACTTCGATTGTGGTCTCAATGAGCACCACGAACGAAAGTTTCTAATATTCCCCAAGTTAGTCCATAAATTGTCCACAAAAAATATTTTACTCACATTTCCGTGGATTTAAATTTGTCCCGCATAGAAAATACAATTTGTATCGCAATAGCAATTGCTAACAATACCGAAATGATAATACTTAAATGTTTCAAGTCTGAACCAAGATCTCCCCCACCATAAATCAAGCTAAAATAACTGTTTACACCATAAGTTGCAGGAAGCAAATGACCAAGCTCATAATAAAAAGTTGGCAATAATTCACGTGGTACCATCGCTCCTGAACTTGCGATTTGAATTGCTGTTAAAGCAATGTTAAAAATCATACCTGGAATTCCAAATAACATAACAAAAACTTGAGATAAAGCTAAAAAACTAAAGAAAAGAATGGACTGAAATCCCCATAAAACAAAAAAGTTATGATTCAATTCAATATGAAACAGATTCATTAAAAAAATGCTTAATAAAGAGATCCCGAGCGCTAATAGAATAGTAATCATCTGTCTACCAACGAAAAGTGAAAATCGACTATACTCATTAATTAATCTGCCATTTGCAATCTGCAAATATTGGCTAATAAGCATAGCACTAATGTAGGAAGCTAATACGATTAATAACGGAACCATCGTAATAGCAAATCCTTCTTTTTCATTTGTCTTTACTATATTGGCCACTATAGGATTCATTTTCGTATTTTTCTGCACCATATCAACAACTTGAGTAGCTATGTCCTCGACCATCGCTTTCATTTTTTCATCGGGAACTTTTTCTGTGACTAGCTGTGGAATCCTTTTTACCATCTGGTTATTTATTGTTTCTCTAAATTGATAGTTAAGAGCATCATTAATTTTATTCGCTGCTTTTTCCATCATTTGTTTTGTTAAAGTTGGAGTGGCTTGATTAATGTAATAATCGATTGTTATATTCTCATTTACTGTCAATTTTTCTATTATTCTATCAGGGAGATGAATAACCATATTGACGTTTCGTTTATCTAAGGCTTCTAATGCTTGATTTAATTCTTCAAACACTTTTAATCGAAATAAATTTCTATCCTCCAGCTTCTTTATGATTTCTCTCCCCAGCTCACTATCATTATTAACAACCGCTACTGAAAATTGATTTGTTCGATCGTAGACACCATCATAAGCAGTTAGCCATACAGTAACAAATATAAGTTGAAAAGCAATCGCTGCGGCAATTCCCACTAATGTCTCTTTCTGTTTTAAAAAACTTTTAACGATTTTCATCTATGCTCCCTCCCTTTAATACTTAGTTCCTTAAAAGAAAAGTGTCATCATAGATTAAATGACTGACCGTCAGTCTTTATTGAGCAGTATAAGTTGATTTTACGTATGATGTACTAATACATTCTTTATAAAACTCTCTACAGATTTCCAAAACTCTTTAGGTTTTTCCATCATCGGACTATGGCCACTATTTTCAATAACCTTTAGTTGTATCTGTGGATTGAGAGGAATTGAACTTTTCCAATGTTCAATTGGTGAAACTTCGTCTTGATCTCCCCATAATAGTAATATTGGACACTTTATCTTCGGCAAAATTAATTTAGCGTCATATTTATCTGCTTCCTTAGCTAATCGAATCATATTTAGGAAACGACGTCTGTCACTAAAAAACTCAGAAACAAGATCTAGTTGCTCATCAGTGACGCACTGTTGATTTACAAACAACTTCTCTCTTAAATCACCAAACCATTTTTTACTTTCTTCCTTGCTTCCCATTTTGGGAGATCCAATCCCAAGATTAGTGCTCCCCATACCTGGCGCGCAACTGACGACAATTGCGGCCACTTTTTTCGGGATTGATGAAGCTAAATCCATAGCAAGCAAGCCACCTAAAGAATTACCTATAACAATTGCTTTATCTTCAATGAACTCATTCAAAAATTGGATTAACATTTCACGCAACTCACTAATTTTATGGCCATAAGCAGAAAGTGGCTCCCGTAGACGAATAATAGTGTATTCGGTTTTAGAAAAATATGAAGTAACATCTCCCCATATCCAATCCCCAGCAAATAAGCCAGAGATAAATAATATAGGGATTCCATTTCCTTCTGATTTAAAGCTTTTCATACTTTCCTCCCTTCTGTACTGACGGTCAGTCATATAAGTATTATATTCCATTTTTTAATAACATTCAAGTACGTCATTGGCAAAAAACACATATATGCTTATGAATAATTCTCTGATAAACTTTTCAAAGTCATGTCATCACCCTTTTAGTGCCTTTCTCAACAACGAATCAATCGTATGAAGATAGTCATCTATACAGTAATCTGAATGGTAAACAAAACAGTCATGCGCTACATGTTCCACCATACCAACAATTAGTATGGCAGTCATTTCAGCATTCAAATCGCAGTGAAACTCACCTGATTTTTGACCATTTTCGATTAGGCTTTTTAGGAAATTATAGTAGGGAACCCGAATTTCTTTTTCTGCTTTCCACTGTTCGGTCTTAAATGCGCTAACTGCATTAAATATCGGAAAAACATCACGGTAACTTTCCATTACAATAAATGCCGTTTTAATCACTTGGACAAGCTTTTCAAAATAATTTGTCTTCAAGTCAATTACTTTTTCAGCTTCAGAAAGTATTTTCCCCTGCATTTCACGCACTAAGGCGAGAACTAAGTCTAATTTAGAAGGAAAGTATATATAAAAAGTACCTTTTGCAACACCCGCCACTTCAGCTATTTCAGACACTTTTGTATCATCGAACCCTTTCTCCGCCAAAACACTCCTTGCAACAGTTAAAATTTCTTGATAACGTTCAGTTTTTCCAGTCATCTGATACTTCCCCTCCTACTAATATAAAAATAACAGAAAAGAACACCCTTCCTGAGAATTGTACGGAGCAACACAAACAAACTCAGAAAGTGCTTTCCATGAAAAAGCATACCACACTCACGAAAGTGATGCAAAAGGGTTGCAAACTAAAAACGCCTTTTAAAAAGAGAAACCATCTTTCGTATCAACCATACAGCAATAAATACAATAACCCATGGTGTTAGTTGAGTGCTAGCGCCCAACTAACATCACGGGCTTCACTATCTTTTTGGACAACTTCCAAATATGAATTTGTCAGACACGAACGCATTGGAGCAGGTGCTTCCTTGGCCAATCATACTCCCTGTTTCATGTATTGCTTTTCATCTACTAACTAAATAATGATAATACCCCAAGCCTCGACATTCCAAAAGGCGGGGGCTATTTGACCTTTACCAATTTCTTAACTTGATGGCTAAGCGATGGATCACGTATCTATAAAACCAACAGCAACTTCAAAACATATATCAACCCATCACAGATTCAAGTTCCTATGTTTATATTTGTAAATATCTCGCTTTTACCAAAGATTCCAAATACTCATTCAACACTGGGTTACCCTTGACACAATCTGTTGGACTAATTCCTTTAAGCACCTTTAGTTCATGATATAATTTCTCACATCTTGTACCTTGCATTTGAAAACCACTGACATATTGTTTATCTACACTTTCTAAAATAACTGCTATTAGTCTCCCTTCTGAAAAATTAATATATCTAACTTGCAAATCATAATCTTCATCACTCGGTTTCGGCACCAGAAGTTCACCAGTCGCCGTCATCTCCTGAATACATTTTTTCATTCTATCAATATCCGCCTTCTCTTTCTCACTACCTGAATCCGTGACAAACCATCTTTACAATGGATACAACATCCATAAATCCAACAACAAAATCAAAGTCGATGTCACCTTATCACGGATTCAGGATAAAAAATATATGTATGCCGATCATTTTTTTTTTGGAATAAATTTCATAAAAAGAAACAATAAACCACCCCGTATAGGATGTAAAGCTTTAGAGTATCCCCTTTTTAATCCAATACCAGATTCTATATGTTACCAATACATTTACAAACAACAGCCCTAAAAGCGCTAGAATTCAGATGACCAACCTATCAATTTCTGCGACCGAACGGGCAGTTTTTTCACTTGAAGGATCAGATTCTATCGATTAAGCAATATAATCTCCCTAGCCTCAATGTTTCTGCTTTCTTTACTTTGATTTATAGTCTGAGGGGTGGCAAGAATGACTTTCACAGTTACTTCTTCCGTAAAGTCGTCAACACTTAATTTGTTGCCATCTTCATCACTGAGTTTTGTTTGATCTGTGATTCGGACTGTACAAGGATAGCTTATATCCTCTACGTTATTTTTCCTTTTTTTTACTTCATGGGAACAGTCCACGACAAAATAATTTTCTCCAATACTATAAAGCGTCCCTTCAAAAGACTTTGTTCCTGTGCAACCAGTCAAGAGTAAACTAACCAAGACGAAAACAACAGTTCTAATCATTCGAATTGCATTCCTTTGTATGAAATTTTGTAAGATTACATTTATCGAAAAAGACAACACAACGCAAAACTAAACTTCTCTATTCCCTTTTTATGAGCAGGAGGCTTTTAAAAATGCTCCTAAGGGAAGTAGAGATTACTCATGAACGTTTTATTTGGTAACACTTTATTTCTCTAAATTATCCCTATGTTAACAAAGATAATACACAAAAACATTCACCACGTTCTAGGAGATAACCCCCAATAATCTACTATACTTTGTACATGAGTATACATTTTCCACCCATTAGAGCCTACGCCTTCATGTACACCTCTAATCTGGCTACCATAATATGTAGGCGAACCACTGTCACCGTTAGTAGAATTATAATCAGCAGCAGTCATATTATTGTGTTCTCTTGCTGAATAATTTGTACTTTTTACAACCCCACATGCATTACCAGTATATGAACCATTCATACATACGTATTGTCCTACATATTCATATGATTCTCTTTGCCAACTGGTAAAGTTAGGCTGTCCATAATTATAATTGCTAGCATAGGAAAGTTGACCTAATGAAATCAGCATTGCATCCAGTTCACCACTATTTACGAGCCTGTAGGCATATCCAAAGTATGAACCGCCTTGACTAAATCTATCACTACTTCTTCCGCAATGACCAGCTGTGACATAGTAAACCCAATTTCCATAAGAAGCTGAAAATCCGCCCGTACACCCCCAACCAGTGTCAATATTGCTAATCCTTAATCCACCTTCTAATGGCCGTGTATAAGCAGTTCTAGACTCTTCGTAACCACCATCAGATTCAATTACTTCAATATCTGAACCGAATATATTTACAAGTGAATCCCTAGCAGTGCTGTCAAATGGATAAATACCGATAATAACCTTATTCCTTTGAATATTAGAATATATAGTAGTAACATTTATACCTTGTTCTTTTAATTCACGCCTCTTCGAGAGTACTGTCGAATGTATTTCATCAAGCTGCTTTTCTGATCTTTGTACTTGTTTAAATTTTATTTTTGAATCATTATTAAAAATTTTCCTAATGTCATTTATCTCTTTATTCATTTGTTTTAAATTTTTAGAAAAACTAATTGTTACCACACCTTTTTTCGATTGATCGACGTACAGTCCCCCAAAATCACTTGAACTAATATTGTTTCTAATATATTCTAAAATCAATGGTATTTTTTCCTCTTGATATTTTATTCTATTTTCTATTTCCTCTAATTCGTCCTCAGTTAGCCAAACTCCGTGTTTTTCGTATGACTGTATTACTTCCTTTGAGGTTATTAAATTACTCACATAAACAGGATCATAATTTAAACCCATTTTCTTTCTATACTCTATATTTCTTTTTAATTCGGAATCATTAGCTATATCATTTTCCGCGTTTATAGACCGTGGTGATAAAATCAATATGGGAAGTAAAATGATGAATAGGATCACAGTGTTTTTTAGTGAGATATTCATTAAGGACACTTCCCTTCTGATATTGGTATTGTCAAAAGTTTTAAAGACGTCCCCTGATTTTTTGTTGATTTTATGCTTTTCTGGATAAAAAGCTTGTCACTCTTGTTGTTTACCGTATGATTGAGATAACGACACACACAGCCACCCAAACATTGGAGTGACAAGATTGTTACCAAAATTATTAATCAAACTTCATCTTTTACAACAAACCGCGGACATTCTCTGCCTGTATCAATCGAACGTTTTTCCCGACAACAAACCATTTCGACAGGTGACAGACACAACAACAATGAATCCACGTGAGACTACTTTCATGCTTAGATGGGGAACGAAATCTTCTCATGAGTGTTTTTACAAAAATCTTCATCTCATATACTCAACAGATATAACTGCTAAATACATGATAAGACCAACAACTAGTATGACAGCTAACAAATTTCTATCAGATATGTCGTTTGTAAAATTTATCTTTATAATAATTCCCAATAAAAAAGCAAGTACCGCAGTAAGGATAATAGGAAAAATTGAAATGATATTAAACGTTTTTAGAGATTCATAGTGATTAATACCCCACAATGTTACGAAATATAAACAAAAATAAAAACATGCGCTTATTATCGTAAACAATATAGCTTTTTGCATTATCCCCCCCTCTCTGTTATCTCTATACAAGTCGACTATAAAT
Organism: Geobacillus kaustophilus; assembly: GCF_000948285.1. Taxonomy (GTDB): domain Bacteria; phylum Bacillota; class Bacilli; order Bacillales; family Anoxybacillaceae; genus Geobacillus; species Geobacillus thermoleovorans_A. The sequence goes on from NZ_JYBP01000003.1 coordinate 2,181,281, forward strand.
ACAACATGGCAAGTGATCGACAGGATGTAAAGCAAAATGGCAACTTGTATAGTTCGTAAAATAATCATAAAAAAAAAAAAATTATCCGTCAACCCCTTTTTTAGAATAAATTGTATATAGAGAAACAAAAAAACATCCCATATAGGATGACAGAAATAATGAAGCTAACGTTGCGCAAAAACTCTTCTTCCGATATCATATCCAACTGCTCCGATGTAAATCGGTACGACAAAAGCAACCGATAGATAAAACGGAATGGATACAAGCGTTGCGACGATCAAAACGACCATTGAATGAAATTTCTTATCGAAAAACAGGAGAATACCTTCTGTCACTATACAAACAAGCAAAATGAGCAACAACGCAAACGGAAAAACAGCCCACGCAAAAGACCATGAACTGAATAGTGAAAGCGCCAAGAAAAACAACACAATCGATAGGAAAACTTTTTTGAAAAATAGTTTCATAACTCACTTCCTTTATCATCTGGATAAAAGAAAAAGAAGAATGAAAATGCATGTGTAAAATAGTATCTTTTCTCGCGGTTTCCCTTTTCGTTCAATAAGCACATACAACAAAAACGCAATAACAAGCGAGTATAAAAGTTTAAACATCATACAAAATAAACCACCTTATTCTCACAATTATTGACTTTTAATTACAGTTGCAAGCTCGTATGCGCGTTGAATATCTGCATGAGCAGAATTTGAAACACTAATCATATTTGCAGCAATAACTGAAGCAGATCCTGCAGCAGTTAAGGCACCGAAAATGGTACTAACTGTTAGTACAGCTACGCCTAATGCTCCCATTAATGCGGCAGCTTCAATTAATAAGGTGCTCCTAGCTGAGCTAATCGTGTCAGCTCTTGTCATAAAAGAGGAAACTAATCCACCTCAATATCCTTATTATTAATACGTACTAACTTATTCTTCTTAAAAGTATATGTTTGCGTGCTATATTCTTCGCGAATCTCTCCTGACTGGAAATCTTCTGTAATTATCTTTGTTGAAACAATTACTTCTTCAGTATCATTTAGTCTTGTTGTCAATTTTAACACTAGTTTCAAAAGATTTTTGTCCAACCTTTTTCCTATTTTCCATACTATATACAGGCATGACACTTGTATAAAACGACTCTCTATTTGAATACTTTTCTTTTGCTAAAACTTTTGGAGATATTGAAGCGAAACATAAGACAAAGCAAAAAAACAAAATAATTTGTTTCCTTATCGCAACCATGTACACCCTCCCATTTCAAAAAGAATTTACAAAATAATCATAAAAAACAAAAAAACATCCGTCAACCCCTTTTTGGAATAAATTGTATATAAAGAAACAAAAAACCACCCTACAATAAAGGGTGGCTCACATGAGAAGAACCGCGAATCGTTTGTTTTTTTGTTAGTTCTTCATCGACTGTTAATAACGCTTTTTTCTCCCAGCTGACGAAGTAATCTTCCCATAAGACATGGCAACGGTCATCGGTTACTTCTAGCACAATTCCTCTCGTTCCATCCGTATAGACGACGCAGTCTCCGATGTGAAACATGGCGATCACCCTAGACGGAAGACGATGCCATAGCCGCCGCGTGGATATTCCCACTGAATGTTTTCGTGCGGACAGCCGATGCGACAGCTGCCGCACTCATGACATCCTTCATAGCCGACGTGCATCCGAACTTCTTCCCATTTATACACAGACGCTGGGCAAAAAATCGTACAAATTTTATCCGGGCATTTCGTTAAACAAATATTTGGGTCAAGCACGTGAAGATGTGATTTCGTATCCGCATTAAAGCGGACTAAATATTGCTTTTCTTCAATCGTTTGCCCCTTCATTATTTCATCACCTTCCATGCTTTCATCATATCGCGTGCCAGCTTAAACTTTTGTTTCGTCGAGCCGAGGTCACGCCAAATTTTTTGCTGTTTTTCCCATTTCGATGCTCCGTCCACCGTAAACATTTGGCTTGCAGCGCGGTTGAGCATCGGGATGTATTGCTCAAAATATTGTGGGAACGATTCAAAATGATGGGTCGCATCTTTATATTTTTTCAAGTCTTGCCCAATAAAGCTTTCCATCAGTTTCATCCGATATTGGTCAAGCATGCTTTCGGAAAAGTCGTTTTGCTCTTTTGCCATAATAATTGTTTCTGCCGCTAACCGACCGGACGTCATCGCCATATTGGAACCTTCGCGATGAATCGCATTGACAAGCTGTGCCGCATCCCCAACAACAAGCACCCCGCTGCCTGCCACTTTCGGAATGGAATGATATCCACCTTCTGGAATCAAATGCGCTAAATATTCGACAGGTTCGCTCCCTTGAATGTATGGACGAATCATCGGGTGGTTTTTCACATACTCAAGCAGCTCATACGGCTTAATTTTATGTTTAATTAATCCAGATAAAAGCGTACCGACACCGATGCTGAGCGTATCTTTATTCGTATATAAAAATCCTGTTCCTAAAATTCCCTTTGTCGCATCGCCAAAAATCTCAATTGTACAGCCTTGGTTGGCTTCAAGATTAAAGCGGTCTTCAATCACGTTTTTATCTAGTTTTAAAATTTCCATCGTCGCTAAAGCGACTTCATCTGGCCGCCATTCGCGATGAAACCCGAGCTGTTTCGCTAAAAGGGAGTTGACGCCGTCTGCTAACACGACTACATCCGCGTAAATGTCGCCATCTGGTCGGTCTGTGCGAACACCGATGACGCGGCCGTTTTCGACGATACATTCGACCGCTACCGTTTCACAAACGAGCAGCGCTCCTTGTTCGACTGCTTTTTCGGCAAACCACTGGTCAAATTTGGCGCGCAATACGGTGAAATTGTTATACGGCTCTCGTCCCCACTCTAATCCTTTGTAACTAAATGTCACCGCCGATTCTTTATCCATCATCATAAACCGCTGCTCGACGATTGGGCGTTCTAGCGGTGCTTCTTTATAAAACTCTGGGATAATATCTTCCATCATTTTTCGGTATAATACACCGCCCATGACGTTTTTCGCTCCTGGATATTCGCCGCGCTCTAAAAGTAGCACGTGAACCCCTGCTTTTGCTAGTTCATAGGCACAAGCCGTCCCAGCTGGGCCTGCGCCAACAACGATACAATCAAATTTTTCAGGCATGGCGGATCTCCTCCTTCACATCGGCAGCTGCTTTTACTTTCGGAATTTCTTCTTTCAATCGGTCAATTAAAAGCGGAACGATTTCAAACGCATCGCCGACGATACCGTAGTGGCATGATTGGAAAATCGGAGCGTTCGGGTCTTTATTGATGGCGATAATGAGCTCCGAGTTTTGCATGCCGACGACGTGCTGAATCGCTCCGGAAATGCCGATCGCAAAATAAATTTTCGGTGTGACGGTCACACCGGTTTGTCCGACTTGGTGATGATGGTCAATCCACCCTGCCTCCACAACGTCACGGCTCGCCCCAACGGCACCACCAAGCACTTCTGCGAGCTGGTGAATGAGTTGGAATCCTTCTTTGCTGCCCATCCCTTTTCCGCCAGCCACAACAATGTCCGCTTCGTCAATACGCACTTTTTTCGCTGTCTCTCTCACAATCTGTAACACTTTCGTCCGCATTTCTTCTTCGTGTAACTCAATATGCTCCTCGATCACGCGACCTGTGCGCGACGGATCTGGCGGTAGCGCTTTCATTACTTTTGGACGAACAGTTGCCATTTGTGGACGATATTTTTTACATACCTAAATCCGTGATAGAAGTGTATCAAAAATGCTTGAAAACCCAATCATGCCGAGGTTTCAACTCAATTTCGAATGTTCACCTATTAGGTGAAGAACCCCAAGGGCAATATTTGTTGATTTAGCAAGGTTTTCTTGGCAGTTTTGAACGCGTCTTTATCACGGATTCAGGTACATAAAATCGTTGCCATAATATTTCCACCAAACGCCGGGCGGCTCGCTAACAATAACCCTGTATCTTCTTCAATATCAAGTATTGTCGTATCCGCTGTTAATCCTGTCGGTAAATCGGTTGCGATGGCACTCGCCAAATCTTTTCCAGATGGCGTCGCCCCATATAAAATGACTTCTGGTTTATGTTTATGGCAACAATCGAGCAAAGCGCGCATATATGGTTCTGTTCGGTAATGTTCAAAAATTGGATCATCATATACATATACAACGTCTGCACCATATTGAAAAAGTGTTGAGGCAAGTGCTTTTACGCCACTACCAATTAAAACTCCCGCGAGCTCTGTTTTACGTTTATCTGCTAGCGCCCGTCCTGCTCCTAATAATTCTAACGATACAGGAGCAATTTGCCCATCTTTCACTTCAATGTATATCCATATCCCCCGATAATCATCGAAATTCATGCGCTACTCCCCCTATACAAAAAGCTCTTTTTTCTCAAGTATAATAGACAACAGTTCATTTACTTGCTCTTCTTTTGTTCCTGTTAATATTTTTCCACCTTCTGGCTTCGGTGGTGCCCATACTTTTGATACAATCGTTGGAGATCCTTTCAATCCTAGTTGTTTGCGGTCAACATCTTCTAAGTCGTCTGCAGTCCAAATCGTTGGCTGATATCGTGCGGCTTTAATCATGTTTGGCAATGGTGCAAAGGAGATGTCATTGATGTCTTTTTCTACAGTAAACAAACAAGGTAATTGCGATTTCACCACTTCATAACCATCTTCTAATTTACGATGAACGATCGCATACCCTTTTTCTTTATTCACTTCAACAACTTTGTTTACACCAGTTAGAGGAGGAATGTTTAAACGACGTGCAATACCAGGTCCGACTTGCCCCGTATCCCCATCGATCGTCATTTTTCCACAAATGATGAGGTCAATCGGACGATGTTTGGCGATTTTTTCGAGCGCCTTTGTAAGCGCATAGCTTGTAGCGAGCGTATCAGCTCCGGCAAATGCTCGGTCTGAAATCATATACCCTTTCATCTGCCCCGAGCTCGATACATTTTTTAATGGCTTTTACTGCTGGTGGAGGACCCATTGTTAAAACAGATACGATTCCACCGTACTTCTTTTTTAAACGAACAGCTTCTTCTACCGCATGCGCATCATACGGGTTTAAAATAGCAGGAGCACTCGCACGATCCATCGTGTTCGTTTTCGGGTTCATTTTAATAATTTTCGTATCTGGCACTTGCTTAATACAAGCTACAATATGTAGCATCAGACTGTTGACAAAATGGTTATAAGACAGTTGTCTTATAACCATTTTGTTCCATTTTTAAGGTTGTTTTTCTTGATGAACGAACCAAAATAGATGCATACTCGAATACATACAGAAAGGAGAGGCCCTTTCTCCACAAGTAGTTCGCCAATTTCTTTAAATTCATGGCAGCACAAACAAGCATCGCCTGCATCTGGTTTCTTTCCAATCCTCGGTAATTCGTCCAGCGCAGACCATGCTTCTCTTTTAAATCTGCAAAATTCCGTTCAATCGTCTGTTTCCTTAATTCATACAACTCGCGATGTTCTGGTACATATCGTAAATGTTCGGCTTCTTCGTAATACTCTTGCCAAACATGGCGTGTCACGACTTTCGTATGATTTTTGCTTGCTGTACACTTTTGAAGGGATGGACATCCCTGACAGATGGATGGATCTGATTTATACTCCCGATAGCCTTCCCGATTCGTTGTTGAATAAGATAACACTTGGTGATTGGGACAAAGGTAACAGTCAAAATGTTCGTCATATACAAATTCAGATTTTCGGAAGAACCCATCTTTCGTCTTTGGACGAGTATATGGCCAAATCGGATGGATCTCTTGTTCTAATAGGTATTTCGCAATCGCTGGCGTTTTATATCCGGCATCGATGCACACATCTGTTGGGCATCCTTTGATTTCTTGCTTCACTCGCTCAAACAGTTCAAAAAACGCTTGGCTATCATGAACATTGGCGGCGGTGACATACGTGTGTAATATCCAACCGTGTCGGTCACAAGCGGTGTGATAAGAGTAAGCAAATACCCGTTCACGTTCATTTTTCACAAACATCCCACTGTCTGGATCTGTTTTACTCACTTTGATTTCTCGTTTTTTTTTATCATTTTCTGGCGGTAGTGGGGATTTCCCATGAGCGATGCGGTCTCGCTCAATTTCTTTTTCTAATTCATCTTGATAAGCTTTCGCTTCCACTTCTGCCATTTCCGTTGTGAATTTTCTTTTGTTCGCACTCGCCTTCACATGAGTAGAATCGACAAATACGACACTTGGATCCACAAGCCCGTATTGAAAGGCTTCTTCCAAGATTCTTGAAAAAATCTTTTGAAAAACATCGGTTCCCGCAAAACGTCGCGTGTAGTTTTTACTTGGTGTCGAATGATGGGGCACAGGATCATGCAGACTCAATCCCAAAAACCAACGATAAGCCACATTTGTTCGAATCTGTTCTACGGTTTCACGCATCGAACGAATCCCAAAGATGTAACGAATCAAATACATTTTGAACAGCACAACGGGATCAAGACTTGGTCGTCCATGGTTAGGAGAATACAAATCCTTGACCATATCGTAGATAAAGGAGAAGTCAATGGCTTTTTCTAGTTTACGAACAAGGTGGTCTTCAGGAACAAGATCATCAATTTTTACCGTTGTTTCGATATGTCTCCGATCTTCTTGGTAACGTTGAAGCATCTTATTCCACTCCTTCAAGATACCCTTATACCTATATATTAAAACAGCTTGTCGACTTTGTCGACAAGCTGAAGCTACAATATGTAGCATATGTTCACCTCCAAATCTATTTCGTGTATACATATTCTAGCATAATAAACAAATCCCTCGTCATAATAATCAAAAAATTACGATTTTGTTCACAATTTTAATGAATAGTGGCACGAATAACAACACCGCGACGAGCCATTTCTTCAATATAGCGATCTCCTGGAACGATTTGTTCAGGTGGGTATGCCCCGCGCTTTTGAATCGTTCCGTCGCCAATCATTTGTGCAACGACAGAAACCGTATAGGCCGTTGAACGCGCCATTGCCGTGACTTGTTTCTGACGGTCTTTCTCTGTCACCATTTCATACTCGTACGTTCTTTCTTTCCCATCTTTTTCGCCCGACACAATTACGCGCAACAAGACGACATCGTCTTTTTCTTTTAACTCTAAAAGTGGCGTAAGTACTTTTAACAATACGTCACGCGGACGTACGATCACTCCGTCGACTTCTACTTCGTAGTCTCGACGCGTGAATTGTAAATCGACAAGAAGCTGAAATTTTTCTGCATGACCAGGATAGCGAATCGTTTTATATTCCAAACATTTTACATGCGGATAGGAACGTGGCAACGTTGATGTTCCTCCCGATGTATGGAACGCTTCAAGCGGTCCAAAACGCTCAAAATAAATCGTTTCAACTTCTGATAAAGAAGGTACTTGTTGCTTTTGTCCATCACGAATAATTAAGGAAAGATCGGTGTAATGATCAAGTAAACCTTCAAGCGAAAAGACGTGATTATATCCGAGTGGCGGTTCTGGCCGAAGAGGAATACCGCCAACATATAATTTAATGGTATGAACGCGATCCAGTTGACTTGCTCCATATCCTGTTAAAATATTAATCATTCCGGCTCTTCACCACAACATGTACTTGACAAGCAATACGGTTTCCTGCACAAAGATATTTTTGTAACGCATCTTGATTAATAACTGGTCCGACTTTTACTCCTTCCTCTAAGCCGTTCCCAACTGTTAATGTGCTTATCGCTGCGAGTAACCGTTCTTCTACTTGTTTTTTTACATGTTCATGAACAATAATTCGGCTACATGCGGTACAACGCTGACCTGATGTACCAAAAGCACTCCATATAATGGCTTCTACAGCAAGGGCTACATCGGCATCATCCATGACAATAATGGCATTTTTCCCACCCATTTCAAGCGATACTTTTTTTAAATGACGTCCACACGTTTTCGCAATGCGCCGCCCAACTTCATTGGATCCTGTAAACGAAATGACTTTTACATCTCGATGCTCAACAAGCACTTCACCCACTACAGAACCGCGTCCATGTACCACATTAAATACACCGTTTGGTAAACCTGCCTCTTCAAATATTTGCGCAAGTTGCTGTGCCATGATTAGTGTTTCTAGCGCTGGTTTCCAAACAACTGCATTGCCGGCACCGATAGCAGGAAATGACTTCCACGTTGCAATGGCGATTGGAAAGTTCCAGGCTATTCACCACAAAGTGTACTTGACAAATAAAGACGATCATGATTGAGAAAATCAAAACATCTTTTTTCCTTTTAATACCATACGTCTCTTTGAGCAACATTGTTATCATGTTTGTCTTTAAAATTCAAGTACATATTTTGGTGATGAACCAAGTTCCAAGGGGTGATTAATCCGACGACACCAATCGGCGCACGGACGCTCATTGCGAACTTATTCGGTAACTCTGACGGAGTTGTATCGCCAAATAACCGTCTCCCTTCCCCTGCCATGTAAAACGCCATATCAATTCCTTCTTGTACTTCTCCACGCGCTTCCTCAATCACTTTTCCCATTTCCATCGTTAATAGGCGAGCCATTTGTTCTTTTCGCTCTTGTAGTAACATACCCACCTTATAAAGCACTTCAGCTCGTTTTGGTGCTGGAACGAGTGCCCATGCTTTTTGGGCTCGTTTTGCCGCCAACACCGCCTGTTCGACATCTTGTTCATTTGATATTGTCACTTCTCCAATACACTCACCATTCGCAGGATTCACAATCGGCACAAACTGATTGCTGACCGATGACACCCATCGTCCGTCTATATAGTTTAATACTTTCCTGAATCCGTGACAAAACATCTTTACAATAGCCGCAAACCGTTGATACGATAAGGGAAAACAACGTGAACGATACTTCATCAAGCAGGTGAATGTGATGAAAGATTTCCCGATTCGGTTTGTATGGACAGATGAAGCCATTACTCCAAGTGCGGGGCTTGCCCTCGTTGGCTGCTTACTCCACCAAACGAAACTGAATAAACGAGTAAACGCACTTCGGCTTCCTACCATTCGTCGAGAGGTGCACATTTCCCATAGCGACGCCATTCGATCGATGATCGGTTTGCTTGCCACAGGAAAAACGGACTTCGATCATATCGAAGCGTATCGTCAGGACGATATGTTTTCGACATCGATGGGCATTCAGCACGTGCCTTCCTCCCCAACGTTAAGACAGCGCCTCGATCAGCTCGCTTGTCTTCCGATGACCGAAACGATTCTTTGGGAGGAGTCCATGCGTCTATTGATCCAACGACATGCCACCTTGTCTGCTTGTTGGACGAAAGGGAAGACGACATGGATACCTCTTGATCTCGATGGCTCCCCATTTGACAACTCCGATACGAAAAAAGAAGGAGTCAGTCGAACGTATAAAGGATTTGATGGTTTTACGCCACTGTTTGCGTATGCAGGAAAAGAAGGATATATCGTCCACGCGGAGCTGCGTCCAGGGAAACAACATGTGCAAGACAACATGCCTTCGTTTTTAATGACCGCCATCTGTCGAGCTCGTCAACTGACATCGTCTCGTCTGCTTGTTCGCATGGATGCAGGAAACGATGCAGAAGCGAATTTCATGTATGCCTAAAGGAAGACGTGGACTTTGTCATCAAACGAAACTTGCGCCGAGTGTTTATTGCAAAATAAAAATGCAGAGATCTGCAGAGAATTTGGCTTAGGCCAACTTGACATGGAGTGGGGGGCGTGATAGCCTTTTTAGGCATAGCCAGCCCTTGATATTGCTGGCTTCCTGGCTTTTTAATCACGCCCCCAGAGGCTCCATGTCAAGTTGTCATTCTCTGCACTTTTCCTTGCAAAACTCTGTATTTTTTCTTTGCAGAAAACACTATACGTCAAGCCATCAGGTCCATGTTGTCTATCAAAGGGGAATTTACACAATAATTTGGACTTGACCCTATTGGTGCTGGATTCTGAAAATCTCGCTGATATTGGGCTGAATGGATACAAAGGCGTTCATACAGAAGTCATTACTTTAAAGTGCATATATATATTCATGAGACATGAACCTCCTTGTGGGTAGTTGGTAGCACATCTATTCTAACCAAGGAGTCCGGTTCATGCCTCCTTTTTTGTTTGGTTGTCAATTTATGTTGGTGAATTTGCTCATCTACAGTAAAGTTTATTTTTGCACCGCTTTAACTATACTACAATTCTCTCCAACTTTAATTTTTTTGATTATTTTACCGTTTTTAACTAATCGCAGAGTTCCATTTTGAGGATTAGAAACTAAGAATTCTTCGAATCGCTTGTTGTAGTCAAAATATGCTGGGTTTTTTATTGAAAAAAAAGATTCGCTTAAGTCATTTTTATCAAGTATTGTTAAAAACCCCCCTTGCATATCTAAATCCGTATAATTATTAATGTATAATTTATTCCCAACATTAATTATTTTTTGCGGGAAAGGTTTAGACAATTTCTTCTCCGAAATTATTTTACCATTATTCAAGTCTACAACCATAAGCTTATTTGTATATCTTTCAGGATTTTTTACCCATTCTGGCCTTGGCCCGTAAGAAAAACCTGTAAAAACACAGTACATTTTGTTATCTTCAATTACAAAATCACTTGGTGGTAATTCAATATTATCTTTAATAACAGGATGAAAGGAAAGGGATGCATCATTAGTTTGTATCCTATATACGTTGCTATGCTCACCGGATTTACCACCAGAATTTATAGTGATGAAAATTTCATTTTTGTAATGTTTAATTGTATTGACCATTCCACTGGTAAATGTCAATTTTTCTACTTTCCCATTAGACAAATTAACAACAAAAAAAGGCATGCCCTCTTTAAATATTTCAGATGAAGCAATGTAGGCTTTTTGGTTTACTACCGCATAAGACGATGGGATATGCGGCAACTTTAATTTCTTTTCCACATGACCACTCGAAAGGTTGATGATAAACATTGATGGTTTAGTTCCCATATATGTACCATCATCTATCGCATAAACTCGATTTCCATCTATAGAAAAGCTCTGAAATTTATTTTTATTTTCAATTTCTTTGACTATATTCATCTTTTTATCAAGAAAAATTAATTTGCTATCTCCATGAGTAAGTGCAACAAAGGCTGGGTTCACCTTCAGTTTTGTATCGTTTTGGGCGGCTGTGTCTTTCGATTTCTCGCACCCAACAATTAAAAACAAACAAATGCAATAAATGAAAATCATGATTTTCTTCATTATACAGTCCCCTCGTAAATAAGTGTTCATTAAAACTAGGACTACTTAAAAATTGAGTAAAGTATTATCAATAAAGTTAGCTTTATTTTTATTAATAAGGCAACGTGGCTTGTCAATTAATTATAAAATGACAAGCCACAGGAAATATAGGTTAACAAACTGTTTAAAAAATTAAGAAAAATTAAACTATAAAATTCTTCTCGTTGCTAAAATAAAGATAAAGAATATGGTTTCTAAAAATTATTTTACCATCAGGTATTACGTATTAGTCAGCAGAGTCATGAACCAGTTGCAAATATTTTAGTATCTCCGTCTTGATAAATATCATCCGGATAAACGTATAACCCACCATCGTAATCTAAATCACGATTCCCCATATCATAATACGCTTTCCATGCTAACTTGCTACAATACCACGTACTAGTATCCGACTTGTAAGAACCTACGAATTTATATGGTTCTCCCAATTGGTTTTTAATGTAATCACGGGCAAGAGTTCTAAATTGCTGTTCTAAAGTATTGACATATAAACCAACGGCCTGGTCGTAGTTTCTAAATTTCCTTGCCGTGGAATAGTGAACATTACTTTGTCCGTCACCAGGTTGGTTTTCTACATTCGCTTCAATGAATGCATATGAATCTAAACTACCGGTATAATAAGCACCGTCCCATACAGCAGCATGACGATAATACCCCCATGCTACTGAACCATCATGTACTACAATAATATCGCCAGGTGCAAACGCCGCGAAAGATATGTTATTTGTACCTTTTGGTGAACCGAAAGAATCACCAGGTGCCCAGTCCGGCTCAGGGTCATCCTTGTCATAACCTTTTTTAACTCCTAATTCTGATTTTTTTACCAAGTCATACTTATCAATATTCACACTTTGTTTGAGTTTCTCTTTTTGTTCTAAAACTTCTTTGCTTTCGTTGTTTACAGCTATTGAGTCTGCAAAAGCATAGTTTACTAAATTAAATCCAGATAGTAGTGTTGCAAACGATGAAGCCATCAAAAATTTCTTAAATTTTCCTTTCAAATAAATCCCTCCTAAAATAATTAATTTTCATTTTACCAAAACCATTGATAAATATAATATTAATCCAAATTATACTATTTTTAATATATTTATGGTATATTTAATTTTCGGCATATTTCTACATTAAATCTCACATTTCGCACCCTCTCGACAAACATCGAGAGGATTTTTTTTGTTCTGATGTCGAATGAATCCTTGACACACAAGGAAAGCAAAGGAGTTTTGCCCACCATGGATGTTCGAATTCGCGCGATTGATGAAAGTTCCTATTTAAATATCATATTAAATATCATAAGCACCATCTTCAAGGATCTTGACCTCCCTCAGCTGATGGACCGGCTGGTTCCGATGGATCCCCAATGCCAAACCCGAACCAGCGGAAGCAAGCGAAGATCGAGGACGAATGGATTTACGTGGCGGATTCCGCCGTGATGACGAAGGACACGCTTTCGCAAACGAAAGCGGCGAACGCCTTTTTGATCACCAGAGACCCTTCGCCGCTCCGGATCATGAAACAGGCGTTGGCTGAAGCTGATGCTCAGGACACGGCGTGGAGCGATCCTTTTACGCTGGCGTAGAAAAACGGCGCCACGCATCGGGTATGGGAAACGGCCTCGACGTATGAAGGCCATCCGGTCCGTCCGACCGGGCAGGCGATTTTTCAGCTGTTCTGGTATGTGAAAGTCGTTCTGTTAGAGCTGCCGGATGGGCAAATTCAGCGTTCACTGGGCCGTCCCCTCACCCCTGAGCAGCGAAGGGTTCTGCAAGGGCTGGGACTGGATGAGAGCATTTACGTGTAACGTTATGCGGAACGACCAGCGATGGTAAAAAAAGGATTGACATCGCTCGTCGTGTTGACCGAAAAGTTATTCTAAAAAACTAAATAAAAATCCTTTGTTTCTACCCTGTTAAGGTGCGAAATGTGAGTTGACATCATCTATCTGTTCCCTTTGAAGGATTGCCTGTTGCATTAATGTTGGCAAGTCGGCTGCATGTTCCTCAAGGAGGTCGCCGATAAAGTCATATACTAGGTCATGACCTAAGTCCTTTCGCATTTGTTCCATCTTTGTCATTAATGTTATGAGTACGCGCCCTTCCCTCGTATTGCCTGCCACCAGGTTGAAGACAAACACTTCATTCCGCTGTCCAATGCGGTGAATTCGTCCCATCCGCTGTTCAAGTTTATTCGGATTCCACGGAATATCGTAGTTAATCATTTGATTACAAAATTGCAAATTAATCGTTTCCCCTCCAGAGTTGGTCGCCAGCGTGACTTGGCATTCGTCTTTAAACTTATTTATTTGCTTTCTCCGTTCTTCCATTGAAAATAAACCAATCAGGCGTGTTGATTATCCAATAAAATCCAAAGGGTATAGAAAAAAGAGCACCTTTCCTGTAGAATGTGAGTAGCGACACAAACAAACCCAGGAGGTGCTCTCTATGAACAAGCATACCACACTCCCGAATTTGATGCAAAAACTTGTTTCGGATGAAGAGATTCAACTGATTGCCGAAGCGGTTGGGTATCGTGATTCGTCTCGAACCTTTACGTTGCGCGAGTTGATTCACTTCTTCCTGCTGGCCGCCATGCATCAATGGAAAAGCTTTCGCCACGGAGCCGATGTGGGGCCTCTGTATGGATTGCCGCGATTCCATTATTCAACTGTATCCAAGAAAGCGAAAGAAGTTCCCTATGACATCATGAAACGCTTGTTGGCGTTGATCATTTCCAAGTGCAACCGCCAAACCCGCCGTTCGCTTCGGTTTCCCAAACCGCTTCGGGTGGTGGATTCGACGACCGTCACGGTCGGGAAAAACCGCCTGCCATGGGCGCCGTATCACGGCGAACGCGCCGGAGTGAAGCTGCACGTCGCGTATTCGCCGGAATCCTCGTTGCCGGCAGACGTGGTGGAAACCATCGGACTGCGTCATGATGGCCCGGTGGGAGAACAGTTGACGAACGCTCAACAAGTGCTGGTGGAAGACCGGGCGTATTTCAAAATCGAACGCCTCGATCGATTTGTGGAGCAGCATCAGCTCTTTGTCATTCGGATGAAGGACAACATCGAACTTCATCAGAAAAAAAGCTTGAAACGCCTTTCCAGCACATCCTCATCGGTTCAAGCCGACTTCACGTGCCAGTTGGGGACGAAACAATGCCGCTCCACCAAGCGTCACCGGGTGGTGATCTTTCGAGATGCGAATGGCCGCGACATTCGGGTCGTGACGAACCTCTTCCATGCGTCTGCGGAAACCATTGCCGACATGTACCAACAACGTTGGACTGTTGAGGTCTTTTTCCGTTGGGTGAAGCAATATCTGAATGTCCCGACCTTGTTTGGCACGACGGAAAATGCGGTATACAACCAACTGTTTGCGGCGTTCATCGCGTATGTGTTGCTGCGATGGCTGTATGATCAAACCAAAAAACAGACGAACGTCTCTCTTTCCTTCATTTCGTTCGTTCGCCGTTTTTTCTCTGGGCAGCTTCCTCTCGATTGGAAATCCGGGATGGCCGCTGCTTTGTTTGAGTATGCCCAAATTTATGGAAGGCGTATGTATAATTTTGGATAATCAACACTCGTGTAAACCAATAATTTTCGCTGTTTCTATGCCATATGCCTGCAACATCTTTTCCAAATACTCTAACGTATCCGTCCATTCCGTGAAAATGGGGATTTTTTCCCTTTTTCACAATAATCCTTCAACACCAAACAATGTTTTTTCAAGCTCCAACCATTTCTGTTCGACACCATGCTCCCGAAGATGACGCAAATAAGCGATAAGCTTCTTTAACTCCGCCATTTCTAACCGAGTTCGACAGCGACTAGGCAAATCGAGTAGGAGGGGTGGCTAACCATACCCGTCAAGTTTAGCGGTATAAAATTTTTAAGGCTCTTCACCACAAGTTGTACTTGAGATTTTAAGATAGGTATGCATAGGGAAAATAGAGGGTACAAAAAATGCGAATGTTCCTGTATGGTAAAGGTGACCAAACCAAACCATTGGAGGAAAATTCGCATGTACGCTCAGTTTATCAAAAAACTCATCGATTTACCAGATGTTTTGATTCAAAAGGTGCGAAAAGAAGAAGAACGTTGGATTTTCGAACTTTCTCTGCCTGAACAATGCCCGTTATGTCCTGCCTGCTTGAAGCGCACGATCAAAATGACATGCAAAAAGAAGCAATGGATGCATGGCTATGCTCAACGAATCGGAATTTTTTGGATTGAACTTCCTGTCGAGCGCAGACGTTGTGGTACGTGTGGCATGACATTCAGCACGTCTTATCCAGCCATCTCTCCTCGAAATGTAGCGACGGATGCGTTTCAGCAATGGGTAGCGCAATCTTGCATCGGAACATCCATTCAGGCAGTGGCTCGTATGCTCAAACTTCCTTAACACGACCGTGGAACGTTGGTTTTATACCCATGCCCCTTCCTTCCTATCGAATGAAATCCAACCAAAGGCGGTTTGTGTCGATGAGTTTGCTTTTCGAAAGGGGCACGACTATGGGGTGGCGATCATGGATGCGGAAACGGGAGAAGTGTATGCGATTGAAGCAGGAAAGAATGAGGAAGCGATTCGATGTGCATTAGCGTATGTATCTGGTTCTGCTCGGTATGTCGTCAGCGATTTGGCTCCGGCGATGAAAAAAGCCATTCAAGGAGCGTGTCCAGAAGCGAAGCATGTGGTCGATTATTTTCATGTGATTCAATTGTTTACGGAAGCGTTGGATCGATTCCGCAAATCCTTCGGAAAAGGGAACAAGGAACACGGGCATGTTCGGTATGCTTGCCGCTTATTGACCCAGCGCCCCGAGAAACTCACCGAGGGGGAACGCCAAACGGTGCGGGAGTGGCAGAAAGAGAGCGATTCCTTGCAGGCAGTCTATCAATCCCTTCAACATTTTCGTTATGTATCCAAAAGCCAAAACGAGCGACAAGCGAAACGTCGTTTGAACGCTTGGATTCATCGGTATTTGTTTCCTTCTCAGCCAACGTTTCGAGCGCCGTCGCCCGAAGTTCCCGCCGCGTGATCTCGGCCTCGCGCTTTGCCAGTTCCTCTTCGCGCTTCTTGCGCTCGTACTCGGCCTTTTGCTCAGCGTTCATTTTGGCGAGCTTTTCGGCTTCGGTCTTGGCCTCGGTTAGTTTAGTTTCGAATTCCTTTTCCCACTTGGTACGTTCTTCTGCCAAGCGTTTCTGAATGATACGGTTTACGTCATCCTGGGTGAAGGTTTTAGCACCTTCGCCGCCTTTGTTGTCACCAGAAGCACCGCCAGAATTGTTTCCTCCATCCGGGGTGCCAGCATTACCACCAGCTACGTCGCCACCTGGACTTGCTCCGGTACTGGCAGTTCCACCACCAGCGCCACCGTCAGTTGCAAAGAATTGTAAATCTATTGGAAAGAGAAATCTGTTAATCTTCATGGTCATAACCTCCCGTTTTACGCCCGTCGGCTAAATCTCCATGCAGCTTTTAATGTCATCAGCATGTTTTGGACAAGAAAAAACGGCCCTTATTCGGACCGCTTGTTAATTGAGTTAATCAAGTTAAGAATGATCAACGTCGAGCAGATTATGATAGTGATCAGAACACTATTTGACACGTTATCACTCCTTTTCGGATAAAATAAAAAGCCGCTTAATCAGCGGATAAAATAAAAAACACTCTCCGCTTTGTTGTTACGGGAGTGCTTATTGTGGTATTACTTTTTCAATTTCATCTCGTGTGACTTGAATTGTTTCCCAATCGGCCGGTGAAGACCCAATATCAACCAAGAATAACTCCTGATCGCCAAATACTTCAACTACCGCGCCTTCGCGTCCATCTTTTAAAATGACATGATCAAACTCTTTAATCATTATTGCCCTTCACTTCCTTGATATAAGTCGATGTCATCCTCGTTGTATTTTCATTCACTATCCACCCAACAATTACATTGGCCGGCCTTCTGTTTTTTCCATAAAGAATCATTTTTTGCTCATATAGTTCTCCAAAATTATTCTTGCCTTTCTGAGTAGCCGGGTAAATCGCCGCACGTTTTATTATTTCCTGCTGCAGTTCCTTCCAATTATCCGCATTATATCCTAATCTGCTAGTGAAGGCAACGCCTTTTGCCCATCCTTTTTTATTGTCAGGGTTAAACAGATATTTTGTGAATTTCTCGTCTGCGGCAGTTGCATTTTCAGCATTTGGAAGCTTTAATTCGGGATTCGAAATCAATCGATTTCTCCTGCTATAATCCAATTTTACCAAACTCCAGGCTTCACTATCACCATATTTCAAATTCTGAAATGACTCAAAGGATTTCGGAGCATCGTCTCCGAGCACCTCCTTGTACCGCTCATATTGTTTATAATCGGCTACCTTATTCAGGATTTGCTTATCCAGCGCTACAATCCGATCTTGACTGTGTTTCTCTTCGATATTTTTCCTCCACTGTTCATAACTCATATCAGCCGGCACAAGATACGTTTTCCCAGTCACCGGATCCCGGGCCCGGCGCTGGATGTTCTGCAGCGTCTCGGGGCCAAAATATGCCCGCGTCGTGCTGCGGCAATACGGATGCAGCGGCGGCATATTCTTGCCCGGTACAGCGTCTTTGACGTTATACACCTTCCGGTCATGCGCCCGGCACTGGGGAGAGGTCCGAAGATCGAGCGTCGCAACGAAAATATATTTTTCAATTTCAGCTTCCTTGTAACTTTCTATCTCCGCTGCGTTGGCCATATATGTTGTTTCAGTGCGGACCAACCGAGCCGCGGCGTGCTTGCCTACGTTGAAGCGTTCTTCAATCTCTTGAATCATCTTTCGTACCCCGATGCCACTCATAAATCCTGCCGTGATAACTTGATTCAACTGCCTGGCCAGTTCATCCGTATTGCTCCAAATCCGGCTGCTGAAATGTTCGCCGGACCATGGATTTTTCAGGATCGTTTCAACGGTTTGTATAGGCATGGTAGCGAATTCGAACCCGACGCCGAGACCGCGCTGAATATCAAACATCGTCCGATAGTAGGCTTCATTGATCGTGCCGATGTACCCTTCCGTACTGGCCCGGATCTCGGCATCCGCAATGATTTTACATTGGAGATAAATTTGCTCCTTGAGTGCCTGCAGCCGCGTGATCCTGGCCCGATATGCCGGGGCGTTCAATCTATTCAGCAGCTGCCGTCGGTTTTTTGGATCCTCGATTTCAGCTATTTTTGCTTTGATTTCTTCCCATTCGCTCCGATTCATCGGCTCATTGAGTAGCCGCCTGGCCTCCTCAGGCGTCATTTGTCCGTCTTTGGCAAAGCGGTTGAAAATCCGCACGATCTCGTCCTGTATATCCCGGATCGCCTTGTCATAGGCCCGTGTGATCGTTCGGATCGTTGCCTCGGCCTCCCGCTGATACGACGCCATCCGCTGCCTGGCCCGACGCTCCCAATACTCATTCGATGGCGTCCTCATCGGCATTCACGTCCTCATTCATCGGTACGCCAAATGCGGCTTGATTTCGCTTAATATCATCTTCTTTTTCAGCATTAACCGCATCAACTTCGGCTTGCGGGTCATGCACAAAAGAGAGTTGCGATATGAGTGTTGGTGTGGAGACCATTCCATTCAGCGTCGCGATCATCTGCGCGGTTTCCAAGTCGTTCGCCGGAAGATTCCGCGTCATCGTTATCGTTACGTCCGATACATCGACGGCTTTGCCTTTCACTTTCAGCACATTGGCAAACAGTTTCAGCCGCTCACGCAAGCCTTGAATGAAGTACCGCTCTTTAATCTTGGCTAATTGTTCCAATCCGAGGAGCTTATACTTCATGGCCACGCCAGATGCATTCGCGGCAAAGTTCTCATCCGTGAGATTTGGCACCATCGCAAATTGATGAATGTCGTCTCGGATGGCATTCCGAAGCACTTCAGTGTCACTCTCATTCAGGCTTTTAACTAGCCATTCCGCATCGGCGTCCTGACCAGGTGGAAGTTCAAGCACTTTATATTTTTTAAGCATTTGAATGACTTGGCTCGCTTGCTCTTCATCATCCCCCAATACGACACCTTTCAATTCCTCCGCGTTTACCCAATTGCGCTGTGACTTCGTCGGATTAAAGCTGTAAAACACGACAAATTTCGGGCCGCCGCGAAGAAAGGTCTGATTGATCGTCCGGATGTCTTCCGGTAGGAATTCATCGACTTCCTCATACCAGACGTATTTGATATAGCCACGCCGGAGCTTGGAAGATTTCACTTTCTTCGGCTTATCGGCGCCGCGGAAAATGATTTTCTGGCTCGTCGGCAGGTATGTCAGGCTCATCGGGCTTACGCTATCATGCCACAAGTGCGAGACGCCCAAAACTTCGATCGCCCATAGCAGTTGTTCAAATACGCTTTCGCGGAGGTTTTCTTTGACCTTTCGCAGCGCAACGGCGTTGGCGTTCGGATCGCACATCATCCCAAGGATAATCTCGATACTGATAAACGACGATTTCGTGCTACCCCGGCCGCCTTTGAGCCAGTAATGCGTGTATCGTTCTTCCTTGAGCGCATGGTGAACCTCGTAAAAGCTCGGCGCGATCAAATCGGTCAACTCGATTTTGGTCACGAGCTATCCGATCCTTTCGGCACGTTGTCGATGATCTGCACCGCACCCTGGACGTCCACCTGCTGCCGATCCAGCCATATGCCGAAACGTTTGCCGAGCAACTCTAGCGCGCGGATCTTGTCGGCGAACCTGATTTCGCGCTCGATGCCAGTTCCATTTTCCGTCGGAATCGCCTTTACCTTCACGCTGGCGATCGCTGCGCGGTCATCGGCGCTTGTATCATAAAGCAATTCGGCGCTATCCATGTTGACAAGCTGCGTCGGGTCTAGGAAGGCGATCCGTGCGAGCTCACGGATGATGCGCTCCTGATTGACACCAGTACGCTTCGACAATTCTGCCATTCGCTCGTCTATATACGCGCGAACCTTAGCATTTTTTAACAATCGTGAAGCTTGTTCAGCAGCTGACCTCGGACTATATCCAGCACGAATGGCAGCTTGAGTAGCATTCAGATCAATCAAATACTCGTCCGCGAAACGTTTTTGTTTTTCATTTAATTTACTCATCTACCTCCCTCACTTTCTTCGAATCGCCCCGCGCACTCGCTTGTACGTGTCGCGTCGAACGCCCATAATGTCGAGCCAGTCGCGATGACTCAATCCTTTTCTTTTCTTCTTTGCCTTTAATTTTTTTATCTCATCGCCCGATAAATGGTCGCTTAATTTATACATCCTCATCACCCCATGCCATAAAATAAGTGCCTAGCTTTTGACTAGGCACTCAAGAAAAAGGAGGACTTCTATATATTAGTGGCATTTACACGACAAAAAAAAGCAAAAAAAATTAATCAACAAAATATTGATACGTATTATAATACGTGTTATAATATAATCAAGGAGGGAGGGAAATGAAGAGTTATTCTTCAAAGGAATTAATAAAAATCATACAACAAGATGGATGGTACATAGTAAGAACAAGTGGCAGTCATCATCAGTTTAAACATCCCAGTAAACCTGGACTAGTAACCATCCCTCATCCAAAGAAAAACTTACCGATCAAAACAGTAAAAAGCATACTCAAACAGGCGGGGCTATTATAAGCCCATCCTAAAGGAGGTTAACATATATGCATAAAAAAGACCGCTATATTTATCCAGCTATTTTCGATTATGGTAGCGATGGAATATCTGTTGAGTTTCCTGATCTTCTTGGCTGCTTTACTTGCGGAGATACAGAGGAAGAAGCTTTTAAAATGGCCAAAGAGGCGATGGCATTACACTTATACGGCTTGGAGCAGGAAAATGAAGAGATTCCTCAGCCTTCAAAAGTATCGGAAATTCAAACAGAAAACAATCAAGTAATCGTGTTCATCGAGGTATGGATGCCACCTTTCAGACATGAAATGGAAAACAAAGCCGTTAAAAAGACATTGACTATCCCGAAATGGCTTGATGATTTAGCCAGAGAACATAACGTAAACTATTCCCAAATCCTTCAGGAGGCATTAAAGAAGCATCTTGGCGCCACCGACCGATAATTAAATAAATTACTGTAGATGAGCAAAATCACTAACATAAATTTACATCAAAACAAAAAAGGAGACATGAACCCGATTCCTTGGTTAGAATAGATGTGCCTACAACTACCCCCAAGGAGGTTCATGTCTCATGAATAGATTCGCACATCATCAAGGAATTCACAAGTTTTTCACGGTGTTAGGATTGGCGCTTTATTTCTCAAAACCTGTCCTAAAGCATCTTGTTCATATCGTGGATGCAATGATGACAAAGGGCTTTTCGGGAACGTTGACCGATCTCCATCACGGGAGCTTTCACCCCAATCATCGAACGACACTCAGCCATTTTTTCACGAAAAGCCCTTGGGAGGAAGAAACGCTGCTTCGCAAACTCCAGCAGTGGATCCTTCGTCGCGTCGAACGAAGCGCGAAACGAGAGAATCAACCCATTTTTGTTTCGATCGATGACACGATTTGCCAAAAAACGAAGCCCTCGCCACGGGCAACAAACGCCATTCAAGGGTGTGATTGGCACGATTCTCACGCAGAGAAAAAGTCGATCTGGGGACATTCTCTCGTTTGGCTTATGGTTCATACTGCAACCCAGGCGTTTCCCTTTGCCTTCCGCCTTTATGATAAGACGGCTGGGAAAAGCAAGGGGGAACTCGCGATCGAGATGCTTTCTTCGTTGGATGTGAATCGTCCCGTTTATGTGCTGATGGATTCTTGGCATCCATCGAAAGCGCTCGTGGAAGCTTGTCTGAAAAAAGGATTCCATGTCATCGCGATGCTCAAAACGAATCGGATTCTCTATCCGAACGGTGTCGCCGTTCAAGCGAAGCAGTTGAGCCGCTCCATCGAACCAGACGACACTCGCCTCGTCACGGTGGGAGAAGAGCGCTATCGCGTCTATCGCTGCGAAGGAGCGCTCAACGGTCTCGATGATGCGGTGGTGCTGCTGGCTTGGAAAGCCGATCAGCCGTTGACACCCGAACATCTTCACTGCGTCTTGAGCACCGACCGAGAACTAAGCGAAGAAGACATCTTGCGCTGCTATGCCGAGCGTTGGTCGATCGAATGTTTCTTTCGTCAAGCGAAAGATCAGCTGAAACTCGATGGATACCGCGTTCGCGGGCGTCGGACGGTGAAACGGTATTGGATCTTGGTGCAGCTGACTTACGTGTACAGTATGTTCGAGTCCAACTGTGATTTTTCGGATGGGCTCGATCTTCTGCGCAAGAGAAAAGGACATAGCCTCGTGGAGTTCATTTACAGCGCAGCAAAACAAAATATTCCTATTGACGCCGTGAAAAAACAGCTCCACGTGGCATAAGGGGGTACCCTGTTTGTCTCTTTTTGTATGGTAATTATTGTTATGAAAAATGCTCAACTACAGTTATTATAAATTCCTAAAAGTGATAAACGAGAAACAAATATTTTGATTAACGAAGAGGCAGATCCACCCGTTCCCTCAAAACGCCGCTATGATCATTGACATGAACTTTCCAACCTCACCCACGACGCCGCAACTCGAGCCAACGATCAATCAAATGAAAACGGAGAAAAAGCTTGTTCAAAACGTAGTTTTCTTTCCCTGCTCCACGTTGTATAATCAAAAAAGAGGAGGTGAACAAGCATGGAGCGCGATACGGTTGTGAAAGAAGTGGTTGAGGCGCTGAAAATATTTTCCCGCGACATCCGCACCCAAATTGACGAAATGGGAAGCCAGCTGAGAGCGGAAATCCAAGACACCGCTAATCAGCTGAGAGCGGAGATGCAAGACACCGCCAACCAACTGAGAGCGGAAATGCAGCAATTTCGCGCCGAGGTGAACGAGCGGTTCGACCGACTCGAGCAAAAATTCGCTGGCTTGCGCGTGGAGCTGACAGAAACGCAAGAAACCGTCCATTTCCTCGCGTCCAAAACCATCCAGCATGAGAAAAAACTCCACCATCTTGCCAAGCAGCTTGAATTCATTCGCTAGTTTTCCTTCATCCGAAAGCCGCGTTTGACTGCGAGTCAAGCGCGGCTTTGATTTTTGCATCTCGGCTTCTTCGATCCCGGATCAAATCCCCCCCCTGCTCGGCCGCGCACGAAGGCGGAAGAGAAGCTAACGATTTATCCGTCATCATGAACACAATTGGTTTCCAATACGCAGCCAAAACTCTGTCCCCGGACAAAACGCCAAAAACAGAGAACGCGCGCCGATAAAGTATGATGGGGCTTTTGCGTGCATAATTACTGCTCCTTTTGACGCACAATATAAATACGAAAGAAGCCTTTTCATGAGTTGAGGGAGGAATTATCCATGTCGTTTCTTTGGAGCTTAATCGTCGGGGGCGTCATCGGTTGGCTGGCAGGTCTTCTGACAGGACGCGATATTCCTGGAGGGATCATTGGCAACATTATCGCCGGGTTTATCGGAGCCTGGCTTGGAACGGCGCTCTTTGGCAACTGGGGGCCGACCATCGGCGGATTTGACATCATCCCAGCCCTGATCGGTTCCGTCATTCTCATTTTGCTTGCAAGTTTTGTCATTCGCAGATTGCATAGGGCGGCGTGAACGACGCCCCTTTCGCGCTTTGTAGCCGAGATCGGTCTGGTCAGTTTCTTGAGGTACAACCAAAACCAATCGGCTTTATCCATAGGTTCCCCCCACTTACATGGATTGCATGGAAGTGGGGGTGTTTCCGACCAAAGTCACAGACGACACAACGGTAGCCGTACTTTTGCAGGCAAAGATTCCACGCCCTTGCATTTCGTTCATACCGATTCACGGCAAGCAGCTTTTTTGCCGCCTTCGCGCACATCGATCAGCGGGTATGGCCAGCGGCTCGGCATAAATTTTCATTGTCATCCCTTACAATGCCAAGGGCATGATTCGATCAAGCGAACAGCGTCACCGCTGTCCGCTTGACGAGAGCAACGCTTCTTTGACCAACTCCATCGCGTGTCCATCGTTCGGGTCATTCGTCCCCAACTCGCCGCGGAAGGCTTTCTGGAGAACGGATTGTTTTAATAAATCGAGCTTTTCCTCCACTGCCAAAACGAGTTGTTTTTCGTTCTCTAATTTTTCTAATAAGTTGTCGAGTTTCTCGGCGATGCGTTTTTGTTCGTTTAGGGGGGAGTGGGAAAGGCAGACTTTCAATGAGAGCACCACTTATATTTGGCTGTGCTCCACCATACGCCAATTTCGAAATTTCTGTCGAGGAACTAATCACAAAATAATTTCTATACACTACATATAAAATGTTATCATTAATCGTTTTAATATTTCCAACGCGTTGGTTTTGCATAGCGATTTCGTCCGAATTATATATACCTATTTTCCCAGTAGTAGCCCCAGACATTGCGATTAATAAGTCGCCTTTGCGCACCAAAAACTTTTCATTGTAGAGCTCCCTAGGAACCCTAACAGCGGTTTCGAGAGTTGTTTCCATACCATTTAAATCGGATATTCGAATTATTGGTATACCCTCATCAGAATAATCAGTGCTTTTAAATGCATATCCATTAAATAATTTGGCAACAACTCCAAATTTCACCCACACCCAATTCCCCGGCACTTCGTACGGCTGCTCGTCTTTGGGCACGAGCGCTTCTTCGAGCAGCTGTTCCATCGATTTTGGTTTGGCCTTGCTCATCGTTCTGACACCTCGAGTCGTTCGGCGACGTGGAGCATTTCAGTTTTGGCCGGTTCGTAGCGGGTCGGGTGTTCGGCCGCTTTCAGTTCGGCAATGACTTCATTGAGCAGCGAGATGGCGAGCTCTAATTTCTCCACCGCTTCTTCGGCCGAGTCGATCGGGTCGGGCAAGTTGTCGTACACGGACAGCGATTCGTCGGCGATGAGACCGATGTCGAGGCTGTCGCCTTTTTTGGCGATGTCGGCGCGGGTGAAGACGTTCCACCGTTCATCGTCGACTTGATGGCGGTCTTCGGCGGTGTAGGCTTTCATAAATCCGGCGAAATGGTCTTTCATCAGCGGATTGCGCTTGCCAAACGACGGCATGTTCGTGCGAAGATCGTACACCCACCCATACTTCTTTCGTGTTGCCCGTGTCTGTTTCCCCGCGGGTGAAGAACAAGACGTTCGTTTTCACCCCTTGGGCGTAGAAAATGCCGGTCGGCAAGCGCAAGATCGTATGGACGTTGCATTTGTCCATCAAGTCGCAGCGGATGTCGGCGCCGACGCCGCCTTCAAACAGCACGTTGTCGGGCACAACGACCGCGGCGCGCGCCTTGCCGTTTGGTCTGAGCGCCCGGTAAATGTGCTGGAGGAAGTTCAGCTGCTTGTTTGACGTCATAAACGTAAAGTCGGTCCGTGTCGCCCGTTCGCCGCCTTTTTTTGTGCCAAACGGCGGGTTTGTCAAAATGACGTCATACCCTTTCAGCTGTTCGCCAAGGGGAGAGAGCGTGTCGCCAAGCAAAATGTCGCCGTGCACATCATGCAAGAGGGCGTTCATGACCGCGAGGCGGTGCGTGTCGCGGACGAGCTCGGCCCCGGAGAACGCTTCATATTTCTGGAACCGAATTTCTTCTTCCGATAAATCAAAATAGTCGTCCGTTTTCGCCCGGACGTGGCGGCTGGCGGCGATCATAAAGCCGAACGTCCCCGCCGCCGGGTCGTGGCAGCGCTCGCCGGGCTTCGGGTCCACGAGTTCGACGATGACGTCAATAAGCACGCGGGGGGTGAAATATTGCCCCGCGCCTGATTTCAATTCGCTCGCGTTTTTCTCAAGCAGCCCTTCGTACAAGGCGCCGAGCCCTTCTTCTTTCGCGTTGTACCAGTCAAGCGCGTCGATGGTGCGGATGATTTTTTCCAAGTTTTTCGGCTCACGGATGTTGGACGTCGCGTCGGTTTGACACTCCACACGCCTAAAGGGCGTGGGATTCTTGGGTCGTTCGCGTCCTCATCCATTTCTGGTTCAGACAACGCCCAAGTTCAGGGGTGTGTCATCACCCCGTCCCATCGGGTTAAGATGTACCCCAATGGGCGGCGCACCTGTGACCCGTGCGCTAGGTTGGGCGGCGAAGCCCGAAATCGCTTTGGCGATGTTGATCGCGCCATTTAAGTCGGCGTGGATGGTGTATCCGCATTTTTTACACGTAAAGTGGATGCCATTGCGATTTTCCTTTTCCCGATGTCCACATTTACACGTTTGGCTCGTATAAGTCGGATTCACCCACTCGACCCGAATGCCCGACATTTCGGTTTTGTAGGCAATCATCGTTTGCAGTTGATGGAACGCCCATGAATGAAGACTTCGTCCCGCTTCTTTGGCCGAAGCGGCTCGTTTCCGAATCCCCGCCAAATCTTCCATCCGAATCACGCCAACACCGTTGGCAAGGGCAAAACGGACGATTTGATGGCTGATTTTATGGTTCATATCCTTCATCCAGCGGGACTCTTTATCGCCGATTTTGCGAATCATATGAAGCTTCTTCGCTTGGCCCAACGTTCGCCGCAAAGCCGCGTATCGCCGGCGTATGAAGGCGCATGGATTCCCTTTGAAGAATAAAGATTTGGTTCCGACACTAGCAACAGCGATATATCTTAGCCCTAGATCAATTCCCATTACTTTTGTTTCTTTCCGTCGTTTGACTTCAAACGTGATGGGAATGGCTACGTACCATTTCTTTTTCTTTTTATAGAGTACAGCTGTTCCTTGTTTTGCCGTTCCGTTCATGATTCGATCAAGCCATGTTTGTTGATAGGGACGCACGACAACGGGTACGCCTATTTTTTTCTCCAATGTTGGAAAAGCAACCGTGTAGAAATCTCCTTTCTTTTCTATTTTTAAGTTTTGATTATGAAAGCAACACCACCGTTTTTGAAACGTCTTTGCCTTCTGATTTTTCTTTTGGGACTTCACTTCTCGAATCGTCTGATTCACGATAGCAGAAGGAAACTTTTGTGGCGAAAAGTCTTTGAATATCTTGCTCGTTGCTTTGTTTCATTCAGGATGATGCCATAGCCAATTCGCAAATTCTGTGTTCCATTCGGTCATTCGCTCGTACATTTCCTGTTTGGCTTTCGTTGGGTTGTGCCGTTCCAGCCTGAGTGTGATCGTGGGCATGGATTCACCCCCTTTTCTTTTGCGATTCCACATCGCGTTCAGTTGTTTTCGTTCTTCGATACTCTTGTCCCATATATGAATTATATCCGTTTAACGATTATACTGCGACACTTAAAGATAAAAATGGCTGCTCGAAGCAATCCGATTAAGGATTACCGAGCAACGCCGTCTTTCATCCCACGATTGAAACCGTGGGATGAAAGACGTTTTTTCTGTAAACTATATAAATGCACCTTGAAAAGTTAACTTTTCGATTACGCGGAACACCCCAAGCGCCGCAACACTTCCTCCGGGCGTTCCTGAATGTAATGAGCAAATCGTTGAACCGCTTGCACGATCTCGTGGCGGTCTTTGTGAAAGGCGTTGGCGATCATCGTATCCTTCAGCCATTTCCACAAACGCTCGATCGGGTTGAGCTGCGGCGAGTAGGGAGGCAGATACAGGAAATGAAAACATTGTCCTTCTTCTCGCAAAAAGTCCTTCACCATTCGAGCGTGATGAATCCGGGCATTGTCCAAGACGAGCGCAATGATCCGGTTGGGATGCCGCTCTTTGAGCAGGCGCAAGAAATCCAAGAACGTCGCAGCGTTGGCGGCTTCTGTTTGGTGAAGCACGATGTCCCCATCGTGGACGTTCACCGCGCCAAATACCGAAACATGGGCATGATGGCCGAATGTCGGCACACGTTTTTGACGGCCGACCTCGGACCAAGTGGATCGCAAGACATGATAAGAGCGGATATGCGTTTCATCGATGTACAGAAGAACGGCATCTTCTGTCTCCTTGGTGATCAAGTTTTTTTTATCAAATCCATTTGCTTTTCAAATTGCTTTTGCTCATCCGGATTCCCTTTCGCCAGCGTGTACGTAGGGCGAGTCCATGACAGACCTTGACGGTGCAGGAGTTTTCGCAGCGCTTCACGGGAAAGGCAAACACCAAAGTGCTTTTCGACATAGGATTGCAGGAGTTTGGTGTTCCAGGCCGAAGCGGCGTCCCAGCCCAGTTCCGCGGGAGTGGTGGTCAACACAAGCTGTTTGATCTCTTCCTGCTGTTCTTCGGTGAGAAACGGCTCCCGTCCAGGGGCGAAATCCCGATGAAGCAAGAGCTCCAGACCGCCTTCGTTGAACAGCGGCACATAATGGGAAACGGTTTGTCGGCACACGTTGACCATGGAGGCCGCCTCTTTGCCCAAATAACCTTCCATGACCAAACGAACCGCCATCACCCGTTGGCGAAGAAGCGCGTTTTTGATTTTCCGTTCCTGTTTGCGAAGCGTCCGTGGCGTCCATCCGTGATCATGGGTGATGTTGAGACGTTTCATGAATGATCCCGCTCCTTTTCCATAGGTTTCCTTAGGAACAGGATAACCGGAGTGTGCATCGGTTATACGAAGGTTAACTTTTTAATGAGCATGTATATAGTTAGATTTTTCGACTAGCACCTTTCATTTTATGAGTTGTAACCGCAGCGCTTCGGCAACCGCTCCTGTTCGTGACAACACCCCTAATTTTCCGAAAATAGAAGAAAGGTGACGTTCCACTGTTCGTTTGCTTATATTTAGCTTTTCGCTGATTTGCGCACTCGTTTGATCATCTGCCAGCATTTGTAATATATCTATTTCAATTTTTGTCAAACAACATTTCATTGAACATGTAGTCTTACTGTCAAGCAAGAAAAGCCTCCCCCCCTCATTGCTGTCACGTATCGCATGTGCCAAATGAGTAGAAACTTTTTCTTTTGGTAATATCGCAGCTATACCTGCTTCATATGAAGATAAGGCAAATGGTGGATAATTGCATAGCATAATGACATTTATCGTGGGGTGTGTTTCCTTCGCGTTTTTTATCCAGTCAAGTACTTTTATTATGTGCATGTGCATATTTATCACAATGACGTCTGGTACATGTATATGTACAAGAGTGTCTAGTGAATCAAGACAAGAAACAGAACCAACAACAGTTATGCCTCTTTCTTTTTCTAATAATTTTTCCAAACCAAGCAAACAGATAGGATCAGAATCAACAAGCAATGTACGAATAACCATACCATTTCCCCTCTACTATTTTTTACTAAATTCTACTTCATTTAATAAACTTTGTCATTTGTTTCGTATCCATTCAGCCCAATACTAGCGAGATTTTCAGAATCCAGCACCAATAGGGCATTTCCCGTATCGAAAATGCCCTAGGAGGAATGGAGAATCGTTTGGAGAGACTCCCCGCTTAGAAGTCTTTGCAACGATTCCCAAACCGGTTTCTCATGTTTTTGCAGGGTGGACATGACGCTGCGCATGACACAGAAAGCCTCGGCATCGTCTTCCTGACGAAACGTTCCAGAAATTTTTTGTTTGACTTTCACCATCCGCAAATCGCGCTCGGCTTGGTTGTGGTCAAACGGCACTTCTTTCTTTCGCAGGAAGAGAAGCGCTTCTTGCTTGCGCTTTTCTAGGCGCTGGATGAAATGTTGCGCGTTGCGGGCGCCTTCATGCTTGCCTTGTCGGCAACGCTCCTTGAGTTCTCGGCGGCCATTCGCTGGAACTTTGCATTGGGTCACGCGGTGAAGGACTCGGTGGTCAGGATTGAGGACTTGACGGAACGTCGTTCCTCGGTGCCCCGGCTGCCCTCCCAGCTGTTTCTGCGACGGTTGGCGAGAAGGAGATTTCGCTGCAAACCGGTCAGAAGACGGCGGCAAATGGCTATTGGTGCTGTTTTTTTTGTACGGGCTTCTAATTCTGCAATACGTGCTTTCCATTGTTGATTTTCTTGACGAAGTTGCTGGTTTTCTTGTCTTAATTGTTCGTTTTCTTTGATGAGTTTTTCGATGGTTTGTGCTTGGCGCTTAATTTTTGCGACCATGCTTTCGAGTGTAAAGACCGCTTGTTGGAAATCAAAAACAACGTTTGCCATCCTGTTCACCTCCCTTGTCTTGGATGGTGCTAGTATAGACAAGGGGAGCAGAAATAAACCGGATCTCGTAAACTTTTTCTATGTAACGGCTGAATAGTTACTTTGTTTCGAAGAAAATGGCGGATTTTCGTCAGGTAATTGGCGGAAAATACGGATTTTTCCATATGTTTATTTTAGTAAATTAAAAATAGCTGATCAGCTATTTTTTGAGAAGGAATTGGGTAAGAGCATGAATACTGTATAAATACAGATTGATTTTCTGATACAAGCAAACTGTTTTGATTGTTCTTCTAGTCAATTTACTATGATTGTGATTTAAGAGGAGTGTTAGTATATGAAAAAATTAAAATCTATTTTACTTGTTTTTTGTTTTGTATTATTTACCTTTAGCTTTAGCAATTTGACTTTTGCTGAAATTAATATTACTCCTCAAGCTATTCCTCCTGAGTATTACCCAGGAAGTTCAGTTGTAATTAAACCTGGAGATGTTTTGGTAACAAATAATACCTCTTCTTATGGGGTTACAGGTCATGCGGGAATTGTAATTGATGCTTACGGAACAGTAGCGTCAATTCGAGGAAGTGGGTATCACCCAAGAACTTGGGGAATAGGCGATTGGTTTGCTGAATATCCAAATGAAAAAGTGGTTCGTTATAGTGGTGCAAATGCTACAGCAGCGGCAAATTGGGCAGCAAACTATGTAAAAAATTATCGTAATGCCTATTACGATATTAGTCCTCTATATTACATGGATTCTACGTATTGTTCTAAAATTGTATGGCAAGCATATTACTATGGCGCTAATTATGAATTACCTACTGTATATAATCCTCTGTTCCTAACTAGTATTTGTAAACCATATGATTTACCTAAGGCTGGAACCGTTGTTTTAACGAAGGGTAGTTGGTAAAAGAGATATAGGCTCTAAAGTCGAAAAAATTTCGATATTACTATAGATGAGTAAATCACTAACATAAATTTACAATAAAACAAAAAAGAGATATGAGCCCAATTCCTTGGTTAGAATAGATGTGCTACCAAACCATTCATAAGGAGGGTTCATGTCTCTTGAAAAGAGGCTGATTTATGTTATCTTTGTTTTTTAACTTTCTATTTTTTTTCCTCATTCTAGTCCTTATTTTTGTAATAGTTTTTAATGATTTTATCTCTAAAAAATTACTCAGATATCTCTTTCCGTGTTTGATTATTTTAATTTTTCTAATTCCCTTAATAGGTCATTCAAATCTATTGCTAAATTATCAGTTACGAACTCAATTAGACAAATTATCAGTTGATAAAGTGAATTTCCTCTCAGATAAGAAGGCGGTAGAAGAGATCAATTCGTTAGATCATCCGCTTCGATTTAAAATTCTATCAAAGACAAAAAAAAGAAATAATATGTTTGATTTCGTTATCAAAACGGAAGATAATAAACATAAATATTTGATTCGAATGGTAAATTATACTGAACCATTTAAATGGGTTCCATTTAACGACTTTCAAATAAATCAAGTGAATAAAATTGAATAATATAACCCGTAGTGCTATATAGATGCAACGAAAAAGTTTAACATATCCTTGATGGAAAAGTCGCTTGTCCATTTTTCAGCTGACGGAAGGACCAAACAACCACCCGTTTCACAGCCCATACATGGGTCTGAAAGTCGCATTGTTCGGTCCCCTTCAAAGACGGTCGCGCCCAACGCGGCAACGCCGCTTCCAGACCATACACGGCGCTGGAGGCGGCGTTGTTTGCGACTTGCCGCGCCAGGCAAAGCAGGCAGACAACCCTTTTCACACACAAACGGTTCTTGATCCAGCCGCCGACCTTAGTAAACCAAAAAAGACGGCGATCGTCTCATCACCGTCCAGCGCCAACGCCCCAACGAACTTGCCGGGCATCGTCGCCTGACAGCCCCTTCCGTTTCCTTTGTGCATCCGATTACGTGCGTCGATAGATGACATCACCGACAATAATCGTGATCAAAGAAATCAACATCGTCAATTTGATCACCTTGTAGTCTAAAAAGCGCAGC
Organism: Geobacillus kaustophilus; assembly: GCF_000948285.1. Taxonomy (GTDB): domain Bacteria; phylum Bacillota; class Bacilli; order Bacillales; family Anoxybacillaceae; genus Geobacillus; species Geobacillus thermoleovorans_A. The sequence continues at coordinate 2,213,614 of NZ_JYBP01000003.1, forward strand.
ACTTGTTCTTCAAACATGTAGACGAAAAAGAAAATGACCATCAGCACGGCAACAAACAAGACAAACTTTTTTTCGATTCATGGAAACCGATTCTCCTTCATCAGAATGTATCCAATACATTGCCCGTCGTTTTGATCATATCGTCGGAAATATATACTTTTTTCAGATTGGTGCGCTTGCTGTCACTGTAGACAAAGTGATACGCGTCATATATATATTGATCATAATAATCACGTAATACCGTATGATTTTTACCGTCGTCCAGTACGGTTTTATATAAGTTGCAATTTTGTTTTACATGGCATTGTTCGCTCTTCTTGCCACCGTGCCAGCTTGTCAGGTGATAAAGACGGGACATGGAGATCGGAAATTCTTTATTGCAACTTATATAAGTGCAGAAGACTTAAAAGCATCCGGCGTGACAGAAGATATGATTCGGTTATCGGTCGGAATCGAAAACGTGGGCGATTTAATCGAAGACTTAGAACAAGCGATCGAAGCAGCGACAGGTGTGCGGTCGATATATTCGCAAGTGTAGGTATGAAAGATGCTATATAAATGCACCTTGAAAAGTTAACTTTTCGATTACGCGGAACACCCCAAGCGCCGCAACACTTCCTCCGGGCGTTCCTGAATGTAATGAGCAAATCGTTGAACCGCTTGCACGATCTCGTGGCGGTCTTTGTGAAAGGCGTTGGCGATCACCGTATCCTTCAGCCATTTCCACAAACGCTCGATCGGGTTGAGCTGCGGCGAGTAGGGAGGCAGATACAGGAAATGAAAACATTGTCCTTCTTCTCGCAAAAAGTCCTTCCCCATTCGAGCGTGATGAATCCGGGCATTGTCCAAGACGAGCGCAATGATCCGGTTGGGATGCCGCTCTTTGAGCAGGCGCAAGAAATCCAAGAACGTCGCGGCGTTGGCGGCTTCTGTTTGGTGAAGCACGATGTCCCCATCGTGGACGTTCACCGCGCCAAATACCGAAACATGGGCATGATGGCCGAATGTCGGCACACGTTTTTGACGACCGACCTCGGACCAAGTGGATCGCAAGACATGATAAGAGCGGATATGCGTTTCATCGATGTACAGAAGAACGGCATCTTCTGTCTCCTTGGTGATCAAGTTTTTTTATCAAATCCATTTGCTTTTCAAATTGCTTTTGCTCATCCGGATTCCCTTTCGCCAGCGTGTACGTAGGGCGAGTCCATGACAGACCTTGACGGTGCAGGAGTTTTCGCAGCGCTTCACGGGAAAGGCAAACACCAAAGTGCTTTTCGACATAGGATTGCAGGAGTTTGGTGTTCCAGGCCGAAGCGACGTCCCAGCCCAGTTCTACGGGAGTGGTGGTCAACACAAGCTGTTTGATCTCTTCCTGCTGTTCTTCGGTGAGAAACGGCTCCCGCCCGGGGGCGAAATCCCGATGAAGCAAGAGCTCCAGACCGCCTTCGTTGAACAGCGACACATAATGGGAAACGGTTTGTCGGCACACGTTGACCATGGAGGCCACCTCTTTGCCCAAATAGCCTTCCATGACCAGGCGAACCGCCATCACCCGTTGGCGAAGAAGGGTGTTTTTGATTTTCCGTTCCTGTTTGCGAAGTGTCCGAGGTGTCCATCTGTGATCATGGGTGATGTTGAGACGTTTCATGAATGATCCCGCTCCTTTTCCATAGGTTTCCTTAGGAACAGGATAACCGGAGTGTGCATCGGTTATACGAAGGTTAACTTTTTAATGAGCATGTATATATACTGCAAATAATCTTTTTTGATATCTCTTTTTTATAGAACTATCGACTTCTTTATAAATTTTTTCGCTAAACATAGCCTCCCCCATATAACCAAAAACTTCAAATAAAACTGAAAACATAAACAAAAAAATCCCTTGAAGCCTTGTGGCTCAAGGGATTTCACTTGATGATTCCGACTGGGCTCGAACCAGCGACCTCCACCCTGTCAAGGTGGCGCTCTCCCAGCTGAGCTACGGAATCATATGTTGTTCGCTGTTGAACACATTTTTAATTATATAAACGGAAATACAGGTTGTCAACTATTTTTTAAAAAATAAGTGTTCACTGTGAAAAAGGGGAAGCTCGTGACATCCTCGATCAGAACAACCCGTGATCGAACGGCTCGAGCAAAAGCGGGGTATACCGGCGGCGGGCGGATTCGTACTGTGTGATGATGCGGCGGCGCTGCTGTTCGACAAGAGTCACGGTTTCAACCAGCTCAGTGGCAAACTGCGGGCTGACGGTCGAGCCGACGCCGCGTTCAAGGATGAGTGAGGCGGCGAAGTGGAATATGATTGACACACAGACGGACAAGTAACCAACACGGAGGGAGATCGTACAGCGCATCGCATTTTTCTATTACATTCTCATTGTCCTATCAAACGAGAATCAGTATATTAGAAATAAGCCCGTAGTCTTAGAAGAAAGGCGGAACAACATGTATCGTTCATTCGTGCAACAGTTGCTGCGTCATTATGTTACCGGCTCAGCCATCGCTGTGATCGGCGTCGGCGCGACATTGATGTTGACGACGCTCGTCATCTCATGGGAAGAAGCCAAATGGCTGATCGGCATTTTGTTGTTTTCAACCATCGTCATGGGGGCGTCAGAATGGACGGTGTTTCGCCGCGATTTGGCGCCGATTCGGCAATTTTTTGGCGCCAAGCATCCGGACGAAAGGTTGGCTGTGAAAGCCCTAGAACAAGCGCGCCGCTTGCCGCTATTGGCGGTTCGCCGCATTTTAGGCCCGCACTTGTTCGGGCTGTCGATTCCCGGCATGGGGCTGACGGCTTTATGCATCCACTACCGTGTGCTGTCCCTTCCATATCGATACATTTTGTACGCCTTTATCGGCGCCATTTTGATTGCGTCACTTCACGGATTGGTTGAATTTTTTTTGACAACGAAAGCTTGCCGACCGCTGATGGCGTATTTGCTTACGAAGGGTGGCAGGATCGATGAAGGGCATTCGCCGCTTCCCGTGTCGCTCAAAACAAAACTGCAGCTGACGGTCTTGTTCAGCAGCACGTTTCCTGTCTTATTGTTCAGCTTAGCGACCGAAATCAAATGGTCGCTCACCGAGCCGAGCGCCTCTCACTGGTCGTATTGGCCATGGGCGGCCGTCATCTTGCTGTTTTCGATCGCCTTCTCCGTTTTTTTGACTCGCTTGTTGGTGGATGAAATCAATGAGCCGGTCAGCGTGCTGGCAACCCATATGGAACGGGCGGAAAACGAAACGTATGAACCTGTCGCCCACAATGTGTATACCGATGAATTTGCCTACTTGCTTCGGGGATTCAACCATATGATCGATGCTGTGCATCAACGCGACCAAATGAACAAAGAGCTGCTCAACAGTTTTATCACCGTCTTGACGGCGGCGCTTGACGCCCGCGACCCCTATACAGCGGGGCACTCGTTGCGTGTGGCCCGCTATGCGCTCGCGATCGGGAAACAGCTTTCCCTACCGGATGAACAGCTTGATGCCTTGTATCGCTCCGCGTTGCTGCACGACATCGGAAAGATCGGCATCCCGGATGCCATTTTGCTTAAAGACGGAAAACTAAGCGATGACGAATTTGCCTGGATTAAAAAACACCCCGCCCTCGGAGAAGCCATTTTGCGCGAAGTTAGGCCGATCGAACCGATTGAGCCGCTTTTAGCGGGCATCCGCTCCCATCACGAACGCATCGATGGAAAGGGATACCCAGATGGTTTAACAGGCGACGAAATTCCGTTGTTTGGCAAAATTATTGCCGTTGCGGATGCGTTTGATGCCATGACTTCGGACCGTCCGTACCGTAAAGGCATGGATATTCGCCAAGCCGCAGACATTTTAAAAAACGGAAAAGGAACACAATGGGATGAAGAAATTGTCGATGTATTTTTACAATATGTAGAACAACAACTTTTGCCTTCGCCCACAGCGGTTTCCTAATCAGCGCTGTCCAAACCTTCTTTCTGGCACGAAGCATTATTCGGGCTGCGTCTTTCTTCCTTTCACACAGTGCAAACGGTACGCCCCCGTCGCAAGGGGCATACCGTGTGACGCCCTGCTAGATGGATGGGACGGACCGCTGTTCTTTCACAAACGACAACGCCCGCTCAAAATCGGCGATTAAATCGTTCACATCCTCAAGCCCGACGCTCAGCCGCAGCAGGCCGTCGGTAATGCCGCGGCGGAGCCGCTCGTCTTTTGGCATCGCCGCATGCGACATTTTCGACGGGTACGATAAAATCGACTCGACCGCCCCAAGGCTGACGGCAAACACCGGTAGTCGGACGTTTCGGACGAACGTCCGGGCCGCTTCTTCATCGGCGAGTCGGAACGACAACACAGCGCCAAACCCAGCCGCTTGGCTGCGTTGAATGTCATGACCTGGATGGTTCTCCAGTCCCGGATAATACACGTCTTCCACTTTAGGGTGGCGCGCCAAATACTCAGCGATGGCCATGGCCGATTCGGACGATTGTTTCAGCCGGACATGAAGCGTTTTGATCCCCCGCAGCACAAGCCACGCATCTTGGACGCCGAGGACGGCGCCAAAGGCGTTTTGCAGTTTGTACAGCTCTTTTCCCAATTCTTCATCTTTCACGACCGCCAGTCCGGCGACGACGTCGCTATGGCCGGCTAAAAATTTCGTCGCGCTGTGTAGGACGACGTCGACGCCAAGATCAAGCGGCCGCTGCAGCGCCGGCGTCATGAACGTGTTGTCAAGGAACGTCAGGCAGCCGTGCGCTTTTGCCAGCTTGACGACGCCTTGAATATCGGTCACCTTTACGAGCGGATTGGACGGCGTTTCCATGTAAATGACTTTCGTGTTCGGTCGGATGTTTTCGGCGACGGCGTGCAAATCGGTCATATCGACAAACGTATACTCAATGCCAAAGCGGCTCAATACTTCGGTGATCATCCGGTACGTGCCGCCGTAAACGTCTTCCGTCACGAGGACGTGGTCGCCTCTGGACAAGAGCAAAAACGCCGTCGAAATGGCGGCCATGCCGGAAGCGAAGGCGAATCCGCGCACACCGCCTTCTAACGCCGCGATCGTTTCCTCGAGCGCCTCGCGCGTCGGGTTGCCGGAGCGGCTGTAATCGTATTTGCCGAACGAGTCGAAATCGAACTGATGGAACGTGGACGCGTGCTGGATCGGCACGCTCACCGCCCCCGTGCAGCGATCGACTTTCCATTCGTTATGGAGCAATTTCGTCGAAAACGACCATTCCCGTTCCATCGCTCACACCTCTTTCATGTTTTTCAATGCCTGCGCCAAATCGGCGATCAAGTCGTCGGCGTGCTCGATGCCGACGGAGAAGCGAAGCAGACGGTTGCAGACGCCGTTTTGGATGCGGATTTCTTCCGGAATGTCGGCATGCGTCTGCGTCGCCGGGTACGTGATAAAGCTTTCGACTCCGCCCAAGCTTTCCGCGAACGTAATGAGGCGCAAACTTTTTAAAAACCGGTTCACCCACTTCTCATCAGCAATCCGAAACGACAGCATCCCGCCTCTTCCCGGATACAACACATCAGTGACATCTTCATGTTCGCGCAAAAAGGCGCTGATGCGCTTAGCGTTTTCTTCATGTTGGCGCATCCTTAGGGCCAGCGTTTTCATCCCGCGGATCAGAAGCCATGAATCGAACGGCGACAAAACAGCGCCGATGGCGTTCTGATACTCGGCCAGGCGTTGACAGAGCTCCTCGCCCTTGGCGACGACAAGACCGGCCAAGACGTCGTTATGGCCGCCTAAATATTTCGTGGCGCTGTGGATGACAATATCGGCGCCCTGTTCGATCGGGCGTTGAAGCACCGGTGTATAAAACGTGTTGTCAACGATCAACAAAAGCCCGTGCCGCTTGGCGAGCTCGGCGACCGCAGAGATATCCGTCTCGTGCATGAGCGGATTCGTCGGCGTTTCCAAAAAGATGGCTTTTGTTTTTTCCGTAATTTTTTCCTCTACAGCAGCAAGATCGGTAAAATCGACGTAATGGAACCCAAGACCGTACTTGCGCCAGCCGCGCTCAAACAGGCGGTACGTGCCGCCGTACAGGTCGGCCGATACGAGAAACTCATCTCCGCTCTCAAACAAGGCGAGCACTGTCTGAATGGCGGCCATGCCGGAGCTGAACGCGTAGCCTTGGTCGCCGCCTTCAAGCTTCGCGATCGCTTCTTCGACGATTTTGCGCGTCGGGTTGCCGGTGCGGATGTAGTCAAACCCGGTCGACTCTCCGATGCCGGCATGGCGGTAAGCGGTGGAAAAATAAACAGGCGGGTTGACCGTCCCCGTCGCCGTTTCACTCCGGTTGCCAATTTGCGCTAACAACGTCTCCAGTTTCTCCATCTCATCTCTCTCCTTCTGCTGAAAATTCCATCATGGGTCAACGGCCGACCGCTTGGCGCCAAACGAAGCGCCGCTGTCTCTCGGGCAGCGGCCGAGCGCCTTGGTCCTAGACCGCCACGCGGTTCATCGGAGCGGCCGCTTGAATAAATAAAAAAAGTCTTCTAAGAAGAAGACTTTTCCATACACATGGCCATGCTTCTTCTTATCTGCCGAATTGAATGCTCAATCCGCTGGATTTAGCACCTGGCCGCCGGGCGGCTGGTTGCTGAAGCTTCATTGGGCCAGTTCCCTCCGCTTCTCTTGATAAGAATGAGACGCGTATTCAATTTTTCTAATTTAATAAAAAATGTAGCGCATTCCCCCCGTTTTTGCAAGTCATTTTTTTATCAATGGCACCATTCGGCAAATTCACAAAAAATTCGAGCCGTTCATTAACATCTTTTGGTGCAAATATGTTACAATAACAGATGAACTTACGCTTTCATGGAGGATGGTCATGGCGACAGCAACAGGAATCATGCGCGACTACAAGCTGTACAGCGGAGAGCTTCAAGAAGAAATCGAACTGCTCGTCTACTTGCCAAGCAATTTTTCGCCGCTTTACAAATATTCTTTACTAATCGCGCAAGACGGCAAAGATTATTTTATGTATGGAAAAATAAAAACTGTCATCGAAACGCTGATGGAAGAAGGAACAATCGACCGGACGATCGTCGTCGGCATCCCGTATCGGAACGTCAACGACCGCTACGAGAAATACCACCCACAAGGCCGAAAGCTCGAAGCATACATTCGTTTTTTAGCCCATGAACTCGTCCCGTTTTTGGACCGCGAACTGCCGACGTATCAAATGGGCAAAGGCCGGGCGCTGATCGGCGATTCGCTCGGCGGAACAGTGTCGCTTCTAGCCGGGTTGTTGTATCCACATACATTTGGGAAAATCGCCATGCAGTCCCCCTATATCGATGACTCGGTATTGGCGCGCATCCGCTCGTTTCGCGATCCATCGCTCCTTTCGTTTTACCATTCTGTCGGCACGGAGGAAACAGCGGTGAAAACGACGGACGGTCATGTGCGCGATTTTATCACCCCGAATCGAATGGCGCGGGACTTGTTTATGGAAAAACGGTTTGCTTATACGTACCATGAGTTCGAAGGCGGCCATGCGTGGACGTATTGGCAGCCGGATGTGCCGCGGGCGGTAGCCGCTGTTTTATCGTTATAGGCCAAAACAGAACAGCTTCGAGGATATCGAGCCGCTGCATCCTTTCCGTGCGCCGTTTGCGCATGGAAAACAAACTGGTTCAAGGAGGGAAACCAAAATGAAGTACGGCATTGTCATCTTTCCGCCAAAACAAATTCAAGATTTTGCCAACTCGTATCGAAAACGGTACGACAGCCATTACGCCCTCATTCCGCCGCACATTACGCTGAAATATCCGTTTGAAGCGGGTGAGGAGCAGCTGAAGGAAATGACGAAAGAGCTGCGCCGGATTGCGGCAGAAACGCCTCCCATTCCAATCAAAGTGACGAAATTCAGCTCGTTTTATCCGACAAGCAACATCATTTATTTGAAAGTGGAGCCAAACGACGTGCTCGAGCGCCTTCATGAACAACTGCACAGCGGTTTGTTTGCCGGAAAGCCGGAGTTTGTGTTCGTGCCTCACATTACGATCGGCCGCGATTTGCCGGGAGCGGAATATGCAGACGTCTACAGCCAGCTGAAGCTGCAAGAGGTGCACTTCGAGGAGACCGTCGACCGCTTCCATCTCCTTTACCAGCTTGAGGACGGTTCGTGGACCGTGTATGAAACGTTTGTTGTTGGAGGAAAGGAAAATCTGACATGAACGTCGCGATTGGAACGACAAACGACCTCGCCCTGTATGCAGACGCCCTGCGCGTCCGCCGGCTCGTGTTCATTGAAGAACAAAACGTCCCCGAAGAAGAGGAAGTCGACGCATTCGAGCACGACTCGTTCCATCTCGTCCTGTATGACGGCGAAGCGCCGGTCGGCGCTGGCCGGCTTCGCTTCATTGACGAAGGCGTCGGCAAAATCGAGCGCATTTGCGTCCTGCCGTCCCACCGCGGCCGCGGCGCCGGACGGATGGTGATGGAAGCGATCGAACAGCTGGCAAAAACAAAAGGGGCGAAAACGGCGAAACTGAACGCCCAGACGCACGCGGAACCGTTTTACAAAAAGCTCGGCTACACGACCGTCTCCGGCGTCTTTATGGATGCTGGCATCCCGCATGTCACGATGGTGAAATCGCTCGAATGATGGCCATTAGAACAGCCTCGTCTACACTGATCCGAGACTTGGAGGCATTGAACATCATTTCGCTCCCCTGAGCCAAGCAGAGCAAAAGGGAGCTGCGCGCAAGCTCCCTTTTGCTTATTTTTTATTGTTCAGCATATTGGCAATCGTATTGAAATCAATTTGCTTGCCGTTATGGACGATCGCCTTGACGATTTGGTCTTCGAGTTCTTTTGGCACTTTTCGGTTGGCGATTTGCGCCACCCGCTTCACGACCTGGCGCACCGTTTTTTCGTCGCTGAAATTGGCGTTTTGCAGCGAGTTGGCGAGCTCCAAAATGTCTTTCATGTTGACGCCCGTTTTCTTTTCAATGTTTTTAAAAAATTGTTGATCCATCTCTCCGCCTCCTTCTCCCTGCTATATCGTATGATGCTCGCGCGTCAGCGTGCATCAAAGGAAAGAAAAATACGAGCCGCTCCGTGGCGCCGAAACGGCCCGTATCCCATTCGCTTTTTCCCGTTAGGCGACAAATGCCGCGCCGACAATAATCAACAAGATAAACAACACGACAATCAGCACAAAACCACCGCCATAGCCACCGCCATAGCCGTAGCCATAAGGATAACCGTAGCCGCAGAAGCCCATCATAATGTGCACCTCCTTCTCCGTTTACTGTATCGTATTCACCGGCTTAGTGAGGCGTATGGGCGCAAACGCCATTTTGTCATCCAAATCGGCGGAACAGCTCGGCAAATTCCCGCTCCTTCTTCGCAAACCATTGCTCGATGTAGTCTAAGTTGCCTTGCACACTTTTGAGAAACCCATTGTTCAATTTTTCGATTTCTTGCAGCTGTTTGTTAAAGTCCTTTCCCCATTGTTCAAACAGGCGGATGAACGTTTCATGCCCTTCTTTGCGCGACGCAATCCAACCTTCGAGCGCCTTTTCCAGCTCTTTGCTCATACGTTTCCCTCCTTTTCTTACTGTTGTATGCAAAAACGGCTGCCCGTGGTGAAGGCGTCACCGTTCTTTTTTTGCCTCGCCATATGGTAAAGTAAAGATGAACGGCAACATGAAAGGGAGGGAACGAATATGAAAACAATTGAAACGACTGAACAATTCCAAGTTGCCATTTCCAGCGGCAAACCAGCCATCATCAAATTTTATACGACTTGGTGCCCAGACTGTATGCGCCTCAATATGTTCATCGATGACATCGTTCGCGACTATGGGCAATACGACTGGTTTGAAATCGACCGCGACCAGTTTCCGGAACTTGGCGAGAAATACCAAGTGCTTGGCATCCCGAGCTTGCTCGTCTTCCGCAATGGAGAAAAAATTGCTCATCTGCACAGTGCTGACGCCAAAACGCCGGAAGAAGTGCGCGCCTTTTTGCAGTCTCTCCCGGCGTAAATCGGTCCTGTTTCGCTCTGAAAGTCATCCGGATGAACAATAAAAACGCCGCCCGAAACAGCGGGCGGCGACTGGCGCAAAAAAAATCAAAGGGGGTGTCCCAAAAGGATGGGGACACCCATGCTCATCACCATATATAGCCACGAAACAATGAATCATGCGCAATATGTTGTATTTCGTTTGAGAGGAATGACGCTTTTGGGTCAGCCCCCTTATTTTGCCGTTAGACGGGTGTTACCTATCAAAAAAGAGCGCCGTTAGTATTCGATTTCGTCATAATCTTTCGGCTGGCGCGTCAGCTGTGGGCTGTCAAACATCAATTCAATCGAAATTTCCTCATCAGTCGTTCGCGCCCGCTCGGAGCGGTCGTTCGTTTTCAATTGGATTTGGATTTCCTCATCGGTCGTTTTTGTCCGTTTGTCTTCCATCGTCGTTTCCTCCTGTGTCATCAGTTTCGCAAAAGCGGCTCGACTTTTTGCACAAGCTCTTGCATTTTCGAGGCGTTTCGTTCATACAGCGCCTTCGCCTCTTCGGAATTGGTCTGCAACGCATACAGCTCCAAGTCAGCTTGCACTTTTTTCATCGCGGCCAAAAGCAGTTTTTTCTCCTGCGGCTCGGCAATTTGGATCTTGTCGTCATACAAATCGATTGTCAGTTGCCCGTATGAATCGACTTGGGCGAGAAAGACGTTTTCGACCGCCACCCCTTGCTTGTCGAGCTGCTCCTTCAGCCAGCCGCGCCCAAGCCCCATCGCAGCGAGCGGCTCATCCAAAATCATGCCGTCCATAATGACCGTTTGCGGCTCTTTTTCCCGCGGCGGGTTTGGGAACACGTCTCCGACGGTGAGCGGCTGTTTTTCCCGTTTCAGCATGATGTTCAAATCGCCGTTTGGCTCAAGCACCGCAAACTCGACGTCGGCGACGCGGAACACATCTTTTTTGCGCAGCTGTTCGAGCAGCTCATCAACCGTATATTTCTCCCGTTTCAAGTTTTCCTCTAAAATTTTGCCGTTTTTAATAAAAATGGTGGAATTGCCCTCGACAAAATCACGAAATTTCTTGTTGCGCAGTGAGAGACGAGCGACAGCCACTGGAAACAGCGACCAAATCAAAATGCTGGTGATGCCTTCTTGCAACGAAATGCCTAAATCGACGGACATCGTTCCAGCGATATCGCCGACGGTAATGCCGACGATGTATTCAAAAAACGACAATTTTGATAATTGCTTTTTGCCGAGAATGCGGGTGATCACAAACAACCCGATTAAAATGCAAATCGAACGAATGGTTGTTTCTAACCATATAGGCATCGATCATGCTCCTTACTTTCCGTTATATTGCGGCTCTTCGAACTCGAGCCGGCCGATCCGGTTTTTGATGTCCGCGATGATCTCCTCTGTCGCAAGCATCGCTTCATGAAACGTCCGCTGCGCCGTTTCATCCTGAGAAGTGAGCGCCAGCTGCTGCAGCCCAGCGTGAATGCCTTTTAAGCTCGCCAACGTTTGTTTCACTTGCGAAGCAACGGTCATGGAAGATCCCTCCTATCCTTTCGGGCGGAACAAGAGCGCCCCGATAAACCCAAAGACGATCGCCGCGGAGATGCCGGCGCTCGTCACTTCAAACATGCCGGTCAATACGCCGATAATGCCATGTTTTTCCGCCTCTTGCATCGCACCATGAACGAGTGCGTTTCCAAAGCTCGTAATCGGAATCGTCGCCCCGGCGCCGGCAAAATCGATGAGTGGCTCATACAAACCGAATCCATCCAAAATCGCCCCGACGACGACGAGAATCGTCAACGTATGGGCAGGTGTCAGTTTAAAGACATCCATCAAAATTTGCCCGATCACGCAAATCAGCCCGCCGACGACAAACGCCCAAAAAAACATAGCCAACACGCTACGCCTCACCTCCATACTCGATCGCCACCGCGTGGGCGATGCACGGAATCGTCTCGTTTTGCTGGAACGACAGCGGCGACAATAGCGCTCCTGTCGCGACTGCCAAAATGCGCTTCAGCTCGCCGCGCCGCATCCGTTTGATGAGATGCCCGTAAACGACAACGGCGGAACAAGCCGCCCCGCTCGCCCCAGACAATACTGGCTGCCCGTCGCGGTAAATGAGCAGCCCGCAATCTTGGTAGCGCTCTTCATCGATGTCAACGCCGTGCTGACGCAGCAAGTCAAGGGAAACTTGGCGTCCGATTCGCCCTAGATCGCCGGTGACGATCAAATCGTAATACGATGCATCGATTTGCCTATCGCGCAAATGCGCCTCAATCGTATCGACCGCCGCCGGCGCCATCGCTCCACCCATGTTGAACGGGTCGGCAAGCCCCATATCCACAACGCGGCCGATCGTCGCCGCTGTCACGCGCGGCCCGTCCCCTTTCAGGCTGACGATCGCCACGCCAGCTCCCGTCACCGTCCACTGCGCCGTCGGCGGCTTTTGCCCGCCGTATTCCGTCGGGTAGCGGAACTGCTTTTCGACGGCGGCATTGTGGCTTGAGGCTCCGGTTAATATATAATCTGCCCCGCCGTAGTTCGTAATAAAAGCGCTGAGCGCCAGTCCTTCCATTGAAGTGGAACAGGCGCCAAAAACACCGAGATACGGCATGCCGAGCGTCCGGGCGGCAAAGCTTGTCGGGGTCATTTGGTTGATCAAGTCGCCGGCGATGAGAAATTGCACTTTTTCTTTCTCCAGGCCCGCTTTTTCCATCGCCTGAAACGCTGCTTCTTCCATGAGCACGCGGTGCGCCTTTTCATACGACTCTTCGCCGAGCCATAAATCTTCATGGAGAAGATCAAAGTCTTCCGCGAGGCGGCCGTTCGCCTCAAACGGCCCGCCGACTGCCGCTGTTGCGATAATCGCCGGTTTGTTTGCAAACACCCATGTGCGGTGTCCTTTCAGCATTACAATCCCCCCCACTGGGTCGCAATCGTTTTGACAAGGGCAATGACAAAGGCGGAAAACGTACCGAACAAAATGACAGAGCCGGCAAGCTTGAACATGTTCGACCCGACGCCCAACACAAATCCTTCCGTCCGGTGCTCAATCGCCGCCGAGATGACGGCGTTGCCAAACCCTGTCACCGGCACGGCGCTTCCCGCCCCGGCGAATTGGGCGATTCGGTCATAGAAGCCAAGCCCAGTTAAAATCATCGATAAAAAGACCATCGTCGCCACCGTCGGATTGCCGGCCGTTTGTTCCGTGAAATCAAAGAAGTACATGTAAAAATAAGAGATCGCCTGCCCAATGACGCAAATGATGCCGCCGACGAGAAACGCACAAACACAGTTGCGCACGATGGGGCGCTTCGTCTCCCTCTCTTTTTCAAATAAATGGTATTCCTGTTGAACAGGAGTCAGCTTTTTCCGTTTCTCATTCGCCATAATGACACCTCTTATGTTTGCTCGTTGCTTAGCTTTTCAATGCGCCTGATTTCCCGATTGACTTTTCGTTCATCCCAGCGCTGGTGATCCATATTGGTTTTCAGCTGTTTCGTCTTCCAAAAAATTTTCAAATCGCTCGAGGAAATGACATGGCAGCCGGGAAACATGCCGCGCAGTTTTTGGTCAATGTCTTTCTCAATTTGTTTTCGATTCCACCGCTTCATATGGGGAATTTGATAAGCGACAAGCAACCGATCCCCGCTGTTGACCGCCACCACGTCCCGAACATCGTTGCGCCCCCGCAAATAGCTGACCGCCCGCTCGGCCGGACCTTGGTTTAGCTCCGCATGTTTCGCTGTCCCGGACGTGTGGGTTCTCAGCAAGTTCGCCCCTTGCAGCGATTGTTTTTGTTCCGTTTCTTCTTTGGCGCAGCCGCTCGTTGCAATGATTGCCGCCACGGCCGCCAACCACCATTTTTTCATCTCCATCAACCCATTCGTTTTTATGTATTTCCGCAAAGCCGGGAAAAGGTTGGCGTGCTGCCAACCTTCCCGCCTGAACCATCCCATTCGCCTTAGCGAAGGTTATTGTTGTTTATATTGTGGCTCTTCATTTTGAATTTCTTGCACGCGCGAGTTCACCAAGTCAATAACCGCCTGCGTTTGTTGGGCAGCTTGTTGGTAAAGCTGTTTGGCAGCTTGGTTTTCCGTTTGCAAAGCAAACGTTTCGAAGCTCGCTTGAGCCGATTTTAACCCCGCCAATGTTTGTTTCACTTGTGTTGCAACCGTCATGATCCATGTCCTCCTTATATGGTGTAAGAATTGGGGGTGACAATGTTTAGAATGTTTTTTTGCCGTCAAATTATAATTGTCATTTTCTGCAAAACGTTCTTCCGCCTTTCCAGCCTTTCCGGGCGCGAAAAGGGCGCCTTCTGCAGGCGCCCATACGGTTTACGGCTTGTTATCAACTTTATCAGAATAACCGCGACCGAGCGACGGGTTGTTTAAAATGCCGGCCATCACCAAAATGCTTAACAACGCATGATACAACTGTTCATACTTGCCAAGGTCGATGTCGACGCCAAACGTCTCCAGCGCCAGTACGACAAATGACCCGATCCCGAGCCAAAGCCCGTAATTTTTAAAACGCTCCACCGTTTGCGTCCCCCATTTGCTTTATGGCTAGATCCACGAGAACGGCCTCCGTTCCCCTTCGTTTCGATCATGGCCTCCTTCACCATGTTCTTCCTTATCCAAGTCCCGCACATCTTCAACGGCTTCCATTTCCGCATCATCACGGTGCGGGAACAACCATGGATCGCGGATGCGGCCGCGCGGCATAATGACGATGTCGTCAGCATGAATGATCAATTTATCGACATGAATCACTTTTGCTTTTTTCCGATTCGACATGCCCTTCCCCCCTTCCTTTCGCCTAGTTGCACTGTTAGACTATGCAAGGAAGCGAAGCAAAGTATAGGCATCTCTCACGGATTTCAGTTATTTCTTCTTGATGACGGCTGGCCGGCCGCATCCGCATCCACTCGGACGCCGCACAGGCTGCGTTGTCGAGGAAAGCACCCTTGTCACCGGTTTCGACGGAGTTGGTTTCTTCATTTCTCATCCCCCCATCCTGAAAAAGTGTAGCCCTCGCCGATCAACCAATTTATGTTCAAGTTCATTTCCGTACGATTCGTCTCTAATCGAAATGTCATTCAACCGCGAGAGGAAAAGCGAGCGGCTACTGCTATTGTATGGCTTGGTGAGCCAAGGGTGCCTCTCATTTTTCTTTGTTTCGCTCCGGGCGGGGCACGATGGCATTTTCTTGCCTCAGTGTGCGGAGAAACCAACTGTCCGGCCGTTCGTCCTCATCCGCCTTGCCCGTTTTTTCGCTCCATGGCGATTGAAACAGCCGACGGCGAAGCTCGTCATTTTCCTTCGCCAGCTGTTTGATCTGCTCGTAGCGCTTGGCGCTTTGGTAAGCCAGCTCCTTTAACACAATGTTTTCGGCTTCCACCTCTTTCAGCCGGCGCTCCAGTTCAGCCATTCGCTCAACAAGCCGCTGTTCACCTGTCCCCCTTCTCTCTGCGCTCATCGCCCCGTGTTTGTCTTTCATCATTCGACATCTCCCCCTTTGATTCATCGCTGGCTGCGCCCACCAGCAAAAAATCCGCATCTGTCCCAACACATTTACCTAAGCGGTTCCATAGTATACAGTAGTCCCAAACCACCAGGCGTTGGGGAACCAACTGAACGATAGGAGGAACGAAGAAAATGGGTCATCATCACCGTCGCGATACAGAAAGAGTATGCATCAGAACGCGCAAAATTTACGACTGGGTGACGCGCCAAGTCGATGTACCATTGCGAAGCTTCAGCGGTGAGGATTTGGAAGCGATTTTCCCGATGGACCACTGCCGGCGGGAAGGAACAATTTGCGATTTTTTGGGAGCGCAACATACAAACCCGCAACACTTGACGATCCGCTGCTTCCTGACAGACGCCGACGGAAACCCGATCGACTCGGTCGTTGACCAAGACGCATTGATTTGCCAGGAAATTACGCAGCCAAACGGCCGGCAGTCCGTAAACGTCACCCTTCCTTCTGGAGAAATGGTGACGTTGCAAAAAGTCAAAGCGCTCATCAAAGGGCATGTCGTCGTGCAAATTGTCAGCCCAGCCGGCACGGTCATTTGCCAATCGAAGCCAATTCCGTTCGCTACCGCCCAAACGTTCATCTTGTGCGCCCCGGAAGGCACGCAGCTCAACTGCCATATTTCGTTCTTCGAATGCGACACGAGCCTAGTCTGTACAGACAACTTTGCACAACTTGATGTTTCCATCACCTTATGCCTTGAAGTTCAAGTGGAAGCTGATGTCAAAATCGAAGTCGAAGCTCGTTTCTGCCAACCGCGCGAAGAATTGGCCGAAGCCGTGCTTTGCCCGACAACCAAATTCCCGCCGCAATGCCCGGACGTATTCCCGGCCATGTAGCATCCTGCACTGTTCAGGCTGTTGTTCCCACAACAGCCTTTTTTATATGGCATGCTCCTGCAACGGATACATAAGATGAGAATGGAAGGGGTGGAAACGGTATGAAAAACAAAAATGACCAACATCTCCGTCTGCAGCAGCAAATCATCCACTACCGGTCAGAAGCGGCCTCATGCCGGCAACAAGTGCAACAGCTGGAGGCCGAGCTGGCCAAGGAAAAAATGCGCAGCGCCTATTTGAAAGAGAAGCTGCGTGAAGCAGAAACAACCACCGTTGAAACGTACAAGAAAAAAATTGCCGCCTTGGAACGCCAGCTTTTGTTGTGTGAAATTGCACTGGAAGAAACGCGATCGAACCTCTCAAAGGAGACAGAGACACCAGCGTTGGAACGAGCCGCCGCCGTGTCGTCGTTGTTTCACTACTCTGTCGTCATTCCGACGCATCTTGACGAGGAAGAGCTGACCATCATTGGTGATTTCATCATTCGTAATCACGGAATGACACCGCTTCACCATTTGATTGTCTGTCTACGCCTTTTGCCTCCAAAAGCAGCGGTGCTCAGCGGGAAGATCATTTTGCCAAACAGCGTGCGGGCCGAGCAGGAAGCGATGATCTCCAACAGCGCGGAAAGCTGGACGTTCACCCAAGAAAACTGGCGGGAAAAAGTGCGGCAAAGCGGGGAATACTGGCTTGCCCCGCTTTATGACGCCCCGCTTGAACCAGGTGGCGAGCGGCGCTTTTCCCAGTTTGAAATCACTGTTCCCTCGTCCAGCAACGCCCGCTCATTGACGGTCGATGGGTTCGTGTATTGCTCGGAACTGCCGAAGGGCGTTCCTGCCGCCAACCATATTGCCATTCAATGGTGACCCACTCGTTTTCCGCCTTCATGCCGACCAGCGGCGCACCTGTTGTGTTGGCCGGCCGTTTTGGACCGGCCTTGCGATTTTAAACATAGCAGTTGGGCGTTTCCTTTCATCAACGTCATCCCGACAAACTGCACGGCTGTTTTGGCATCACCGGTTGACGACGGCTTGACGACTTCCATCCACACCGCGGCCATCCCTTCAGCGAACGTTGCCCAACCAGCAACAGCGGTTCGCTGTCCATTTTTTGATCAAAACGACGCCCGCTGGCATCCCTCATCGGTTGTGCCATGACGGCAATGGCCGCCTTTCTTCTTACGCCAGCCATTTACTGACGATCGTCTCCATGATCGCCGCCCCGCCGGCAATGGCTAGAAGCGTAATAAGCGGCTCAAAAACGGTCGGCCACAACGCCAAGCCAAGGTAACAAAACGCGGCGCACCAGATTCCCGTGCACCAGTAGCAGCTCAATAGTTCCCCAATCCATCGCCGCAACCCATCGCCCTTGAAAGAAAGAAATACTTGTTTGCTTCCATCTGAGAGCTCCTGCTCTGTCCATTCGTGAAATGGACGGCGAATCCAGGCGGTGATCGCATCATATACAATCAGCCGTGTCAGGCGAAAGCTGGCTAAACAAAGAAGGACAAAGGAAAACGGATCGTCCATGCTCCTCTCCCCTTTCCGTCAATCATGACCATTCAAAACCGATTGCCTTCTGTCGTTCCAACTTGGCAGCCAGCGAATTCCCTTTAGCGCGGACGTTTACCCAAACGCTCTCCTACGCCAATCATATGATGGAGTATAGGTTTTTAACACAAGGAACAAGAAAGGAGGCGACGCGATGTACCATGTCTTTTTCGACCGGCGCCCAGCCCGCCTTCCACACGCCCTTTACGAACAGTTGATTGCACTTCCGCCCAACGTTGAAATCAACGTGCACACCGCCAACGAGACGCATTACAATGCGCTTTTTCTCGGCTTCGAGCCGCGGACGAACAATGTTTCGCTGTTGGTCGACCGCTTTTATAAAGATGGAGGGCGCTCGCTTACGATCGATGCTGCCACGATCACCTCAATCGATCTCCCTGCTTCCATGAGGCCAGCTCCATCCGCTGGTACAGATGAAGAGGAAGAATAGCTAGAAAAGAAGGCACAGCCGGCTGACGCCAACCAGCGCGGTCGGCGCTTATTTTTTGGCGGCGCCGTTTTCTCATTGACTAGTGCGCTTGTCTATACTTTCTCTTCTCGTATTACATACACTTTTACTAATCGACAATGGATGCTAGGAGGAACTGATCTTGGCTTCGAAACGATCCCGCCTGTTGTTTGACATTTTAAGCCATTACGACCTGAATGGAACTGAAATCGACATCATGAAGGAACTAAAAAAGGAAAAAGTATGGCTTGTGCAAAACAAAAAAACAAAGGAACGGTACGTGCTGAAACGACTGAGCGAAGACAAAACGAATTTTCCGATTTTGCTCCATTCAAAGCTGTATCAGGAAGGATTTCATGTCCCAAAAATCTTCCAAACGAAGACAGGCCAATATTACATCCACCGAAAAGGCCATTACTACTATTTGATGGACTACATCGTCCCAAGCGGAATGAAGCCCTCTTTCCAACAACGAATCGAAGGGCTCGCCCGCTTTCATGCTCACAGTCTGTTTGCCGATTGGATCGGCCCCCGCCCTTCATCGTTTCTGGAGCCGAAAGACGTGCTGAGCGCACATCGGCAAAAAGCAGCACAGTTAGAGGAGCAGGCAAAGGCCATCGATCATGGTGACGCTCTTTCTCATATAATGAAACAGATGGCCCGGATCGCTAATCAAAGTTATGTATGGCTTGAAAAAAGCAATCTAGCTGATTTTTGCCGCACAGCGAAAGAACGAAAGGCCATTTGCCACGGGGATTACAACAGCAACAACCTTTTATTGGCGAAAAACCGCGAAATCATGATGATTGACTTTGACCGCGCCTACTACGGCCTCCCGCTTGATGATTTTCGCTTTCTGCTTGTTTCGTTGATGAAAAACCCGAAAAACGACGCTGTAAAGCGAACGAGGCTGCTATTTGACCTTTATTTCTTCATTTGCTCGCTGTACACTCCGTACAAGAGCGTCTATGCCGCTGATGCGATGTTTCCTCACGTGTTTTACAGCGAAACGGTCGGCCGGGAAAAACAAAAGCAAGTGTTGCACAGCCCATCGTCCTTGGACTTGCTCACCCGCCTCGCCGAACAGGAAACAAAAAAATTCGCATTCTTGTCCGATTTTTTCAAAAGCGAGGGATAGAGAAAAATGAAACAAACGATCGCCCACTTTCTACATGAAAAAATGAAAATCAATCAACGCTTTATTTACAACCAAATGGTTCATTTAAAAAAATACCGCCCGATCATGATCGGGTCATTCGCTGATGACGGCAGCCATCCGTTTCCTCTCATTAACTACTACCACCTCAACGACATCGACGATTTCGGCCGCTTCGCCAAAGAACAAAATATTGTCGCCATTCACGCTCACCATGGAAAGCATGCCGTCGAAATTCTCCCGTTTTGCATCGCCCATTGCATTCCACTTGTCGTCAGCATCCGCGGCCGCGATGGATCGGCGAAGCATCAAAGTTTGCGGCGCAATCAAACACGGTACAGCTTGCTCAAACAACACGGGGCGCTCTTTCTTCCTGTCTGCCGCTATCTTGCCAATGAACTGATCACGTTAGGCTTTCCGCCGGAAAAAATTCATGTCCTCTACGGCGGCATCGAGCTCGATTTATTTCCGTACCGGGAACGGACGATTCCTGAAAACGGAGGCATCATCATTCTCTCGATCGGCCGGCTCGTCGAGAAAAAAGGGTTTTTAACGCTCGTGCGCTCCTTTCAGCGTGTGCATGCCAAACATCCGCGCTGCCGCCTTCGCATCATCGGCAGCGGCAAAGAGGAAGAAAACATCCGCCGGCTTGTCAGCGAGCTGAAGCTCGATCCGTTTGTCGATCTGCTTGGCGCCATGGACGCCGCTTCGATCGCTCGCGAAATGGAGCGCGCTCATCTATTTTGCCTGGCGAGCGAGACTGCTTCTGATGGAGACGTCGAAGGCATCCCCAACGTATTGAAAGAGGCGATGGCAAGCGGGCTGCCGGTCGTCTCGACAAACCACGCCGGCATCCCCGAATTGATCGAACACAAACGCACCGGCTATCTCGCGCCAGAAAGAGACGACCTTGAGCTAGCGAACGGCATTCGCTTTTTTCTGGAACATCCGGAACGAATTCCATCCTTCACGAAAAAAGCGCGCAAAGTGATTGAACAGCAGTTTGATATCACGAAACAAATCAAGGTGCAGGAGCGGTTGTATGATGAATTCATCAAAAAAACCAGGTAACTGTCACCTGGTTTTTTTGTTGCTCAATTCTTCCCTTTTCCTTTCCAAACAGTAGAAAGGAGCGCCATATAGCCGTCTGCCGCGCCAATATCAAAACGCTTCCCAGCGATCAGTTTTCCTCGGCATCCTTCCGTTGCTGCCAGACAACGGCTGGCTTCCGTCAGTTGAAGTTCCTCTCCCCTAGAGGTTTTTTAGTGATGCTAAATATGGAAAAATGGCCGTCGTGAACACGTAAGAGATAATCACTTTTTTGAGCACCGCTTTCCCACCTTCTCTTTTTTATATCCTTATCGTATTCGCTTTCGAATGACGGGAAAGGTTGTCCAACGAAAATAGGGTGCTTCATTTCCAGCGTTTTAGGCGCTTGCCATGTAGCAAACCGCGCTTGTCTGTTAATACGCTATAAAAGCCGGAGATTTCACGAAGGAGGCCTATTAGCATGAACATCTGCATCATCGGCGCTGGCTATGTCGGACTGACCACCGCAGCCGTCCTTGCTGAACTTGGGCATGAAGTGCATTGCATTGAGCATGATGAACGGAAAATCCGCCTGCTCCATAACGGAGAAATTCCGTTTTATGAGCCGGGGCTCGAAGAATTGATTGTCAAAAACTATCATAATCTGACGTTCAGCGGCCGCTGGGATGATATCAAACGGGCGGCCGTCGTTGTCATATGTGTCGGCACCCCGCCGCGGCCCGACGGCGGCACCGACTTACGCTATATTGAAGCGGTGCTCGACCGCTTGGCAGCGACGATCGAATCGTACAAAACGATCGTCACGAAAAGCACCGTCCCGCCGGGGACGAATGAATGGATGCGCTCCGAGCTCATCCGCAAAGGAGTGAAACCGCAGTTGTTCCGCATCGTATCCAACCCAGAGTTTTTGCGCGAAGGGTCGGCTGTCTACGATATGTTTCACCCGGACAAAATCGTCGTCGGACTCGAACCGGATGATGACCAATCGCTTGCCGTCATGCAGACGGTGTATGCCGGAATCAACGCTCCCTACGTCATCACGAGCCTGGCCGGCGCGGAACTGATCAAATACGCTTCCAACGCGTTTTTGGCGACCAAAATTTCCTTTATTAACGAAATGGCACGCATCTGTGACGCGTTTGCCGCCGATGTCAATGACATCGCCCTCGGGATCGGCTTTGACCCGCGCATCGGCCCACACTTTTTGCGGGCCGGCCTCGGCTATGGAGGATCTTGCTTTCCAAAAGATATCAAAGCGCTCGAACATGCGGCGCGCTCGCGCCAAGTGGAGCCGCATTTGCTGAAGGCAGTGCAGACCGTCAACGCCACCCAGCTTGACGTTTGCTTCCAAAAACTCAATGAGCAACTTGCCCCATTGACGGACAAAAAAATCGCCGTGCTTGGCATCGCCTTTAAGCCGAATACAGATGATACGCGTTTTTCCCCCGCTGAAGCGCTCATCCGCCGATTGAGTGAAAACGGCTGTACGGTTGCCGCCTACGACCCAAAGGCAACGCTCTCGGAGCCGCTCGCCCGCGTCACACAAGTCCAGTCGGTGCACGAAGCGATCCAAGGGGCGGATGGCTTGGTCATCGCCACCGATTGGGACGAATTCCGCACGCTTGACTGGGGGCAAGTGAAAGCGGCGATGAATGGGACACTCGTGTTTGACGGTCGAAACTGTTTGGATCGCCATGCAGTCGAACAAAGCGGTTTGCGCTACATGGGGGTGGGGCGCCCGTGAACATTCTCGTCACCGGTGCGGCCGGATTTATCGGCTCCCATTTATGCGAAAAACTGCTCAAAAACGACGAGCATCATGTGATTGGCGTCGACGGCTTTCTCGGACCGACGCCAGCGCCGCTAAAGGCGAACAACATTGCCCATTTGCAGTCTCATCCGCGGTTTACCTTTCTTAAGCTGGATTTGCTGACAGCCGATTTGCAGTCCTTGCTGCAAAACGTCGAAGCGGTCTACCACTTAGCCGGCATGCCCGGCGTGCGAACGAGCTGGGGGACGGAGTTTGCCGCCTATGCTGCCCACAACATTTCCGCTACCCAGCGGTTGCTTGAGGCGTGCAAAGACCGGCCGCTCAAACGGTTCATCTACGCTTCGACCTCATCCGTCTACGGCGAGCGGGGCGGCCCGTTGTCGGAAACGCTTGAACCGACCCCGCTCTCCCCATATGGCATTACGAAGCTCACCGGCGAACATTTATGCCGCGTCTATTTTCGCGAGTTCGCCGTACCGATCGTCATTTTGCGCTATTTCACCGTCTATGGCCCGCGCCAGCGCCCGGACATGTCGTTTCACCGCTTCATCCGCCAGCTGCTCGACGGCCAGCCGCTCACCGTGTTCGGCGACGGGACACAAGCGCGCGATTTCACCTATATTTCTGACTGCGTTGATGGAACGATCGCCGCGCTCGATCGGGATAGCGTCATTGGAGAAACGATCAATATCGGCGGAAAAGAACGAGCATCGGTCAATGAGGTGATCCGTCTGCTGGAAACGCTGACGGGAAAACAAGCAATCATTCAGTACACCCCCGCCGCCCGCGGAGAGCCGAAACAAACGTGGGCCGACTTGACAAAATCGGAGCGGCTGCTCGGGTACAAGCCGGTTGTAACGCTTAAAGACGGCCTTCAAAAAGAGATCGAATACATCCGTTCGCTGTATGAGGGTGAACATTCATGAAAATTGCCTATATCTGCACAGAAAAGCTGCCCGCCCCGGCAGTGCGGGGCGGGGCCATTCAAATGATGATCGATGGGATTGCTCCATTGATCGCTCGCCGCCACGAACTGACGATTTTTTCGATCGCTGATCCGCTTTTGCCGCCTGAAGAGACAGACGGAGACATCCGCTACATCCGTTTTCCAAAAGCCACGTATGAAACGGATGTGGCACGTGCGTTGGCCGCGCACAAATTCGATGTCGTCCACGTCTTCAATCGTCCTGTTCCGCTCATCGATTACCAAGCGGCGGCTCCGCAAAGCGCCTTTGTGCTAAGCCTGCATAACGACATGTTTTCCCCGCTGAAAATTACAGCAGAACAGGCGAAGCGGGCGCTAGACGCCTGCACCTTGCTGACCGCCGTCAGTGAATACATCAAACGGACGGTGACAAACCGTTACCCAATCGATCCTCAGAAAGTAAAAGTCGTTTATTCCGGAGTCGATGCTTCCCAATACATCCCCGTCTGGACGGAAGAAGGCAGGCGCATCCGCCAAGCGGAACGCGAAGCGTACGGACTCACCGATAAGAAAGTCGTTCTCTTTCTCGGCCGACTCAGCAAAACAAAAGGACCGCATTTGCTGATTCAATGTCTGCCCTCCCTTTTGACTCGCCATCCCGAGGCAGCGCTTGTCATCGTCGGCGGAAAATGGTTCGGCGACACCGGACGAAGCGAATACATCGACTGGCTTCACGAGCTCGCGGCGCCGATGGCCGATCGCGTTCTGTTTACGAATTACGTCCCGCACAGTCATATTCCCAAACTGCTCTTAATGGCCGATGTGTTTGTATGCAGCTCGCAATGGCACGAGCCGCTCGCCCGCGTCCATTATGAGGCGATGGCGGCAGGCATTCCGGTCGTGACGACCAACCGCGGCGGCAACACCGAAATCGTCCGCCACGGCGAAACCGGCTTTGTCATCGATGACTACCAAAACCCGCACGCTTTTTTTGAAGCGATTGATTACATGCTTACGAACAGACGCGAAGCGGAAACCATGGCGAAAAAGGCACGAACGCTCGTTGAACAGCAATTTCAATTCCACCATGTGGCTAAGCGGCTTGAAACGGTTTATATCGAAGCCTATTCCTCCCTTTCCCCAAACCAATAAGGGCTGTCTAAGAGAAAGTATTTTCGGGACAGCCTTTTTCTTGTTTCTCTGAAACCAACAATTCCACTTCTTTTCCATTGCATCCCTGTGGATATGCTTCCTCCGCAGCGAACGCCGTCAGCCTCAGGATCATAGAGAAAGATCCTAATAAGTTAATAAGCTTACCCAGTCCAATTTCGTTCTCCATACATATCCTAGTAGCAATCACACCTATTTCGCTTCGTCCATTCCCCAATACCCGACAGGAGGGATAGCGTGAAGAACATCGTGATTGAGCCATGGCTCGTCGATGAAACGACCCATGAATTTTTCGTTCCTGAGTATATTATCCAGCTGGCAGAGGAAGTGCTGAAAAACTACGATTTATCCGTTCAAAACATGCAAATCATCACAACAAAACCAGACAAAGGAGGAGCCATTTGGAAACTCGAAACAAAATCAGGCCCGAAAAGTTTGAAGCTATTGCACCGAAGACCGACGAGAAGTTTATTCAGCCTCGGCGCACAGGAATACTTGGCAGAAGTGCGCAAAGCAAGAGTGCCGCCGATTGTCAAAACAAAGGACGGAAAAAATTATGTAGAAGCGGGAGGAAAACTATGGTTTGTGGCGGAATGGATTGAACCGTTGACGCCGGTTGCAAAGGATTTGGAAGGAGCAAGAAAGCTTTGTTATGCCCTTGGCGAATTCCATCGGCTAAGCAAAGGGTACATCCCCCCGAAGCAGGCAGAGATGGCTTCTCGGCTGCACAAATGGCCAAAAAACTATGAAAAAATGATCACGAAAATGAGCTGGTTTCGCAACATTGCCCAATACTACCCTGAAATGCCGGCAAGCGCGCCGTTATTCGATGCCGTTGATCGATTTGAAGAACAGGCGCGAAAAGGCATGGAACGATTTCAGCAATCCAGCTATGTCGAATTCGTCAAGCAAGGAACGGCTCATTGGGGATTGGTTCACCAAGACTACGGTTGGTCCAACGGCCAAATGGGAGCGGACGGAATGTGGATTATTGATCTCGACGGAGTTGCCTTTGACCTTCCGATTCGGGATTTACGAAAACTCATCAGCGGTACAATGGCAGATTTATACAAATGGGATGCAACATGGGTGCGGGAAATGATTCTAGCGTACTATGAAGCAAACCCCATAACGCCTGAACTATACGAGCTTTTGATGATTGACTTGGCCATGCCAAACGAATTTTACAAAAATATAAAAGAAATTGTCTATGAACCGGACATGTTTCTCAATGAACAAACCGCACAGCTCATTCAAACGATTGTCGAAACCGACCAGTCAAAGTGGTCTGTATTGGCAGAAATCGAACATAAATGGAAAGGAGTGGGATAAATATGAGGATTTTGATGGTTTGCACAGAAAAACTCCCCGTTCCCCCTGTACTCGGCGGAGCCATTCAAACATATATTTCCGGCATTCTTGCACATGTAAGCCAATTCCATGATATCACCGTTTTAGGCATCAGCGATTCGGCGCTTCCCGAGCAAGAAACGATCCATGGCGTTCACTACGTGCGCGTGCCGGGAAAAATATTTGAAATATACCGAGAAAACGTTGTTCGTTATGTGGCAGCAAACAAATTCGATCTCATCCATATCTTTAACCGCCCCCGCCTTGTTCTGCCCGTCCGGCAGGCAGCTCCCGACGCCAAAATAACGTTAAGTATGCACAATGATATGTTTCAACCGGAAAAAATCGATCCAGAAGAAGCAGCGGCGGCCATCGCAGAAGTGGCCTACATCGTAACCGTGAGCGATTATATTGGCAATGTCATCCGAAGTCTATATCCGCAAGCATCGCCAAAATTGCGCACGATTTATTCTGGAGTAGACAGCGAACGATTTTTGCCGGGGAATCATCCGAAAATGCAGAAAATACGCGATGACATTCGGCGTGCGCATGGATTGGAAAACAAAACGGTTATTTTGTTCGCCGGAAGGCTGTCGCGTAATAAAGGGGTCGATAAACTCCTTCTAGCATTGCCGGAGCTGGCAAAAAAATTTAAAAACTTAGCCCTGGTGATTGTCGGGAGCAACTGGTTTAGCGAAAATGACATGACGGATTATGTCGCATATGTAAGAGCACTGGCGAAGCGAATGCCTGTCCCCATTGTCACGACAGGCTTTGTCGCACCGAATGAAATCCAAAATTGGTTTGCGGCAGCCGATTTGTTCGTATGCACCTCGCAATGGCAGGAACCGTTGGCGCGCGTCCACTACGAGGCCATGGCAGCGGGCCTTCCGATCGTCACGACCGCGAGAGGCGGCAATCCGGAAGTCATTGTCGCCAATGAAAACGGCCTTATCGTCGAAAATCCGGGGGACCCGAGTGATTTTGCCGACAAGATTGCCCAAATATTATCGAATCCATCATGGATGAGAAGAATGGGAGAAAAAGGCCGGCAGCTTGCAGTTTCGATGTATAATTGGGAACGGGTAGCTTCCGAGTTATTGGAAGTTTGGGAGCAGGCGGAGAAAACAGAACAAGCTGCAGTGAGTGAAGAACAAGCAGCCGGCATGACAATAGAACCGCTGAAAGAAGATGCAACAGAACAACTGAACCTGCCAACCCCTAAAGCGGATGCAAAAGAAAACGTCCACTCGAAGGAGAACGCGGCAGCGTCATCCGACAAAACGAAAAAGGGAAAAGCCAAAAAAGAGCGGGCTGCATCAATGGAAGACAATCAACAAACAGCCAAACAAAAAGAAGCTGCGGCAGAGCGAACCAAATCCGCGAAAAGCGCCCCAGCTCCTAAACAGAACCAAATCGTCCGCCACACAAAATCGTTTACCATTACAAGCGGCAACCAACAAACGCTGGACTCGTCGCCTAAAACGCATTGGAACCGCAACCAAGCTCAAGCGAAACATGACAGCAAACATTTTACGATTGCAAGTTCACACTAACACGAATCGAAAATCGCCAACGAAGAAAATGACGGATATCCAAAATAAAAACGATCCCACAGCAAATGAGGGAAACAAACCATAACCATCCCATCCCTTTCCCAGAGCCGCAACGCATTCGGAGAAAGATGTGCTTCCTCACAGGAAAGGGAAGGCATTACTGCACAAACCCGATCATCGCCACCGCCATAAGCTGCGCGCGCCCGATGATCGTTTCGTTTCCTTGTTCATCGGCGATCGTCAACTCGGTCGCCGTGCACTTCTTTAATATGCCTTCATAGCTCTTATCCTTCATGACAAATTGGCATTTCAACGGCGGCAAATGAGCGGGCAGCTCCGTCAAAAAAGCCAGCCGCTCGTCAAGCGCCATCGCTTGGAATTCTTTTTTGGCAAAAAATTCAGTCGGTTCCTCCTCGCCGCCTCGTTCATCGCTCGAACTTCCTTCCTCTTCCTGTTGCATTCGGCTAGTCCACATAAACGTTTCTTGCATATGCGCCGCCGCCCGCATCGCTTTTGGCTGCACAATGTAAAGCAACGGCTCCGTCTCCACAACGTTTTGTTTCCGCACGTCAATCCCCCTTTCCATGCTTGCCTTACCTTATATATGTATGCCTATGATCTCAATAATTGCCCAAGTCAAGCAAAAAACAGCCGCTCCATCAACAGGAACGGCTGCTCGCACGTTTTTAATATCCTAAAATGTGGTATCCCGAGTCGACGTGAATAATTTCCCCGGTGATGCCGCGCGACAAGTCGCTGAACAAAAACAGCGCCGCATCGCCGACTTCTTCTTGGGTCGTCGTCCGACGGAGCGGGGCGCGTTCTTCGATTTGTTTTAAAATCGAGTTGAAATCGCTCACCCCTTTGGCCGACAGCGTGCGGATCGGTCCTGCGGAAATGGCGTTGACGCGGATGCCGTATTTGCCTAAATCGTTCGCCAAATATTTCACGCTCGCATCAAGCGACGCTTTCGCCACACCCATGATGTTGTAGTTTTGCACGACGCGCTCGCCGCCTAAGTACGTGAGGGTGACGATGCTGCCGCCTTCCGTCATCAGTGCTTTCGCCTCGCGCGCGACCGCGGTGAGCGAGTAGGCGCTGATGTTGTGGGCGAGCAAAAAGCCTTCGCGGCTGACGTTCATATACTCACCGCTCAAGTCTTCTTTATTGGCATAGGCGATGCAATGAGCGACGCCGTGGATGACGCCGACTTGTTGTTTGATTTGCGCAAAACATTGAACGATGTCTTCATCTTTTGCCACATCGCATGGCAGCAGAAGCGAACGTTCGTCCCCAAGCGTATCGACAAGCGCCCGCACCTCTTTTTCAAACCTCTCTCCGGCATACGTAAACACCAACCGAGCGCCGGCAGCGTGAAGCGAACGAGCAATGCCCCAGGCGATGCTTCGTTTGTTCGCCACCCCCATCACGACATATGTACGCCCTTCCAACGATAAGACCATTCGTTCATCCTCCCAATTATCATTTATTATTAGCACCAGGTGTTAATTCTATTATAGGCGATGCGGCGGGCGATGTAAATGCACGCTTCCCTTTTGTCTTCCGATTCCTTCATGCTGGCGGCGGTTTTTCCCACTTTGCAAAACCGGCGCGATTCGCTAATATGGTATATGGCACATTTGAATGGAGAGGATCGTTCCATGGATCATGATCGTTTTTCCCAGTCGAAGCTCGATTATCATTTGTTGTTTCTTTTATTCTTAATGGCTGTTATCAGCGCCATCGCCATTCATAGCGCAGAACCGATGCTGCCGGAGAAACTGCAAAACGTCAACTTCGCTTCGAAACAG
This sequence comes from Geobacillus kaustophilus, assembly GCF_000948285.1. GTDB lineage: Bacteria > Bacillota > Bacilli > Bacillales > Anoxybacillaceae > Geobacillus > Geobacillus thermoleovorans_A. Next base: position 2,242,823 of record NZ_JYBP01000003.1, read on the forward strand.
CTGCAATGGTACGCCATCGGCGCTGTCGTGATCGCCTTGACGATGATCATTGACTATGATCGGCTGTTTCAAATCGCTTGGTATTTGTATGGATTCGGGATGCTGCTGTTGCTCGGGCTGGAATTGAACGTTCCGGGATCGGTGACGATTAAAGGGGCAACCAGTTGGTACCATCTTCCGGGGGGGAATTTCCAACCATCCGAACTGATGAAAATTTTTATGATCATCGTCCTAAGCCGCATCACCGTCAACCATCGGGAAAAACATCCCGAACCAACGATAAGGGACGATTTTAAGCTGCTCGGGAAAATCGCCCTCGCGGTTTTGCCGCCGCTCATTTTGCTCGCCAAGCAGCCAGACATGGGCATGTCGATGGTGTTTATGGCCATCACCGCCACCTTGGTGCTCGTTTCCGGCATCCGCTGGCGCATCATTTTCGGCATTATCTTATCCGGTGTAACAATGGTGGCAGTCGTTGTGTTCATTTTCTTTTATTTTCCTGATTTCTTCCATAAATACATTATTAAAGAAGATTACCAGTTGAACCGGTTTTACGGCTGGCTGGCTCCATATGAATATTCCAACGAACAAGGCTTCCAGCTCATCCGTTCGCTCATGGCCATTGGGTCAGGAGAACTGTATGGGAAAGGATTAGGCAACTTGCAAGTCTATTTGCCGGAGGCGCACACAGACTTTGTGTTTGGCGTCATCTCAGAACAGTTCGGATTTGTCGGTTCAAGCATCGTCGTGTCTCTCTTTTTCCTGCTCATTTATCGCATGATCCATATTGCCTTGGAGAGCAACGATTTGTACGGCAGCTATTTATGCGCCGGCGTCGCAGGCATGATTACGTTCCAAGTGTTCCAAAACATTGGCATGACGATTGGACTTTTGCCGATCACCGGACTGCCGCTTCCGTTCATCAGCTATGGAGGAAGCTCGCTGGCGACTTATATGCTGGCGATCGGCCTCGTCTTAAACGTTCATTCACGAACGCGGAAGTTTATGTTCTCGAGCGATGACTAAAGCCGCTTGCTGTGTCGGCAGGCGGCTTTATTTTGGCCGTCACCTGGGCCAAGGATCCTTCTTTGCTCCGCTCCCCGCCGCGGCTGCTGCTTTTTGAACAGCGCCTTCGATGGATAGAACAAGGCTGCCTCATCTTTTCTTTTCCTTGTCGAACGGACATACTGGTAGTATAACGATTCGGGCTAGAAAGGAGCTCATGTATGCAGGTGGACATCATCGGCGACATTCATGGCTGCTTCCGCGAATTCGCCGCATTGACGGAAACACTCGGCTACCATTGGGACGAAGGGGTGCCGATTCATCCCGACGGACGAAAGCTCGGTTTTGTCGGCGATTTGACCGACCGCGGTCCTGAATCGCTGAAAATGATCGAAATCGTCTGCGACCTGATCGAGCGGAACCTCGCCTATTACGTGCCGGGCAACCATTGCAATAAACTGTACCGCTTTTTCTTAGGACGAAACGTGCAAATCGCCCATGGGCTTGAGACGACGGTCGCGGAGTACCGCGCCTTGCCCCCGAGCGAGCAGGAGATGATCCGCCGCAAGTTCATCCGTCTGTATGAACAGGCGCCGCTGTATGCGGTGCTCGATGAGGGGCGCCTTGTCATCGCCCATGCCGGCATCCGTCACGACTATATCGGGCGGACGGACAAACAAGTCAAGACGTTCGTCCTGTATGGGGACATCACCGGCGAAACGAACCCGGACGGAACGCCGGTGCGCCGCGACTGGGCAAAACGGTATCGCGGCAGCGCGTGGGTTGTATATGGCCACACGCCGGTCGAAAAACCGCGGTTTGTCGGACGGACGGTCAACATCGACACCGGCTGTGTATTCGGCGGCGCGCTGACCGCCTTGCGCTATCCGGAAATGGAAACGGTCTCCGTTTCTTCCTCGATGCCGTTCGTTCCCGAAAAGTTCCGCACGTTCTCCTAATCAGCACTTCGTCTGCGCATTGCCTCGATCAGGCGCGCCATATCGCCAGGAAGCGGGGCGGAACATGTATACCAGCGCCCGGCAAACGGATGAAAAAACGACAGCTGCCGGCTGTGAAGCGCCTGGCGTCCGATCATCTCCCGGCTCCCGCCGTACAGTTCATCGCCGGCGAGCGGGTGGCCGAGATAAGCCAAATGGACGCGGATTTGGTGCGTGCGCCCCGTCTCCAGCCGGAGCGAAACGTATGTATAGCCATAAAGCCGCTCAAGTACACGAAAATGAGTGACAGCCGGCTTCCCGTCTTCCCGCACTTCACGTGCGATGATGCTTCCCTCTTGGCGGCCGATGGGAGCGTCAATCGTCCCTTCATCCTCGACAATGACGCCATGGCAAATGGCTTCATACGTGCGCACAACGTGCCCTTTTTGTTGCAACGCCGACAACAAATGATGAACATGGCAGTGCTTGGCGACGAGCACGAGCCCGGACGTGTCGCGGTCAAGCCGGGTGACGATATGGACGGTCGAGTCGAGCTGCTGCTGGCGATAATGGTGAAGCAAGCCATTGGCGAGCGTCCCGCCCGGATGGTGGCGCGACGGAATCGTCGCCAATCCCGCTGGTTTGTTGACAACAAGGACGTAATCGTCTTCATACAGAATGTCAAGCGGCATCGCTTCTGCGTCCATCCAATCGCTTGTCCGCTCCGGCGGAAAGACGACCGACAGCGTCTCGCCGGCGCGCAGCACATGGCGGACGGTGACGGGCCGCCCGTCAACCAACAGCTCCCCGCCATGGAATTTAATATCGGTAAGCGCCGTCCGCGAAATGCCGTTCTCTTGCAAAAACTGGCGCAACAGCTTTCCGTCGTGCTGTTCATCGATGGAAAAGGTCATGGTAAACGGCGGCAATGTTCGTCACCTTTCTGATAAAAAATCTCCGTCTTGCTCATCGTGTTCCATCTACTTTTCTTTGGCGCTGCTGCAACGGAATCGTCATCCGTGCCAAAAGATCATCACCTCGCCGCAAACGGGAAGCGTTGCCTAACCAAGGAGGCTGGCTTTCCCTCAGTCGGCAATAAACGAGTCGCGCACCCGCCGCCAAAACGGAAACGGCCGAAAGCGGGCGAAACGCACCTTTTCATCGGCTACTCGACATTGAATCGACTTCACTTCTTTATGCAACAGTGACAAATGGTCGATCGTAATTTGAAAATCGACGTGGTTGACCGGCTTGAGTAAACACGTATGGTGCGCCGGCAACACGAGCGGCGAACCGATCGTCCGAAACACGCGGTTGTTGATCGACGCCATCTCGGTCACTTGAATCGCCTCCAGCGACGGATGCAAAATCGCCCCGCCGAGAGCCTTATTGTAAGCTGTGCTTCCGGTCGGCGTCGAAATACACAACCCGTCGCCGCGGAACCGCTCAAACAAGTCGCCGCGAATTTCAACGTCCATCACGAGCGTCCCGCTGACGCATTTGACCGTGCATTCATTGAGCGCTAAATACTTTGCCTCGCTTCCGCCGTTCAGATAGCGAATCGTCACCTCAAGGAGCGGATATTCGACCACTTGATACGGCGTCTTGGCAATGGCGATTACAAGCTTTTCAAGTTCCTCCGGCACCCAGTCGGCGTAAAAGCCGAGATGGCCGGTATGGACTCCGACGAACGCCGTCTTGTCCAACCGGTGGCAATAGCGATGGAACGCGTACAACAGCGTTCCATCGCCGCCGACCGAAATGACAAGGTCGGGTTCCTCTTCATCGCAGCGCAAGTCAAAATCAAGCAAATACGTTTTCATTTTTTGCGCCAAGGCGTTTGACGTGTCATCTCCTTTGGATGTGATGGCGAATGCGAGCGGCGCGTCCGTCCGTTTCATTGTCCTTCTCCTTTTGCCTCTTGTTTTCGTGAAAAAGCGGCTTGCGCTTCTTGAATTTCAAAGCGGATTTTCGACATCTCCTCATCGAGGCGATAAGCCGCCTCCGCGGCGCGCTGCAGCCGAACTTTGATGTCCTCAGGGAAACGTCCGCTGTACTTATAGTTCAACGAATGCTCAATCGTCGCCCAAAAGTTCATCGCCAACGTCCGGATTTGGATCTCCGCCAAAATGTTTTTCTCGCCGCGGATCGTCTGCACCGGGTAGCGGATGACAAGATGATACGAGCGGTAGCCGCTCTCTTTTTTTTGCGTGATGTAATCACGCTCCTCGACAATCGTAAAATCGTTGCGCTGGCGCAACAGCTCGACGACCGTCTTAATGTCATCGACAAACTGGCACATGATGCGCAGCCCCGCAATATCTTGCATCTCTTCCTCAAGACGGTCGAGCGGGATGTTTTTCTTTTGCGCCTTATCCAAAATGCTGGCGACGGGCTTCACCCGTCCGGTGACAAACTCAATGGGCGAGTGCGCTTCAATCATCTCGAATTGGGTGCGAATGCCCCTTAGCTTCACTTTCAGCTCCTCAACAGCCTGCTTATACGGGGCTAAAAACAAATCCCAATGGTTTACCATCGTACCACCTGCCTACATGTTTTCAATCTCCCGCGGCTTAAGTCAAGAGGGCGCAACCGCGCCTCTGCCTTGTTGCTCGATGGAACCGCTCATCTGCCGAATTCACCGGGCCGCTCGCTGTTCTAACGCGCCGAAAGAGAAGCCGCCAGCTTATGACTCAAAAAACACGTCTTGCACCGCCTGTTCAAGCGTCTCGCCGTAGTTGGCGTTGTCACGGATATTTTCAAGCAAATAAGACAGTTCATCGTGAAACTGTTCAAGCTCAAGCGTCCTCTCTCCACATCGAAGCCAGACCGGCTCCTCGGCGTCAAGCGCCTCCTTCAGCTGAGGCCACCATGGCTTCGGAACCATGACATATAAAAAGCAGTCATCGGCTTCCAAAAGGTACACAAACGCCAATGCATCCGAGTCGACAAGCATATGGCGTTTCGGCGTCACGCGGGCGAGTGAAATCGGAGCATCATGGACATGCAGCCAAAGCCGGCCATCCTTTCGCTCTGCCCGCCTAACGATCACTTTTTCGTTCATGCTTCCTCCCCTTCCGCATCAACCATCCGCCCTTTATTTTACCATATTCACCATATGCAGACGAAATTAATTGATATTCGCCGAAAAACAGCTGATAATAGAGGGAGACGACTATCCCGTCTTGAAGGAGATTCACGATGCATCAAGAAATTGAAATCGAACTGAAAAACTTGTTGACGGCAGCGGAGTTCGCGACTGTGCGCGCCGCCTTCGGCCTTGATGATGGGGCTTTCTTCCGCCAGGAAAACTATTACTTTGATACCTCTTCGTTCGCTCTAAAAGAGCAGGCGGCGGCGCTTCGCATCCGGGCGAAAGAAGGGCGGTTTACGTTGACGCTGAAACAAACACGTGCGGACGGGTCGCTTCTCGAGACGCACGAATCGATCACGCCATCCGAGGCTGAGGCGCTGCTCGCAGGCGCGCCATTGCGCGGAACGATCGCTGTCTTGCTATCGGAAATGGGCGTCAATCCACAAGAGGTGCGCTACTTTGGCTCCCTTGTCACCGACCGCGCTGAATGGCCGCATGAAGGCGGCACGTTATGCCTTGACCATAACCGTTACTTGCAAAGGGAAGATTACGAACTTGAATATGAAGTGGATCACGTGGAAGCGGGTGAAAAGCGGTTTTTGCGCCTGCTTGGGGCGCTTGGCATTCCGCGCCGCCCGGCGCCAAACAAAATCGCCCGCTTTTACGCCCGCAAGAAGGAAATGGAGGAAAGACGATGACCGTTTCGCCATTAAAGCTGCTCGTTGAATGGCAGGCGCTCAATGCGTTCTCATCCGGGCGCTCGAGCCTGTTGCCATCGCCCGTGCCATCCTTGTTTGCAAGCTTGCTTGCCGAATATCTCAGCCGCGGGGAGGAATCATCTGCCGAGGCGCCTCAAGCCTCCTCAAGCGGTCAGCCTCCGGCGCCCGCCGGCCATAGCGGCGCCCCGCTCGAACATGAAGCGGGCACCGCAACCCAACCATCTTCTTCCATCGATGCTTTGATTGCAGCGGCAGCGGAAAAATACGATGTTGACCCGCAGCTCATCCGCGCCGTCATTCGCCATGAGTCAAATTTCCGTCCCGATGCGAAAAGCCCAGCTGGAGCGCTTGGACTCATGCAGCTCATGCCAAGCACGGCGAAAATGCTCGGTGTCAACGATCCGCTTGACCCGGCGCAAAACATCGACGGCGGCGTAAAATATTTGCGCCAGCTCCTTGACCGGTACAGCGGCAATATCACTCTCGCCTTGGCCGCCTACAACGCCGGGCCCGGGAACGTCGACCGCTATAGGGGCATGCCGCCTTTTGCCGAAACGCGGGCGTATGTCGAACGCGTGTTGAAAAGCTACCGCACATAAACGAGCGGCGCTCGAGTCACTTTGTTTGAGATCCATGCGTGCTGCTGATAAAATAGCTATCAAACGACAACGAATGAGTCTCAAGCAAAAGGAGCATCCGCGATGGGAGAACAATGGCAAACTCTTTATGAGGCGATCGGCGGAGAGGAAACGATTGTGAAGCTTGTCGAAGCATTTTACCGGCGCGTGGCTGCACATCCCGACTTAAATCCCATTTTTCCTGATGATTTGACGGAAACCGCTCGCAAGCAAAAGCAATTTTTAACGCAATATTTAGGCGGGCCGCCGCTTTACACGGCGGAGCATGGGCACCCAATGCTAAGGGCGCGCCATCTCCGCTTTGAAATCACGCCGAAGCGGGCGGAAGCGTGGCTTGCCTGCATGCGGGCGGCCATGGACGAAATCGGCTTGTCCGGGCCGGCGCGGGAACAGTTTTATCACCGGCTTGTGCTCACCGCCCATCATATGGTCAATACCCCAGATCATCTGGACAGAAAGGAGCATACCCTTGAGTGAGAAGTTTGCTGGGAAGATGACATCAGCTTGCCACCCTTCCCAGCCGCTAGGCAACACGAACAAACCGCTCGAGCTGTATTTGTTTATTGATCCTTTATGCCCGGAATGCTGGGGGCTTGAACCAGTCATTAAAAAATTGACGATCGAATACGGCCGTTTTTTTACCTTAAGGCACATATTGAGCGGAACATGGGCGACATGGAGCGCGCGCAAAGGAACGAAGCCGGAGGCAATGGCGAAAGCGTGGGAGTGGGCGGCTTGCCGCACCGGTATGTCATGCGACGGCAGCGTTTGGCTGGAAAATCGGATTTCGAGCCCGTTCGCTCCATCACTCGCCATTAAAGCGGCGGAAATGCAAGGAAAGCGGGCTGGCCTTCGCTTTTTGCGCAAGTTGCAAGAACAACTCTTTCTCGAAAAACAAAATGTCGCTGATTTGTCGGTGCTCGCCGAATGCGCCGTCGAAGCGGGCTTGGATGTCGATGAATTTCTGCGCGACATGCACTCGCCAGGAGCGGCGAAAGCGTTCCAATGCGATTTAAAAATCACCTCGGAAATGGATGTCGATGAAATTCCGACGCTTGTGTTGTTTAACGAAAACATTGAAGACGAAGGCATTAAAATTTCCGGATGCTATCCGTACGACATCTACGTCGAATTGATCGCTGAAATGCTCGGCTTCCATCCTGAACCGTCCTCTCCTCCTCCGCTGGAATCATTTTTAAGCCATTTTAAATTCGTCGCCACACAGGAAGTTGCCGTTGTATACAACTGGACGATCCAAGAAGCGGAAACGGAAATGAAAAAGCTGCAGCTAAAGCAAAAAGTGGAGCGGGTGCCCGTCAAACACGGAACATTTTGGCGCTATATCGATGATGCTCGCCCCTAGCAGCAGGGATGGGCACAAGAAAAAGCCCGGCTGACGCCGGGCTCAGCTTGTCGACAAAGTCGACAAGCTGTTTTAATATATAGGTATAAGGGTATCTTGAAGGAGTGGAATAAGATGCTTCAACGTTACCAAGAAGATCGGAGACATATCGAAACAACGGTAAAAATTGATGATCTTGTTCCTGAAGACCACCTTGTTCGTAAACTAGAAAAAGCCATTGACTTCTCCTTTATCTACGATATGGTCAAGGATTTGTATTCTCCTGACCACGGGCGACCAAGTCTTGATCCCGTCGTGCTGTTCAAAATGTATTTGATTCGTTACATCTTTGGGATTCGTTCGATGCATGAAACCGTAGAACAGATTCGAACAAACGTGGCTTATCGTTGGTTTTTGGGATTGAGTCTGCATGATCCTGTGCCCCATCATTCGACACCAAGTAAAAACTACACGCGACGTTTTGCGGGAACCGATGTTTTTCAAAAGATTTTTTCAAGAATCTTGGAAGAAGCCTTTCAACACGGGCTTGTGGATCCAAGTGTCGTATTTGTCGATTCTACTCATGTGAAGGCGAGTGCGAACAAAAGAAAATTCACAACAGAAATGGCAGAAGTGGAAGCGAAAGCTTATCAAGATGAATTAGAAAAAGAAATTGAGCGAGATCGCATCGCTCATGGGAAATCCCCACTACCGCCAGAAAATGATAAAAAAAAACGAGAAATCAAAGTCAGTAAAACAGATCCAGACAGTGGGATGTTTGTGAAAAATGAACGTGAACGGGTATTTGCTTACTCTTATCACACCGCTTGTGACCGACATGGTTGGATATTACACACGTATGTCACTGCCGCCAATGTTCATGATAGCCAAGCGTTTTTTGAACTGTTTGAGCGAGTGAAGCAAGAAATCAAAGGATGCCCAACAGATGTGTGCATCGATGCCGGATATAAAACGCCAGCGATTGCGAAATACCTATTAGAACAAGAGATCCATCCGATTTGGCCATATACTCGTCCAAAGACGAAAGATGGGTTCTTCCGAAAATCTGAATTTGCATATGACGAACATTTTGACTGTTACCTTTGTCCCAATCACCAAGTGTTATCTTATTCAACAACGAATCGGGAAGGCTATCGGGAGTATAAATCAGATCCATCCATCTGTCAGGGATGTCCATCCCTTCAAAAGTGTACAGCAAGCAAAAATCATACGAAAGTCGTGACACGCCATGTTTGGCAAGAGTATTACGAAGAAGCCGAACATTTACGATATGTACCAGAACATCGCGAGTTGTATGAATTAAGGAAACAGACGATTGAACGGAATTTTGCAGATTTAAAAGAGAAGCATGGTCTGCGCTGGACGAATTACCGAGGATTGGAAAGAAACCAGATGCAGGCGATGCTTGTTTGTGCTGCCATGAATTTAAAGAAATTGGCGAACTACTTGTGGAGAAAGGACCTCTCCTTTCTGTATGTATTCGAGTATGCATCTATTTTGGTTCGTTCATCAAGAAAAACAACCTTAAAAATGGAACAAAATGGTTATAAGACAACTGTCTTATAACCATTTTGTCAACAGTCTGAAAGCCCGGCTGACGCCGGGCTTTTTCTTGTTGCCAAGACAACAAAGGGGATGGGAGAAATTGTTCACGGTCAAACAAAGGGGTATCAGGTTTTGTCTTCCGTTCACGCTTTTATCTTACCAAACGTCCAACCAAATTGGCAACCCGTTTGCTCGTTTGTTCACATTATTGTCATAATTCGCTCTGCGTCATGATCAAGCAGACAAACAGCATATAATCAACTAAAGCAAATGGGAAGAGGGGACCATCGCCATGAAGCAGCGCATCGTCTTATCCCTTTGGGCGGCGGCATCCGGTGCCGCCTTTATCCTGAACTTGTTGGGCCTCATGCAGCTCCTTCCGCTTTGGGCGACCATGCCGCTTTTGTTTCTCTCCTTGCTCGGGTTGGTGGCGACATGGAACCGCCGCCATCAGTTTCGTGGATTTCCGTCCAAACGAATGCGGCTGTAACGCCGCATTCGTTTCATTTCTCAAGCAGCCGCTCCATCTCTTCCAGCTTTTCAGCAAACACTTGGCACGCTTGGCGGATCGGCTCGGCGCTCGTCATGTCGACGCCGGCTTTTTTCAACACTTCAATCGGGTAATCAGAGCTGCCGGCTTTCAAAAAGTCGATGTACCGCCCCACCGCCGGCTTCCCTTCTTCCAAAATCTGTTTACTGAGTGCAGTCGCCGCGCTGAAGCCGGTCGCGTATTGGTACACGTAGTAGTTGTAATAAAAATGCGGAATGCGCGCCCACTCGAGGCCGATTTCTTTGTCCACGACAATATCATCGCCAAAATACGTTTTATTTAAGTCGTAATAAAGAGCCGTCAACGCCTCGGCCGTCAACGCCTCTCCTTGCTGCTCCTTCAGATGGATCAAATGCTCAAACTCCGCAAACATCGTCTGGCGGAAAACGGTGCCGCGGAATCCCTCAAGATAATGGTTGAGCAAATAGAGCCGCTTTTTCTCATCATCGATCGTTTTCAGCAAATAGTCGTTCAACAGCGCCTCATTGCACGTCGACGCCACTTCAGCGACAAAGATTGAATAATGGGCGTACGGATATGGCTGCGTTTTGCGTGTGTAGTAGCTGTGCACCGAATGGCCAAACTCATGCACAAGTGTAAACAAATTGTTCACATTGTCCTGCCAGTTGAGCAAAATGTACGGATGGGTGCCGTACGCTCCCGACGAATAGGCGCCGCTTCGCTTTCCTTTGTTTTCGCGCACATCGACCCAACGGTTGTCAAGACCTTCTTTCACGATCGCCACATATTCCTCGCCAAGCGGCGCGAGCCCTTCCAGCATGTACTGCTTCGCTTCCTCGTACGTTACTTCCATTTTCACATCTTTAACAAGCGGCGTGTACAAGTCGTACATATGCAGTTCATCAAGCCCAAGCACTCGTTTGCGCAGCCGCACGTACCGGTGCAGCAATGGCAAATGTTCATGAATAGTGGCAACCAAATTGTCATAGACGCTCTCGGGAATGTTGTTGGCGTCTAATGCCGCTTCCCGCGCCGAACGATAACGGCGGACGCGGGCGAAAAAGTTGTCTTTTTTCACCGAACCGGCAAGCGTATTGGCGAACGTGTTTTGAAACTTCTCATACGTATGGTATACGGCGTAAAACGCATCGCGGCGGACGCGACGGTCAGCGCTTTCTAAAAAGCGGATGAACCGACCATGCGTCACTTCGACTTCCTCGCCGTTTTCATCGATGATCGTCGGAAACGTCAAATCAGCGTTGTTTAACGCGCTGAACGTGTCGGATGTCGCCTGCATCACCTCGGCCGCCTGCGCCAATATCGCTTCTTCTTCTGCCGACAATACATGCGGGCGCTGGCGCGTAATCTCATCCAGCGCATGCGCATACAAGCGAAGCGGTTCGTATTGTTCCAAAAACGAGCGCAACACCGCTTCATCGATCGCCAAAATTTCCGGCACGATAAACGCCATCGCGCTCGATGCTTCGCTGTACAAGCCTTTCGCCCGAGCGTTAAGCCCTTGGTAAAACGAGTTCGTCGTATCTTGGTCATAGCGCATATGGGAGTATGTATACAGCTTGCCGAGGCGCATCGACACTTCATCTTGGTATTGCAATGCTTCATACAGCACTTCCGGCGATTCGCCAAGCCGTCCTTTGTATTCGCTAAGCTTCGGAATCATCGCCTTTACTTGCTTGAATTCTTCTTCCCAAGCATCATCAGTCGGAAAAATGTCCTCAAGCCGCCACGTTTCTTCCACCGGAATCTCGCTTCGCAGCGGCAGCGACTTTTTCGTTTTCTTTTCCTCCACTGTCATCGTTCCTCCTTGCAAATCATCATACACGAATTATTATTCACCATTTCGTTCATCTTTTCCTGTTTTCTGCTCATTTTTTCCACTCTCCCGAACTCAAGCGCCGAGCAATAGCAGCTAAGCGCTGGCGTTTGGCGGATTTGTTCAAGAAGCGCGGCGTCTTGGCGAATCACTTCGTCGACAGTTGCCGGAAACGACAGCGGCTTCACCAAATGAAGCCGTCCGCCCTCTTCGCGATGGAGATAGCCGAGCAGGCTCAACCAATGCAAATACTCGCCGACAGCCTCGCGATGCGTATCCCTGCCGACAAGCGGCAGCCGGCGCGGGGCAAGGCGGCCGGTGCGGATTTTCTCATCAAGCCATTGAAATAAAGACGATGCTGTCATCGGCCGATCCGTCTTGCCAAGAAGAAACAAAAGCACGTACGTTTGCCAAATAAACGGCGCCGTCTCCCATAAATACCCTCGCGGAAGCGGCCAGCCTGCTTCGGTCGGAAACAGCGGCGGAACGATGCCCGTCTGGTAAAAGTCAGCACAAATGCGGCGCACAGTTTGGTTCGGATACAGCGGAAACGTCCGCCGCCATTGCTTTTTGCGTTCGAGCCAACGTTCCCAAAACGCGGGCGGAAGCGGCAACGGGCAGGAAGCCATCCAATCGGGGAAAGAAATCGACGAAAGCGGAACCGAATCGACCACAGCCAATGTCCGCTGCACCGACAGCGGCAACGGGCGGACAAGATGGATGAAGCGCTTCGTCTCTGGGCTGTAGTACCATATATGCGGAACAACCGAATGCGGGACACGGTGGGCAAACAACCATTGAAACCGGGAGAGCTGCACTTCCCCCGAATATTTTGGCGAACGCCGCAAATGATGGGCTCCTAACACCCACAACGGGCGGATGCCAAGGAGACGGTAGCCGTCATTGCGTTCGCGAAACAGCGATTCATCGATCGTGGAACATTGGTATTCGAGGGCATAAAGGTGTGGGCCATGGCGGAACAATACGTCAGGACGCTGCTTGATGGCGGGCAAATACGGCTCGAGCTTCGCCTCCATGCCTTGGCGAATGAGCCACGCGAACAAGTCTCGCTTCCCAGTTAAGTGACGCTCCGACTCCGGTTCGTGCTCGACCGGGCAGGCCGCCCCTTTTCGATGGGCGAAATGCGGCAAACGGTAGCGGCCCGACCGGAGCACCACTTCTTGACGGCACGCGGGACAAAAAAACGGTTCCTGTCGTTTCAGGCGCATCAGCCCCTCTCGTTCCCATCTTTCCGCCCCGGCAAGCGAAACCGTCCTGCCATCAGCGGCGAGAGCGACAAACAACATGATCACTTCCTTTCCAGTAAAAAATAGTTGTCCGTGAGCGGGAACAGCTGGAATTGTTCTCTGCTGCCCCCCTTCACCGTTCGGTTCTTCCCTTTTATTCGTTGACCATCGCCGGTTTTCCTGCCCAAAGCCAAACTGCGTCGAAAAAAAGTCCGCCGATTCGGCGGACTGGCGTTTACAAGCGGTTGGTTACAACAGAGGCGACAACAGCCGGGAGACCGATTCAGCGATACGCACCCGGAACGGGCGCTGTTGAAACTGTTCGTAGTCGATCATGGAAGCGTGGCGAAAATCTTCCAAAAAGTCGCGGACGAGTTTATGAATGCTGTCGGTATAATACAAAAAAGCGTTCACTTCAAAGTTTAAATGAAAACTGCGCATATCCATGTTTGCCGTGCCGATCGAGGCGAGCTCGCCATCGACGACGATCACTTTGCTGTGCAAAAACCCTTTCTCATACTCGTAAATTTTCACCCCAGCTTCAAGCAGCTCGGGAAAATACGAGCGCGAAGCGTAAAAGACAATTTTTTTATCCGGACGCTTTGGCGCCAGCAGGCGAACATCGATGCCGCTTAACGCCGCCACTTTGAGCGCCGTCAAAATGTCTTCATCCGGCACAAAGTACGGCGAGGCAACCCAAATCGACCGTTTGGCCGACGTAATCATGGCAAAATACAGCTGTTTGATCACTTCCCACTTTTGGTCCGGACCGCCGGCAATGAGCTGCACCCCGCCTTGCCCTTCCTCGACGATGAGCGGCGGCGACAAATAGTCCGGCGTCAACAAGCGTTCTCCTGTCATGTAATACCAATCTTGCAAAAAAATGAGCTGGAGTGTCCGCACTGCTTCACCACGGATCAATAAGTGCGTATCGCGCCAAAATCCGAAATATTTGTTTTTTCCTAAATACTCATCTCCGATGTTCAGCCCGCCGACAAAGCCGACGCCTCCATCGATGACAATGATCTTTCGGTGATTGCGGAAATTGATTTGGTTGCTTAAAAACGGGAGGCGCACTGGTGAAAACGGGATCATCTCGACTCCAGCCGCGCGCAGCTCCTCGATATAGGCGTTTGACAACTTCCAACTTCCAACAGCGTCGTACAAAAAACGGACGCGCACCCCTTGGCGCGCCTTTTTCATCAAGACGCGCTTCAACCGTTGACCGATTTCATCATGACGGACGATATAATATTCTAAATGAATATGGTGCTCCGCTTTTTCCAGTTCGGCAAAAATGGCCGAAAATGTCTCCTCACCGTTGGTCAACACCGCCGTCTGCGATGCGAGTGAAACCGGATGCCGGCCGATGCGATAAGCAAGGCGCAAAAGCGGACGCTGATGGGGCGCCATCGGCAGCCGCTCGACGGCAATCGGCGACGGCTCTTGAAACTTGAGCAGCACCGCCTCATCAAAATCGGCTTTCTTTTTATAGCGCCGTTGTTGCCAATAGTTGCGGCCGAACAATAAATAAAACAAAAAGCCGACAATCGGAAAGCTCCCCAGCACCGCCAGCCAAGCGATCGTCTGCGCCGGCTTCCGGTTCTCGAGGGAAATGACAAAGGCGATGAACACAACCGAGCAAGAGATGAGCACACTCAAAACGCCGAGCAGCTTCCCTTCCCACAACCCACGCGTCAATACTAACAACGCACCAACAATGACGACGAGAATCGCCACTCTCGATGTGTTTCGCAACAAAACCCCTCCACCCGGCTCTTCATGATGGCCGTTTTTCTTCCGCTAACGTAGAAAACGCCGATTTCTGGCGGCGAAATCGGCGGAATGGAAACATTATGGGGCTGGAAAATACGTTTTGATCGTTTCGAGTGCATTGTCGCCCATAATTTCAGTCCCGTATTCTTCAAGTCGATAAATCGTCAGCTGGGAATCGCTTCCGTATTCCAACAGAAGGCTGAGCATATTGTCCACTTCCTGCTCGGTGTAGCGCTCGTCAAACTCGACGAACAAGTAATAGCGGCCTTCAAATTGGAACAGGCGGTTCGACAGCTCGGAGAAGTCGGCGCGGTGAGCCAAGGAAATGACGTCCTCGATGTCCTTGAACGAAAGGATGAACTGAAGAACGTCTTGCTCTTCTCTCTCCTCGGCATCTTCGGTTTGGCCAAAGTGGAAATGGTGGCCGAACAGCGATTCCACCTTTTCATCAGCTGACAGCGAAAACTCGCGCCATTTCTCTTCTGGAAGCGGCAGCTCGAGCTTGCTTCCGTCTTTGGACAACTGCGCTTTCGTCACGACGACTTCAAGCCCTTTTTCGAGCGCCTGCACTTGGATCCAAAGCGGGCCATCGAGCGAAAAATCGCTTTCCCCATGAACTTCATCCATCATTTCCCAAAACAATTCTTCGCTTCGTTCCCGATTGTACCAAATTTCCTCGCGGTCAAAGCCGCGCTCCTCTATATCAACATATGAAATGTAAAATTTCACGGTATGCTCGTTGATGCGTTCGATTTCCATTTTCTCAACTCTCCCTTCTAAAACAGAGAAATAAAAAAGGAAGGGATTGTGCCCCTGAAACTATTTAAATAAAAACTTATGATCTTGTACTTTTATTTTATGATAAAAAGCGAAAGAAGGGAAATAAAAAAACGCATTTTTAAAAATTGGTTATGAAACCGGCCATGCCCTACTATAATGATGATGAACACGGACGGAATGAGGGACGCCTATGGTGGATGAATACATCGTTTCCATCTTGCTGATTATCGGCATTGATGTCATTCTTGGCGGGGACAATGCGGTTGTCATTGCGCTAGCAAGCCGCAACTTGCCCGAACAAAAGCGGAATGTGGCCATTATTGTCGGCACCGCGCTGGCGATCGCTGTTCGCATTGTCTTGACGGTGGCCGTCGTTTGGCTGTTGACGATTCCGTTCTTGCAGCTCGCTGGAGGCGTCGTCCTCTTTTGGATCGCCTTGAAACTGATCGGGCAAAAAGACGCAAAACCGACTATGATCAAAGCCGAACCGTCGCTTTGGAAAGCCATCCAGACGATCGTCGCAGCCGATGTCGCCATGGGGCTTGACAACGTCATCGCCATCGGTGGAGCGGCTCAAGGCCATATCGGACTTGTTGTGTTCGGTTTTCTCTGTTCCGTTCCTATCATTATTTTAGGCAGCAAAATCATCCTTTATGCCATGGAACGGTTCCCAATCCTCATTTATGCCGGCGGCGCCCTCTTGGCATACACCGCTGGAAAGATGATCGCTGCCGAAGAACGGTTGCGCCCGTTTTACCCCCCGAATGGGGAGGCGCTGTTTCCAATGGCGGCGGCCGTTCTTGCCGTTTTGCTCGGCTTGGCGGCCCACCGCCGGTCGCGCGCCGCATAAAGCAAATGATAAAAAACTTCTACATGGCAGACCATGTAGAAGTTTTTTTATTACCCGTTCACCAGCCGCTGCGCTTCACGAAGCTGATACGCCCGCACTTTGCGCGGCAGGAAGCGGCGGATTTCATCTTCGTTGTAGCCGACTTGAAGCCGCTTTTCATCAATGATGATCGGTCGGCGCAAAATGCCTGGGTTTTTTTGAATAAGTTCGTACAAATCTTGCAACGGCAGAGACTCCAAGTTAATGTTCAGCTTCTGGAATACTTTTGAACGGGTGGAAATAATCTCATCCGTTCCCGTTTCCGTCATCCGCAAAATCTCTTTAATCTCCTCGACCGTGAGCGGCTCGGAGAAAATATTGCGCTCGACATAAGGAATATTGTGCTTCTCGAGCCACGCCTTCGCCTTCCGGCATGACGTGCAGCTCGGTGATGTGTATAGCTTGACCACTTCGATCACTCCTTTTGACAAGGAATCCCTTGCTTCCCTCGTCCGTCACACGACAGACGTGCACCGCTATGCCGGTTTGACGTCTGACAGCATAGCAGCACGGCCTGGACGCCAGTCTGGCGATCAGCCACTTTGCCAATCGTTTGCAAATTGAAATGACTTTAACATGATATATTATACAATACATCAGCCAAGAAAGATATAGTTTTTCGATGATAAATGCAATTTTCTTTCTTTCCTCTTCCAATGCGAAGGCAAATCCTCTACAATCAAAGTAGAAGAGGAAAAGGGAGGAAGAACCGATGGCCGGCTATTTCATCGACTTTGCCATTGCTTCGGCATTGATCGTCGTCCTCACCGCATTGATGGGGAACATCAGCAACACAATCGGAGAGCGGATGTTCGGCCGAAACAAAAGTGGAAAGCATGTCGAGGCCTCTCGCCGCATCCAGCAAGGATGGAAAGTCGTCGGGGGAAAAAAATAACGCGCCAAGACAGGCGCATAGGTGGGCGCCGCCTCTTTCACCGTTCGCATCATGCGGCGATGAAGGAGCGGCGCTCTTTTCTATTCTGCTAGGCATACATCGCCCGATACTGCTTATACTCTTCCTCCGAACAAAGCACAAAATGGCCAGGCGTAATTTCACGGAATTCAAGTTCCTCTCCATCTTTGTAGCCATGTTGCGCTGGGTCGTAAACGATCCGCTTGCGCGTCCGCTCCGTTTCCGGATCAGGAAGCGGAATGGCCGACAACAAAGCTTTTGTGTACGGGTGGATCGGATTGCGGTACAGCTCTTCCGATTCAGCGAGCTCGACCATTTTCCCGAAATACATGACGCCGATCCGGTCGCTGATGTATTTGACCATCGACAAGTCATGGGCAATAAACAAGTACGTCAACCCTTTTTCACGCTGCAGGCGCTTCAGCAAGTTGACGACTTGCGCTTGAATGGAAACGTCAAGCGCCGAAATCGGCTCATCGGCGATGATGAATTCCGGCTCGACGGCAAGCGCCCGGGCGATGCCGATCCGCTGGCGTTGACCGCCGGAAAACTCATGCGGGTAGCGGCTGGCATGCTCGCGGTTCAAGCCAACCGTCTCAAGCAATTCATACACGCGCTGCATCCGTTCTTCTTTCGTTTTCGCGAGCCCGTGGATGTCGATGCCCTCAGCGATAATATCGGCGACCGTCATCCGCGGATTCAAGGACGCATACGGATCTTGGAAAATCATTTGCATTTTCCGGTTTAACTCTTTCAGCTCTTTTTTCGATTTTTTGCCGTGAACATTGACGCCGTTAAACAGCACCTCCCCGTCTGTCGCCTCATACAGCCGGATGATCGTCCGCCCCGTTGTCGACTTGCCGCAGCCCGACTCGCCGACAAGGCCGAACGTTTCCCCTTTATAAATGTCAAACGTGACGCCGTCGACCGCTTTCACCACCTCACCGCGGCCGGCTGGGAAGTATTGTTTTAAGTTTTTCACCTCGAGCAGCTTTTGTCTAGCCACGCGGTTTCCCTCCTTTCCGGGCGACGATGTCAGCGAACCGTTCCATCCGCTCGCGCACGATAGCCGGCGGTTCCACTTTCGGCGCCATTTCATGCAACAGCCATGTCGCCGCATAGTGCGTATCAGACACTTGGAACATCGGCGGCTCGAGCTCGTAGTCAATTTTGAGCGCATACGGATTTCGCGGCGCAAACGCATCGCCTTTTGGCGGATTTAACAAATCCGGCGGCGAACCTGGGATCGAATACAGCTCCGTATCTTTATGATCAAGGCTCGGCATCGAGGCCAGCAACCCCCACGTGTACGGATGCTTCGGATTGTAAAAAATTTCATCCACCGTGCCGATTTCCACGATTTTCCCGGCATACATCACCGCCACGCGGTCGGCCATGTTGGCGACGACCCCTAAATCATGGGTGATGAAAATAATCGACATGCCGAGCTTTTTCTGAATGTCTTTCATCAACTCCAAAATTTGCGCCTGAATCGTCACATCAAGCGCTGTCGTCGGTTCATCGGCGATCAAAATTTTCGGATTGCACGCCAAGGCGATGGCGATGACAACACGCTGGCGCATCCCGCCGGAAAATTGGTGCGGGTATTGCTTCATGCGCAGCTCGGCGTTTTTAATGCCGACGAGCTGCAACAGTTCAATCGCCCGCTTGCGCGCTTCGTCTTTCGACAGCTTTTGATGCTTTAAAATCGCTTCCATAATTTGTTTCCCAATCGTCATCGTCGGATTGAGCGACGTCATCGGATCTTGGAAAATCATTGAAATTTCCGCACCGCGGATCGACTGCATTTCTTTCTCCGACAGCTTGGTCAAGTCTTTTCCTTCAAATAAAATTTCCCCTTGCTTAATCCGGCTCGGCGGTGTCGGCAACAGGCGCATCAACGCCTTGGATGTCACGGATTTCCCTGATCCCGACTCGCCAACGATCGCGAGCGTCTCCCCTTTATACAAGTCGAACGTGACGCCGCGCACGGCTTGCACTTCACCGGCATGGATGTCAAAAGAAATGTGCAAATCGTTCACCTGCAAAATTTTCTCCATCGGTTTCACCCCTTCCGTCGGTTATTTGCGCATTTTCGGGTCAAGCGCATCGCGGATTCCGTCTGCTACCAAGTTGAAGCTTAAAATGAGCAAGCTGATGACAATCGCCGGAATAATCATCAAATGCGGATACGTCTGAATCGATTTGTATCCATCATTGACAAGCGAGCCAAGCGACGCTTCCGGCGGACGGATGCCAAGGCCGATAAAGCTCAAAAACGCCTCAGTGAAGATGGCCGATGGAATCGTGAACATCGTCGTAATAATGATCGGGCCGATGACGTTCGGGATCAAATGTTTGAAAATGAGCCGTGATGTCGGCGCCCCAAGCGTCCTTGCCGCCAACACGTATTCCATGTTCTTTAATTTCAACACTTGTCCGCGCACGATCCGCGCCATCGTCGTCCAACCGGTAATGACCATCGCCAACGTGATGGAAATGATTCCAGGCTCAAAAATCAAAATGAACAAAATGACCATAATTAAATACGGGATGCCGTTTAAAATTTCGATGATCCGCTGCATCACATTGTCGACGCGGCCGCCATAGTAGCCGGAAATGCCGCCGTACGCAATCCCGATCAACAAGTCGATCAACGCCGCCAGCAAACCAATGTAAAGCGAAATGCGCGTGCCATACCACGTTCTCACCCACAAGTCGCGGCCTAAGTCATCCGTGCCGAACCAATAGTACTCTTTTACGCCGCGCTGTTTATACACATCAACGCCGTTCGCATCCCGGCCGTCAAACGGAAGCCAATGAACATGCTCGAGCACCGGGATTTTCGGCGGAAGTTTCGCATGCCGCAAGTTTTGATCTTTATACGTCCGGTCGCTCGCCATCGGGGCGATGATCGCCATGAGCGTCAAAATGATAATCATCACGAGCCCCACGATCGCTGCCTTGTTTTCCCGAAGGCGAAGCCAAGCATCTTGCCAAAACGTCAAGCTCGGACGATTGATTTTTTCCTGCTCACCGACGTTCGGCGGGGCGGGCTGAAACCATTCCGGTGAAAGTTGTTCGTATTGTTGTTTCGCCATCATTTTTTCCCTCCCGCTAACCGGATGCGTGGGTCGACAACCCCGTACAACACATCAACGATGAAGACTGCCAAAATCAACAAGGCGGAATAAAACAACGTTGTTCCCATAATAACCGGGTAATCGTTCAGTTCAATCGAACGGACAAACTGCTCTCCAAGACCAGGGACAGCAAACAGTTTCTCAATGACAAGCGTTCCCGTCATTAAATTGACAGTCATCGGGCCTAAAATGGTAATGACAGGAATAAGCGAGTTGCGAATCGCGTGCTTCATAATGACCCCCGCTTGACTGATCCCTTTCGCCCGAGCCGTCAAAATGTAGTCAGAGCTCAACACTTCCAACATCTCGGTGCGCATAAAGCGGGCGATGCTGGCGATGACCCCGACAGACAGCGCCAATGTCGGGAGAATTGTATATTTGAAGCCTTCCCAAAAGGCGACCGGAAGCCACTGCAGTTTCACAGCGATGAAATATTGCAAAAACCCCCCTAACACAAACGACGGGATCGAGGCGCCCAACACCGCAATGACGGTAGCTGTATAATCTTCCCAATGATTGTGTCGAATCGCAGCGATAATTCCGAGAATCAACCCGACGATCGTTCCAAAGACAATCGCTTGAAACCCGAGCTGAGCCGACGGGCCGATTCGGTCGCTGATGAGCTCTGTCACTGGACGGTTGTCATATTGGAACGATACCCCCAAATCCCCCTTCAATAAATTTCCTAAATATTGAATGTATTGAACAGGAACGGGCTTATCCAATCCGTACTCTTTTAAAATGAGCGCCTTCTGTTCCGGCGTCAATTTTTCTTGGTTTTGCAGCGGCGAACCAGGCAACAGCTTCATTAAAAAGAACGTCAACGTAGCAATAAGAAACAACGTGATGATCATATAAACGAACCGCTGAAGCGTATACCGCGCCATGACCGCACCTCCTCTGCTTTTCTATAATCTTCGTTGTTTTTCGACATTTTTCGCCTCATCAGTCAAAAGGAGAGTATATGCCTATGCATATACTCTCCTCCGCATCTCTCAAGAGAACGGTTACTCAATATACGCCCATTTCAAGCTGTAGTCAGCGCCGAACGTGTGCGTGACGAAATCTTTGACGTATTCACGTTGCAAATACGCAGCGCCGCGTTGGTACAGCGGAGCGATCGGCATTCCTTCAAAGACGATTTTTTCTGCTTTCAGCATTGCATCCCAACGAGCTTGTTGATCGTTGGCAAGCGTCGTTTGCGCGTCTTTGATCAGCTTGTCGTACTCAGGATTCGACCAGCCTGTTTCGTTGTGCGGGCTTGTCGATGTCCAAAGCTGCAAGAACGTCATTGGGTCTTGATAGTCCGGACCCCAGCCAGAGAACGACAAATCATATTGCATGCTGCTTTCGAGCTTCAATTTTTGTGCAAACGGTTGTTGTTTAATATTGATCGTCAAGCCCGGCAAGTTTTGTTCAAGCTGCGCTTTCACATACTCGCCGATTTTCTTCGCGCTGTCGCTGTCATAGTTCAACAGCTCAAGCGTAAATTTGTCTTTGCCAAGCTCTTTTTTCGCTTGCTCCCACAGTTTTTTCGCTTCATCCGGATTGTAAGTGACTAAATCGCCATTGACATCACGGAAGTCTTTGCCGTCCGGACCGGTGACGAAGTCCTTCGGAACAGTGTAGTTAGCCGGCACCGAACCGTTGTTAAGCAGCGTATCCACCATCGCTTGCTTGTCGATCGCCATTGCAATGGCTTTGCGGGCGTTGACGTTGTTCAACGGTTCTTTTTTCGTGTTCATGCGCAGCCAGTAGAGCGACGGATCCAATTTCGTGTGGAAGTTTTTGTCGTTTTTGTACTTATCGACGAACTCCGCCGTCAAGCCGACGCGATCCGCTTGTTTTGTTTCATACAAGTTGACGGCCGTTGCCGTGTCTTTCACGACTTTCACATTGACTTTTTCCAGCTTGACGGTGTCTTTGTCCCAGTAGTTCGGGTTTTTCGTGTACGTCCAGCCTTGTTCGTGCTTCCACTCGCTTAAGACGAACGGGCCGTTGTACAGCGTCGTGTTGGCTTCAAGACCGTATTTCTCGCCTTGCGCTTTCACAAATTTTTCGTTTTGCGGCATAAACGTGCCAAACCCTGTCAAGCCGACGAAATACGGAACCGGGTTTTTTAGCTCCACTTGGAGCGTGTAATCGTCAAGAGCTTTGACGCCGAGCTGGTCAAGCGGCAGTTTGCCCGTGTTGACTTCTTCCGCGTTTTTAATGTCGTACATGATGTACGCATACTCGGATTTCGTTTTCGGATCAAGCACACGCTTCCAAGCGAACACGAAATCGTGCGCCGTCACCGGATCGCCGTTTGACCATTTCGCGTCTTTGCGAAGCTTGAACGTATACGTTTTGCCGTCTTGGCTCACTTCATAGCTTTCCGCTACTCCCGGCACTGGCTTGTTGTCTTTGCCTAAACGGTACAGGCCTTCCATGACGTTGTTCAAAACGATGAACGATACTTGGTCGGTGGCAATCGCTGAATCAAGCGTCGGAATTTCCGAAGAATCGAGCAAGTTCAGCACCTGCTCCTTCTTCTCCGCCGGCTTTTCGCCGCCTTGACCGCCTTGGGCGTTGTTGTTGTCCTTGCCTCCGCCGCACGCTGCGAGGAACGTTGACAGCGCGAGAAGCAGGACGAGGAAGAAAGAAAATCGCTTCTTCACTAAAAACCCCCCTTAATATGTAGTGTATTACAAATCTTCTGAACCATTTGGTTTCAGAAGATTGTACTTACATCGCTTATTATATCCTGTGTTAATATATTTGAAAAGAATTTTTTTATTTTCTTAAATAAAAAAATTTCAAACTACTTGCAAACGGAATGAAGATCGGATTGCATTTCCATCTGCATTGTAACGACTTTTGTCACAATTGTAAATAAAAAATTTCTGCCTACAGAAAAAGAAAACGCTTACAATATAATTTTTTTGCCCTTCCTCTCAGCTTCGAAGCAAATCTCTCCTGAACTTCCATATTTCTTCTATATTTTTCAATATAATTTTGTTAATAATTTTGACAACCTTCCCGCCCACAAGGTTTATGATAAAATAAAAATGACAGCAGAAAGGCGGGAACAATGACATGAAACAGATCGCTGTTCGAACCGGATGGCTTGTTGCCGCGATGCTGGCGGTGAGCGCACTCATCGTCGCGGGACAAGGTGTATGGACCGCGTTGGCCTTTATTAACGTTTCGTTTTTGCTTTCCCTTTTGCCTCTGTCGCTCGGCGGGCTTTTGTTTGTTTATGAACGCGGTTTTTTCAACGGATTCGCATACGGGTTTCGCCGATTGCGCAGGAATAGAACGAAGGTGGAGCGGTATCTTGAGGAAGCGGCAGCAGAACATGAATCAGATGAGCCGCTCGGTCCGCGGCGTTTCGCCATCACGTATCCGCTTCTCTTTTCTGGTCTGCTTCTGTTTCTGGCGATGATCGCCGCCGGATATGCCGTGCAATAAGGTTGCAACAGCTGAATGTTTTCCGTATAATGTAAGGCAAATGTAGGATAAACTAAGCGATGAGAAAGAAGAGTACATATGGCGATGCCTTCAGAGAGCTTGTGGACGGTGCGAACAAGCGGCTAGCCATATGGAATGGGCTTTCGAGCTTCCCGCTGAACCGACGGCGCAGTAGGCGAGGACGTTTCCCCGCGTTACAGGGGGCCATGCGTGAAGCATGGGCTGAGCGATTGTGCTTGTTGGCGCAATAAGTAGGGTGGCACCGCGGTCCTACCGTCCCTATCAGAGGGATGGCAGGGCCTTTTCATTTTTCATTACCATCGAGGAGTGAGAACGATGAAAACGATTTTTTCCGGCATTCAGCCAAGCGGCATCATCACCCTTGGCAACTACATCGGGGCGATGCGGCAGTTTGTCGAGCTGCAGCACGAATACAACTGCTATTTTTGCATCGTCGACCAGCACGCCATTACCGTTCCGCAAGACCCACACGAACTGCGGCAAAACATTCGCCGCCTCGCCGCCTTGTATTTGGCGGTCGGCATCGACCCGACGCAGGCGACGTTGTTCATTCAGTCGGAAGTCCCGGCGCACGCTCAAGCCGCTTGGATGCTGCAGTGCATCGTTTATATCGGGGAGCTTGAACGAATGACGCAGTTTAAGGACAAATCGGCCGGCAAGGAGGCGGTCAGCGCCGGACTGCTCACGTATCCGCCTCTGATGGCTGCTGACATTTTGCTTTATAACACAGACATCGTTCCGGTCGGCGATGATCAAAAGCAACATATTGAATTGACGCGGGACCTTGCCGAGCGCTTCAACAAACGGTACGGCGAGCTGTTCACCATTCCCGAGGCGCGCATTCCGAAAGTCGGCGCCCGCATCATGTCGCTTGTCGACCCGACGAAAAAAATGAGCAAATCCGACCCCAACCCGAAAGCGTACATCACACTGCTTGACGATGCGAAAACGATCGAAAAGAAAATCAAAAGCGCGGTCACCGACTCGGAAGGAACGATCCGCTACGACAAAGAATCGAAACCAGGCATTTCGAACTTGCTTAATATTTATTCGACGCTATCCGGCCAATCGATCGAGGAGCTGGAGCGGCAATACGAAGGAAAAGGATACGGCGTCTTCAAAGCCGACCTCGCTCAAGTGGTCATCGAAACGCTTCGGCCGATTCAAGAGCGATATCACCATTGGATGGAAAGCAAGGAGCTTGACCGCGTGTTGGATGAAGGGGCGGAAAAAGCAAATCGGGTGGCATCGGAAATGGTGCGCAAAATGGAGCAAGCCATGGGGCTCGGGCGGCGGCGATAAATAGCCGCATCCAGCGAAGCCATACAAAAACGGGCAGGCGCCTATCGCCTTGGCCCGTTTTTTAATTGACTTTCGGTTCTTGCTCCATTTCCCACAGTTTTTCAAAAAATGGGTGCCCTTTGATCAAGTTTTCGCACAGTTGCTCATGTCGTTCCGACCACCCGTATTTCGTCTCGTTATACAATTGTTCCCACGCTTCATCAAAAGACATTTTTTGAATAGCGGCGTATTTTTCCGGCGCCCATTCCGTATACCAATAGCGCATCTGGGCAGTATTTTTTGTCGAATAAAGCTGGTCAAGCGCCATAAACAGCAGCTGTTTCAACTGCCGCTCTTTGCGCGTGAGTCCGCACATCAGTTCCGGCGCCGGCGATAAAATGTGGTATTCTTTTTCATACCTCGGCAGCGGATAGTCCCGTTCCTCCGCTTCGGCCGCCATTTCGTAGACGAGTTGTTCCTGGCGCGGAATGAGGCGGCTTTTGCGAATCGGAATTTGATAACCGATTGTATCGACAGCCAAAACGCCGGCGCCGTCCGTGACAACGAAACAATAGTCCAACTGAATGCGTTCATGGTTTTTGCGGACATACGCTTTCTGATGCACATCGTCTAGCAGCGGTTTCGGAAGGTCGGACAAGCTGTTTTCAACGTAATGAAACAGGGCCGGGGATACTTTTAACAGCGGCACTTGGTCGAGCAGCTCGATTTGGTCGTCCTTGCGCCATTCGTGAAAATGGCAGACGTTGTATCCGTTCTCTTCTCCTTCAAACCAGTTGACCCAAATGTCGTGCAGATAAAGCATGAGAGACCCCTCACTTCCAGACGTGTTTGTCCATCAGTATAGGCAGAGGAGGAGAATTTTATTCCATTTCATCCTCTTTTCCCCTCTAGGGGCTGCGGCTTGGAAACGTCAAGCTCCCCCACATCAAAAGAAGGCCAATAGGGAATAAATAACATTCCACCCTTGTCGAAATATAAGATAAATATTCGCTAAAACCTCGCTCTGGAGTGATGATGTTCAAATAGGCGATCACCATCATGCCGCCGACGACCGAAAAACCGAAGCCGACCAAATAAAAAAACAGGCGGACCACCGGGCTTTCCCTTCCTTCTTGTCCACGTCCTTGTTCTACATATATGTCGTCGCCATGGACAACATGCCTGTTTGCGCCCGATGCCCCATAAGATTCTTGTGATCACCGGACAGCGTCGGTCACCATGCGGTTTCGAGCTAAGACGCTCCTTGCTGTTCGCCTGAAAAGCCCGCCAACTCCGCGATGTCTTTCGCTTCCATCGTCATCAATTGGGCGAGCGAATATCCTCTTTCTAGGCAACGACGGACGATGGCATACCCAACGGCATAGCCCCCCATTTTCGGATGCCATCCATGTCCGTACAAAATGCGGGAAGTATGTGGATGCGAAACAGGCAAATGGTGGTTCGGGACAATATAGCGCCGCCAAAACCGTTCCATCTCTCGATCGGTGTAATACTTCGTCCAGACCGCGCACTGCTCGGCGCCGATCATCTCGGCGACGGCATGTTCCGCCAATCCTTCCATAACGACTGCATCCAGCAACGTCGCATCTTCGCCTTCATTCGGCAACTGTTTGAGACGGCATACATGGTTGTATTCATGCACCACCAACGCAGCGATCTCCTCGTCGCAATGATCAGGCAGCAAGAAGAAAAACAATTTATCGGCAAACGCCACCCCGCCTTTTCCTTGGAACTCGCGCGCAAGCTTCCGATTTTCATCATCAGCCGGCAGCAAAAATACCGGAACGTCTGGTCCTTTCCATATCCGCCTTTGCCGTTCGTACAAACGGCCAAGACGTTCCCAAAGACGGCGCTCTTTCATCTCCGGCAAAAGCCGCTCGGCCTGCCGGGCGCTTCGGTACATGCCATACAGCCGTAAATAGCTGTAAATCTCACGCGCCGGCATCTTGCCAAAAAGCGGCGCCAACCGCGCGCACAACCGGAGCGGATCGCCTTCATCCTCTTCAAGCCATCGATCGGTCGGAAGCAATCCCATCGCTTTTCCCTCCTTTTCTCTTACGTTATGTCGGCAGGGAAAAGACGGTGAAACAAAACAAAAAAGAGAGCCTGACGCTGAACCGAACCCGCCGTTATTCACGCGTTTTCGGCTCCGCTCAACCAAGGCTCTCCTTTTCATCCATTACGCATATTTTTTAAAAATCAATGTCGCATTATGGCCGCCAAATCCAAATGAGTTGCTTAAGACCGCACGCACGTCTTGCTTGCGCGCTTCATTCGGCACATAGTCGAGGTCGCATTCCGGATCCGGCGTTTCGTAGTTGATCGTCGGCGGAATGATGCCGTCGCGGATCGCCAGCACGGAGAAAATCGCTTCCACCGCGCCGGTCGCCCCGAGCAAATGCCCGGTCATCGACTTCGTCGAGCTGACAGCGAGCTTATACGCATGATCGCCGAATACTTCTTTGATCGCCGCCGTCTCATACTTATCATTGTACTCGGTGCTCGTGCCGTGGGCGTTGATGTAATCGATCTCCTCCGGCTTTAGGCCAGCGTCATGAAGCGCCTGGCGCATCGCCCGCACGCCGCCTTCGCCGCCCGGCGCCGGTGCGGTGATATGGTACGCGTCGGCGGTCGCACCGTAACCGACAATTTCTGCGTAAATCTTCGCGCCGCGGCGCAACGCGTGCTCCAATTCCTCAAGAACAACGATGCCCGCTCCCTCACCCATGACGAAACCGTCGCGGTTTTTATCGAACGGACGGCTCGCCGTTTTTGGATCTGGATTGGTTGAGAGAGCCGTATTGGCGCAAAAACCGGCGAACGACATTTTCGTAATCGGCGCTTCCGTCCCGCCAGTGATCATGACATCGGCGTCGCCGCGCTGAATGACTTTAAACGCATCACCGATCGAGTTCGCCCCGGTCGCGCAAGCGGTCACCGTGCACGAATTGATCCCTTTCGCTCCGAGGATGATCGATACTTGCCCAGCGGCCATATCCGGGATCATCATTGGCACGAAAAACGGGCTCACTCGGCGATAACCGCGCTGCTGGAAAATCTCAAACTGCTGTTCAAACGTCTCCATGCCGCCGATGCCAGAACCGATCCAAACACCGACCCGTTCAGCGTTGCTTTCATTAATGTCGAGATTGGCATCTTTGACCGCCATGAGCGCCGCAACGACGGCGAATTGGGTAAATCGATCCATCTTCCGCGCCTCGCGGCGGTCGATAAACAGCGACGGATCGAAGTCTTTCACTTCCGCCGCCACTTTCGCCGGAAAGTCGTCCGGATTGACACGGGTGACCACATCGATGCCGGACTGGCCGGCGATAATGTTTTTCCACGTCGTTTCTGCGTCATTCCCAAGCGGGGTGACGGCGCCTATGCCTGTCACGACGACTCGTCTTTTTTCCATCGTTTCCGTCTCTCCTTTTATTTCGATAATATACGTGCCGTTAACGGCCCCAGCGCAAAGCGATCGCGCCCCACGTCAGCCCGCCGCCGAATCCGACCATAATGATGAGATCATCGTCATGGATTTTGCCCGCTTCCAACTCTTCGACAAGCGAAATCGGAATGGATGCGGCCGACGTGTTGCCGTACCGACGGATCGTGGTCGATATTTTCTCTTCCGGCAGCTCGAGCCGCTGTCTGGCCGCTTCGACGATGCGAATGTTCGCTTGATGCGGAATGAGAAAGTCGACATCGTCTTTCGTGAGCCCGGCTTTTTCAAGCACACGCACGCTTGATTCTCCCATTTGCCGAACGGCGAACTTGAATACTTCACGGCCGTTCATGACGATATATTCGTCTTTGTATAAATGTTTTCCTCCTGTTCCGTCAGCTCCTAATTCGAAAGATAAAATGCCGCGTCCGGGAGACACCGGACCCATGACGACCGCTCCGGCGCCGTCCCCGAACAGCACCGCCGTGTTGCGGTCGGTCCAATCGGTGATTTTCGATAGTTTGTCTGCCCCCACTACTAATATATACTTGTAGACGCCTGTGTCAATAAATTGGGCGGCCGTGACCATCCCGTACATAAACCCCGCGCAGGCGGCGCTAATATCAAGCGCAGCAGCGTTGACAGCGCCAAGCCGCTCTTGAAGCATGCAAGCGACCGACGGAAACGGACGGTCCGGAGTGACGGTGGCAACTAAAATGAGATCAATATCCTTCGCCTCCATGCCAGCGTCTTGAAGCGCCCTTTCTGCGGCAAAATACGCCATATCGGACGTATCGATGTCATCTGCTGCGATGCGGCGTTCCTCGATCCCGGTGCGCGTCCGGATCCATTCATCCGATGTATCCATCATTTTTTCCAAATCAAAGTTGGTCAACACTTTTTCCGGCACATAGCGGCCGACCCCGATAATTCCTGCTCCCATATCATCCATCTCCTCTTTCTTTCCCAAAATGGAAAAAAACGCTCACGCTGACAACCAAACTCGAATGTACAATCAGTCTACATCACCAATTATTATTACTTGGTACTAATTTTAGCTGAAAGAGCGCGGATGCGCAATAAAAAACAAAAGTTGAACCAGCGCTTTCCGCGCCCCTAAGGCATTTGTCCAAACCGCTTTTTCCTTTCTGCCATACAATACAAATACGAGCAACCATCGCATGAAAGGGAGGATCGCCCATGGCCAACGGCGAAGCACAAGAACAACACGGTGAACCGCGCGACCGTTTTTCCCGCCTGATGTTCGGTCCTTTTCCACTCCGACCAGCCGGCGATCGCGAAGACCAGGGGAACGGGGCGGAGCCGCCTTTACTGCCGAACATCGATTTCATGAAGCTGTTTGAAAACGTCCATACGCTAGCCGACTCATTGCAACAATTAAAACCGCTCGTGAAAAAAATCACCTCGCTCGCCGACTTATTGAAAAAATAGCAGGGGCTGGCCCAAAAAAGCGGTCATGCCCCTATCTGAGTTGACATGGAAAAATAGACCACCACGAAAAACCCGGTAAAACCAAGGGCTTCAGAGGTGATCTCGTTCCCATACTTCGGATACAAAAAAGGAGTTTTTGAATCAGCTCCTGCCCTTGTCGTTTACGGGAGTTCATTGTATTGGCAGAAAAATTGCCCGATTTGCCGAGCCAGTTGGCGCCGTTTCTCCGGCAGCTCGTAAACGACGCGCACCCGGTTGTTTGTCGTTTTCATCCATTGTTCATATTTGCGGCTGTGCAAAGCGGATGGATACGGGCTCACTCCAGCCAGCTGCCAAATCGTCACCGGAACGTCATGAGGACTGAGAAAGAGGGACGGAACAGCCTCCGGCACCTCTTCTTCTTTCAAGCCATAGGCAGTCGCGATTTCCTTCACCATCCGCCGGTACACGAATGGATGTTCCTGTTCATAGTCAAGCTGAGCGCGTACGTCAAGGCAGGGGTTGATCATGGCGACGGCGCGGATTTGGCTTGGCATGGCGCCAAGCAGCTGCAAGGCGACGAGCGCGCCCATTCCTTCGGCGACGATGTAGATGCGCTGGTTCACAATTTCGCTTTTCAACACGGAGTAAATGAGCTGGCGCGCCAGGCGGACCGCTTTCGGGCTTCCCCAATGCCGGCCGTACAAATGGGACGAAAAGACCGTATACCCACGCTCCAGCCAATCATCCAGCCATTGGCGCCGCCCGGGATGCTCGAGCCAAAAACTCGTCTGTTCATTCACAAAATGGTCGCCGTCGCCCATTAAAAAAAGGGCAAACCCATTGGGGCGCTCCGGCACGTGAACGATGCACCATTGCTCATCGAGTTGAAAAAACCGCCATTGTCCTGCCATCGTTTCCGTTCACCCTTGTTTGGCAATGCATAATGGTACAGTATACGATATGCGCGGCCAAAAAAAACGTCCGGGTATATGCCTACGCGGCAAATTGTGATAAGATAAAAAAAGAAATGACGCGAAGATGGGAGGAACAAAGATGCGCTTGTTTTGGACGTTTTTCTGGACGTTTTTGCTCGTGCAAATGGCGACGTACGTCATGGGCTCGATGCAGGGCATCGGCTACAACTTCGCAACCGGTGCTTTGCTTGGCGTCATCGTGACGATCTTAGTCTTCGTAATTGCAGCCTTGATTCCGGACGAGCCGGCCGGGGATCACCATCATTGATCATTCGCTTTATAAGACAACGCCTTGGGACGAAAAAACCCCAAGGCATTGTTTTTTGATGTGATGAGCGGTCCATCCCCCATTATGTTTCGCGACTATATAGATGCAGCGAAAACGTTTAACATATCCTTGATGGAAAAGCGGCTTGTCCATTTTTGACTGTCGAAGGCAAGCCCCGGGCTTCTTCGTCACGCCTTGACGTGACGGAAGACCGAACAACCACCTCTTCACAGACCCATACATGGGTGTGGAATCGGCGCTGTTCGGTCGATCGACAGTCGATCCAATGCTCGGTAAAAGCTGCAAAAGGTAAAGCTTCAAATTGCATCTATATAGACACCGCTGTCACGTTCAACCCACCTGCACCGACGGGCGAATGACCAGTTTCCCGTTTTCCGCATCGACGATGACGGTGCTGTAATCTTTCACCCGCCCAGCGATCAACTCTTTGGCGAGCGGCGTTTCGATTTGCTTTTGCATAAACCGTTTGAGCGGCCGAGCGCCGTATACCGGGTCGAAGCCCGCTTCGGCGATGTATTGCTTCGCCGCTTCGGTCAACACGAGTTCGATATGCCGATCCGCCAAACGGCGCGACAGTTCACGGGCGAACTTTTCGACGATGCCTTTCACTTCATTCATCGACAATGGCTTAAACAAGACGATATCGTCGATTCGGTTTAAAAATTCGGGGCGGAAATGGGCGCGCAATTGGTCAAGCACTTGCTGGCGCGTTGATTCATCGATTTCGCCATTTTTGTTTTCCAACAAAAGCGGTGAGCCGATGTTCGACGTCATAATGACAACCGTATTTTTAAAATCGACCGTCCGCCCTTGCGAATCGGTGAGCCGTCCGTCATCAAGCAGCTGCAGCAGGATGTTGAACACTTCCGGATGAGCTTTTTCGATTTCATCGAACAACAGAACGGAATACGGCTTGCGCCGCACCGCCTCGGTCAGCTGGCCGCCCTCCTCATAGCCGACATAGCCGGGCGGCGCTCCGATCAAGCGGGAGACGGCGTGTTTTTCCATATACTCGGACATGTCAAGACGGATGAGCTGCTCCTCACTGTCAAACAGCGCCTCGGCGAGCGCTTTGGCAAGTTCCGTTTTGCCGACGCCGGTCGGTCCGAGGAACAAAAACGATCCGATCGGACGGTTCGGGTCTTTCATGCCGGCCCGCGCCCGCAAGACGGCGTCCGCGACAAACTCGACCGCTTCGTCTTGACCGATGACCCGTCTATGCAGCAATTCATGAAGGCGAAGCAGCTTTTCCCTCTCTCCCTCGACGAGGCGGGTGAGCGGAATGCCAGTCCAGCGCGACACGATTTCGGCAATCTCTTCTTCCGTCACTTCCTCGCGCAGCAATTTCCCTTCACTTTGCTCACTGATTTCTTCCTCGAGCTGTCTGAGTTGCTTTTCCAACTGCGGAATGCGGCCATGGCGAAGCTCCGCCGCCTTGTTTAAATCATACTCGTTTTCCGCCTCTTCCAGTTCGCGTTTTGCCCGCTCGAGCGCCTCGCGCAAACGGCGGACGCGGTCAAGCGCTTCTTTTTCTTTTTGCCATTGCGCTTTCATGGCGTTCGCCTTTTCACGCAAATCGGCAAGTTCTTTTTGCAATGCCGCAAGCCGCTCGCGGCTCGCTTCATCCGTTTCTTTGTTTAAGGCCGCCTCTTCAATTTCAAGCTGCATGACGCGGCGCATCACTTCGTCCAGCTCCGACGGCATCGATTCCATTTCCGTCCGGATCGTCGCGCACGCTTCATCGACCAAATCGATCGCTTTGTCAGGCAAAAAGCGGTCAGAGATGTAACGGTCGGACAAAACGGCGGCCGCGACGAGCGCGCGATCGTGGATTTTCACTCCATGGTGCACTTCATATCGCTCTTTCAATCCGCGCAAAATCGAAATCGTGTCCTCGACGCTCGGCTCTTGGACAAGCACTTGTTGGAAGCGGCGCTCGAGCGCCGGGTCTTTTTCGATGTATTGCCGGTACTCATCAAGTGTCGTCGCCCCGATGCAGCGCAGCTCGCCGCGGGCAAGCATCGGCTTGAGCATATTGCCGGCGTCAATCGCCCCTTCCGCTCTGCCTGCACCGACGATCGTATGCAGCTCGTCAATAAACAAAATGATGCGGCCGTCGCTTTTTTTGATTTCGTTCAATACCGCTTTCAGCCGTTCTTCAAATTCACCGCGAAACTTTGCTCCGGCGACGAGCGCGCTCATATCAAGAGCGAAAATCGTTTTGTCTTTCAGCCCTTCCGGGACGTCTTTGCGCACGATGCGTTGAGCGAGCCCTTCGACAATAGCGGTCTTTCCGACGCCCGGCTCGCCGATCAACACCGGGTTGTTTTTCGTCTTCCGCGACAAAATGCGGATGACGCGGCGAATTTCACTGTCGCGGCCGATGACTGGGTCGATTTTTCCAGCTTTCGCTTCCGCGACAAGGTCGCGCCCGTATTTTGCCAACGCTTCATAGGTTGCTTCCGGATGTGGACTCGTCACGCGTTGATTCCCCCTTACGTTTCTCACTGCGGCTAATAGTGCTTCCTTCGTCAGTCCAAACGACGCCAGCTGCCGAGCGACCGGTTCGGCGCCATGAGGCAACGCGAGCAGCACATGTTCGACCGATATGTACTCGTCTTGCATTCGCTTCGCTTCGTTTTCCGCCTTCTCAAGCAGCCGCGCCAAGGCGGGCGCAACATACAGCTGCCCGTCCGCCCCATGCACTTCAGGCTTTTGGCGAAGCTGGCTGTGAAGCCAGTCAGCGGCCTTTTCCTTGTCGGCGCCGGAAAGCTCCACGAGCCGCGGCGCCAGGCCGCCTTCTTGTTCGAGCAGCGCAATCAAGAGATGCTCGACATCAAGCTGTTGATGATGTCGTTCTTTGGCGAGCGACTGCGCTGCCATCAGCGCCTCTTGCAGTTTTTCCGTCAAACGGCTTGCGTCCATGCCGTTCCCTCCATTTGACCTTCTTTGACCATAAATCATTATAGCGGATCGCGAAGTGCATGGCAAATGAAAAGCCACTCCATACCTGGAATGGCTTTTGTTGTGCTTCACGGCTTGCGCAAATACGTCCAATGCCGGTTATGGTTCGACGTTTCGGGGAACGTATCGCCGGCTTTCAGTTTCAGCTTTTTCGGATGTTTTACGTTGTCGCCCGTTTCGCCGATTTCAATGTACACGCCGTTGTTCGGCGCTTTATCCCCTGGTTTGAAATGGCGCGGTTGGCCCATTTGTTTCATCCCCCTTGCTTCGATTGCATTTGTTAGCATTCCCAGTTTCGCCGCTGTTCATAAGAAGGGAAATGATGGGGGCCGCCGCACACGAAGCGTCAAGCCTTTCACAATAAAAATGTTTTTTCCTCATGGAAATCCTTTTCCTTGCGAAGAGCGAAAAAGGGGGTGTCCCAAAAGAATCGGGACACCCTTGTTCATCACCATATATCGCCGCGAAACAATGAATCATGCGCAATATGTTGTATTTCGTTTGAGAAGAATGACGTTTTTGGGTCAGCCCCTTTTTCCTATAGGATCGACACTAAAATCGCTTTTTGCACATGAAGCCGGTTGCCGGCTTGTTCAAAGACGAAGGAGTTCGGGCCGTCCATGACGCCGGCCGTCACCTCTTCGCCGCGATGGGCCGGCAGGCAATGCAAAAAGAGGTAATCCGACTTCGCCGCTTTGACGAGCTGTTCATTCACTTGGTACGGCTGGAATACTTGAAGCCGCTCGGCGCTTTCGCTTTCCTGGCCCATGCTCGTCCATACGTCTGTATAAATCGCATCGGCTCCCGCCGCTGCCTCAAGCGGGTCGTGCGTCACGACAATTGTTGCTCCGGTTTTCTCGCCGATCCGGCGCGCTGACTCGACGTATTCCGCCTTCGGCTCATAGCCCGGCGGACAGGCAATGGAAATATCCATTCCCACTTTGGCTGCGGCCGCAAGCAAGGCGTTGGCGACGTTGTTGCCGTCGCCGACATAGGCGAGTTTGACGCCTTGGAACGTTTTTTTCACTTCATAAATCGTCAGCAAATCCGCCAGCGCTTGACACGGATGATCATCGTCCGTCAACCCGTTGATGACCGGAACGGACGCATATTTGGCCAGTTCTTCCACTTTTTGATGAGCAAACGTCCGGATCATAATGACATCGACGTATTGCGACAAGACGCGCGCCGTATCCGCAATCGTTTCGCCGCGGCCAAGCTGCAAATCGTTGCCGTTTAAATACATCGCCTGGCCGCCCAGCTGGATCATGCCGACTTCAAACGACACGCGCGTGCGCGTTGAGGGCTTTTCAAAAATCATCGCCATCGTTTTGCCGGAAAGCGGCGCATACGGCACGCCGGCTTTTTGTTTCGCTTTTAAATCGGCTGCTAGCGCCAACAAGTCCATAATTTCGTCTGTTGAAAAATTGAGCAGCGTTAAAAAATCTCTCCCTTTTAATGACAACACTGCATTCATGCGATCACCGCCTGTTTTTTCTTTTCCAACCAGCCGTGGATCGGCTGCACATCAAGATGATCAATATCGAGCGCCTGCAAGAAAAGCTTCACCGTCTCGCATTCCGTAAAGACGAGCAATTGTCGGGACAACGCAGCCATTCGTTTGTTTGCCTCGTCTTCCTCTTTGCCCAAGTTGATCACCGCGAGCGCTGCGTCGCGCTTCACCCACTCGGCAAACGGGAGATCAGACACGATTACAAGCTGTTTTGCTTCGATTTCCGCTGCCAGCGCCTCATCGATGCCGCCGATCACATACATTTCATTGGCGTTTGCTTTCTTTCGCAAGTACGCATAAAACGCTTTGTACGCCGCTTCTTCCTTCGTCGCGGCGATGCTGATGCCTTCGCCGGTCGATTTCATTTCCGGTCCAACCATCGGGTCAACCCCTGGCAACTTATGGGTTGAAAAGACCGGATACTTTAACACGGCGTACGGCATGACCGCCAACCCGCGCGCTTTTTCGTCAACGATGTCGACGAGTGATTTCCCAAGCAATAACTTTGTCGCAATTTGCGCCAGTGGCACGCCGGTCGTTTTGCTGACGATCGGCACCGTCCGGCTCGCGCGCGGGTTCACTTCAAGGACGTATACATTGCCGTTCGCAATGACGTATTGAATGTTCATGATTCCTTTAAAGCCAAGTTTTTTCGCAATCCGGCCCGCATAGTCGATGATTTTCGCTTTTTCTTCGTCTGTGAGCGTCTGCGCCGGCAGCCATGCATAGCTGTCGCCGGAGTGGACGCCGGCTTTTTCGACATGTTCGATAATCGTCGGCAGTAAAATGTCCGTCCCATCCGTGGCGATGTCGGCCTCCGCCTCTTTCCCTTCCAAATACGCATCGATCAAAATCGGATATGCCAACTCGCCTTGCTCAATCAAAGCGGTGAGCTGCGCCTCGCTATGGACGATAAACATGCCGCGGCCGCCGATGACATACGACGGGCGAAGCAGCACCGGGCAGCCGATCTCGGCCGTTTTGGCGGCGAGCTCCTCGGCGTTGTTCGCCATCAAGCCCGGTACGTGCGGGATGTCAAGTTCCTCAAGCAACTGGTAAAAACGATCGCGATCCTCAAGCTGGTCAATCATATCGTACGTGACGCCCAACAGCGGCACACCTGCTTCTTCGAGTCCTTTGACCAAATTGATCGCCGTCTGTCCGCCAAACTGAACGATGACATGCTTGATTTGTTCCGCTTCAATGACATCCAAGACGCTCTCTAAGGTGAGCGGCTCAAAGTAAAGGCGGTCGGCGACGGCAAAGTCCGTGCTGACGGTTTCCGGATTGTTGTTGATCATCACCGTTTCATAGCCTTCTTTTTGCAAGGCGAACACGCTATGGACCGAGCTGTAGTCAAACTCAATGCCTTGGCCGATGCGGATCGGCCCAGCGCCGATGATCAGCACTTTCTCCTTGCCGCTCGCTTTCTTCCGCTCGTCTTCGCCGAAATAGGTCGAGTAGTAATAATCCGTTTCCGAATGAAATTCGGCCGCGCACGTGTCGACCATTTTGTATGATGGCACAATGCCAAGTTCCTTCCGCTTGTTGCGCACATCAAGCTCCGTCACGCCCCACGTTTCGGCCAAAAAGGCGTCGCTAAACCCTTTTTCTTTCAAAAAGCGGAACGTCGGCTCATCGATCGTGTCGATTGTGGTGGCTGCCGCCTGTTTTTCGAGCGCCACGAGCCGCTCGAACGAACAAAGGAAAAAGCGGTCAATTTTCGTCCATTCATGAATCGCCTCAACCGTCACCCCGCGGCGGAGCAGCTCCAAGATGGCGAAAAAGCGGCGGTCGTCTTTATCGACAAGCAGCTGCTTCAGCTCGTCATTCGTTTTGGCCTCAAGCTCCGGCCAAAACAGCCCGTTGTTTTTCCCTTCAAGCGACTGCACCGCTTTTTGGAACGCCCGCTCCATATTGCGGTCGATCGCCATCACTTCCCCGGTCGCTTTCATTTGCGTGCCGAGCTTCCGGTCCGCATTCGGAAACTTGTCAAACGGCAGGCGCGGAAACTTGACGACGACGTAGTCCAAGGCCGGCTCGAAGCTGGCGTACGTCGTTTTTGTCACCGGGTTGACGAGCTCCGCGAGCGTGTAGCCGACCGCGAGCTTCGCCGCAATGCGGGCGATCGGGTAGCCGGTTGCTTTCGACGCGAGCGCCGACGAGCGGCTGACGCGCGGATTGACTTCGATCAAGTAATATTGTTTGCTGTTCGGATCAAGGGCGAACTGAATGTTGCAGCCGCCGATGATCCCTAATGCGGAAATGATTTTCACCGCCGACGTGCGAAGCATTTGGTATTCCTCATCCGTCAACGTCTGCGACGGTGCGACGACGATCGAATCGCCCGTATGGATGCCGACTGGATCGACGTTTTCCATATTGCAAACCGTAATGCACGTATTCGACTGGTCGCGCATCACTTCGTATTCAATTTCTTTAAACCCGGCGACGCTCCGTTCGATTAAACATTGGCTGATCGGGCTTTCGGCAAGCCCTTTTTCCACGAGGGCCAGAAATTGCTCCATATTTTCGGCAATGCCGCCGCCCGTCCCGCCGAGCGTATACGCGGGACGAATAATGATCGGAAAACCGATTTGTTCGGCAAACACGACCGCTTCCTCGACGCTCGTGACAATTTCGCTCTCCGGCACCGGTTCGCCAAGCTCATGCATCAACGCGCGGAACGCTTCGCGGTCTTCCCCGCGCTTGATCGCTTCAATCGGTGTTCCGAGCAGTCTCACCCCATACTTTTCAAGCACCCCGGATTCATGCAGCTGAAACGCCAAGTTGAGTCCGGTCTGGCCGCCAAACGTCGCCAGCAGCCCGTCCGGACGTTCCTTGGCGATAATCGCTTCGACCGCATCGACGGTGAGCGGCTCAAAATACACAGCATCGGCATGGACCTCATCGGTCATGATCGTCGCCGGATTGTTGTTCACTAAAATGACGCGGTATCCTTCTTCCTTTAAGGCGATGCACGCTTGTGTGCCGGAATAGTCAAACTCGGCGGCCTGACCGATGACAATCGGCCCCGACCCGATCAGGAGAATCGACTGAAGCGAGGAATCTTTAGGCATATACTTTCTCTCCCTTGAACACGGTTTGCAAAAATTCGTCGAAAATATAGCCGGTATCTTGCGGCCCCGGATGCGCCTCCGGATGATATTGCACCGACAAAATCGGTTTATGGCGATGAACGATTCCTTCGACTGATCCGTCGTTGACGTTGATGAAGCGGATGTCAAACGGCGTGGCCGCTAGGCTCTCTTCTTTCACAACATAACTATGGTTTTGCGACGTCATCATCACTTTTTGCTTCACGGCGTCCCACACCGGCTGATTGGCGCCGCGGTGCCCGAAGCGGAGTTTTTCCGTATCCGCCCCGTACGCCAAGGCGACGAGCTGATGGCCAAGGCAGATCGCCAGCGTCGGATACCGGTCGATGAGCTGGCGAATGGCTGGAAGCTGAGCGCGCAGCTGCTTCGGATCGCCCGGGCCGTTCGAGAGGACAAGCCCGTCCGGTTTCAGCTCGTCAATCGCTTCCGGCGCCGTATCGTGCGGCACGACCGTCACCCGGCAGCCGCGTGCAAGGAGCGACTGCAAAATCGATTTTTTATAGCCGAAATCGATCAGCACTAAATGCGGTCCGCTTTGACCATGCGTCTCCATCGTTTTCGTCGACACCGCGCGCACTGGAAACGCCGCTTCCTCATCAGCAACTGCTGGAATCGGCGACAAACTTAATTCCGCCATCATCGTCCCAGCGGTGCGGATTTCTTTCACAAGGGCGCGCGTATCGACGTGCGTGAGGAGCGGAATGTTCCAATGCCGCAAATATTCCGCCAAGCTGTATTGCGCCCCGTAATGAAACCCTTCACGGCTCGCCTCGTAGACGACGGCTGCTTCCACATGCGGCCGCTTGCTTTCAAAATCGTCTTCATTAATGCCATAATTGCCGATCAGCGGGTACGTAAAAACGATGATTTGGTTTTTATACGACGGGTCGGTCAACACCTCTTGATAACCGGTCATGCCGGTGAAAAAAACGATCTCCCCGCTCACCGTTTTTTCCAGCGGAGCGGCGAGCTCGCCGCTGAACGTTTTTCCGCTCGCCACATGCAAGTACGCTTTCATTAGCGCCACCTCATCGTTTGAGTTTTTATAGCCGTTTTAGAATTTTTATGCATGAACAGGAATAAAAATTAAGCCGTCGGCCGTCCGTTTACAAGACGGCTGAGGCGTTGGCGTTGTTCAACACGTTTGTTAAAATGTCCACCGCTTTATCGATTTCCGCTTTCGTCACGACAAGCGGCGGCAACAGGCGGATCACCTTCGGCCCCGCCGAGAGGACGAGCAAGCCGTTTTCATGAATCAATGGCAACAGCGGTGCGACGTCCGTTTGGCACTCTACCCCGACAAGGAGCCCGAGCCCGCGCACGTCCTTGACGATGTCAAGCGGGGCGAGCGCTTCATTTAACCGCGCAACCAAATAGTTTCCTTTTTCTTGGACGTCTTGCAAAAACGACGGATCAAACACCACTTCCAATGTCGCTTTGGCAGCGGCCATCGCGATCGGGTTGCCGCCGAACGTCGACCCATGCACGCCAGGCCCGAACGACTCTTTCAAAAACGCCTTGCCGATCATCGCACCAACCGGAATGCCGCTTCCAAGTCCTTTCGCCACGGTGATGATGTCGGGCTCCACGCCGAAATGCTGGTAAGCAAACGGCTTTCCGGTCCGGCCGATGCCGGTTTGCACTTCGTCGATGATCAGAAGCGCCCCGTGCTGTTGACACAGCTCCGACGCTATTTGCAAAAACGCCGGGTCAACCGGGCGGACGCCGCCTTCCCCTTGGACGACCTCAAGCATCACCGCCGCCACTTCCTCACTCATTGCCTGTTTGAGAACGTCGACATCATTCAACGGCAAGTGAATGAATTCCGGAAGCAGCGGACCGAAACCGCTATGCACTTTCTCCTGCCCGGTCGCGGCCATTGTCGCGAACGTCCGGCCGTGAAACGATTGGGAAAACGTGATCACTTTATGTCTTCCCGTATGTTTGCGCGCCAGCTTCAGCGCCGCTTCGTTCGCCTCGGCTCCGCTATTGCAGAAAAAGACGCAGTCGCCGGCGCTGTGGGCGGCAAGCAAGGAAGCGACCTCTTCTTGAATGGGAATCGTAAACAAGTTCGATACGTGCCAATATTGATTCAGCTGCGTTTCAATCGCCTTTTGGACGTGCGGATGGCGATGGCCGAGATTGCAGACGGCAATGCCCGAGACAAAGTCGAGATATTGTTTTCCATTTACATCTGTCATAACCGTCCCTTCCGCCGCTTGGACGGCGATCTTCCAACGGTTGTAGGTCGGAAACAGCGCGCTCATCAATATACCCCCACTTCTTTGCGAATCGTTGTGCCGTGCCATGTTCCGTTTTGATAAAACGGCGTTTTGCCGCTGACGATCATCACCTCGGGCAGCGCATCGGACAGGGCGGAGAGCGCCGCTTTCACTTTTGGAATCATCCCGCCGGTGATGACGCCGTCTTCGATCAATCGTTCAATCGTTTCCGCCGTCGCCTGGGCCACGAGCGCGCCGTCTCGCAAAATGCCGGGCACGTTCGTCACAAACGCGAGCTGGCTGGCGCCGATGGCTGCCGCGACCGCCCCAGCCGCCGTGTCGGCGTTAATGTTGTATGTTTGCCCGTTTTGGTCGGCACCAAGCGGTGAAACGACCGGAACGTAGCCCGCCTCAAGCAGCGTGCGCAAAAGGCTGGAGCGAACCGTTTTCACACGGCCGACATAGCCGAGTTTGGCCAAGTCGATCGGTTCAGCTTCAAGCAGCCCCCCGTCCACGCCGGAAACGCCGACCGCCGGCAAGCCGTGCTGCTTGAGCATCGCCACAAGCTGTTTGTTCACTTTGCCGGAGAGCACCATTTCCACAACGACAAGCACCTCTTTCGTCGTTTTCCGCAAGCCGTTGACAAACTCGCTCGGCACCCCCAGCTTTTTCAGCATCTGTCCGATTTCCGGCCCGCCGCCGTGGACGATGACGATATCCATCCCTTGTTCCCGCATCATGTTCACGCTGGCAAAAAAGGCTGGAGACAGCTCATCGAGCACGCTGCCGCCGCATTTGATGACGACCGTTTTCCCCATCTTTCTCTCCCCTTACGTCCGGTAGCTGGCGTTGATTTTTACATAATCGTACGTCAAGTCGCAGCCCCACGCGACGCCAACACCATCGCCCAAGTGCAAATCCACCTCAATGACGACCGTCTCTTGTTGCAAATACGCCGTCGCTTCTTCTTCCGAGAACGGCTGCGGCTCGCTTCCTTTCAGCATCACAATCGGCCCGATCGCGACATCCACATTATCCGGATCGACGTCCGCATCGGCATAGCCGATCGCGCCGATGATCCGCCCCCAGTTGGCATCCGCGCCGTAAACGGCCGTTTTCACTAAGTTTGAGCCAACGATTTGCTTCGCGACTTTTTTCGCCTCATCGTCCGTTTTCGCGCCGCGCACGCGCACTTCAATGAGCTTCGTCGCCCCCTCGCCGTCTCTGGCGATTTGCTTCGCCAAATCTTCGCACGTTTTCCGCAGCGCTTCGTAAAAGTGTTCCCAATCCGGATGGTCCGGCGTCAATTCGTCATTTCCAGCGAGGCCGCTTGCCATCACCACAACCATGTCGTTCGTCGACGTATCGCCATCGACCGTAATTTGATTGAACGATACATCGGTAATCGACCGGAGCGCATCATGCAGCATCGCCGAAGAGATGTTGGCATCGGTCGTAATGAACGCGAGCATCGTCGCCATGTTCGGATGGATCATCCCCGATCCTTTCGCCGCCCCGCCGACGGTGACCGTTTTCCCATCGACGGCCGTTTGGTAACAGGCGCGCTTCATCACCGTATCCGTCGTTAAAATCGCCGTTTGAAACGCCTCAGCATCCGCCATCGTCGCACCGGGAACGAGCTGTTCGATGCCCGCGCGAATTTTTTCCATCGGCAAATATTCCCCGATCACGCCTGTTGAAGCGACGGCCACATGGTGCAGCGCCAAGCCAAACTGTTTCGCGCACAGCTCGCGCATTTCATAGGCGTCGCGAATCCCCTGCTCGCCGGTGCAGGCGTTCGCGCATGCGCTGTTGACGATGACCGCCTGCAATTTTTGTTCTACAGCGAGGCTGGCCTGCGTCACTTTGAGCGGCGCCGCCTGGAAATGGCTTTGCGTATACACCGCTGCCGCCGAAGCCGGCACGTCGCATAGAATAACCCCTAAATCTTTTTTCGAATAGCGCAGCCCGGCGTGCACCCCAGCCGCTTGAAATCCTTTCGGTGTGACAACCGTTCCGTCAGCGACCGCCGTCACTTGCGCCGTTTGTTTCGTTGCTGTCATGTTCGTTCCCCTTCCCTCACGGATAGATCGGCAAGGATTGGAGGCCCTCGGCCTCATCCCACCCCATCATCAAATTGAAGTTTTGCACCGCCTGCCCGGCGGCTCCTTTCATCAAGTTATCAATCACCGACACGACCGTCACCCGTCCCGTTCGTTCATCGTAGGCGAGGCCGATGTCGCAATAGTTGGAGCCGTACACTTCTTTCGTCGCTGGAAACTGTCCAAGTTGACGGATGCGGACAAACGGCGAACCTTCATAACTTGTTTTATATAAATCTACCAAGTCGTTTGGCGGAAGCGGCTGTTTCGCCTTCACATAAATCGTCGCCATAATGCCCCGTGTCATCGGAATCAAATGAGTGCTGAACGTAATCGGCTCCATCGCTTCATTCCACGTTTGCAGCGTTTGCTCAATTTCCGGAATGTGCTGATGGACGTTCACTTTATAAATTTTCACGTT
The DNA here is from genome assembly GCF_000948285.1 of Geobacillus kaustophilus. Taxonomy (GTDB): domain Bacteria; phylum Bacillota; class Bacilli; order Bacillales; family Anoxybacillaceae; genus Geobacillus; species Geobacillus thermoleovorans_A. The sequence continues at coordinate 2,286,480 of NZ_JYBP01000003.1, forward strand.
TTCGTTCACTTCGGAAAAATGCGTCCCGAGCCCTGCTTTCCTCCCTGCTCCTGATACGCCGGACTTGGCATCGACGATGATCGAGTCTTCCTTAATCAATCCTTCTTTGACAAGCGGCGCCAGGCCAAGCAGCGTCGCCGTCGGATAGCAGCCCGGGTTGGATAGGAGCACGGCCCCGTGGATCGCCTCTCGGTTCCACTCCGTCAGCCCGTATACGGCGCGCGCCAAATATTCCGCCGGCGCTGCCTCCCGCCCGTACCATCGTTCATACACCGCCCCGTCTTTCAAACGGAAATCTCCGGATAAATCGATCACTTTCACTCCCCGATCAACGAGCGCCGGCGCCCACTCCCCGGACACCCCGGGCGGCGTGGCGAAAAAGACCGCATCGTAACGGGAAAGCGCCTCGATGTCAAGTTTATGCAGCACCGCACCATCGACCGAGCCGACGTGCGGGAAACTTTCCGATAAATGAACCCCGTCCTGCGACGACGAGAAAACATCGCAGCGGCTCACACGCGGATGCCCGTGCAACAAGCGAAGCAACTCCGCACCACTATATCCCGTCGCCCCGATAATGGCTGCGTTCATCAACCGTTCCCCCTCACCCGTATGCCTCATGTAGTTCTCATTATAATACTGTATAAAAATAAAATCAAATGTATATTTAATAATTTTTAAGGGATTTTCTTCTTTCTTGTCCCCTTATGTTCACCAGGCCCACGGGAAAACGAAAACCGCTTTGGCTCAGCTGCCGAAGCGCATTATCTCGTCCATCCCCCTCATGCACTCAGGCGTAAAGCCTCTCATAAAAGATTCCACCAATGTTCAACAAGTTTTCAATCTTTCCACTATCCTTATATTGACTTCCCTCTTTTTTCCTGTACACTTTTAAATAGCGACACATTTTATATAAGGTTGTGATCCGATGAACGAGGTTGAATCTCGTGAATGGCAGAAGTGGCTTACATCGATCGGGCGCGATCTTCGCCTTGAGAAAGGAACGTACTTGTTTCAAGAAGGAGAAAAGGCGGACGAACTGTACTATATCCAATCCGGGAAAATCCAAATCAGCAAAATGGACATGAATGGACAGGAGCTTGCGCTGCGCATTTGCAGCGAAGGGGACTTGATCGGCGAACTGACGCTCTTTTGCCCCGGCGCCCGCTACATGCTGACGGCAAAAGTGCTCGAAGACGGCGTTGTTTCCGCCATTCCGCGCGAGAGGCTCGAACAAGAAATCGCCAACCATCCAACACTAGCCGTCGAGTTCATGAAATGGATGAGCCTCCATTTCCGGAAAACGCAGACGAAGTTCCGCGACCTCATTTTGCACGGCAAAAAAGGAGCGCTCTATTCGACGCTCATCCGATTGTGCAACAGCTACGGCGTGATGAAAGAAGACGGCATTTTGATCGATGTGCCTCTTACGAACCAAGAGCTCGCCAACTTTTGCGGCACCGCCCGCGAAGTCGTCAACCGCATGCTCGGCGACTTGCGGAAAAAAGGCATCATCTCCGTGCAAAAAGGAAAAATCAGCGTCCACGACTTGCAATATTTGCGCGACGAAATCTCCTGCGAAGGCTGCCCGCCCGAGCTGTGCCGCATCGACTGACGGGCGGGTGCGGCCAAAAAGAAGGGGCTGACCCAAAAGCGTCATTCTTCTCAAACGCAACACAACATATTGCGCATGATTCATTGTTTCGTGGCGATATATGGTGATGAGCAAGGGTGTCCCGATCCTTTTGGGACACCCCCCTTTGCTTTTTCGCAGAGAAAAACGATCGTCTTCCCTTCCGATAGGGATGGACGTCGTTTTCCCCTTTCCTTCACGTCCCAGTTCTCACAAAACAGACGACCACGTTTCACACATGTACTCACATTCGACGGCTTATCAAGCAATTTCCATCGTTCTTCATTGCTCATGTTTTGAATGGCTTTTAAAATTTCTTCTGCTGTCATTTGTTTTTCCATAAACATATACAGCCTCCTCCATATGTACTCTTTACTCTTAATTTTAACGAAAAGAAAGTGAAAAAACGATTCTTCCCTAATCAACAGCCAGACAAAACATGCCGAGGGCGATGCCGCTTAACCAAAAGAAAAACCCCAAACGGTCATTGATGGCTCCCGTTTGGGGTTCGTTCACGAATAGATCACGATCATCGCGATGAAAAAGTACGCCGCGTTGGCGATCTCTAAGATACCAAGTTTCATGATCGGCAGCGGCTTGCCGTACAAATAGACGGCGCGGATGACGCTTGGTGTATAGGCCAAAACGGCGAACGGCTCGCGGATGGCGATGAGGCCAACAATCAGCAAGGCGTGGTAGCCCCATGACAGCCATTTGTACCGTTTGTTTTTCTTTTCGCGAATCATCGTTTTGACGTAAAACGTGCTGCCGAGGAAAAAGAGGAAGGAAAACAGGGCAAGTTCAAACGCTTCGAGCGTCAGCGACTCGCGGCCGGCGTAAAAGGCGGCGAGACCGCCGATGCAAAACGCCGCGATGGCCGCCGCGTCGTTCCAAAAGGCGCGCTCGTTCTTTTTCTTGCTGTAGTACGTGTTCACCAAGAAAAACGGAACCATGGCGAGCCCGAAGTAGAGAAGCGCCGGCTGCTGCCAAAGGGAGACGGCCAGCCCCGCCGCAGCGATGGCGCCGTAGCGGGCAGCGACGGGCACGTACGACTCTTTCCGTTTCGTTTTCACCGCCATTAAGAGCGGATACGTCGCCAAATAGAGCGCGGTCCAGGCGATAAAGAGCGGCGCGTGAACCCACGAAAACCCGCCGGCGTACGCCCCGAGCCAAAACGGGATGATGAGCATCGCCCAAGCGCCGTGTTGCTTCGGCATCACCCATTTGCTTTTGTTCGCCATCCGTCTCATCCTCCGCTGACCGGTGGAATAAAGGCGACCGTGTCGCCTTCGTGAAGCGGCGCCTCGTCGCAGGCATACTCTTCATTGACCGCTGTCATGACGCGCCCAAGCGAGACGCCGTATCGTTCTTCTACTTCATCTTTCAACTTTTTCACCGTTTCCGGAACGTGCAGCCATGTCACTTCCCGCTCGCCGACTTGCTCGCCCAAATGCGCGAAAAACAATAGACGGATCATCCCTCTTTCACCTCCGGTTTTCCGGACGGATACGCCGTTGTTTCAAGCTGGTCACCCACCCAGGCGCTTCCGTCCTCCCATTGCTCTTTTTTCCAAATCGGCACGATTTGCTTGATCCGCTCAATGGCATAGCGATTCGCCTCATACGCTTCGGCGCGGTGCGGCGAGGAAACAGCGATAACGACGGCGATGTCGCCAATCTCAAGCTTGCCGATCCGATGGGTGATGGCGGTTTTCGCCCCCGGCCATTTCTCCACAATTTCCGCCCCGACTTGCGCGAGCATTTTCTCGGCCATCGACACGTACGCCTCATATTGCAAAAAGAGCGTCCGCTTGCCGTTCGTCCATTCGCGCACCGTGCCGGCAAAGACGGCGACCGCCCCCGCTTCCGGGCGCATCACTTTTTTCATCACATCCTCGACCGAAATCGGCCGGTCGGTAATGGCAAACAACGGTTCTGTCATGTTCGTGTTCTCACCTCGTTCATGAGCCATGGAATATATTCGTGGTCATCAGCCAGCGAAAACACCGGGTGCGCTAGCGGCCCTTCGAGCGGCTCCCAGGCGATGACGGCGCGAATGTTGGCGAGGTGCTGAAGCGACGCCCAATCTTCCCAAGTGCGGACGAGCACGACTTTCGGGTGCCGCTCTTGTTTGTAGCCCTCCACCAACACAAAATCGAGCCGAAGGGGCGCATAGAGCGCCAAAATGTCATCCAACCGCCACAACGGGCGGCGGAGATGGAGCTGCAACAGCCCATCCCCTTCCACCGCCGTCGCCACCGCCCCGGCCCGCTCATGACGGACGGAATCGACGCCTTCTGGCTGCAAGGGCTCGCCGCCATGGCCGTGGTGTTTCACCGTCCCGACGCGCCATCCTTCCCGGACAGCGGCCGCCACCCATTTTTCCACAAGCGTCGTCTTGCCTGTATGTTTATAGCCGACGACTTGCCAGACGTTCATTCGCTCGACCCCTCATCGTCATCCAAAAGCCACACTTCCACCTCATCGCCAACCGCAAACCCTTTCGTTCCGCCCGGCAGCACCATCAAGGCGTTCGCAAAGGCAAGCGAGGTGACGATGTTCGATTTGTCCATGCCAACCGGTTTGACGACAATCCGGCCGTCGACCGCTTCGACCCGGCTGCGCACAAAGCGGGTGAACGGGTTCGGCTTCGGGAAATCGGCGCCAAGCGTGGCCTTCGCTTTTTTCAAATACGGCTTTGTGGAAAACAACCGCGTGCGCACGACCGGGCGGACGAACAGTTCATACCCGACATAGCACGCCGACGGGTTGCCGGATAAGCCGAACAGCAGCTTGCCATCCCGTTCGGCGACGGTCGTCACGCTTCCCGGGCGCATGGCGATTTTGTTAAACAACACATTCGCCCCGAGCCGCTCATAAATGGCGGGCAAATAATCGAAGTCGCCCACCGAGACGCCGCCGGTCGTAATAAGCATGTCTACTTGATCGAGCGCCTGGCGCACAGCGTGAAAACACGCCTCGAGGTCGTCGGCGAGCTGGCCGAAATAAATCGGCTCGGCGCCGCTTCTCAGCACCTGCGCCTCGATCATGTAGGCGTTGCTGTTGCGAATTTTTCCAGGCACGAGCGGTTCAGAGACGTCGAGCAGCTCGCTTCCGGTCGCAAAAATGCCAATGCGCGGCTTTTTCGCCACCTTCACTTCAGCGTAGCCGAACGTCGCCAAGAGCGCCGCCACCCCGGGGTTGATGCGCGTTCCTTTTTCGACAAGCGGCTGCCCTTTTTTCGCGTCTTCCCCTTGAAACGAAATGTTGTCTCCGGGGCGGAACGGGCGTTTAATGGCCATATACGTTTTTCCGTCCCGCTCGTATTGTTTCGCAAGCTCGAGCATGACGACCGCATCGCATCCTTCCGGAATTTGCGCCCCGGTCATCAGGCGCACCGCTTGAAACGGGCCGACAGGCTGCTTCGCCACTTGCCCGGCGCCGATCGTTTCGATCACTTCAAACTCGACCGGATGATCAAGCCCCGCTCCTTCAGAATCGGCGGCGCGAATGGCAAATCCGTCATACGGCGAGCGGTCAAACGGCGGCACATCATGGTCGGCGCATAAATCTTCCGCCAAATAGCGGCCGTACGACTGCCTTAGGGGCACGATCTCCTCTTCCCCTCTTCCAGCGTAACGCATCACCCGATTGATCGCTTCCCGTACGGGAATGGGGGTTCGTCTTTCGGCCAAAGGTGTTCTCCCCTTTCTTTCCCTCACTCACTTCACTAAGCCCATTTTATCGCTTCATCACGATGATTGCCAATCTTGCAGCTGCTTGATCGATTTCGCCAACTTTTCGTCAACGACGGTGGCATCATCAATATGTTGCAAAATCATCGCCCGCGTTTCTCCGAACAAAGCAGCCGACCGCTCAAGCTCCTTCATCACTTCATCGGCATAGCGGAACTGTTCTTGAATATCGTTGAGCACATCGCCAACCCGTTTTTCAACTTGATCGATCAGCCCGATCATCGCCGACCATGTCCGTGATGTATGAATGCTCATTTGCACCACTTTATCAATGATGGCCGAAATGGCACCAGTTTGCGTGAGCGATCGTTGAATTTCTTGCTGCACCGCATCGGTGAGTTGATGAATCATTTCCGTGCTGTCTGCCGTATGTTCCGCCAGCTTTCTGACCTCGGCGGCCACGACGGAAAACCCTTTTCCATGCTCCCCGGCGCGCGCCGCCTCAATCGAGGCGTTTAAGGCAATCAAATTCGTCTGTCCTGCGATCTCTTTAATGACCTTGACAATTTGCTCAATCTCTTGCGAACGGTCGCGCAGCCGGTGCATCGCTGCCGACGTCGCCTCCATTTCGTCCCCCAGTTGCCCGATCGTCTGCTCAACTTCTTTGGACATGCGAATTCCTTCTTTTGCCGCTGCCACCATCTGTCCAGCCGTTTTCGCCAAAGCCGTCCCCTGTTCGCGCAGACGGCCAGAGATCGCGTATGACGATTGGCTGAGCGTACTGACATTGTCTACTTTTTCTTTCGTTTTTTCCACCAAGTCACCTAAGTCATGGTGCTGCCCGTTGACGAGTTCGTGTTGGCGGACGATTTGTTGCCATTCTCCAAGCAGTTCCGCCACTGTTTCGCGAATGGCGTCTTCTTGTTTCACGAGCTGGTGTTTCACCTCTTCGATCCGGCGCTCAAGCTCTCTTTTTTCTTCCTCCCAGCGGCGCGTCTTAGCCAACGGCCACATGCTGAATCCCCCCTCTTTGTTTCCAACAGTTCGTTTTTTCTATAGGGAATGACGGATTTACAGTTGCTTTCTTCTTTACATTTCGTCTGTTTTATTTTACAGGAAAGAAGAAGGGCACAGTTGTGATGTTGATCACATTCCTTTGTTGTCCGCTTTTTTTCGCCTGTGTGAGATGTATCACAACATTGACATGGAAAACAAGATATGCTGAAGCTGCAACGATTTGACGATGGAGGGATCCCAAATGGAACAGAGTTTTACCGAGCAATCGTTGATCGGCGATATTGTCACTAAATTTCCGAGAGCGGCGGATTTGTTGAAAGCGCATCGCATTGACTTTTGCTGCGGCGGACAGCGCACGCTGAAAGAAGCTGCCGAAGAGCGCGGGCTGGACGGCGAAGCACTCCTTCGCGAACTGAACGCCTTGTATAACGAGACGCAAAACAAGCCGGCCGAAAACTGGAGCGAAGCGCCGTTGACCGACTTGGTCGATCATATCATCAACACGCACCACCGCTATTTGAACGAGGAACTGCCGCAGCTCAGCCCGTATGTCACGAAAGTGTTGCGCGTTCATGGCATGCACCACCCGCATCTTTCCCGTGTGCATAAACTGTTTCATGAGTTAAAAACGGAACTCGAGCAGCATCTCGTGAAAGAGGAAACAGGCGCGTTCCCGCTCATTTTGCAATTTGCCGACAACCCGTCGCCGGAAAACCGGGAGGCGGTTGAGCAGGCTGTTTGCGAACTCGTCAATGAGCATGATGCCGCCGGCGATTTGATCAAAGAAATTCGCAACATCACGAACGATTTCACCCCACCGGAGGACGCATGCGGCACGTACCGCCTCGTCTACAACCGGCTCGCGGCGCTTGAAGACGATTTGTTCACCCACATCCATTTGGAAAACAACATCCTCTTCCCGCGCGTGTTGGCGGCGGTGAAGGCATAAAGAAAAAAACGCCGATTCGCACTTTCGAAAACATAAACCAAACGGGATCGCTTCTTCTATTGAAAGAGCGCTCCCGTTTTTCTTCATCCTCCAATATACGACATTTCAATTTTCGGGCGCTGTTTCGCTGTCTCTGCCGTCCGTTCCTCGGAATAGCGATCTGCTCGTTTGCTCCAGACTGCGGCAATCAGCGCCTTCAGCTCCTCTTTTCCCGCGCCGGCGCGCAGTTTGTCTTTCAACGACACGCCCTCAGAAGCAAACAAACATGTGTACAGCTTGCCTTCGGCGGAAATGCGCGCTCGTGTGCAGCTTCGACAAAACGCTTCTGTCACTGAGGCGATAAAGCCGACTTCCACGTTCGTGCCCGCGTACCGGTAGCGGCTCGCTACTTCGCCGAAGTACTCCTTTTCCACCGGCTCGAGCGGGTGCATGGCGTTGATTTGCTCATACATCTCTTTTTTCGTCACGACATGAGAGTAATCCCAGCCATTCGTTGTGCCGACGTCCATAAATTCAATCAAGCGGAGCGGAATGCCCAAATCTTTAAAGTAGGCGGCCATCGGCACGATTTGCGAGTCGTTCCATCCTTTTTTGACGACCATATTGACTTTCACGCCGAGTCCGGCTGCCCGAGCGACTTCAATGCCTTTTAACACCGGAGTAACGCCGGCGCCGATGCCGTTCATTTTGCGGAAAATGTCATCGTCCAACGCATCCAAGCTGACGTTGACGCGCTTCAGCCCGGCCGCTTTCAACCGTTTCGCCCATTTCACCAAATGGATGCCGTTTGTCGTGAGGGCAATGTCCCGCAATCCGGGAATCATGGACAGCCGCCTAATGAGCGCATCCAAGTCGCGCCGAAGCAGCGGCTCGCCGCCCGTCAGGCGGATTTTTTCGACCCCGAGTTCGACAAAACATTCCGCCAACAGCGCCATTTCCTCAACGGTCAACAGCTGGTCTTCCGCCAAAAAGCGAAAATTCGGCCCGAACACTTCAGCGGGCATGCAATAAACGCAACGGAAATTGCACTGATCGGTGACCGACAACCGCAAATCGCGAAGCGGGCGGGCGAGGCGGTCGATGATCTTCATCCGGTCGCGCTCTTCCATGGCGCTCCCTCCTTTCTCTTTCATGGGCCGCGTGATGTTCCAACGGCCTGTTCTTCTATCGTTGCAAACGGCCTAGTTTCGCCGCACAGGACAACAAACTAAATGACAATCCAATGGTGACCGCCACCCATGCCCACGCTAGCTCCATCCGCCCCGACTCCATCGCCATATAGACAGCGGTCGGGATCGTTTGCGTTTTGCCTGGGATGTTGCCGGCAAACATGAGCGTCGCGCCAAACTCTCCCAAGCTGCGGGCAAACGACAGCACCGCCCCGGACAACAAAGCGTTTCTGGCCAGCGGCAGCGAAATATGCCAAAACACTTGGCGCTCATTCGCCCCATCGATGCGCGCCGCTCCTTCGATCGTCGGATCGACTGCTTCGAGCCCCGCTTTCGCCGCTTGGTACATGAGCGGGAACGACACAACGACCGCCGCCAACGCCGCAGCGCCGGGTGTAAACAGCACCGTTGTGTGAAACCACGTTTCCATCAGCCGTCCGATCGGGCTATGCCGCCCAAACAGCACAACAAGCAAAAACCCGACGACCGACGGCGGCAGCACCAACGGCAGCATAAACACCGTCTCCACGATCGTCTTCCCGCGAAACCGGCAGCGCGCCATCCACCCCGCCGCTGCGGCCCCGAGGATGGCGACGATCAAACCAGCGAGAAGGGACACCTTTATTGACAACCATACGGGTGACCAAAAATCCGTCATAGATAATGGGCCTCTCTTTGCATCGTCTCTATTCACTATACGAAACTGTTCAATTGCTTGCTGTGACACTGTTCACATTGATTGTATCATATAAGCGGGGAAATCCGGCTTAGAAAAATTTGTGACCATGTGCACAAAAATCGGCCAATGGTGATTTTTTTCACTCTGTTTCCACTGTGATGTTTTTAAAATAGAAATAGCTAAACAAATGGAGGTGTCCATCATGGAAGGACAAATCCGTAAAGCGTCGAATCGTGATTTTTCCCATTTGCGCGCTTTGCTGCAATCATCCAAAAAAGTGATTCCGCTGCGCAAGCACTCGTTTTTGTTCCAAGAAGGGATGCCAGCCAATGAGCTTTACTTGATCCTTTCCGGCAAAGTGCAAGTCAGCAAAATTTGCCCGGACGGAAAAGAAATGTGCTTCCGCATTTGCGGAAGCGGGGAAATCGTCGGTGAATTGACGCTGTTTACGAGCGACCCGCGCTACTTATTGACCGCCAAAGTGATGGAACCCGGCGAAGCAGCGGTCATGGATAAGAATGAATTGGAGGAGCAGCTGCTCGTCAATCCAACTCTTGCTCTTGAATATATGCGCTGGATGAGCAAGCATGCCCGGCGGACGCAGACGAAGTTTCGGGATCTCATCATGAACGGCAAAAAAGGCGCACTCTATTCGACGCTCATTCGCCTTTGCAACAGTTATGGCGTCCCGCTTGAGGACGGAAGCATCTTCATCGACGTCGCGTTGAAAAATCAAGATTTAGCCAATTTTTGCGGCACGACGCGCGAAAGCGTCAATCGGATGCTCAACGCCTTGAAGCAGGAAGGGATCATCTCGATGAAGCGGGGCAGAATTACCGTCCGCGACTTGAACTATTTGAAAACGGAAATCCAGTGTGAAGACTGTCCGGCGGATATTTGTTGCATTGAGTGAGCGGAGCGCCATGGCTAAAGGAAGAGAACGTCTACCCGATCGTTTCCCATGGCCAAAGCAACGACCAAGCCATTTTGGCGCGCTGATTGGAAGAGCGCCCGATCAGTCGTTGTTCGAGGCCTGCCGGACGCTCTCTTTTTCTTTTAAATGTGATGTGAATCACTTCTTTTTCTTTTCGCCGCGATATAATTAAGAATCATAAGGCTTTGGGCGGCATCAATCCCGTTTTGGGAAAACGGGATGCGGTCAATGCCCGCTCGCTTCCGTGCCGTCGTCTTCGCCGGTTTCAGTCACTTTCAGTATGGCGACGGCTCCTTTTTGTGCGTCATTGAACTGGTGAGTGACGATCGGATATGTTCCCGGTTTGGTGACGTTAAATTCGACGACCGCACCGCCGCTTGCCGGAAGCATCACCGTTTGCATCCCTTTCAGATGATTGTTCGGGTTGCCGTCAAGGTATACATCATCCAACACCGTCCCGACAACGTGGAACGAGCTCACTTCGTTCGGACCGACGTTGTTGACATACAAGCGGATTTTCTCACCGACTTTCGCAAGCAGCGGTTTTTCTTTCAGCGTAAACGTATCGCCGTTCGTATTCGGATCGCCAGGTTTGAGCGCCTTTGTCGAGAAGACGACGTAGCTTGGCACGCCGTTTTGGAAATCGTTCATATCGTTATATTTGTACCACTCGTTTTGGATCAGCACATATTCGCGGTCGACTTCTTGATCGGTTGGGTAGCCGTTTTTCGGCTTGACGATGATCACGCCGTGCATGCCGTTGGCGATATGTTGCAAGACCGGCTTTGTGCCGCAATGGTACATGAATACGCCAGGATTATTCGCTGGGTACGTAAACGTTCCCGATTTTCCCGGCATCACATCGATAAAATCTTTTGATGGTGCGGCATGGACGGCATGGAAATCCATGCTGTGCGGGATGACGGGGTCCATGTTTTTCAACGTAAAGTGGATCGTATCCCCTTCATTGACGACGACGAGCGGTCCAGGCGCTTGGCCGTTGAATGTCCATGCCTTATACGTTTTTCCTTTGTCGATTTCAATGTCAGTAATTTGCGCCGTCATTTCGACGCGGACGTCATGCGGACCGATCCGTTCTAATTTTAACGGTACTGGCGCTTGGTTCACTCCTTTGTGCGCCGCTAACACGTCCGCGGCAGACTGTTGCGCTGACGTCCCATTTTTGTTTTCTGCCTGCGCCTCTCCTCCTCCGTTGTTGCTGCATGCTGCCAAAAGCGACGCAGCCAACGCAACTGACAACAACGTAGACACATTTCGTTTCACCGTTTTCTCCCCCTTCAGGTGATTTGATTTACACCTTCAGCGTACGCCCTTTCTGCCTTTCTCCTAGTGATTTGTATCACCAAGGAGCGGCCATGTTTAAAGGTTTTGTGAAATAATGAGCAATAAATATTCGCAATGTAGCAACCGTAACGAATGTAGCCCTATTCACTAACGGAAAACGACCTTCCTCTTTGCGGATCGCCATTTTCCATTCTTTCGTTGGGCTTGCACCTCCGCAAACCAAAAAGAGGCCAAAAGCGTACGCTTTTGACCTCTTTGGATCTGGCATCGGATTTTACGGCGCGTACCGTTTCGCCGGTTCGCCCGCTTTTTTGCCAAATACGAGCCGATTCAACAAGAAGCAGATAAGGGTAAACAAGCTAAGAAGCAGAAAACCGAGCACATACGAACCTGTCGCATCTTTGATGATCCCCATGACAATCGGCGGGAAAAAGCCGCCGAGTCCTCCCCAAGCGCCAACAAGTCCGGTGACGGCGCCCGTTTCCGCAGGGAACAGCTGCGGCACGAGCTTGAAGACCGCGCCGTTGCCCAGCCCGGACATCACGGCAACAAACAAACAAGCCGCTGTCATCACCCAAATGTTCCCCATTCCGAACGCGATCGCAATCGCCCCAACCGTCATTCCCGCATAGACGATCGTCAACACCCGTTCGGCGCCCATTTTATCGCCAAGGTAGCCGCCGACTGGCCGCGCGAGCGTGGCGAGAACCGTAAAGCCCGCCGCGCGCATCCCCGCATCCACAGGGGTTAACCCATACAAGTCAACGAGCAGCGATGGCAAGTAAATGCCGAAAGCGACAAACGCTCCAAACGTGACGAAGTAAAAGAGCGACAGCGTCCATGTATGTTTATATTTCAATACCGCCAGCGATTCGCGCACCGTTTTTTGGTGCTTCGGCTTCGGCATATCCGGTGTGAAAAACCAAACGAGAACGAGCATGATGACAACCGGGATGATCATCCCCCAAAACACCCACGGCACCCCAAACGCCGCAGCAATCGACGGAACGGAAAACGTTGCGACCGCCGTGCCGAAGTTCCCCATCGCGTTGATCCCAAGCGCTGTCCCTTGCTTTTCCGGCGGGGTTAAACGCGACACGAACGTCACGGAAATGGCGAACGACGTTCCCGCTATGCCGATGAAAAACGCCCAAAACAGAAGCATCGCATACGAATCCGCAAACCCAGCGCCAACAAGCGGAATGACAAGAAACAAGAGCAGCAGCGAAAACAGCCTGCGCCCCCCGATCCGATCCGTCCAAATGCCGAGCGGCAAGCGCATGACCGAACCGAGCAACACCGGAATGGCGACTAAAATGCTTTTTTGCGTCGATGTCAGCCCGTACATTTGTTGAAACGTGCTGGCCAACGGCGAAAACACGGCCCACACCGCGAACGAAAACATCATCGCCAGCGTCGTAATCGGCAGCAGCGCCTTCTGTTTGTTCACCATAAACCCCTCCCGTAGATCGGCTTACCGTTGAACGGTTGGTAATGCCATCATACGGGAGATGACAAAAAAAAATTTGTGATGTTGATCACAAAATCAACGGTTTTCACATAATCGTCAAAAAAGCTGAATTGTGCAGCCATTGGCGCAGACTTTCTGCCATTACCGCGATGCAGGTAAATTTTGCTTCCAACAGCGCAGCCAAACTATCATCCTTGTTTTACCGCAGGCCCCTTCCCCTGCAGAGAAAGGGGGAACCAAAGTGTTCGACTGCATAAAAACAAAGCGGCCGCAAGAAGGACCGCCTTTGAAATCCGTTGGCCATTGCGGTTCCATTACCCATGCGCCCGTATCTCCTGCCTCATAAACAACAGATAGGCGATCGCAAAGCAGACGAGGGTGGCGGCAATGAGCGCGGTCGCTTGCGGCCAAATGAGCAATAAACTTTGCGAAAGGGGCAAGGGGGCCGCGACAGCGCCGGCCGTTTGTTCCACAGTGACGATCCCTAGCGTCCGGACGTCCGGCGAAAGCAAAGCGGTCGTCGATTCATTGAACAAGTAGCCCGGCGACAATCTCATGAGACCGAGCACCAACTCTTGACGCCCGACGGCCTGTTCGACGGACGTAATGGCGTCAGACTGCAAAAACGATTTCGCAAACACTTCCACGATCATCGAGTAGAATAGATTGAAAAACAGCCAAACGGCCATCGATGACAACGCAGATGTCGCCGCTTGGCGGAAGACGACGGAAAACAAAATGCCGAGATTCAGCCAAAAGGCGATATACACAAGGCATAACAACAAAAAGCAGACAATGCGGGCAAACTCTTCGAAAGTAGGCGGAATCCCTAAAACCAAAATGCCCAACGCCGTCACAAGCAGGCCGAGCGAAAGAAACAAAGCGGCATTTAACAACAGCGCAGCGACAAACTTGCCGTTGATCACATAATCGCGAGGAATCGGCTGGGCCATGAGCCGGCTTAACGTCCCCCGATTCCGCTCCGAATTGATGGCGTCAAATCCGAGGGCGATGCCAAGAAGCGGCCCGAGAAAACTGACAAACGTTAGAAACGAAGGAAGCGTTCCGTCCGAGACGGTGAACAATTTGAGAAACAAGTAGGCGCCTTTCGCGATTTCTTTCGCTTCTTCCGAGGAATCCAACGCGTCGCGAATCGTCGTCATCGCCGTATACAGCGACCCGAAGCAAGTGAGCAAGATGAGAGCGATCAAAATGATCATGCGCCAGCTCGTCAAATAATCGGCCAGCTCTTTTTTGACAATGGCCGAAAAGGCGCTGTTTGCCTCTCTTGTCCGTTTCTTCTCATCATGCGCACCCGCTTTCAGTCGTTCGCTCCATCCTTTCACATATGAAAAAACACCGTTTGCCCATCGCCCCTCCTTACTGGCCTTCACGTACATCCCTCCCTTCAAAATAGCGGTGATAAATCTCATCGAGGCCGAAATTGCGGCGGCTCAGATGAAACAAGGAAGCACCTGATTCGACGATCGTTTTGCTGATGTCGGCGCTCACATCCGTTTGGCAATACACATCCCATCCATTTTCGATTTGCTCCACTTTGTTGACACCCGGAATCGCCTCAATTTTAAACCGTAAGGAAGCGTCAAGCGGTGAAGCGACCACATGGATGACATAGGCATCCTGCAAAAACAGCTGCTGCGCCAGACGTTCCATATTCCCTTCGGCCAACAATCGGCCGCCGACAAACAAGCCGACCCGGTCGCAAATTTGCTGCACATGGTGCAATTGGTGCGAGGACAATAGAACGGTGATGCCTTCATGGCGGCTCAAATCGCGGATCAGCCGGAGCAGCTCACGCACCCCCTCCGGGTCGATGCCCAACGTCGGCTCATCCAAAATGATCACTTCCGGGCGCTTCATCAACACATCGGCCAAACCGAGCCGCTGCCGCATTCCACGCGAATATTTTCCCGCTTTCTTATGAGCCGCATCAGTCAAGTCCACCTTCTCGAGCAGCTCCCACGCCCTCTTTTCCGCCTCGGCGCGGGGAATGCCATTTAACGCTGCCGTATACAGCAAATTTTCCATCCCTGTCATATGATGATAAAATCCGACATCATCCGGCAAATACCCGACTTTCCGTTTGACGTCAATCGGATTTCGCACCGGATCGATCCCGCATACCCTCACCGTGCCGGACGTCGGCTCGGTGAGCCCGAGCATCATCAAAATCGTCGTCGTCTTTCCGGCCCCGTTCGGGCCGAGAAGCCCAAAAATTTCCCCTTTTTGAATGGAAAGCGACAAATGGTCAACCGCCCGATGGTCGCCATACGTTTTGCACAAATTGTCAAGCTCGATGACGGCGGGTGCTGCCATGCTTACCTCCTCCCGTATGTTTTGATCAAATAGTACAGCCCTCCGGCCACCCCGAGAATGATCAACACCGCCACCACGCCCCAAACGGTCGACGTTTTGACCGACACACGAAACGCCGCTTCAGACGACGTTTCCGCCGTTTGCGCCTGGAAGTTGACGACGTAATCCCCGGCAATCGCTTCATCTGACGCTTTCACTTTCGCCTTGACGGTTTTGGAATCGCCCGGGTTCAGCTGAGCGATCGTGCTTTGATCGAATTCCACATCCCAATCAGGCGGCGCATCGGCCGTCATATTGATGTCCAAGAGCGGAGCGCTTCCGGTGTTTTTGATGACAAGATCGATCACCCGTTCATTCCCCGCCGTCACATCGGTGCTTAAGTTTCCTGACGGCGTCGTCAGCTTGAGCGCATACGTGCCCGTAATGACCGCTTCTAACGCCAGCTCAGCCGACGTATCGCTCGTTTGCGCTTTGATCGGGATTTTGTACGTGCCCGCTTTCACATTTTCCGGCGGTTTGACCTCGACGGTAATGTCTCTCGACTCATTCGGCTCGAGTTTCACCGACGTAACGGAATTGCCTTCCGATTTGAACGTCACTTGCCAACCTTTTTCCGCCGCCGAACTTAACGCGTAATTTTGCGTCTTGGCGGTTCGGTTTTTCAGCGTGACATCATACGTGAAGCTCGAATCCGCGTGCCCCTCGAGGTTCGTTTGTTCCGACGTCAGTTCAGTTTTAAACGATCCTTGTTCCGTCACGCGGACAAGCAGCGGCAATTTGGAGACGCCGCTCTCCCCTTTCGCGACGAGCCAAAAGCGGTAATCCCCTTTGTCAACATCCAACGGCACGGTCACTTCCAACGTGACCTCTTCTTCTTTCCTGCCTCGGACGGACAGCTGCTCAATCGTTCTCCCCTCAGCGGTAATCGAAGTCGACCATCCTTTCGGCAGGTGGTCAAACGAGAAGGTGACGTTTTCAATGTTGGAACCATTGTTGATGACATTGACCGTATAGTCGATCGTTTCCCCCGGCGTCACGGAAAGCCCGGTGTACGGCGTGAAGAGCACAACACCGCTTGCCGCCGCTACCGGGCGGATCGGAAGAAGAAGCGAAAAGAGCGTCAAGATCATAGCGAACATCATCAAGCTCTTGTTTCGCACGACATTCACTCCTTCCCTCTAGTTTCATTTCGTATACGCCCAAAATCGCTCAATGGATTTGTTTTGTGGAAAAAAAATTATAGAATGGACAGTAGGAGCTTACATCCGATCACCAGTCGAGCCGGGAGGTGGGGCAAGATGGAAGATCGACGGGAAGACGCGGAACTGCTTGCGGAGATCGCCGAAGGTTCCCGCGCCGCCTTTGACCGTTTTTACGAAAAATACGCTCCGATGGTCTATCATATCGCTCTTCGGATCGTCGGCGACGAGGCGGAGGCGGAAGATGTCAGCCACGATGTGTTTCTCGAAATCTTGCAAAAGCCCCATCAATTCGATCCGAAGCGGGGAAGCGTTCAAGCCTTTCTTGCCGTGAAAACGAAAAGCCGGTCGCTCGACCGCCTGCGCAAGAAACGGGATCTGTTGGCGAGCCGCCTTGAAGAAGCGGCTTTAAAAGAAAAGGGGGCGGAATTCTATTTTCTCCGCCAACTGGAACAACAAGTCATCATCGATGCGTTAACCCATCTCCCCGAGGAGCAGCGGCAAGCCATCATTCACTTTTATTTTCATGGGGAAACACATCGGGAAATCGCCGCCGCGATGAACAAACCGTTAGGCTCCGTCAAATCGCTCATCCGCTACGGCTTGCGCAATTTGCGGAAACAAAAAGAACTGTTCCGCTGGATGGAGGCTGGCCGAGGTGAAAAACAGCATGAAGCATAGCCATATTCCGGAAATGAAAATCGTGGACTGGCTGTTAGGCGTGCTGCCGGAGCAAGAAAAAGAAGACGTGTCCAACCATCTAAAGCAGTGCCGTGAATGCCAACGCTTGCTTGAAGCGTGGAAAAGCATCGGGCTGAAGGCGGAAGCCCAATATGAAGCGCCTCCCCTTTCCCATCAAGAGCGAATTTGGGCCCAAGCAGAAGCGCAAAAACAAACAAAGCGGATGCGGCGCGGTCTCCGCATTGCTGGAGGGCTGATCAGCGCGGCTTTGGCCGTCTCCCTTTTCGCCTTGCGCCTTTCCGTTTCGGACGGTGGGCGAGATGCTTCGCATGACCGACCGAGCGAGGCATATCGATACCAGATTATTGAACAAAATCACGACATTCCGATCGAGCAGATCATCCACAATCCAGAAACGAAACAAATTCCGATTGAACCATCGGCGCTCTTCCAACAGATGGACGGCACGATTTGGCTCAACGATGATACGAAGGAAATGCTGATGGAAATTGAAGGGCTGCCGCCGTTTGCGACCCGCGATTATCAATTGTGGATCATTTACACCAACAACGAAGTCAAAGGGGAACTGTTGACAATCCGCCACGGTGCGGCGCGCGTGTTGATCACCGGCGAAGATGTCAAGCAGTTCAAGCAAATTAAAGCGAGCCTCGAACCAAAAGGGGGAAGCGCGGCGCCAACCGGGCCGGAAACATTTATTGTCGATTTGGACCATGAATGATCTTTCGCACCAACCGATGAAAACGGGGAAGGCGCCCACCCCTTTCCCTTGCGTCTAAGGAAAACCGTCATGTTGAATCGCCGCAAAAACGATTTCGCGAACAGAAAACACGGTTGTTGCGCGCGCCCCATCCTCCACTGTCCACCGCAAACGCCCTGACACCGCTGGAAGAAAATCCGACGTTTGCGCCAAAAACGTCCACCCTTGGCCTAGCATTGGCTTCGCTCTTTTGTCCGCCACGCTTTCGGAATGTAAACGCAGTACGGCTCGCTTTCCAAATAGTCCCCCGTCACGGCGTACGCCCGCGAGCGCGAGCCGCCGCATACATGACGGAACTCACAAACGCCGCATTTTCCTTTGTATTTGTCCGGATTGCGCAAGTCTTGGAAAATCGGCGAGTACCGGTAAATGTCAGCGAGCGGCGTCTCCCGAACGTTCCCGGCTTTCACCGGCAACAGCCCGCTCGGATAAACGTCGCCGATATGGGAAATGAAGACGAAGCCGTTGCCGTCGTTTACTCCTTTCGGCGCGCGTCCGAGCCCGTCAACTTGCCCGGTCAGCCCTTTGTTCAACACGTCTTCGTAGCGGATGCCGCCTTTTGCCGTTTTTCCTTCGCGCATTTTTGCCTGCAGCACGACGCGGCGGTAATGCTGGCCCGCGGTCGTTTTAATATCAAATGAAACGCGCTTGCTCGTTTCATACAGCCAGCGGAACACCCGCTCATGCTCAACCGGGGAAATCATGTCCTCCTCTTTCCCCCTTCCGGTCGGCACAAGGAAAAAGACGCTCCAAAGGACGCATTTCAGTTTCTCCACCAATGCCACCATTTCATCAAGCACATGAACGTTGTACCGGGAAATGACGGTGTTGATCTGCACGGGAATGTCGAGTTCATGCAAGTAGTGAATCGCTCGGATCGTCAAATCAAACGAGCCGTTCGTGCCGCGGAAATGGTCGTGAATCTCGGCGTTCGGCCCGTCAAGGCTGAACGCCCAGCGCGACAGGCCGACCTCTTTCGCCTTGCGGATCGCCTCTTTCGTCACATTCGGCGTCGCGCTCGGCGTCATCGATACGCGCAATCCTTTGTCAACCGCGTACTTCGCCAAATCGTACACATCCGGGCGCATGAGCGGATCGCCGCCCGTAAAAACAAGCATGGGCTGCTCCATCTCGTAAATCTCATCGATCAGTTTTTTCCCTTCCTCAAACGTCAACTCGCGCGGGTCACGGTGGTACTGCGCTTCGGCGCGGCAATGAAGGCACTTGAGTTGGCACGCCCGCGTCAACTCCCAAATGACGATAAACGGGTTTTCCTTGAAATCACGCATCATGTTCCCTCCTCGGCCTCCATTGTATCGCAATGGCCAAGCGCGTTATGTGATCTCCATCACATCAACAGCGAAGCCGCAACAGATGGTGATCGTGCCATGAACGAAGATGACAGCCGTCTGAACAGGCGATATAATAAGCAAAAGCGAGGAGTGAATGAAAATGAATAAAGCCTTTCGTTTACTCGTAGAAGATCTAGAACAGGAAAAAGAGAAAGCGATCAAACAAGCCGAAAAACAGAAAGCCACCGAAATCGCGAAAAACTTGCTCGACATCCTGCCCATTCACGAGGTCGCGAAACGAACGGGGCTGACCGTTGTCGAAGTCGCGGATTTGGCGAAGGAAATGGACAAAAATCAACCGACGACTCGATAATACAAAAGAATCGCGGGCCGTGCTGTTCTTTTTTTCGCGCTGTTGCCGTTTCATGAAATTCAAGGTCATCACCAAAAGATGTACTTGACCTTTCATTGATAATAGAAACGTTATCGTACAGGCGAAATCATTTTTAACTTGCGTATCATAAGCGTCTTTCTGTATCAAGTGCATTTTGTGGTGAAGAGCCGGGAAAAAGAACAATTCCGTGGTCAAGGACGGCTCTTCTGACCGGCAAAAGATGTATGCTACGTCTGCTTTGGCCAAAATTCCCGCCCGTATCGATACTCTTCCTCAGTATTGACATTGCGCCATACGTCTTCATCCGCGGCAAGCTGTTTGGCATCAACATAGCGGACGCGTGCGCGGTCAAGGAGCGCCGCCATCCGCCGTTCGCCGGCATCGAGCAGCTCGGCGATCATAGAGCTAAGCCGCCGGTGGTATAAGGCGACCAACGGCTCGGGGCGTCCGCCATGGAGCGGGACGATGGCGTCAAACGTCGGATCGATATAGAAAGCAAGCCGCTCCACCACTTCCTGCCGCATGTACGGCATGTCGCACGGCAAGACGAACATCCAGTCCGCTCGGCTATGTTCCAGGGCCGTGTAAAGGCCGGCAAGGGGCCCACAGCCGCGGTAGCGCTCCACATCGAGCAGCACCGGGATGTCCGTTTGCCGGCGGAATTCATCGACAAGCGCCGGATGGCTAATGATGTACAGCTCATCGACAAGCGGGCGCAGCGCCGCAATGGACCAAGTGAAAAACGGAGCACCGCGATGCTCGGCGAACGCCTTCGGCCGCCCGAACCGGCGCGACTGGCCGCCGGCGAGCACCGCTCCGGCAATGGTTGGTTTCATGGCGATTCCCCTTTCCGGACATCATCTGTTCCTACCGTACCATATGAACCGGCGAAAAAAAAGATTTCCGCCTGCAGACGGAAATCCCGATGGACGCTATTTATTTTTTTCCGATCGCCACCCGCCATACGTCCGGCCCTTCCTCAAGGTATTCCCATGTAAACTGATCTGGACGCTCCATCATGAATTGGTAGTGCAGTGGACGTGGGTCATGGTCATTGACAAGCTCCATCACTTCCCCCGGCTTTAAGCGGTCAAACAGCTGGAAAATCGCCGGATGGCGGTCGCGCGGTGGATAGTCGGGAGCGTGGATTTTTGCGGCAAATTGGTTCATAACATTGGCCTCCTTTGTAGTATAATGAATTATATACTTTATCATAACCGCTTGAACCTTGGGGGGTAGTGACGAGCGTCACAGCCCGAAGGTGAACATGTTCAATCCCCATGAAAGGAGAAATGGCGGTTGGAAGAGCTTGTTGGCTTTTGCGCGCAATGCGGCAAGCCGATCCATTGTCTGCATGGGTTTTTAAACGGCGTCGTCAGCCGAGAGACAGAAACGTTGTACTGCTTTCCATGCCATGACAAGCAAAAGGAAAACGAACACGCCAAGCCAGACAAATGCCACAAGTAATTGAAAACGTTCACAAATGAAAGGCACAGCGGAATCCCGCTGTGCGTTTTGTTATTCTTCCTCCGCCAAATTCGCCACCGGCAGCTCTTCCCCTTCCCCATGCGTCGGTTTGCGCAAATGGAAGATCGCTTTGATGGCAAAAGCAAGCAGCGCGGCGACGCCGATTAAAAAGATCGTATCTGGAATGAAGCGGACAAGCAGCAAGTTTTGCACGATGTCTTGCTTGAGGAACGAAGGCGAACGCGATGCCCAATAGCCGTGCGCAAACGCCTCTTTGATTTGCAACACCCCGACCGGAAGGAGCGTGATGGCAACCATGCCTGCGAGCCCAATGTTTAGCATCCAGCATGAGAATTTCAGCCATTTGTCGTTCCATGCTTCCGGTTTGACGATGTTGCGAAGCGAGTAAAGGAGCACGGCAATGGCAAACATGCCGTACACGCCCATCATCGCCGCGTGGCCGTGGGTCGGTGTTAAAAACTGCCCGTGTTCAAAGTAGCTGACAGCCGGCAAGTTGATGAGGAAACCGAGCACGCCGGCGCCGACCAAGTTCCAAATCGCTGTCGAAATTAAGAACCAGAACGTTGCTTTGTACGGGAAGTTGACCCCGCCGTCTCGCATCATTTTGTATTGCTCGTACGCTTCCAAAATGAGCAGCGTGAGCGGAATGACTTCGAGCGCCGAGAACACGGCGCCGAGGGCGATCCAAATTTCTGGCGAACCGTTGTAGTAATAGTGGTGGCCGATGCCGATCACGCCGCTGCCCAACAAAATCGTAAATTGGAAGTACAGCGCTCGAACCGTCGATGTTTTCGTCACAAGCCGCAGCTGGACGAGCAAAAACCCAATGACGACAACAGCAAACACTTCGAAAATGCCTTCCACCCATAAGTGGATGATCCACCAGCGCCAAAAATCCGCCATCGTAAAGTTCGTATCCGGCTCGATAAAGAAAGCGAAGATGTAAAAGAACGGAACGGCGATGGCCGAATAAAACAGCAAGTGAATGAGCCCGCCTTTGTCGCTTTCTTGTTTCAGACCGCGCTTGACGCCGCGGAAGACGATAAACAGCCAAAGGAGCATGCCCACGACTAAAATGATTTGCCAAACGCGGCCCAGCTCAATGTATTCCCAACCTTGGTGGCCAAAGAGGAACCATTCGTTTCCTAAATAGCCGTTCACACCGAGCCATTGGCCGATCATGCTGCCGCCGACAAGGACGACAAGCGCCCAAAAGAGCAGATCCACAAGCAGCCCTTGCTTTTTCGGTTCCTGCCCGCCGACAAGCGGGGCGATGAAAATCCCCATGCCAAGCCATGCAGTTGCAATCCAGAAAATCGCCAGCTGCAAATGATACCCTTTGGCGATGTTAAACGGCAGCAAATCATGAATCCATTTAATGCCAAAGAAACTGTCCGGTTCCGTATAGTAGTGGGCGAGCAGCGCCCCGAACATCGCCTGGACGAAAAACAGCGCGGCGACGACGACGAAATATTTGCCCGCTTTCACTTGCGACGGAGTAAGCGGCTGCCGCCGCAAATCGATGACCGGAAACTTCCCTTCCGCATACGCTTCTTGCATGCTTAATTGATAGCGGTGGAACACGTACAAAATGATCCCGATGAACAAAATCAAAATCGTCACGCTCGCACCGCTCCACCAGACAGCGGAGAACGACATCGTATTGCCGGCATCTTCATAGTACGGCCAGTTGTTCGTGTACGTGATGTTATCCCCAAGCCTTGGCGTGCTGGACAGCCAAGCCGTCCAGAAGAAAAAGTCGGCAATTTGTTTGATTTGGTCGCCATCCGCCACCCAAGCGCGGCCCGTTTTCGGCATATCGGCTTCTTGAATCAACCCTTTTTTCAAGCCCCAGCCGTCGCCATTTGTGAACACGTCGCGGTAGTAGTTGCGCACTTTCTCGAGCCCGTACACTTGGGCGTCCGTCAACACAAGCACATCGGTTATCGGATTGTAGCGGTTTTGCCGCATTTCTTTGATGACTTGTTCGCGGATGATTGTTTTCTCATCGGCTGTTAAATCAGAAAATGGTTTGTGATACCGCTCTTTCGCTTTGTAATCTTGCATGCCTTCCGTATACACTTTTAGCGCTTCCGCCGTATAGTCCGGCCCCATATACGACCCGTGGCCAAGCACCGTGCCGTAGTCCATCAGCCCGTATTTTTGGAAAACGGCCTGCCCGCCGATGATCGTTTCTTTCGTCATCAGCACTCGGCCGTCTTCACTGCGCACTTCCTTCGGTCTTGGCGCCATTTCTTTAAAGATCCAATACCCGCCGACAAGCAGGACGGTAAAGCTGATCAAAATGGTGAAAATGAGAATCGATTTAAGAAAACTGTTTGTCGTTTGCCGCCCCGGCCGGACGTTGGGGCGAACGGATCGATGAACTTCCATATGAGACAACCTCCTTCTCGTTTGTTCGCTCCCATTGTAGCGCGTCAAACCGCAACCCGTTTGTGAGCCGGGGCAAATGTCGACTATGATTTATATCACAGCTTTTCGGTGTAAGAATTTATACAATGAAAGCAGAATGTGCTGAACGACGCAAGTTTTCAAAAAGAGAACCGATCGAGGCCCCGCTTGGCCATTGTTATCATTTTGTCACATTTTTATAAGGAGAGAACCCCATGGCGAACCATTGGATGAAAGATCGCTTAAAAACCGTTCCGTTGTTTCGCGAACTGTCCGATTATGAACTCGAGTCGCTTGTCGCCATTTCCCACGTGCGCGTCTACAAGCCGCGGACGTTCGTCTTTATGCAAGGCGACCCGCTCGAGCGCGTCTATTTCATTCATTCCGGCACGGTCAAAATTTATAAAACCGATGTAAGCGGGAAAGAACAAATCGTTTCGATTTTGCAGACGGGAGAAATGTTTCCGCACGCTGGCTTTTTCTTAAAAGGAACATACCCGGCCCACGCCGAAGTGGTCGAGGAAGCGACATTGATCGCGATCCCGATCCATGATTTTGAACAAGTGTTGATGGCAAGCCCCGAGCTATGCATGAAACTGTTTCGCGTCATGGGCGAAAAAATCGTCGACTTGCAAAACCGGCTTGAGGCGCAAGTGCTTCATAATACGTACGAGCAAATCGTTCTTCTCTTGCTGCGCCTGACGCGGACGAACGCTGTCAAGCAAGGAAAATGGCATCGCCTCACCGCCCATGTGACGAACCGCGAGCTGGCCAACATGATCGGCACCGCCCGCGAAACGGTGAGCCGCACGTTGAGCCAGCTGAAACGAAAAGGGCTGATTGATGTCGATGAACACGGCTTTTACTTAATCGATCAGGAAGGGCTGGAAAAAGAAATCTTTTTCTAGAAAAAAGCGGCCGATTCCAACTTTTTTTATTCGAGAAACGTTGCCGCACCGTTCGGATGAAACGCTGCCGATTGGCGCGCGGCGCCCGTTGTTCACCAGCCTTCGAATCGTTCTTGCGCAATCGGTTTACACCGGAGGCATGAGCTTCTGGAAATCAGGGGATTTCCCCCGTTCTGATAGGACGTTTCGATCCATTGTTTCCCTGCACAAAGGATTTCCACCCGCCTTTTGAACGAGGAAAACCATCCGTTTTGAGGCGCAACGGAAATATCCTTTTTCAGTTGCAAGATTGTGATTTAGATCACAACACACATTGCTGAAAATGATTATCATAGCAGCCAAAAGGGGGGAAAGCACATGGGTGTGACAATTGAACTCGATGTGCGCGAAGATTTGCAGAAGAAGCGCGAACCGTTTGAAAAAATTATGAACGCCATTAAGCCGCTAAAACCGGGCGATACGTTCATTTTGCACGCTCCGTTCAAGCCGCTGCCGCTGTTTCCGATTATGAAAGCGAAAGGGTTTACGTACAAGGCCGAACAAATCAAGAAAAAACATTGGAAAGTGACGTTCACGAAACAGGGGGGAGACGAATGATCCTCGACAACCGCGGGCTCGAGCCGCCGCAGCCGATGATGCGGACGCTGGCCGCCCTCGCCAAGCTCAATCCGGGTGAAACGTTGACGATCATCAACGACCGCCGCCCGATGTTTTTATATGAACAGCTTGATGAGCTCGGCTACCGGCACGAAACCGTCGCACGCGAAGACGGCAGCTTTGAAATCCGCATTACGAAAGGATGAGCAACGTGTTTCCCACTCGCACGGGGACGGAAACAGACGTCCGGCTGCCGTTTTCGTTTATCACGTTTGCTGTTTTGTCGTTTGTTGCGTCGCAAGTGTTGCTTCTGACCGTCATTCCGTCACTGGCCAGCGGCGCGTTCCGGCTGCCGCTCGTCTGGGCGGCGGCTCACCTCGGCTTGCTTGGCTTCGCGTTGATGACCGCCATGGGGGCGATGTACCAGCTCGTTCCCGTCGCCTTTTTGACGCCGATTTGGAGCGTGCGGCTTGGCTTTTGGCAGTTTGCCGTGACAGCCATTGGCATCGTTGCGTTCGCGATCAGCTTGGCGGCGGCGCCGACTAGGGCTTTTCTGCCCGGTTTGTTGCTTTTGCTTGGCATCGTCCTATTTGTCTGGCAAATGGCGATGACGTTAAGAAAACAAGAAACGAAAAACGTGATGACGCTCTTTGTCGCTACGTCGCTGTTGTTTTTGCTGCTGACGGCAGCCGCCGGGGGGCTCTTGGCGTTTCACTTTTTCGCCGCCACAGGCGCTGACAGCCATGAAACGGCATTCGTTCTGCACGTATTGTTTGGGCTGTGCGGCTGGTTTACGCTGCTCATCATCGGCTTTTCGTACAAAATGGCGCCGATGTTTTCGCTCGCCCACGGCTTTTCGCTGCGGCCGGCGCGCTGCGTGTATGCGCTGTACACCAGCGGCATCGCCGTGTCTTTGCTTCACTTGTTCCTGCCAGGGCAGGTGTGGCTTATGGTGGGGACGGCCTTGCTCACGAGCGGATTCACCGTTTTCGCCTGGCATATCCGCACCATTTTGCAAAAGCGGATGAAAAAAGCGCTGGACCGTCCGTTCCAATTTTCCGTCACGGCGGTGGCCATCGGCCTTGCGCTGCACGCGGCTGCCCTTGCCGCCATCATGATTGGCAGCGGACGGTGGATTGGCATTATCATCTACCTTTCGGCGGTCGGCTGGATCGGGTTTAGCATCATCGGCTATTTGTTCAAAATCGTGCCATTTTTATGGTGGACGCATCGCTACAGCGAAAAAGTCGGCCAACAACACGTACCGACGTTAAAGCAAATGATGAACGAGCGAGCCGTCGCCGTCCAATGCCGCCTATGGCTTGCCGCCCTCGCGCTCGCGGCCGTTGCGCTTGCGACCGCGAGCGTGCCGCTGTTGGCCGTCGCTCAAGTATTGCTGGCTGGACTAAGCGTCGCCTTTGCCGGAACGATGTTAGCGGTTTTCCGAAAATAAGCCAATGAGGAGGAAACTACGATGGATGTCCGCGAACTCGCCATGCAACAACTGAAAACGGTCATTGACCCGGAGCTTGGCATTAACGTCGTCGATTTAGGTTTGATTTATGACTTGAAAATTGAGAATGGCCATATCGATGTCCTGATGACGCTCACGACCCCTGGCTGCCCGCTTCACGACTCAATCGCCGGCGGCGTCAAACGGGCGCTCGAACAAATCGCCGGCATCCGCGACGTGCGCGTCCAAGTGACATGGAACCCGCCATGGACGCCGGAGCGGATGAGCGAAGAAGCGCTTCGGCAGCTTGGCTATTTTGCTTGAAACGATCCACTCTTCCCCCCTTTTTAGCCGTTCGTCCGCGTTAGGCGGGCGGTTTTTTTCACTGTCCTGCGGCGCTAGACACTCCCCCGGCCCCTATTTTTGTATAATGAAAAGCTTATGGAAACGGACGAACCGCCCGCTTAACGATGAATTTCATTTTAATGCAGCACGGCTATCCGCCCGCCATTGTGAAAGCAAGCCCAGAACAACGTCCGCAATATTATGAGGCGCTGGAAGAAGCGAGCGTAAAAGGAGAAGTTACTCCCATTCATTCAACTGATCGCCGCATGTGTCGAAGAAAGCTTGCGCCACTATTTGCACGCGTTGGGGATTGAGGACGAATGAAACAGCGCAAAACGAAAAAGACACGGAAGTGAACATGATTCCGTGTCTTTCCTTCTTGCCCCACTCCTCCGAGGCCGCCTCCGGTTGGCGTTTGATCTGCTATTCAAGCAACACATTCAACAACCATGCCATCAAAGGAACGATGACAAAGAAGGCCAAGGCGATGTATCCGAAGCACCGAATCCACCGAGGAAACCCTCGCCAATCGAGGCCTTCCCGCTTCATCGCCCCTCCCGCTGCGATCCGATCCAACTCTTCGGTCGACGAAAACACCCGGTCATCCATCCGTTGAATCTCTTCTGCCCATTGTGCTTCGTGCATCTCTTCTTCTCGAGAGCCCTTCATGACGCCCCCTGCCCCCTCTTCCCCATTGCTTTTCATGAACAGACAAAAACGATGTTTCCATCCAACAACGGCGATCCCCAAGTTCAGCCATTCGCTATGTTTCATCTTCATGATACCATCTCTCATCGACAAAGGCTATCTATCTTTTCCAATCATTTCTTACACGAAAACAAACACTAAGTTAGACAATGCATCGAAACGCTGCCGCAAGCCCCCTCTCATTCCTTCACCCGCAACAGGCGCATGCTGTTGAGTGTCACGAGCAGCGTTGCGCCCATATCGGCGAACACCGCAAGCCAAAGGGTGAGCCAGCCTGGGATGGCTGCGGCGAGCGCCAACGCTTTGAGCCCTAAGGCGAAGGCGATGTTTTGCCGGATGACGGCAAGCGTTCGGCGCCCAAGGCGAATCGTGTACGGCAGCTGGCGCAAATCGTCGGCCATGAGCACGACATCAGCCGTTTCCAAGGCGGTATCCGTCCCCGCCCCGCCCATCGCCACGCCGACATCGGCTGCGGCCAAGGCAGGGGCGTCATTCACCCCGTCGCCGACCATGGCCGTCACACCGCAACGTTGTTTCAGCTCGCGAATCGCAGCCAATTTCTCTTCCGGAAGCAATCCGGCGCGAATATCGGATACGCCCGCTTGACGGCCGATGGCCTGTGCGGTTTGCTCGTGGTCGCCCGTCACCATCGCCACTTCCGCCACCCCAAGGCGCCGCAGCGCGGCGATCGTGTGCGGGGCGGACGGCCGCAGTTGATCGGCCGCGGCGACAAGCCCCAACAACCGATCAGCGGTGCCAACGGCCATCACCGTTTTTCCTTCTTTGCGGAAGGCCGTGATTTGTTGTTCCGCTTCATTCGGCAATTTGCCGACCAAACTAGTGAACAAGGCAGGGCTGCCGATATAGTATGTGTCCCCCCCAATCACCGCCTTCACCCCTTGGCCGGTGAGCGATTGAAACCCATCGACGGACACATCGAGAAACGGCGCTCTCTCTTCTTCCGCTTTGCGGACAATGGCCGAAGCGAGCGGGTGCTGCGACCGATTTTCGATGGCAGCGGCGATGGTCAACAGTTGTTCGCGGCTTCCTTCATACACGACGATATCGGTCACAGCTGGCTCTCCTTTCGTCAACGTCCCAGTTTTATCAAAGGCTACGGCGCGCAGCCGGCCGATTTGTTCCAGATGAATACCGCCTTTAATGAGCACGCCCCGCCGGGCCGCGTTTCCGATGGCCGTGACAATCGCCACTGGGGTGGAGATGACGAGCGCGCACGGACAGCCGATGACAAGCACGGCCAAGCCGCGGTACAGCCAATCAAGCCAATCGCCTCCTATCATAAGCGGCGGCGCGATGGCGACAAGCAGCGCCGCCACGATAATAAACGGCGTATAATAACGGGCGAACCGGTCGACAAACGCTTGCGATGGGGCCCGCTCGGCTTGCACCTCTTCGACGAGATCGATCATTTTCGCCAATGTCGTCTCATCCGCTCGTTTTGTCACTTCAACTTCGAGAAAACCTTCTCCGTTCAACGTTCCGGCAAACACTGGATCGCCCACCGTTTTTCCCACCGGCAGACTTTCGCCGGTGATCGCCGCTTCATTCACGGTCGAGGCGCCGCTTATGACGATTCCGTCCAAGGCGATTTTTCCACCCGGCTTGACGATCATCACCTCCCCGACGCGAACGTCCTCAACGGGAACGGTCATTTCCTCCGCGCCGCGCCGAACGATCGCTTCAGCAGGGGCCATCTCCATCAACGAAGCGATCGACCGCCGCGCGTTCTCCATCGAGTAGCGCTCGAGTGCTTCACTAACAGAGAACAAAATGACAACAACCGCCCCTTCCTGCCATTCACCGATCGCCGCCGCACCGAGAATGGCGATCGTCATTAACGTCTTCATATCAAACTGCCAGCGGAC
The DNA here is from genome assembly GCF_000948285.1 of Geobacillus kaustophilus. Classification (GTDB taxonomy): domain Bacteria; phylum Bacillota; class Bacilli; order Bacillales; family Anoxybacillaceae; genus Geobacillus; species Geobacillus thermoleovorans_A. Next base: position 2,315,809 of record NZ_JYBP01000003.1, read on the forward strand.
CAAATTCCGCAGCCCTGTCCAAAACAGCGAATAGCCGCCGATCACGATCGCCGCCAAATACATCACGACCGCCAACATCCCCCTGTCCGCCGCATCCGCCGCAACGCCAAACAGAAGCAGCGCCACAGAGGCGAAGACATTTCGATTTTCTTTTCGCTTCCAAAACGGCTCCCGCCTGGCCGGGCGTTCGCGTTCTTCACGAATTGTCAACTGTTCAAACGCCCCCGCCTGCTCCAGCTGTTCGATCGTCGCTTCGCCCCAAACGGTAAGCTTGGCGGCGCCGAAATTGACTTTCGCCTCTTTGACGCCGGGCAAGGCTTTCACGTTTCTCTCAAACTTGGCCGCACAGTTCGTGCACGTCAGTCCTTGCACCCGGTACGTTTTCGCTTGTAGTTGGTCCAACGCCTGTTCATTCCGCACGGCGATCCCCCTCTTTCTGGTGGGCGAGCGCGACAAGCAGCAACTCGCGAATATGTTCATCATCAAGCGAATAAAAGGCAAGTTTTCCATCTTTCCGGTATTTCACGATTCCCTGTTTGTATAGAATGCGCAAATGATGCGATGTCGTTGCCACCGTCGCGCCGATCACGTTCGCTAGGTCACAGACGCACAGCTCCTTTTCGCCGCAAAGCGCATACACGATTTTCGCCCGGTTTTCATCGGCAAGCGCCTTGAAAAACGGCACAATGGCGGCAATGTTTTCATCACGAAGCCGCCGCTGAACCCGTTCAACCTTCTCTTCGTCATAACAGTAAACATCGCAGACATCATTGCGACGCATTTCCTCTCTCTCCTTGCCAACATTCAAATGTTTATTTGAATATAGAATACCATATCCCCTCCCTATATTCAAATATTTATTTGAATGAAAAGCGTGCTTCGCATGTAAAAAATCCGCCTTCTTTGTTTCAAAAGGCGGATTTCAATTTTGCAAGGCCCACTCTAACTTGCCCGGGCAATGTGTTCGCTGTCGTAGATGTTGCTTACACATACTCGCGAAACCAGCGCACCGTCTCCAAAAACGCTTCACGCGTCACTTTATGGCCGGCGTCCGGGTCAGCGATGAATTGCAGCCGGTCCTCGTTTCCTTCATAAAGTGGTTTAATTTGCTCGTAAAACTCATATGTATAAGCATACGGGACGACTTGGTCGGCTTTCCCGTGCCAGATGAACAGCGGTCGTCCGGCGAGCTTTTCCGGCTGCTTGGATAAATCGTAGCGGGCGAGCTTTTCTTTTTCGAGCGCAAGCAGCGTCGGCGGCATCGGGATGTCGATGCGGCGTCGTTTCGCTCCATCCATCATCGCGTCAAAAAACGCGCTGTAGTTCGGACAGCCCATGAGCGCCACCGCCGCCTTCACCCACGGATAAACGGCAAGCGCGCCGAACGTGATGATCCCGCCCATCGACGTCCCGGCGAGCCCGATCCGTTTTGGATCGGCAAGCCCGTGATTCACCAGTTCGCTTTTCATCTCGTCGATTTCGGTGATCGTTCGTACGACAATGTCCCAAAATGACAGCTGCAGTTTCCGTTCGCTTAAGCCCTGCCCCCGCTCGCCGTGAAACAGCGCGTCGGGAAGCACGGCGCGGTAGCCCGCTTCCGCAAGCAAATAGCCGAAATGCAAATTATGTTCTTTCGCGCTTGTAAAGCCGTGGATAAAGAAAATGAGCGGCAGCCGTTCGTCCCGCTTTTCCAGCTTGACAACGTGAAGAACCGGCACGCCAGCCAATAGTTCTTTTTCAACGATGACCATTGCAGTTCAAACCCCTTCTGTCTTTTTCCATCGCTGTATAGTGTATCATATAGACAGCGATTTTGGAAAAGAGTTACACTATGTAGTGTGAAGAATAACGAAGGCAAAGGAGTCGAACATGAAGCCGTATTTAATCGCCCTGGATTTGGATGGAACGTTGCTCAAAGAGGATAAAACGATTTCCCCGTTCACCAAAGACGTCATCCGCCGCGCCATCGACGCCGGCCATTTCATCGTCATCGCCACCGGTCGGCCGTATCGTGCGAGCCGCATGTATTATGAAGAGCTTGGGCTTACGACGCCGATCATCAATTTCAACGGCGCGTTTGTCCATCACCCGCGCCAGCCGTCGTGGGGCGTGCGCCATTCCCCGCTGCCGCTTGCGGTCGTCAAAGACATTGTCGAGCTTGGGGAAACATACCGAATCAAAAACATTTTAGCGGAAGTGATGGATGACGTGTATTTTCACGAACATGACGACATCTTGCTTGACATTGTCCGCCTCGGCAATCCAACGATTGAAATCGGCGATTTGCGCCGCTCGCTCGGCAAAGACCCGACAAGCGTGCTCGTATATACCGACAGCGATCATATCGAACACATTCAATCACATTTGTCAAACGTATACGCCAACGTCCTGCACCACCGGCGCTGGAACGAACCGTGGCATGTCATTGAAATCATCCGCCACGGCGTCCATAAAGCTGTCGGCCTCAAACAAGTTGCCGACTGCTTCGGCATCCCGCGGGAACGCGTCATCGCCTTTGGCGATGAAGACAACGATCTGGAAATGATCGCATGGGCCGGTCTTGGCGTCGCGATGGGCAATGCCATCGAGCCGTTGAAAACCGTGGCCGATGATGTGACAAAAAGCAATGAAGAAGATGGCATCGGCTTGTATTTGCAAGACATCCTAGGCCTGCAGCCTTCTTCCCGTTCAGAAAGACCCGGAACGGATAACACCTCGCTCTTGTGATGCCATCAGCCCACGCGATTCCCCATCGAGCGAAACGGATGGATGAACGATCCGTTTGTAACGAATTTCCTTACTACTGTTCCCTGTCCGCGGTTACACTATACATGACGCAACGCGCGTCTTCATTTTTTAAAGGGGGAATCCGTCATGGGCAAACGGAACAAATCGAAGCGTTTCGTCCAGCAAAGCGTCGATGCGGTCGAACGGCATGACAAGCGAATCCCTTATCACTTGACTTACGCCGAAGCGGAAGCGCGCAAAGCAGAAAAAGCGGTGGAAACGTCGCTTGGAGGAGCGTAACGATGGGCAATCGTCTTTTCCAGGAAGCGCGCAAAGCAGTCGCGCAGGCGAAACAAGCCGCCAGCGGCGAGACCGATATGAGCGTTGACCGCGCCATTGCCATCGCCAAAAACGCCTTGTCATCCGCGTACGCGCATTCCAACACGGCGGAAAAAGCGCAGTTGCGTCAATTTCAAGCCGAGCTTGATGAGCTCACCCAATAACGGCTGCGGGCTTTCCGCAGCCATTTTCTTCCCTAGGGCCGCCATTCCCATTGTGTTTTACTGTCAAAAACGCTACACTAAACATATGAATCGTGATTCATCACTAAGGGGGATTTCCATATGCCCATCCAAATCATCACCGACAGCGGAGCAGATTTGCCGCAATCGTACATCCGCGAGCACCACATCGCCTTTTTGCCGCTTGTCGTCCATTGGAACGGCCAAGATTACGAAGACGGCGTGACGATCGAGCCGAAGCGAGTGTATGACGCCATGCGCGGCGGAGATGTCGTCAGAACCGCGCAGCCAAGCCCCATGGCGATGAAAGAGCTGTTTTTGCCATACGCCAAAGAAAATCGGCCATGTTTGTATATCGCCTTTTCCTCAAAATTATCCGGTACATACCAAACGGCGATGGCCGTCCGCAGCGAACTGCTCGACGAATATCCAGACTTCCAGCTGACGATCATCGATTCAAAATGCGCCTCGCTCGGCCAAGGGCTCACTGTCATGAAAGCGGTCGAGCTGGCGGAGCGAAACACACCGTACAACTTGCTTTGCGAAACGATCGAAGCGTATTGCCGCCATATGGAGCACATTTTCACCGTCGACAACTTGGACTACCTCGCGCGCGGCGGACGCATCAGCAAAGCCGCCGCAGCGTTCGGCGGACTGCTCAACATCAAACCGCTTCTCTACGTCGAAGATGGCGCCCTTGTCCCGCTTGAGAAGCTGCGCGGGCGAAAAAAAGTGTTGAAACGCATGGTCGAACTGATGGGCGAGCGCGGCGACGATCTGCCAAAGCAAATGATCGGCATCAGCCACGCGGATGATGAAGAAACCGCGCTCGAACTGAAGCGAATGATCGAGGAAACGCACGGCTGCACGCGCTTTTTCCTCTCCGACATCGGCAGCGCCATCGGCGCCCACGCCGGTCCGGGGACGATTGCCCTCTTTTTTCTGAACAAGTATATTGAAATATGACATCTTTCCCGCCGAACGAAACAAAGGCGCCTGCACAGCACAGGCGCCCGTCCTCATCACCGAAGCTGATCAAGAAGGTTTTGACACTCCACACGCCTAAAGGGCGTGGGATTCTTGGGTCGTTCGCGTCCTCATCCATTTCTGGTTCAGACAACGCCCAAGTTCAGGGGTGTGTCATCACCCCGTCCCATCGGGTTAAGTTGTACCCCAATGGGCGGCGCACCTGTGACCCGTGCGCTAGGTTGGGCGGCGAAGCCCCGAAATCGCTTTGGCGATGTTGATCGCTCCATTCAAGTCGGCGTGGATGGTGTATCCGCACTTTTGGCATCGGAAGTGGATGCCGTTTCGGTTCGCTTTCTCCCGATGCCCGCATCGGCATGTTTGACTGGTGTAGGTCGGATTCACCCACTCGACCCGAATGCCCGCCATTTCGGCTTTGTAGGCAATCATCGTTTGCAGTTGATGGAACGCCCATGAATGAAGACTTCGTCCCGCTTCTTTGGCCGAAGCGGCTCGTTTCCGAATCCCCGCCAAATCTTCCATCCGAATCACGCCAACACCGTTGGCAAGGGCAAAACGGACGATTGGACGGCTGATTTTATGGTTCATATCCTTCATCCAGCGGGACTCTTTATCGCCGATTTTGCGAATCATATGAAGCTTCTTCGCTTGGCCCAACGTTCGCCGCAAAGCCGCATATCGCCGGCGCACAAAGGCGCATTGGCTCCCTTTGAAAAACCACGATTTCGTTCCCACGCTGGCAACGGCGATATAGCGAAGCCCAACGTCAACCCCCATCGCCTTTGTTTCGTGCCGCGGCTTGACTTCAAATGCGACCGCGATCGCCAAGAACCATTTCTTTCGCTTTTTGTAGAGCTTGGCCGCCCCTTGTTTGGCGGTTCCATGGATCAGCCGATCCAGCCATGCCTCTTGATAGGGGCGCGTGACGACAGGCACGCCAATTCGCTTCTCCAGTGTGGGGAAGGAAACCGTGTAGAACGCTCCTTTCTTTTCCACCTTTATGTTTTGATTGTTAAAGCAACACCAAAATGTTCGGAACTTCTTTGCCTTTTGTTTTTTCTTTTGGGACTTCACTTCTCGAATCGTTTGATTCACGACAGCGGAAGGAAACCGCTGCGACGAAAACTCTTGAAACAGTTTGCTCGTCGCTTGATTCAGCTTGGGATGATTCAACAGCCAATTCGCAAATTCTGTGTTCCATTCTGTCATTCGCTCGTACATTTCCTGCTTGGCTTTCGTTGGGTTGTGCAGTTCTAGCCTGAGTGTGATCGTGGGCATGGATTCACCCCCTTTTCTTTTGCGATTCCACATCGCGTTCAGTTGTTTTCGTTCTTCGATATTCTTGTCCCATATATGAATTATATCCGTTTAACGATTATACTGCGACACTTAAAGATAAAAATGGTTGCTCTAAGCAATCCGATTAAGGATTGCCGAGCAACGCCGTCTTTCATCCCACGATTGAAACCGTGGGCTTCAGACGTTTTTTTCTGTAATCCTTCCATTTTCGTCGACTGCACCGCTTCCTTCAGCATGATCGGTGTGAGCAGGAATCGAGGATGCAGCTTTGAATGCCGAAGCATCGTTTGGTACTCAACCATCGTCTTATTCGCTTCGATCAACTCACGAAGAAAACGCATTTGATTCACTACATCTTCACCAAGCGGAAGCTTGAAGGGGACAAACAGTTTTCGCTTCCTTTTTCATTCCCCTTTACACACATTGTTAACGATCCATATTCATCATGTTACAAACATTGATCATACTCTGAAGCGCACCATTGGTTAAGAAAAATTCTCATGTCGCCCTTCCACAAACTACCTCCACCCATTTCGATATATTTCATTTCCATTTGCCACATACTAATGATGCACGATCGGAATTAAGGGAGGGCGACCCATGCCAAACACAAGCGACAACGACAAAAAAGCGCGCGACAACCAAGCGAAGCGCCATGAGAAAAACATGATGCGCGAGAAAAACCGCGAAGCGGGGAAATTCGCGTATTCGAAGAAGACGGATCATTTATGATTGGCGTAATGAAAGGCGGCTGAATAACCGCCTTTTTTGCTTTGTCTTTCTCCATTTCAGCATGATGTCATATACCATCCACTTCCAACCAAAAAGACGAAACGAACCTTCTTGTCCCCTTGCTTATTGTTGCCTTCCCACCCACCATTTCCTATAATGAAAGTACATCACACGCCCGGGAGGTTGCTTATGTCGAAAGAAAGTTCGTTTGACATCGTTTCAAAAGTCGATTTGTCGGAAGTGGCGAACGCAATCAACATCGCCATGAAAGAAATTAAAACACGCTATGATTTCAAAGGAAGCAAAAGCGATATTTCGCTGGAGAAAGACGAGCTCGTTCTCATCTCGGACGACGAGTTTAAGCTTGAGCAGCTGAAAGACGTGCTCATCGGCAAGTTGATTAAGCGCGGGGTGGCGACGAAAAACATCCAATACGGCAAGATCGAGCCGGCTGCAGGCGGCACGGTGCGCCAGCGCGCCAAGCTTGTCCAAGGGATCGATAAAGAGAACGCGAAAAAAATCAACACGATCATCAAAAACACCGGCCTAAAAGTGAAAAGCCAAGTGCAAGACGACCAAATCCGAGTCAGCGGCAAAAGCAAAGACGACTTGCAAAAGGTGATCGCCGCCATTCGCGAAGCCGATTTGCCGATTGACGTGCAGTTTGTGAACTACCGTTGAACACTCCCTGATTTGCCCTAGCGTTTAAAGACAAGATATTGGAAAGACGCTGATTTCCCCACTTACTGTGCGAATCGCTTAGAAGTGGGGAATCTTCTTTCACTGCCTAGAAGCTTGGTGATTTCATTGATAATGGGGCGCGAAAAGCATTTCTCTCAGATGGTGTTGCAAAAACGAGGGTAAAAACTCGAAGTGACACATAAGGATGCAACACAACACATGGAGCCCATAGCGATGGAATCCATACCATCGTAGCTATTCGAGTCCGTAGTTTTTCAAATTTTTGAAGGTGACGCATAGATGAAAGCCGCCGAAAAACCGACGCCTCGGCATTTCGACGGCTCCCCGCTTGCCCATTGGATGGAGTTCCATTCTTATGTTGTCACTTTTTCAGCCTCTCTATTTTCTCGATCGGCAATCCTGTCAGCTCATGAATCGTTTCTACATTATACCCTTTGGCCAGCATTCTCTTCGCAATGTCCATTTTCCCTTCCTCAATTCCTTTTTTGCGTCCTTGTTCCATTCCCTGTTTTATTCCTTGCTTTATTCCCCGTTGTTCATACGAGATGATGAGCTCCATCACTTGTTTCGCTTCCTTCGTCTCCATTTGGCTCACCTCGTTTCGCAGTTGGATTTCCTCTTGTTCGGACAGCGTCAAATACGTTTCAAAAAATCCGAACAACAGCCGCTGCCTCGCCTCGTCAAGCTCAAGGCGGACAAGCATGCGCAAAAACTCTTTTTTCACTTCAATCCTTTCGTCTTCATTATACCCCATTTTGCTTAACAAGGCGGCGGCAACCGGATTGTCTTGGCGGATGTACTCGCGCCACGGCAGTTTGCGCAATTCCACCGTGAGAAAACGAAAATCGAGAACCGTCAGAAACGGAAACCGGATGATCAATGAGGAAGGTTCATCATGGTGTTCGTCATAGCTGAAGATGGCGATCGGAAGAATGCGGCGGCGGTATTTTTGAAACAAGCGGCTGAAATAGATGAACATTCGTTCAGAAAACGTTGATTGCGTATAGCTTTGGTGTTCCACGTGGACGATGATCAGTCCATCTTCCCCTTTCAGCTTCGTCTCGAACAATAAATCGACACGGTGCTTCTCCCCGACGATGACGTCGGTAAAGACTTCTTCCGAGAGAAAGGAAAGATGGTGGAAGTCAACCTGCTCGTAAACTTTCGGAAAGAAGAGAAGCAAAAAATCTTCAAAAAACGTCGACAACAACTCTTTGAACAACCGGTCATGGTCCGTTCGTTGTTCGGCCACGTTTTCCCTCCTTACCAGCTGGATTTCACCGTATCCTATTCGCTCTTTCCCAAACAAAATCCTTCTTCTTTCTTTGCTTTTTTCTTCCTTCTCATGCGCTCCTTCCTATGAATCACCGAGCACGATCCGTTCCCGAACACCTTCCTTTATAAATCGAGCAGGAGGGGGCGGCTATCCCCCCGTCCCCTTACACCACCTAGCATGCGGGCCCGCACTAGGCGATTCGTCAACCTTGACGGAGTTCGATATATAGAATAATATTACAGAAACTTGGATCCACCAAAGAAATTTTTTGCATGACCTTGGAACTCCTTTGGTCAAATCCCCCAAAAAACTCCTAACAAAATGCTTCCTTCCAAGGGAACCGCCCCTTCCACTTAAACAGGCAAACCGGCATCAGACGCCGGCCGCCCGATGAGCACACCGACAACAATGATCACAAGCGACGCACCGACAATCGGTCCCACAAGACGCATCGCCTCTCCTTCCCCTCCCGAACGGCCAATGGTGGCCGCAACTAAGGCGAGCCGCGCTGGTGAGGCCATCGTCATGTACGCCGCGGCGACGTTTTGCGCCGCGGCGTACCAAATGGTGGGTTCATGCAATTGCTCGGCCATCGCCCGCTGAAATGGGGAAAACATGGCGTTCGCCGCGCTGTTGCTTCCGCTCACCCAGCCACCAAGCGCGCCGACGAACGGCGACACGGCAAGAAACGCCGCCCCCGCCCAAACGGCGGCTTGTGCGGCCATCACGCCCGTCATTCCTGCCCCGTCCATCACCGATGACATGGCGATAAAGCCGATTGTCGCCATGGCGGCGGGAAACACTTGTTTCAACGTCTTCTTGATGCAAGCCATCCCCTCAGTCATGCGAAGGCGATACAGTTTAAGCGCAACGACGGCGGCGAGGCACAACGCAAACCCAGGGCTGTACAAAAGCTCGAGGCGGAAGCCATAAGCCGGCCACTGCCAAACGCCAACCGTGGTGGCGATATGCCGGATCGAGGGGAAAAAGTGGGTGACAAAAATATAGCCAACCAGCACAACATACGGCCATAACGCTTTTCCGAGCGGCTGCCGTCCTTCCCCTTCATTCGTCCCGCGTCTGCCAAGGAGCGCTTGGCACTTCCAGTATCCGACAAGCAACAGCGCCGCCGCCCCACCTGCTGCTGCCCCGGCCAGTTCGACCGATACATAGACGCTGACCGCCCATGTGACCGATGCCAAGCTGACAAACACGATCAAGATGCCATCAAGATGCAGGCGAACCGCCCGCCACCCTTCGCTGATCACAACGACCACGAAGGTGTAAAGCAAATAAAGCGGGATATGCAGCCATGGGCTGTATTCGCCAAGCTCATGAAGCGGAACGCCCGACAGTTCGGCATTAATGACCGTGCCGATGGCGAGCGCTCCCCACGGGACGGCTGATTGGGTCAACAGCGCTATGTCATCGCCTTGCGTGCTGGAAATCCAAGCGCCGCATACAACGGGGCGACGATGACGACGGCCAGTCCAAAGCCGCTGACCGCCTCCAAAAATGGGCCTAACGCCGCCGACAACAACAGCGCCTGCTCCGACCTCGTCCGACCGGAGCGGGAAATCCAAGTGGAAAGCGCCCCGATCGCTCCCCCCCGCTTCCAACACATGGTGCAAGAGCAGCCCAAACACAAGGACATAGACGACAACCAGCGCCAACAGCACGCCGTGCACGGTAAAATGCATGACCTCACTGACCGAAGCATGAAACAGAAACAGCGACAGCCCTGCCGCCAGCGCATAACAGCCGAGCGCCGCCTTCATCGCCGGCATCTTTCGCCATCCGATCGCGGCCAATGCCCATAAAAGCGGCAGCGCAGCCAACAGCCAGCAGATCGTGTCTCCCACTTTTTTCTCCTCTCCCCCTCCACCTATCTATCCACTATAGTGTATATGAATATCTTATTTTTCTACTAAAGGGTATTTCAAGACAAAAAATTCCACGATCGTGTACAATATAGCATAAGAAGGAACACGATCATGAACTTTGCTCACAATGTACGCGCTGTCCGAAAACAAAAAAGGCTGACGCTGCAGGCGCTATCAGAGCGGTGCGGCATCAGCTGATCGATGCTGTCGCAAATCGAACGCGGCGAAAAAAACCCGACGATCCAAGTCGCCTGCCAAATCGCCGCCGGATTGGGGGTGACACTATCCGAACTTCTTGGCGAACATGAACCGAAGGAAATCATCATGATCAAAAAAGAGGAGCGGTACGTGTACCGCGATGAGCAGAGCGGCTTTGAGCGCCATCTTCTTTCCCCCGTTTTTCCGGGGCAGCCGATCGAATTCATTTTGAACATCATCCCTCCCGGCCAACAATCGGGGGTGTTTCCGCCCCATCCGAAAGGAACAAAAGAGTATATTGCCGTCGCCAGCGGAACATTGCGCGTCGTGCTGGGGGAGCGTCACTATGATTTGCACGAGGGGGACTCTCTTTATTACGACGCCGCCTGCGAACATCAATTTATCAACACGGGCAAAGAAGAGTGCCGCTATTATCTGATTATTCACTCGCCCGCTTCGAAAACATGACTCGGAATCATGTCCGCCCAAAGCGTTGCTTTTTTGGTTTGTGCCGTCACATGGCAAGAAATCACAGCATCGACGGCGAATAAAAGAGATGACATTTCTTTGACGGAGGTGTGTGAATGAACATCGGCCAAGAATATTTGCGAGTGGTGCGCGCACGCTTTCTCGACATGAAAAAGACCGCCGAACGGGCTATGGATCAATGTTCGGAGGAACAGCTGTTCCATTGCTTTAACGAAGAAGCAAACAGCATTGCCATCATTGTCAAACATATGAGCGGAAATATGGTGTCGCGCTGGACGGACTTTTTTTCGTCGGATGGGGAAAAACCGGACCGAAACCGCGATGATGAGTTTATCAACGACTTCCATACGCGCGAAGAAGTCATGGCTTGTTGGGAAAAAGGGTGGTCTGCTTTCTTTCAGACGCTGAACGAACTGCAAGAAACAGATTTGTTGCGGACGGTCACGATCCGGGGCGAACCCCATTCCGTCATCGAAGCAATTGAACGGCAAATGTACCATTATTCGTATCATATCGGACAAATCGTCTATATCGCCAAGCAGCTGAATGCAAACAACTGGAAAACACTAACCATACCACGAAATCGAAAAACAACATAGGCCGTTCCTTATTCGAATCATCATGAAAACGTCATCCGCCTATTGGAACCGTCAACCGATAGATAAAGGTGGATGACTTCTTTTTGTTGCTTGCTGTTCCTTCACAATCATACCACTTATCGGGATCATGGTCAGCGCCGTGAAAGTTTCACAATGCCGACCAACAAACAAACCATCCCCACTCCCCACGCCAGCCCCGCCTTGCCGAGAAGAAAGGAGATTTCTTCTGATGCCTGTGTATGGGTAAGATCAAAGGAAATCGCCTTCAGCGCAAATGAAACAGCCAGAGACAGCAACAAGAAATGGGCCAATATCCACAGAAACGCCCCCCTCTCGCGATTCCTTCGCCAAAGAAAAACGATTGTCGCAACCGCGATCAACATGACAACCGAAAAGCCGCCGATGAGCATATCCATCACATTTTCTTCCATAGGCAAATGCTTGGGCAACGTTCCTTCCCACTCCCCTCTTTTTTATAACATCATGTCTTTCTATTCTTCTTCCCTGCGTTCGATCCCTTCTTTATTTATGAAAAGGTAAAAACGCCGCCACATGGCCTTTTTCATCCCCGGAGGCTAGGGAAGCGGCGCAACCCTTTCCTCCAATCAAAAGCAGGCGCCCATCCCTATAAAGGGAGACGACGCCCACTTCGGCGGTGATCCAATGGATTTGTTCACTTTTGCTGCATCTTGAACTCTAAAAACAGCTCGTTGTAGTAGGCGAGCATGCGCTTTCCTAAGTTTTCGTACACTTCCAAATGCCCTGCCGAATCCAAATCAGGGTAAAAGCGCCGATCACCGGCGATGTCTTTCGGCAAATAGGCAAGCGCCTTTTTGTTCGGCGTCGAATAGCCGACATACTCGGCGTTTTGCGCCGCGTGTTTCGGGTCGAGCATAAAATTGATAAACACATGCGCCCCTTCGATGTTTTTCGCTGTTTTCGGAATGACCATGTTGTCAAACCATAAGTTGGAGCCTTCTTTCGGCACGACATAGTCGAGCTTGTCATTTTCCGCGATGATTTCCGCCGCATCGCCCGACCAGACGACACCAACGGCCGCTTCCTCATTGGCGAGAAGCATCTTGATTTCATCGCCGACAATCGCCTTCACATTGGGCATGAGCCGATCGAGCTTTCGCTTTGCTTCTTGCAGATGGGCTTTGTTCGTCTCATTGAGCGAATAGCCGAGGCTGTTTAACGCCATGCCCATTACTTCGCGCGCTCCGTCGACAAGCAAAATTTGATTGCGCAAGTCCGGGTCCCATAAGTCGTTCCAGCTGGTGATTATCTTGCCGCCAAGCATTTTCTTGTTGTAGACGATGCCGACCGTCCCCCAAAAATACGGCACCGAATACCGGTTGTGCGGATCAAACGACAAGTTGAGGAACCGCGGTTCAATATATTTTAAATTCGGCAGCTTGTCGTGATCGAGCGGCAGGAGCAGTTTTTCCTCGATCATTTTGCTGATGGCGTAGTCCGACGGAACGGCGACATCAAACGTCGCGCCGCCTTGGGCGATTTTCGCCATCATCGCCTCGTTGGAATCGAACGTTTCATAAATGACTTTCCACCCGGTCTCTTTTTCAAATTGACGAATGAGCGCAGGGTCAATGTAATCGCCCCAATTGTAGATGGTCACTGTTTTGCCGCCGTATCCTTCCGCTTCGTTCAAACGCTCGGTGATAAACATGAGAGCGAACGCCGCGATGAACACGGCCGCAAACCCTTGAACAAGCCGTTTCACCTACTTTCGCCCTCCTATTCCGTATACGCGGCCGCCTCTTTGGCTGAGCACATAATAGCCGACGACAAGCAGCATCGTAAAGAAAAATAACAGCGTCGACAGGGCGTTAATGGACAGCGAAATGCCTTGGCGCGCCCGCGAATAAATTTCCACCGACAGCGTTGAAAAGCCGTTGCCGGTGACGAAAAACGTCACGGCAAAGTCATCGAGCGAATACGTGAGCGCCATGAAAAAGCCCGCCCATATGCTCGGCGCCAAAAACGGCAGCACCACACCCGACAGCACTTGCCAATGCCCCGCTCCTAAATCGCGCGCCGCATCGATCAACGTCGGGCTCATTTCCTCCAGTTTGGGGAGCACCATCAATACAACAATCGGCACGCTGAACGCGATATGGGACAACAGCACAGATGTAAACCCTAGTTGAATGCCAGCGATCGTAAACAACAGCAAAAACGAAGCGCCGATGATGACGTCCGGGCTGACGATCAGCACGTTGTTGAGGGCGAGAAGGGCGTTTTTCGCCCGCTGCCGCTTGACATAGTAAATCGCCAATGCCCCCATGACTCCTAAAATCGTCGCGATCGCCGCGGACAATAAGGCGATGACAATCGTATTCAGCACGATCATCAACAATCGATCGTCCGACAATACATCGCGATACCATTTCAAGGTGAACGATTGAAAATCGTGCATCGCCCCGCCGCTGTTGAACGAATAATACATCAAATAGACAATCGGCGTATACATCACGGCAAACACGACCAAAAGATACACGCGTCCCCACCAATGTGTCCGTTTCATCGGCTTCCCTCTTTCCTTCCGGTTCCTGTCAAGACGACAATGACGGCCATCGCCGCCATTAAGACAACGGCGATCGTCGCCCCCATCCCCCAATCTTGTGTGACAAGGAAGTGCTGCTCGATGGCGGTGCCGAGCGTAATGACACGGTTGCCCGCGACAAGACGCGTAATCATAAACAACGACAATGCCGGGATAAACACGGCTTGGCAGCCGGCCTTCACCCCGCTAAGCGTGAGCGGGAAGACAACGCGGCGGAACGTCGTCCACGCCGAAGCGCCTAAATCGCGGGCGGCATCGACAAGCGACGGCGGCAATTCTTCAAGAGCATTAAAAATCGGCAGCACCATAAACGGAATAAAAATGTACACCGATACAAACACAAAGCTGAAATCGGTAAACAACAGCTGCCGTGCGCCGATGCCAAGCGTCTGCAACAGGGCGTTGGCCAAACCGTACGTGCCGAACAGCCCTAAAAACGCATACACCTTCAGCAACAAATTCACCCACATCGGCAAGATGAGCAACAACAGCCATAACTGCTTGTGCTTCGTTTTTGTCAGCCAATAGGCGGTAGGATAGCCAATCAACAGCGACACAAGGGTAATCAAAAACGCGTACCAAAACGAATAGGCCATCATTTTCAAATAAATGGGCGTCAACACTTTTTCATAATTCGCAAGCGTCCAATGCCCATCCATATCCAAAAACGATTCGTACAATAAGAAAACAATTGGGGCGATGACAAACAAAACAAGCCAAATGCCATAAGGGACTAAATACCAGTTCCGCCACGCCCGCTCCATCATTCGCCCCCGTCCTCCCTTTCATCCCGCATGACGTGAATCGCTTCCGGTTCAAAACGAAGGCCGACGATTTCCCCGACTTCCGCCTTTTTCGTCGAATGGACAAGCCATTCATTCCCATTTTCATCGTAGCCGCAAATTTCATAATGGACGCCGCGGAATAAGAGCGAATCGACACGAATGACGATCTGGCCGGCTTCCGGCGCTGCAAGTTCCAAATCTTCCGGGCGGATGACGACGTCGACCGGTTCATTCGGGGCAAAGCCGCGGTCGACGCAAACGAAGCGCTGGCCGGCAAACTCAACGAGGAAATCTTCGATCATGCGCCCCGGTAGAATGTTCGATTCCCCGATAAAATCAGCGACAAACCGGTTCACTGGCTCATCGTAAATCTCTTTTGGGGTTCCAAACTGCTGAATTTTCCCTTTATTTAGAACAAAAATGTAATCAGACATCGCCAGCGCTTCTTCTTGATCATGCGTGACGAAAATAAACGTGATCCCCAACCGGCGCTGCAGTTCACGAAGTTCGTACTGCATTTCCGTGCGCAGCTTCAAATCCAACGCCGACAGCGGCTCATCAAGAAGCAGCACTTCCGGCTCATTCACAATCGCCCGGGCAATCGCGACACGCTGCCGCTGGCCCCCGGACATCTCTTGAATGCGGCGGCGCTCATATCCTTCCAAATTGACAAACTGGAGCGCTTCGCTCACTTTGCCGCGAATGTCCGCTTCTTTCATTTTTTTCACGCGCAAGCCAAAGGCAACGTTTTCAAATACGTCAAGATGCGGAAACAAGGCGTAATCTTGAAAAACAGTATTGACTTGCCGCTTGTTCGGCGGGACGTTCTGAATCGGCTTCCCGTGGAAATAAATCGTTCCTTGCGTTGGCTCGATAAACCCCGCAATCAGCCGCAAAATCGTCGTCTTCCCGCACCCCGACGGCCCAAGCAGCGTATAAAACTTTCCGCGCTCAATCGCAAAGCTGACATCATCCAATACCGTCATGCCGTCATATTCCTTCGTCACTCGCTCGAAGCGGATGATTTCTTCTCCGTTCACTTCCAGCCCCCCGTCTTCTTCATTTCTATCATTCCTAATTAGAACATAGGGGCAGCGAAAGTGCAACGACAAAACGATCGTTGAACCATCTTCCCCGCCCATGTCAATGCTTTAAGAAGGGAAAAATGGTCGACGATGCAATTGACAAGGCAACATGCCGCCCATTTTCCTCTCTTACAGAAGCTTGTCTGTCAGACATAATCAAAGCATTGAAAAAATAGATTCAAAATATTTTTACCACTATCGGCTCAAACGTTTCTATTGAACATGGCAAAAACCAATTTTTTCTATTATAATATATCTATGAATTCTGTTAGGGAGGAATGAAATTGAAAAGCATTAAGCCCGGCCGCGGCCCATCGATGCAAGGATTGGTTGGAAGCATCGCCGCTGTATTGTTCGGCGTCTTTTGGATGGTGATGGCGTCCTCGATCACCGCTGATTCGCCGTTTCCCGCCGCCCGCTTTTTTCCGTTTTTCGGCCTTGTCGTCATCGCAATCGGCGTGTTTCAAGGGATTTACCATTACAAAAACGCGACGGGAAAACAGCGCATGTCCTTGTTGGACATTGTCGACAGCGAGGAAGAGCCCGACCCGCTGAACGTCCGATTCGGAAGCCATAAACAGCCAAACAAGCATTGTCCTCATTGCGGCGGGCATGTGCGGCACGATTTCCAATTTTGCCCCCGATGTGGGAAAGCGCTTCTCCCTTGATTCGGGAAATTCTTTTTTTGAAATTTCCTTGCTTCACCGTATTGAATAATTTCGAAAAATACATTAAATTATATAGTAATCATCAAAACGTCACCGCACAATTGCATACCGGCATTCTTATCAAGAGAGGGGGAGGGACTGGCCCGATGAACCCTCAGCAACCTGGCCCGCGGCCAAGGTGCTAAATCCAGACAGGCGGAAGCCTGGAAGATAAGAAGAAGCGAATGAAAAGTCTTCTTCTTAGAAGGCTTTTTTCTTTTACTACGGAGAAACGGGGGAATGGAACGTGGGATTGCTGGATGAGTTGAAAGAACGCATTCTCATCGCTGACGGAGCGATGGGGACGCTTCTATATTCGCACGGCATCGACCGTTGTTTTGAAGAATTGAATCTATCCAATCCAGATGAAATCGTTCACATTCACGAGGCGTATATCGCCGCGGGCGCCGATGTCATTCAGACGAATACATACGGCGCCAACTATGTGAAACTCGCCCGCTACGGCTTGCAAGACGATGTGCCGGCGATAAATCGCGCCGCTGTAAGGCTGGCGAAACAAGCGGCGAACGGACGGGCATACGTGCTTGGAACGATCGGGGGGCTGCGCACGTTAAACAAAAGCGTCGTCACGCTCGAAGAAGTGAAGCGGACGTTTCGCGAGCAGCTGTTTGTGTTGCTAGCGGAAGGGGTTGATGGCGTACTGCTCGAAACGTATTACGATTTGGAAGAGTTGGAGGCAGTGCTTGCCATCGCCCGCAAAGAGACCGACTTGCCGATTATCGCTCACGTCTCGCTTCATGAAGTCGGCGTCTTACAAGATGGCACGCCGCTCGCGGACGCCCTTGCCCGCCTAGAGGCGCTCGGGGCCGATGTCGTCGGACTGAACTGTCGTCTCGGTCCGTATCATATGCTTCGGTCGCTCGAGGAAGTGCCGCTGCCAAAGCAGGCGTTTTTGTCGGCGTATCCGAACGCCAGCCTTCCGGATTACCGCGACGGCCGGCTTGTCTATGAGACGAACGCTGAATATTTCGAGGAAACGGCCAAAGCGTTCCGCGACCAAGGGGTGCGCTTGATTGGCGGGTGCTGCGGTACGACGCCGAAACATATTGAAGTGATGGCGAAAGCGCTCTCCGACCGAACGCCAGTGACGGAAAAAACGGTGAAACGGCGCGCCACCTCTGTATCTGTTTCCGCTGACATCCCGTCAGCGGCCACGCCGCTTCCCGAGCTCGCCCGCACGCGCCGCTCGGTCATCGTCGAGCTCGATCCGCCGAAAAAGCTCGGCATTGACGAGTTTCTCACTGGGGCGAAGGCGCTCCATGACGCCGGCATCGACGCGCTGACGTTGGCTGACAACTCGCTCGCCACACCGCGCATCAGCAACGCCGCTGTCGCCACGATCATCAAGGAGCGGCTCGGCGTCCGCCCGCTTGTGCATATTACATGCCGCGATCGCAATTTGATCGGCTTGCAGTCGCATTTGATGGGCTTGCATACGCTCGGCATCACCGACGTGCTCGCCATTACCGGCGATCCGTCGAAAATCGGCGACTTCCCAGGGGCGACGTCGGTGTATGATTTATCATCGTTCGATTTGATCCGCTTGATCCGCCAGTTTAACGAAGGGCTGTCGTACTCGGGCAAACCGCTTGGGCAAAAAACGAACTTCTCGATCGGCGCTGCGTTCAACCCGAACGTCCGCCATTTGGACAAAGCGGTCGAGCGGATGGAGAAAAAAATTCAGTGCGGCGCTCACTACTTCTTGACCCAACCAGTTTACTCGGAAGAAAAAATCGTACAAATGTACGAGGCGACGAAACACCTTGACACGCCGATTTACATCGGCATTATGCCGCTTGTGAGCGCGCGCAACGCCGAGTTTTTGCATCATGAAGTGCCAGGGATCACCCTTTCCGATGAGATTCGCGCCCGCATGGCCGCCTGCGGCGGCGACCCGGTGCAAGCAGCCAAGGAAGGCATCGCCATCGCCAAATCGCTCATTGACGCTGCGTTCGATTTGTTTAACGGCATTTATTTGATCACGCCGTTTTTGCGCTATGACATGACGGTCGAGCTTGTCCGCTACATTCACGAAAAAGAAGCGGCCCTGAAAGAAAGGAAGGTTGTTCATGGCTAAGGTCTCCTTAGAACAGCAGCTGAAGAAAAAAATTCTTGTCATCGACGGCGCCATGGGCACGATGATCCAAAGCGCGAATTTATCGGCCGCCGACTTTGGCGGCGAGGCGTATGAAGGGTGCAACGAATATTTGACATTGACCGCCCCGCATGTCATCCGCGGCATCCATGAAGCGTATTTAGGAGCGGGCGCCGATATCATCGAAACGAACACGTTCGGGGCGACACGCATCGTGCTGGATGAATACGGCCTGGGTCATTTAGCGCTTGAGCTGAACATCGAAGCGGCCAAGCTCGCCAAACAAGCAGCGGAATCGTTTTCGACGCCGGACTGGCCGCGCTTTGTCGCCGGTTCGATGGGCCCGACGACGAAAACGTTGTCGGTTACAGGCGGGGCGACGTTTGATGAGCTTGTCGCCGCCTACGAAGAACAGGTGCGTGGGCTGTTGTTGGGCGGCGTCGACCTTCTTCTGCTCGAGACGTGCCAAGATACACTCAATGTCAAAGCCGGTTTTCTCGGCATTTCGAAGGCGTTTGAGGCGGTCGGCCGCCGCGTTCCGCTCATGATTTCCGGCACGATCGAACCGATGGGCACGACGCTTGCCGGGCAGGCGATCGATGCGTTTTTCATCTCAGTGCGCCATATGAAGCCGATCGCCGTCGGCTTAAACTGCGCGACCGGCCCGGAGTTTATGACCGACCATTTGCGCACGCTCGCCTCGCTTGCGGATACGGCGGTCAGCTGTTACCCGAACGCCGGTCTGCCGGATGAGGAAGGCCGCTACCATGAAACACCGGACATGCTGGCGGAGAAAATCCGCCGCTTTGCCGAAAAGGGATGGATCAACATCGTCGGCGGGTGCTGCGGCACGACGCCCGACCATATTCGCGCCATTGCCGAAGCGGTGCGTGATCTTCCACCGCGGGCAATCCCGTCTTCGTTTGATGTGCACGCCGTCTCGGGCATCGATGCGCTCATTTATGATAAAACGATGCGCCCTCTCTTTGTCGGCGAGCGGACAAACGTCATCGGTTCGCGCAAATTCAAGCGCCTCATCGCCGAAGGCAAGTACGAAGAAGCGGCGGAAATCGCCCGTGCCCAAGTGAAAAACGGCGCCCATGTCATCGACATTTGCTTGGCCGACCCGGACCGCGACGAACTCTATGACATGGAACAGTTCGTCCGCGAAGTCGTGAAAAAAGTGAAAGTGCCGCTCGTCATCGACTCGACCGACGAGCGCGTCATTGAACGGGCCCTCACCTACTCGCAAGGGAAAGCGATCATCAATTCGATCAACTTAGAAGACGGTGAGGAGCGGTTTGCGAAAGTCGTTCCTCTCTTGCACCAATACGGCGCCGCCGTCGTCGTCGGCACGATCGATGAACAAGGGATGGCCGTCACCGCAGAGCGGAAACTTGAGATCGCCTTGCGTTCGTATGACTTGCTGGTGAACCGCTACGGCGTCCCAGCGCGCGACATCATTTTCGACCCGCTCGTCTTCCCGGTCGGCACTGGCGATGAGCAATACATCGGCGCGGCGAAAGAAACGATCGAAGGCATCCGCCTCATTAAAGAGCAGCTGCCCGAGTGCTTGACGATGCTCGGCATCAGCAACGTCTCGTTCGGCTTGCCGCCGGCCGGACGCGAGGTGCTCAACTCCGTCTTTTTATACTATTGCACGCAAGCCGGGCTCGATTACGCCATCGTCAACACCGAGAAACTGGAGCGTTTTGCCTCGATTCCGGAAGAGGAAGTGCGGATGGCCGAGGCTCTGCTGTTCGATACAAACGACGAAACGTTAAACGCCTTTATCGAATTTTACCGAAGCAAAATCACCGCCGCCAAACCGGCGCAGACGAACTTGAGCTTGGAAGAGCGGCTTGCCCGCTACGTCATTGAAGGGTCGAAAGACGGGCTCATTCCCGATTTGGAAAAGGCGCTTGAGATCTACTCCGATCCGCTGTCGATCATCAACGGCCCGCTTATGGCCGGCATGGATGAAGTCGGGCGGCTGTTCAACAACAACCAGCTCATCGTCGCCGAAGTGCTGCAAAGCGCGGAAGTGATGAAAGCGGCCGTCGCCTTTTTAGAGCCGTATATGGAAAAGAAAGAAGGAAGCACAAAAGGAAAAGTCATTCTCGCCACCGTCAAAGGCGATGTCCATGACATCGGCAAAAACTTGGTCGACATCATTCTAAGCAACAACGGCTACGAGGTGATCGACCTCGGCATTAAAGTCGCCCCGCAGCAACTCATTGAAGCGGTGCGCGAACATCAACCGGACATCATCGGGCTGTCGGGCCTGCTCGTCAAATCGGCCCAGCAGATGGTCGTCACCGCCCAAGATTTGCGGCAAGCGGGCATCTCGATCCCGATTTTGGTCGGCGGCGCCGCCTTGACGCGCAAGTTTACGGAAAACAAAATCGCGCCCGAATATGACGGCATCGTCTTGTACGCAAAAGACGCCATGGACGGGCTCGCGCTCGCCAACCAAATCCAGCAAGGCGAGATCGACTACACAAAAAAAGAAGCGGCCGAAAGCGAGCCAGCGCGGCCAACGGCGGTCGCCACCGCAGTCAAATCGAACGTCTCGACCGATGTGCCGGTCTACGTCCCGGCGGACCTCAACCGCCACGTGCTGCGAAATGTGCCGCTTGACCACATTCTGCCGTACGTCAACTGGCAAATGGTGCTCGGACACCACCTCGGCTTGAAAGGAAAGGTGAAACGGCTGCTTGAGGAGAAAGACGAAAAAGCGTTGGCGTTAAAAGCGGTCGTCGACGAACTCATCGCCGAAGCGAAAGATCATCACTGGATTCAGCCCGCTGGCGTCTACCGCTTCTTCCCGGCGCAAAGCGACGGCAACCGGGTATACATTTACGATCCGTCCGACCGGCAAACAGCGCTTGAAACGTTTGACTTTCCGCGTCAGCCGAGGCCGCCGTACCTTTGCCTTGCCGATTACTTGAAATCAAAAGAAAGCGGCGAAATGGATTACGTTGGCTTGTTCGCCGTCACCGCCGGGCATGGCGTCCGCGAACTCGCCCAGCGTTGGAAAGACGAAGGCGAATTTTTGAAAAGCCACGCCATCCAAGCGCTGGCGCTCGAGATTGCCGAAGGATTTGCCGAACGAATCCATCAAATTATGCGCGACCGCTGGGGCTTCCCGGACGATCCAGATTTCACGATGGAAGAGCGCTTCGCCGCCAAATACCAAGGCCAGCGCTACTCGTTCGGCTACCCGGCCTGTCCGAACTTGGAAGATCAGGAGAAACTGTTCCGTCTCCTTCATCCGGAAGACATCGGCATCCGCCTCACCGACGGCTATATGATGGAGCCCGAAGCATCGGTTTCGGCGATCGTCTTCGCCCATCCGGAAGCGCGGTATTTCAATGTGTTATAAGCAGGAAACGAGCTGGACTATGTGAGCCAGCTCGTTTGCTTTTTTACGCACCTTGGCGTTTCCTATTTTGCAGCAAAAAAGACGGGGGATTGGCGCTCTGGGAAAACCACGATGTTTGTTCACGTGCCAGCCATCATTGATTCAAATGATGGATTCAGGCATATAACATTCCCCGCCAAGCCGACGAAAATCTTTTTCGTTCCAGGTGATGATCCCTTGAATGGATGAAGTGTGCTCCACCAGCGCCGAAAGATACGCATCAGCAAAATCGACGCTGCAACGGGCGTAAGCATCTAATGCCTTTTCAACAACTTCTTTGCCTGTCGTCTTAACACAGGAAGCCTCTATAATTTGCTTCAGCTTGCTTGCGATCTCTCCTTTCGTATACCCGTACCGTTTCGACTCAAGCACCCAGCAGCATTCCGCGACAACAAGAGGATGCAATAGGAACACAAATTCACCGTTGACCGCCTTTTCAAACACCCGATAGGCAACCGAAGATTGTTCCTCATCGTCATTGGCTAAAAAACGAATGATGATGTTCGTATCTAAAATATACATGTTTCATCCTCTTCTCCCTATCATCTACTCCTCGTTCTTTTCCCTTTTGGACATCCGTTCCTCTTTCGCCTGTTTGCGAATATCCGCCCATGCCATCGGACGGCTGTCTCCCCTAGGCGGCATGGTGCCGAACAAAGATAGCAGCGCATCTTTCTTTTTCACCTTTAACGTCACCTCTTGATTTTCCCCATAAACAAACGCGACTTGGTCTCCCGGTTCTGCCCCAAGCACTTCTCTGATCTTCATTGGAATCGTCACTTGATGTTTCGAAGAAAGTGTGGAGTAATACGTGTACGTTTCATGTGAGGATGGCTTCATCACGATTCCTCCTCGTATAGTATGTTTAGAAAGATTTTTAAATCGAATTTCCAGTTCGATATGCTCCTTGACAATCGCATATTCTTGGGTGACTTGCCCACGGGGGAGGGGCGTCCCTCCCCCGTGGGTCGCAAACATATTTCACAAACATCGGGGTTGGACTTTTCGCGATGTTCCTAGACAATGATCTTGAGGATCATCGGGGACACTCTTCTTCCTCCTGTAGCCTTGACTACTCGTGAAGTCTGTCTCCCCGGCTCCTGTTCGGACGTCCAACCCCGAGGCTCGACGTTGGTTCCCCATGCTGGAAGGAGCAGCTTCCAGGCAGCCCATGGTCCAACGTGAGTTCTCATACGCGAGGGTGACTGGTCAACAGGCGCGGTCCGGGGTCATCCCGAAGAGTCCCAACCCCACGATCCTACTACGATTGGAGGTGATCTCATGAAACTCTACGTCGGGATTGACGTGAGCTCGACGGACTTATACACGTGTATCATGGATCAGGAAGGAAACACTTGCGCACAATTCAAGGTGGACAACCATCTCCTTGGCGCGACCTTCCTTCGCGATCAAATCCTCCTGTGGGCCAACAAACGCCAACCATCCGAAATTCTCATCGGGATGGAAGCCACTTCGGTTTACAGCT
Source organism: Geobacillus kaustophilus (assembly GCF_000948285.1). Classification (GTDB taxonomy): domain Bacteria; phylum Bacillota; class Bacilli; order Bacillales; family Anoxybacillaceae; genus Geobacillus; species Geobacillus thermoleovorans_A. Next base: position 2,339,412 of record NZ_JYBP01000003.1, read on the forward strand.
GGCATCCGGCGATGTTTTTCCATCAACAGGAGGAGCTAAAATCCTGGCATGTCAAGGTATTTACCATCAATCCCAAGCTCATTCGCAAGTTTAAAGAAGCTTACACCGACTTGGATAAAACGGACGGCATCGATGCGTGGATCATCGCGGATCGCCTTCGCTTCGGCCGCTTGAAAGTCACCGCTGTCATGCACGAACAGTTTATTGCGCTTCAGCGGCTCACACGCATGCGCTATCATCTCGTCCATCAGCTCACTCGAGAGAAGCAATACTTCCTCCAGCACTTGTTTTACAAGTGCAGCTCGTTTACTCAAGAGGTGGACAGCTCCGTGTTCGGACATGCCATCTTAGAGCTTCTTCTTGAGTCGTTTAGCTTAGACGACATCTCTCAGATGGACGTGCAGCAACTTGCCGACTTCTTGCGCCAAAAAGGACGCAATCGCTTTGCCGATCCGGAATGCATCGCCAAGTCCATTCAAAAGGCGGCTCGTTCGTCGTATCGGCTTTCCAAGTGTGTCGAGGATTCCATTGATTTGCTTTTAGGGCTGTCGATTCAATCCATTCGCAGCCTTCAAGCGCAAATCAAAGAGCTCGACAAAGCGATTAGTCGCCATTTGGAAGGCATCCCGAATACGTTACAAACGATTCCTGGCATCGGTCCAGTCTACACTGCTGGCATCTTAGCCGAAATTGGACAAATCGAGCGATTTGACAACCAAGCCGCCTTAGCGAAGTATGCAGGTCTGACTTGGTCCAAGCACCAATCGGGGCGCTTCCAAGCCGAGGATACTTCCCTCATTCGTTCCGGTAATCGCTATCTCCGTTACTACCTAGTGGAGGCTGCCAACTCGGTACAACGGCATGATGCGACGTTTCGCGCGTACTATCGGAAGAAGTACGAGGAAGTGCCAAAGCATCAACATAAACGAGCCCTCGTCCTTACCGCTAGAAAACTCGTGCGTGTGATCGATGCGCTGCTACGCAACGGTCAAATCTACACGCTAAGAAAGGGGGAAGATCGATAGGGGTATCGATCTAACTGATTTTGTATCAAAACCCAGTTAATGACATAAGACAAGACTGGGCTTCTTTAGTATTGCCTTTTTTCGGGTCATCGGACAAATGAATTTCCAATTTCGATGATTTTTCACCTTGACATATTACCGCAGGACTTCCTCCTTTGCTAATCATTTTATCTTTACCCAATCAAAAAAGTAAAGATTGTCTAATCGGCAAGAAATGAAAAAACAGAAGAAAAAAACATGTTCCCCAAATTTCCGGAGCTGTTGAACAGCGTGATCAACCGTCCGAAACAAAGCGCTTTCGGACAGGACGCTTATCCAACTCTTTGGCTGAAAGCGGCAGCGTTGTACGCCAGCCTTTGCCAAAACCATCCGTTTCATAACGCCAATAAACGAACAGGGTTTGCCGCCATGAAACAGTTCCTCTGGTTAAACGGTTATCGCTTTGCCGCTTCAGAAAAAGAGGCAGAGGACTATACCGTGAAAGTCGTGAACGATAAACCATCAATTGAAGAAATTGCGATGTGGATTGAAAGATGGGCGGAAAAAAGATGACCAACCATTCATTCATTGTTCATGCCCCATCCCCTCTCTGTACATATTTCCCCTCCTCCGTCCCATACTAACGATGACAATACATGCCAAGGAGGAGCAGACATGGTTACGAAGCAACAAACGACCTTGCCCCCGCAGCACCAAACGCGCCAGCCGGGCCTGCAAACGGAGATGAACCCGCAGCCGATCACCATCAAAGACACGTATCAAGGAAGCGGAAAGCTCGAAAACAGAGTCGCCATCATCAGCGGCGGCGACAGCGGCATCGGCCGGGCGGTCGCTGTTCATTTCGCCAAGGAAGGAACCGATGTGGCGATTGTTTATCTCAATGAACATGAAGACGCCGAAGAAACGAAACGGCTCGTCGAACAGGAAGGAAGACGGTGCTTGGCCATTGCGGGGGACATCGGAGATGAAGCGTTTTGCAAAGAAGCGGTGAAACAGACGATCGAAGCGTTCGGCAAGCTTGACATCGTCGTCAACAACGCCGCTGAACAGCACCCGCAGCCGAACTTTCTCAACATCACCGCCGCACAGCTGGAAAAAACGTTCCGCACGAACGTGTTCAGCTGCTTTTTCTTAACGAAAGCGGCGCTCCCGCACTTAAAAAGCGGAAGCGCCATTATTAACACCGCCTCGATCACCGCTTATGAAGGAAACGAGCAATTGATCGACTACTCGGCGACAAAAGGCGCGATTGTCGCGTTCACCCGCTCGCTCGCCAAAGCGCTCGTCGGCCAAGGCATTCGCGTCAACGGCGTCGCCCCGGGGCCCATTTGGACGCCGCTCATCCCGTCGACATTCAAAAGCGAGCAAGTCGCCACATTCGGCGCCAACACGCCGATGAAACGGCCCGGCCAGCCGAGCGAGGTCGCTCCGTGCTACGTCTTTTTGGCGAGCGATGAATCGTCGTACATGACCGGGCAAATGCTTCATGTCGACGGAGGAGAGTTCGTCAGCGGATGACGGCAACGGCCGCTCTGAAACGGGCGGCCGTTGCCGTTCATTCTTTTTGCCAAAATCGCGTTATCTTTCCTCACAAATTTGTAGAATCATTGTAAAAAACCGGTACGATCTATATAAGTTGAAATGTATCCATTCAGCCCAATATTCGTGAGATTTTCAGAATCCAGCACCCATAGGGCATTTCCCGTATCGAAAATGCCCTAGGAGGAATGGAGAATCGTTTGGAGAGACTCCCCACTTAGAAGTCGTTGCAACGATTCCCAAACCGGCTTTCCGTGTTTTGGCAGGGTAGAAATGACGCTGCGCATGACACAGAAAGCCTCGGCATCGTCTTCCTGACGAAACGTTCCGGAAATTTTTTGTTTGACTTTCACCATCCGCAAATCGCGCTCGGCTTGGTTGTGGTCAAACGGTACTTCTTTCTTTCGCAGGAAGAGAAGCGCTTCTTGCTTACGCTTTTCTAGACGCTGGATGAAATTCTGCGCGTTGCGGGCGCCTTCCTGCTTGCCTTGTCGGCAACGCTCCTCGAGTTCTCGGCGACCATTCGCTAGAAGCTCGTCGTACACGGCTTCCCAATACCGGACGTCCTCTTCCGGTAGAGCTCCGCCCGCGTTCTCCACCGCCTGTTTCATCTCTAACAGCGCTTCGGTCATCTCTTTCGACCATGAATGGCCGTAAAGTTCTGTATATGCCCGAAGCTCCCGGAGATGATGGGCGTGGCAAAGCGCATGGCTCGCCTCTGTGTACATCGGGTACACCGAATACGCATCGTGCACCATCGTTCCTTTGTACCGTGGCAAGATCCCGATGTCGTCCGTCGCTTTCTTTCCACGAGAGCGATGAAGTCCGTATCGGGTGACCTTGGCAGTGGAAGCCACGTGCACCCATTGGTTCTTTCCGTTCACACGCAGGCTCGTTTCATCGACGTGCAACGTCTTGGAAGCGAGCAGCGCCGCGTCGATCTCTTTGATCGCTGCTTCTACCACAGGCAGCCACCGTCTCGTCATGTTCACGACTGTGCCTGCACTTATCGAATGATCCACTAGCGCTTTGACCATCTCCGTGACACGCTCGTACGGGATCAACTGCGCATGATTCCAGTATAAAACAAGGGAAGTGATGGCTGGACCGTACTGGACATGATTTGTGACATAAAAAGGGAACTCCGCCTGCTGGACGAGATGACATTCCGGACACCCCTTTACTTCCCGTTCGTGTTGAGTCACTTCCATGCGAACCACGGGAAGGTCGAACACTTGGCGAATGTCTACTTGAAGCGGAGCAACATGTTCTAGAGAGTGACCACATCCTTTGCATTGGGTTACGCGGTGAAGGACTCGGTGGTCATGGTACTTGGCGGAGCGTCGTTCCTCGGTGCCCCGGCTGCCCTCCCGGCTGTTTCTGCGACGGTTGGCGAGAAGGAGATTTCGCCACAAACCGGTCAGAAGACGGCGGCAAATGGCTATGGGTGCTGTTTTTTTTCGTACAGGCTTCTAATTCTGCAATACGTGCTTTCCATTGTTGGGTTTCTTGTCGAAGCCGTTGGTTTTCTTGACGTAGTTGCTCGTTTTCTCGAACGAGTTTTTCAATCGTTTGTGCTTGGCGCTCGATTTTTGCGACCATGCTTTCGAGTGTAAAAACGGCTTGTTGGAAATCAAAAACAACGGTTGCCATCCTTTTCACCTCCCTTGTCTTGGATGGTGCTAGTATAGACAAGGGGAACAGAAATAAACCCGATCTCGTAAACTTTTTCTATGTAATGGCTGAATAGTTACTAGTTACTGCCTCCCACATACAGGCTTTCTTTATATTTACCTTATAGAGCGGAACAAGCAGACGAATAGCGGAATCACGTGAACAAGCAGCGAAAGACCGATAAACGTTGTGGGAATCCCGAGGTTGTAAAGATACCGAATGCTTTCATTCTTCTCAATCAGCCAATATCCAAGCCCGACAGAAACGGTAGACATGCAAAGAAAACTAAAGAGGATTTGTCGAATCGATCGGCAAGTGACCGTCAGGCAAACAATGACCAACAAATAGAGAATCCAAAAGACATGATCCGGATATTCGCCCCTTTTCATGTTTATGCTTTGATAATAGTTAATCAGGAATAATGACGGAGAAAAGAACAAGGTAAACAGTATAAACTTTATTCTCTTGATCATAAAGATTCTCCTCTGTCAAATTAACCCTTGGAATAGCTGCAATTTAGCAATCCATTCTGAATCCCCGTAATAACGGATCAGAGGGGACCATGACACTTTCGGCTACGATTCATGGCAAAATGCTTCTGCCACAGTATACGTCATAACCTGTTTACAACCGTTGAGTTTCGGACATAAACATTCAAATGAGGCTTGTTCGTTCACCAATTAATACTCCCCATTAAATTAAATCCATGCATACATGTAAAATCATAAGGTGTAATAATAGATGTAGCAGGCTGCCAAGTAAACCCAGCCGAACAAGGCTTGCCAATCACTCCTGCTCCATAATAATAAGATTGCCAAACCAGTTCTGAACAATAAGAATACGTTTGATCATATAGATTCGGAGTAATTCTGTACGTAATGTCTTTTAATCTTCCTATTCCAAATACATCGTAGGCATATGCACCTGCTTTTGCCGCTTTATCAGAATCATAATACCTATAAATTTGAGTTGAAGGATATCTGCTAAACCACTCTCCAATAGATATAATTTCCCTTTTGCTTCCCGCTATTCCTTTCCCAGGCATATGTACAACATTCCCCCGACTAGTTATAATCCCTACATGTCCAGTAAAACCATTAGCAGAAGTACTTTTCGTTATTAAAACATCTCCTGCTTTGTATTGAAATCCTGGTTCCGGAACAGGAACAATGTTAACAGGAACAGATTCTATAGCTAAAACAGACTCTACCAAGTGAAATAACAATATGATGGCTACAAATAAGCTGATGGCTTTTTTCATAACAACCCCTCCCCAAAATGGTTGATATCCCCAAAAGTTTATTCTCCACACTCACGGTTTTTCCTTGAGTTTCAACGGTCGGAAGAAAAAAGCTTGCCACCCCCATTGTTTGCGGCCATCATTGAGGTAACCACACACTCAACAGCCAAAACAAAGAAGGAGTGACAAGCTTGTTACCTCCATTATTAGCCTATTTGCTCGAAATCATCAAGACACAACATCCAATCACTGTCTATTGACTTGGGGCCTTATTAGGAAAATCCTTACGCTGCAAAGACATAGATGAACCGGTTCGAAAACCGTACCGGAAACTCCAGGTCGATGACCTTCCGATCATCGATGTCCCAGAAACACTTGACTACCAGCAGCTTTTAGCCGACTACGAAGCCCGGCACGGCCGTCCGTTGCCGCCGATCCAACGCCGGGCCCACGCTAAACACCGTGTCCCGGATTCGTTGACGTGTCCCCGTTGCCAGGCGCCGTCATCCTATCTGTACGCCAACAATGGCGGGAACGGGCAATACCCATGCAAAGTGTGCCAGTGCCGGTTCAACCACCGGAACCGGTTTGCTAAGCAAGTGGTCTTTCGTTGCCCACACTGTAAAAAGACGCTGGAAAAAATCAAGGAACGCAAAGGGATGCCTCACGATGCTCCATGGGATGGCCTGTGTGGAGTTTTCATCAAACTTTTGATGCTACCTTCTCAATCGTTCAACAAGTGCATGTTATGGTAAACCAACTACACTATATATTTACAATTAAAATTTTACTGGAAATTAAAAAAAAAAAAGGGGCTTTATTACCATCTGTAGATGAGCAAAATCACTAACATAAATTTACATTAAGACAAAAAAAGAAGACATGAACCCGATTCCTTGGTTAGAATAGATGTGTCATCAAACCATTCACAAGGAGGTTCATGTCTCATGAATAGATTCGCACATCATCAAGGAATCCACAAGTTTTTCACGACGCTGGGGTTGGCTCTTTATTTTTCAAAACCTGTCCTAAAGCATCTTGTTCATATCGTGGATGCGATGATCACGAAAGGCTTTTCGGGAACACTGACCGATCTCCATCATGGGAGTTTTCACCCGAATCATCGCACGACACTGAGCCATTTTTTCACGAAAAGCCCTTGGGAGGAAGAAACGCTGCTTCGCAAACTCCAGCAGTGGATCCTTCGTTGTGTCGAACGCATCGCCAAACAGGAGAATCAACCCCTGTTTGTTTCGATCGATGATACGATTTGCCAAAAAACGAAGCCTTCGCCACGGGCAACAAACGCCATTCAAGCGTGTGATTGGCACGATTCTCATACAGAGAAAAAGTCGATCGGGGGACATTCTCTCGTTTGGCTTATGGTTCATACTGCAACCCAGGCGTTTCCCTTTGCGTTCCGCCTCTACGACAAGGCGGCTGGGAAAAGCAAAGGAGAACTCGCGATCAAGATGCTTTCTTCGTTGGATGTACGCCGTCCCGTTTATGTGCTGATGGACTCTTGGCATCCATCGAAAGCGCTCGTGGAAGCTTGTCTAAAGAGAGGATTCCACGTGATCGCGATGCTCAAGACCAATCGTCTTCTTTATCCAAAAGGCATTGCGGTTCAGGTGAAGGAGTTTGCCCACTACATCGAACCGAACGACACCCATCTCGTCACGGTGGGAGAAGAGCGCTATCGCGTCTATCGCTGCGAAGGAGCGCTCAACGGTCTCGATGATGCGGTGGTGCTGCTGGTTTGGAAAGCCGATCAACCGATGACACCCGAACATCTTCACTGCGTCTTGAGCACGGATCGAGAGCTAAGCGACGAAGACATCTTGCGTTACTACGCCGAGCGTTGGTCGATCGAATGCTTTTTTCGACAAGCGAAAGATCAGCTGAAACTCGATGGATACCGCGTTCACGGGCGTCGGGCGGTGAAACGGTATTGGATCTTGGTGCAGCTGACTTACGTGTACAGTATGTTCGAGTCCAACCAAGATTTCTCTGCTGGTCTTGATCTTCTCCGAACGAGGAAAGGGCATCGTCTCGTGGAGTTTATTTACCATGCAGCAAAACAAGATATTCCCATTGATGCCGTGAAAAAACAGCTCCATGTGGCATAAGGGGTACCCTGTTCGCCTCTTTTTACATGGTAATTATTGTTATAAAAATTGCTCAACTACAGTTATATAAACAAGGCTGGACAAAAGAGCAAATTGCTCGCAAACTCAACATGCCGATCGATGAGGTGAATATAATGATCGCGAGGAATGGACGATGAAAAGGACGACACGTGCCTTTGCAGCTGGGATATTGTTTGCTACAACGATATTAGGGATCGTTTATTATACGAATCATAAACAACTACAACACAACAAAATAAGCGAAAAACAATATGAACAGCTCGTTGCTGAACGAAATGAACTAGCGAATGCACTCGAAAAATTAAAAAAAGAAACGAAAAAAACGACACCGTCGCAAAAACAAACATACATTTATACGTTAACCATCGCTAAAGGGGAAGCAAGCCGCGACATTGCGAAACGTCTACAACAAGCGCATATTATTGATGACGCCCAATCATTTTTAACATATTTGGATGCACATGAATTAACGCGCGCGGTACGCCCCGGAACATACGTCATAACAAGCGACATGACATACGAGCAAATCGCACAAAAAATAACGAAATAAGGATGTCCACCGTGGACATCCTTATTTTGCTTTAATCGTTTAAGTCGTAATGTTTTCCTTTTACTAAGTAAAAGACGTTTTCTGCAATGTTTGTTGCATGGTCTGCAATGCGCTCAATGTAACGGGCTGTAAACGAGAGCTGAGTAATTTGCGACATCGCATCTGGATGTGCTTTTGTGCGCTCAAGCAGCTCCCGAATCGTTTCCCCGTACAGACGATCGACTTCATCATCCATATCAGCCACTTTTTTCGCAGCAACAACATCTTCTTCATAATACGCTTTTAACGTTAATGAAAGCATATTTACCGCAATGTCGTGCATTTTTTCTAGCTTGTTTAACGGGATGACAAACGGCTGTTCACCGATGCGAATAGCAGATTTCGCAATATTGACAGCAAAATCCGCCATACGCTCAACATCTGTGGCAATTTTAATGGCGACAATAATGCGGCGCAAATCAATGGCAACCGGCTGTTGTTTCGCAATTAATAAAATGGCAAAATCGTTAATTTCCTCATCAAGCAAATCAATTTTTGTGTCGTTTTCAAGCACTTGTAATGCTAAATCGTTATTTTTTGTTTTTAACGCTTCAAACGACTGAGTTAATGCAATTTCTGCAAGACTTCCGAGCTGTAATAGTTGATCGCGCAACATTTGTAAATCTTCATCAAATTTTTCACGTACAGCCATATTCACTCCCCCTTTTATTTTGAAAAAATCGTGCGAGCACGCCCGCACGATTTTTTATCCGATTATCCAAATCGACCTGTAATGTAATCTTCTGTTCGTTTATCGTCTGGATTCGAGAATAGTTTGTCTGTGTCGCTATACTCGATCACTTCACCGTTTAAGAAGAAGGCCGTTTTATCAGAAATACGAGCAGCTTGTTGCATGTTATGTGTGACGATAATAATACTATAGTTTTTCTTTAATTCTTGCACAAGCTCTTCTACTTTTAATGTTGAAATAGGGTCAAGCGCCGATGTTGGCTCATCCATTAAAATGACATCTGGCTCAATCGCTAAACAGCGGGCGATGCATAAACGTTGCTGTTGTCCACCCGATAATCCGTATGCGTTCGTATGCAAGCGGTCTTTTACTTCATCCCAAATCGCTGCACCGCGCAAACTTTTTTCAACAATTTCATCTAAAATTTTCTTATCGCGAATACCATGAATACGTGGACCGTATGCCACATTATCATAAATTGATTTCGGGAACGGATTCGGCTTTTGGAATACCATTCCAACTTGCGTACGCAATTCTTCTACACGATATGATTTATCAAAAATGTTGCGACCGCGATACGTAATTTCTCCAGATGTACGCACGCTCGGCACGAGTTCAATCATTCGGTTTAACGTTTTAATATACGTTGATTTTCCACAGCCTGACGGACCGATAATCGCGGTCACTTCATTTTCGTAAATATCTAAGTCAATATTTTTTAACGCATGATGTTCGCCGTACCATAAATTTAAGTTTTTCGTCCGATACACAACATGTTTTTCGCTTCGTTCTTCAGCTTGTTTTTTACGTTCTTTCACAACTGTTAATTCCATTAATAAGTTCCCCTTTCAACGCGCAATTAATAACGTTTTTGAAACTTGTTGCGAATGAAAATGGCAATCGAGTTCATAAAGATTAACACAACGAGCAAGACGACGATTCCAGCTGCCGCTACGTTTTGGAAATCTGCTTGCGGACGCGACGTCCAGTTATAAATTTGCATCGGCATAACTGTAAATGTATCGAGAATGCCACGTGGCAAATATGCTAAAAACGTCGGGATCCCTAAAACGACAAGCGGCGCTGTTTCACCGATCGCACGAGATAAAGCTAAAATGCTACCTGTTAAAATACCAGGGATCGCTGCTGGAAGAACGATGCGATAAATCGTTTGCCATTTCGTTGCTCCCATACCATATGATGCTTCGCGCAATTGATTCGGCACGGCACGAAGCGCCTCTTGTGCCGCAACGACAATGACAGGAAGAACAAGCAAACTCATCGTTAAACCAGCCGCCAAAATGCTACGACCTAAATTCAATTCACGAACGAAAAGTGTTAAACCGAGCAACCCGAATACAATTGATGGAACACCTGCTAAGTTTGAGATATTCGTTTGAATAAAATCTGTAAAACGATTTTTTTTCGCATATTCCTCTAAGTAAATCGCTGTTCCAACCCCAAGAATGAGCGAAACAGGAGCAACGATGACCATCAACCATAACGAACCGACTAACCCCGCTTTTATCCCTGCATTTTCTGGACGGCGGGACGGGAAGTTATTTAAAAAGTCCATGTTTAGCCAGCCAATTGCTTGAGTGAATATCCGATATAGAAGAACGACGAGAACAATAAGTCCAAACAACGTCGCTAAGAAAAATAAAAATTTTAATACGTTATTTCTCAATAGACGACCGTTCATATGTTGAACGACACGTTGTTTATCAATTAACTTTTCCATGATTAATACTCCTCCCTAAAGCGACGAGAAATGTATTGCGCGAGTAAGTTCATGGCTAATGTAAATACAAACAGCGTCATACCGACTGCATAAATGCTGTAATACACCGTTGTACCGTATCCGGCATCTCCTGTTGTGACTTGAACAATGTATGCTGTTAACGTTTGAATCGATTTCGTTACATCAAACGTAAAGACTGGAGATGAACCACCCGCTACCGCTACAATCATCGTCTCACCGACAGCACGAGAAATGGCAAGCATAAACGATGCCGCAATACCTGACGTCGCTGCAGGAAGGACGACCTTTAATGCAACTTCTAGCTTCGTTGAACCGAGACCAAGCGCTCCTTCACGAATAGAGTTTGGCACAGAACTCATCGCATCTTCAGATAAAGAAGCAACCATCGGAATAATCATAATCCCCATGACAATCCCTGGGCTTAACGCGTTAAAAATTCCTAAATTCGGAATGATTTTTTGTAAAAGAGGTGTAACAAACGTTAATGCGAAAAATCCGTACACAATCGTCGGAATTCCCGCCAACACTTCTAATATCGGTTTTAATACTTTTCTTGCTTTTTCAGACGCATACTCACTCAAGTAAATCGCTGAAGCTAAACCGATTGGAATTGCAACAACCATGGCAATTGCCGTCGTTAAAAGCGTTCCCGTTACAAGCGGAGCGACACCGAACGAGCCTGTTTTTCCATCCCATGGAAGCCACTCTTTGCTTGTTAAAAATTCAACGATCGATACTCGCTCAAAGAAAATAAACGTTTCAAATAACAACGTAAATAAAATACCGATTGTCGTCAAAATTGAAATGGTCGCTGTCAATAATAACAACTTTGGCATTAACCATTCAACAAATTGTTGTCCGCTTTGCTTTTTCTTATTTTCTTTAATCATGTCACGGACGGAATACGAACGATTCCCATCTGTCATAGCCATAATATGAAAACCCCTTTACAAATTCATGGCAAGATGAGAAGCGACTGTGGCGTCGCTTCTCATCTTTACGCGTCGTTATTTTAATCCTTCAAGCTTTTTCAATTGCTCGTCATATTTTTCTTGCGGAAGTGCGACATAACCTACTTCTTCAGCAAACTCCGCACCGTTCTCTAATAAAAACTTCGCGAAATCATACACTTGTGCTTTTTCTTTTAGTGATTTTACGTTTACATACGTAAATAATGGACGAGAAAGTGGTGCATATTCACCGCTTTGGATCGTTTCGTGCGTTGGCTCAACAGGACCGTTTCCACCATCAATTGGCACAGCTTTCAATTTATCTTTATTTTCAATATAGTATGCAAATCCGAAGTAGCCGAGAGCATTTTTATCTCCTGCAATCCCTTGAACAAGCACGTTATCGTCTTCAGATAATTGCGCTGTTTTATTTAACGGTTGTCCATCTAAAATCACTTCATCGAAGTAGTCGAACGTACCAGAGTCGTGTCCCGGTGAGAACAATTTAATTTCTTCATTTGGCCATTCTGGACGAATGTCTGACCATTTCACTTTGTCATCACCGTTTACTGCACCTGATGTAAAAATTTTCTTTAACTCATCAACTGTTAAATAATCAACCCAGTCGTTATCTTTATTCACTAAAACAGAAAGACCATCGAATGCAATTTGCAGCTCTTCAAATTGAACGCCATTTTGCTCAGCCGCTTTCTTTTCTTCATCTTTAATTGGACGAGAAGCGTTTGAAAAATCCGTTTCGCCTTTTGTAAACTTTTCAAATCCACCGCCTGTTCCGGACAAACCAACAGATACTTTTACATCTGGTTGTTCACCCGCATACGCTTCAGCGGCAGCTTCTAAAATTGGGTAAACTGTTGATGAGCCATCAACAATTACGTTTCCGCTCAATTTTTCTGCACTGCCTTCCGCATTTTCGCCACCTTGTTCAGCGCCGCCACATGCTGTTGTGAATGCTAATACAGCGCTTGTTACACCTGCGAGTGCAAACCATTTGTTTTTCTTCATCGTTTGATTTCCCCCTGCTTTTTCAATGAATTTTGTCCCACGAGTTATAGAATAATGGAAAGGTATTAAATTCGTTTTAAACGAATGTTAAGCTTTTGTAAATTCGCTTTCTTTTATCTTTCCATTGTTTGTTCCTCATTATTCAACGGTTCAGTAGGAGATGGTTCACCAAATTGACGCTCTCTTTTCAACTCAAAATACGCGTCTAAAATTTTTCTTCCGATATAGTTATTGATCGGATAATGGTTTCTCGGATTTTGATATACCCACGGCACAACGACAGCAAACGCCAGTTTGAGTCAAGAGTTTGTGGGAGATTTTTTATCAACCGATTTTATTGGTTATATATGGTTTTTTTAACTTGTTTCATGTAAGCGCTTTTATCCACTCTCACCCTGTAGGTATGTGCCTATTTCTGTGTTTTAAAAACCTTTCAATGCTTGTAATGCCTCATAAATCGGCGTTCCTGAAGACTGACGGAAATATGGGATATTGCCTCGGATCACTTCTTTCACTCGAGATGGGATGCGTTTCATGGCCTTTTGCACGATCGTTTCTCGTTTCATCTCTTCTCCTTCTTCTACATGGCATATCACTCCTCGGCGCGTACGAATCGGCAACGTATCTTTGATCGCTACTATGGCTCGCAACATCGCATCAATTCCTGCATCCCTCCAACTTCGACCGTTTTTGCTTCGCTTCGCAAACACATGCATGGTTCCTTCCGCACTCCCCATCGCTCTCATGTTCGTCGTCTCGATCCCTTTTTCCTGCAGCCATATGCGATAGTCGCGCAAACATCCAGGCAGCTCTTCGATCCGACGAACCAATGCCTGCAATTGCCGTTCTTTTTCTTCGTCTCCCAGTGTGCCTACAGCACTCGTCAGCTCTCGAAGCAACCCTTCTTCATCTTGTGAAGCTAGTGCTTTCCGTATCGCCCGATATCTTGGATGATGACGAAACCATTGTCGAATGTCCCTTGCCACGTGGAACCGATCCAATTGAAAATATCCCCTCTTGCCAAAATAATCACGACAAGCCGTGATCCATGGCGCGCCATCTCCATTGATGACAACCCAATCTTCTAGGGGGTCATATCCATATTCTTTGATTAAGAAGTTCTCTACGGCTTCCCAAATCGGTTCATTCGTTTGATGAACATAGTAGCGTCGGTTCACCAAAGACACTCGTTTGCCGTGTTTCTCCCATCCTTGGTGAATCGTCACGATTTTCTCTTCTTTTCCTTTGACGCGGCTTCGTTGCCGTTTGATGTATAGTCCGTCTGCTTCAATGAAAAACACCCGCCCTTTTTTCTCCATCTCTCGGTGTTCAACGACTTCTGCCTCGACAATCAACTGGCGAATCGTTTCATGGCTCATACATGCATATCCCACGAGTTTTTCTAGGGACTGGGCAGCTTGTCGATACGAGGAGCCTGTCACCGCGAGATGAATCGCTGTTTCTTCTAACCATGGACTGACTCCATGTGCTCCATCAAACTGAAGAAAGGCATCCAACAAACAGACATATTTCTGTTTTTCTCGATCAAAATAGTAATTCCGTTTGACTTCCACTTCCCCAAACATCGTCTGCATCCGTATGATCCGCTTATCTTTGAGCGCGTATCGTTTTTTATCTCGTTTTTCCGCCAATGTGCGATCGATCTCCTCCAACAGCTGTTGAAGCAGTTGACCGTATTCTTTTTGCATATGCCGAAACAAAGACTGTTCAATGTCTTTCAATGTGACTCCATCTGTGATATAATCCTGCATGGGCTCTACTCCTTTCTTTGGTTGTTTTTCACACTTATTACCTTACAGGAGGAGAGCCCATTTTTCATCTATTTTGCCTACACATGTGGCAGGTTCCTGATTTGTATAAATGAGGAACCTGCCTTCTTTTCTCCCACAAATATTTTACTCATACTTTTACACCATCCTTGTAACGTAACGAGCTCGCCGATTGCATAGTGGTAAAATAAAAATCCATAGCCCCTTCCGCTATGGATCCATTCCACAAAACTTCAGGAAAATTTTCACTCTCGTATCTCCAATAAGGACGATAGTTGCTTGTTCCATCCTCTCAAAGTTTTGCGCTATTTTCTACTACACCGTAACGGCTAACTCCATATCATGCACCTTGTCTCGAGTTAAGTCCATATAATTGTGTAAAAAGGGAAATAGAAAAAGAGCCATGTTGCTTCCCCTTTGATAGAATAAACAGTGGACCAAAAACACCAAACATAAGGAGGAATGCAACCATGGCTCAATATCATATTACCCTAAATGATGGACTTTTGCACGGGTTATTCACCAGAGATGAGGGATTAGCAAAGCTGCTGGAACAAGTCCTGAATCAAATCCTCGAGGCCCAAGTGGAAGAACAGCTGGGGGCTCGTCGTTATGAACGAACGGAAGAACGAAAAGGCTATCGAAATGGTTCATATCCACGCCAGCTGACAACCCGGGTGGGGCGATTGACCTTGCGCGTTCCACGAACAAGAGATGGAGAGTTCTCTACGAAACTGTTCCAACGGTATCAACGGAGCGAACAAGCACTGGTGCTGCCACTCATGGAAATGGTGGCAAACGGGGTGTCTACCCGAAAATCACCCAAATCACAGAGGAGTTGTGCGGCACCTCGTTTTCCAAATCCACAGTTTCCTCGCTGTGCAAGGGGCTGGATCCAATTATCCAAAACTGGAATCATCGTTCCTTGCATGAACACGTGTATCCGTTTGTACTGGTGGATGCGATTTATACGAAAGTCCGGGAAGATGGACGGGTGCGCTCCAGAGCCGTGTTGATCGCCACGGGAGTGAATGAGGAAGGATATCGGGAAATTCTTGGTCTGCAAATCGGAAACAGTGAATCGGAGTCCAGCTGGAGCGAGTTTTTTGAGTGGCTGAAACATCGGGGGCTCCGGGGAGTGGACTTGATCATCTCGGATCAGCACGGCGGGCTGGTGCAAGCCATTGAAAAGCATTTCCAAGGAGCGACATGGCAGCGATGCCAAACACATGTTATTCGCAATATCCTTGATGCCGCACCAAAGTATAGGCAGGATGCCTTGCTTGAGGAGATTCGGGGGATTCTTCATGCCCCAAACAAGCAAACGGCCCGGCTGTTATTGGAACAAGTGCTGGCCAAATGGGAAGAAAAAGCCCCAAAAGCCATGCAAATCCTCGAAGAGGGATTCGAAGACGCCACCGCCTGTTTATTGCAAAATAAAAATGCAGAGATCTGCAGAGAATTTGGCTTAGGCCAACTTGACATGGAGTGGGGGGCGTGATAGCCTTTTTAGGCATAGCCAGCCCTTGATATTGCTGGCTTCCTGGCTTTTTAATCACGCCCCCAGAGGCTCCATGTCAAGTTGTCATTCTCTGCACTTTTCCGTGAAAATCCCCACCACTTGGTGAGTGCGGTATACGCTCCTGATCCGTGCGGGTATACTGAAAATGGCCAAAAAAGGCAATAGGAAAGCAGAGGTGCCCGATTTTAGGCATCTCGTATAACCTGTCTGCCTTTTGGCTAGACTAAATAAGTTGTGGTTGGCGGAACGGCTCTTTGCGGGAGATCATGCAAAAGATGATCACCAACATCCGCCGAGCAATGGCGATGAGGGCTTTTTTCTTCCCGCACCGGGCCGCCAACGACCAAAACTTTCGGGACAAGGGATGCGTCTTAGATCGAGCTGCTGACCATGCCGCCTCGCATAACGCCGATCGGAGATGGGGATTGCCTTTTGTCGTGCGCGTGCTCTTTCGCTTTCCGGCGCTTTCATGGTTGCCGGGGGACAAACCCGTCCATGAAGCCGCCCGTTCCGGCGTTTCAAAGACGCTCATGTCGGTTCCCATCTCCGCGATGATGACGGCGGCGGTTTGTTTTTTCACTCCGGGCATGGTCATCAGCAATTCGACTTCCTCACGATACGGCTCGAGCAGGCGGTCGATGTGCTGGTCGACTTCTTCGATGAACCGCTCCAATTCCTCAACGTGTTTCCACAAGAGGCGAAGGAGACGGAGCTCGTGTTCGGTCAAGGTGCCCAGCAGCGAATCGTACACCGCTTGCTTTTTCTTTTTGAGCCTTCCGCGCAGGCATTGATCCAGCTCGTCCTTGTCCACGTATCCCTTCTCCAGCAGCCGGGCAAGGATGTCTTTTCCGGAAACGCCGAAGAGATCGGAGAGGACCGAGCCGAGTTTGACATTGGAAGACTCGAGCACTTTTTGAATCCGGTTTTTCTCCGAACTCAACTGTCCGACCCACTTTTTGCGGAGGCGGGTAAAATCCCGCAATTCGCGAATATCCGCGGGGGGGACGAAACTTTTTTCAACGAGTCCATGGCGGAGCAGCTTGGCGATCCACTCGGCGTCAGAGACATCGGTTTTTCTTCCCGGGACATTTTTGATCCGTTGCGGATTGGCCAGTGTCAAGTCGACATAGCCCTCGAGGAAGGCGAAGACCGGTTTCCAATACACGCCGGTGGATTCCATGGCGACATGGGTGACGCCATGTTCTTCGAGCCACTCCAGCAGGTCGCCAAGTCCCTTCGAGAACGTGGAGAAGGTTTGAATGTCCTTTTGAATGTGTCCATCTTCTTCCCATAGCGCACAGGCGACGATGGTTTCGGCATGAACATCCAATCCTGCGCAGCGAGGATAGATGACATCCATGATGAAAATCCTCCTGTTCGATGATCGAGTGCGCAAACAGCGAATCCACGGGAGAAATGCGGCAGTTTTCCGTTCGTCGTCACCTTTCCTCCGCATCGGGAAAGGGCGGACAATGGGTGGTGCACCCAGTGGATTCGAACGCTTTTCCGTACAGGGTCCAAGCCACCATTAAGTATAACGTCCTATTGAACTGTTTGCGCCTACTCTTCATTATGGGAAGAAAAGGGGGATTTTCATGCCCGGGTGGAGGGCAAAACGTTGCCCATGGAACTTTTCCTTGCAAAACTCTGTATTTTTTCTTTGCAGAAAACAACCGCCGTATTGGACGATCCGGACCGTTACCGGCGGCGCCTGCGTACGACCAACGGAGTGGAACGGCTGAACGAAGAAATTCGCCGCAGAGAACGGGTCATCCGCATCTTTCCGAACCGGGAATCGGTGTATCGCCTCGTTGGCGCCGTGTTGATCGAAATCGATGAAAAATGGATGTCAGGGCGCAAATACTTGGATATGTCTGAATATTGGCAGTGGCGGAAAACGAAAGAGCAAGAAGCTCGACCGGTGAATCAGGAGGCTCCGGCGATCAAGAGAGTGGGATAACCTCTTCGCCGTGTCAAGGGAGAACGTGGAATACCGGAGCGAAGCGAGGATATGCCGCGAAAGCTCCTTGACACGCCTGTTCCTTGACAACATGATCATTGGTCCGGGAAGGCGACCGGCAGGGAGACTTGCCGGACTTGCCTACTATACGTCAAGTCATCAGGTCCATGTTGTCTATCAAAGGGGAATTTACACAATAATTTGGACTTGACCCATCACAACCCCTTTATAATGATAGAACAACACAATCGAATATATGTTCTTGTTTTTAATTATCGTCAATTCACAATTCGTTGTCAATAGTAGAATTTTTTTACTCCCTTGACTATGTACTATAGTACAAGGTTTATAATTGAATTGGAGGTGATTCAATGTATCGGATTAGCGAACTAGCAAAACGGTGTGGAGTGAATAAAGAAACGATCCGCTATTATGAAAAGCGGCAGCTACTCCCACTACCTACAAGAACAGAAGCGGGATATCGTTTATATTCCGATGCAGACGCAAAGCGCGTCCAATTCATTAAACGTCTGCAACAACTAGGGTTTTCGCTGACGGAAATTCATCAGCTGCTCGGCGTTGTCGATCAAGACACGGAAAGATGCAAAAACATGTATGAATTTGTGTCAAAAAAAGTGGACGAGGTGAAAAGGCAAATTGAAGACTTACAGCGAGTCGTATGTGTGCTGCAGGACTTACAAAAGCGGTGTCCAGATGAAAAAACATTGTATGAATGTCCGATTATTGAAACGTTGGTTCATGAGAAAGGAGATTGTTATGAATCGTAAAAAGACGTTTATCGTAGGAATTGTTGGAACAGTAGTTACTTTATTATGTTGTGCTACCCCTATCTTAGTCATTTTGCTGGGGGCAGTTGGATTAGGTGCCATCACTGGCTATTTAGATTATGTTTTGCTGCCGGCGTTAGTTGTTTTTCTTATGCTCGCTTTTTATTCTTACCATCAGTCAAAAAAATCTTCATCCAAGAACGACTCGTGTTGCTCGTAACAGGTGATAACTATGAAAGAAAAAATTTCACAGCTGGCAACGTTATTTTCTGCCTTTGTGATGGCTGGTTGTTGTTTAGGCCCATTGATTTTCATTCCTCTCGGGTTAACAGGCTTAGCTGGTGGATTAGCCATTTACGCTTTAAAATATCAAACGATGTTAATGATTGTTACGATCGTTTTACTTGCATACTCTTTTTATCTTGTTTATGGACGGGAATGCAAAAAGAAAAGTTCTGTTGCTAGCTTGTGGATGACAACAGTGGCTGTATTAGGAATGTTTCTGTATACGCTCATTGAAAAAGGGTATCTATAAGAAAGGGGGATCTCGTATGACATATAAAAAGACAATATTTAGTGTTTTTTTCGCGTTGCTACTTTTTCTTTCAGCGTGCAACAATACAAAAAATGCAGCTACTACCAGTAGCGACCAATCTGTTTCTTTTACAGTAACAAAGATGTATTGCACCAGTTGCCCGTTTGTAGTGGAGAATGCTATCAAAAGTGTTGACGGTGTACATAATGTCACCGTGAAATCAATTGGAACCGAGGGGAGAGTTACCGTTTTTTTTGACGATACAAAGACCGATGTGAAAACGATAAAAAAATCTGTCTTAGAGTTAGGATATGGAATAAAATAAAGGAGAGTGTTCAACATGAAAACATATAAAGTCCGTGTAGACGGAATGACGTGTACAGGTTGTGAAGCTCACGTTGCTGCAGCTCTTAAGCAACTTGGCGCAACATCTATTGATGTTAGTTTTCGCCGTGGTGAAGCGGTGTTTGAACTTCCTCATGCCAACGTTGAAACGGCAAAACAAGCCATAACGGCGGCTGGTTATGAGCCGACAGAAGCGGAGGAAATCGAAGCAACAAGAGAAACATATGACTACATCATTATCGGCTCTGGTGCTGCCGCTTTTGCGTCGGCAATTGAGGCAAGAAAATACGGGGCAAAAGTTGCCATGATTGAACGGGGAACGATAGGAGGAACATGCGTTAATATCGGCTGTGTACCTTCGAAAACGTTGCTTCGGGCAGGAGAAATAAACTACCTTGCGAAAAATCATCCGTTTCTTGGGTTGCATACATCTGCCGGAACGGTCGATTTATCTGCACTAATCGAACAAAAAAATGAATTGGTACAAAACCTACGTCAAGCGAAATATATCAATCTCATCGACGAATATGGATTTACGCTTATTCAAGGAGAAGCGGTATTCTTAGACGAAACGACAGTAGAAGTCAACGGGAAAAAATTATCAGCTAACCGCTTCCTTATTGCCACAGGCGCTGCTCCGGCAATTCCTAATATTCCTGGGCTTGCGGATGTTGAGTACGTCACAAGTACGACGCTACTCGAACGAAAGGAAGTACCTAAACGATTGGCGGTCATCGGTTCTGGTTATATTGGCATCGAACTCGGGCAACTGTTTCATCATCTCGGTTCTGACGTCACATTGATGCAACGAAGCCCTCGGCTATTAAAAACATACGACCAAGAAATTTCAGAAGCGATAACAAAAGCGCTCACTACTCAAGGCGTCCGCCTCCTCACAGGAGTGGCCTTTGAACGCATTGAACAAGACGGAAACGTGAAAAAAATATATGTAGAAATCGACGGGAAAAAACAGGTGATTGAAGCGGATGAGTTGCTCGTTGCTACTGGAAGAACACCGAATACGGCAACATTGCGTTTAGAAGCGGCTGGGGTGACAACAGGTTCGCGTGGCGAAATTATTGTTAATGACTATTTACAAACAACGAATCCGCGCATTTATGCGGCAGGTGATGTCACACTTGGTCCGCAATTTGTCTATGTCGCCGCATACGAAGGAGCGATTGCCGCAGCGAACGCTGTTGGCGGACAACAGAAAAAAATTCAGCTTGAAACAATCCCAGCGGTTACGTTTAGTTCTCCCGTAGTCGCAATCGTCGGACTAACGGAACAGCAAGCAAAAGAAAAAGGATACGAAGTAAAAACATCTGTTTTGCCGTTAGAAGCTGTCCCGAGAGCCATTGTCAATCATGAAACAGTCGGTGTCTTTAAATTAGTCGCCGATGCAAAAACAGGGAAATTGCTTGGAGCTCACGTTGTCGCAGAACATGCAGGGGAAATCATTTATGCAGCGACACTCGCCATTAAATTCGGCTTAACGATAAACGACCTCCGTGAAACGCTCGCTCCGTATTTAACGATGGCAGAAGGACTAAAGCTCGCGGCATTAACGTTTGACCAAGATGTCGGAAAGTTATCTTGTTGTGCGGGATAAAAACTGGCTCGCTTATCTTCTTGCGTAAATAAAAAGGGGTGCCAAAGAAAAAATGAGGCACCCTTTCTTTTGAACTATATTCGTTTTTCCACGGAGAAGACTACCTGCTGCTTACACAATTTATAAAATGATGAGTTGATATCCTTGATCGATGAATGAAGAGATGCTTGGATGACCATTTTTCTCGCCTAGTGAATTAAATCCAGATTTCTCTACGTCTTCCGCAACCCCAAACGCGCCAGCACAATATTCACATACTCCTTCAATAACATCTAACTGTTTTACTGTTTTGTATAACGGGTAGTATTTATTTTCTGGCTCCTCGAATTTTCTAATCCAAACAGTACCTGCCCCATCAAACACTACCTTCACTTCATGTCCCGCTTCCTTTAGCTCTTGGGCATAAAGTAAAGCGTGCAACGCCTTTGCTAATTCACTTTCATTAGCATGAACAAAAATAGCTACTTTCTTCATTTTGTGACCTCCTCGATTTCATTTACATTATTAAATATACTGAAACAATCACAGGATATCTGTAAGCTGTATTACAGAAATATTTACTTAAATCTCGTATGCTGATGAAGCAAACAAAAGAAATGAGGAGGACAAAATGTGAAACAGTTATTTGCTCTTCTTTTATCTATTTTTATCTTTTTAAGTGCATGTAGTACAAAAGAATTATCATCTGCATCCGAAGCGAAATTACTGGATAAGAAATGGGGACAAATTGAACAAGAAGCAAAAAACACAAAGGTACGAATATTTATGTGGGGAGGAGATGAAGGAATTAATCATTATATGGATGAATGGGTAGCCCCAAAACTAAAAAAACAATATGGAATTACACTTGAACGAATTCCAATGGATACACACGAATTTTTACAAAAATTACTAAACGAAAAGAAAGCAGAGAAAGAGAAAGGAACAATCGATATCATTTGGATTAATGGAGAAAACTTTAAAAATGCCAAAGAGAATGATTTACTATTTGGTCCTATCACGAACAAACTTCCTAATTTCCAAAAATATATAGACGCTCACAGTTTAAATATACAATATGATTTCGGTACAGCTGTAGACGGATTAGAAGCACCATGGGGAAAGGTTCAATTTGTATTTTTGTATGACGCAAATAAAATATCTCAGCCGCCTAGAACATTTGCTGAGTTAAAGCATTGGATAAAAGAGCACCCTGGAAAATTCACTTACCCTGAGCCAACGGACTTTACAGGAAATGCATTTTTACGTCACCTCCTTTACGAGTCAGTAGGCGGATCTGAAAAATTACTAGAACGAGGGTATGATCCACAATTTGTAAAAAATAAAGCAGAGAAAATGTGGACATATTTAAATGAAATCAAACCGTATTTGTGGCATAGGGGAGAAACGTATCCGAATTCTTTAACAGAACTTGATCGTCTATATAGTCAAGGAGAAGTATGGATGACAATGGGGTACAATGAAGCTCGAGCAGAAAGTCTAATAAAAAACGGAATATTTCCAAAATCTACTCGTTCTTTTGTGTTTGAATCTGGATCAATCGGTAATACACATTTTTTAGCTATTCCTTTTAACAGTCCAAATAAAGCCGGTGCGATGGTAACCATTAACTTTCTTCTATCCCCTAAAGCACAGTTAGAAAAGTTTCGTCCAACATATTGGGGAGAAGGCATGTCATTAGATCCGAGCAAGTTATCTGAACAAGACCAACAAGCATTAAACGAAATCAATCGTGGGAAATCAGTATTACCAACAGATATCTTAAAAAAGCACTTACTTCCAGAAGTAGATCCGCGTTACGTGGGATGGCTGAAGGAGAATTGGCTCCATGAAATTGTTCGGAAAAAGTAATTTGTTGTTTCTTCTTCCACCATTTATTTTAACAATTGCACTCGTTGGATACGGAGTGATCATGGCTATCTCAGAAAGTATACACAAGAACGAACAATTGACTTTCCAATATTATGTCGACGTATTCGCAAACGATATCTTTATTGCATCGCTGAATTATAGCCTTTCGATTGCTTTTGTATCCACCTTTTTTTCTATATTCATTGGTTTATTGATTACAAGATGGCTTTATCGTTGTTGGAAAAACGATTTTCTGAAAATTGTATACTGGATTCCAATGTTATTTCCTCATTTTGTTTGGGGATATATGATGGTGTTATTGTTTTCACAAACTGGATGGTTTTCTTCACTTGTATACAATATAGGTATCATTCATAAACCGAATGAATTTCCAGTCATCATAAATGATTCTCATGGAATTGGAATAATAATTACGTACGTTTTAAAAGAAACGCCTTTCGTTATACTCATGCTTCTTCCAGCCTATCATCAACTGAATCACCAGTTATCCTCCGTCGTGAGGACACTTGGTGGAAAAGAATGGGATGTATTTAAAACGGTGGAGTGGCCATGGATTATGCCGATTCTGTTCGAAACGAGCATCATCGTTTTTTCATTTATTTTATCTGCTTATGAAGTACCATATTTACTTGGCACGACGTATCCAAAAATGATTTCTCTCCTTGTTTACGAATGGTTTTTTGAAGGGGATTGGAGTAATCGTCCGAAAGCGTTCGCTGCTATGTTGAGTGTAACGATGTTTATTTTCTCTATTATGATGGCATATACTTCCCTCTTAATAAAGAAGCGATATCACATGATGAAAGGGAATGGAAAAGTGTGATTAGAAAGAGGAACAATCTCATTTTCTTTTTTTCTACTTTATTTCTAGTCATACCCGTTATCTTATTAGCATTAAAGAGTTTCTCTTTTTCTTGGAGATACGGGGATCTATATCCAAAAATATGGAGTTTGAACGGGTGGAAAATTTTATTAAAAGAACCACGGATATGGCAAGCCATTCAATCTTCATGGTTAATCGGTATTACCGTCGTTTTATTGAATTTATTAATTGCTATACCTGCCGGGAGAACCATTGCTTTTCATTCTTTCAGAGGAAAATGGTTTTTTGAGTTACTATTCACACTTCCGATCTTGATTCCAAGCTTAGCTGTAGTTATGGGACTTCATCTAACAATGATTCGACTAGGGCTCACTGACCATTGGATGGGCGTTGTCATCGTTCACTTACTTCCATCTGTTCCATATACAATTAAAATATTTCATTCTTCTTTTGAACGAATCGGACCGCATTTGGAAGACCAAGCTGTTTCACTCGGTAGTAGCAAATGGTACAGTTTTTATTCGATTTACCTACCGCTTCTTGTACCAAGTATAAGAAGCACTGTGTTTCTTGTTTTCGTTATTTCTCTTAGTCAATACGTATTGACGGCAATAATTGGTGGTGGAAATGTTGTGACAATTGCAACTCTTTATTTTCCATTTTTATCAACAGTAAAGGAATCGGTTATCTCAAGCTTTTCGCTTATTTTTGCCATTTTGCCGCTGACTGTACTTCTCTTATTTGAGTTTCTGATTCAAATTTTTATTCCTTATCGAAAACAGAATGGTTGAGGTGTGTATATGAGAGATGCATTTATTTCCCTCAATTCTTTAAAAAAAGCATATGGAAATGAAACAGTTTTTCACTCAATTAATCTGGATATAAATGAAGGGGAAATGATCAGTTTGATAGGACCATCAGGAGCAGGGAAATCAACACTTCTTCGATGCATAGCAGGTCTGGAAGAATTAGATGAAGGCCATATATGGATTGAAGGAAAAGACATGTCAGCAGAGCCTGCTCATCGTCGCACGATTGTCATGATGTTTCAACAACCGTTATTATTTCCCCATATGACAGTAACTGAAAACATAATGTACGGGTTAAATTTCACAAAAATGACAAAGAGGGAGCGACTAGAACAAGTATCGTTATATTTAAAAAAAATTAACATGGAGAACTTTCGAGACTTTTATCCATTCCAATTATCTGGTGGACAGCAACAACGTGTTTCACTAGCGAGAGCATTAATTACCAACCCAAAGTTGTTGCTGCTCGATGAACCTCTTAGCAGCCTTGACAATGAATTGAGAGCAGAAATTCGCTTATGGATGAAACAATGGTTAAAAGAAAAAAAAATATCGACAATTTTTATTACACATGACAAGGAAGAAGCAATGTTGATCGGGGATCGAGTAGTTGTGATGGGAAAGAAAATCATCCAACAATGTGGGAGTCCTATACAAGTATATGATTACCCGGCTAATTCATTCGTCGCAGAATTTTTTAGCGATGGTATCGTCATCAATAACGAATTGTTTATTCATACGAAACATTTAGAAATGTCTACTTCTCCAAATGAAAGATGGTATGTGAAATGGAAAGGGCTTGTAAAAGAAGCATTCATGAAATATGGGAAGTTTTTCTATCAGATAAATATCATCGATTTGCAAACAGATGTCATCATTCAAAGCGATGTTCCTTTTTCTAACATGCAATATGTTTGGGTTGGTGTGCATTCAAAGGGACATATTCAAACATTTAAAAAGGATGAAGAAACATGTTAAAACGAACAATATGGAAAGTAATCGTATCCATAGTCATTATTATCTTTATTATTTGGTTTAATCAACATTATATTAATATAAAACCACAAGCAATACGTGAGTGGATTTTATCTTTTGGAACATTTGCACCTATAATCTTTATCGGCATATATACAGTTCGTCCATTTCTTTTCTTCCCTGCTTCTATTCTTTCATTAGCAGCGGGATTAGCGTTTGGTTCATGGTGGGGGACTATCTACACTGTCATTGGCGCAACGATGGGAGCCAGCTTGTCTTTTTTTGTCGCTAAAAAATTGGGAGAACGAATGATTCGTAAAAGTTGGAAAGGGAAAACAACGAAACTGCGAACACAATTACAAAAAAATGGGTTTTCGTATGTGCTTTTATTACGACTAGTTCCGATTTTTCCGTTTGATTTCGTCAGCTATTTAGCCGGAATAGCAAATGTGAAGTTCGTCCATTTTCTAATGGCGACATGGATCGGTATTATCCCTGGAACGTTTGCTTATAATTTTTTGGGCTCAAGTGTTGTTTCAGAAAATCAAATAATAATTGGTTTGGCCGTCTTTGTGTTTGTCATCGTTTCACTTATACCAATTATGACAAATACAAAAATACGACAAAAATTAGGATTACAACAGAAAGGAGAATAACTGTGCTCGATACACATGCGAGAAAATATGTGCAACCCCTTATTGAAACGACCGCTTCCTCTTTTTTGAAAATAGGATTAACGGCGAACCAAGTCACTATGATATCTTTTTTGATTGGTCTTTCTTCAGGAATTCTTTTTTATTTTGATTATGCAGTTGCAGCCATCGTCGTATTATGGATTTCTGGATTTTTAGATGCGGTCGACGGAACGATGGCAAGAAAGACAAACGTGTCGCCATGGGGCACAGTTATGGATGTAACATTTGATCGCGTTGTTGAAATTAGTGTCATTTTAGGAATTGCGTTTAAGTATCCTCATGTCCAATGGGCTCTTCTGTTATTGAGTGTTTCAATTATTTTTTCCATTACGGTGTTTTTAACAGTGGGTGCTGTTTCTGAAAAAAAAGGAATGAAATCATTTTATTATCAAGCGGGGTTGGCTGAACGTACAGAAGGATTTCTTTTCTTTTCTTTTATGATGTTGCTGCCTAATTATGTTTTGATTATTACGTTGTTATTTTTTGTAGTAGAAATGTTTACAGGGTTACAACGTTTACATGAAGCTCGACAACTTTTGCGCTGAAAGGGTGTGAGATAATTGAAACAATATGATCTTATTGTCATCGGTGGAGGGGCAGGAGGATTGACTGTAGCTGCCGGGGCAGCTTCTCTTGGAGCGAGAGTAGCTCTTATCGAAAAAGAAACACACCTTGGTGGTGATTGCTTACATTTCGGCTGTGTTCCGTCAAAGGCGCTTATTAAAGTAGCTTCCGAAATATATGAAGCAAAAAAAGTAAGGGAATGGGGGATGAACATAGAAGGAAATATTAATTTAAATCAAGTTACACAGCGAATCAAAGCAGCCATTATGCACATTCAACACCATGACGATATTGACCGATTTAAAAAATTAGGGGTCGATGTGTATATTGGTAAAGGAAAATTACGTTCTGCTCATCACGTATGGATCAACGATGAGGAAACGATATTTGGAAAGCGCATAGTCATTTCAACAGGATCAAGACCTTTTGTGCCTCAGATTGATGGTTTAGAAAAAGTTAATTATTTAACAAATGAAACAATATTCAACATTGATTTCGTGCCTAAAAAGCTTCTTGTCATTGGCGGTGGTCCAATCGGTATAGAACTCGCTCAAGCCATGGCAAGGCTAGGGAGTGAAGTGATTGTTATTGAACGTTCTAATGAGATATTACAACAAGAAGATGAAGAAATCGTTCAATTAGTAAAAAAACAACTGATGCGTGAGCTAACGATATATACTAATGCATCTATTCAAAAAATCATAGCTACGGAAAATAATAAAAAAATTGCTGTAATCCACACTCAGGACAGGGAAATCGAGATGGAAGTCACCGATATCCTGATTGCTTCTGGAAGAGTTCCTAATACAGATACAATTGACCTAGATAGAGCGGGTGTTCAGTACGATAACAAAGGACATATTATCGTGAATGAATATTTGCAGACAAATGTTCCGACTATTTATGCGATCGGAGATGTAAATGGAAAATTCCCATTTACACATGTAGCTGGAATGGAAGGGAAACTAGTTGTACAAAATGCTGTACTAGGACTAAAACGAAAAATAAACTATTCGAATGTGCCATGGGTCACATTCACTCATCCGGAAATTTTCCATATAGGATTAACAGAACAACAAGCCCGCCAACAACACGATCATATTCATATCTTTAAAACACCATTATCTACTGTTGATCGTTTCGTAGCAGACTTCCAAACAGAAGGAATGGTAAAAATAATTACTGATAAAAAAGGATACATCATTGGAGCACATGCTGTAGGCCAAAACGCAGGGGATTGGATGCAGGAAGTAGTATTTGCTAAGCAGTTTGGTAAAAAAATTGGTCAACTCTCTCATGTCATACACCCATATCCAACTCATGTAGCAGCCGTTCAACATACAGCTGACTTATATTGGCGCGAGAAATTATTTCGCGGCTGGATTCCAAAATTAGTGAAACAATACATTCGATTATTCCGATAATAAGCATAAAACATAGGACAATCTAAGAAAAGGGACTCATTCTCGGCGAGTCCCTTCAATAATCTAATAGCTCTAATGCTTTTTCGACATGAATAGCTAAATGAATTCCTTTTTTAATAAAGCCGTCTCTTTTTAATTGACTCATAACTGCGCTTGTTGTTTCGCGCGATGCACCAACCATGCTAGCGATGTCTTGATGGGTGAGCTTCATTCCAATTGTTTGCCATTCCTTTTTTCGTTTTCCTGTTTTTTCGCTTAGTTTCAATAACAAATACAAAATCCGATATTTCACATCACTTAAGGCGATTTTTTCACTTAAGCTGTATAATTCTTTTAACCTCGTTGACAATATATGAATAAGTTTCAAAGCGATTTTTGGGTTTTTTTCGATAAATGTTTCAAATTCTTTTTTACCTAACAAGCATAAGTACGTATCAGTCATTGCTTCCGCATATATTTGATCATCCGTTAATGATAAAGTGGATGTTTCACCAAAAATATTTCCATCAACTAAAATATCAACTGTAAACTGCTTTCCGCTTGCGTTCATACGATACAAACGTACTTGCCCCTTTTTTAGCAAGAACAACGCTTCAATTTTTTTGTCTGGAGATAGGATAAGCGTTCCTTTTTTTACAGGTTTCATTTCGCTTATTTGATCAATGATGTGCAACTCTTCCATCGGTAGCTCATCAAGTAGACTAATTTGTGACAATAAAAATAACTTATCCACGTTACATATGCCTCCTTAGCAATAAACTCCCTCTTTACATTATAGCTGTTTTTTTATCGATTCCTGTAATCCATCTTACAGTATGTGAGAAAATAATGGTGTAAAATAGTTACGCTAGGAGGTTTTTTTATGAATTATATTCTTTATACGATCGATGGTTGTAGTAAATGTCATATGGCACGAAAGCATTTACTTGAAGAAAATATCCCTTTTTTAGAAATAAATATATTAAAAAACCCTTCTGCTGCTATACAATTAAAGAAAAAGATGAAAGAGATCATTGCTCCCGTGCTCGTTTCAGATGACAGAATCATTGTCGGAAGTGACATTTTATTAATGAAAGGAGAAATAAGATGAGAAACGAAAATATTCAAACAATTAAAAATGCAAAACAAGTAATGGGAAATCAAAAAGAACAGATGGGACAGTTTCTTCACCTTGCAGAAGACATTGTAAACTTGTCCATTGTTTTATCGGAAATGTCTAGCCAAATTAACGAACAAGTAGATGAAGCAGCTACCTATGCAAAAGATGGAAAATTGTCTATGGATGAGATGACGAAGGTAATGGAAAGTATTGATGGTTTATCTTCTATGTTATTAAATAAATCAAATATATTATTGGATTTGTCTACTTTATTAACAGAAATTATCCAATCGCTACACAAAATATCTGCCCAAACCAATTTGTTAGCTTTAAATGCTTCGATTGAAGCAGCGAGGGCAGGAGTAGATGGAAGAGGATTTGGTGTTGTTGCTCAAGAAATCCGAAAACTTTCTGATGAAAGCACAAATGCAACAACACAAGCTAGGCAATCGGTCACTTCTATTATCAATGAAATAAAGAGTATTTATCAATTATCTAAGTCAGGAAGAGAAGAAATGGAAAAAGGAATGGATATCGTCCAAAAAACAGTAGAACGATTTAATTGTATCGATCAATCAATTTCTCGTGTAAATCAACAAAAAGCTGATCTAACTTCCATTTCTTCCATATTAAAAGAAAAAAGCGCTCAATTGGGGACGTTAAGCAATTCCATTTCCCAAAATCGTCAAGTTATTGCAAAAGGATTAGATGCAGCGCTAGATGTATATAATTTACCAACCACAGAATGATGGGAGGGATGATGAGCAATATGTAGGGAACAGCACCGTGTTTATTAACTGCTGTTCTCATTCCATGCATACACACAATCGGCGCGCTAAGTATAAATGACCATCCAGCAACAGCGGATACTAACTTCTCTGAAAAAGATAAGTCAGAAAACAACCATGTAACAGTTCGAACAACAAATACAGCAACAATAATTGTTTTTAATATAAGTATAAAAAAGAATGTATAAGACAATCGAGTCCAATCAAAAAAAGCTATTTTTTGTATTGAAGTCATAATAAATAAATACAGTCCTACTGTCCCTAGTTGTTGCAACATGATCGTTTTTTCATCCGGTTTTAATTGTTTAGTTTTCGCTAATAAACCATAACAGAAACCACCAAACATTGCATACACATAATCATAAAGAAAAAGCACCGTTATATGTTGAGTAAGTACGACAATTCCGAATGAAAACAGGATAACATAAGCTGTTTCCCTCGTGAAAGGAATTGTCATTTTTTCTTGATACAAATGGTTGATTAGATCCATGCTATTAGAAATGTTCTGTTTTTTCAACCATTTACTCACGATCAGTAAAAAAACAGGTGTTAGAAAAAAAACAATAGCTAACTGTCCATAACCCCAGAATACGATCTCACTTTGAATATAAGACGGGACAGTCAATTTGATGAAATCTTCATTATACGCAAAAAACCAGTCGCCCATAATAAAATTATACGGTTGTGGAACGAAATATGATATGAATGCGAAAGAAAATAATAATGCAACACATATTGCTAACAAAATGACGAAACGTTTGAAAAAAAGTTTATTCACAAAAAGGGATATTTGAAAGCCGATCGAGAATAAAAAAATAGTGACAGCAACCCTTTGAAATAAAAAAGGTGACTCTAGAGAATAATGAAAAATCACTTTTGTCAAAATAGTGATAATTAACAAAATAACACTTCCGATAAAAGGGATAGACAAGTAATAACGGTGTAAATGGTATTTGCGTTCAAGGAGTTCACTAATTTTAAGTATTATCCCTAATAAAGCAGTAAATAAAATAACCATGACTGTATATATCCCCCTATATTTATAACTTACAAAACAACCTATAGAAGAAACAAAAAGCTTAAATCCACAAAGGAGTGTAACTATGAAATACCGAGCTTATGTATTTGATGTGTATGGTACATTATTTGATGTGTATTCTATTTCTGAAAAGTGCACATACTATTTTGGGGATAAAGGCATATCAATCAGCCAATCATGGCGCCAAAAGCAACTGGAGTATTGTTTTTTACGCCAAATCATCGGCACGTATATCCCGTTTCACGAAATTACAAAAAACGCACTCCAATACGTATGTACTGTTGAACAAGTATACATAACAGAAGAAATCATTACCGATTTGTTACAAGCTTATCACTATCTTTCATTATTTACAGAAGTGAAACAAGCACTGGAAATGTTACAAAGCGAAACACTTGTTGTTTTTTCCAATGGCTCTGTTGATATGCTACTTCCTTTGCTAAATAATTCAGGGTTAACGAGCTATTTCCACTATATCGTCAGCGTAGATGAAATTAAACAGTATAAACCTTCTCCGCTAGCGTATCAGCACGTATGTAATCGGCTAAACATGCAGCCAAAAGAGATTTTATTTTTATCTTCGAATACATGGGATATTGTAGGCGCTAGCCAATTCGGATTTCAAACTGCTTGGATTAACCGTGAAAAAGCGACTATGGATTTACTTGACGTCACACCTAATTATATGGTAAACAATCTGCAAGAGCTAATCGTGCAACAGAAATAAAAAGAACATAGGGAGAGGGATCGAATTATTTTTCGATCCCTTTTTTAAGATTAATTCGTTACATTCACATCCGTCTCTGCCGTTTTTCTTTCTGCTATCTTAACTGTTGCTGCGAGAACAAACGAGAAAAATAAGTGCGTCATCAAACTCATTAATTGTTGTGGTTCAAAAGCATGGGCTATCATTGTTCCCATACCAAGCATAAGTGGCATAATCACTAGGGGACCTACAATCCAAATTATAATTCCATAAATGACTGATAAGATAAACATATGTTTAGTAAATGTGACAAGGTAACCAAATACTGCACCAAAAATGATACTAATTATCATATGAATACCCCAACCAACAACGGTACTTTTGCTTCCCACCATCATTGCAATCATCGGAATCATCCCCATCATTTGCATCATAATCCCAAATATGATTCCGCCAACTACGCCACCGAGTACTCCTGTTTTTAATAAACGACTCATATTCAAGCACTCCTTTCTTGTTTTGTAAATCCATCATACAAAAAAACGATTAGAATTACTGTAAGCTGGATTACAACCTGTAAAGTCGGAAGGAGAGAATGAATGACACCAACGGTTTTCGAAGTGAGTATTGTTGAACAACATTTTTATTTTTCCGATCGCTGGCACAAAAACCATGCCGAGGCTAAAAACGAAAGCGGTGTCAGAAACGACACCAGCTTCTTGTTTAATCTTTTTTCTTTAATACTTCCTTTAACAAATCACCTAAACTTGTGCCAAATGATTCGTTTTCGGCACTATATTTTTTCAATAACGCCCGTTCTTTTTGACCAAGTTTTGCTTTTTTCTGCTCATTGGCTTTTTCAATGACATTGCAAGGTGTTAAAGCCGATGATAAAATCCCCAATATAGCCGGAATAAAATTCCCCACTTACAATAGAACCATAGTGTTAACGAGAGGAGCTATGGTTCATGATGACGAGAGGGGAATTTTTTATGATCAAAGAGATGTATGAAAGGGGAATGAGTATTTCCGATATTGCGAGGGAATTGGGGATCGATCGGAAAACCGTCCGAAAATATATTCACTCCCCCAATCCCCCTTCCAAATTCAAGCGAAAACCAAGAAAAAGCAAGTTGGATCCATTTAAACCATATCTTCAAAAACGGATGTTAGAGGATGGGGTGTTTAATAGCGAAAAGTTGTTTTTCGAAATTCGACAACAGGGCTACACGGGAGGAAAGACGATTTTAAAGGACTATATGCAGCCTTTCCGAGAGACGGCGAAAAAGAAATACACCGTTCGTTATGAAACGCTTCCTGGCGAACAAATGCAAGTCGATTGGAAAGAAGTTGGGGAGGTCGTGATCGAAGGGAGAAAAGTCAAGTTATCGCTATTTGTGGCCACGTTAGGCTATTCGCGGATGAAATACGCGGTATTTACGACCAGCCAGGACCAGGAGCACTTAATGGAATGCCTGATTCAAAGTTTCAAGTACTTTGGAGGGATTCCAAAGAGAGTGTTATTTGACAATATGAAGACCGTTGCCGACGGCCGGGAACAAGGAGTGGTGAAATGGAATCAGCGATTTTCTGAATTTGCGAGTTACTATGGATTTATTCCAAAAGTATGCCGGCCCTACCGGGCCCAGACAAAGGGGAAAGTCGAACGAGCCATTCAGTATATTATGGATCACTTCTATGTAGGAACATCGTTTGAAAGTATCGAAGAATTGAATTTCCTTCTCCATCGTTGGCTCGATCAAGTGGCGAATCGGAAGCCAAACGCCACTACCGGCATTCCTCCGCAAGAGCGTTGGGCAGAGGAACAGTTGAAACCTCTCCCACAGAAAGATTACGATACGAGCTATCTTTCCTATCGGAAAGTGCATTGGGATGGCAGTTTCTCCTACAAAGGGGAACAATGGCTCTTATCGGCGGAGTATGCGGGCAAAGAAATTCTGGTAAAGGAGCGATTGAATGGGGATATTCGGTTGTACTATCGAGGGGAGGAGATTTCTTACTTGAACCAACAGAAAAAAGTAATGGCATTCGCCGAAAAAATAAAAAAGAAACAGACGGAAATGGCGGCCACCATTTCGCCTGTTTCGGTGGAAGTGGATACTCGTCCATTGTCCGTTTATGACGCATTCCTGCGAGGGGAAAGCTCATGAAAGAACGAATACACGAGTATTGCCACCGACTCCATTTGCCTGTCATGGCGGAACGATGGTCCGCCATGGCAGAATACGCAGCTACTCATAATATACCATATTCGGAGTTTTTATTCCGCTTATTAGAGGCAGAAATCGTCGAAAAACAGGAACGATCGATCCAAACGCTCATCAAGCTGTCCAAACTGCCATATCGCAAGACGATCGATACGTTTGATTTTACCGCACAGCCTTCAGTGGATGAGCGTCGGATTCGAGAGCTGCTTACGTTGTCTTTTATTGAGCAAAAAGAGAATATCCGTTTTCTCGGTCCACCGGGGATTGGAAAGACGCACCTGGCGATTTCGATTGGAATGGAGGCGATCGTAAGAGGATATAAAACGTATTTTATTACCGCCCATGATTTGGTCACTCAGTTAAGAAGAGCCGACCAGGAAGGAAAGCTGGAAAAAAAGCTTCGTATGTTTGTGAAGCCAACTGTTCTCATTATGGATGAAATGGGGTACTTAAAACTGGACCCGAACAGCGCTCATTACTTATTTCAGGTCGTCGCCCGTCGGTACGAACATGCCCCGATTATCCTCACTTCCAACAAAAGCTTTGGGGAATGGGGAGAAATCGTGGGAGACTCGGTTTTGGCGACAGCGATGTTAGATCGATTACTGCATCATTCTATGATTTTCAACCTAAAGGGGGAAAGCTATCGATTACGGGAAAAAAGGCTCCAACAAGAAAAACAGAAGGATCCATGAGGTCCTTCTGGGGAATTTTAAACCGGCGATTTTGGGGAAAAAATAATCGGCCTTGACACAACTCCCATGACATTATTGGGATCCAAGGCTGCTTCTTTAGCTTCAAATTGATAGGTAAGGTTAATAAACCACTTATTTTTATGATTGATTATTTGAGATGCTGTATATGTATAATCGCCATTTATAATTCGTTCTAATATGGTTTGCTGGGTTTTATCGTTTGCCTTTATAAGTACATCAAATACTCCGTTTTTCCGTCCCAATTCATTTTTATACTCTCTATTAATTAAACCGAGGCTTAATACATACCCATCATTACATTTTTGGATTTTCATTGATTGCTTAACGATATCAATTGGACAATCTTTTCTAAAGCTAGGGATGGAGCGGTCACCGCGTAAAATTTCTTTTAAGTCACTATTCCATTTATCTACCGCTCTTTTAATCGTTTGCGCAAGGTTTGCACTGGCGATCTTGCTAAATTCATTCTTTAGACGGTTATAAGCGTATCCGTGCATACTTGTGTATCCTAGAATATCTTTTGGTTTAGGATACTGACCGTGTATCTGCTTGTAATCTGCACTAAATCCTTGATATTCCCAACACAATTGAATTGTTTTGTTTAATGCAATACGAGTTTCTTTTTGGATTTCACGGAGAACCATTCCTAACTCATTCCATTCTGCGTTTAAGGGTTTGATAATTTATTTGATACCTCATTACTTTCGTATGCTTCATCGGTTAACAAACCTCTCTTTTTCTTACAACCAAGGTTATTTCTACATAATTTATTTTTACATCGAAGCGCTAATACCTTCTTTTATACACTCATTATTTGTAAGCTATCGCAAGATTTTCTAAAAGTTTTTATTCATTTTGTAAAAAACACTGTGTATTAAAAAAGCCATCTCGGATGAGAAGGGCTTTTCATATGGAATCATCTTCATCGTCCTCATGGAAAAACGGATATTTCAGGAGCATTTTCTGGAATGAACCTTCATCCTTGATTGGGAGTTTGCGCTGTGGAGATTTGTAGTAGCACTTCTGATGCATGACAGTGTTGATGGTGTCGAGGAATACTTTCTCGTCTGGCCGAACCGGTTCAGAACACACGGGACAACGCAATTTGCCAACGATTTCGAACATGGGATCGCTCTCCTCAACACTTCTCTATACTACATAAATAAAAAAGCCCTGCAAATCATTACCAAGATCTAAAATCTAGAAATCCTTAAAAAAACAAGAGGTAAGCATATATATGTTTGCTTACCTCTTGTTTTTCTTATTCCACTAGCACTCCTAGTTATTTTGAGCACCCCAAGTTAAAATGAAATTTTTAGAAACTGTTGAAAAGGCAATTCCCCAACTAGAAGTACTATTTAAAGATACAGCATTCCAATTACTAGTTAACATAATTGGCCCACCACTCATTCCTGGTGTAACATAGGCAGTATGTGTAATGGTATTATTTTCAATTTTACTTATATTACCAGAGCTTCCATACATGTAATAGTAATATGAACCATTGGACATAAATCCTTTATCGGCAGGATAACCTACTGAAAAGATGTTATTATTAACTTGCGGATTGGTATTAATAGTTAAATAGTTTGGATGATTTATACTTGATGACAAATTAATTACAGCAAAATCGTATTGTACATCTTTATAGTAGATACTGTCTGCATCTGGCGGATTGGCTAGTTGCCATGAGCTAGTAACATATGCTGTCGTTGATGCCATCCCTCCATAAGGTAGTTGAGTCCCGTTTTCTGCAGGATACACATACCATGCTTGATAAAATTTATTATTGTAAGTATCATAAACACAATGTGCTGCAGTAACAACAGTATTTTTGTCAACAAACCAACCGGTACAACTATAGCCATATGTGCCATCTGTATAATCTATTTGAGCTATAGCATTATAAGGGTAAGTTGTAGTTGGATTTATCCGAACTCTATTATCAGCTGCTGCAGTTTGAATTGGTAATGAACTAATTGCTGAATAATTCTTTGATTCTAAATTTTTGGATTCTAAAGTAAAAGGAAGTTTTAGTATCTCTCCTTGAGAACTAAAAGAGGTGATTGACGGGTCTTGTTGAAGTTTTTTGAGGTCTTCACTGCTTAAATTTTTTACAGGCTTTTTAGTGCTTTTAATATAATTTAATAATCTTTCAGTACGTTCCTTTCCTATTTTCGGACGCGTAATTTTTTCGTAAATATCATTTTTGGAAGTCGCTTCGTTGAACGTTGCTGCAAGAGTTTTGTTCGCTAAACTCATACCGGAAAGTAAAAGTGATAACACTAGTGAAAATAAAACAATTCTCGCCTTTTTCAATTTGTCCCCCTCCTTAACATTGAATTTTCTTTAAATTTAGTATACTATAACATTAGTTGCAAATAAAGTTTTTTTTGTATTTTTTTTGAAGGAGGTGTTTAAAATAAAAAAAATATTTTTATTGGCTATTACCATTATTGTATTGCTAGTCGCTTGTTCCAATAAAAAAGATGCGGTTAATCAACTCCCTAATAAAATACCTGTAACCATACAAATACTAGATAAGAGTGGCAAGTATTCTAAGTTCTTAGTGCATATTTCTGCAAAAGGATATCAAACCAAAGAAATTGCCTATGTTCCTAAAGATAAAACTATGATTGTGAACAAAAAATTTTTTACATTGAATTTATATGTCGGTATTAAATATACTTTTCAAGTCTCCCCGACTAAATACGATACTATTGATGAGTATTTAAAAGCGAAGAAAGCGTCAGGGGGTACTAACAAAGGTGAAAATTTACCGATAAGTAAAATACAATTCACCCCCAGTTTAAAAAATGATAAATTAACTATTTCTATAGAATGACATTTCGGGCTCTTCACCACAAAGTGTACTTGACAAATAAAGACGATCATGATAGAGAAAATCAAAACAGCGTTTTTCCTTTTAATACCATACGTCTCTTTGAGCAACAAACATTGCTATCATGTTTGTCTTTAAAAGTCAAGTACATCTTTTGGTGATGAACCACATTTCGACAAAAAAGAGAGTAAAATATGGATCAGCATCAAAGTCCGTTCTAGTTAAGTCCATATAATTGTGTAAAAAAGGGAAATAGAAAAAGAGCCATGTTGCTTCCCCTTTGATAGAATAAACAGTGGACCAAAAACACCAAACATAAGGAGGAATGCAACCATGGCTCAATATCATATTACCCTAAATGATGGACTTTTGCACGGGTTATTCGCCAGAGATGAGGAATTAGCGAAGCTGCTGGAACAAGTCCTGAATCAAATCCTCGAGGCCCAAGTGGAAGAACAGCTGGGGGCTCGTCGTTATGAACGAACGGAAGAACGAAAAGGCTATCGAAATGGTTCATATCCATGCCAGCTGACAACCCGGGTGGGGCGATTGACCTTGCGCGTTCCACGAACAAGAGATGGAGAGTTCTCTACGAAACTGTTCCAACGGTATCAACGGAGCGAACAAGCACTGGTGCTGCCACTCATGGAAATGGTGGCAAACGGGGTGTCTACCCGAAAATCACCCAAATCACAGAGGAGTTGTGCGGCACCTCGTTTTCCAAATCCACAGTTTCCTCGCTGTGCAAGGGGCTGGATCCAATTATCCAAAACTGGAATCATCGTTCCTTGCATGAACACGTGTATCCGTTTGTACTGGTGGATGCGATTTATACGAAAGTCCGGGAAGATGGGCGGGTGCGCTCCAGAGCCGTGTTGATCGCCACGGGAGTGAATGAGGAAGGATATCGGGAAATTCTTGGTCTGCAAATCGGAAACAGTGAATCGGAGTCCAGCTGGAGCGAGTTTTTTGAGTGGCTGAAACATCGGGGGCTCCGGGGAGTGGACTTGATCATCTCGGATCAGCACGGCGGGCTGGTGCAAACCATTGAAAAGCATTTCCAAGGAGCGACATGGCAGCGATGCCAAACACATGTTATTCGCAATATCCTCGATGCCGCACCAAAGTATAGGCAGGATGCCTTGCTCGAGGAGGTTCGGGGGATTCTTCATGCCCCAAACAAGCAAACGGCCCGGCTGTTATTGGAACAAGTGCTGGCCAAATGGGAAGAAAAAGCCCCAAAAGCCATGCAAATCCTCGAAGAGGGATTCGAAGACGCCACCGCCGTATTGGACGATCCGGACCGTTACCGGCGGCGCCTGCGTACGACCAACGGAGTGGAACGGCTGAACGAAGAAATCCGCCGCAGAGAACGGGTCATCCGCATCTTTCCGAACCGGGAATCGGTGTATCGCCTCGTTGGCGCCGTGTTGATCGAAATCGATGAAAAATGGATGTCAGGGCGCAAATACTTGGATATGTCTGAATATTGGCAGTGGCGGAAAACGAAAGAGCAAGAAGCTCGACCGGTGAATCAGGAGGCTCCGGCGATCAAGAGAGTGGGATAACCTCTTCGCCGTGTCAAGGGAGAACGTGGAATACCGGAGCGAAGCGAGGATATGCCGCGAAAGCTCCTTGACACGCCTGTTCCTTGACAACATGATCATTGGTCCGGGAAGGCGACCGGCAGGGAGACTTGCCGGACTTGCCTACTATACGTCAAGCCATCAGGTCCATGTTGTCTATCAAAGGGGAATTTACACAATAATTTGGACTTGACCTGTACACGACGGCAACCTGCCGGATAAAACGTGGAATCCCGAGGTGTGGTCCCGTGTGCAGAAACAGCTGAAGCAGGCCAAAATCGAAGACGAATGGATTGACGTAGCCGATTCTGCGGCCATGACGAAAGACACGCTGGCGCAAATAAAGGCCGCCAACGCCTTTTTGATCACAAGAGGTCCTTCTTCGCTTCGGATCGTCAAAACCGCGCTCACCGAAGCCGATGCCCAAGACACGCCGTGGAGCGATCCGTTCTCCTTCGCAGAGAAAAACGGAGCCACGTATCGGGTGTGGGAAACGCCATCGACGTACGAAGGTCATTCGGTTCGGTTGATCGTCGTTGAATCCAGCGCGCTCGACCAACGAAAAGGAAAGACGCTCGAAAAAGAGCGAAACCAAGAAGCGGAGCTTCTTCGGCAGAAACAAACCCAGTGGGAAAGCCGTCTGTTTTCGTGTCGGGAAGACGCCGAACAAGCCCTAGCATCTCTAAAGGCGTCCCTTCGTCTCCGGTTCCATCGCGTCGAGGCGTCGGTCGAAGCGATCGTGCGCCCGAAAAAACGGCGCGGACGTCCGAAAAAAGGGGCGGAACTGGACATGGAGACGGTGTACGCCCTCCGCTTGAATGTGGAATTCGACCAAGATGCGTGGGAACAGGCAAGACGGAAAGCGTCCCGGTTTGTCCTTGTCACGACCGTTCCGGAGGAATGGAAAGGTCAGCCGATGGATGCGAAAGAGATCTTGAAGTTGTATAAAGGGCAAATCTCGGTGGAAATGAACTTTTCTTTCTTGAAAGACCCGTTCTTTACGGATGAGATTTACGTGAAAAAACCGAAACGAGTCGCGGTATTGGGCTATTTGTTTCTGTTGGCCTTGGCGATTTACCGTGTCTTCCAGCGCCGGGTGCGTCCGTTCATCACCCCGGAACGCCCATGAAAGGGCGCGGGAGGTCGGAAACTGACCCGACCGACCGGACAAGCGATTTTTCAATTGTTTTGGTACGTTAGGGTCGTCCTGTTGGAACTGCCGGATGGACGAATTCAACGCGCGTTAGGTCAGCCGCTCACGTACGAGCAGCGAAGGATTTTGCAAGGATTAGGGATGGACGAGAGCATTTACGTCTAACGGGATAAAGAATGACAAACGATGGTAAAAAAAGGATGCCATCGCTTTTGGTGTTGGTTTAAAAGTTATGCTAAAAAACTGAATAAAAAATCCTTTTGTTCCGCTCTACCAAGGTGCGAAATATGAGTTTATCATCATGAACGGTTTCAAAAAAAGCTAGGTTGCCTCAGCCCGGTAGGTACCGAATCACCAAGGCAGCCTAGCAGACGAACGGCTGACAAGATCTCCTTCTTCAGCTTGCCAACGATGAAGTGGAATGAAGGGGACGTTGTCAAGTGCTTTCCTTGACAACGTTTCCTCTTTCCACTACCCTGCGAGCAGCTGAAGAAAGTGGGGATTTTTCACACTGTCTACTTGACAGGGATATGTTCACTGCTTCACCAAATGACTACCTCCCCGCACACGACCCCCGCTCAACGAGCCGGTGCGGGATGATGATGCGCTTGATCGGTTCACTTGGGTTATTGATTTTTTCGATTAGACTTTTCGCCGCTTCATAGCCGAGCTGGAAAATGCCGATGTCGACCGAGGTAAGCGGCGGGCGCGACATCTCCGCAAGCAGCGTGTTGTTGAAGCTGACAATCGACACGTCTTCCGGGACGCGAAGGCCGATTTCATCGAGCGTTTTAAGCATCCCGAGCGCCATGAGATCATCGGCGACAACGAGCCCAGTCGGCGGCTCAGGCAAAGAAAGAAGCTCCTTCATCGCCTCTTGGC
Organism: Geobacillus kaustophilus; assembly: GCF_000948285.1. Taxonomy (GTDB): domain Bacteria; phylum Bacillota; class Bacilli; order Bacillales; family Anoxybacillaceae; genus Geobacillus; species Geobacillus thermoleovorans_A. Next base: position 2,380,811 of record NZ_JYBP01000003.1, read on the forward strand.
CGCCTTCTTGCAGAAATTCTTCATAGACAACATATTCCGAGCGGTACGGCAGCCCGGCTTCATGCAACGAAGCAGCGTAACCGCTTTGGCGGTCGACGGTCACCAAATATTGCGGATTGCCGCCGACAAAAGCGATCCGTTCATGGCCATGGGCGATCAAGTAGTTCGTCGCGTCTTTTCCCGCCTGCACGTTGTCGTTGTCGACATGGGTCACTTGTTCTGCCTTTTGGTGCGGCTTGCCGATGACGACAAACGGAAAGTCATGCTTTTGCAAGTATTTCATGAGCTTATCGTTTTGCCGTGAATAAAGCAAAATGACCCCGTCGACGCGCCGTCCTTGCAGCATCTCCACCACTCGCTCGTAAATGTCGTTTTCTTTTTCCCCGGTCGACATTTGCAAGGCGTACCGCTTTTCATGGGCCGCTTTGCTGATGCCGCGGATGACTTCGGGGAAAAACGGGTTTTGCAGCGCTTGGTCGGCCGAGCTCGGCATGACGATGCCGATGACTTGCGTCGTTTGGCTCGCGAGGCTGCGGGCGATAAAGTTCGGATGATAGCCAAGCTCTTTCATCGCCTCGCGCACCCGCTGCTTCGTCTTCTCACTGATGCGCGGGCTGTCGGCGATCACCCGCGAGACGGTCGACGGCGCGACATTGGCCCTTTTCGCCACATCTTTAATCGTAACGGTCATAAGCTCCCTCCTTTCCTTCATTTATTCATGAATCCGTTTCGCCCGTTTTTTCACTAAGTACAAAAATAGGAGAAAGAGCGCGTAGACGGCGACAATCGCCGCGATAAAGGGGATGTTGATCCCGGTTTTTTCCCGCAGCTTGTACACTTCCGCCGTTTCGCGGTCGAGCACAAGGTCGTAGCCGTCGTCATCGCCGCGCACTAAATCGTCCAATAAAAAGCCGCGCAGCTCTTTGTTTTTCGGCAGCTGATCGTTCGTCAAATGAACGTGCTGCGTTTCACTCGTGTTGTTAATGGCGATGACCGTTGTTCCATCTTCATATTGCCGTTTAAACACCGCCATGCCGTCTTTTTCATATAGCAACGTAAAATCGCCGCGCCGCAATGACGGCAGCTGTTGGCGAAGCGGGCCGATTTTCTTCAAATAATCGATGATGACTGGGTCGGCGCGGAAATCCATCAGACGGCGGTTGTCCGGATCTTGGCCGCCGTTCATAGCGATTTCTGTCCCGTAATACATGATCGGGATGCCAGGGGCGGTGAACAAATACGTCATCGCCAGTTTAATGCGTGAAATCGGGTTGTTGCGGTTGTCAATCGCTAGCTTCGTAAAGCGGACGGTGTCATGGTTGTCCAAAAACGACCCGAGCAAATACGGTCGGTCGTAAAACGTTTTGTTGTATTCCCAGACGTCATACAGCGGGCGCAACGACGCATCGCGCCTAGCAAGCGACTGCTGCACCGCGCCATACAACGGGTAATCGACAAAGCCGTCGATGCCGTACTTTCCATATTCAGCGATATAACGCGGATCATCGCTCCATACCTCACCGAGAAGGAAAAAGTCTTTTTTCACCGATTTGACTTCTCTCGCAAACTCCTGCCAAAACGATTTCGGCACGTGGCGCACCGTATCGAGCCGGTAGCCGTCAATGTCGGCCTCTTTGATCCACCATTTGGCAGCATCAATTAAATACTTTTTGACCTCTGGATTTTCTTGCGCCAAATCCGGGAGTCCATACACCCAGCCGTTTTCAAGCTGCGTTGGGTCGTTCCAGTCGAAAATCTCTTTTTTCGGGTGGAACCAGTCTTTTTTCGCCGGGTCATGCAGCCACGGATGGTTGTAACCGACATGGTTGGCGACAAAGTCCAAAATGACTTTCATATCGCGCTTATGCGCTTCTTTGACGAGTGTTTTCAAATCACCCAGCGTGCCAAAGTGCGGATCGACGTGGTAAAAATCTTCAATCCAATAGCCATGATACCCGCCCGGCATGTTTTTAAAAATCGGCGTCAGCCAAATGGCGGTAAATCCCATCTCCTTGATGTAGTCGAGTTTCGCCGTCACCCCTTTCAAGTCGCCGCCGAAATACCCTTTCGGATCGTTGACATTGACGTCCTTGTCATTGGTCGGATCCATATTGTTAAACCGGTCGACCATAATGAAATAAATGGCTTCATCTTGCCACATCCGTTCTTCTTTCTCCGCTGCCGCAGCCGGCGAAGCATAAAAAAGAAGGAACGGAAGGATGAGCAGCGCGCAAAGCCGGTTCCCCATTTCCTTCCCCTCCTTTGCCGTCTGTTTGTCCATATGGAAACGGGTCAGCCCACTATTATTATGATAGCGGTTCTTACCCTTTTGTGCCACCAGCTGTTAAGCCGGAAATTAAATACCGCTGCAGGAACAAAAAGACAATGGCAATCGGGGCGGCGATCAAAATCGAGCCGGCGGCAAAGCGGGTGAAGTTGTTCGCGAACCGGTCGCTGATAAAGTTGAACAGCCCGACCGCCAGCGTAAATTTATCCGGATCGCGCAAGACGATCGACGGCAGCAAAAAGTCGGTAAACGGCGCCATAAAGTTGAACAAGGCGACAACAGCCAAAATCGGCTTGGCTAAGGGCAGCATAATCCGGAAAAAGACGCCGAAGTGGCCGGCCCCATCGATGCGCGCCGCCTCGTCCAGCTCGCGCGGAATCGTGTCAAAGTAGCCTTTGACAAGCCACGCGTTAAACGGAATTTGTCCGCCGACATAAATGAGGATGAGCCCCCAAAGCGAATCAAGCAAATGAAGCATGTTTAACAAAATATAGATCGCCACCATCGCCATGAGCGACGGAAACATTTGCAGGACTAAAAATAAATACAACCCTGTTTTTCTCCCGACAAACTTGTAGCGCGAAAACGCATAGGCGATGAGCGCCGTGAGCAAGACTGACAGCACCGCGTTGGCTGCAGCGACAAACAAGCTGTTTTTATACCAAAGCAAATAATCGCTCTGCGGGCTGGTAAATAACCATTTATAATGCTCGAACGTCCACTTCTCTGGGATGAGCGATGCCGAATACAGGCTTGTTCCTGGATTGAGCGACATGCTGATCGTCCAAAGGAGCGGATAGGCGATGACGACAAACATGAAGGCGATAAACAAATAAATAAGCGCGACTTCCATGTGCGATTTCCATTTTCGGTTCATCAAATGTTCCCCTCCTCTTTAAAGGAACGGGTGCGCCGGAACTGGTAAATGGCAAACCCGCTGACGATCAAGCCGATGATGAGCGAGATCGCCGCCGCCATATTGTAATTGTTTGTCGTAAACGTCAAATCGTACACCCAAGAAATCAAAATGTCGGTGCCGCCGGCGTTTTGTCCGCGCACCGCCGGGCCGCCGTCATTGAACAAATAGATGATGTTAAAGTTGTTGAAATTGCCGGCATATTGCATAATCAACAGCGGCGCCGTCGCATACAGCACGTGCGGCAAGGTGATCGAGCGAAACTTTTGCCAGCGCGTCGCTCCGTCGATGTCGGCCGCTTCGTACCAATCGCGGGAAATGCTTTGCAAAACGCCAGTAAACAAGGCAAATACAAACGGGAAGCCAAGCCACGTCTGAATCAAAATGAGCGCCACTTTCGTCCAAAACGGGTCGGTCATCCACGGGATCGACAATCCAAACAAGCTTAACACTTCGCGGTTGATGGCACCGAATTTGTCGTTGAACATCGCCGCAAACACCAAAATTGTGACAAACGCGGGCACAGCCCACGGCAAAATCAACACCGTGCGGATGAACCGCTTAAACTTAATGCGCGGATCGTTGACAAGCAAAGCCAAAAACAGCCCAAGAGCGATTTGCATTGTCGTTGCAACAACTGTCCAAACGATCGTCCACGCGAGAACGCTGAAAAACGTGCTTTTCCAAATCGGAATCGACACTAAGTTCTTGAAATTTTCAAACCCGACCCAATTCAACAAATGCCGCGGCGGCGAGTGGTACAAGTTGTAGTCGGTAAACGCGAGCGACACCATAAACAACAGCGGCAGCACAACGATAAACAACAGCATCACGAGCCCGGGCGTCACAAAGATGTACGGAAATCCCCGATCCCACGCATGACGGCACGATTCGATCAGCGATGGAAACGGCTCGCCGCGCTGCCGGCGGCGGGCATCGTTGCGCGCATCGATGATGTTGGCGATATGCAAAGCGGCGGCAAAAGCGATGATGATGACAGAAACCAATCCTTGAATCAAGAGAAAAATCGAATGGTCGAGCATCGGGATTTCTCCCAGCGTCACAAGCCCCCAGAGCCCGATGTTTAAAAAATTGTAAAAGGTGATCAAAAAAGACGCTTCAATGACGATAAACAAAAGCCCTTTGATGTACCGGCGGTTGTACAATTGTCCAAGGCCGGCAAACAACAGCGACAGCGCCATCGCCACCGCCGGCCGATGGCGGACGTTTGCTTCCGGCATGCTAACTCCCCCTCTCGATATAGATGACAATGGTGGATAGGGCGATCCCTATCCACCGCGATCTCAATCGTTATTTCCCGGCGCCGCTGGCGGCAATTTTATCCTGAATCGTTTTGACCGCCTCGCTCAGCACCGCTTTCGGATTGTCGCCTTTGGCGATAAATTGCAAGGCATTGCCCATCGGCTCCCACACTTGCGACATTTCCGGCACGTTCGGCATCGGCTCGCCGTATTGGATTTGCTCCGCAAAGCCGGCGATCAACGGATCATTCGTAATTTTCCCATTCGTCAACGCTTTTTCATTCGCCGGCATTTCCCCCGCCACTTCATAGTAATGGAGCGAGTTTTCTTCGTTCGTGACAAACTTCATGAAATCAACCGCCCATTCTTTGTTTTGCGAATAGGCTGAGAGCATCCATGTTTTCACGCCGACAAATGATTTCGGATGCTCGCCGTTGTCTAACACCGGCAGCGGCGCGGTCGCCAATTTGTCGCCCAACGCTTCTTTATACGACGCAATGTTCCACGGACCGGTGATGACGACGGCCACGTTTCCTTTTGTAAACAGCCCGTTCATAATATCGCCCGTGATCTCTTTCGGAATATAGCCGTTTTTAAACCACGACTGGACGAGCTCCGCACCTTTGACCGCCCCGTCGTTCGCAAGCCCGATGTCGCTCGTATCGTATTTGCCGTTTTCATTTTTAAACACATAGCCGCCGTAGCCGGCAAAGAACGGATAAACGAAATAGAAGTTCGCCGCTTCCATTAGAAAGCCGTATTGATCTTTCGCCGCATTCGTTTTTTCCTTGGCGATGTTCATCAAATCATCCATCGTTTTCGGCGCTTCCGGTACTAAATTTTTATTGTAGAACACGCCGTACGTTTCGACGACCATCGGGACGCCGTACGTTTTCCCGTCATACGTCACCGCATTGACGGCGGTCTCGCTGTATTCGCCTTTCACATCGCCAAGGTCGACCGGGTCGGCCAATCCTTGCAGCACGATGTCGCCGATGCGGTCATGCGGCTGATAGAACACGTCCGGCCCTTTGCCCGCCGGGCCGTCAAGCGCCAGTTTCTTCGTCTGGTCGAGCATGCTGACGGCCACCATTTCGATTTTGATTCCGGTTTTTTCGGTGTACTTTTGAAAAATATCCTTCAGCGCTTGTTTTTGTTTTTCATCATCGTTCACCCACACGACGAGTTTCTCTGGTTTTTTGGCCTGTTCCGCCGTCTTTTGGTCGTTTCCTTTCGGCTGCTGGACATCGCGCTTCGGACCGCAGGCAGCCAGCACGCCAATCAACAACACGGCCATGAGAAATAAAGATAACGCTTTTCTCATAATCCCCCTCCTGTCACCATGACGGAATCTTAGCGGTACAATCATAAGGCAAACGTTTGCACAAATAAATTTTAATCCTTTCCATGAAAACGATTGCACCGTTCATCTCCATTATAACGCCTATTTTTCATTTTACAAGCCTTTTTTTCTATAAAATTTGACTTTTCTTTTCTCTTAACGTACTTTTTATTATAGCGAAGTATTAATGCAAACGATTGCTTCGGATAACAAAGGAGGAAAAGCGAATGAGGAAAGAAGCCATTCACCACCGCTCAACCGACCATTTCGCTTATGCTTATGACAGCGAGACGCTCCATCTCCGGCTTCAAACAAAGAAAAATGATGTCGACCACGTCGAGCTGCTTTTTGGCGATCCGTACGAATGGCACGATGGCTCCTGGCAGTTTCAAACGATGCCGATGAGGAAAACAGGGAGCGACGGGCTGTTTGACTATTGGCTCGCCGAAGTCAAGCCGCCATATCGACGGCTGCGCTATGGGTTTGTGCTTCGAGCTGGGGGCGAGAAACTGGTCTATACGGAAAAAGGATTTTACCATGAAGCTCCGAGCGACGACACCGCTTACTACTTTTGCTTCCCCTTTCTTCATCGGGTCGACCTATTCCAAGCCCCGGACTGGGTAAAAGACACAGTATGGTATCAAATTTTCCCCGAGCGGTTCGCCAACGGCAACCCGGCCATCAGTCCGAAAGGGGCGCGGCCATGGGGAAGCGAGGACCCGACGCCGACAAGCTTTTTTGGCGGCGACTTGCAAGGAATCATCGATCACCTTGACTATTTGGCTGATCTCGGCATCACCGGCATTTACTTGACGCCGATTTTCCGCGCGCCGTCGAATCATAAATACGACACCGCTGATTATTTTGAAATCGACCCTCACTTTGGAGATAAAGAGACGTTGAAAACACTTGTTCAACGCTGCCATGAAAAAGGGATCCGCGTCATGCTCGATGCTGTCTTCAATCATTGCGGCTATGAGTTTGTCCCGTTTCAAGATGTGTTAAAAAACGGCGCAGCGTCTAAGTATAAAGATTGGTTCCATATTCGCGAGTTTCCGCTCCAAACGGAGCCGCGCCCGAATTACGACACGTTTGCGTTCGTGCCGCAAATGCCCAAACTCAACACCGCCCATCCGGAAGTGAAGCGCTACTTGCTTGATGTCGCGACGTACTGGATTCGCGAGTTTGATATTGACGGCTGGCGGCTCGATGTGGCGAACGAAATCGACCATCAGTTTTGGCGTGAGTTCCGGCAGGCGGTGAAGGCGCTAAAGCCCGATGTGTACATTCTCGGCGAGATTTGGCATGATGCGATGCCGTGGCTGCGCGGCGACCAGTTTGACGCCGTCATGAACTATCCGTTGGCGGACGCGGCGCTCCGCTTTTTCGCCAAAGAAGACATGAGCGCCAGCGAGTTTGCCGACCGATTGATGCATGTGCTTCATTCCTATCCAAAACAGGTCAACGAGGCGGCGTTTAACTTGCTTGGCAGCCACGATACACCAAGGCTCCTCACTGTTTGCGGCGGCGACGTCCGCAAAGCGAAGTTGTTGTTTTTGTTCCAGCTCACTTTCACTGGTTCGCCGTGCATTTACTACGGCGATGAGATCGGCATGACGGGTGGAAACGATCCGGAATGCCGAAAATGCATGGTGTGGGATCCAGAGAAACAAAACAAAGAACTGTATGAACATGTCAAGCAACTCATCGCGCTTCGCAAGCAATATCGGGCGCTTCGGCGCGGCGATGTCGCTTTTCTCGCCGCCGATGATGAAGGTAACCATCTTGTTTATGAAAAAACGGATGGCAATGAAACAGTCATGATCATCATCAACCGGAGCAACGAAGCAGCAGAAATCCCCATGCCGATCGATGCGCGGAGAAAATGGCTGGTCAACCTCCTGACAGGGGAGCGGTTTGCCGCAGAGGCGGAAACACTTTGCGTCTCCTTGCCGCCGTACGGGTTTGTGCTTTACGCGGTCGAAAACTGGCAAGGCGACTGAGCGGGCGGTTACGGACCTACATATCGGCTGCCGGTGCAGCGGACAAGCTGCACCGGTTTGATTTTTTGCCGACCGTCCCCATCCTAATACCAACGTCATAGAAGGAGGTCAATTACGCCGCGCCATGCGCCGATATTCAGTCGGCGTGATTCCTTCCATCTTTTTAAACAGGCGCGAAAAGTAGGCGCCATCGTCAATGCCGACCCGCTTGGCGACCGCCTCGATCGTCTCGTTTGTCTCCGCCAACCATTGCTTTGCCTTTGACAGCCGATAATGCGCCAAGTAGCGGCTAAATCCCATGCCGATCGTTTTTTGCATGCAGCGGGTGATGTAGTCCGGGTGAAACCGGAGCTCCCGTGCAAGCATGTCCAGTGTAATGGGCTCGCTAAAATGTTTTTCAATATACACAACGGCGGCGGCGCTGACCTGTTCCGATGCGCTTGGGACGGAAAGTTCCTGTTTTTGCAAGTGCCAAAGGAAGTCGATGAACAACAGCAGCTGCCGGAGCGGCTGATCGATATCCCGCCGAATGTTTTGTTCCACGATTTGACTTAGCATTTGTTCTACCCGCTCGCGCTGCTTTACTTCGCCATATTGACGGATGGAGAGCCGGTATTGGATCGGCTCGGTGTATGTCGCCTCCTTTTCTATCACTGTCTGCCGGCTGACACCGCAATCGGAAACGACCGCAAAGTCTGGCAGCAAAAAATGAAGCCAAACCAGCTCCGTATGTTCTTCGCATGGGCGGTGCCCGTAATGTTCCCTCCCCGGGATCAACAACAAATAGTGTCCACTGCCAACCGCAAACTCGCGCCCGTTTTCTGTTATATATAAGCATCCTTGTTTCACATAAAGCAAATCGAAGACCGAAAACGTTCGGCGAACATGTCGCTTTCCGGCCGAAAACACACTTTCCGCCCCTTTGATGAATACCGGCAGCGGCGGCATAGAAAATGTGACAGAGTCCATCAGCCTCTCCTCTCTTCTTGTCGGAAATGTGCAAGCAAAATCGCTTCTTTCTCTTTCTATTATGCAATAAACTAGCTAAACTGGATATATCGTTCAAGTCGGAATAAGAAAAAGGAGTTGTCTCAATTATGCGTCAGGAGGCCAACGCGCGGTCGCTGTTTTCGTTGACCTGGCCGATTTTCATTGAAACGCTGCTCTATATGGTGATGGGCAGCGCCGATACATTCATGCTCAGCCAATACTCCGATCATGCCGTCGCCGCTGTCGGGGTGGCGAACCAAATCATCGCTTTAACGATCGTGCTGTTTAACTTCGTTGCTTTAGCGACGGCGGTGCTTGTTGCTCAATATTTAGGGGCCCGCCGGGAGCAGGAAGCTGTTGATGTATCGCTTGTATCCCTTGTAGCCAATTTGTTGTTCGGATTGTTTTTAAGCGCCATTCTCTCCGCATTCAGCGAGCCGATTTTGCGGATGATGGATTTGCCTGCCGAGCTGCTCGATGAAGGAACCCATTATTTGGCGATTGTCGGTGGATTTTTGTTCATCCAAGCGCTGATGATGACTGTCAGCGCCATTTTGAAAAGCTATGGCTTCACCCGTGACACGATGTATGTGGCGGTTGGCATGAACGTTTTGCACGTCATCAGCAATGCGGTCCTCATTTTTGGCTTGTTTGACCTGCCCGCGCTCGGCATCCAAGGGGCTGCTATATCAACCGCTGCCAGCCGTGGCATGGCCTTTCTCGCGCTTCTTGCTTTGTTGTGTAAACGAACAAATATTCCGCTCGCACCAAGGGCGTTTCGCCGCCTTCCGTTGCGCTATTTGCGCTCACTGCTAAAAATCGGTGTTCCGGCAGCCGGGGAACATCTTTCGTACAATACGGCGCAAATGGTCATTACATATTTCATTACATGGCTTGGCTCTGAGGCATTAACCGTCCGTGTATACACGCAAAACATTATGATGTTTGTGTTTTTATTCGGCATCGCCGTCAGCCAAGGAACGCAAATTCTCGTTGGCTACTTCGTCGGGGCCGGGCGATACGAGGAAGCCTACGCCCGCTGCTTGAAAAGTTTGTACAGCGCCATCGCCATCTCAGTGCTGCTGGCCGCAACCGCCTATTGGTTTGCCGAGCCGTTGCTGTCGCTCTTTACCGATGACCGCTCCATGATTGTTCTTGGCCGCAAACTGTTGCTGTTAACGATCATCCTTGAACCGGGACGCTCATTTAATTTAGTGATTATCAGCTCGCTTCGTGCCGCTGGCGATGTGCAATTCCCTGTCTATATGGGCATTTTGTCGATGTGGGGCGTCGGTGTGACCATTGCTTACGTATTCGGCATCGCCCTCGGATTTGGCCTCGTCGGCATTTGGCTGTCGTTCATCGCCGACGAATGGCTGCGCGGGCTGTTGATGCTTTGGCGCTGGCGGTCGCGCGTCTGGATGAAAAAAACGATGGTGCCACAAGCAAAAATGGCGTAGCGCCGCCAAATCGAATAAGAGCTGCGCACAGGCGCAGCTCTTATTCTTTAATGCGAATGCCGTAATGATCGAACCAAACGTGCACTTGGCCAAGGTAAGCGAGCAGCTGCGGACCGGTCATGAGCTGACCAAACCACGGCACTTGGAACAATTTCCCTTCTGTTTCAATGAGCGCCGTCAATTTTTCCCGGTCGAAAAACTCATGCAAAATCGAATTGCGGTCATGGAGCAGCTGCTCAAGCCATTGCTTGACAAGTTTCGTATATAGAGGATGGTGCGTTTTCGGATAGGGGCTTTTTTTCCGGTAGAGCACCTCTTCGGGAAGCAATCCCTCGAGCGCTTTTCGCAAAAGGCCTTTTTCTCGGCCGCCGTACATTTTCATATCCCACGGAATGTTCCAAACGTATTCGACAATGCGATGGTCAGCGAACGGCACGCGCACTTCCAAACTTGCTCCCATGCTCATCCGGTCTTTCCGGTCAAGCAGTGTCGTCATAAACCAAATCATATTTAAATAAAACAGCTCACGCCGCTTCGCCTCCTCAGCGCTTTCCCCTTCGAGGCGCGGCACTTCGGCGAGAGTTTGTTCATAACGCATTTGCACATAGTCGTCAAGGCGAAGCTTTTGCCGCCACTCATCCTTTAATAGGCCCATGCGCGCGTCGACCGAACGCATCCACGGAAATCCTTTCCGCGACAAATCGTCCGGCCGATGGAACCATGGATAGCCGCCGAAAATTTCATCGGCGCACTCCCCTGATAAGCTGACGACAAACTGTTCGCGAATTTGTTTGCAAAACCAAAGAAGCGAAGAATCGACATCGGCCATGCCCGGAACGTCGCGGACGATGACGGCTTCATGCAAATGGCGGAACAGTTCTTCTTGCGTGATCACGCAGCGATGATGAACCGTTTGAAACTTGTTTGACACCTGTTCGATAAATGGCGCATCCGTGTTTGGTTGAAAATCGTTGGCTTTGAAATACTGGTCGTTCCCTTCATAATCGATCGAGTAGGTGTGCAACGGCCCTTTTCCAGCTGCCGCGAAGGCATTGGCGGCAATCGCCGTAATAGCGCTCGAATCGACTCCGCCGGATAGAAATGTGCAAACCGGCACATCGGAAACGAGTTGGCGTGTGACCGCATTCGTCAATAGAAAGCGCAGCTTTTCGACCGTTTCCTCGAACGAATCGCGATGGACGTCGCTTTCGACATTCCAATACCGCCAAATGCGAAGCCCGCTGCGAGAGAACGTGAGCGCATGTGCCGGGCGCAGCTCTCGAATGCCGTCAAACACACCGTGCCCCGGCGTGCGCGACGGTCCGAGGCCGAACACTTCGGCGAGTCCTTCATAATTGACTTCTGCCTTTACATCGGGATGGGCCAAAATGGCTTTCACTTCCGAGCCGAACAGCAGCCCCCCGCCATCTTCTCGATAAAACAAAGGTTTTACTCCGAGCCGGTCGCGTGCCATAAATAACTGCTCGCGCTCCTCATCCCAAACAGCAAAAGCAAAAATGCCGTTCAGCCAATCTAGGCATTGTTCCTTCCACTCCATGTACGCGGCAAGCAGCACTTCTGTATCCGAGTGACCCTCAAATCGGTATCCTTTACGCAGCAACTCCTTGCGAATATCTTCTGTATTATACAGTTCGCCGTTGTAAACGATCGTATAACGGCACCCATTTTTTTGCCGAACCATCGGTTGTTTGCCGCCAGCCGGATCCACGACGACAAGCCGTTTATGGCCGAAGGCGACATGAGTGTCCAGCCACGTATTTGTATCATCCGGTCCACGTTTAGCGAGCGTCTCTGTCATGCTGTCAATGACCGTCCGCTCCCGGCGCAAATTGCGGCCGAAATGAACCCAGCCAGTAATGCCACACATACAAACCAATCCTTTCTTTTTATCAAAGATGGCAAGTTCTCACCCGTTTCCATCATCTCGTCCGTTCTTTTTTCACGATCGTTTCCAGCGATCGCTCCTTTGATTCACGATGGTTCTCCACGTCGGCATGATTCCATTTTATGCACCCCCCGTCATTTCGATGAATTGTCCGATGTCGGTCTCCACACGAATAAATGAGCAAAAAAATGGAGAAACAGAGGAGTACAAGGAGGATGAGAGACTTTGAACATCGAAGAACGATTGCAATGCATTGTGGAACAACCGCGGGCGTATGTGTATGGGACAGTGGAGTTCGTCAACGATGAATGGATCTTTTTCGACGACGAAGAAGAGGAAGCCTCTTTAGTAGAAGAAATAGCGGAACAAGGCATTGAATGGTTTCACGGTGGGCATTGGTTGTCCGGCCAATGGCAAGAACAAGGCGCCATCGCCACCGATCTTGGCATCTTTCCTCTTCAGAACGGCGATCGCATTCGCTTTCGCAAGCGGCTGACGTATGCTTATCAGCAATGGCTCTCCGCGCTTTCTGATTCAACCTTTTTCCAATTTGTTCAATGGCTGAACAGCCTCGGGTTCTCGCTGTATGACTGCTTGTATTGCTACAACGGCTTATTGTTTGCCAAATCATCCGGCGTGAATTTCATGATTTATGACAACACGAAACAAATCGCCAGCGTCCATCACTATTACGAACGCGGACAGACGCCGAGCGATCGTTTTGAAATTACGCTAAACAGCGGGGAACGGGCGATTTGCGCCCAAATTGGCTGAACTGAACCACTGATGAAATCAACGGCGAGACGCCAACGTTTTCCCTTGCCGGCCATTCCATCTAAAGCCATTTTGTTCCCAACAGAACACCGGCTCCCCCGCCGCCAATCGGCGCCGGGCGGGGGATCATGTTTGCTTTTCCGTCACATACGACGTTACTTCTTCAGCCAAAAGCGGGGGACAAATCACATACCCTTGGGCATACGTGCATTGCAAATCGCGAAGCCGGTCGAGCTGTTCTGGTGTTTCTACTCCTTCGGCGATCGTCTCAAGCCCCAATCCACGCCCCATCGTGATCATCGCCCTGACAATCGCCTCATCGGAAGCGTTCGCATGCAATTGCTCAATAAACGCCCGGTCAATTTTCAAGATCGTCGCCGGCAGCCGCTTTAAATAATGAAACGAAGAATATCCGCTGCCAAAATCGTCAACAGCGATGCCGACGCCAAGCTTCCTGAGTTCATCCATGGTCCGCAGCGTGTTGGACAGATGACGGAGCATCGAATGTTCGGTCAGTTCGAGATGCAGACACGACGGCGATAGACGCGTCTGCCGAAGCGCTTGTTTGACATCATCCACAAACCGCTCATGCTGAAACTGAACAGCGGATACATTGACAAAAATCGCAAGTTGGTCGTTTCCTGTCATCTCCTGCCATCGCTTCACCTGCTTGCAGGCCGTTTTCAGCACCCATCGCCCAATCTCATGAATCAAGCCGGTCTCTTCCGCCAAAGGAATGAATTCATCCGGCCGCACAAGCCCAAGCGTCGGGTGGCGCCAACGGATTAACGCTTCCATTGCTTTTACTGCACGAGTATGTACATCCACAATCGGCTGATAGCAAAGAAACAATTCGTTCTCCTCAATTGCTCTGCGCAGATGGCCACCCATTTCCATCCGATGCATCGCTTCTTCGTTCATTTGCGCACAGTAGCGCTCCACCCGGTTTCCGCCGCCTTTTTTCGCCATATTGACCGCCATATCGGCGTGCCGAAGCAGCGCATGTTCGTCCTCTCCATCGTCGGGGAACACGGCTAGGCCGATGCTTGCTGTAATAAAAAATTCCTTTTCCCCGTACACGAGCGGCTTCGCCACCTCACGCACGATGGAAAGCGACGTTTCCGCCGCCTCGTCCTCTGCTTTTAATGGGAAGAGCAGGCAAAACTTGTCCCCGTGGAACCGGCCGAGCTCCGCACCAACCGGCAAGACGCGGCGAATGCGCTCGACAAGCTGGCGCAAAATGTCATCGCCCGCATAATGGCCGACGCTGTCGTTAATCCATTTAAACCGATCCAAATCGATCAAGGCAACCGCCGCTTTCCGCCTCTTCCGCTTCGCTTTTTCCAGCTGGCCGGAAAGCAGCTCCATCCATTTTGTCCGGTTCGGCAAATTCGTATCGGGATCGTAGTAAGCTAAATACGCAATTTTTTCTTCAGCTTTCTTCTGCTCGGTAATGTTATGGCCAATGCCGTAAATGCCAACCTTTTTCCCATCGACAATGATCGGAATGTTTTTCATTTGGAAAAGAAGTCGTTCACCCGATTTCGTCGGCAGTTCCAAATGATAGGTCTGCACATTTCCGCGCAACGCTCGGTAAAAGTAGCGGGTGGCGCGGGAAACGTCGTTTGGATGAATGTATTTGAGCGAATTCGTATACAAAATCTCCTCCTTTTTGTAACCGAGCACTTGTTCAAAGGCAGGATTGACGCTTGTCAAACGACCATGCAAATCTGTGGAATAGACAATGTCCGTGTTATGCTCAAACAACGATTTGTAGCGTTGCTCCGACATTTGCAGGCGAACATGCAGGCGCTCCATATCGCGTGAGGACGTGGACATGAGCTGGGCCAGCGTCATGATTCCTTCCGGCGGCGCCGGCAATGGCAACGACAAACGGTTCTCCGCTGATGCCGCTGTCTCCGTCAGCGAAACAGCGGCAAACGCAGCCGGCCGCATCGCTGTATGTGCGTCTTTCACCAATACTTCGACAGCCGGAAAGAATGCAGCCTGTCCAAAAGCAGACACAACACTGTCAAACAGCGGGCGCGTATACCCACTGAGCGCCGCGCTGTAGTAAAAGAACATCCCCTCAGCCGGCTGCTTGGCCGCATGCATGGCGGCGTCGCGCGCGCTCCAGTAAAGGGACGGGGCATGAACATAGGAAAAGCGAACCTTTTCCCCGTTATGGACGTGACCTCTTACGGCAACGGAACCGTCTGAATGGAGGGCGACGATCGGCAGGCAGACATCACGCCCATTTCGTTCGACAAGAAACGGGAACTCCACTCCAGAAAGCGGCAGACGGTCCATAAATTCTTTGCCTAAATACCGTTCCAAATAAAGCGACGCCTTTTGTTCATTAAGCTCGTCAATTTGCTGATCGCGGCTTTTCGTGATCGAAAATGCCAAGCCGACCGGTTCCCATAAAAACGGTGCGACACAGTGGCCGCGAAGCGCTGTTCCGCTGAAAGAGACAGCGATTCCCCCGCGCTCAAGCCGACCGTCGGACGAAAATAACACGCTGCCCTCAGGAAGAGCGCAGCCTATGATGGCCATTCGTTCGTTGGAAATCGGCAAGCGGCGAAGCAAGGACGGCAAAACGAAACGGCGGTCAGAAAACACAAGAAGCAACGCCGTATCCCGGTGAATGGCTTCCCCTGCAATGAGCTCCGCCAATCCGTCCGGACGATCAAACTCCTCAGCCGGCAGCGCCAGCGATGAAAGGGTCGATGACATCATCGATGCGATGCCAACGGTAATATTCCCCCCTCCGGCCATTGGCAGCGGCCCCGCCATTCCGATCACATGGGCGCGCGGCCAACGGCGGACCAGATCTGCAACTATTTTATCTACTTCGCCCGCATCGTGGCCGGCGATTTGGATAAACTGCGGCTCGTCCAAGGAAGAACGATGCTCACTGAACAGACGATCCAACTCCTCGGCACGGCGGCAACAGAACCAACGCATAAACGACCAGGCCCCCTTCGCTGACCAATAACACCAGAAAATTCAAAAAATACATTTATTTTACCATTACCATATTTTCGTCTTCAACAAAAGCGGCAACCAATAGAAGGCTGCCGCTTCGCTTTAGAATAAGTCAAAACCAAGCGGCAGCAGCAAACCAAGAAACAGCGTCACCGCAAGCGCAATGATCCACTGCGTCCAACCCACCGCCGCACTTTTCCTCTTTTTTTCAGCTGCTAAAACCATTTCCATCGCTCCGATCACCCACAGCCCAGCAAGCGCCTTTACCCAATATAGCGCGGATATCGAGGCAATGCTATGCAGCAAAAGCAGACCTGTCACGATCGTGAGAATGTAAAACAGCCGCAACACCATTTGCACGATCTTGGCTTTGCCCGCCCCTTGCCGCTCCATCGACACCGCAAGGAAAAACAAAACAATCGTGATAAGCCAGCTCGTAATATGGGCATGCGTCAACGTCCATCCCTCCAACCATTCTTGTTCCTCCCCATCATAGCACGGCGGGCAGACGGTTGACAAACTTCACGAAAACGAAAGACGCCCTTTCTTTCAAGAGGACGCCTTTCAAACATCAATGGGAGCTTGCTCGCTTTCACCGTTTACTCTCCCACTTTGTTGCGCAGCGTGCCGATGCCTTCCACCGTCACCTCAATGACATCACCCGTCTGCAAAAAGCGCGGCGGATTCATCCCTTTGCCGACGCCAGCCGGTGTTCCTGTAGCGATGATGTCGCCCGGCTCAAGCGTAATGCCTTTGGAGATCGTCTCGATGATCGATTCGATGGAAAAAATCAACTGTTTCGTGCTCGCTTGTTGGCGCACTTCTCCATTGACCCGGGTCTCGATGCGCAAGTCATTGGGGTTTGGGACAAAACGGCGCGGCACAATCCATGGCCCCATTGGGCAAAACGTATCGAAGCTTTTGCCGAGAAAGTATTGTTGGTGCCGCTCCTGCCAATCCCGCGCCGTCACGTCATTGACAATGGTGTATCCAAATACGTAATCCAACGCATTTTCACAGCGAATCCCCCGTCCTTGTTTGCCGATGACCACCGCCATCTCCCCTTCATAGTCCATCTCATCGGTGACATCAGCATGGCGCAAAATCGTCTCCTCATGGCCGATGACCGTTGTCGGCGCTTTCGTGAAGACGATCAAATGCTCCGGCACATCGGCGCCCCCGAGCTCCAGCGCGTGATCGACATAGTTTTTGCCGACGCAAAAAATGTTTTTCGCCGGCCGTGGGATCGGGGCCAAAAGACGGACATCACTGAGGCGATAAACGTACTCCGGTGTCGGATGGCCTAGCGCCCAGTCAACCACTTTTTGCGCCCGGACGAGAAACTCCTCCCCTTGGGCAATCGCTTCCAGCATCGTCGCCGGCATCGTCTCCGTCCCATCCATCGTCCGTTCGGCGCGGCGCAAATGAACCACCCGGTCGTCTCCTTGCGGCACGGCTCCGACAAACGTTTCTCCATCGAAAAGTGCGGTGATCAGTTTCATCGTGTCTCTCCCTTTCGTTGTTATGCAGCGGACGCTTCGTGGACTCTTCTCCTCCGCCCGCTTCGCCATTTTGGTGCGTTGAGGATGATATTCGCCATCGAGGCGAAAAAGTCCTGTTTTTTGTAGAATTTTGTCTAAATTAGAAAATTTATCACTTATTTTCCCGAATCGCTTCCTTCTTTTCGTCGTAATATGTATAATAATGTTTAGTTTCCACTAGGGCGTCGATTGCGACTTTCGTCATGCAACACACGTCTTGCATCGACGCGGCATGCCTCAACCAACATTTCAAACGAATTGATGGTGAAGGAAATGGTTCTGTTGCAAATTGAAGAAAAACGGCAACAAATGATCGAATTGGCCCTCACTTATGGGTTCACGGCGAAAGAGACGATCGAATGCAGCCAAGAGCTGGACCAATTGATCAATCAATATTTGCAGCAAACGAGGATTTTTGAATCGCCTTCCCCGTCCGTCCAGTAAGCGGGGGTTTTTATTGCCCCGGCCGGCGGCGAAACGGCGGCCGCGCTCCGTATGTCCCCCACCTCCACAGCCACTCAACCGGCCCATAATGAAAACGCGCGAACCAAAAGCGACTCATCCATACTTCAGCTGCATACAAGGCAAACGCGAGTAGCGTCTCCTGCCATGCACTTGTGCGTCCGTACCACCCAAGCCCATAACCGTAAAACAGCGACGTGCAAACGAGCGATTGGGCGAGGTAATGGGTGAGCGACATTTTCCCGACGTCTTGCCACCACCGCCAAGCGCGCTGCCAGCTTTGTTTCCCGCAGACGAACACGGCAGCCGCCGCGTAGAACACCGCCAATGCGGCGCCTCCGAAGCTGTCTTGGATGTACACGGTCAAGTCGTTGGCCTCAATCCAATACGGGATGGTTTTGAGCGCTAAACCAAAACAGAGCGCCCACCCCATCAGGCGGCGCAGCTTCGCAGGCGAGTGACGGTCGGCTTCAAGCCAACGTTGGTCGGCGGCATAGCCGCCGAGTAAACAAAAGGGCAATACGGTCAACACCGTAAACATCAGCCCGCCATCGCTGTTGACATATGCCCAGTCATGCCAACGTTGCCAAAACACATCGCCAAACGTTCCACTTTGATAATGACGAACCGCTGCGGCCGCCTCAGCCTCGTGGCCGCCAACTGTTTCCGTTCCTCCTGCCCACATGCTGAGGGCCATTAGCAACGCCATGAGGCCGCGAAAAAGAAAAAAGACAGCAACAGCCGCCGCCCCCCACCAACGGGGCGGGGCGGCGAAAAAGAAAAGCATGATGAATCCCGCAATCGCATAAGGAATCAAAATATCGCCAAACCAAAGGCCAAACGCGTGAACAACGCCGATCCCCAACAAAAGAAGGAAACGGCGCAAAAGAATCGGAATCGGCCGCTCCCCGCGGCTGCTGAGCCGGCGGAACATCATCACGGCGCCAAAGCCGAATAAAAAGGCAAACAGCGGATACGCGCTCGCTTCAAACAACACGTCAACGACCGCGGCCACAGTCCGATCGAAGCCGCTGTCCTTGATGGTGTCACCATATAACGCCGGCGAGGAAAAATAACGCATGTTGACAAGCAAAATGCCGAGCAAGGCGAATCCACGCAGCACATCCGCCGCCGCGATTCGCTCGGGCGATCTGATCATCGCTTTCTCCCTTCTTTCTACCGCCTAGCCGTCTGCGCAATCGGCGACGCCTTACAGCCTTGCCAGCACGCCCGCCGCTTGATCCATTTCATTCGACGCG